>NZ_CP013138.1:0-3924123 GCF_000310105.2 Pseudoalteromonas sp. Bsw20308 | reverse complement strand
ATTGATTGGTATCTACTTTAGTATTCAATATTGACTTCTGGCGAAGTTAAACTGTCACAAAACAAAGACCCGTTTGGGTTGTATGGTTAAGTGACTAAGCGTACACGGTGGATGCCTTGGCAGTTGGAGGCGATGAAGGACGTATTAACTTGCGATAAGCCTAGTCAAGCTAGTAAAAAGCGCTTGAGACTAGGATTTCCGAATGGGGAAACCCACCTGCTTGCAGGTATCGTTAACTGAATACATAGGTTAACGAGGCGAACGCGGAGAACTGAAACATCTAAGTACCCGTAGGAAAAGAAATCAACCGAGATTCCGAAAGTAGCGGCGAGCGAAATCGGAACAGCCCTTAAGCTTATTATGTGTTAATGGAAGGCTGCTGGAAAGCGCCACGATACAGGGTGATAGTCCCGTACATGAAAAGACATTTTAAGTGAAATCGAGTAGGTCGGAGCACGTGAAACTTTGACTGAATATAGGTGGACCATCATCTAAGGCTAAATACTCCCAACTGACCGATAGTGAACCAGTACCGTGAGGGAAAGGCGAAAAGAACCCCTGTGAGGGGAGTGAAATAGAACCTGAAACCGTGTACGTACAAGCAGTAGGAGCCCACTTGTTGGGTGACTGCGTACCTTTTGTATAATGGGTCAGCGACTTATATTTTGTAGCGAGGTTAACCGAATAGGGTAGCCGTAGGGAAACCGAGTCTTAACTGGGCGAATAGTTGCAAGGTATAGACCCGAAACCCGGTGATCTAGCCATGGGCAGGTTGAAGGTTGAGTAACATCAACTGGAGGACCGAACCCACTAACGTTGAAAAGTTAGGGGATGACCTGTGGCTAGGAGTGAAAGGCTAATCAAACCGGGAGATAGCTGGTTCTCCCCGAAATCTATTTAGGTAGAGCCTCGGACGAATACTTACGGGGGTAGAGCACTGTTAAGGCTAGGGGGTCATCCCGACTTACCAACCCTTTGCAAACTCCGAATACCGTAAAGTAATATCCGGGAGACACACGGCGGGTGCTAACGTCCGTCGTGAAGAGGGAAACAACCCAGACCGCCAGCTAAGGTCCCAAAGTCATAGTTAAGTGGGAAACGATGTGGAAAGGCCCAGACAGCCAGGAGGTTGGCTTAGAAGCAGCCATCCTTTAAAGAAAGCGTAATAGCTCACTGGTCGAGTCGGTCTGCGCGGAAGATGTAACGGGGCTAAACTATGCACCGAAGCTGCGGATTCAGAATTTATTCTGAGTGGTAGGGGAGCGTTCTGTAAGCGGTTGAAGGTGTACCGGGAGGTATGCTGGACGTATCAGAAGTGCGAATGCTGACATGAGTAACGATAATGGGAGTGAAAAACTCCCACGCCGGAAGACCAAGGGTTCCTATCCCATGTTAATCAGGGTAGGGTAAGTCGACCCCTAAGGCGAGGCCGAAAGGCGTAGTCGATGGGAAACAGATTAATATTTCTGTACTCGATATAATTGCGATGGGGGGACGGAGCAGGCTAAGCAAGCATAGCGTTGGTAGTCTATGTGAAAGTGAGTAGGGCGTTTGTTTAGGTAAATCCGGACGAACATTAAACCTGAGACACGAGACGAGTCACTACGGTGATGAAGTTGCTGATGCCATACTTCCAGGAAAAGCCTCTAAGCTTCAGATTATATGGAATCGTACCCCAAACCGACACAGGTGGTCAGGTAGAGAATACTAAGGCGCTTGAGAGAACTCGGGTGAAGGAACTAGGCAAAATCGTACCGTAACTTCGGGAGAAGGTACGCTCCTATCTGTGATGAGACTTGCTCTCTAAGCGGACGGGAGCCGCAGTGACCAGGTGGCTGGGACTGTTTATTAAAAACACAGCACTGTGCAAAATCGCAAGATGACGTATACGGTGTGACACCTGCCCGGTGCCGGAAGGTTAATTGATGGGGTTATCCTTAGGGAGAAGCTCTTGATCGAAGCCCCGGTAAACGGCGGCCGTAACTATAACGGTCCTAAGGTAGCGAAATTCCTTGTCGGGTAAGTTCCGACCTGCACGAATGGTGTAACCATGGCCACGCTGTCTCCACCCGAGACTCAGTGAAATTGAAATCGCAGTGAAGATGCTGTGTACCCGCGGCTAGACGGAAAGACCCCGTGAACCTTTACTACAGCTTGGCACTGAACATTGAACCTACATGTGTAGGATAGGTGGGAGACTTTGAAGCAGCGACGCTAGTTGTTGTGGAGTCAACCTTGAAATACCACCCTTGTAGTTTTGATGTTCTAACGTTGGCCCCTGAATCGGGGTTACGGACAGTGCCTGGTGGGTAGTTTGACTGGGGCGGTCTCCTCCTAAAGAGTAACGGAGGAGCACGAAGGTTGGCTAAGTACGGTCGGACATCGTACGGTTAGTGTAATGGTAGAAGCCAGCTTAACTGCGAGACAGACACGTCGAGCAGGTACGAAAGTAGGTCATAGTGATCCGGTGGTTCTGAATGGAAGGGCCATCGCTCAACGGATAAAAGGTACTCCGGGGATAACAGGCTGATACCGCCCAAGAGTTCATATCGACGGCGGTGTTTGGCACCTCGATGTCGGCTCATCACATCCTGGGGCTGAAGTCGGTCCCAAGGGTATGGCTGTTCGCCATTTAAAGTGGTACGCGAGCTGGGTTTAGAACGTCGTGAGACAGTTCGGTCCCTATCTGCCGTGGGCGTTTGAGAATTGAGAGGGGTTGCTCCTAGTACGAGAGGACCGGAGTGAACGAACCGCTGGTGTTCGGGTTGTCATGCCAATGGCATTGCCCGGTAGCTACGTTCGGAACTGATAAGCGCTGAAAGCATCTAAGCGCGAAGCAGGCCTCGAGATGAGTTCTCACTAGACTTTTAAAGTCTCTGAAGGGCCGTTGAAGACTACAACGTTGATAGGCAAGATGTGGAAGTGGTGTGAGCCATTAAGCTAACTTGTACTAATTACCCGTGAGGCTTAACCATACAACGCCAAACGCGTTTTATGTGATAGTGAAACACGCGAAGAAGTTAATATAACTAAAGTAGATATTACTTAGAAAGACTTAAAAAATATTATCAGATATTTTCCAAATTCAGTTAATGCGCAGAAATACGTATTAACGCCCAAATTTGCTTGGTGACAATAGCGTTTTGGACCCACCTGACTCCATGCCGAACTCAGTAGTGAAACGAAACAGCGCCGATGATAGTGTAGCATTTGCTATGTGAAAGTAGGACATTACCAGGCTTCAAATTGTAGAGAGCCCGACTAGAAATAGTCGGGCTTTTTTACGTCTGCAGAAAAGTAAAATACGCGTAATTAACACACACTCATATCGCGACACAAAGATAGTGTAGCATTTCACTGTGACTTTCTACCGCTGTGGGCACTACGACATTCTACTGCGTAGCGCACCGACTTCACATTGTAGAAAGCCCGAATCTAACGATTCGGGCTTTTTTACGTCTACAGAAAAGTAAAATACGCGTAATTAACATCCACTCACAGCAACATCCATCTCGTAGGTCGGGCGAGCGCGACTCCCAACGTAAAAGCACTGAAAGTACCCTTATAAAGCTTCTACTTCAATTCTAACCTTGGCGATACAGCTCAATATCTTCACTAAATCACAGTCGGATTTAAAAGCTAGCTACTTCTTCTCATTTTGTTGCAATTTCATTCTTGGTTTAATAAGTGACCTGTGTAAAACTAGCTGCGTTAATTTAGTAAATCAGGTGACATGAATGTCGAATATTAAAGCTTGGAAACTTATAAGCCTGTTTTGTTTGTTCGCAGTGCTTATGGGTTGTCAATCGAAAGAAGAGCAGCTGCAACAAACAATTCAAGAGTCTATTAAAAAGGCAGATACGGAGCTGTCTCAGCTTGGTACTGCACTCGATAATGGAAGTGTACGCAATGCTGTGTTACTTAAAGAATATGGCGAGCTTCTTAAAAAACAACAACCAGAGCTTACAAAAGTTGTTGATGTAATTACCCTTGATGCAACGCGCCAAGGCGCACTTTATAGTGGCTTAACACAGCGACTTAAAGATATTAAAGGAACTTACTTAATTCCTCCTTACGAAGATACGTTACATAGCATTGATTTGTTACGTGATGCATCTAAACCTACGCTATTTTCTGATGCGTTAACCGATCCTATCAATATGCTAGCTGATATGTCTAAAGGTGCTTTAGCGCGTGTAGGCGCAATTAGTAAGCAAGCTGAAGGTGAGGGTGTTGGTAACCAAATGGTAGGTAACCCTAACTATGGTAACTGGCAATCAAATAGTAACGGTATTAGCTTTTGGCAATGGTACGGAATGTACCGTATTTTAGGTGATGTATTTGATCGTGTTGAATATGGAAGCTGGAGTAAGCGCCGAAAGTATAGCTATTACAATGACTATGGCCGCTCGCGTTATTCAAGCCCTAAACAAATTAAAACCCAAAGCGCTTTAGAAACACGCACGCGCCAAACATACCAACGCCAAGGTAAGCAGTTTACAAGCCCTTATGCGAGTAAAAAAACAGGTGCATCAGGTTTAAGCCGTAATAGTTATACGCCAGCAAAAAGCCGCAGTAGTTATTCTCGTTCGAGCAGTTATAGCAATAGCTCAGGATCGGTGCGTGATAGCGGTAGCAGAACCTCTCGTGGCGTGAGCCGTGGTAAGTAAAAGAATAAAGTTGGAGTTAGAATAATATGTATGAATTTAATGGAATAACTATGTGGTCACTGCAAGCGCTGGCGATTGATTTTGCAATTATTGTTTTATTATTTGTAAGCCTTAAATATATAAAAGGCTGGGTTTCAAACTTACATGCAAATGATGAAATAACAGAGCGTGATAACTTTGCTTTTGGTATTAGCTTTGCCGCTGGCTTAGTGGCACTGGCGATTGTATTAACGGGTGTAAGTAGCGGAGCTTTTGCTGCAACACTGCAACAAGAAGCACTACAAATGTTAGCTTATGGCGCATTAGCAATTGTACTTATTAAGTTGGGTCACTTTTTTCAAGACAAAGTAGCTCTTCGTAAAGTAAGCCTGCACGACGAAATCGTTAAAGGTAACGTTACAGCTTCAATAATTGATTTTGGCCATGTTGTCAGTGTTGCTATCGTTATTCGCTCAGCTCTTTTATGGGTGGCTACTGACGGCTGGCATGGTCTTCCAATTGTAATTGCCGCCTTTATTATAGGTAGTGTTGTATTACTACTTGTTAGCCAGTACCGAGTGCAGTTATTTAAACGTACAAATAAAAGTGGCGACTGCCTACAACAAGCAATTGTTGATGGTAACTTAGCTGTGGGTATTCGTTACGCTGGATTTTTAGTAGGTAGTGCATTAGCTATTACAGCAGCAACGGGTGTTGCGCCATACGCTGCTGATAATATTAATGCGAGTTTACTATACTGGGCTATTAGCGCTGTTGTGAGCCTTGTCGCATTTATTATTTTGCACTTAGTGACAATTAAAATAATTTTATCTGGTTGCGATATTTCCGATGAAGTTAATCGTCAAAAAAATGTAGGTGTAGCTACTATTTCTGCAGCAGTATCATTTGCTGTAGGTATCACTATGGCAACCTTACTAGGCGCATAATCAGTGTCATCAACCAACACTCCCCCAAGTAAGTCTCGCTTACTTGGGCACGATATACTACTTATTACTGTTATGGCCGTGCTTGCTGGGTGCGGCCTTATTTATGAATACTTACTGTCTCATTATGCGGGCCGTGTACTTGGCTCGGTAGAGAGCGCTATTTACGCCATGATTGGTACTATGATTGTAGCAATGGGCTTAGGCGCTTTTTTAGCGCGTTGGTTTAAAGATGCATTTACCGCTTTTGCTTGGCTAGAAAGCATTATTGCTTTGGTTGGCATGGGCTGCATTTTAGCGATAGCGGGTGTAATAGCAGTTAGTTATTCTCTTCCTCATTTATTTTCGAGCATTTTTAATTTACCCCCAGATGTTGTGCTTAATGGTTACGTATTTCAAAAGCTACAAGAGTGGTCACGTTTTCTACCTTATGTTTTTGGTTTAATACTGGGCTTATTTATTGGTATGGAAATACCGCTTATAGCGCGCATTCGTCAGCATGTTTATGGCCGTTTTTTAGAAAACAACGCAGGGACTATTTATGGTGCCGATTATATTGGTGCTGGTATTGGTGCCGCCATTTGGGTAAGCATCATGCTCTCAATGCCTATAATGCAAGCTGCGGCGTGGACGGCGTTATTTAATATCATCGCAGGACTCGCTTTTTTATGGCGTTACCATGCCCATGTGCGCTTTGCTAAGGCACTTTTAGTTTGCCATATAGTACTGCTGGCATTGTTTGGCTTTATTTTAGTATTTGGCAGTAGCTGGATGAACAATCTAAGTAATGTTTTATACAAAGATAAAGTAATTTATTCGCAAGCAACCAAATACCAGCACGTAGTTTTAACCGAAAGATTAAGCAAAAACCAACCTCAGCCAATCACCGATTTATATTTAAATGGGCGTTTGCAGTTCTCAAGTATTGATGAGCAAATATATCATTCAATGCTGGTTTATCCTGCAATGCTTGCCTCTAACAGACACGACCGTGTATTAATAATTGGTGGTGGTGACGGGCTTGCACTTAGGGATGTTTTAAAATGGCCTGTGAGTGAAGTAACGCTAATAGATTTAGACGCGCAACTACTCAATTTATTTGGTCATAAAGACGGTGACTTTACGCCGCCAGAGCACATCAATAAGCGATTACTACAGCTAAACAATAAATCGATGCAAGACTCGCGAGCCAACATAATTGTGGGTGATGCATTTTTAGAAGTTGAAAAGCTGCTTGATCAATCTAAGCAGTTCGACACTATCTTAATTGATTTACCGGACCCAAATCACCCTGATCTAAATAAAATGTACAGTGACTACTTTTATAATCATGTACGTCAGTTATTAGCACCCGATGGCGCAATGGCGGTTCAATCAACTTCACCTTACCACGCTAAAAAAGCGTTTTTAAGCATTGCTAAAACAGTTAAAGCCGCAGGGTTTGAGTATGTTGAGCAGTATCAGCAAAACATACCTTCGTTTGGGCAGTGGGGCTGGACTATAGCCACTAAAATGGGTCAGTCTGCCAGTGGCCGTATTAATGATGCGACGGCTATGCCTGTGCCATCAAGGTGGATTAGTAAAGAATATTTATTGGCAAGCTTTGTATTTCCTAACCACTACTTTGAACAAGTTAAAAGTATTGAGGTCAATAGGTTAGGATCTGGTCAGTTGTATGATTACTACCGAACTGCATGGCAAATAGAAAGCGAATTGTATAAAAACTAACAAAATATGGTTGACATAATATGTCGGCCGTGAGAATCTTAACTCAGACATAATATGTCAAACGACAAAAGGCAGAGACATGGAATTAAATGAACTTTCAATAAAATTAGCTTCTTTTGAAACTGAAGGCGCTAACTTTGAGTCTTTCTTGATTGCCAACCCAGGCGAGCAAGATGTTTTACAAGTCATTGTTGATGGAAATGATGAACTTCCAATTTTTGTTACACAAACGCAAGAGCAGTTATTATGTATTAGCTACTTGTTTGACGAAGATGAAGTTAAGAGTGAATTACGCAACGAGTTAAACGAAACATTACTACGTTTAAACGTGCCAATTCCACTGAGTGCATTTGCTAAAATCGATAACAAATACGCGATTTTTGGTGCACTGTCGGTAAATTCATCATTAGATGACGTTACCCACGAACTAGTGACATTAGCCGATAACGCTATCGATGCACTAGAAGCCGTGACCTTGTATTTAAACGATTAATAGCCAGTTAGTGGAGTTAAGATTATGAGTATTTTAAAAAAATTATTTACAGCAGTACGTGGCGGCGCTCGTGAAGCAGGCGAAGCAATTGTAGACAAAAATGGTATCCGTATTTTTGAGCAAGAAATTGCAGACGCGCAAAATGCACTTCACCGTGCTAAAAAAAGCCTTACTGAAGTAATGGCTAAAGAAATGCAAACTAAGCGTAAAATTAGCGCTGTAGATGCATCAATCGCTGAACATGAAGCGTATGCAGGCCAAGCGCTTGAAAAGGGCAACGAAGCGTTAGCATTAGAAATTGCAGAAAAAATTGGTGACTTTGAAGCTGAAAAAGCTGAAAACGAGCAAGTATTATCTGGCTTTAGCAATCACATTGTTACGCTCAAGCAGCAAGTTAAAGATGCTGAAAAATCAATTAAAGAAAACCAACGTCAGCTTACAATGGTTAAAACCACTGAAAGCGTACAGCAAGCAACAATGGCTGTTAACAGCACGCTTAATACAAACAGCTCGTCTATGACATCGGCTCGTCAATCACTTGAACGCATTAAACAGCGTCAACAAGATCGTAGCGACCAGCTAGGTGCTGCAAAACAACTTGAGTCAGACGTAAATGGCGATGACTTAAAAGCAAAAATGGCTGAAGCAGGTATTGGCGACACAAGTCCAAAAAGCGCTGATATTTTAGCTCGCATCAAAGCGAAGCAAAATAGCTAACCATTACGTTTATACTTTAAAAAGGTAACCGAGTTTTGCTCAGTTACCTTTTTTGCTTAGAGGGCAGCCTTCCTATGTTTAATTTTTTCAAATCTAAAAAAGAGCCAGAGCGTCAGCTTAATCATCCGAGCGAGCTTAAAAAAGGCGACATGTTTAGCGTTATCGACTCCTTTGCTTATCCGGCATGGCTAAAAGGTGAAACGCTACGTGTTACTGGTATTCAGACTTACCAATATCAGCACAGTAGCGATACTGAATTTGTACTTGAGACAAACAGCGGCCAAGTTGTATTTTTACAAATTGAGCAAGATGACGGCGAGGAGTGGGCTAACTTTTCTATTAAAATTCAGCGCAACGAAGTTGAGGAGATATTTGGCCTTGATGAGTTTGCGCGTATTTTTGATGAAGAGTCGTTAACCCACATTACAGTGCAAAATACACCAGAGCGCTTTATGCAGTTTTTAGCTAAAAGCTATCAACAAAGCGAGTCGCCTTATGTGTGTTATTTCCATAATAAAGATTACCGCAACCAAACTTTGCCTCGTTATGAGCAAGAAGGTGGTGAGCCATGTGAAATGATTTGCTTAGCGTCAGATAATGAAGGTTTTGGTTTAAATATCGAAATTTGGGATGGCGGCGAAACCGAAGTATCGCTAACGCTCATGCGTCCAATGTCAGACATTGTAGACTTGTTTCCCGGAGATGCTAAGTGAGTGATGCTAAAGACAAGTGGTTACGTCAGGAGCAAGCTGTACGTGCCACACAAATGGCATTTGATCTAAGCAGTGAAGTTCAAAAGCTGATAAAAAAGCAAGCTATAGACCAAGAGTTAACACCGTCAGATATGATCCGTAAAATACTTGGCTTAGATGTAAAATCTAAAAAAACGCGTCAACGTTTATCGTTTAATTTAAATGATGATGAAATTGCGCAACTAGCCAGTCGCTTTGATGTCTCAAGTGATGATAAGCGAGCCGTAAAACAACAAGTAGCTGACTTACTAATTGCTCACACTAAAAAAACTAAGTAGTTACACTAGATTATTATGAATATTATTTTAATTGCTTACTTAATTATTTTTGCGTTGTTTGGTACAGCGGCGAGTTATTTTGTACGTTTTATTTATGCGTATTGGGTGCTTAAAACAATGCCCATGAAGTACATTATAAAAGCAGGTATTTGCGTGATACTGGTGGTAGTAATTTCAGCGTTAATTCCGTATTTAAGTTAACGCTGAAATTAAGTTTGATTTACTTTATATCAAACGACTGACATTGCTGATTAATACACAGCGATTGTACTTCAAGTACAGGGGAGCAATCGGTTAAGCCTTGTGCTGCATTTTTTATTTTTTCTTGCTTTGTTATGAGTTGCGCAATATTTTCAGCTTTTTCTTGCGGGGTGTTAAGTGTTGAGTAAACAACATATTTACTCGGTCCACCGCATGCGCGGGCGCCAACTTCAAGCACTTTGCACTGAAAGCTAGCGGTGCAGCTATTATCACTCACCATGTCATTCAGCTCATAGTTTAAGTCAGACAAGTTTTTACTTTGTTCATTGCTTGACGTTATTGTGCTAGCACAACCACTTAGTAATAAAATGCTGCTAGCAACGCTTAAAATTGATAGTTTAATTGCCGATGATAAACAACTCATAACGTTATCCTTAAAATGCACTTACCGCTGAACCTTCAAGTTTAACACATTTATTTTCAACACACTGCGTGCTTGGCGTTGTTAAATGCTGACAAATACTCATCATCCCTTTTTGTGCATTATAGTTACTTTCAAGCTTTGTAACTTTATCACTTAAGGCTGTTACTTGCTCTTCAGACGCTGATTTTGTTGAATACACAATAAAACTACTCGGTCCACCACATGCGCGGCTACCCACTGCATTTACCCTACATTGCGTGCTTGTATCACATTGCGTGTCTGCAATAAGTGTATTTAACTCGGTTTTAGCTGCTCTGATATCTTCTATTGAAACTTCTTTTAAATCGGCTTTCGGGATTTTTTCAGCAACTGATTTGTTTTGTGTTTTAGTATTCTCTTGTAATTTTTGAAGTACTGGCTTTGATGTTTCAGTTTCAGAGGTGACTGTTACTTGATCTGTTTCAGCTGGTGTTTTATCTAAGCATGCAGTTAAACAAAGAGGTAAAAGTATGGCTAACAATGGGGTACGCATAATAAACCTTGATAGTGATGAAATATTCATCACTATCATACACTGTGCATTTTTTACGGCAATAAAAACTATATAATCAAGTAATTAAAGTCCGCCCTGCGTTAGTTTGGTGGGATTAAGTAGCTTTTCGAGTTCTTCGCGCGGTAAATCAGTTTCCTGTTCAGCTACATCAATAATAGGGCGGGCTTCTTTATAAGCCTGCTTTGCTATTTTTGCTGCTTTTTCGTAACCGATCACCGGATTAAGCGCCGTCACTAAAATTGGATTTTTAGCGAGTGCTTTATCTATATTAGGCTGATTTACCTTAAAGCTGGCAATGGCTTTATCGCCCAATGCTTGCGCGCTATTGGCAAGTAATTCTATACTTTGTAAAATATTATAAGCAATGACTGGGAGCATAACGTTCAGCTCAAAATTACCCGCTTGGCCGGCTACCGTAATAGTGGCATCGTTACCTATTACTTGTGCACTTACCATGGCTACGGCTTCTGGTATTACTGGGTTTACTTTACCAGGCATAATAGACGAGCCTGGTTGCAATGCTTCAAGCTCTATTTCACCTAAGCCTGCAAGTGGTCCTGAGTTCATCCAGCGTAGGTCGTTCGCTACTTTCATTTGTGCGACAGCGAGTACTTTTAATTGCCCCGAAAGCGCAACTATGGCGTCTTGTGAACCTATGTTATAAAAAAAGTTACTGCTAGGCGCAAATCTAATGCCTACATTGGCACTTAGGTTTTCTGTAAATTTTGCTGCAAATTTAGGGTCTGCATTTATTCCTGTTCCAACCGCTGTACCACCTTGTGCAAGTTCGCATACACGCTCTAAACTATGTCTAATTCCTGCTGCAGCATGATTAACTTGTGACTGCCATGCACTTAGTGTTTGATCAAATGTAACTGGCATTGCATCCATTAAATGCGTACGGCCCGTTTTAACTATATGGCCTACCTCAGCTTTTTTATTTTCTAGGCTTTGCGATAAGTTTTCAAGCGAAGGAAGTAATTCATACACTACATTTATTGCACTACTGAGTGCGATAGCGGTAGGAACTACATCGTTAGAGCTTTGTCCCATGTTTACATCATCATTAGGGTGAATGCTTTCATTGCCTAATCGGCTAGCAAGTGTTGCAATAACTTCGTTGGCATTCATATTTGAGCTTGTGCCCGAACCTGTTTGAAAAATATCAACGGGGAAATGCTCAATGTGTTCGCCATCAATAATACTTTGACAAGCTTGCTCAATAGCATTTGCTTTGTCTTTACTTAGATGGCCAAGCTCGCAGTTACTTTGTGCAGCGGCTTGCTTTATATAAGCCAGTGCAGTGATAAATTGCTTTGGCATAGAAAGGCCACTAATCGCAAAGTTATTAACTGCTCGTTGTGTTTGCGCCTGATAGAGCGCATCAGTAGGTACTTGTAGCTCGCCCATGCTGTCTGATTCTGTTCTAAAGTTGCTCATAAGTGTGCTCCTTAAAAAGGGTTGAATTCGTGGCTAAGAATACGAGCTTCACGCTCCAGTATTAAAAATTGTGCAGTATTGTTATGCACTTTATAAAACCGTTTCAATGCTAATAATGGCTTGTATAACTGCTCTAAACATTGCTTACGAATAGCATTATGGATAAGAGGGTCGCACATTTTGTTCATAATTTCATGGTGTGTGCGCCTAAGATAAAACTCTTGAAGCAAAGGATTTCGCTGTTGTTCAAAGTTTTTGGCGACGTTTAGGGCGGTTTCTATGTAATCGGCAACGAGCATGGGTGCATGCAGGCCGGGTCTTAAGCAATGGCAAGAGAGTTCTTGATGGTAACGATGCTGTGCATGATTTGAAGACATAAAAAAACCGACTCAGTCTAACGATAATAGTTATCATTACATTTAATCGGTTTCAGTGTAAACAGTTATTATTAAAATTATTTGCGATATTAATTTGAGTTTTAATTGTAGCCAAGAATAAATATCTGATCTGTTTCATGTTTTGTTATCGCCTTTTGATTATGTTTAGGATGCGAAAGTAAATCGATTACTGTAGCTCTCATATCAACGGCATAACTATGATCGTCGGTGGTTTTTTCAATTATAGCAACAGCTGCATCTACAGCTGTATAAGAGGGAGTATGCATAATATTTTCCTATTAATTAAATCATAAATTAACCCAAGTAAGGGTTAATATAACTAAAGCATAATACATACCACTGCCTTAAATTAGTTGTAGAGTTATGAATTTAATAGTCTTTATAAATACTCGATACAATTTTAGTTACCCAAAATTAGCAATTTGCGATATTGTTGTGCAATATGCTTCTCATTTGGTGCAAAGTAATGGCTAAACCTTTCTCACAAGCTTGCGAAAATAACAAAAAGCCTATTTTAAAAGTGCTTACTCAGGTACTTAATAAAACGAAAGTATTGCTTGAAATAGGCTCAGGAACCGGCCAACATAGTGTGTTTTTTGCAGAACAATTACCACATTTACAATGGCATACAAGTGATCGCGCTATAAACCACGAAGGGATTAATTTATGGCACCACGAAGCTAATTTAACTAATTTACATGCACCACTTGAGCTTGATTTAAATAATGAGTGGCCAATAGATAAGGTTGACGCTATTTATACTGCAAACACATTTCATATTGTAAGTTGGCAATTAGTTGAACGTTTTTTTGACGGTGTTAAACGTCACTTAAATAGCGACGGTATGTTGTGTATTTATGGGCCATTCAAATACCAAGATGAATTTACCAGCCCAAGTAATGATGACTTTAGTGCCTTTTTAACAGAGCGCGATCCGTTAAGTGGAATAAGAGATTTTGAAGCAGTTGAACAACTAGCTAAGCAAGCAGGGCTTACGCTTATTAGCGATACTGCCATGCCTGCAAATAATCAGTTACTCGTTTTTAAACGGCAGTAATGAGCTACATTGCTCTTTATATATATCAATATGGCCGCGTTCACGCTTTAAGTAGTCGCTTATTGCATTACTGAAATCGCCATCAACAATATGGTGAGCAGAGTAGGTAAGTACGGGTTCAAATCCGCGTGCTATTTTGTGCTCACCTTGTGCACCCGAATGAAAACAGTTGAGTTTATGTTTTATTGCAAACTCAATACCTTGGTAATAACACAACTCAAAGTGAAGCGAATCTACTTCCTCACTTGCTCCCCAGTAGCGCCCATAAAGCGTATTTGCACCTACTAAACTGAGTGTTGCAGCAATCACGTTATCGTCTCTTTTGGCCAGCATAATAACGAGATTATTAGCCATTAAGGCATGTAAAAGCGTAAAAAACTCCATATTTAAATAGCCCAAATGACCAGAACGCTTTAAGTAGGTACGCTGATAAAACTCACAAAACAATTGCATTATCTCGGGCGTAATTTGCGTTCCTTGCAGCCATTCAATATCAATATTTTGTTGCGCTATTTTAGCTCGCTCTTTTTTAAGTGACTTACGTTTTCGTGAGCTAAGTATTTGCAAAAAGTCGTCAAAGGTTTCAAAACCTTTATTAAACCACTGAAATTGCACACCCACTCTTAACATGGCGTGTTGCTCAGTTAATGAAGTCGCTTGGGCTTGGTCGCAAAAATTAACATGCCAACCCGACCACTTTTGCTCAGCACTGTGTATGCTAAGTTGCTCTGTAATGTACTGATACACCGCATTTGGGTTAGCGTGATCGATAGCAATACGCTTGCCTTCAATAGGGCTAAAGGGAATGCCAGATAGCCACTTGGGATAATATTCTAAACCGTGTTTTTCGTATGCCTCAGCCCATGCCCAGTCAAATACGTACTCGCCATATGAATGACTTTTTAAATACCCGGGTGCAAGTGCAACGAGCGTATCATCTTCAAAAATAGCGAGGTGATGGGGCTGCCAACCGCTTTTTTGTGTTACGCATTGGCTTTGTTCAAGGGCATATAAAAAAGCATGTTGAGTAAATGGTTCATCACCAAATAAACGTTGCCACTGCGCCTGAACAATCTCATTAATACTGCTAAACCATTGGTGCGAAAACGTTCCCATGACTACTTACCTTGTAGTTGTTCTAAGCTGTTCTACATTTTTAATAAACGTACTAATTTGCATTTTAAGCTCGGTAAAATGAGGATTATAAGTTAAGCGTTGTAAAGCCGGATAGTGTTTTAAGTTGGCGCTTGTACGCTCTCCTAGTTGTGGTTTTGTTGTTGTTTTACATGTTTTGTACAGGGACTCATCGTTAATAAAGCTGCCACAATTACGATAGGTTGCGTTAATTCCATAATGTGGATTTTTCGGTGAGTTAACAACAGCAATATGCGACATACCATGAACTTTTTTACATTGAGGTGTTGTGCATTGCGGGTTATTTACTGTGTAGTCACTAGCAAAGTCTGGCGGTAAAATATCGGTTTTGCCATAAAGTACTAAAGTATCGAGTGGCTTATATTTTACTGAATTACCCTTGTGTAACGCACTTAATAATTTTAGCGTGGCACGCGTATCTATCGTGGTATCAATGTCGGAAAGTACACTAAAAATAGGCAATTTAAGTGCAGGGCGTTTGTTTAAACTACTTACGCTTGCAAGTGACATTGCATCGTATGAAGCGGCAGCTGCATTTAAAGGAAATGATTCATACTTAGCAAAGTCTACATCGGCGTCTTTATCTATCCAATTAACAAAGGGTATGGCATCAATCCACTTTGCTATCCAGCCGTACTTATTATGCGGCTCAGAGCCGGGCGAATAAAGCATAAGCGCTTTAATTTTAGGCGAAACAGTGTGTTTGGTTGCGTAATCAATAAGTAACGCTGCACCGGTAGAGTAACCTGCAAGTATCACTTCATCAAAGTCTTGCATCGATCGCTCAACTCCGTACTTGATTGCCTGTTGCCACTGGCTAACCTCTACATTGAGTAAAGCACTTGCGGCACTTCCATGCCCTGGTAATAATATAGTACGCACGGTATAGCCTTGCTGATAATACACTTGTGCTAAATCGTGATACGTAAAGGGTGAGTCAGTTAACCCGTGGATTAATAGTGCAACTTTATTACTGCTTGGATGCGTAAGCTCAAAAGGGGCAATAATATCTACAATAGTAGGGTCTGATTTTCGCGTACCTTGTGTCACTAATTGCTGATACGTTTGTGTAATAACGGGGCATGGCATATTTGCACGGGGATTGGCTTTATTTATATGTTTATACGCATAATCTAAGTAATGATTGAATGGTAAAAGGGCGTGGTAATTAAAACGCTGGTGATTGTGCTCATTTTCAAAGCGTAATAAGCCTTGTTGCTTACTTTTTGTTATAAATTTGAAGTCGCTCGCCTGCGATATACAATTTTGAGCGACAACAATATGCGAAAAAACACTTAAATTAAAACCAAAAAATATGTTTAAAATTAAACCACTATTGTTCATTAACTTCTGCATATTGGACAAGACACTCGGTTAGCTTACTGAGTTCAAGCGGTTTTGCAAGATGCTGGTTAAATCCAACGGCTTGTGCATGTGCTTTATCCTCTGGCATAACGTCGGCGGTTAAAGCAATGATAGGGAGCTCTTCGTCTGTTTTAAATTGCCTGATCAGTGCCGTGGCTCTATAACCATCCATTATGGGCATTTGGCAATCCATAAGCACTAAGTCAAAATGTTGTTCTTTTACAATGTTGACCGCCAGCTCACCATTTTCAACAATGTGCGGCACAATACCTAGCGACCCAAGCATTGCTTTAATGACCATTTGATTTACAGGATTATCCTCTGCAACAAGAATACTTAAAGATGCAGCATTGGTATTTGCAGTCGTTATGGTTGGGAGTTCTTCTGGCTCTGTTGTTTCTAGCTGTATCTCAAATGTGAAAGTAGATCCCTGCTCTAATTCACTTTGCAACGTTATTTGGGCGTTCATTAATTGGCTCAGCTCTCTAGCGATGGTTAAACCAAGGCCAGTCCCTCCAAACTGCCGTGAAGTAGAGCTATCGGCCTGAGTAAACGCATTAAACAGTTTGTTATGTTGGTTTGATTTAATGCCTATACCAGTATCAACAACGTTAATTGTTATTTTTACTTCATTGGTAGATACAAACTCGGTATCGATATTTAGTGTAACGCTGCCTTTTTTTGTAAATTTAATAGCATTACTGCATAAGTTAAGCAGTATTTGCTCTATCCGCATAGAATCGCCAATAAACCATGTGTCGGCTGGTAATTTACAGTTAATTTTCCAATCAAGGCCTTTATTTATAGCGCTTTGTTCAAACATGGTATTAATACGCTGTACAAGTGCATTTAAATCAAATGGGATATATTCAAGAACTAAGCGTTGTGATTCTATTTTTGATATATCGAGAATATCGTTTATTAGATTTAACAAGCTTTTTGAAGATGAGTTTATTTTATCCAAATAGCCAATGAGTGTATTTGCGTTATCTTCTTTACGCGCCAGAGACGAAAAGCCAATTACAGCATTTAACGGCGTACGTATTTCATGGCTCATATTCGCTAAAAACTGACTTTTAGCTTGGTTAGCTAAATCAGATTGCTTTTTAGCTTGTACAAGAGAGTAAGTGCGCTCAGCTACTTGGCGAGTCAGCGCAATTTGCTGCTGATTAAATAGTAGTAATACCATCAAAATTAATGAGCATACGGCCACTTGGAGTATAAGTAATAATAAAGTGAGTTGGCTATTGTGCTGTGATAAAAACTTTTCTTTTAGTGATAGTTTTACAACCCATTGTTGCCCACCAAAGTCGACATTGAATGACATTGGGCGACTGCCTTGTGCTTGGTCGAGGTTCTTTGAGTAATTAGTATAAAATGGAGGCTCGTTTATATCTTCATAAATACCAATCGAGAACATGTCTGATTGTTGCTCAGAAATAGCTTGTTCAATCATACTGCGCACTAAAAACACACCAGTGGCATAGCCTTTAATTTTTTCTCCACTCATACTTTGAGAGTACACAGGCGCAAATAATAAATAAGCTGGGCTTGGCTCTTTGGTTTGCACCAGTTGGATTATTTTAGTGCTAATAGGTAAATATTTAATGGCAGGGTTGAGTAATGATGCTTTTCTATCTGAATTTGAAAAGACATTAAATCCAATCGCTTTTTGATTACCGTTAAAAGGTGCAATATATTTAACAATAACGAGAGGGTCATTATCCTCAAGTGGTTTACCTACGATATCAATATCTAAATGATAAATATTTGAGATTTCTTCAGTAAAAGCATTGCGCTGATCTTGGTCTATTTTTACATTCCACGATAAAGCTTTAATAAATGAATGTTGTTTGAGTAGTTGGCTTGCATAAGAATAAAAGTCTTGCTGATTTAATTTCGATGATGATTGGACTTGGCTCGCTAAACTTTGCACGGCAATAATACTGCGATTTGTGTACCTATATAAGCTATTTTCTATAACGTGAACTTCACGCTCAGCAATTTTAATCGTATTGATACGATTTTCTCGGTCATACAATTGAGTTGTAACGGCAACCGAGACAAATAAAACTGAACATACTGCAAGAGTCGGTAATACAGATATATTATATTGATTCGACTTTTGTGGTAGCAGAGACAGTAACAATGGAGTGGCAATTAAAACGCCTAAAGTATCGCCAAGCCACCAGTAAGTAACATTTCTCCAGTGATTATCAATACTGTAAACAGGGTTGAATTCACTCAGTGCAAATACACCACAATTAGCCGAAATTAAGCTCACTAAAATGGCTACTACAACAATAAAATAAATGATATTTTTGCGTTTTTTAAAGCGTAACGGATGGCCCAACCAAAATTTTAAAAGCGCCGCACCTACCATTGCCTGTATTACAACACCAAAAGAGATGTACATCGCCTCATTAAATGAGTTGCCAATGAGTACCATTTCATGGACTGAGTTATTAAAAACATTAAGATTAAAAGCTATAGAAGCTATAAATAATGGCAGAATAAATCGCCACCACCATATATAACACCCCACTAAAGCAATACCGGCGGGTAACCAAATAGGAATTATTTGTGAGTTAAAAGCAAGTTTAGTGAGTGCAATGCCGACTAAGAAGTATGCAAAGGAAAAAATTATGTAAAAAATAAAAGAGTGATATTTTGAGTTAAAATTTTTCACATAAGGTCCAAGCGATTATTATTCTCATTTTTTAAATATCAGTATAGCTAACAGTAAGTTATTTGCGGAATTTTTATAATGGTAACTGCTTTTTGCTAAATGACTGCTTTAACACGACAGTTGATTCTATATTAGCAATGCAACTTAAACCACCTAATTGATGTTTTACAAATCTCTCATAGCTCTCAAGATCGTGTGCAATAATTTTTAATAGATAATCATAGCTTCCTGATATTACACAACACTCTAATACATGTGGTAATTTTTCTACATGGTGTTCAAATTGCTCAGCAGCACTTACCGAGTTTTGGCTTAGCCTCACAAACGCATACACCAGCACATTAAGATTAAGTGCTTTGGGGTTTATGGCTGCGTGGTAGCCGGTAATAATGTTTTCTTGTTCGAGCTTTTTTATACGCCTTAAGCAAGGTGTATCAGACAAATTAATGCTGCTAGCCAAGTCTGAAACTGACATGCGGGCTTGGCTTTGCAGTGCGATGAGTAATTGCTGATCTTTTTTATCTAACATAGTTATCGGCTTTCATTAATTATTTTTATATTTGTAGTGATTATTGCTAAATATTATGGTTTTTACTATTTTTTTTGGCGTTTTACTCTCATTAAACTCTGTTAGCATTTAATTATAAAAATAATAGAGCACAACAATGAACACACATACCGCTACTTTCGATCAATGGATACGAACAGGATTTGTCACTTTAAATAGTGAACTTGAGCAGCTCTATTGGCAACAAACCGATAAAGCAAATGTAGAAGGAATAGGTGAGGCCTTAAAGCAACAGTTAGAAAAAGAAGGCAACGCATTAATTAGCAATTTATTAGCCGAGGGAAACACAGATCAAGGCTTTGATAGCGCTTTTGACTTACTCGGTAACGTAGGATTATTTATGGCGGCGTGTAGGCGCCATGAAATTACTGAGCCAAGCAGAGAAACTACTTCCCCGCTAATTGAAGCCTCAGCGCTTGCTATGCATATAGGCGCATCCATTGGCGTAACCCCTCGTTTTGCTACCGCCCACTTAACTACTCATAACAAAGCACTTAACGGTATTTATAAACGATTTACTAATTTACCTGATGAAAAGCTATTTATTGATTACAACACCCAAGGTATTTTGGCCTATAAACGTGCAAGTGATGCTTTATTAAAAATATTGCCGTTAGGTATTTCACACCCCTTGTGTGGTGAGTTATTAAAAGTAGCTAAACAAGCGCTTATAGATGTAATTGAGTCAAATAATGCACTTTATTCTGAGCTCGATACAGATCGCTTTTTTAACTGCGTTCGCCCTTATTATAAACCGTACCGTGTAGGTAAAGAGGTTTACAGAGGTGCAAATGCTGGTGACTTTGCAGGTATTAACGTGATTGATATGTTACTAGGGCTTTGTAGCGCAAATGAACCTAGTTACTCGCAAATGCTGGTGGATAAGTTTTTATATATGATGCCGGAGGATCAACAAATCCTACGAGAAGCCATGCGTATGCAAAGCTTTATGGATGACTTTTTACAAGCAGAGCAATATAAAAATACAGATTGGTTTAAAAATCACGCAACGTTATTTATTCAAGTGTGTAAATTACATGGCGACACCGCAGTCGGTCATCATAATCAATTGGTTGAAAAATTTATTGCTCAGCCTTCAAAAAATATGCAACAGCAGCATATGAGCAAGGTAACAGCAAGTGGTCCGCCGCTTCATGTATTACTTGATTCGCTCGAAAAATTAAGAGATAGGCGAGCCAGTGCCAAACGCGACGATATAAAAACACGTTTTGACGATCTAAATACACTTAAAGAATGGGTTAAATAGCATGCTTAAAAATGATTTTTGTATGGCAGATGGCTGTTATTTATTAAACCACTCGGTAGGGCGTCCTCTTAAAAATACACAGCAATATTTAGCACAGCACTACTTTTTACCGTGGGAGAGCTCAAATAAAGAACCTTGGCAACAATGGCTGCCCGCAGTTGAGCAATTTACTACCGCGCTTGGTAAGTTATTTAATGCGCCTAGTTCGCAGTTTTGTCCTCAAGTTAATTTATCAAGTGGCTTAACAAAGTTGCTTATGTCGCACCCTCGATTACAGCAAAAAAATTGTAAAGTGCTTATGGCGCAAAGTGATTTTCCGAGCATGGGTTTTGCAATGCAAAAAGCGTTGCCAGAGTGTGCGCAAATTATGTTTATACCAGAGCACGAAAACCTAACTGATATTAGTGTTTGGCAACGTTATATAACCGCCGACATCGATTTAGTTTTTATAAGTCATGTGTATTCAAATACAGGTGTACAGGCGCCGGTATACGATATTGTAGCTATAAGTAAATTAACCAATAGTTTATCAATAGTTGATGTTGCTCAGTCAGCGGGTGTGATACCGCTTGATTTAAGCATACTCGATGCTGACTTTATGATTGGCTCGAGCGTTAAATGGTTATGTGGTGGCCCAGGTGCAGCTTATTTATGGGTTAACAAAAACCAAATAAAGTTCTGTGAGCCTAAAGATGTGGGGTGGTTTTCGCATCAAAATCCATTTGAGTTCGATATTAATAATTTTAAATATAACAGCAGTGCGCTTAAGTTTTGGGGTGGAACACCTTCTGTAGCGCCTTATATTATCGCTGCAAATAGCATTAATTACTTTGCAGAGCTAACTGCTCACAAGGTAAGGGATCATAATTTAGCTATGCTTACGCTTATTCATGAGCAACTAGCTGAATATGTTGCATCACCTATGGGTAGTGATAAATGCAGCGGGACTGTTATTTTATTTTTTAACAAGCAGCAAGACTATTTACTTACAGAGCTTAATAAAGCGAAAGTCAGCGTAGATGCTCGTAAATTTGGGATACGAGTATCGCCACATATTTATAATACCCGAGAAGACGTTGAGCAGTTTATTTCGATAGTAAAACGAGCACTTAAGGGTTTTGGCTAAGCTGCTGCTGTCTTTGTTTTAATGACTCTATTTTTTGCTGCATTTGATTAATTGATGCGTCGTAAGCTTGCTTTAACGAATTTGTTTTAGTTGCGATAGCATCAGCAATAGATGAAGCGCCTAAACGATTGGCTTTATCTTGAGTCATGTAATCTATCTGCTGTTTTTTAGCTGCGTATTCTTTTTGGCTTTGTGCAATAGATAGCTCAAGACGCTTTATTTCACGCTCTATTTGCTGAACCTCTAAGTAGTCATCCACAGAGGTGTCGCTAATACCTTTATCGGGCGTAGAGCTTTTATATGCTTCAATTACGTTTATATCTTTAAGAGTAATAACTTGTGCATCTTTAGCGCAAGGCGTTTGGCTAAAGGTAGTAACGCCCTTAATTACACACTTATACACTGTTGTACTTTGTGCCAAGGTAAAAAATGGAACTGCCGCGCAAACTGATAGCAATATGAATCGGATCATAGCTAAACCTAAAGTGGCTAAAGTTGTGTTAATAATGCCCGAAGTTATTACAAGGCACAATTTGTTTAGTTTTTATAAATTTTAGGCACAAAAAAACCACAATTAAGTGGTTTAAATTAAGTATGGTCCAGAGGGAGGGATAGACTTGCTTACATCCATGTAATCAATCGCTGCGCGACGCTTGCAGCGGCCTAAAATGTTCCAGACATTTTGTCGAACCCTGTCGAGGGTTCTCACCCTCCCAATTTAGTATCGGTGTTAAATTTTGGGCACAAAAAAACCACAATTAAGTGGTTTAAATTAAGTATGGTGGAGAGGGAGGGATTCGAACCCTCGATAGAGCTACAAACTCTATACTCCCTTAGCAGGGGAGCTCCTTCGGCCACTCGGACACCTCTCCAACGCATAACCGGTTGTATTGATGGAAGTAAAAAAAGCCACCAATTAAAATATGGTGGAGAGATAGGGATTTGAACCCTAGATGGGCTATAAACCCATGCCGGTTTTCAAGACCGGTGCATTCGACCACTCTGCCATCTCTCCGTGACGCAGAATAATACTTAGGTGATACCGCTGTGTAAATAGCAAAATGACTGTTTGCCTAATATTTGTACGTAAATGAGGTTTTTTTTGTAAATAAATGGAAATTAAGGCAGTTTTTGAATAATAAATAGGTTGCAGCAAACTGTGGGAGCTAAAGAAGAGGCTTCATTTAGTGGTTGAGTGTTTGCTGCACCGCAAAAATAATCATGGTTGGGTGATTATTTATATTGAGCTGCGCCGCTAAGTGCTAACCTTTTACCAATAGTGTTAAGTCTAGCTAACATTTTTGCTTTACGGTTAGTTGGTTTAACCGCAATGTGCGCAGATGCCGTTTGGTTTAATGTATTAATTGGATTCATTACCTTGCTCCGAGTTTGTCTGTTGAAATCGAGTGCATTTTGCACGTTAACTGATTAAAAATACAACGATAAAAATTGAGTGTGAAGCATTAGTTATTTTGATGTGAAAATCTTTTAAATACGTTCTATTTTACTTTTTAAATAAGTGTTTTGAATAGTTATTTAAAAAACAAAATACCTATTGCTCTATATTTGCAAGGCTTGTGTGCTTGTTTAGGTTTTTTATGCATTTTACTTTGTTTTTTTTGACTAATTATTCAGATTAAATTATTTTGATTAAAGTGTTTTTCTTCATGCTTTTCGGCTATGTTTTATATCAGTAAAGTTGCTGTTATTGATAATTACTAATGTGGGTAAATATATAATCAAAAAACAGCTTAAATTATTTGAAATTGTTCATTGATGATGGCGTTTATTATAACGAGTCAATGGCACTGCAATGATGAGTTTATTTGTTTTTCACTATATTGGTAATAAAAAAGCGCCTACATACTGTAGGCGCTTTGCGTTAGTTGCGTTAAATAACGCGTCTAACTGGGGACGGAGCCACTTTTAGCTATTGCTCTATTTGCTAAAAAGGCATTAATTTGTTTTGTTGGGGTAAGCACAATGGCGTTACCTAATAGCACTAGGCTAAATCCTGCAAAGGTATTTGCATGCCATTCAAAGCCTTCAAAAAAGCTACTCAGTGTTACTGCCACTAATGGAAATAAAACAATAACGTAGCTGGCTTTTTCAGGGCCTATATTTCTTAGCAGTGCAAAGTAGCACCCAAAAGCGATTACGGTGCCAAATATTGATAGGTAAATTAGTGATAACCAGTAACTTGGTGGAGCATTTAAACTAAATTGCACATCGTTCATTAATACATATAAAGCTAAGCCTATAGCACTATATAACATACCCCATGCATTGCCTTGCAATACACCAATTTGCTTACGAGAATTACGAACGCTTACCATGTTTCCTAATGAAGCCACAAAGGTGCCGCCAAGGGCAAGTAGTAACCCGACCAACGCACCATTACTCAAGTCGAACTGCTGTAACTGTGGCCAAAACAGACACGTAATACCTAACACAGCGAGTACAGCACCTGTATAAATTCGTTTTGAGATTGGCTTACCAAAAAATAGTCGAGTGTTAACTATGTTCATAACCAGCAGCATTGAAAAGGCAATTGAGGTCATTGCGGAGGTTAAGTAATTTTGCGCCCAGTAAAGCATTAAATAGTTTAATCCAAAATTACAAATGGCTAATAAAACAAAAAAGCCATGATCTAGTAATTTAAATCGCATGTCGGGTTTTTTGTACGCTACATATAACCACATCAAAAGCGCTGCAATAGTAAAGCGATAAAATAACGATAACTCTACCGCAATATCGCCCAGTTGAAATTCGATGGCCAACCAAGTAGAACCCCAAATTAAAACGGTTGTAATGTATAGCGCTGCACTTTTCATGGTTACTCTCCAAAGCCCGATTGAATGGCTATTTTAAGACCTATCTGTATACTTACCATATACAGAAAAGTAAAAATGTAACCTATACAGATTGGGTGTGTGATGATAAGACAAAAAAATAGCCAAGGGCACGATTTTTTATATCAACAAGTTATTCAGTTGATCAGAGATATGAGTGCCCAACAGGTTTTACTGCCTGGCGAAAAACTTCCATCACTGCGCAAAATGGCAGATAACTTAAACATAAGTATCCCTACCGTAAAACAAGCGTATCAAGTACTTGAAGATCAGGGGTTAGTAGAAGCACGTGAAAAATCGGGATATTTTTTAAAAGTCGTTAGCATGGCGCGCAATTTGCCTAAGCGCGTTAAATTAAGTCGCGAGCCTGTTGTGGTAAATAAACAAGCCTTAATAGAGCAGGTGTACAGTGCGATTCATCAAGCTAACGTAGTCCCTTTTGGTATTGCTAATCCAATTGCTGCTGCACCCACCGATAAAGCACTCGCCAGAAACATGCGCCGTGTAATGACAATTGCGGGCAGTAAAGCTATTAACTATGGGCCAACAGATGGGTTTGTACCGCTGAAAAAGCAATTGGTGCATCGCTATTTAGATTTTGGTATTGGCATTGATATGGACGAGCTTGTGATCACCAATGGTGCGCAAGAAGCCATGGCTATTGCGCTTAAATGTGTAACAAAGCCTGGCGATGTAGTTGCTATTGAGACGCCTTGTTATCACGGAATTATCGAGTTAATAGAAAGCCTAGGGCTTAAAGCGCTCGAAATACCACTGTGCCCAGATAATGGTATTTGGTTAAGTGATTTGGAACGCGCTTTAAATGAGCATGACATAAAAGCGTGTTTATTCTCGACAGCAATTAGCAACCCTGTGGGCAGCTTTATGCCTGATACAAATAGACAGCAGCTGGTGGAGCTACTTGAAAGTCATGACGTAGTGCTTATTGAAGATGACGTATACGGCGATTTATATTTTACGGCAAAACGAGGCACACCTGCTTTAGCGTACTCTAAAAAAGGATTAGTGATTAGTTGCTCATCTTTTTCTAAAACGGCAGCGCCGAGCTATCGTGTAGGTTGGTTAGTTGCGGGTAAATTTGCAACGCAAGCAAGGCGATATAAAAGAGCGCTAAGTTGCTCTGCTTCTTTAATAAACCAATGGACGTTATCTGAATTTATTGCCAGCGGCGAGTACGACCGAAATTTAAAAGTACTTAGGCAGCGCTTGCGCGATAATAAAGAGCGTATGCGATGGTGCTTACAACAAGCAATGCCAAAAAACACACGTATAAGCAATCCAAAAGGAGGCTGCGTAATGTGGCTAGATTTAGGAGGCGAGTACGATAGTCAAACATTGTTTTTACTTGCGCTTGAGGTCGGTATTAGTATTACCCCTGGGCTTGTTTTTTCGGCCTCTAATAAATATAAAAGCTGCGTCAGGTTAAGTTATGGTGTGCAATGGAGCGCGCAAATTGAGCAAGCAATAGTTACATTGGGTAAGCTTACTTTATTAGCTAAAAAGTAATACCAATCTGCTTATATATGGGGTCTATTTAACGTTAAGAAAATTACGCTATAACTAGGCAAAAGTTTTTGTATCTAGTTGTTCTAAATAAAAATTTTTAACGAAGTTATAGTGCAATTTAATTCGTTAAATTGATCAAAGATTTATGCAGGTTGGTATAAGTTTGCGAAACACAAAAAAGCAGCATTTAAGTAAACTTAAGTGCTGCCAAAGGGATGTTAAATAACGTTTGCTGTACTAATTTTGTTTAAAGCTAAATAACTGGTAACCTTCAAGCTCAGGCACTTGCATTACTAATTGCTCTTCTTGTTTTGCAATATCAGCAAAGTTTCCACATAAAGAGTTAGCACGTTCTTCTAGTGCGCTTGCATGTAGCTCTACTTTTTCTTCTATTTGTGCGCCCATATTTTCCATACGTTGTTCAAAGGCATCCATATCACCGCCTGAACCAAGTAACTCAGAACCTAAAGCAACTAAAATACTGCCCATTGATTGCATCACTGCTGATTCAAACGCTGTTTCTATCTGCTGCTCAAACTGTTGTTCAAAGTTTGAGCCAAATTGATTAAAGCTTTGTTGGCCCATCACAAATGTACCTTGCTGGTAAAATGTGTTTTCTACTTCGATTTTAATGTCGTCCATAAGCTCTGACATATTATCAAGACCGTCAATATTAAATGCATTGCCTACTTCTTCTAATGCTACTCCGGCAATTTTAACACCCTCAAGCGCTATATTAGCTACTTCAGGCAATTGAGTGCGTAAGCTATCAGAGTACTTGGTTAGCGCTTCGCGTTGTGAGTTATTAAGTGCTACAAATTCGCCATTTACGGTTAAGTCACCATGGGTATTAAATCGCATGGCTTTATTATTGGCAGTAAAAATTTCTAATTCGTTTGGTTTAATACGTACGTCGTTTTTAAATTCGACGTTACATTCATCGCTGCTAAATGAAATTGCAGAATCGTTGTCGTTATGAGCCATAGCTGCTGGTGTACAAATTAATGCGCTAACTAATAGTAATTTTTTCATGTGTATTCTCTGCTTTTTTGTTGATGACTATTAACTAATAACAAGTTTAATGCCATTATTTTTTTATTATAATAAACAGTAAGTTAATTTGTCCGAGGCCTTTTTAATAGGTTGGGTTAAGTTAAAAATAAACTATTTTTTAGTCAAATTAACTAAGTTCTACAAATCTATAAGCAATATTTATCGATACGATAAAAAACTCTCACTTTCCACAATTGAAATTTAACGCTATTTATTCACATTACTGACATGAAGACTATTTACGATAGTCACGTGGCTTTATTTTGATGCTAATTTGCAGCGCATTTTGGTGTTAAACATTTTTAATTTACCGGCTATTGCGATAATAAAATCCTTGGCTGGTCTCAAACACTTTATGGAGTGGGTTGTGGGTAAGACATTTAGTTACGATGCGCTAGATGACGATTTTGTTGAAGACGAGTACGAAATGCTCGGACGTAATCAACACGATAAGAACAAGCAAAAGGTTAAGAAAAAGTTGGAAGACTACCTTGAGCAAAAACGCTTGCGTAAAAATCTAGGCGAAGACGATTTAAGCGATTACACCGACTAAATCACGCTAGTATAAATACAATACCAATTAATATTGAGAGTTTAAATGTGCAGTTAGTCGATATGTTTAAGTTTTAATAGTATTGGCAATAAAGAGGCCTCGCGCCTCTTTATTACTTTTAAAGCGTGCTTTTAGCCTGCGCTAATGCTTTTTGGATTGTAAGTTCTAACTTTTTGGGTTTAGTAAAAGGTGCATAGCGTTTAATTGGCATGCCATCTGCGGCAATTAAAAACTTAGTAAAATTCCACTTTATTTTGCGTGTTAAAAAACCAGGCAAGGCTGATTTTAAATAACGAAAGACGGGATGTGCATGCTCACCGTTTACATCTACTTTGGCCGCCATTAAAAAACTCACGCCAAAATTGATTAAACATCCTTGCTCTATTTGTGTTGCGCCGCCGGGTTCTTGTTGACCAAACTGGTTGCACGGAAACCCCAAAATTACTAAACCTTGGCTGGCATACTTATTATGTAAAGCTTGCAGCGACTCGTATTGGTAGGTAAATCCACATTTACTTGCTGTATTAACAATAAGCACAACTTTACCTTCAAAATCATTAAAGTTAATAGGTTGACCCTGCAAGCTTGTTGCGCTTAATTGATGAAATTCGTGCATTTTGGCGTCTTTTTATTGTTGTTACCGGTATTTTAACCTGAGTACAGTATTTCATAAAGTATAAAGAGCACTCTAATTTAAAATTAGAAATAGCCCCATACCGGCAAGCGTTGTGTAATAAATATTATGTGTTTTATAGGCAACAATAATGGCGACTATCGCTGCGCTTAAATAAGGGTTTTGCCAGTTTAAGTTAATGCTATCTTCATTTAAAAATACGATAGGCACCCAAATTGCTGTAAGCACCGCAGGTGCGCTAAAGCTTAAAAATTGCTGCATTTTAGGACCTACTTTAAACGGTAAAGCGCGGTGTAAAAATAAATAACGCGTAAAAAATGTAATGCACGCCATAAGTAAAATATTTGTCATCATAGCGTTGCTTCCTTTTTAGCGGTTAGTCTTGCTGTAGCGTAACCTGCGCTCATTGCCAGCAGCGCTGAGCAAACAAGCCATAACTCAAATCCGGTACTTTTTAAAAGCGTTGCGCTAACGCCTGCTACAATTACCGTAACAAGTGAGGCCAAATTTTTGATTCCCGGAATAACCAACGCGATAAACGTGGCAGCAATCGCAAAGTCGAGCCCTAAATTAGTTAAGTCGGGCAGCATTGTGCCCGCTACAATGCCAATTAATGTCCAAATATTCCATGCAATATAAAAGCTAAAGCCAGCGCTCAATGCGTATATTAAGCGTGTTTTTGTTCTATATGCTTTTCGATGATGAGAAAACGCAAACAGCTCGTCGGTTAAAGCAAAGCTCACCGGTAAGCGCCAACGCATAGGTTGATCAATGACCTTATGACGCACAGCTAAACCGTATAAAAAGTGCCGAGAGCTAATAATAAACGTTGTGAATAAAATTGTGAGCAATGGTGTGTTGCCCGCCATAAGTTCAATCGCAACAAGCTGTGCAGAGCCTGCAAATACTAATAACGACATTGCTTGGGTTTCAAAGGCGCTAAAACCATTTTGAATCGCTAAAGAGCCGCATAAAATACCCCAAGGAACAACGGCTAAACACAGTGGTAGCATATCTAAAAAGCCTTTTAAAATAGCTTTTTTAACTGGTTGCATGATATTTACTCTCACGGCTTGTAGAATGGCTCATAAGGATACCTTAATATTATGATGTTAAAGTAGTTAACAAATTAAATAATACTGTTTTTTTAAGGATAGGCACAATGACGACGTTAAAAGTGTGGGATGGGTTTATAAGATGCTTTCATTGGTTTTTGGTTGTAAGTATTGCAGTGCTTTATTTTAGTATTGAAGAGGGCATGATTGAGCTTCACTTTGTCGCTGGTTTTTTTACTTTAGCACTTATAGTAACACGTTTAATATGGGGTGTTATTGGTAGCAAAACCGCGAGATTAAGTGGGTTACTGCACTCTCCTCGTGCTATTTTAAAGGCGCTAAAAACACCAAGCGAATCGCTAGGCCATTCGGCACCCGGTAGCTGTATGGTGATAGTGTTTTTTATATTGATCATAACGCAACTTGTAAGTGGCTTAATGAGCAGTGATGGTATTTTAACTGACGGGCCGCTTGCTCAATATGTGTCTAGCGATACGATTGATTTTGCCAATTGGCTACATGAGCTGAATTTTGACATTTTACTTTATGCTATTGGCTTGCACGTATTGGCTATTATCATTTATAGAATAAAAGGCAAACCGCTAGTTAAGGCGATGATCACAGGCTCAAAAGAGTTAAAAGCGGATGACTCTGAGGCTAAAGTAACTAAAGCGTCTTGGCCTGCGTGGTTAATATTTATATCTTTATTGGTGTTGCTGGTATTTACGTGGGCGAAAGAGCCTTTAACTTATTTGTTTAGTTAAAAACACATTAAACCAACCTTAAAGGGGTAGTTTTTTATTTTGATTACATTCTTTTGTTTGATTGTTGTGTGGTTGCAAATTATAATCATCAAGTGATTAGCTTATTAAGGTGAGGATAAATTTTTTGCACGATTTATTAGTGCGTATAACTTGCCCTAGATGTATTTTTTGTGTATCCATATAGGTATGGGTAATAGTTTGTGACTCTTAAGGTGTTGCTGTGTTTATGCATACGTCGTTGGCCTGTGGAAAGTGGTCAACTATAGGTTGTTTAAATCATCATACCCAATTATTTATTGGTGATGTGGTGAGTGTAACCTTTTATGACTTGCAAGGAGAGCTAGTCAGTTTATCGTTTGATTATAAAATCACCTCGTTAGAGCAAGGTGAACCCCATGCATGGCCGCGTTTAGTTGCCGAGCACATTAATGTGCATATACCATTAATAAGCGCAGGGCGAATGACTGAACAAGGGCTCGTTGTTGCTTATCGACAAAATGAAATTTTTGCATTGCAAAGTAGTGGTATTTGTAAAGTCCAAGTTGATTTTCATTGCATCGCGAAATGTGATGATTATGTAGTTAAAGAATGTGACGCATATGAATTTATTTATCCACAAAGTAGCGATTCTTACAATGCAGGTACAAAAGTACTACAACCTAAAACGGGAAAAATTTATCAATGTAGGCCTTGGCCATTCAATGAATTTTGCCGTGTTAATGATGAGAATAAAGTTATGTTTGAACCCGGCATTGGACAAAGCTGGGCTATGGCATGGATACAAGTATCAGATTAATAAATATAAAGAACCTTCTTCCCATAGGTAGAACGATTTTAGTAATGAAACGTATTACCTTCTAAGCCCTCTCAACTATTGAGTGGGCTTTTTTATTTTTATGGTAAACTGCAATTATTGTTATTTTTCAAATTGGTCTTTTCTGTGCCTCATCCTGATCACTCTCTAAATTTATTGTCTAACGTCCCTATCGCTAAAAAGCAAGCTCATATACTCAATGCGCATAATAAAACACGTGTCGATAACTATTATTGGATGCGTGATGATGAACGTCAAAATGAACACGTACTAGCGCATTTGCATGCTGAGAATACCTATTGTGATAAACAGTTAGCACCTATAAAACCATTACAAAATACACTATTTGAAGAGCTTAAAGCGCGTATTCTAAAAGACGATAACTCGGTACCCGTTAAAGACGGAAAGTATTGGTATCACTCAGAAGTGCGTGGCGATGATGAATATTCACGCCATTACCGTAGTACCAGCATAGAGGCTGATAATAAAGAGCTTTTACTAGATATAAATGTGCTAGCGGCAGGGTTCGAATTTTTTGAATTAGGTGAAGTCGCTCTTAGCCCGTGTGAACAACTTATGGCTTATTCTGAAGATACTGAAGGCCGACGTATATATTTAGTGCGTTTTAAAAACCTTGAAACAGGTGAGATGCTACCTGATGTACTTGAAAACACAGAAGGGCAAGTTGTTTGGGCTAATGACAATAAAACCGTTTTTTATGTTAAAAAAGATTTAAAAACATTATTAGGCTATCAAGTGTTTCGGCATGAGCTTGGTAGCGAGCAAAGCCAAGACGTAATGGTTTACGAAGAGCAAGATAGTAGCTTTTTTATGGGGCTTGGTAAAAGCCGCGACGAAAGCTTAATTATTATTGATTTAGCATCGACAGAGACCAACGATACATGGGTGCTTGATGCTAATAAGCCCACTGGCGAATTTGAAGCATTAATGCCGCGTGAAGATGGCCACGAGTTTGACGTAGATAAGCTAGGTGACACATTTTATATTGTGACTAACTGGCAAGCTAAAAACTTTAGATTAATGACGGCAACAAACGAAACGATTGCTGATAAAACACAATGGCTTGAGCATACAGCTCACAGAGAAAATGTCCTGCTTGAAGGTGTTGAGTTATTTAATGACTTTTTAGTATTGAGTGAACGCGAGCAAGGGCAATCTCGATTTGTAGTTGTTAATAGGCAAGGAAATTGTATGGCACTTGAGTTTGCCGATCCTTGTTACTATGCCGCTATAGCAATGAACCCAGAGCCAGAAACACGTACTGCGCGTATTTATTACTCAAGCTTAACAACACCGGGTTCTTTATATGATGTTGATTTAACAACAGGCGAAAAAACACTACTTAAACAGCAAAAAGTACTCGGTAGTTTTAATGCCGATGACTATCAGTCGGAGCGATTAATGGTAACTGCTCGCGACGGAATCAAAGTCCCCGTATCTGTTGTTTATCGAAAAGACAGCTTTAAAAAGGATGCCTCAAATCCGTTATTTCAATACGGCTATGGCGCCTATGGCTATACGATTGATCCTAGTTTTTCTAGTTCGTCACTGAGCTTGCTCGATCGTGGTTTTGTTTATGTAATAGCGCATGTTCGAGGCTCTGAAATGCTAGGCCGCGAGTGGTACGAGCAAGGTAAAAAAGAGCATAAAAAAAATAGTTTTAGTGACTTTATTGATGTGACAAAAGCGCTTGTCGCACAAGGCTATTGTGATAGCAATAAGGTGTTTGCCTCAGGCGGCAGTGCAGGTGGTTTATTAATGGGAGCGGTTGTAAACCAAGCACCAGAGTTATATTGTGGTGTTGGCTGTCATGTACCATTTTTAGACGTATTAACCACGATGCTTGATGAGAGTATTCCGCTCACAACAAATGAATACGATGAATGGGGTAATCCAAACGATCAACAGTTTTATGATGTAATTGAAGTTTACTCGCCGTATGACAATATTCGCGCACAAAACTATCCGAACATACTCGTTACTACCGGTCTTCATGACTCGCAAGTGCAGTATTGGGAACCTATGAAATGGGTTGCAAAAATGCGTGAGTTCAAAACGGATAGTAATATTTTAGTCTTTAAAACAGATATGGATGCAGGGCACGGTGGTGCATCAGGTCGTTTTAAAAGCTTAGAAGAAAAAGCCCTCGAAATGGCCTTTTTTATTGCTCTGTTAAATTAACTGCAAAATCGGAAAATTGTATTATTCTATATATAAGTTGATATCTGTAAGGCAATTTATGTTTGGAGCACATGGCGAATTCCAGATTTTCTCGCAGCCACCTCATATGTATTTAAAATTGAAGGGGAGCTTTAATAATGAAGGTATAACATCATTAACTAATGGTGTTATTCAAGAATTGAGCACTCACCCTGAAAATACGATTAAGTTTGTGATTGTTAACTTAAAAGAGTTTGAGCTGTTAACTCTGGATAGTCTTGATTCGTTAGAGGCCTATTTTGCGGGTGTAAAAGAACGTGGCTATCAACGAGTTGACTATATAAACATTAATATCATAGCTAAAAACATGTTTGAAAAAGTATGGAAAAATAGCGATGTAGAAGTTAATTTTTATAAAGATACCGAAAGCTATTTATTAGTGCATCCAAGTGATAGTTATATAAAACAGAACTGGTAATTAATATGAGTATTATAAACCGCTACTGAAGAGGGCTTATAATACTCTCTAAACACCCTTTATAGCGCCTTGAAAGGTTTAAACACATATCGTTTTTAAGTCTTACTTTATAATCGCCACTGTCAGTAGGCATCAGTTCGCAAATAGCTTGTTTTCTTACCAGCGTTGAGCGATGAATACGAATAAACCCTTCAGGCTCAAGCTGCTGCTCAATATTTTTCATGGTTTCGCGGTGTAACACCGGTGTACTACCTTGGGTAAAATGCAGCTCTACATAATTGCCTGCACCATTTATCCAAATAATATCATTGATATCAATTAATCTTACTTTACCTACATCTTTAACTACTATATGTGATGATGATTTTTCAGTTTGTGCGCTTTGCTGATATTGACGTTCGGCCGTGCTTGCAATTGGGCATAAGCGAATCAACTTATCAAAGCATTTATCAATACGTGGTGCAGTTGAATCTAATATTAAAAAATCAATTGCACCCACTTCAAATGCAAAATTGGCAAAGTGGTCTGACTGGGCAATAATGACTAATTTCAGTTTTTTAGCAAGTTCAGTTAAATGCACTATTTGCATAGGGTCAGACATGCTTGTTAACTCATAAAAAAGTACGTTGTATTGACTTGTATCTATCTGATCTAACCTCTTTTGTTGTGTTAGGGATTGAGATTCAAAGTGTCTATGCTCTTGTACTCGATTTGTTAAAAATGTTGCAAATTCAGTGTTGCTAACAAATGTTAATGCATGAAAAGAAGTGGTCATTATTTTATATCCTCGTTGTACAGATTAATAAAGACCGTACTAAATGGAAAAAAATGTTACGAAAATATAATATTTTTATAAAACCATTGTGATTTGTTCACTTATCCCACCAAACTTGCAACTTGTACCAATATAGGTGCCTTGTAAGGAACGTGTATAGAGTCTCAATGCTAATCCCCTTAATGTGATTCGTGAGGTAACTATTTAGTTACAAAAATAACAATTCAAGAAAAAATAATTCAGGGGAATTACATGATATTAACTAACAACGGTAGTGAGCGATTATTTAAAAAATCATCACTAACAGTTGCGCTAAGTAGTATATTATTAGCGGGTTTTTCGTTTCAAGGTGTTGCAGCCGAAGAAGGGGAAGTAAAGAAAGTTGAACGTATTGAAGTGACTGGTTCACGAATAAAGCGTGCAGATATAGAAGGGTCATCACCAGTTACTTCTATTGGTCGCTTAGCCATTGAGTCATCTGGTGTGCAAAGTATTGGTGAACTTCTTCAAACAGTGGCACAAGCTGATTTATCCGGTTTATCACAATTAACAAACAATACGAATGGTAATGATGGTTCTCAAACTATCTCGCTACGTAATTTAGGTGATAACAGAACTCTAGTTTTGGTAGATGGCCGCCGGTTCCTAGCGCTAGGAGGAGGTCAAGTTGATATTTCACAGATCCCTATAGCTATAGTTGAGCGTGTAGATATTTTGGCCGATGGCGCATCTGCTGTATATGGCTCAGATGCTATCGCAGGTGTTGTAAATATTATCACTAAAGATGGCTTTGAAGGCGTGAGTCTTGATGCAACAATTGGTGCAAATTTTGAAGGTGATGGTGAGTATAAACAAGCTGGTATCTCAATTGGTACAATCAAAGGTGATACATCATTATTTTTAAATATTTCAAAATCTGAAGATAAAGAAATTGGTGCTGGAGATCGTGACATTTCATCAACTCCTGTTGCTTATATTCCAGAAGCACGTGGTTCTGCATTTGGACTCTATGGTATTTTTAATACTTCAGATGGTTTTAAATCACTCGACCCAGAAAAAGAAGGTGCGGGCGTAAGGACTGCTGACGATTTTGAGTCGTTTGGAACTAAACATCGTTATAATTTCGCCCCAACAAATTATTTAAAAACACCTTCAGAGCGATTAAATATATTCGCTAAGGTAAATCATGAGTTCTCAGATACGCTTAATGCATTTGTGGATTTCACGTACAATCAGCGTAAGTCTGTAACTCAAATTGCAGCTGTTCCTCTTGTAGCTGGTTTCTCTGGTCCACAGTGGGAAATTCCTTACAGCAAAGATAATATTTATAACCCGTTCGGTGAGGACTTAACCGCATTTGGTTTTAGAACATTACCAATTGGCCCGCGTACCAACATTCAAGATTATGATACTTACTTTATTACAGGTGGTTTTGAAGGTGAGTTTGAAATTGCTGATACAAGCCTATTTTGGGATGTATCTATGTCACGTGGTGACAGCAGTCGTAATGAACACGGTGAAAACTTTGTAAATTTACAAAACCTAAGAAATGCTGTTGGTCCATCTTTTATTGAAGATGGTGTAGCGCAGTGTGGAACTGCGGATGATGTAATTTCAGGCTGTGTGCCTTTAAACCTATTTAATGGTGAAACAGGTTTTACAGACGAAATGGCTAACTACATTGGCTATGAACTAAATAACCAAGTTAAAACAGGTACAACTAACTTTACAGCAAATATTTCTGGCGAAATATTTGAATTACCAGCTGGATTTGTTGGTTTTGCGGCAGGTTATGAAAAACGTACTAATAGCTTCGTAGATAATCCTGATTCTGTTGTTGCTGCTGGTTTAAGCTCAAGTAACTTCAGCGAACCAACAAACGGTAGCCAGACTGCAGAAGAGTCTTACTTTGAGTTTGCAATACCATTACTATCTGAATTACCAGGTGTTCAAAGCTTAGAGCTTAGTATTGCTGGTCGTTTTTCTGATTTCGAAAATAGTGGCTTTGTTGGAACCGACCCAATAACATCTAAATTTGATAATGAGAGTTTCAAGTTTGGTTTCACATGGCGCGTATATGAAGATTTAATGTTTCGAGGTAATTATTCTGATACTTTCCGCGCCCCATCGGTAGACAATTTATTTGCTGGCGGCGGAGAAGGGTTTCCTTCTACTCAAGATCCTTGTAACACAACGCAATTCCCGCTTCAATCAGCTAATACACAAGCTTTATGTATAGCTGATGGTGTTCCTGATGGTGGTTCTATTCAACCTACAGGCCAATTACGCTCATTAAATGGTGGTAACCCTGGACTACAACCTGAAGAAGGTAATACAACTACTTTTGGTGTGGTTTTCAATCCTAGTTGGTTGGAAGGGTTTGATATGACCGTTGATATGTATAAGATTGAGCTTAACGATGCGCTCTCATCTATTTCTGCTGCTGGTATGCTAAATCGTTGCTACGTCCAAGGTGAAAGTGAGTTCTGTGGATTTATTGAAAGAAGAGGTGACGGGCGAGTTGCGACTATTCGTACATCACAGTTTAATTTAGATAAACTTGAAGTTGAGGGTGTCGATTTTAACGCTAATTATGCTTTCCAAACCCAGGACTACGGTAACTTCAACTTCCGCCTTAACGGTTCTTACACTGGCTCTTACCGTTCAGCTGGACCTGATGAAAGTATTAATGATGCAGTAAATGAAGTTGCTCGAATTGATAGTGATATTCTGCGCTGGAGAGGAACATTTAATACGACTTGGTCTTTTGATGATTTAGTTGTTACATGGGGTATGAGATATACTAGTGAAATAACAGAATCATGTTCTATTCCTGAGAACTTTTTAGAGGATGGAATTGCAACACGAGAGCTTTGTAATATGCGCTCTGCTATTAGCGAAGATAACCCAAGTGGCTTAAATCGTATAGGTAGCGTAACGTATCATGATTTATCAGCTAGTTATGCTTTACCTTGGCAAGCAAGTGTTCGTGTTGGCATGAGAAATATATTTAAGAAAGAGCCACCAGTTGCATTAAACCCATTCGGTAACTCTTTTTATTCTGTGCATGACATTCCAGGTGGAACTTGGTTTGTTAATTACAAACAGGACTTTTAATAGCATGTAATTAAATCTCCGTCATAAAATAAATTGACGGTTTAAATGAAAAGACCAGTAGCGCTAGCTACTGGTCTTTTTTGTATATTTACACAGTATTACTTTTATCTACTGCGAAATAATTTGTAAAATAAGCCTAATTAGTAGTTTTACCAGTGTGTACTCGATGATATTAAGTTTTAATGTGTAAATTAATTTAATTAGAATATGTTTTATTACCCGCTTAAGTCAAAAAAAACGCCACTGGTAACAGGTGCGTTGTTTAGATTGAATAAGGGGGTAATATAATAATCGAAACGTTTGATTATTCGACGATTTATCCCTAATTAAGCCCTCTATGAGGGCTTTTATCTTTTTTAGATTAAAATTAATCTAAGTACGCTTTTAACATCCAAACCAGTTTTTCTTGCTCTGAGATGTAATCACTCATTAGTGAGGCTGTGCCTTCATCGTCTGCATCACCTGCTTGGTTTAAAATATCGCGCTGCATGTGAATTAACGTACTGTAACCAGCGAGTAGGTTCTCTACGGCTGTAACACCATCACTAATACCTTTAGCTTCTTTAATTTTACTTACTTCGAGGTAATCAGAAAATGCATGTAATGGAGCGCCATCTAACGTCAAAATACGTTCGGCAACTTCATCTACTTTTAAAAGTAATAAGTTATAAATTTCTTCAAATTTAACGTGTAGCTCAAAAAAGTTACGGCCTTTAATATTCCAGTGAAAACCACGCGCATTCATGTATTGAATTTGGTAGCTGCTTAATAGTGTATTGAGTGATTTTACGATGTCATCACTTTTTGCACTGTTTAGACCTATTGCGTTTACCTGTGACATAACTTGCTCCTTGAATAACCGTTGATTTGTGAACTTGTGATAAGTATTACTAACTTCGATAAATTAGTAAAATCGTTTAAATTTATCTAGTTAATCGTTTTAACCTATCAATTGTTCTTGGTATCTGTATTCACTTTAGACTATTAATAGAAGTGGGACTGATTAATAAAAATACTACCCCTCAAAAATAAATAAAACTTAAAAGTATATAAATCATGATCTAAAACAAACTTTATTCAAGGTAATAACTTAGCTATTTTTTTATTGATGCAGGTCAAAAATCATCCATCCTAACGGCGCATAATAATGTTGTCGAAATAATTAGGAGAGATAACATGCATGCAAAAACAGTTAAGCAAAATAAAGCGGAGTTAATTGTTGTAGGCATAGCGGTGGTAGCATTTGTACTAGGGTTAGTTGCTCACTTGGCCGGAGCTAGCTTTGCTAATTCAGACTTTTTTGGTTATATAGCAGCGCCAATACCACTCGTGCTGGGTATTATATTTTTAATTAGTTATAAAATTGCAGAGGCTGGCGAGGATTAATTCTCGCTTAAGCATTTTAAAATGTAGTCGACCACTTCGCGTGAGTAAATCATACTGGTATGGCTTAAATGAAACACTTTGTGCTCAGCCATACCTTTGAGCTTGGTTTCATCAAGCAATACAGTGCCATCTGATTTACTGCCTTTAACTATAAGGGGCATTAAACCAATGGGTAAGTCACCTGCAATGCTGTAGAGCTTAGCTTTAAATGGCCAGTTACCATTTTGTGTAAGCAAAAATTCAACACTATTTTTTAAAAAAGATTCAAAGCCTTTTTGTTTCATTTTTTGCGCTATATGGCTACCTTGATGAGGCGTGCCTAAAGTAACTACTTTTGTAATGTGTTGGCTTGCAACTGAATTAGCTTCTAGGTATGCGCGAGCGACTAATCCGCCCATTGAGTGACATACGAGTGCAGAAGGTTCACCTGCAATAAATTCATCAATTTGAGCAAAAATAGCATCGCGGTTTGGATCAAGCGTATTATAAGTAAGGTTTAATACCTTAACACCAGATTCTTCCAAGCGAGAGCACAGTGGGCGCATAACAAAGCCAGACATATACAAGCCATGTAAAACAATAACGTGTTTAACTTTCATACGCTCCCTAATACCAATTTTATTAAAAACATGATCATTCTAGCGTATTAAATAATCCGCTACCTGCGTTAAAAATTATTTAGATAGAACAACTATGTGTCATAATTTTCGCCTTGTTATCGACTTATTTATTTGTCGCTATAATAGATAACTAATTTAATGCAATTGGTATAACTACCGTAGTTACATTAACTGCTGTGGTTTTATTTCAATATTAGTTGTATCGGTGTTTACCCACACTTCACCATCTTGAATGGTAATGGCGAGCTTGATACCACGATCAACCAAAGCAGTAAGTGCTTGTGTGGCTGCGTAATCAAGGCTAAAAATACTCAGGTTTTTAAATTCATACAATTTAGGTTGGTGTTTTTGCCACCAAATTGCTTGATTGTTTTCACCATAAGTATATAGCACCACTTTTTTAGATTTATTACAGGCTTTTTTAAGGCGTTTTTCGTCTGGTAAGCCAAGCTCAACCCACAGCTCTATTTCTTCACTGTAGTTTACATGCCAAAGTTCAGGCTCATCGTCAGCACTTAACCCTTTGGTAAATTCTAAACCATCACAGCTATTGAGTGCAAAAGCGAGCAAGCGAATCATTAACCGTTGGTCGGTTTCTGACGGATGTTGTGCCAAGGTTAAACTAAAATCTTGGTAAACGTGGCGGTCCATATCGCTAAGCGATAATTGCACCTTCATAATGGTGGATTTAAGAGCCATAACAACTAATCTAAAAAAATTTGCGCCAGTATAGCGCAATTAAATGAATTGCCAGTTAAAATAGCGGTTAATTATACGTTAGGAGTTAAAAATGGCTATCCAGTGGTTCCCTGGGCATATGAATAAAGCCCGTAATGAAATTAAAGAAATAATGCCACAAATGGATGTGATCATTGAAGTGCTAGATGCGCGCATTCCCTACAGTAGCGAAAATCCGATGGTGGCAACCTTGCGTGAAGGTAAGCCGGTCATCAAAATTTTGAACAAAGCTGATTTAGCTGATCCTAAAATGACGCAAATTTGGAAGGATTATTTTGAACAAGAAAATGGCGTTAAAGCGATTTCTTTTGGTCACGATAAAGCAGCTGAAGTACACCGTATTAATGAGCTTTGTAAAAAGTTAGTGCCGCATAAAGTAGGCGCCGATAAGCAAATAAAAGCCATGATCATGGGTATTCCTAACGTGGGTAAATCTACGTTAATTAATGTATTGGCTGGGCGTATAGTTGCAAAAACAGGTAATGAGCCTGCTGTTACTAAAGCGCAACAACGCATTAAGCTTGAAGACGGTATTATGCTTTACGATACGCCAGGTATGCTTTGGCCAAAAGTAGAAAACGAAAACTCAGGTTATCGCTTAGGCGCCACCGGTGCCATTCGTGATACAGCACTTGAGTATGAAGAAGTAGCAAGTTACACAGCTGAGTACCTATTGCGTGCATACCCAGAGTTATTAAAAGGGCGTTATAAAATAGATGAATTACCAGAAAGTGATTGGGAATTTGTTGAAATGGCGGGTAAAAAACGTGGCTGTATTCGTGGTGGCAATCAAATAGACACATACAAAATGTCTGAAATACTAATCAACGAATTACGCGACGGTATTATTGGCCGTATTACTATGGAAACCCCGCAAATGCGTGAGGAAGAAGAAGTAATGGTTGCTGGTTTACGCGCTGCAGCAGAAGCTAAAAAGGCAGCTAAAGAAGAAGAGAAAAAACAACGCCGAGCACGCGCACGTAAAAACCGTCGTTAATTGATTTAGTTTAATTTAACCAACTAAATTACAGACATAAAAAAAGCCCGTAAGGGCTTTTTTAGTTTCATATCTACCGTCACCGATATGAGCAATGTAGCAAGTAAAATAGTAGGGCGGTTACTCATCATCAACATCAAGGGGCGTTGCGGTTCATAACAAGTAACCATAGCTGTTTACGTGCGCCACACGTTGTTTCAGGGTCGAGAAACAAATCAATTCATTCCGTTACAAGTCAGTATGCTTGCTGTCTTGTTGATATTGATTATCAGTTAGATTCAAGTGTCTGTCAACGATTAAATGCAAATAATTATCATTATCTTAACTGTGTTTTTTATTCTCTTAAAAATCTGCATGTTAGGGTCAACTTAGGTGCAATTTTTTATTTTTACTTAAGCTTATTTTACCTACTAGAGTTTATTAAGCCTGCTAACAATAAGTAAAAATCCCCTTCCATCTGTTTCTATTACTTTAATCCTAATGTTGTCGAATTGTGTCTTGGCTATGTCTATTCTTATTGTTTTTTATCAGATGTCTCATTTAGGATAGTGGAATACAGCGTAATGACTTTATTTATATAAGGGCGTGTCGTTCGCTTATATACATAATTCAATCAACCTACATGGGAGTCATACTAATGAAAAGGCCAAAGCTATGATGTTATAGTCATTTTATCGAGCGTATGTTAGCGAATAGCAACACCTCTATACTCTTTATTATAAGAAAGGGGTCTTCTCTCAAATTTATGGGGAATAATTTTGAATGCCATTAGGCTGCCAGCAGGGTGATCGCCATTAATGGTAGCAAATAAAAGCGCTTGTGGCGTGATTTTCTTTATAAGTACTATGGGTAATCTTCATCGAATAACATCATAAACCAGCTGGTACTTGGTAGGTATTTTCTTATTATTCAATTGCTTGACTGAAATCGTGAGTTATTCTTACCTTGTAAATACTTGCAAGTTAACAGTGCGATTTTATAAAGTTTATGTTAACGAACAATAATCGCTTTATCATTTAGTGTGCTGGCTTTTTATCACCTACAAAAAAGTACTAAATGTTTGTGCTTGCTCATCATTGCGTAGGCGCATACATCAATAAAAAATATTAGTAGTTTATCTTCCACCCAGCCTCTAAGGTCCCCATAAGACTTTTGGGATTTTATGAGAGTGTGGAATTAAGAGCCATTAGAATCTGACTGTATGCACTAGGGTTTGTAAAAAGCAGTTGGTAAAGCAATCACCATATAGTAACAAAATGTAAAGTGAAATAACTAAAAACCATCTAAAAAGTTTGGCTCTAGCGAGGTGTCCATATGTGTATAGTTTTCACTCCATTTTTTAGTAGCTTATTTATATGTCATAAAAGTAAATAAAATGTTTTAAGGTTAACATTCATATGTTTTTTGGGTACTATATATTGATTTTAGACAAAATAAATTCAAATGGAATTTGCAATCGTTTTAATAACAATAATGTTGCTTTTTCCAAGTTTTAGTAGTCAAGCTGCTAAAATCAAGAAAATACGGCAATGATACATTAATTAGATTTGATAAAATGTTCGATAAGAACTGCAAAGGTGCTGAATTTTTGGTTGAAAGGCGGGGGAAAATAAAAGGTTGCTGTCTTTAGTTCATACTGCAGCAACTGCAGGTAAAACAGTCTCCATATTATCTCCAAGTTTTGCAAATGGTGTATACGATTAAAAAATAATAGAAGTATTTGTGAGCTTTTAATATTAAGGAAAATAATGAAAAAACTATTTATTACAATTGCACTTTTATTTTCATTTAACGCTAAAGCTATTTGGCTTAACTCAACGGGTGAAATTGAGAGTGTGGTTATATACACCTCTAATAAAATTTTAGTGAAATTAAAAAATAATAATGGTGGCGATGTTGCTGCATGCAGTAGTAAAGATTTCTTTGCTATATCTAGCACTTATACCGAAGAGGCACGTGCAAGAATGTACAGTACATTACTTGCTGCAAAGCTTGCAGGGCGCTCGGTCACACTGTCTTATAGCGATGTAAGTAATTGCGAAGCTTGGGGAAGTGGCAGCAATGTATACAGGCGTATCACTCGTTTAACACTATAAACACATAAAATATATAAATATTAAGGATAAAAAAATGAAAATAGCCAGCACTGTACTTACAATCTCTCTTCTATTATTAGCAGGTCAAGCGTTCGCAAGCTGTAATAAATATGCTTGCGAAGGTGTGTCAAATGTCGTTTTCTCGTCAGTTATAGCCAATGACTCAGAGGTGAAAATAAAATTTCATGAAGGCACAGGAGCAACCTTGTCATGTAATTTAGATTATGAACAAGCAGCCCCTCTAAATCAACAAAGTGCAAACTTTCGTAACATGCAATCGATGTTGTTGACCGCCGTAGCTGCAAACCTTCCTGTAGTTTTGCGTTTCAATAATGATTTTGCAGCATGCAAAATTGAATCAGTAGAAATAAAAGTTGTTGAATAATAGGGACTATTAGACTAAATGATTAATCTCAAAGGGTTATGGGGTATGTCATTAGGCCTTCTTGGTCTAGCTGCACATGCAAGTCCTGTTGTTCCTCAAAATAAAATATGGACTGATAATGAAGGTAATCTTTATTATCAGCAACCTGTTAAACAGGTCACTACAGTGGAAGAGGCACCTGTAAGTATACGTGTTTTTGAAGCGATGCCGTATGTAAAAATAATCGAAACAGCTAATGGTTATAAATTATTACCTATGTCGGCTGTGCAGTTTAATAAAATAAATGCTGAATTAGATGTCATCGGTGAACGCTTAAGAAGTGACTTTGATGGAGATGGAAAACCAGATCTTTTAATTCAAACAGATCTAGGTCATGAATTACTTGTCTCAAATAAATCAGTTAAACCTTATAAAATTGGTTTTGATTTAAAAAGCCTAGGTAGTGAAGTTAGAGTTCAAGATATGAACTATGACTTTAGAGCCGACATTGTTTCTCAAGACTTAAAAACGGTTCATTATGCACAATCAACAGGTATGTCGCATGCGATAAGCATCAATGATTATGTCGGTGCATTACCTGCAGAAAGTAATGTTTCACCCAGCGGTGAATTTACTTATAATGTACCTATCACTATTGGGGAGTCAACGGGTGGCCTAAAACCAAGTTTGTCACTGAGCTACTCGTCATCTCCTCGTAACGGTCATGTGGGTGTTGGCTTTAACATTGGTGGATTAAGTGCAATTACACGATGTGAAAAAAATATGGAAACCGATGGAGTTGCCAGCTCAGTCAACCTAGACAACAACGATATGTTCTGTCTAGATGGTCAACGTTTGATAATTAAAAAAGGGCAAACTTACGGAGTAAACGGCACAGAGTACCGAACCCGTCAAGACTCAGGTAAAAAAATCATCGCGCATACTTCTAACACGTCCACAGGGCCTTATGCTTTTTCTGTGTATGACACACAAGGAAATAAGTACTCATACGGTAAAGTTGGTAGTGACAGCGATGCGCTTATCAATACTAAAAATAATAGTGCATTCACATGGGCACTTAAAAAAGTACAAGATGCATCAGGTAACTACTACAGCTACCACTACAAACAAGTTAGTAATACCTTAGAGTATTACCCAATTTCATTAAAATATTCAGGTTACGGCTCTACGACCCATAATGAAATTAAATTTAATTGGGAATCGAGAACAGATAAGTATCGATTAACTTATCTAAAGGGTAATCGTATTACTTTAACCCAGCGTCTTAAAAATATAGAGTCGTATTACTCGGGCCGTTTGATAAGGCGCTATAACCTAACGTACTCGTACATTGGCACCGGACTAAAAGAAAGCTTACTAACAAAGATCCAAGCTTGTTCAAGTGATAACAAATGTTTGTCACCCACCGTATTTAATTGGAGCAACCGTGGCAGTGTACGTTTAGGCAGTGATATTGGTAAAGATTACTCTCGTAATAGTCGTTACAAATCACACCAATTCTTAGATTTTAATGGTGATGGCTTGACTGATATTGCGTATGTTAGAAATGACAGAGGCAGCTCAAGCGATCACTTATATATGATCCCTAATACGGGTAGTGGCTTTGGTACTGAAAAGCGATTTTATGATTACGCAACCAAATCATTTAGAAAAACATGGAAAGTGGTTGATTATGATAAAGATGGCAAAGACGACATTCTTTATATGCCGTCAAGCACCAGTCACTGGAGAGTATTCAAGCATAACTCAGGCATGAGTTTTAGCGTACAGACCTTATCATCTATCAGTAAACCTGATAACGATAACAACACCCGATTTTTTGATATAGATGCTGACGGTTACCCAGAACTTCTTCACTTTGTAAAGAATAAGCTATCGTACCAATCAGGTACTAAAACAGGGTTATCTTCAAGCACTGCAAAAGAGATTAAATTTAATCTAGAAGCCGGCTCAAACTCAACTGCCACACTTTTATCGTATGATAAAGAAGACAACACGTTCCAAGCAATGGACTTTAATGGTGATGGGCGTGCAGACTTTTTAGCAAAAGTAAGAGTAACCACACGCTCAGGTGGCGGAGGTGGCGGAGGTGGCTGTGTTAGTGGAATATGTCAGCAACCAAAAGTGATTTTAGATAAAAACTTAGTTGCTAAAAACCTATTTAATAACAATGGCTTAGGTGGTTCAGCTCAGCAATTAAAGAGCGTAAATAACGATGATTTATTAAATAGTCAAACTTTAGTGCCTGTTAATACATCTAAGCTGAACCGAGTGAATATGGTTGCAGAGGCACAGTCTGAAGTGCTGTCATCATTTGGTACGCCTTTATCAAGTATGAGTGGGCCTATAACAACGCAAAGCAGTTCATCTTACACGTACTGGAAAGTACTTGTATCGGCAGGTAAAGACGCGTCGGGTGAGTTTAATTTTAATGAGTACCTTACAATAGCCAGCAGCTATGGGATTAAGGACATTCAGGCGACCGAGCTCAATGGTGATGGTCTAGCCGATATTCTATACCGTGACAACGACAATAAATGGTACGCACGTATCAATAATGGTAATGGCTTTGATAGTGCTATTTACGTCACTACTTATGATAAAGCGAGTTTAAAAACCGCTGATATTAATGGTGACGGTGTTCAAGAAATTTATCGTGAATACTATGGCGATAACTTTCATTTCTTCAATGGCTCAGGTTTCACATCTTACAAACTGACCTCTAACCGTTCAGACTACAACTACTCAACGTATATGGATGTCACAGGCGATGGCAGTCCAGATAAATTGGTTTTCTCTGGTCGAATGGGTCTGTATCAAAATCTAGACTCGCCGACATCATTAATCACCAGTGTGACAGATGGGTTTGGTGCTAAAACACATATTGCCTATTCAACGCTCAATAACCGCAACATTTATACGCCTCATAATGATGCAAATAAAAAGAGCTGGGGCAACGGGCGCGTCACTGATGTGAAATCAGGCTCGCGTGTAGTGAGCTTGTTACAAAAGGGTGGAGATCAAGTTACCTATAAATACCATGGTGCAAAAGCACAAGTTGGTCGCGGCATGCTAGGTTTTAGGCAAATAGAAATCGAAAGCCGTAATGCGGGGACAAAATTTGTCACAACTTATCGTCAAGATGGTGACTACCGAGGCAGCGCCGAGAAGGTCGAGTCTTATGTGAAGTATGGCGCAGAGCCCTCAACTGGAGGTGGTTCTGGTGGCGGAGACGAGCCAATAGAACCCTGTGAAATCAAACCTTCTTTGTGTAATTGTGATTGGAATAATGAACGCGCTTGTGAAGTACCAAGGTTATTACCGATAGAGTCCGCTGTGCAATTTACAGCAGCCAATGGTAATACAGATAACTTAAGCCGAGTCTCGACAACGGACATTGCGAAGTTTGCAACGCTCTCAACAGCGTCAGTCAACAGCAGTGTATGGCGTTTAAAGTCTGAAGTAACAACGACCCACAGCCGCAAACAGCTAACCCCGTTTGTGACAGCTAATTCAACTAAACCATATATGGTGTACCCAAGTCGCTCAGTAACAAGGCGTTATAACACCGATAATAGTAATGCAACGGTTATTGCAACCAAGACAAAAACACTGAGTATAGACAGCTATGGTAATCCGTTAGTTGAAACAAGCACGGTTGATAGTAGCAACGGCTATGCCTATACCAAGTCAGATAATGACTATAGCTACAGTGCGTATGGCGGTCGCTTAACGCAAAAAGAAGAATATAAACGTTATTTAAACCGTTTAGGTGGGTCAAACAAAGGTAACTATGCCAATACTCATATCAGTAAGTTTGCTTACGATAGCTCGGGTAGGCTAACGAAGACAACGGCCAGTAATGGCGTGGTAAAAACATACACCTTAAATAACCGCGGTTTGATCACAAAAGAGACTGTCTCAAAGTCAGGGCTCCCAACCAAAACGTTAGAGACCTATTATGATAGTACTTATCGTCATGTAACGGGTGAAAAAAATACCTTAGGACATCGTAGCACTATAGGATATGACTCGCTGGGTCGTAAGCATTACACGCAAACAGCAAACGGTCAGCGCACTTATTACACCTACAACAAATTGGGCCGTTTAACCGGGGAAATATCGACCCCTGCAAGCAATCATAGTACCTCTGGTAGCTTGGCTATTAGCACAAGCAAAGCCAAATATTGGTGTGTAGGGACCAACCATTGCCCAACATCAGGTGTTTACTTTGAAGAGACGGTTGCAGAAGGTGCACCAAATAGCCGTGCCTACTATGACGTACTAGGCCGTAAATTGCGAGAAGGCAGTGTGGCACTCAATGGCACTTATGTGTATGTCGACTACGGGTATGACAACAAAAGCCGCAAGGTTAAAGAATCAATGCCCTACTTTGCAGGTAATACACCAATATGGAATAGTTACGAATACGACAAACAAAACCGTGCTGTTAAGGTTACCAAATCTGACTTATCTGAGTGGCTGACAGAATATAACGGCGAGTCGGTGACCAGTGTTAATCCTGCAGGTCATAGAAATACACAAGTTAAAAACGCCATGGGTCTATTGGTCAAAGTGACCGATGCCAACGGTAAATCAGCAACGTATGAATATGACGAGAATGGTAAGTCAAGAAAGCTAACGGGCCCGAAAGGAAATCAAATTCAGGTTACTTTTGATAAGTACGGCAACAAAACCAAGGTGGTTGACCCAGATAAAGGCACAGTCAATTACAGCTATAACGCGTATCATCAGCTGACACAAGAAAGCGACAGCAATGGTAATGTAATGATGTATAAGTACGACAGCATTGGTCGTGCTACAGAAAGTGTACGTAAACGCAACGGCAAGCTTGAGCATCACACTTTTACTGAATACGATAAAGGTAGCTATGCCAAAGGCATGGTGTATCAAACAACGGATAAAGTAAGCGGGTTCACCGAGCGGTTTTACTATGATTCATTCGGTCGCAATCGTGAGAAGCACACTATTATTGATGGCACAACCTATAAAGAAATATGGGCTTTCAGTAATAATGGTCAATTACTTAAAGAAACCGATGCGTCAGGTAAGTCTGTTACTTATACCTACAACAGCCACCAGCACTTAACTGCTTTAAAAGACAACCAAACCAATAGCACTGTGTGGCAAGCTAAAGCTGCGGATGCCTTTGGTAACGTGACTAAAGAGCAGCTGGGTAGTCGCATTACACGCAATAAAACCTTTGATGCTAATACCGGCTTATTGACCAGTATGACGTCAACAGGTAACGGCACACTGCAAAACTTACGTTACGACTGGAACAACTTAGGTAACTTAAATTATCGCCAAGACTTGGTGGTAAACAAAAAAGAGACCTTTGGTTACGACGGCCTAAACCGAGTAACCAGTAGCCGTATTTCAGGCGGGGCGAGTACTGACATTCGATATAATGAGTTGGGTAATATTACCTATAAAACAGGAGTGGGGACTTATCATTATCAAAGTAGTCGTCCACATGCCGTAACTCAAGTAACAGGAACAAGGGCTAACAACTATGCCTATGATACCGCAGGTAATATGGTTAAAGACAACGAGCGAGAGCTTGTTTATAACAGTTTCCATAAACCGACCTACATCAAAAAAGGCAACTACTGGGTAGAATTTGCCTACTCAGGTACAGGTAAACGCTATAAACGTTCAGAGTTTGGTGGCGAAAAAGGCAGTTTAATTCCGATACTCAATGGTGACATCACCGTATTTATACCCCTAGCACAAGAAACACGCTATGTTGGCAACGTCGAATTTATTCGCTATGGTGGCCAAAGTATTTGGGTGAGCAAGCGTTACATTGCAGGCAAAGTGTTAGTCACCACGGTGAATAACCAAGCCACCACTCGCTACATGCTAGACGACCATTTAGGTTCAACTCATGTGATTGCTGATGCCAATGGTAAGCTTGAGCAAACCATGAGCTTTGATGTGTTTGGTGCGCGCCGTGATGCCAAAACATGGGCAAGAGATTTCAGCGACCAAGCTAAGTTTACCAGTAAAATTACTTTACGTGGTTATACCGGTCACGAGCAAATGGACGAAGTTGGGCTGGTACACATGGGTGGGCGTATTTACGACCCTATTCTTGGGCGCTTCTTACAAGCAGATCCCATGGTGCAAGCACCAGAGAATATTCAAAACTTAAACCGCTACTCGTACGTGGTGAATAATCCGTTGAATAAAACAGATCCAAGTGGGTATATTTTTGCGACACTGGCTATTTGGGCGTTGAATGCTATGGTTTCCCAACAAGTTGTAGTAGGAGTTGCAGCCACTGTATTGAAGGGGATGTTAGCAGCCTATTCTTATTATGGATACGCCAAGTTAGCAGTCGGAATAGCTAAAGCAATAGACGGTGGTGGGACAGCAATGGCTAATTTTGCAGGTGGGTTTGCAAAAAGCTTTGCAAAAGGGGCCGCTGTTAATTGTATGTTGAATATGGCTGCGGGAGCTGGGTGTGTACCCGAGTCTTCAGAGTCTTCTAAAGAGCAAGCTACCACTAAGACTGATGGGGGCAACGAAAGTCCAACGAATGCTGGGGAGGGCAATAAAGCTACAAACTTAACAAGTGCTGCTGAGAATTCTGATGGCGGTATAGCCGATTCAGGTAATTGGAGGTTATCACGTTTTGATGGTGATATGCCTGTTTATTCTAAGACTTATAATCTAGCAGACGTTGTTCAAGACTCAGGAGATTCTTTCAGTGGCCTATTAGATTTCGCAGCTGGTGCTGCTGATGCAGCAACGTTTGGTTTATCTATGGGTTATACCGGAAGTAATCCTTACGTAAATCCTGAATCACGGATGTATTATTTAGGAGCAATGGTAAGTGGTTTAGGCCTTAAGAAAGCAGTTACAAAAGGCGCTATGCTTGGTGCTAATGGTACCAAGACAGCAAGTAAGACTTTATGGAAAGGAAAAGGCAAAGAAAGGATCGATGTTGAAAACCCAAATCCTGGACAAAGACCTGGTCAAGTGCATTATCAAGACAATCAGAATAACAAATATCTTTACGATCCTGAGAGTAAATCCTTTCCAGGAGCACCGAAGTCTGTTAACAAATTATTGAATGATAGAAAGTTTAAGGCTGCAATAGATAAGGCTATGACTAAATATCTAGGAGAATAAAGTATGCTTGTGATGAATTCAGAAATGCTTAAAACATATGAAAAAATTAGGCTTGGCAATAAACAACTTTCTACAAAATTACTAGCTATTTCTTTAAGCGGTTTTGTCAGCAAAGATGAGTGTTTTTTTCTAAAAGATTGTGTTGAGATAAATACTAATATTACATCACAAGATTTTTCGGATAAAACTGGATACGAGTGCTTTATAAACTCTATTAATGTTGATGACTATGTTAAAAATAGTTTTCTTGAGCAGGGAATACTTTTTGTTCGAGAAGTTTTCAACTTATTTAGACAGCTTGATGTGAATAAAACGCTGAATTGCATAATGTCTTTGGATGAGTTTGGATTAAAAGTTAAATTCCATACGATTAGGACTGGTGAAAGCTGGCTTTCTGATGATTTGGAAGAATTTGAAGAATCTATTTTAATAATAGATTCAGACGAGCGTAGTTGGATTTAAAAAAGTATTAGGGTCAGGCCTTGTATTGTGTAGGCCTGCCTCTCTCTTACAAGTAAGGATAACAATGAAAATGAGGTATATAGGGTCAGGTCCTGAGGGATCCCCACAATTGCTAATGAGAAAGTGAATAGGGTCAGGTCTTGCATTTTGTCTTTATGTAATTAGTGGCAAAAAACAAGACCTTTGTAGTGGTCAACTAATTTTGGCCACAGTTTTAGAACCTTGATATCTAACCTCAGATTCATTTGGTGCTAAACCGGCATTATAATGATGCGGCCTAACATTGTTGTAATATCCATTTATGTAATCACTTACGCTATATTTAGCGTCTATAAAGTTTCCATATCCAATCTTTGGCATCCATTCCGTCTTAAAGCTTCTAAAAAATCGCTCCATTGGCGCATTATCCCAACAATTTCCACGTCTACTCATACTTTGTGTGATTTTATAGCGCCATAAACGTTGGCGATATTTTAAACTTGTATAATGGCTACCTTGGTCTGAATGGAACATGAGTCCTGTCGGTTTCCCTCTGCTTTCATATGCGAGTTCAAGCGCTTTTAGCGTTAAATTAGTATCTGGTGACAACGACATTGCCCAGCCAACCACTTTGCGTGCAAATAAATCAATAACCACGGCTAAATAAGCCCAGCGATTGCCTGTCCAAATATACGTCACATCACCGCACCACACGGTATCCGGCTCAACAACATCAAACTGTCTATCAAGCAGGTTTGGGATTTCAAGGTGTTCATTACCACCACGTTTATATGAATGTTGAGGTACTTGGCAGCTTTCGAGCTTTAATTTAACCATTAGCTTAGCTGCACGATAACGGCTCAATTCAAAATCATTGTTCGTTGCTATCGCTGCGATTGTCCGTGCCCCTGCTGAACCACCACTCATCGCATGTATTGCTTTTACTTCAGCCTCTAACCTTACTTGCTCAGGTGTCGGCGTTGTATCCCGTATGGCCCAGTACTTATAGCTGCTGCGATGCACATTGAATACGCGACATAGCACATTAATTGGATAACGCTCTCGTTGATTTAACTTCTCGATTAACGAGAATTGTTCAGGGAGTCGGACATCAAGAGAGCGGTAGCCTTTTTTAATATATCCTTTTCTAATTCAATGCGTTGGATTTGCTTTTTAAGTTCGCGGATTTCAATTTGTTCGGGCGTCATTGGTGACGCTGATGGTGACTGACCATTGCGTTCTAGCTTTAATTGAGTAACCCATTTACTTACGGTTGATTTACCCACCCCCATCGCTTTTGCTGCGTCTTCTTGCGTATAACCTTGGTCTACTACAAGCTGAGCCGTTTCTAATTTAATTGCCGCTGAATATGTTGCGCGTTTTAATTTCGTCATTTTTTCACCCAAATTTGTATGCTTATTAGCATAACATTTCTTTCTTAATGGGTGGCCAAAATCACTGTACCACTACATTATCAATTTCTTCTTGATCGCTATCAAATCCCCAACCTTTTTCTGCAAAATGTAGTTTTATTGTGGTGTTAATTATATTGGGATAGTCAAAGTAAAGTGGGCCGGTGCGATTTACCTGCTTTGGTTCGTAAACGCTATTTTGTATTTCATTCGCGTAAAAACTAGCTTCGTAGCCTTCGTCTGTTTTTTCCCAAAATTGACTAATTAAATACGACTCTTTGGTTATTAGTTTACCCGTTTGCTCTTGCTCACTAATAGTCATTGCTTCATTGACTGATAAACCAGTTAAAAAGCCTTGGTAATACTCGAAGTAAGATTTAGCAACGCTATTTAGACCACTGCTGGCTATATTGCTTCTGCGGTTAATTGCTTCAAATTCAGCATAAGTGTACTGGGTTTCAAAACGTGATGGCTCAGATACTTTTTCAGCAATAAAAAAGTTATCTTCTACAGATACATTTGTATTTACAGGCTTTTGCGCCATTGACGTTAAAGCGCTTTCACCTTTATCAATAATTAGGGCATAGCCATAATCAGGCTGCTCTAAATATTCGAGAGTACCTCGTTGGTAGCTGACCGTAGGATCGAGCCAGTAGCGCTCTCCGTTTTGCTTTAGCGTAACAATTACGTGATTAAATACACTTGCTGAAGGTGGAAGTTCTTTTAAACGTTTGGTTTCCTCTGTATCAACTAGCGCAGGGAGGGCCTCTATATCCATCGCTTTTAATAACGAAATAAGCAGTACTGTTTTATCTTTACAATCGCCGTATCGTAGCGAAAGCGTTTCTGAAGCTGACGTTGGTTGATGCGAGTTAGTGCCCATTTGAAGCCCTAAATATCGAACTTCGTCTTGGCTAAAGCGCAGTGCAGCGGCAATTTTATCTGATGTTTTTGTGTGTTTTGCTTTTATTTCTTCAGCTATATCTAAAATGCTGCTTGGGGTTTCTATGGCTGATTGATAAAGCGGATATGCCCAGTTAACTATCTGAGCCCAATCGTCAAACTCAGAAAAGTAAACTTGTGTATATGGGTCGTACCAAGTTGGGGTTTGAGAATTCTGCTCGAGTAAAGGTTCTTCAAAAAGAGTTATAGAATAATCTTTACCATATTTGTTAAGCGTTTCTTGAATATCTGCTGCGCCGTTTATTGTATTTATATGTAGAGGTGTTTGTTTACCCCAAAGTACACGCATATTTTGTTGCACTACGGGTACCGACCAGTTTAGCGTGCGTCTTGTACTAAACTTATTAGCATATATGGGGTTGCTGCCTGTGACTGTGTAGCTGTAATCAAGTATGTCGCCACTGCGCATATCATCAATAATAATATTGAGTGATAAGCTACCATTATAAATACGATCAGCTAACTCAGATTCACCTTGTATAACCGTCATTCTCGCGCTACCAAGCTTATCAATGCGCTCATTATTTCTAATAATCGTTAAGCTATTTAGTGTTAGCGACTCGTAACTTGGATCAAAATAAAGATTAAGCTGGCTTATATAATCAACACACTTTGATTTAAAGCTTTCATAACCAAGCGGGTATAGCGTTGCTGTTTTTGCCTGCTCGGTATATAGGATTGGTTATCGAGTAACAAATAAAGTGTGCCGTCACGTACTTTGGTTATGTCGGAATGCTTGGGTTGGTCAATAATATGTGTATTAACCCAATTAGCAGGTTTATCTGTTTTATATTGCTGCGCAAAAATATTATGAGAGAAAATTAATAAGGTAAGTGCAATTAGCCAAGGGCTGAGTCGAAGGAAGTTCCATTTCATTTTAGGTTTTTATTATTGTTTTATGCATATATATCAAAGGTGGAATGTATCAAGTTTCGACATTTTCAACAATAAAATGTTAATAGTATTAATCCACATACTTATAACTATGGTAATGCATAAGTTCAGCTCAATTTAGCCTGTTATTTATATGAGCATGTTATAAATACAATAAAAACATAAAGGTAATTAGTTATCTCTAAAAATGACTTTGCAAAGATATTTTAACTACTGTTATATGGTTATTAGAAAACCGGCTTTGCTGTTTTTTTGCCAGGGGGACATTTTACTTTGCAAAATACACTATGCTTTATAAAGCACGTTACCACAGCATTTTTGGGTCGAAAAATGAGCGATTTTGTGGGTGTTGGTCGTTCTACGTCACGCCGTTACTTGGAGTATTTACTTGAATCAGGTAAGTTAACAGCGGATCAAAGTTATGGCAGTATTGGCCGCCCTGAACGTTGCTATAAAATAGCGAAGTAACTTTTTGCTCCTAAGGCTTAAATATTAAATTCTATTAATTTCAATGCTTTGCGCTTTTTTTGTTTTTTTTGATATTTAATTGATTCTGACGATAAAAAAAATATATTGAATTGATTGCATTTTAAGCGGCTTGCATGGTGATGTTCGCTTTAAGTGATGTTATACTCCTGCCGAATAATTTATCGACTTTATTAAGAGTAAAATTAATGGCAGATTTATCGAAGTACAGAAACATTGGTATTTTCGCGCACGTTGATGCGGGTAAAACCACGACTACTGAGCGTATCCTAAAGCTTACTGGTCAAATCCATAAAACAGGTGAGGTTCATGATGGTGAATCTACTACTGACTTCATGGAACAAGAAGCTGAGCGCGGTATTACTATTCAGTCTGCGGCTGTAAGCTGTTTCTGGAAAGATCACCGTTTTAACGTTATCGATACTCCTGGGCACGTTGACTTCACAGTAGAAGTTTACCGTTCACTTAAAGTATTAGATGGCGGTGTTGGTGTGTTCTGTGGTTCTGGTGGTGTTGAACCACAATCAGAAACTAACTGGCGTTATGCTAATGATTCAGAAGTTGCACGTATTATCTTCGTAAATAAATTAGACCGTATGGGTGCTGATTTTTACCGTGTAACTGAGCAAGTACGTAAAGTACTTGGTGCTGTACCACTAATCATGACTTTACCAATTGGTATTGAAGATGAATTTGTTGGTGTTGTAGATGTTTTAACTAAAAAAGCATACGTTTGGGATGACACTGGTCTTCCTGAAAACTACGAAATTACAGACGTTCCTGCAGACATGGTAGAAAAAACTGACGAGTATTATGAAATGCTTGTTGAAACTGCCCTTGAGCAAGACGATGAACTACTTGAAGCTTACATGGAAGGTGAAGCACCTTCTGTAGAAGACATCAAGCGTTGTATCCGTAAAGGTACACGTGAGCTTGCTTTCTTCCCTACATACTGTGGTTCTGCGTTTAAGAACAAAGGTATGCAGCTTATTCTTGATGCTGTTGTTGATTACCTACCATCTCCTACAGAAGTTGATCCTCAACCTCTTATGGATGAAGAAGGTAACGAAAATGGCGAATTTGCAATCGTTTCTGCAGATGAACCTTTCAAAGCGTTAGCATTCAAAATAATGGATGACCGTTTTGGTGCATTAACATTCGTACGTATTTACTCAGGTAAACTAAATAAGGGTGACACTATCCTTAACTCGTTTACTGGTAAAACTGAGCGTGTTGGCCGTATGGTTGAGATGCAAGCAGATGACCGTAACGAATTAACTAGCGCACAAGCTGGTGACATCATTGCTATCGTAGGCATGAAAAACGTGCAAACTGGTCACACTTTATGTGATCCTAAGCACCCAGTAACACTTGAGCCAATGGTATTCCCAACTCCAGTAATCTCGATTGCTGTACAGCCTAAAGATAAAGGCGGTAATGAGAAAATGGGTGTTGCTATCGGTAAAATGGTTGCAGAAGATCCATCTTTCCAAGTTGAGACTGATGAAGATTCAGGCGAGACTATTCTTAAAGGCATGGGTGAGCTTCACTTAGATATCAAAGTAGATATCCTTAAGCGTACTTACGGCGTAGACCTTATTGTTGGTCAACCACAAGTTGCTTACCGTGAAACTATCACTCGTGAAATCGAAGATAGCTACACGCATAAGAAACAATCTGGTGGTTCTGGTCAGTTTGGTAAAATCGACTACCGCATCAAGCCAGGCGAAGTTGCTTCAGGCTTCACGTTTAAATCATCAGTTGTTGGTGGTAACGTACCGAAAGAATTCTGGCCTGCAGTTGAGAAAGGCTTTAAGTCAATGATGGGCGAAGGTGTTCTAGCTGGCTTCCCAGTACTTGACGTTGAAGTTGAACTTTTCGACGGTGGCTTCCATGCCGTGGATTCATCTGCAATCGCGTTCGAAATCGCTGCTAAAGGCGCTTTCCGTCAATCGATCCCTAAAGCGGGCGCACAACTTCTTGAGCCAATCATGAAAGTTGACGTGTTCACTCCAGAAGATCACGTTGGTGATGTTATCGGTGACCTTAACCGTCGTCGTGGCATGATGAAAGACCAAGAAGCTGGTTTAACAGGCATCCGTATTAAAGCAGATGTACCGTTATCAGAAATGTTCGGTTACATCGGTACACTACGTACAATGACATCGGGTCGTGGTCAGTTCTCTATGGAGTTCTCACACTACGCTGCATGTCCAGCTAACGTAGCTGAAACTGTAATCGCTGCAGAAAAAGAGAAAAAAGCTGCTAAGTAATTAGCTCTTTAACTCTTTAAAAAAACCCGCACATGTTGCGGGTTTTTTATTGCCTATAATTTTTGGATAAGAATATGCCAAGGAGGAGTAGCTCTATATTTTTAATAAAAGCATGTTCATTTATGTGGTCTGCTATTTTTTATTAGGTTAATTTTTGATGGGAGATCTTAACTAATACCAACCTGCATAAATCTTTGATCAATTTAACGAATTAAATTGCACTATAACGTCATTAAAAAATTTTCTATTTAGAACAACTAGATAAAAAAATTTTGCCTAGTTCTAGCGTAATTTTCTTAACGTCAAATAGGCCCCATATATAAGCAGATTGGTATAATCTGAACTCTGGATAATAAATCTATCTCAAGCAGCTATTTTCAGCGCTCACTGCGTTGAATTTACTTGTAATAGGCCAGCGATTGACGCGTAAATTCGCCTTGTTTTTACTGAAAATCTCTGGCTAGAGAAAATAAATTTAAATATCACTATAATTCAAGACGTTGGTAAATCTCTTAACCAGAGCTCAGGTTAACTATTTTAATACGGAAAAATATTTATTAGACAATAAAAAAGGAGCAACTTATTGCTCCTTTTTTGGTTTTTAACGGCTCTTTTATTTAGCGCTAATTAAACTTTTTTATCGCTTTAGCTTTTAGCGCTTTCATCTTTAGCTTGTGTGGCTTATTAAAGCTTTGAATGGGCATTGTAACCATATGCTCTTTTGGCAGTGTTGGAATAGTTGTTGGATATTGACCTTCTTGAGGTACAGAAATCTTTTTGAGATGAACCTTAAGCGCTTCTAAAGTAGCATCGTTATCTACTTCACTAGGGCAAATAAATATACCTAGCTCTCTAAGGAACACGCCTAGCTTAATGCTACTTGAGTAACGGACTATAGGTGCTGCGAGTATTAAGCCTAATAGTATTGGCGACAACCACCAAAAGAATACAGGGGTAAAGTAATACGCTGTGCTGCCCCATGCAATAGCGACGATAGTTGAAAATAGCGTATAACCAAACGCTTCCCTCCAAGGAACCATTCGACCTTCACGAGGCTGTGCATCCCACTTTACTTTTTTACCTAAAAATACGCATATAACAAAGTAAGCATGAAATACCATCATTAATGGTGCAACGATAATAGCAAATACGGTTTCAATGATTGAGCCTAGTATCAGCTTAATTGAACCACCAAAGCGTTTGTTTCTGTGCACTAATGTAACAATAACACCCATTAATTTAGGTAGTAGTAAAATTATGATTGTTAAGTAAAGTAGTGAATCAATCAGTTCGGTTTTGGCAATTTGCCACGTCGGAAATAATTGGTACGCGCGATTAAAGTAAACATCGCTATTAAGCGCACGTGTTACGGCATCAATCGTACTTAGTGCGAGCATTGATAGCCAAATTAGCGATGAAATATAGGCCGTTGCTCCCAGTAAAAAATGAAACTTACTCATTAACTTTAATTTTGATGAGGACAGTAAACCAAGGTGTTGGATATTCCCTTGTACCCAACGTCTGTCGCGTACAGCATAATCTAAAATGTTACTTGGAACTTCTTCATAACTCCCTTCAATGTCTGATAGTAGCAATACGTCCCAATTAGCACTGTGTAACAAAGAGGCTTCTACAAAGTCATGACTTAGTATTTCACCACCAAATGGGGCATTACCTTTAAGCGTTGGTAAACCACAACAGGTAATAAACGCCTCAACTCTAATGATTGCGTTGTGGCCCCAATAGTTTGCTTTATCGGTTTGCCAAAAAGCAGAACCAGTCGCTAGCATTGGGCTGTAAAGTACGGATGCAAACTGTAAAAAGCGGCCAAAAAAAGTATCTTGACGAACGGGGATAGGAATTGTTTGAATAAGGCCTGCTTGCGGGTTGTTTAGCATGCTTGTAGTAAGCTCTAGCATGCACTTTCCGGTCATTACGCTATCAGCATCAAGTACAATCATATGGTCGTACTGGCTGCCCCAACGTTCACAAAAATCAGTTAGGTTGCCTACCTTGCGGTGTTTATTATCTTCGCGGCGACGGTAAAAAACGTGTTTAGCTGTACTGCCTAATCGCTCACACAATGCATGCCATGCACTTAACTCGTTTTTGGCTATTTGTGGGTCTTGGGTATCGCTAAGTAAATAAAAGTCAAAGTGATCTAGTTGCCCTGTTTCTTTTAGTGATTCTAGGCTTACTTCAAAGCCTGCGATAACACGATGAGTATCTTCGTTATAGATTGGCATAACAACCGCTGTTCTTTGCTTAGCAAGTGCTTGGCTGTCGAAAGAGATTGGCTTAATACGCTTTAAAGTTAGTGGATCGATGCGCAGTAGTTGCAGTAAGAAACCAATTGTACCGCTACAAAATGCAGTAACAATCCACGCAAACGTAATTGAAAATAGGGCGAGTAATGCATATTCAAGTAAGGTCATACCGTTTGAATTTAAAATTTCAAACATAATAGATATGCCGTAACCTGATATGCCAAGAGCTGCAATAGCAAACAGCCATACACGAACTGTTTTGAAAGGCATTGACGTTCCCTTGTTTTGCTTACTTGATGTCATTTGGATACCAAACATAGCTCCATACCTCACTAATTTCTTTTTCACGTAGTTTTAGCGATAAACGCATATCTACTGGTTTTCCGTCTTGTGGTGCGATTTTAAAGGCCACACGCCATCCATATGTATCAGGTAGCTTTTGTATTGTTACATCACTCACTTCACCTGTTGTTAGCTGTATATCAGCCTTTAAATCTAGCTTTTTAGAGAGCTGGTTAAGCTCTGGTCCTGAAAAGTCGACAGTAAATTGACGGTGACTTTTTGGTGGAGGATTGTCTTCACCTGGTAGTGCTGCACTGCCAATTCTAGTACGCACCACGCGTGCTTTTTCATGTTGGTTTAAATGGGCATTAAAAGTCGTCATTTTATAGCTTAGTTTTAATGAATCTCCCGCTTTGAAGGGTTTTTCAGGTACCCAATAACTTACTATATTGTCATTAGTTTCTGTGTCAGTTGGTATCTCTACTAGCTCAACTCGACCATTACCCCATTCACCTTCTGGTTCAATCCAAAGGCTAGGGCGGTCGTGGTAATGAGCTTCTGTATCAAAGTAGTTATTAAAATCACGATCGCGTTGCGCTAAACCAAAACCTTTTGGGTTCTCGTATGTAAAAGAAGTGACGCTTAGTTGCGCGGGATTGTTAAGTGGGCGCCACACCCATTTATTATCTTGCGATTGTGTTAATAAACCGTCTGAATCGTGTACTTCAGGGCGGTAGTCATCAAAAAATTTAGTACTGTTTTCACCGTGATAAAACATACTCGTTAAGGGGGCAATACCTAGTTTTTTAACGTCTTTACGTGCAAATATTTGCATATTTACTTTTACAGCCGTATTTGTGGTTGGGTCTACATCGAACCTATATGCCCCCGACACTGATGGGCTATCAAGTAGTGCAAACATAACAATATTAGTTTGATCTAGTTTTGGCTTAACTAACCAAAACTCTTTAAACATTGGGAATTCTTCGCCTGAAGCTTCTGCAGTATCAATCGCTAAACCGCGAGCAGACAATCCGTAAACTTGCTTTGGGCCAACAATACGAAAATAAGATGCACCTTGAAATACCATTACTTCATCTTTGTACTCATTGGTATTTAGTGGGTAATGTAATCGAAAGCCAGCGTGACCAAGCTGAGTATTGGCAATGCTTTTAGTAATTTCTTCTTTTAGAGGAGCAGCAGTGCCATCGTACTGATAAAAGTCAGTACTAAATGGGAGGCGGGTGCGTTTTGAGTCACTATTAACAGTATTAATTGTAACGGGTGTTTTATATAAAAAACCGGGGTGGAATAGCTGTAGCTCGTAAAGACCTTCGTCTTTCCACACTGACTTGTCTTGTTTGAAGCGGATAGAGCGATAATCTTGATAATCAATATTATTGAGAGCATCGAGTTCAATGTTTTTTGGAGCTATATATTCTTCACTTGCTAGTTTTTTAGCACGCGCGCTTATAACGTCAAATAAACTACTTTGTGGAATGGCTGCTTCTGTTGTAGCTGCAAATGCTTGATTGCTGTTACCCCAAGCCGAAAATATAATAAGTAGACCCAAGAGTGGCTTTGAGCTCTTTTGCCATGTTGATAATCGATGGGTAAATTGTTTCATTTTCATTCCTTTATAAAAACACGACTTATTTTTAGGGTTGAGACTAAGTTATTTACTTAAGCAATTTTTAAACCTAAATAAATACATTAAAAATCAAAAAGCTAAGTAAGAGGCATAAAAGATCTCGACCACTTTTCGTGTAAAAAACACCCACGGCTATGTAGTTGCTTCTTACTTGGTTAGTTAGTTGAGGATGATTTATATAATAAGGCGATATTACGAGGTGTTTACTGAAGCTTGTCTGAATTACATTTGTATAAAAATAAAAAAAGCCGCGATTGCGGCTTTTTAAGGGTATCTAAATTAGTTATTTCTTTTTAAATCTACGCACGATTGATAGCGGCGCTAAAAGAAGTGTTAACCAAAATAATGAACCTGCATCGTTATCGTCATCTGAACGTAGGTTATTAACTTTAATAGCTACATTTTCAGCTTTAGATACATTACCAGCACTATCTTGTGCTTGAACAGATAAGGTAATACGGTTTTCAAACTCGTAATCTAACTCACCAGCTACAATAAGTTGTCCCTGGTTGTTAATAGAAACACCGCTGTTTCCTGATACAATAAATTTAATAACCGGTGACTCATCTGCATTAGGATCACTAAAATCAAGCGTACCAATTACTGTCCCAATCGCGCTATTTTCATCAATAGCAAACGTTTGATTCGCTGTAATAACTGGTGTTTGCTCTTCTGGTGTTAGCGTAATTTCAGATTTTATATCAACAATTACAGGATCATGATCTGAGGCGCGGTATGCGCTTTGAGAATATAAACTTGATTGTTGAGCATCACTTTTAAATTCAACATTGTAATCAAGCGAAATTGGTTCATCTGCATTAATATGCCAATCTTTAGCTGATACTACCTTGCTAAGTAATGATGCACTAGCTACTGCATGGTCAAGGCTACCAGCACGGCCAGAGAAGCTATAAGAGTAAGCAAGAGTATTGCCATCAAGCTCTGCGACTACATTTTTATATCCTTTATCAGCAAACGCACGTATTGGATCTTCCATTGCGTAAGCATTCATGTCGCCAACTAGAATAGTATCTTCGTCGTCAACACCCGTTGGTTTGCTATCAAGCCAATCTGCGAATGCATTCGCACCTTGTGTACGTATTTCATTCCAACAAGCTTGGCCATCATTTTGATCTTCGTTCGCACCGCTTGCACTACCACAACCACCTTTAGACTTTAAGTGCGCTACGGCTACAGTAAATACTTCATCAGTTGCTAAAGATTTAAAGCTTTGTGCGATAGGAGTACGATTACTAAAATCAAATGGTGCATCAGTAGTAATAGCGGCAGTACCGACTTCTTCTACCTTATTAGCACGATAAATCAACGCAGTCGTGATTGCATCTGTACCGATTTGATCAAGACCAAAGTCAACAAATGCATACTGGTTAGCTGCATCAGCTTCGTTTAATGCATTAACTAAGCTAGCAATAGCGCTAAATTCACCAAAACCATCATTTTCGATTTCCATCAAACCAACAACATCAGCTTGCATTGCGCTAATAGCACTTACAATTTTGGCTTCTTGACGAATAAATTCAGCTTCAGAATCTGCACCGCGACTCGTAGGGAACCCTTCACCTTGGCCATCACCATTAAAGTAATTAAGTACGTTGAAGCTTGCTACACGTAAATCTGCCTCAGCATTAAGTTCAGGTGCGTCTTTACGTGCATTTGTTGCAATAAATTGAGGTGCTACAGTTGGGTGAATTCGGTAAAGGCTAAAGCTATAAGCAAGTGCACCAGTCACTGTATTTACTGTATCACCAGTACGTAATGTATTTTCTGCTGATAAACCAGGAGTTGGATAGGCTGTAGGATCTAGATTTTGAACAGTTGAGCCATCATCGATTAATATTTTCTTAGTTAAGTTTTCGGCTTCAACTGCGTTAGCAGTATCACCAGGTAACGCAACTTGCGTACCTTGATACAAGCGCTCAGTCGCGACTTCAACTTCACCATATCGACCAAGGCCAAAGTTATTGGTAACAACTAATGGCTGTTCTAGCGTTACTAGCATACCTTCAAACGATTCTAAATAAGTTGCATCAGCTAAAGGCAAAGTTATTTTTGTAGCGGCTGAAGCTAAGCCAGTATCACAAACAGCTACTTGGCTTACGCTGCCGATTTGTGTTGCATCAAAATATTCTTCAACAGTACCTTGCACACGTACATGGTCGCCTACACTTACGTCAGTATCTGCAAAGTAAACAAACAGGCCTTCAGAAGTCAGTGGATTAGCGTCTATATCTGCAGCAAGTGAGCTTATAAAAAAGCCTTTTAATTCATCGTCGCCTTGGAAGTCTGCTGTTACAACGCCTTCAAGTTCAACAACACTACCCACAAGAGGGCTTGCTGCACCATCGCCTTGAATAGCGCTAATCAATGTTTTATCTGCACCACATACTAATGGATCTAGTGGCTCAGGTTCTGGTACTGGAGCGGAGTCACTACCAAATACGCCTAAACCAGAAAAATCATCTTGGTCAAATTGCACCCATTCTTCGCTTGGGTCAAAAGGAGCGCTTGGCGAGGTACGGCCAACGAGGACGCTATCGTTGCGACGAAGTGTTTTATTTTGTGTTTGTACGCCACCTTCAGACCAATAAGAGCCCGGATCCGTACCAAATTGACCAAAACTATCAATGACAGTGTCGCCTTGAATTAGAACTAATGCATCATCACCGTTAAAGCTTGTAACACTATGCTCTAAATCAGCTTTACCTTTTAGCTCATCATTTGAACTTGGGTTTACGATTACATATGTTCCGTTGGCAGGTAAAGTAGCTGATAAGTCGAGCGTAGATTGTATCGTTGTTTTACCGTTCACATATAAATTTAATTTATAGCCAGCAAGTGATAACGAATCAGTCGAGTTATTATAAAGCTCAATTGCTTTATTGTTGCTACTACCTTCTACATATTCCGAAATGATAAGATTAGCGGAGGCTGGTGCACTAAGGCTTGCTATAACAAGCGCTAGTGGCGTTATTTTTGTTTTAAACATTATTATTTTTTTCCCGTGTATTGTGTCCCAAATGGGACACTTAGTTTAAGGAAAATTTATTACAAATAAAATACAATAAGTAAATAAAATGAAAGCAAAAATAGCGAAATTGTGACTATTGTATTACATTATTTACTTTTTAAGTATTGTGCAGCTTGTTTAGCGAAATAAGTCAGAATACCATCAGCACCAGCTCGCTTAAATGCCAAGAGAGATTCCATTATTGTTGCTTCCTCGTTCAGCCAGCCATTATCGATTGCGGCTTTGTGCATAGCGTATTCGCCGCTAACTTGATAGGCGAAAGTTGGCACGCCAAATTCATCTTTTACGCGACGTACAATATCTAAATAAGGCATGCCAGGTTTAACCATAACCATATCAGCGCCTTCTTGTAAGTCTAATGCAACTTCACGTATTGCTTCGTCAGAGTTTGCAGGATCCATCTGGTAGGTCTTTTTGTCAGCGCCTTTTAAGTTCCCTGCAGAACCTATTGCATCTCTGAAAGGACCATAATAGCTAGAGGCATACTTAGCTGAATAAGCCATAATGCGAGTATGGATAAAGCCATCCGCTTCAAGTGCTTCACGAATTGCGCCAATACGGCCATCCATCATATCTGAAGGAGCGATAACATCGGCTCCAGCTTGTGCATGAGAAAGTGCTTGTTTAACCAATATTTCAGTTGTTACATCATTGATGACGTAACCTGAGTCATCAATGATGCCGTCTTGCCCATGTGTAGTGAATGGGTCAAGTGCACCATCAGTAATTACACCGAGTTCAGGGTAAGCTTCTTTTAAAGCGCGAACAGTTCGCTGCACTAAACCATCTTCATTGTAAGCTTCTTCGGCGAATAATGACTTTTTATCTGTAGGCGTTACCGGAAAGATTGCAATGGCTGGCACGCCGAGCTCAACGAGCTCTTTTGCCTCAATAAGCAATAAATCTATTGATAAACGTTCAATGCCGGGCATTGATTCAATCGCTTCACGACGATTTTTACCTTCAAGTACGAAAACGGGGTAGATTAAATCGTTTACGCTAAGTTGGTTTTCAGCCATTAGACGACGAGAAAAATCGCTTCTACGCATTCTGCGCATACGAGTATACGGAAAAAGGTCTAGTCCTGATTGGGCCATATTAGAATACTCCTACTGTGGAATTGGAAAATTAATTACTTGATTACGACCGTGCTGTTTAGCGTAATAGAGGGCTTTATCAGCGTGCTCGGTAAATATTTCGGGGGTGTTAAGATCATCTGCGACGCTAGTGTAAACACCAGCACTAATTGTAAATTTAATGTCAGTGCCAGCAACAATTACAGTACTTTGCGCAATTGTTTCGCGTATTTGTTCTGCAATATCTAACGCGCCTTCATTTGGTGTATTTGGAAGCAGCACTACAAATTCTTCGCCACCGTAGCGTGCAACTTCATCAAGTGGACGCTTTAGATTATTTTTTATAATATCTGACACCGCTCTAATAACCTGATCGCCAGTTAAATGACCATACGTATCATTAATTGTTTTGAAGCGGTCTATATCAAGCATAATAATACTTAATGGCGTTTGCTCTCGGCGAGAACGACGAAGCTCCATTATTAATTTCTTATCAAAGAAACGACGGTTTTTTATACCGGTTAAAGCATCTTCAGTATTAAGTTGCTCAAGCTCTCTATTTTTCTCTTCAAGCTCTCTTAAGGTTACTTGCAGTTCAAAGGTTCGTTCGTCGACAAGCGCTTCTAACTCTCGGCGAGCTTTCTCTTGTAACGCTAGACGTTCGTTTAAGAGTGTATCTTGCGCCGTATTTTTAGCAATCAAGGTTTGCTGTGTAACTATTTGTTGGTCGCGTTGCAAAATAAACTTTTCCATTACGGTATAGCACAAACAAAAAATACAGCTAAAAAAGCAAATAAAGACAATAACTAAACTATTCTGACCAAGGGAATACCAGCCCATTGCTGTAGCAATAAAGTAGGCCATAACTATAAGGAAGAAGATTAAAGTCAGTAAAAGGCCTTTATTTTGTTTGGATGGGTCACTACGAGTACATATAAGTGTAGTGATAATATAAAAGCACAAAATAATAGGAATAGTTACAAGGCTAAATAAAGTAACGATTAAGTTAGGTAGCAGCCAAACACATAGTAATGAAATGGCAAATAGGCTGGTTATTATCGTTTGTACCTTTAACAGCGTAGAGCGTTTAGGTTGGCAAATGAGTTGCTGTAAAGGTAAAAACAACAAGGTAATAAGCATCAGTAACATAGAGCTCATTAGTTGCTGAATACCCGTTAGGTTTGGATGAAAAAAACGCAAGCCAAATCCACACAAATAGGAGAGTAATAAACCTAACGTCAACGTTATCATACCAGCACAAGCAAAATAGAGCTTGCGTGAGAACCCATATAAAACAAGACAGCTAAAGGCTAACGAAAATACAAAACCAATGAGCAAACCATATATTAAATTTAGTTTACCTTTGTAAGCTAAATAACTATCTTGCTGCCACAAAGTTAAAGGTACTCGTAACCCCGCACTATCCGTAACTTTGATGATCACAGTTGTTGTTGTGTTTGCAGGCAATGTTAATTTAACTAATAAAGATTCGCTTTTTATTAGGCGCTGAGAAAGCACAAAGGCGTCGCCTATTTGTGTTTGTGAAAGCAGCTCAGAATTGTGTAAATGAAAAACCTGAACTTTATTTAAGAGAGGATTATCTATTGAAAGTAGTGGCTCAACTTCACTGTTGAGTGTGTTTTTTATTGTAAATGTAAGCCATACTGGTCGTTGTTCTAACCCTAAGTTTAATGAGCTATTTTTAAGTGAATGCCAATTTTTCAAATTACTATTTCGAGCTTCTAAAAGCGAAGTTGGTTCAAAAGAATAGTTTAAATTTATGATATTTTGGGATTTAAAATTTTGGCTTATTACAATGGGATTTGCAGAAGCGTTAAATACACATACTAGGGTAAGTAGGCTAAATAAAACTTTTGCAACTATCATTAACGTGTCTCTAGAGCAAAAATGTGATTAAAGTTTTTTGTAGTTTGAGTTGCTACAGTTTCAGCTTCAATTTTATACAGTTGAGCGACAGTTTGGCAAATATGTGGAAGTAATGCGGGTTCATTTTTACGTGATTTGGGTTTAGGCTTAATCGAGCGCGGAATTAAAAAAGGTGAATCAGTTTCGAGTAGCAAGCGTTCTAAAGGAATGTGAGGGACTAATTGTTGTAACTCTTTCCCACGTCTTTCATCGCATACCCAGCCAGTAATGCCAATGTAAAGCCCTAAATCTAGATAACTTTTTAACGAGCTAGCATTACCGGTAAAGCAGTGAAGTATACCGCGTACTTTGAATTCATTAAGTATTTTAAGCATATCTTCATTGGCATCACGTTCGTGTAGGTAAACAGGTAAATTTAAATCTTCGGCTACAGCAAGCTGGCGCCTGAAGACGCTACGCTGAATATCTCTAGGTGAAAAATCGCGATTATAGTCAAGCCCACATTCGCCAATAGCAACCACCTCATCGTGCTTTGCAAGGTGTTTTAATTGAGTCTCTAATTCGCTGGTGGCTGATTTTGCATCATGAGGGTGTATGCCGGCTGTAGAGTATTGCTGATACTTTATAGCCAGCTCAAGAGATTGTTCACTCCCTGCTATGTCACAGCCAATAATAAGCATGTTGTTAACGCCTGCACTATTGGCGCGGTTAATAATCTCTTGATGCTGTTCATCAAACTGATGGTTAGTTAAATTAACACCAGCATCAATTAAGGTGTACGACATTACTTAGTGCGCTTAACGCGAATAGAGCGATTTTGGTTCGCTTTTTTTAATAAAAATGAGTTAAAAACACCACGAGTTATAACAACCGTATCACTTTCTTTTAAGCGCATACTATCAGAGCCAATTTGACGCCATTGTTGATCATTATCTAAATTAATAATGAGCTCACCATAAGCTGCTTTCTCTATTGAGGTAATTGTAGCTTTAATTTCAGTATCTTTTTCTTTGTGTACTTCTTTATGCTCTAAACCAAAATCATCGGCATTTGCAACTGATGGCGCTTTCTGTGTTGGAGTAGGTATTGGCACGTTAGTATTTGTTGTTGGTGGTGCTAAAACTTTTGCAACTGATGGCTTGGTTAGCGATTTACCCGCAATAGTATTGTCGTAACATAGTAAACGGTTAAAGTCGTTTTCAATAAAGCTACATGCTTGTAATGCTTGAGTGTTAATTTCTGTTTGCGCAGCAAATGTGGGTGCGCTTAATAAAACCAATAGTGAGAGTAGTTGTTTTTTCATTTTATTCCTCAGATTCTTGTTGTGGTTTAGCGGTATAAAATTTCGCTAAAATTAAGCCTAGTTCAAACAAAAGCAGCATCGGAAACGCTAGTAATGTTTGTGATAATACATCAGGCGGTGTTAAAAACATCGCGACTACAAAAACACCTACCACGATATAAGGGCGTTTTTCTTTTAAGCTTGTTGTCGTTGTTGCGCCACTCCAGCATAGCAGCATAATGGCAACTGGAATTTCAAACGCGACACCAAAAGCAAAAAATAATTTTAATACAAATCCTAAATAACTACTTATGTCGGGCGCAAGAGTCATCATCTCAGGACCTGCGCTTGTAAAAAAGCCTAAAATAATTGGCAGTACTACAAAGTAACAAAAGGCTATACCACCATAAAACAGTATTATGCTAGAGGCGAGAATAGGCATGAGCATTTTCTTTTCGTGCTGATATAACCCTGGTGCGATAAACCCCCAAATTTGATGTAATATCCATGGAATAGATGCAAATAAAGCGACAAATAAAGTCAGTTTAAAAGGGGCGAAAAAAGGTGCTGTCACATCAGTTGCAATCATAGTTGCAGTGCTTGGCAAATGTGAGACTAGCGGCTGTGCAACAAAAGCGTAAATGTCATTTGCAAAATACACTATGGCAATAAAAATAACGAAAATGCTCAATAGTGCTTTTATAAGTCGATCTCGTAACTCAATTAAGTGAGCCACAAACCCCGATTTTACTTGCTCAACCATTATTATTTATACCATTTAGTAAGTTGACCATTGAAAAGGAAATTAATTTCACTTTTTTTCATCAATATGTTGGTTGTTTTCTGTCTTTGGCGGTTGTTTTTTATAGCTGTGGGTAACTGATTGAGCTGCTTGTTGTAGCTCGCTCAACGAGTTTTGCAGTTCAGGGCTTAAGTCTTTTAAGTTTTGTTGCTCTGCTTTTTTAAGGTTTTCATGCAGCTCATGTACGCGTAGCTCTTCGCTGACTTCGGCTTTAACTGAATTAGCTAGCGACTTGGCTGTTTTAATCCAGCGGCTCACTGTTCTTATAGCCACAGGCAAGCGTTCAGGGCCTAAAACCACTAAACCAACAATAAGAACAATAACAAGCTCCCACATTCCCATGCTAATTAAACCTTATTACTATCTTTGGTTTTTTCAGCGTTAGCTGGATCGTTTGGAGCTGCATTTTCTGATTTTTGGATTTGCTCGGTAGTGTCTTGTTCTGTACTTTTTTCATCAGACATGGCTTTTTTAAAGCCTTTAACAGCACCGCCTAAGTCCCCACCCATTCCACGTAACTTTTTAGTACCAAAAAGAAGAACGATGATTGCTAGTACAATCAATAATTGCCAAATACTAATACCACCAAAACCCATGGTTATCTCCAGTCTATAAAATGATTAAATGTATATTTTAAATACTAATTATACGCTCAATAACGCAAATAGCACTTAGTTTATGCGCTGCGCCATGCAGTTATAAAGCTAACAGCAGAGCAGCTAATAGCGATGCTGGCAGCAATTAAATCGTGCTGTAAATAACAAAGAGCTGACATGATTATTGTCGCACTACCAAACAAGCCCAAGATTAAAGGTTTTTGAGATACCTTTTGTATTTGTACTTGAGTGCGAGGAGTTCGCTTTAAATTTTGATAAATTAAATCCGGTAGCTCGGGCATTTTTTCTGCCCAAAAAGGTAAATTAGCATACATTTGTTTCAATACAGATAATGGGCCGACTTGTTGTTTTACCCAGTCTTCTAAAAAGGGTTTAGCTGTTTTCCATAAATCCAGTTGCGGGTAAAGCTGTCTGCCTAACCCTTCAACATACAATAAAGTTTTTTGTAGTAGTACGAGTTGAGGTTGTACCTGCATATTAAAGCGGCGTGCGGTATTAAATAAATTAACAAGCACATGACCAAATGAAATTTCAGCAAGTGGCTTGTTAAATATAGGCTCACACACTGTACGAATCGCAAATTCAAATTCTTCAATGCTGGTATCGGGTGGTACCCAACCTGAATCAACATGTAGCTGGGCAACTTGGCGATAATCACGATTAAAAAAGGCAATGAAATTTTCAGCTAAATAGCGTTTATCTTCTTTATTAAGCGTACCAACAATACCACAATCTATACCAATGTATTTTGGGTTTTCAGGATGTTCGCGAGAGACAAATATATTGCCAGGATGCATATCAGCATGAAAAAAACTGTCTCTAAATACTTGTGTAAAAAACACCTCTACACCGCGTTCAGCAAGTAATTTCATATTAGTATTTTGTGCTAATAGTGCATCAGTATCAGAGACAGGTATGCCGTAAATACGCTCCATCACTAATATATTATGGCGGCTATAATCGCTATAAACTGCAGGGATATAAAGAGAATCAGAATCTTCAAAGTTACGCTTAAGCTGAATGCCATTAGCGCCTTCTCGCATTAAGTCGAGTTCATCAAGGAGTGTTTTTTTATACTCTTTAACAACTTCTACAGGGCGCAGGCGCTTTGACTCGTTATGTACTTTGGCAAGTACTTTAGCGAGCTTCTCCATTAACGCTAAGTCAGCATTAATCTGTTCATGAATATTTGGACGAATAACTTTTATTACAACATCTTGCTCAATGTTGTGCTCATCAATAAGTTTTGCTGTGTGGACTTGCGCTATAGATGCCGAGGCCAGCGGTGCTTGTGAAAACTCACTAAATAATTCACTTATATCATTAATTTCGAGTGCTTTTTCAATGATTTCTTGTGCAAGTTCACCTTCAAAAGGTTGTACCTGATCTTGTAAAAACGCGAGCTCTAGGGCTATATCGTGTGGTAGTAAATCGCGACGGGTGGAGAGCATTTGGCCAAACTTAATCCATACAGGACCAAGCTCTTGTAATGCAAGACGTAAACGCAACCCTACTGATTTTTCTTTATGCTGATTGCGTAGCCAAAAAAAGCTTCCACGCATTATTTTGGCAAACCAGGGCGTTTTATGCTTAGGGACTAACTCATCTAACCCGTAGCTAAGTAGTGTTTTAGTGATGTAATACAATCGTGCAGTCGACACAAAAAATCCTTAGCGGGTTACGATGTTTAATAAGGCGTTTATACGCTGCTCAATAGCAGCAACTTGGCTTTTAATTACTCGGTTTTGTTGTTTGAATTGCTCAAGCTCTAAGGGATGAATAGTTATAGCAAGCTCATCCTGACATAAACTAGTAAGTGTAGTGGCTAACTGCTTTTTTACTTTACTGCTTTGCTGCTTGAGCGAGGTTAAGTGTAAATAAAGTTGCTGGGCCGGGCCATCGCCAATATGCTTTGATAGTTGTTCTGGCCAATCAATATCTAAACTCGAAAATGCGTTACTGTAAGTTTGGGCAATATTCAAATCACCTTGCAGGTCGAGTTTATCTTGGCGTATTAGCTGGGTAAGCATCGCTGGATTTTTTAGCGCAATAAGCGTATCTATATCGGCGCTTATCATGCAATCAGCGTTATCACTGCTTTGTGCGGTATATAAATGTAGTTTTTTATCAGCAAAAACGAGTTGGATTGTTTGTTGCCAATCTCTTACTTCAACAACTAAACGCAGCTCTTTAACTTCATTTAGTTTTTTTGAAAGCTTTGGGTCGAGTTTAAGTGCTTGATTAAGTACATGCTCGATAAGCGAAAGTACAAAGTTAGGCAACATGAAAAAAGTAGATGTGGTTGACCTATCATTATTTTTTTCAGTTACTTGTTCAAGCGCCATATCACTCTGCCTTAGTATTTAAAACCACGGTGAAGTGCAACAATACCACCTGTTAGGTTTTGATAAGTTGTTTGTTCAAAGCCAGCGTCATCCATCATTGCTTTAAGGGTATCTTGATCTGGATGCATACGAATCGATTCGGCTAAATATTTGTACGACTCGCTGTCGTTAGCAACTAGTTTGCCCATTGTTGGTAATAAATTAAATGAATAAAAATCGTAAGCTTTACTTAGTACTTCATGCTCAGGCTTGGAGAATTCTAGCACTAGTAAGCGACCACCTGGCTTTAAAATACGGTACATAGAACGAAGTGCTTTGTCTTTATCGGTTACATTACGTAAACCAAAAGCAATAGTGATCACATCAAAGCTATTATCTGGAAATGGCAGCATTTCGGCGTTCATTTGTACGTAGTCAATATTACCAACAAGACCCAAGTTATGCAGCTTCTCACGGCCCACTTTGAGCATTGAGGAGTTAATATCGCCTAAAACAACTTGACCTGTTTCACCGACTAATTGACTAAATTTAGCCGTTAAATCACCAGTGCCGCCAGCTAAATCAAGTACATGATGGCCTTTGCGAACACCAGAACTGGCAATAGTTTGACGTTTCCATAAGCGGTGCACACCAAAAGACATTAAATCATTCATTACATCGTATTTTGCTGCAACTGAGTGAAATACGTCTGCAACCATTGAGGCTTTGTCGTTTTCAGCTACCGTTTTATAGCCAAAATGCGTGGTCTTTTGCGGTGTTTCGTTCATGATTAATCTCTATCGTGGCAATAAGCACTAGTGTACTTTATTGTGTACTGCAGGTGCAATTTGAATATGATTTATCAGGTGATTTAATGCCCCGCAATAAAACAACTTTGCCCAAGAGATCGAGCTTTAAAAGCTGCATTTGAGGCTTTTTTAGCAAGTTGATTAAAGTCATCTTGTTGCTGATGCTGTGCAATACCTAATGATAAGTTTATAGCGGGTAGTTTTGTGCCACTTTTTGAGCTAACAAATCGCAACTTTTCTACCCCATTACGTACTTTTTCGGCTATTAAAGTTGCCGTTTCAGGATCAATGTCGGCGAGTAATATAGTAAATTGGTCTTTAGCAGTCCGTCCAGGTAAACCGCTTTGGAATACATACTTTTGTACTTGCTTAGCGACTTTATTCAAAATAACTTCACCAAGAATATCACCATAATTATCAACAAAGTGATCAAGGTTATCTATTTGAACAGCAATGGCACAAATGGACTTTTCTTGATTTGTCCAAACTTGGGTTTGTTGAGTTAAATAATGACGTTTATAAAGGCCCGTTTGGCTATCTACTATATGCTGCTTTCGGAGCTGAGTTAATTGCTTTTGCGTTTTTTCGTGTAACTTTTTAGCTTTGCTAAGTTCTTTCTTAAATTGTTTATGCTGCTCTAGTAACTCTACGGTTTGTGTATTGAGGATTTTAAGGGCTTTACGGCTTTGTTCTATACTGTTTTCATCAAGCGTATGTACACATTCATTTACTTGATCAGCAAAGCGGATAATTTGTTTTTCTGTTGCTTGAGCATTTCGAGAAAGTGACCCGATAATACCGTCAACATTTTGAATCATCGAGACTTGAGTTGTGTGCCCTTCATTTAAAAATTGAAAATATAATTGTTCAATTAAAACACTGTCTATATTTTCTTCTGTTGCAATCGCACGTTCTAGTGCATTTTTAAGGTTTATATTGGCTTGGCTAATATAGGTATAAATTACTTGAAAATTAAGCGGGGTTGGCGGCAGCGCATAACGCTCTAAAAACACACACACTTTAGTCATCTTTTCTTGTGCAATTGCCATGGAATCATGGAACATCATTTTTAAATACCAACTGAGTACGCATAAGAGTTAATTTAAATATCTCATTCCGTGAGGCGGTTATGCATCCGAGCTTTTATTATTTTTTACTACAGTAATCGTTATGGCGGTTATTTAAAAGTAAAAAAAGAGTTACGGAACTTAAATTTTCATTTTAACAACTCAATAGCTGCTTTTCTCATCAATTAAGCTTGTTTTTACTTCTGTTGATATACTTTACTCTCGAAATACACTTAGTTTTAGTAAGGTTTATAACCGTTGATTGGTCTCATTTACTTGCTATTTATTTAGCCTACGATAGCTTTGTGATATCTATTACATCGTCAAGTTAAATTGCAATGAATCATTTTTTACAGCGGCCAATGCGCCATTCTTTACTTGGTTTCATGTTTTTATGCTCATTAAGTGCATGTCAAATAACAACGCAAAATGCAGATCAACAGTTTACGCAGATAGCCAAAAGCATTGTTGATTACAGACAAAGCATTAATCCTTATAGCAATGGAAAAGGGGTTAAAGGTTACTTGTTACCAAATCTATCGCCCGAATTTTTAGCGCAAGAATATAAGAATAAAACACAGTTACTTGCCGATTTAGATACCGTCAGCATTGATAAATTAAGTGATGAAAATCAAATAAACTTCAGCATTATTCGAGCACAAGTACAAAACAGCGTTGATGAGTATATATTCAATGCGCATTATATGCCGCTTACATCAGAGTATGGTTTTCACTCTGGATTATCATACATCATCAATAGCTCTCAATATAAAAATCAGCAAGATTTCGATACATACCTTGCACGTTTGGCGCAAGTTCCGCGGTTTTTTGAACAAAACATATATTGGATGAAAAAAGGGATAGAAACGGGCCTTACTCAACCTAAAGCTGTGCTAGAGGGTTACGAAGATTCAATTAATGCTTACATTGTTGACGATATAACTACATCTGAGTTTTATAAACCTTTTTTAACTAATACTGCTGGTTTGAGCGATAGTGAATTTAAGGCACTACAACAAAAAGCTAAAAACATTATAAAAGAAGATGTTATACAGTCTTATAAAAATTATTTAGTGTTTTTTACGCAGCAGTATCGACCTAGTGCACGCACAAGCGTTGGCATATCAGATACACCTAATGGCGAGGCATTTTATAAAAACAGAGCTAAGTATTACACTACTACCGACATGACGCCTAAAGAGATTCATGAACTTGGATTAAAAGAGGTCGCTCGAATTCGCAGTGAAATGGAGGACGTAATAGCTGAAGTAGGTTTTAAAGGCACATTCGCCGAATTTATTCACTTTTTACGTACGGATCCACAATTTTATGCCACAACACCAGAGCAGCTTTTAAAAGAAGCATCTTATATTGCTAAAAAAATGGATGCACAGCTGCCTAAGCTATTTCATACCTTGCCACGTAAACCTTATGGCGTAGCCCCCGTACCAGCCAATATTGCTCCTAAATACACAACAGGCCGTTATTCTGGCTCTAATCGAGATGATGAAGCAGGTTATTATTGGGTGAATACTTACGCATTAGATAAGCGCCCTCTCTATGTTTTAGAAGCGTTGACTCTGCACGAAGCAGTACCAGGACATCATTTACAAATATCACTTAATGCCGAGCTTGAAAATCTACCGAGCTACCGTCGTGATGCTTACCTTTCGGCATTTGGCGAAGGTTGGGGGCTTTACTCTGAATACTTGGGCTTAGAAGCTGGCTTTTATCAAGACCCATATAGCCGTTTTGGTCGCTTAACTTATGAAATGTGGCGAGCAGCACGTTTAGTTGTTGATACGGGAATGCACATGTATGGCTGGAGTAGAGATCGGGCTATGAACTTTATGAGCGAAAACACCGCGCTTTCGCTGCATAATGTTAAAACGGAAACCGATCGTTATATATCGTGGCCAGCACAGGCACTGTCATACAAAATTGGTGAGTTAACTATTAAACGTTTACGCGCTGAGGCAGAGCAAGCGCTTGGGAAAAATTTTGATATTCGTGAATTCCATCATCAAATATTACGCCATGGTTCAGTACCTTTATCAGTGCTAGAAACACAAGTACGTATGTATATAAAAAATGAATCAGTTAAGCTGGAAAGTAAATAAGTATAATTTTTAAAAATGGGTACTGAGTTGTTTTTATAGCTATGTAAGTTAGTACTCTGTTGGTAAGTAGTTGTATTTATTTTAAGTAAGCAGGTTAGTAATTATGATGAGCCATTTAGTTCATTAAAGCGGTCAGTACTTATTAGGTTTTATTTTAAAAATCACCAAGGGTCATAAATGAGCAATTTTATAATGTTTAGTATCGATATATTTGCAAGTATGTTTATAGTTTTACTCGGGTGCGTTGTGCTTACTGTAATTGTTTTTTATTTTCGCGATATTACACAAACTAAGCACGCTATAAGGCGAAATTACCCCGTGATAGGGCGTTTTCGGTATTTTTTTGAGCGCCAAGGGGAGTTCTTCAGGCAGTACTTTTTTGCGCAAGATAGAGAAGAAATGCCATTTAATCGAGCTGAACGAAGCTGGGTTTATCGTGCTGCAAAAGATGTTGACCGTACTGCGGCATTTGGCTCTACGCAAAGCTTAGAAGTAACGGGTACAGTTATGTTTATGAACTGTGCGTTTCCTACTTTAGATGAAGAAGCGCTCGACCCGAGTAATGTTACTTTGGGTCCATACTGTAAAACACCTTACACCACCAACTCGCTATTTAATGTATCAGGTATGAGCTTTGGTGCGTTATCAAAACCCGCTGTACGTGCTTTATCAAAAGGAGCTAAGTTAGCAGGTTGTTGGATGAACACCGGTGAAGGGGGATTAAGCCCTTATCACTTAGAAGGTGGGGCTGATATTGTTTTTCAAATTGGTACAGCTAAGTATGGTGCACGAGACGAGCACGGTAATTTAAGTACTGAAAAGCTTAAAGAAATAGCGGCTCACGAACAGGTTAAAATGTTCGAACTAAAAATGAGCCAAGGCGCTAAACCTGGCAAGGGTGGAATGCTTCCAGGGCGCAAAGTTAATGCCGAAATAGCTAAAATTAGGGGGATACCAGAAGGGCAAGATTCGATTAGCCCCAATGGTCACCCTGAAATTAAAAATCCAGCCGATATTCTTGATATGATTGCCACTGTACGTAACGCGACAGGTAAGCCTACAGGGTTTAAAGCTGTTATTGGTGCATACGGATGGTTAGAAACGTTGTTCGCTGAAATAAATCATCGTGGTATCGAGTCTGCACCTGACTTTATTACCATAGATAGTGCTGATGGTGGTACGGGCGCAGCACCGCAACCGCTTATGGATTCGGTGGGTTTACCACTGCGCGAAAGTTTACCGCTTGTAGTTAATATGCTTGAAAAACATGGGCTTCGAGATCGTATTAAAATAATCGCTTCTGGTAAATTAATTGTTCCTTCAAAGGTTGCTTGGGCATTGGCGCTCGGTGCTGATTTTGTTGTATCGGCTCGTGGTCATATGTTTGCACTGGGCTGTATTCAAGCAATGCAATGTAATAAAGATACTTGTCCAACCGGGATCACTACGCATAACGAGCGTTTGCAACGCGGCTTAGATGTAGCTGATAAAGCGCAGCGAGTAGCTAACTATAATAAATACATTCATTATGGCGCTGGGCTAATAGCTCATTCTTGTGGTGTGACTAGTGCACGCGAATTAAAACGTGAGCATGTACGTATAGTGCAAGAAAGTGGGCTTTCGGAACCGCTTGATAAAATTTACGAAAACTACAAGTAAGTTTTAACTAACTAGAAGGCGCTAATAGCGCCTTTTTAATGTTTGTTAGTTTAATTGGCTTATTAATAAACTAAAGAATGCTTCTTTGTTGTTGCATGTTTGTGCATTTAAAATAAGTTGCTTGCCTAGTGCTAATGTTTGTTTTTGCACTGTAAGGCGCGCATTCTCATCACTAATACTATCTATATCGCTTACGTGCGCAAGCCCTATAGTACGCCTAATTAGCTCAGCACCACAGTAACCAACAGCATCTTGCAATACGTTTTTCATAAAGTATTGCGCATAGCCTACTGGCGCTAGTGATTCATCTGTTGTTTTAGTGCGTATTAATTCAAGCCATTGCTGCTCAAATAAACTATAGGTGTCTACGATACAGCTAAGTAAATGTGTTTGGTAATTACGACGAGCCACAAAATCTTCAATATGCCCGTATTGTGCGCAGTAATTTAAAAGTAAATTACCAATAAAAGAGCCAATATCGAACCCAACAGGACCAAAAAAACCAAACTCAGGATCGATCATCTTTGTATTATTACAATCAACAAAAATACTGCCGCTATGCATATCACCATGAAGTAATGTTTGCGGGTTAGATAAAAAATTAGCTTTTAATTTTGCTATTTCTAACTTTAATGCGCTGTTTTTTTGTATTGCATCAACTTCGCTTTGTAGTTGATCTGGGTAGTTATTGCGTTCGTGCCCAATGTACGGGTCGCTAAAAAATAAGTCTTCAGTGATTTGGCAAAGCTCAGGATTAGTAAATTGGCTAACGAGCGCTTTTTTAGTTTGCGCGGTTAAGTAAAAATCTGAATTATAAAAGCCGGTGTGGCTTAAGTAGGTAGCTACATGCTGTGCCAATTTAGGAAATTGCTCTGCATTATTTTGTGCAGTACGCAATATTTGGAAATTACCTAAATCTTCTAAAATAGTAAGGGCTTGTATTTCACTATAATGTAAAACATTAGCAGTATAAGTAGGGCAAATAGCACCATGGTTAAGTAAAACTTGTGCTTCTATACGGGCTCTATCAAGTGTTAATGGCCACGACTCACCCACGCAACGCGCGTAAGGCAGAGCTTGCTTTAAAATAACACTATTGTTTTGCTCATCAGTAATTCTAAACACTAAATTAAGATTGCCATCACCAAACTCATACGCAGATAAGGTTTGTCCGGAATCAAAAAAATTACATTGTTTAGATTCAATTAATGTCGATACGTAATCGATAGCGCGCTGTGCGTTAAAAGCAACATAGTTAGTCATGGTTTTAATCTCAAAAATCAGCTTTTAAGCATTCTATACCTTTAAATGTTTAGATGTCTACAAGTCTAACTTGAGAGTTATTCAAAGTGGTGTAAAATAACGTTACGCATTTTTAATACCTTAAGCATTATGCAAAATTTAATCGCAAGCAGTTTAAAATATGAAAACGGGTCGCTTAGTGTGCTCGACCAATATTTACTACCTCACCAGCAGGTATGGCATCAGTGCCATGATGTAGAAACCATGAAAGAGCTGATCATTAACTTAAAAGTGCGTGGAGCTCCACTTATTGGTTTAAGCGCGAGCTTGTTAGTGGCGTATTTAGCTGAGCAAGGGGTAGTGAAAAGTGAGCTTGAAAAAGCAATCAATGAACTAGAAGCCACTCGTCCAACGGCGGTTAATTTAATGCATTGTATGGCGGCATTGCGAAAAGCTTTAACGCGAAGCGATTATGTTGCCGGTATTGTTAGTACTGCTGAGCGGTTGTTTATTGAAGATATTGAGCTGTGTGAACGAATGGCAAATCGTGGTGCCGAGCTTATAAATAGTGGCGACAACATATTAACTCATTGTAATACAGGGGCGCTTGCAACCGCTGGTATTGGTACTGCACTGGGTGTTATTTACAAAGCGCAGCAAAAACATGGCAACGTACATGTGTGGGTTGATGAAACACGACCATTATTACAAGGCGGCCGCTTAACGGCCTTTGAGCTTGAGCGCTGGAAAATACCTTACACATTAATTTGCGATAATATGGCAGCAAGTTTAATGGCTGCAGGTAAGGTAGATAAAATAGTAGTAGGGGCTGATCGTATTGCCGCCAATGGTGATTTTGCTAATAAAGTGGGCACCTATAATTTAGCCGTACTTGCGTATTTTCATAACATTCCATTTTATGTAGTTGCGCCTATTACCACGCTTGATACCAACACCGCGTGTGGTGATGATATAGAAATAGAGCAACGTAATACTCAAGAAGTGCGCGGGGTTAGCGGTAGCTTTGGTGAGGCTTTATGGGCACCGACTAATGCTAATGTATATAACCCTGCATTTGATATAACGCCGGCAAAGCTGGTCACAGGGTGGGTGTTAGACACGGGGGTTTATAACCAAAGTCAGGTAGAAAATGGCGATCTCATAAAGCTTAAGTAACTTCGCGGTATTTTTGGTCCACGTTATGTATTAGTGTGGACCAAGGTTTTGAATGACCAACTTACGATAATAGTGGAAATTGCTCTGCAATAGACGAGTCAGTGCTTTTTGCTACCCAGCCTTCTGTATTGTTAAATAAGCGAATGGCAGTAAACTCAGGGTCGCTTCCCATATCAAACCAATGCGGGGTAAGTTCAGGCACTGAAATTAAATCGCCTTGTTGGCAAAGTACCTGATAAACCTTATTGCCTAAATGCAGGCAAAATAGCCCTTGGCCTTTTACAAAAAAACGCACTTCGTCTTCACTATGGGTATGTTCAAATAAAAACTTTTTGCGCAGCTCTGATGCGCCAGGGTTACCTTTAGCTAGAGATATAACGTCTACTGTTTGATAGTCATTTTCAGTTTTTAACCGATCTATATCGCTTTTGTACGCACTAATAATTTGCTCATGGGTGGTGTACTCATTAATATCTGCATTTGCTTGCCACTGTTCAAAACGTACGTTTACTTTAGCTAGTTGCTTTGCAATATCATCAGCATCTGATGTGCTTACAAGTGTCTTGTTTGCATCGTTGTCGGCATACACCGTTAATTGGCTCATACTAATTGCTCCAATTTAAATTGGCTAAAGTCATTAATATAAGGGTGTGCTTTAGTACTTGCTTGCCCATCACGAATTAAATGTAGTGTTTTTAAACCCACAGCCTGCGCGGCGTCAAGCTCACCGGTTACATCACTTAAAAAGAGTATTTCTTCTGCTTGAAATGGTAACAGTTCAACAATGGTGTTATAGGCAGTTCGCTCTTGCTTTGCGCCAACTTTGGTGTCAAAAAAGTCAGAAAACAAGCTGCGAATGTCGCCATAATCACTGTATTTAAAAAGCAACAGCTGCGCTTTTACCGAACCAGATGAGTACACATACAAAGTAATATCGTTGTTGTGTTGAGCTTGTAAAAAATCAAATGCATCTGGGTATAAATGACCCTTAAAATCGCCGTGTTCATACCCTGTTTGCCAAATTAAGCCTTGTAACTGCTTAAGTGGAGTGATTTTTTTATCTTCATCAATCCAGGTAAGTAAGGCGCTAATGACTTCTTCTATATCGGCGTTTGGCTTTTCGATAAGGGCTTTTACGGCACTAATTTGCTCGGCTACATCCGGTTTATTAGCATTGGCACGTATAAAGGTAGGTAACTGTTTTGCCGCGTAAGGAAATAATACCTCTTTAACGAACGAAATACGGGTTATTGTGCCTTCGATGTCGGTTAAAATGGCTTTAATCATTTAGTTACTCCCGCTTGAATACCTATTATTTTTAGGCGTTCTAGTTCGCAGCTAAATAAAAACTCTAAGGCTTCTAGGTGGCGACGAACTTCATCAATATTACGTCCTACTGCATATAAACCATGACCACGTATCAGTACGCCATGCTCTATAGGTGTATGTAAATGATGGTCACTGACCAGCAGGCTTAATCGGTCAATATCTTGATCGTTATCGAAAATAGGAATGCTCAGCGTTTCTAAATGCGAAGTAAAGCCGCTCAGTGCTTTTTGCATTTCATAGCCTGTTAAATCAAGCTGATGCCCTTGGGTAATTTGCGACAGTACGGTAGCGGCTACAGAGTGAGTATGCAAAACACACTGCGCATCAGGTATAAGCTGATACAAACTTAGGTGTAATTGTGTTTCTGCCGATGGTTTTACAGCTCCTGCTAGGCGCTCGCCTTGGTGATCTAATTGCAAAAAATGCGCTTGCGTCAGTGAGCCTTTATCGTGCCCACTTGCTGTAACAACAAAGCCAGTGCTAGTACGAGCTGAAAAGTTTCCGCCTGTTGCGGGTACCCAGCCTTTTTGGCTAACCCATTTTCCGGCTTCAATAAGTTGTGAAATAGCGGTATTGTTTTGCATACATTCCTCACTAATGAGCGTAAAGTTAATTGTTTTTAGACGGCTATACTTCTGTTTTAAGCAATGATAGCATCGCTTTAAGCGCAAAACCATCATTAAGGGCATCACGTGTTTGAAAGTAAATTACCAAATTTAGGCGTTAGTATATTTAGCCAAATGAGCGGGTTGGCTAATGAGTTTTCGGCAATTAATCTCTCTCAAGGCTTTCCTGAGTTTGATGCTCCTGATCTTTTAAAAACGCAGTTAAATTATTATGTGCAGCAGGGCGTTAATCAATATTCACCTTCAAGTGGTGTACCAAGATTACAGCAACAAATTGCTGATTTAGCAAAGCGCAAATATGCAGTTGATATAAACGCAGCTGATCAAGTTACTGTTACCTCGGGTGCAACAGAGGCATTGTTTGTAGCTATTCAAACAATTGTGCGCCCCAGTGATGAAGTGATTGTATTTGACCCTGCATATGACTCTTACCAACCGGCAATTGAACTCGCTGGTGGAAAGTCGGTACACATTGCTTTAAGTGCGCCAAATTACACTATTGATTGGCAAGTAGTAAGCCAAGCAATTACTAAAAATACCCGTGCAATTATTATAAATACACCTCATAACCCTAGCGGTAAAATATTACAGCCACATGATATAAAAAAGCTTAAAGAGTTGGTTAGCACTCACAATTTATATGTAATAAGCGATGAGGTATATGAACACATTACGTTTGATGAACAACCGCATTTAAGTGTATTACGCGATGATGAATTATTTACCAAAAGCTTTGTTATATCGAGTTTTGGTAAAACATTTCATAGCACGGGCTGGAAAATGGGTTACTGTATTGCACCTGCCGATTTAGCTGTCGAATTTAGAAAAATTCATCAGTACGTTACGTTTTCAAGTTTTACCCCCGCACAGCATGCGCTTGCCGATATGCTCGAGCAGCAAGGTGAGCATATAGATGAGCTAAGCGGGTTTTATCAGCAAAAACGCGACTTATTAGCGAGCCATTTAAGTAACAGCCGTTTTAAAATTTTACCTAGCCAAGGTACTTACTTTTTATTGTTAGATTACAGTGATGTATCGGATTTAAACGATATTGATTTTTGCCATTGGTTAGTTGAGCAAGCAGGTGTTGCGGCTATTCCGTTAAGTGTGTTTTATCAAAAGGCACCAACCGACAAGGTAATTCGTTTATGCTTTGCTAAAAACGACAACACTCTCATAGAGGCTGCGCAAATATTATGTCAACTTTAACCATTACAGCATTGCAAAGCTCGCTTTATTGGCTTGATAAAGATGCTAATTTAGCCATGTTTAATAAGCAGCTTGAAGCAATTATGCATCAGCCCGATCTTATTTTACTGCCCGAAACATTCTCGACTGGCTTTGCTATCAATTTAGATTGTGCAGAGCCCGAAAACGGTAAAGTACTGACGTGGTTAAAGGCGCAGGCTCATAAACATAGTGCGGTTATTGCAGGTTCGGTACTTGTTGCACAAGGCGATAAAAAAGCGAATCGGTTTTATTGGGTAAAACCCGATGGTGAGGTGAGTTATTACGATAAACGCCATTTATTTCGCTTAGGCAGCGAGGGCGATTACGTTGTAGCAGGGCAAGCGCGTAAAGTTTTTGAAATCAACGGTTTTAAACTATTACCACAAGTATGTTACGACCTGCGCTTTCCGGTATTTCAACGTAATAATAACGACTACGATGTAATGATAAACGTAGCAAATTGGCCGGCTGTGCGCCGCCATATTTGGGATACGTTACTTATGGCGCGTGCAATGGAAAACCTGTGTTACGTAGTAGGCGTTAATCGAGTGGGTGACGACGGTAATGGCGTGGCGCACAATGGCGGTACTGCAGTATACGACTTTAAAGGCGATGCATTAACTAAAGCGCAAGATAACGCTGAGCAACTAGTTACTATAACACTTGAAAAAGCACCACTGGATGAGTTTAAAGCAGCGTTTCCTGCCTATTTAGATGCAGACCCTTTTACATTAATATAGACACGTTAATTTAGCGCAGAGCCAATAAAGTGTTAAAATAGTCGCTGATATTTTTGTTGGCGGCTAATATACATCATGAACACTTTAATCACTCCTGTAATTTTAGCTGGTGGCATAGGCTCTCGCTTGTGGCCGCTTTCTCGCCAAGCAATGCCTAAACAATTTTTACCACTACTAAATGAAAACACGTCATTGCTGCAAAGTACATTGGCGCGTGTTTCTAATGAGTTGTTTGATAATGCTATTTTAGTGTGTAATGAGCAGCACCGATTTATTGCCGCCGAGCAGGCTGAAAGCTCAATTCCTACTGCATTATTACTCGAACCCAAAGGTAAAAATACCGCTCCAGCCATCGCATTAGCCGCCCACTATGTATTAAAAAACTTGATATATCAACGACTAAGCTCCCTGGAGCTGTAAATCTTGCCGAGCAAGGTAAGTTAGTGACGTTTTCTCTTACGCCTATAGAGGCATATACTGGCTATGGCTATGGCTATGGCTATGGCTATATAAAACAAGGCGCGGCTATTGCTGGAACGGTTTGCGCCAAAAATAGCAATGAGTGTCGCTGTAGCACTATTTACTAAAGATTTAGGGTTTACCCGCCCAAGCGATTCAATTGATTACACCATTTTAGAGCGCAGTAATAGCGTAGTTGTTATGTCTGTTGATTTAAAATGGAGTGATGTAGGTAGTTTTTCATCCCTTGATGCACTTACAAAAAAAGATGAAAACGGTAATAGTTTAAATGCTAATTATGTGGCTAAAAAAAGTACTAATAACTTAGTTATTAACGAGGCTGAACACACTATTGCCACGCTTGGAGTAAGTGACTTAGCGATTATTCATACCCATGATGCCACGTTAATTGCAAGCCAAAATTAGCTAGATTCTCTGCCTTTGTTACTTAGGCAAATTGCTACAACACAGACCGATAAACTTAACCATCATCAAGTGGTTTTTCGCCCATGGGGAAATTACCGTACTTTGGTTAAAGGCACTGGCTTTAAAGTTAAGAAAATTACTGTTAACAGTGGTGCTAAGCTTTCGACGCAGCGCCATCAGCATCGCCCTGAACATTGGGTTTCGGGTATTGTAGATGTATGTATTAATGAGCAAGCGCATACGCTAATGCAAGTTCAATCGTGTTATATCGCCGCAAAAAAATTCATAGCTTGGCTAATAATCAAAAAGAGCCGTTAATAGTCATTGAAGTGCAAACCGGTGCTGTACTTAATGAAAGCGATATAGAGCGATTTGATGATAAATATGGAAGATAGGCATTTAAATACAGTGGTTGCTTAATGATGTAGTCATATTTAGAGTAACAAAGCTACTGATTGAAATAAAAATTAATTTGAAATACTATGCCGGTAGTTTTAATTATAGGGACGTTTAATGAATAATTATATGGATAAACCTTTGCCGACAGCTATTCAGATCGAGCCTGCTGAACTCCTGAAAGGGTTACGTGATAGTATTCGTGAATCAGGTGTGATTTATAAGTTTCGAGATTCTGAAAATCTTATTTCAAATGAGTTAGATAAAACTTTAAAAGAGACCGAACGTAGGCTTACTGAAGCTGAGGTTGCTCAACATGCTGCGCGTCTTTATAATAAAATAGCGACTAGAAGTGTTAAATTTGGTTTGTTAGCATATTCACGTTATGCAGAAATGGCAAACAATACAACGGCTGAGGCTCTTTTAGTAGAAAAACATCGGCCGCAGCGAATGACACGATATATGTCTGCAACAGGAGCTGGGAAAAAACCACCTAATACGGCCACCCATGCTATTGTCTCTGGAACTCATGAATTGGCTCGGGCTGCCAGAAAGATACTTGCAAAATTTAAAATCCGAATAGATGATCCAAGTAATGGTGTTTTTTTACCTAAGAATGAAAATTACGTTCCACACCCTGCTATGCCTGAAGCTTCTAATCATGCAAAAATTCATACAGAGTTATATTACCTAAATATTACTAATCAACTATCGTTAGCAAATACACGTAGCGAGTGTGCCGCGATATTACAAGCAATCGCTATATCGTTACAGAATGGAGTTTATGGGTACTAATGAGTAAAGTAATTTATAAAATAACGCCGGATGTTAATCATTACAGAGTCATATTTCCTGATAGCGAAGCTTTATGTGAACCTGACCTATGGAAGCCTGATGGTTCATCAAAAGAGTCGACATTAATAAATTTTAGTGCGCATTATAATCAAGAAAAAAAGACTCCTATAGGTGATATGGCAGCAATAAATTTACAGGGTCTTGCTATAAGGGATCATGTAGCAAATGAATTGGCGGAGATTTTTGAAGATTCGGGAGAGTTATTGCCTTTCTATGTAGGTGATGACAACTGGTACTTTTATAATGTCACTCGAAAAATAGAGGGCATCTTAGATGTTGAAATGAGTACTTTTATGCTGCCAAGCTTAAATATTGGATTACAAAAAGCGATATTCAAAAAAGAAAAATTACCTAAGCATAGCTGTATATTTAAAATGCCAGAAGATCGATTTGAAGGTACATATATTTTTGATTCTCGTAAAAATGATAAAGATGTTTCTTTAAACCTCTTTTGTGCCTTGCAAGCACATGGTTTCACAGGTCTTAACTTTGAAGAGGTAGCAAGATTTGATTAACTTAAAGTGAAATTTAAAAAACCTTAACGCTTTTTTAATTTCACTCTAACTGCCCGCGCACAAACTTTAAATATTGCTCTAAGCTTTGTTGCCACAGATCTAACGCATCATCAAGCATGTTGTTGTGTGGTTTTTTATCGAGTAAGCGGCGCTCTATTTTTTTTAGCGCTATACCATAACGATTAAAACCTAACTGTAAGGCTGTGCTTGCCTGGCGATGTAAAAGCTTAATACATTGCTCTGGATGCTGAGTAGTAAGCTCTTGGCAACGAATGAGTTTATTTCGTGCTGAAAGTACAAATTCGTTATAAATAGACGATACTTCATCTTCACTAAACGAAGTGGTTAGTGTCTCTGCTGCGGTTTCGTCGTACAAAGTGTCAATAAGTTCTACAGTAATATTAGCCGTTTGATTTGATTGAGAGTCGCTAAGTGCTTGGCGAAGCTTTTGGTGTTTAATAGGCTTGCCAACAATATCTTTTATTCCTAATTCTAAATATTCTTTTACTTCGTCGGGGCTAAGGCTTGCAGTAAAAGCGAGCACAGGAGTTCGTTGATTCTTATGATCTATGTGCTTTAGGCGTTTAAGTACTTCTTGGCCTGTTAAGTCAGGTAAGTTCATATCAAGTAACACTACATCAAAGTGATGTTTTTGCATAAGCTCAATAGCGCTTTTCCCATCTTTTGCGAGCTTAATTTTGTGCTCATCGTCGGCCATAAATTCGATAGCAATTTTTTGGTTCAAATCTAAATCTTCAACCAATAATACATCAAGGCCTGTTAGGTAATCTTTAGTCTGGTGTCGCTGCTCTACTAAACTTAGTTCGCCCAAAGTAAAAGTGACGATAAAGCTAAATACACTGCCTGTACCGAGTTGGCTTGCAATTTCGAGTCGGCTACTAAGCTTTTCAAGCAAACGGCTGGTAATGGCTAAACCTAGGCCGGTTCCACCTTTTTCTTTACCTGCGCTACTTTGTACATAAGGTTCTGTTAAGTAAGCTATCTCGTCGTTTTCTATGCCTGGGCCAGAGTCCTTCACACTTATTTTTATGGTGTGTTCAAGTTGTTTCTCTAAAATTAAATCAACTTGAATTTTCACAACACCGTGGTCGGTAAATTTAATGGCATTACCCACTAAGTTAATAATAATTTGCCTAAGTTTTTGTTGGTCGCAGTAATAACAAGCTTGCTCTGGAATATTGCACACAAGCTCAAATTTAAGATGTTTTTGTTCGGCAAGTGGGCTCAGTAATAGACATAAATTATTGAGCCATGTTTTAAATTCTATATCTTCTTCATAAAGTGCTTCATCACTTTGATCTAGGCTTGCGTAATCAAGTACTTTATCTACGAGTAAATTGAGTGATTCGGCGGAGTTTATAATTGCCTCGCAATAAGCTTTATTACGGGTATCACTTGTTTGGTTCATGACAAGCTGAGCGCTGCCTAAAATACCATTCAGTGGGGTGCGTATTTCGTGGCTAATAGTTGAGAGAAATAGTCCGCGTATTTCTAAGTCTTTTTGTGCTTTATCCGCTAATTTATTAAGGTGTTGTTCTCTGCGTTCATTACACAATAAGGCCATGCCTGCAGCATAGAACATAGGTGCAATGACGCCATTTAAAAATAATAGTGAGCTAAACCAGCCATTAATTAATAGATTACTTTGTTCAATATCGTCCATAAATAACGAGCGGCCAATAAAACTAAAAGCAACGAGAGTCAATATAATAATGTATACAATACTGCCATTAGGATAGGGCGCACGGGCATGTTTGATAAATATAAATAATAAAAATATAGCTTCAGCTATATGTTGTATATCAGATGCAATAACTCGTTCGTGTAAAGAGGGATCATAAAAGGTGTAATAACCGAGCATTACAGCGCTAAAAGCAGTAAATGAGCAGATTAATTTGAAGCCAATACCGTGATAATTTAAAAATTGGCTGAGTGATAGGCAATGCACAATAGAAGCTGCAAACATCATGCTACTGGCAATGCTAATAATAACTAAATTATGTGTATTACCAACAAGGGTAAAACCAATAACAGAACCCAGTAATAAAATAGGGTAAAAAATATAAAGCAGCGTACCTGGAGTTTGCTTGTTTGTTCGCCATGTTAAAAAATTAAGCAAGGTCATTACAACCACTATGGCTATGCTGGCAAAGTAAAGAGTGAAAGAGTCGAGCATTTAGTTTCCAGCGAAGTAATGTTTTAACAAGTGGGTAGTAAATATAAAAACAGACACCTAAGTGTCTGTTTTTATATTTAAACGAAATGCGTATTTAACGAATTTCGTCTGGTATATTTTGCTGCGCCCAAGACAATAGCTCAATGCGATTACGACATTTAGTTTTTCTAAATGCACTGTATAGATGAGTTTTTACAGTGTGCGGACTAATACTTAATTCTTCAGCAATTTCTTTATTTTTAGAACCATTACTCATTAACGAGATAATTGCTTTTTCTCGTTTAGTTAATTTAACTGGTTCTATATCACCTTCGGTTAGCTTATGAAGTGCATCTTTATTAAACTGCAGCATACGGTTTAATGCGTTACACATTATATCACGGCGATACCAAAGCTGATCTTCCATTAATAAACGAATACCTTTCATTAATACATCGGCGTTATCAGTCGTATAAAACACACCACGAATACCGCTTAATAATGCACGGTTAGCTAGTTCTGGATTTTCGTCTAGGTTAAATAATATGATATCGCATTTAACGCGTAGGTTTACTAATTGTTCTTTTAGCTTTCCCCATGCATCTTTACTTGATGTTTCAATAAACAGTAATCGAGTCCCTTCAGGTATATCTAAAATGTTTGTACCTGTGGTTACGTCAAGGCCTTGCGTTTTTAACAAAGGTTCTAAAACGTTAATGCCAATAGTATTAATTGGCTCTTGATCTAATAACAAAAAGGCAGAACTGCTCATATTTTTATACTCTTTTATAAAGCTGACTGATTAAGTTTATCACGACTTCCACACCTTTTGTATTAGAAAGTCGCTATTTTACTTGAAAACAAGTACGATTTTACGATTATTTAAACATAAAATGTTGCAAATAAGTAATTGTTTTTCGTTTGTTAAACATGAGAAATATTAACATTTAGCACTTAACGTATATTAAAAGAGTACAATAAAAGTCATTATTTAAATAAAACTCTTTTTAACATCTTGATACGGAGGCCAGCCCATCTCTTTCCCTGCAAGCATATGCAAGTGTATATGGTATACAGTTTGCCCACCATGCTCGTTACAGTTCATTACTACTCGATAGCCGTTGTCTGCAAAATTATGTTGTTTAGCTAACTTTGCTGCTACGGTATATAAATTGCCAATTAAGTATGAATTTTCATCATTTATATCATTGATAGTGGCAATTGCTTTTTTTGGGATAATCAATACATGGAATGGGGCTTGAGGATTTATATCTTTAAATGCAAGGGTATCATCATCTTCATAAATAATGTCTGCTGGAATTTCACGATTAATTATTTTTGTAAAAATTGTATTTTGACTCATGGTATGTCCCTAATTAAATATTATGAAATTTAGGCTCACTAATGACAAAATTTCATAGCAGTGTCAAACTGAAAATAACTAAAGGAGTAAATATGCGTAAATCAGTATTAATGGGCAGTGCGGCAGTGCTGTTATTTAGTGTATCGAGTATGGCAGAAAATATTCACTTCCCTGAAGAGTTTGTGCCATTACAAGTTGGAGAGCGTGTTATAGAAAGCTCTCTATTTAGTCGGGTTGATGATTTAGAGCTTGCGCCGGGTACTTATCAGCTAAAATTAAAATATACCGACTTATATGAACAAGGCTTTGACGATCATGAAGTGATTGAGTCAGAACCGTTTTGGGTAGATGTTACCGTTGAAGCTGGGAAAAATTACACTTTGGTGTTTAATCGGGCAGATAACGCCGTGTCGGCGAAACTATTTGCAGAAGTACCAGAGGTGAGTTTACAAGCCAAAGGCAGTTCATTGCCTGAACCCTTAACTGTTATTTCCAATAATCAAATGGAAAAAGTAAAGCCGATGAAACCAATGGTAAGTTCGGCTGTTGTTTCTCAAAAATCAAATAAGCCACTAGGGCCTGTTAATAGTCAGGGGATGCCAAGCGCAGCGAATATGCTTGATTTTTGGTGGCAACAAGCCACAACTGTAGAGCGTAAAGCTTTTTTAGAAAAAGTGACAAAATAACAGAAAAACAAAAGGGCCAAATTTGGCCCTTTTTAGTGTCTAGTTAACGCTATTTATTCAAATAATGCGTCAATAGTACCTTGTGCAAGAGGGTGATACCCAGGACGTGCTTTTAAGTACACGCTTTGTGCCCAGTCTTTTTTACCATTAGTGATAAGTGATTTATATAACGGCACAATTAACTTACGACGGCCAATACCTGATAAGTGCTTATTAAGCGCAGGATAAATTGGTTGATAACCATTACCTACTGCTAGCATAAACCAAGCAAACGCACGTTCAGCGTTAGTTGATTGCGTTAGGTTAAATTCACTATCAAGCTCGCTCATTTTCTCTATGCTTAAATCGCGTGGTAAGTTATTTAAAAAGTGTAGCCACTCATGCACAGACCAATCAGCCGTTGGCAGTTGAGTTGCAGTTGTGTCGCCTTTTAGCCATGCTGCTGTTGCTGTATCTACTTTATCAAATGCATCAGAAGTAGGGTTTGGCGCATCACTTGGTAATCCAGGTTCAAAAATCCATTCGTTTACTTTATCCATGCTTACAACACCAGGATACTTTTCTATTAAGTTAGCTTTTAAGTAAGTAACAAATTGCGCGGTAGTAAGTGATTTAAACGAAAACTCTTTAAAGTACGCTTTTATAAACGGGTCAAACTTATCGCGACCATATTTGTTTTCTAGGTAAATTAAAAATAATTGACCTTTAGTGTAAGGCACTGAGCTGAATGCATCGTCTGGGTCGCGGCCGTTAAGTTTTAAATTAAGGCGTGTATCTGGTGCATCAATTGTTTTAAGTTGTGCGCGTAAAGACGCTGAATCAAGTGCTTGTTCCATAACCGCACGGTCACGGCCAAATACTTCTTCCATAATGCGGTTTTCAACGTACGAGGTAAAACCTTCGTTTAACCATAAATCTTCCCACGTTGCATTAGTTACTAAGTTACCTGACCAAGAATGAGCAAGCTCGTGAGCAATAAGGTTAACTAAGCTTTTATCACCAGCAACAACAGTTGGAGTAATAAATGATAAGCGTGGGTTTTCCATGCCACCAAACGGAAAACTTGGTGGTAGCATTAATAAGTCGTAGCGACCCCATGCATATTCGCCGTACATCGCGTTTGTTTTGTCGATCATGGCTTGGGTGTCGTCAAATTCAGCAACTGAGGCATCTAAAATTGTCGGCTCAGCAAAAATACCTGTTTGGCGCGACATGGCTTTAAATTCTAAGTTACCTGCGCCAATAGCAATTAGGTAAGGTGAAATTGCTTGTGGCATATCAAAAATGTAGTCGCCATCTTTATAAAGCGCATCTTTGTTGTCGGCACTCATTACAGCACGTATATCTTTTGGTGTATGAATTCGTGCAGAGTAAGTTACACGCATTGCGGGTGTATCTTGCACTGGGATCCAACTACGTGCATGAATTGCTTGCGATTGGCTGTACATAAATGGATGCGTTTTACTTGCCGTTTGCTCTGGTGTTAACCATTGCAGGCCTGAAGCTTCTGGACGACTGTTGTAGTAAATACGAACTACCTCAGCTTGGTTTTTAAACACAATAGTAAGCTTTGAGCCTTTAACGTCATCTCGCTTAGCTAAATCAAAAGTCGCTTTTTTCCAGTTACCGCTTTGATCTTTGTACATTACTTTATCAATGTCTAAGTCGCGGGTATCAAGTACGAGAGTTCTACTTTTGCTGTTGTTCCACTGAAGAGTATGCTCTACAAAACCTTCTAACTGCTTGTCGGCAAAGTCGACATCTAAATCAAGGTTTAAGTGAGTAGTAACAACATCATCAAGGTTAGCATACGAGTTTTGGTCTATCGCATTAGCCATTGCTTGCGAACACATACCCGCCATAGCGAGGCTTAAAAAAAGAGGTTTAATTTTCATCATTACTCTGAACACAAATAAAAAGTGCAGGTTTTATATCACGATTGACACGGCGGGTTGAGTGATTTTTACAATCTAGTGCCACATTTGCGACGATGAGGTAAACTATTGCGATTAGTTACCGGTATTTTTAGAGAGCTTTGTGGCGCATTCATTACAGTCCTTACATACATTCGCATTAAACAGCCAATGCAAAAATTTTGTTGAAATTACTCAGCTTGAGCAACTTAAAACGCAAAGTTTTAGTGCACCGTTTTGTTTGCTAGGCGAGGGCAGTAATACCGTATTTTTAAATGACTACATGGGTACGGTTATAAAAATAGCCTTAAAAGGTATTAAAATTACCGAGCGTGAGAGCGACACACTAATAAGTATTGCTGCAGGCGAAAACTGGCATCAACTAGTTAGCTATTTATTAGAGAAAAATATACCCGGGCTTGAAAATCTAGCACTTATACCGGGCACTGTTGGCGCATCGCCGGTACAAAATATTGGTGCTTATGGCGTTGAGATAGCTAAATTTGTTGAGTTGGTAGAGTACTTTGATATAACCACTAAAACTATGCATTCACTAAATAACGAGCAATGTGAATTTGCTTACAGAGACTCAATATTTAAAAATACTCTCAAAAATAAAGCGGTGATCACGCAAGTGCATTTAGCGCTCCCAAAAAAATGGCAACCAGTATTAAGTTATGGCCCTTTGCAGCAGCTCTCAAGCATTACCCCGCAAGCTGTGTTCGATCAAGTAATACAAACTCGCAATAGCAAATTACCTAACCCATATACACTTGCCAATGCGGGTAGCTTTTTTAAAAACCCTATAATAACCAACCAGCAGTTAGCTGAGCTATTAAAGCAATTTGTAGATTTACCTCATTACGAATATGGGCAAAGTCATCACAAGGTCGCGGCAGGTTGGTTAATCGATCAAAGTGGTTTAAAAGGGCACCGCGAGGCCGGTATAGAAGTGCATCAACAACAAGCACTAGTACTTGTTAATCACGGAAATAGTGAAGGTATTGACCTAATAAAAATGATTAAACACATTCAGCAAGTGGTTTATACGCGTTACGGCATTATGCTAGAACACGAAGTGCGTTTAATAGATGCGCGCAGCGAATGCCATATTAACGCGGAGCCTGAGCAATGAAAGCACCTGATGGAAACAAACTCGCTATTTTAAATGCACTTAACCAAGGGGGCTTTGTATCTGGACAAGCCTTGGGTGAAAAGCTAGGAATTAGCCGAGCTGCGGTGAGTAAACATATCAAAACGTTACAAGAAATGGGCTTGGATATTTTTAAAGTGACTGGCAAAGGCTACTGTTTGAATAGTCAGGTGGGCCTTTTAAATAAAACACAAATTGATCAGCACTACAAAGCGCTAGGTGCTAATACTGCCGATGTAGAAGTACACCCTATTATTGATTCGACCAACAGCGAGCTTATGCGCCGTATACAGGCTAAAACAGCGCTTGAGTCTGGTACTGTTATTGTTGCTGAAATGCAGCAAGCAGGGCGCGGCCGACGCGGCCGTGTTTGGCAATCCCCATTTGGCGCTAATTTGTATTACAGTTATTTTTGGCGTTTAGATGACGGCTTACAAGCTGCAATGGGTGTATCAATTGCGGTAGGCCTTGCTGTTTATGATGCAATTAAAGCGTTATACCAAATTGACGTAGAGCTTAAATGGCCTAACGATATTTATATAAATAAACAAAAACTTGCAGGTGTATTGGTTGAATTAGATGGGCAACCGCAAGGACCTTGTCAGTTAGTGATTGGTATAGGTATTAATTTACAAATGCCAGAAAGTTTTAGTAAAAATATAGACCAAGCGTGGACCGATTTAAATCAACATACTCAAAAGCTTGATAAAAACCAGCTGGTGGCGTCACTTACTTATCATTTAGAGCAGCGTTTAGTGCAGTATCGTCAAACTGGCTTACAAGATATGTATGAGCAATGGAATTCGCTTAATGCGTTTGCTGGCGATTATGTTGAGCTAAATACAGGACACCGAAGCTGGCGTGGAATATGCGAAGGTATTGACCCACAAGGTGGAATACGAATTCGCCAAGATGGTGAAGTAAAAAGTTATTACGGTGGGGAAGTCTCCCTCAGAAAGGCGCAAGTATGAGATTACTGATCGACGTAGGAAATACATCACTAAAAGCTGTGCTGTGGCATAACGAGCAAGCACAACCAGCAGATATAAATAACCTACCTTGGTTACAAATAACCGAAGTGATTTATGCGTGCGTAGGGCGCAGTGATTTACTAAATGATATTCTCGTGCAAGCGGCTAGTAATAATATTACTAGCTTTGAGGCCAAGGTAACCAAAACGCTTGGAAATCTTGTATGCGCTTACGAGCATGTGGGTAACTTAGGCATAGACAGGTGGCTTGCGCTTATTGCAGGCTTTACGTTATATCCAAACACAGTATGTATTGTTGTTGATGCGGGTACTGCGACAACAATTGATGTGCTCGATAGTGAAGGCCTACATTTAGGTGGCTGGATTTTACCCGGGCTTGATTTAATGACCTCATCACTTACACAAAATACTCAACGTGTTTTTGATGACGGTAAAACTCCATTCACCAATGAACTGGGTAAAAATACGCCTAATGGTTTAAAAAACGGTGCTTTAGTCGCAACCATTGGAGCAATTGAGCAAGCTAAGTTGCACTTAACGGATAAAAAAACAGAGCAAAAAGTACAAATAATTTTTGCTGGTGGCTATGGCTTACTTTTACAGCAGCAATTTGCAGGAAGTATTTTTGATTCATTACTCGTAATGAAAGGATTAAATTACTGGCATCAGCTAAACAAAACAACATAAAAAAGTGCAAAAAACGTGTTTTCGCGTGAATATTGAGCATTTAAACTAAAAATTTACACTTTTTTTAATTTTATAGTTGCATCCCAATAAACCTTACTCTAATATCTCGCCCCGTACTAAAGCAGTGCCGACTTAGCTCAGCTGGTAGAGCAACTGACTTGTAATCAGTAGGTCAACCGTTCGACTCGGTTAGTCGGCACCACTTTCCTTTTACCGGAAGTGAATTAGTAGAGAATTATCGTGGAGGGGTTCCCGAGCGGCCAAAGGGATCAGACTGTAAATCTGACGGCTCAGCCTTCGCTGGTTCGAATCCAGCTCCCTCCACCACTTTATTCTTGACGGTTAGAGGTAGTTTAAGAACAGATTTTTATGCGGGCATCGTATAATGGCTATTACCTCAGCCTTCCAAGCTGATGATGCGGGTTCGATTCCCGCTGCCCGCTCCAGTTCTTGTGTTGCTGATATAGCTCAGTTGGTAGAGCGCACCCTTGGTAAGGGTGAGGTCGGCAGTTCGACTCTGCCTATCAGCACCAGTCCTAAGAATCTCCTTGATTACTTCCTTTATCTGTCAGAAAATACTATTTGAAAAAATTAACTTAATCTACCTCTGGTGGATTATTTTCATATGTAATTTAGATACACAAAACTGATAGGTTCCGTCATGGCAAAAGAAAAGTTTGAACGCGTAAAACCGCACGTAAACGTTGGTACAATCGGCCACGTTGACCACGGTAAAACTACACTAACTGCAGCAATCACTAACGTACTTGCAAAAGTATACGGCGGTGTTGCTAAAGATTTCGCATCAATCGACAACGCTCCTGAAGAGCGCGAACGTGGTATCACTATTTCAACGTCTCACGTTGAATACGATACCCCTACACGTCACTACGCACACGTAGATTGTCCTGGTCACGCCGATTATGTTAAAAACATGATCACTGGTGCTGCTCAAATGGATGGCGCGATCTTAGTAGTTGCTGCGACAGATGGCCCTATGCCACAAACACGTGAGCACATCCTTCTTTCTCGTCAAGTTGGCGTTCCTTACATCATCGTGTTCATGAACAAATGTGACATGGTAGATGACGAAGAGCTACTTGAACTAGTAGAAATGGAAGTCCGTGAACTTCTTTCTGAATACGATTTCCCAGGTGATGACTTACCTCTAATCGCTGGTTCTGCGCTTAAAGCGTTAGAAGGCGAGAAAGAGTGGGAAGATAAGATTGTTGAGCTTGCAAACGCACTTGATTCTTACATCCCAGAGCCAGAGCGTGACATCGATAAGCCTTTCATCATGCCTATCGAAGACGTTTTCTCAATCCAAGGTCGTGGTACTGTTGTAACTGGTCGTGTTGAAGCTGGTATCATCAACGTAAATGACGAAGTTGAAATCGTTGGTATCAAAGAGACTACTAAGTCTACTTGTACTGGTGTTGAAATGTTCCGTAAGCTTCTTGACGAAGGTCGTGCTGGTGAGAACATTGGTGCACTTCTACGTGGTACTAAGCGTGAAGACGTTGAACGTGGTCAAGTACTAGCTAAGCCTGGTTCAATCAACCCACATACTACATTCACTTCAGAAGTATACGTACTTTCTAAAGATGAAGGTGGTCGTCATACTCCATTCTTCAAAGGTTACCGTCCACAGTTCTACTTCCGTACAACTGACGTAACTGGTGACGTACAGTTACCAGAAGGCGTAGAAATGGTAATGCCTGGTGATAACATCAAGATGACAGTAACTCTAATCGCACCAATCGCGATGGATGAAGGTCTTCGTTTTGCTATCCGTGAAGGTGGCCGTACTGTAGGTGCTGGTGTTGTAGCAACTATCGTAGCGTAATAATTAACTTTTAAGTTAATTGTTAGAAAAAGGTCACTCAGGTGGCCTTTTTTAATGCCTGAAGAAAAGTGTCATATGAAGGTGGCGCTCTTACCTTAGGCGTAGGTGCTTTGTAGCAACGTTCAAAGCGTAATTATTAGCTTTAAAGTTAATTGTTATAAAAAGGTCACTCAGGTGGCCTTTTTTAATGCCTGAAGAAAAGTGTCATATGAAGGTGGCGCTCTTACCTTAGGCGTAGGTGCTTTGTAGCAACGGTCAAAGCGTAATAATTAGCTTTTAAGTTAATTGTTAGAAAAAGGTCACTCAGGTGGCCTTTTTTAATGCCTGAAGAAAAGTGATTTGCTCCTAGGTATAGCTTTATTGCCGTAGCTTGGGTTGAGTTTTACGAAACCCGAGGAAAAAGGTTGCTGAAAATAACTGAGCTCTTAGATATAAAAAAAGCACGGCTAGGCCGTGCTTATATTGAGTTAGCTCTTGGTCTTTTAGCCAATTACTAATATATGATAAAAGCTTTAATGCTTTTTCGCATACTCTTCAGCTTGTTTTAAAACTCTTAATAAATTACCGCTAAGAATCTTTTTAATATCTTTATCGCTGTAATCTCTATCCATTAAACCTTGAACAAGATTAGGGTAGCTAGATACATCTTTTAAACCGATAGGTAATGAATCGCCAACCCCATCATAATCAGAGCCAATACCTACATAATCAATACCAATTAGCTCAACTACGTGATCAATATGGTCAAGCACTTGCTCAAGACTTGCAAATGGGTATGGGTTTTTAGCGCGGTACGCAGCATCAAAATCTTTACTTAACTTAGTGCCTTCTTTTTTAGCTGACTCTTTTGTGTTTTTTAATTGCTTGCCCCAACTACCTGCTTTAGCGGTAACAAAGCTTGAGCCAAAGTTGATTTGAATAACGCCGCCATTTTTTTTCAGCGCTAATAACATATCGTCATTCATATTGCGCTCAAAGCCAGGCGTGTATTTACGAAGTGATGAATGAGAGGCAATTACTGGTGTTTTAGAAAGCTCCATAACCTGATAAAACGCATCATCAGAAATATGCGATACATCGATTAGCATACCAATATTATTCATTTCAGTGACAAGCTCTTTACCAAATGGGCTTAAGCCTTTCCATTTACGGCGTATATCGTAAGACGAATCCGAAATATGGTTGCTTTGCGAGTGCGCTAGCGTAATGTAGCGAATGCCACGGTCGTAAAAGTGCTGAAGGTTTTTCATATCCCCTTCAATAGGAGAGCCGTTTTCCATACCCATCGCTATAGAAAGCTTGCCTTGTTTAAATTGCTCTTCTATATCAGTACTTGAGCTAGCAATAGCAAACTTATCGGGTGCGCGCTGGGCTATGGCTTCCATACTATCAATCATTTGATTGGCTAGCTGATAGCTTTTTCCTTTACCTTCAAACTCTAAATGCGCAGGAATATAAATTGACATAAATGGGGCGTTTAAACCGCCTTTTACAGCGCGAGGATAGTCAAAATCGCCATCAGTTGTTGCTTTGGTTACATCAACCCAGCTTTCGTGAATTCGATAAGGTACGTCAATATGGGTATCAATTAAAATGGTGTCTTTAGCGAGTTTAATTGCCTTGTCAGATGCTATTATTGTTTGTTCTGCTTGGGCTTGGCTAGTTAAAGCTAGTGATATGGCTACCACTAGAGTGCTGAGTTTTATCATGTTTTGGCTCTTTGGGTAAAAAGCCATTGTGTACGTTCAATTCAAAAGTTACAAGTGTTGTGCACTAATCAAACGACTGCGCTTGATGCTCTTCACTTTGCAGCGCTTTAAATTCGCCCTTAGAAATAATAGTAACTGACTCATGCAATTCAGAGAAAAACACCATCGCTTCACCATTTTTAAGCTGAAGCTTAACTTGGTTTACTTTCGATTCAATGCTTGCCTCTACTTCACCGTAGTCAGTGCCTTCACGTAAAACATAGCTTTCTATTAAGTTGTATAGCGTATCTTTATCGAGTTGTTCAAAAGGGATGATCATTACTGCTTTTTACTCGCTTTATTTAAAACATGTTCCCCAAAATAACTGGGCACGGCCTTCTCTAACCAAAAAATAGGCTTAAACGGATTTTTACCGCTAATAAAACCAACGTGTCCGCCTTTGTCAGAGATGCGCAGCGTAACATGCTCACTTACGTCTTGCCTACTTGGTACGGCCTTAATTGAGAGCATGGGGTCGTCTTTTGCATGAATAATTAATGTAGGCACAGCAATATGCTTTAAATATGGCATCGCACTGGCTTGACGATAGTAATCGTGAGCGTTTTCAAAGCCGTGCAAAGGAGCCGTTAGCTGGTTATCAAACTCTAATAGGTCGTCAATGTTCATTAATTGATCGGTAGTGATAGATATTTGCTGCTTAATTTGTGGCAGCTTTCGCTGCATTGATTTTTTCATCCGATCGAGCAAATACTTTTGATAAATTTTACCTAGGCTTTTACGAATTACATCGCTTGATGACGACAAATCATAAGGTGCAGAAACAACCGCAGCCGCGCTTAAAGGACATGCTAGTGCTTGTTCACCTAAGTATTTGGCAAGTACATTACCGCCAAGAGAAAAGCCAACGGCAACCATGGGTCTATTTGGATATTGTTGCTTTAGATGATTAATAAAAAAAGCTAAGTCGGCGGTATCACCACTATGATATGCGCGAGGCAAGCGATTTACTTCGGTTGAGCAATTTCTAAAGTGCATAAGCACAACTGCATAACCTTGCTTTTTTAATGCCTTCATCATGCCTTTAGCGTAAAAGCTATTTATATTACCTTCAAGGCCATGAAGGACTATAGCAAGAGGTGCAGTTTCGTTATGCGGAAGTGACCAAGCAAGTTCGATAAAATCGCCATCGGGTGTATCAAGTTGCTCAAGTTCGTAGCTAGTGTTATGAAATGGGCGGAAAAAACGCGGCATTATGGTTTGAACGTGACGGTTTGTCATCCACCATGCGGGTTTAAACTGTGGGATCATATTTGTACTACACACTTTGCAAAAAAGAATCGCTAGTGTATCAAAAAGAATAAAAAGCGCCTAATCAGTAACTGATAGGGCGCTTTGTGCGTCGTGCTTAATTTTGTTCAGGAACTTCTGCATCATGTATCTTTTTAAGAAAGAAAAAAGCAAAAAAAATACACAGAGAAACAACAATGGTTAAAAACCCAAAAGACATAAATAAAACTGGATCTGTAAAAAAGTCTCTAAAGAATACGCTCATAAGTTGCTCCCCTCGTTTTTGATGGGTTAATCATAAGCGGTGCTTGCAGGTCGCAATGTGATCGAGATCAATTTATTTACTTAAGCAGATGTAAGTGCGAAGTTAAGTTGATTTAGATCATGCTTTAAGAGGGTGTTCTATAGATTCGGTGCGTACTTCAACAATGTATGAAATGTATTTACTTACACGTATAGCTTTATATTGTTGGGTGTATCAGAAGTTTTTAATTTAAGACCGTTAGCGGTGCTTATGAGCATGCATTGCTGTTGTTTTTCAAGCTTTAGCTCAGTGCTTAGTAACTCTGCGCGTATTGTAGCGTAATCACTTATCGTATTCTGATTAGTTTTTAAATAGCTGTGTGCGGCGCGCAGGGGTTGTAATACGTGAGTATCAAACTCACTCACTACTTGTGTTAACTCGTTTAGCTGTTGGGTATTAATACTTAAATTTAATGAATCTAAATAAAGTAGTAATAAGCATAAATTAACGTTTTTTCCTTGCTGGTTTTGTAGTGCCAGCAAGGTTGTTTGTTGCTCAGGCTTTGCGTACAAGGTGCACGCAAACTGCCAAAAATGGTCGCTATTGAGCAAGTTCATCGGCGAATGCCTGCTCTTTTTCTTCCATTTCTTCAAGTGCCATAAGTAACTCTTCTTCAACGTCGTTAAGTTTAGGTGTAAGGGTTGCTTGCTTAGCTAATAACTCTTTAAGCTTGGCTTTGTTATCGTCGTTGTAGAGTTCGTTATCGCCGAGTGCTTCTTCAACTTCACTTAATTCAGCGGTGAATTTATCGAGTTGCTTTTCAAGCTTTTCAATTTGCTTTTTAAGTGGCTGAGTGGCCTTTCTAAACTCAGCCTCTAAGCGTTTTTGCTCTTTACGGTTAACACCCGGATTTGCTTTAGGCTCGTCGCTTTGCTGCGCTTTAACCGCTTCTTTATTCGCATTGAGTAACCACTGGTAATACGCATCTAAATCGTAACCAAACTGGGTTACTTTGCCGTCATCTACTAAGTAAAACTCATCGGCGGTATTTTTAAGCATATGGCGGTCGTGCGATACAGTAACCATGGCGCCTTCAAAGCCTTGCAGTGCCATAACAAGTGCATGGCGCATTTCTAAATCAAGGTGGTTTGTAGGCTCATCGAGTAGTAATAAGTTTGGCTTTTGGTATACCAACATGGCAAGTACTAAACGTGCTTTTTCGCCGCCCGAAAATGGGGCTACGGGCTCAAGGGCTTTATCGCCAATAAAGGCAAAACCACCTAAAAAGTCACGTAGTGATTGCTCAGTGGCTTTTGGGTCGAGGCGTTGTAAGTGCATTATTGCACTGGCTTTTAAATCAAGAGATTCAAGCTGATGCTGCGCAAAGTAACCAATATTTAACCCGTGATGCTGAATAACTTCGCCAGCTTGCGGCTCTAAATCACCAGAAAGCAGTTTAATTAATGTTGATTTACCTGCGCCATTTCGGCCAAGTAAAGCAATTCGGCTGCCTGGTACAAGGTTTAGCTCTATATTATTTAAAATAGTGACGTCACCATAACCCGCTTTGGCTTTATCTATTGTCATTAGTGGGTTTGGTAATGCTTTTGGCTCTGCAAACTCAAAGTTAAATGGCGAGTCGGCATGTGCCGGCGCTAGTTTTTCCATGCGTTCAAGTGCTTTCACACGGCTTTGTGCTTGTTTAGCTTTACTGGCTTTTGCTTTAAAGCGCGTTATAAACTGCTCAAGGTGCGCAATTTGATCTTGTTGCTTATCAAACATTGCTTGTTGTTGTAGTAAACGCTCTGCTTTTTGGCGTTCAAACTGCGAGTAGTTACCTTTGTAAACGTTGATAAGTTGCTTATCTACGTGCCAAATTTGATCAACCACCGCATCTAAAAACTCACGGTCATGCGATATAAGTACAAGGGTGCCGGTGTAAGCGCGTAAAAAGCGTTCAAGCCAATAAACGGCATCTAAATCAAGGTGGTTTGTTGGCTCATCGAGTAATAGTAAATCGGCGTCGCGTATTAATGCTTGGGCAAGGTTTAAACGCATACGCCAACCACCCGAAAACGAGCTTACAGGGTTTTCTATTAGGTTATTAGCAAAGCCTAAGCCGTGTAATAGCTCACCTGCGGTTGATTCAATGCTATAGCCTTTAATGTTTTCAAGCTGAATATGTACTTTGGCTTGTGTGTCGCCATCGTTGTTTTGCTCGGCCTCACGCAGTGCTATACGCATTGCATAGTATTCTGGATGGCCTTGGAGTACATAATCAATTGCGCTTATTTCAAGGGCTGGAGTTTCTTGCTTTACTGAGGCAATAGACCAATCTTTTGGAATATTGCAATTACCGGCATCTAGTTGCAGTTCTGATTTTAGTAAACCAAATAACGTTGATTTTCCACAGCCATTAGCGCCAACAAGGCCTACTTTGTGTTCTGGAAATAACGTAGCTGATGCGTTTTTTAATAAGGCTTTACCGCCACGAAGTAGTTCTATTTCTGAGATTTGGATCATGAATGCGTTACTTTGCTGTGCCCTTGTTAAGTTGGCGCTATCATAACATAGAACTTAATGCGCTTATCAAGCGTATCAACAAGTGAAGTTATACGATAAAATAGCGGCAGTTCAAACCACAGGAAAAATGTTGTGAGACAAAAGAAGCGATTTATTGCTGGTGCATCGTGCCCTGACTGCAAAGCCATGGATACTATGATGCTATACAGAGAACATGATGTTGAAAAAGTAGAGTGTGTTGAGTGTGGTCATAAAATGGCGCAACCCGATAACGCTGTTCAGGCGTCTACTCGCCAATTTGAACAAGTAATTGGTGTGTTTAAACCGGGCGACTAACCCGGTTTTTTATTGCCTAATTTTTACCGGCTTTAGTAATGCGGTGGAGGCGGCTCAGGTGCTTCTGACATCATAGACGATGATGACTGCGACTCTTTAATTTTTTCTGCTAGCAGCTCGGTTTGGCGTTTCATTTTTGCTAACAGCTGTTGGTGCACTTTTATTTCATCATTTAAGACTTCAATCGTTTCGTCTTGAAAAGCCACTTTGGCTTCAAGTTCCATTAAGCGATGTTCAATTGTGTTCATTATTCTCTCGTATAATAAATCGCTCTGCGATCCCGCTGGAGCTTTCGGTTAACAACGACTTACCGTTATCTGTAAATGTCACATCTAGCACCACCGCCGATTTAGGCTTACTGCCTTCGCGCGGGGTAACCTGCCAAGTTTGAATTTTTTCACCGCTTGGTATTTGCCACAAATCTACGCGCTTATTTGGCGAGCCGGTTGCAAGCAAAGTGCCTTGTTCGTTAAAACGCACAGCAGTAAAAATTTTCTGACGCGCAATATACTTCAGTTTACTCACAAGATCACCTGTAGTCAGCTTCCATACATTTGCTTGTGCCATACTATCGGCCGTAAACGCATAGCGACCTTGTGGATCGAGCGTTACGTGGGTAACACGCGTTGGGTGATTAAAACGATGAATTACTTGCCCTGTACGTGTATCCCAAAAGTAAGCAACATAATCGTTAGAGCCGCTTAAAGCAAAGCGTCCGTTGGGCGATAAATCAACGGTGTTAACTTTATCTTGGTGGCCTAAAAATTCGATACGTCTGCCGGTTTCAAGGTTTATGAATACAACTACGCCGTCGCTACGGCCGTATAAAACACTACGGCCTTGATTGCTAATGGCAATATCGCGAATACTGGCTTTTTGTATTTTGTAATAACCTTTATTTTTGCCTGTGGTTATATCCCACACCGCAAACGTGGTTTTTTCGGCGGTAACGGCCACGCTGTTATCAAAAGCAATGGCTACTGCATACACTAGGCTATCTTGTGATTGTTGCTGAAACCACTGGTATTTTAGCACTTGCTGTTGATTATCCCATAGGGCGACCCCATGGTTAATGGAGGAGATCAAGCTGTATTTACCATCGTTCGATAGCGTTGATGAAAATGCACCTTGCGCAGCATGTTCGTAGCTTGCTACAGCCTGTTGTTTTTTATCGGTACAGGCGATGGCTAAAAAACAGCTAAATACGATTAAAAAAGTACGAAATATCGACATGTTACAGGTATTTCCTCTTAACTCTTAGTGACTGAGAGGTTAGACTAGGACGCGTTGAATGCCTAGGTTGTTTGTCTAATCACTGGATATGTTTTTAGTTTAGCTAACAATGTGAAATTTAGTCATTAAACAAGCAGCCTATCATGTAGGCCGTTAATCTTTAACTAGTAATAATACAATAAATGACAACTGCAAAGTGTGTCGGAGATTTAAAATGAAAAAGACGATTAAATTGTCATTGATTGCAGCGTCAGTTTTAGCGCTTACAGCTTGTAATCAAGAAGCAAAAAAAGAGCAAGCAGAAGTTAAGCTAGACACTGTTGAACAGCAACAAGCATACGGTATTGGTGCATCTGTAGGTAACTTTTTAAATAAAGATCTAGCAGACAAAACTGAAATTGGTATTGAACTAGACCAAGCACTTTTAATTCGTGGTTTTGAAGATGCACTTGCTGGTAATGCAAAAATTGACGAAGAAAAAATTCGTGAAGTGTTAACTGCATTAGATACATCAGTACGTACTAAGCAAGAAGAAACAGCAAAAGTTGAGTCTGAAAAAAGCAAAGAAGCGGGTGTTAAATACTTAGCTGATAACGCTAAAAAAGAAGGCGTTACAGTAACGGAGTCTGGCCTGCAGTACGAAGTGCTTAGTGAAGGTGATGGCGAAAAGCCAGTAGCAACTGATGTAGTTAAAGTACACTACAAAGGTACTTTATTAGACGGTACTGAGTTTGATAGCTCATATGCACGCAACGAACCTACAACTTTCCCTCTTAACCGCGTAATTGCGGGTTGGACTGAAGGTTTACAGCTTATGTCAGTGGGTTCTAAGTACAAGTTTACTATTCCTTCAGAACTTGCTTACGGCGACCGCGATTTAGGTAAAATTCCTGCTAACTCAACACTTATTTTTGATGTTGAATTACTTGAAATTCAAAACGATGAAGACGCAGCTCCTGCAAAATAATCATCATATAAACTAAAAGTTATTTAGCTTATGAATGCAAAAAGGGACCTTAGGTCCCTTTTTTAATACGTGTAAGTAACGTATTAATTTGTGTGATTAGAAAACAAGTTATCAATAAGCTCATCTTCTAACGCAAATCGTGCTTCTAGCGCTTCACCGATAACAGATAAATCGTTATCAAAATCTTTTAATAAGTCTTCTTTATCTACTTCTGCGTATTTATCGTTAAAATCCAGTGCAATATCAGTTGTACTAGAAATGCGCGGGTAAATTGCATTGGCAAGTTCTTGGCTTTTTGGGCCTTTATTTTCACAAGCTTTAGCAATGTCATCATAAATTTCAAAATGACCAGCAGACAAGTAATCCATCAGAATTTGGCAAAAAGATTCAATTTGATCAGGCTCTGGTAAAGCATGATCCTTTTTATCATATGGAGAAAAACCAGCCATTTTACAAAAGAGCACAATAAGCTCTTGGCGTTCATTTAACCATTTATCGATTACTGTGTGGCTACCACCCCATTTCTGTTGAGCTTTTTCTACACGCGTCAGCATAACTGTTCTCCTAGCTGGGTTGGTCTTTAAATTAAGTATAATAAGTTTATATACATCAAGATATATTTAATTTGCGTGTATATCAACAAGTAAAACAGATGTTCTAAAAGCGATGTAATTTATTGAATGGTAAATGGTGAGATTTATTGTAGGCAAGAAAAAACCACCGGTTAAGGTGGTCTAATTTCTTTAATTGGCTTGTTATAACAAGCTTTCTTATTTTTATGAGATAATTTTTATTGTTGTTATTTTAAAACTTTTATTTTTATTATTTTAAGATTTTTATTATTGTTTTTGTTAACGCGGGACAAACAATAACAAGCTTTTTTCGATGTTGCAAACATATTAATAAAAAGTTTTAAATGTTATGGTTTGTTTGCTTGTTTTATAGTCAAAATAGGTTGAAACCGTAGATTATATTGATCTGCCTCTAGGTAAGGCTGTTTTCGTCCCTAAGCAATAGAGGGTCGGAGAATATGGTGGTACAATCTTGCACAATTTATACAAGTCTTAGGATCATTTACGCCATGAGCGAATTAAAAAACGACCGTTATTTACGTGCACTTGCAAAACAACCTGTTGATGTAACTCCGGTATGGATGATGCGCCAAGCAGGACGCTATTTACCAGAGTATCGCGCTACACGTGCACAAGCGGGCGATTTTATGAGCCTGTGCCGTAATGCTGAGCTTGCATGTGAAGTTACACTGCAGCCACTACGTCGCTACCCGTTAGATGCTGCTATTTTATTTAGTGATATTTTAACGATTCCAGATGCGATGGGTTTAGGTCTGTACTTTGAAACTGGCGAAGGTCCTAAGTTCGAACGTCCTATTTCATCACTTGCTGATGTTAAAAAAATTCCAAAACTTGATCCAACTGACGAGCTTGGCTACGTAATGAACGCGGTAAGCACTATTCGTCGTGAACTTAAAGGTGAAGTACCGCTTATTGGTTTTTCTGGTTCACCTTGGACGCTAGCAACTTATATGGTTGAAGGCGGTAGCAGCAAAGTATTTGGTAAAATTAAAAAAATGGCGTTTGCAGAACCGCAAACACTTCATTTATTACTCGATAAGTTAGCTGATTCAGTTATTGATTACTTAAATGCTCAAATTAAAGCTGGCGCGCAATCGCTAATGGTATTTGACTCATGGGGCGGTGTATTAAGCCCGCGCGATTACAACGAATTTTCACTACAATACATGCATAAAATTGTAGATGGCTTAATTCGTGAGTACGACGGTCGTAAAGTACCGGTTACTTTGTTCACTAAAAATGGTGGTCAATGGATTGAAGCTATTGCGGCAACAGGCTGTGATGCAATTGGTCTTGATTGGACTATTAATATCAGCGACGCTAAACGCCGTGTGGGTGATAAAGTAGCTCTACAAGGTAATATGGACCCATCTATGTTACACGGTACACCAGAGCGTATTCGCCAAGAAGTAGGCACTATTTTAGAAGACTTCGGTACAGGCAATGGCCACGTGTTTAACCTAGGCCACGGTATTACACCAGATGTAGACCCTGAAAATGCTGGCGTATTCATTAATGCAGTACATGAGCTAAGTGCTAAGTACCATAAGTAATAGTCACTTAAACAAGCTTTAAAACTGTTTAAAAGTAAAAACCCGCTAAGTTGCGGGTTTTTTGTTACCTATTTATAAAGGCTTTTAAAACTACTTATTTAAATAAGCGATTTAAACCATTTAATGCCGCAACACGGTAGGCTTCAGCCATGGTTGGGTAGTTAAATGTGGTATTTACAAAGTAGTCGATATTATTACCACCATTTTTTTGTTCCATAATGGCTTGGCCAATGTGAACAATTTCAGAGGCGCGTTCGCCAAAACAATGTACGCCAAGTACTTCTTTGGTTTCAGTGTGGAATAATATTTTTAAACTACCTACTTCAGTACCAGCAATTTGCGCGCGAGCCAAATGCTTAAATTGAGCACGGCCAACTTCATACGGTACTTTAGCGGCTGTAAGCTCTTGCTCGGTTTTACCTACTGAGCTCATTTCTGGAATGGTATAAATACCAGCCGGAATATCAACAATCAGCCTGTCATCGCAGTTACCACATGCAATTGCATCAGCAGCTATACGACCTTGGTCAAACGCAGCACTTGCAAGGCTAGGATAGCCAATTACATCACCTACAGCGTAAACGTTATCAATTTCTGTTTGGTATGTTTCGTTAACTTTTAATTGGCCACGGCTATCGGCTTTTAAGCCAATGGCTTCAAGATTTAGTGTATCAGTGTTACCAGTACGACCATTAGCAAATAAAATACAGTCAGCTTTTACGCGTTTACCTGATTTTAAATGCATTATAACGCAGTCGTCACGCGTCTCAATTCGGTCAAACTCTTCGTTATGACGAATAACAATACCGCTATTCCAAAAGTGATAGCTAAGTGCGTCAGATATTTCTGCATCCATAAAAGCAAGTAGTCGGTCGCGTGTATTAACCAAATCAACTTTAGCGCCTAAACCTTTAAATATTGACGCGTACTCACAACCAATTACACCAGCTCCGTAAATCAGTACACGATGAGGGTCATGCTCAAGGCCAAGTATTGTGTCACTTTCGTAAATACGAGAATGTGTAAAATCCACCTCTGGCGGGCGATAAGGGCGCGAACCCGTTGCTATAACAATCGTTTTAGCAGTCAGTCGCTCAGTTGAACCATCATTTCGTTTTACTTCAATTGTGTGCTTATCTACAAAGCTCGCATCACCTTGAAACATATGAATGCGGTTGCGATCGTAAAAGCTACTACGTAAATTAGATTGCTTAGAAATAACAGAACTTGCGTGACGTAAAATATCAGGAAATGTTAAGCGGCTAGGGCGCTCACCAACATTGAATAACGGATTTGCTTTGTATTCAATATAGCGGCTAACAGAGTGGCGAAGCGCTTTTGAAGGAATTGTTCCCCAATGTACACAACCGCCACCAACTGATTCTTGGCGTTCAATAACCGCTACTTTTTTATCGTTTTTTGAAAGGTTCATGGCGGTACCTTCACCGCCAGGACCCGTGCCAATAATTATTGCATCATATTGGTATGTCACGGGTACTTTTTTTTGTTCTGGTTGTTTGGCCACAGCCACTCCTAAATTAATTAAAAGAGGCTTTTAATAACCTCGCATTAAGTGCTAGCCAAGCCTGTTTTTGATTTTCCCAGGCGGCTTCCAACTCATGGTATTGTGCCATTAATGCTGAGCGTTCACACTGCTTTGCCATGTTATTTTTTTTAACTTCTAACACTTGTTTTTGTAGTGAACAATAATTTTGCAGTTTTTTCAGCAGTAAATCGTACTCTTGTTGTAATAATGTAATCTTATCTTGTGCTAAAGGCAATTTTGCAAGACGCGTTTGCGTTTTGCTCATGAGCGTTTCGGCCTTCGCTTTTTCTATACGTTCAACAGGAGTACGCTTTAACTTATTGGCTAAACCAACAGCTGCTAAAGAGCGAATCATCCATTTTGTTGGATCGTAATGAAACCATTTAATACCGTTACGGTAGTCGCTTGCAAAAATATGGTGGAAGTTATGGTACCCCTCACCGTATGTAAATAACGCTAAAAAGCCGTTATCACGTGCCGTATTTTTTTCGGTGTATGGGCGAGAGCCCCAAATATGTGCAACTGAGTTTATAAAAAAGGTAAAGTGTTGACTCAGTACTAAGCGTAGTAAACCTGCAAGAATTAACATCCCCCACACATCACCAACCAATAAACCAAGTATAACAGGCAAGCCTACGTTCATAGCAATCACAAGCTTTAAGTAATGTTTATGTTGCCACATAACTATTTTATTGCGCTGTAAATCACGACAATTACTATAATCACCGTAGCTATCGCCTTGGTAGTCACGTAACATCCACCCGATATGGCTATACCAAAAACCATTGGTCGCCGCGTAAGGGTCTTTTATTGGGTCGTCAACTTGACCGTGATGTATACGGTGATCGCTACTCCAATGCAATGCACTGTTTTGCAGCGCAAAAGCACCGCCAAGCGCAAAAATAAATTCAACTGCAGGGTGTGCGTTATAGGTTTTATGTGCCCATAATCGATGGTAGCCGGCAGTAATTGATAAGCCTGCATAAAACATGCAGCCTACAAAAGCAATCCAATGCGCGCTGGTAAATCCGTAGCTAATGGCGTACCAAGGTACAAGTGTGGCAGCCGCCAAAAAGGTTAGGCTAAAAAATAGGACGTTTGTCCAAATAATCGGTGGTTTATTCATAATTCTCAATCTCAGCGTACAACTGTAAGCTAAAATAGTATTTCAAACTCTTGTCGTCAAGTATTAGACTGTACAATTGAGCTAATATCACTAAATATTCATATAAAATAATTCAGGGAGCTGTTGATGTCGGGTGTTAGAGCGCAACAGAAACAAAAAACACGACAGGCGTTAATTCAAGCGGCATTTAATCAGCTGAGTGCTGATCATAGTTTTTCGAATTTAAGTTTACGCGAAGTAGCACGAGAAGCCGGTATTGCCCCAACGTCTTTTTATCGTCATTTTAAAGACATGGATGAGCTAGGTTTAACCATGGTAGACGAAGCTGGTTTAACCCTTCGCCAACTTATGCGCCAAGCTCGTAGACGAATAGCGAACGATGGCGGCAGTGTTATAAATACCTCAGTGGTTACTTTTATGGAGTTTATTGATAACTCAAGTAACCAATTTAGGTTGTTGCTGCGAGAACGATCAGGGACTTCTAAAGCATTTAGAGCCGCAGTAGCGCGCGAGGTAAAACATTTTATTTTAGAGTTGGCTCATTATTTAGAAAGTGAAACTAAGTGCAACGCTATGCATGCCTATATTCAGGCGGAATCTATGGTAACGCTCGTATTTAATGCGGGTGCAGAAGCGCTCGATATAGAAGGATTGCAACGCGACGAATTAATTGAGCGCGTTATTTGGCAGCTGCGTTATATTACTCGTGGAGCCGGGCATTACGTAAGAGAAACGAGTAAAGAAGCATAGCTTAAAGAAATTGCAAAAAGTTAATATAAGCACGGTATATTGTAGTGCTTATTAATTTAAGCGTCACTAGTCGCGTATTCGTTATTTTAATTCTCAATAAGCATCTAGTTTGAATTAAAAAACCCAATTGAATCATTTTTAAATCTGTTTTGTGGAATTTTTATGCTTGCTTCCATCGCTTTGTAATGTTAAAAATAGGCTTCACTGAACACACACACAAGAAAACAAGATGCATATTATTCGTTTAATTACACTAAAACTTAACCTCTTACTGCTATGGCAAGTGAGCGGGGATTAGTGTGTTTGCATCGAGTTGAACACTAAAAACCCCGCAATTGCGGGGTTTTTTTTATCTCGCGGCTGGGATTAATTGAAATTTGGGTAACATAGGAATGAGGGGCAGTTATGCAAGAGCAAGATAAAGTATGGATTTTTGATACCACCTTACGTGATGGTGAGCAGGCACTTAAAGCAAGCCTTACTGAAGATGATAAAATTCAATTAGCGCATACAATTAGCCGCTTGAATGTGGATGTGATGGAAGTGGGTTTTCCGGTTTCGAGCCCTGCTGATTTTCGCTCGGTGCAACGTATTGCAACCGAGGTAAAAGGCCCGATTATTTGTGGTTTAGCACGCTCTGTTGCCAAAGACATTGAGGCCTGTGGCGAAGCACTTCGCACAGCACAACAAAGCCGTATTCATACTTTTATTGCTACAAGCCCTTTGCACCTAGAACATAAATTACGTATGAGCCTAGACGATGCAACGGCAATGGCTGTTAAATCAATTAAATTGGCGCGTAACTATACTGATGATGTTGAATTTTCGTGTGAAGATGCCGGTCGTACGCCGCATTGGGATTTATGCAAAATTGTTGAGCAGGCAATTAACGCCGGAGCTTCAACTATTAACTTGCCAGATACCGTTGGTTTTGTAACGCCAGACGAATACGCAGCGATGATCCGCCATTTAATGAATAACGTGCCAAATATTGATAAAGCGCGTTTGAGTGTGCATTGCCACAACGATTTAGGTTTAGCAGTAGCAAACTCGGTGGCTGCAGTGCAAGCCGGCGCACGCCAAATTGAGTGTACTATTAATGGCATTGGTGAGCGTGCTGGTAACTGCTCGCTTGAAGAAGTGGCGATGATCATGAAAATGCGCAAAGACCACTTAAAAGTATACACAGATATTAAAAGTGAAGAAATTTACCGCGCATCTCGTCAAGTGGCTAAAATTTGTAATATGCCAGTACAACCAAATAAAGCGATTGTTGGCGAAAACGCCTTTGCACATAGCTCAGGCATTCACCAAGACGGTGTATTAAAAGCGCAAAATACTTATGAGATTATGTCGCCAGAAAGCGTTGGTGTGCCAAGCAACCAATTAAATATGACTTCGCGTTCGGGTCGTCATGTTATTGAGCATCGCCTAGAAGAGTTAGGCTATCAAAAATCTGATTACGATATGGATGGCTTATACAAAAGCTTTATTGAGTTGGCTGACCAAAAAGGCACCGTATACGATTACGACCTTGAGGCGATGATTTACTTTAATCAAATTAACGACAAAGACGAAAAATACCAATTAGAATTTGTTAACTCAGCCTCTAACTCACAATCGGTAGCAAGCTCTACCATTGGAATGCGCATTGATGGCGAAGCTAAACAAGAAGCCGCGACAGGTAATGGTCCAGTAGAAGCCTCGTTTGCAGCGATTGAGCGCTTAACCGGTATGAGCGTTGAAATGATTGAATATAACTTAGAAGCGACAGGCCAAGGTGCAAGCTCATTAGGCCAAGTAAATATTATAGCTAAATACGATGGCCGACCTTATCACGGAGCGGGCATTGCAGCGGATGTGGTTGAAGCGTCGGTACGCGCCATGATCCGCGTTTATAACTTAATTTATCGTGCACAAAAAGTGTCTGATTTAAAACAACAAAGGAAAGCAGGATGAGTAAAACAAACTACAGCGTTGCAGTATTAGCTGGCGACGGTATTGGTCCAGAAGTGATGGCAGCAGCAGAACAAGTACTTGATGCTGTGAGCAATAAGTTTGGTTTTACCCTGAACCGTGAGCATTATGCAATTGGTGGCGCAGCAATTGATGAATTTGGTAAAGCATTACCAGAGAGCACACTAGCAGCGTGTGAAAACGCTGATGCTATTTTATTTGGTTCGGTAGGCGGTCCTAAATGGGAAAACTTACCACCAAACGAGCAGCCTGAGCGCGCATCATTATTGCCGCTTCGTAAGCACTTTGGTTTGTTTTGTAATTTACGCCCTGCACAGTTATTACCTGCATTAAGTGCAGCGTCGCCACTTCGCGCTGATATTAGTGAAAAAGGGTTTGATATTTTATGTGTGCGCGAGCTTACTGGCGGCATTTACTTTGGCGAAAAAGGCCGCAGTGGTGAAGGCGCAGAAGAGTTTGCATTTGATACGCAAACATACTCACGAAAAGAAATTGAACGTATTGCACGCTTTGCTTTTGAAGCTGCAAAATTACGTAGTAACCATGTTACCTCTGTTGATAAAGCAAACGTACTTGCATCAAGTGTATTATGGCGCGAAGTAGTCACCGAAGTAAGCAAAGACTACCCAGAAGTAAGCCTAGATTACATTTATGTAGATAACGCCGCTATGCAGTTAGTTAAGCAGCCTAGCCAATTTGATGTATTGCTTTGCGATAACTTATTTGGCGATATTTTGTCAGATGAGTGCGCCATGATCACAGGCTCAATGGGCTTATTACCTTCGGCAAGCTTGAATCAGTCGGGTTTTGGGTTGTACGAGCCAGCAGGCGGTTCAGCACCAGATATTGCAGGTAAAGGCGTTGCAAACCCAATAGCACAAATTTTAAGTGCCGCATTAATGTTACGTTACTCGCTAGGGCAAGACGAAGCTGCGCGCACCATTGAAAAAGCAGTAGCAGAAGCTGTAGAAGCAGGTGTAGGCACGCCAGATATATATCCAAATGCCGGTTACAGTACAAGCGATGTGGCAGCAGCTATCGTTTCACGCATTTAATAACATATTAAAGTTGCAGCACCGTTATGCTGCAACTCAAACAGATTAGGGAATTAGCAAGTGGCCCAAACGTTATACGACAAAATTTGGCAAGCACATACCGTTGCCAGCATAAACGAGCAAACCGACTTACTTTATATTGACCGCCATTTAGTGCATGAAGTTACTTCTCCGCAGGCTTTTGCAGGTCTACGTGAAAAAAACCGTACTGTACGTTGCCCAGAAAAAACCTTTGCAACGATGGATCATAACGTATCGACTAAGAGCCGATCACTTGATGCCGCAAGCGAAGTATCTAAAAACCAATTAATGGCGCTTGATAAAAACTGTAAAGAGTTTGGTATTGTACTTTACGATTTAAACTCAATTAACCAAGGTATTGTGCACGTAATGGGCCCAGAGCAAGGTATTACTTTGCCAGGCACAACCATTGTATGTGGCGATAGCCATACTTCTACGCATGGTGCGTTTGGCGCATTAGCGCATGGTATTGGTACGTCTGAGGTTGAGCACGTATTAGCAACGCAAACGCTACAGCAAAAAAAGGCGAAATCGTTAAAAATTCAAATTAACGGTGTATTGCGTCCAACAGTTACGGCTAAAGATTTAATTATGGCGGTAATTGGCAAGTTAGGTACTGCTGGTGGCACAGGCTATGTAGCAGAATTTTGTGGTGCAGGCATTGAAGCGCTTTCAATGGAAGCCCGTATGACGCTATGTAATATGAGCATAGAAATGGGTGCAAAAGCGGGTTTAATTGCATCTGACCAAATTACTTATGATTATTTAAAAGGTCGTCCGTTTGCACCTAAAGGCGCAGATTTTGATGCAGCCGTTGAATATTGGGAAACCTTAAAAACAGACGAAGGCGCACACTTTGATTTAGTTGTTGAGCTAAATGCTGACGACATTCAACCACAAATTACTTGGGGCACAAGCCCAGAGCAAGTAATTGGTGTTGATGAGTGCATACCCGATCCAGATAAAGAACCTGATTTAATTAAAGCTGATGCCATTCGCAGCGCACTTAAATACATGGACTTAAAAGCGGGCGATAAATTATCAAGCGCAAAAGTAGACACGGTATTTATTGGCTCATGTACAAATAGTCGCATTGAAGACTTACGCGCTGCGGCAAAAATTGTTGAAGGCAAACATGTTGTTGCTGGCATAGAGGCGTTAATTGTACCGGGCTCTGGCTTAGTTAAAAAACAAGCTGAAGACGAAGGCTTAGCCGATATTTTTAAAGCCGCAGGCTTTGAATGGCGCGAACCAGGTTGTTCTATGTGTTTAGCGATGAACGATGACCGCCTAGAAGCAGGTAAGCGTTGTGCATCTACTTCTAATCGTAATTTTGAAGGTCGCCAAGGTCGTGGCGGGCGTACCCATTTAGTTAGTCCTGCAATGGCGGCAGCCGCTGCAATACATGGTCACTTTGTTGATATTAGAGGAGAAGCATAATGAGCGTATTTTTTAGTGGCTTAATGGCTCCACTTGATAAAAACAATGTAGATACTGACCAAATTATTCCTAAGCAGTTTTTAACATCAACTAGCCGCGAAGGTTTTGATGCTGCCTTGTTTTATGATTGGCGTTACCTAGATAACGGTGAGCCAAACCCTGACTTTATTTTAAATCGCCCATGCTACCAAGGTGCGCAAATATTATTAACGCGCGACAACTTTGGTTGTGGCTCATCCCGCGAGCACGCGCCATGGGCACTTAAGCAATATGGTTTTGAAGTTATTTTAGCTGAAAGCTTTGCAGATATTTTCTTTAATAACTGTGGTAACAACCAAATGTTAGCCATAGCGTTACCTGCCGACACGCTTGAGCAATTGTTTGTACTTAGCGAGAAGCACGACGATATTAACATTGAAATCGACCTTGAAAATCAAACACTAACAAGTAGTAAGTTTGCACCAATTAGTTTTGATATTCGTAAAGACGTAAAAGAGCGCCTATTAAGTGGCTTAGATTTTATTGGTGTAACCGAAACGCTAAACCCACAAATTGATGCGTTTGAAAAACAACTAGCGACTGAGCGTTCTTGGCAGTAATTTCTTAACCGTGTGTATTAAAAATCACGTATTAAAAAGCACGGCAATTGCCGTGCTTTTTTGTGGGTAAATATTAGATGTGGTAGCTAAAGGTTAATGCCTAAAGTCAGCCATTAACGCAGGTATACCGGGTAACATGCCTACAATTGCCATTACAGTGGTAAGTAACACAAACATAATAAGTGGAATCACCCAGCGGCTCATTTTAGTTAGCTCAGCGCTGCGCTCTTTACAGCCAATAAGCCCTAAGTTATCAAGTAACATAGTAAGCGACCAACCAAAAGCCGGATTAACTAAGGTTGAGGCAAATACCACAATAGTGGCTGATTGCGTTGTTTTACCTTCGCGCGTCATTTCCATGCCAGCCTCAAGTAGCGGGATAAACACGCCCACAATAAGTGCTACACAGAGCACAGGCTGCCAAATTGCTAAATCCATAGGGTAACCCCATAAACCAGCAATAATACAAAATACGGCTGTTAAAATGGCGCCAGCCGGAATAGGGCGTTTAGCAATAGCAGCAGGTACAATGTAGGTTCCCCAAGAGGACGCAAAGTTAGCACCACCGGCAAGTGAGCCAAATGTTTGTCTAACCGATGCGCTTAGCATGGTGTCGTCGATATTCATTTGTACTTTTTCAGTGCGTTGCGGATAGCTTATTTTTTGAAATACTTGATGGCCTAAAAAATCAGGAGACCACATAGCAACGGCGAGCACTGCAAATGGGAGTACAACAACAAAGCTTTCAAGCGTTGGTAAACCTAGCATCCAACCCGTGTTTTCGCCCCACCAGTAAGCTGGGTTCATATTTGGTAAACCTGGTGCAGTATGAAACTCAAACGGTGCGCCTAAGGCAAAGGCAACCACGCCACCAATAAGGCAACTTAACGGCACGGCTAACCAACGCTTTTTAAAGTGCTCTAATAGCGCATACAATAAAATGGTGGCTAAAATAACAATAAACGCAATATGCGCCATATCAATGGCTTCAGCCCAGGCAAACAGCTTTTTAACCTGCGAAATAGTACCAATAAAGCCTAAATAAATGAGTAGCCCGCCACATACACCTTTACTGGTTAGGCGCGCGAGCATACTTCCTCCTTTGGTTATGGCCAAAATAAAACCAAAGGCACCAATGAGTAAGCCAAACGCCATAGGGTGGCCGCCAGCTGCAACTACAATAGGAATTAACGGTATAAGAGGGCCATGAGTACCAGCCAAGTTAGCTGTTGGTAAAATAAAGCCTGAGAATAAGATGATAAAAATAGAAACAATGAGTAATTCGTAGCGCACGTTTTCTAAAACAAACGCATCGCTTAAACCAAGAGGCGCTGCAAATGTTGCCGCAATAGCCCCCACCATAACGACTTTACCAATAGTGCCCGCCATTGCAGGAATGGTGTCTTCAAATTCAAATCGGTAATCTCTAAACGGTAAATTAGGACGCCAGCGTTTAGGCTGCATAATCTGTAATTCATGTTCGAGATACTCGTCGCGAGTATTAAACTCTGAACTCGGTTTGTGAAGCTGCTCGTAGCTTTGAGCATTCTTGTGCGTGTTTGATGGTGCATCACCGGGTGGTGTAGTTTGCATGCGTTCTCCTGCAACATTGTTGCTTAATCAAATAAATACGGCTTTTGTTAAAGCAAATGAATATTGAACATGCAGGGTAAATCAGCTGTTAGGCTGCTATGTATAGGCAAAAGGTCGTGCATGGTTGTTTTTAATACAGTCAATTTAAAAAACTGCTTTACACTAAAAATTATGAAATTACAGAAGGTGATTAAAAGTTGCTATAAATCATAACCTTGAATGTATCATTAAGGAGGCGGAGCACTATTTACCTAATAGTATAGTGTTAACGGCAGGTTATTATCCTTTAGTCTTAGTGGTTGTTAAAGCCGCTTTGTTTGAAAAGCTTATTGGTGGCAGCCGTTAATTTCGTTTTATTTGTGGTGAAATAATACTTCTGTTATTTTCGGATTGTTAATAACAACAATAAAGAATAGAGATGCAACTCAACTCCCCTAAATCAATTGGTATTTTACTTGGTACGCTTTACGGCATATTTATGCGGCTGTTTATAGAGCTATTCAATGCTTATAATTTAGGTAGCTTAGTCTCTATATCATTTATGTTTTTAGTGCCTGTTGCAATTGGTTATATTCGTATTCACTTTGAATTTAAAAGCACAGAAACATTAACTAAAAGGCAAATGGTGACAATTGCTTGGCAGCCTATTTTTGTTTTTTTATTTGTAAGTGTAATTACTTTACTTGAAGGCAGTATTTGTGTGGCTATGGCTTTGCCTGCTTTTATGTTTTTTGCCAGCATTGGTGGATTACTTGCGGGTTTTGTTAGAAAGCGTGAAATAAAAAAAGCGAATAGTTCTTTATTATCAATCGCGTTGTTACCTATATTGCTCTCACCTATTGAAGTTAATTTTTTAAATTTATCAAAAACATACGAAGTAACAAATTCAATAACTATTAACGCGCCCATCAATGCTGTATGGCAACAGTTAGCTAATGTGAGTGATATAAAACCACAGGAAGTGCCTTTTTCACTCACTCAATTAATTGGTGTACCAAAGCCATTAAAGGCAAGTATGAATGCAAGCGGTATAGGCGCTGTTCGCACAAGTATTTGGCAAAAAGGCGTTGTGTTTAAAGAAGTAATAACCGACTGGCAACCAAATAAACAGATGCTTTATAGATTTGACATAGACCCAGATGCTATTCCCGATGACGCACTCGATAAACACGTAAAACTTGGCGGCGAATACTTTTCACCTCTTTACGGTGGATATGAGTTAACTGAAGATAAAGGCGGCAATACAATTTTAACGTTAAAAACGACCGTGCAAGACAATACAAATTTTGGTGTTTATTCGCGAATATGGGGAGAGGTGATATTTCAAGATTTCCATCATTCACTTTTAACGTTGATGAAAAACAGAGCTGAAAAGTCACTTATCGCAGTTATTTCCCATAATTAACTTAAGCCGCTATGGTATTGAAAAATTATTATAATGGTGACTTATGAAATTATTAACGGCAGCAACTCTAATACTTGCCACATCAACAGCCTTTGCACGCCCTGCACCTTTGGTGTCTATTCCTACTCACGATGCCTTTTTTAATAGTATTGCCGCGCATTGTGGTAAAGCGTTTGAGGGTAAAGTAAGTGTAGATAATGCAAAAGGGCCAAGTTCATTTGAGAATAAAAAACTGGTTATGCATGTTCGTAAATGTACCGACACTGAGCTACAAGTACCGTTTCATGTGGGTGATGATGCATCACGTACATGGATCATAACAAAAACGGGAAGTGGCTTGAGTTTAAAACACGATCATCGTCATAAAGATGGCAGCGACGACGCATCAACTATGTATGGTGGCCATACGCTTGATGCAGGGTTTGCACAAATGCAGTCGTTTCCAGCAGACCAGTACTCTAAAGAGTTATTTGTAAAACAAGGGATTGCACAGTCTGTAGGTAATATATGGCAAATGTATATTTACCCGGAAGTATTTACTTATCGATTAATTCGCCAAGGACGTGAGTTTAAGGTGGATTTTGATTTAACTAAACCGATTACTCCACCATCAGCACCTTGGGGTTATAAAGACTAAGGTTACTTGCCCTTGCTTGTATCTTCTTTAGTTTCGCATTGTAGTAAAACACTTAAATCTGGTTGATAGGCGCGTGGCTTAGTTGGAAAACGTTCATATTCTTGCACGCCTTCAAGCACTTTCAACATAAAGGTGTTGCCACGACATAAGCGCTCAGCATGGCGTAATAAAAATACGCTTTGGTTGAAAAAGTGTTTGTAATCGTCAGACTTAATTTTTATTTTATAATTGTCTTCGCCAATTTTTGTTTGGTAGTAATGCACTTTGTTGTCAAAGTCGTAGAGTTTTTCTGTTTCGGCTTTTTCAGCAAAGGCTGTATTTGCGCTCGAAAGGGCCACCAGTATCGCACCTATAGTGAAGCGTGGGGAGTTTAATCCTTTCATAAAAATGTATCCTTTAATTTGCGAACTTTATACCCATTAATTACTTATACAAGTTCGATTTCTTTATATTCAGTCTAACACCCAAAAAGGGATAACGTGATGTTCAAACAAATAAAACAGCTTTTTGCAGTATTCGATGATCAAGAGCCAAGTATAGAGCCACACGATTTAAAAACAGCTGTGGCTGCATTGCTTATTGAAGTAATGCGTGCCGACACCAAGCTTGAACATGATGAACAACAAACCCTGACTGTAACCTTAAAAAAGTACTTTAATTTAACAGATATCGAAGTTGATGAGCTCACTACTAATGCGGCGAGTAGTTTGGATGGTGCGATAGATTACTTTCAGTTTTCAAAACAGATTAATGAGCATTGCAGCGCGGTACAGCGAATAGAAATAATAGAACTATTATGGCGCTTAGCGTATGCCGATGGGGAAATAGATCCCCAAGAAGACTACGTAATACGTAAAGTCGCAGGGCTTTTATATGTAACGCATACCGATTTTATCGCCGCAAAAATAGCGGCGACAAAGTAAGTAAGCGGGCGTGCAAGTTATTTTAACTTACTTGCAACGCTTACTAATTGATGAGCAAGGGCTGATACTTTTTCAGCTGTTACAGGTTCATTTATTTGCCCATTTTCATCAAACAAAGAGTGTACAGCGGGTACAGCAAGCTGATCGGCAAGCACTAATGAACCAATGCCGCTTAATATATCACGCACATGATTTAAACCTCGTAATCCACCAAGCCCACCTGGCGATGCTGCAAACAAAGCGACCACTTTATTACGAAAAGCAGGAACAGCACCTTGTTCTGTGCGCGATGCCCAATCAATGGCGTTTTTTAGTGCTGCGGTAATAGAGCCGTTGTACTCTGGGCTTGCTAGTAAAATACCGTCGGCTGTACGTAGCTTGTCTTTTAAAAGCTGTACATCGCTTGGTGTGCCTTGCGCTTCTATGTCTTCGTTAAATAGTGGGATGTTTAATTCGTTTAGCTTTATTACTTCTACTTCAGCACCTGTTTGTAGAGCAAAACGTGCTGCTTCATTAATAATTTTTTGATTAAAGCTTTCTTGGCGAAGGCTTCCTGCTAGAGCGATAATTTTTGGTGCTGACATGGTAGTGGCCTTTTAATGTTTTAAGTTTCATGGCTAATGTAGCAAAATTTTGCTTGTAGAAAACCCCAATAAACGCAACACTTATGTGCGTATATGCACATAAGTAAAAGGTAGGCAGCATGGCGATAAAGTTTGAAGATTGGCAAGACGTTAAAGTTGCTTTTGAAGTAGCACGTTTAGGCACGTTAACAGCGGCAGCAGAAGAGCTTAATGTACACCACAGCACAGTGCTTAGACGAATTAATAATCTTGAAAAAAACTTGAATACACGGCTTTTTCATCGCCATGCGCGTGGCTACAAAGTAACTGAAATTGGCACTAAGTTATTTGCAACGGCGCAGACTATTCATAGTTCGTTAGAGCAGCTTCATAACGATATTGCTTCGGCAGACAGTACACTTAGAGGGAGTTTGTTGTTAACTACGGTAAGCGGTTTTATGGATATACTTGGCGATGTGTGTGAGCAGTTTCAAGCGTTACACCCGCATGTGCAGTTAGAAGTTATTTTAGAACAAAAAAGGCTAAGGCTCGATCACGGGCAAGCACATATTGCTGTGCGTGCAGGCCCAAGGCCTGATGAAGGCGATTATATTGCTCAACATTTGGCGCAGCTTTCATCGGGCTTATACGCTAATAAACGTTATATTAATAAATACGGCATGCCTAAATTATTAAGTGATTTACAACAGCATAATTTTGTATCGGGTGTGGCAGGTTTTAATGCCCGCGTGCCTTATTTTGCGTGGGCTGATGAACATATTCCCGCATCGCAAATAAAGCTGCGAGTATCTGAAACCGCAGAGGCGACTCGTGCAATAATTAAAGGGCTAGGCATTGGCGGATTGCAGCATGACGTAGCGGCGCAATATCCTGATTTAGTGCCTATATTACACAGTGAGTTAAGCTGGCCTACCGATGTATGGTTAGTCACGCATCACTTAGTGCATCGCACTGCTAAAGTACAAGCTTTTGCAGGGTTGCTAAAAACACATTTTAGTAAGTTAGCTGCTAATCAATAGTTTTAGCAGCGTTTTAAATGATTATAGTGTTTTTTTCACTTCTATCCCTAGGCGTTTAGCCAAGCGTACTAAGTTAGCCCTATCTAATTCAAGCACTCTTGCTGCTGCTGACCAGTTGTAGTTATGCTTCTTTAATTGCTCAGTAATTACGTTGTATTGCAACGATTCTACAGCTTGCTTTAAAGGTTGGTTGATTAAGGTGTTGGTTGTACTTTGGCTTGCTACTAGAGAGTTTTGCGGCGCACTCGGTGTCAAATCACAGTGCTCGCTTGTAATGGTTATTATTGGATTTTGCCATTGGCTTTGTTTTGCTTTTAGGGCGCTGCGGCTAATGACATGTTCAAGCTCGCGCACGTTACCTGGCCAGCTGTACTGATTAAGTAATGCTTGCGCTTCGGGGCTTAGTTTTAATTGTTTTATCCCTAATTTACGGGCTGTTTGCTCAATAAAATAACCAGCTAAGAGTGTTATGTCGTGCTCGCGTTTACTAAGTGGTGGCACAGTAATAGGGTAGACACTGAGGCGATGGTATAAATCGGCTCTAAAGCGACCTTGAGCTACTTCTTCTTTTAAATTTCTGTTGGTTGCAGCAACAACGCGTACATCTACGTATTTTGGTGTGTCTTCTCCTACCGTTTGTATTTCGCCGCTTTGTAGCACTCGTAATAGTTTACTTTGCATGGCAAGGGGCAGTTCGCCAATTTCATCTAAAAATAACGTGCCGCCATCAGCTAATTGAAATTTACCTTGGCGCGCATTTTGTGCGCCTGTAAAAGCCCCTTTTGCATGACCAAAAAATTCACTTTCGGCAAGGTTTTCGGGAAGTGATGCACAATTTAAGTGAATAAGCGGTTGATCTTTTCGGGTTGAGTTTAAGTGAATGTTACGCGCAACAAGTTCTTTCCCTACCCCTGTTTCACCTAATATCAGCACGCTAAAGTTAGATGCTGCAACGAGTTTAATGTCGTTTTTAAGTGTTTGCATTAGCGGGCTTTGACCAATAATTTCACCGCCGTCCCGTGTTAATGCTTCACGATTTAGTTCTTGTACTAATGCACTTGAGTGCTGTGCATGCTGTTTGTAATGGGCAAGTTCTAAGGCCGTTTTAAAGTGTGCACTACACAGCGTTTGTAAAGTATTGAGTGTATCAGCACTTATGCTGTTAAATGCATTGGCGTTAAGGCTATCGAACGTAAGTACGCCAAGTAGCGCGTTTTTATCATAAAGAGGTAAACCTAAACATGCATGTACCGGTATGTCGCCGGTTTTAGCTAATAGTAATCCGTCGTATGGATCGGGTAGTGGGCAGTCGTGCGCAAATTGCAGCGCAAGTGTGCTTTTGCAAATAGCTTCTAGGCGAGGGTGCTCTGCTATTTTAAATCGTCTGCCTAAACTGTCGGGCATTAATCCTTTAATTGCCAGTGGTTTTAATTGCTCGCCCTGAAGCACTAATAACGCACTTGCATCACTAGGAATCACCCGCTCAACCGTTGCTAGTAATTGATCAAAACTATGCTCGTGCAGTGTACTTTGAGCAAGCTCTAGAGCAACTTGGGTAAGGTTGAATTGCTGGTTCATGTCAAAATGACCTGTTTGTGTTTTTATGAGTTAATTTATAGTAGGTCATAAAGACTCATAGTGTAAAGTGGTTTAATTTAACTTATTGAATTTAAATGAATAAAGTTGTTGGCACAGTATGTGTAATAGCTAAGTAACGTAGTTAGTTACAGAGATCGCCATGAACACTCTAATGCTGAATAATTTAAATAATCAAACACAGTTTAGTTCACTGTATGAGGCACTAGCGTGCGCTGAGAACTTTTTTGATCAGTATGGTTTAGGGCAGGAGGTACGATAATGCGCCCTATAAACTTAACTGAGCCAATGCCAACACGCGTTGCTATTCATCAAGTATCTCAATGGCCGTTATGGATGCTTGCTTTTCGGTCTTTCTTTTTGGGTGGTGGTTTATTAGCATTTTTGTCGGTGGGGTATTGGCTACTTATTTTAACAGGCCATGCAAGTTGGCACTTATCGATACCCGCTACATTATGGCACGCGCACGAAATGCTGTTTGGCTTTGCGGGAGTTGTAGCTGTTGGTTTTTTACTTACCGCTGCACAAACATGGACAGGTGTACCGAGCATAAGTGGCAAAGCTCTTATGTGGCTTGCGTTTATATGGCTTGCAGCACGCTTAGCATTTTTTGTAGTACTGCCTGATATTGCTCATTTTAATTTATATGCTGCACTTACATTACAAGTTATTTGGTGGTTAGGCGCCATAGTCGCGTTGGCTAATATGTTATTAAAAGCCAATAGCAAAAGTAACTATCCATTTTTAGCTATTTTAGCAGTGCTTTGTGGGCTCAATGTATTGCATTTAATACTTATTTTACAGAAAAACATGCAACTTGCACTTGGTGTGGTTGATACCGCAGTACTGGTTATTACTTTACTAGTTGGCATTGTTGCGGGTCGCGTTCTACCATTTTTTACCGCTAAAGGTCTGGGTTTAACCGAGCAAGTTCGCACTCCTAAAATAGATAAAGCGGTGATGTATTTATCTATTGTGGCTATCACTTTATTTTTTATCGACAAGTTGTTTTTGAACACGATTAATCCTGCGTTGGTTGTTGCAACGGTTGCTGTGCTTCATCTGGTCAGGGCTGGTTGTTGGTGGGATAGCAAGGTATTGAGAGTACCTTTGTTATGGTCTTTGCATTTTTCGTACCTTGCTCTAGGTGTTGGTTTGATGCTGGTGGCAATAAGCTTTTATAGCAGTGCAATACAATTTAAAGATGCGCTGCACTTAATCACTATTGGCACAATAGGTATGATGATTTTAGCAATGATGACGCGTGTATCACATGGTCATACAGGGCGTACACTCGCTATTCCTCATTACATGGCTGTTGCTTTTGCGTTTTTGCTTGTGGCCGCCATTACTCGTTCATTACTCCCTTTTATTATTGGGCCTCACCTTGCTTGGCAAATAAGTGCTTTGCTGTGGTTAGTGGCTTTTTCATTATTTTTAATTCACTGCACACCTATATTAACGCGGCGTCGTGTTGATGGGCGCCGTGGTTAGTTTACCCATAGGAAAACACATATGTTATCTGATAAAACCATTGAGATTGTAAAAAGCACAGTTCCGTTATTAGCGCAGGCGGGTACGGTTGTTACCGATCATTTTTATAAGCGTTTATTTAGTCATAATCCTGAGCTTAAAAATATTTTTAATATGGCGAATCAAGATACAGGTCGTCAGCAATTTGCACTTTTTAATGCATTGGCTGCGTATGCACAAAATATTGATAATTTAGCCGTATTAAAAGAAGCGCTAACACGTATTAATCATAAGCATACAAGCTTGAATATTTTACCTGAGCATTACCCTATTGTAGGTGCGCATTTAATTGGTACATTAAAAGAGCTTATTCCTGAGCAATTTACTCCCGATGTTGAATACGCTTGGCGCGAAGCTTACGGCGTGCTTGCTGATATTTGTATAACCGAAGAAGCTGCTTTGTATGAGCACAGTAAAAATAAACACGGTGGTTGGGCGGGAACTCGCCAATTTAAAATAACCAACAAACAGGCTGAATCAGAACTAGTAACAAGCTTTACACTTACGCCAGTTGATGGCGAAGCTGTTATTACACATAAACCAGGGCAGTATTTAGGTATTAAAGTTAAGCCAGAGGGCGCCAAATATGAAGAAACTCGCCAGTATTCTATTTCGCAAAAAAGTAACGCTAAAAACTACCGTATTAGTGTTAAAAAAGAGCTACAGCCAAAGCCTGGCATGGTGTCTAATTATTTACACTCATTAGAGCAAGGAACTATTGTTGAGTTATACCCGCCGGCAGGAGACTTCTTTTTACGCAATAACACAAGTCCAGTGGTTCTCATTTCAGCAGGTGTTGGGCAAACACCAATGCTGGCTATGCTTGAAACGTTATTAAGTGATAATTCTAATCAAGAGATTATGTATTTACATGCCTGCGAAAATACTCAGCAGCACTCGTTTTCAAAATATTTAAATGATCTAACAGCGCAGAATAACCACTTGCAAACAATAACGTGGTTTAATCAAGCGACAGAGGGCGCTGACTTTACTGGGTTAATGAGCTTAAACGCAGTACAAGCACAGCTACCATTGAGTAATGGCGACTTTTACTTGTGTGGCCCTGCGGGGTTCATGGCATTTATAAAAAACCAATTACTTGGGCTCGGTGTTAAAAGTGAGCATATTCATTACGAAATATTTGGCCCGCATCAAGACTTATAATACCGTTTAAAAGTGGGCATATTTTAGATAAGTATTTAGCCTACTAACTTAATCGCGCACTATAAGGTTTACTCAATAGTGCGCAACCAATTAAATTATAGCTTTTTAGTATCACTTTGCGCTGCAAACGTTTGTTTTTGCCATGCATTAAAGAGCTTTTGTTGCTTATCTGATATCTTTAAACCGTAGGTTCTTTGCATATAAGCATAGGTGTCGGCTATACGTTTTCGCGCATAAACAGGCGGTTCAACTACACGTTGTTTAAAGTTTACTTTTACTTCGCAGCGGCCATACTGTGTGGCGTTTTCGTTAAGCATGCCAAATCGATAATTGGAGCGATCGGCATTAATTTCGCCAATAGCTGGCGCTAAGTTGTTTATATCGGCTTCCATTTTTCTAAATTTAGCACTTACTTTTCTACAATTTTTTCGCCCGCCATCTTGCCAACATTGTAGTTGATGACCAAATTCCCACGCCGGAACAATGTGTTCCCACTCAATGCGTAGTGCTCGCACGTTTATCTTACCTGAGCGTGTAAGCGTATTTCTCGGAACGTAACCACAGTTTGCGGGATCTGGAACGAGTTTTTTACCTTCTTTTTTAATGTCGCAGCCGCAGTAGATGCTTTTAGCGTTGTCAGGTAGGGTTTTAATAAGGTGTTTTTTTGCAGTAGAAAAACGGGTGAACTGCTCCGCCGATACCGAAGCACACAAAAAACAAGCCAATAAGGCCAGAATAAATCGAGTCATATCCATCACATATGTGAACTACAGGAATGGCTAGTTTAAGCTGTTGATTAAAAAAGATAAAGGAGACTTAGAATTTAGCTTGAAATGGTTACTGGTACTTGCTCTTTTTATTTTTGTAAAAAAGCTGATAGTGCGGGGAAACTATCAGCTTTGTATAAGCTATTTAACCTGAGCTTTGGTTAAGATATTTACTTACATACTATAGCGAATACCTAAAAAGAATTGCCTACCAGTATGGTTATACTCTCGTGGTAAATTAAGAGTTCCGTCACCAGTGGTATACAAGCGCTCGTATTCATCGGTTAAGTTAATAGCTTCAAATGTTACGGTTACATTGTCATTGAGGTTATAAAAAGCAGAAAGGTCATAATGTGCTGGACCTGTTGTTGCTTCTTCAGCATTACCATTACTGCCAGTATAATCAGTAATGTAGTTATCGCGTTTATTCATTGAAACGCGAGCGCCATAATTTTCTTCTTCGTAATAAAGTGTGAAATTATATGAATTTTTAGAAAGCCCCGTTATTTCTCCTGCGGATACGTGAGTGTAGTTAGAAACAATACCGGTATTTTTTAATAACCCCGGTAAAAAGCTAAATGGCTGTTGATATATTAGCTCAATACCTTTAACAACAGTTCCCTTGCCATTTACAGGTACGTAATGGGTGTAGGGTGTTGTTCTTGGGTCAAGTGCACTTGATGGATCGTATTGCGGATCGTTATCAATGAAAGGTAAGTATGCAGGGTCAACTAATTTTTCCTCAGTTGAGCTGGTGATGAAAGTACCTATATCTTTATAAAAACCAGTTAAAGCAAGTAGCGACTCTTCATCAAAATACCATTCGATACCTAAATCAGTATTTGTTGAGGTGAATGGGTCTAAAAATGGATTACCCGCACTGACTGTTCCATTTAAATAGGAGAATGATGGGTTACCTGGGTTTAGTGAGCCAAGGCTTGGACGAGTCATGGTTTTGGATAACCCTAAACGTACAACAACATCTTGCGTTGCATCCAGTGCTAAATTTAAAACAGGTAAAACATTATCGTAACTATTTTCAATTTCAACAGGATCGCTTTGAATAAAGCCCGTTGATGTTGTTTCTGTTTTTACATAACGTAAGCCTACATTTGTTCGTAGGAGCATATCAGATATTTCATATTCAAAATCTGATTGAATATAAGCAGCGATGGTTTCCTCTTCAACTTCCCAGCTTTGTGCACTTCGCGCCGTCCACTCTTTATTGAGTAGTTGTGATTCAATTGCATCAAAATCGGCCACAATAAATTGCGGCAACGTACCATCATAGCCTGAACCATAATCATCGAAAGGCATTAATTGTGAAAAGCCGACGGCTGACTCTTGATCCGGAAATCCATTAATTTGCGATTCATCATAGTTTACTGTTCTATCGTTATAAGCAACCCCACCTTTGATGCTCATAAAGTCTGTTTCGTAAGTTAAATCTAATTTGGCAGTATCATTTTTTCTGAGTACATCCGTAGCACGAAGTCGACCGTCTGTTAAATTAAATGAACTTGCATCTAAATTATCATAGCCATAATCCATCACTGCAGTATTTGCGCTATTTCCAAAATCAATTGAGACGGTATGAGGTGTATTGCTGGTCATATTATAACGATATTGCTCAGAGCGAGCACTTGACTCAGCGGTGCCGATCATTGCATCTAATTTTAAGTAGTCAGATAGGTGGTATTTACCAGATAACACATACTGTTTAAATTTTGTTTTAGATACCTGTTGACGGCTTTCTGCACGGGACTTTACTCCACTAAATGTACCTGCCTGAATTTGTTTTCCATTTTCGGCAACTGTAATAGAGTCTGGAGTGATCTCGCTAAATGTATTTCTGAACATTTCGAAGAAATTATACATCGTACGACTGTTGTCGAGGGTAGAATGCAAGGTATCGAAGGTAATTACTAAGTCATCGTTAGGCGCATACTGTAATGAGCCTGTAAAACCTAATCTATCTTGTTCATTACCAAAAAAATCAGGGCGGGGAAGTCGAGGAGTCCATAGGCAATTTACATCATCAACTTGCTCACCTTCAAATTCACAATTTCCCACATCAGTAGTGCCAATAACGTCAGTATTTGATGTGTCAGCATAGACACCGCCGCCGTCTTTGACGGGGGTTGTCCAGCGAACAGTACCAAAACCTTCTTGGCGAACTGTGCGCTCTGATTTAGCGACAGAGAATAAAGCCCCAAAGGTATCGTCAGCAAATGTATTACTGATCATAAATACCATTCTAGGGTCTGTCTCTTCTGTTAAATCGTTATAGCCTGCCTGTGCCGACGCAGCTACATGAAGACCGGGGGAATCAAAAGGTTTTGCTGAATACATATCGACAGTACCTGCAATACCTCCTTCTTCGGTTGCAGCTGTTGGTGATTTTTGAATATCAACGCGATTGAATAGCTCTGATGCAAAAACGTTGAAGTCAAATGCTCTTCCGCCATTTACACCACCACCCGAATCAGTCCCATCTGTACTAGCAGGAACTTCCATACCATTAAGGGTTGAGCGGGTAAAAGATGGGCCTAAACCACGTAGAGTAATTTGACGTCCTTCTCCTCCTTCTCGCGAAATTGCGACACCAGGGATCCGCTGTAGTGACTCTGCGATATTTAAATCTGGAAATTTACCAATGTCTTCGGCTGCAATTGATTCCGTGGTATTTACTTCAAACCTTTTGGTAGCCAGCGATTTATTAAGTGATGATCTAAAGCCTGTAACTTCGATTAACTCAATTTCACTTTTCTTTTTTATATTTGTTTGTTCGGCTTCTTCAGCACTGATTTGAGCTGTCGTGCTAATTAATAATGCACTAATAATGTAATTAAGTGGCCTGAGAGTGAATCTTTTTGACGTTTTCATTGTGTGTTCCTGCTGAATTTAGGTAATGCCACTCAGTTCAGATTTTGCACTTATTTTTTGTGTTATAAGTAAGCGTAAATATGAGTGAGGTGTGTTTGGCTTTATTTAAATACACCTCTTTAAACAGTGTATTTAACCCGCATATTTAAAATGCCACCGGTGGCATATGAAAGTCAAGGTTATTTTTTATACTTTTTTAAACAATAATTCACTTAATTTTAATCCTCAAAGGTCAACAGGCCATGGAGTTTATAAAAAAGTATTGTTTGTACTTAAAAATGATAAATATTAAATAATGGATTATAAATGCGTAAAACTATCTATTTACCATATAAAACAGCTTATATTACATAGTTGATTTGGTATAAAAGTAAAACTGCGTTAAAGTTTGCGGTGTAATCATTAGAGGATAAATACCAAACAATGTCGGAAATTCAATTTTTAAATGTAGATCTAGAGCTTGAATCAAAGCAGGATATTAGCGTGCTAGTGGCAGACTTAAAAAAAGTCGCTACAGTTTTACATTATGACAAAGACGAATACCGTCAGTTAGCCCGCATTGAAGCTACAGGTGAAGTAGGTACACCAGATAAAGCAATTAACCATATCTGTGAGCTTATAGAATCGTGTTCGCGTAATGCGTTAAAGCAATGGCTAAGTTGTTCACGTAGAACATTTGATATTGGTTTTGAATCAGGCACATCGCCTAAGTGTTTTAACCAAGCTTTAGATGCAGATACATTATTACGTATATCTGCTATTGGTGCGGGTATGGAAATTACAATTTACCCAATCGAAAAGTAACAGTAAGTAATTATCTTCGCTCTACTACGGCTGCGGTCATTCTTGATACGCAGCAAAGCTCGTTTCGACTATTAGTAATTTTTATTTCCCAGACTGAACTACGCTTACCAATATGAAACGCTTTTGCGGTGGCTGTTAAAGTACCATTACGAGATGCTTTTAAGTGACTGGCGCTAATTTCTTGTCCGACACAATAAAACTGAGTGAAGTCGACTACGAAGTTAGCTGCATAACTTGCTACTGTTTCGGCAAGCACTACATTGGCTCCTCCATGCAACATGCCCATTGGATTGTGATGCGCTGGTATGGCAGGCATAGTTGCTACGAGGTAATCATCACCAATTTCGGTAATTTCAATTCCCATGGTTTTCATTAGTGTACCTTGGCCGTTTATACCCTCATCTAGCTGTTTGCAAAACTCTAAAGTAACAGGTTGATACCAAATACTCATAAGCTTACCTTTTAAAATAGTAGTAAAAATATGGCTTATATTTTCATAAAGTTAAGATAATGAAAATAAAAAAGTGGATCTAAATTTATAGCCAGATAGCGTGAGGCGGATAGTAAGAAGTAATAATAGGGATATCGTAGTTTATTGATACAATCGAGCAGTAAAGAAGAAATCGCCCTAGGCTAAATATAAGCAAGCAGCATAATGTTACTTGCTTATACTTAGCCAGATCTTTTATTGGTAACTAGCTATTAACTCGACATTACTAAAAGCACTGTAGCCTTTAATCATAATAGAGTAATTACCAGTGCGGGTGTCGCTACAGCTTTCATTATTTCCGTTTTTATACGGTCGGCAATCGTAGTTACTGCTCGTTGCAATTGCATTATATTTTACATGTAGGTCAACATCCCCAGTGCCATTAGAGGTCGAAAATGTGACTTGCTCAGCTTCACTTGGCACTGTAAAAGTAAACAATTGCTCACTGTTTCGATCACCACTAACAACGATAGATTGGTTATTTTGCAGTGTATTGTTATTTACCGGTGGGCTAGATGCAGATCTAAAATTTGCAATTGTTGGGTTTGTTAAATTTAAGACTCTAGCGTTATCGTGTTTTGATGGAGTTCCCATAACACTTCCGCTGTATGATTTGTTTGGATTTGACCAGTAATTGATTCTTGTGCAGTTATTTGTACAGTTATAAGCCATTACTGAACGCCATTGTGATTGAGGTTGCTGATAACCATGGCCGAACGAATAAGGAGATGTTGATGGATCGTTTTCAGGGTTATGACGAGCACCTTGTAAATGACCAATTTCATGACCGAAAGAGTAATAGCCGGTTGCACAGTCATAATCAACCATCGCAAATGCGCTGTTAGCATTTGCACCAATTGCTTTGGCTTGGCCACAGTAGCCGTTAACGTCGTTTATTAATATGACTACATCAGCACCGTATTGATCTCGTAGTGTGTGCGCTTCATCCATATAACCATCGTTTTTGGCAGCTAAACGATTTAAATCCGTACCTGAATTTGTAGCTTCAGTATAATTAACTCGGCTTACATGGGCCAAACTAACAACTGCATTGACACCTGAGTTTTGGTAACCCTGATTAGTCTCTACTATTGCAAGATCAATCAAGCTATTAATATCACTAGATTTTTGTTCTGCGGCTGGGGTGTATAAAACGAGTAAGCTAATATTGCTTTGCGCGTTAGTTGCCATAGCTGTTTGGAAGCTTTGTTCTGTTAAAATTTGTTCACTGATTGAAATAGTGTTATTAGATTGTTGATAATCGGGTGCATGCTCAGCAGGTTGCTTGGCAGGATCTAATTCAATAAAATTATGACCAGAATGTTTATTCGGTTGCAATTTATAAACATGTTCATTTACCTTTATCGTACCAGAAATCCCCTTTGTAGATTTTATCAGTGTTACTTCGTCACCATCTAAGCTTTTACCTACCCAGATTAAGTTACCAGTTGCTGATGTACTTGCTGTACTTTTGATAAATTCAATGTCACTTCCCTGAACAGGTAAAAAGAATGCATTGGTTTTTGCGCTTAGTTCGAAAAGCGGTTGCCCAAATTGAGATTGAGCATTACCTTCTTTATTAATGTTTTGCGTAAAGTTAGAGTGCTGCACTTCGAAAAGTGGGACTTGGGCATACGCATAGCCGCTAAACAATAAGCCAATAAACAATGGTGAATATTTTTTCATTTGATAATCCTTTTAAGTGTTTGTACACATAAAGTGTACATGTTAATAAGTTGTTTTCAATTTATTAACATGTGGCTGTCATCAAATTAGCCCTTAATCGTAAATATAAAGATACAAATGTTTATTTTATGTAAACATTCGTTGTTTCTACATAAGTGTAAAAGTGATTTATTAACAGCAAGCAATCAATGTAATTTAAATTTGCGATTTTTATTTAACTGTATATACTCACAGTTAAATGTACTGTATGGAAAACCAGTTGTATGCGACCATTAACGAAGCGCCAAGCTCAAATTCTCGAATTAGTTAAAGTTTTTATTAAAGACACTGGTATGCCTCCTACACGTGCTGAAATTGCACAAACATTAGGCTTTAAAAGTGCCAATGCTGCTGAAGAGCATTTAAAAGCGCTTGCTAAAAAAGGTGCTATTAAGATGAAACCAGGTGCAAGCCGAGGTATTCAACTTGTTGAGGAAGAAGAGCCTGAACAGTTAGGTTTACCTCTTATCGGGCGAGTCGCAGCGGGAGAGCCTATTTTGGCGCAAGAGCACGTTGAGAGTCATTGTAAAATTGATCCATTAATGTTTAAACCGGCTGCTGATTTTTTATTGCGCGTTAACGGTATGAGCATGAAAGATATAGGTATTATGGATGGTGATTTGTTAGCTGTGCATAAAACTCAAGTTGCAGAAAATGGACAAGTTGTAGTTGCTCGTGTTGATGATGATGTTACCGTAAAGCGGTTTGAAAAAGCAGGCCGAAAAGTATTATTGCATGCTGAGAATGACGACTTTTCGCCAATTGAAGTTGATCTAGAAAATGAATCTTTTAATATAGAAGGTTTAGCCGTTGGAGTTATTCGTAACGCTGATTGGATGTAGTTTTTAATTTATTTTTATAAATGCGTGCTTTTTAGCACGCATTTTTGTTTTAACATTAGCACTAAAAATAGGACGTAAACAGCCCACTAATTATTTTAGCTGTAAATTTTTTTGCACTTATATTTTCCTCCTCCGAATGCGTTAAACCCCTTTGTTTTGCTCATATTTCGAACTTCCTGTTGATTAGTTGATTACTGATTTTTTATTAATTACTCAATATCACCTGATTGTTTTTTATACTAAAACTTGCTTGTTGTTCGTTTTTTAGCTAATTATTAATGTGCTGAGCTAATAATAACTCACAGCTTTTTAGTTTTGAGAACACACAATATACACAAACTCGTTGTTGGCGCAGCAAAACCAATCAATATTAAATAAGATTGGCTAAAAAAATAAAAATAACGAATTGGCGTTTAAGCCGTATGCCTCTTCGCTTTGCATTCGCAATAGCATCAAAGGAGCCGTCACATGGGTAAACTGACCTCTACCTTGTGGCTTATATTATGTGTTTTTTCGCACTCAGTTTTGGCGAACAGCCAATACAATATGCGCAAAGGCGTAACCGATATAAGCAATAATGTATATCAGCTGCACATGACCATATTTATAATATGTTGTGTGATTGGGGTGATAGTGTTCGCAATTATGTTTTGGGCACTTATTCATCACCGTAAATCTAAAGGGGCTGTACCTGCCCAATTTCACGAAAGCACTAAAGTAGAAATACTTTGGACTGCAATTCCGTTTGTTATTTTAATTGCTATGGCAGTACCAGCCACTAAAACCCTTATTGCAATGGAAGATGCCAGTAAAGCTGATCTCACTATTAAAATTACGGGTTCGCAATGGAAATGGCATTATGAATATATGGGCGAAGATGTAGAGTTCTACTCTATTTTATCTACCCCGCAAGATGAAATCGCGAATCTTGCAGATAAAAACCCTAACTACTTACTTGAGGTTGATAAGCCTCTTGTACTGCCAATAAATCAAAAAGTACGATTTTTAATGACTTCAGATGATGTTATTCACTCTTGGTGGGTACCTGATTTTGCAGTTAAAAAAGATGCGAACCCCGGCTTTATAAACGAAACATGGACCAATATTAACGAAGAAGGTACTTACCGAGGCCAATGTGCTGAGTTGTGTGGTAAAGACCATGGCTTTATGCCCGTTGTGGTGGTCGTTAAATCTGAGGCTGATTTTAAAACATGGCTTGCAGATGCAAAGCAGGCGAAGCAGAAAGCTGCGCTGGCAGATGCCGCATTACTTGATAAAACCCTCCCAAAAGAAGAGTTAATGACTTTAGGCGAACAAGTATATATGGCTAATTGTGCAGCGTGCCATCAGCCTACGGGCATGGGGTTACCGGGTGTATTTCCTGCACTTAAAGGCAGTCCGATAGTGCTTGGCGATATAAAAGATCACATTGATGTAGTTATCCATGGACGACCCGGTACGGCAATGCAAGCTTTTGCCAAGCAGTTATCTATAAAGCAATTAGCTGCGGTTATTACTTATAAACGTAATGCGTGGGGTAATGATACGGGTGATGTTATTCAACCGAGTCAAATACAGACAGCACTTGATGCCAAAGTGGAGGCGAACTAATGAGTAGCATAGTAGAACAACCTAACGCCAATGAAGCTCATCATGCTCATCACCCAGCTAAAGGTTTTAAACGCTGGCTTTACACAACTAATCATAAAGATATAGGTAGTTTATATTTAATTTTTTCGCTGACCATGTTCTTAATTGGTGGCGCAATGGCTATGGTGATCAGGGCTGAATTATTTCAACCAGGCTTACAGTTGGTCGACCCTCACTTTTTTAATCAAATGACCACAGTGCATGGTTTAATTATGGTGTTTGGTGCGGTTATGCCCGCCTTTACAGGCCTTGCTAACTGGATGATACCACTCATGATTGGCGCGCCAGATATGGCATTGCCAAGAATGAATAACTGGAGCTTTTGGATTTTACCGTTTGCGTTTTTAATCCTATTGGCATCGTTATTTATGCCTGGTGGGGGCCCTGCATTTGGCTGGACTTTTTATGCACCATTGTCCACAACATACAGTAATGATAATACTGCATTGTTTGTATTTGCCGTACATATTATGGGGATTAGCTCAATAATGGGCGCAATCAATGTGATTGTAACCATAGTGAACCTACGTGCCCCCGGCATGACATGGATGAAGTTGCCCTTATTTGTATGGACGTGGTTAATTACTGCCTTTTTATTAATTGCGGTAATGCCAGTGCTTGCAGGGGCTGTCACTATGGTACTTACCGATAAGTACTTTGCGACCAGCTTTTTTGATGCTGCAGGCGGTGGCGACCCGGTGATGTTTCAGCACATTTTTTGGTTTTTTGGTCACCCTGAAGTGTACATAATGATTCTTCCTGCCTTTGGCATTATATCTACAATAGTACCTACCTTTTCTCGTAAAAAACTTTTTGGCTATGCCTCAATGGTATACGCCACATCCTCCATAGCACTATTGAGCTTTATTGTATGGGCTCATCATATGTTTACTACTGGGATGCCGGTCGCTGGCGAGTTGTTTTTTATGTACGCGACCATGCTTATATCGGTACCTACAGGAGTAAAAGTATTTAATTGGGTTGCCACAATGTGGAAAGGCTCAATAACTTTTGAAGTGCCAATGCTTTTTAGTATTGCGTTTATTGTGCTGTTTACCTTAGGTGGTTTTTCGGGATTGATGCTGGCAATTACACCTGCTGACTTTCAATATCACGATACTTATTTTGTAGTGGCGCACTTTCATTATGTATTAGTAACAGGGGCTGTATTTTCGATAATGGCGGGGGCCTATTACTGGCTGCCCAAGTGGACAGGCAATATGTTTAATATCACATTGGCTAAATGGCATTTTTGGCTATCGCTGGTGAGCGTGAACGTACTGTTTTTTCCTATGCATTTTGTAGGGCTTGCCGGTATGCCGCGTCGGATTCCCGATTACGCTCTTCAATTTGCCGACTTTAATGCAATTATAAGTATTGGTGGGTTTGCCTTTGGTTTATCGCAATTGTTGTTTGTAGCTGTGGTAATTAAATGCGCGCGTGGCGGTGATAAAGTGCCTGCAAAAGTATGGGAAGGGGCAGAAGGGCTTGAGTGGGAAGTTGACTCTCCAGCGCCATATCATACTTTTTCTACGCCGCCGGTAATTAAGTAATGACACACGCACCGCTACTCAAACGTTTGGTACTTATTTGCATAGGCATGTTTGCCTTTGCCTTTGCTTTAGTACCTTTGTATGACGTGTTTTGTGATGTAACAGGGCTTAATGGAAAGCCTTCGCTTGAGCAAGCAGAGCAAAGTACAAAAATAGTACAAAACCGAGAAGTTGGCGTTAGCTTTACTACTCACGCACAAAGTGGTGCACCGTTTGAAGTTAAATCAAAAGAATACAGTGTAGTGGTAAAACCCGGTGCAATGCGTGAAGTAATGTTTACTGCAAAAAATAACAGCAACCTAGATAAAGTAATGCAGGCTGTACCATCAGTCTCACCAGGTAAAGCGGCAAAGTATTTACATAAAATAGCCTGTTTTTGCTTTGATCAGCAACCTCTAAAAGCAGGGGAAGAACTTGAATTTAAATTGCTTTTTTATGTTGATACCGCACTGCCAAGCGACATTGAAGAATTAACTTTATCTTATACCGTATTTGATATTAGTGAACAGCTGGTGGCAAGTAATAACTAGCTTTTTAAACTAGTGTGAAACTAGGAGTAAATAAAATGAATCAAGAATATGAGCATTATTATGTACCAGAACAAAGCCCGTGGCCTATTGTAGGTGCTGTTGCATTGTTTTTTATTGCAGTAGGGGCAGGCTTAACAGTTATGAGTGTAGGTAAAGAAGGTGGTAGCGGGGTTTATCTGCTTTATGCCGGTATTGCTGTACTTGTGTATATGTTGTTTAGCTGGTTTAAAAATGTAATTAGTGAATCGGACCAAGGTTTGTACTCAGCACAAATGGATCGGTCTTTTAGACAAGGTATGAGCTGGTTTATTTTTTCTGAAGTTATGTTTTTTATGGCCTTTTTTGGTGCGCTTTTTTATGCACGCGTATTGTCGGTACCTTGGCTTGGAGGTGCAGGCAATAATGCAATGACTAACGAGGTATTATGGCCTACTTTTGAAGCCGTTTGGCCGCTTGTTTCAACACCTGCTGGCGAAACTACTCAAGCTATGGGCTGGCAAGGCTTACCACTTATAAATACCTTAATACTGCTTACTTCCTCCGTTACTTTGCATTTTGCCCACGTAGCGATGGAAAACAATAAACGTACTCCACTTAAGGTTTTTTTAGGCGCTACTATTTTATTGGGTGTTTGCTTTTTAGGGCTGCAAGTTGAGGAGTACATGCATGCATATAATGACCTTAACCTAACGCTAGATGCGGGTATTTACGGTAATACGTTCTTTTTATTGACTGGTTTTCATGGCATGCATGTAACGCTAGGAACCGTACTTTTATTTGTAATATTTTTACGGATATTAAAAGGACACTTTACTAAAGATAAGCACTTTGCTTTTCAAGCAGCTGCTTGGTATTGGCACTTTGTAGATGTGGTGTGGCTGTGTTTGTTTGTATTTGTATATGTGCTGTAGCGTTTATTGGCGAATTATTTGCTTTAATAAAACCAAGTTTAAGCGCTGCAATAACAACAACTAAAACAACGACCGAAAACAATACGCGACGACCTAAAAAGTGAGACATAGGTCGTCCCCCTGTTTTCCCTGACACCATAATAAACAATGCTCTAAATAAGTTAAAAAGTATAAATATTAACAACAGTACGATAATAATTTTAATAATCACTGAGTTGACCCTTTATGCAGTTAGTTTTATGGCACAAACAAAAGCTTAGCTCACTAATCACACTTTGTATGGTTGTGGTTGTTGTACTTGTGTGTGTGCGATTAGGGTTTTGGCAGTTGGAGCGAGGTGAGCAAAAGCAGCAACAGCTAACCGCCATAGCTAAGCAACAGACTCGTGGTGTGATGAGCTGGTCTCAATTACTTAACCTGCCTGATAGCTGGAACAAAACTGGTGTATTGGTTGAGTTAAAAGGGCGGTTTGTACAAAGCCAATATTGGCTTTTAGATAATCAAGTTTATAACGGACAAGTAGGGTACGACCTACTTGCTTTACTAAAGCCAGACAGCGAAGAAAAAGTGATTTTAGTTAATTTAGGATGGGTAAAAGCGCCTATATCTAGAGATGCACTGCCAAAGGTTACTCTGCCTACAGGTATTTTTATTCTTAAAGCGCAAATAAAAGAAAATAACTTAAGTAGCTTTACGCTTGAAGATGAAACTACAAATAACGACTTACCTCCAAGAATCCAATCTATCGACTTGAATATGTTGAGCACTCAAAGCCAGCAATCATTAATTAATTTTATGGCTTACAGACAAGGTACTGGTGATGAGATTGCAACACCTCATTATGAGGCCGTTGTTATGAGCCCTCAAAAGCATAATGCCTACGCTGTGCAATGGTTTTTAATTGCTACTGCATGTGCTGTTGTGGCTATTTTTGCGAGTAAAAAAAGGACACATAATGAAAAATAATCCCCTTTTGTTGTTTGTGGGTTGCTGCGCTATCCCATTAATTTTGGCATATGGCGCATTAAAGTTTGATTGGTTGCCTACTGCAATTACTAATAATGGCGAGTTTTTAAGCCAAGAAATAAAACTTAAAAATTGGCCGAAAAATAATCCCAAGCAATGGACTATCGCACTTAATTATTCAAACGAATGTAACACCCCATGCAGCGAACAACTCAATGCACTGAATAACTTATATGTGGCACTTGGTAAAAACCAAGGCAAGGTTGATATGGCTGTAATGGGAAGTCCCAACAATAAAAATCTACCATGGAAAATTATTACCGAGCAACAGAGTTTAAATCCTGCAAGTTTGTATTTAATTGATCATATGGGGTTAGTGGTACTTGAATATCCCTTTAAGGCCGAGCCACAAGAAAACCGTTTAGTACAAAAAGGGTTATTAAAAGATCTAAAAAAATTACTTAACTATTCTCGTTCTAGCTAACTAAGTTGAGCTTAAGTTGGAGTATCTGATGTATAAAAATTATAAAAACTTAGTATTAATAACAGGATTACTCGCTTTGATTGTAGTTGCTTTAGGTGCGTACACCCGCTTAAGTGATGCAGGATTAGGGTGCCCCGATTGGCCTGGCTGTTACGGCTTTTTAACGGTACCTAAGCATGAGGCTGACATAGCCTTAGCAACTCAAAGCTACCCCGATATGATGTTCGAAACCGCAAAAGCGTGGAAAGAAATGATTCATCGCTACTTTGCAGGTGCTTTAGGTTTACTTATTTTAGGTTTATTTGTGTTGGCTTTTTTAAAGCGCCAATATCCAACTACGCCAGTTAAATTGCCTTTGGCTTTACTTCTACTCGTGGTGTTTCAGGCTGCCCTTGGTATGTGGACAGTAACCATGAACCTTCAGCCGCTTATTGTAATGGGCCACTTATTAGGTGGCTTTAGTATTTTGTCACTTATAACGCTTTTATATTTACGGCTAACCGCAAAACCCATTATGGGTGGCGATAGCGGCGCAAAACGCTATTTCGGTTTAAGTTTAGTAGCGCTCAGTGTATTAATTATCCAAATTGCACTTGGTGGTTGGCTGGCTGCAAATTACGCCGCTCCACATTGTAGTGGTTTGCCATTGTGTAATTACGCACAACCGTTTTCATTAAGTAGCGTATTTCAATTACCACTTGAGCACAGTAATTATGAGTTTGGTGTGTTATCGCAGCAAGCGCGTATGTCTATTCATTTATTACATCGTATTTGGGCACTGGTTACTTGCATCGTTCTGGCGCTAATTATGTGGAAAATATACAGCCAAGCGTACTCTAAAAAAATTAAAAATTGCGTTGTGAGCGTATTACTTGTCCTGCTTTGCCAAATTAGCTTAGGGCTTATTTTAGTACATTTGCATATTCCGTTGGGAGTTGCACTGGCGCATAACTTGATGGCTGCCTTACTGTTATTAAGCATGGTTAGGTTGTGTTATTACCTAAAATCACGCACATAAAGGGGAAATATAATGGCACTTATAATTGATAAAAAAATACTGCTACCCGTTAATACTCAATCGCTAATTTCGCGTACTCATAATTTGCTGCAAGACTACTTAGCAATTAGTAAATTTAAAGTGGTAGCCATGCTGGTACTAACAGCTTGGGTTGGTTTAGCGCTGGCTCCTGATGTAGGACGTGGTATGGCTGTACAGTTTATTAGCTTGTTAGGTATAGGGCTACTTTCTGCTGCTGCAGCGGTTATTAATCACGTGGTTGATAGTGAGATAGACTCAAAAATGGCGCGGACTCGTCATCGCCCTGTGGCTAAAGGGCGTTTAAGTAAAACACACGCGCTTAGTTTTGCAGCTGTTATTGGGGTTGCTGGTTTTATTATGCTGATGGTGTGGGCTAATACTTTAACCGCTATATTAACGTTATTTGCATTGGTAGGTTATGCATTTGTTTATACATCATTTTTAAAGCGTGCTACACCGCAAAATATTGTTATAGGTGGGTTGGCTGGCGCAATGCCTCCATTATTAGGTTGGGTGTCAGAAACAAACCAAATGGCAGCAGCCCCTTGGTTACTTGTAATGATAATATTTACCTGGACTCCGCCACACTTTTGGGCGCTGGCTATAGCACGAAAAAGTGATTATGAACGCGCTAAAATCCCTATGTTACCAGTAACCCATGGTATCGATTTTTGTAAAACCTGCGTTGTTGCTTATTCTGTTTTACTCGCTGTTGTTTGCGTATTGCCTTATTTAATCGGTATGTCTGGAGTAATTTATTTAATAGGCGCATGTGTATTAAATGCAGTGTTTATATATAAGGCGGTCAAATTAAAAATTGCTGGAAATGATGAGACTGCAATGGACTTATTTCGTTTTTCGATTATTCATTTAATGGTACTCTTTGTAATCTTATTTATAGATAAATGGCTCCCTTTATGAAGCAGTTATGGCTTGGATTAATTGTTGTTTTAGTTTTGTTTTTATCAGCATGTTCAAATGAAAATAGTCCACCTGATGTAGATGCATTAGTTTACGAAAATGCAAAGCCACTGTCTGATTTTACGTTAAACGATCAGCGCGGCGAATTAGTGACTAAGCAACAATTTTTAGGACAGTGGAATTTAGTATTTTTAGGCTACACAAGCTGCCCAGATATTTGTCCATTAACACTAGCTAAGTTAAATGCTGTTTATAAAAACTTACAGGCAGATTATCCGCTACAAGTTTGGTTTTTATCGGTTGATCCAAAACGCGATACACCAGCTAAACGAAAGCAATATATAGATTACTTTAACCCTGATTTTTTAGCTGTATCAGGGGAACATAAACACCTTTTTCCAGTTGTTCGAGAGCTTGGCTTAATTTACGCCATTAGCGATAGTAGTGAATCAGAATATGCAGTTGATCATAGTGCTTCGGTCGCTATGGTTGATCAAAATGGAGCCGTAAGAGCTATTTTTAAACCCGAATTTAAACAAGGTAGTGTGCCATTAATTAATGCGACTACTTTAACTGAAGAATTTAAAAAAATAGCCGATTACTATAAAAACTAGTTTTTAACTTTTCATGTATTTTAAAGGAGCTTTGTGCTCCTTTTTTTTGTTTTTCATTCCTGTTACAAAAATTAATTTAATTTTTTTAGGCCCTTTTATGGCATTTTTAATAACTAGGTCTAAGCTTTTGTTATGAAATAAATTGACAAGGAATGCACTTACTAAATGTTAAAACTTCCACGTGAACTTGTCATTATGCAAGCTGAAACACTGCATCAAGATTTACTAAAAGAACTCAATAGTAATAATGATATTTGTCTTGATATTAGCGATGTAATGTCTGCCGATACTGCCTCAATTCAACTTTTATGTGCTTTGCAAAAACATCTGCTTATCATTAAGCATAAAATAATTTGGGTAGGGGCGAGTGAAGCATTAACACATTCAATTGAGCAACTCGGTTTAAGTCATTACTTAATACTTGAAAGTAAAGGTTAGGAATTAATATGAAAAAAATTTTAGCGGTTGATGACTCAGCATCAATGCGTCAAATGGTAAGTTTTACTCTAAAAACAGCAGGGTTTGATGTAATTGAAGCAAAAGATGGAAGTGAAGCGTTAGCTATCGCTAAACAACAAGATTTTGATGTCGTAATTTCGGATGTAAACATGCCAATAATGGATGGTATTACGTTGATTAGAGAGCTGCGAGGCTTACCTAATTATAAATTTACACCATTACTTATGCTCACTACAGAGTCGGGCTTAGAAAAAAAAGTAGAAGGTAAAGCCGCTGGCGCAACAGGTTGGATAGTTAAACCGTTTAACCCAGAACAGCTATTAGCCGTTATTAAAAAGGTTATTCGCTAGCGAAGGAGTATTGTGTGAGTATAGATTTGAGTCAATTTTTTGAAGTTTTCTTTGAAGAGAGTTTTGAAGGCCTAGATACTATGGAGGCTGAGCTTTTAAACTTAGTGCCAGGTGAGGAAGACTTAGAAACTATCAACACTATTTTTAGAGCTGCTCACTCAATTAAAGGGGGAAGTGGTACTTTTGGTTTTAGTTCTGTTGCTGATTTTACCCATGTACTTGAAACACTATTAGACCAGATCCGCCAAGGAGAGCGAGAACTTAGCACTGAACACGTTAATTTATTACTCAAAGCAGTTGATTGCTTGCGAGGTTTACTTGCCGCGCTTCAAGCAGATCAAGCGTCTGATTTAACTGAAGCTAATGCTTTGCGGATGCAATTTGAACATGTGTTAGAGAAAAAAGACAACGTATTGGAGAGTAAGCCACAAAACGAAGCTGTGCTATCGACTAGCAACACATATCAAATTAACTTTAAGCCTCATCATCACTTATTTAAAACAGGAAATGAGCCGCTGTACATGATCAGTGAACTTGCTGAGTTAGGTGAATTAAAAACAACCGTTTTTTATGATTCAGTGCCTGATATTACGGAGTTAAGTTATGATGAATGTTTTTTACACTGGCGCTTTTTTTTAAATACAAGCCATGACGAAAAGGCGATAAAAGAAGTCTTTGAATGGGTAGAAGATGATGCAGAGATTACAGTTGAATTATGTGTAAGCTCATTTGATGATGAACAACCAGCTAGTATTTCAGATCATAACCATGATTTAGTTCTCTCAGAACAACCTGAAAAATTAGAAAAAATAACAACCTTACCCGCCAAATCAAAACCAAGTAGCAATAAAGATAAAAAAGTCGCTAGTGCGCCAGAGTCAACCTCAATCCGTGTTGGCATTGATAAGGTTGACTCATTAATAAACATGGTTGGTGAACTGGTAATTACTCAAGCTATGCTGAATCAGCTAAGTGAACAGGAAATAACATCAACTACGATTACGTCGTTGAAAGAGGGTTTAGCGCAACTTGCACACAATACACGTGACTTACAAGAAAACGTAATGCGTATTCGTATGTTACCAATTAATTTTGTATTTAGTCGCTTTCCTCGATTGGTACGCGACATAGCACAAAAGCTAAATAAGAAAGTCGAGCTTAAGTTGATTGGTGAGCAAACCGAACTTGATAAAACCGTAATGGAAAAAATTTCAGATCCTATGGTGCACTTGCTTAGAAACTCGCTTGATCATGGGTTAGAAACCGTAGATCAAAGAGTGCTTGCAGGAAAAAATCCAGTGGGAATTGTCACGTTAAATGCATTTCATCAAGGCGGTAATATTGTTATTGAGATAATGGATGATGGTCAAGGCCTTAATACCAAAAAAATTAAAGAAAAAGCAATCGCAAATGAGTTAATTACAGCCGATAGTAATTTAACGGACAATGAAATCAATGAACTAATTTTTATGCCTGGCTTCTCTACTATGGATGAAGTGAGTGAGCTATCGGGTCGAGGTGTAGGCATGGATGTTGTTAAGCGTAACATTCAATCTTTAAATGGTTCAGTTGAAGTAACATCGGCCCCTGGTATTGGTTCAACATTCACAATTCGATTACCGCTTACGCTAGCTATTTTAGATGGTCAGCTCGTTAAAGTCGCTCAACATACCTATATTATACCGCTCATTTCGATTGTTGAGTCATTACAAATTGATATCACAAAAGTAAGTCGAGTGGGTAAAGACCTTGATGTACTCAGACTTCGAGATGAATATATTCCTATTTTACGTCTATACGCTATTTTTAATCATCAAAATGCGATTGAGTCTTTAGATAAAACATTACTCGTAGTAGTTGAAACTGATAACCAAAAAGTAGGACTTTTAGTTGATGATTTATTGTCTCAGCAACAGGTTGTGATTAAAAGTTTAGAAGCTAACTATCACAAAGTTGATGGCGTATCGGGTGCCACTATTTTAGGAGATGGGCGCGTATCGCTGATTGTGGACATTAGTGGCTTAATAAAGCTCTCAGGTTTAAAAAAACCAGGCAGTCAAGAACTAACCATTGAAACGCAAGCCACTTTGGAGGCGTTATGAACTCAGAGCAAAGCCAGCTCAGTAACCAATTAAACCTTCAGCAGCAACAAGGAGTGAAGCAATTTTTAACTTTTATTATGGCTGATGAAGAGTACGGCGTTGATATTCTAACAGTACAAGAAATTCGTAGCTGGGAGGAAATTACAGTACTACCTAACGCACCTGAGTTTGTAAAAGGCGTAATTAACTTGCGGGGTACAATTGTGCCAATTATTGATTTACGTTTACGGTTTGGCTTACCAAGTACTGATTATGGACCATTGACAGTGGTTATTGTTATAAAAATAGAGTTTGAACAGGGCAGTAAAATTATAGGTATTGCAGTAGATGCAGTCTCTGATGTTTACAGTATTGTAGAGCAAGATGCTAAAGCTGTTCCTAGTTTATCTGAATCAAATAATTGTGAGTACGTTGCTGGGTTGGTCAATGTGGGCGATAAAATGGTGGCGTTGATCGACTTACAAAAAACAATGAATATTTAGTTTATAAAATAACTAAATAAAGTAATAAAAAATAAACTTAAAGGTGGTGATGGGCATGGGATGGTTTAGTAATCCAAAACAGTCAGAATCAAGTAATGATTTAATTGTAAGCGCATTAAATAAGTCATTAGCTGTGATTGAGTTTGAGCCAAGCGGAATAATAATTACCGCAAATGCTAACTTTCTTAGCGTAATGGAATACCAATTAGAAGACGTACAAGGACAACACCATTCTTTATTTGTAGATTATGATGATGCTAAAAGTAATGACTACAAAAATTTTTGGCAGCGTCTTCGTAATGGCGAGTTTATTTCCGATGAATTTAAGCGTTTTGCTAAAAGTGGTAAAGAGGTTTGGATTCAGGCTACTTACAATCCAATTATTAACTCTGAGGGCCAAGTACTCAAAGTCGTTAAACTTGCTACAGATATCACAGATCAAAAGTTGGTATCGGCAAATGCTGCCGGACAAATTAGTGCAATTAGTAAATCCCAAGCGGTTATCGAATTTAGTTTAGATGGCAGTATTATTAGCGCTAATGATAATTTTTTAAATGCTCTTGGTTATCAGCTTGATGAAATTAAAGGTCAGCATCATAGATTATTTGTCGCACCGGAATATGCAAATAGCAATGAATACAAAGAGTTTTGGACTAAACTTGGTCGAGGCGAGTTTGATTCAGGTGAGTATTTACGAATAGGAAAGCAAGGCCAAGAAATTTGGATACAAGCCTCTTATAACCCAATCTATGATATGAATGGTAAGCCTTTTAAGGTTATTAAGTACGCTACAAATATTACAGTGCAAAAAGAGCTTGAAAAAGCTTCTAGAAAGGCAGCCGATTTAGCTAATGCCCTAAAAGTTTGCCAGGCAAATGTAATGATTGCCGATGAAGAGCTTAATATTATTTTTGTGAACGATTGCGTTCAAAAAATGCTTAAAATACGAGAAAAAGAACTGCAAACAGTATTACCAAACTTTTCTGTAGATAGTCTTATAGGTACCTGCGTTGATGACTTTCATAAGCACCCTGCGCACCAACGTGAGTTACTAAAAAATTTGGATAAACCACATAAAGCTGAATTACTTTTAGCAGGTGTTACTTTTACCTTAATAGCTTCACCTTGGATTAGTCAAGAAGGTAAAAAGTTAGGCACAATTGTGGAATGGGAAGATAGGACTGCTGAAGTTGCTATAGAAAAAGAAATTGCGACGCTCATTAGTGCAGCAGGTAAAGGCGATTTAGATACAAGAGTTATTGAAAATGGAAAAGAAGGATTTTTCTTACGTTTAGCTCAAGGGCTAAATAGTTTAGTTAAAATTGTTGATGATGCTGTCGCCGATACTGGAGATATGCTTGATGCTATGGCAAATGGTGATTTGTCAAAACGAATCGAGAAAGAATATAAAGGCTCATTTGATAAACTCAAACGTGATGCAAACACGACAGCAGATAAGCTCACCGAAGTTATAAATCGGATAAATTCATCGGCTACGTTAGTTGCAAGTGGCGCTGAAGAGATATCTCAAGGCAATGCTGATTTGAGTCAGCGAACAGAAGAGCAAGCCTCGTCACTTGAAGAAACAGCATCAAGCATGGAAGAGATGACCAGTACCGTTCGCCAAAATGCTGATAACGCAAAAGTAGCAAATGATTTGGCAGAAGAAACCTGTGAAAAAGCAATGCAGGGCGGCGAAGTCGTTAACAGAGCTGTCACGAGTATGTCGGCGATTAATGAATCAAGCAAAAAAATTGCTGACATTATTGGGGTCATTGACGAAATAGCATTTCAGACCAATTTATTGGCGCTTAATGCTGCTGTAGAGGCTGCTAGAGCTGGTGAACAAGGGCGAGGCTTTGCGGTTGTTGCAGGGGAAGTTCGTAACTTAGCTCAGCGCTCAGCGGGCGCAGCTAAAGAAATTAAAGAATTAATAAGAGACAGTGTAGGTAAGGTCGCTGATGGTTCTCAATTAGTTAATGAATCAGGCGCTACACTGAAAGAAATTGTTGTTTCAGTACAACGAGTCACACAAATGATTTCTGATATTACAGAAGCATCCGAAGAGCAAAGCGCCGGTATTGAACAGGTAAATAAAGCTATTTCACAAATGGATGAAATGACTCAACAAAATGCTGCTTTAGTAGAGCAAGCCTCTGCCGCTGGCGAGTCTATGGCTGAGCAGGCAAATGAAATGCGGCGGTTACTCAACTTTTTCTCTTTAGGTCAGCAAGATAAAGCGATGATTTCACCTACGATGCGAACGCCAGCGCTATCTCAAAGGCCGCAGAATAATTATATTCGCAGTAAAACGCGAGGAGATAATTTTGTTGACTCGGCAGATGAATGGGAAGAGTTTTAACAACTCACCTTCTCGGCCTCGTTGTTATGTAATTACATTGAGGCATTGCTTGTTGGCTTGATTGAGAGTGAATAATGAAAGAGTTTTTATTTACCGACCGAGATTTTAAAGAGATTGCCGATCTTGTTTATAACGCATGCGGAATTGTATTAGGTGAACATAAACGAGAAATGGTTTATTCGCGTTTAGCAAGACGTATTAGAGAGCGAAACCTTGTTGATTTTAAATCATATTTAGCTTTCTTGAAAAAGAATAAAGATCAAGAGTTCGATGCCTTTATTAATGCTATAACAACGAACTTAACATCTTTTTTCCGTGAAATTCATCATTTTGAATTTATTAAATCTGAACTTATCCCTGTCCTTTTAAAAACAAATAAGCACAGCAAACGCGTGAGATTTTGGTCTGCTGGTTGCTCAACTGGGGAGGAGCCTTACAGTTTAGCAATGACATTAAATGCTGCATTTCCGAGTGATTGGGATGTGAAGATCTTAGCCACAGATTTAGATTCAAACGTGTTAGCAAAAGCGCAAAGTGGCATGTATACCGCTGCAAATGTTAATGGACTCAGTGAGCAGCAGCTCAAGCGTTGGTTTTTAAAAAGTAAGGATGGTGAGGCATATAAAGTAAAGCCAAAATTGCAGGAATGTATAGCGTTTAAACGTTTAAACTTATTACAAGAGTGGCCAATGAATGGTCCTTTTGATCTTATTTTATGTCGTAATGTAGTTATTTACTTTGATAAAGAAACGAAAGATCAGCTTTTTGAACGCTACGCTAATATATTGAGTGAGCAAGGGCATTTGTTCTTAGGTCACTCAGAAAGTATGGGTAAAGAGCATTCTCAATATAAAAACTTAGGTAAAACGATGTATCAAAAGGGCAGTAATGCACGCGGAATTTAGAACAGTATTACCTAGCTTTGAGCATATTAAGCGGTATTGGGATTCAGGTCGGCAGAGCGTTGTTGCCAAAGTGCTCCCTGGTGAGTTCTATGTGTCAAAAAACAATGAACTTATCTCAACAGTACTCGGTTCGTGTATTGCGGCTTGCGTTTATGACGAAGTACTAGGAATTGGCGGGATGAACCATTTTATGCTGCCAATTCAAAAAGGAGTGGAGCTTAATAATGCACATAGCTTAAGTTGTCGTTACGGTAACTGGGCTATGGAATATTTAATAAACGAAGTGCTAAAAAATGGAGCTTCACGTCGAAACTTAAAAATTAAGCTGTTTGGTGGGGGGAAAATTATTAGCGCGATGACTGATATCGGTTTGGGTAATATTAGTTTTGCTACCGCTTATGTTCAAGAGGAAGCCCTTAATTTAGTGGCGCATGATATGGGAGGCCCTTGGCCAAGGAAAATATTTTTTCATCCCCACACTGGTAAAGTTCATATGAAAAAGTTGAAAAACCTACATAACAATACCATTGAGAAGCGTGAAGTTCGTTATTTACAAAGCCTTAAAAAACAAGATGTAGTTACGGATATTGAACTGTTTTAGGTGTGTTTATGATTAAAGTACTCATAATAGATGACTCTCCTTTAATTAGGCGATTACTCACTGACGTTTTACAGCAAGCTGAAGATATTACAGTGGTAGGTAGTGCTGAGGATCCATATAAAGCACGAGAAATGATTAAACAACTTAACCCTGATGTACTTACATTGGATGTAGAGATGCCAAAAATGGACGGTATTAGTTTTTTAAAAAATCTAATGCGCCTAAGGCCAATGCCTGTAGTGATGATTTCTACATTAACACAAAAAGGTTCACCAATTACATTAGAGGCACTAGAGCTCGGTGCGATTGATTTTATAGCTAAACCAACGGCTAATATAAAAGATAAAATGAGCCAATATGCGTATTTAGTTCAGCAAAAGGTACGAGTAGCCGCTGGTGCAAGAGTTAGAAGTTATAAAAAAGCGTTACCATCGAGTGATCCTTTACCTATCAATGCTCAGTTTTTATTAAATAAAGTTATTGCTATAGGCGCATCAACTGGGGGCACTGAAGCGATAAAAGAAGTATTAATAAAAATGCCTATTAATTGCCCGCCGATTGTTATTACTCAACATATTCCCCCTGTATTTAGTACTTCGTTCGCTTTAAGGATGGATCGTACATGTATCATTAGTGTTAAAGAAGCAGAGCAAGGTGATAAGCTAGTCGCAGGTTGCGCTTATATTGCTCCTGGTGGTTTGCATTTAACCATTAAAAAATATGGGGGACACTTATATTGTGAACTTGATGATAATGAGCCTGTAAATCGGCATAAACCAGCAGTGGATGTATTGTTTAATTCATTGGTAGAAATTAACGCTAAGAATGTTGTGGCAGCGTTGTTAACCGGAATGGGGAGTGATGGCGCAAAAGGATTGCTCGCTTTAAGGGAAGGTGGCGCGTACACACTAGCTCAGGACGAATTTTCGTCTGTGGTTTGGGGAATGCCAAAAGCTGCTGTGGAGTTAAACGCAGCAAACGAAGTTGTTGCGTTGGATAAGGTAACTGAGCGGCTATTGAATCAGGCTATTAAAGTTTAATTATTTTCAATAACCCACGGCTGTGAGAACCAATAATAGTCACTCGGGTTTTTAATCGAAGGCGCAGTGCAATTAAAGCGAGAACGGCCATTATTTAGCTCTTTTGGAGAAGTGACTTCAACCGTATTTTTACTTATCCAATTTAAGCTTGCTTGGCCAACATTTGAGACATAGCAGGCAAACTGTGTTTTATGAAAATCTCCCATTTCAAACTCTATGGTTAGTGTTGGTGGGTTTTGTGTTGTCACGCTATCTTGATACGTTAACTTTGTAATATTAAAAGCATGAGAATTTAGTTTTGTGATTAACGTATCTAGTTTACTGTAAAACCCAGAAGCTGGGAAACGCGGCAAGCGACTGAAGTTTGAGTTTTTATTCACCGCCCCAGAGTGTTGACCAATACCTATAAAGCCAAGATCAGTCACAAGAGCTTGTAATTCGTTATTAAATTCACCATACGGGTAGGCTAAATATTTGTAGTCTTGGCCAACCTCTTCTTTTATACGTTGTTGTGAATACAAAATATCTTGTTTGATACGTATTTTCCACTGGGCATCCGTTTCGTTATCAAGTTTAATATGCAAATAATCATGTTGAGCACTGTGGTTGCTTATAAGCGCGCCCTTTTTGCTAAGCTCTTTGAGTTTATCCCAGTCCATTACATAACTTTGGCCTTCATCAATTAATTTTGGATTTACAAAAATAGTATATGGATAATTAAATTTCTCTAAAATTGGCGCTGCTTCGTCGTAATTGTTGTTGTAACCGTCATCAAAAGTGATAGCGATGGTTTTCTCAGGTAATGTTTTACCTTGCTGAAGTGCATTTATTAGTTCATTAAGAGGAATAACGTTAAAGTTATGCTCTTTCAAATAGCTTAAATGTTTAGTGAATGTATTCGCGCTAACACTCGTTACGGCAGGAAGGCTTTCACTAACATGATGGTATTGTAAAATAACAGCAGCTTGAACGCGTAGAGATACACTAATGAGAGAAAATAATACTAAATGAAACAATTTCTTATACATAATAAAGCACACCATAAAAGCTTGTTGTTGTTAGCCGGTCCGATGATACTATCAAATATCACAGTACCACTGTTAGGAATTGTTGATACTGCTGTCATTGGGCACTTAGGGAGCGCTCACTATTTAGCGGGTATTGCGCTTGGTTCTGCTGTTATTTCTATTTTATTTTGGCTAGCGGGATTTTTAAGAATGAGTACGACTGGCATGGTCGCTCAGGCTTACGGAGAAAATGATTTAACTCAATTAGCCGCCTTACTTAAACGTAGCTTATTACTTGCAAGTCTTGTTGCTGTACTACTTATCGCTTTATCTCCTTTGATAAAACATGCGATTGCATTTTTATCTGCTGCTAATAGCGATGTACTCACACAAGCATATCAGTATTTTAGTATCCGCATTTTTAGTGCTCCAGCAGCATTGTGTAATTTAGTGTTACTGGGTTGGATGCTTGGTGTACATTACGGGCGAGGGCCATTTTATTTATTATTAGTAACAAACATAGTCAATATAATACTCGATATTTACTTTGTTGTTTACCTTGATTGGGCGGTTGCTGGTGCTGCATGGGCGTCACTTATTGCTGACTATACCGCACTAATTTTTGCACTTTTTTTAGTGGTTAAACTAGCTAAAAAACAAGATATTGAGCTCAATGTACCGAATTGGTTGAGTATTAGCAAAATGGCTGAATTATTGAGTTTGAATCGCGATATTTTTATTCGCTCTTTAATACTGCAATTATGTTTTAGCTTTATGACATTTTATGGTGCACGTATTGGCGAAACGACACTCGCTGCTAACGCCGTGCTGCTTAACTTTTTAATGTTAGTTAGTTTTGCTCTAGATGGTATTGCATATGCTAGTGAGGCAAAAGTAGGGCAAGCAAAAGGCCAAAAAAGTGTAAGTAATATAGAGTTATGGGTAAAAATCAGTGTATTTTGGGGAATGTTGTTTGGATTGTTGTATAGCCTATTTTTTGCCGTTTTTGGTGCCCAAATTATTATGCTTTTAACCAATGTGCCAGAGGTTATTAATGAGGCGACGCTTTATTTGCCTTGGGTTATTGCACTTCCATTACTTGCTATGAGTTGTTTTTTATTTGATGGTGTTTTTGTGGGTTTAACACGTGCAAAAGATATGCGTAATAGTATGCTTTTTTCGGCTACAGTTGGATTTTTTGGGGTGTTTTGGATATTTAACGAATTACAAAATAATGGACTATGGTTAGCTATGAGCTGTTTTATGTTAATGCGGGGCGTGACTTTGATTATTAAATACCAAAGGCTTAAAGAAAATAACAAGCTATTAGATTAAGTGCGATGATTATTTATTTCCATAAATCGGGATCGTGATTTTTTGGGCCAATGCCTTTAATGACTTGTGAAAAGCGGTTAGCAAAAATCCCGCAATAACCCCAAGCTGCAAAAAACAGTGCAGGGACTAAAATTGCAACGCCAATTATTTGCAAACTGTAATGAGTGTAATACCCAAGGGAGATGAATACCACGGCTAGCACAAATAGTGCTAAGCCGCGAAAAAATCGCTTTAAGCTAAGTTTAGGGTTACTCCCTAAACGATAGATAAGTGGCTTTAGCATTTATAATAATTAATAGTAAGAGTGATCGCCCGCTTCGTGCTCTGTAATATCAGCAACACCGGTGATTTCTTCAAATTTAGCGATCATTTCTTTCTCGATGCCTTCTTTTAGCGTTACATCGATCATAGAGCAACCATTACAACCACCACCAAACTGAAGTATAGCAATGCCTGCAGCTGTTATTTCTACTAGACTTACTTGGCCGCCATGGTTTGCTAGTTGCGGGTTTACTTCAGTTTCAAGCATGTGCTGCACGCGTTCATTTAATGATGCATCATCACCAATTTTACGAGCTTTAGCATTCGGCGCTTTTAGCGTTAATTGAGTGCCCATTTTGTCAGTAACAAAATCGATCTCGGCTTCTTCTAAAAATGGCGCACTTTCTGCATCTACAACAGCATCAAAACCATTGAAATTTAGACGAATATCGCTGGCTTCAACAGCGTCTTCTGGACAATAAGACACACCACATTCCGCTTGTGATGAACCAGGGTTTACAACAAAAACACGAATATTGGTTTGTTGTGATTGATCTGCTAATAGTTTAGCAAAATGCGCTTGCGCTGTTTCGGAAATAGAAATCATAAAAACGGCTTTATACCTGACTAAATTACTCGGATACTGCATATCATACTCCGCTCATCGTGTTGCGGCTAGTGTTGAGCGTAAAAAGTTGGCATCTATTTTAAGCAATGGTAGCGTGCAATTAACAAACATTTTTAGAGTGATTTATATGCGGTTCATGTTAACAATAATGGTGGTACTACTGAGTTTTTCAAGTATGGCAAAGCCACTATCTTATTATTTTGAGCAAGATGTTCAATTTGACCCTACCATTCCCACCCCTGAAGCAGTGCTAGGTTATCAAGTGGGGGAGTGGCATGTAAGACACGACCAGTTAGTGCGCTATATGGAAGTACTTGCGAAAAAAAGTGACCGCATAAACTTTGAAATTATTGGCCGTACACATGAGCAACGCCCGCTTGTGATGCTAACAATTACTGCCGCCAACAAGTTGCCAAACATAGAGCAAACTCGCCAAGCTCATTTGGCGCGTTTAAGTAACAACAGTGACAAAACTAAAGACCAACCTGCTGTTGTCTGGATGGGTTATAGTGTACACGGCAATGAATCATCGGGCAGCAACGCTTCATTATTGGTAGCCTATTATTTAGCAGCTGCTCAAGGTGCTGAAATAGATGAGCTATTAAATAACACGGTTATTTTACTCGACCCTTCACTTAATCCTGATGGGCTTGCTCGTTTTGCTAATTGGGCCAACAGTAACCGAGGTATGAACTTATCGTCTGATCCTAAGACCCGTGAACATGTTGAAAATTGGCCAAGTAGCCGTACTAACCATTATTGGTTTGATTTAAATCGTGACTGGTTATTACTACAGCATCCTGAATCGCGCGCGCGAATTGCCAAATTTCATCAGTGGAAACCAAATATTTTAACTGACTTTCATGAAATGGGGCCAAATAGCAGTTACTTTTTTCAGCCAGGTATCCCAAGTCGTAAACACCCAATAACACCAGATGAAAATGTAACTTTAACGAAAGCGATTGCCAACTATCATGCAAAAACTTTAGATGAAAATAACGCACTTTATTTTACAGAAGAAAGTTTTGACGATTTTTATTACGGAAAAGGCTCAACTTATCCCGACGTAAATGGTGGTGTAGGCATTTTATTCGAGCAAGCCAGTTCTCGTGGGCATATTCAAGAAACTATAAACGGACCTTTAAGCTTTGCATTTACTATTAAAAATCAGCTATTAACGAGCTTATCAACCTTTAAAGCAGCCATTGATAATCGCCAGGCGTTACTAGATTACCAAGCGAAGCTTTATAATCAGGCAGCTGATTTAGCCAGTGACGAGAGCTTTGAAGGTTATGTTGTTGAAGGCGCGAGCGACAACTCCCGTATTAAGCACTTTTTAGAATTACTAAAACAGCATCAAATTAACGCTTACCCACTTACTAAACCATTAAAAGCAAATGGAAAAAGTTTTAGTACTCATAGTTATTTTGTGCCATTAGCGCAACCGCAATACCGTTTAGTAAAAGCTATTTTTAGTGAGCAAAAAAACTTTGCTGATAATACATTCTATGATGTTTCGGGTTGGACTCTAGCGCATGCTTTTAATTTACCGTTTGCAAAAGTTAAAAGCAATTGGGGCTTAGATGTTGCAGATACTGCTTGGAATAAAGCGGTAAAAACATCTTTTTCCGATTTAAAAAATGGTTATGCCTTTGGTTTTGCATGGGACGATTATTTAGCCCCTAAAATGCTCAATACTTTACTTAAACAAGGTATTAAAGCACGCGTTGCATTGAGCTCATTAACTGCTAAATCAACATCGGGGGAGGTAAACTTCGAACCAGGTAGTATTATTATTTCAGCAGGCCTACAAACAAATATCGATTGGGTTGCCCAGCTTAGTAAAGCACAAAGTGAATTTGGTATTGCAATTAAACCAATTACATCAGGTTTAACAAGTAAAGGCGCTGATTTAGGTTCACGATCAATGGCCGTTGTTAGTGTGCCAAAGGTACTGCTTATTGGTGGGCAGGGCGCGAGCCAGTACGAAGTAGGCGAAGTGTGGTATTACCTAGATCGCTTTGTTGGCGCAGCGCCAACAATTGTTGAAATGAACCGCTTTAGCTCACTTGAGCTAAGTGATTACAGCCATATTGTACTTGCTCATGGCAATTACAATAGCTTATCTGACACTGATAAAGTGGCAATTAAAAGCTGGGTAAGAAAAGGTGGTGTTATTTGGGGTCACAAAGGCGGCGCTAAATTTTTAGTTGATCAGCAAATTCTTAAAGCAAGTTATCTATCACGACAAGATGTAGCGAGCGCATTTAATACGACAGGTTTAAGTTATGGCGACAAAGATCATTTAGCTGGACGTCAGCGCATTGCAGGTGCCATTTTTAATACCAATGTAGATTTAACTCACCCACTTAGTTTTTCACTTAATCGTAATACATTACCGGTATTTAAAAACAGCACATGGTTACTTGAAGCTTCCGATGCGCCGTTCGTAAATGTACTTACCTACACTAAAAAACCATTATTGGCAGGTTTTACTGATGCCGTTAATGTTGAGCAAGTTGCCGGCGGCGCCGGTTTAATCGCACACTCATACGGGCGAGGTACAGTGATAGGTATGACCGACGATCCTGTATTTAGAGGTTACTGGTATGGTACTAGTCGACTGCTAAGCAATGCTTTATTTTTTGGTCACACGTTTCGCGCAAATGGTGGGTAGTATTTTTTAATTACTAAATTGGCGTTAAACAGGTTACAAAAGCCCATACTTGTTTAGCGCCAGCTTGTTTTAATGTATGAGTCGCTGCATTTAATGTAGCGCCCGTTGTCATTACATCATCAACAATAGCGACGGTTTTACCGCGCATATCCTCTGTACAAATAAAGGCATTTTTTAAGTTTTTAATACGCTTTGTTTTTGATAGTTTTGACTGAGCCTGTGTTTTTTTGTCGCGAATAAGTACGTTACTCAATGGTAAGTAATTAGTTAAACATGGATACCATACTTGGCTGACTTGATTAAATCCACGCTCCAAAAAACGATTTTTATGCAGTGGTAAAATAACAAAAGCATCAGGTAAGTTTTGGCTCTGAGCAAACAGTTGTACAAGCTGTTTTTTAATGACTTGCTGCAATGCCTTTTTATAATGAATTTGGTTATTAAATTTAAGTTGCTTAAGCCAGTGCTCAAATGGAGGTTGATAAAATGCGCATGCAAATAACTTATCAAACTCGCAATTAGGAAACATCTCAATAATATCGGGTCGGTGCAGTAAATTAGTATGCTTACTAAAATCAAATAACGGTAAATCTTCAAGGCAATAATCACACAACCCTAAATTAGCTGTAATCGGGCTTTGGCATTGCACGCAATAAGAGGGAAATAACCAATTTAAAACGGCTTGTTTCATTGATTCACTCCGTGCATTACAACCACCTATTTAAACGTTATGATAAGCCTAAGTTTGGTAAAGGTTAGGCAAATATGCAAAATGAGTTAGTGTTATTACATGGTTGGGGAATGAATCAGGGGGTATGGCAGTTGGTTCAGCCAGAGCTTGAATTTTTATATTCAGGGAATGTACGCAGCCTTGACTTACCTGGGTTTGGTAATAGTATTGCTTGCCCAAGCCCTTATACACTCCATGATGCAGCCGCACTTTTGAGTGAACAACTACAACCACAATCAATTTTAATGGGCTGGTCATTAGGAGGCTTATTTGCACTGTATATTGCTAAGCATTGGCCTGAAAAAGTGTCAAAAGTAATATTGGTTGCATCAACGCCATTTTTTGCAGAGCAAATAGATTGGCCTGGTATTAATTCCAAAGTATTAGAACAATTTAAAGACCAACTAGTTAATCATAGAGAAAAAACGATAGAGCGATTTTTAGCAATTCAAGCGATGGGAAGTGAGTCGGCAAGGGATGATATAAAGCAACTTAAACTATTACTAAATCAATACAGCGCACCAAATACTGAAGCGCTTATGGCAGGTTTGGATATTTTAAAAAACGAAGACTTGCGTGAGTTATTTACTCGTTGCCCGGTCTCTATTAAAGGTATATTCGGGCGTTTAGATGCACTTGTACCTTATAAAGTGATTGCGGAAATATCAGCACTAAATACTGAGTTTGAATATGAAGTGCTTGATAAAGCATCGCACGCCCCATTTATTTCTCATAAGAGAGAGTTTTTATCTGTCGTTAAATCAATGCTTTAAAATTGAGCTGAAAATAGCGCAGTTTAAAGCTTTATTTTGTGCATAACCTGAGCGATAATTAAACAATGTTAATTTGGTGGAGGTTTTAATATGCCAATCGGATCTGTATTTAATAACGGTGTTGAAGGATTTAATCGTGCTAGCCAAGGTATCGAAAAGGCCAGTGCTGAGATTAATCGTGCCAATATTGAACAGCAAGACGACGCGCAGTTAGCGCAGCAACGTCAGCTTACGGCAGCACGCCCTGAAGAAGCTATTACTGCACCTGTAGCACAGCCTGCTCGTGTTGATGAAGCGCTTGTTAACTTAAAAGTTGAAGAGTTTAATGCCAAGGCAAATACGCAATCAATTCAAACGGCCGATGATGTACTTGGCACGTTAATCGATATTAAAGTTTAGTATTATGAATATTGTCACGCCATTTCCATCTATCAATATAAACACTGCAAATGTTTATACGGAAACTGCACGACGTGACAACCAACTACGCGAAGTCATTCCTGCACCAGCATCAAGTAGCGCAAGTAATACCGAAACTAAAGCCCAAAGTGACGCTGAAAAAGCGAAGTTGCCAGGTGGAAGTGATAGCGTAACATATGATGCAACGGGAAAAACAACAGACGAAAAATCAGTTCAACAACGCGATGAAAACTCAGAAAACCCTGAAGGCTCTGAACAAGAAAACGAAGCAAGTGAGCAACAAGAATTAGAGCAAGAAGAGCTGCAATTAGAGCAAGAACAGCTACAAATTAAAGAGCTAAAGGCTCGAGATACCGAAGTCAGAATACACGAACAAGCGCATGCCTCTGTAGGTGGACAACATGCAGGTTCGCCAAGTTATGAATATCAACGCGGGCCCGATGGTACTAATTACGCAGTTGGCGGAGAAGTACAAATTGATGTATCAGAAATACCCGGCGACCCACAAGCGACGATTGATAAAATGCAAACGGTGCGCGCTGCTGCATTAGCACCTGCTGAGCCTTCGGGAGCTGATCGCTCTATTGCTGCAGATGCTACGCAAAAGCTAGCAGCGGCTCAGGCTGAGCTTGCACAACCTGAAAAAGAAGATGACGAAGACGCAAAAAGTAAACTTGAAGCTTCATTCTCTAGCGATGAAAGCAGCGATACAAAAACAGCTAAAAGTGACGAGCAAACACGTGATGCCGATGTTGAGGCACGTGCAGGGCGTATTGCTAACTTTTATCAAATGGCGACATCGCCAGCGAGCCAAAGTAGTTTTTCAGCGTTAAGTTAATAATCTAGCAAAACATAACCACAAAAAAACCGCTTACGCGGTTTTTTTCGTTTTAGCTTAGCTGTACAACTATTATTTTTTTACTTTAGCATTAGCGAACGCATCGGCAAATGCATTACCCATTAACGCATTACCATTGTCACGTTTAGGCTTTGCAGCACGAGGTTGCGAATTATTAGCACGTGCTTGTGGCTTTTGCGTAGCTGGAGCTGCTGACTTATTACTTGTGTCAATTTCGTCATCTAAGCGCATAGTAAAGCTTATGCGCTTACGTGCAGCGTCTACCTCAACTACTTTAACCTTTACAATATCACCAGCTTTAACAACTTCACGCGGATCTGATATAAATTTATTCGTGATTGCTGAAATATGCACTAAACCATCTTGGTGAACACCTACATCAACAAACGCACCAAAATTAGCAACGTTTGAAACCACGCCTTCTAAAATCATACCTGGTTTTAAATCACTAATTTTTTCAACACCGGCTTTAAATTCAGCCGTTTTAAATTCAGGGCGAGGATCTCGACCAGGTTTATCAAGCTCAGTAATAATGTCGGTAACGGTTGGTAAGCCAAATTTTTCGTCAGTGTAATCGTTAGCAGCAAGTTTAGTTAAAAAGTCGCTGTTACCAATTAGGTTACTGACATCGACGCTATTGCGTTCACAAATACGTTTAACAACAGGATAAGCTTCAGGGTGAACTGATGAGTTATCTAGCGGATCGCTACCATTGTTAATACGTAAAAAACCAGCCGCTTGTTCAAATGCTTTTGGCCCTAAACGCTCAACCTTTTTAAGCTCACTACGTTTAGTAAATGTGCCGTTAGCATCGCGATAATTAACGATATTTTGCGCTAATGTTTTGTTCAAACCAGATACGCGTGTAAGTAGCGGTACCGATGCCATGTTTAAATCTACGCCTACTGAGTTTACACAGTCTTCTACAACGGAGATAAGGCTTTGGCCTAATTGGCTTTGCGATACATCGTGTTGGTATTGGCCAACACCAATTGATTTTGGCTCAATTTTAACAAGTTCAGCAAGAGGATCTTGTAGGCGGCGCGCAATAGAAACAGCGCCGCGTATAGAAACATCTAAATCTGGAAATTCATTAGCTGCAAATTCAGAAGCTGAGTAAACCGATGCACCCGCTTCGCTAACCATAATTTTACTAAGTTTAAGTTCGCTGTTTGCTTTGATAAGTTCAGCAACTAACTTATCTGACTCGCGTGATGCAGTACCGTTACCAATCGCAATTAGCTCAACTTTATACTGACGACAAAGTTGCTCTAACGTACGCACTGATTTATCCCAATGATTTTGTGGTGCATGAGGGAAAATAGTTTGTGTAGCTAGTAATTTACCTGTGCTATCAACAACGGCAATCTTACAGCCAGTTCGAAGGCCTGGATCAAGACCTAAAGTAGTACGAGGGCCTGCAGGTGCTGCCATTAATAAATCTTTTAAGTTTTTAGCAAATACGTCGATTGCACCAGCTTCTGCTTTTTCGCGCATGGCTGCAAAAAATTCGTTTTCTAAATGCAGCCCTAATTTAATTTTCCACGCCCATTGCAAAACGTTTAATAACCAAGGACTTGCCGCTTTATATTTAATATCTAAACGGTAATGCTCAGCAATCATGTTGGCACAAAGTTGCGCTGAATTTTCAGCACTAGGCTCAGGGTTAACATTTAACTGAAGTACACCTTCATTTCGAGCTCTCAGCATTGCAAGTGCGCGATGCGAAGGTACTTTTTTTAGAAGCTCTTGGTGTTCAAAGTAATCACGGTATTTAGTGCCAGCTTGTTCTTGGCCTTTAATAACGGTACTTTGAATTGCGCCATTTTGGCTAATGTGGCTTCTAAATTTAGCAAGTAGTTTTGCGTCTTCAGCAAAGCGCTCCATTAAAATAAACTTAGCACCTTCAAGCACTGCCTTTATATCAGCAAAGCCTTTTTCGATATTTATAAATTGTTCAGCTTGTTGTTCAGGATCAAGGTTAGCATTTTTAAACAGTGCATCAGCAAGTGGCTCTAATCCGGCCTCAATTGCTATTTGGCCTTTAGTACGGCGCTTCGCTTTATACGGGAGATATAAATCTTCAAGTTCAGTTTTGCTTTGCGCAGTACTAATATCTGCCTTTAACTCTGCTGTTAATTTATTTTGAGATTCGATGGTTGATAAAATAAAGCTGCGGCGTTCTTCTAGTTCACGTAAATATGATAAACGCTGTTCTAAAAGGCGTAATTGGGTGTCATCTAAGCCACCGGTTACTTCCTTTCTATAACGAGCAATAAAAGGCACAGTTGCACCTTCATCAAGTAACTTTGTTGCAGCAACAACTTGCTGTTGTTGTGCATTTAGCTCACCGGCTAAACGTGCAGAGATATCGCTCATGCAAAAACCTTTTTAAACAAAAATAAGACCAGTTAGTAAGTTAACTGATACGACTAATTGCTTGAATAATATCACACGAGGTTGTAATAAAAAGCTCTTAAAGCAAGCTATTTTCCTTGCTTTAAGATGGTTGGCTTGATTGGGTAATTATAGCGTTAAAAGAGCCCCTAGTGAGGGTGCTCTATGTTTTCTAATACTTCACTGAATGAATTAGCTATGGGGGTAATATGCAGAGGGATATGTAGCGCTTTAGTAATTTGACGTGCTGAGATTAAACCGCAAATTTCATTGTCAGTTGTAGTCACTAATAAAAACATCACCCCTTGATGCTCCATTGTTTGCAACGCATCACCAATACATGCGTAGCTTAAGCTTTGCATACTTACACTCATTAACTGACTTATTGGTGTCATTATGTGGCGTAAGCTAACTTCATTACGCGGTGTATTTAAACGCTGGGCAATAATCGTGATTTTTGAGCTTTGTAAATCAGCACTTGAAACTATTCCAATTAATTTTTGGTTGTCGTCCGTTACTAAGACAAAATCAGATTGTTGAGCGCTAATCTGTTTTAGTGCTGCTTCAATTGTTGTTTCATACTGGGCGCGGACAGGTGTTTTTTGAGTGAAATTATTTACCACTTTTAATGCCGGAGAGGCTAAATCAATTAATGGTTGGTCATCTGCAAATGTGCTTGCAATAACGCCGTGAGAAATGCTTTGAGTACGTAATTCTTTAAAGTTAGACATAGTAGTCACCTTAGTCGTTATAAAATTTAATTAAGTTGTAAAATAATGAATTAAATTAAATAGCTAGGTGGTCCGCGTTGGTACGCAGTGCTAAAAGGTCTGTTTAGATTGGTGCTCTTATAAAAAGAATCTACGACATTAGGAAGTGGTTGAGGCGACCTAAAGGTAATAGTATTAACGTGAGAGTCTACGTCAAAATCGAGGTTTGCCTGGTCAGGAATGTCACAAGCAATAAAGTGATTAGATAGTTTAGCGTTATCAAGGTTTACTTCAGTGTTATTGGCATGCAGCGTCAAACTTACACTCATTAAAAGTGCAAACAATACGGCATTATTTAATATGCGCTGTACTATGTTTGACATACCCACGACCTTAATTAACTGCTTTCAAATTAAACAAATCAACTTGAATAATTCATTTATAGCTTATTGACCTAATTTACACAATCAAAAGTTAACATGATCTGAATCAAAACTTTTTATTTCTTTTTTTGGTAATCAATACTGTTTACATACCATTGCTTTTTACCCTGAGGAGTAGGTACTTCAAAGTCGTCATCTACTTGCTTTTTAATCAATGCACGCGCCATAGGTGAGTCTATTGATATGTAATCTTTTCGGTCGTAAATTTCATCAGGTCCGACAATTCTGAATTTTTTAGTTTCACCTTCTTCGTTTTCAATTTCGACCCATGCACCAAAAAACACTTTTCCATCTTGAACGGGAGAGTAGTCGATGATTTTTAAATCAGGTATGCGTTTGCGTAAATAGCGTATACGACGGTCAATTTGGCGAAGCAAACGCTTGTTATATTGATAGTCAGCGTTCTCAGAGCGATCTCCGAGACTGGCCGCCCAGCTGACTATTTTTGTTACTTCTGGGCGTTTAACGTTCCATAGTTGGTCGTGTTCTTGTTGTAATTGTAAGTAACCTTCGCGGGTAACTAAATTTGTTTTCATGGTGAATTCTTTATTAACTCTAATGGTGTGCACGTTATTAAATTTGCCAAAACTTGTCGAGCGTAAAATGTAATAAAGTACGAGCAAGTAAGCTTTGAAATGTTCAGTAACAATCTAAGCAAGTAATTAGTTTTTGATTATTCAGTTTTTCATTTATATTAACTAATAATTGGATATAAAAATAAGAAAGAGATTATGGGACACGAGACCACAAAAGTATTAGTTGTTGATGACGATATGCGCTTACGCAGTTTGCTCGAACGTTACTTAGTAGAGCAAGGCTTTATTGTGAGAACCGCAGGAAATTCGGAGCAAATGGACAGACTCCTTGAACGTGAAAACTTTCACTTAATGGTTCTCGATTTAATGCTTCCAGGTGAAGATGGATTGTCAATTTGTCGCAGGTTACGCCAAAAAGAAAATGAAATCCCTATTGTTATGCTCACCGCTAAAGGCGACGAAGTAGACCGTATTATTGGTCTTGAACTTGGCGCTGACGATTACATTCCAAAACCATTTAATCCACGTGAGCTACTTGCTCGCATAAAAGCAATTTTGCGCCGCCGCGCAAAAGAAGTGCCAGGTGCTCCAGCTGCTGAAGAAAACTTGATCGCTTTTGGTAAATTTACGCTTAATTTAGCAACGCGCGAAATGAGTGAAGGGGACAAAACAATATCGCTTACCAGTGGTGAGTTTGCCGTGCTTAAAGCGCTTGTTTCGCATCCACGAGAGCCACTTAGCCGCGATAAGCTAATGAACTTAGCGCGTGGGCGTGATTACAGTGCGCTTGAGCGAAGTATTGATGTGCAAGTGTCGCGACTTCGACGCATGATTGAAATTGATGCTGCCAATCCGCGTTATATTCAAACCGTATGGGGTTTGGGGTATGTATTTGTTCCTGATGGTGAAAAGTAATTTATATGGGATTTTTTCCGCGTAGTGCGTTTGGACAAACGGTTTTTTTGGTAGCCGCATTATTACTAATAAACCAAATAGTGTCTTACGTTACAGTAAGCTTATATGTTGTAAAGCCTACAATTGAGCAAGTAAATTTAATGCTCGCAAAGCAAATAAAAACCGTATTTATAGATTGGGAAGACGGCATTGAGATAAACGACGAGGTTTCAGAAAAGTTTTTTGAAATCACTGGAATTGAAGTAATGACTCAACGTGAGGCAATGCGTAATGGGTTAGGGCAAACTCGTGAGTATTCAGGATTATCGCGCAGTATGACGAAACAGTTAAATGGCTTCTCGCGTGTGCGCATTAGCCAAACTGGTCCACTCATATATTGGGTCGAAGCCCCCCAAGCTCCAGGTTACTGGGTTAAAGTACCGTTAACTGGTTTCCAAGAGAATAATTTAGAGTTTTTAACTTTTTATTTATCAAGCATCGGATTTTTAAGTGTGTTAGGTGGGTGGTTGTTTGCAAGGCACCTCAATAGGCCGCTTAAAGCGTTACAGCAAGCTGCAATAAAAGTTGGTAAAGGTGATTTTACTACTAAGTTAGCAGAGGAAGGTTCAACAGAAGTGATAGAAGTAACGCGCGCGTTTAATCAGATGTCGCGGGGTATTGCTGCACTTGAGAATGACCGCCGTTTATTAATGGCTGGAGTGTCACATGATTTACGCACGCCGCTTACACGCATTCGTTTAGCGACTGAAATGATGGCTGAAGCTGATGAGTACTTACGCGAAGGTATTATTTACGATATTGAAGACATGAACGGTATTATCGACCAGTTTATCGAGTACTTACGCCATCATAAGCGTGAAGAACTAACCTGTGAAAATATAAATGCACTGGTGGCTGAAGTTATTCATTCGGAGCTAAAGCATCAACGTGTAATTACGTTTAAAGAGAACCCAAGTATTGGCAATATACCGCTAAGCTCTGTGGCTATTAAGCGTGTAATAACAAACATGATTGGTAATGCGCTGCGTTATTCACAAGATGATATAGAAGTACTTAGTTATTTTAGTCCAAATAAAAAATATGTCGTTATTGCAGTAAACGATAATGGCCCCGGCATTCCTGAAAGTGAGTTAGAGTCCGTGTTCGAACCATTTAAGCAAGGTGATGCTGCTCGAGGGAGCGAAGGCAGTGGTTTAGGGCTGGCAATTATCAAGCGTATAGTAGATATGCACGATGGAAAAGTGATGCTTGAAAATCGTCCCGAAGGCGGGCTAAGTGCGCAAATATACTTGCCTATAAAAGTAACTAACCAAGCTGTTTAAAGCTAATAGCTGTGTAGTTACTAACTGTAAACTAAGTGTTTAATACCAAATAGACTTACAAGGTATAAGCCATATGATTACCTCCACATATTTCAAAATACATGTGCTATGTACGGTCAGGCATTAATCGTTTTTATTAGGGTATTGTATACAGCTTTTTCGTAGAGCTTTTTATAATGGATCAAAATAGAGTGTTTGTATCGCTTTTTAGTATGCTTTTTAGCTGTTACATCATTAATACATTAATACCAATTCGTAATAATATTTGAGCAATTTGAGAGCTTAAACCTGACGCTAACTGTGTTAAATATTTCTTATATAGAACAACTAAATAACGAATTTTTGCCTTGTTATCGACACTGTTTTCTTACCTCAAAATAGCTTACTTAATTAAGCAGATTGGTATTACGAAGATTAAATAGTGACCTTACTTTTTATAGCTACTTGATTTGTAATTATTCGAGTAGTTAGAAAAATTATTAGCATTGGATAGCTAATATATATTTTTACTCCCCATAAATGCCAAACATGCTCAGCCCTTTGGGTTTGCCCTAGAGACGGTTTACTTTTACTTAGCCCACTAGGTTGCAAACTTCCTGCGATAACTAAATCACCCCTAGCTAAAGTAGCTTTAGTCATGAAAGATCAACACTCTAGCGTAAAAATAATCATGGTTATGCTTTATATTGAAGTCTGCGTTGCCAAAAAGGCATTTTAGACCAGCGCTGTTCTTGGTTATAAAAGAAATGTTGATGGTGTAAATAATGACGCCATATTTGCTCTATTTGCTGTTGGTAAATTTTATTAAAGTGCTGTTGTATATCATTGTCGATAATTTTTAGTATATTTGATTTTTTAAGCAGTAATGCGAGTTGCATCGCATTTGCCATTGCGTTAAAAATTCCTTGTGATGACAAGGGATCAAAGCTTATAGCTGCATCACCTAATGCGGCCCATTGTTGACCTGAAAAGTTGTTCAAACGTGTTGAGTTAGCACTTACAATGCCCTGTAAATTTAGCGTTTTTTGATTGTCATTTAGTAATTTTGCGAGTGATGAGTGTTGTTGAGCATACTTAATAAAGTATGCTGGATCGCGATGCAGCCCCTTAGGCATTAGGTCTGAATCAGTTTGGAAGGCTAAAACACGCCGCTGGTTTGGAAGTGGAGCACTGTACCACCAACCATTATTAGTTGAGTGAATATTGCCCAGTTTATTTTCGCTATTGTCATCTAAAGTTGCCCAGCATGATATGAGGCGATCACTTTGCTGGCGATCGGTATACTTTTTGGCAAAATGTGCTTGGCGACCAGTTGCATCAATAACGAATGGACATACTATGCTTACTTCCTGATCTTCATTTAAGTCTGAATTTATAAGTGTAATATGCCAAGAGTTTTCTTTGTATTGACTGTTAATTAATTTAGCGGGCCAAATGCATTCTACGCCTCGCTGTTGGGCTTTTTCACGTAAAAACAACTCAAACCTTTTTCGGTCTAGTCGCCAGCCGAAACCATCAGGGTTATTGAGGTTATCTGCAATGTGCAGGGCTTCTTGACCCCAACTTATTTGCATTCCGGCATTAGGTAAATGATGAGGAAGTGCAATATCCGTTTCTAATCGGCTTTCAAATTCAGTTAGTAAGTTGAGTTGTTTTAAAATTCGTCTTGCTGCGGGTGCTAAGCACTCTCCTATACGTTCTTCAGGAGATGCTGATTTATCGATAAGCGTCACCTTATAAGAATCGCACAAAGCAAGCGCGGCAATACATCCAGCCACGCCAGCACCAATGATCACAACACTGTTTTTTGCGTCCTCATTTTTAATCATTGGCATAGCGATTTCAACGTCCTTTGATGCGATGAAAACGGTTGGCTTTTTCGGTCACGCCTAAATCTACTTTGCTTCGATTATGAGTCAAATCTACAGAGAGAGTAACGTTACTATGTTGTATTGCTTTACTGGCTAAGTTAACTAAACCTTCGCCTGCTTTATTATGAGGTAGCATGCCTACCTGCATAGTGTTGGGGAATTGTTCGTCGTTAATAGCACCAGTATGTGTTTGTACAATAGCAAGTTCTGCAAAGTGCTCAACCATACTATTTATTTGGTTGGTATAGGTTGCAGGGTTACCATGTAGGGGCAAGTCATCAAGCCAATCTGTTCTATATGCAAACGCTTGCTGGCGGGTACTATCAGATAATGATGTATCAAGAACCTGTTGATAGCGTCGTTGATTCATTATTTGATTGGGAACACGAGCTGGCCAAAATGTGGGTAAAAATGGGTCATACTCAGAGCTATAACCATCGCGACAACTGGCCGTGTCAGTTTGCCATGGAATAGCCATCCAACGTGTGATCCCTCCTGCTACTTGGCCACCAAACAAAGGGCCTTTTGCTAAAGTATAAATATCATGATTCATAATAGGCCCATAATAACAATGATCACTTTGTGTATCAGGTAATGCATGTTTTAGTCGAAATGGAGACATATACATTCCGGCCGTTCGCATTGGCCAAGTCATCTCACAGCCTGGATGAAATGCATCAGCAAGGCAAAACTCCATTGCACCACGCGTTAGCTGTTCAGGCTGTTCGGCAACAGGGTAGTCATCAATAGTTGGTGGCTGAGTTGGCACAGGGCAGCGTGATTGTGGTTTGTAATCATTAATGAAATCACCTTTTACCCACTGGTCTAAAAACGACAATTGTAAATTAGACAAAGTCGCATGCTGGCGTACTGAGCCTGTTGGAGGGATGCTAATAGCGTCACCATATAACCAAGGCCATAGTTGAGGTGCTTGTGCACCTGATACATCAGTTCGACGAAAGTTATTAGATAAAGTCCGGCGGAGCTCTTGATATGCAGGTGATGGGTCACTAAGTTTTGCCAACCATTCTGGGGTCGTATAATCAAATTGACCACCCCAGCCGAATGCACCAGCAAAGCCGCTATTAACCCACTGTAAATTGGTCATCCTAGAAAATATAGGTTGAATGTCCTCTGTGAATGATGGGCGTTGTGGTCGTGCTAGCATGCTACTATTAACAGCAACATCGCGCATTAAATCCCACATAGTACGAACTGATTTTTGCATAGGCGCATAATCAGGCGGCGCACAAATGACCCAAGCTGGTTCAACTCTTAATGCAACACCATTATGAACAACCTCGGCAGTAATTGGGCCATCGGATATATCGTCATACCAACCTTCGTTGTTGGCGAAAGTTACCGCAATATCGCCTTTTAAATTACGGGCAACACCATGTCCTCCTAACATTATTAATCGACCGTGGTTATCGCTGCGCATCTCGCCTAAGTAGACATCTTCGTCCATAAACTTACCAATAAAGTTATGTTCGTTTTTGCTATTTACGTTTTTACCACTTAGCTTGCGCTGACCACCATTAATATGAAGTTTATCTCGGTCTGCTACATTATTATTACGCAGTAGCGAAGGTGGAGCGTCTGCGGCTTCAGGAATATCTAAAGCAATTTGAAACTCGTACCAAGATGATTTTTGGTTGGCGAGTTGGGCGTGCCATGTGATATCTGCATTATCTAGTGTAAGCTCTTTTATAGCCTTACCTGCAGCGTTAAAACCATAAATTCTAAACTCTGCAGCTTGGCGTTTAAGTGCACCGCTTTTATCGCGATACGCATATTCGTCACTATTGGGAACTGGTTGAGGTTGCTGCGGACCAATAAAATAATCGTCCTTGCTGTTGCCAACGCGCATTACGCCAATAGGAGGGTAAATTCCGGCATAAACAATACATTCAGAATCCGCTTCTTGTGCTTGTTCTGGATTGAAGTTAGTTAATTTAGTTGGCTCTTGTAGCTGTTGTCCGTTAGCTGTGTGACGTGCTTTTGCACTGGCTGCATAGGCTGACTTTCGTGCAAGTGCGATACTGCCAAGTGGTTCATGGGCGGCTAAAGTACGCCAAATATTAAATGCCAAGCTACTACCAAGTTCGGCTTGGCCAATTGCTGTAATATTTTGTTGTGCTAGATGTAGACGAGCAATACACACATAAGGACTTTGTTGAGTGCTCCATACTGCTTGAGCGTCATCGAGTGGCATTGTTTCTGGATTTGTACGTAGTTGTACCTCAAATCGGAATTTGGCACTCCCTTCTCGTAATCGTCGCTGTAAATCTAAAGCAAGGTAATTGTTATCAACGCATGGCGCGCCGACTTCACTCTCTTCAGGAACTAAGCGATATTTAACAATTTGTTGATCACCTAGCTTGAATGGCAAAATAGCCCAATATTTGGCACTTAAGCAGCTCGATTCAACTTTTTGCATGTCGTTTAGGATGTTAGCAACGTCACTATTTTTAGGGTCATTTAGGTAAGCATCATAATCTTTATCAATCACACCTGCTGTTGTAAATTGGCACATCTGTTGCGCATTTTTAGTGAAAAAACGATCCATATTTTGAAAAATAAAATCAGCGGTATTGCTTTCACCAATTAATTTATCTCCATTGACCGCAAACAACTTCATTGCTAAACCAAGTGTGCTGTGTAAATCGGGGGAGGAGGGAGTGGTATCACTCGAAAAACGTATGGCGCATTCATATTCACTTTTAGAAAAAATACCAATTTTGAATTGCGGGTCTATGTCTGGATTAATTTTAAACTTACCGTATGCGATGCCATGTTGCTTTCTAAAAACGGCACGTTGCGCAGGTTGTTGACCTTTATCAATACGTGGTACTTGGCCGAGGCCAACAAACATCTCAGTTAAGCGTCTACAGGCTTGTTCAACACTTTCATTATCTGACCAACAAGGTATGTTGTTAGCTGATGGTTTTGTTGGATTTTCTTTTTTAGCCATTGTAAGTATTCCTTTTAAGCTATTGAGATATAAATTGGTTTTGAGAAAACATTGTATTTTTATTAATTTCAGCTGCGTGATTTTTACGAAAAAAAGAATAAAACTACCGTTGTTATTTGTTTTCAATATTGCATTCGGAATGCTGTGAGATTGGCAATCGAGATTGCAAGAAATAGGTATTAAATGCCTAAGCTGTATGAGTAACCATTTTTTATGTTTTTATTCGTTTTAGGTACAGCTTAGAATTATTGTTATTCACATACTAATTTTTTTATGTGGAATTATTGATAAAGGTAGATGATGCAGCTAAAGAAATCTATTACAGAGTATTACAGCAAATAGCATATCTAAAAAAGAATAGGTGAGGCTGACAAAGGGTTATTTAAAAAGTGTGTGTTTGGTTTGTAGGCAAGGCTGTGCCTAATGTATATGGTTATCCCTCATAAATACCAAGTAAGTGCACGCTGCTATTTAAGTTACAAGTTTCGCACCGCGATTAAATAGCACCTGGGTTGAATTTCAATCTTGAAAAGCCAATAGCCCAGGTTACTTGGTATATTTTTTGTGTTATTTAAAGTGCTTTAAAGCGAATTGCTGTACCACCACTTGTTGCTAGTTTTAAAGTAAGCTTATCGTTTGCAGTTACAATACGTTTCTCGATAGTTAAATCGTATGGGTTATTTTTCCACTCGGCATTTTCACCGTCTTTATAAATTTGTGCTTCAAATTTTTTGCCTTGCTCTAAAAAATCGAGTTTTACCTTAATTGTACGGGCTTTTTCATCGGTAACGGCACCCAAGTACCAATCGTTTCCTGAGTATTTACCACTTTTACGCTCTTTGCGGGCAAATACAATAAAGTCGCCTACTTCGCCATCTAGGGCAATACTTTGCTGCCAATCGGTGGGAACATCTTGGATAAATTGAAATGCGTCGGGCTTCGCTAAGTAATTTTTAGGTAAGTCGGCCGCCATTTGAATTGGGCTATACAAAACAACATAAAGCGCCAGCTGTTTGGCAAGTGTAGTTTGTGGGCGATTTGTGTCATCACCTAAGCCATTAAAGCTCATATCAAAAATACCAGGTGTAAAGTCCATTGGGCCTGCAAGCATGCGGGTAAAGGCAAGCATTGGTATGTGTTCAGGTGGGTTAGGCGGGGAGCCCCATGCGTTAAACTCTTGTCCACGTGCGCCTTCACGCGCAATCCAATTGGGGTAGGTACGGCGCAGACCCGTATCTTTAATCGGCTCGTGGGTATTTATACTAATTTTATGCTTTGCGGCAAGTTTTATGTTGTAAAGATACTCGTTAACCATAAACTGACCGTCGTGCCATTCATGACGAGCTATGCCGTTTTCATCTATGCGTTTAATATTCCCGCCATCAGCTACGTAACCTGTTTTTACCTGGCTTACGTTTAATTTTTCGTAAAGAGCAAAGGCGTCTTCCATTTGATCACGATAGTTGCTCACATTACCTGACGTTTCGTGATGACCAATGAGCTGAACGCCTTTCTCTTTGCCATATTGTGCAAGTGTTGCAATATCAAAATCGTCATAAGGTTTTGTAAAATTAAATACATCGCCATTAAAATACCAATCACCATCCCAGCCAATATTCCAGCCTTCAACTAATACGCCATCAAAACCGTGTTGTGCTGCAAAATCCATATAGTATTTAGTTGTTTTTGTGGTTGCTCCGTGTTTTTCGCCGCTCCCCCACGTTTGTGTTTCTATGTGCATTCCCCACCAAATACCGACGTATTTACCAGGTTTAATCCACGATACATCGTCGAGCTTATTTGGCTCGTTTAAATTTAAAATAATATCCGAATTAACTAAATCAACAGCATGTTCGCCCATTTGGATTGTACGCCACGGGGTATTGAATGCGCCTTGTTTTTTAACTGCAATACCGTCTGACCAAGGTGTTAAATCTGCCTGAAATGTACCAGGGCGACGCTGATTAAGCACCATGGCGGCGTAATCAACAAGTGCAGCTTCGTGAATACTTAAATGTATGCCATCTTTATTTTTAAAGGTAAATGGAGTGTGCACTAAAGCTGCGTCATTAAGCGGGGTGGTGTTATAAACATACTCATAACGGTTCCAACCACGAGCAGGGATCCACCATGCTGTTGCATTGCTACTGTCGGCTATTGCAAACTCGGTAAGCTCTTTGGTTATTTCTGTTTTTTCGAAACCTATTTGTTCAGGCACTTCGTACCTAAAGCCAATACCATTATTAAAGGCTCTAAATTTTACGGTGAAAGTACCACCTTGAGGCTGTGATTTATTAAATGTTACGGCAACTTCATTATGCTTATCAGTCACTGTTTGGCGCTCACCCCAAGGCAGCTGCCATTGAGTATTAACGGTTTGTTTTTGGGTTTTTGCTATTTTAAAGCCTTCGCTAAAAGGTGCTTGTTGTTTAAATTCAAACCCTAGAGCGGAGCTTGTTATTACTGGTCTGTTTTTAAAATCAATAGAATATGTTGGAGTATTTAGTTCGTCTGATATAGTTATTTTTATATTGCCATTAGGAGATTGCAACGTCGCTGTTTGAGCAAAACAACTGCTCGAAAAAGCTAAAAGTAAAAGTGTTGATGTTCTCATTATGAGATCCTTGGTATGCCAGTATGAATTAACCAGCATAAAGGCAGTTATTAAGGAATACGAACTTCTACATACGTATTCAATGTTATAAAAAATAGAAAGAAATAAGTAATCTAACCGGTCTATAATATAAATAAGTTGAAAATAAGAATGGTAAGCGAATGATTAAGTATTTAATTTTTATAATATCAATGGTTTTAAGTTGGCAAGCAGCGGCAATTCAAATAACAATTAAAAATACAAAAGATGAACCAATGGCGAATGCCGTCGTGTGGCTAACTGCAAAAAACACTTCAGAAGTAATCATTGCACCGGATGCGCCTTATGCAATGAGTCAAAAAAACAGAGAGTTTACACCACGCATTTTAGTTGTACCGCAAAACGCTAAAGTGGAGTTTCCAAATGCAGATTCTATTATGCATCATGTGTATTCGTTTTCTAAGGCTAAAACATTCGAATTAAAGCTATATAAAGAACAACCTAAAGCCCCCTTGGTGTTTGAGCAAACCGGTGTTGTAGAGCTTGGGTGTAATATTCATGATTGGATGTTGGGTTATATCGTTGTGGTTGATAGCACTATTTTTGCTATTACCGATATAACAGGAAAGGTTGATTTAGCAGCACCTTTAGGAGAATACACTCTCAATGTATGGCATTCAGGATTTGGTGATATTAGTAATGTTGAATCAGAGACTGTAACTGTAAATTCAGCCCCACTTACTTATAAAATAAAGCAAACTATAACCGAACAAATTGATTTTGCCACGGACGAATTCGATGATTACTAATAACTTACTAAAGCTGACACTGCTGTGTTGTATTGTATTTTTTAGTGGTGCGTTAAGTGCACAGGTAAAAGGCTTAATACAAGTTAGAGCAGTGCAAGGTGATGATACGCTTAGTTTTCAAGAGGGCGGTATTGGATTGTATCGGCACGATGCTAAAAGCGATGAGCTTATTTTATCACAAGGTATTTTAGATTTTAATGTTGATTTAGCATCTAGTTGGTCGGCTCATGGTGTACTGAATATAAATCAAGACCCTGATGTGGCTTTAGGTTTAACGCAAGCTTACATAAAGTACCAACCGTTATCTAACAGTAACTATAAATGGCATGTACGTGTAGGTGGCTTTTATCCATTAATGTCTTTAGAAAACCCAGATATTGGCTGGACGTCGCCATATAATTATACAAATTCAGCAATTAATAGTTGGATTGGTGAAGAACTACGTACTGTCGGAGTTGAGGTTACTATAAAGCGACCTGCAAAGCGTTTTAATAGTGCACATGGCTTTAGTGTTATAGGAGCTACATTTAAAGGAAATGACCCCGCAGGTACATTGCTCGCATGGCGTGGTTTTGCATTACATGACAGGCAAACAACATTTAACGAAGGCGTCAGGTTTGCACCTATAGCAGCATTAAATGAATCCCAATTACGTTGGCAAGCTAACCAAGTATTACCGTTTGAAGAGGTGGATGGTCGCTTTGGTTATTATGTGGGTATGCACTGGGATTACTTAAAAAAATCACAATTTCGAATTTATTATTATGATAACAATGGCGATCCGACCAAGCTAAATATTAGCTCAGGACAATATGCGTGGGATACTCGGTTTACCAGCGCCGCATGGCTCTATAAGTTAAATAAAAAAACACGCCTCATTGCGCAAGTGTTAAGTGGTAAAACTGAAATGGGATATAATGCGTTAATAGACAATACATACTATAGTCATTATTTAATGATGAGTCATAAAGAAGGTAAGCACAGAGTATCGTTGCGTTATGATTATTTTAAAGTTACAGATAACGATACCACTGTATTTGACCCTAATGGCAGTCATGGTGAAGGTATAACTGCAACATGGCGTTATCAGTTGAGTGAAAAGTTACAAATAGGTGTTGAGGGAGCTACTCTTAAAAGTGTAGTTGAAAATAGAGCTGCAATTGGTTTTAAACAGTCTATTTCACAACAGCAAGTAATGCTTAATATGCAATGGAAATTATAAATTTAATGCATGTGTTGCCTTTTTAAAACTTAGTTATAGTGTGTAATCCCGTCAGGAGTGATAAATGAATTTGCATAGTATTCGCGTTAAAGTTTCTTTTCCTATAGTGATTTTAGGAATTGCAGTATTGTCGTTAATTATTGGCTACACCCATTTAATTAATCTACAAAAAAATGCATTGGATGTGCAATCTGAAAAATTTATTAAGGCAACTTCACTCGCATTAAATGCGGATCGTGACTTATATCAAGCTAAGGTCGCAGAGCTAAATCTTGTTACGCATACTAATAATATTGAAAAATATAAGGCAGAACACAAAGAAAATGCAGCGCAAGTAATACAAAAATTAAAGCAGTATTTGGATCTTCTCACGGATTATCCTGAAATTAAAAATGAATTTAGAAGTTTTGATGCTACTTTTAATGCTTGGCTTAATGCCTCGAACGCTCATATGGCTGATAAGAGTGAGGCAAAGCAGTTTGAATCGGAACAGACATTTGCTGATTTAAGAGTAAGGCTTGACCGCGCTGGAGAGTTAGCTGAAAAAACTTCCGAACAAGAAATTAATAAATTATCCGAAAAAATAGAGTCGACTAAGTTGATGATGTTAGTTTTCGTTATAATTATTTTATTAATAGCCGTTTGGTTTAGCTACATAATACCTAAACAGTTAACGCAACAAATTAATTATGTTACAGAACGTATTAATGATATTGCATCGGGGGATGGTGATTTAACGGGGCGTATACAAGTAACATCTCAAGATGAGTTTGCAGATCTTGCTACTAGTTTTAATGGCTTTTTAGATAATTTACAGCAGCTCATTCGCGATATTTTAGAGCAATCAAAAGAACTAAATACGCTAGGTGCAGAGCTAAGTAAGGTTGCGAATCAAAATAACAGTGTAAACCAAGCTTTAGGTCAGGCTTCTGAGTCTATAGTCAGTGCTGTACATGAAATGAGTGTAGCAAGTAGAGAAGTTGCAGGAGTTGCTCAACAATCTTCGAGTGAGGCTGATAACTCTTTAAATTTGGCGCAACAAGGTTTAACTGCCGTTGCTAATTCGAGCGCTCGTATTGTTTCTCTTTCACAAAATATGGATCAGGCGATGGCGCGCTCAACTGAACTACAACAAAGTTCAGATAACATAGCCAAAGTATTAGAGGTTATTCGTGCTATTGCGGAGCAAACCAATCTATTAGCATTAAACGCGGCAATTGAAGCAGCACGTGCTGGCGAATATGGCCGAGGGTTTGCTGTTGTTGCTGATGAAGTCAGAACGCTTGCAACACGTACACAGGTCAGTACTAACGACATCCAACAAATGATTGAGCACTTTGCGACAAGTGTTGAGCAATCTATAAAAGCAATTGATGAAGGGAAGCAGTTTGCTGATGATGCTGTGGGGTCATTTACTCAAACTAATGATGTACTTAATGCAATGCAAAGCTCGTCAACTAAAGTGAACGATATGGCAATGCAAACAGCGCAGGCTACAGAAGAGCAAACTACGGTCGCCGACGAAATAAGTCAAAATTTATCATCACTAAATGATCAAACTGTTGAAGGTGTTGCACTTGCACGAACAACTGAAGATGTATCTAAAAAAATGGAACAATTAACCGATGAGTTAAATCGTTTAGTACATCGTTTTAAAGTTTAAACAGTGAGCTATTAAAACAATCAGGGGCCTATTAGGGCCCCTTTTTAATGCAATTTATATCTAAGTGAATGGGACTATTTTTTATCGAATGCGCGTTTCATGTAGTTAGGTGTAGCGAGTGCACCATGGTGAATACCGCTGTTGTAGTATTCACTTTGCTCAGCTATTTTTGCTGCGCCGTCTTCTCTGAAACCGTCAAATGCTTGTGATTTACGTGCAAGTGTTACCGACCATAAACCACTTGGGTAAATTGGTTGTGGGAATGGCAGTGTTTGTAAATCGTTAAAGCCTACGCTTAGCATTGCTTCGCGCATTTCAACTAACAATGGCATATGCATAAGTGGCGATTCACTTTGTTGTACTAAAATACCACCTGGGCGCAGTGCATCTAAACAGCTTGTGTAAAACGCATGGTTAAATAAACCTTCACCTGGACCCACCGGATCGGTGCCATCAACAATAACCACGTCGATAGATTCGCCAGCGGCTTCGCGCATGTATTTAATACCGTCGTCAAACATAACCGTTGCACGGGCGTCGTTGTTAGATTCACAAAGCTCTGGGAAGTATTTTAACGACATTTGCGTTACTACTTCGTCTATATCTATTTGCGTTACAGTTTCTACGCCTGGGTGTTTTAATACTTCGCGTAAAGTACCGCAGTCGCCGCCGCCAATAATAACGACGTTTTTAGGGTTTGGGTGCGCTAAAAGTGCAGGGTGGCTGATCATCTCATGGTAAAAGAAGTTTTCGCGGGTTGTTACCATAGTACACCCGTCGATGATCATTAAATTACCAAAGTCTGTGGTTTCAAACATTTCTACCTTTTGAAAAGGAGACTGTTTTTCATCTAACTTTTTATTAATACGTAATGAAAATGCGCTGCCATCGCGGTCGCTAATTTCAGTAAACCACTTACTTTGATCTAAATTTGCCATAGTTACTATTACACTTTTTAGGTTGAGTATGAAAAAGGGGCAATTCTGCCAGTGCTTGGCGTTTTGCTCAATGACATTTTAACTGATTTGACGAATAAAGTTAGTTAGGAGTGAGTGAAAGTTCAATTTTTGTTAGCCTAGTGGATAGTGACGTATTAAAATGCGCCTTTATACCTAATTGACTAAAGAAGAGTTGCCATGACCTGGGGTTTAGAAACAGCACGCGCCACTTATAACGTTGCTCATTGGAGTGATGGTTATTTTGATATTAACGCACAAGGCGAACTGGTGGCTTACCCAGATGGCGACCAAGCAAAACCGGCCATTTCTTTAACGCAATTAACTGAGCAGTTTAAGCAACAAGGGTTAACGTTGCCGGTTTTAGTACGCTTTACCGATATTTTACAAAATCGTGTAGACACACTTACTAACGCGTTTACGCAAGCGCGAGCAAATCGTGAATATAACGGTAAATACACCTGTGTTTATCCAATTAAAGTAAATCAGCAGCGTTCTGTAGTAAGTAAACTATTAGCGCACCCAAGCGGACTTGTTGGCCTAGAAGCAGGCTCAAAGCCAGAGCTTATGGCTATTTTGGGCGTAGCAAAAGAGCCAATTACTATTGTGTGTAACGGCTATAAAGACAGTGAGTTTTTACGTTTAGCGTGTATTGGTCAAGCAATGGGCCACAGCGTAAAAATTGTGGTAGAAAAGCTTTCAGAACTGACCACACTACTTGAAGAAATAGACAACCTAGGCATTGAACCTGCTATTGGTATTCGTATTCGCCTAAACTCAGTAGGCAAAGGCAAGTGGCAAAACACCGGTGGCGAAAAAGGCAAGTTTGGTTTAACGGCAGGCCAAGTACTAAGTGCTGTTGAAGTGCTTAAAAAGCATAATAAGCTGCACTTAATGCAAATGGTGCATTTTCATATTGGTTCTCAAATTGCCAACATTCGTGATATTCACCGTGCTTTGCGTGAATGCGCACGCCACTTTGCTGAGCTTACGCAATTAAACGTACCGTTAAATACCGTTGATGTGGGCGGCGGCTTAGGCGTTGATTACGAGGGCTCTGGCTCACGCAGTGCGTGTTCAATGAACTACACAGTAGAAGAGTACGCACGTAATGTAGTGAATGCATTTGCAGACGTGTGCGACCAACATAACCTTACCCATCCGGCTATTATCACCGAATCGGGACGTGCTTTAACCGCTCACCATGCGGTATTAATTACCGATGTAATAGACGTAGAAAAAGCGCCAAATCATTTAAATTCAGAGCCACCGCTTGAAAATAGCGCATTAGTGCTTGATGAAATGTGGCAGTGTTTACAGCGTTTAAACCCGCGTATGGCATTAGAGATTTATCACGACGCTATGCACTTATTTAGCGAAGCGCACGATCAGTACGTGCATGGCTTAGTAAGCATGCTAGAGTGGGCAAAAATAGAGCAGCTTTATTTTACTATTTTACATCGTGTACGTGCATCGCTTAGTAATAACGCGCGCGCGCACCGTGAAGTGCTCGACGATTTAAACGAAAAGTTGGCTGATAAACTCTTTGTTAACTTTTCATTATTTCAGTCATTGCCAGATGTATGGGGTATTCAGCAGTTGTTTCCGGTTATGCCAATCGAAAATTTAACTCAGCCATTGACTCAACGTGCGATTATTCAAGATATTACCTGTGACTCTGATGGGCAAATCCGTGAATACGTTGAAGGTGCTGGTATCGAAACTAGCTTACCCATTCCAGAATATAAACATGGCGAGCAATACCATATTGCGATGTTTATGGTGGGCGCATATCAAGAGATTTTAGGTGATTTACATAACCTATTTGGTGATACCGATTCGGTGCATGTAGAGCTTAACGACGAAGGTTATGTGTTAACCAATGCCATAAAAGGTGATAGCGTTAAGGATGTATTAAAGTTTGTTGACTATGATAGCGCTATTTTAGCTGACAACTTTGCGTACCAAGTTAATAAACTTGATGTATCGACGCAGTGTAAGCAAGGTTATTTAGCTGAGCTTAATGCAGGCCTTGAAGGTTATACCTATTTTGAAGATTAATTTGTAAGCAACTGAAAGCGCAGTATTAGTTGCTGCGCCATGTTTAAAGGAAGTAGAAGTAATGTCAGTTATTCGCGGTGTACTTAGTATTATTTTGTACGCAATAAACACACTCTTTTGGTTTGTGCCTATTTTTATTTGTGGGCTTATAAAGCTTATCCCTATTAAGCCACTGCAAAAATTAATGAGCTGGGTTGCTAAACAATGTGCAACTATTTGGGTCACTTTTAATAGCTTAAATCAAATGTTATTTACGCCAACAAAACTTAACGTAACTGGCCTTGAAGAACTAAAACTAAAAGATTGGTACCTAGTAATAGCAAACCACCAAAGCTGGGTCGATATTTTAGTATTACAGCGCGTGTTTAATCGTAAAATTCCATTTTTAAACTTCTTTTTAAAAAAGGAGCTTATTTATGTGCCCATTTTAGGCTTGTGTTGGTGGGCGCTTGATTTCCCGTTTATGACGCGCACGAGTAAAAGCCAATTAAAAAAGAATCCAAAGCTGCGTGGTAAAGATTTAGAAACTACGCGTAAAGCCTGCGAAAAATTCAAAGAGATGCCAGTAAGTGTGGTTAACTTTGTTGAAGGCACTCGTTTTACTACGCAAAAGCATGCGCGCCAAAATAGCCCGTTCCCACATTTATTAAAACCAAAAGCGGGCGGTATTGCTTTTGTAATGCAAGCAATGGGCGAGCAAATTACTAAAGTGGTTAACGTCACAATTCATTACCCCGATGGCATCCCTACTTTTATGGATTTTGCTGGTGGTAAGGTAAAAAATATCAACGTACACGTGGAAGTAAGGCCGGTAAGCGAAGAGCTTATTGGTGACTACACCGGTGATTCTGAATTTAGAATTCGCTTTCAAAGTGAGTTAAATCGTTTATGGGAAAATAAAGAGCAAACATTGCAATCGCTTGAAAAACCATAAAGAAAAGGTAAAAAATATGAGCTTACAGTTATGCTAAAAAAGTGGTTACCAAATTGGCTTAACGGCTTAATTGTAGGCTGCGTGTTGTTTTCTAATGTCATACTTTTTGGCTCGCTGGTATTAATGCTGGGTCTTATTAAGTTATTGCTTCCTCTACCTATTGTTAATTCTATATTGCACAGCGCTTATCGTGGTTGGTGTAACGGCAATCGTTTAGGGCTTTGGTTAGGTTGCCCTAATATTGTGGTTGATATAAGTGGCGACTTAAACTCAAAACGTTGGTATTTACTGATTTGTAATCACGCGAGTTGGTTAGATATAACCGTACTTAGCTCATTACATGCTTTGCCTGCCCCTAAGTTCTTTTTAAAAGATGAATTAAAATACGTTCCTTTTATTGGCACTGGTGCGTGGGCTATGGGTATGCCGTTTATGAAACGGGTAAGCAAAGCGCAGCTTGCTAAAAACCCTAAACTCAAAGGGCTTGATGTAGAGCGAACTAAACATAGCTGTCGTAATTTCCGTCATCATCCTACTACCATCATTAATTTTGTTGAAGGTACACGCTATACGCCAGCCAAACATAATCTGCAACAAAGTCCTTTTAAGCATTTATTAAAACCCAAAGCGGGCGGCATTGCTTTTGCGCTTGAAGTATTAGCCGATCAATTTGATGCCATGCTTAATACAAGTTTAGTATATAGCGGCAAAACAGATCATGTTTGCCGTAACTTGTTGAAAGGTGAGTTAGATTCTATTTATGTTTCAATAAACGTAATGCCCATTAATGACAATATGCAGGGCAGCTATCAAAGCGATGACGTATTTAAAGTTAATTTTCAACATTATGTGAATGAGCTATGGGTTGCCAAAGATCAGCAGCTTGCCGATATTTATGCTCAACAAGATTTACCTGAACCACAAATCAGTAAGGAAATTGAAACACTATGACGAATACCCACCTGCAGGAGTTAATTACTCCTTGGTTTGATAAAGTGCCCGATGCAGATTTCCTGAGCTCAATTACAGCTACTGCGATTGGCGTATGTTCTCTATTAGTACTGTATTTATTTACGCGTCGTTTAATGTTGCCAGGCATTCAAAAAATAGTAACTAAGCTTTCTCCCGAGCGGATTGGTGCACTTTCTCCAATGTTAACCAAGCTCAACAAACGTATTGCAGGGTTGCTTTGTTGTGTTTTATTTTTAGCGACCTTCGACAGTGTTTATCCGGTTAACGAATTGGCCGCCGAAATATTAAAAACGGTGGGGCAGGCTTTATTAATTATCTACGTCGGCTTTATTATAAGCAGCATAGTGAGTATTGCTGGCGCTATTTATAACCAACTTGAATTTGCTCGTGAAGTACCTATTCAGGGCTTAATTCAGGTTGTTAAGCTAATCACCTTTATTGTGTGTGCAATTTTAATTGTGAGCATTTTTCTTGAGAAGTCACCCACTTATATTCTCTCTGGTTTTGGTGCTATTGCTGCGGTTACATTATTAGTATTTAAAGACACCATATTAGGCTTTGTAGCGAGCATTCAAATAGCTGCAAATCGTTTAGTAACGTATGGTGATTGGATCCAAGTAGAAAACTACGGCGCCGATGGCGAAGTGATTGATTTGGGTTTAAACACAGTAAAAGTACGTAACTGGGATAATACCATCACAACTATTCCAACTTATATGTTGGTGGCGGGCTCGTTTAAAAACTGGCGCGGGATGCAAGAGTCGGGCGGTAGGCGTATTAAACGTTCACTTAATATAGATATGCACAGTATTTGTTTAGTAAGTGATGAGTTTAGAAAGCAAATTGATGCGGCTATTCCGCTACATGACTATATCCGAGTAACGACACTACCTGCGCAAGTTTCTAATTTAGGGCTGTTTCGTCGCTATGCTGAAGGCTATTTAAAGCAGCACAGTAAAATTAATACATCGCTTACGTTAATGGTACGAGAACTACAACCACTAAACCATGGTTTACCTATTGAGTTTTATTGCTTTAGTGAAGACAAACGCTGGATTTCGTACGAGCATTTACAAGCCGAAATAATGGATCATTTACTTGCGGTATTACCCGTGTTTGGGCTTAGAGCGTATCAAAGTGTAAGTGGACAATTAAGCCCACCTAACGAGCAACAAACAGATAAGCCAACATTTAGAGTGATGGCAAATAGTGTTGTAAAAGACCCACAGCAATAAATAAAGCTAAGAGCCACCAAATAGGTGGCTTTTTAAATCGCAGCCATGCAAATGTAATTATTACTAACGCAACTTGCCAAAAGTTATGCACAGCCGATGTCCAAATTGGCGAATACAGTGCAGCCGCTAAAAAACCGACTACCGCTGCATTAAGCGCCGCTATTGAACTTGCAAAACGTGGCTTACTTGCCAAATTAATCCAACTCTTCTGAAACGCCAGTATAAGTAAAAAACCAGGCATAAATATAAGCAGTGTAGCTATAAGGCCACCCACTAAAGGTTGCTCAGTAGTAAGTTGTGCGCCTAAGTAAGTAGCAATAGTAAACATAGGCCCTGGCACTGCCTGAGCGCTCGCGTAAGCACTTAAAAACTGATCATCACTCAATGCTGGTACGCCAGCTTGAAGTACCGGCAGTACTACGTGTCCGCCGCCAAACACCATTGCACCTGCCTGGTAAAAAGGGGTAAACAAAGTAAACTCATGCCCTAGTGGAATAAAGCTAACACCAAGTAAGAGCGCAAATAACCCCAGTGCAATCCAGTTAATATTACTTTTTGTACTGCTAGCATCTTTTGCTACTGTGCCAAGTTTTAATAAAGGCCATATAGCACCTATTGTGGCAGCGGTGATTAAAATTGCTATTTGAGTTCCCATCATTGGAAATAACACCAAAGCAAGTGTACTCATTACCGCAAGTAACTTAAGCGCAGCACTTGTACAAAAGCTTTTAGCCATACTAAGTGTTGCATCAGCGACTATAACAACGGCAAATAACTTTAAGCCTGCAATAATAGCAAAGTAAATAGCGTCAAACTGATGGGCACTGATAGCCAGCAGCATCATTATTAAAAACGAGGGTAGCGTAAAGCCTAAAAAAGCAGCTATACCACCAAGTACCCCAGCCCGCTCAACACCAATCGCAAAACTAACTTGGCTAGAGCCAGGCCCTGGCAGTGCTTGGCTTAAACTAATAAGCTGCGCGTAACGGGCACTAGTTAGCCAATTTAATGTATCTACAAAGTGGCGCTTAAAGTAACCCAAATGCGCAGCTGGGCCGCCAAAGCTCATGCACCCTAGTAAAAAAAACTGTCTAAAAATAGCAATTAACATTGCGCTCATATCCTTTGTGAAATTCATTAAATTGTCACAAGGGAGTATGACATTTTTATTAAAACGGCACATTAGTTTGAGGTCTGTTTAACAATCAAGCAAGATGCGCTGCTTTTAACACTCTCTTCATAGTTTGTTCATACGTGTATTTGCATACTCCTGCTAAATTCTTATTGAATAGGTAACATCATGACTTTAACTAAATCACTTTTAAGCGTAACCGTATTAGCTGTATTGCTTTCAGGTTGTGTGCCGCAGGTGGCGTATTAGGTAAAGCTACGAGTAACCATAAAGATAAACGCTTTTTTATTGGTGCAGCAATAGGGGCACTTGCGGGCGCTGCTGTTGGCGATTACATGGATAAACAAGAAGAAGCATTTCGTGATGAACTTGCAGGCTCTGGGGTTGAAGTTGTGCGTGAGGGCGACAACTTACGTTTGGTTATGCCATCAAATATTACCTTTGCGACGGATCAATCGTATATTTCATCAGGTTTTAACGACACGTTAAATGCGATTGCAAAAGTAATGAATAAGTACGAAAAAACTTACCTTAGTGTAGAAGGGCATACTGATAGCACAGGTAAAGATAGCTACAACATGAACTTGTCGCGCGAGCGTGCACAAAGTGTAAAAGACTATTTAGTGAATCAACAAATTATGGCTGCACGAGTTAGCACTAAAGGCTATGGCGAAACTCGTCCAATTGCGACTAATAAAAGTGCAAATGGTCGTGCTCAAAACCGCCGCGTAGAAATTCAGATAGCGCCTAATACGCAAGGTTAGTTTGTAATTTATCAGATGGCTTCCTACTGCAAGCAAACTCAACGTAGTTAACGTTGAAAATAGTGACTTGAGATAGTTTATTATTCTCAGTTGAAGTTGGTTATAAACCGCGCTAATGCGCGGTTTATTTGTTTATTTAATGGCACTTTTAAACCGGTTAGCTGTCATAACTAGTTCTTTCATAGGGACATATTTATGGCAAAGTGGCGTTCGACAATTATTTTATCAATACTTTTACATGGATTATTGTTGTTTTTTTTAGCAACTTTAAAGGTACCTGAAATAAAGCAGCTGCAATCACCGCCAATTAAAGCCTATATAGTAAGTGTGCCAGCCAAAATTAAAGCAACACAGCAAGCGCCTCAACAGAGTGTTAATAAAAGTGTACGCATAGAAAAAAAGCCAAGTGAGCCGGTAAATAAAACAGTATTAAAATCAGTAAGCTCTTCTAGTAAAAAAGCAGAAAAAACGGCTGAACCGGTAAACTCCACTATAACAAGCTCGACCACAATAAATGCCCACTCTGCAGCATTAACGCCATATAAAAAAATCGACTTACAAAAAGGCCTTAATCGTATTTTACAGCAACAAATAGGATCTTTACCTGCTAGTACAACCTCTACTGGTACAACAGCTGATGAATACGCAACGGTAAAGAGGATCACAGTTCCAAAAGTACACTCTGCAACGGTAAAACCACTATTACAAATAGAGCAGCAAAGTATGCAATCTACTACCTATCGTAAAGGTGATACCTGTTTTAAAAAGGTGTTTATTGGCGCAGGCGTTATGCCAAAAAATGACTTACCAGATAGTTATTTAACCGCAGGGAAATTGTGCAGTAAAACTAAGTTAACAGAGGCTTATGATGCGGCTATGAACAAATGGTTTAGCAAAAAGTAGCAGCAAAGCCGCTGCTACTTTAATTAATTACTTGTACCAGCTCAATCTTTATTAAACTGTAATTCACACAGTTTTTGATACAACGGGTTACTTGCTAACAATTCTTGGTGAGTACCCGTTGCTATAATCTCCCCATTTTCCATTACCACAATCACATCAGCATGTTTTACCGTGGCCAGCCTATGGGCAATTATTAACGTTGTTCTGTTTTGCATTAGGTGTTCAAGTGCCGCTTGTACGTGGTGCTCACTTTGTGCATCTAGTGCGCTGGTGGCTTCATCGAGAAGGAGTATTTCTGGGTCTTTTAATATAGCGCGGGCAAGCACAATACGTTGTTTTTGCCCACCAGATAACCTAACGCCTTGCTCGCCTAAAAAGCTGTGATAGCCTTGTGGCAACTGTTTTATAAACTCATCGGCGTGGGCGTGTTTTGCAGCGGTATACACTTGCTCATCGGTTGCATTTGGGTTGCCGTAGCGGATGTTATGCATTACGTCGGAGCTAAATAAAATAGGGTTTTGCGCTACCATGCCCATTTTATTACGCAGAGTATTAAGCGATAAATCTTTAATGTTTACATCTTTAAATTTAATGGCTCCGCTGGCCGGATCGTAAAAACGTTGTAGCAATTCAAATAATGTAGTTTTACCAGCGCCGGAAGGGCCAACAATAGCCACAGTTTGGCCTTGCTCGATATTTAGGCTTATTTTATTAAGCGCACTTACGTCGGGGCGAGAAGGATAGTTAAAGCTAATGTTTTCAAGCGCAATTGCAGGGCTGCTACTTTCTTGCAGTAAATTACTATCTTGTGGGTTTAACGGGTTTTCTATTTCACTTTTAACAGCAAGTAACTCAAGTAATCTTGCTGCCGCGCCTGCTGCTCGTTGTAGTTCGCCATATACTTCAGCAACGGTTGCCACCGACATTGCCACCATAATAGCGTAAAACACAAATGCACCTAACTCGCCGCCGGTCATAGTACCCGCAAGTACATCGTTACCACCCACCCAAAGCATTGCGCTAATGGCACTAAAGGTTAAAAAAATCACTACGGCTATTAAAAACGAACGTTGTTTGATACGTTTTTTAGCCACGTTAAAGGCTTTTTCGGTCTCGAGTGCAAAGGCATGTTGCTCTTGTTCTTCGTGGCTATAGCTTTGCACTACTTTAATATTTTGTATGATTTCGCCGGCATAGGTACTTATGTCGGCAATAGCATCTTGGCTAGAACTTGCTAGTTTTCGTACCTTGCGACCAAATATCATCATTGGGACAAGTACCAGCGGTACACACGCTACAACTACTAAAGTAAGTTTTAAATTAGTAAACAACAGCATAGCAAGCCCACCAATCAACATAAGTACACTGCGCAGCGCCATAGAAAATGATGAGCCGATAATTGATTGCAGTAATGTGGTGTCGGTGGTTAAACGCGACATAAGCTCGCCACTGCGGTTTTCTTCAAAGTAGCTAGGGTGTAGCGTTACAATACGATTAAACACGGCTTTTCGAATATCGTTACTGACTCGTTCGCCAATCCACGACATTAAATAAAAACGGCTAAAAGTGCCTACTGCTAATAAGCTGATTAAACCAATAAGTACTAATACGGCCTGCTGTAATTGGGCCTTTGATCCTGCAATAAAGCCATGATCAATAACAAATTTAACACCTTGCCCTAATGACAAGTTAACGCCTGCGGTAACTAATAACGCAGCTAGGGCAGCTACTACCATCCATTTGTACGGTTTAATAAACGCAAAAACAGGTAATAAACTGCTAAACGCAGCTTTTTCGGCTATGGATGTTTCTTTTGACATAGTGGATTCTTTTTGAAGGTTAAGGTATAGATATGGCATCATCGAATTAAAAATCAATAGTATTAAATATCATCAATAAGGATTCGTTATGACTACAAATATAATAAACGGTGAATTTACAGTCACTTTAGCGCCCATTGAAGGTTATGCCAAAGGGCAGCAAGGCATTAACTTAGGACGCATGTCGATAGATAAAACATTTAAAGGTAGCTTAAATGCCACCAGCCAAGGCGAAATGCTTAGCGCCATGACGCCTACGCAAGGCAGTGCCGGTTATGTTGCCATAGAGCAAGTGTTAGGTGAGCTTGACGGCAAAAAAGGAAGTTTTGTATTACAGCATTTTGGCACTATGGATAAAGGCCAAGACAGCCTAATTTTAAATGTAATTCCCGATTCAGGCACTGGCGAACTTGAAGGCTTAAGCGGCAGTATGAAAATTCGTATAGAGCAAGGTATTCATTACTATGACTTTGAATACACTTTAGATAGTAAATAACCTTAATTCTGGATAATAAATCTATCTTGAGCAGCTATTTTCAGCGCTAACTACGTTGAATTTACTTGCAATAGGCCCACTATTGACGCGTAAATTCGCCTTGTTTTCACTGAAAATCTCTTAACCAGAGTTCAGTTTAAATAAAAAAGCATAGGTAAATACTTATGCGGATTAGCTATTGAAAACCATAAGTTATAAGGGATATAAATGGCTTTATCTGTTTGGTTGAGTTTAGCATTGGTATGCATGATGGGTGCAATGTCACCAGGGCCAAGCCTTGCAGTGGTGTTAAAGCACACGCTTAGTGGTGGCATGAAAAACGGTATGCTTGCCGCGCTCAGCCATGGTATTGGCGTTGGGCTTTATGCTGCAGCCTCATTACTTGGCTTAGGTGCATTAATGGCTCAATTTCCAACACTATACCAAATATTGGTGTATTTAGGCGCTGCGTATTTAGCCTATTTAGGTTTAAAAATATTGCTAGCAAAACCAATTAATAACGAGCTGCAAGTACAAAAGAGTGAAGTAAGTGCGAGTAAAGCGCTACAAGATGGATTTGCGATTGCTTTTTTAAACCCTAAACTCGCGATTTTCTTTTTAGCGTTGTTCTCACAATTTATAGATCCGCAAAATCTCACTTTAAGCATTGGTATTATTATGTGCTTAACCGTGTTTGTAATTGATACTGGTTGGTATTTATTAGTTGCAGTGCTAACTGAGGTGTCTAAAAACCGTTTTGGTTTTACCAAGCAAAATCCATGGTTAGACAAAATACTGGGTGTTGTGTTTATTGCCCTAGCCATAAGGGTGGTAATTGGTTTGTAGTTTTATAATCGGTTGTTGCTGAATTATTTGTACAAAATAGCTACAGCCAAAGCCCTCTATGATGCATACGTATTCATCACAATTTGATTACCTTTTAGTTACACTTTGTTGGTTATGTTTTAACTGCACTGACTGACATAACGAATAACAATAACTAAAAGGTACGCACACATGAAAAAATTCAAATTAAGCGCGCTAATGCTGGCATTATTTGCTGCAAATAGCGCAATAGCGAATGAAAGCCAAACTAAGGACGAAAGTAAACCTGAAAAAGTTCAAGCAGACTTAGAAGTAATTGAAGTGAGCGGCTTTAGCCGCAGCTTAATACAGTCTTTGAATCAAAAGCGCTTTAGCGATACGGTATCGGAGCAAATATCAGCGGATGACTTAGGTGCTTTACCTGATATATCAATGGCTGATGCACTGACGCGTTTACCTGGTATATCGGCGGTAAGAACCGGCGGCCAAGCTGCACAAATTAACATCCGTGGGCTTTCGGGCGGCTTTGTTTTTTCGACATTAAATGGTCGCGAGCAAGTATCGACCAGTGGTAGTCGTAGTATTGAGTTTGACCAATACCCTTCTGAACTTATTAGTTCTGCTGCGGTATATAAATCACCCAAAGCATCCTTAATTGAAGGCGGTGTAGCGGGCACTGTTGAACTTGAAACAGCAAGCCCATTAAATAATTCACAACAGCATAAATTTGTAGCCAATGTGCGAGGCATGTATAACGACCGTGCGTCAGAGGTATTTGATGCAACGGAGTTTGGCGACCGGATTAGTTTTTCATATCAAGGTAAATACCTCGATGACACACTTGGCGTAGCACTTGGTTATGCGCGATTATTTCAGCCAAGCGTCGCAACTCAGTTTATTGGCCTTGCTTACAATGATACTAAAGATGTTGATGGGCTCGCTAACGACACTAATGGGCCAACGCAAAATCCAGCAAACGAATACATAAGTGAAGGCTTTGAACTACAGCACTCAGGTGGAGAAGAAACTCGAAATGGTTATTTAGCCGCAATAGAGTGGGCACCTGTTGATAACTTTAGACTTAAAGGGGATGCGTTTTTATCTCGATTTGATAAAAAGTCATTTGCTCGTGGTTTTAGGGTGAAGTTAGGTGGCCCTTCTGCAGCATATGCAAATCCTCAGCTTGATGGAAATACAGTTATTGGCGCTGCTGTAAATCGAACTTCACAAAGCTATACTCGCGTTGAAATAGTAAATGATGATAACCAAGACTTTGACGAAGTAGATAGCTTTGGTGTTAACGCTGATTGGCAAGTGAATGATCGTTTAAGCGTTAATGCAGACGTGTCATTATCACGCGCTAAAAGTAACTTTAGAAATGGTTTGTTATGGAGCTTAGTAGCTGAAGATGCTAACGCAGAGGCCCCTGTGTTTGATACGAACGTTGCTATTAACTATCAATTAAATGGCCTAAGTTTACCCGATGTTGGCTTTAATCAAGCCGCTGCATTTAGCGATATAAACCGCGTTATGGTTAGTAAATACGGTATTTACCCGGATCAAACCGAAGATGAAGTAACCGCATTTAGGCTCGACTTTAAATACGAATTAGAAAACGATATATTTAGCTCTGTTGAGTTTGGTGCACGCTATTCTGATAGAGAATATAGCCGTAAGCGTTCGGTATTTGAATACGGAAATGATGGCGCATTTTCATCAACACAGCCACCGATGCGTTTAACAGACGAGATGACCTCAATTGTTGATTGGCAAGGTGAGTTTAGTTATTTTCCCTCTTATTTAGCCATTGATTTAGACAAAGCGCTAAACGCATGGTTTCCAGATGGGACACCACAACCAGTGCAAACATGGGGTAATGCAGACGGTGTTGATGACGCCCAAGGATATACTAGTAATTACTCCTGGACATTATTGCAAAGTGGTTCAGTGTTTGAAGATGTATTGGCCGCTTACGTGATGGTGAATATAAATACTGAAGTTGCTGGTTTAGCGTTGTTAGGTAACGTGGGTGTACGTCGAATTGAGACAGACCAGTCGGCAACCGTACTTGAAAACGTAAATGGTGATGCCCGCTTGGGAGCACAAAATATTGTCGACGAAAACGGGATTATTAACGACCTTTATGCACCCAATGTACTAGGGACAAAGTACACCGATTATTTACCATCACTTAATTTAAACCTGCAATTGAATGACAATTCTCAATTGCGGTTTGCTGCCGCTAAAGTGATGTCGCGAGCACCAATAAACCGCCTTGCCGGTGATGCCAGTGCTAACGTAAGTGATGATGGGGTCATTAATGGTTCGAGCAATAACAACCCATTTTTAAAGCCATTTTATGCTGACCAATATGACTTATCTTACGAATATTATTTTGAAGAGAGTAACGGGTCTGTAGCCGCAGCCCTATTTTATAAAAACATAGACTCGTTTGTTGAAACCTTATCAATCGAAAACTTCGACTTTAAAGGCAATGGTTTTAACGTACCTGATTTTATTGAAGACCCAATAAGTGGTGAACAAGTTGCCACAACCAATGGGATTTACACCACCGCCGTTAACAATGGCAAGGGCGGTTATATTAGAGGGTTAGAGTTAGCTTATACCCATGTATTTACGTTTTTACCCGAGCCATTTAATGGGTTAGGGATCAACGGTAGTTACTCTTACACCGAGAGCGAAATCTCGTCTATTACCAGTTTAGGAGGCGATACCGTATCGCAATCTTTACCTGGGCTTTCAAATAATGTAGTTAACGCGACTTTGTTTTATTCAAATAACAACTTCGAAACACGTTTAAATGCACGTTATCGTGATGAATTTGTATCTGAGCAAGTCGCTATCAACGAACAAGTTGTTAATTTTGACTCTGAAACGGTGATAGATTTTCAAACGTCATACAAACTTACTGATTCCCTCACAATGCTTTTGCAAGTTAATAACCTGACAGACGAACCGACCCAAAGCTACTTTGGCACAAAGCAACGCACCGGTACGACTCAGTACTTTGGTCGTCAGCTTTATCTTGGTTTTACTTATAGTCATTAATTTAGCAAGTTGGAGCGTTTAAAAATGAAAAAAATTAAAAAATATAGTTACTTCTTAGTCGCCTTAAACTTAATGCTATTAGTTGGATGTGGCAGTGGTGATGATGTGAAATCGGGGCAAGTGTTACTCACTTGTAATGTACCTCAAGTACCAAACGAAACTGGCACACAGTGTGTCGATCCTGAGCCGATTGAATGCGCAGCGCCAACGGTTCCCGACGAAAAAAATGAAAGCTGTATTGTTGGCGCTGATCCAACGTTACCTGATCCTGTTGTATTTCCTGGCGATAATGAGGCAATTTTATTTTATAACCGCGTAACAGACGCTAACTATGAAGGTTACCGATTGCATTCGTGGAATAACGATGTGTGCGATGCTTTTGCACCGCCTTTTGATACGAGCGATTGGGAAAACGGCCATGTGCATGATGGGATAGATCCGAATTATGGTGCTTATTGGATTATAAAGCTCAAAGCCGATTACAACGAGTGCGCTAATTTTATTATTCATATAGGCACAGAAGGTGATGGTAAGGCATTTGGTGATGTTGATTTAACAATGCCATTAATGCAAGACGACGAAAAATTTCAGCGTATGAACTTTACTTTACATGGTGAGCCGTCTGTTTTTGAGTTTCCTATTTTAAATTTAGGTGAGCGTCCGGTTGCTATTGCAGGGGCTTCTGCACATTGGATAGATTTAAATACAGTATTATACAAACCGAGTAATGAACTGAGTCAAATCATTAAATTATATAGCTCTGCAAGCGCAGATTTAAAGGTTGATGAAGAGACTGGATTAAATGGTCAAAGCATTGAGTTGATACAAACCAACTTAACCGATGAGCAAGCACTAAAAGTACCGCACTTGAGTGATTGGACCGCTTATCAAGGTAACTGGGATGCAGAGGCCGCTAAGCAATTAATTAAACAACAACTGCTAGTGGCGGGTTTTGATGTTGATGGCAAACTTCTTGAAGCAAGTTACGTTCAAACAGCAAAAGCACTAGATGCGCTTTATACGCAAAATGAAAATGATGCTAACGAGGCGCTACTAGGCGTTAATTACAATAACAATGCAATTGATGTATCAGTATGGGCACCTACGGCCAATAATATGATACTTAATGTGTTTGATGCCGATAAAGCACAAGTGCATAGCAGTGCAATGTTATTTGATAGTAATACTGGCATTTGGTCTATCAGCTTAGATACTAAATACGATCGCCATTACTACCGTTTTGCTTTTGATGTATATCACCCAATCACTAAAGCGATTGAAAGTTTATGGAGTACAGACCCCTATTCACTCAATGTATCAAGCAATGGTTTGTATTCGCAGCTAATCAACCTAAATGACGATGACACCAAACCACAGGGCTGGGATGAACGCAGTATACCGACCGTTACCAATCCAGAAGATGCGATTATTTATGAAGGGCATGTACGTGACTTTAGTGTGCGCGATACCAGTGTTAGTGCACCAAATCGCGGTAAATACCTTGCATTTACAGAGCGCGAAAGCGTGCCAATGCAGCATCTTAAGCAGTTGGCTGATAAGGGTTTAACTCACTTTCATTTACTACCAGTGACAGACATTGGCACTATTGAAGAAAATGCCGCAGAGCGAGTTGAAATAACCGATACGTTAGGTAAGTTATGTGAACGTATAAATGATGAAGCAGACGCTTGTAAAACAGAAGACAAGAACAGCACTATTGTCCAGTTGCTGCAAAGTTATTTACCAGGCTCTGACGATGCCCAAGCACTTGCCAGTGCTATGCGTGATCTAGATGGTTTTAACTGGGGTTACGATCCGCATCATTTTATTGCCCCTGAAGGGTCTTATGCCTCAACGGCTGAGGGTATTGCTCGCGTAGTTGAAACGCGCGCTATGGTGCAGTCGCTACACGAAATTGGATTAAGAGTCGTGCTGGATGTTGTTTATAACCATACAACAGCATCAGGTATTTGGGATAAGTCGGTATTTGATAAATTAGTACCCGGCTATTATCACAGGTACAACGAAGTGAGTGGTGGCATTGAGCAATCAACATGTTGTGAAAACACCGCCACTGAGCATGTCATGATGGATAAGTTTGTCACTGATTCATTAGTGATTTTAGCCCGTGACTTTGGTTATGATAGTTTTCGCTTTGATGTGATGGGGCATATGCCTAAATCATCTATTTTAGCAGCGCGTGAAGCGGTTCAAGCAATCGATGCAGATAACTATTTTTATGGCGAAGGTTGGGACTTTGGTGAAGTAGCTAATAACCGTTTATTTACGCAAGCAAAACAAGCCGATATGGCGGGTTCAGAGGTGGGTACCTTTAACGACCGTATCCGCGAGGCTATTCGAGGTGGAGCATTGTTTAGCAATAACCCAACCGATGGTAATTTAGCTGAGCAAGATACATTGCGTTTATCGCTTGCTGGGAATTTACAAAATTATATTCTAAAAGACTTTAAAGGTAATTCAGCCAAGGGCAATAGCTTTACGTGGAATACTCAGCCAACAGCATATGCACTTGACCCTGCCGATAGCATTAACTACGTCTCTAAACATGACAACGAAACGCTATGGGATCAATTACAATATAAACATGCTGCTAGTATGAATATTGAAGAGCGTGTACGTGCTCACAATATGGCGCTCGCTATGCCGCTTGTAAGCCAAGGCATACCATTTATGCAACTGGGCGCTGATTTACTGCGTTCAAAGTCAATGGATCGTGATAGTTACAATGCCGGAGATTGGTTTAATGCAGTTGATTTAACTAAGCAAAATAATAATTGGAATATTGGCTTACCTAATGCTGAGAAAAACCAAGAGAAATGGTCTGAAATAATGCCTATTTCGGGTAACCCTCAAGCTGCTGCACAACCGCAAAATATTGCTTATGCTGGTGGTGTTTTTCAAGAGTTTTTAGCTATTCGCAGTGCTAGCCCATTATTTAGATTAACCACAGAGCAAGATGTAATAGAACGTGTTGGTTTTCATAATGTGGGCAAAAACCAGCAACATGGCTTAATTGTTATGAGTATTGATGATGGCGAAGGATTAACCGACATTGATGCAAACAACGATGCGCTCGTTGTGGTTATTAATAGCACCGAGCAGTTGCTTACTCATAGCATACCAACGGCGAATGGCTTTGAGTTACACAGTATACTTAAAGATAGTGTTGATCCAATGATGGCTGCAGCTTCTTTTACTCAAGGAGATGGTGAAGGTAGCTTTAACGTACCAGCATACACAATGGCGGTATTTGTTCAGCCGCAAGACGATGGCCAAGGTGTAGGGTTAAGTGCTAATGCAACGGTAGGTGCCCCCGATGTAGTGCCTTTTGCGAGTACTGCCGTTTATGTGCGCGGCTCGTTAAATGATTGGGGTACTCGTGATGTACTTGAATATGTTGGTAATGGAGAGTACCGCTTAGCTGTTACGCTTAGTGCGGGTGACTATGAATTTAAAATAGCCTCAGAAGATTGGTCTACTGTCGATTTTGGTGCGCTATCAGATGCCGATAAAGAAGTAATTGAAAGTCAAAGTGAGCCCCTAACAGCTAGTGGGTCTAACATGACTTTTACTGCCGCTATTGATGCCACTTATGTGTTTGTATTTGATGCTAGCGATAAGGAGAGCCCAACACTTAAAATTTATAACGAAGAGCCATTTGTTGGTAATGCCATTTTTGTGCGAGGTACATTAAATAATTGGGGAGTCACAGACGAACTGATTTACAAAGGAAAGGGTATTTATACTTTTACTAATACTCTCGCTGCAGGGAGTTACGAATTTAAAGTTGCCTCTGAAGACTGGAGTTCGGTTGATTATGGCTCTGCTGATAGCGATATTAGTGCAACTATAGGCAAAGCTAAACTATTAGCACTTGGTGGCGCAAATATGACTATAGATATTGCTAATGATGGCGAATATCAATTTGTATTGGATGCGAGCGATTTAAGCGCCGTTACATTAATCATTTTAAATGCGGAAATGTTTGCTGATACGCAAGTATTTATTCGAGGCAATTTAAATGAATGGAGTACGGATAACCCACTTATTTATCAGGGTAATGCTACTTATACAACGTCATTAGCTTTAGAAGCGGGTGATTATGAGTTTAAAGTGGCTTCTGAGGATTGGAGTACCGTTGATTACGGTGGTGTAGGTGAATCCCCAATTGTAAATATAGGTGAACTGACTTTACTGGAAGCGGTGGGTACTAATATAGCTTTGAGCGTTGCTGAGCAGGGTAATTATACATTTAGCGTTATTGGCCCTGATAGAAATAATATAAAGGTAATAATTAATCAACAATAGCATTTAGAGGCCGAGCATTACTATATGCTCGGCTTCTATGTTTTAAATTAGAACTGATAGCTAACCGACATCATGGCAGTTGAGATACTCGACGTATCTATAATTGGCGAGTCTTCAATATCAGAGTCTAGTTGTGTGTAGTTAATCATAGCACTCACATTCCATTTTTTATTAAGCTGGTAGCTGAGTAGCATACCGGCATTATAATTCACTGTAGAGCCTAATTCGTATGCATCAAAAGTGTTTGATTCGCCCTTTGTAACACCGTAATAATAATTTGATACTTTGCTACTGCTTAGCTCAACTCCAAATGAAGGTATTAACATAATTTGTTTAGAAAGTTTGAATGGGTAGCTATAGCGAGCTTTTAATTTTGCGCCATCGCCATGGCCCAATATATCGTGTGACGCACTGGCACTTAAACTACCATACCCTGTGGTATAACTTACTTTAGAACCTGCATAGAGAGATATTTTGCGATCGTCGAGTGCTTTAATCTCGGCGAGATCAGAATCAGACGAATCAAAAAATTGACCGGGTTCCAGTATTACTGACCAATTAAACCCCTTATTTTCAACTAATTTGTAATCGAGTGCAAAGCCTCTAAAGGTTAATTTTTCACCTTCATAGTTGATCATAGGTAAGAGCAATGTTCTATTATCTGTGCCCGCATAGGGAGATTCAGTTGAAATAAGCCCAGCACCAACCGACCACGGAGATTTATCTTGCGCTTGAGCCATTAGGCTTGATAAGGCTAATGTGCTAAGTAACAGTTGCAAACTCTTTTTCACATAAATATTCATGATTACCTTCGCTATTAATGTAGTTATAAGATTTGTTATTGGTTTGACGCAGTGAGTGTAACGGTTATAAGTATTTTGAGTTGTAAGTTAGTGTGTGAAATTTTAAATATATGTAAGCAGCTGAAGTAAAGTGTTTAGTGGTTTTTTGGATTGCAATTTTTTATATGTATTACGAAATATAAGTAACATATTTTTAGAATAACTTTATATTTTTATATTTGATGAAATTGCATTCAATTTTGTAATGGAGTACTTTGAATTTTTATGGTGATTAGAAATAATATGATTATGGCTGAAATTATTTTAAAAAGTGCATCATTCGATTTTAAAGTAAAACAATACTGGATGGTTACTGCATCACTCATTAGTTTTTTAGCGTTGGTTATTATTCCACTCATCCCTTTGATTTTATTTATAGTGTGGTTGGCGGCTGGGCGAATATTAGCTGCGATGTCTGCTGAACTATTACCACAAAAGCTAGTAGTTAAACGTGGGGTATTATTTAAAGAGGAAAAGTCGATACCGCTTGAAAAAATAACTGATGTTGGGTTGAGCCAAGGCCCGTTAATGCGGCTCTTTGGGTTATATCGTTTAAGTTTTGAAACGGCAGGGCAATCAGGACACGGCGCTTTAGTATCTTTGCTCGGTGTAGTTAATGCGAGTGAGTTTAGAGAGGCGATACTTGAACAAAAAGATGTATTGGCTAATCAAGGTAAAACGTCGCAGCAGTCGACAGAGCAAAGTGAGAAAGAGCTACTAAGAGCGCTGACTTATAGTGTAAAAAATATAGAACAAATGCTACTTGTTTTACTGGATGAAAAACAACAAAAGTAATTTATCTTTAAGTATAGGTAGAGCGCTTACAAGGATATTTTTATGAATACGGATATAAAAAATATATTTAATAATTATCCTGAGACAGCAAAAAGTAAGCTTATAAAATTACGAGAGTTAATTTATACCGTAGCACAAGAGCAAAACTTAGGAGCTGTTGAAGAGTCTTTAAAGTGGGGAGAGCCAAGTTATAACGTAATAAATGGCAGCCCCATTCGCATAGGCTTTAAGGGCTCATCGTGTTATTTGTTTTTTCATTGCCAATCAAAGCTAGTCAGCACATTTAGAGAGTTGTATTCCCACAGTCTCACTTTTGAAGGTAACCGGGCAATTGTATTAAATAGTGAAAAGCCATTACCAGAACACCCAGTTAAAGAGTGTATTAAATTAGCACTGACTTATCAAAAAGTTAAACGCCTACCTTTGTTAGGCGCATAATTATAAGTACTTAGTTGATGCTTAAAATACGCTACAAATTTGATTTGCATCACAGGTAATAACGCTAACGTTTTCATAACCAACACGCGTTAACGCTTCTGCTCCCAATGTTGCGCGAGCACCACTTGCACAGTGTAAGTATATTGGCCGTGCAGCATCTTTTTCTATTTCCATTAATTTCATTTCGAGTAACCCACGCGGAATGTTTATTGCTCCTATAGCGGCTTTTGTAGCGTGCTCTGCGGGTTCTCGCACATCAATAAGTAGGCCTTTATTTTGTTCGAGCTCTATTTTTGCTTGCGCTGCGTCAATACGCCGCTGGTTAGGTGTGATAACTTTTAGTAAGTCAGGAATTGAAGTAAGCATTAGTCTGTGAATCCTCTTTTGCGTAAAAAAGACATTAATGGGCACCACTTTGTGAAAGCTGACTGCACTAAGTTAATACCTATGAATAATGTTAGAAACTGGAAATTACTATGTACAAAATAGCTTAAAAGTACTGATATTGTTACTGCACTACCGCCGATTAAAAGTATCGCATCGCTTATTTTCATTATAATCTCAATTTTATATTAGTAATACCTAATGTTAATTTATATTAGAGTTATCTAATGTAAAAGTCTATACTTAAAAGCATATTTATAAATGATGTGATTAAATGAATATTGAACAACTCGCTGTGAATGCAGAACAAGCCGAACAGTTTTTAAAATTAATGGCTAATAGAAATCGTTTAATGATTTTATGCAGTTTGCTACAAGGTGAGCAAAGTGTTGGTGAATTAAATAAAAATGTGCCCTTGGCTCAATCTGCACTATCTCAACATTTAGCCAGTTTACGCAAGGCGGATATGGTTATGACCCGCCGACATGGACACACTATTTATTACTCATTGACCGACCCAAAAGTTGAGTCGATCATTGCTTTGCTATATGAGTGGTTTTGCCGAGCAGAAAACACTAAATAAAAGTAGCTATTTCATCAATAGATTTTTTATCCAGTGCATGAGCAGGTACTGTTGCATCACCACTTGGGTAGCCTGCAATAAGTAGCATGTATGGGCGTTCGTTATCCCTATCGCGGCCACATATGTCGGTTAAAAAACTCATTGGCTTTGGAGTATGAGTAAGGGTTGCCAAACCACTGCGATGCAAAGCCTGAATTAAAAAGCCGGTAGCTAGACCAACCGATTCGTGTACGTAGTAATTAGTATTTTTATCATCGGTGCTTACGCCCCCCTTTTTTTGACTAAATACAGCTATAAGCCAAGGTGCATGCTCTAAATAAGGCTTATTGGCGTCGGTGCCTAACGGTTTTAGCGCATCTAACCACTCTTCACCTGCTCTGCCTTCGTAAAAAGATCGCTCTAGTTTTTCGGCGGCTTCTCTTATTTGTTTTTTTACATCACTGCTGTTTATAGCCACAAAATGCCAAGGCTGATGATTCGCTCCACTTGGTGCTGTGCCCGCTGCTTTTATACATGTCTCAATAATATTTTTTGGTACTGGGCGATCGCTAAAGCTGCGAATGCTATGGCGGCGTTGGCTAGTGGTTAAAAACTCGTTAGCGCGATTTAGCATTTCGTCGTGTGGGTATTCTATAAAGTCGTTTAATGGCTGGCTTTGGTGATCTTGCATGGCTTTTCGCTTCTTATATAAAGTATATGTGGTTTTTATACCGAGTGAATACAGTGCAAGCAAGTATTATGAGTTTAAACTATGTTTATTTGTTGTTACAAATTTGACCAGCAAGTAGCTTATGTTCCTATTTTTCTTGTGGTATAAAACATTATAAAAATAATTACTTATATTCAAGGAAGTAAAAATGCTATCAATAACAGGGTTATCAAAAACCTACGATAACGGCGTACATGCACTACAAGGTGTTGATTTAAATATCCCTAAAGGGATGTTTGGTTTACTGGGTCCTAATGGTGCGGGTAAATCTTCATTAATGCGAACGATCGCTACACTGCAATCAGCCGATAGTGGCAGCGTTGTATTTGATGGTATTGATGTGTTAACACACCCTAAAAGCTTGCGTGAGCGTTTAGGTTATTTACCGCAAGACTTTGGTGTTTATCAGCGTGTTAGTGCTTATGATTTACTTGATCATATGGCGATTTTAAAAGGTTTAAGTAATAAGGCTGAACGTAAAGAGGCCGTTGAAGGGTTGTTAGCGCAAACTAATTTATATGATCATCGAAAAAATGCGGTGAGTGGTTTCTCGGGCGGTATGCGCCAACGTTTTGGTATTGCACAAGCTTTATTAGGCGACCCTGATTTACTCATTGTAGATGAGCCAACAGCAGGTCTAGATCCTGAAGAGCGAAATCGTTTTCATAATTTGTTAGTGGGTTTAGGTGAAAGTAAAGTGGTGATTTTATCAACGCATATAGTTGAAGATGTGTCTGAGCTTTGCCCAAATATGGCCGTATTAGCTAATGGTCAAATTTTACTTGAAGGTAACCCAATTGAGCTTACGAATACGTTACAGGGAAAAATTTGGCACAAAGCAATGAGTCAAGCCGAGGCTTTGGAACTCGAACAATCATTACCGGTAATAGCGAAGCGTTTGTTTGCAGGACAAACATTACTCAGTGTGTTTGCTGACGATGCGCCAGAAGGGTTTGAGTCTAAGCCTGCTGATTTAGAAGACGTCTATTTTTCAACATTGCACCAACACCGCAATAAAGCAGCATAAGGATACTGATTATGTTGTTTAAAATGATGCAATTTGAGCTGCGCTATTTTATGCGTCAGCCCTCTTTCTATATCACGTCACTTATCTTGTTTTTTCTTACTTTTATGGCATCGGTTTCTGACTCGGTGCAAATAGGGGGAAGCAGCAATGTAAATATAAATTCTCCTTACGCAATTTTGCAAGTTATTGCGATTATGTCGGTGTTTGCTATTTTTTTAGTGGTCAACTTTGTTGGAAGCTCAGCTATTCGTGATGACGTGAGTAAACTCAACGAATTAGTTTTGAGCAAGCCACTGAACATAGTTCAGTATAAAGCTGGGAGATTCATCGGGGCTTATTTAGTCACGCTATTAGTGTTTTCAAGCACTATGTTGGGTGTGTGGGTTGGCAGTGGTTTTGGTAGCTTAATGGGTTGGTTAGACAGTGAAATGATAGGTGAAAACCAACTAAGTTATTATTTAGTGCCTTTCTTTTATATTGCAGCTCCTTCTTTGTTTGTTGTCTCATCGCTCATTAATGCTGTGGCAATGCGCTTTCGTAGCATGGTAACGCTCTATCTAGTTGCTGTTGCCCTGCTTATTAGCTATTTGGTTGGATCTAATATTTTCTCTGATATCCAATATCGTGAAATCTCAGCTTACCTAGATATGTTTGGTATGTCGGCAATGAGAATGCAGATGGAATACTGGACAATAGCAGAGCGTAATGTAATGGAAATTACGTTAACTGATCAGTTATTACATAATAGGTTAATTTGGGTCGGTGTTGCCTTACTAGCATTGGCAATTGCAGCACTCAATACATCTCATCATTTGGCTCAAAAGCAAAAAGTGAAAGGCAAGGCGAGTAAAAATAATAATACTAATTTTGCAGCTGCACTTAAGTTTAATATAACGGCAAAAGCGACGGGAAATAATGCGTGGTCGCAATTTTTAACGCGTACTTTTTTTGAAGTCAAACAAGTTATAAAAAGCTATTCGTTTGGTATTTTACTTATTTTATCTTTAGCGACATTAATTCCAGCGTTGGTAGGCTCAATGGGTCCATACGGAACTGATGTTTGGCCAGTCACATTTAGAATGGTTGAGCTTATTCAAGGTAGCTTTGGCATATTGATGATGATAGTACTTGTTTACTATTGTGGTGAACTTGTATGGCATGATCGTGAATCCAGAATGGCCGACATTATCGATGCGTACCCTGTTGCGAATTGGGTGTTCTGGGGCTCTAAATATGTAGCGCTGAGTGCTGTTTTATTATTGTTATGCGCATTTGGCTCCGTGGTGACATTGTTTTATCAAATGATGATGGGTATGGCGAACTTTGATATTGCACAATATGTAATTAGACTCGGTTATTTATTTGTACTCGGGCTTATCTTTCAAGGTGGTTTTGCCTTTTTACTACAAGTAATTAGCCCAAATAAATACGTAGGTATGGGATTATATGTGCTGTATTTTATCGCTACTTTGGTGATGAGTAACTATGGTTTTGAGCATAATATGTTTGTAATAGGTCGGACACCAGAGGCGCCTTATTCAGATATTAATGGTTATGGCCACTTTTTAACTGCGGTGCATTGGTATAATTTATACTGGCTAGGTTTTAGTATGATCATTGCTGCACTTAGCTATGCGCTTTGGCCTCGTGGAGCTGGGCAAAATTTAAAAGCACGCGTTCAGTTGTTAGGCTATCAGCTAGGCAATTCAGGTAAAGCGGTTATTGTATGTGGTGCCCTTATTTTTGGTGGTGTAGGAAGTTTTATTTACTACAACACAACGGTTCTCAATCAATTTATAACCAGTGAACAGTATGAAGACTTACAAGAGCAGTATGAGCGTGAGTTCGGTCAGTTTGTAGATGCGGCTTTACCTATTCCAACGGATGTTGTTGTTACTGCTGATATCTACCCTCAAGAACGTCGTATTACAGCTACCGTGATAATGCAGATAGAGAATAAATCGCAACAACCGATTACGCGAGTATTAGTAAATAAGCCTGATAATACTCATAAATGGAGTGTTGAGGTGGATGGCGCGCAACTTGGGGAGTTAAACGAGCAGTATCGTCATGCTTGGTTAGATTTTACTAAACCCATGCAACCAAACGAAAGCCGCGAAATTACAATGAGCGTAGAGCGTTATACCGAAGGGTTTGAAGATAGAGGAAGCGATGAGCGACTTGTGTATAACGGTACTTTTATTGACAACACGGCACTGTTCCCGAGTTTTGGTTATTCCTTTGGTAAGCAAATACAAGATAAAAGTGAGCGTCGTCAAAGGGGTTTGCCAGAGTTAAAACGCGGCAATAAAATTGAAGAAACGCAGTATCATAATCAACCTTTGTTTGCAGATAACTATGTAAGTTTTGCTGCCACAATTTCCACTGATGAGTCGCAAATTGCGATGGTTCCAGGTTACTTGCAATCACAAAGTACTAAAAATGGCCGAACCACGTTTGTATACGAAATGGATGCACCTATGTTGCACTTTTACACTTTACTCTCAATGGAACTTGAGGTGAAAAAAGAGCAGCATCATGGCGTAAACATTGAAGTGTACCATCATAAAGATCATGCTTGGAATGTAGATGCAATGATTCAGTCGACTAAAGATTCTTTAGATTACTTCTCTAAAGAGTTTGGTCCTTATCAGCATAAGCAAATGCGTATTATTGAGTTTCCTCGCTATCGTAGTTTTGCGCAGAGTTTTGCTAATACAGTACCGTATTCTGAAAATATGGGGTTTATTACAGATACACGTGACCCAGATAATATTAATTTTCCTTACTATGTAACATCGCATGAATTGGCGCACCAGTGGTGGGCGCACCAAGTGATTGGCGCGAATGTCGAAGGCTCTAATATTTTATCTGAAATGCTATCGCAATATGCAGCTATCATGGTGATGAAAGAAAAGTATGGTGAAAACAACCTTCGTAAATTCTTAAAGTATGAACTTGATCGTTACTTATTAGGACGCACGACAGAGCTTTATGAGGAACGTACACTTGCACGCGCCGCAGGGCAGCAGTATATCCACTATAACAAAGGTGCCGTGGTAATGATGGCCATACATGATTTGTTAGGTGAGCAGCGCGTAAATGCCGCTTTGCGAGCGTTTTTGCGAGATTACCAATATGCGCAGGAGTTTTACCCAACCACGTTAGACTTTATTGCCTATCTAAAGCGAGGAGCGAGTGAGCAAGAACAAGCATTCATTGAAGATCAATTTAATGCCATTACGTTATATGATTTAAAAATCAGTGATGTTGATGTGCAAGAGGCTGAATCTGCTGATGGGGAACATATCATTACATTGACTATTGCTGCAGCGAAAAAGCATGCCGATGGCGAAGGTAATGAAGAAGATGTACCGCTAGCGCAAATGATAGATGTTGCTTTATTTAGCGCAGATCCGAATGAGATACATAGTGAAAGTGCTGTGATCTATATGCAAAAGCACGAGATAAAAACGGGTGTAAATACCATTATACTAAAGGTAACTGAATTACCTAAATTTGCAGGTGTGGATCCTTTTATTAAGTTAATTGACAAGAAAAGTGGCGATAATATTAAAGCACTTTAGCTTTTAAGTGCAGTATAAAAAATGCCAGTTGTTTTACTGACTGGCATTTTTATAGCTATTGAAAGAGGTTATTGATAGCTAACAGTAAAGTTATTTTTACTATATATAAACTCATTTAGTAAGCAGCCCTCATCCTAAACTTTGTAGAAAATTGTATAAATTTTTGTATAAACCGCTACATTTTCCCCACACCTTCTTACGAACTTAACTCTAGTTATTTTGTACACTGTTGCCATTAAGAGTAAACAACAAGGTATAAGCATGAAGCAGCTAATGATAAGCGTTTTAGTACTAAGTCTAACTGCTTGCTCTGCGGTGACAATTCAGCCACAGCAAGCAGCCAAAATAACAAGCAAAGCGAGTTATGAAGATAGTCGACCGTTCTTTTTATGGGGATTGGTTGGAGAAGAGCGCGTTGATGTGAAAAAAGTATGTGTAGATAAATCAGTGACTCAAATGCAGTCACAACAAACGTTTAGTGATGGAGCACTTAGTTTAATTACACTTGGTATATATGCACCTCACACTATTAAAGTATGGTGCCAAGATGAAATAGTGGGAGAGGCATTATGAGTATTAAGTCACTAATAACAAGTTGTATGCTGATTATATTAACGGGATGTACGAACATTTACTTTGATAATGGTGTACAAGACAACGTGAGCAATAAAACTCAAGAGAGTTCACAATGGCATCATAATTTTGCTCTTGCATTATATGAAGGATCTAAACCGTTAGATTTAAGTACTCATTGCCCACAAGGTGAATGGCAAAGTGTCCATACGTATAAATCGTTTACTAATGGTTTGGCTGAGGTGGCTGTTAATCAAATTGCTCCGGCTTGGTACCCTAAAACAGTTGAAGTGAGTTGTACTAAGGTGCCATTCAAGTAATATTATAAACGAGAAAAGGGCCAAAAGGCCCTTCGTGTTGCAGCAAGTAACACATTCTTTTTTATAAGTTAAAGTCTACAGAGTAAGCTACGTAGGCTTTAATATCTGAATCATCTATATCTGTATCAGACAAACCAAAAGTAAAACCGTCTTTTGAAATAGATATACCGTAATCTAAGATATTGTCGTCACCAATAAAATCACCAGAGTAATGACCTAAATGTAGTGCCATTTCAGTACCGTTACTACCGACAGCAAAGCCATAATCAGCAGTTAGGTAAAGTGAGTCGCCAAAGTCTGTACCGTCACCACTTGCAGCTGATGTTGCAAGTACTGAAGCGCCAAACGTGAAGCCTTCAACACTAATACTACCGTAAATTTCAGAGAAATCTGCGTCAGCTTCAGAAGCTGCGTCTGGGTAAGCGTAATAAATATAACCAACATCGTAACTAACACTTTCGTTAATGTCGCCACCGAAGCCTGCGTATAAGTCAAGCTCGTAGGTCATTTCGTCAGCCCAAGATGCATTTGAAGCCCAAGTACCGGCATAAAAACCAGACTCATTAGCGTAGTCAATACCACCGGATATTGCCGCATCACCACCCGTTTGCTCTTGGCCGCGCCATAAGTAATTTGATGTTGCTGCCGCATTTGCTGTTACTTCAGCTTGAACTGATGTTGAGATTACCGATGTTGCAGCCATTAATGCGATGGTGCTAATCGCAATTGTTTTTTTTAGTTTGAGCATGTCCATTTCCCGTTATATGATTTTTGCATGCCAAGGTTTTATTATGTATTGCTTTAACCTTTTAACTGGATGCATTTTTATTGTTTAACTGGGGAGATGGTGCACTGTGTGTGCCAGCTTGGTTTTATTTATTTTAAAATGTATTTTTATATTTTAAAAATAATGACTTACAAAGGAGTGGTGTTTTTTTATTGAGGTAATTTTAATAAGTGTTCGCACGCTGCTGGTGCATAAATTAACCTAACCGCACCATTAAAGTACAGCTAGGTTAGATTTATTTAGCCGAAAATAGTACGCATTAGACTAATTGTTTCGTTAACGCCTCGACCTTTTTGTACTTCATTAATGATCGAGTCACGTTTGCTGCGAATATGCTCAGGAATATCGTCAGCAGCAAGAGCACGGTCTACTAAAATTTCTGCAGACTCTTTGCCTCTACGTTGAGTTTTACCTGTCGTTGTTGTACTACGCTTAGGCTTGCTAAGTAACTTGATGTAGTTTGAACTGTCAGGTGTTTTAGTGTCTGCATAATAAAAGAAACATGGGATCAGTGCTTTAATAGCAACTAACTGTTCCTCTAGTTCGTTACTTGCATTAGCCATTTTATACCACGACATAGCTTGAATACCTTTAACGATATCTTGCCAGTAACGCTCAAAATCACTATTTTTAAGTTTTGGAACTCCAAGAGCGCCACATAATGCATCTAATCGATTATTTGTAATCGGAGTAAATAAATCAGGGCGGCGCATTGCTAGCAAGCGAGTTGCAGGGGCTAGCGTTGGTTTTTCATTGTTGTCGGTAAACACTTTTGAGTAAGCAGCAACAAATTGCTGGTATTCATATTGAGTGATATCACCTTCAAGTGGGATGTTTGCTAGAGCTGCATCAAAATCACCTGGTAAATCGCTAAGCATTTGATGAAAGCTTTTTGCACTCTTAGTTGAGGCAAACCATTCAACATCAAAGTTGTATGTGCTTGGATCAAGTGACGCCATATGCTTACCGCTAAACGCAAGTAAATCTTCAGGAATCATATCTTTAAGAGATTGTTCACGAATGCTTTTAATGTAGTCTACTAAGCGAAGCTGTTCATCAAGAGCAATAACGTCTTTGTGTTGTTCTACAAATACACTTACAACAGGCCACGGAGCAATACGTAAAGTTTTAACCTGTAAAAAGCTGATAGCTGAAATAAGCTGATCGTGTAGCTTCTTAAGTATAGGTAATTGTTGCGGCTCTAGTAAATCGTAGTTCATACGATCTCTACTTGCATTTAATAGTTCGTAACACCAAGGTAAAAAATCATCAGGGTGGTTTTCTACTTTCACGGCCATAAGGTTAAGGCTTAACTCTGAAGATTGCTTCAGAATGTTCTGATAGATTTGATTTTCTTGTTCGCCTAGCGTCATTTTTGACGGTGAAATTAGCAGTTTTTTCATGCCTTGTAGAATCTCCGGATTAGATATATATTTTTTTGCTGGTCTATTTTAGCGCAATTACATCAATAACAACAGCGCTGTCCTCCATACGTTGTAATTGAAGTAGCTAAATCGGCGTTTTTGCTAATAGAATGAGACCAACGTTTTAACATGTATCAATCATTTTTATCTAGTACAAAGAGACTTTCAACTGAGGTATTAAAATGCTTTGCTATTTTTAGAGCAATTATTACCGAAGGGGTAAATCGTGCCGTTTCTACTGTACTAATAGTCTTACGTGAAACCGCAATTAGATCAGCCAAGTCTTGTTGAGAAAGGCCTGCTTCTTTGCGGTATTTTGCAATTTTATTTTGCACTTTTGCTCCTAATCTTTGCTTTGCCAAAGAATTGATACGCCGTATATTAAACTCATTACAGCAAGGTAAAATGTAGCCATCATGCTGTGAGATACTTCTAAAGCAAGAGTATCGGAGAGTAAGTACACGCCACCCATACTAAAAAGTAAGCCAAGCACGACATGTTTATAGGCAATAGTGTCGATGGTATTTAAATACTCATCTTTATATGTAAGGTGGTATTTCATTCTCCATGTAAACCCGCCTCTGATCACAAACATAAAGAATGAACCTAAAAAAGCAGCAGTTCCTAAAAACAATAGTGGGGCTGATGTTTGATTAAGCATTGGGTAAACACTAATGATTAATAAAGTGACCCCCATGAATAATGAAAACCATGCATTTTGGCCCATAAATTTTTCTTCACTTTTAATATCGTAATTAGACATAGCTCATTTCCTTTTAAAATTTTTACAATATGTAACCTGTAGGTATCAATGTAACCTTAAGGTTTCATTGGGTCAATATTTATTTGTAACCTAAAGGTATCAAAATGTTTCAGGGGCGATTCAGGATGGGAATGTAATATCTAATAAAAAGCTTTTTTATCAGAACGACAATGATTTTAAAGCTAACACTCGCTATGATAAGAACATTATTTGCACGTTTGAAAGGACGATCATGAAAACCTTACTTAAAATTGTAGGTGTAATACTTTTATTATGTATAGCACTAATTGTTGCCGCACCGTTTTTAATTCCTACTGATACTATTTTTAATAAAGTATCGCAGCAGGTAGAACAAACAATTGGGCGCACTCTTACTATTAAAGGTGATAAAACACTTAGCGTATTCCCTGCATTAAAGTTAGAACTTAACGACGTGCATTTTGCAAATATGGGATCAGGTTCGCGCGCCGACATGGCGAGTATGAAACAGCTTGCTGTACATATACCTTGGTTTTCATTATTTGGTGGTGAGTTTAAATTAGATAAGTTTGTTATAAACGAACCAAATATCCTATTAGAAACCGACAAAAATGGTAAAGCTAATTGGCAGTTGTTTGATGCAGTTGCAGAGCAACCTAAAGAGCAAAGCCAATCAGGTGAAGCAATAAAGCTTCCAGATAACTTTGATATTGAGTTAGGTGAGGTTGCTATTTATGGCGGCACATTTACCTATCTAGATGGGCAAACAGGTGCTAAGCAACAGATTAGTGATTTAGAACTCGCTATTTTACTTCCATCACTTCGTAAAACATTAGAAGTAAAAGGGGGTATTACTTATATGCAGGAGCGTTTTGAGCTTGATATAAAATTAGATACTCCAGCTAAAGCAATTGAAGGTGCTACTTTTAATGTTAAACAAACCTTAGATTCTCGTTTAGTTGATTTAACGTTCGAAGGGAGCATCGCTAAGCAAGGCAAAGATATTAAAGGTCAGTTAGCACTAAGCGGTGAGTCTGTTAAAAGTATTGCGAAATGGCAAGGTGTAGAGTTAGACGCTAAAGACAATGCTTTTAATGCATTTAGTGTAAACGGTAAAATGCACCTAGCAGGTGAGAAATTTAATTTAGAAGATTTAGCTGCGACGTTAGACGCATTGGAAATAAAAGGTAAGAGCGAGCTTAACCTAGGTAAGCGTTTAGCTGTAAATGCTGATATTGATTTAGGTATGCTTGATTTAAACCCGTACCTACCTGAAGCAGTAGCAAAACAGGAAGAGTCAGTAGAGCAAGAAGATAAACCTGCAGAGCCAATAGTATGGGATGACACTAAAATTGATTTAAGTGCGTTAAATTCACTAGATGCGAATGTAGTAATTCGTTCAAGTGGATTAAAAGCTAATGATATTAAGTTGGGCGCAAATCAATTTACTGTTGCTTTAAAAAATAGCGTTGCAAAACTAAGCCTAGATAGCTTTTCTGCTTATGAAGGGTCAGGTAAAGGCGTTATCAATGTAAACGCACAACAAGTGCCTTATAAAATATCAACTAACTTTGACTTAGCTGGTATAGATGCACAGCCTTTATTAGCGGATGCGGCAGGTTTTGACAAGCTAATGGGTAAGGGTTCTTTAAATTGGAACCTAAGCACAACTGGCCAAAGTCAAAAGTCGTTTATTGGTGCGCTTAACGGAAAACTTGGGTTTGAGTTTGCTGATGGCGCTGTAAAAGGCGCGAATATAGCTGAAATGGTACGTAAAGGTAAGGAGCTTATTTCAGGAAACTTTGGTGCAGCATCTGAAGGGTTAGATACTGGGTTTGAAGAATCAGAGCAAACAGATTTCTCTGCACTAACGGGAAGCTTCAACTTTACTAATGGTGTTGGCAAAAATACCGACCTATCACTTATCAGCCCACTTATTAGAATATCAGGTGAAGGCGATGTTGATTTACCCCAAACAACGGTTAACTACCGTTTGGTTACAGGCATAGTTGGATCGATTGAAGGACAGGGAACGACTGATGACAGTACAGGCTTTAAAATACCACTGCGCATAAAAGGCCCTTTCCACGATGTAGGTATAAAGCTTGACGTTGGCAGTGCGCTCAAAGATGAAGCTAAGCAAAAGGTCGATGAGGTAAAAGAAAAGGCAAAAGAAAAAGCAAAAGATAAGATTAAAGATAAATTAAAAGGTTTATTTGGTTAATTTATTGCGCTCTAAACAAACAAGGCACATTACAGGTGCCTTGTTTGTTTTGTAACCACCTGTAAAATAGCTACATAGCCGGAATTGCTCAGCTTTAATTTCCCATCACTCCAAATTAATTAAAAAATAACCTATCGCTACCCCCTCAATGCTGGTACAATTGCCCGCCCTTAAGAGACAACTCGTTTGTTTTTGAGTGGGATTTAATCGAAATGTCTTGATTTTAAACAAATTTAAGACACGTTGTAATTACTACACCGGAGGTCATTAACATGATCCAAATGCAAACTCAGCTGGAAGTTGCTGATAACAGCGGCGCTCGCAAAGTGCAGTGTATAAAAGTCCTTGGTGGTTCACACCGTCGCTACGCAGCGATTGGCGACATCATTAAAGTTTCTGTTAAAGAAGCTATTCCTCGCGGTAAAGTGAAGAAAGGTGATGTTAAAAACGCGGTAGTTGTGCGTACCAGAAAAGGTGTTCGCCGTCCAGATGGTTCTCTGATCCGTTTTGACAGCAACGCTGCTGTTATCTTAAATGATAACTTACAGCCAATTGGTACACGTATTTTCGGCCCTGTGACTCGCGAACTTCGTAATGATAAGTTCATGAAAATCGTTTCACTAGCCCCAGAAGTACTGTAAGGAGCCAATCATGGCAGCAAAAATACGTCGTGATGACGAAGTAATCGTACTAGCAGGTAAAGACAAAGGTAAGCGCGGAAAAGTGCTTTCAGTTGTTACTGAATCTGGTCGAATCTTTGTCGAAGGCATAAACTTGATCAAGAAACACCAAAAGCCGGTTCCACAATTGAACCAAGCTGGCGGTATTGTTGAGAAAGAAGCATCTATGGATGCATCAAACGTTGCGATCTTCAACTCGGAAACGAGTAAAGCTGATCGTGTAGGTTTCAAGATTGAAGATGGTAAGAAATTACGTATCTTTAAATCTACTGGTAAAACTATCTAATAGTTGGAGTAGAATGATGGCGAAACTGCATGAAGTATATAAAGACAAAGTAGTTGCTGAACTTCAAGAGAAGTTTGGTTTCAGCTCTGTCATGCAAGTCCCTCAGATCGAAAAGATCACATTGAATATGGGCGTGGGCGAAGCCCTAGCTGACAAGAAGATTTTAGATCACGCAGTAGCTGATCTTGCAGCAATCTCTGGTCAGAAACCTCTAATCACTAAAGCACGCAAATCTGTTGCTGGCTTCAAAGTGCGTGAAGGTTACCCAATTGGTTGTAAAGTAACCCTACGCGGCGAGCGTATGTGGGACTTTTTTGAGCGTTTGGTATCAATCGCTATCCCACGTATTCGTGACTTCCGTGGCGTAAGTGCTAAGTCTTTTGATGGACGTGGTAACTACAGCATGGGCGTACGTGAACAAATCATCTTCCCAGAAATCGATTACGATAAAGTAGACCGTGTACGCGGTATGGATATTACTATCACTACTTCTGCGAAATCTGATGAGGAAGGCCGTGCGTTGTTAGAAGCGTTTAACTTCCCATTTAAGAAATAAGGGTAGGGTTATGGCAAAGAATTCTATGAAAGCGCGCGAAGCTAAGCGCACAAAACTAGTTGCTCAATTCGCTGAAAAGCGTACAGCACTAAAAGCTATCATCACAGATGTTAACACATCTGAAGATGATCGTTGGGACGCGGTTCTTAAGCTACAAGCTTTACCTCGTGATTCTAGCCCTGTACGTCAACGTAATCGTTGTAACATTACGGGCCGCCCACATGGTTACCTTCGCAAATTCGGCATGAGCCGTATTAAAGTTCGCGAAGCAGCTATGCGCGGTGAAATTCCTGGCCTTAAAAAGGCTAGCTGGTAATAGAATCATGGGAGTAAGACTATGAGCTTGCAAGATCCTATCGCGGATTTGTTTACACGTATCCGTAATGGTCAATCAGCGAAGAAAGTATCTGTAACGATGCCAACTTCAAAGCTGAAAGTAGCATTAGCTAAAGTACTAAAAGACGAAGGTTACATCGTAGATTTCGCTGTTAACAGTGAAGCGAAACCTGAGCTTTCTATCGAGTTAAAGTACTTCGAAGGCAAAGCTGTAATTGAAAATATCCAGCGTGTAAGTCGCCCTGGTTTACGTATCTATAAGAAACGTGACCAATTACCTAAGGTAATGGGTGGTCTTGGTATCGCTATCGTATCAACTTCTAAAGGCCTAATGACAGACCGCACAGCACGTAGTGCTGGTGTTGGTGGTGAAATCATTGGTTTTGTAGCTTAATCGGAGGGGAACTATGTCTCGCATAGCAAAGGCACCAATTACTGTTCCTGCCGGTGTAGAAGTTACATTAAAAGGCCAGGAAATCACAGTTAAAGGCAAAAACGGTGAACTAACTCGTACTATCAACAACGCTGTTGAAGTACAAGTTAATGACAACGTTATTACAACTTTACCTCGTGATGGCGTAGCTAATGCATGGGCTCAAGCAGGTACTGCTCGTGCTCTAATCAACAACATGGTTGTTGGTACGCATGAAGGTTACGAGAAGAAACTTCAGTTAGTAGGCGTTGGTTACCGTGCAGCAGCTAAGGGTAAAGTTTTAGACTTAACACTTGGTTTCTCACACCCAGTTAATTTCGCAGTTCCTGAAGGAATTACGATTGAAACTCCAAGCCAAACAGAAGTTCTAGTTAAGGGCGTAGATAAGCAGTTAGTTGGTCAAACAGCTGCTAACATTCGTGCATACCGTAAACCTGAGCCTTATAAAGGTAAGGGTGTTCGTTATTCAGATGAGAATGTACGCCGTAAAGAGGCTAAGAAGAAGTAAGGTAAGACGATGGATAAAAAAACAGCTCGTCTACGTCGTGCTAAACGCACTCGTAGAAATTATATTGAACAAGGCACAACGCGTCTTGTTATCCACCGCACGCCACGTCACATATATGCTCAAGTAGTAAATGCTGAGGGTAATGTACTGGCTGCTGCTTCTACTGTTGAAAAGGCTATTAGCGAAACAGTTAAAGGCACCGGTAACGTTGAAGCTGCGCAAGCAGTTGGCAAAGCGGTTGCTGAACGTGCGGCTGACAAAGGCATCGAAAAGATTGCTTTTGATCGCAGTGGCTTTAAATATCACGGCCGTGTGAAGGCGCTAGCTGATGCTGCGCGTGAAGCCGGTTTGCAATTCTAGGAGTAGACAATGGCTAACGTAGAAGCAAAGCAACAACAGCCTGATCTAGCTGAAAAGCTAATCGCGGTAAACCGTGTGTCTAAAGTAGTTAAAGGTGGTCGTATCTTTAGCTTTACTGCACTAACTGTAGTTGGTGACGGCGCAGGTAAAGTAGGTTTTGGTTATGGTAAAGCACGTGAAGTTCCAGCTGCTATTCAAAAAGCAATGGAAAAGGCACGTCGCAACATGATTAACGTAGACCTAAATGGCAATACATTACAGCATCCTGTTAAGGGACGTCATGCTGGCTCACTAGTGTTCATGAAACCAGCATCTGAAGGTACTGGTATCATCGCAGGTGGTGCTATGCGTGCAGTACTAGAAGTTACTGGTGTGCAGAACGTACTTTCTAAATGTTACGGTTCTACTAACCCGATCAACGTGGTACGTGCAACGATTTCGGCTCTTGAGAATATGAATTCTCCACAGTCTATCGCTGCAAAACGTGGCCTTCGCGTAGACGAAATTCTGGGGTAACCATGGCAAATCAAACTGTAAAAGTAACACAAGTAAAAAGCTCTATCGGTCGTTTACCGAAACATAAAGCTACATTACGCGGTCTTGGTTTACGTCGTATCAACCACACTGTTGAGTTAGAAGACACAGCATGTGTACGTGGTATGATAAACAAGGTTTCTTACATGGTTAAGGTAGAGGGTTAATTCGATGCATTTGAATACACTTTCACCTGCTGCAGGTTCAAAAACTGCTCCAAAACGTGTTGGTCGTGGTATCGGTTCTGGTCTAGGTAAGACTGGTGGTCGTGGTCACAAAGGTCAAAAGTCACGTTCTGGCGGTAAAGTACGCGTTGGTTTTGAAGGCGGTCAAATGCCTATGCAACGTCGTCTACCAAAATTTGGTTTCACTTCTCGCAAATCTTTAGTATCTGCAGAAATAAACCTTTTTGAAATCGCTAAAGTAGAAGGCGATGTGGTAGACCTAAGCGCGTTACAAGCAGCTGGTCTAGTTAAAAAGAACGTTCTTTTCGTTAAAGTTGTTAAATCTGGCGAAGTTTCACGCGCTGTTACCGTTAAAGGCCTTAAAGCCTCTAAAGGTGCTCGCGAAGCAATTGAAGCTGCCGGAGGCAAGGTAGAAGACTAAGGAAGTACTAATGGCTAAACCAGGTCAAGATACACAAAGTGCACAAAGTGGACTTTCGGAATTGAAGCGCCGATTACTCTTCGTATTGGGTGCTATCATAATTTACCGTCTAGGTTCATTTGTGCCGATCCCTGGGATTGACGCCGCTGTACTTGCCGATTTCTTCGAGCAACAAAAGGGCACCATTGTTGAAATGTTCAACATGTTCAGTGGTGGTGCACTTGAGCGAGCTTCAGTGTTAGCACTGGGTATTATGCCGTATATTTCGGCTTCGATTATTACGCAACTATTAACGCATATGTATCCTCCGTTTATAGAGCTTAAGAAAGAAGGTGAACAAGGGCGTAAAAAAATTAGCCAGTACACACGCTATGGCACGCTTGTGCTAGCTACTATTCAATCAATCGGTATTGCTACTAGCTTACCGGGCATGATGGAGGGGTTAGTAGTTAACCCTGGTATGGGTTTCTATTTCACCGCAGTGGTGAGTTTAGTAACTGGTACTATGTTCCTTATGTGGTTGGGTGAACAGATAACAGAACGTGGTATCGGCAACGGTATTTCTGTTCTAATATTTGTTGGTATTGTAGCTAACTTGCCGTCTGCTATTGGTTCGACAGTCGAAATGGCGCGCCAAGGTGATTTGAATGTTTTTGTACTGTTGATGGTTGCGGTAATCGTATTCGCTGTTACTTATCTTGTAGTGTTTTTTGAACGTGGACAACGTCGTATTGTTGTTAACTACGCAAAGCGCCAACAAGGTCGTCAAGTATTTGCTGCTCAAAGCACGCATTTACCACTAAAAGTAAATATGGCGGGTGTTATTCCACCAATCTTCGCTAGCAGTATAATTCTGTTCCCTGGTACAATTGCAAGCTGGTTCGGCCAAGGTGAAGGTCCGGTCGCTGATGTATTACAAGCTGTTGCTACTACGCTGACTCCAGGTCAACCGTTGTACTCACTTGTTTTAGCTGCGGCTATTATCTTCTTCTGCTTTTTCTATACAGCGTTGGTGTTTAACCCGCGTGAAACTGCAGACAACCTTAAGAAATCTGGCGCATTTATCCCAGGTATTCGACCAGGTGAGCAGACATCTAAATACATTGATAAAGTGATGACACGCCTGACATTGGCAGGTGCTTTGTATATAACCTTTATCTGTCTGGTGCCTGAATTCATGACTATGGCATGGCAAACGCCATTCTATTTCGGCGGTACATCAATTTTGATTATCGTTGTTGTAATCATGGACTTTATGGCACAAGTACAGACTCACCTGATGTCTCATCAGTATGATTCTGTGCTGAAAAAAGCGAACCTTAAAGGCTACGGTCGATAAGGTCAGTTTACGGAGTTGAGCAATGAAAGTACGTGCTTCCGTTAAGAAAATATGCCGTAACTGTAAAGTTATTAAACGTGCTGGTGTAGTACGCGTAATTTGCAGTGAGCCTAAGCATAAGCAAAGGCAAGGCTAAGTAAACAGTCGTGCAGGCTGAGTTTTCTCGGCCTGTGTTTTTAGTAGTAATTTGGTCTTCGTTTGAGTATCCTTACGGGCTTTTCAAACTTATGATTACCAAATTCGAATATAGGAGATGTGTTAGTGGCCCGTATTGCTGGCATTAACGTCCCTGATCATAAACATGCAGTTATTGGTTTAACAGCTATTTATGGCATAGGTAAGACTCGCTCTAAGGCTATCTTAGAAGCGACTGGTATCGCCGAAACCACAAAAATCGGTGAACTTTCAGACGAAATTCTTGACGTACTGCGTGATGCAGTTGGCAAGTACACTGTTGAAGGTGATCTTCGTCGTGAAGTTACTTTAAATATCAAGCGCCTAATGGACCTTGGTTGTTATCGTGGCCTACGTCACCGTCGCTCTTTACCACTACGTGGTCAAAGAACTAAGACTAACGCGCGCACCCGTAAGGGTCCTCGTAAGCCTATTAAGCGATAAGGGGATAGTATTATGGCTAAGACACCAATTCGTCGTAAAAAGGTTAAAAAACAAGTTGCTGATGGTATGGCTCATGTTCATGCGTCTTTCAACAACACTATTGTAACGATTACCGACCGTCAAGGTAATGCATTATCATGGGCTACTGCCGGTGGTTCAGGTTTCCGTGGTTCACGTAAATCTACACCATTTGCTGCTCAGGTTGCTGCAGAGCGTGCAGGTACTGCTGCTCAAGAATACGGTTTAAAGAATCTAGAAGTTTTCATCAAAGGTCCAGGTCCAGGTCGTGAATCTGCTGTACGTGCTTTGAATGCTGCTGGTTACCGTATTACCAACATTACTGACGTGACGCCAATACCACATAATGGTTGTCGTCCACCGAAGAAACGTCGCGTTTAACAATAGGTTAGGAGAAATAACATGGCAAGATATTTGGGCCCTAAGCTCAAGCTGAGTCGTCGTGAAGGTACTGACCTGTTCCTTAAGAGCGGCGTAAGAGCTATCGACTCTAAGTGTAAACTTGAGACTGCACCTGGTCAGCACGGCGCTCGTAAAGGTCGCTTATCTGATTACGGTTTACAATTACGTGAAAAGCAAAAAGTACGTCGTATCTACGGTGTATTAGAAAAGCAATTCCGTAACTACTACAAAGAAGCTGCTCGCCTTAAAGGCAACACAGGTGAAAACTTGTTACAGCTTTTAGAGCAACGTTTAGACAATGTTGTATATCGCATGGGTTTTGCTAGCACACGTGCAGAAGCACGTCAGTTAGTAAGCCATAAAGCGATTTTAGTTAATGGTCGTGTTGTGAACATTCCTTCATACGTAATTACACCAGAAGATACTGTTGTAATCCGTGAGAAGTCTAAGACACAAGCACGCATCATCGCTGCTCTAGAGTTGGCTGAGCAACGTGAAAAGCCGACTTGGGTTGAAGTTGACGGTAAGAAATTGGAAGGCAGCTTTAAGCGTCTACCTGAGCGTTCAGACCTGTCTGCGGACATTAATGAACAACTAATCGTCGAACTTTACTCTAAGTAAAGTTAAGAGTTAAGAGAGGATAAAATGCAGGGTTCTGTTACAGAATTTCTAAAACCAAGGTTAGTCGACATCGACGCTATCAACCCAACGCGTTCTAAAATAGTTTTAGAACCATTAGAGCGAGGCTTTGGCCATACTCTGGGTAATGCTTTACGCCGTATATTACTTTCATCTATGCCTGGATGTGCAGTAACTGAAGTTGAAATCGACGGTGTATTACATGAGTACAGCGCGAAAGAAGGCGTTCAAGAAGACATCATTGAAATACTATTAAACCTTAAAGGTTTAGCAGTAACGTTAGAAGGCAAAGATGAAGTTTTTCTGACCCTGACTAAATCTGGTGTAGGCCCTGTTACTGCGGCTGATATTCAGCACGATGGCGATGTAACAATTGCTAATCCAGATCACGTTATTTGTAATTTAACTACAAATAACAGCGAGATCAGCATGCGTATTCGTGTTGAACGTGGTCGTGGTTATGTGCCGGCATCTAGTCGTTTATCCTCTGATGACGATGAGCGTCCAATTGGTAGATTGTTGCTTGATGCATCATTTAGCCCAGTTGAACGTATTGCGTACTCGGTTGAATCAGCTCGAGTTGAGCAACGTACAGATTTAGACAAATTAATCATTGATATGGAAACAAACGGCACTTTAGATCCAGAAGAAGCGATCCGCCGTGCGTCTACTATCTTAGCTGAGCAATTAGATGCATTCGTAGATTTACGCGATGTAACTGAGCCAGAAGAGAAAGAAGAGAAGCCAGAATTCGATCCTATTCTACTTCGTCCAGTTGATGATCTTGAACTAACAGTACGCTCAGCAAATTGTTTGAAAGCCGAGCAAATTCAATATATTGGTGATTTAGTTCAGCGCACTGAAGTTGAGCTTCTTAAAACGCCTAATCTAGGTAAGAAGTCTCTAACTGAAATTAAAGACGTGCTAGCTTCACGTGGTCTTTCTCTGGGCATGCGCCTAGAAAATTGGCCGCCTGCAAGTTTAGCTGAATAATCTAAATCACTATATTAGTTTAGTTAGAAGGATAGGGTCATGCGCCATCGTAAGAGTGGTCGTCAATTAAACCGTAACAGTAGCCATCGTAAAGCGATGTTTAGCAATATGGCAGGTTCTTTGGTGAAACATGAAATCATCAAAACTACTTTGCCTAAAGCGAAAGAGTTACGTCGTGTAATTGAACCTTTAATCACACTGGCTAAGACTGACAGTGTAGCAAATCGCCGTTTAGCGTTTGCTCGCACGCGTGATAATGAAGTTGTTGGTAAATTATTCAGTGAAATCGGTCCGCGTAATGCAGATCGTCCAGGTGGTTACACTCGTATTCTTAAGTGTGGCTTCCGTACTGGTGATAATGCACCAATGGCTTATATTGAACTAGTTGGTCGCCCAGCGACTAGCGAAGCAGTTCAAGAAGACGCACAGTCTGCAGAGTAAGTCTTAAAGAAACCTAAAAGCCGAGCAATGCTCGGCTTTTTCTTGCCTAAAATTTATTAAGTCCCCTCCAACAGAATATTTCTTCCTAAAGTTCCTATTTTATAAGCTTATATGGATTCATTTAAAACTTTTATCAGCGATATCTTTTCATCAAGAGTGGTTTATTAACTATCCTAATGACTTTTTTAAACTCAAGACGGCTAATTGAATTGGCTTCATAATAAATAAATGAGCAAACACTAAATTTAGCTGATATTTAACATCTTACACTTTCTATTGAGCCTCAACGGCCACAGACTTAAATAGTTCCATTTTTTAAACCGAACTAAATTCACGTAGAGCATAGCAAGTCAATTCAAGAATGCTTTTTGTATTTGCCTTATCTAATTGTTACTCCTTATCAAGAAGCAATTTGAACTTTGTGTAGCGGTATAGATCATTTATTAATGAATAGGATTCGAATGGATCCCATTTCGAAAGGGTGATTATGGCTTTTAATACTCGTTTTTACATTAACTAGCTATATAAACTAGTAAAGACACACTGTTTAGTGTTGTTTTTGACCGCTTAGCTCAAATAGTCAGCGAACAGCACATTATTTCAAGTTTTCTTCAAAAAAGGGTTGATCTGTTTTCGGATCTCCCTATAATGCGACCCCACTGAGACGGGAAAGGCCAACGCATAGCGAGGCACGAACTACTCAGAGAGTTAAATAAAACTTCGGTTTTAAATCTTCCAAAAGAAAGTTTAAAACTAAGTATTGACTCGAAAAATAAAGGGTGTATTATTCGCATCCCTTGAGACGCTAAAGCGACTCAAAACGTTCTTTAACAATATAAAGCAATCATCTGTGTGGGCACTCGTACAGATTGAGTTCTAACAGCCAAGCTACTTCGTTCTTTATTGAGCAAGTAACGAGGCAAAAAAATTAGAGTCTCAATTGAAAACTGAGTGACCAACAGAATAGTTATTTCGGTAATTATTCGGCACAGTCAATTCAATATCGAAAGATATTAAAAAATTCAGAATTCATTGAGCTGTCGAAAGACATAAAACTTTTTAATTGAAGAGTTTGATCATGGCTCAGATTGAACGCTGGCGGCAGGCCTAACACATGCAAGTCGAGCGGTAACAGAGAGTAGCTTGCTACTTTGCTGACGAGCGGCGGACGGGTGAGTAATGCTTGGGAACATGCCTTGAGGTGGGGGACAACAGTTGGAAACGACTGCTAATACCGCATAATGTCTACGGACCAAAGGGGGCTTCGGCTCTCGCCTTTAGATTGGCCCAAGTGGGATTAGCTAGTTGGTGAGGTAATGGCTCACCAAGGCGACGATCCCTAGCTGGTTTGAGAGGATGATCAGCCACACTGGGACTGAGACACGGCCCAGACTCCTACGGGAGGCAGCAGTGGGGAATATTGCACAATGGGCGCAAGCCTGATGCAGCCATGCCGCGTGTGTGAAGAAGGCCTTCGGGTTGTAAAGCACTTTCAGTCAGGAGGAAAGGTTAGTAGTTAATACCTGCTAGCTGTGACGTTACTGACAGAAGAAGCACCGGCTAACTCCGTGCCAGCAGCCGCGGTAATACGGAGGGTGCGAGCGTTAATCGGAATTACTGGGCGTAAAGCGTACGCAGGCGGTTTGTTAAGCGAGATGTGAAAGCCCCGGGCTCAACCTGGGAACTGCATTTCGAACTGGCAAACTAGAGTGTGATAGAGGGTGGTAGAATTTCAGGTGTAGCGGTGAAATGCGTAGAGATCTGAAGGAATACCGATGGCGAAGGCAGCCACCTGGGTCAACACTGACGCTCATGTACGAAAGCGTGGGGAGCAAACGGGATTAGATACCCCGGTAGTCCACGCCGTAAACGATGTCTACTAGAAGCTCGGAGCCTCGGTTCTGTTTTTCAAAGCTAACGCATTAAGTAGACCGCCTGGGGAGTACGGCCGCAAGGTTAAAACTCAAATGAATTGACGGGGGCCCGCACAAGCGGTGGAGCATGTGGTTTAATTCGATGCAACGCGAAGAACCTTACCTACACTTGACATACAGAGAACTTACCAGAGATGGTTTGGTGCCTTCGGGAACTCTGATACAGGTGCTGCATGGCTGTCGTCAGCTCGTGTTGTGAGATGTTGGGTTAAGTCCCGCAACGAGCGCAACCCCTATCCTTAGTTGCTAGCAGGTAATGCTGAGAACTCTAAGGAGACTGCCGGTGATAAACCGGAGGAAGGTGGGGACGACGTCAAGTCATCATGGCCCTTACGTGTAGGGCTACACACGTGCTACAATGGCGCATACAGAGTGCTGCGAACCTGCGAAGGTAAGCGAATCACTTAAAGTGCGTCGTAGTCCGGATTGGAGTCTGCAACTCGACTCCATGAAGTCGGAATCGCTAGTAATCGCGTATCAGAATGACGCGGTGATACGTTCCCGGGCCTTGTACACACCGCCCGTCACACCATGGGAGTGGGTTGCTCCAGAAGTAGATAGTCTAACCCTCGGGAGGACGTTTACCACGGAGTGATTCATGACTGGGGTGAAGTCGTAACAAGGTAGCCCTAGGGGAACCTGGGGCTGGATCACCTCCTTATACGATTTAGAACTTATTTGTTCGTAGTGTCCACACAGATGATTGTTAATTAGTGCTTGTCCCTTTGGGATAACTAATTAATATGCTCTTTAAAAATTTGGAAAAGCTGATAATAAAATTCTGATGAATACATTGTATTTATCAAGAGTTTTCAAAAGTAAAAAAACAATGGTAGCAGTACCATTGAGTGCCATTTAGTTAACTCTTATGAGTTAATTGATTGGTATCTACTTTAGTATTCAATATTGACTTCTGGCGAAGTTAAACTGTCACAAAACAAAGACCCGTTTGGGTTGTATGGTTAAGTGACTAAGCGTACACGGTGGATGCCTTGGCAGTTGGAGGCGATGAAGGACGTATTAACTTGCGATAAGCCTAGTCAAGCTAGTAAAAAGCGCTTGAGACTAGGATTTCCGAATGGGGAAACCCACCTGCTTGCAGGTATCGTTAACTGAATACATAGGTTAACGAGGCGAACGCGGAGAACTGAAACATCTAAGTACCCGTAGGAAAAGAAATCAACCGAGATTCCGAAAGTAGCGGCGAGCGAAATCGGAACAGCCCTTAAGCTTATTATGTGTTAATGGAAGGCTGCTGGAAAGCGCCACGATACAGGGTGATAGTCCCGTACATGAAAAGACATTTTAAGTGAAATCGAGTAGGTCGGAGCACGTGAAACTTTGACTGAATATAGGTGGACCATCATCTAAGGCTAAATACTCCCAACTGACCGATAGTGAACCAGTACCGTGAGGGAAAGGCGAAAAGAACCCCTGTGAGGGGAGTGAAATAGAACCTGAAACCGTGTACGTACAAGCAGTAGGAGCCCACTTGTTGGGTGACTGCGTACCTTTTGTATAATGGGTCAGCGACTTATATTTTGTAGCGAGGTTAACCGAATAGGGTAGCCGTAGGGAAACCGAGTCTTAACTGGGCGAATAGTTGCAAGGTATAGACCCGAAACCCGGTGATCTAGCCATGGGCAGGTTGAAGGTTGAGTAACATCAACTGGAGGACCGAACCCACTAACGTTGAAAAGTTAGGGGATGACCTGTGGCTAGGAGTGAAAGGCTAATCAAACCGGGAGATAGCTGGTTCTCCCCGAAATCTATTTAGGTAGAGCCTCGGACGAATACTTACGGGGGTAGAGCACTGTTAAGGCTAGGGGGTCATCCCGACTTACCAACCCTTTGCAAACTCCGAATACCGTAAAGTAATATCCGGGAGACACACGGCGGGTGCTAACGTCCGTCGTGAAGAGGGAAACAACCCAGACCGCCAGCTAAGGTCCCAAAGTCATAGTTAAGTGGGAAACGATGTGGAAAGGCCCAGACAGCCAGGAGGTTGGCTTAGAAGCAGCCATCCTTTAAAGAAAGCGTAATAGCTCACTGGTCGAGTCGGTCTGCGCGGAAGATGTAACGGGGCTAAACTATGCACCGAAGCTGCGGATTCAGAATTTATTCTGAGTGGTAGGGGAGCGTTCTGTAAGCGGTTGAAGGTGTACCGGGAGGTATGCTGGACGTATCAGAAGTGCGAATGCTGACATGAGTAACGATAATGGGAGTGAAAAACTCCCACGCCGGAAGACCAAGGGTTCCTATCCCATGTTAATCAGGGTAGGGTAAGTCGACCCCTAAGGCGAGGCCGAAAGGCGTAGTCGATGGGAAACAGATTAATATTTCTGTACTCGATATAATTGCGATGGGGGGACGGAGCAGGCTAAGCAAGCATAGCGTTGGTAGTCTATGTGAAAGTGAGTAGGGCGTTTGTTTAGGTAAATCCGGACGAACATTAAACCTGAGACACGAGACGAGTCACTACGGTGATGAAGTTGCTGATGCCATACTTCCAGGAAAAGCCTCTAAGCTTCAGATTATATGGAATCGTACCCCAAACCGACACAGGTGGTCAGGTAGAGAATACTAAGGCGCTTGAGAGAACTCGGGTGAAGGAACTAGGCAAAATCGTACCGTAACTTCGGGAGAAGGTACGCTCCTATCTGTGATGAGACTTGCTCTCTAAGCGGACGGGAGCCGCAGTGACCAGGTGGCTGGGACTGTTTATTAAAAACACAGCACTGTGCAAAATCGCAAGATGACGTATACGGTGTGACACCTGCCCGGTGCCGGAAGGTTAATTGATGGGGTTATCCTTAGGGAGAAGCTCTTGATCGAAGCCCCGGTAAACGGCGGCCGTAACTATAACGGTCCTAAGGTAGCGAAATTCCTTGTCGGGTAAGTTCCGACCTGCACGAATGGTGTAACCATGGCCACGCTGTCTCCACCCGAGACTCAGTGAAATTGAAATCGCAGTGAAGATGCTGTGTACCCGCGGCTAGACGGAAAGACCCCGTGAACCTTTACTACAGCTTGGCACTGAACATTGAACCTACATGTGTAGGATAGGTGGGAGACTTTGAAGATGAGACGCTAGTTTTGTTGGAGTCAACCTTGAAATACCACCCTTGTAGTTTTGATGTTCTAACGTTGGCCCCTGAATCGGGGTTACGGACAGTGCCTGGTGGGTAGTTTGACTGGGGCGGTCTCCTCCTAAAGAGTAACGGAGGAGCACGAAGGTTGGCTAAGTACGGTCGGACATCGTACGGTTAGTGTAATGGTAGAAGCCAGCTTAACTGCGAGACAGACACGTCGAGCAGGTACGAAAGTAGGTCATAGTGATCCGGTGGTTCTGAATGGAAGGGCCATCGCTCAACGGATAAAAGGTACTCCGGGGATAACAGGCTGATACCGCCCAAGAGTTCATATCGACGGCGGTGTTTGGCACCTCGATGTCGGCTCATCACATCCTGGGGCTGAAGTCGGTCCCAAGGGTATGGCTGTTCGCCATTTAAAGTGGTACGCGAGCTGGGTTTAGAACGTCGTGAGACAGTTCGGTCCCTATCTGCCGTGGGCGTTTGAGAATTGAGAGGGGTTGCTCCTAGTACGAGAGGACCGGAGTGAACGAACCGCTGGTGTTCGGGTTGTCATGCCAATGGCATTGCCCGGTAGCTACGTTCGGAACTGATAAGCGCTGAAAGCATCTAAGCGCGAAGCAGGCCTCGAGATGAGTTCTCACTAGACTTTTAAAGTCTCTGAAGGGCCGTTGAAGACTACAACGTTGATAGGCAAGATGTGGAAGTGGTGTGAGCCATTAAGCTAACTTGTACTAATTACCCGTGAGGCTTAACCATACAACGCCAAACGCGTTTTATGTGATAGTGAAACACGCGAAGAAGTTAATATAACTAAAGTAGATATTACTTAGAAAGACTTAAAAAATATTATCAGATATTTTCCAAATTCAGTTAATGCGCAGAAATACGTATTAACGCCCAAATTTGCTTGGTGACAATAGCGTTTTGGACCCACCTGACTCCATGCCGAACTCAGTAGTGAAACGAAACAGCGCCGATGATAGTGTAGCATTTGCTATGTGAAAGTAGGACATTACCAGGCTTCAAATTGTAGAGAGCCCGACTAGAAATAGTCGGGCTTTTTTACGTCTGCAGAAAAGTGAAATGCGCGTAATTAATATACACTCACATCAACACCCATAACGTAGGGCGGGCAAGCGCAGCGACTCCCGACGTTAAAATCACAACAAAACCCCTCAATATCTCAGTCGGCCATTACAGTAGCATTTGCTACGTGATTTTCTACCGCTGTGGACACCATGACATTCTACTGCGTAGCGCACCGACCTCACATTGTAGAAAGCCCGACTGAAATGGTCGGGTTTTCTTACCTCAAAATAGCTCACTCAATTAAGCAGATTGGTGTAAGAATATATTTTCAATATCTCTTTTTTAAATTCATTACTTTAACTTTAGAGTTGTGTCTTAATTTTATCGACTCTGCTTAGTTGTTGCTCTAATCTTAATTTATGATCTGCTTAATTATGTCGTTTATAAAAATGTGACAGAACTTGTTTAGGTGAAATTAGAATAATAAGGGCTTAATAATGAGTGAAATTGAAAATAATCCGCATGGTATTTTTTGTTGGTCAGAACTTTGTACGCACAATTGGAAAGACGGTAAGGCGTTTTATACATCATTATTTGATTGGGGGCATGACGATCAACCTATTGGGGAAGGCATATATTACACCATGCTACAAAAGCAAGGTGATGATATCGCTGCAATGTACGAAATGCCTAAAGAGCAAATTAGTGCAGAGATACCAAGTTATTGGTTGGCATATATTGCAGTCGATAATGTTGATGATTGTGCGCTAAAAGCGAAAGAGCTAGGTGCTGAAATTATTGCCGGTCCTCATGATGTTATGAATGCAGGTCGCATGCTTATGTTAAAAGATCCAGTAGGCGCAACTGTTGCACTATGGCAGGGGAATGATCATAAAGGTTGTAAGCGCTTAGGTGAATTAAATACGCCTTATTGGCATGAGTTAGCAACAAGAGATAGTAGAGTAAGTAGAGACTTTTACTGTGCTTTACTAGGCTGGGAAAGCGAAATAAAGCCTATGGAAGGGATGGACTACATTTTACTTTTAGTCGATGGACAACCAATTGCCGGTATGCTTGAAATGACAAGTGAATGGCCTGATGATACCCCTGCTCATTGGATGATTTATTTTGCAGTAGAGAGTTGCGATGTAATTGTTAGTAAAGCCGCTAACTTAGGCGGGCAAGTATGTGTTCCTGCAACAGACATCCCCGATGTTGGTCGCTTTAGTGTTATATGCGACCCTCAAGGTGCTGTATTTTCTGTGATCGAATCTGTTATGGATGACGTTTAAATAGTTACATTAGCTTTAGCGTTAATTTACTCGCTAGTTTGTTATAATACTCGCCAATTAAATCGTCAGAAAGTGCAGAGAACGCAATGGAATTTGAACAAGATAGCAATTTAACCCTCCCTTTATTTCTATTAGATGAATCATTAAGTGATAGAGATGTAGAGCAGCCTGATTTTGAAATATCAATTGGACTTGATGATGAGTTACTTGCTCAAATTTGCCAAAATCCAAGTGAAGATAGCAGTGTAGCTATTACCATTGATAGTTATGAATTACTTATTACTGCCCCTTTGTATTTAAACATATTGAGTCAAGAACATGATGCGCAAATAACATTAACGCATGGGCCTCTTTTAAGTGTTGTTTTGAATACTGAAGGTCAAAAGACATTCGTTTCTCCTCAAATGGATATGATGCCCACCTTCGATTTAGGTGACGAGGACTAATGAAAAAAATAATAATAAGCATATTCGTACTAATTATTCTCAGTGGTTGTGCTTACTTAGGTAATGCACATTACGATGATTTATTTGGGCCTGAGCAAGCGCAAGAGCGTATTGTTCCGCATTCTACCTTAGCTGGCGCTGATTTTTTACAAAACGTAAAACCAGTACTCGATACCCGCTGCGTCGTTTGCCATGGTTGTTATGACGCACCTTGCCAGCTTAAGCTTTCATCTCCAGAAGGTATTGACCGAGGGCTGAGTAAAGAACTGGTTTATGATGGAACTCGATTATTAGCAACGACTCCAAGTCGCTTATTATTTGATGCAACTAATACTCAGCAATGGCGAGAAAAAAACTTTACCCCAGTACTTAATGAACGTGCGCAAACTGAAGAAGCTAATTTAGCCGGAAGTGTTTTATTTAATAGCTTGGTGTTAAAGCAAAGCCATGAACTACCAACAAATGAAGTACTAGATGATGAATTCGACTTTTCTTTAAATCGCGCTCAAACCTGCGCAACCATGGGAGAGTTTGACCGATTAGCAGATGAGCAGCCTCATGGCGGCATGCCTTATGGTTTGCCTGGTGTATCACGGGATGAATTCAATCATTTACAGCAATGGCTCAAAACGGGTGGTAAAATGTCGCATATTGCGCCGCCAAGTAAATTCGAGCAAAATAAAATAAAGGGTTGGGAAGCATTTTTAAACCAAGATAGTTTGAAGTATCAGCTATCTGCTCGTTACATTTATGAGCATTGGTTTTTAGCTCATATTTATTTTACGCCTAAAAATCCACAGAGCTTTTTTAAATTAGTCCGTTCAAGCACACCTCCGGGTGAAAAAATAAAGCTAATAAATACGCGCCGTCCATATGATGACCCTAAAGTTAGCCGCGTTTATTATCGTTTTATGCAAGAGCGTACAACAATACTTTCCAAGACGCATTTACCACTTGAGCTTAATGAAGCTAAGTTACTGCGTTTGTATGAGCAATTTATTGCGCCAGATTATACCGTTGCGCAAATGCCAAGTTATAAGGCTGAGTCTGCATCTAATCCATTTAAAACATTTGAAGTAATCCCTATTAATTCTAAATATCAATTTATGCTTGATGAAGCAGAGCTGATCATCATGGGGTTTATTAAAGGACCTGTGTGTCGTGGTCAAATTGCCTTAAATGTAATTAATGACCACTTTTGGGTTGCATTCGCTGATCCAGCTAAAGTGGCCACGCCAGCAGTTGGTCAAATGCTAATGCGCCACGAAGAAGCATTAGAGCTACCAGCTGCTGAGGAAAGTAACGCATTACCAATTTCTAACTGGGTAAAATATTCAGCACTAGAGCAAAAATATTTACAAGCTAAAGTCGATCTGGCTAATGATCTGTTTAAGGGGGGTGAGCATCTAACAACTGATTTATTGTGGAAAGGCGACGGGCATAATAAAAATGCGGCACTGACTATTTTTCGTCATTTTGACAGTGCGACTGTTGTAAAAGGTTTTATTGGACAAGAGCCAAAAACAACGTGGGTACTTGATTATGCTTTGTTTGAGCGTATTCATTACTTACTGGTCGCTGGTTTTGATGTGTACGGTAATATAGGCCATCAATTAGTGACGCGCTTGTATATGGACTTTTTACGTTTAGAGGGAGAGCAAAATTTTTTAGCTTTATTACCTGAAAATAAACGCAATCAAATTAAAAAATACTGGTACCGAAAATCACCGCCAAGCTTAGCTAAGTTTTTTAAAAATAATCGCGAATTTAGTCAACCCAGTGGTATTGAGTATAAAACGGATGATCCTCAACACGAGCTTTATGAGTTAATGAAAGAAGCGTTAGCACCTGTGTTAAATGAGCAATATGATTATACTCAAGTGCCTAAAGATCTGAGTGTAATTAACTCTATGCCAGCAAAAGCTGTTAACTTATTACCGCAATTATCTTTTGTATTAGTTAAGCAAACTGATGATAGCCATAAGGCGTACACGATTATCCATCATAATGCGCACTACAATATATCTAGTTTATTAAACGAAGATGGGCAACGTGCTTATGATGAAGATACCGCAACGATTGTTCCTGGCTTTATAGGTGATTATCCAGCAGCTATTTGGTATTTAAATAACGATCAGCAAGTAAATGCTTTTGTTGAGCAATTGCCTATGATGCAAATAGAAGCTGATTATAGAACACTAAAATCTAAGTTTGGTATCCGACGGACTCATCCACAATTTTGGCAATACAGTGATATTTTGCACGACACGGCTAAAAAATATCGTGGTGTTGAATATGGAATGTTTGATTATAACCGTTTAGAAAACAGATAATTAATCTAAACTCTGGTTAAAATATTTACTAACATATTGACCCTAAATAATATTTAAGTGGATTTGTCTCTAGCCAGAGATTTTTAGTGAAAACAAGGCGAGTTATGCGTCAATAGCTCGACTATTGCAAGTAAATTCAACGTAGTTAGCGTTGAAAACAATTGTTTGAGATAGGTTTATTATCCAGAGTTCAGAGCAATTAGATAGCTTCATTTTAGTAGCCCAGCTTTTAAGCTGGGCTTTTTTATTTTATGAGTGTTATATAATACCAATCCACAAAGATAGCTGCGGACGCTTGTTAAGCGTCCTTTATTTTCAATGCTTTAAATGACGAAAACTCACTTGCTAAGTACTTTTGAAATACGTTAATTTATGATTTTAATATTCACATAGGAAGTTAGTGTGCAGTCTATTGTGCAATCAATTCAATTTCAGCAATTCAGTGGCTCTTTACAAGGCCAAGGTCAAAGCAGCTAATGCATCCACAACTTACACTGGCACGTTAACGAAGGTGAGCATTGGTTGCTTCTAGGTGGCAATGGCGCAGGTAAATCAGCATTAACGGCGGCGTTAGTTGGTGAGGCTAAGCATGAAAATGGTCAAAGAGTGTGTACGTTTAAAAAGCTACTGCTTGTTTCATCTGATGCGCAAAAACAGCTATTGAATAAAGAGCTAGAAGAAGAAAAAAATAGCCTAGTAAAAGAGCTTATTATAGATAAAAATTATAATATCGATTTACGTAAGCAGCTTATAAAGCTATTTAAGTTTGATGAATTATTAACTCGACATTTTAGAAAACTTTCAACGGGTGAAACGCGAAAATTTTTATTAATTAAAGCACTTAGCTCAAATGCTGACTTAGTCGTGCTTGACGAGCCTTTTGATGGGCTCGACGTACAATCGTGCCAGCAACTTAATAAAATACTCATAGAGCTTAGTCAAACAATTACTTTTGTTTTTGTACTAAACCGCCTAGACGAAATCCCTTCATTCATTACTCACTATGGCTATGTAAACCAAGGTTGCTTGTTACATACTTTGGCAAAGCCAGACAGTGAGCAATTGAGTGATTTACTAAAACTACTTCATTTAGAACATACCTCATTGGATGTGCCATCTCCTGATACCGAACAAGAGCAAAAGGCATTCACTGGTAATACCTTAGTTAAATTGAGTAATGCTAAAGTTAGTTATAGTGATGTAAGCATATTCAAAAATCTCAATTGGACTATAAAAAAGCATCAGCATTGGCAGCTTAGTGGAGCGAACGGTTCAGGCAAAACATGCTTATTAAATTTAATAACAGGTGATAACCCACAGTGTTATAACAATGACATTGAAGTGTTCGGTTTTAAACGCGGAACCGGGGAGAGTATTTGGGATATAAAACAGCATATTGGTTTTATATCTAACGCGCTACATATGGATTACCGCGTAAGTATATCGGCTTTAAATACTGTTATTTCAGGATTTTACGACAGCATAGGTTTATATCAAAAACCGAGCGACGCACAAATTAATATTGCTAAGCAGTGGCTGGCATTTATTGGTTTAAGTGACAAGCAAAACACCTCATTCACCCAGCTATCGTACGGCGATCAGCGTATGTTATTAATTGTGCGGGCCATGGTAAAACATCCAACGTTACTTATTTTAGATGAGCCTTGCTTAGGCTTAGATGAAGCAAACAGGCAGCGTGTACTGCTACTAATAGAGAAAATTTGTGCTGCCAATACAAGTACTGTGATTTATGTAAATCATCATGCGGCAGACAAAATTAAAGGAATAGAGAATTACTTAAAAATGGAAGACTTTCATTAAAAGCTTAGAGAAAGGTTGAGCGAGAATTCACTCAACCCATTTTTATTTTAAAGACGAGTAACGCTAAAGCCTTTATCTCGAAGCTGTTTAAGTAACCCGTGTTTTTCAGGTAAATGCAGAGCGCCTACAGCAATAAATAGCTGCTCGTTTGCTAAACGCGGTGTGAGTTGTTTAACCCAATTATTATTGCGGTTAGTTAGCATTACTTGCTCGCTAATTTCACCGTAATTACTGTCATCAAAACTCATGTTGTAGTAATCGGTTAGTGTGTCCATGTCACCGCTTTTCCATGCATTAACTAACTTGATAAAGTAAGTATTAATATCGGCTAGTTGCTCAAAGGTTTCTTCAATCATTTCATTGCTTAATAGCGCCATACCATCAAACATTTGTAGTTGTTGCTCTAGGGTTTCAAGCTCGCCAATTTTAATATTATGCTCTTTAGCATAACTAAGCACTTGCTTGTCTATGCCGGTTTTATCTGAATATCCTGCATTTTGAAATTCAATTTGCATCATAGTCACCATAACAGCCCAAGGCTTTAAGCCATTAAACATAGCAATATCAATCGACTTTTTAGCAAAGTAATCTTTTAGCTTGGTATAATTTTGCTTTGAAAGCTCAGTTTGCAGTGTTTTACCGTCACTTAGCATCATAAATGGCATTGAGCGCTGTTGCATTTCAAGTGGTGTAAGTTTGCTTATATCAACTTCAACAATCACTTCTTTGCTTGCACTAATTGCATCGGTTACATTTTTAGGTAAGCCTTTCATGCTGGCATCACCAACGTGTACAGTGCCAAATAGGTAAGAACTGACGCCATTTTTTTCTATTTTATATAAGGCGGGAGCTGCGTAGCTGTTAAGGCTAAATGTTATAAGTAACGCCACAATAAAAAAGTGGCTAATACGGGTAAGAGCATTCATGGTTTGTCCTTAAAATCTCAAAATTAGTAGTGTAAATACTAACCTAAATTTACTTCAGAGGTAACGTTAATATAAACGTTAACGTATTGTTTTCGGTATTACTGGCCGTAATAGTAAAGCCATTTAAGTTACATAAGCTCTGTACAATTGATAATCCTAAACCATGGCGCTGATTATTAGTTCTAGATGAATCTAGCTGATAGAGCGGGTCAAAAATAGCAGTGAGCTGTTCATCACTTAGTGGTTTATTTACTTTGTTACTAACAGAGATGGTCATGTTTGTGCTGTTATTTACGGCAGTTAATTTAATTGGCGCCTCAGGAAGTCCATAAAATAGTGCGTTATCGATTAAGTTACATAAAATGGTATTTAAACTAAATTCGTCAGCATTAAGCGTAAGTTCGCCACTTATTTCGTTATTTAAACGCATTTTGATACTTGGATGCTTAAAGGTCAGCTCATCAATAATTTGATTTACTAAGTTATTTAGAGTGATATTTTGCGCATTCAATTGCATAGCACTACTACTTGAGCGCTGCAATAATAAGAGGTTGTTAACAATCGTTTTCATACGCTGTGAAATACTAAGTACATCACTTGTATAGGTGTCGCTAATACGTTTATCGTCAGGGTAGCGAATAGCCACCTCTGAGAGGCTTATGAGTTCAGCTATTGGGGTTTTTAGCTCGTGTGCAATGTCGCTTGTTAGGCGTTTTTCATTACTATAGAGTTGCTGATTAACGGTAATAAACTTATTTAGCTCGTTACGTATAGGTTCTATTTCTTCTACTTTAAAGTCGCTTTCTATTGTTTGCGCAACACCGGTAATATCGAGTAACTTAATTTGGTCGTTTAAATTGTGTAGAGGGTGCAGGCCTTTATTTACAATACGTGTCACTAAATAGCGCACACCAAACACACCAAGTACACAGGTTAAAATAAAGACCACATCAATAATAATCAGTACTTTATTAAGCTCAGAGGTGGGCGCTGCAATTGCAAGCGTCATGGTATTAAAAACAGCAGAGTGAGTGGGGTTTCTATCATCTTTTTGGGCTACAAAGTGACTTATAAGTGCGCGACCATCACGCCCGTTAGGAAGCTCGTAATCTATGATTTTAGATTCGTTTATCGGCATTTCTAAAAAAGGCAGGTTAGCATTTTCATAAAGCGCTAATGAGTCCGAGCGCTCAAACACATCACGGCCATGCCATAATTGGTAAAACTCCGTGGCATCGGCTGCTTCATATTCCGACATAAACTCACCAGCAAAATCAAATTCAACCACGTTGTTGTCATCTTCAACTAAGGTTTTTAAGTAGTTAGCTTTATTAGTTAAAGACTGATTGAACTGATCTTCCACCCAAGTATCAACACTTAAATCAACGGTTAAAAATATGGTGAACAAAATAACTGAGATCACAGCGCTAATATTATTAACGAGTTTACGTTTTATTGAGTGATTTTTATTTTGTTGTTGCGACATAACCAAATCCACGTTTATTTTTTATCGGGAGCTCGCCATCAAACTGTCTTACTTTTTTACGTATAGTTGAGATGTGTGCTTCAAGCGCATTTTTAGAGAGCATATCAAACTGACCTACCACCGCTTCACTTATAAGTTCAAGCCCCAATACTCGCTCTGGGGCGTTAAATAAGCATTCTATTATTTTGTATTCATTACGCGTGAGCTCAATAGCATGTTGCTTGTAGTGAAGAGTTTTAAGGGAGAGATCTAATACGCAATCACCTACGGTTAGGGTATTTTGTTGGTTTTGCAGTGAACCACGACGAAGTAATGCAAGGACACGAGCATGGAGTTCTTCAAACGAAAATGGCTTAGTTAAATAATCGTCAGCGCCTTTCATAAGGCCGTTAATTTTATCTTGAGGCTCACTTCGTGCCGATAAAATTAGCACACGGCTTTGGCTATTACTGCTGCGCAGTGCTTGTAAAATACTCATGCCATCAACGCTCGGTAGCATTAAATCAAGTACGAGGAGGTCGTAGTTTCCACTCAGTGCCATACTCAACCCTTCTGAGCCATCACCAGTTTCATCTACGGTAAAACCAAGGTTGCTAAGGCCAACTTGCAAGCTGCGTCTTAGTGCTTCAGAGTCTTCAATAACGAGGATTTTCATGTTTACTCGGTTTATAAAAATAGCCTTGTTACTTTAACAAGGCTTTATTATCAAGTCACTTGGTTAATGATACCAACCATTTGTGTAGGCTAAATTACCTAAGTTCGCATGGGCTAGGGCTTTTTTTACTAGTTGCTCATCGTTTTCACATGGCACAAGCTGGTTATTGCTATACGTATAGGTGGTTGCTGGTTTTTGTGGTTGTAACACCACCACTTTATTATCGTGCATGTAGGCAAAGTTTTTGTCGTATTGCATCATTGCGCGTTGTTTTTTGTCGCTAATTGGCTTTGATAAATCATGACCTATCATTGGGTGCTTACCACTTGCGCCAATTAAAGACAGTAGAGTAACAGGAATATCGAGCTGACTGGCTAGTTGGCTATCTCGTTTATGGGTAATACCTTTTCCAAAAATAACGGCCGGAATTTTAAAGTGATCAACCGGTACTAAATTTGAACCCGATACGCGCGAGTCGTGATCGGCAATAACTATAAATACAGTATCATCCCAGTAGCTCGATTTTTTAGCTTTTTCGATAAAGGTGCCTAGTGCGTAATCGGCATACTTGGCAGCATTATTACGGGTTTGTGTTTGTTTATCGTACAGCGTTATTTTATCGTCAGGAAAGTCATACGGGCTATGATTAGAGCTTGAAAATATAAGGCTAAAAAAGGGTTTGTTTTGATTTTTAAGCTTAGTAAGTTCTATATCGGCTTGGTCGTACAAGTCTTCGTCTGATGCGCCCCACGAGCCATTAAAGTCTATTTTTTTAAAGTTATTTGTATCTACGATACTTTTAAAACCGTTGCCTAAAAAGAAGCTGCGCATGTTATCAAAATGGCTTTCGCCACCATAAATGAACTGCGTGTTGTAATTTTGCTTCGCTAAAAAATCAGCAATGGTAAAAAAGTCGCGTTGTGATTTATCAAGCTTAACAACCGCACGCGAAGGCGTTGGTGTAAACCCTGTAATTACCGCCTCAATTCCACGCACTGAACGTGTACCGGTGGCGTATAAATTATCAAATCCCCAGCCTTGTTTATAAAGGGCGTCTATATTAGGTGTAAGTGGTAAACCGCCAAGCGTGCCTACATAACGAGCACCTAAACTTTCTTGTAAAATAATGACTAGATTTTTGGGTTTACCTGTATTACTTGCGCCATGAAACGTTTTTGTAGGGGCGGTTACATCACTAAATGTGCCTTGCGTATTTTGCATGTTACTACGCACAATACTAAGCAATTCATCGGTGGGCATTTTACCGTAATAGTCTTGGCTTGATTGCTCATTAGAAAGTTGCTTAACTGCAAACGCGACGCTATAAAGTGAGTTAAGGGTTAAGTCGTTAAGTAAGTGATCTGTAGAAAACGAGACCATGGCGGGGTTAAGTGGTCTGTGCCCTAATGAGTTGCGGGCGCCCAAAATAGTTAAGCATACTAAAACGAGCGCTAAAATTGATTGGTTTAAGCCTGTTAGTGATGACTTGCTTTGCCATTGATTGCTAAATACTTTACTTGCAAATTTACAGCTTAAAACAAGTGCTATAACAGCAGTAAATACTTCTACCTTATAGCCTGAAAAAATCATTTTTGAGACTTCTTTAGGGTAAATTAAATATTCTATAAATAAGCGGTTTGGGCGTAAATCGTACTCGTTTATAAACGTAGGCGTAATCACTTCAAAAAAAACAAGTAAAGCAGACATTCCCACTAAATAAATTTTAATGAGGCCGCGTACTTTATTTTGCCAACCTACGCTTTGCATCAGTAAAGTAAGTAGTAATGCGGGCATAATAATGTAGCTTAGAGTGGCTATATCTACTCTTAACCCACCTATAAATATAGATAACCACGCATGCGATCCAAATACACGCTCCCCTTGCCATACACTTAATCCAAAGCGAGCAAGTGTTAAAAAGCTAAGTGCCAAAACAGTAAATACAACAAAAATCCATACAGGGCCAAGTGCATTTTGTATTTTAGGTATAAAAGTTAGCTTTATGCCCATAACACAGCCCACCAAATAAGAGCGGCAATTAGCATAGCTATAAACACGCTTGCAGAGGCTATATCTTTAGCTAGCCCCGAAAGCTCATGGTATTCACTGCCAATTCTATCAACTACAACCTCAACTGCTGTATTTACCAGCTCAGCAAACAATACAAAAAGCAGGCTGGCTATAAGCAGTAATTTATCCTTTAGTGCAATTTCTTGTAGCCACACAAACACACCGAGTAACGAAAACAGTGCTAGCTCTTGTTGGAACGCCGCTTCAAATCGACTCATCCATTTTAAGCCGTTAAAAGAATGGCTTAAGGTAAAAATAAGGCGCATTAAGCCTTGGCGTTTTATAACGGTTTTATTACTCATAGTTTTATTTCGCTTGGTGTTGTTTGGCAGCTAGCAAGTAAATCAAGTGATGCCTGATACGTTTTGCTTTTAATGCCAATTAAATTTAAAAGGGTGTGAAAAATATTGTTGTGTGAGCGTGCAGCAGTGGTGTCTAAATTAGCTAAACAGGTATTAGTAATGCGCTGATTATGCTCATCAGCCCACATATAAAGAGGAACATGCGTTTGTGTGCTAGGTGCAAAGCTATACGGAAAACCATGTAAATAAGCCCCACCTTCGCCAAGTGATTCGCCATGATCGGAGACATATAAAAACTGTTTATCTATGTTGTTTGGCAGTGCTTTTAATTGCTCAATTACCTGGGCGTTAACAAAGTCGCTGTACGCAATTGTGTTGTCGTAGGTATTAACTAATTCATCGAGTGAGCAGTTTTGAATGTCGCTTCTGTCGCACGTGGGCGTAAATTGCTTAAATTTTTCTGGGTAGCGTTTAAAGTAGGTTGGCCCGTGTGAGCCCATCATATGTAGGACAATAACGGTGTTAGCTTGGCTTAAATTAGCGAGTTTGCGTTTAAGTGGAGCAAGGAGTGCTTCATCAAAACAATATTTCCCATCGCAAAGCGCTGATGGGGTGGTTGGGATATCAATATTAACAACACGGGTGCATACGTTTTTACAGCCACTGTTGTTATCAACCCACAGTACGTCGCTGCCAGCTTGTTGTGCTAAGTCAACCAGGTTTTGTTGGTTGTCGGCTGCTAATCGATCAAAGTTATTTTGTGTTTGCAGTGAAAACATACACGGCACAGACACTGCAGTAGCGGTGCCACAAGACGCCACATTATTAAAATACGTTACATTATGCTTTTGTGTATAAGGGTTGGTGTTGCGCTTATAACCTTGATAAGCAAAGTTTTCTGCTCGTGCGGTTTCGCCAACAACCATAACTGTTACGCTGGTGGTGTTAGGCGCAATAAGAGTGGGTGTTGCATCTATATTTTTAAATTCCATATTGGTATACAGCAGCTGATCGCGCATATATTTATAACTGCTAGAGAGGTATTGAAAGGGAATAATTTCTTTTTTCAAAATGCGGTTATTGCGGCCTGTGGCTGCGTAGTCGGCGTAAAAGTTTACGACCACTAAAGCAATTAATGAGCAGCACGCTACAATAAGTTTTATACGACTAATCGCTTCTTGGTGAGGGCGGGTAAAATGTATTTTTACTTTGCTTAATATAAAAACAGGTAGCGCACAAAACAGTAGTAGAAAGCCTATGAGCTGCGGATTTAAATAGCTCAGCGCTTCACTTGAGTCTGTTTCGAACATGTTTTGAATCATCGAATAGTCAAACACGACGCCGTAATTTAATGAGCCGTAAAGCACGGCACTCGAAATTATCAGTAAAAGGTAGTTAATTGGTTTTAGTAACCACCTAACCGACACTATCGAAAAGAAAATAATTAAAAGGCATAACAAAAGTAGCGGGACTGAAAGTAAAAATAGCCATGAAAAAGATGCAAGAGAGGTTATGGCGCTAAACGAACCTTGAATAAAAGGAATGTTTATAACTAAACAGTAATAACAGGCAATCATCACTACAAAGGCATTTGCACTACAGTGAATGTAAAACCGCTTACTACGATTTGGCTTTTTTTGTACTGGTGTTTGGCTAGTTATGTTCATATTTAGGCTCGTTTAAAATAACAACGCCATGCTATGCAACAACACTTAAGAGTCGCTTAAGAGAACCTACGCATTACCTGAAGGTGATAAATAATTTTATTTATAAAAATATTCTCAAAAATTAATCAAACCTTAAATAAGGGATATAAGAATAGTGAATTTCTGAGAATAAAATTAGAGCATAAAAAAACCACTACTAGCTTATATAGTGAATTTTAAAACCTGATAAATTGCCTTTTAGTCTTTTTGTTAGATTAACTTTGGTGTTGACTTAAAGGGCTTAGCGCGGTACTAATATAAAAAGAAAGCGAAGGAATAACCTTCGCGATAATTGAACAAAATTTGGTATTAATTACATGCTTACAAACGCACTTAACCTAGTCCTGATTATTATCGTGGTGATTATTCCCGCGAGGGCTTCGTAGTGCTTTAAAAACTTAAGCATTAAAAAAGCCCTCCGCACTTAACCGTTCGGAGGGCTTTTTAGTTTTAAGGGTAAAATTTGTAATTGGGTTGTCACTGAGGAATGAGGGTTTATTAATGACAGGCGCAGAACTAACAATCGACTTATTGGCCAAACACGGCGTAAATGAAGTATTTGGCTACCCAGGCGGAGCTATTATGCCAATTTACGATGCGCTGTATGGCGCGCCAGTCAAACACTACCTAACTCGCCATGAGCAAGGTGCAGGGTTTGCAGCAGTTGGTTATGCTCGCAGCACACGTAAATTAGGCGTATGTTTTGCAACATCTGGCCCAGGTGCAACTAATTTAATAACCGCTCTTGCTGATGCGATGATGGACTCAGTTCCGTTGTTAGCGATCACCGGCCAAGTGCCTACTGCAGCTATTGGTTCAGATGCCTTTCAAGAAATAGATGTACTAGGTATGTCGCTTTCGTGTACTAAGCACAGCTACATGGTAGAACGAGCTGAAGACTTAGCAGAGATATTACAAGAAGCGATTCATTTAGCGCAAAGCGGCCGCCCTGGTCCTGTACTTGTCGATATCCCAAAAGATATTCAAATGGCGCAAGTCCCTTTTAAACCTTGGCTAGCAGCTGATGAATACTTACCAGAGTTAGATTTAAAGCAAGTTGCTATTGCTAATCAATTGTTGAGTGAGGCTAAACAGCCTGTAGCGTATGTAGGTGGTGGTGTACAAGCCGCTGATGCGCAAGACGAGCTAATGCAATTTTTAAATAAAACGCAGATGCCAGCTGTATCAACACTTAAAGCGTTGGGTAGTGTGTTACCAGATTACGAACATTACTTAGGTATGTTGGGTATGCATGGTGGTCAAGCTGCTAATATCGCAGTGCAAGAATGTGATGTACTTGTATGTATAGGGGCACGCTTTGATGACCGCGTAACAGGTAACTTAGCTAAATTTGCAGCTAAAGCTAAAGTAATCCATTTAGATATCGATGCTGCTGAAGTTGGTAAGCGAAAACCTGCTAAAGCTTCATTAATTGCTGATTTAAAAACGTCGCTACCCGCACTTGAGTGCTTTGTAACACCTAAAGCGTGGTGTGACACAAATAAAGAAATGAATGTTAAGCATGCGTGGCGTTACGACTACCCAGGTGAGAAGGTTTTTGCACCGTACTTATTAAACCAACTAAGCCTTCGCATGCCAAAAACAGGGGTTGTGTGCTGCGATGTTGGTCAACACCAAATGTGGGTAGCACAACACATGAAGTTTACTCACCCGAGTAATCATTTAAGCAGTGGTGGTGCAGGCACAATGGGCTTTGGTTTACCGGCTGCTATTGGCGCACAAGTAGCACGCCCTGATGACTTTGTTATCACTGTATCGGGCGATGGCTCAATAATGATGAATATTCAAGAGTTGGCCACGATTCGCCGTAATAATTTACCTGTAAAAATATTAATTTTAGATAACCAACGTTTAGGGATGGTTCGCCAATGGCAGGAACTGTTTTTTGAAGGGCGTTATTCTGAAACTAACCTGTCGGATAACCCAGACTTTGTGCAATTAGCTGCTGTATTTGGTATCCCAGGGCAAACAATTACTCACGCTAACCAAGTTGATGATGCGATAACTGCATTAGTTAACAGTAAAGGTCCGTACATAGTACATGCCTGTATTGATGATAAAGAAAATGTTTGGCCGCTTGTACCACCTGGGGCTGCTAACGACGAAATGATGACGGAGAAAGCAAAATGAAACATAGCCTAACTATTGCATTAAAAAGCCAAAGTATAGCGGTAGAGCGCTTTTTACGAGTGGTGCGTCATCGTGGTTTTGACCTTACGCATTTTCAGCTCAATATGGACGATGGTTTTTATAATGTAGACATGACGGTAGATAGTGATAAACCAATTCACCTATTAACCAGCCAGCTAAACAAGCTGGTGGATGTAAAAGAAGTCACTTTACAAAATTTACAGCACCAACAGGCTGTGTAATTACGAATTAAAAAATAATTTACGAGTAACTGAGTCACTCGGTTATTCACCAATTTTAGAATGAGGAATGCCCGCTTACATTGCGGCAAAAACTGAGGTAACTATGGCTAAATTAAGAAGTGCAACAACAACTGAAGGACGTAAACGTGCAGGCGCAAGAGCATTATGGCGCGCAACAGGTATGACAGACTCTGATTTTGGTAAACCGATTATTGCCGTAGTTAACTCGTTTACACAATTTGTACCTGGGCATGTACACCTTAATCAGCTTAGTGAGCTTATGGGTGAGACGATAACCCAAGCCGGTGGCGTTCCTAAAGAATTTAATACCATTGCGATTGATGATGGTATTGCAATGGGACACGGCGGTATGCTTTATTCGCTGCCTTCACGCGATTTAATTGCTGACTCGGTTGAATACATGGTAAATGGTCACTGCGCCGATGCGATGATTTGTATTTCAAACTGCGACAAAATCACTCCAGGGATGATGCTTGCAGCGCTACGTTTAAACATACCGGTAATATTTGTATCGGGCGGCCCAATGGAAGCGGGTAAAACTAAACTTGCTAACATCGACATTAAACTTGATTTAGTCGATGCCATGGTTAAAGGCGCTGATGAATCGGTAAGTGATGCAGATTCAGAACAAGTTGAGCGCTCTGCATGTCCAACATGTGGTTCGTGTTCAGGCATGTTTACTGCAAACTCAATGAACTGTTTGTTAGAGGCAATAGGTTTAGCATTGCCAGGTAACGGCACGACGCTTGCGACTCATAAAGACCGTAAACAACTGTATGTTGAAGCGGGGGCTCGTATTGTTGATTTATGTCGTGAGTATTATCAAAAAGATAATCAAGATGTATTGCCACGTGCTATTGCTAACAAAACAGCCTTTATGAATGCAATGGTTGTTGATATTGCAATGGGTGGCTCGTCAAATACGGTATTGCATTTACTCGCTGCAGCGCAAGAAGCGGGCGTTGATTTTGATATGTCGCACATTGATGCGCTTTCTCGTAAAACACCGTTTTTATGTAAAGTGGCACCAGCAACACCAGAGTACCATATTGAAGATGTACACCGTGCAGGTGGCATGATGGCTGTTGTACGCGAGCTTGGTAAAGCGGGCTTAGTTGATATGTCAGTGAATCATGTAGCTGGGTCAACAATGGCTGAGCTTGTTAAAAAATGGGATGCAACAGATCCTACTAACGAAGCTGCGCGCAAATTTTACCGTGCGGGTCCTGCGGGCATTCGTACCACTAAAGCAATGAGCCAAGAGTGTCGTTGGGATGAAGGCGATAATGACCGCGTGAATGGTTGTATTCGAAGCGTTGAACACGCTTTTCGCCAAGACGGTGGTTTAGCTGTGCTTTCGGGTAATCTAGCTGTTGATGGTTGTGTTGTAAAAAGTGCTGGCGTAGTTGATGAAATGCTACATTTTGAAGGCACCGCCATTGTATACGAATCACAAGATGATTCAGTAGAAGGGATTTTAAATAACGAAGTAAAAGCCGGTGATGTTGTTGTTATTCGTTATGAAGGCCCCAGAGGCGGCCCAGGTATGCAAGAAATGCTATACCCAACTAGCTACTTAAAATCAAAAGGCCTAGCTGAAAAATGTGCACTTATTACTGATGGTCGCTTTTCGGGTGGTACTTCGGGTTTATCAATTGGTCATGTGTCACCAGAGGCAGCAAGTGGTGGTGCAATTGCTTATGTTGAAAATGGCGACAAAATCATTATTGATATCGCAACCCGTGAAATTACGTTAGCGTTAAGTGATGAAGAGCTTGAAGCACGTAAACAAAAACAATTAGCACGCGGAAAACTGGCGTACAAACCAGTTGATCGTGAGCGCTATGTCTCGTCTGCTTTAAAAGCATATGCATTACTTGCAACAAGTGCTGATAAAGGCGCAGTGCGCGACTTAGCTAAATTGGAGGCGCTTAGTTAATTATGGTCTCTCAAGAGCTCGATTATTTTCGCGCTATTATTCAAGCAAACATGGAGCCTTTGGCTAAAGTTACTGAGGTCAGCGAAATGGCTGAGCTTGGTGCTAAATTAGGTAACCATGTTTGGTTAAAGCGTGAAGACCAACAGCCCGTGTATTCATTTAAATTACGCGGTGCGTATAACAAATTAAATAAATTACCTAAAGGCTCAGTGGTTATCACTGCTTCTGCGGGTAATCATGCTCAAGGGGTTGCACTAAGTGCTTCTCACTTAGGGCATCAAGCTACAATTGTAATGCCAGTAATAACGCCTGAAATAAAAGTCAGCGCAGTGCGTGCACTTGGCGGTGAAGTTGTGCTACATGGGCATCATTTTGATGCCGCAAAAGCACATGCGCTTGAGCTTACAGAGCAACGAAACGGTATATTTGTTCCACCATTTGATGACCCTGACGTCATTGTTGGTCAAGGCACTGTAGCACGCGAGCTAATGCAGCAATTAAACGAGCTCGATGCGGTGTTTATTCCTGTTGGCGGCGGCGGTTTACTTGCTGGGATGGCGGTTTATATTAAATCGCTGCGTCCAGATATAAAAGTAATTGGCGTAGAAGCCGATGAAAGTGCATGTTTACAAGCTGCACTTAAAGCCGGTAAACCGGTAGAGCTTGATCGCGTTGGCAGTTTTGCCGATGGCGTAGCGGTTAAAATTATTGGCACTGAAACATTTCGCTTAGCGCAAAAGTTTTGTGATGAAGTTATAACCGTTACCAGCGACGAAATATGTGCTGCCATGCAGGATATTTTTGTATCTACCCGTGCAATTGCAGAGCCTTCAGGTGCACTTGCAACGGCAGGGCTTAAAAAGTGGAGCCAACAGTCAGGGTTAAAAGGGTTACATTTAGCGGCTGTGCTTTCGGGTGCTAATTTAAACTTTGATCGCCTGCGTTATGTTGCAGAGCGCACTGCGCTGGGTGAAAAAAACGAAGCGTTATTAGCGGTTACTATTAAAGAAGAAAAAGGCAGTTTTAAACAGTTTTGTGCTTCTTTAGGTGGCCGTGCTATTACTGAGTTTAACTACCGTTATGCAGGACCTGGTGAAGCACAAATATTTGTAGGTATTGCCCTGCGCCAAGGCGAGCAAGAGCTTAATGAGCTAAAGCAAGACTTAACAAATAATGATTACCAATTTTGCGACCTGTCGGATAACGAACTCGCTAAATTACATGTGCGCTATATGGTTGGCGGAAAAGCACCAGAGCAATTACATGAGCGCTTACTTCGCTTTGAATTTCCTGAATATCCAGGTGCGCTTGCACGCTTTTTAGATACTTTAGGTAGTAATTGGAACATTACCTTATTTCATTATCGTAATCACGGTGGTTCTATGGGGAATGTACTGGCAGGTTTTGCTATTGAGCCAAGTCAGTATGAGATGTTTAACGAGCACTTAGATCGTTTAGGCTACAGTGTGCAAGATGAAACACAAAATCCGTGCTTTAGCCAATTTTTAACATCAAAGCCGCAAGCAGAAAAAGCCGAAAAACTCGCCTCAGTATAGTCCTTCTTTAAAGGCAGGCACCTAACTAGGGTGCTTGCTTTATCGCAAATTTTACATATAGTTACAGGTAATCGTCATACTTTTTGAGGGCACTTGGTTGCTATTAAAAGGATTAATTTTTGTATTGTGTTTTTTTTGTAGTCACATAGTGGCGCAAGAATCAGTTACATTACAGCTAAAATGGACGCATCAGTTTCAGTTTGCCGGTTATTATATGGCAGAGCAAAAAGGCTTTTATAATGAAGCAGGCCTTGATGTAACTATAAAACCAGCTAATCCAATGATGCCTGATACTTTTGGTCCTGTTGCCAATGGAGAAGCACAGTTTGGTGTCGGACATTCAGGCATTTTACAGCAACGTATTAATGGACAACCTCTTGTTGCTATGGCTGCCTTATTACAGTTTTCACCTTACTGCTGGATGGTTAAAGACACGTCTGATATTTTTCATCCACGTGACTTTGTTAATAAACGTATCACTGCGGTGAGCAAAAATGATGGTACCGAACTACTTATTATGCTTAAACGCAGTGGCGTTGATGTCGATAAACTCAAACTTTACGATGGCGAAAATCCAGATCAGGCTTGGATTGAAAACAAGCTAGATGCTATGCAAGTGTATGTTACTAACCAGCCGTACTACATGACTCAGCAAGGCGTATCTCACCGGCTTATATGCCCACAGCGTTATGGTATGGATGTATATGGAGATATTTTATTTACCAGCGAAAGTATGCTTAAAAAAAATCCGCAAACGGTGGAAAAGTTTTATCAAGCAAGCCTAAAAGGCTGGCGCTATGCAATGATGAATATGGATGAAGCTATTGCGGTAACCCAGCAAAGATATGCACCGAGTAAAAGTTTTCATCAGCTCGCTTTTGAGGCCGAAGTACTAAGGGATTATATAACGCCACCCACGACCAGTTTAGGGCATATGTCGATAGCAAAATGGCGTTTAATTGCTGATCTATATGCAATTGAGCAAAATGAACTTGATGAGGTGAAAGCGAATTTTATATATAAATATCAAGAACCCGAAAAAGTGCAGTTATCGTGGATGTTAATTGCTGCGATGATTATTAGTATTGTTTCTATTCCTCTGTATTTACGTTTAATATTCAGCAAAAAATAACCACTTAATGAGAGTTCATCGAGCTGGTATAATTAATTGTCTTTTTTATACTTTAAGCAGTTATGACTTTAGCGGAACAATTTTTTGCACTTGATTCATTACTCATGCGTAATCGTCATTATTGGCAGTGCACTGCGTTTGATTTTGACGCGATTCCTTGGGGAGATCTGCAAGACACACTCAATAATCTAACGGATGATCAAGTAATCGCACTTGATAATGATCAAGATAAACTATATCAATTTTTTAGCAATCATATAAACCAACTTGATGAGCTCGCTAATTTATGCGAATTACCTAGCACCGCACACGCGAAAGTTGATTATCCTTTTTGGCTGAGTAACGGCATTAAAGGCCGTAAATTTGAGCAGTTAAAAGATTTTGTATCTGCACTACCTAATACTAAGCAACCAGTTTTAGAATGGTGCGCCGGTAAAGGGCACTTAGGGCGAATGCTTGCGTTTAATGGCGCAAGTAATGTGCATAGTATTGAACTGCAACAAAGCTTATGCGAGCAAGGACAAAAAAGTGTACAGCAACAAGGCTTGGTAATGCACTTTAGCCAAGCAAATGTATTAAAAGACGATATCACTCAATTTTTTAATACAGATATGCATGCTGTAGCACTTCACGCATGTGGAGGTTTACACCAAGCATTTATGCGCCAAGCAAGTTTAGCAAAAGTACAACAAATTAGTTTTTCACCTTGTTGTTATCATTTATTTACGGTTAATGAATACCTTGCAATGAGTGAGGTTGCAAAACAAAGTGGACTAAACCTAACACACCGCGATTTAAAGCTCGCTTTACAAGAAACTGTTACTGCGCCTTCTCGTTTAGAAAAAGTGCGCAAAACAGAACTAGAATGGCGACTCGGTTTTGATGCACTAAGAAAGTCGATTACTGGCGAACAACACTACGTAAGTGTTCCTTCGGTTAATAAAGCTATATTCTCAGATTCGTTTAAATCATTTTGCGGATGGGCAGCAGAAAAAAAGACACTAAACATACCTCAAGATACTGATTACAATAAATATTTATCTATTGGGCAGGCTCGAAAAAAAATAACTGATCGCGTTGAACTGGTTCGACATGTGTTCAGAAGGGCAATTGAGGTTTGGCTTGTGCTCGATCGTGCTTTATATTTGCAACAGCAAGGCTATCAAGTAAGCGTTAAAACGTTTTGTGAAAAGCAGTTAACGCCTCGCAATATTTTGATTCTTGCTAATATCCACTAAATTTCCGCCCTCGACTTAATAAGAGATGCAATGAGAAAGTTAAAAAATTTATTCGATAACAATAAACGTTGGGCTGCTCGTACAAGTGAAGCAGACCCTGAGTTTTTTAAAATTTTATCTATGCAACAAAATCCTGAATATTTATGGATTGGTTGCTCAGACTCTCGTGTACCTGCTAATCAAATAGTTGATTTACTACCAGGCGAATTATTTGTACATCGTAACGTTGCTAACGTGGTTGTACATACCGATCATAACTGTTTATCGGTTATGCAGTACGCTGTAGAGGTTTTAAAAGTAAAACATATCATGGTTGTGGGGCATTACGGTTGTGGTGGCGTACAAGCCGTTTTAAGCAATGCAAAGTTTGGCTTTATTGACAACTGGCTACGCCATGTAGGGGATGTAAAAGAAAAGCACCTTGAACAACTTGACGCAATGCCAGAAAGTGAACGATTAAGCCGCCTTATTGAGCTAAATGTAATAGAGCAAGTACGTAATGTATGCCGTACTAATATAGTGCAAGATGCGTGGGAGCGTGGCCAAGAGCTAAGCGTTCATGGTTGGGTGTATGGTTTAGAAAACGGGCATCTTCATGATCTAGAATCTGTAGTGACGTGCGCGAGCGAAGAAACGCAAAGCTATAAAAGAGCAGTACAACACGTACTTAATAAAGTGGGTGAGAGTAAATAAATTCATGACTAAAACGGCGGTATTAATTGGTGCTACAGGTTTGGTCGGTAATGAGTTGCTCCATAAGCTACTTAATAGCGAGCATTATACCAAAGTGGTTACGTTGAGCCGTCGGGCTTTGCCTATTTTACACGCAAAGCTAGTTAATCATGTTATTGATTTTGAAAAATTAACTCAATACGTTGAGCTGTTTAAAGGTGATGTATTGTTTTCGTGTTTGGGCACCACCCGTAAGCAAGCTGGATCGATACAAGCTCAGCGTAAAGTTGATTTTGATTATCAGTTTATAGCGGCGCAGTTAGCGGCATGTAATGGGGTTACGCATTATTGTTTAGTGTCATCAAGCGGGGCGAACACGCACAGCAATAGCCCTTATTTAAAAATGAAGGGTGAGCTTGAGCAGCATATAAAAGCACTCGCTTTTGATAAAGTAAGCATTTTTCAACCGTCTTTATTGTTAGGTGATCGTGAGCAATTTAGAGTGGCAGAAAAAATAGGCAGTATTATTTTTCCTGTTATTACACGACTTCCATTTTTAAAGCGTTACAAACCAATAACTGGCGAGCAAGTTGCGCAAAAAATGCTGAGTGTGAGTTTAGCGCAACAGACTAAGTTATTTTATTACGTACTTGATGAGCTATTTGAATAAACTTAGTAAAACGCAAAAGGCAGCCTAAGCTGCCTTTGTAATTATTCAGTATCAGTCTCAGTGCTAAGTTGTTGCTCAAGCAATGCAACTTTAGCTTCAAGTTCGGTTAACTTTTCGCGAGTACGAATAAGTACTTGGCTTTGCACATCAAATTCTTCACGGCTCACAAAGTCCATCTCAGCAAGCTTGTTTTGTAAAACTTGCTTTGTTTTACCTTCGAGTGTGTCTGCTAGGTTTTTTACACCTTGTGGCATATTGCTAGTAATTTGCTTAGCAATTTCTTCAAGTTTTGCTGGGTTGATCATATTTGTCCCTTCGGCATTGCCTAAATGATAATAACTAATATTACCTTATACCCACGGTATTTAACACATGATCATCTTTACCTTAATTAATTAAGGCAATTGCTATGCTCGCAGTAATGGTTACGTTAAAATTGTGCGTCTTTTAAATTTCTTTGGTCGTTATGAAACTCAATCCTAAACAAGATGAAGCCGTAAAATATATTAGTGGTCCATGCTTAGTACTCGCAGGCGCAGGCTCTGGTAAAACCCGTGTTATTACGAATAAAATCGCTTATTTAGTGAAAAAATGTGAGTACAAAGCGCGAAATATAGCCGCCGTTACTTTTACCAATAAAGCAGCTAAAGAAATGCGTGAGCGAGTACTGCAAACGCTCGGTAAGCAAGACGCTAAAGGTTTATGGGTATCAACGTTTCATACACTCGGTTTAGAAATAATAAAAAAAGAATTAAGCACATTGGGGTTTAAACCTGGCTTTTCGTTATTTGATGATCAAGATACTAATCAGCTTCTTAGTGAGCTCACCGAAGACGAACTAAAAAAAGACAAAGACCTACTCAAACTACTTAAAATGGAAATTGGTAGTTGGAAAAACGAATTAGTACTGCCAGAGCAAGCAATACGTGAAGCGCGCGATGCGCAAAAAGCCTTGTTTGCACAGCTTTATGCTCGCTATCAAAATCAGCTACGTGCATATAACGCACTGGATTTTGATGATTTAATTATGATCCCTACCTTGTTACTCACTAATAATGCCACTTCCCGTGAGCGTTGGCAGCAACGCTTTAAATATTTGCTGGTGGATGAGTATCAAGATACCAATACAAGCCAATATCAACTTGTTAAATTGCTAGTAGGCGAGCGTGCCCGTTTTACCGTGGTAGGTGATGACGACCAATCAATTTATTCTTGGCGTGGTGCACGTCCGCAAAACTTAGTGTTATTAGGTAAAGACTACCCAGGGCTCAGACTAATAAAGCTTGAGCAAAATTATCGAAGTGCAGGGCGAATACTAAAAGCGGCTAACATTTTAATTGCGAATAACCCACATGACATAGAGAAAAAGTTATTTAGTGAACTAGGTTATGGTGAGCCGATTAAAGTAATAGGGTGCCGCGATGAAGAGCATGAATCTGAGCGCGTAGTTGCTGAAATAATCTCACATAAGTTTATGAAGCGAACCAGCTATAAAGATTACGCGATTTTATATCGTGGTAATCATCAAGCACGTGGCTTTGAAAAATCACTAATGAGTAACCGTATCCCTTATAAAATTAGTGGCGGTATGTCGTTTTTCGCTCGCTCAGAAATTAAAGATATTATGGCGTATTTACGTTTGCTAGTTAATCAAGATGATGACAATGCTTTTTTACGTATCGTAAATACACCGCGACGCGAAATAGGTACGGTTACCCTTGAAAAGCTTGGTACGCTTGCTAATGAAAAACATGCGAGCTTGTTTGCTACTTGCTTTGATAACGATTTAGGCTACAGATTAAAAGGGCGTGGCTTTAATGCGCTTGCTGGGTTTGCTCGTTGGGTTGTTGAGCTATCTGATAACGCGGTACGAAGCGACACGCTCGAAGCAGTTAAAGACTTGGTGCGTAATATTAACTACGAGGCGTATTTGTACGAGTCGTCCCCTAGCGCAAAAGCCGCTGAAATGCGCATGAAAAACGTATCCGAGCTATATCGTTGGATCACCGATATGTTGACCGGTGATGCCGATAACGAACCAATGACATTGGCTGAGGTTGTTAGTAAGCTAACCCTTCGCGATATGCTTGAGCGTAACGAAGAAGAAGATGAAACTGATGCAGTGCACTTATCAACACTACATGCATCAAAGGGCTTAGAGTACCCATACGTATTTATGGTGGGTATGGAAGAGGGCTTACTTCCGCATCAGGTCAGTATTGATGAGGACAACGTAGATGAAGAGCGCCGCTTAGCTTATGTTGGTATTACTCGTGCTCAGCAGGAGTTAACACTTACTTATGCAAAAAATCGTCGTCAATTTGGTGAAACCTCACAAACTGAGTTAAGCCGATTTGTACAAGAGTTACCGCAGGACGATCTCGCGTTCGAAAACAAAAAGGCGCCAAATACGCAAGCAGAGCGCATGGAAAAAGGCCAAGCAAGAGTCGCTAATTTACGGGCTATGTTTAATAAAAAACCTGAGTAATTAACTACTATAAAGGGTAATTACTTAGCTGAGCTGTGATTGCGTTGTGCTTGTTGGAGATTGCTCAGCGCAAACAAGAGAATGTTGTTTACCGACAAAAAAAGCTAAACCGTGTTTATCTAATAATGTTCTAAAGTTGAGTATTGAAGGGCCCTTGGCTATTACCTTTATTGTTTTAAGTTTAGTTATTGCTAATACACCTTGTAACTGAAAATCATAGCTTTCCTGCTGTAGAATACGCTTGCTAAACGTTGAACTTAGTAATAAATAGTCGAAGTTAACGTCGGTTAATAAATTAAGTTCACATCTATCTCTAGCAAAATTGTTTAATCCAATAGAGTAGCCAAGATGGGGAAGTTTTTTTAGATTTTCGAGTTGTGTAGCACATGCATGGCGAATTTCTTGTTCATCAAATAATAGACAAAGCTGGCTTTGGCCAATTTGTTTGCTCAGTACTTCGGTGAATAAAGTAAATTCATGAGGCTCTAATAACAGGCAAGAGCAGGGCACAAGTGCCATGCTTACATTAGCTTCAAGCGCTTGTGCATAAGCTCGTTGTAGTAGCTGTAATTCTACCTCAAGATGCTGTTCTTTGTCGGATGCAAACTTTTTCAAAATATCAAAGCTAGTAAAACCAAGTATTGGGTGTTCACCAAATGCTTCAAATAATGATTCAGATTGATGTTGCTCATCTAAGGTAATAATTTCTGAGCTTCTAAAGCTCATTGGTAATGCATCTAAATGATGCAATATATGTAATTCTTGCTGTGATACTGATTGTGACAGGAGTGGATGAAATAACTCGTAGCGATTTCGGCCCGAATTTTTTGCATAATACATAGCTGCATCAGCATCGCGAATAATTTCGTCTGTGTGTGTATAGTCGTGCTTTGAGTAGGTTATTCCTATACTCGCGCCGCTTTGAAGAGAGGTACCTTTTAAACTAAATGGTTTCTTCATTAAATCAATAATACGATTTGCAACGTCTTCCGCTTGCTGTGGCTCGGTTAAATGCGTTAATAAAATAACAAATTCATCCCCGCCTAAGCGAGCAAGTAAATCGTGCTCGCGTATGCACTGAGAAAATAGCTCTGCGACACTAATTAAAAATTGATCACCGGCATGATGTCCTAACTGGTCGTTTATATCTTTAAATTTGTCTAAATCTATAAATAACACAGCAAAATGATGTTCAGGAAAGCGTTGAAAATGTTGTAGCGTTTTTTCTAGTTGTGTTAAAAATAAACTACGATTAGGCAAACTAGTGAGAGAGTCATGATGTGCATCATGATAAAGCTGCTGTTCTATTTTTTTTCGCTCTTCCATTTGCATTTGTAAATGTAAATTAGTTTGACGTAACTCTTTCGTTTTTTCGCTCACCCGAAACTCTAGCTCTTGGTGGCTTTTTTTTATTGATTGGTTAGCTAGTTTGGTTTGCAATACAGCTGCAATTTGATGCGATACAAAGGTGATAAGTTCGCAATCATCTTGGTTAAAAATATGTTTGTTGTAATAGGCTTGGCAAACAATTAAACCCATAACTCCTTGCGAGGTCTTTAGTGGAGCACCCAACCAACTGGTGGCCATTTGCTCTTTTTTTACTGGTTTAGCTCGTTGTACTACGCCTTTCTCTATTAATTTTTTTGCTCTGCACGGATGTATAAGTTGTGTTTCTTCGGTGCTTATAACTAGCTCACTATAGCCTTTAGCAAAGCGTCTTGGTTGCGTATTATCTTTAAATTCATCAACACAATAAGGAAAGCTGATCCAGCCAGATTCTTTATCATAAAGTGCAATATATAAATTTTCTGCATAGGTAATTGTTTTTATTATTTCATGTATTTTAATGTAAGCATCGTTAAGGTTTTTAGCTTGAGTCGCTAATTCTGAAATTTTAAATAGAATTTGTTGACGTTGAAGTGCGCGTTTTCGTTGCTCTATTTCTAGGTTTAATGCGTCATTACTCTGAGTGAGTGCACGGGTACGAATTTTAACTTCTGATTCTAATAGCTCTCGTTTTTTAACGCGCTCTATTGCTGTTGCTAAGTAAAGTGACATAACCTCAAGCAATTGTATTTGCTGGTCACTGTAACCTTTTCGAGTATCGTAACTTTGTGCAGCGAGCACACCAATGATATTTCTTTCCTGATAAACAGGTACGCCAACCCAATGCTCGGCGGGGGTGCCTAATGCTTTAAATAAACCTTTTGCAGCTGCGTCTTGCATTTGCTGCTTAGTAAAACAGGTTGTTTTGCCTTGTTTAAATACATAGCCAGTCGCGCCTTCATCAAAGCTGTTTGTTTGGTTGAGTGCAACTGCAATTCCATCTTTTTCATCTGAAAAGTAAGAAAGCTCTAATGATTGTGTGTCTTGATTCGATAAAACGACATAAAAACTTTTACTAGGCACATATTTTTGTAAAATGTCATGGATAGCGGGATATAACAGAGTTAACTCAGCAACAGTACTAGCTTGCTCTGATAGTTGGATCAGCGCATTTTGTAGGTGATGGGATTGTTTGTACTTTTCGAGTAGCACTTTAAGGCGCTTGTTTTGATACGCTAACTTACTCGATGCTGAGAGTTTATCTTCCAATGACGTTAACCGACTATTATTATTGTATAGTTATTAGCCTTATAATTTCATTTTTAGCGGCGATCGTCAAGTGGATATTACCCTAATTAAGGCGCTAAAAGCGTTAAAAAGGTATTAAAAAAGGCTTACCCATAGGTAAACCTTTTTTATTTTACAAATACTTATTTAGATGTCATAAAATCGATTGCAGCGCTTATCTCATCATCAGAACAATCCATACAAGTGCCTTTTGGCGGCATTGCATTAAAACCATTAATTGCATGCCCAAGTAAAGTGTCTTTACCTTTAGCTATGCGTGGAGCCCAATCGTCAGCTGACTTTGGCGCGCCTAGTGCACCAGTGCCATGACATGCAAAACATGCCCCCTGATATACTTGCTCACCAGAACGTGGGCCTGTAGGTACTGCAGCAACAGCTGCTTTATCACCTTCAAGATACACAGCACCAACCGGCGCGAGACGTTTTTTAATTGCATCTTCAGTCATAGAGTTATCATATGGCTGTGCGTATGCGGTGGTTGCTAGCAATAATAATGCAGCAGCTGTTAATTTTTTCATTTTGCCTTGCTCACTTCGATTTGAACGTGATCAATCACGATATAGATGACGGAAATTAAACCGATTATAACTCTCTGAGCCAATTTATAAAATGCTAAGAGACGTTTTTATTAATAAAACTGACTACTTTTTGCGTTAACGCAATAAAATTTAATTATTTATTGTTTTTTGTTGAGCAATTTAATAGGCGTAATCAGTCATATAATTAACTTCTTAGATCTTAAGATCAAAATTAATTCATTGTTAATACGCTAGTAACTAGTTTTGCGATCCCCGCATCCGCATCAAGAATCGATTGTGCCAACATGTAAGCAGGAGTGGTAACTAGCTTATTTGCTTCATCGAACACTACATCATCCACTGCGCAGTTAATATGTTTGGCGCCTAATGTGCTTAGTGCTTGTGCTGTATCTACATCGTTACCAATAGTGAGTTGGGCATTATCGTAAATAAATGGGATCAAAGCGGGTGCAATACACATATACCCAGCAGGTTTTTTTGCTTTAGCAAATGCTTTACAAGTATTAAGTACGTCCTGATTGATATTTGCTTTTGTGCCCTTAATTGCAAAGTCGCATAAGTTTTTAGCCGCACCCAAACCACCAGGTACAATTAACGCATCAAATTTAGCTACATCTAGGTCAATCAGGGATTTTATGTCGCCCCGTGCAATACGAGCAGCTTCTGTTAATACATTGCGTTTATCAGGCATAACATCGCCTGTTAAGTGGTTAATGGTATGAAGTTGCTCAATATCAGGTGCAAAACATTGATAAGCCCCGCCATTTTTGGCTATGTGTAATAGCGTTAAAACTACTTCATTAATTTCACTGCCATCGTATACGCCACTTCCTGCTAATATTACAGCTACTTTTTTCATGCTTTTATATTCCTTAATTAAATTTATTAAGCTTATAGTTTGAAGTTTAACATGTACTAAATTGTCTATTTAAATTAATTTCAGTGTGAAAATTGTACGCTAGGTAAGTTGTAATGCGGTATATATCTTTTGGTGATTATACCTAATGAAAAAAAGTATAAAGGATCGCTATGATCTTTGATCCATTATGCTAGAATACTCGTCCGGTTATTGGGTTGGATGACTATAATCGAAGTGAGTAACAGCGGATGTAGTCGTTAAAAAACCTTTTTCCACATTTGTCTAAAAGAATAAAAAAAGAACCTCGTATTATCTTTTTTAAATAAAAACATGTAGTTAAAGTATTTTCTAGGCATTGTATTATGCTTTGGAAGAATTTTTTGTGGCTGTTATCTACATACTTATCCACAGCTTGCTCAAGTTGAAATGAGACAATGATTGATAATTCACAGTCGTTTTATTTCCTACCTTATGGCATGCTTACAATCACCTTAATTTTTTGCATTTAGGATCCAAATTCACCATGGCTCAGATCCCCGAAAACCCACTTATTTTAGTTGATGGCTCGTCATATTTATTTCGTGCTTATCATTCTCCGCCGCATTTAACTAATTCTAAAGGTGAGGCTACGGGCGCTATTTACGGCGTGATCAACATGCTTAAAAGCTTGATCAGACAATATGATCCCTCACACATGGTGGTTATATTTGATGCAAAAGGCAAAACATTCCGTAACGACATGTATAGCGAGTATAAGGCAAATCGTCCGCCTATGCCGGATGACTTACGCACACAAATAGCACCAATACACAGTATTATCAAAGCGATGGGTTTTCCGCTAATTAGCATCGAAGGTGTTGAAGCCGATGATGTTATTGGCACATTTGCACGTATAGCATCAGAGCAAAAACGACATGTACTCGTCTCCACTGGTGATAAAGATATGGCGCAACTTGTAAATGAACACGTTACGCTCATAAACACGATGACCGACAGTATTTCAGATCCCCTTACTGTGGTTGAAAAGTTTGGTGTAGGTCCTGAACTTATTATTGATTACTTAGCATTAATGGGCGATAAGGTCGATAACATCCCTGGTGTTGAAGGTTGTGGGCCTAAAACGGCGGTTAAGTGGTTAGAAAAATATGGCTCGTTGCAAGGTGTAATGGATCACGCAAGTGAGATCAAGGGTAAAATAGGTGAAAAGTTAGCTGCAGCTCTCGATCATCTGCCTTTAAGCTACGAGCTTGCAACAATTAAGTGCGATGTTGAAGTCGAATCAGATCTTGAAACGTTCAAACTACAAGAGCCAAATAAAGACGAATTAATTGCACTATATGGTGAGTGCGAATTCCGTCGTTGGTTAGCTGAGTTGCTAGATAACCCTAAAGATGCAGAAACACATCTAGCTGTACCTACCGAAGCCACTGAATTACCAAAAGTAGAAGATGCTCATTACGAAACTATTTTAACGCAAGCGCAATTTGATACGTTAATAGAGCAATTAAATAGTGCCGAGTTATTTGCATTTGATACAGAAACTACCAGCCTTGATTACATGAAAGCGCAATTAGTGGGTATGAGTTTTGCCGTAAAAGCGGGTGAAGCTGTGTATTTACCTCTAGCGCATGACTACCCAGGTGCGCCTGATCAACTAAGCCTTGAATTTGTAATGCAAAAGCTAGGTCCAATTTTGGCCGATGAAAACAAAGCTAAAGTAGGGCAAAACCTTAAATACGACAAAAGTGTATTAGCGAATGCAGGTTTTGCGCTAAATGGTATTAAGTTTGACACCATGCTTGAGTCATACGTATTTAATAGTGTGGGTACACGCCATGATATGGACTCGCTAGCACTTAAATATCTAGGCCATAAAAATATTAGCTTTGAAGATATTGCTGGCAAAGGTAAAAAGCAACTTACCTTCAACCAAATTGAACTTGAAAAAGCTGCGCCTTATGCTGCAGAAGATGCCGATATTACTTTGCGCCTACATGAAGTGCTTTGGCCAAAAATAGCGGCTGATGAAAAGCTAAAATCCGTATTCGAAGATATAGAAATGCCACTTGTTAGTGTGATTTCTGATATTGAACGAACCGGTGTAGCAATAGATAGCAATATGCTTGCAGCGCACAGCCAACGATTAGGCGAGCGTTTAATTGAACTTGAAAAAGAAGCATTTGAAATAGCAGGCGAACCATTTAATTTAAGCTCTCCTAAGCAACTACAAGTATTGTTGTTTGAAAAGCTTGGCCTGCCTATCATCAAAAAAACACCTAAAGGTGCACCTTCTACCGCAGAAGAAGTATTGCAAGAGCTTGCTCATGATTATCCACTACCTAAAGTAATTATAGAGCATCGTGGTTTATCAAAGCTTAAATCAACTTACACCGATAAATTACCATTAATGGTGAATGAGAAAACCCAGCGTGTACATACGTCTTATCATCAGGCAATTACTGCAACGGGGCGCTTGAGTTCAACCGATCCTAATTTACAAAATATTCCTATTCGTTCAGAAGAAGGGCGTCGAATTCGTGAAGCGTTTATAGCTGCAGATGGTTATAAAATTGTCGCTGCCGATTATAGTCAAATTGAGCTGCGCATTATGGCGCACCTTTCACAAGACAAAGGTTTATTAAATGCATTTGCTAACGGCTTAGATGTACACAGTGCAACTGCCGCTGAAGTATTTGGTGTAGAGCTTGATGATGTAACTACCGATATGCGCCGCAAGGCGAAAGCAGTAAACTTTGGCTTAATTTATGGTATGTCGGCATTTGGTTTAGCACGTCAACTAGATGTGCCACGCCATGAAGCGCAGCATTACATAGATAAATACTTTGAGCGTTTTCCAGGTGTATTAGAGTACATGGAAACAACACGCGAAAAAGCAGCTGAAAATGGCTATGTTGAAACAATATTTGGTCGCCGCCTACATTTACCAGAAATAAACGCACGTAATGGGGCGCGTAGAAAAGGAGCCGAACGTGCTGCTATAAACGCACCAATGCAAGGTACTGCCGCCGACATTATTAAAAAGGCAATGCTGAGCGTTAACCGCTGGGTACACGAACAAGCGCCAAATACAATTAAGCTGCTTATGCAAGTGCACGATGAATTAGTATTTGAAATCAAAACAGACTGCGCATCACAGTACACAAAACACATCTGTGAACTGATGTCGCAAGCTGCTGCGCTAGATGTACCACTTATAGTTGAAGCTGATGAAGGTGACAACTGGGAACAAGCTCATTAATGCAATTTGAGCATTTTAATTAAAGCGCCTTTTGGCGCTTTTTTTATGTTTAATAAAAATGGCGAATAACAGCGATTCAATCAGGTATATGCAAGCTTTAGTTAAAATAAGGTTAATTTAAGCAACTATTTGTATTAAATAGTTATATGTTCGTCAATTCGAGCTGTTTTACAGGAATATGATTGTATTTTAATGCGTGCTTTTGTTAAAGTCCCGCCTGTCCTATCCTGTAGGACATCCTGTTGATGATGCATCTGAAAGGGTGCAACAAATTGATAGCTTCTCCCCAGTTTGCTATACCGGCCTACCAACTTGTTTGGTGGGCCGTTTTTTGTTTTACGCCTGAAAATCCTATCTAATTAATTCTTTATTGCGCTATACCAATTGTATTATTCATTCGTCATTTCGAGGTGGTTTGGGTACATCGCAGGTGATACCATCGAAGTTATATTATTCTTTTCATTTTATTACTAAGGAGTGCGTTATGTTTAAAGCATTAGCTATTGCAGGTTTTTCTTTATCAAGTTTAGTTATTTCTAATGTTGCTCAGGCCAATTGGCAGCTAGTGAATGATAAAAGCCAACTAAGCTTTGTTTCAATTAAAAAAGATTCGATTGCTGAAGCTCACCATTTTACTAACCTTGAAGGTATGCTTTCTGATAAAGGCGAGTTTAGCGTTAATGTTGATTTAACATCAGCCGAAACTCTAATTCCTATTCGTAATGAGCGTTTAACAGCAATATTATTCGAAGCGGCTAAATTTCCAAATGCTGTTTTAACTGCAAATTTAACTAAAGAACTGAGCAATATTAAAAAGCCTGGTCAATATGTATTGAAGGGTATTAAAGCTGAGCTTGATTTTCACGGTAATAAAAAGCCATTGGCAATTGATGTACTCGTTAACAGCACGCAAAGTGGTGATTTAACGGTATCATCATTAACACCTATTATTATTAATAGTGATGATTTTGGTGTAACTGAAGGCGTTAAAAAGCTGCAAGAGCTAGCGGGCTTACCTTCAATTGCGACAGCAGTGCCTGTTACATTTGCAATTACACTTAAAAAACAGTGATTTCTTTAAGTGAGCTTAGCAAGCAATTAAGCGAGCCAAGCAAACCTTTTGATAGTTGGCAGCCTAATCATTGTGGTGAACTGCCAATTGTCATTAATCATGAGGGGAAATGGTTTTACGATGGCAGCGAAATAACACGCCCAGCCATGGTGAAGCTGTTTGCTTCTGTTCTATGTAAAGAAGGTGAGCAATTTTATTTAAAAACACCTGTCGAAAAAATAACAATAACGGTTGATGATGCGCCGTTTATTATTGTTGATTGGCGTTTTGAAAATACAGTGCAAGGGCAGGTGTTGTGCTGTATTGATAATTTAGCTAGGCAGTGGTTGGTGAGCGCTCAGCAGCCTTTAGTTATAAAAGACTATAAAGGATCAAAAGTACCTTATCTAAAGCTACCTTATGGCTGTAGTGCGCGTGTTGCGCGAAGCGTATTTTATCAGTGGGCTGAAAAAGCCGAGTCTGATAAGCTCGGCTATTTTATTAAATCTGCAGGAAAGCAGTTTTATTTATCGTAACGCCAGCGTTTAAGCCTCTGGGTTAGTTTCGTCTGTGATTGTTTCATCGGTAGGTGGTACAGCAATAACAGGACCTAAAAACCATTCATCTAGTTTTTTAGCTACTTCTGGTAAACCCGTGCCTTTTAATGATGAAAATGCATGAACTGTAATATCCCCATCAAGCGTGCTTAATTCACGACGAACTTGCAGTACTTGTGATTTACGAGGGCCTTGCTTTAATTTATCGGCTTTAGTTAATAGTGCTAATACTGGAATTTCACTACCAATTGCCCAATTAATTAAATCACGGTCTAAGTCTTTTAATGGGTGACGAATATCCATTAAAATAACAATACCTTTTAAGCTTTGACGCTTTTGTAGGTATTCGCCTAACGACTTTTGCCATTTCTTTTTCATTTCGATTGGTACTTTAGCAAAGCCATAGCCTGGCAAATCGATAAGGCGCATATCGTCAACATCCGCTAAATCGAATGTATTGATTAGCTGGGTACGCCCAGGTGTTTTACTTGTACGTGCTAGCTTTTGATCGGTTAATGCATTTAATGCACTCGACTTACCTGCATTGGAACGACCGGCAAACGCAACTTCAATTCCCGTATCAGCAGGTAATTTAGTAATGTCGGGAGCGCTTGTTACGAAAGACGCAGTATTATATTTGATACGAGATTTGAGCACAGGCTCTCCTAAAACTTAAAAAAATAACGTTGAGTAAACCAAATTCACTCAGGGCACGTATTTTATACTATAAAGGATGTATTAAAAAGCGTATTTAACCACCTAAAAACAGTACCTATGGTACATTTAAAACATGTTAAAGCTTAATCTAAGTCAAAACCCTGTAAATTATAAGCTTAATATGTGTAGAAAACGTGCCAGAGAATTTATTATCGTGTAGAATATATGTATTACAGCATCACGATTGTAGATGATACAGGGTCGGAAACAGAGAATTCACCATGAAAAAAATAGCACTATCTTTAACAATATTGCTTGGTGCGTTGTCAGCAAGCAACGCAACAGCATTTGATGGCGATGTAAACGCAGGTAAAGAAAAATCAGCAACGTGTGCGGCTTGTCACGGCCCAGACGGTAATGCGCCGGTTAATATTTACCCTAAAATTGCAGGTCAACATCCAGATTATATCCTTAAGCAACTTCAGGATTTAAAATTAGGTATGACGTCAGGCGGCAAAGAAGGGCGTATGGATCCAGTAATGAGCGCTATGGCTATGCCACTTAGCGAGCAAGACATGAAAGATCTAGCAGCTTATTTTTCTTCAATGAACATGACCGAAGGTGCTACACCTAAAGATGTCGTTGATGTTGGCGAAATGCTTTTTAAAGCAGGCGATGCAGAGCGTGGAATTCCATCATGTGCAGCATGTCATGGTCCACGTGGTAACGGTTCGTCACTTGCTAAGTTTCCAAAAATTTCTTTTCAGCATCCAGGATACATCAAGTCTCAACTTGAAAAATTCCGTGATGGTACTCGTCATAATGACCTAAATGGCATGATGGGCGATATTGCAAAAAAATTAACAGATAAAGACATTGAAGTACTTTCTCAGTACTTAGGTGGTTTACACTAAAGTCGTATTTATTTATTTTTAATTAATGAATAGACTAAAATATGTATAAAAAAGCAGCTTAAGCTGCTTTTTTTGTGTCCGAAATTAGCGATATTACCGTTATGCTTTGTAAGACATTGACCATGCAGTGGTGTGAGAAAAGTCTTATTTTAAATATTTTTTTTTCATTAACTCATTGTAATTTAAAATAAGTTAAATTTGTTAATGTATGTAGTGTAAGAAAAAAGATATAAATTAGTTGTAACAAAATTATTAACGAGTAGATTAACCCCTGTCGCAAAAAAACAATAAAAAAACGGAAATAGCTATAAGGAAAGTAGCGCGGCACGACTACATAGCACAAGATTGGTGCTACTAAAGGAAATAATAAAAAAGAGTCAGGAAGACCGATAATAATAAAAACTCATGGAAGTTTAATAATAAAAACAAAATGGAATGCTACAAGGAACGTAAAAATAATAACAATACGGACTGATAATAATAAAAATAATAAAGACTAAAAAAAGTCGAAGGGAGAAGTGTCCAGATAATGGCGCTCAGATTAGCAGGCGGTAGAGATGTTTTCTCTACCGCCTTTTTATTTGTCCTGTTACAATACCCACCGTTTAATAACTAGCAGTAAGCTAGTTTAGGCGCTATAACACAGAGAAGCCCAACCTCTGAAGCGCAAACTGAATTCTTCTGGCTATGCCAGCATTGCGATGCCCATTAATTTGCGCCTCGCTCAAAACCTCTTAAGTGAGACGATCAAGATATGAGTAGAACGAAAAAGTCACGCAAAAGCCCAGCAAATGGACCTGTACGTTTAAGCCAAGATAAGCTTAAAGAGATGCGTGCGTTAAAAGAGCAACGAGTTAAAAAAACCAAAGGCGCTAAGCCTGGTTCGCGTAATGCACCGGATGCATTAAATGGTGATAGCCAAAATTCACAATCAGGTTCTAGAGATAAGCGTATAGGTAGTAAAAAACCAGTGCCATTGGTTGCAACTGCTGTTGAACCAAAAGTAGAAATGAAACGTAACCTGAAGCCAACTATTGAGCTTAAAAAAGTTGTACAGCCAGAGTTTACACCAGAGCAAGAGCTTGAAGCGCTTGAGAACGATGTGCGTTTACTTAAATTAGTTGAGCGCCATGAAGGTGGTGAATTACTAACAGGCAAAGATGCTAAATATTTTAATAGCCGCATTGCTCGTCATCAAGTTTTATGTGAATTGTTAGGTCTTGAAGACGAAGATGAACCAGAGCTTGAAGATGACTTTAGTGATGAAGACAAGTCAAATTCTGACTTTGATCAGTATTTATCAAATGATCTAGCAAATGAATGGCTAGATGATGAAGAAGACAAGTAATTAATAAGGGTAATTAATGAGTACCGCGGTAATTTTAGCCTTACTTTTAGGCGCTGCTATTATAGCTGGCTTGGCATTTTATGCAGGTCAGTTATTGTATAAGTTAAATGCGCAAAAAAAGTTAATTGCGAAGGCGCAGACTGAGAAAAAGCAAAAGCTTGAAAAGTCTCGCTTAGAGCGAAATGCAAAACTAGCCGATAGTATTCATTTAATTGCGCGTGCAATGAATGAAGAGCAGTGTGAGTTTTCTGAAGGCTGTTTACGTATTTGGGTACTTATGTCTCAATATGGCTTTGAGAGCGAGCGTGATTTAACGGCGCTGTATCCTGGCATTCATCAAATGTACCAGGTAGTTAAAGAAATGCCGACGCACGATGCACGTAAAAAATACTCTAAAAAAGAGATTTTTAAGTTAGATAAGGCTCGCTGGCACGCAGAAGAAACACTTAAAGATGAAGTTAAAGCCGATTGCGCTAAAATTATCATTGAATTTAAAGCGGCCTCAGGCAGTGATAAAGTAGTTTTTAACTAGCTGCTCAGAGAAAGCAGACCTTGGTCTGCTTTTTTATGCACAACAATTTATGGTTAAATTACCCGTGAGAAACGCGTCGCATTTATTTGTTTTTGTAAGTGAGCATCGAAGCACATACAAATAATACGAATGAATAAGTTTCCGCGTGGTGTTACGCTAATTTTATTATCAATTATAGTGACTAGTTCATCTTTTATAAGTGGCGCAAGCGCTACTAATGCATCCTCAAAGTAGTCATTAAATATAAGCGCGTGCTTTTCGCTAAAGTCTTGTATATTTAATTCAAACTGGCAAATGAGCTGCTTAATTGCATCAGCACGAATTACATCATCATGTGTTAAGTGCATTCCTTTATTAAGTGCGCAGCCGCTTTGTGTTTCGATGCTGTGGTAATAATGTTTTAATTCTTTTTGATTTTGTAAAATGGCGGTGCCAATTTGCGAAATTGATGACACGCCTAAGCCTAATAAATCACAATTTCCATGTGTTGTATAACCTTGAAAGTTACGATGTAACTTGCCTTCATTTTGCGCAACAGCTAGTTCATTATCAGTTTTTGCAAAATGGTCCATACCAATAAATTGATAGCCTGCTTGCGTCATCTGCTCCAGCGTATTTTTAAACATGGTGAGCTTATTATGTGCACTGGGTAAATCTGCATCTTTAATCTTACGCTGTGCGGCAAAGCGCTCAGGTAAATGCGCATAGTTAAACACTGATACTCTGTCAGGGCTTAGCTCAATAAGTTGCTCTATAGTTTGCCTAAAGCTCTCTGGTGTTTGCAGAGGGAGCCCGTAAATCATATCTGCATTAATAGATTGAAACCCCAACTCACGAGCTTGTGTAATTAATTGCTTGACCGTATCTGCATTTTGCGGGCGATTAACAGCAAGTTGTACGTCATCGTTAAAGTCTTGAATACCAAACGAGACGCGGTTAAGGCCAAGCATCCTTAAATCAACAAGCATATTATCGGAAAGTGAGCGTGGGTCTATTTCAATGCCGCGCTCTGTTGTGCGTGTAAAATTAAAGTGTTGTTCTAAAAGCTTAATTAAACGGGTCATTTGTTTTGCGGTTAAAAAGGTGGGAGTACCACCACCTAAATGTAATTGCTCAACCGTGTAGTTCTTAAATAAAGGCGCTTGGGCAGTAATTTCTTTTGCTAAAAAGTCGAGATACGTATCTGCCTTAGATTGATGGCGGGTAATTATTTTATTACAGCCACAGTAGTAGCACAGCTGACTACAAAACGGGATGTGAATATATAAAGAAAGAGTGCGACTTGTTGACGATTCTATAGCGCTTAGTAGGTCTTGTTGCTGGTACCCGTCACGCAGTGATAAAGCCGTGGGATAAGAGGTATAACGCGGACCAGACACATTATATTTGTTTATTAGGGTTTCATCCCATTGTGGAAGTTTAATCATCACGCGCACCTAAGTATTTATTTAGGGGGGATTATAAAAAAGTACTCAGGAAGGCGGTTTGATCTATAACAAAAAAGGTGCCGAAGCACCTTTTTTAATAAAATATAACTTAATACGACCTAATTAATACGTAATAGTATGAGCATCTTTAAGGTATTGAAATAATTCTTTATAACCTTTACCTGGCTTTTCAGCTTTCGCTTCTTTTGCTGCATTACGAACTAATTGGCGCATTTGTTGACGATCAAGAGATGGAAACTGCTCAATAGTCTCATTGATAAGGTCATCACCTTGCTCAATTAAATCTGAACGTAATTGCTCAATTTTTTTGACCAATACTTCAGCTTGGTTATTTTTATTAAGCATCACATTGATAATCGCTTTAATATCATCAATGTTTTCTACAGTACGCAGTGTTTTAGCGATGTAGTTTAAGTGGCGGCGGTACGCGTCGCTTTTGTTACTTATTTTATCAGCAACAACCATCGCTTCTTTTAAATCGTCATTTAATGGCAGGCGTTCGCGCTGTTTTTTACCCATTTTGGCAATTTCAGTACCTAACTGATGAAACTCTTGCGCTTCGCGTTTAAGCTCCGTTCTTGATACATATTCAATTTCTTCTTCAATTTCAGCAGGCTTGCCTTTTTTCTTTGCCATGGGGTGCTCTTAAATAAAAATAACTTTTACCATTATACATGAATATGATACTTAGGAATATTAGCTGATGTGATGCATTGAGTGTGTTAGCATTTAAATATAAGAAATGTGTGCATTCTGCCTCTAAGGCTCAGGACTTAATTTATGAAAAGCCAACAAAACGATCCAATTTATTCTCAAATATCGCAAGTTAAAGATGCGGTAGCAGAAGTACTCGAACATGCTAAAAAATTAGGCGCTACAGCTGCAGAAGCTGCTATGTCTAGCACGTCTGGTTTATCGGTTAGCACACGAATGGGTGAAGTAGAAACCATTGAGTTTAACCAAGATGGCGGCTTAGGCATTAGTGTATATGTTGGTAACAATAAAGGTTCGGCGTCAACGGCTGATTTAAATCCAAAAACATTGCGCACGGTAGTCGAAAAAGCGATTGATATAGCCAAATTTACATCGGATGATCCATTCAACGGCGTTGCTGATAAAGAGTTACTTGAATTTAATCCTAAAGATTTAGATTTATACCATCCTTGGGATGTAAGCCCTGAGGAAGGTATTGAGCTTTGTCATGCTGCTGAGCAAGCTGCATTAAATGCAGACGAGCGCATTGTTAACTCTGATGGTGCGAGTTTTTCATCGCATCAGGGATTACGTGTTTATGGTAACAGCCACGGTTTAATTGCAGGCTTTCCACGTACTCGTCACAGTATTAGTACTATGGTAATAGGTCAAGATGGCGAGCATATGCAGCGCGACTCTGCTTATACGGTTGCACGCGATCAGGCTGGTTTAAATGATGCGGCGGCAGTGGGTCTTGAAGCGGCAGCTGAAACTTTGGCTAAATTAAACAGCCAAAAGTTAGGCACAATGAAAGTGCCTGTTATTTTTAGAGCCGATATTGCAAATTCATTGTTTGGTCACTTGGTGTCGGCAATTGGTGGTGGCGCACTTTATCGTAAATCAAGTTTTTTACTTGATAGCTTAGGCACTCAGGTATTTAGTAATTGTGTGAATATTGCTGAGCGCCCACATATTTTAAAAGGGTTGGCATCGTCACCGTTTGATAGCGAAGGTGTTAAAACATTCGATAGAGAAATTATTCAAGGCGGCGAGTTACAAACGTATTTACTAGCAAGTTATGCCGCGCGTAAAATGAACATGATGCCAACAGGACATGCTGGCGGTATACATAACTGGCTTGTTGAGCAAACTCATAACGATTTAACTGCACTATTAAAAACCATGGACACTGGCTTATTAGTTACAGAGCTAATGGGGCAGGGCGTAAATACCGTAACGGGTGACTACTCTCGTGGTGCTGCTGGTTTTTGGGTTGAAAATGGTGAAATTCAATATCCGGTAAGCGAAATTACCATTGCTGGTAATTTAAAAGACATGTTTAAAGGTATTTCCGCCATTGGTGGTGATATAGAACGCCGTGGTGGTATTCAAACAGGCTCAGTACTAATAGAGCAAATGCAAATAGCCGGCGCGTAGTATTAATACGAGGTGTATACTTAAACTCAGGGTGTTTTCTTTGGGTTTAAGTATACCAATTGCATTAAATTAGTGAGTTATTTAATCGGCTAGAATGCTTATGTTTTTAATAAAATTGGTATCAATGTAATGTGTAAGTTTTACGAGGTGTAAAATGGCTAAAGATAGATATGCACCAAAACCGCTAACCGATATTATGGCGGGGTTAAATAATCGTTTATCGGCTTATGCAGGCAAAAGCCAAGCACTTGATACACAGCAAACACTACTTAAAGATTTTTTAGGTCCTAAATTGGGTGATAAATGCCGAGTCAGTAATTACCGAGACGGTACGCTAATGATAGAAGCCGTGTCTGCACCTATCGCGCTTAGGCTTAATTATTTAAAAATGGATATGCTTTCACATTTTAGAGCTGCCGGAATGGCAGAACTCGGGCAAATAAAAATAACTGCAAATCCTCAAGCAACTCAAAGATTAAGTACAGCGAATAAGTCGGGCAGTCCTGCAGTTACCAACTCTCGTAAAATGAGTGAGCAAACAGCGGATTACTTAAACGCGATAGCATCTTCTGCACCCCCTTCTTTAAAAGAAAAACTAGAGCGTTTAGCACTTCACGGAAAAAATAAAAGCAAGCCTTAACTACCCACCATCTTGTTATTGGTGGGGCTAATTTTGCAGCTCACCGCATTCAAAATACTTTGTTACATATTCCATTTTATTGTTGGCTTAATGAGGTTTATGATACTGCGTGGTGTGCTTTATTATTTAAAGCTCCCTTGATACCCATTCCATTAAGTAAAAGCGTACAGGCAGTGCTATTTTTACTCCTGCTATATTCAAGAATTTAATGGAGTTGGTATGTGATACCAACCTGCATAAATCTTTGATCAATTTAACGAATTAAATTGCACTATAACGTCGTTAAAAATTTTTTATTTAGAACAACTAGATACAAAAACTTTTGCCTAGTTCTAGCGTAATTTTCTTAACGTTAAATAGACCCCATACATAAGCAGATTGGTATGATTTAATTCTAACTAACAAACGGAATCATTATGAATAAAGTAACAATGGCCGCTGCGAGCATAGCGCTTGCACTTGGTCTAGTAGGTTGTGGTGAAAAACAACAAGAAACTAAAGTAACCGATACTCCTGTAGTAACAGCACCCGCTGAAAAGCCACTAGAGCTTGGTATTGAACTAGCGAATATGGATAGTTCAGTACGCGCACAAGACGATTTTTATTATCATGTAAATGGACAGTGGTTAGCAAAAACTGAAATACCAGGTGATAAGTCTAACTACGGTTCTTTTTCGCAGCTATATGATGAGTCACAAAAAGCGATGAAAATTGCCCTTGAAAACGCAGCCGCGAATAAGGCCGCTAAAAAAGGCAGCGATGAGTATAAAATTGGCGCATTTTATAAAAGCTACATGAATCAATCTGCGCGTAATGAGCTAGGTATTACGCCATTACAACCTTCATTAGATACAATTGATAGCGTTAAATCTAAAGCTGATTTAGTGGGTTTAATGGCTAAAATTCAAAAACAAGGCGGTACTTTACCGTTTGGTTGGTTTGTAAATAACGATGCTAAAAACTCGAGCGAGTATGCATTGTATTTATCTCAGTCGGGTCTTGGTTTACCAGATCGTGATTATTACTTAAACGATGACGAAAAATTCACTAAAATTCGTGCTTCTTACGAGCAATACATCACAGATGTTTTAGCAAAATCAGGCGTTAAAAATGCAGCAGAAGCTGCCAAGAGCGTACTTGCATTTGAAAAAACACTAGCTGATGCTCAGTGGAGCCGTGTGCAAAGCCGTGATGCAACTAAATCTTATAACAAGATGACAGTAGCAGATGCTAGTAAGCTGATGGGGGAGCTTGATTTAGCTGCATTCTTTAAAGATGCAGGTGTGAGTACAAGTGATATTATTGTACGTCAACCAAGCTACTTAGAAGCACTTGCTACTATTTACAAAGATACTGATTTAGCGACGTGGAAAAACTACTTAAAATTTCATTTTGTAAGTGGTTATGCAGAGCTACTTAGCGAAGATTTAGTTAACCTTAACTTTGACTTTTACAGCACAACACTTCGTGGCGTAGAAGAACAAGCACCTCTTTGGAAGCAAGCGGTTGATGCATCTAACAGTGTACTTGGTGAGATTTTAGGTAAGGTATACGTTAAAGATAACTTCCCGCCAGAAGCTAAAGCACGCATGGAAGAGTTAGTTGATAACGTAATTAAAGGTTATGGCGTTGCTATTGAAAATCTTGAGTGGATGAGCCCTGAAACAAAGCTTGCAGCGAAAGAAAAATTAGACAAATTTACGCCTAAGATTGGTTACCCAGACACGTGGAAAGATTACTCAGAGCTAGAGATTAACTCAGATGAGCTAGTAGGTAATTACATCCGTTATAGCGAATGGGCATACGCAGATATGATTGCTAAATTGGGTAAACCAGTTGATCGCTCTGAATGGCACATGACTCCGCAAACAGTCAATGCTTATTACAACCCAGTAAACAACGAAATTGTATTTCCTGCCGCTATTTTACAACCGCCATTCTTTAATTTAGAAGCGGATGATGCTGTAAACTACGGCGCAATTGGCGCGGTAATTGGGCATGAGCTTGGCCACGGTTTTGACGACCAAGGTGCTAAATACGACGGTGACGGTAACTTACGTAACTGGTGGAGTGAGACTGACCTTAAGCAATTTGAAGAGCGTACAGCGGCTTTAGTTGCACAGTATAACGAATATAAACCATTTGAAGATGCAAGTGTTAATGGTGAGCTAACGCTTGGCGAAAACATTGGTGACTTAGGTGGATTAACCGTTGCGCATAAAGCGTATATGCTCTCTTTAGGTGATAAAAAAGCACCCGTGATAGATGGTTACACAGGCGATCAACGTTTCTTTATGGGTTGGTCACAAATCTGGCGTCGTAACTACCGCGATGAAGAGTTACGTAATCGTTTATTAACAGACCCTCATTCACCAAGCCACTACCGTGTAATCGGTATCTTGTCGAACATGCCTGAGTTTTACGAAGCGTTTGACGTAAAAGAAGGTGATAAAATGTATATCAAACCAGAAGACCGCGTAAAAATCTGGTAATTGCATTGCTATAAATAACAAAAAACCAGTAAGTTTTTAGCTTACTGGTTTTTTTGTATCTTGAATTTGTTCATCGACTAAGCACGCGTGCATCCATTCTTCGTTACTCAGTATGTTTTTATAAAGCGCGAGTTGGTTTTGTGCTCGCTCTAAATTATGCTCTGCATGAGATACTTTAAAGTACACATCGTTATTTAAGTAATCAGTTAAAAAGCGCACACTTAACATGAGTGGCATTATTTTAGCGCCTAGCAGCAGGCTGTCTTGTTCTTTTGTGCTCATGCTACTTTTTAATGGCGTTACATAGCCTTTAACAATGGCTGAAAATATATCTTTTCGAATAACAACGTTGTGTAAGTCTGTTGAATCCTCGGCTTCGGGGGAGCAAAATGTACGTACCATGTCACCAAAGTCATAAAGCCAAAATCCTGCCATACAGGTGTCTAAATCAATAACTGCTTTTGCTTTGTGAGTTATATTACAAAACAGCATATTATTTATTTTTGTATCGTTATGACACACTCTAAGCGGTATGTGTTTAGCTACCTGACTAAGCTCAGTAATTAAATGCTGCTGCGTTAAGCAATACTCTATTTCACTAGCGCAGTGCTTTACTCTATTAACTACGTTGTTAGTGATTGCGGTATTTAATTGCTCAAAGCGCATCGCTAAGTTATGAAAATCAGGAATTACAGTGTGTAGCTGTTGCGCATCAAAATCTTGTAATACATGAGCAAATACGGCAAAGGCGTAAGCCGCTTGCTCGCTCTGCTGGGTATTTTTAACAACGTCTTCGCTGTAGCTATCGCTAATATAGTTAAGGACGCGATAATACGCATTATCAATTTTTATTAAGTGTTCGTCGTTTTGTGTAGCTATATGTTTGATTATTTCAAGCGGGTAATTATTTTGCAGTTGTTTAGCATTTAAATGCTGCTCAATTAGTTTTGCATTACTCACTAACTGAGCAGGGTTTTTAAATACCTCAGTATTTAGTTTTTGCACAATAAACTGTTTATCAATACTTGTAAGTAGCCATGTACTATTTATATGGCCGCTACCAATCGCACTAACTTGAGTTAACTCAGGAGGCAGTGCTAACAGTTCGCTTAGCTTATTTTGTATTGAGATATTCATTGTGCTCACTTATGCTCTTTTTTATGCGTATCGGGCAACTATTTTTTCGATAATTTCAGCATTCGCTTCAGGAAAATCATAATTTTCTAATTCAGTAATTGCTACCCATTCGCTAGGTTGCCCTTCAGCGCCATGTGCCTCACCGCTAAAGTTACTTACTACGTGTACATCTAATTTAACGCATTTATCGCCGTAGTCATGTTCAATCACCATCAATTGGCTAGAGCTGTGAATGGTTAGTCCAACTTCTTCAATAAGCTCGCGTTTAAGTGCAACAAACACACTTTCTCCAGCTTCGACTTTACCACCAGGAAATTCCCATAAACCGCCTTGATGTTGTTCATCTGCACGTTTACAAATGAATATAGCGTTATTTTTCTTAATAACACCAACAGCTACATGTACAATTTCTATAGTCATTACTTTAAAACTCCATAAAAAAAAGCGACGCTAGCGCCGCTTTTTAATAAGCTACTGACAATATTGGGTTATTTTAATTTACCGCAACACTGTTTGAATTTTTGACCTGATTTACAAGGACAAGGGTCATTACGACCTACTTTTGGTTCTGTACGAGCCATTACTGTCGCTGTTTCTGGCGCTTCGCCACCTACGTGCTCAGCTTCTTCATGTTGGTATTCGCGAGGAGCATTTTCACTTTTACGGTGTTGCTCTTCTACTTTTTCAACATCTTCTTCTGCGCGTACTTGTACTTTACTTAGAATGCTTACAACATCTACTTTCAAGTTTTCAAGCATTTCAGAGAACAGCTCAAACGATTCACGCTTGTACTCTTGCTTAGGATTCTTTTGCGCGTAACCACGTAAATGAATACCTTGGCGTAAATGATCCATTGCAGCAAGATGATCTTTCCAATGCTGATCAAGGCTCTGTAGCATAATCGCTTTTTCGAATTGACGTAAAACAGAATCGCCAACTTGCTCTTCTTTTTGCTTGTATGACTGCTCAACCGCCTGCTCAATACGCTCACGAAGTTTTTCTTCGTATAGTTTATTGTCATCTGCTAACCACTGAGTAATAGGTAACTCAATTAAGAAGTCTTGTTTTAAACGCTCTTCAAGGCCAGGAATATCCCACATTTCAGCAAGGCTTTGTGGTGCAATGTACTGATCAATTGTATTGCTAAGTACGTCACCACGAATTGCAGTAATAGTTTCTGAAATATCACCTTCTTCAAGTAGTTCGTTACGCTGAGAGTAAACAACACGACGTTGGTCGTTTGCTACATCATCGTACTCAAGTAGTTGCTTACGAACGTCGAAGTTACGTGCCTCTACTTTACGCTGTGCATTTTCAATCGCACGGTTTACCCATGGATGTTCAATTGCTTCACCGCGTTGCATACCGAGTTTACGCATCATGTTAGTCATGCGCTCACCGGCAAATATACGCATTAGCGCATCGTCCATCGATAAGTAAAAACGGCTTGAACCAGCATCACCTTGACGACCAGAACGACCACGTAATTGGTTGTCTATACGACGAGATTCGTGACGTTCAGTACCTATGATATGTAAACCGCCGGCATCAATTACTGCATCATGGCGAATTTTCCACGCTGCTTTAATTTCAGCAATTTGCTCATCAGTTGGGTTTTCAAGTTTTTCAACTTCACTGTTCCAGTTACCACCTAACACGATATCGGTACCACGACCGGCCATGTTTGTTGCAATTGTTACTGTCCCTGGTAGGCCAGCATCTGAAACGATGTCAGCTTCTTGCGCATGAAATTTAGCATTAAGTACGTTGTGCTTAATTTTTTCTTTGCGTAAAAACTGCGATAGATACTCAGAGCTTTCAATTGAAATAGTACCAACTAGCACAGGTTGTCCGCGCTCTTGGCAATCTTTAATATCAATTAAAATAGCTTCGTATTTTTCTTCTTGCGTTAGGTAAACTAAATCGGCGCGATCGTCACGAACCATCGGCTTATTAGTTGGCATAACAACAGTGTCTAGGCCGTAGATTGACTGAAATTCAAATGCTTCAGTATCGGCAGTACCTGTCATACCTGCTAATGTTTCGTATAAACGGAAGTAGTTTTGGAACGTAATAGAGGCAAGCGTTTGGTTTTCATTTTGAATTTTCACACCTTCTTTAGCTTCAACAGCTTGGTGTAAACCTTCTGACCAACGTCGACCTTCCATTGAACGACCCGTATGCTCATCGATAATGATTACTTCGTTTTCTTTTACAACGTAATCAACATCTTTTTGGTATAGCTTATGAGCACGAAGGGCGGCATAAACATGGCTTAGTAGCGTAATGCTTGCTGCTGAATAAAGCGAATCGCCTTCTTCAATTAAGCCGCGCTCAGTAAGTAGCTCTTCTACTTTAATTTGACCGCGTTCTGTTAAATGAACTTGCTTAGACTTTTCATCAATCGTGTAATCGCCGTCGCCTTCAATACCTTCTTCGTCTTCTTTTTCTTGAAGTTCAAGTAAAGGCACGATGGTGTTTATTTCAGTGTATAGCTCAGAGCTATCCTCAGCTGGGCCTGAAATAATAAGGGGGGTACGTGCTTCATCAATTAAGATTGAATCCACTTCATCGACTACAGCATAGAATAATGGACGTTGAACTCGTTCATCAATGCTAAAAGCCATGTTGTCACGAAGATAGTCAAAACCAAATTCGTTATTTGTACCGTAAGTAATATCAGCAGTGTACGCTAACTTTTTCTGCTGTGGCATCATACCAGGTACGTTACAGCCTACAGTAAGGCCTAAAAATTCAAACAACGCACGGTTTGTTTCGGCATCACGCTTAGCAAGATAGTCATTCACGGTAATTACGTGAACGCCTTTACCGGTTAAACCATTTAAATAAGCAGGTAAAGTCGCTGTAAGTGTTTTACCTTCACCAGTACGCATCTCTGCGATGCGGCCTTCATGTAAAACCATGCCGCCTAATAGCTGTACGTCAAAGTGGCGCATGCCATTAACGCGTTTTGACGCTTCACGCACCACGGCAAAGGCTTCAGGTAAAATATCGTCTAGACTTTGCCCGTTATCGTAACGTTCTCTAAACTCGGCTGTTTTAGCTTTTAAATCTTCATCAGAAAGCGCTTCAAGTTGCGTTTCTAGCGCATTAATTAGCGCGACCGTCTTTCTAAAGTTTTTAATAGTGCGGTCATTGCGACTACCAAAAAGCTTGGTAAATAAATTAGATATCATGATAAAACCGTTACAATGTATTCTTTGTCAGCCGAGTATCGGCTAACCCATTTTTAATAATTGGTAATTAATATATGCTTTTAAGTAACACTTAGAACATATTAATTAGCAATTTTGTATTAAACCGCTAAAAAGCACTGTTTATTACGTGCGCTACTATACCAGACTCTGCCAAACAACAAACTATCTCAATAAAAAGATCTGTATATAAAATCGAAAAATTTGATCTGGTTCGTAAAAATAACTTTGTATTACCCAATTACAGTAAAAATAGTAGCGAACTGTAAAGATATGGTGCTAAATAAATTAAAAACAAGGGAGGCATTCATGCTTAAATTTAACGCATGGATATGAATTCTAAACGCGCTATTTTTGCACCTAATCTATTTGATTAACCAACAACAATACTTCAAAAATGATTGATTGGTTTTTGTAAAATAATTTTTTACATCAGTGCACATACGCTTTTGATTTAGTAGAGTGGTTATAATTATATCTAGTTTTAATTTGAATTAAAGTTAGGTTTTTACACTTGTTTTCCTTATAAAATAAAGGTTTAGGTGAAAATGAAAAATAAAAGCAATAAATTGGTAGTATTAGGTGCAGGTTGGTTAGGACATGCTTTATGCGTAAGTGCGCAAAAAGCTGATTGGCAAGTACAAGGAACGCATAGAACAGATATACACGAGTTTGATTTTGAACGTCAGTTTGCACTTGAAGATGGGCAACTAACACATCAAATTGATTTACAAGATGCTTATTGGGTATGTGCTATTCCACCACGTAGCAGGCACAGTAAAAGTAATTATCCTGAAACACTCACCGCAGCGCTTAAGCTTTCAAAGGAGTTAAACGCAAAGGGCTTTTTATTGTGCTCATCAACCGGGGTATACGATCAAGAGCCTGGTGTGTATAGCGAAAGTAGCGATATTTCATGCACAAACGAGCGCCAAATAAAGCTCTATGAAGCTGAAGAGCAAGTGCTTGAACAAGATGGCAAAGTACTTCGTTTAGCTGGCTTACTAGGGCCTAATAGAGAGCCGGGGCGTTTTGTGGCAGGCAAAGAGCTCAATACATCAAGTGAGCAAGTAGTAAATATGGTGCATCAACAAGATGTAATTAATGCTATTTTTGCGGTGATAGAGCACTGGCAAGTAGGGCAAAATATTTATAATGTGGTTAATCCTGCGCACCCCACAAAAGCTGAATATTACGCGATGAAGTGTCAGCAACATGGTGGTGAAATGCCAACGTTTACAGGAACTGATTCGGCTGAGCGCAAAGTATTAGGCTCAGCCATTGAAGCCTTAGGGTTTAGCTATCAGCACGGTATTTAATATGCTGAAGGCAGGGGACTGCTCTCTATGAAGTCGCATAGCTTACCTTCACTTAGTAATGTATTAGCAGCTTCGATATCGGGAGCAAAGTAGCGGTCTTTATCATAATAACTCACATGTTCGCGTAACAACGCTTTAGCGCTTTGCACTTTATTTGATGGTTCAAGCGGCTTTCTAAATTCTAGCCCTTGAACCGATGCTAACCATTCTATTGCCAAAACACCTTGGGTATTATTGGCCATTTCATCTAAGCGCCTTGCTGCAAAGGTTGCCATAGAAACATGATCTTCTTGATTTGCAGATGTAGGCAAGCTATCGACCGAAGCCGGATGCGCTAATGATTTGTTTTCTGACGCAAGCGCTGCTGCGGTAACTTGGGCAATCATAAATCCTGAATTTACACCGCCGTTTTCAACTAAAAATGGCGGTAATTTGGATAGGTTTGAATCGATAAGTAATGCAATTCGCCTTTCTGCTAATGCGCCAATTTCGGCAATTGCGATAGCTAAGTTATCGGCGGCCATTGCAACGGGCTCTGCATGAAAGTTACCTCCCGATATTATGTCGCCTACATCGGCAAAAACTAGCGGATTGTCGGTTACACCGTTCGACTCGCATAGCAACACTTCTGCAGCTTGGCGTATCTGAGTTAGGCAAGCACCTAGCACTTGAGGTTGGCAGCGAAGGCAGTATGGATCTTGTACTTTTTCACAATTGACGTGGGAATCACTAATTTGAGAGTGCGTATCGAGTAGGTCTCTAAATACTTGAGCGGTGTCTATTTGTCCGCGCTGACCACGAATATCATGAATACGTGCATCAAATGGCGCGCGACTGCCCATTGCAGCTTCTATGCTTATTGAGCCGATAACGCAGCTTTGTGCATATAAGTTCTCGCTTCTAAATAGCCCCTGAAGTGCAAACGCAGTCGACGCTTGTGTACCATTTAATAATGCTAAGCCTTCTTTGGCTGCAAGTGTTAGGGGTTCAAGTCCCGCTATTTTTAACCCTTGTGCTGCGCTAATTATTTCTCCTTTATGTCGCATTTGACCTTCAGCTAATAGAGGTAGGCACATATGCGCAAGAGGAGCTAAATCTCCCGATGCCCCCACGGAGCCTTTTTTAGGCACGCATGGATATACTTCGCTACTAAGCAGCTGCATAAAAAATTTGATTACTTGCAGACGAATGCCCGAATAGCCGCGCGAAAGCGAATTTACTTTTAAGGTGATCATTAACCTTACTGTGCTGTCATCCATGTATTCGCCAATGCCCGCAGCGTGTGAAAGTACAATGGAGCGCTGTAATAATTCAAGTTCGTCATCGGCAATTTTAGTATTGGCTAATAATCCAAAGCCGGTGTTAATTCCATATACAGTGCGGTGTTCATTAATAACGTTTTGAACGGTTTGCGCGCTGGCTGCTATTTGCGACTCGGCATGCTTTGCAAGGCTTAACTTTACCGGTGAATTATTAATTTTTCTTAGTGTGTTTAAATCAAGTGATCCGGGTGTGAGAGTAAGTTCGAACATGATCATTCCTCGTTTAACATAGGTAGGTCTAAATTTTGCTCTTTAGCGCAGTTTTTTGCTATGTCGTATCCAGCATCAGCATGGCGCATTACACCCGTTGCAGGGTCATTCCACAGTACGCGAGCAATACGCTCTTTAGCTTCATCAGTACCATCGGCAACAATAACTACACCAGCGTGCTGACTAAATCCCATGCCTACACCGCCACCATGATGAAGTGACACCCAAGTAGCGCCACTTGCGGTATTAAGTAGTGCGTTGAGTAATGGCCAATCTGATACTGCATCTGAGCCATCTTTCATGCTCTCTGTTTCGCGGTTAGGGCTGGCAACTGAACCAGAATCGAGGTGATCGCGACCAATAACGATAGGGGCTTTAAGTTCGCCATTTTTAACCATTTCATTAAAGGCCAGTGCAAGGCGCGCTCTATCTTTAAGTCCAACCCAGCAAATACGTGCAGGTAGACCTTGGAATTGTATGCGTTCCCGCGCCATATCAAGCCAGTTATGCAAATGTGCATCATTAGGAATAAGCTCTTTTACTTTAGCGTCGGTTTTATATATATCTTCAGGGTCGCCCGATAATGCTACCCATCTAAATGGTCCAATACCTTCACAAAATAAAGGGCGAATATAGGCAGGTACAAATCCAGGAAAATCAAATGCGTTGGTAACACCCTCATCAAACGCCATTTGACGAATATTATTACCGTAATCAGTAGTGGCGGCACCGGCTTTTTGTAGTGCCAGCATAGCTTTAACTTGGACTGCCATTGATTGTTTAGCAGCTTTTACTACGGCTTTTGGATCTTGCTCACGCATTTTTGCAGCGTGCTCCATTGTCCAGTTTTGTGGTAAGTAACCATTCAATGGGTCGTGAGCAGATGTTTGATCTGTGACTACATCAGGGGTAATGCCTGTTTTAACCAGTGTACTAAAAATATCGGCAGCGTTACCTAGTAAACCCACTGAGAGGGCTTTACCTTTAACACATGCATCGGTTATTAATTGCAGTGCGTGTTCAAGACTTGTTGCTTTTACATCAACGTAGCCTGTTTTTATACGAAAATCGATACGGCTTTCATCACATTCAACAACCAGTGCACTAAAGCCAGCCATTGTAGCTGCAAGTGGTTGCGCACCGCCCATACCACCAAGGCCACCTGTTAATACCCACTTACCACTAGCGCTACCTGCAAAGTGTTGCTTTGCCATAGCTACAAAGGTCTCGTAAGTTCCTTGTACTATGCCTTGCGAGCCAATATAAATCCAAGAACCCGCCGTCATTTGCCCGTACATCATCAAGCCTTTTTTATCGAGCTCATTAAAGTGCTCCCAATTTGCCCAGTGTGGAACAAGATTTGAGTTAGCAATAAGCACGCGAGGGGCATTACAGTGGGTTTTAAATACACCAACGGGTTTTCCTGATTGTACAAGCAGGGTTTCGTCGCTTTCGAGTCTATCGAGGGTTTCTATAATTTTGTCATAACTTGGCCAATCACGAGCCGCTCGGCCAATACCACCATATACAACAAGTGCATGAGGATGTTCTGCTACTTCAGGGTCTAAATTATTCATTAGCATGCGCTTAGCTGCTTCAGTTTGCCAGCTTTTAGCACTTATTTTATCGCCATGAGGTGCACGTATTACGCGACTTGTGTCGAGTCGGTTGTTCATGTTTTTCTCCTGTTGTATATACAAGGTGATTTGTTATAAAAAAAGCGCAGTAAGCGCTATTGTTTGTTATTTTTTAAATGTTAAGTGACCACCTAAGCGATATTTACTGCCTGGTGATACAAGGCGCGCAAAGCTTACAATGCCGTTAATAGACCATGTGCGTCGAATAACTTGTAAGCATGGCTCTTCGTTATATAAGTTTAACCATTGGCACATTTCGCTGTTTGGCATAATAGCCTCTACGGTATGCCTTGCTTGGGTAAGTGGGGCAACACTAGATAGATATTCATGAGGTGTAAGCATGCTAAAGTCTTGTTGTAAGTAGCCAGTCGCAAGGGCAGGATTTACAAAACGCTCTTCTAGCTGCAAAGGGCTGTCGTTTTCGTTATGCACAAGTACACTTCGATATACAACACTGTCAACCTCAACACCAAGTGCAATGGCAATAGGTGCGACTGCATTTATTGATTCGAGTATGAGTACGCTACAGGTGTAGTTGCCGTTACGCTCTTTTACTTCATCAGCAATATTTTTTATTTCAAGTAACGATGACTGCGATTTAAATGTAGCTACAAATGTACCTAACCCTTGGCTGCGGGTTAAAATACCAGCCTCGGTTAATTCGCTTAGTGCTCTGCGGGCTGTCATCCTGCTTACACTAAATTGACTACTTAGTTCGTTTTCAGAGGGAACACGTTGGTTTTCTTGCCACGTACCGCTGCGAATTTTATCGACAATGAATTGTTTTATTTGCGCAAATTTAGGTGTCGTCATTAAATTTATGGTTACATTAAAAATAAACTATATAAATAAGATGACACAATTATCTTGTATATACAAGATGGATTGTTAGACTATATTTTCATTATTCACGATGTAAAAAGGGCTGCAATATGCAAAGCACAACACAAAATTATGAGTTAGAAGAAATCGACTTACTTTTAACTGATGCCAATATTGCCACTATGGATAGCAATATAAATGCCCCTTATGGCGCAATTGAAAATGCTGCTATAGCCATTAAAAATGGTAAAATTGCGTGGATTGGAGAGCAATCAATATTGCCTAGTTTTGATGTGTTTGCAACGCCGACATTGAGTGTAAAAGGACAATGGTTAACGCCAAGCCTAATAGACTGTCATACGCACTTAGTATTTGCAGGTTCAAGATCGCAAGAGTTTGAACAGCGCTTGCAGGGTGTAAGTTATGAGCAAATCGCAGCACAAGGCGGTGGCATAGCAAGTACGGTTAAAGCCACAAGAGCAGCCGATCGTGAACAGCTATTTGTTGATGCAAAAGATCGCTTAAATACGTTGTTAAAAGAAGGTGTAACAACCGTTGAAATAAAATCAGGCTATGGACTAGATACTGAAAACGAGATAAAAATATTAGAAGTCGCTCGTTTATTAGGTGAACATCACCCTATTGATATTAAAACTACTTTTTTAGGGGCGCATGCTCTACCGCCTGAATACAAAGGCCGTGCTGATGAATATATTGATTTGGTATGTACTGACATGCTTGATCAGGTAGTGGCTAATAATCTTGCTGATGCAGTCGATGTATTTTGTGAAAATGTAGGCTTTAGTTATTCGCAAACCAAGCGTGTTTTCCAGGCAGCTAAAAAGCATAACCTCCCAGTAAAATGCCATGCTGAACAGTTATCTAATCAACATGGTGCTGAGCTGGTGGCGCAGTTCAAAGGCCTTTCGGCGGATCATATAGAGCATCTAGGTGAAGAGGGTGTAAAAGCTATGGCAGACGCTGGGACGGTAGCGGTGTTATTGCCAGGCGCATTTTATTTTTTAAGAGAAACTAAATTCCCACCTATTGAATTACTTAATCAATATAAAGTACCGATAGCTATTGCGAGTGATTTTAACCCAGGTACATCTCCCCTATGTTCAGTGCACTTAATGATGAACATGGCGTGCACATTATTTAGATTAACACCTGAGCAAGCATTAGCTGGTGTTACTCGAAATGCAGCTAAGGCTCTAGGGTTAGATGAGCGTGGTGTTTTAAAGGTTGGCGCAAGAGCTGACATTGCGCATTGGCAAATAAATCATCCGTCACAATTAAGTTACCAATTTGGCGTAAATAGACTGTTAAACTTATGGATTTTGGGTAAACTTAGTTAGTATTAATTTCGTCCATAATAAACATGCTTTTATTGAATTTTTTAGCGAGTACAAGTGGTGCTAATTTGAGTTTTTTAACCGACAGTAACTTCCCGATATTTTTTAGTGGTGCCTTGTTAATGGCGATGATCGCGTCCTTATTTACTATAAAAAATAGCGGTATGAAGTTTAGCTACCTATGCATTGCTGCTGTTGGTTTAGCAATTTTAAGTCTGGGTAATGCTTGGTTAGCTATTTTACTTGCCTTTGGGTTTTGTTTTCATTTGTGGCAGACGTTTGAGCGTAGTAATTGGACTCTGATCATCATCAGCTCGTTTGCTAGTTTGTTATTTGTTGTACTTTTTTCTGCACATTTATTATTAGCAATCCCTTTATTTTGGATTGTTATCGCTATTTTATTCTTAGCTGTTGCCGGTTTTATCAGTGAAGATGAATTGGCTGAGGAAGTGATTGTCGAAGATAAAGCGCAAGAAATATTTATTGAAAATTCACCTCTTTCTAGCTTTGCAGACAGAAAAAAGTTACGAGAAGGCTATTATGCCTGGTGTGATGATACACCCATAAAGGCAGCACTAGTCATTATTCGCCTAGAGGGCTTTGAACAAGTTAACCAGCAAATAGGGCGAGATTTCGGTGACTTATTACTGACTCAATCAGCAAATAGAATAAAAAAACTATTAGAAAACGATGAGATTGTTGATTTAGGGTCACAAGAAAAACTGGCGCATTTAGGTGGACTTAACTTTGCCTTTATTTGTAGTTTGGCGACTCAAAATCATCTTCATGAGCACGTTATAGAGCACATTCTTGGTGCAACATTAAAACCTTTCAACGTTGCAAACTGTACCGTAGAGGTTAACGCACGAGCAAGTTATGTGGATTGCGGGGCACAAGAAAATAATTTTGATGATTTAATCTCCTACGCATATTTAGCGCTTGATAGTCACCCTCAACGAAAGGTGGTCCCGTATCATCAGCAAATGATGGTAGAGCAACTAGAGCAACAAGCACGCTTAAAAGAGTTAGCTAATATCGACTTTTCAAGTGAACTAGAGCTCTATTTTCAACCAATTATTCGTAATGATGATGGAAAAATAGAATTTTTAGAACTGTTGTTACGTTGGCAGCATCCAAAGCAAGGTATTTTATCTGCAAATAGATTTATTGATGATATTAGAATTGCAGGATTGGCTTATCCATTAGCTACTTTTGTGATAGAGCGTGCGGCAGAACTCGCAATGGCATTGCGTATAGAAGGGATAGCAATACCGCTTAGTATTAATGTATTTGGTCCTGAAATGCTTAATGAAGAGTTTGTTGAGTTTGTTGACCGCATCACAAGTGAACATCAACTTGAGGCTGGGGATTTAATTGTTGAATGCCCGTTACACATTTTTACCAATTTAGATAATAAAGGTAGGGCGATGATTGCTAGGCTCAATAACATTGGATTAAAAGTCTGTGTTGATGGGCTCGGTGATAATCCAGTACTACTGTCTAAATTACCCAATTTAGCTGTTGAGTATATTAAAGTTGCACCGTCGTTAACTGCTGATTTTAGCAATCAAAATAATATACGCAGTTTAATTAGTGGCATGGTTGAAATGCATAACCAGCAAAAGACTAAAGTTATTTTTGAGGGCGTAGAAACGTTTGAGCAACTGAGATTTGTTAAAAGTTTAAATGCTTATGCTGCACAAGGTTATTACTTTGGTCATCCATTGAGTAGTATTGGTTTAATGAGCTGGCTAAAGCAGTGGCAGTTAACACAAGGGGAATATATTCCTCCTACTTCACGGTAAATAGCAGTATTAATTTTATTTCAATAAAAGTAAGGCGTTTACTAAAGGCCTTCTTTAGCTTGTAAATAGGTATTCACTAGCGCGCTAATTACTTGCCCACAGTGTTGTATGCCATTCTCAACGTTATTTGGATGCTGATTTGGTGCAGCTTCACATAAATGTAAATACTGAGACTGACGGTTTTTAGCGGCTAAATGCACAAAGTGCTCACTGTCGTCCACGTTAAACCCACTGCACGTATAGGCACTTACTGGCATGTAAGAAATGCTGTCTAAATCTACTTCAACTCCAAGTGGTAAGTTATCAAAGCTATTTAGTGCATTATTAACGGCTTGAGTGAGTGTAATATCCCGTCTCACTTTTATCGATTGGTAGCTATTAAATTTAAAATTAGCGTTAGACATAGCTTCAAGAATAGCTTGATTGTTTTTCAGTTCGTGTAAACCAATCACGTGATAATTATTTAAGAGTTGTTCGTTGTACGCATACCGGAAACCGTTGCCACTGTGACGGCCTTCACAGTCTCTAAAGTCGGCATGAGGATCAAAATTTATGGCATTAACCGGTGTATTTTTATATTTACTTAAAGCACGAATAATACCTAAGCAGTTATTATGCCCCCCGCCAATAATAATTGGCTCAAGACCTGCTTTAAATACAAGGGATAATACATTTTCTACTCGTTCATCGAGTTGCTGACATAAATTTCGTAATTGATTTAACTGTTTAGGCTGTTGATTATCAAGCTGCTTACTTTTTGCCATTAGATCATCAACATTGACTTCACCTAATAAAAGTACTTTTTGTGTAGCAATAAATTGATTATGAGGTTGGTTTAAAAAACGCTTTAAAAAAGCCGGCCACGCTTCGTCTGCACCGCCATTTCCTAGGTTTGCTTTGGGGCCAATATCTTCGCAAATACCGAGTAATACATAGCGAATACCAAACTGTCCGGCATCAATAAGTGCTTGTTGCACATTAACTTGAGTATCGAGCAAGGCCATTGCTTGCCAAGCTTTTTTTTCGTTTGCGCGGATAGAGCAAATCGCTTTAACCGCGCTTTCATCATATACCTTTAAATGCTTGGTCACGTTATGCTTCTACGATTTCCAATTCTAGTTCTTCAGCAGATAAAACAATGCCAGTACTGTCAGCATAAATAAAGTCGTCATCAAAAAATGATACACCAGCAAAGTTAACACCTATTGCGTCTTCGCCAGCACCTTCGCTGTCGGCAGCAACCGGTATTGAGGCAATTGCTTGAATACCTAAATCAAGTTCTTCAAGCTCATCGACATGACGTACTGCGCCGTATACAACAATGCCATTCCAGTTGTTTTCGAGTGCAAGTTCGGCTATTTCGATGTCGATAAGCGCACGACGAGTTGAACCACCGCCATCAATAAGAAGCACTAAGCCAGTACCATCTTGAGAAAGTAATTCGCGGATCAGTTCATTATTTTCAAAACATTTAACCGTTTTAATGCGACCACCAAAACTGTGGCGACCACCAAAGTTGATGAACATTGGTTCTAGCACGTCAACCACATCAGCAAAGTGGTCGCATAAATCAGAAGTGCTGTAATCCATTATTTTATCCTCAAAAGGTACATTAATTTATACCTCAGTATACCCTCCTCATAAGCAATAACAACGACTTAATCGCAGTAAATTTAGGCAAAATAAGAAGGGAATCAATAAAAGCAACAATAGTGTCTTAAAAGCGTCACGCAATTGTTATTTACAACACCTAAGCTAAAACAGTGTTCATATATTATGCAGCTAGGAGTAAGTGATGGATGGTAATAATATGCTTAAAAAAGTAGCTCAAATAGATGAGCAATTATTTTTAACTCTGTTTAATTGTAAATCGCCTTCATGGCTGAAAGTAATCGCATTTGGACTATCAAAAAGTGGTGATGGTGGCCTTTATCTACTCATATGTGGGGCTGTATGGTGGTTAAGTAACAATGAACCATATCAGTTATTACCAGTAACTTTGCTACTCGGATTTGCGATAGAAAGACCTATCTACTTTTTAGCTAAAAATCGTTTTGCTCGGGTTCGGCCGTGCGATTGTTTAGTTACAAACGCTTACATAGTACCTAGTGATAAATTTAGTTTACCTTCAGGACACAGTGCAGCTGCATTTTTAGTCGCGATGATCTTAAGCCATTTTTTTCCTGAATATACTTGGCTACTATTTGGCTGGGCCTCGGGAGTGGCAATTTCTCGAGTTGTACTCGGGGTTCATTTTCCCGCGGATATTATTCTAGGTGCTGTGGTTGGTAGTTCATGTGCGATATTTTCTTTAGCATTAGTGGTGCCTGAATGAAAATATTATATGGTATTCAAGGTACTGGGAATGGTCATATTACTCGCGCTCGGGTCATGGCTAGTGGTTTTAAGGAATTAGGAATTGATGTTGATTATATTTTTTCGGGACGTGCTAAAAAAGACTACTTTGATATGCAAGAGTTTGGGCAGTATAAAAGTTTTCGGGGGTTATCTTTTGATACAGAAAATGGTCAAGTAAAAAGCTATCGAACAGTTAGCAACGCGCGCCCTTGTAAATTGCTTGCAGATATAAAGTCGCTCGATGTAAAACAGTATGATTTTGTACTCAATGACTTTGAGCCAGTTTCTGCATGGGCTGCAAAAAGGGCTGGAATTCCGGTTGTTGGAATTAGCCATCAGGCCGCATTTTTGTCCAGTAGTGTGCCTATGTTTAGTCGCGGGATTTTACGTAAGTCACTTATTAAATACTACGCACCAGCCAATACGTATTTAGGTGTTCATTGGCAGCCTTTCGCGCATAATATTATTCCCCCTTTTATCGCTAATCATCAACATGGCAATCCAGTGGCGGTTATGAATAAAGTATTGGTGTATTTACCTTTCGAAAATTTAGACAGCATTATAGATTATTTAAAAGACTTCCCCGAAAAAGAGTTTTATTGTTATCACCCGCACGCCTGTAATCAATCTATTGGACATATACATTTGCGTTCCCCTTCACGCACTGGCTTTTTAAATGATTTAGCAAATACAAGTGGCGTAATAGGAAACGCAGGGTTTGAGCTTGCTAGTGAAGCATTAAAATTAGGAAAAAAATTATTATTAAAACCTTTAGACGGGCAGTTTGAGCAAGGCGCTAATGCACAAACGCTACTTGCAATGGGTATGGCACATGTAATGAGTTATTTAAATCCCCAAGCGCTTGATGATTGGAATACTGCGCCACAAAATAAACAGATTAATTACCCCAGTGATCCCGCTCCTTTGATTTTTTGGCTGCTTAAAAAACAATGGAATAATACACACTCATTACATAAAGGTTTATGGGGAAGTGTGAATTTATAATGATGAAAACTAAAATTAACAACACTAAATAACTATATAAAATAAAAATCTATTAATTTAATTAGTTGCTTTGACTCAATAAGCTATAATATTAAAGCATATTTAATAAAGGCGTTTGCGATGATTTTTTTACAAAACTTAACTATTAAACGACGTTTGCAATTAAACGCAGTTGTTGTTGGTTTAGCTATGGTGATTCTTTTATGTGTGATCATTTTTGAATCACGTACAACCTTAAACTTAAATAAGACTATTCAATTAGCAGAAGAACTTAATGTACATGCACTAGCACTGCGTAAACATGAGAAAAATTTTCTATTTTATAAGCACGAAGAAGCGTTAACTGAATTTGAAACTGATTTTAAGCAGTTAAGTAGTAAAATTACAAAATTAAAGCAATCAATGAGCCAACAAGGTATTTCTGCTGCTCAGGTTGAGCATTTTGAGCAACTAATTAATAGTTATAACAATGATTTTAATACTGTTGTTAAATTACAAAAAGAGATTGGGCTGAATCCTAAAGATGGCTTATATGGTAAGCTCAGAGCTGCTGTGCATGAAGTCGAAGTACTGCTGAAAGAGCAGCAAAACTACAAGCTTTTATCATCTATGTTGCAACTTAGGCGCTCAGAAAAAGATTTCATGCTGAGATTTGATATTAAATACCTAGGGCGTTTTAATGAAGGCATAAATACGTTTAAGCAACAGATAGCATCGACTGATCTGCTAAGCAGCTACAAAGCAAAAATAACCCCTTTGATTGATATGTATCAAAATGAGTTTGAAACACTTGTACAAGCGCAAACAGCATTAGGTTTAGACCTTAATTCTGGTGCGTTAGGTGTGATGCGAGAAAGCGTCAATAAAAGCGATGTAATTGTTACTCAAATTGTTAAAGAAACAAAACTACAAGTTGAAAAGAGTGTAGAGCAAGCACAATTTTTAGCCATTTTGGTTTTTGTAATTGCAGGTGTGATTGTTCTAGCGCTTGTTTACTTTACCAGTCACTCAATCATTGTACCTATAGAGCGTGTTTATCACACCATTAACGACATTCGTCGTAATAATGATTTAAGTGTGATGATAGAGCAAACAGGTAAAGATGAAATTACCACCATGACAATCGATTTTAATAGCCTCATTGGTGACTTTAGAAACTTAATAAATGAAGTCAACACGGCTTTAAATACGCTTAATGTAGCCACTGAGCATTTATCAGAAAGCACTGCAGCAACAAGTTCAGGTATGCAAGAGCAACTTCATGAAGCAGATATGGTAGCAACCGCGGCAACTGAAATGCAGGCGACTATTCAAGATATTTCTCATAATACCGAAGCAGCAGCCAAAAAAGCGGAATCGACCAACTTAAGTGCACAGCAAGGGCGTAATGAAGTGGATTCAACGGTTAAGCATATTAGAGACCTATCTGAATCCCTTGGGAATGCATCGAGTGTGGTATCACAGCTCGAAAAAGATGGGGAGACAATTGGTTCTGTGCTTGATGTGATCCGTGGTATTGCTGAGCAAACAAATTTACTCGCACTTAATGCTGCAATTGAAGCTGCTCGAGCTGGTGAGTATGGTCGTGGTTTTGCCGTAGTAGCAGATGAAGTCCGCTCACTTGCACAACGTACACAAGAGTCTACTAGCGAGATTGAAGGGATTATTAATACATTACAACAGCGCACTCAAGAAGTTGTGAGTATTATGCATCAGTGTCGTTCACAAGGCGATGAAAGTGCCTCGCAAGCGATTAAGGCTGGAGAATTATTAGGTGCAATTACGGAAGATGTACAAACTATAATGGAAATGAGTACTCAAATAGCCGTCGCAATTGACGAGCAAAGCCAAGTGGCGTCAGAGGTTAATAAAAATGTAGTGCGTATTCGTGATATTGCTCAAGATGCATCAGGGCATGCCGCGAACAATGCACAAACAAGTGAAGAAGTATCTGAGCAGGCTCGTGTGTTATTTAGCGCGATTGATAAGTTTAAGGTATAAATAAAGCTTGTAAAAAATAACCAATAAAGTTTAAGGAATAAACTTTATTGGTACACTGTCTTTACTTTGCTTGAGCTCAATTACACGCTCTAAATATTCAGCCCACAATGTATCGTGCTGCTCTTGCAGTTTTACAAAATAGTGCCAGCTAAATAACCCGCTATTATGGCCATCATCAAAATCTAAGCGCAAGGCATAGTGTCCAACAGGTGCAATACTTTTTATTCCTACATCTTGCTTATTAAGTACTAGCTTCATTGGACCAGAGCCATGGCCTTGCACTTCAGCAGAAGGGGAGTGAACACGTAAAAATTCACAGCTAAAGACGGCTTGGCTGTCATCATCAAAGTAAACATCTAGGTTTTTACTCACACTGTGGTAATGCACTTTTGTTACGTGTTTCATTTAATATATCCCATTAAAAAGCCTCCAATATGGAGGCTTTTAGTATAACGTTTATATTCGTTTTATAGAATAAAGCGGCTTAAGTCTTCATCTTCAACAAGTGCACCTAAGTGTTTTTCAACATAAGCGGCATCGATTACTAAAGACGAACCTGCTTTTTCAGAAGCATCGTATGAAATCTCTTCCATCAATCTTTCCATTACAGTATGAAGACGACGAGCACCGATGTTTTCGGTTTTTTCGTTAACTTGCCAAGCGGCTTTAGCAATACGCTCAATTGCATCATCACTAAACTCAATTGATACCTGTTCAGTTTTAAGTAGCTCGCGTTGCTGCTCAGTAAGCGATGCATGAGGCTCTGTAAGGATGCGTTTAAAGTCATCTGCAGTGAGTGCTTCAAGTTCTACTCGAATCGGTAAGCGACCTTGTAGCTCTGGGATCATATCTGATGGCTTTGCCATCTGAAACGCACCAGAGGCAATAAACAACATATGGTCAGTTTTAACCATGCCGTGTTTAGTGTTTACTGTTGAGCCTTCAATTAGCGGTAGCAAGTCGCGCTGAACACCTTCTCGGCTCACATCAGGGCCTGAAGAATCGCCGCGCTTACAAATTTTGTCTATTTCATCAATAAACACAATACCGTTTTGCTCTACTGCAAAAATAGCTTGTTCTTTTAGCTCTTCAGGATTTACTAATTTAGCGGCTTCTTCTTCCGTTAATAGTTTGAAGGCTTCTTTGATTTTTAGTTTACGTTTAGTACGCTTATCGCCGCCCATGTTTTGAAACATGCTTTGTAGCTGGTTGGTCATATCTTCCATACCAGGAGGCGCCATAATTTCTACGTTTGGTTGTGCTTGTGCTAAATCGATTTCAATTTCTTTATCATCTAACTGACCTTCACGTAGCTTTTTACGGAATGTTTGGCGTGTTGATGAATTATCGTCGCGTTGGCTTTCGCCAAATTGGTCTTTTGCAGGAGGTAAAAGGGCATCTAAAATGCGCTCTTCTGCTGCTTCTTCGGCGCGATGTTTAAACTTTTTAGTCTGCTGTTCGCGAGTCATTTTAATTGATACATCGACTAAATCGCGTATGATTGTCTCAACTTCTTTACCAACATAGCCAACTTCAGTGAACTTAGTAGCTTCTACTTTAATGAATGGCGCATTCGCTAATTTTGCTAAACGGCGTGCAATTTCTGTTTTACCTACGCCGGTTGGACCAATCATTAAAATATTTTTTGGTGTTACTTCGCTGCGTAAATCTTCATTTAATTGCATACGACGCCAGCGATTACGAAGCGCGATAGCTACTGCTTTTTTAGCTTTAGCCTGACCTATAATATGCTGATCTAGCTCGTGAACAATTTCTCTTGGGGTCATATCAGACATAATAGTTCCTATTATAATTCTTCGATTGTTTGGAAGTTATTAGTAAATACGCAGATGTTGCCTGCAATAGTTAAACTTTTTTCTACTATTTCACGAGCGCTTAAGTCGGTATTTTCTAATAAGGCTGTTGCTGCTGATTGGGCAAAGTTACCACCACTGCCAATTGCAATTAGGTCGTTTTCTGGCTGAACCACATCACCGTTACCGGTAATAATTAAAGAGGCTGTTTCGTCTGCTACAGCGAGCAGCGCTTCGAGTTTTCGAAGTGCACGGTCACTTCGCCAATCTTTAGCCATTTCTACTGCGGCTTTAGTTAGGTTTCCTTGGTGCATTTCTAATTTGCTTTCAAAGCGTTCGAAAAGAGTGAAGGCATCAGCAGTACCGCCGGCAAAACCAGCGATTACTTTGCCATTATAAAGGCGTCGAACTTTGCGGGCGTTGCCCTTCATTACGGTGTTACCAAGGGACACTTGGCCATCGCCGCCAATTACAACTTTGTCGCCGCGGCGAACACTTACGATAGTAGTCATGTTATTCCTCATCATCGAGCTGCAGAGGCAGCTCGTAAAAAACGATTATGATGAGGTTATATGGGTGAATGGTTTATTTTCAAGTCCAGCCCCAAATTCCGCAGCCGACTATTTTTACACGTTTAAGTTTGTTTTTATCGCTTTCGGCTTGGCGTTTGGTTTTATAAGGGCCTAAACGTACTTTATACCAAGTACCATTGCTGCCTTCAGCCTGTTTTATCTCAGAAATGAGCCCTGCAAATGCGATTTTAGCTTTTAACGATTCAGCTTGTGCATGAGTTCTGAACGAACCGCATTGCATAACATAAGGACCTTTTTGCTCAAGTTCTTTTACTTCAACTTGAATCTCGTGGTTTCTAATTTCTTTAATAAATTCCGGCGTGCGTGGAATAACAACTTCTACTTTTTCAGGCGCAGTTGGGTGAGCTTGCTTTTCGACAAGTTTTGGATCGGCATTACTTTTAATAAACCATAATCCGTAAACGAAACCACCTACAAGTAAAATAGCAATGCTCACTAAAAAAATTGGAAATGGTTTTTTAGTGGGTGCTTTTTTAGTGTTTTTTCTATTTGCTGGTTTTTTGTTAATGTAATCGTGCTGTGCCATAGCGTTATTTTGGCCTTAACCTAAATCATGTCTATAGGGTCTACGTCTAAGCTCCAGCGCACTTTTTGTGCAAGTTTGCTTGAGCTTAAATAATCAACCATTTGCGCAAGGTACTGATGTAATATGCGACGATCTTGCGCTTGAATATGTAATTGAAAGCGATACATACCTGCGACTTTTTCAAGAGGTGCAGGGATCGGACCGAGCAATTGTATACCAGATACCCCATTCACAGGAACCAAATCCGTCAAAAAATCGACGACTAGTTTAATACTATGTCCTTGTGCACGGACAATGGCCATATTTGTAATGGGTGGTAAGTCCGCATCATCGCGCTCACTAAGGGCAAAACGGGCAAAATCCTGATAACCGTTATTAACTAAGTCTTGTAAAAGTGGGTGCTCTGGAAAGTGTGTTTGTAATAATACTTGGCCAGGCTCCCCTGAACGTCCTGCACGACCAGCTACCTGAGTAACTAACTGTGCTAAATGCTCTGTCGCTCTAAAATCGCATGAATATAACCCGCTATCAACGTCTAAAATTATAACGAGGCTTACATCTGCAAAGTGATGACCTTTAGCAAGCATTTGTGTGCCTACTAAAATACGCGCCCCCCCTAAGTTAATTTCATCGAGTGCCTTTTCAAGGCTACCTTTACGGCGAGTTGAATCGCGGTCTATGCGAGTAACGGGTGTATCAGGGAATTCGGTTGATAAAAATTCTTCAATTTGCTCTGTGCCTTTGCCGTTAGGAAATATTTGCGTGCTGCCACAATCAGGGCATTGGTGAGGAACAGGGTACTGGTCGCCACAGTGATGGCAGATCATTTGCCCAATCGCTTTGTGAAAAGTGGCGCTGGTGCTGCAGCGTTTACATTCACTTAGCCAGCCACACTCATGGCAAATAAGAGTGGGTGAGAAACCTCGACGATTTAAAAACACCATAACCTGTTTACCGCGGTTTAAATGCTGTCGCATAGTGGCAAGGCTAGCATGTGCAATACCTGCTTGGTCGGGCTGACCTTTCATATCGAGTAACTTAAACTGGTTGTCGGTGGCTGTTTGCGCGCGCTCGGTTAAGCTTAATAACTGATATTTGTTATTAAGTGCTTTGTGGAGCGTTTCAAGCGCGGGTGTGGCGCTGCCTAATATAAGCGGAATTTTATGCTGAAAAGCTCTATAAGCGGCTAAATCACGAGCATGGTAACGAAGGGTATCTTGTTGTTTAAATGACGAGTCGTGTTCTTCGTCAACAACAATCATACCGAGTTTTAAAAATGGCAGAAAAATACTCGAACGTGTGCCAATAACTATCGCACAACTGCCTTTTTCACAAAATCGCCATGTTTGTAGGCGTTCGTTGTCGGTAAGTGCTGAGTGCCAAAGCATAACAGGTGTATCTGGGAAGCGGCGACGAAAACGGTTTACCGTTTGCGGTGTTAGGCCGATTTCGGGCACGAGTACGAGGGCTTGCTCGCCACGTTTTAATACTTCTTCTAAGCACTGTAAATACACTTCAGTTTTACCACTGCCCGTTACGCCTTCTAATAAAAAGCTGCTAAAACCGGTACTTTGATTGATTGCTGTACAGGCCACTGCTTGTTCTTTATTAAGTACAGGTTTACTACCGACGGTTGGCGCAACGCTTTGCCATTGGTTATCGTGTTCGATAGTTTGTGTGATGAGTTCTTTAGCAATGAGGCTATCTATTGTTTTTTTACTAAAGCCAAGTGCTTTTAGTTCGGTTAACGATGACTTACCTGATTGTGATAACTGCTTTAATAAGTTGAGTTGAGTTTTAGCTTTTAATGACGGTACTTTAGCGCCTTTTTCGGTAAGTATTACCATGTTAATGCTTGTTTTGTCTGGTGATTCACCTTGGCGTAGTGCACTAGGCAGAGCTATATGAATCGTTTCGCCGAGTGGGTAACAATAATAACGCGCTGTAAAACTAAGGAGATCTAAATGTTCGCTAGATAATATTGGGGTATCGTCGATAACTTCAAAAATGCTTTTAATTTTACTCTCGGGTACTTCAGTACTCTTTTTTACTGCTAATATAACAGCCACTTTACGCTGATTACCAAAGGGTACCAAAACGCGCATTCCGGGCTTCAGATCAGAAACCAAGCCTGAGAGCTGTTCATCTACTTTATAATCAAAGGTGCGCGGTAATGGGACTTTAATAGCAACTTCAACAAAACGCATAACAACTCAACCAATAAAATTAATGGTGTAATGTACTAAATATACAGTTAAAAACCTACTAGCAAATTATAGTCATTTTATTATTTGGTTACTTTTTTAGCAAAAAATTATAATTAAACCTTGTGTGCTCGGTAGTTGTTGGATAAAATCCGCCACCAACAAATTTGTTTTAACGACGTATGGTACCAAACTACGGGTTTGGAGAGCGATGCGGCCTTAACTAGAGGTTTCTATGAAAGAAGGTATTCACCCTAAGTACGAAGTAATTTCAGCAACATGTTCATGCGGAAATGAATTCGAAACAAGCTCTACTCTTTGTAAAAACATTCACTTAGACGTATGTTCTGCGTGTCACCCGTTTTACACTGGTAAGCAAAAAGTTTTAGACACTGGTGGACGTGTTGATCGTTTCAACAAGCGTTTCGGTGCACTTGGTAGCAAAAAGTAACTTTTGCTATTTAGTTAAAGGAAGCACCTTAGGGTGCTTTTTTTGTGCCTGAAATTTATCTTTACGTGCTTTTCCTGCCTATTTATACGTTATCTCCTTTGCATAACTATTTCTTGTTCTTATTCTGAGTATGCATAAACCTTTGCAGACAAAGTACGTAATAGTCTCTATATTTTGAAGTGTTCATTTTTTAACTAAGTTGTTAAATGTAGCTAACGTGAAGATAAATGTTTTTAAAGTAGACTATTAAGCTGTTTATAGTTATTTATACTAAAAATTTGATAGTCGTTTTTAGAGAAAATGGCTCGCGGCTAAAAGTACCTCTAAAAATGCTTTTTATATGAATTTCTATTTATGAAATGTCGCTATATCTTCGCAAAGTTACTGAAAAACCTCTTAAAATTAATGAATCTAGCATATAACAGGATAGACCTGATATTGCTTGGAATTTAAAAATAATAAGGGTATCGTAACCCAGACAACACCTCTCACTTTAACTTAAATTGCAGGATACAATCGCGTTATGTCAGACTTTCGTGAACAAGCACTACATTACCATTCTCATCCCGTTCCAGGAAAAATCAGCATTGAGCTAACCAAGCCTGCCGAAACGGTTCAAGATTTAGCTTTAGCATATAGCCCAGGTGTTGCTGAACCTGTGCGTGAAATTGCTGCTGATCCTGCAAATGCTTATAAATATACCGGTAAAGGTAATATGGTTGCAGTTATCACTAATGGTACTGCAATTTTGGGCTTGGGTAATTTAGGCCCATTGGCATCAAAGCCTGTAATGGAAGGCAAGGCGCTGTTATTTAAGCGCTTTGCAGGCCTTGATTCTATTGATATCGAAGTGAAGCATAAAACAACAGAAGACTTTATTAACACGGTTGCTAATATTGCCGATACATTTGGTGGTATTAATCTTGAAGATATTAAAGCCCCAGAGTGTTTTGAAATTGAAAAGGCATTGATTGAGCGCTGTAGTATTCCGGTTTTTCATGACGATCAACACGGCACTGCAATTGTAACAGCCGCTGGTATGTTGAATGCACTTGAAGTGCAAGAGAAATCGATAGAAGAGGCTATTATAGTATGTTTAGGTGCTGGTGCGGCTGCAGTTGCCTGTATGGAACTGTTAATTAAGTGTGGTGCACTGCGTGAACACATTTACATGCTTGACCGTAAAGGCGTTATTCATACTCGTCGTGATGATTTAAACGAGTACAAACAACTATTCGCTAACAATACGGATAAGCGTACGTTGCAAGATGTTATTGCTGATGCTGATGTATTTGTTGGTGTATCTGGGCCTAATTTGTTAGCAGCCAATGATTTAAAACTGATGGCTGATAAGCCGGTTGTGTTTGCGTGCTCAAACCCCGACCCTGAAATTGATCCCGCACTTGCACACAGCGCACGCAACGATTTAATTATGGCGACAGGGCGTTCTGATTATCCAAACCAAGTGAATAATGTTTTGTGTTTCCCGTTTATTTTTCGTGGTGCACTAGATGTGCGCGCAAGTGCAATTAACGATGAAATGAAAATAGCAGCAGTAGAAGCGATTCGTAGCATTGCAAAAGAGCCTGTACCAGCCGAGGTCTTAAAAGCTGCCGGTGTTGATAAGCTGGAATTTGGTGCTCAATATATTATTCCAAAACCGATGGATCCACGTTTATTACCACGTATAGCAAGAGCGGTTGCTCTTGCTGCTGTTGAGTCGGGTGTGGCACAAATTGATTTGCCAGAAAGCTATATGCAGTAAATCTATACCGTAAAATTTAATCATAAAAAAACCTCAGTAATTACTGAGGTTTTTTTATTTTACTTTATCTATTTATTCGTCATCTAAAACAGGGACTTCTAACCCCATTTCTTGCATTATTTTTTTCACTTCTTCTGGTACTTTTTCAGCGTTATCTTTACGTAAGTCATCGTCATTAGGTAAAGGTTGACCTGTAAATGCATGTAAAAACGCTTCACATAGTAGCTCACTGTTTGTTGCGTGACGCAGGTTATTAATTTGACGACGAGTACGTTCGTCAGTTAATACCTTTAATACATTCAGTGGGATCGAAACGGTGATCTTCTTAACTTGTTCTGATTTTTTCCCGTGTTCTGCGTATGGGTGAATATACTCACCATTCCATTTAGCCATAAGATGTATCGTTGCCTCAGATTATTAATTGCTCACATGCGCTAAAATGCGTGTGAATATGCGTGAAATTCTATCGATTTAAAAAAGATAGTCAAATACTAGTTGTTTGGCCATCTAGCTGTTTAAATGTTTTGACTTCTCAAATTGAATAAACTACTCTTTTAGACGTCTAAACATCCAAACTAATCAGGTGACGAATATGAGCGAAAAAAACAAAGCAACCATTGCGGTCCGTAGTGGCGTTGAAGCCGATAAACACCACGGTGCAGTGGTCGCGCCAATCTATTTATCGACTACTTATTCGTTTGCCGATTTTGATACTAAACGCCAATATGATTATGGCCGCAGCGGTAATCCTAACCGCGATATCTTAGCTGAGACCCTTGCTGAGCTCGAAGGGGGAGTACGCGGCATAATTACAGCCACAGGCATGGCGGCTGTACATTTAGCAACTCAGCTGCTTAATTACGACGACACGTTAGTGATCCCACACGACTGCTACGGTGGAAGCTACCGTTTATTTACGTCCCTGCAAAAGCGTGGCTTGCTAAAGCTTGAGGTTTTAGATTTAACAAAACCAGAAAGTCTTCAAAAAATATTAGTAATTAAACCAAAACTCATTTGGATTGAAACACCAAGTAACCCTGTACTACGTTTAACTGATATTAAAGCGGTTACTGATATTGCTAAGCAGTGTGGCGCACTGGTGGCCGCTGACAATACATTTTTATCGCCTGCTTTACAAAATCCGATTAAGTTTGGTGTAGATATTGTGGTGCATTCAACCACTAAATATATTAACGGACACTCAGATGTAGTGGGCGGTGCTGTTATTGCTGCAACACAAGAGATCGGTGACGAGCTTGCTTGGTGGGCTAATAACATTGGTATCACAGGGGCACCTTTTGATAGCTATTTAACGCTTCGTGGTTTACGTACTTTAAATGTGCGCTTAAGGCAGCATCAAGAAAATGCATTAGCAATAGCTCAGTATCTCGAAGAATCTGAGTTCGTTAGCCAAGTTTATTACCCTGGGCTTGAGTCGCACCCCCAACATGAATTAGCGAAAGCACAGCAGCTTGGTTTTGGTGGCATGGTTAGCTTTGATATTAAAGGCGACATAAACGATGCAGCGGCATTTTTAACTAGTCTACATAACTTTAGTTTAGCTGAGTCGCTAGGCGGCGTTGAGAGCTTAATATGCCACCCTGCGACCATGACGCATGCAGGGATGGATGCAACAGCGCGCTTAGAAGCCGGCGTTGGTGATACGCTTATTCGTGTTTCTGTCGGAATAGAAGACATTGAAGATTTATTAGCAGATCTTGAACGTGTATTTACACTTGTAAAACCTGGCAGAAAAAACAATACAAATCGATTAACTAAAGGTGCGGGAACATCGAGCGGTGATGCTAAGTTAAGTGCCGCTTACCCCGCGCTTTGGTAACTAACATGACTAAAAATATACATAAATTTGGCGGTTCGAGTTTAAGTTCAGCACAGCGTTACAAAAGTGTTGCGGGTATTATATTAGAGCACACACAACCTGGTGATTGCGTTGTGGTATCAGCAGCTGGGAAAACAACCGATACACTAGTTAAGTTATGGCAAAGTTACCAGCAGCAAGATACACATGTAATTGCTGATATTTTATTACAGTTAAATAATCACCAAATAGATTTAATAGAGCAGTTATTACAAGCTAATACAAAGCGTAACGCTCTAAAAATATTGAATGAAGAGCTATCAACAATAACGCTGTTAGCGCAAACAGGGCAGCTACAAGAAGCCCAATTGCTTGCTCATGGAGAGTTATGGTCAGCACGCGTACTCGCTGCTTACCTGCAGGAGCTTAATGCTCATGCGTGTGTTCACGATGCGCGCGCTTTATTTACATTAAATGATGGGCAGTTATTACATGAACAAAATACTCAACAGTGCGCAAACTTAATTGCGCATAATAAAATTAACGTTGTAACTGGATTTATTGCAGCTAATACAGCAGGGGATACTGTAACGCTTGGTCGTAATGGAAGTGATTATAGTGCGACCTTACTCGCTAATTATTGTCATGCAAAACAAGTCTGTATTTGGACTGACACACAAGGTGTATTTAGTACCGACCCTCGTAAAGTTAGTAAAGCGATTAAATACGCGAAGGTGTGTCGTGGACAGGCCAATTTGTTAGCACGACTAGGTAACCCCGTATTGCATGCTAAAACATTATCTCCTCTTAAAAATACGGATATAAAATTATCAGTACGAAGTAGCTTTGATGTACAAGCTAGCTCTACTGACATCGTTAAAGAAGGTAGTGCCAAGCAAAAGCGCTTTATAACAACGTTACAAAATATTGATTTATTAATAGTTGAAAACTTAAGTGAAGGAGATATTGCGCATGTGAGTCAGCTTATTCAGCATAGCTTGCATCACTTTAGTCAAAATGGTGAGACGTACTTAGTTGTGCCAGCTATTTCGACGCATCAGGTTATTAGCTATTTTGAAGGTCGAGCTAATATTAACGAATCGAGCTTACATGGGTGTGCTGTGATAGCGCCTGAGCAAGATATTAGTAAATTGCACTTATTGGCGATTAATTTATTAAATGCACATGCGATTGAACCACGATTTGCACACCAAGATAGCGGCTATATTTTATTACTTACTGATCAAGTGATTGATAGCGATATACTTAGCATATTACACGATAAGCTGATTAACAAAGGGCAGGAAATTGCTTTAATAGTCGCTGGACTTGGTAATGTAGGTGAGGTGTTTATTGAACAGTTATCTACTCAAGTTGAGCGCTTGTCAGATGACTTTAGTATTAAGCTTGTTGGCTTAGTGCGCTCTCAAAAAATGCTTTTTAATCCTAATGGGATTGGTGTATCGCAATGGAAAACCCAGTTTCAACTTGAAGCGTCTGATTATCAAAACCAAACATTATTAAATGCAATTGATGAACTTGATTACGAACATAAAGTGATTGTAGATATAACAGCGAGTGAAAAGTTTAGCCGGTTATATCCTGATTTTGTAGAAATGGATTGTCATTTAATAAGCGCTAATAAGTATGCAGGTACAGCTCCTACTAATTGGTATAAAGCACTACGTACAAGTATCTCTGAACGCAACTTACATTGGCGTTATAACACCAGTGTGGGGGCTGGTTTACCCATTAATTTTGCGCTTGCTGATTTACAAAATAGTGGCGATAAAATAACACGTATTGAGGGCGTGTTTTCTGGAACGTTATCGTGGTTGTGTAGTAAGTATGATGGTTCGATTATATTTTCAGATTTAGTGCTTGAAGCGCAAAAAATGGGTTTTACGGAGCCCGATCCTCGCGAGGATTTATCTGGGCGTGATATGCAGCGAAAATTGCTTATTTTAGCCAGAGAGTTGGGGGTTGAATTAAATCTTGAGGATATTAGTCTTTCGGCATTGATGCCTGATGAACTTGCGCAAGGGAGTTGGGATGATTTTTTAAGTAAAAAATCCCAGTTAGATAGCTTTATTCAAGAGCATGCAAAGAGAGCTAAGGCACAAAATTCGGTGCTTCGTTATACAGGCTTGCTCGAAATCGCAGAAAATGAAGTAATAGCGAAAGTCGGTATCGCGTATGTATTACAAAGTGATGTTTTGGCTAGTTTAACGCCAGGAGATAATATTTTTGTTATAAATAGTAAGTGGTATAGCGATAACGCGCTCGTTATCCAAGGCCCTGGTGCTGGTAAAGAGGTCACTGCAGCGGGTGTACATTCTGATTTGTATTGGCTGGTCTACAATTTAAGGTAGCATTGCGGCAGCCTAAAGTGGCTGCCGTTTTTATTTAACGCTATTTAAAATAGCTCTTCTTCTGTTTTTGTATCTTCCTCAAATGTATCGGTAGGTTGGGAAAGTACATACTTAGTTGGGGCTGTACCTTTGTCAAAATATTCAAAGCGGCTTGTGTAATCGTTTTTGTGGCTCAGTAAACCTGTTGCTAAATCAATACGAATAGATACTAAGTCTTCGGGTGGTTCTATAGGCGCTTCTGGTGCATCTTCAAGTGCCACTTTCATAAACTCAATCCATGCTGGTTGCGCCGTTTTAGCCCCTGACTCTGCCCCTGAGATTTGACTGCTATCAAGGTTGTTATTATATGTTGAGCGGCCTAGCGAGTTACCGGGGTTATCAAACCCAACCCATACAGACGTTAGTACATTACGATTAAAGCCACTAAACCAAGTATCTACTGAGTCATTAGTCGTGCCTGTTTTACCTGAGAGATCACGTCTCTTTAATGCTTGAGCACGCCAGCCTGTTCCGCTCCAGCCTGTTTTATGTGCCCAACTACCACCGCCCCAAATACCACTATGCATTGCATCAGCAATTAAAAATGCATTCTGTTTAGAGATAATCCGTGGTGCGCATTTTTTTTCTTGTTGCTTTTCAGTTTCGAAATTCTGCATTGTTACATCGTTGTTCAATACGCTTAATGTGCTATCGCTATCGTCACAAGCTTCTGTTGGGTTTGTTTTAAATAACACGTCACCATAAGCATCCTGAATTTCAGAAATGAAGTAGGGTTCTATTAAATGCCCACCATTTGCAAAAGCACTCATACCGCGTGCAAGTTCAAGCGGCGTAATAGAAGCGCTACCAAGCGCAAGTGATTCACTGCGATTAATATCTGAATTTTTGAAGCCAAATTTTAGTAGGTGCTCTGCCGTACGCTGTAGGCCAACTCCGCGTAACAAGCGCACCGAAATAACGTTTTTAGATTGTGCTAAAGCACGACGAATACGAATAGGTCCATTATACACAGCGGGGCTGTTTTTTGGTCGCCATGCAACACCTTGGCTTTTATCCCATTGGTTAATTGGTGCATCGTTTAATATTGAGGCTAAGGTGTAGCCTTTTTCCAGTGCAGCAGAGTAAATAAAAGGTTTTATATTAGAGCCTACTTGGCGCTTAGCTTGTACTGCTCGGTTATATTGACTTTGTTCGAAACTATAACCACCCACAATCGCTTTAATGCGCCCATTTTGTGGGTCAAGAGAAACGATGGCACTAGATGCTTCAGGAATTTGGCTAAGTAAATAGCTACCGTCGGTATTTTTACGTAACCAAATTTGTTCGCCGGGTGCGAGTATTTCATTGGCTGCTTTAGGTGCAAAGCCTTGGCGATAACGCGTAATGTATTTACGAGCCCACTTTAGGTTATCCCAAGTCAGTGTGGTTTGCTCGCCACTTTTAAGTAATACATCAGCTGTTTTGTCATTCACTGCGATTACAACGGCCGCTTTTAATTGGCCAAACTCATTTACAGATTTTAGCTCACTGAGCATTTGAGACTTGCTAAATACAGGCTGTGTTTCTGGATCCCACAACATTTTAACAGAGCCTCTATAACCATGGCGCATATCATAATTGTGTAAATTATTGATGAGTGCTGTTTGTGCCGCTTTTTGAACTTTTGACTCAACAGTAGTAAATATTTTATAACCTGAGTTATAGGCTTTATCGATTCCGTAACGTGCCACCATTTCTGCACGCACCATTTCAGAAATATAAGGAGCATACAGATCAATTTCTGCACCGTGAAAATAAGCTGTAATAGGTTGCCTGATGGCATCGTTGTATTGTGTTTGTGTTATGTAGTTTTCTGTTAACATGCGGCCAAGAACAACATTGCGACGAGATTTTGCGCGAGTTGGGTTACGGATCGGGTTTAAGGCTGATGGCGCTTTGGGTAAGCCGGCAATCATCGCCATTTGGGCAAGTGTAAGATCTTTTAATTCTTTTCCGTAATATACCTGTGCAGCAGCGCCAATACCAAAAGCACGGTTACCTAGTTCTATTTTGTTTAAATAGAGTTCAAGAATTTCGTCTTTCGTTAGTAAATTTTCTATATGAAGCGCTATAAAAATTTCTTTAACTTTACGAATATAAGCTTTTTCACGAGTTAAGAAGAAGTTTCGAGCTAGCTGCATTGTTATTGTACTTGCACCTTGCTTTTTTTCGCCTGTTGAAATCAAAACCAATGCAGAACGAACAATACCAATAGGGTCTATTCCCACATGGTCATAAAAACGATTATCTTCAGTTGCTAAAAATGCATTTATTAAAGGTTTTGGTATTTCGTCAATCGTTACGGGGATCCGTCTTTTTTCACCAAATTGATTGATCAGAAGGCCATCTTTAGTGAATACTTGCATAGGAGTTTGTAATTGCACATCTTTTAAAACTTGCACACTTGGAATATCAGGTTTAACGTAGTAATAAAGACTGATTAAAGTAATCAGCCCAAGTAATGTGCAAATGATAAAAAATTGTAAAGTTCGTTTTAATAAAATCACTTATATTTCCCTAAATGGACTCCCAATTATGTATGGAGACTGCTAGTATATATTGATTAAAAAATGAATAATATTTTTTAAGATAAAAATTATAACTTGTTTATTATTAAAACAAAGGCCAAGTTTCAAACATGCTAAGTCAACTATTTCAAAAGCCGTCAAAAATGATGGTAGGAATTGATATTGGATCGCACTCTATCAAGGCGGTACTTTTAAGTGAAATTGAAACTGGATTTCGTCTTGAAGCATTAGCGATTGAACCAATGCCTAAGGGCGCAATGAGCGAACGCATTATTCAAGATATTGAAGCAATTGGTAATGTAATATCAAAATTAAAAAGAAAGTTACCAAAATCACTAAAATCTGCTGCTGTAGCCGTCTCTGGCCAAACAGTTATTACCAAAGTTATTTTTATGGATGTGTCATTAACTGACGCTGAACTTGAATCACAAATTGAAATTGAGGCTGATAGTCTTATTCCATACCCCCTTGATGAAGTTAGCTTAGATTTTGAAAAATTATCAACAAATGAAGCCGATCCAAGTAAAATGAATGTGTTACTTTCTGCAGCCCGCACAGAAAGTGTCGAAGCGCGAGTTGGCGCTTTAGAAGTTGCAAATTTAGAAGCGAAAGTTGTTGATGTAGAAAGCTATGCATTGAGCCGTTCGATGGATGTTTATTACAAGCAGTTACCAAGCGATGCCTTTAATAAGTGTGTTGCTGTAGTTGATATTGGTGCTGTGTTGATGTTGGTGAGTGTTGTACAAGCCGGTGAAACAATATATACCCGCGATCAAGTTTTTGGCGGCGATCAATATACCAATAGTATTGTTGCTTACTATAATAAAGGGTTCGATGAAGCTGAAATTGGAAAAACATCGGGTGATCTTCCGCCAAATTACACTTTTGAAGTACTTGCTCCTTTTCAAACATCATTACTTCAACAAGTACGTCGAGCGGTACAGATGTTTTTGACTACCAGCGGTAAAGACCAAATTGATTATATTGTTCTAACCGGTGGAACGGCCATGATAAATGGGCTAGATCGTTTATTAATAGAAGAACTTGGTATCCACTCCATTGTCGTAGAACCGTTTACGAATATGGAGATTTCTCCCAAGGTAGACCGTAATGTAATGCAACGCCATAGAACACAGTTTGCTATTGCAACAGGACTGGCATTAAGGAATTTTTCATCATGCCACATATAAATTTATTACCTTGGCGTGAATTGCAACGTGAAGAGTCAAAAAAGAAATTTGTTACTATTTTAATTGCTGTTGTTATTGTTTGTTTTGCAAGTATGTATGTATTGAACTCGTTCTATACTGCTTTGAAGGATGGACAAAATTTAAAAAATAACTACCTCAGTTCAGAAATTAGTCTATTAGATAAGAAAATTAGTGATATTAGAGATTTAGATTATAGGAAAGAAAACTTACAACAACGTATGCATCTAATTGAAGAATTACAGAGTAGTCGTAACTTAGGCACTCAAATAATGGATGAAGTTGCTAAAATAGTCCCCGCTGGTGTTTATTTAACTAAGTTAGAACGTCGAGGCAATAGAATTCATGTATTAGGGCGCAGTGAATCAAATAACCGCCTCTCCAACATGCTTAGAGAAGTACAAAACTCATATTTATTAGAGCGCCCAACAATGCAAGGCATTGTTGCTGGCAATCAATCTTCTCGTTTACTTAGTGATTTCAATATGGAGTTTTACGTTAAACCATTTGATAAAATTGGTGAGGTTCCAAATGAACCTTGATTTAAAAGCGTTTAGTGATATTGATTGGAATGAGATTGAACTTGATAATATTGGCGAATGGCCAATTGCTGTTAAGGTTATTTGCGCTACATTTGTTGCTGCTTTAGTGCTGTTTTTTAGTTATAGCTTATTGGTATCTGATGAAATTGATAGTTACCATAATGCGGTTACAAAAGAAGTTGAATTACGGACAACTTATCGTACCAAATATGCTGTAGCCAGCAGGCTTGATATTTATCGTGAACAAATGCTTAAAATGGAGGAGAAATTTTCTCAATTATTAAAGCGTTTACCTACCTCAAATGAAACCCCTGGTTTGTTAGATGATTTATCTTATGTGGGAACTACAAGTGGTTTAACTTTTTTAAAGATTGGCTGGCTGCCAGAAGTTGAAAAAGAATTTTATACTGAGCTACCTATTAAAATAGAGGTTGTAGGTACTTATCATGAGTTTGGTGAATTTGTGGGAAAAGTGGCTCAATTGCCGCGTATTGTGAGCTTACATGACTTTTCTATTTCATCCTCAGGCGAAAAGCAGTTAACATTTAGTGTGGTGGCAAAAACTTATCGCTATGAAGAAGGGGAGGTAAAGTGAAGCATTTTTCCTTTATTCCTATAGTTGCTCTCCTGCTAAGTGGTTGTAACGACGATACCTCAGAACAAAAAGAGTTTATAGATCAAGTTAAAGCGAGTACGACTGCTAGAGTTGAAGCAATTCCTGAATTAACAAAGTTCGAGCATTTTGAATATAACGCTGGGCAGCTAAGGAGTCCTTTTGTGGCCCCGCAGCCTGAAATAATCCAAAACAAATTAACTCAAGTTAAAAATTGTTTACATCCGGATCCTGAACGCCAACGTGAAACCTTAGAAAAATACCCACTGGATAATTTATCTATGAAAGGAACAATCGGATCAAGTGGACAAGCTTGGGCGCTCATTACAGCTACAGACGATACTTTACATCGTATTACAGTCGGTAATTATTTAGGTAGCTATGATGGCAAAGTACAATCAGTAAATAATGATTATATTGAGTTAATAGAATTAATCCCAGATGGGTCTGGTTGTTGGAAAGAGCGCCTGACTAAATTAGAAATGTTAGAGGCGGCAACCAATGGCGCAGGTTAATAACAAAAAAGGTAAGAACAAAATGCATAAGGGTGTACTTTGGCACAACCGTATTCAACGAGCTCTATTTGCAACTTTAGCTCTGGTTATAGCCAATTCAGCTATTGCAGCGCCGTTGCTCTATGATATTCGTTATAACCCATTACTCAAGGGTGAAACCGAGTTGCAGCTGGTATTTGATGAAAAGTTAACGCAAGAACCAAAAATACAAGTATTTAATAGCCCGGCACGAATTGAAATGATGTTTGATTCGGCACAATTAGAGCAAGGTCTTGAAAATGTACAGGTAAACCAAGCTGGCATTAATAATGTTACTAATGTACTTACTGATAAGGGATTAAAAGTAACAATAAATCTTACTCGTTTGAAAATCTATGAGACGGAAGTTAATAATAATTTAGTGTCTTTACGTGTTTCTGATAACCCATTAACAGAGCAAGACGTTGATGATGAAGCAACTAGCTCTGATGCAGTGTCTGGAAATTATATCAATCGGATTCAGTCTATTGACTTTCGTCGGGGGGAGAAGGGCGAGGCAAAAATACTGGTGTTCTTACAAGATACGCAAGCCGCAATAGAAGTGCATGAAAGTGGTGGTAAAATTATTGCTGATTTTCATCATACAGATATTTTAGATGACTTACTGTATGAGTTAGATGTGCTCGATTTTGGCACCGTAGTAAGCAGCATTGAAACTTTTAAAGAAGATGGATTAAGCCGCGTTGTTATTGAACCAAATGCCGCTTTTACTTTTACCTACCAACAAATAGATAATATTCTTACTTTAACGGTGGAAAGAGACGAAACGCAAAATGCATATTTAGATGGCGGTAAAGATTACCAAGGCCGCCTAATGACATTAAATTTTCAAGATATTTCTGTTCGTGCAGTGTTACAAATCATAGCGGGCTATAATGATTTTAATTTAGTCACTAGTGACTCGGTGACAGGTAATATTACATTGCGCTTAGATGGCGTGCCTTGGGATCAGGCGCTTGATGTTGTTCTTAAAATTAAAGGCTTAGACAAGCGTATGGATGGTTCTATTTTGATGGTTGCGCCATCAGAAGAGCTTGCTGCACGTGAAGCTAAAGATTTACAAGCAAAGCAGAACGTAGAAAACTTAGAACCGCTTTACAGTGAATACATTCGTTTAAACTACGCAAAAGCAGAAGAGTTTGCTGATTTATTAAAAACAGATACAAATAGTATTATCACTCAACGTGGTAGCGTATCTGTTGATAAGCGTACTAATACATTATTACTCAAAGATACGGCCAAAAGTATTGAGAGCGTGCGACGCATGGTCGAAACACTTGATATAGCGGTTAGACAGGTTGTAATCGAATCACGTATGGTAACCGTACGTGATAATGTAACCGAAGATTTAGGTGTGCGCTGGGGGTTTAGCGACCAGCAGGGCAGTGATGGCATATCAGGTACACTTGAAGGCGCTAATACAATATCAAATGGTATCATTCCTGATATCTCTGATCGTTTAAACGTGAATTTACCCGTGACAAACCCATCAGCAAGTATCGGCATGCATATCGCCAAGTTAGCTAACGGTACTTTGATTGATTTAGAGTTAACAGCTCTTGAGGAAGAAAACAAAGGTGAGATTATTGCGAGCCCTCGTATTACTACTGCAAACCAACAACAAGCACGAATAGAGCAAGGTACTGAAATACCTTATGTTGAGTCAGCTTCTAGTGGTGCGACAACGGTTAGCTTTAAAAAAGCAGTACTGAGTTTACAAGTAACCCCTCATATAACTCCTGATAATAAAGTTATTTTGGATTTAATTATTACTCAAGATACGCGAGGAGATACAGTTCAAACAGGAACTGGGCCAGCTGTTGCAATTGATACTCAGCAAATTCAGACACAAGTGCTAGTGGAAAATGGGCAAACAATCGTGCTCGGCGGTATTTTTCAGCAGCAAATCATAAATTCGACTAAAAAAGTACCTCTACTTGGTGATATTCCGTACTTAGGAAGGCTGTTTAAGAGTACAAGTGAGTTTAACGAAAAGAGAGAATTACTTATTTTTGTAACACCAAAAATACAAATAGACTAAAATTAGGCGTATTTTTGTTAACCAATGGGCGATTATTCAGATTAATTGCTCGTTATATGGCTTTTTATTCTAATTGACTTGAAATACCCCAGCAATTACTGAGATAATCCCCTCCTTAATTTTGGGGCCAGGTCGTTAGGCGGGGTTTTATTTCAAATTTTAGAGTTCGTTTGTACTAAAAGATATGGCTGAGAAACGTAATATATTTCTAATTGGCCCCATGGGGGCTGGAAAAAGCACAATTGGTCGTCACATTGCCGATCAATTACACCTTGAATTTGTTGATTCTGATCAAGAAATCGAACGCCGTACCGGTGCAGATATTGCCTGGGTGTTTGATCTTGAAGGTGAAGAAGGCTTTAGACTTCGTGAAGAATCTGTTATTGGCGACTTAACTGAGATGCAAGGTATTGTACTTGCAACTGGTGGTGGTTCAGTAATGAGTAAAGAAGTTCGAAACAAGCTTTCTGCTCGCGGTATAGTAGTATACCTAGAGACACCTATAGAAAAGCAAGTTGCACGCACACAACGCGACAAGCGTCGCCCATTGCTGCAAACTGAAGAAGCACCTCGTGATGTACTAGAGCGCTTAGCAGAAGAACGCGAACCGTTATATAAAGAAGTGGCTGATTTTGTTGTACGCACTGATGAGCAAAGCGCTAAAGTTGTTGCTAACCAAATCATCGAGAAATTAGATTTTTAAAAACCAATAATAAAGGAAGACTGAGCATGCTTGAATTAACTGTTAATTTGGACGAGCGAAGTTATCCTATATATATTGGTCAATCTGCACTTCAAGATAATGGCCGCCTAATTCACTACATTGGTGATTGTCGGCCTATCATCATTACTAATGACACAGTTGCACCTTTATATCTACAAGGGCTACTTGATTCGTTAGCTGAGCTAAAACCACTCTCTTTTGTCATACCTGACGGTGAGCAATACAAATCACTAGAATGGTTTGAAAAAATATCTGCTTTTTTACTCCAAAATAACTGCGGTCGTGATACGTGCTTAATTGCATTAGGTGGTGGTGTTATAGGTGACTTAACTGGGTTTGTAGCTGCATGTTACCAACGCGGTGTGCCATTTATTCAAATACCAACCACATTGTTATCGCAAGTAGACTCATCAGTTGGTGGTAAAACAGCTGTAAATCATCCTTTAGGTAAAAATATGATTGGGGCATTTTATCAGCCACAAGCGGTTTTTATTGATACCAAATCTTTGCATACGCTACCAGCAAGAGAGTTTGCAGCCGGTATGGCTGAGGTTATAAAATATGGATTGATTTATGATACTGAATTATTTAGTTATTTAGAAAAAAACGTAAAAGACTTACAGCAATTAAATGAAGCGTGTTTACAGCATATTATTTTTAGATGTTGTGAAATTAAAGCTTTAATTGTTGCTCAAGATGAAAAAGAGCAAGGCCTTAGGGCACTTTTGAATCTGGGTCATACATTTGCCCATGCGATTGAAGCGCAAATGGGTTACGGTATTTGGCTACATGGTGAAGCTGTTGCAACAGGAATGGTGCTTGCCGCACAACTTGCTCATACACGCAAAGACTTGAGTGCTGATGAAGTGGCACGTATTATTGATGTTATTACGCAATATAACTTACCAACTAAAATACCTACAGAAATGACAAGCGAGCAGTTTTTAACGCATATGCGTAAAGACAAAAAGAATAAAAAAGGTACAATTCGGTTTATTTTACCAACCCAATTTGGTCAATGCGCATTAGTTGATGATGTATCTGACGACCAAGTTCGAGCCTTAATCGAGCAATAAATGCAGTCACAAATTTTACCAAGCCGTGCGGCTTTGGTGGATAGAATCGCATTGCAATTTGAATACGGGCAAAACCTTATCGTTTTACTTGGCACATCAGGGCTAGGTAAAAGTTATATGCTCGAAACCTTCATTACCGATAAATATAATGACTTCAATAAAGCTTTTGTACAAGTAACAGGAAAAATGACTGATACTCAGCTTATGAGTCAGTTATTAGAACAAAGCTTTAATGCTCCTTTGGTGGATCATAACTTAAGCTTATCTGAAAACTATTATCAATTGCTTCAACAGCAAACATGTGGGCCTTGTTTGTGGGTGCTTGACGGTGGTAGACATCTCTCAGAAGAAATACTCATTGAGCTTGAGTCATTGGCTAAAATGAGTCCAAGTACCTTGTATATTATGGTCGCTTCACAATCAAAACTGTTTTTTAATGATGTTGTTGAAATTTATTTAGAGCCTTTAAGTCTACGAGAAAGTAAGCAGCTTATGAGTTGGTACTTCACTGCTCTTCCTTATGACGAGGATCCTGTTTTCCAGACTTTTTTGTCTGAAGCTCGAGGGAATCCTAGCTTATTGTTGGCATGGCAACCCACTGAACATGTGGCAGATTTTACAGTCAAAGATAAAGTATCGTGGCGATTACACTTATTAACTTTACTGTTGATAATAATGTTCTTAATTATAGGTTTATTGTATAAATCAAATATGACGCAATGGTGGCAGCAATATCATCAGCAGGAGCAACCTGAGTTGCTAACGTTAGCCATTCCATTGAGCGAAGTAAGTAATCGACTCATGCCTCCTAATGAAGCGCCTACCCCCCAAATACTTCCAGATGTAATAAACGAGACGAAGCTTAAAGAGCACCAGAATGATGTGCCCGCAATTATGCAAAGCTTAAAAAAAGCGAGCGTAGAAACGGAACGGTTAGCTACAAATATAAAAATAGCTGAAGAGCCACCTAAACCGCAAGTGAAGAATGAACAATCAGATGTTGAAAAAAATTGGTACTTACAACAGCCTACTCACCACATTGTAATTCAGTTATTAGCCGTAACACAGCAGCAAATTAGTATTGAGTTTATGTCTAAATATGAACTGGAAGGTGAGGCCTATACTTATCAAACTAAAAGAAACAACAAAATTTGGTGGGTAGTTACGTTTGGTAATTTTGCGAGTTTAGAGGATGCAAAATTGGCAATGAAAACATTGCCTTCTGACATTTTAAAAAATAAACCTTTTTATAAAAAAATTAGCAAAATAAAACAAGAAATAGCACTAGTTGATCAGTAAATCAAATCGCTTTAGTGTAAAATCGCGTAACACCAGATTGAAGTAAAGAGCCAATGCAGCAAAAGAGTAGAGCCTTCCTTAAATGGGCTGGCGGAAAATACAGCCTCGTTGATGATATTAACGCGCGACTAAACCAAGCAAGCAAGCATGCAGACACTTTGGTTGAACCTTTTGTTGGTGCTGGATCGGTGTTTTTAAATAGTAATTTTAAACATTATATTCTTAATGATATAAATGCAGATTTAATAAACTTATACAAAGAACTAAGAAATTCACCAGATGAGTTTATTAGTGATGCAAAAAAGCTATTTGTTGATTTGAATAACCATCCTGACGCTTACTATGAGTATCGTGTACAGTTTAATCAAAGCCGCGATGTATATGAGCGATCAATGTTATTTTTGTACATGAACCGTTATGGTTATAACGGGTTGTGTAGATACAACTTAAAAGGTATTTTTAATGTGCCTTTCGGTAAATATAAAAAGCCTTATTTTCCTGAAAAAGAAATGTATTTTTTTGCCGCGAAAGCTCAGCAAGCAACTTTCACCTGTTTAGATTACGATGATGTATTTAAATTGGTACCCGAGAATGCAGTTATCTATTGCGACCCGCCATATGTACCCTTAAGTAAAACTGCATCATTCACCTCTTATGCAAAGGGTGGCTTTAATTTAGATGATCAGGCTAACTTAGCTAATTTGGCAGAGCGGGCAGCATTTGAAAATAATACACCAGTACTTATATCTAACCACGATACAGTATGGACACGAAAGATTTATAGCCAGGCATCATTGGATCAAATTCAAGTAAAGCGGACTATTAGCCCTAAAGGCGGTTCTCGTAATAAAGTAGATGAGTTAATGGCTATGTATTTACCACTAAAGCAACAATCGCGTAAATCGAAAATACAAAAACTATAAAAAGCACAATCGCAATTATAATTATTGAATATGGAGAGTGTTTTTTGAAGTCTGAATTGCGTTTGCTTTCTGATTGAACGCCAAAAAATGCTGCTAGCACACTTTGTAACGCGCTAAAAAATTGCAGCATTATATTAAAATAGAGGATTTAAAGATGGCGCTTTTTTCGAATCATCTGAGCTGGTAAGTAGTTCTAATAAATCTAAATAATGAAACTGCGCACTTCTACTATCACCAGTAATCCACGAAACCCAAGATGAATCCTCTTCTATCTTAATACACACTTCTGCAGTATTTTTAGAAACCACAGATAGATTTTGATAATGGCAATTATTTACTGAGCTAATTTCTGGCTCAGAATTTGGAGAGAAACTAAACGCCCCAATAAACAATAATGCCGATGCAATTAATATCCCTGTTTTAAAAGCTCGCATATGTAGGCCTAATTATTTGTTACTTTTTTAATCATACCAAAGATTGGTTAAATAACAAACTTAAATATTTAAGATAATAGTGAATAATTATTAAAAATAATAACTTAACTATTCTTTTTAATTTTAGGGATCCATCATTATCTTTTATCCGTTCTTGGGTAACTTCATTAATTAAGTTACATTAACGAAATATACTATTTATTGATGGAGTTAATCATGTTTAACCCAGAGCAAAAATATTTAATTGCCCCTTCTATTTTGTCTGCTGATTTTGCAAAACTAGGCGAAGATGTTGATAAAGTACTCGATGCGGGTGCTGACGTGGTTCATTTTGATGTGATGGATAATCACTATGTACCTAATCTCACAATTGGCCCAATGGTGTGTAAAGCACTCAGAGATTACGGTATAACAGCACCTATCGACGTACATTTAATGGTAAAACCTGTAGATAGTCTTATTCCACTGTTTGCAGAGGCTGGCGCATCAATTATTACTTTTCATCCAGAAGCCAGTGAACACGTTGATCGTACAATACAGTTAATTAAAGATCATGGCTGTAAAGCAGGCTTAGTGTTTAACCCTGCAACGAGTCTAAGTTACTTAGATCATGTTATTGATAAGCTAGATACCATTTTACTAATGTCGGTAAACCCTGGGTTTGGCGGACAAAGTTTTATCCCTCATACGCTTGAAAAGCTACGACAAGCTAAGCAACGTATAGTTGCATCGGGTCGTGATATTCGCTTAGAGGTAGATGGCGGTATTAAAGTCGATAATATTGCAGCAGCGGCTCGAGCGGGTGCAGATATGTTTGTGGCAGGCTCCGCTATTTTCAACCAACCTGATTACAAAGTGGTGATTGATCAAATGCGTGAGCAGCTTGGAAGTGTAAAATAATGAAGTACGACGTCGCCTTATTTGATTTAGATGGTACTTTGGTTGATAGCGTTTACGACTTGTATATTGCTATTAACCTAACCTTGAGTGACCTCGCTTTTCCTATCGTTAGCCAACGCTTAGTTGAAAGCTGGGTTGGTAATGGTGTCGAAGTCCTTGTTAAACGCGCTTTGAGTGGCGATATGCAAGTGAGTGAACATTTAGACGAGTCACTTAGTGATAAAGCAATATCACGGTTTTATAAGCACTATGAACAACAAGTTGGTGAGTATAGTGTGCTGTACCAACACGTGGAAACTGGGCTTGCAGCACTTCGTGGTATGCCAAAAGCACTAATCACTAATAAGTCTCGAATTTTTACAGAGAAACTACTCGATAAACTGGCACTAACGAGTCATTTTGATGTGATTGTATGCGGTGACGACATGGCAAAAAAACCGTCGCCAGAACCATTGCTATTTGCCTGCAAAAAACTAAATGCGGAGCCTAATAAAGCAATAATGATAGGTGATTCTAAAAGCGATATACTTGCAGCTAAAGCCGCTAATATAGACGTAATTGCACTTAGTTATGGCTATAACCAAGGTGAAAATCTTAAGGATTACAATCCACAGTACCTATGCGATAACTTCTTAGATATAATACCTGTTCTAACGCAGCGTTAAATATTATTCATTAAGCAAAATAAAGGAAAATCATGAGTAAACCAGTAGTTTTAAGCGGCATTCAGCCAACCGGTGGTATGACAATAGGCAACTATGTTGGCGCTATTAACCAGTGGCTAAAGTTACAGGAAGACCACGAAAGTTTCTTTATGTTAGTAGACTTACACGCTATTACGGTTCGCCAAGAGCCTGAATTACTGCGCTCTCGAGTGTTAGACGGTATTGCTCTTTACGCGGCATGTGGCATTGATCCTGAAAAATCTGCGTTATTTGTACAATCACAAGTACCTGAGCACGCACAGTTAGCATGGGTATTAAATTGTTACGCGCAAATGGGTGAGCTTAATCGAATGACTCAGTTTAAAGACAAGTCATCTAAGCATGCAAATAACGTAAACGTGGGCTTATTTTCATATCCGGTATTACAGGCTGCGGATATTTTATTATACCAAGCTGATCAAGTACCAGTAGGGGATGACCAAAAGCAGCATTTAGAGCTGACTCGCGATATAGCCACACGCTTTAATAATTTATATGGCGACGTATTTAAATTACCAGAACCGTACATTCCACAGTTTGGTGCACGCGTAATGAGCTTGCAAGATCCACTTAAAAAGATGTCTAAGTCTGACGAAAACCCAAATGGTTACATCATGTTATTAGATGAGCCTAAACAAATTGTGAAAAAGCTTAAAAAAGCAGTAACTGATTCAGATGAACAAGCACGTATTTATTTTGATCGCACAGAAAAGCCTGGCGTATCAAACTTGCTTACTTTATTGAGTGTTGCAACTAAACGTTCAATTGAAGACCTAGTGCCTGAGTATGAAGATAAAATGTATGGCCACCTGAAAAAAGACACTGCCGATGCAATTGTCAACATGATTGAGCCAATTCAAGCACGCTTTAAAGAAATCAGAGATGATCAAAACCTACTTGATAGCATAATGAAATCAGGTGCTGAAAAAGCAAGTGTACGTGCTGAGAAAACACTTAAATCAGTTTACGATGCACTTGGTTTTATACCTCGCGGGTAAGTTTATTAAAATAAAAAAATGCCGCTCGTTAGCGGCATTTTTTATATAGCACATATCAACATGATAGACCCAAATAGAAACAGTAGCGATATAGCTAGTTTGTCTGTTTTATCCATTATTCAGCCCCTCTTACTGTTATATCTGCCGTGCTATCAATATCAACTAGAGAAACTTTATAGCCCTTGTTTTCAAGTAAGGTAAGTAAACTATCTTGTCCTGCAAGATGGGCAACTCCAACAAGTACAAACTCATTTTTGTCGTTGTTAAACATGGCTTCTACTTTTGGTAACCAATCATTATTTCTATCTGTAATGATTTGTTTATAGCTATTCGGATCATTTTTCTGCATATCTTCAAGTGCCACTTTATTTAGGGTGTCTGTATCACCTTTGCGCCATGCAGCTAAAAGCCCTTTAAACATATCGCTATAGTTGTGAAGCTCGGCTAAGTTACGTTTAATGAAATCGTTTTCGTTGCCTTGACCCATTGCTTTAAAAAGCTCTAACTGAAATTCCATTGTTTCTAAGTAATTTTTTGTTTTGTTATCTTCAGTCGCTTTTTTAGTAAAGTAAGCATCAACCCCTTCACCCATTATATTTTGTTTTTGAAGCTCCATCGACATTAAAACAATACTAACCATAGCAGGGCGATAACCATCTAACTTAGCTAGGTTAGCGCCAAACTCGCTAAGCTTATTTTCAAGTGAAGCTTTAATCTGGGGTTCTAGCTTTTGACTTAACGTTTCGTTATTTTTATACGATAGCGCGCCTAACATTTGCATTTGTGCATTGGTGTCGGCTGGGTCAGGTAACGGTGCTTCTAAAATAATTGTATCTGCTTGTTCATAAGCATGGTTAAACTCAGCGGGCAGTGGCATTTCAGCTTTAGGTAGTATGTGAACTGTACCGCCAATAAATAGTGAGTCATTGCCATTACTTACTTGCCATACAGAGCTTTGAGCCTGTGCTGTATTTGCTAAAAAGCTACAACTAAGTAATACGCTGGCAGATACTAATTTTTTTGTGAATTTTTTCATGATAATTCCTTAATATAACTTTTAATTTTATTGTTTTTAGTTCGATAACACATTACTGAAATATGCAGTGATTGACGATGTTACCTTTGAAAGGCTTTTATCAATTTGCGTGTTTATTTTGCTCATTGAAGAGTCAAGCTCAGCTGATATTTTTTCATCCATTAAAGAAAGTAACGTTTGCGTATCAATATTACTTTTTAAAGACTCAGAAGCGTCTATTTTGTTTGCTTTTTGCAGCTTTTGATTAACAGGGTTAATCGCCTCTATACTTTTACCAATCATGTATTGCTCAAAATTACTTTGATCGGTGTGTTGTTTAGCGTCAGCTGCAATAACTGAAGTTGTATTAAAAGCAGTTGCTAGTAGTAAAGCCGGTAGTACTTTTTTCATTGTGCTATTCATAATTAAACCTTTATATTTTTAATTGCAGCCAATTTAGAATCACAAATGATTTTTTACTAAGCTGCTTGTTGATGACGGTTTAAAGAATATCGCTGAATTTATTGAGAGTCGCTTATCTAGTTGTGAGCAATTAATAGATAAGGTTTTAAAACTAAATAATTGTTTAAATTTAGTATGTTAGATTTAAACCTTATAATGCTAATATAAGGTTTAAAATGCTTTTTCTATAAAATAAAGTGTAGATGTGATACGGTTTATAAAAATAAAAATACGTAAAGACTATGAATTATCAAATCGGACCTTGGCAATTTATTAGTAATCGCTGTGTGATTACTTCAAACCATTTAGAAAGAGAGTTAGATCCACTTTTAGTAAAGTTATTACTCCACTTTATAGACAAGCCTCAACAAATCGTTTCCCGCCAAGAGCTTATTGAGAGTGTATGGCAACAGAGCTTTGTTGATGATAATGCGATTAACCGTGCAATCTCAGAGTTAAGAAAGCAGCTTGCCCACCCAATTGAAAAAGCGCCGCTTTTAAAAACGCATTACCGTAAAGGATATAGCCTAACAGTAATAGCTGAGCGTTTAACGCAAGCAAACGTCTCCAAAGAGTCTGCAAACATTTTGCCTGACTCACCGGGTATTTCTGCCAAAAATGAAGAGATAGCTACTGCAACTACTTCTCAACCAGTTCAAAAAAAGAATAGTAAAAAGTTTTTGATTTATTCTTTACTCGTCATTATTTGCCTGTGCTCTTTAGTATGGTTTGGGTTGTTTTTTATTAATGCACCTTCTAGCGAAAAGATTAAACAGATCACGGTTAATAAGGTAGCAAGCACGTGGAATATAGGCAGTGAGGTTCACCCTGAGATGTCCTCAGATAAACAATATTTAGCTTATACAAATGTTGAACCTGAAAATGACATAATGCATGCATTTGTAAAGCGACTATCTGATCAAAGGGAAGTTGAAATTACCTATCCTGGCTTTCAAGTATCTATTTTATCGTGGCAGTTAAATCAGCACTCTGTGTTGTTACAAGCGACCAACTTAAAGCAGCAAAAGTGTGAAATGGTACTGGTTGATTTAAGCCAGTTTCCTGTTATAGGAGAGGCTACTTTAATTAAAAAGTGCGACCTTAGATACACAGGTTATGCGCAAGTAGACGAAAGTGGTGAGCATATTTATTACACCGAATATAAAAATGAGCATGAGGGTTCAGGTTTATATAAATATGATTTAGAACTTAAAAAAGAATTCATAGTGATCCCACCACCAGGCGTCATGTATGGCGTAATCATGCCTCGTTTATCTCATTCTGGTAGTAAAATAGCATATGTACTTAGTCAAAAGGGTAAGCCTTTTTCTGTATTTAGCTACAACTTTGAGACTCATGAAACCAAGCGGTTATTTAAAGCAAAGAAAAGCATAATTAGCTTCGCGTTTGACTGGCTTGCAGACGATAAAGGCGTGATTGTTTTTGAAGACTCTGAGCTTTCAACCATTGTGTTTGATGAAAATAATATTATTAAACGCACACTAACGGTTACCCCAGCAATTTCACCTTATTATATTGCAGTTCACTCTGATAACAGCCTATTTTACTCGGAAAATATGACACAGGCATACTCGCTGATTAAAGCTACAGACCCTTTTGGTGATAATCCTGAGTATGAAGCACTTTATAAAAGTGATAAAGACGAGTACAACATTGCTGAAATAATTAATAAGGAAGGGACAGCACATGTTTTTGTATCAGAGCGTTCTGGCAGCAGTCAATTGTGGCTCTCTCAAAATGGTCTTACAAAGCAACTTAGCTTTTTTAATTACGATGATGGCTCATCAACTTTTGTATTAGGAGGACTTAGATCCTCTCCTAATAAGCAACGCATGATATTCATGAAAAATAAAGGCTTTTCACTTTATGACGTAAACGCTCAAAAATTTTATCCATTTGAAGAATTTAATAAGCATAAAATAGTAAGCTATATTTGGTCAAAAAATAACGACAGCATTATTTATGTTAAGCGACTTGGTTCAAAAAATATATTGGCAGAATTTAATTTAGTAACACGTGATACACGTGTAATTGAAGGTATAAAAGCTAATAAACTCATTTCAGATAGTAAAGGTAACGGGTACGTAACCAATGATAATCAGTTAATTCGCCTTTCAGATAGGCAAAGCTGGGAATTACCTAAAAACGCCAAAAAGTCAGTTGCATATGGAGTTAGCAAAGACTATTTCTATTATTCAGATTCTATTTCTAGAGTCGCTAGACTAAATTTACACGATCAAACTATACAAGATATACACGTGGACTTTCGACCTATTGGTTTTGAAGTGAGTTCAGATAACGAAATTTTATTCACGGGTGCTAAATACAAAGATATGCAAATTATACAAATTAGTTGGGATGAATAAAAAGTTTATCAAGGACTAACAGTCGGGAGCTAAATATAAAAAACACCAAGTAGTTAAACTACTTGGTGTTTTTTATTGGTATTAAAGCAATGGCTTTAAGTAATGCCCAGTATGTGAACGCTCACATTCGGCTACTTCTTCAGGCGTGCCTGCAATGAGTATTTCACCGCCGCCAGCTCCGCCTTCAGGTCCTAAATCGATAACCCAATCTGCTGTTTTAATAACATCGAGGTTGTGCTCAATAACAACAATTGTATTTCCGTGGTCGCGCAGACGATGAAGTACAACAAGCAGCTGCTCAATATCAGCAAAGTGTAAGCCTGTTGTTGGCTCATCTAATATGTAGAGTGTTTTACCTGTATCACGCTTTGATAGCTCGCGTGCTAGTTTTACACGTTGCGCCTCACCACCTGAAAGAGTGGTAGCGGCTTGACCTAAGCGGACATACGATAAACCAACGTCCATTAGGGTTTTAAGCTTACGGGCAATAGCCGGTATTTTATCAAAGTAATCATGAGCGTCTTCAACAGTCATCTCAAGTACTTGGTGTATGTTTTTACCTTTGTATTGTACTTCGAGCGTTTCACGGTTATAGCGTTTGCTCTTACACACATCACACGGTACATACACATCAGGTAAAAAGTGCATTTCAACTTTAATTAAGCCATCACCTTGGCACGCTTCACAGCGTCCGCCTTTAACGTTAAAGCTAAAGCGACCTACTTTGTAGCCACGTGAACGCGCTTCTTGTGTGCCTGCAAATAACTCACGAATGCCGGTAAATATACCTGTGTAGGTTGCCGGATTTGAACGCGGAGTACGACCAATCGGACTTTGATCAATATCAATCACTTTATCAAAATGATCTAAACCGCTAATTGATTTATACGGTGCCGCTTCGGCAGTGGTTGCGCCATTTAGCTCTGTATGAGCAAGTTTAAATAAAGTGTCGTTTATTAGCGTTGATTTCCCCGAGCCCGATACACCTGTCACACAGGTCATTAAACCAAATGGGATTTTTAAATCCACATTTTTAAGGTTATTACCCGTTGCGCCAAATAGTTCTAGCCATTTGTCGTTCGTTGGGTGACGTTCTTTTGGTATTTCTATTTTACGTACGCCTGATAAAAATTGGCCCGTAACAGACTCTTTGCTTGCTAAAATATCATCGCGTGTACCTTGTGCAATAATATGCCCACCATGAACACCCGCACCTGGACCAATATCAATAATATGATCAGCGGCTCGAATAGCATCTTCATCGTGCTCTACCACAATAACGGTGTTACCTAAGTCGCGTAAATGGACCAGTGTTTGTAGTAAGCGGTCGTTATCGCGTTGATGTAGCCCAATTGATGGCTCATCTAGTACGTACATTACACCTACAAGACCGGCACCAATTTGACTGGCTAAGCGGATACGTTGAGCCTCACCACCTGATAATGTATCGGCGCTGCGCTCAAGTGATAAGTAATTTAGGCCAACGTTAATTAAAAACGATAAACGGTCGCGAATTTCTTTTAATATTTTTTCAGCTATTTGGCCTTTTTGTCCGGTTAACTCTAAACTTTCAAAAAATTCCATGGCTTCACCAATACTCATGCATGTGATTGCAGGTAAGTTGGTTTGTCCAATAAATACATTTCGAGACTCTTCGCGTAAGCGCGAGCCATGACAGCTAGGACACGCTTGGCTTGTTTGGTATTTAGCAAGTTCTTCGCGTACAGAGTTTGACTCGGTCTCGCGGTAGCGGCGATTCATGTTATTTAAAACGCCTTCAAACTCATGGTTACGCGTAATTAAATCGCCACGGTCGTTACGGTAATTAAACGCAATTTTAGTGCTACCAGAGCCGTCTAAAATAATTTTTTTCGAGTCGCTGTCTAAATCTTGATAAGGCACGTCTAAATCAAAATTGTAATGATCCGCAACCGCTTGCAGCATTTGATAGTAATAAAAGCTGCGTTTATCCCATCCTTTAATTGCACCGCCAGCAAGGCTTAATTCCGGGTTATGCACTACGCGATTAGGATCAAAATATTGACGTATACCTAAACCATCACAGGTTTGACACGCACCAGCTGGGTTATTAAACGAAAACAAACGCGGCTCAAGTTCAGTCATTGCATAGCCACAAGTAGGGCAGGCAAAATTTGCTGAAAATAGAATCTCTTCAGCGCTGCTATCATCCATATATGCTACATGTGCAACGCCATTAGACATTTCAAGTGCAGTTTCGAACGATTCTGCTAAGCGTTGTTGTAAGCCATCTTTTACTTTAAATCTGTCTACAACAACTTCTATTGTATGTTTTTTATGAAGCTCAAGTGTTGGAGGATCAGACAAGTCACATACTTCACCGTCTATACGGGCGCGAATATAACCTTGGCTAGATAGCTGTTCTAATAACTTAACATGCTCACCTTTACGCTCTTTTACTATTGGCGCAAGCAGCATTAATTTACTGCCCTCAGGTAGAGCTAAAACAGTATCTACCATTTGGCTCACTGTTTGCGCAGCAAGTGGTAAATCATGTGTAGGACATCGTGGTTCGCCAACGCGGGCAAACATGAGTCGTAAGTAATCGTAAATTTCGGTAATAGTACCTACGGTTGAACGCGGGTTATGAGACGTTGACTTTTGCTCAATAGAAATGGCAGGAGAGAGGCCTTCAATGTGATCTACATCAGGCTTTTCCATAAGCGATAAAAATTGTCTTGCATACGCAGAGAGTGATTCAACATACCGGCGCTGCCCTTCTGCATAAAGTGTATCAAATGCAAGTGATGACTTCCCCGAACCAGATAGGCCAGTAATAACTATTAGTTTATCACGTGGGATGGTTAGGCTGATGTCTTTTAAATTGTGCGTGCGGGCGCCTCGGACTTCAATGTTTTCCATGCTATCTCGTTTATTACCAAAATTATTTACTCAGTATCGCATAATACGAAGCAATATTAATCCTTGATCAATGAAAAATCCTTACTTATAGGCGATTAATTATTGCCAAGCTTATGGTAGAATCCCAACCTCAATTTTTCATAGAGTAAGATCACGCAGATAATGACCGCATCTTCACTTAATTCACGAGAAAAACGCGCCGCTGTATCACTGGCGAGTGTGTTTGCATTTAGAATGCTCGGCTTGTTTATGCTGATGCCTGTATTGGCTATTTATGGACAATCGCTTGAAGGCTTTTCGCCTATTTGGATTGGTTTTGCCATTGGTGCGTACGGTTTAACGCAAGCTGTATTACAAATACCTATGGGTCGATTATCCGATAAGATTGGCCGTAAAAAGGTTATTGTTGGTGGCTTAGTTGTATTTGCTATTGGCTCTGTAGTTGCTGCATTAGCTGACTCTATCCAAATGGTTACCGTAGGCCGCGCTCTACAAGGCATGGGCGCAATAGCCAGTGCGCTACTCGCGTTTGCTTCAGATTTAAGCCGTGATGAGCAACGACCAAAAGTAATGGCCGTTATTGGTATGAGCATAGGCATGAGCTTTGCCTTTGCTATGTTACTTGGGCCAATTGTCGCCGCTTCGTGGGGTATTGCGGGTGTATTTTGGTTGACTGCTATTTTAGCTGTCTTTGGTATATTTATAGTGACCATGCTAGTGCCAAAGGCGGTAAATAAAGCACCCAAAGGCGATACATTAGCAAGCTTTAGCGACATTAAAAAATTAATTAAACACCCTCAGTTAGCACGATTAAATGCAGGTGTATTGTTATTGCATTTAACGCTAACCACAATTTTTGTGGTACTGCCGAGTCAATTAATTAAAGATGGTTTGGTTGCCGACCAGCATTGGTATTTATATATCCCAGTGTTGTTTTTAGCCTTTTTATTAATGGTACCAATAATGATTGTGGCCATTAAAAAAGAGAAAGAAAAACAAGCGTTCATTGGCTCAGTAGCCTTGTTAACTATTAGTATGTTAGCAATGTCGGTATGGGTTAATAGTGTAGTAGGCATTGCTGTGTGTATGCTGCTTTATTTTGTGGCGTTTAACTTTTTAGAAGCCACTATGCCTGCGCTTGTATCGCGAATAGCACCTGCAAGCCAAAAAGGTTCAGCAATGGGTGGCTACTCATCTAGTCAGTTTTTAGGCGCCTTTTTGGGCGGTATGTTAGGTGGCTATGTAGCACAAACTACAACGACGCAAGCTGTGTTTGCGGCAGCGGCACTTGTTGGGTTAATATGGCTTATTATTGCGTGGAAAATGCAAGTCCCACCCAAAAGTAAAGTTATTAGTTTAATGACCAAATTAGATTCTGAAGAGCATGCTCAAACACTTGCTTCTCAGTTAGTTGCTTTACCAGGCGTAATAGAAGCAACTGTGGTTCGCGATGAAAGTCGCAGCTATTTAAAGATTAATGATAAAGAATTTGACCTAGACCAAGCGCGTAAAGTAGCTGGTTTAATCTAACATTTATAGGAGATGGTTTCATGGCACGCGGTGTGAACAAAGTAATTTTGGTTGGTAATTTAGGGCAAGATCCTGAAGTTCGTTATATGCCTAACGGCAACGGTGTAGCAAATATTACCTTAGCAACTTCAGATAGCTATAAAGATAAAAACACTGGCCAAATGGTTGATAAAACTGAGTGGCACCGTGTTGTATTTTTTGGCAAGTTAGCTGAAATTGTTGGTGAATATTGTCGTAAAGGTTCACAAATTTATGTTGAAGGTAAGCTTCAAACACGTAAGTGGACCGATCAACAAGGCCAAGAAAAATACACTACAGAAATAGTTGTAGATGGCTTTACTGGTCAAATGCAAATGTTGGGCGCACGTGGTGGCGATCAACAAAGTGGTGGTTACCAAGGTAATCAGCCGCAAGGTGGGCAACAAGGTGGTGGTTACCAAGGTAATCAAGCGCAAAGTGCTCAACAAAGTGGTGGTTACGGTCAAAATAATCAAGGCCAAAATAACCAGCAACAAGGTGGTTATGCTCCACAACAGCAAGCAGCACCTGCAGCGCAACCTCAGTCAGCGCCAGCACCACAACAAAATAACCAATACCAACAACCGCAAGGCGGCTTTGCACCACAACAAAATAGTGCACCGCAGCAACAAGGTGGTTTCGCTCCTAAACCACAAAGTGCTCCGCAAGGTGGCGCATCAAACCCAATGGAACCAACCATTGATTTTGATGACGATATTCCGTTCTAGCTTACGTATAATTTAAAAGTGTAAATATAAATCGCTTTTAATTAAAGTGTTAAACCAAACCCAGTGTAAAAACTGGGTTTTTTGTTTTTAAAAAGATGTAAAAATGACATGGTGTATCTATAAAACACTATGTCACTATTATCTAAACAATTAGCCACGTAACTGAAGCTAATGTTTATATCAATATTATTAAAATATGACTCATTCTTGCGAGCTAAATAACTTATCTACTTTGTTTCTTCTCTGTTGTAGAAGTATTTGCCAATCGTATCAGTTGCTCATTTTATTTTATGTAATTTGTATTAGTTGATATATAAATGATTGCAATCTATCCTCTACAGACTTTTTTAAATGAAGCTATGGGAAATATGAAAACTCATATCGTAACAGTATTTCTATTTTTTCAGCTTTTTAGTGCTAATTTGCATGCTCAAGTATCATCCGAGACTACGCAAGTTCTATTAATTAATTCTATAAATCAAGATATGCCATGGCAGAAAAGTGTTGAGGTTGGATTACGTGCAGAATTAACTAGACAAGCTTTTGACTTTGATCTCTTTGTTGAAAATATGGATGTTGGTCGCTTTGATGAAGTACAGCAAAAAAAAGTGATGAAACTGTATTTACAGCAAAAGTATCAGAACAGAAAAATTGATATCATTGTTACTCAATCGGTATCAGCTGCAGCGTTATTGACTGAATTTTATGGTTTTTTCCCAGATGTACCAAAAATATATCTAGAGCCAGGCGCTAATTTTACAGTACCTGAGAGTATCAATACGGTTACAATAAATGCTAAATTAGACTACAAGCAGGCAACTCAAGATGCAGTTAATTTAATAAACCCAAAAGAGCTCATTGTTATTTTAGATACGACGAATGACATGGGGCGTAATTTTTATCAAAATCTTCTTCCGGTTATTGGTAATGATTTTCCTCATTTGAGGATAGAAAAATGGTTTGATGTGCCAACCGAGACCTTAATAAATAAAATAAATAATGCCCCATCTGATGCCATTGTATTGTTTACTCCTATTTTTCGAAAGTATAAGGGGAAGCAGTTAAGTCCTTTTCAGTTTGTAAAATTACTAACAAGTGATAACCAAGCTCCTATTTTTAGTTATTGGCATGCGTTATTAGGTTCTGGTATTGTTGGCGGGTACTTATTATCGGGCGAAACCATTGGTAATCGCATCGCAGAATCAATCATTTTTTTTAAGGAAAATAAAAGCTTAAAACCGATTGATGATGAAAAACTCAGTGCGCACTATTATGATTGGAGACAATTAAAAAAGTTTAAAATAGATCCTCAACGTTTACCCCAAGGGTCGATGCTTTCCTATTACGAACCTACCTATTTTGAAGAAAACAAAATGCTTATTTATAGCGCAATTATTATTATATTAACGCTAAGTAGTTTTTTAATGTTTTTTTTAATTTTGAATAGCAAACGCGTACAGCTGTTAAAAGAGTTAGATAGCGAAAAATTAAAACTAGAATTTCGTGTTGAGCAACGAACCAAAGAGTTATTAACAGCAAAAGATGAAGCGGAGCATTTAGCTTTGGTTAAATCAGAGTTTTTGGCTAATATGAGTCATGAGATAAGAACCCCAATGAATGGAGTTATAGGCCTCACCAATATTTTACTTGAAAGTGAATTGCCACTAAAACAAAGGCAGTACCTAGATAAAATTAAATACTCTTCGGATCAATTGTTAATCGTGATAAACGATATCTTAGACTTTTCTAAAATTGAATCAGGAAATACTAACCTCGAAGAATTTCCTTTTTCGGTTAACGCTGTTGTAGATTACATAAAAACAACGTTTGAAAACCAAGCTCAGGACAAGGGCATTAAATTTATAGTTAATGTAGCGTCAAATGTTCCACCTGATTTAGTCGGAGATGTTGTTCGCATTAATCAAGTGCTATTAAATTTATGCTCTAATGCAATAAAGTTTACTTCACACGGGAAGGTGTCTGTTTGCATTCATGCAGAGCAAATACTGAACGATGATGAATCAATATTAATACACTTTATTGTTAAAGATTCAGGCATTGGTATCGCACCTCAAAACGTATCTCACTTATTTGATGCATTTACGCAAGAAGATAGCTCTACGACCCGAAACTTTGGCGGCACAGGATTAGGTTTAACAATAAGTAGACGTTTGTGTAAGTTAATGGAAGGCGATATTTCTGTCGTAAGTACGCAACATTTAGGCAGTGAATTTACTGCATCAGTGAAAGTAAAAGTTAATAAGAAAATTGTTATTGCAGATTCTTTCAATTCAATTCAAACCAGTATTTTAGATTCAAAAAATTCAGCTAATCATCCATCTTTAATTGGTTTAAAGGTGTTAGTAGCCGAAGATAACGAGATTAACAAATTAGTTATTACCGCAATGTTGGAGAAAAAAGGTGTGGTAATTCATTTAGTCGATAATGGGTTTGAATGTATTCAAGCCCATAAATCTCAACAATTCGACTTAATATTAATGGATATCCATATGCCAATTATGGATGGTATTGAAGCGAGTAAAATGATACGAAATGACAGCGATAAAACGATTGCCAATATTCCAATCATCGCTTTAACAGCTAATGTTATGGAAAATGATATTGCATACTATTTATCCGTTGGCATGAATGCACATGTGGCCAAGCCGACCAAAGCATCTGAGCTGTATCGTATTATTGAGCAGTGTTTAAAAAGCAACTCAGATTATTTCGATAAAACACAGTAATTAAAGAGATTTAAGGAATCTAAAAATATATATAGTCGTTTAATTTTGTTGACTTCAATTTAATATAAATTAAGTGTTTATGTCTTATTTTGTGATATTAAAATAGATCAAATTAGGCCCATAAATGCTGAGCATATGATAGCCGTAGCTGGCTAACGAAAAATAAATTTAAGTACATTATGGTTCAATGTGTTAGTAAATTATTTAGTCACGATTCAGGTTAAATATACTGTTTGCCTGTCGGGATTATTGATCAATGCTCTATTTAGGAGATCTATAGAGAGTCAGTGGAATGATAATCATTGCTTTAGAACGCTTAAATTCATAATTCCTCGTTTATATAGAGCTTTTTTAAAATTAGTAATGAACATTTAAACTTGCTTTATTGACTTGTGCTAATGGGGATCTTGAACAACACTTTAGTTATTAATTTAACGAGTGGGCAAGCTATGCAAAAGGAAAGGTTCTGGATTTTTAATCAATTTAAAGTCATCTATTTTTCCCTGCTTGCATTAATAATTTTGGGTTTTAATTTTATTTTGAATGATGCATTACATGAAAAAATACATCACTCAGGCCAGCTATTAGTTAAACAAGTTTTTGAACTTGAAATAACCCCCTCTTCAAATAATAAGATACTTGCAGCCCTCGTAAAAAATGAAGGGTTTATGCTTAAGCCGAATTCATCTCTTACGCACTTTGGTCATATTATAAAGTTAGAGCGAGAGGTCTATAACTATAAAACGCTGAGCTTAAATCTATACCACCCTCCTGTATGGATAATAGAAAGCTATTTATTTATATTGCTTAACTTGGTTGTGTTTGGAGCTGCTAGCTGGTTTTATCGTTGGTGGAACACGTTACATGTCAACAATATTTCACGTTCGAAAAACTTACTCGCCAGCACAACTCCATCAGTTAAAGAGCACAATACACAGGTTGTTAAAGTATTAAAAAATTTCGAATTAAGCTCGCTGTACACAACAGCACCTGTATGTCACAGCTTGTTTGTACTGGTTCAATGTAATTGCCATTTTGATAACAATATTGATAAAGAAGCCAGCTTTGAAGTGTTAATGGTGAAAAACTTTTCTGAATTGAGTGGTGTTTCAGTAAGGTTATTAAATTGCGGTAACTTAGCGATTACATTATCAGAGGTTCCTTTTTCAGAACTTGAACGATATGTACAACACTTACATAAAAGTATTTTTTTAGCATGCAGAAACTATCAAAAAAATATCACCAGAAAAGACATTAAAGTCGGTGCATGTGATTATCGGCTTAGAGCCGATCAAACAACTGTTTATCAGCTTGCAAAAGCTGCGTTAGTTTTATCCCAACGTAGCTTGTTAAAGCATTGTCATCGATTACCTCTAAATCAAAGCCAAACAGGAGTACTTTCTAGTAAACAAGTTATCGATAATATTAAAAAGCATAAATTTATACTTTTTTTTCAGCCTCTATTCGAACTCTCAAGTGGCGATATTTTACAACATGAAGTATTGCTTAGAGTTAGGCACAGTAAGCATGGTTTGATTGCTGCTCGCTATTTTATCGATCAAACGTATAGCCGCCAAGATACTTTAATATTAGATAAAGGTGTTTTAATTCAAGTTAAAAAATTACTATTAGCAGAGCCTTCGCAATTAACCGTAAGTGTTAATTTATGTTCTGACAGCTGGATAAACAAAAAGTTTTGGAGCTGGTTTAGCGTTCAACTTAATGATTTTAAACTAAGTAGTAAGTTACAATTTGAAATAAGTGAAGTCGAGTTTTTTAATCATCATGAGGCTTTAAAGGACGTATTTATAATAATGAAAAAAGGAGGCTCTCGAATTATGATCGATAATGTAAAGTGTAGTGAAAATTTAATGAAGTTAGCTGACCACCAAGAGGTGTGTGGGTTAAAGTTATCGTATGAGTTAGTGCATCTAGTGGATGAAAAAACACAAAACCAAAATCAAATAAAAACAATTATAAGTATAAGTAATACATTAAACTTACCTGTGTTTGCGGTGGGTGTTGAAACACAAAAAGAGCTATTAATGCTAACAAAATTAGGGGTAGCAGGGGCTCAAGGGTTTTATTTTTCAGAGCCGTTAGAGGAACTCACTCAGGCGGTATTTCATTAAATCAGACCTCTATACCTTAACCCGTTTAAACCTTGCATTCCTCCTGTATGTATCGCCATAATTTTACTACCTGTAGGGAAAAAATCTTTTTCAATTAATTGCCAAAGTGCATACATCATTTTACCACTATAAATTGGCTCCAAAGGAAGTTGATGTTCATCACTCATTTTTTGACAGAACTGCCATAGTTCGGGTGTGAACTTACCATACCCTCCATCGTGAAAATCGGTGAGTAGTTGCCAATTATTTTGCTTATCGGCTTTATTACTTAATTTACATACCTCTTTTTTTAAGTAATCTGCTTGTTTTAATACAGCAATCCCTATTATTTGGGTGGTTTCTTCACTGCCTTCAATTAGACCCGCTAATGTACCGCCACTGCCTGTAGGACAAATTAGGTAGTCATGCTTTGGAAGGCTTTTTGCTAACTCAGCACAGCCCAATAGAGCAAAGGAGTTAGTACCACCTTCAGGAAGTATATAGGCACTAGGAAAGCGAGCTTGAAGTGACTTTAAGTAGTCATCATCGTTTCGTCGTCGGTATTCAATACGATTAACAACGTGCAGCTTCATTCCGCATTGCTTTGCAAATTCAAGTGTGGGGTTATTACTGTCGAGCTCAGGGCCTCGTATAATTGCGTGCGTAGTTAAACCAAACTCTTTCCCGGCAGCAGCACAAGCATGAATATGATTTGAAAAGGCGCCTCCGAAAGTCAGTAATTCAGTTTTTCCAAGTTTCTGCATATTGGCTAGATTATATTTTAATTTACGCCATTTATTACCACTTATTAATGGGTGTATTAAGTCATCTCGTTGAATACTCACAGAGATATTTTTGTTTTTTAGAAGCTGAGAGTCTATTTTTTGAATATAATTATTTTCTTTTATTTTTAATTGCTTAGACATTTTACCTTCTGTTTTTGTTTAGTGCATTGATAATAAATATATGATTAATCCGCAGCCTACTTAGGGTTAATCTATTATTTTAGAGTGCTACATTGTATTTTTAAAGGTGCACCATAGGCAAGTTATCTACACATGTAGCGTATCAATACATGGATGTAGAAGTATCTTAGTTTATGCTTGGGCAACTAAGCATTAAAAGCCTTATCGTGATTTTTATAAAGGTATATGAACGTTGGATAATAGATTTAAATATCATCATAGCTCTATGTTTTAAGGTCCAAGGTCTATTTTCCTTTCGGGGTTGAATTTTCAGCAGCAGGTTTGGTTTTTAGGCAAGGCAGAGTCTATGTGTGTGGTTATACCAACCTGCTTATATAGGGTTTATTTAACGATAATAAAATAGCGCATAAAATTATGTGGTAACGCAGCATAAATGCCAACTGCGTTGTCCTTTGGGATCGTCCTTGGGGCAATTTATTTTTTATTTATTCTTACATGGATGTAAATCAGTAGAGTAACGCAGAAGCAGTTACTAAGCCTACTAGGTTACAAATTTCGCGCCGCGATTAAATAGCCCCTAGATAGAATAAGTTTTATTCTTAAAAGATCAACAGGCTCTGGTAAGTCCCTTACCTAGAGTTCAGGTTAGGTCGCGTTATTTATAAAGTCATATTTTTAAATGCAATACAAAAGTCTTGTTAATACTGAAAAGACGGGAAGTGAACTTGTGGCTATTTTATAATTTTGCCGCTTAAAGGGAAATGATCGGGTTATTTACTGGCGTGGTACACGTGAATAGTTGTAAACTCAGATAATAATTGAACAAAGCTTGTATTTTGTGCTGCAAGTACATAGCATAAGGCTTTAATTATAAAAAATAATAACGACCAAATAATTGCCGCTTTTTGGGACTGGAATATATGCGAATTACTCCTTTATCTCTGTTAATTTCAGCTAGTTTGTTAGCTAGTAGTGCATTTGCACAAGATACAGCAACTGTAACTGGAATTGAGTCAGAAATTAGTATTAAACAAACAGAATACGATAGCTCGACAAGAATACTTGATAAACATCTTAAAGAAGAAAATCAGTTACAAACTCAACTGGAGTTACTTCGTTCTCGTTCAACTGAATTAGATAAAGAAAAAAACCAAGCACTTGACGCAATGAACGAAATGTATCGTCGCTTAATTGACGATCCTACGTTAGATATCAGTACAACTCAGTCGCGTTATCAAAAAGCGGTGGTTGATCACAAGCAAAATAAAGACGATATTTCTATGCAGTTGGCGGCAATTGCATCCCACCGTAAAGACATTGAACAGATCCGTGTTGCTAAGCATACGTTACTAAACACCTTAGAGAGTTTAAAAGAGCAACTAACAACAGCGCGAGTTGAACGTTTACGTAATGAGTTTACGCGTGAGGGTACGCTAGAAGTTAATCATACAATTAACTGTAAACGCACCGAAACACTTGCAGCTTGTGAACAACGCGGCCAACAAATGGGCTTACAAAAAGCAACAAAACGTTTTGTAGACCAAATTTTTGCCAACTTAACGGAAGAGCGCTTAGTAGAGCCAAAACGTAATATGGCGGGCGCTCAAGTACAAATTTTAAGTAGTCATGTAGTGAGCAGCGCCTTTAGTGGGCAAGGTAATTACAACGTTAATTTAAGCGTCACTATGCGTGGTGAAGTCAACAGCAGTCGTTTATGTAACTTACTAAGTGTTGATAACCATTATTGTTCTGAGTATGGGACACCACTTACCGCTGTGTATCAGCCGGCTTATGGCACTACTTTTTCAGATAGTCAGTTAACATTCAGTAATAGCGCGGATAATAGCGCAACAGTTCAGGTATCTCGTTTAGATGAGCCGTCAGTAAGTAATTACACAATGAAACCTGTTGCTAGCAATAATCGTGTAATTACCACAAATGATAACAATAAACAGGTAGAGTTAACGCTTCGCTCTAATGTGTACGACGACGAAGTTTTTATTGATGGTGTTAGTTTTGGTTCTACTCGTTTAGTAACTAGTTTACCGCGTGGAGTTCATAATGTAGAAGTGCGTAAGCTGGGTTACAAGCCCTACCAAGCGCGTGTAGATTTAAATAAAGCACAGACTATTCATGTAAATTTAGTAAAAAAGCCTGAGTCGATTGCTGCACCGACATACACTCGTGAGCAAACAGAAGTGACTACCCGTCAGGTTAATGAAAATATAAATGTATTAAATGAAAATGTTCAGACCGCTGTTGTTGTTATTCCAGCAGGCAAGTTTAAAATGGGCGATATTAACGGCAATGGTTTAGCGAATGAGCGTCCGGTTGTTGAAAAAGTGATCGCCAATTCATTTACGATGCAAAGTCGAGAAGTGACCGTTGGAGCCTACGAAAAATTTGTAGCAAATACCGGTTACAAAACACAAGCAGAGCAAAATAAAGGGTGCGCATATTATTTAAATGGCGAACCAGTATGGGAAGCAAACTTAAATTGGCGCAACCCAGGATTTGATCAAAATAGTAACTTTCCTGCTGTATGCTTAACCTATAACGATGCTAAAGCGTATGCAGAATGGTTATCAGGTCAAACCGGGCAGCAATTTCGTTTACCTAATGAAGTTGAATGGGAATATGCTGCACGAGCCGGTACTGAAACCGAATACCCTTGGGGTAACGAAATTGGTAAAGGTTTAGCTAACTGTGGTTGGTGTGGTAGTGAATGGTCAAATAAGCGCGCTGCACCAGTTGGTTCTTTTTCACCGAATGCATTTGGACTATACGATACCGTAGGTAATGTATGGGAATGGACCAATAAAAAATCAGGTGAATCTGATATTGCAGTAAGAGGTGGGGCGTGGAATTTTGCACCAAGTCTTGCTCGTGCTTCAACGCGCTTAATTTTAGCACCTGATTTTAGATCTAATTACATTGGTTTTCGTCTAGTACGTGAACGATAAAATTTAAGAAGGAAGCTTAGCTTCCTTTTTTTCACAAATTTACAAAGGCAGCTGCGCTTTATATTGCTCACATAACTAAGCATGTTAAAGTAAGGCAGCTAACATAAGAACGTATTTCAAAGGTCATCCAGCCTCATGTTTAAAAAACTCCGTGGTATTTTTTCTAACGATCTATCGATCGATTTGGGTACAGCCAATACCCTAATTTATGTAAAAGAAGAAGGTATTGTATTAAACGAACCTTCAGTTGTTGCTATTCGCCAAGAGCGTGCTGGTGGACCTAAAAGTGTAGCCTCAGTAGGAACTGAAGCAAAGCAAATGTTAGGTCGTACGCCTGGTAATATTAAAGCAATTCGTCCAATGAAAGATGGTGTAATTGCTGACTTTTATGTAACAGAAAAAATGTTACAGCACTTTATCAAGCAAGTGCACAACAATAACTTTATGCGCCCAAGCCCACGTGTACTAATTTGTGTGCCGTGTGGTGCGACTCAGGTAGAAAAACGTGCAATACGTGAATCTGCTATGGGTGCCGGTGCTCGTGAAGTTTACTTAATTGAAGAGCCAATGGCAGCCGCTATTGGCGCAGGCTTACCAGTATCAGAAGCAACCGGTTCTATGGTTGTTGATATTGGTGGCGGTACAACTGAAGTTGCTATTATTTCACTTAACGGTGTTGTTTACTCATCATCTGTACGTATTGGTGGCGATAAGTTCGACGAAGCGATTATTAACTATGTGCGCCGTAACTTTGGTAGCTTAATTGGTGAAGCAACAGCTGAGAACATTAAGCATCAAATTGGCTCTGCGTTTAAAACTGACGAGCCAATCGAAATTGAAGTACGTGGCCGTAATTTAGCTGAAGGTGTACCACGCTCATTTACACTTAACTCACACGAAATCTTAGAAGCGCTACAAGAGCCATTAATGGGTATTGTAAGTGCAGTTATGGTTGCACTAGAACAGTCTCCACCAGAGCTTGCGTCAGATATTTCTGCGCACGGAATGGTATTGACTGGCGGCGGTGCATTGCTAAAAGATTTAGACCGTTTATTGATGGAAGAGACGGGTATTCCGGTTGTTGTTGCCGATGATCCACTTACATGTGTTGCACGTGGTGGTGGTAAAGCGCTGGAAATGATCGATGTTCATGGTGGTGATGTTTTTAGTTACGATTAATGAAATTAATGTTTGGACGAGCCGTCTCCTTACAACTGCGACTTTTTGTCGCAGTGTTTTTGAGTATCGTACTCATAATTGGTGATAGATACACACAAGGTGGTACGGTTGTTCGTACTAGCCTCAATACCCTCGTTAGCCCGCTAATTTATGTTGCTAATTTACCATATGAACTTTTTAGTTTTAGTGCCAAAAGCCTGCATACACGTGATCAACTTCTTACTGAAAACGAAGCGCTTAAAAAAAAGCAAATGTTACAAAGTGAGCAACTTCAGCAATATCAATTCTTAGCTAGAGAGAATCAAAAACTACGTGCCCTACTTGGCTCATCGGCAAAGCAGTCTAATCGTAAAATTATTGCGCAAGTGCTTTCAGTTCATTCAAATCCATATAGTCACCAAGTGGTAATTAATCGTGGTACAACCGATGAACTCAGTGAGGGGCAAGCCGTTATTGATGAAATGGGAGTGGTAGGGCAACTTACTAAAGTAGGATCGACGACATCACGGGTATTGCTAATGACAGACACCACGCATGCTACGCCGGTACGTATTTTACGTAATGATGTGCGCACCGTGGTCGAAGGCATTGGTAAAATTAATGTCGTTAAACTCTCGCATGTGCCACATAGCTTAGATGTGCGTATTGGCGATGTACTCGTTACGTCAGGTTTAGGCGGCACATTCCCAGAAGGCTACCCCGTGGCTGTTGTAACTGAAATTAACCGAGATGAAGGTCAGCCATTTGCTCAAGTATATGCCGAGCCAATTGCTCAGCTAGATCGTATTCGTTTATTAGTTATTTTGTGGCGCAATAAGCAGGAGCGTCTAAATAATGATTAGCCGTTATTCATTGTTAATAGGGTTGAGCATATTTTTTGCCTTAGTTATGGCGTTAATGCCATTACCTTTTTCGTTTGAACCATTTCGCCCTGATTGGGTATTACTTGTTTTGATGTATTGGTCACTTGCATTACCGCATCGTTTAAATATTGCTACAGCATGGGTGGTTGGCTTATTAATTGATTTAGCTTCTGGTTCGCCACTTGGTGTGAATTCACTGACTTATTCGATTTGTATTTTTGTAACTGCAAGCAATTTCCAAAAAATTCGTAATTTTTCGCTTTGGCAGCAAAGCTTATTGATTGGTTTGTTCTTAACGCTTTATCATTTAATGCAGTTTTGGTTAAATCACTTTTTACTCGGTGTTTATTTTAATCCACAATATTTATGGCCAGTGCTTACCGGTATGGTGAGTTGGTTTTGGGTATTTTCATTACTTCGTAAGTACCGCAGACATTTTAGGATCAGGTAAATGAGTACTTCAGTGTATTTGGCATCAGCCTCTCCCCGCCGTAAAGAATTACTAAATCAGTTAGGCATCGAGTTTTCGCAATTTAGTGTTGATGCAGACGAAAGCCAGTTGCCTAATGAGCAGCCGCATAATTATGTAGAGCGTTTAGCGCGTTTAAAGGCAAGCTTAGGTGTTGAGCTTGGCTATACCGACCGACCGGTGCTTGGTAGTGATACAGTGGTTGTTATTGATAACGAGTCTTTATGTAAGCCTCGTGATGAAGCTGACTTTACGCAAACATTAAAGCGCTTATCAGGTAACACACATCAAGTGTTAACGGCTATCGCATTTGCTAGTAAAGATAAAATACTTAGTTGCGTAGTAAGTACTGACGTTACGTTTAAAACCCTCACCGATGAAGAAATAAAAGCATATTGGCTAAGTGGTGAACCACAAGATAAAGCCGGTGGCTATGGAATACAAGGTTTAGGCGGTCGCTTTGTTACTCATATTTCGGGTAGCTATTTTTGTGTTGTAGGCTTACCTTTATATGAGACCGAACAATTATTACAAGCATTCTTAAGAAGGTAACATGAGTACAGAATTACTGATCAATGTCACACCAAGCGAAAGCCGTGTTGCCTTAATAGAAAACGGTGTATTACAAGAAATTCAACTTGAGCGTATTGGCAACCTCGGTATTGTTGGTAATATTTACTTAGGGAAAATAAGTCGTGTATTACCAGGAATGCAAGCTGCTTTTGTTGATATAGGCCTTGAAAAAGCGGCCTTTTTGCATGCGTCAGATATCGTAAACAGCGCATCAATTGTAGAAGGCGTTGACGACACTCCGATAAAAAAAGTACAAGATATTCGTGAGTTAGTTCGCCAAGGTCAATACATTATGGTGCAAGTGGTTAAAGATCCGCTTGGTACTAAAGGTGCAAGACTCACCACAGATATAACAATTCCTTCTCGTTATTTAGTATTTATGCCCGATGCTACTCATGTAGGAGTTAGCCAACGCATCGAAACCGAAGAAGAGCGTGCACGCCTTAAAAAAATAGTTGCGGAATATGGCGATGAAAATGGCAGTTTTATTGTGCGTACAGCAGCCGAAGGGGCAATCGAAGCTGAGCTAAGGCACGACGCTGAATTTTTAAGAAAGTTATGGGAAAAAATAGTATCTCGCAGAAAAAAAACAAGTAAAGCGAGCATCTTACATGAAGACTTAACACTTGCGTTCAGAACGCTTCGTGATTATGTAGGTGAAGACATGGAGCGTATTCGTGTCGATTCAAAATTGACTTATCAAGAGCTTAAGTTATTTACTGATGAGTTTGTACCACAGCTTTCTAAAGTACTTGAGTATTATCCAGGTGAGCGCCCAATATTTGATTTGTTTGATGTCGAAAATGAAATTCAAAAAGCATTACATCGTAAAGTAACGTTAAAATCGGGCGGTTATATCATTATTGATCAAACCGAAGCGATGACCACGGTTGATGTAAACACTGGAGCTTTTGTTGGCCATCGTAATTTAGAAGAAACTATTTTTAATACCAATGTAGAAGCTACTTCGGCTATCGCCCGTCAACTCAGACTACGTAATTTAGGCGGCATTATTATTATCGATTTTATTGATATGGTAAGCGAAGACCACAAACGCCGCGTATTACATTCGCTTGAATCTGCGTTATCGAAAGATTGCACCAAAACGAATATAAATGGTCTTTCTGCACTCGGTTTAGTGGAAATGACCCGTAAGCGTACGCGCGAAAGTCTAGAACATATTTTATGTGATGTATGTCCTGCATGTTCAGGTCGTGGTTCGCAAAAAACAGTTGAAACAGTGTGCTATGAAATATTACGCGAGATAGTGCGCGTTAATCGTGCTTACGCAGCCGATAAATTTATGGTGTACGCTGCCCCAGCAGTGAGTGAATCTTTACTTAATGACGAATATCATAACCTAGCGGAACTTGAGCTTTTTATTGGTAAGCAAGTACATATTCAAACCGAGAGTTTATACAGCCAAGAACAGTTTGATGTGGTAATGATGTAATGAAAGCAAAAGCGGTCTGTTTTTTTTGTTTTAGAAAGCTATGGCAAACCTGCGCCATAATTTTGGTATTACTGGCCGTTATTGTTTCTATTTTAAAATATACACTTCCTTATGCTAATGACTATAAAGGCGATATTGAAACTTACTTACACAGTAAATTTGATGTCAGCCTTTCAATTGGTTCTATTTCAGCAAGTTGGCAGGGTAGTGGCCCCGCTTTGGTTCTTGAAGATTTATCCTTTAAAGATAATGAAACGGCTCCTATTTCTCTTACCATCGCAAAAACCAGTTTAGAGCTTAATTTGTGGGAAAGCTTAAAAACGCTACAGTTAAAATCTAATTATTTTGTTATTAGTGGCTTTCACACCAGCGTTAATGTGGGCAACTTATTTAATGGCAATGAGCAAGGTGAAGTTTCTTTTGAACAAAAAGAACTCATTGAAGGTCTTTTTTTAGGTGAAACTGGGCATTTTGCAATTGAGAATTCAAGCGTCAACTTCATACTTGAAGATGGTAAAGAGCGTAAAGTAATGCTTAAAAATATTACTTGGCAAAATGAAGATAAAAAACACCTAGGCAGTGGTAGCTTGGCATTGCCTGGTATCTCAGTTGGTAATTTTGATGCGCGCATTGCTTTATCGGGTAAGACCTTGGAAAAGGTGATTGGTGATATGTATGTGCAAGCAAATAAAGTAGATGTATCTAACTGGTTAGCGCAATACATAACAAGTGAAAAGCAGCAATTACACAGTGATATAAATTTACAAGCTTGGTTTAAGCTCGAAAAAGGGCTATTTAGCGATATAAAAGTGCAATGGTTACCAAGCTTTGTGCGTTGGCAGTATGAAGAAAAAAATCAACAAGTTAGTTTAAGCGAAGGGGGATTTCATTTATACCCAGAGCAAAATGGTTGGCGCTTAAAAAGTACAGGTTTAACATTTGCTAGTAACAGCAAGGCTTGGCCAAGTTTAGAGTTTGAAGCAAAGCTAGATGCGCAAAACAAAGTATGGTTACAGCAAGTTGATTTAGAACTACTAAATAATTTAGCTGGATTAACTAATTTTAATGGTTTAGCCCCTTTTTTAGAGCGTGAACCAAGTGGTTTGATTAAACAAGCATATTTAAAATTTGAAAGCGTTGAGCAGTGGCAGCTATGGTTTGAGGCTGACAATATTGGTTGGCAAGAACTCGATTCAGTACCGGCTGCTCAAGGGTTAAGAGTAAGTGGTCTTGTAAATCAAGCAAGCGGACGTATTAGCTTATTTGGCGAAAATGGCACGCTTGTTACTGGCGAAAACTTTAGTAATGATATCCAATATAATCAAATTAATATCGATTTAGATTTAGTAAATCGAAAAGAAGGTTGGCACATCAGTAGTGATGAAATTTGGTTTGATAATAATGAAATAACACTTGCTGCTGAAATGCAGCTGAGCCTCGGGGATACGCCTCGTTTAGATTTATATGCAGAAGCATTTTCACCAGATGCCAGTATTGCAGGACATTACTTCCCGCTAAAAGCAATGAGCCCTGAGCTCGTTAGCTATTTAAATGGTGCAATTAAAGGCGGAGAAGTATCTAAAGCACAGGTCTTATTTGCAGGGCCTTTGTCTGGTTTCCCATTTACTGATGGTAGTGGTCAGTTTGATGTATTAGCACAAATAGACAATGCAACCTATGAGTTTGACCCTGATTGGCCTGCGGTCACTAATGCTAATGTGCAGCTACATTTTGCTAATGAGCGGATGGACATATATAGCCAGCAAGGCAAGTTGGTTAATTTAGATATTGGTCATAGTGTACAGGTGAGCATTGCTGATTTAATGGACGCCGATGAACTCATTGTGCAAATAGATAAAAAAGTAGCGATGGAAAAATTGCATGACTTTTTTACAGCCACTCCGATTGCCAACCCACTTGCTGAAATATTTAGTATTGTTCAAGGTAAAGGAGAAGCTAATGCAAGCATTGAGTTATTAGTTGGCTCTAAGTTTAAAGATGGTGCAAGCGTGAGTGGGACGGTCGGCTTAAACGGCTTGCCACTTTATATCGCCACTCCAGGAATTGACCTTAAAGATTTAAACGGTGAATTACACTTTAAAAACGATGATATAACCCTCAAAGATGCTACTGCAACGTGGCTGGGAATGCCGTTAAGTATTAATTACGACAGTAAAAGTAATAACGAAGATTATCGTGTAAATATAGATATAAGCGCTCAGCTAGATGCTGAAACACTTATCGACAGCGCTCAAGGTATTTTAAAAGATTACCTGAAAGGGAAAAGTGATGTAGAGATTGGTGTAGTACTTGATTTTACTGAGCAAGGCTTTAATTATCGTGCACAAGTTAGTTCAGATCTGATTGGTTTAATCAGTGATTTACCTGCACCGTATGGTAAAACGAGTGATAAAATATGGGCACTTGATGCTGTTGTGCAAGGCGATAAAATTTCAAATTTAATTACAGCCAATGCCAATCAACAATTTTATTTCAATGCCATATTAGAAAACGGTAAGCCGCAATTTAGTAATGCACACTTTATATTAGGTGGGCAGGATTTAGGGCTGAATCAAAAAGATTTAAGTGTAAATATCAATCTTGAGCAAACAGAGCTAACGCCTTGGCTTGATCTTATTGAGCAAATAACCAATGCAGCCAGATCAAACCCTGAAAATCAATCATCTGGCATTATGCCACCGTTAAATGAAGTGGTAGCAAGCATTGGAAAAATCAATGTGAGTAACATTGTATTTAATGATTTTGAAATGCGTTTAGCACCTTCTAAAAATGATTTATATTTGAAGTTAAATGCTAAAGAGTTGCGTGCTGATGTATTTATTCCAACCTCTCAACCGAGCCAGCCCATACGAATTAATACCGATTACTTAAGGCTTAATTTTGCTGAAAAAATTAAGCCAGAGTTTGAAGTGGCCGACGTATTACCCATAGCTGATTTAAGTTGGTTAACAAAACTACCGGCCATAGAGTTTGAATGTGGTGATTGTAAAATTGCACGCTATCAACTCGATAAGGTAAGCGCTTCGTTATTAGGTGATGGAAAGCGACTCTTAATTTCAGAACTGGTGGTTGATAAAGGCGATCATGTACTGCGCACTAAAGGACAGTGGGAAAACGGCTTAACGGAGTTTTCAGGAGAGTTAAAAAGTGATGACATCGGTTCTTTATTCAATGAGTTTGATATCACTACGGCTATTAAAGATTCTAAAGCAAATATTAACTATAGCCTAGCATGGCAAGCGGCCCCTTATGACTTTGATGTTGCGAGTCTAAGTGGTGAAATTGAGTGGGATTTAGGCGAAGGTCATTTAACTGAAATCAGCGATGGTGGTGCACGCGTATTTTCGTTACTGAGTCTTGATTCATTAGTACGTAAGCTAAAACTTGATTTTAGAGATGTCTTTTCAAAGGGCTTTTTTTATAACAGTATGCAAGGCTCTATGCAGTTAGAAAACGGTATTGCTTACACTAAAGATACCAAAATGGACGGCGTGCCCGCCGATTTAACTATTAAAGGTTATGCAAATTTAAACACGCTTGATATAGATTATGACCTTGCTGTAGCGCCACAGGTAACCTCAAGTATTCCGGTTATAGTTGCATGGATGGTCAACCCTGTCACGGGGCTTGCTGCGTTAGCCCTTGATAAGGTTATTCATTCAGCGCGCGTCATCTCAGAGATCAACTTTAAAGTAACGGGTAAAATGAACGATCCTGTTGTGCAAGAACTCGACAGAAAAAGTCGTGAAGTTACGCTACCTCAAGCTGCGCAAAATCAGCCACAAGCATCAGTCGATTTAAAACTTAAAGATGCACAAGTAACAGCAACGCAATGAACAAAACAGCAAGCATAAGCACACCCACAATAGTTGCTCTACAAATGTGCTCAGGGCTAAACCCTGATGACAACATAGCAAACTTAAAGCGCGCACTTAAAACTCTGCCAGCAACAAGGCCATTACTTGTTTGCTTGCCAGAAGCTTTTTTAGTGTTTAGTAAAACTGGTAACGATACTTTACTTGTTGCTAAGCAAGTTGAGCAATACAAATTACAACTTAGTGAATTGTGCCAACACCATAATATTTGGTTAAATGCAGGCACAATGCCTGAGCCATTTAACGAACATAAGTATTACGCAGCATCGCACTTATATAATAATCAAGGCGAGCTTGTTGCAACGTACAACAAAATACATTTATTTGATGTAAACGTAGATGATAAAACAGGTAGCTATCGAGAATCAGATTTTACCCAAGCAGGTAGCGATATGGTGGTGGTTGAGTCTCCATTTGGTAAAATAGGTTTAACAGTATGTTATGATCTGCGCTTTAGTGGCTTGTTCAATGATCTAGTTCGCCAAGGCGCAGAGATTATTTTAGTCCCGAGTGCATTTACAGTTGTTACAGGGCAAGCACACTGGCAACCGCTATTAGCAGCTCGCGCAATAGAAACACAATGCTATGTAGTTGCAGCGGCTCAACACGGTACACATGAAAATGGCCGACAAACATATGGTCACAGTATTATTATTTCACCTTGGGGTAATACCCTGAGCGAATTGCCAACAGGCACCGGTTTTATAAGCTGCCACGCAGATTTAGACCAGTTACAAAAAATTAGACGAGATATGCCCGTGCAGTCTCATCAACGATTTAGAGAGCATTTATTATGAATTCGGTTGAACAGCATTTACTACATGACAGCCTGCTAAATAGAGAAGAGCTCGAAAAAACGCTCGCTTACATACATCAGCATAAAGTGGATTACGCTGACTTATATTTTCAATCAAGCCACCACGAATCGTGGGTGCTTGAAGACGGCTTAGTTAAAGAAGGTTCTTATAACGTTGAACGTGGTGTTGGTGTACGTGCTGTAAGTGGCGAAAAAACAGGTTTTTCTTACTCTGATGCAATAAACCTTGAAGCGCTAAATAAAGCGGCAACAGCAGCGCGTAGCATTGCCGATGCTGGCGAAGATAGAGCAATTAAAGTATTTAGCGATGTTAAAGCTAAAGAGCAGTTTGCACCGCATCAACCAATTTCGAGTATGAGCGATACCGACAAGGTTAATTTATTACGCGAACTTGAAAACTACATTCGTGAATTAGCACCCGATGCAGAGCAAGTAATTAGCTCAATGTCTGCGGTATACGAAGAAGTATTAATCGCGGCAAGTGATGGCACGTTTGCTACCGATATTCGCCCACTTATTCGCTTAAACTGTTCAGTACTGCTTGAAAAAAATGGTCGCCGTGAACGCGGCGGCGCAGGCGGTGGTGCACGTTTAGATTATGGCTATTTTAAAGAGCTTGTTGATGGTAAACCGCGTTGGATGGAGTTTGCTGAAGAAGCGGTACGCCAAGCTAAAGTAAATCTTGAAGCTATTGATGCACCTGCAGGCACGATGGAAGTTGTACTTGGTAATGGTTGGCCTGGCGTGCTTTTACACGAAGCGGTAGGGCACGGCCTTGAAGGCGACTTTAACCGTAAAGGCGCGTCTGCGTTTAGTGGTAAAGTGGGCCAAAAAGTAGCATCCGAGCTGTGTACTGTTGTTGATGATGGCACAATGGCTGACCGTCGAGGTTCACTTAACGTAGATGACGAAGGTACACCAGCGGCTTACAACGTGCTAATCGAAAACGGTATTTTAAAAGGCTATATGCAAGATAAGCTAAACGCGCGTTTAATGGGTGTAAATCCTACCGGAAACGCACGTCGTGAGTCTTACGCACATTTACCAATGCCTCGCATGACTAATACCTACATGTTAGGTGGTGAGCACAGCCAAGCCGATATTATCAGTAGTGTTAAAAAAGGGGTATTCGCGCCTAACTTTGGCGGCGGACAAGTTGATATAACCTCAGGTAAGTTTGTATTTAGCGCATCAGAAGCGTATTTAATCGAAAACGGTAAAATTACTCAGCCAATTAAAGGCGCAACGCTTATTGGTAATGGCCCAGAAGTAATGCAGCAAATATCTATGGTTGGTAACGACTTAGCACTTGATAAAGGTGTTGGTGTTTGTGGTAAAGATGGTCAAAGCGTACCGGTAGGCGTGGGCCAACCAAGCCTTAAAATTGATCAGTTAACGGTCGGTGGTACAGCTTAAATATTACTCAAGCGCGAAGTGAATTCGCACCTACGTGCTTGATGTTTATTGTAGGTGAGGTTTTATACCTCGCTTTTTACGTTTAAGTTGGGCTCTATGCGCGAAATAAATTCGCACCTACAATTTGCCTGCTTACTCTGGGTAGGTGAGGTTTTACACCTCGCTTTTTAAATATACGCTCACGCAATAGAGCGCGAAATAAATTCGCACCTACAATTTGCATGCTTACTCTGTGTAGGTGAGGTTTTACACCTCGCTTTTTAAATATAAGCTCAGAAATAGAGCACGAAATAAATTCGCACCTACAATTTGCATTCTTACTCTGTGTAGGTGAGGTTTGACACCTCGCTTTTTAAATATACGCTCACGTAATAGAGCACGAAATAAATTCGCACCTACGATTTGTATTTTTACTTTGGGTAGGTGAGGTTTTACACCTCGCTTTTTAAATATACGCTCAGAAATAGAGCGCGAAATAAATTCGCACCTACGATTTGCATTCTTACTCTGTGTAGGTGAGGTTTTATACCTCGCTTTTTACGTTTAAGTTGGGCTCTATGCGCGAAATAAATTCGCACCTACAATTTGCCTGCTTACTCTGGGTAGGTGAGGTTTTACACCTCGCTTTTTAAATATAGGCTCAGAAATAGAGCGTGAAATAAATTCGCACCTACGATTTGTATTTTACTCTGGGTAGGTGAGGTTTTACACTCGCTTTTTAAATATACGCTCAGAAATAGAGCACGAAATAAATTCGCACCTACGATTTGCATTCTTACTCTGGGTAGGTGAGGTTTTACACCTCGCTTTTAAATATAGGCTCAGAAATAGAGCGCGAAATAAATTCGCACCTACAATTTGCATTTTTACTCTGTGTAGGTGAGGTTTTACACCTCGCTTTTTAAATATAGGCTCAGAAATAGAGCGCGAAATAAATTCGCACCTACGATTTGTATTTTTACTTTGGGTAGGTGAGGTTTATACTTCTCCCTCATCCCCTTTAGTTTTTTCAGCCTCTTTATACCATAACGCAAAAAAGCACTCTGTTAATTTGTGCTCTATCTCAAGCGCTTTTTCTGTAGGACAAAACAAGGTAAAGCTTGCTTTAAACTCACCTAAATCGGTTGTACCAAAGTGAATTACAGGCTCTGGACCAGATATTTTTGCATCAAGTTTACGCTCAATCATCGAATTATAGCGGCTTGCTACTTCTTGAAACTCTTCGCAGTACAGCTTAGCCTGTTCAGTTAATGTGTCGTGAATAGGGTACGGGTTAAAGCTCTCTCTTCGGACAATAATAAAATGATGTGTAACAAAGCGTTTTACAAAGTTTAAGTTTTTAATCGAGCTGGTAATTAGCTTATTGTTTGGTATGTATATGGTTTTTCTCGAAAATTGATAAGTATGTATATCAATTTCATGCATGGTCGTTTTAATCCAATCGGTTTCAGCAACTTCGCCAAAATAATCACCAACTTGTATCCAATCACCCACTCTAAATGGGCGTGTTGTTACTAGGTAAAAAAAGCCTATTACACACTGAATAAATTCACGCGTTGCAAGTACAATCGCCACAGCAAAGGCGGCAATAGAAAGTGCAAAGTTTTGAATCTCTGTAGACCACACAAAGAGAAGTGATATCACCATTACAAAGTTAATAAAGTGCTTAATATTATGCGCGATGTAGCGAATATCTTTTTCTTTTTTCTCAGCGCGACTTTTTGCTAACTTATCGACAAGTATCTTAAGCACAAATGCAATTGTTAACATTATTAGTGAGAGAAGAAACGGATGCAGTAATATATCTTTAGTCATAAATTCCTAATGGTTTAAAGTTGATAAACACGACCAGTTTATTGATTTATTTTGCCAATGGGCTAATTTAACGCAAATAAAAACCCTTTAGCAAATTAATGCTAAGGAGTATTCGTTTTTATCAGTAATTTTCAATGGTTAAACCAACCTACTCTACTTGAACTCTGGTTAAGAGATTTACTAACATATTGAACTATAGTGATATTTAAGTTTATTTCTCTCTAGCTAGAGATTTCAGTAAATTAAACGCAGTTAGCGCTGAAAACAACTGCTTAAGATAAATTTATTATCCAGAGTTCAGGTTATTTAGATATGAGGTCTATTTAACGATAGGTAAATTGCACTATAACTAGAGTCTGTTTATCTTTTAGGTAAGGGTTAGCCTATGTTGTGCGGTTACCCCCATCAATAGGCGATAAAGCAGTATAAATACCAAACATGTGCAGCCCTAGGTTAAATAAATTTTAATACTTAAAGACTAGGTAATATTTTTTATATCTAGTTGTTTTAAATAAAAATTATAACAACGCTATTGGAAGGGGAATTCGTTAAATTGTACCGGTACTTATGTCAGTTGGTATTAAAGGCTATTTAACATCAATAATGCCTTTGCTTGTATTTTATCGAGAGTAAATTAGATGTACCGTGGTGGAATAGTCCAGATCCTATAGATAATTTAGTGTGAAGCACGCATTTCAAGTGAAGATGGGTATTGTGGTTTTAATCGATAAGACAAGCTGCTAGATACGTATTTCCGGCTTTTATTTAAGTACGCGCAATATAGAATTAGAATACTTATCAAGCATTAAATTTATTTCACTAAGTACTTTCCCTTTACTTCATAAGTTCCATTTAACCCATATTTTATAAGTCGGAAATAACAAAACAACTACTTATAGGTTAGAAGGTATTGAACCGTCCTATTGAGACTAGAACTGCTAATTTTTTGTCAGTGCAGTTTTATTTGATGAGGTTTAAGTTCACAGACTTTAATTTATAACGCTATTCTAATAATTAAAACTACATACAGTAATAAAAGCGATTATTAGTTTTTATCACTCCTCTACCTTGCAATATATTGGTGCTTTTTTGTTGTAATGCTTTGTAATAGACACGAATCAAAAAAGTAATACTATTATTTCCTTAAATACAGACAAGTAAGAAAAACACCGATTAATGATAAATAACTACATATTGTTATTTTTTTGTTTTTCTTTTGTTTTATTTTTGTTCACATAACTCTTGGTTCTACGTCATCGCTTCGTAAATTCAATTTAAAGCGGAGAGATGATGTTTTTATCAAGGAGTTCCCATTCAAGCGTTCAGCTTGAAACTAATCCCCACCTAAAGTTTTGGGTTATTTGGTCAGATTATGAAAAACGAGTGCGGGCTTGTTGCTATAAATGGTTATATAGCGACCAAGATCGAGTTGAAGACGCCATGGCACAAGCGTGTGAAAAAGCGCTTAAAGTTTATATACAAGACAGCTCTCAAATAGAAAACATGTTTGCTTGGCTTTGTCGGATAGCCCATAACATCTGTATGGATATACATCGCTTAAATAGTAAAGAAAGCGATTTAGTGAAACAAGCCAACAGCTCCTCAACACAGTTTTATTTTACGGAGAGCCAGTCACAAACATTGGAAAGTGAGTATGAACGTATTCACCTATATCAGAAGTTGATGGATGCCATTAATGATTTGCCTAATGATTTAAAGCAAGTGATCCAGTATAAATTTATTTATGAAATGGAGTACTCAGAAATAGCAAACCAATTACAAATTAGCCAAGAAAATGCAAGAAAGCGTGTGCAATTGGCTCGTAAGAAACTAAGTGCATTACAGTATGTATAAGCCCTCATGTTCAGGTCATCGGTTTTTCTTGGCTTGTAACCACAAAATAATTTAAAAAATCTTTTTCACAAACAGATGAATACCCCGTTATTCAAATAACGGGGTATCTGACCAAGATACCCAAATTTAAATCGAACATTCGCATCACCTTAGCTGGGATTGATGTGGCGGAGCTTGGCTGGAGCATTAATATGAAAAATGAAAGGCAGTGGTTTGTGGTTTATACCAAAGCCAATAGTGAGAAAAAATTTGCTGTACAGGTCAATCTTTTGCAAAGTGATTGTGAAGCATTTTTGCCTTTAATAGATCAGGCCCGCCAATGGAGTGACCGAACCAAAGTGGTAAGCGTACCGTTATTTAAATCATACGTATTTGTTTATATTGACGGTAATGAATTTCAACAGTTAAAACGCCTACCAGGTTTCGTTTCATATATTAAATTTAATAATCTACCAGCTGTGATTTCTCAGCAAGAAATGAAAAAAATTCAACGTTTTATATCTACAGGTAAAGTGGTTGAAGTGCTGTCTAATCGTTTGCTAGTAGGAACTAAAGTGGAAATTGTTAGCGGTAGTTTACAAGGGTATTGCGGTATTCTGGTTGAGCGACGTAATCAACAATTAGTCGCAATTGAAGTCGAGGGATTAGCGCAAAGTATGATGCTAACTTTACCTGAAATGCTATTGAAACCGATTGTTGAGGTTTAATTATGGCGTATCTAAGTGAAACAAATATACAAACGCTGAAAGCCCAATTATTGCGTTATGAGGGGTTATCATTAAAACCATATAGATGTACCGAAGGAAAATTAACGATCGGCATTGGCCGTAACTTAGAAGATAAAGGTTTGTCATTGGATGAGGTAGATTACCTATTAAACAATGACATTAATAATGTTATAGCACAGGTTGCAGTGCATATTCGCGTTTTCAAATTATTGAATGAAACTAAAAAGATTATTTTGCTAGATATGGCGTTTAATCTTGGGGTTGCTGGGCTATGTAAGTTTAAAAATATGCTCAGGGCACTGGAAGATAAAAATTACCCTTTAGCAGCGGCTGAAATGCTTGACTCTAGATGGGCTAAGCAGGTTGGAGTGAGAGCTGATGAGCTGGCACAAAAAATGGCTCTAGGAGAGTGATATGAGTGCCATTATACCTCAATTACAAGTGCCTCATTCAGAGCAAGAGCGGCGAGTTGCTTATCATCTCTATCAATTTGGTAGTGCGCTAAAAGCACAAGATGAACATCTAAGTGATACTGTTAAAGAGCTACATGAGCAGTTAAATAAACTAATTTTTATGCCACGGTTTAACCATCTTACTGATTTATTTTCGTTGTCTCATTCTGAAACTAAGTTGCTAGCACTTGTTTATATTCAAGTTCAAGATCCAGACGTAATAGCCCCATTTTTAGGATTAAGTTGGTTTGAGCAAGGGCCAACATTGAGTTTAGATAAGTTAGTAACATTAGTGGACGAATCTTTAAATAAATACAACACCATAGCAGAATTTGGCCCTAAATCAGCATTGTTTAAATGGGGGTTAATATACCTAACAAATGAGAGTATAGGTTTACAAAGCGCAGTGAATATTGCCCCTTATTTACATGAATTTTTGCAATGTGGTACTACAAGCTGTGATTACCTTAGTTTCTTTACTTTAGTAGACACGGCGCAGGACCCAGTATTTGATAGTTGTTTTAGTTTACCAGAAGAGGTTGCAGCTCAATCATTACTTATTATCGACAGTGAAAATGATGAAATAACCGCCTGGTATACTCAGCAGTTGGCATTACGGTGCGATACCACGTTGGCACACTATGTAGCAGAGCCAAACAATGGTTTCAACATATCTCATTTAGCGCATGAATTTGCCTGCTTACAGCTCATAGCTCAAACGCAACCAGTATTATTGTATTGGCCCGAAATTGGTAGCTTGTTACAACACAACTTAATTCAATTAAATACTCTAGTTGAGCAATGTACAAAATTGGCGTTAATAACAACAACAGCTAGCCCCTTGTTTGACGAGGTATTTACGCAATCATTAAAAATTAAAGTACAAGTACCAAATTTGTCACAATTAAAAGAGGCTTGGTTGTCGTTATGTAATAGCGAGCAACATACGCATTTAGATAAAGCCCAAGCTCAGCAGTTGGTGGCAAAATATCCCGTAGCGTTACCTCATATGAAGCAGCTAGCAAACAATGCTAAGGCAGATAAAAGTGATGAACAAGATTACTGGGAAACATTGCAAGCGCTGTGTTTTTCAGCGCAAAGTCAACACTGCGATGAACTAGCTAAATTGTGTCAAGCGCGCTTTACCCTCGACGACATGATATTGAATGACAAAATTACGGTGCAATTGCAGGAGTTAATCGCCAGAATTAATTTTAAAGCTTCATTACAACAGCGTCTACCTAGTTTTAATCAAGGATGTAAAGCGCTATTTTGGGGTAAACCAGGCACTGGTAAATCTATGGCCGCAGAAGCCATTGCAGGTGAATTGCAACTACCACTGTACATAGTTAATTTGGCCAATATTGCTAGTAAATGGATAGGTGAAACTGAAAAGCACTTAGCTAAGCTATTTGATTCAGCTCAGAAATACAATGCGGTACTCATGTTTGACGAAGCAGATGCGATTTTTGCAAAACGCAGCGAGGTAGAGTCAAGCCATGATAAAAACGCCAATATGGGCGTAAGTTACCTACTTCAACGTATGGAGCACTACACAGGCTTGTTGTTACTAAGTACTAACTTTAAAAGTAACCTTGATGAGGCATTTTTACGTCGCTTTCAAGGGGTAATTGAGTTTACTTTACCTGATAAACAGCAGCGCGTTGATATTTGGCAGCGTAATTTAAGCACCAATGCAGATAGTGATTTATGCCAAGGCATTAGCCAACTTGCAGCATTGTTTGAGCTCAGTGCTGCGCAAATAATCAATATCTGCGAAATGGCATTGTTGCAAAGTTTGATCGCTGACAAAAAGTTGATTAGTCGAGCCGAGATTGCCAATGCATTACATAGAGAACTCTCAAAACAACATGCCGGCTTTATGACCCAGCAATCTTTATCAACGTGGTTAACGGGAGGGCACAATGGACGCAACCTTAATTTATAAAGTACAACAGGCACTTGATTCGTTTATTAAAGACAAAGTTTTATCGCTCAATAATAACGATGATGTAGTAGATACTTCTATTGTATTGAGCTTTCAAGCGCCAGATAATGAATTTACTACTGGTTTAGGCAGCGACCCCGCAATAAATTGTTATTTAGTTGGTATAACTGAAGATATTCAGCGTCGTCAAAGTGAGCCACCTCGTACGCAAATAAATTTTACGCAAACTCACCGTACACGATTCATTGAGCCTAAATTTGTGTCATTGACTTATATGCTAACCGTTTGGAGTAAAAACCCACAGCAAAGTGCTGCGATAGAGCATTTGATCATGGGCTATTTAATTGCAGGTATAGGACGGTACGATTTTCTACCTGAAGAGTTACTACTCGCACAACAAATTGATATATCACCTTATGGTATCCGCAGCCAAATATTCGGTAATGAGTACAGTGAAAAAGTAACAGGGCAAGTATGGCAGGCACTCGGGAGTACGCCTAAAGCAACCATTCTCTATACGCTCTCTTTGCCTATGCCAGTATTTGAGCCAGTACAACTGCCAATAGTAAAAGAAATTAATAAACTCTTAGATAACAAAGCTTAATTTAACCTCAATTATTTTACCTAACAGATCCCATAATTTAATCGGCAGTTGTTGAGCATTCAGCTCAGCGGCTGAAATCATCATTTATTTATTAGATTACAGAGGAATATTATGAGTACTTCAGAACTCAATGAACGATTAAAAAGCTACTTTCAGCGTGGTGATATCCCTACTCAACAAGAATTTGGGGATCTAATTGATACGGCAACAAGCAGTATCAATAATGATCGTTTACCAGAGCAGATAGATTTAACTCAAATTGGAGAAAATTCATCGCTTAAAGTGAAAGAGGTTATAGCTAATGGCGCACAAATCACGAATATTGCCAACAATCATTTACCGTCGCAAATAGATTTAACGCAGAGTGGGTTGGTCACCGATTCAAGTGTAAAAGCGGGTGAATTAATTGGTGATGGGGCAAAAATAAGCAATATAGCCAACAATCATTTACCGCCTCAAATAGATTTAACGCAGAGTGGATTGGTCACCGATTCAAGTGTAAAAGCGGGTGAATTAATTGGTGATGGGGCAAAAATAAGCAATATAGCAAACAATCATTTACCGCCTCAAATAGATTTAACGCAGAGTGGCTTGGTCACCGATTCAAGTGTAAAAGCGGATGAATTAATTGGTGATGGGGCAAAAATAAGCAATATAGCCAACAATCATTTACCGCCTCAAATAGATTTAACGCAGAGTGGATTGGTCACCGATTCAAGTGTAAAAGCAGGTGAATTAATTGGTGATGGGGCAAAAATAAGCAATATAGCCAACAATCATTTACCGCCTCAAATAGATTTAACGCAGAGTGGCTTAGTCACTGATTCAAGTGTAAAAGCAGGTGAATTTATTGGTGATGGGTCAGGCCTTATAAACTTACCTCAGATTGATCTCCCTTCGCAAATTGACTTAACCCAAGCGGGAACGGTGACGGATTCAAGCATAAAAGCAGGTGAATTTATTGGTGATGGATCTGGCCTTATAAACTTACCTCAGATTGATCTCCCTTCGCAAATTGACTTAACCCAAGCGGGAACGGTGACGGATTCGCGCATTGAAGCAGGTGAATTTATTGGTGATGGCTCTGGCCTTATAAACTTACCTCAGATTGATCTCCCTTCGCAAGTTGACTTAACCCAAGCGGGAACGGTGACGGATTCGCGCATTGAAGCAGGTGAATTTATTGGTGATGGGGCTAGGTTATCTAATATTCAAACTACTAGTTTACCCATTGCAACGTTTGCAGATATTCAAATGGGTGATACAAGCAAGCTGACTACCGCACAACACGGTGGCTGGTTAAATCAAAAAGTAGAAGCGCTTACATGCCCCAATTTGTTGCCGCTGCTGATTGCATGTGTTGAGACAACACAAAACATCGATATTGATAACGTTCCTAGTGAAATTGATGGTTATATGCTTGTTGATGGTGATTTGGTGTTATTGAACGCCCAAACGAATAAGAGTGAAAACCGCATATGGCAAGTAAATGAACTATCAAGCTCATTTTCTTTACAGTCTGTGGTCCGCTATGAACCTGTTGACATGGTTCACGGCGATGCGGTGATCATAACTCAAGGTGACATTTATAAAGATCAAGCATTTATGCTTAGGGCTATTTACGATAATGATGCTGATTTTGAGTATCAATGGAAAATGACAGCCAGTTTAGTGACTGTTGGTGATGGGCTTATACAGAGTAAAAACCGCTTCAGTGTAAATTTCGCTTCAGCTAATGATCTCGCTAATGGCAGAGTTGATAAGGTTATTGATAGTGCTTTATTAAAGCAAAACTTAACTTCGCTTGGGCAACAGCTTCAAAACCAGATGCTTAATATTAACCCTCAAGTACACACTACTGACTTTACTATTGACACAAATTCCATTCATTTTTTAGATCTTACAGATGACACTACATTGACAGCTATAATTGACGAAAAAGTCACCTATTTTAGGGTGCAGGACTTTAGTGGAACTTGGGGGACAAACAGCCAAGTTATTCTTAAATTTGCAGATAACTCCAGCCTTACAGTATTGCTCAACAGCTCACATGCTTATTATGATTTATACAAAGTAAATGACATTTTTTATTCCTATGACTCAACTGGCAAATTCTTTCTCTAAGGCAACCAGTTATTAATTTAGTCATCAATTCAAACACCCCCTCCCTCTAAAAGGAAAACCCTATGAATAATTTTGTAAACGTGATCCAAAAACTTGAAGAACTGAGTGCTCGTGATAGTAATAAAGCTAGAAGCCTAAACTTATTAAATAGTGTTATTTATCAGGTTCGTGCTGATATGAACCAATATTTAGGTATGCAAACAACTGACTTACACAGGGTAGAAGATATTGCAGATGTGCTTGGCTATGCTGGTCGTGTAGTCGCCGCTAGTGATGACTTTCCAGTGACCCCGGTTGAGCCTGCCATGTTTGGCGCAACAGAGTTTTACACGGGGGATTACTTTTTGGTTAAAAATGGTCCTGATCGCGGTATTTATCCAATCACCATTTTTGATGATGGGGCTGGTTTTAAAACGTACGACCTAGACCCTGCTTTAAAACGATATTTAGGCGATGTTGCCGTTGTTGTACTTAAATTAGTTGAAAATGATTTAGTACAAAAACACAGTATATTCAACCTCTCCAACGATATATGGCAAGAGCGTGTAATTGCGTAATCACGTAATTATACGGTACAACTAAGCCATGTTTACGACCTTTCGAGAAAAGCTAAAACACTACTTCATTACAGGTGCAAAACCAACCCAGGCGCAGTTTGCCGAGTTTTTAGATGCAGCGTTTATTCAAAGTGATGATGGCATTACGAAGAAGTCATCTGCAGCGGGGCAAGTACTGACCTTTTTACTGCAAGAACACCATCATAACAATGCAGTTTTTCAACAAAGTGTGTGTATTCAAGGCGATTTAATTGTAGAGGGGCAGCTACTCGGTGCCCCTTCATCAAGCGCCACAACACCAACCAGCCGAGTTTATGAAACATCAAACTACAGTGCGGCTAACGCAAATACCCAACAAGTTAGCGTGCCAATTGGCTGTATTTTACTCTACTGCGGCGCACAAATCCCCGACGGCTTTTTAGCCTGCGACGGCCTAAACGGTACTCCTAGTTTGGCACCGTTGGTGGATAACCCCATTCAACCGATTCGTTACATTATTAAAATGCATTAATGCTGCTTTTTATTCATTGACATCTTATATACGGCAGCTTCATTTAACCTATTATTATACCTTGGAATTTTTATGTACCAGTCACTTAATCAAAAGCAGCAAGAACACGACATGCTCCCCGTACAACGCCAAGCAATAAGCCGAGAAACGCGTTTAAAAGACAACGTAGGCAGCATGATGGGCGTCGATTTAAGCCACGTTGCTGTGCATACCAACTCATCCAAGCCCGCGCAACTTAATGCCCACGCCTATGCCCAAGGCAGCGAAGTACATATCAGCCCGGGGCAAGACCGCCATTTAGGGCATGAGCTTGCTCACATTGGCCAGCAAATGCAAGGTCGCGTACAAGCCACTACCCAGTTTGCAGGGCAAGCGGTGAATGATGATCCAAAATTAGAACATGAAGCCGATGTGATAGGGGCAAGAGCAGAGAGTATGTGACTAAGTTAGAGCGTCATGTCGAATTGACAAGCTTTGTTTTAAGTTAAGTGTTATGAAGCAAGTGACTTGACCCCTTATCCTATTGTTTTAAGTTAAGTGTTATGAAGCAAGTGACTTGACCCCTTATCCTATATGACCCCTTATCCTATATGACCCCTTATCCTATATGAGATATATCCAAGCATTGCTAGGGCATTCTAGCTCTAAAACGACCGAGATTTATACGCACATAACCACGAAAGGTTTTGAGGGGATAAGTTCACCGCTGGATGAGATTGACGGGTTGTGAATAGATGACCAAAAGAGTGGCGCTTTAACAGCCCATGCGGGTATTAAAGAGCTACCGCTAATGGGAAGTAGATGAAGTTTAAAAAAGTGGACTTTTAACAGCCAAAATAGGTGTTAAAAGTCCAGAAATGATAATGAGATAGTCAGAATAAACGCCACATCCACCACTGTGTGGTGTATCTGGGATTGTTATAGGCAATAAGAAAAGCCCATAACAACCACTGAAAAAATTTAAAGGTTTAAGATATGTATGCACAAGTAGAGAAATCTAAAGAGAATAAGAGTCAATCAGTTTCAAATGTTGTTTCTCAAAAACAGAGCGATGCTGAATCAACGTTTCAAAAAAAGACCTCGAACTCTGTAATTCAAAATAAAGTAATACAGCGCTTAGACTATAATCAATTGAGTAATACACAAGAGGCGCAAGTAGATGCAGTTGCTGATGGTATATATTATCAATATGCTCCTGAATTTGAAGATGCTGTAGGTGCTGCCTCATTCATTCATAATGACGCTACCACCGCAGCAAGAAATACTGCAGATAATTTCTCTACCATACTCAGTGCCTATGCGAGTACTAGAATGAACAATCATGGAGAAAGCGATCAGGAGAAACAAAATCGATATTTGGAAGATTATTTAGGTAGTGGCGATAGAGAGCCTGCAGGGTCAATAAACCAAGATGCTAACCAAATAAGAGGGGCACTCGGAGGTGGAAATTTGAGAGAACAGTTAACATTAATGTACAACAGTGTAATGGATGGACGTTTTGGGCGAATCGTTCATGGAGTTCTAACCAATACCCAAGTTCAAAATCAACTGATTCATAATGTGGGACAAGTAACAGCACAAGGGATGTATAATCATCTCAACTCTACGGCAGTCCATTTTAATATAAACAATGCAGTAGCAGCTCAAGATCGTGATTTTATACCTCGTGCCGATAACGCAATAACAGATACGCGTGGAGTGGAGGAAAATCAAACTAGAGATCTTCCTCCACGCTATCGACCTAATGGAACAGATATTCATGGAAATCGAATGATGGTAGAAATTGATTACAACACCTTTCAACCCATTCATGGAACTCGAGTAATTATGCCCGACAATCCTGGCGGACAAACCCAAGATGCGGTTGACTCAAGGGTTGAACGGCCTGATGTAGATAAACAGACAGAGGATAGTGCTAGGGGCCTTGAAATTAAAGGGGCTCCTCTTTCTGTTAGAGAACTTATTCATCAATATTTAAGTCGCGATCCAGCAACACGAAATCAACAACTGGCAGATGAATTGGCAGCCACTAATAATGCTCCCAATAATAATATTGCACAAGCAGCAATCTTTTGGAATGCTGGAGAAAATTTTCAACGAAATTTTTTAATGCAACGATTTGGGGGGAGTGTCTTAGGTTGGGAACCTGGTAAAAAAGTTTTTGACCTTGTTCCAGATGCAAGATTTACTGAGCAAATGGATCACGCAAAAGTATTAATTAAAGCTACTGCATCAAGCTCAACAGATCTTATTATGAAGATGGGGCGTTATATGTATGGTGATTCTGGAGCGCATATGTTAGGAATGAGGGCTGCATCTCTTGGATGGATGTTACCAGTTGGTGATCATAGTTATTGGGAAATAGTATTTGCTGCTTCCAGACATGGAACACCTGTTCCTCAAAATGGACCTGCAGTCTATGATGAACATGCTCCCATGACTCAAGGCCAAGTAGGTCAAGATAGTCCTAATTTGTTAATGCAGAATGAATTCAAAGATAGCCTTTCTCATGTGTTATTTAGAAATGATGATAACCAACGAGTACAAGGGTTGGGAGTAGAACTTAATAATATATTTCCTAGATCAAATCTTAGCATAAGAAATAAAATAACTGCTGTTGAAGGTAATTTTAATGCCACCCGTACAGACAACGAGATTGATAGAATTGTTAATGCAGTTAGAGCTCCACGAGCAATAGTAGAAGGGATTACCGATTCGGTTGCGCTACAAAATTTGTGGGATTTTATTAACGATGATCGTATACAAAATTATGCTGACATGGATGATGTCAGAAATGGAAGTGGCACCTATTTAACAGTTCGAAATGCAATTGGTGGAGATAATACGGATCTCTTATTCGCAAGTATTTTTGAGCAAGATGGAACAAACGTTAATGATGAGACTAAATATTTAGATGATGTATCCAGACTCTTAAGTGGAAATCAAATTAATACTCCAGGAAATGGACTAGGTTTTACCAATGACGAATTGGATGATGCATACTGGATAGCAAGAGAACTCAATGAAGATTATGGTGATCAGGATCGAGGAAAACACATTAATTATCATGATATTACTAACAATCTAGAGTATGAACAGATATTAGCTCTTCGTGAATATACAGGTAATGCTTCAGATGATTGGAATGCTTTAACTAGTAACCCTCGATCACGCCTCGCTGATGTTGGCACTGATAATTTAGATGATAACATTGAAGATTTGGAAGCAGGAGTTTCAGGGCTACAAAATTTACCAGTATATAACCAAGGACGAGTTTACCGTGGAGAAGGTGGAGGCATAAATAAGTACCGAATTGGCGACCTTGTAAATTTTCAGAAATTTCTGAGTACAGCAAAATCTTATGAAGATTCATTTTCTCCAGGATCAAATATTACTATTGTAATAGACAATATTCTAACAGGTAAAGACATACAACTGCTATCAAAACAAGATCAAGAACGGGAAGTATTATTTCCTCCTTATGCAAGGTTTGTTGTAACAAGAGTGGAAGACAAAAGAAATTCAGGTGGAGATTACAATAGTATATGGGTATACATGAATGAAATTTGAACCACAAAGAAAATTAAGATGATTAATTTTTTTCTTCCAGTATTTTTTACCCTTTGATTCATAAAAGCCCATAACAAAACCTAAAAATCATTAAGAAAAAAGGGGTCAAAGAAAAAAGGGGTCAAATCACTTGCTTCACGACATAAAAGAAAAAAGGGGTCAAATCACTTGCTTCACGACATAAGTCGACTACCTTCAAAGGAGTATTATTAAAAAGAAAAAAGGGGTCAAATCACTTGCTTCACGACATAAGTCGACTACCTTCAAAGGAGTATTATTAAAACAGGTAGTTCACAATCAATGCCAAGGCCACAACGAATTGAGTACGTAAAAAAAAGGGGTCAATAAAAAAAGGGGTCAAATCACTTGCTTCATGACATAAGTCGACTACCTTCAAAAAAAGAAAAAAGGGGTCAAATCACTTGCTTCATGACATAAGTCGACTACCTTCAAAGGAGTATTATTAAAACAAGTAGTTCACAATGCCAAGGCCACAACGAATTGAGTACGAACATGCTTTTTATCATGTTATGAACCGTGGGCGCGGACGGCAAAATACCTTTCACGACGAATTATACTTTCAAGCCTTTTTAACCACATTGGGTGAGGCACAAGCGCGCTTTGATTGCGTTATTCATGCGTATTGCCTTATGACGAACCACTATCATTTGTTGATTGAAACACCCAAAGCGAATTTAGGCCGTGTTATGCGCCATATTAATGGGGTTTATACTCAGCGATATAATAAGTTGAAGCATACCGATGGGCCATTATTTCGTGGGAGGTATAAGGCGATATTGGTCGAAAAAGATGAGTATCTGCTGCAATTAAGCCGCTATATCCATCGTAATCCTATTGATATGACTATGCCGCTGGTGGATGACTTAGCGCACTATTCTTGGTCGAGCTACCCAGCTTATATCGGGAAAGTAAAACCACCAGAATGGCTTACGCGCGACTTTACTTATCAAATACTGGGTCATCGTCACAAGTTTAAGCAGTACAAAGCTTATGTATTACGAGGTAGCAGTGATGAACTCACTGACTTTTACGACAAAGGTAATATTGCATCGGTTTTGGGTAGTGATGGTTTTAAACGTTGGTTGAAAAACACTCAGCTTATAAATAGCCCCGAACCTGAGGTTTTACAGCAACTAAAACCGAATATCACAATGAATGAGGTGGTTATGGCGGTTGCTGATTATTATGCTTGCCCGCTATCTAAAATTACCAGTGTGCTTAAAGGGCCAAGCAAAGGATTTGAAGGACGTAAAGTTGCCATGTATTTTTGCCAAGAGGTTTTGGCTGAAAAGTTAAGTAATATTGCAGAGTATTTTAACCTTGGTCATAGTGGCTCTGTGAGTTTTATTACTCATCAAATAAGAAAAAAGCGCAGAGAGGATAAGCAATTTTCAAAACAATTAGATGCTATTTTTGACAGTATTATGAAGCAAGCGATTTGACCCCTTAAACTTCGGACCCCTTAAACTTCGACCCCTTAAACTTCCGTGACCCCTTAAACTTCCTACATGATTGTACTTTCATTTATTGTGATAATGTTGGATTTCACATTTTTACTCTTCATGCGTCTGTTCAGGTATGCAATTTATTTTATTTGAGTAAGGGATGGTTATGCCGCTTGTATGTGTGGATGGTGCTGCGATTAAAATTACAGTTAATGGCGCCCAGCAGCTAGTAAAAACCAGTGATAAAATTCCAACTGCGACTAAAAACAAATTCTCACAAGGTAAAAAAGCAGTGCTCACTGAGGATGATGTAAAACAGTGGTTGCAAAAATTTCAGTCAAACTATGATAACGCTGCTTTTAAGGGCGGTATTGCGATGGGTAAAGTCATTTCTGGTAAGCCAAATTTAACGGTTAAAGGTAAGTCTAAAACAGCGCTAGTCACCAAAGACACGCAAATAATGGCGCTACTACAAATTTCAAAACCAGCGCAAAGTCCACAAGGTGTACCCGATCCCGTACCTATGATCAATATTACTATTGAGTTTACTGATGCAGGGCAGACAAAGCTTACAGTTGTTTAGTTCGTGGAGTGTTATTACTCTTCATCAGTAAAAAAGCATATTTAATTTAAAGCAGGAGAATAAATGATGGGACTGTTATCGGTTTTATTTTCTTCCAAAGCACAAGAGCCTATTAACGCAATCGGCTCAATACTAGATGAGTTATTTACTAGTGATGAAGAAACGCTAAATTTAGATATTCTCAAACAACGTGTAGCGCAGCAACCTAATTTAGTTCAAGCAAAAATTAATCAAGTGCAAGCATCTCACCGTAGTTTATTTGTGGCGGGTGCCCGGCCTTTTTTAATGTGGGTGTGCGGCCTTGGCTTTTTATTTGCCTTTGTTATTAATCCTATATTGCAGTGGTTGTTGCCAGAGATTGGTACTCCACAATTACCACTCGACGTCATGATGGAGCTTACTTTGGCTATGTTGGGGTTAGCGGGCTTACGAACCGTTGAAAAACTCAAAGGTGTTTCTCGCTAGCTATAAAATAATGCATTACAAAATTATATTTCAATTAGTTTTCACATTTCTTATCGAACAACGTCTTCTGAACACAATATAAATAAACTTGTTATTAGGGCTGTTTACCTTTCGAGGTTGAATTTACAGCGGTATGTTTGGTTTGTAGGCAACGCAGCGCCTATGCTGCGTTATTCCCTATAAATAGGCGATAACGCAGTATAAAAAACCAAACATGTGTAGCCCTTTGGGTTCGCCCTAGGGGCGATTTACTCTTTGTTGCTTGGTTTCAATTTATTGTTACATGGATGTAAGCCAGTAGGGTAACGCAAGATCAGTTACCGAGCCGACTAGGTTATAAACCTCGCAACGCGATTAATCGTCCCTAGATAGAACAAGCTGTAATCTTAAAAGGTTAACAGGCCTTAACGTGACAGATGAAGCTGGTTGTGAGGTAACTCAAATTTTCTTCTAAGTAAGTTTCAATTATTTTGCCATCAGTTGTGACTGATGAGGCGGAGCCGTGGGTTAACCCATAAAGTCTTTTGAGTACTAAGTAGGATCCGCCAGGCGTTTATCCATTTTATTTGGTGGGTAGGCATTGATAAAAGGCTTGCTTGGTGCTCAATCCCTAATTCTTGCCATTTCGGCGTTTAAGAATGCGTTCTATTAACTAAAGGAAATACTATGTCTCAATATAAAACCCCTGACGTCTACGTTAGAGAAAAATCAATTCTACCGCCGTCAGTCGCAGAGGTGGCAACGGCAATTCCAGCATTTATTGGTCATACCACTCAACTTAATGAAGCCGGTGATGCTGCCAACTTTTTAAACATGCCTGTGCGTATTACTAGCATGGTGCAGTTTGAAGCAAACTTTGGTGGCCCATACAAAGAGAGCTTTACGCTAATGCCTAGCTCTAAAGGTTATGATATTACCAATGTAGCGGCTGTTGCTGATGATCTTGCAAAACTAGAAGGTGCTAAGTTCTTTCTTCATCAAGCAGTTAGTCACTTTTTTGCTAATGGTGGTGGGGCGTGTTATGTCGTTTCTATTGGTATGGCAGGTACACTTGCGTCAAAAGAGTCTTATAGCGCTGGCATTGACCTTTTAAATAAGGTGGATGAAGTAACACTTATTTCATCTCCAGAAGCAATTGGTTTAGACGAAGTTGGCCACTACGAGGTGCAAAATAAGGCGCTTAAACATGCAGAAAAACGCATGGACCGTTTTGCATTAGTTGATGTGCAAATGCAAGAAACGCCTGCTGGGACTACTGCAATTGTTCATGACTCTGAACGTTTGCGCGCCAAAGTAACGCAGGGTTTAAAATATGGTGCATCTTACTACCCATATTTAAAGACGACTATCGCACGCAGTTACGATGAAGCAAACGTGACTGTTAAGGTGGTAGAAGATGAAACAGCAGACCCTATAACTTACAAAGATGTGATGCTATCTGTACTAGGTAATGATGACAGTACAAATACAGATTATAACGCGCAAATTTATAATCAAGCTAAGGCGGCGTTAGCAAAAAGTTATCTCGTATTGCCTCCGTCACCTGCCGTTGCGGGTATTATCGCTAAAACCGACAAAGAACGCGGAGTATGGAAAGCACCTGCTAACGTAGCTTTATCGCAAGTGCTTGCGCCAACGCTTGCTATTGATAGCACTGAGCAAGAGAGCCTTAACGTTGATGCCATTTCTGGTAAATCAATCAACGCGATTCGTACCTTTGTTGGTAAAGGGACTTTGGTTTGGGGTGCACGTACTCTTGCTGGTAATGACAATGAGTGGCGCTATGTATCGGTTCGCCGTTTATTTAACTTAGTGGAAGAGTCAATTCAAAAAGCCACACAGTTTGCGGTGTTTGAGCCAAACACGCCTTTCACTTGGTTAAAGCTCAAAACCATGATTGAAAGTTACCTTGAGAATTTATGGCGTCAAGGTGCTTTCTTTGGTGAGACCCCAGATCAAGCCTTCTTTGTAAACGTAGGCCTTGGCCAAACCATGACCGAAGACGACATCAATAATGGTGTAATGAATATAGAAATTGGTTTAGCTGCGGTACGCCCTGCTGAGTTTATTGTATTAACCTTCTCACATAAGAGCTTAGAAGGCTAACGAACCCGACCAAGGTTGGTTGGGGGTCATATTTATACGTTTTATGTTTTCTCAATCAGCCTTTTTAATTTACTTATTTACCTAAGTTTTATTGTAACTTGGGCACTAAAATTATTATTTTTTGGAGTTTTTTATGGCTACTACAGCAGCAGACATTGCAGCAGAATACCCGATCCCGGTATATCGATTTGTCGTTAGTTTTGGTGAGGAGAGCATTCCGTTTTCTGAAGTGTCGGGCTTAGACATTGGTGTTGAAACCATTACTTACAAAGATGGTTACGGCAAAAAGCACATGCCTGGGCAATCAACCGATGTGAATATCACACTTAAACGAGGTTTAGTGCGTCAAAAGAGTCAGTTTTATGATTGGATTTCATCAATTAGCTTAAATTTGGTTGATAAAAAAGACATTACTATTTCACTCACTAACGAAGACCGTTCACAGCCATTGGTTACTTGGAAGGTGATTAATGCTTTTCCTAAAAAGCTTACAGCGCCAAGTATTAATGGTGGCTCAAACGAAGCCAGTGTGGAGTCGTTAGAAATGATGGCCGATGATATTAAGATCGAATTCCACTAATTTTATTCTCCTTGTCTTGGGCACGTTAGTGCCCTTTTTGGACATTACTATGATTCAAGAACTAACAACACCTATGGTGGGATACCGCTTTGCTGCGCTAATTACATCAGCGGCCATACCGAATCCGATAGATATTTTTTTTAAGGAAATCAATGGCCTAAAAATTAATCGCAACATTGAGTATGACGGTAATCGAGCAACGGTAGGCAGTAATAAACAATCGCGCACCTTAACTTTGAAACGTGGTGTACTGCGCACTGGTAGCACCTTGGAATTAACAAACTTTATTAGTTTGCCGCAGTGGAATCAGTTTGCGGTTCGCAACGATATTTTGATCACTTTACTTAGCGATAACAACCTACCCACAAAAGCATGGCTAGTCACTCGCGCATTTATGGAAAGTTGGGAGTGGGACAGTCTAGATGCAACGCGTAACGATGTACTCATTGAGTCTATTACGTTTAGCTATCAAAACTTGGTGACAGTGCCAATTCCTTTTACTTAACACATTAAAGACAAGGTGATGCTAATGGAAATTCAATGTGATGCGATTCATGTTAAAGCTCGTTTATCTGGACAAAGTGAACCTGATGGCGATAGGCCGCAATCACAAAGTACTAGCACAGGCGAAAATACTGGGACTATTAATAACCAAGTTGAACAAATCGAAAAATCTTTAAAACGCTACATAGACAAGCAATTTCAGCAATTTACTAAACAAAAAAGGCCATAAAAATGATAGGTATTGGTGCAAATGCGGCTGGGTCACCGCTATGTAAAGTGACCTTTTATAGTAAAATAGAGCGTGGCTCTGGTAACCAGCTGGCTGAGATGACACTTGCGTATGATGCAAAATCGTTGCAAACCAGCTATTCCAACAGTATTCAAAAATCACAAACGATAGGCGCCGAAAGCGGCGCAAGCCAATATCAAAAGTCTTCGCCTTCAAAGCTATCGGTGACCTTTTTGCTAGATGACACCATTATTGATTTACCCACCGAATTACTAGCAAAGTTGCAAGGGAACATAGAAACAGAAAAAAACATCCAAACTTTGTTGAAGTATGGCACCGCAGTTCAGAGTGAAACACACGAACCCACTTATGTGACAGTCCAACCATTGAATATGGTACTTAATCATGGCCCAAGTGGGACATTTGATGGCATGTTATGCACCACTAAAGTAGAAACTGAACTGGTAGATAACAAAGGACGCCGTTTAAAAGCCAAAGTTCATTGTTGCGTGGTGGAGTGTTTATCTGAAAAAGAAATGAAACTTAAATCAGGTAAAAGTTCTCCCGACTTAACTCATGTTATTCAACATAAGGCGGGCAGTTCGGTGCTTGTACAAAGTGCAAAAATATACGGCAACCAACAGTTTGTACATCAGGTGGCGATGGTTAATCGTCTACCTTCTATTCGTAGCGCTGAGGTGGGTACGCAAATCATTTATCCGCCGTTGGAGCGTTAGTATGGATTTGCGATATACCATTGCCGTAGAGGGCAACAAAATCAGTGATAAATTTGCCTTGCGAGAAGCAACTGTAAAAAACGGCGTTAATCAAATTGCGCATCTGAGTTTAGTAATTGACGACGGTGATATGGCCAAAGAAACCTTTGCTAAAACTGATGAAGGGCTATTCACTATGGGTAAAGCGATAGAGCTAAAAGCCGGCTTTGGTGATGGCGAACAAAGTGTGCTATTTAGCGGTGTTATTACTGCTCAAGGTATAGGCTTTGAACGGCAACCATTTATGCATATTGAAGCTCGAGCCGATACAATTAAGCTGTGTCAAAGTGCCATGAGTAAACTCTATGATGAAAAAGCCAAAGACGGCGATATTCTCAGTGATTTACTCACTACATACGGTGCAACGCCTGGCACTATAGCGGCCAGTAAAATTGAACATCACCAATTTTTAGTGGTGGATGAACAGCCATGGGCGGTGTTTATGCGCCGAGTGCTGTGCAATGGTTTTGCATTTTTTAACGATGGTAAAAATCATGTTGTTGATTTGGCAAAACACACTCCCACTGCGCATGAATTTAACGTGGCAATGGATGGCTGTGTTGATTTCGCTTTGCACTGTGATGTGAGTTCGCATCTTAAAAAACTGCAATACAGTAGTTGGGATATAAAAGAACAAAAACTCTACGACAATGCTGATCCAGTCATGCCGGCTGCTAAGTTTAAAACTCACAGTGATGCAGATACGGCGATGGCTTTACCTGATACTTTACGCCTATCACAAGCACCTATTGAAAAATTAGAGTTGGCGGCTAAAGCCGGTGCTGAGCAATATTATCGATTACTCGATATGTACCAAGGGCATGTACGTATAGATATGTCTGCGCAAAAAGCGCTTACTAAAGTCAAGCATTTAGATGCACTGACACTCTCTGGAGTGGGAAAGGAATATAGTGGTGATTATGTGGTGGGTGAAATTCATCACCATTTGTCGAGTGATGGCTGGTTTAGTGAATTCATACTGGGTGTTCCTTTAACGCTAAGTATTTGGTCAGACTATGCTAAACCAAGTTATACCCCAATGTTGATAGGGAAAGTAGCTGCATTTAAAGCCGATGCACAAGCATTACACCGTATCCCAGTTTTATTACCCAGTGCCAGTGGTGAAAAACCACTTTGGGCACGGTTAGCCAGTCCTTTCTCAGGAGCTGAAGAGGGGTTGTTTCTGCCCCCAGACATAGATACAGAAGTAATGGTTGGATTTATTGGGGGCGATAGTCGTTACCCTGTGATTTTAGGTGCATGTCATAACCCCAAAGCAAAGCCACCATTTGAATATGATGATAAAAATGAGCAGCGCGGATTGTTTTTTAAAGAGCAAGCATTAGCGTTGCAATTCACCTTAAAAGAGCCGCTACTTACACTACAAAGTAGCGCCGATCACACCATCACTTTTGACGCTAAAGAAGGCTTAAAACTAACCCAAAAAGATATGACGTCTTTGGTTGCAGGGGAGTCATTAATGATTGAAAGCAAAGATAAGTCTACCTTAGAGGTGGCAAAAGCTATTAATTTTAAAACTTCAGATAGCATCACACTAGAAGGCAAAGGTGTGGATGTAAAATAACCTCAAATTAAGGCTAAAAGGAGCAGCAATGTTAAATCAAGCTTTTCTAGGAACTGGCTGGGGCTTTCCCGTGCAGTTTAGCAACCCCGCCACAGGGCCTGGTATGGATAGCGGTGAAACCTTACTTAAACAAGCGATTCATTTGACTTTAAATACCTTAGTCGGAGAGCGGCCTTTGTCGCCCAATATGGGTTCTGGTCTTTCGAGTTATTCATTTGCTGATGCGAATGAACAGAGTTTATCGCAACTAAGACAAGAAATTGCCACCGTGTTACTTAATCATGAACCTCGTATTACTCTGCAAACCATCGAATTTGATAGCAGCGAATTGTACGACGGCGTGCTGTTAATTCAGCTTAACTACGTGATACGGCAAACCAACAGCCGTAGCAACATGGTGTTTCCATTCTACTTGACTGAGCAGTCAGTTTAGCCACTATCAAAGTACGTTCTGTCATCTTTGTGAGCACGCTTTATTTTATTGCATTTTAATTAAATCTATTACTTATCAAGGTACTATCATGACTTTGAAGTCTAACAACAACCTCACCGTTGCGACGCTTAATACAGTTAACCCAAGTGAAGTGGGACGAAGTCAACTAGGGCGGCATATTAAAGCGTTATCTCGTTCTTTTTTTGACATAGAGCCGCGTACTGTAGACGCTTGGTTGAAGTACTTATCTGTGCTGGCCAAACAAGTAAACTATATCGATGAGCGTGTATTATCAGCTAATGGCACATGGGAAAACCTACTACCCGAGCCAGAAAAGCTTGCGGGTCTTGCGCAGCTACTTGAACATGGTAACGCGGATGAACATATTAAACAGTTAGCCAGTCGTCCTGATATGGCGTTATTACTCACCTTTATAGATTTATTACAACACAGTAATGCTCAGTTTAATCAATTTGTAGCGCGGCATTTAGATCATTTTTATGGCGAAGTGTTGCGCTTTGAGCCGTTATCAGAAAGCGCAGACAGTGCGCATTTAGTAATGTCGTTGAATAATGTTGATATGCTGACTTTACCTGCGGGAACACAATTTGATGGTGGTAAAGATGCAGAGGGAGCCCCTCTTATTTACAGTACTGATGAAGTAGTGACTATTAGCAAAGCGCAAGTGGATTATGTTGCTACTGTTAATAAAATCAAGTCTTCAGACCGAATCAGTTTAAATCAGCAAGTATTACTTGATAATGAGCAGAGTATATTACTTGAGCAAAGCGAGCCTACTTTTGGGCAAAAGCTAGCTGAACAAGTGTCATCAAGTGTTGAGGTTGGCTTTAAAATTGCCTCACAAGATTTATTTTTAAGTGGCGGTGAACGTATCGTCAGCTTAGGTTTTGGAGAACAAGCACTGTTACAAAATTGGTTAACTTGGTTTGACTTCTATATTTCCACCAGTGAAGGGATAAAAGAAATCGATGCAGCTCAATTGAGCGTTGTTGAACAGCATCTGCAATTAACATTCAATAGTTTGTTTCCTGCCATAACACCATTAGAAGATACGCCTATTGGCGAAGATAAAGCCCTGCCTTTTATTGCTTTGGTACTTAAAAATGATTATTACTATCTGCTCTATAGTGATGATTCGAGTGTATTTACGCGCTTTAATAGTTTCACAATCTCACAAATGAGTTTAACTACACAAGTGAGCGGTCTAGGTGGCGTGGTTGCGAATAATGGCGAGATAGATTTAGATACCTCAAAGCCATTTGAGCCGTTTGGTCTGACGCCAAGGTTGGCGTCTAAAGTTCATTTTACTCACCCCGAACTGGTTATCAAAAATATCACTCATGCTAATGTCGAGTTTGCATGGTTAGATAGACCCGATAATTTTGATAATTATTATCGTGCCTACAGTTATTATTACAGTGCACAGCATAGTCTAGATGAACGCTATTTTGATAGCAGCGCCTCATGTGGTATTGATCAACCTTGTGAAGGCATTGAATTGTTGGTGGAAACACTGTTTTCAAGTGATTGCCACTGCTTAACTTGGCCACACACTGTGGTGAATATTTCTCGCTCAGATGCGAGAAGTGATGCGCAAACGCATCTTGAGTTGTTTTATAATGAAGATTCGGGCGCGTTGCCTGAAGTAAAAAATAATATCGCTATTAACACACTAACCTTTGTGTATAACGATAATAATGCATTGCGTGACTATCAGTTATTACCCCTTGATGAGCCAACAGCTAGTAAATGGCCTAAGTATTATACCTTAGAGTTATCAGAGCAAGATTTTGCCCACAAAGATTATACCAAAGTGATTGAGCTATTTGCTTATAAGAATGCTAATTCAAATAACCCTGTATTAGTGAATGCACCTTACACCCCAACTCTTGATAGCTTAACTTTACACTATGAGAGTGAAAGTATTACTTCATCAGCGCTGACAGTGGGTAATCCTATTTTTTTAGAGCATATAACTCCTGTAGGGCGACCAATTGAGCAATTAAACAAGCAAAGCCTATTGTCTTTACTGCCCAGAATAGAAAAATTTGGTTATTTGTATATAGCGCTTAGCCAAGTCAATACGCCAGGGCAAGTGCGTATGTACTATCAGGTTGACCCCGTTGATGGTTATAACATGGGTGATAACCCGTTATTTGTATGGGAGTACTTTAACGCAGGTACTTGGCATCGTTTCAAGCGTGAAGAATCACAAGGTCAAGCGGGTGAGGGGCGCATCCTCAGAGACAGCACTTATGATCTACTCGATTCGGGGTTAGTGGTATTTTATTTACCTGAACTGACACAAGACGGTTCATTTAATCACGATGGTAAGCTTTGGCTACGCGCCACGGTAGATCATAGTCAAACTGAAGTGCCGAGTAGCTTCGTTAATGCTTTTCCTATTTACTCCAAACTCAAAGGGGTGTTTGCGCAAGGTATGAAGGTGACTCTAACCAGCCAAGGTAATGACGCCTCTCATTTTGATCAACCATTACCCAGTGAGTCTATTAGTAAGTTGCTATTACCCAACCCTAACGTTGATAAAGTATTGCAGCCTTTTGCTTCTTTTGATGCCAAAGTAGCAGAAAAAACAGTGCAATTTGACCGTCGGGTGAGTGAACGATTACATCATCGACAGCGCTTATTAAGCGGGTGGGATTATGAGCACTTCGTTTTACAAACTTTCCCGCAGTTGCATTCGGTACGTCCTGTGGTTAATGCATCTGGTTTATCGCTTGTAGTTGTACCGCTTAATTATGATGTTACGGTGTTGCAGCCCAAGGTGCCGCGTTATCTTAAGCGACAAGTTAGGGAGCAGGTAAATGCGTTGTCTGTACCAAACTTAACAATTGAAATAGATGATCCAAATTATGTTGAAGTACAGCTGGAATTGATCGTAAAAATTGATCCATTATACGATATTCAAAGCACTGTTATTGACCTGAACGAGATGGTAGTAGATTCACTAACACCATGGAATAAATTAGATAAACCGCTTGAGCGTACTATTTATTTAGCATCAATAGCACAAGTGCTAGAAACCCACCCTGCAGTGGATATGATTCAAGTGATCCGTGCCACTAAAAAAGGTCAAACTGAGAAACAATACAGCGTAATTAGCGCCGATAATGCACATGATATTTTAGTGCCTGCTCGCAATCACAAAATAGCCCTCGCTAATACCTTAGGCGATGTATTTGAAGGTATTGGCAAATGGGAAATTGAACTGGATTTTGTTGTTCAATAAGCCCGTATTCCCCCACTAAATTAATTATTAAACGGCCGCTTACAAAATAATTGAAATTAATTTTCACAGTTTTTGGATGCGTGCGTCTTGTAGTTATTCATATGACTAATTCAGGAATGTTATGGACAATCAAGTTCTGCAGATCTTAAATATTGCGCCCAGAAATACGGGGCAAGATTTAGAGGCACTGCGTCAGCAAGGCATAGCTAGAATACAACAATTCGCGCCCAATACCTGGACCGATCACAACCGTTTTGATCCTGGTGTAACGGTACTAGAAGTGTTGGTGTATGTGCTGTCTGATCTCAGTTATAAGTTGGACTATCCAATTCCGGAGCTATTAGCGCAACCACATAGTGGGGGGAGTGTTAAATTTTACGAGCCCGAGCAAGTGTTATTTAGTCACTGTGTGACAGAAGATGACTATCGACGCCTTATTTTAGATTTACTAGAAGTTAAAAATGTACATGTTATATCGCGTCAAACCGAAGACTCAAATGCCACTGTTTTAGATTTTAATGTGCTGTTGTACTCAACTAATGACGACAAAAAAACAAATGTAACACAGCTGATTAGCCGTGTATTTAGCCAAGCTCGATGCGTGAACCATAGACTAGGTGATATTACATTTTATGACGTCAGTAAAGTGACAATAGGCATGACCTTGTCATTACAACATGTTGATAATTTAGTGGCTTTATTAACGGATTTGTATACGTTAATCGGTCGGGAGATCTCCCCTGATATCCCTAAGTATTCTGCGCAGCAGTTATTACAACTTGGCATGAGTACTGGGCAAATCTATCAAGGACCCAAATTACATCATGGCTTTGTGCTAGATGAAGACTTACATAAATCATCTTATAGCGTGCGCTTGTTTAGCTCAGACATTTTAAGTGTATTACATGGGTATGAAAACATAGAGCGCGTTAACGCGTTTCGGTTTTTAGCCGATCAGAATAATGCGGATGGGAACTACAATGCTCAAGATGGTTATGAGTTTTGGCAAATTCAATTTGGTAGCGATGATAACGAGCAAATCGTTAACATTGCGCAATTAGGCTTTGATGAAGATAATTTTTTTAATGACTTAAATTTACTGATTGATGGTCAGTCATATCAGCTAACCGAACAAGAAAAAAACCTGATACGCCAAGGTTTGCAGGTGCTTAATCAAGCTCCTCAAGCTACTCAGTCAGTCATGTTACCTAAATTTGAGCAAGCAGGGCATTTAGGATTAAGTGACTATCGTTCATTACAGAATGAACTTCCACAAGTGTATGCTGTTGCAGAGCACACCTTAAATGAAGCTATTGATAGTACTGAAAAGGCTCGATTACTACAGTTTAAAGGGTATTTACATCTGTTTGATCAAATACTGGCAGATCAGCATAAACAACTTGATGTTTTGCCCGATATTCTCTCGCTTCCAAAGCCGCAATCATTTGAAAGTTTGGGTAAGTTACTCGATTGTATGTTGGCTAGTGAGTCGTTAAATGCTCAACAGGTCGACGTATTTTGGCAGCATGCTTGCACTTTACCGCATTCGCAATTAAGTCAGGCGCTAGAAGAAATAAGTGGAATTGAGCATTTGTTAGATACTCAATCGCTTAATTACAGGCAGCGGGGCATGCAACACAGCCTTGAGAGTGACTTTTCTATTGCACAATTGACACGATTAAATCAAAGCGTAGACCATTTACTAGCGCGATTTTCTGAACGTCCTGTTGATAGTAATTTATTAAAATACAAAGCGGTATTTGCGCTTTATGCACCAAGCTTAAAAGATGAACGAGATCCTAACCCTGATGAATCATTGCTTGAGCGTTTGGTATTGTTGCGTCAGTACATAGATAAATGCCGCTTGCTAAGTGAGATTGGTGATTTAGGGCAGAATCGTTGTCGTGGTTTTGATTATCTTTCTAAAACTTTACTGTATCAGCATTGCAGTTCTATGACTAAGGGTATTATGCGCCGCCTTGGCATGTCGCACCCTGGTCAAATGCCATTGGCCACCCACAACCGAGAAAGCTTTTACTTGGTTGAAGGGAGTTTACTTACAACGCCAGCACTGAGCGATACTTTACATGTCATTTTACCTGATTGGACAACTCGTTTTGCCACAGTAGAATTTCAGGATTTTGTACAACGTACGATCCGTGAATACACGCCGTTGCATATGCCTGTGCAATGTCTATGGCTAGACAGAGAAACGATGAGTTTATTTGAACGCTTATATTATGGTTGGTTGAATTATTTTGCGCAAACTCAACGTACTCGTTTTAGTGAGCAAAATGACACTCTGCTAAATATTACAGAGCAACTTAGCCAGCTACTAAGTTCTTTTTTAATTGAACCCAAAAGTACTGATGACAAAGGCCACACACATTGGCTGCTTGCAGATTTAATACTCACGTATCAAGCACTGCAGTATGGTAATTGGAATGCAATAAAAGCCACCATACTGGAGCTACTCAATACCTACGATAGTGAACATTCAAATACTGATTTTATTATCACAGGGCAAAACGCTGATCAAATACATGATTCGGTTAATGAGAATATCCTAAGCCACGATGCGAACTTTCCCGATGGATTTGATGCCGATACTATTTTTTATCTAACAGCACAGCATCACATTGATGAAATCTGTCGCCCTAGTCTACAAGAGCATGCATCCCGTCAGCAGCGGCTCGCCATTAGCTATACGCCTTTGGCTTATTTAAAGCCACTTTTTCCTGTGTCTATTTCTGCTATTAATCCAATTTCGCCAGAGAAGTACCAATTTATCGTTGCTAACAGCACGCCAAATCGAATTTAATTAAGGAACACATAATGACTACACTTAATGATCAAAATGCGACGTTACCTGCGCATGCAACAACAGTAATTGAAAAGGAAAACCGCGATTCACTTATTGAGAAGTTTGATGATCTAAAAACGCCCTCAGGCAATGATTTTGAGGCGTTGATCCGCTCTAGTTTCAATCAAGTAGATGATCCTATTCAAGTGGTTAAAGTAGATGATAAAAGTGAATTAGAAGTGTCTGCACCTCTGACTATCACATCTGATACACAAACCAATGAAAAGTTGAAATTAAGTGCTAACGAATTGAGCATGACACAAGGTGAGACGCAAACGCTAAATCTCGATAGTGACAGCATGGAAATGTTTGACGGTGTATTGTCGCTTTCAAAAGACGATAAAAAGCTGCAAGTTTTGGGCACTGTACAAGCAAGTATGCTCAATGCGACTACTCAGGTGAATACGGTACAACTTAATACTGATGCATTGCTGGTTAACAACGCCAGTACAGAAATCTTACGTGCCGAGCTTGATGAAAATACAGCACCTAAAGTCACGATATCTGGTGATGCAAACATCACAAAATCTGTTACAGCTAAATCACTTAATGTGACGGATACAATTGATGCGTCAGATTTGGTGGTGTCAGTATCATCGACACTTGCAAATGCCAGTGCCAATACATTAGTGGTTACAGGTAAAACAATACTTAGCGACAAGCTTGAAGGTGAAAATGCGATATTTACCAGGCATCTAGAAGTAAGTGACACATTAGGTGTGGGGATTGATGCGCAAAGTACACAAGCTAAACTGCACATATCAAAACGCAGTAGTGATATGGATGCCTTGCTGCGAGTAGATGACTATAACAACGATACCACGCCATTTTTTATTAATTCTGAAGGTAAGGTTGGTGTGGGCACAACGGATGTTGCTGCCGATTTTCATGTGGCCAGTGATGCGCTTTTTGGTGATATACGAAATGCGCATTATGTGAAGCTTAACGGGCTAGATAAAAGTCACTTTGAAGGTAATGTTAGTGTCTCTGAATCAATGTCAGTGGGTGTGAATGAATTACCGATTGACGCTGGAAGCTTAGCGGTATCAGGTAAGCTTGCATTGGGCAAAGTTAACGCTACGGCTAAGTTAGATGTGAATGGTAACACCGGAGAGTCATTATTAAATATAGCGACGAACGCAGCACAGTTTGTCAAAGTCACAGATGCCCCATTGCTAGATGAATCAAAAATTACGGTGTACCAAGCAACTAAAATCAAAGATGCTTTAAGCGTTGAGGGACATGTCACTGGCGAAAGCGTAACAGTAAATCAGCACCTTGATAGTGATACAGCAACAATAAATGGCCAGTTAATTGCTGGCAGTACAACGACTGATAGTTTAACGGTGAATACTCACGCTGATATTGAACAAGCGCAGATTTATAATCAGCTTAATATTGCTTCAAACAATGATCAACTAAACTGGGAGTGCGACGCAAAGCTTGCTGTATTGAGTAGTCCAAGTAACCCTTCAGGCGTTGAGATCAGTCATTTTAACGGCCAAGCAGTGACGCCTATTATCACCAGTAAGATGGATAAATTAGGTCTTTTTGAATCTAACCCAATGAAGTCCTTGCACGTAGGAGCTGATGCGCTGTTTGCGCACTCTGTAGATTTTGCCAGTGATATTAATGTATTGAACAATAATGACGAAGCCATTTTTAGCGTCAACGATATGAATGTGGTTGTGGGGAACAGTAATTTTTCCACACAACTTAGTGTGCATGGCGGCGCTGGTATTTTTGGTAATACAGAGGTTCATGGTCAATTAACGGTGGGTGTTGCTGGTAATCCATTATTAAGAACTGCCAACTCGCAAGTGCATATCACCCAATTGAGTGAACAAGCGGCAATAAAAGTGGAACATGCCACTGAAGATTTTGCAACTTATATGGCTGCCGGTCAACTTGCTATTAACCAGCCATTACCAGTATCTGATGTGAATTTTGCACTAACTGGCCAAGCTTGTGTGACTGGTCAAGTGCAGATCATGGGTGAGGCGAACTCAGGTGAAGAGGTTGCGCTTGAAGTTCAAGGCGACACTAAACTAAAAAACAAGCTGTGTGTTAATGGCACGGCTCAAGTTGATGATGGTTTATCACTTAGCGTAACGAATAATAGCGCGCAGCAACAAAAAGATGCCTTAGCTGTGCAAGGTTCTAGCCACCTAGCTGGCACTTTATCTGTGACAGATGCCGTTGATTTTCATAATGGCTTAACGGTAACAGATGGTGCAGTGACCTTTTCTGATAACTTCAATGCTAATGGTCCAACGACCGTCGATAATACACTCACAGTGAATGGCCATGTGAGTGTTATGGATGGTATGAAAATATCGCCCACTGAAAGCGGTAATGCGTTACTTGTTGAAGGCGGAGCGCAATTTGATACTGATGTAGAGATAGAGGGTGACTTAAATCTATCAGATAAACCGGCAAACGCACGGTTACATATTCAAGAGCAAGGAAAGCAAGGGCTTTATATTGAAAGGCAGGGAGGCCAGGCGGGTTTAGTATTTAACGACGGTCGATTAGGTGTGGGTGTTGAGCGACCCGATTATGCGCTCGATGTTGCTGAAGATAGTCAGTTTAGAAAAGACGTTGGGATCAAAGGGCGCTTAGAGGTCGATGAAAGTTTACATGTTGATGAGTATGCCAGCTTTAGAAGTAACATTAATGTGTACGGTAATAGCGAACTCGCAGGAGAAGCGCGCTTTGGTTTACCTTTTAGTAGCGTTATTGATGACGAATCAGCAGGTATGCCTGCGGGTATAGCACAAGTGGCTATTGACCAAAATCATTTTGCAAAAGCTTTTGCTGTTTACCATCAAGGTGCAAAACCCGTTGTGATTGAAGACGGTAAGCTTGGTGTACAAACCGACTCACCAACACAAGCATTGGATGTTAACGGCAATGCAGTATTTAGAGGTGATGTTGAGCTTAAAGGAACGTTGCACGGCTCTGGTCGATTAGAGTGCTTGGATGGAGCAAAAATATTTGGCGATGTTGAGCTGCGATCGGACTTAACTGTTAGTGATGATGTTCATCTCAAAGATACGTTGTTAGTGGATGGTATCTCAACATTTAATCGCCATGTTGAAGTGAAAAGTGAAAGTACATTCCAAGGTTCGGTAAGGCTCAATGATGAGCTTTCGGTCCAAAATCACACGTCATTGCGAGATACCCTTACAGTTGCTAAGCAAGCAACGTTCCAAGGCGGTATAAACATTGAAGGATTAGAGGTTGGTTCACAGGTGTCTGTTACACCAGCAGCCACGTTCAATAATGCAGTAACAGTGCATGGTCAAGTTAATTTACTTAGTACTTTGCAAATGGGAAGCCGTATAACGGGGCCCTCTATGTCGGTATTTGGCACTGAGGGTGAGCATCTTATCAATGTTGAGTCGGGCAAAGATGCTGCTCCATTAATGATTCAAGCTAATGGCCACGATGCCCTACACATAACATCAGAAGGTAATGTTGGTATCGGCACACAAGCACCAAGCTATAAATTAGATATTGAAGGGGATGTACGTGTTCGCAATGCATTGCTGGTGGATAATAGCTTAAGCTTTGCTGATGGTGCCATCATACAAAGTGATTGCACTGTTAATGGGTCACTTAATTCATCAACACTCCAATTGGGTGAAACCCAAATGATTGACTGTATATCAGCTGATGTTGATCTTGGTGGTGATATGGCTTCAGATGAAGCTCTGGCAACACAGGCTGCCGTAAAAGCGTATATAGATGCACATTGTTGGTCGTGGGCTAAAAGTAACAAAGTACTGTTGATACAAAATCAGCAAGAGTTTGATGAAGTGATGAGCCGAGAGTTGCTCTGCAATGTGACTCTTTTACTACTGCCACACACCAGTCATCCACAAATGAACCGAGTTTACAAATTGAAACAACAAGTACGCATAGGTTCAAACGTTAGTATTATAGGTTTTAATGAACGAGAAACGCGCATTGTAAAAGAACATGCAGGGTGTCGCTTTTTAATTCATGGTCAAAGTGACGCGCTGATCAAAAGTGTTGAAATGCGTGGTTTTACCTTCGATGGTTCATTACTTAATGGTGGCTTGTATGAAGGTAATGGAGGCGCATTTCATTTACGTTATGTGCAAAGCACAAAACTTAATTGTGTCATCGAAAATCACCATGTTAATGGTGATGGTGGGGCTATTTATGGTGAAGCTGACGTCAGTGGTCTCGAAGCTGGCAATATTAAACACTGTTCAGCAACACGCCAAGGTGGCGGTGTGTATGGTGTGCGAGAGTCAACTTTAGATGTGTCGTCATGTCACTCTGAATATGGCGCAGGTGTTGCGTATTGCGATGATTGTCAAGTAGTTGCACGTGCTAACACCGCGGTGCTATACGGTGGTGGCGCATATAAATGTCAAAACCTGATGGCACAGGGTTATTGGCGAAGTAACCGTGCGGAGGCGAGTGTTGGGCATCATATTTATAGTGCAGGAGGAGACATTAGTCACGATGACCATACACATCAAGATTACTGGTGGCATGCATTATATTTAGATGGCCCAGTGATGTGTGGTACTCAACCTTGGCGCAATGATCACTTTTAATTATGAAACTAACCATCAAACAGTTTAGGGCTGATATACAGGCCCCTCAATCAGCTTTGCGTGCATCAGACATAACCTTGGATGATGTTCAAAGTCAATTTTCAGAGTGGATCATGCAAGGTCTATCACAAATGGACTGGCCTGAATTAGATGAATCAGACTTACAGCTTGATACGATTAAGTTACCTGATTTGGTTATTGATTTGGCTGAAATTGATTGGCAATTTGTAATGCTAGATCCATTTGCAGCGTTTAAACATTATGTTTATCCGCTGCTGAGCGACAGCATAGCAAGGCCATTAAAACAATACCGTAAACAGAACTCTGCTCAGTTCGCTGTGATAAATAGCCAAGGTGTAACTCGTCTTAATAGGGTTTTACTTAGTTTACTTATAAAATTAAGTAAACAAAATCCACAGGGAATAATGGCCAAGACGACGCTTAGACTTGAGTTAAAAAGGCAAATTAGTGAAGCAATTAAAACCATCTCTAACCCGCTTCAGCAACTCCAAGCAGAGCCAAATTGGCCGCAACTTAGGCAAAGGTTAGTACAGTTATTCAAACAAGATAAAACGGTACTCCTGTTGCTGGTGGCGCCACTTTATAATGCGCAAGAACAGCAAAGAGTTAGCAAATTGTTGGCTTGCTTAAGTATGGCGCAATGTGATCGTTTTATTCGCTTATTAGAATTTACGACGAGTATCACTGAGCATACTGAGCGCGAACAACAGTGCATTTTGTTGCTCTCACTACATGAATTATTTGTTGCCCATAGCGCTTTTAGCGATCGATTATTACTACAAACTACTGCTGTACTTAATACACCTAAATATAGGCAAATGCTCAGCATGTGGTGTGTATTAAATAAAGCGCAGTGTAATAAAAAATTACTGAGTGATTTACAGCGTATTGTGACTAGTGCTGCGAAGCAAAGTGATCTAGCAATTGAGCTGGTTGAGCACACAGAGTTGGTTAACAATGACAGTAGGAAACTAAATATAGTCAAAAAAGTCAATGCTTTAGGGGTAAAGCAACAACAAACTTTAAAACAGGTATTAACATTATTACAGATCCTTGCTGATTCACATGCTTTACCAAAGCAAAGGCTAAAAGCTTGGTTCGCACTGCAGGTTATTCGCGCCAATCAAACACGACTAAGCGTAACTTTAGCTTCCAAATTAAACCAAATAACTCAAGCGGTCGGCGATACTTTTCGAAAGAGAGAAACACCGCAGCATACAGTAGATAAAATAGTAAAACTAACAGACAAGCTAGGTTCTGAAGGACTATTTAGTTGCCACGTAAATAACCAAAAATTGGGAGTGTTGAGGCTCTATAGCTTGTTGAGTCGGTTGCCTGATGTGCCAGCTCTACTCTTAGAGAGACCGATTAAATGGCAAGTAAAAAAGCGTATACCTGAACAAGAAATACAATGCTGGTTTGATGACGTAAATAGATGGAGTAAGCAATATCAGCAAATAGCGACGAAGAAGCAATTAGATGAGTTCGCTATACAAGTTAACCATAATGAACTATCGACTGTGCTCAAACAGATTAAAATTTGGTTGGTGCAGTATCAACAAACGATGTCCCTAGATGCCTATGATCACATAGTACTACCTTGTGTTATTGAACTATTGAAAAGCTTACCTATTCAAAAAAACTCGAACTTATGGTTGCAATTACACAGTACAGAAAGTGGTCATGCATTTAATCGGATCGTTGAAAAGTTACAGGTAGAGTGTCAACGCGCTCTTTCAGATGAATCAACTACTCAAGCTAACTTAACCGGATTGTTATTTGATGGTGCGCAGAGTGAAAAAGCTATGCATGAGTGTTTAGATAAACTTTATCAAAAACTTAACCGCAATTTAGTAAACATGGTTCAAAGTTTTGAGCAACAACATGCTTTAACATCTGGGCAAACTGCAATGAATAACCGTGGCTCTATTACTTGGCAATGTTACGCTAGAGTCACCCACATGGCTAAATTTGGGTATAAATTACAGTTTTGCTATCAGCCATCATTACAGCGTGTTTATCGTTTTGTTTTAAATCAGCAAGTATGGCTTGCTAATGAACTAAGTTCATTACTTTTTGGTGAAATAAAGCAAGATGAGCAGTGCAAGCAGCTGCAAAAAATAATTACACAGCACGTTCAGTCGTTAGGTTTGATTGAAAAAGAGCTACTTCAAAAGTTACCGCTCATAGCGCGTGCCGAGGTTGGTTTGGATGCTTGGTTCACACCTTTGATTAGTCATGCAACAAAACATCTAACAGAAATGAATAGTGTATGGCTGCAGCCTTTTAATATTGAGGAACTTTATACATCACGCATAGCAAATTTCAATGATGAACAAGTTACGGTTTTTCAGCCACAAAAAAATGAGCGACGAGCTGACAGCCTTACTCATAACATAACCCAAGAATATGAGGTGGATGAAAAACCTCTAGCGGTGCAATGTAATTTACAAAAGCATAAAGTTGATACGCATATTACACATGGAGCGGTATCAACCTTGGTTGAAGACGAGCAAGTGTCTTTCACTAAAGCTACCTTAAATGCCACTAAAGACGATGACAAACTACGTAATAATTTTCTACCAGATGTACTTACGCATGAAGATAACAATGACAGCGTATTGTTAAACATGAGTAGCGATATGAACATAAGTCATAAACCTTCAGAAACGTTTGAGTATAGCGATGAAAATCAAGTTAATGTCGATAAAACACAAGTGACACTCGATAAAAACTCAGCGCAAGTACCTAAGCTCAATATGCAAAAAATAGCGTTTGAAAATAATAATACACGTCAAAGTAAGGGGGGTATAAAACAAACTCAAAGCTCACATGTCGAGCTGGATATAGAGACAATTAAAGACGATGAAGTACACCATGGTTCAGCGTTATCAGCACAGAATAATAAGCTTAATAAAGTGAGTTCATATCCAGAGGAAACCATAGGTACTCATTCATCAATATTAGTTAAACATGACGCAAAAGAAGCATTGATAGCACAGACGCTCGTAACTTTGCCTCAAGGAGAGAAAAACCAAGTAGTAACCCCCTCAGAAACGCTACTTAACGCATTAATGGCGGTTGAACGCGTTGATGAAACGCAAAACTTATTAGCTCATATAGAAAAACGAGCTGATGTTCAATCAACACTGCAAAATTCTGATCTCAAACAGGCAATTAAACAAAGTAAAAGACTTTTAACAAAGCTTGCCAGAACCACGTCTTCAGAGTGCGAAAAAGGGGTTGTTCAAAGTGCTATTTCACAAGTTAAAACGCAGCTAGCGCAATTACAACAAATGAATGAACAGCAAAGTGAGCCTGTCACATTTGATGTGGGTTTGGTTATTCTATGGCCTTTTTTACCTACTTTGTTTACCAGGCTTGAGCTGATGGATGAAGGGGAGTTTAAAAACGATGACACGCAAATGCAGGCGCATGCCGTGCTTTGTTATATCGCTAATATTGATCCACTTATTGAAGTTAGTTTAACCGTTAATGCGTTGCTGGGACTGCCATTAGATACCCAAATAGAGGAACCCATTGAGTTGAATGAACAGACAATTATGGCAATTGATCATATGTTACATGCGCTTGTGAATCGTTGGGAAGTGTTAAAAAGAATGCCAACGATTGAGTTTTCTAAGATGTTTATTACACGAGAGGGGACGGTTGAGCAAACAGAATCAGGTTGTCATATTCGCGTAGTGACTATGCCGCAAGACGTTCTAATGTCAAAGTTGCCTTGGGGGCTTGGCATGGTGACATTGCCTTGGTTAGGTCAAGCGTTACTTCATATTGAATGGAAGTATGGTTTTTAACAAACAAGTTACAGAGGATTTTTATGCATACCTATAGCGAAACCAACACGCATGAGTTGATTCTTACACATCAGCATAAATCAACACTTTATGACGCTGCTAAAGCGAAAGCCGATAGCACTCGCCTACTTAGCGAATACGATCGCAAGCGTTACTTTGACGAGCTGTTTTCACACACAGTGTTAGCGCAGTTAAGTGATATAAAAATAGAGTTGGCCAGTCATGGTTACGCGAGTGAAGTTATAACGGAAACAGCTCAGTTAGAGAGTGGCAACACTGTTGTTGATTTTATTTATGAAGTCACATTTAAATTTAATGGTAATTTACAAAGTGACGACACAATAGCCTCCGGTGATAGTCAAATGGTATTTTTCACACAACCAGGCAGCAATCATATTGCTTGTCGTTATAAAACAGCACAGTTAAATAGTCAGATACAACACTTATATTTTGACGATGAAGGATACAGTCATTTTCTAGCGAATGGCGAGTCTAAGACTTTGTGGCACGGGCATTTAAGGAATCATTCAGAGCTAGCATCAATCCTTGATGATTTTATTTCACTTATTTTTATTGAAAAAAGGACTAGTTTGAGTCGAATTTAATTCACATTTCTAATGCCCGCACGTTATTCCTAGAAGTTCTAACAAAGGAAGTGATAATGGCAAATTATGTGCAGGCATTTGAAAAAGTCTTTGCTTTAAAGCGTGAAGCAGCAAACATTTATAGTGTCAATATTGAGGATCTCACCTGCTGGCAAACCATGAAGGACATTGGCTTCTCCTCATCTGAGCTATACCAACTATTTAAACATCATTACTGTGAAGAAATATGGCTGCAGTTGCAGGGAGAAAATATCCAGCAACAAAGTATTGCTAATTTATTATTTAAAGCATCAGTTAAAGGCTATGTTGACGAATTATTAGTGCAATTTCAGCAGTGTTTTTCACTCCCTATTAGTGGCGTAATGTGTTCGTACACGCTGCAACAAATTAATCAAACTGATCAGCCTAGGCTCACTATATGGCTTCGTTTATATACTCTTTATTTTGATATTTATGCCAATCAAACACACCTATATTCTCAACTCGAATATTCACCGGAACAACACTTTTTTAGTCCTCAAGTTTGGCTTCATTAAGTAGCCCTATTTAAAGACATAACCCTCTTCCATACTCTCCTTCCTTCTCCTGTTAATAACGACTATTGCAGCGACTGACTAAGGAGGCTTTTGCCTCCCCCTCCTTCCCCAAAAAATTTATCAATCAGAGGAGTAATTTTGATGAAAAAAAATTTTGAGAGTTCATCGGACTGCGATGCAAAAACCAAATCTAACCCCGAGCTTGAGCAAACAAATATAGATCAATCTACCAATCGTACTATGCCTCAAGATATTGTCATTATGTTAATAGGACGATGGGCGATGCCCACTACGGTAGTGTTAGTCTTAGTAACTTGCCTTGCTGGATATTTTCTTGAGCTTCAAGCGTTTACTGCCGTGGTAGGAATGATATCGCCGGTAGTGATGGCACTAATTATGGTTATAAAAGAAGCTTTGATAGGAGGTAGAAACAAGCGTAACCGAAAGAAGTAACAAAGCTGGCAGTAAGTTCCCATACTGTTATCCAATTCAACAAAACATAAGACCGTAAGGCGATAATAAGGGTAGGGCGTTTATCAAGAAGTTTAAAAGTAGAATGGTTACCTACAGCCGTTTATCGAAATAACTCAGAAATAGAGAAAGATATAGGTTGTTACTGTATAGATTAAAGCTTGGAGGGCTACATAGTCACAATAGGCGGCTCGCCTTACTGCTACGGATGGAAAAATTAATTTACTGTCTAAAGTTAGTTGATCACTCCCCTCATTGATAAAGTGATTAATGCGGGGAGTTTAACGTTTTCAGATATTGAAAACGTTTATGTGTATCTTTTTTACACTAACCTCTCATGGTTACAAACTCTTCTGAGCCAGTCGGGTGAATAGCCACAACAGCATCAAAATCAGCTTTAGTTGCACCCATTTTCATGGCAACGGCAAAACCTTGAATCATTTCATCAACCGCAAAACCAATACCATGTAGGCCAACTACTTTTTCGTCTGGGCCGGCACATACAAGCTTCATTTTACAAGGCTGGCGATGTTTAGTTACCGCTGTGTACATAGCCGTAAAGCCAGATTGGTAAATCTTAACGTTTTCTTCGCCATACTGAGAAATAGCTTCTTGTTCAGTAAGGCCAATAGTACCAATTGGTGGGTGACTAAATACAACAGTAGGAACTAGGCTGTAATCCATTTTTAAATCATCAGGTAGTTCTTTATTAAATAAACGCTCTGATAAAGTTCGCCCTGCTTTAACTGCTACAGGCGTAAGCTCAATACCGTTTTCGATAATATCACCAACAGCATAAACGTTTTTAGCTGTGGTATTTTGAAACTCATCAACTTTAACAAAACCATCGCTGTTAACTTCTACGCCGGCAGCAGCTACATTAATTGCATCTGTTGTTGGCTGGCGGCCAATGGCCCAAATTACTTGGTCAACGTTATGAGTTTTGCCGTTATCTAAATGTAGCGTTACAGAGCCATCATTTTCTTTAACTAATTTATGAGGTACAGATTCTGTATGAAGAGTTGGGCCTTCAGCAGCCATAACATCAACAAGTGTTTCAACTATGTATGGGTCAAAGTTACGAAGTGGAGAATGTTTACGAACAAATAAATGTGTTTCAGTACCTAAACCGTGTAATACACCAGCAAGTTCGACGGCTATGTAGCCTGCGCCAATAACGGCAACGCGCTTAGGTTGCTCTTTTAGTTCAAAAAAGCCATTTGAATCGATACCGTGCTCAGCGCCTTCAATATGCGGAATGCTTGGGCGACCACCTACTGCAATTAATATATGGTCGGCTGTGTAGTGCTCGCCGTTTACTTCAACTGTTTTATTATCTACAAATTTAGCAAAGCCTTTAATTACAGTAACGCCATTGCTTGCAAGGCCACTGTCATAACCTTTATGAATTCGGCCTATGTAGGCTTCACGGCTTTCTACTAACTTGCTCCAATCAAAGCCTTTAACTTCAACATTAAAGCCGTAATCTGGGGCATATAAATTAATTGCTTCAGCAACCTGAGCACCGTGCCACATTACTTTTTTAGGTACGCAACCCACGTTTACACATGTGCCGCCCATGTGTTTTGCTTCTATAAGTGCTACTTTAGCGCCACGCATTGCCGCTCTATTTGCAGAGGCAATACCACCACTGCCACCACCGATTGCAATATAATCAAAGTGTTGTGTCATTTTATGTCCTTAGGCGTTGAGTTTTATGCGCATTAGCATAACATTAAGTTTTAAAAATAAAGAGTGTTTAGGTGACCTATGTTTAGTAAAAAAACATTCGAATTTCTTGCTCAGCTTGATCAAAACAATAATAGAGACTGGTTTAACGACCATAAATCACAGTATGAGGAATACGTAAGAGAGCCCGCTTTAGATTTCATTAGGCAAATGCAAGCACCACTTGCTGAGGTTTCTAGCCATTTTGTCGCATCAGATAAAAAAGTCGGCGGTAGTTTAATGAGAATCCATAAAGACGCGCGTTTTAGTAAAGATAAAGCCCCATATAAAATTAATGTAGGAATTCAATTTCGCCATTTTATGGGAAAAGACGTACACGCCCCAGGTTTTTACTTTCACTTAGCAAATGACGAATGTTTTATAGGTGCTGGTATTTGGCGACCAGAATCAAAGGCGCTTAACGCAATTAGAACCTGCATAGATGAAAACCCAAATAGCTATAAAAAAGCAATTTATGATGAGCAATTTAAATCTATATTTGAAATGTCAGGAGAGTCGCTAAAACGCCCACCAAGAGGTTTTGAAAAAGAGCATCCCTTAATAGATGAGCTCAAACGAAAAGACTTTATAGCCATTAGCCCACTTACTCAAAAGCAAATATGCAGCAATAACCTAGTTGATACGGTAGTAGGGCGTGTTGATCTTTGGTGGGTGAATTTGCAGCAGTGTGTTTGGTTTTTAGGCAAGGCAGAGCCTATATAGTGTGGTTATTCCCCATAAATAGGCGATAACGCAGCATAAATACCAAACATGCGCTGCCCTTTGGGTTCTTTCTAGGGACGATTAACTCTTTGTTGCTCGGTTTTTACTTAGCCCACTAGGTTACAAACCTCGCGCCGTGATTTAATCGCCCCTAGAGTGAACAAATTTCAATCCACAAAGTTCAACACGCCCTAGAGCGTTATAAAGTGGCCGACTCATTAATGGGTTATTTGTGCTTTGCTTTAGAGCAACCTTATTAAAATTACACAACTTAAAAGCAGTTGAGTTGTTTTTTTACTTTTAGACCCAATTTAAAACGTAATGCATTAACGCAAAGAGAGTATTTATGAGCAACCCACTAATTGGCCTTGAAGGCTTACCACCATTTTCAAAAATAAAGCCTGAGTACGTAGTACCAGCACTAAAAGACGGTATTGAGCTTTGTCGTAAAGCCATTGATGACGTGTTAGCGAAAGGTTCGTACACGTGGGATGACTTAGTATTACCCCTTGAAGAAGCCGACGACAAATTATCGCGCATGTTCTCCCCTGTATCGCATTTAAATTCAGTAATGAATAATGACGAATTACGTGAAGCTTACGAGCAGTGCTTACCGTTAATATCTGAATATTCAACATTTGTAGGTCAGCACCAAGGTTTATACAACGCGTATAATACGCTTTATAACAGCGACGAATTTAAAACGCTGACTACAGCACAACAAAAAACAATTACTAATGCGCTTCGTGATTTCAAATTATCGGGTATTGCATTAGCGCCAAAGCAGCAAAAACGCTACGGCGAAATTAGCGCGCGTTTATCAGAACTTGCCTCAAAATTTGGTAACAACGTAATGGATGCCACACTTGCTTGGCACAAACATATTACTGATGAAAGCGACTTAGCTGGCTTGCCAGAATCTGCTTTAGCGCTTGCAGCAGATACTGCAAAAAGTAAAGAGTTAGACGGTTGGGTATTTACTCTTGATTTTCCGTCGTATTTACCAATTATGACCTATGCAGATAACCGCGAACTCCGCAGAGAAACTTACATCGCGTTTTCTACGCGCGCGTCAGATCAAGGCCCTAACGCTGGTGAATTTGATAACTCAGGTATTATGAGCGAAGAGCTTGCGCTTCGCCATGAACTTGCACAGTTACTAGGATTTAACAGCTACGCTGAAAAGTCACTGGCAACTAAAATGGCCGAAACACCGGCGCAAGTATTCTCGTTTTTAGAAGACCTAGCGGCTAAATCAAAACCACAAGCAGAGCAAGAAGTGGCAGAGTTAAAAGCCTATGCTGAGCAAAAACATGGTATTTCTGAATTACAGGCATGGGATTTTGGTTACTACAGCGAAAAACTTAAGCAAGAAAAGTACGCTATTTCAGATGAAGTATTACGTCCTTACTTCCCAGCAAATAAAGTATTAAGTGGCTTATTCGAAACCGTTAACCGTTTATTTGGTATTAGCGTAAAAGAAGTTACTGACTTTGATACTTATCACAAAGATGTACGCTTTTTTGAAATTGTAGATAGCAGCAATACCTTACGTGGACGTTTTTATCTCGATTTATATGCACGCGACCGTAAACGCGGTGGGGCGTGGATGGACGACTGTATGGGTCGTAAAGTGCGTGCTAACGGCGAACTACAAACTCCAGTGGCTTATTTAGTGTGTAACTTTAATAAAGCGGTTGGCGATAAACCTGCATTGTTTACTCATGACGAAGTGACAACCTTATTCCACGAGTTTGGTCATGGTATTCACCACATGCTTACACAAGTTGATGCTGCTCCTGTTGCGGGTATTAATGGTGTAGCGTGGGATGCGGTAGAGCTTCCTAGTCAGTTTTTAGAAAACTGGTGTTATGAAGAAGAAGCATTGAGCTTTATTTCAGGCCATTATGAAACGGGCGAGCCGTTACCTAAAGAGCTACTTGATAAGCTACTAGCGGCTAAAAACTACAACTCAGGCATGCAAATGCTACGTCAGATTGAGTTCTCGTTATTCGACTTTAAAATCCACAATGATTATAAAGCGGGTGAAGAGTGTCAAATTCAAGCCGTACTAAACGATGTGCGTAGCCGTACCTCGGTCGTTAATCCACCTGAGTTTAACCGTTTTCAGCATGGCTTTAGCCACATTTTTGCAGGCGGTTACAGCGCTGGTTATTACTCATATAAATGGGCTGAAGTACTCTCTGCTGATGCTTATTCTAAATTTGAAGAAGAAGGTATTTTCAACCCGCAAACCGGTCAAGCCTTCATGCAAAATATTTTAGAAAAAGGCGGCAGTGAAGAGCCAATGGAATTATTTAAAAAGTTCCGTGGTCGTGAGCCTAATGTTGACGCGTTACTACGCCACAGCGGTATTGCAGCTTAAAAAAGCTAATATTTAGCACAAACCAAATTAAAGCGCCTAATGGCGCTTTTTTATTATCTAAATTTTAGGGCGTGTTGATCTTTGGTGGGTGAATTTGCAGCAGACTGTTTGGTATTTAGGCAAGGCAGAGCCTATGTAGTGTGGTTATTCCCCATAAATAGGCGATAACGCAGCATAAATGCCAAACATGCGCTGCCCTTTGGGTTCTTTCTAGGGACAGATTTCAATCCACAAAGATCAATACGCCTTAACTTATTCACTAAAATTTTTAGTAAATTCAGTCTACCGAGCTATGCTCTTAACATACCTAATAAAATGGACTAGGGCATGGCAAAGCTAATATTGGCAATTGATGACGATAAGTTGGTTCACCATATAATAGAGGAGTCTTTAGCAGGGTTTTGTAAAATTATTCATGCAAAAGATGGGGATGAAGGTTTAAGGCTCGCTAATAAATATAACCCCGACATTATTTTGCTCGATATAGAAATGCCGGGTAAATCAGGCTTTGAAGTTTGCCAAACGATTAAAAAAAATGAGCTAACCAAAGATATTCCCGTTATGTTTTTATCATCCAACATTGAGTTGGCTGATCGTGTTAAAGGTTACAGTGCTGGTGCATCTGACTATATAGCTAAGCCTTTTAACGCAGAAGAATTAATGGCGCGTATAAAAGTGCTTTACGAATATCGACAGCAAGGCATAAAGTTAAAATATGATGTAGCTCACGCAAATAAAACAGCCGAAATGGCCATGACTGAATCAGGTGATATGGGCCGAATAATACGCTACGTTGGGCAAAGTTATCATGCTAATAATTTCTCATCATTAAGCGAATATTTTTTAGCATTTTTTACACATTTAGATTTAGATGTTGTTGTTGTTTTTTGGTATGAAAGTAGAGGCATATTTTATTCTCAGCAAAGTGCAGTGTGCCCATTAGAACAAGAGTTATTAGAACAACATAGGCATGCACAGCGGTTTGTCGATATTAGCTCCAGCACAATTATTAATTACCCTAAAATATCATTACTGATAAAAAACATGCCCGTTGACGATAGCGCTAAATTTGGGCATTACAAAGATTTGTTTCCACACATATTGGAGATCACCAATGAAAAAGTGATCACTATACAAAATAATGAAAATAGCTACGAACAGGCCACGCAAATAGGCATCGTGCTTGAAGACATAGTGAAGCAATTAGATTCTCAGGGCCAGGCAAAAAACAGTATTGCTAAACAGCTTATAGGGCAATTAAGTGAGCTTGATAGTGCAATTAAAGTGCAAAAAGAGAGTGATAATATTTGTGACTTAACGCCTTACTTTACCAAGCTAGATAAAACTATGCAGTTGTTTACTTCTGCTAATAGCGATCTAGCATTTATTAAATGTCAGCTTAAGCAAATTAGTGAAACTCGTAATGGGCTACTCGCTAGCTTGCGTAGTAACGATAGTGAAGTTGTCTTACAAAATACCACTGAAAATAACGATATAGAGCTATTTTAGTGCTTTAACCTGTACTGATTGATATACTAAATAGGTATTTTATCGTCGGAGTGTAGAGTGGTTATTCAGTGTGCTTTTAAAGAGTGTCGCCCTTATTTAAATGAGTTAGAAACGCGTTTTGGTTTGGCTCAATGGGCAGAGAAAAACAATGGTTTTCGGCTGAATTACGACGATAGCGGCCTGAGTTTATATAAAACGGATGAACCCAAATTAGGCGCGATCAACGTTGATTTTGTAACCGGCGCAGCGGCGCATAGGCGCAAGTTTGGTGGAGGTAAAGGCCAAGCAATTGCCAAAGCGGTTGGCTTAAATAAAGGCGCAACGCCCGTAGTGCTTGATGCAACTGCCGGCTTAGGGCGTGATGGTTTTGTACTTGCGTCACTTGGATGCAACGTTATATTACATGAGCGCCACCCCGTAGTCGCCGCGTTATTGTATGATGGTTTGCAACGTGCTTATAACGACATTGAAATTGGCGCATGGATGAAGCAAAGCATGAGCCTTATATTTGGTTCAAGCCACACTCTACTATCGCAATGTGAAAGCATGCCCGATGTGGTTTATTTAGATCCTATGTTCCCGCATCGCGAAAAATCAGCATTAGTAAAAAAAGAAATGCGTGTATTTCAAGAGCTTGTTGGTGCAGATACCGACGCTGACGATTTACTCGAATTCGCCTACCCACTCGCCAGTAAGCGCGTAGTAGTAAAACGTCCCGATTACGCCCCATTTTTAAATGACAAAACCCCAAGTATGCAAATTAAAACCAAAAAGAATCGTTTTGATGTGTATGTAAAAGCGGCAATGGTTTAAAAATAACAACGCGATAAGCTTCCTACACAGATGTCTTGTCGCTGAAACCATAATTTAAAATAATTGCCTACATTAGGATAGTCGTTATCTTTAAGGTGGGTAATTGACTTCGCAATAAATTCATAACACCTTGATTATTATTTATCCATCCCAGGTTAACATTCAAAAGCATTAATGCTGTCGTTAATAATTTTTAATTTATATTGATTAGATGTTTTTTAAATGTTAAAAAGACAACGTTGTTTATTTTATGTACCCAAGCGTAACCATAAAATTTGAGTGCAGAAAATATATTCACACGATAAAAAGACAACGTTGTTAATTTGTATGATGAAATCAACATTAATAATTAAAATGAGGACACACACAATGCTCATATTTCGAAAAAACAAACTTGCAGTTAGTGTTAATACAATTCTACTAGGCTGCACGTTACCATTCAGTGTTGTTGCCGCTGAACAGCTGCCAGAAAAAGCTATATCTAGTGATGGTATTGAAATAATAGAAGTTTCATATGGTTATGGTAGTGTCAAAAAGAAAGATTTAACAGGTGCGGTGAGCACTGTTAGCCTTGAAGATGTCGTTGACTTGCCGTCTGGTAATATCATGAAAAATTTGCAAGGGCGTGTACCTGGTTTGCAAATTACGACGAGTGGCTCACCCGATTCTACAGCAACGGTGCGTATTCGGGGGCAAGGTTTGGGACCTTTAGGTAACAACGATCCCCTTTATGTTGTTGATGGTGTACCCACTAAATCGGGCATGCATGAACTAAATAGCCACGATATTGCAGATATACAGGTACTAAGGGATGCGGCAGCTGCAAGTATTTTTGGTGCTCGCTCTGGTAATGGTGTCATTGTTATTACAACAAAAAAAGGGAATGAAGGGCTCGACTTCAATTTTTCTTTTAATCAGTCATATGATGATTTTAATTATGAGTTAAATCCATTAAATACACAGCAAAGATCACAAGCAGTCTGGCAAGCTGCAGTAAATGATAGGTCAGATCCAAATGCAGCAAGTTCTCTTTATACTTATGATTGGAATAATGATTTTAATAACCCTCAATTAAACAACGTTGTTTTACCTGAGTTCACAGATGCTGCACAGGTGCAGCGTCCTGCAGATACAAACTGGTTTGATGAAGTTACGCGATCTGCAAAAGTAACGGATCTTAATTTTTCAGTTTCAGGAGGTTCAGACAAAGCTTCGATATATAGTTCACTTGGATATTACGGCTCAGAAGGTATTGTTGATGGCTCAGAATTTGAGCGAATTAGTTTTCGCGTTAACTCGGATTATCAGTTAACAAATAAACTTAAGATTGGTGAGAACTTTATAGTGACAAACCAAGAGTCAAACTTGGTTAATGATCTGGCCGGTAATATTCTAAATTTGGCTATAGAGCAACAATCTATCGTTCCTGTATATAACGAAGATGGAGACTGGGGAGGACCGGTTCCTGGTGTAACTGACCGTGATAATCCAGTTCGATTAATTGAAATGAATCGAGATAATGTCAGTAGATTCAATAAATTAATGGGGAATATTTTTGTTGAATATGAAGCAATAGAGGGCTTAACGTTAAAAAGCTCTATCGGCTTAGATTACGGACAATACTATTTCAGGAATTATACCCGTGCTTTTCAAGCTGGTTCACTAAACTATGGTGATCAGCTGTCAGTGACAGAAAATTGGAATAGCAGTTTCAGTTGGACTAATACCGCAGAGTATAAGCTTGATTTAGATGCAAACCATTTCACGTTTTTGCTTGGTACTGAACAAATAGATTACGAGTATGAAGGGTCTATTGGTTATGGTTCTGGTTTTGCTTCTGATGATCGCGATTACGCTCATTTATCACAAGCAACTGGTGATGTTCGTGTGGAGGGGGATGGTGATAAATGGTCTCTTAATTCTTATTTTGCGCGTATGGACTATAACTATGATGATCGATATTTAGCAGGCCTAACAATACGTCGTGACGGTTCGTCTCGTTTTGGTAGTAATAATAACTATGGTAATTTTCCCGCTATTTCTGCAGGTTGGGTGATTAGTAACGAATCATTCTATGATATTGAGTTTTTATCTACTCTAAAGCTTCGTGCTAGTTGGGGCAAAACAGGTAATCAAGAAATCCCTACAGATGCAACGTACACAACCTATTTAAGTCGTTATGCAACGCAATCCTTATTCACTGATCAGCAAGATGAAGGAACGGCTTATGATATAGGCGGGGCTAATGGCGGCACGCTACCTTCTGGGTTTGTAAAAGCACAGACGGGGAATGATGACCTAAAATGGGAAACATCAACGCAAACAAACATTGGTCTTGATTTTGGCATGCGTTACGAAACCATATACGGCAGTATCGATTGGTTTGAAAAAACGACAGAGGATATTTTAACTTTAACCAATCCACTTGCAACATTAGGCGAAGGCGCTCAGCAATGGGTTAATGGTGGCACAATTGAAAACTCTGGTTTTGAGTTTCTCATTGGATATGCCGACTATCTTACTTTTGATAGCTTAGATGGTGATATTGATGTCGATATTAGTTTTAATATTTCTTCAGCTAAAAATAAAGTTGTATCACTTCCAGAAGATGTTGTTAATTCATTCGGCGGTAATGGCAATGATAAAACGATTGTTGGTCATTCTATTAACTCTATTTATGGTTATGTCGCCGATGGTTTATTCCAAAATCAAGGTGAAATAGATACTCACGCAGCGCAATCAGGGGCTGGTTTAGGTCGAGTCCGCTGGAAAGATTTAGACGGCAATGGCGTGATTGATGAAAACGATCAAAGCTTTTTCACCGATACTGATCCTGACTTTATGTATGGATTGAACATGAATTTCAAATACAAAAATTGGGATTTGAATATGTTCTGGCAAGGTGTTGAGGGAGGTGAAATACGTAATAGCTGGCGTGGATTTACTGACTTCACATCATTAAATATAGGCTCTAACTACGGCGACCGAGTCCTTGATGCATGGTCAGTTAACAATACTGACACCAATGTACCTGCATTAACTTTAATTGATAACAATGGCGAAGGCCGTCAGTCAAGTTTATTTTGGGAAGATGGCAGCTACCTAAAGCTCCGTAATTTATCTATCGGTTATACACCTGATGAACAGTGGCTAAGTCAATACGGTATTAGTTCTGCACGAATTTATTTGCAGGGAAGCAACTTATTGACCATTACTCCATCCGGGACGCTAAGTCAGGATCCAGAGACGCCAAACAGTAACTTTCCAATTCCAAAACGTATCACGTTAGGCGTGAACCTTTCTTTTTGATTTATTAAAACGACAACGATACGAGCACATATTATGAAAAAAATAAAAACTCTATTTGCAGCAACTACATTTGTTCTTTCTTTAGCTTCTTGTGGTGGGTCTGATCTTGATGTTGCACCTTCGGGAGTATTGACCGAAGAACAAGTTTCTAATAGTGAAAATGTAGATGCGTTGATTATTGCTGCTTACTCATATCTAGGTAACGATCATTATACCGCGCCTAATTTTTTATGGCCGACAGGGAACTTACGCGCAGGAGATGCCCATAAAGGTGGTAATGGACCCGGTGATATATTTGCTTATCATGCTTTGTCTTTATATCAACCAATAGTTCCAGATATGGAGTCTTTTCCGCCAGATTTGATTGATTTGAATAATAAAAAATGGACACGTAATTACACGGGGATCTCAAGAGCAAACTCAGCATTAGCAGTAATCGCAAATGCGCCCGATGCAATTGAAAACAGCGCTGAAAAACAATCTGAACTGCGATTTATTCGCAGTGTTTTTTACTTTGACTTAAAAATTCATCATAAGCATATTCCGTGGATTGATGAAACGATGACTCAAGATCAGATACTTACAGCAACTAATCGTGAGCTAAGCGATCAGGAGCTATGGGATAAGATTGCAGCAGACTTTGAGTTTGCCGCAGGCAACTTACCACAAACCCAAGATGATGTAGGGCGAGCTTCAGCGTTATCAGCCAAGGCATATTTAGCTAAAACATTGCTCTATCAGGCTTATGAGCAAAATGAGTTACATCAAGTTATTAATATTAATAAAGATAAACTTGTAAAAGTAGTAAATCTCATTGATGAAATTGAACAAGCCGATGTATATGGTTTGTTTGATGATTACGCAAATAACTTTTTATTTGAAACTGAGAATGGCAAAGAATCAGTGTTTGCTATTCAGCGTTCTTTAAATGACGGTTCACCAGATGGTCGTGGTAGTTGGCCTAGTGCATTAAATGCACCAATGGCTGGAGGTTTTGGTTGTTGTGGTTTTCACGTTCCAACAGAAAATTTTGTTAATGCGTTTAAAACAGATCAACAAGGCTTGCCGTTATTTGACTCTTTTAACGATTTTAACTACGACATGACGACTGACTCAGTTGACCCTCGCCTAGATCATACTGTTGCAATGGAAGGTAAGCCATTTAAGTATGACGAAAACTTGATTCATGGCGGTGATAGTTGGTCACGTGCTCCAGGCATATATGGCAACTTTACGGCAATGAAAGATCTTGAACACCCAGACTGTAGTTGTCGCGGTGAGAATGGACCATTTCCTATTTTTTCATTAAATACACCGCTAATTCGTTACGCAGATGTATTGCTTTGGAAAGCAGAAGCATTAATTGAGTTAGACAGGTATGACGAAGCATTGCCAATTATTAACCGAATTCGTGAACGAGCTAAGCAAAGCACCGATAAATTACATAATGCCAGCATTTATAATATTGGCGCATATATAAGCTTTGATTCTAAAGAGCAAGCAAGAGAGGCACTGCGTTTTGAGCGACGCTTAGAATTAGGACTTGAAGGGCATCGCTTTTTTGACTTAGTTCGTTGGGGGATAGCTAAAGAAACTATTGATAAGTATTTAGCAATTGAGGCTGTACGTAAACCTTACTTAGTCGACGCTGTTTTTACTAAAGGTAAGCATGAGTATTTACCTATTCCAAACCAGCAAATGATTTTAAGTGGCGGGTCGTACACACAAAACCCAGGTTATTAATAGTGGTGGGTTTCGGCCCACCTTTTAATTGTTAAGCTTTAAGAGTGATTATGAAAAAAATTATTTACTGGTCAGTCACTGTTGCTGTGGCTGGTTTTTTATTCGGCTTTGATACTGCTGTTATATCCGGTGCGGATAAACCTATTCAAGCATTATGGAATACGAGCTCGTTATTTCATGGCTTATTTATTATGTCTTCAGCTTTGTGGGGAACTCTACTTGGTGCCTTAACTGGTAATTATCCATGCGATAAGTGGGGTAGAAAACCCACATTGATTTTAGTCGGTGTGTTGTTTTTAGTTTCGGCGCTTGGCTCCGCCATGGCACCTGACGCATATAGCTTCGCCTTACTACGGTTTATTGGTGGCGTGGGAGTGGGTATTTCTTCAATTGTTGTACCTGCTTATATCTCTGAGATTGCACCTGCTAAGTACCGTGGGCGTTTGGTCGCGCTTTATCAGTTTCAAATTGTATTTGGTATTTTAGTTGCGTTTGTTTCTAATTTTTTGATTGCAGGAACATCTGCAATTGACTGGCGTTTAATGTTAGGTGTGGAGGCAATACCGGCCTTAGCTTATTTATTAATGATCATTAAGGCACCTGAAAGCCCACGTTGGTTAGTGCAAAAGAAAAACGAAAAAGCTAAAGCGCGTTCAATCTTAGTTACTTTAGGTGAACAAAACCCAGACCAAGTATTAAATGACATAGAACGCGACAAGTTACAAAACAGTCAATCAAAGCTATTTGGTGGTAGTTACAATAAGGCGGCTTTATTTGCATTTTTATTTGCCGCATTTAATCAATTATCTGGCATTAACTTTATTATTTATTATGCACCGCGCGTATTTGAACTTGCAGGATTGGATGTAAATCAATCCTTACTTTCAGGCGCTGGAATTGGCGTGGTTAACTTATGTTTTACCATGCTGGGTTTATCGTTGATTGATAAATTTGGCCGACGTTCGCTGATGTATATCGGCTCAATTGGCTACGTTATTTCCCTCTCTGTCGTGGCGTGGGCATTTAGTACTGACTCTGGAGGCTTAACGGTTGTAGCGTTTGTATTTGTGTTTATTGCCGCTCATGCCATTGGCCAAGGTACCGTTATTTGGGTCTTCATTGCAGAAATATTCCCGAACAAAGTACGTTCAAAAGGGCAGTCTTTAGGCTCCGGTACGCATTGGTTTTTTGCCGCAGCAATCACTTTACTTATGCCATTTTTCTTAGAACGTTTTAGTGCCACTGAAGTATTCACTTTCTTTACTTTAATGATGTTAGGGCAATTGATTTTTGTTGTGTGGTTTATGCCAGAAACAAAAGGACGTTCTTTAGAAGCTATTTCATCAGATACCAATAATAAACATGGAGCATTAGATGCGAACCGTTAATTTAGTTTTAATTTCATCATTTTTGGCAGCATGTAGTATGACAAACCAAACTGAAAAAACCACCCATGAGGGTTTAGATAAACTTGGTAAAGAGGCGTTTCGTCCTGCTTTTCATTTTACTCCAAAAAAGCATTGGATGAATGATCCTAACGGTATGGTTTATTACCAAGGTGAGTATCATCTATTTTACCAGCATAATCCTGATTCATCTGTATGGGGACCTATGCATTGGGGGCATGCGATTAGTAAAGATATGGTTGATTGGCAGCACCAAGAAATTAAGTTGTCTCCTGATGAGCTCGGTACTATTTTCTCAGGCAGTGCGGTGGTTGATTGGCAAAATAGTAGCGGTTTTGGTAGTAAAGAAAATCCACCATTAGTGGCTATATTTACCTATCATGACGATAAAAAGGCTGCACAGGGGGCAATTGATTTTCAAACACAAGGCATCGCTTATAGCATCGATAAGGGTCGTACATGGAAAAAGTACGCGAACAATCCGGTATTGAAAAACCCTGGGATCCGAGATTTTCGTGATCCTAAAGTAAATTGGCATGAGGGTACCCAGCAATGGATCATGGTATTGGCTCAAGATGATCATATTGGCTTTTACAGCTCAAAAGATTTAAAAACATGGCAATTTGAAAGTAACTTTGGCGCTGATTGGGGCAGTCACGCCGGTGTATGGGAGTGTCCAGATCTGATTCGCGTGCGTATTGAAGGCACTGATGAATATAAATATGTTTTATTAGTGAGTATAAACCCTGGCGCTCCAAATGGCGGCTCTGGTACGCAATACTTTGTTGGCGATTTCGACGGTGAAAAATTTGTACTTGATAGCGATTATCAAAAAATGCTCACAGCAACGCCAGCAGTTTTCCCCCATGGACTTGATTTTTCTGACTTCAAAAGTGGTTTAAAAAATTGGCAAGTATCAGGTGAAGCATTCCATATAGTTAATGCTCAACCGTCAAATACGATTGCTAGTTCTTTTAAAGGTTCGGATAAGGCAATTGGCACGTTAACCTCAAAATCATTTGCGATCGATCACGATTTCATTAACTTCAAGATTGCAGGCGGAAAGCATCACAATAGTACTGCAATACAGCTGTTAGTTAATGACGAGATAGTTAAAACCGCAAGCGGAAATAATACAGGTACTATGACTGAACGTTCTTGGAACGTGAGTCATTTAAAAGGTCAGCAAGCTTATATTAAAGTGGTAGACAATGAACGAGGTGATTGGGGGCATATAAAAATTGCTGATATCGTATTTTCGGATAAAGCAGCAAATGAAAAGTATGAACCTTCGATATGGTTAGACTACGGCACAGATAATTATGCTGGCGTGACTTTTTCTGATGTTCAAGACGGTAGACACTTATTTATGGGGTGGATGAGTAACTGGCAATATGCAAATCAAGTACCTACAGAAGCATGGCGCAGCGCAATGACTATTCCCAGAGAATTAAAGTTATTGCAAACGCCAACAGGCGTGCGTTTGGCATCCCAACCTATTAAAGAGCTAAATAGTTTATTGAGTAAGACACAACAAAAGGCAACCCTAACTGGCGCAAAGAGCTATCAGTTGGATGAGTTTTTTACTGTTGAACCTGGGCAATTTAAGGTGAGCTTTAGTTTATTAAATACTGAACAAGTTATTGATATCTTGCTTAGCTCTGAAACAGGTGAGTACACTAAGTTACAGCTAAATCCAGCTCAAGGACAGCTTGTACTTGATCGCAGACAATCAGGTTTAATAGACTTTGAAGATGGTTTTGCTTCTTTACAAACAGCACCATTACAGACTGGGCTTAAATCTTACGATGTCGATATATGGGTAGATAAAGCGTCGATAGAAGTGTTTGTAAATAAGGGGGTTAGCTCTATGACCTCGATTGTTTTTCCAACATCTCCTTACGATAAAATACAAGTTAGTGCTCAGCAGTCCATATCACTGAGTGACATTCGCTTAAATAATATAGCAATAGAAAAATAACTTCCAAAATGACTCTATATTAATATAGAGTCATTAACCTTTCTCCAAGGCTATGCGATATATGAGTAGCAATTATCGGCTATTAAGTGTCATTTTCTTTGTCTATTTTATGGCATGGTCTTTTTCTTTTTCATTATTTCCGATTTGGCTTAGTCAAGAGGTAGGCCTCAACAGTGCTAAAGTCGGGGTTATCTTTAGTATTAATTCCATCATGGCTTTACTCGTGATGCCTTGCTATGGCATTTTTCAAGATAGACTTGGTTTACAAAAAACACTGCTTTACTTCATTGCATTTTTTATGATGTTGATTGGCCCGTTTGTTAGTTATGTATACGCACCACTGCTACAAACGCAGTTTTACCTGGCTGCGATCTTAGGTGGTGGGATTTTTTCATGTGCATTTTTGGCTGGAGTGGGAGTAATTGAGAGTTATATAGATAAACAAAGTCGAATCACGTATTTTGAATTTGGTAAGGCGCGAATGTGGGGATCTCTAGGTTGGGCTGCAGCAAGCTATTTCGCAGGTTTATCTTATAATTTAGCGCCCAACTTAAATTACTGGTTATCAAGCATTGCAGCGCTCTGTTTAATTGGTTTATTAGTTTTTGTTAAAGTCGCAAAAAGTAACCACGGGCGAATTCCTTCTCAGGCTTTTTCTTCTACACGACAGTTTAAGTCATTTTTTAAAACGACGGGGTTATGGCGTTTAAGTGTATTTGTGATCGGTGTAAGTTGTATTTATGCGGTATTTGATCAGCAATTTGCTATTTATTACACTTCTTTTTTTGACACCCCAGAACAAGGTCGAGAGTTTTTTGGCTATTTAACTTCAGCGCAAGTTATGCTTGAGGCTGCTGCTTTGTATTTAGCTGTAAAGTGGGTGAATTATTTAGGCGTTAAAAACTCGTTGCTGTTAAGTGGTGTATTGATGGCGGTACGAATATATTGCTCGGGGATTGTTAATGACTCTATCAGTATTAGCGTATTGAAATTGTTACACGCAATTGAATTACCACTTATGCTGATTGCGTTATTTAAATATATAAACATGCATTTTGACGCTCGTTATTCAGCAATGATCTATATAATTGGCTTTCAATTTACGACTCAATTGATGGCGTCAATTCTAGCTGTCGTGGTAGGCGTTGTATATGATCATTTAGGCTTTGCGCTAGCCTACCAGTATTTGGGTTTGGTTATCAGTGTGTTTATCGTATTGTCGTTTTTCACATTAAAAAAAGACGTTATTAAAACGAATCGCGAGCAATCAATTTAAATGCTAAGTGGTGGTGAACAATATCAGTGCGCTGCTCTATAAGATACTCCATTGCCCAACGTCCCATTGCAAGATGTGGGAGTGCCATGGTGGTTAAGTTCGGTTGTAATAACTGTGGAATACTGCCCCAATCATCAAAACTGGCAATACCAATATCCTTACCAACGACCATTCCTTTGTCATGCACTACAAAGTAAATTTCCAGCGCCATGGGATCTTGACCACATATAATTGCATCAGGTTTAAACTCGTCTATCACTCGCGCGGCTGACTCTCTTGAGGTAGAAATTTCACTGCCGTCTGCTTGGCTAATAATAACCGATTCAATGAGCAAATCTTCTAATGGTAAACCATGCCTTTTAAATGAATTTATAACGCCTTGTTTTCGCCCTTTAGCAGCAACTATATTTTCATTTAAGTTTAAAAAAGCAATTCGACGATAGCCTTTACGTATTAATGCGTCGGTAATATCTTCACCTGCTTGTTGTTCATCAGGTACAACACAGGGGAAATTATTCGAAGCAGGAAAGCAGTTGGCCAAAATAGTGGGTATTTTTTTTAATTCATCAGCGATAATAACTTGGCGATGGTACATTGCTGAATATATAACGCCTTCAACACGATACTCTAAAAGACTTTCAATCGCTTTATCTATACTCGCTTGGGTTTCGTTAACATTGAGGATCAATAGTTCTTTATTTTTCTGCCAAGCAATTTCTTGGGCACCACGAATAATATCAAACGTATAAGGAACACTAAGTAATTCATCTGCGATAATAGCGTAAATATTTGATTTTTTACGTCGTGTTAAGCTTGCAGCGCGATTAGGTCGATAACCTAATTCTTTTATCGATCGAAGAATCTTTTCACGGTTAGCATCCTTGACAGTGGGATCATGATTTACAACACGAGATACTGTTTTAAATGAAACACCAGCGTGGGCAGCCACTTGTTTAATTGTAACCATACTAGAATAAGACCCTCTCTGAATAGAAAGAGTATAACAGCAGATTACGTTTTATTTATATGTTTTTATAAAGGTTTATCTTTGATATAAGCTATAAGTTTACTTAAATTGAATTAATAAATATTTGGAATTGTTAGAGCTTGTTTATTTTTAGAGATTAAATTTATAGCCGTATATTTGGTTTTTTCATGGTGTGTGGGTTATCCGCACAAATAGGTGATAATGCAGCATGAATGCCAAACATACACAGCCCTTTGATTTTGTCCTCGGGGAAATTTTCCTTTTTTTATATAGATGTGGAGCAGAGTTACCGAGTCTACTCGCTTACAAATTTCACACCGCGATTAAATTACTTCTAGATAAAATAAATTAAATATTCAAAATCAGCTGTTAACGAATTTGGTTTACTGTACTGAGTCTACTAACCATTTCCATTAGATCTGTAAACTATGTCGTTTTATTTTATATGATCGTATGGTTGTTAAAGTATATGTAAGCATTTGTTCTTTAATATCACAGTTGTTATCTCATAAATTCAGCGACAAGAATTCACTCACGTAAGATGCCTTATATTAGGCCAGATCTTAGGATCTCGCCTTTTGAATCTAGGATCTTATTACACTTTCGTGTTAGAATTCGCGCAATTTTTTGGCATAGGTAAGTAGCATAGCAATGATCTTAGATGATATTCGCGTTGTTTTAGTTAACACATCACACTCAGGCAATATTGGTTCGGCGGCTCGCGCCATGAAAACCATGGGTTTATCAAAACTGTATTTAGTTGACCCTGCATGTGAAATAGACAGCCACGCGAGTGCTTTGTCTGCAGGTGCTAGTGATGTTTTAGGTAATGCTGTTATTGTTGGTACAGTTGAAGAAGCCATTGCCGATTGTGCATTAACAATTGGTACAAGTGCACGTTCACGTACGCTTTCTTGGCCTATGGTTGAACCTCGTGAATGTGGCGAAAAACTAGTTACGGAAGCAGTAAATGGCCCTGTGGCATTAGTATTTGGTCGCGAAAACAGTGGTTTAAGCAACGACGAATTACAGCTTTGTAATTACCATGTATGCATCCCTGCGAATCCTGAATACAGCTCGCTTAATTTAGCGATGGCTGTGCAAACTCTGTGTTACGAAACGCGTATGGCGTTTTTAAATCAACAACCTAAAAAGGTTGAAGAAGATGACACTGTTTACCCAAGCTCAAAACAAACTGAGTTGTTTTATGACCACCTTGAAGAGACACTATTTAACACCGGTTTCATCATAAAACAGCACCCAGGTATTGTAATGACAAAACTACGTCGTTTATTTAACCGTGCTCGTCCAGAAGATGCAGAGATGAACATTCTACGCGGTATTCTCACTTCAATTAATAAGTCTATCCCTAAGTAACCAGAGTTCAGGTTAAGTAACTTAGGTATAGCGATTAGTTATAAAAACCAGTGGTTAAATAACTAGCTAATACTTGACTAAAATACTCAGGTAATTACAATGGCTGTAATACTTGACCAAAGAGGTCAGGTATTAAAAAATTTGTTAACTCTACAATTTAATAAGTAAGAGTTTTAAATCAAATTTTTATCAAGTGATAATACTTGACTAATTTACTCTGGTAATTAAAATTTGCACTCTTTGTGCAGGGGGCGTTATGAAGTTAACATCAAAAGGCAGATATGCCGTTACAGCGATGCTGGATGTTGCACTGCACACAGGTGTAGGTCCTGTAGCCCTTGCTGATATTTCACAGCGACAAGAAATTTCTTTGTCATACCTTGAACAATTATTTGCTCGTTTACGTAAAAATGGCTTAGTAAGTTCTGTTCGTGGGCCTGGTGGTGGTTATTTACTAGGGCGTGAAGCGGGCGTTATCTCTGTTGGCGATATTATTAGCGCCGTAGACGAATCGGTCGATGCTACACGTTGCCAAGGTGCCGATACCGGCTGTCAAAGTGGTATGCGCTGTTTAACACATAATTTGTGGTCAGACTTAAGCGCACGCATAGAAGAATTTTTGAATAATATTACCCTTGCTGAATTGGTGGAAAAATCAGATGTGAAAGAAATAGCATCGCGCCAAGATAACAGTATCAATAATGCAATTAAGCAGTTGGAAAACATTCAAGTAAGCTGTCAACTTTAAGGTTGACCTGCAGCGGAGAGAGAAATGAAGTTACCGATTTATTTAGATTACGCAGCGACCACGCCTGTTGACGAACGTGTTGCTAAAGAAATGATGCAGTGCCTGACAATGGACGGTAAGTTTGGTAATCCTGCGTCACGCTCACATCGTTTTGGTTGGCAAGCAGAAGAAGCTGTTGACCAAGCACGTACAGATATTGCTGATTTAATTAATGCAGACCCACGTGAAATTGTTTTCACATCGGGTGCAACAGAATCAAATAACCTAGCTATTAAAGGTGCAGCACAGTTTTATAAGAAAAAAGGTAAACACGTTATTACCGCTAAAACTGAGCATAAAGCTGTAATCGACACATGTCGTGAGCTTGAGCGCCAAGGTTTTGAAGTAACTTACATGGACGTTGAAGAAAACGGCCTACTTGATCTGCAAAAACTTGCCGACACAATGCGTGACGACACAGTACTTGTAAGCATCATGCACGTTAATAACGAGCTAGGTGTAATTCAAGATATCGCGACTATAGGCGAAATGTGTCGCGAACGTAAAATTATGTTCCACGTAGATGCAGCGCAAAGCGCGGGCAAAGTATTAATCGACGTGCAACAGCTTAAAGTTGATTTTATGTCGTTCTCTGCACATAAAGTGTATGGCCCTAAAGGTGTTGGTGCACTTTACGTTCGTCGTAAACCACGTGCTCGCCTTGAAGCGCAAATGCACGGTGGCGGACATGAACGTGGTATGCGTTCTGGTACACTAGCAACTCACCAATTAGTGGGTATGGGTACTGCGTTTAAAATTGCTAAGCAAGATTTCGAAAAAGATCACGCACACATCAGCGCACTACGTAATCGTTTAATCGACGGCATTATGGCTGATATGGACGAAGTATACTTTAACGGCACACAAGACCAATCAGTACCTGGCATTGTAAACATCAGCTTTAACTTTGTTGAAGGTGAGTCGTTACTTATGGCAGTAAAAGACATTGCAGTATCGTCAGGTTCAGCCTGTACATCTGCAAGCTTAGAGCCTTCTTATGTATTACGTGCACTTGGCCGTAACGACGAATTAGCACATAGCTCAATTCGTTTTAGTATTGGTCGCTTTACTACCGAAGAAGAGATTGATTACACCGTCGAATTAATGAAAAACTCTATCGGTCGCCTACGTGAGATGTCTCCACTTTGGGAGATGCATCAAGAAGGTATTGATTTAGATTCAGTTGAATGGGCTCACCACTAATAGTGTGAGCACATACCCTAGCAGGTAATGAGGATAGAATAATGGCTTATAGTGATAAAGTAATCGACCACGTAGAAAACCCACGTAACGTAGGTACTCTAGATAAGAACGATCCGTCAGTGGCAACGGGTATGGTAGGCGCACCAGCATGTGGTGACGTAATGAAATTGCAAATCAAAGTATCTGCCGAAGGCGTTATTGAAGATGCAAAATTCAAAACCTACGGTTGTGGTAGCGCAATTGCTTCTTCTTCACTTGTAACAGAGTGGGTTAAAGGCAAAACGCTAGACGAAGCAGCGACAATTAAAAACACTGATATCAGTGCAGAGCTTGAATTACCACCAGTGAAAATTCACTGTTCAATTTTAGCCGAAGACGCAATTCAAGCAGCAATTGCAGACTACAAAAGCAAACAAGCGAAGTAAGAAGAGAAACTCATGGCAGTGACATTGACAGATGCGGCAGCAAACCGCGTACAATCATTTTTAGCAAACCGCGGCAAAGGTTTAGGCCTGCGCGTTGGCATTAAAACGACGGGCTGTTCAGGTCTTGCTTATGTACTTGAGTTTGTTGACGATTTAAACGAAGACGATGAAACTTTTGCTGCTAAAGGTGTCACATTAATTGTTGACGCTAAAAGCTTAGTTTACATTGACGGCACAGAGCTCGACTACACTAAAGAAGGCTTAAATGAAGGGTTTAAATTTAGAAACCCTAATCAAGCAGATGAGTGTGGTTGTGGCGAAAGCTTTACCGTTTAAGCTTAAAATATCTTTGTAGTATCAATAAGCCCTGCCAGTTAATGTAGGGCTTTGTTATTTTTGAAATTAATTTCTGAATTTTATTGGTTGAAGTTATGCGTTACTTTGAATTATTTGCAGTCCCCGTTGATTACAATATTGATTTAGCAACAGTTAACAAGCACTACTTGGAATTACAGCGTACTGTACATCCAGATCGCCACGCGAATGCGAGCAGCCGCGATAAGTTAATGGCCGTGCAAAGCGCCGCCGAAATTAACGATGCGTTGCAAATATTAAAGCACCCAGTAAAGCGTGCCGAGTATATGCTGAGCGAGCTAGGCGTTGATATTCGTGCAGAGCAGCAAACCTTGCAAGATCCAATGTTTTTAATGCAACAAATGGAACTTCGCGAAGAACTTGAAGAGCTAACATCAGCAAGCGATCCTGATACTGCGATTGCAAATTTTGAAAAACAAATTAAGCAACTAAACACGCAGTACAGTGCACAACTTGCCGATCAACTCGCAAGTAACGATGAGCAGCAATATCAACTTGCCGCTGATAATATTCGTAAACTGAAGTTTGTTTATAAGTTACGTGACGAACTAGAGCGTATTGAAGACAGTTTATTTGACGATTAATTACTTGCTGCAAAGCGAGCAACACGAGTTTAAAGAGCATTATGGCATTATTGCAAATTGCTGAGCCGGGGCAGAGCGCGGCACCACACGAACATAAACTAGCGATTGGTATTGACCTTGGTACAACCAATTCATTAGTTGCAACAGTGCAAAGTGGCGAAGCCCGCACGTTAACTGATGATCTTGGCGCGGCTATGTTACCGTCGGTTGTTCGTTATCAAGCAGGCGGTATTACTGTTGGCGCAGAGGCTGCTCAAGCAGCAACGCAAGACCCTGCTAATACACTTATTTCGGTTAAGCGTTTTTTAGGTAAAACTCAGGCTGAAATAGAGCAAAGTTATGGGCAACTACCGTATGAATTTTGTGAGCACAATGGTGCGTTAGCAATAGAAACTGCGGCAGGTAAAATCAGTCCAATTAAAGCATCAAGCCATATTTTAGCTGCACTAAAAGCACGAGCTGAGCAAAGTTTTGGCAACCAAGAAATTTTAGGGGCGGTAATTACAGTACCTGCGTACTTTGATGACGCACAGCGCCAAAGTACTAAAGATGCCGCAGAACTTGCTGGTATTAACGTACTGCGTTTATTAAACGAGCCAACAGCAGCAGCCGTTGCCTATGGTTTAGATTCTGGCCAAGAAGGCATTATTGCTGTTTACGATTTAGGCGGTGGTACATTTGATATATCAGTACTTAGATTACACCAAGGTGTGTTTGAAGTAATGGCAACCGGTGGCGACTCTAGCCTCGGCGGCGATGACTTTGACTCGCTCCTTGTTGATTACTTTAAGCAGCAAACTGGTGTGTCGGCGTTATCGTCTTCAGTTTTACGTTTATTCATCAATAAAGCAAAAGCGTGTAAAGAAGCATTAAGCCAATACGCTAAAGTAAACGTGGGTCTTGAGTTTGACGATCAAAAATACACAGTAGAAGTAACGCGCGAAACGTTTGACGAAATGGCTATGCCGCTGGTTAAAAAAACACTGCGTTCGTGTCGTCGTGCTGTAAAAGATGCTGGCATAGAAAACGAAGAAATACTGCAAGTTATTATGGTAGGCGGCTCAACCCGTATGCCATTAGTACGTAGCCAAGTACAAAGTTTTTTTGATAAAGAGCCGCTAACTTCAATCGATCCTGATCGTGTTGTAGCCTTAGGTGCCGCGCTTCAAGCCGACGTGTTAATTGGCAATAAGCCCGATTCTGACATGTTATTGCTTGATGTATTACCGTTATCACTGGGCCTTGAAACGATGGGTGGTTTGGTTGAAAAAATCATCCCACGTAACACGACAATTCCGGTAGCACGCGCACAAGAATTTACAACGTTTAAAGACGGCCAAACCGCTATGTCACTACATGTGCTGCAAGGTGAGCGTGAGCTTGTTGATGATTGTCGATCGCTTGCTAAGTTTAGCTTAAAAGGTATTCCACCAATGGCGGCAGGCGCTGCGCATATTCGTGTTACCTTCAAAGTTGATGCCGATGGTCTATTAAGTGTTTCAGCTATGGAAAAATCAACAGGCGTACAAGCTGAGATTCAGGTTAAACCGTCGTTTGGTTTATCTGATGACCAAGTAGCTAATATGCTAAAAGAGTCAATGAGCAACGCCAAAGGCGACATGCAAGCACGTATGCTTAAAGAGCAACAAGTAGAAGCGTTGCGCGTAATTGAGGCGCTTAATGCATCACTTGCAAGCGATGGAGCATTGCTTGACGATACGCAACTAGCTAACTTACGCGCTGAAATTGCAGAACTGGTAAAAGTGCGCGAAAATGCACAAGAGCCTAGTGAAATTAAAGCAGCTATCGAAAAAGTCGATAATGCGAGTAGCGATTTTGCATCGCGTAGAATGGATGCATCAATTAAAAAGGCCCTTACAGGGCAGTCAGTAGACAACATTTAAGAGAGATTAGAATGCCACAAATTGTTTTTCTTCCACATCCTGAATTATGTCCTGACGGCGCTGCAATTGAAGCACCAACAGGCCAAACGGTACTCGACGCTGCACTTAAAAATGGTATTAGCATTGCGCATGCCTGTGAAAAGTCGTGTGCATGTACTACGTGTCACTTAGTGATTCGTGAAGGATTTGATTCACTTGACGAAAGTGATGAGCTAGAAGATGACATGCTAGATAAAGCATGGGGTTTAGAGCCTGAATCGCGCCTTGGTTGCCAAGCAATTATAAGAGATGAAGACCTAGTGGTTGAAATACCTAAGTACAATCTCAATATCGTTAATGAAGAGCACTAGTTTTTAACGATAAATTTATTAAAAGCCGCTGTTTAATACAGCGGCTTTTTTGTTTGTGAATTGTATATGTGACGAGCAAAGCTCGTATGTTATTTTGTAGACGCACAGCTTGCTGGCGTGACGAGCAAATCTCGTAAGTTATTTTGTAGACGCACAGCTTGCTGGCGTGATGTGTTTTAGCTCAAGGGCAAAAATATAGAAGCTGCGCTTCTCACGTGAGCAAGCTCAACGTCTACAGCACATTTAAAATTATATATGTATGTTGTAGACGCACAGCTTGCTGGCGTGATGTGTTTTGGCTCAAGGGCAAAAATATAGAAGCTGCGCTTCTCACGTGAGCAAGCTCAACGTCTACAGCAAAGTTTAAATTATATATTTATGTTGTAGACGCACAGCTTGCTGGCGTGATGTGTTTTAGCTCAACGGCAAAAATATAGAAGCTGCGCTTCTCACGAGAGCAAGCTCAACGTCTACAGCAAATTTAAAATTATATATTTATTTTGTAGACGCACAGCTTGCTGGCGTGATGTGTTTTGGCTCAAGAGTAAAAATATAGAAGCTGCGCTTCTCACGTGAGCAAGCTCAACGCCTACAGCAAATTTAAAATTATATATTTATTTTGTAGACGCACAGCTTGCTGGCGTGATGTGTTTTAGCTCAAGGGCAAAAATATAGAAGCTCCGCTTCTCACGTGAGCAAGCTCAACGTCTACAGCAAATTTTAAATTATATATGTATGTTGTAGACGCACAGCTTGCTGGCGTGATGTGTTTTAGCTCAAGGGTAAAAATATAGAAGCTGCGCTTCTCACGTGAGCAAGCTCAACGTCTACAGCAAATTTTAAATTATACATTTATGTTGTAGACGCACAGCTTGCTGGCGTGATGTGTTTTGGCTCAAGGGCAAAAATATAGAAGCTGCGCTTCTCACGTGAGCAAGCTCAACGTCTACAGCAAAGTTTAAATTATATATTTATGTTGTAGACGCACAGCTTGCTGGCGTGACGAACTTAAAACGTAATTTTGGAGGTTTATTTTGAGTAATCTTATTTTTTCAGACTCATTTATTAACGGCGAATTTTATAAAACTGACACGCGCTTTAGTGTTAACGATCCCGCTACCGAAAAAAGTATTGTTGAAGTAAGCGATATTGACGAGCAGGGTGTAAATAGCGCAATAACTGCAGCTCAAGGGGCTTTTGTTAAGTTAAAAGAGACGAATGCGACTGAGCGAAGCGAAACGTTGATGCGCTGGTATGAGCTAGTTATAAAGCACAAGCAAACACTCGCAGAGCTGATGACTAAAGAGCAAGGCAAGCCGCTCAAAGAATCCCTTGGCGAAATTAACTACGGTGCAGGTTTTATCAAATGGTTTGCAGAAGAAGCCAAACGTAGTTACGGAGATGTAATTCCGCCAACAGATGACTCGCATCGTTTAACTAGCTTTAAGCAGCCTGTAGGTGTTGTAGCTGGTATTACGCCATGGAACTTCCCTGTTGCTATGGTTACTCGTAAAGTAGCGCCAGCTTACGCTGCGGGCTGTAGCTTTATACTTAAACCTTCTGAACATACGCCACTATGCGCTATCGCACTTGCTTATCTGGCCGATCAAGCTGGTTTTGTTAAAGGTGCATTTAATGTACTGGTTTCACAAGATGCCAAAACAGTAGGCAAAATGTTAACCGACTCAGACGTTGTGCGTAAGTTTACATTTACTGGCTCTACCGGTGTAGGTAAGCAATTACTATCGCAGTGTGCAAGCACAATCAAGCGTACTTCAATGGAGCTTGGCGGCAATGCGCCTTTTATCATTTTTGATAATGCAGATTTAGATGAAGCTGTTGAAGGGCTAATGGCGGCTAAATTTAGAAATAGTGGGCAGGCATGTGTTGCTGCAAACCGTATTTTTATACAACGTAATATTATCGACAAAGTACTGTCAAAAATCACGCCTAAGGTTGCAGGGTTAAAAGTGGCAAATGGTTTTGAGGACGATGTTGATATTGGCCCACTCATTTACCCTAAAGCCAAAGAGAAAGTGCAGCAGTTAGTACAAGACGCACTCGATAAAGGCGCGACGCTGATTGGCGATAATAGTGACTTAGGTGGCAGCTTTCAAAACCCATTAATAGTGAATAATGTAACCACTGACATGGATATTTACCACGAAGAGGTATTTGGGCCAGTATTAATGGTTATTCCTTTTGATGAAGAAAGTGAAGTGCTTGCACTTGCCAACGATGTACCATTTGGTCTAGCAGCTTATTTTTACAGCCAAAACATTAAGCAAGTCTACCGAATTAGTGAAGGGCTTGAATTTGGTATGATCGGCGTAAATGAAGGTGTTATATCAAATCCAGTAGCGCCATTTGGTGGCGTTAAACAATCAGGTTTAGGGCGTGAAGGCGGCCATCAAGGGCTTGATGAGTACTTAGAAGAAAAGTACGTGTGTATTAAAATTTAATAACGTCTTATTTACGCGGTTTATTTGCTTATAACGCTTAATTTATGGGCAAAAAACAAACTAACAGCTATATTGTCAATATGGGTACAAGTGATTGTAAACGTAAATCTTTATAATCAATTTTTTATTACAGTAATGTGGCAGATATATGATCTTTATCCTTTACTGTTGCCACACAAGGCACTAAATGCTACCTTTGGCAGTATATTTTTTGTTAAAAAAATAAGACAAAAACTAATAAAAAGTAAAAGGATTTCTATAAGTAGAAATAACCCCGTGTGTAAATGCCACCGTAAGGTGGCATTTTTTTGTTCAAAATTTAAAAAGGTTAATTTTAGCAAAATAACTGGTAGAGAATTTTAAATTAAGCATTCAATAATCAGATCTTTGGATAATAAATTTTTGCCTAGTTATAGCGTGATTTTCTTAACGTTAAATAGACTCTATATAAGCGAATTGGTATAACGAGTGAGGATTTTTAATTTTATTACAAACTGGTCTGTGTTATTTAAATCACACAAACCAGCTTTTGTAATAAATAGATCAACGGATAGGTGAGTAACCGGGAAGGTTATCGAGGTCGACTTCATCTAGCTGCTCAGGTTTTGCATATTCATTGATGTAATGTTTATACACTTCGGATTCAATAAATACTGCAAAAATGTCTGCATCAAGATGGTTCTGACTAACCATAGAGCCTAAAATATGCAAACATTCACTTACTGGTTTTGCTTTTTTGTATGGTCGGTCTACAGCCGAAAGAGCTTCAAAAATATCAGCGATAGCCATTAATCTAGCAGGTACTGACATTTGTTCTTTAGTCAATCCGCGAGGATAGCCTGTACCGTCAAGTTTTTCATGATGCCCTAGAGCATACTCAGATACATTACTTAAATGCTTTGGAAACGGTAAGATATCTAAAATATTCTTAGTTATATCCATGTGGCGCTTCATAATGTCACGTTCACCTTGAGTAAGCGTACCACGCCGAATCATTAAGTTTTCAACTTCATTATCAGACAGTAATGGGATTTTTTCGCCATTAATTTTTAATTGATATTGGGTTGATATTCTTTGGATATGCGCCTGTTCTTCCTCACCTAAAAACTCTCCGCCAACGTTCACGCGTTGTAATAATGCACGATCTAATGCGAGTTGTTTCAGTTCGGTATCAAGCAATCGTTCAAATTGGAGTACTTCAATTGGCTTATTTTTTTTCATCGCAGAGATTATTTTCTGCTGATACGCTATTTTTAAATCTCTGCTAATTATTTCAAATTTTGCATCGATAAATTTGATTCGATCAAAAATAGTTTCTAACTTTGTTGATTTTTCCATGACGTGGTCGGGAGTCGCAATTTTTCCACAATCATGTAGCCATCCTGCAATATCTAACTCATGGCGCTCTGCATCACTCATTTTAAATGTAGCAAGTGGGCCTTTATCTATTAGATGAACAGCATCGGCAAGCATCAATGTTAATGCGGGTACTCGTTTGCAATGACCTCCTGTATGAGGTGACTTTTCATCTATCGCCATGGCAATAGCCTCAGCAAAAGTTGCAAACAACTCTTCCATATCTTTAATTAATGCAGAGTTTGTTAACGAAATAGCACCTAAAGAGGCGAAAGAACGAACTAGCGTAACAAGCTCCTCACTAAAAGGAATATTATTATTTTCGTCGTCTTTTACATTGATAAGCTGGATAACGCCAATAATATCATCAGCATGATCTTTTAAGGGAATAGTTAACATTGACTGGGTACGATAACCTGTACGAGCATCCATAGCGCGAGCTGCGCTCATATCAAAAGGCAGTGCAGCATAAACATCAGGAATATTAATAACTTCCCCAGAATTAACCGCATGAGCAACAATCGCTGTTTTATTTTCTTTTCCGTCGATAAAAAGATCTATATTAGGAAAATCAACAGGCTTACCTAAACGACCGCCTAAATACAGATCCAATGATTCATTAATAACCGTTTCAAACTTAAGTTGTTTGTTATCTGTAATCGAATAAATAGTCCCAGCATCTGAATTAGCTATAGACATAATTACTTGCAGTATATCATCGAGTAATTTACTCGAATCTTTTTCGGTTGTTAACCTAACGCTGATATCAATAAAGTGATGCAGGTTTATTTTATCTTTGATGTGCTGCGGCATATTTCCACTACTTTTTGGTATGAATAAAGGCACCATTCCAATCCTTTGCGAGTGCTTGTAAATCAGTATTTTGAATTCGTTTGATAAAAACACCGTACACATGCGAACTAAACAGTGTAGTACTTTGTAATTCAGTAAATAAACTTAGTGCTTGCGGCCAATCTTTATTATAAAAATGGGTCATGGCGATAAATGATTTTTTTATTTCAGCGAATTGTTTTGTATCTAATTTATTTGTTAAGCCAATGGGCTCAAATAGCTGCGTTGCGGTCGTTTTTCCAACGACCTGCACTTTATCTATCAAGCGAAACGTTATATGTGGACATGCATTCATTGTTTCTTCAGCTACTAGAATAGCTACGCCGTAAAACTTGGTCAAGTTTTCAATTCTTGCACCTAAATTAACTGTATCACCTAGTACGGTATAAGCTTTACGATAAACGGATCCCATATCGCCCACATTCATATCACCGGTACTTAAGCCTATACCAATTTTGACCGCCGGTAGTTTTTGTTCGGCAAATAATTTATTAATGAGAGTCAGTCCGTTAATCATAGCCATTGCTGCTTCAACGCCGTTTTGTGCATGGTTTTCATCTTTTAATGGAGCATTCCAAAACGCCATCACCATATCACCAACGTATTTATCGATAGTCCCGTTATGATCAAATATTATTTGCGTTATTGAAGTAAGGTATTGGTTTAAGTACTCGCTTAATTGATGCGCAGTCATGTTTTCAGATAATGAGGTGAAGCTGCGAATATCAGCAAATAATACTGTCATGTTTCTTTTTTCACTGCTTTGAGATAGCTCATTACCTTGTTTTATAAGTTGTTCAATACGCGCAGGGGGGACATATTGATTGAACATAGATTTAATTTTTCGGCTGTGGTGCATCTCGGCGATAGAGCCAACAATAATGTAATAACCAGCTAATAATATTATGAGTAAGAGTGGCATTAATAATGGCAAACTAATTTTTTGTACTGACCATAAATACACGTTAAATGATATAACAGCTACCGTAATAGTTAACGAAAGAAAAATAATAAATCGGGCACTTCTGCCGTGGCTAAAAAGTGATAAAACGACACCCGTTAGCGCAATAATAAATAGGCTCGCACCTAGAGACCAGTTGGGCTTGGCTGGCAGTATCTCTGGGTGCATCAGTCCTTCAAATATATTGGCATGCACTTCAACACCAGGATATTGCATACCAACTGGGGTTGACCTTAGGTCAGCTAAGCCCACAGCTGAAGTACCAATAAAGGCAACTGTTCCTTCTAGTTCATCAGAGCCAACTCTTTGCATCAGCACATCGGTTGCTGAATAATATGGGAAGCTATGTGCTCGGCCTTTATAGGGAATGAGTATTTGGCCGTGCTCATCTGTCTGAATCCATTTATCTTGAAACTTAATTCCTTCAAACAAAGTAATACCATCTAAAATATTTGAACGCGTTTCAATTTTATTAGCAAGGACATACAGTCGAGCCACTTCAAGTGCTAAAGAGGGATAAAGTTTATCACCGACCCGATTAATAAGAGCGGCTCTGCGGATAAAGCCATCGTTGTCGCTATGCGCATTTATAAAACCAATACCAGCAGCGGCATTTTGTAATTGTGGGATATTTACAATAGCCCCCGAAAACTCACTTATTTGTGAGTTTGCATGTTCAGCATTTTGCCATAAAACGCTGCTTTTTTTGGGTGGACTGTGGGCTGCAAGTTGGTCATCGGTTAGTAAAAACCCAAGGGCGGTATCATTTTTAGCAAGTGCGTTAGCAAACTTGGTATCGGCGTCTACTTGCTGTTTAATTTTGGCAAGTGGTAAGCTATATTGCTTTGATAAGTTAGGTATTTCAGAAATGATTTGTGTAACTGGATTTACTTCAGGCTCGGCAAAAAATATATCAAAAGCGATAACAATAACACCTGCATCGGTGAGTTTTGTTACAAGATCAGCTATTTTCGATCTACTCCAAGGAAATCGACCTTGCTCTCGCATACTTTTTTCATCAATATCGATAATAACTACTGATTCGTCGATATGTCTAGGTGTTGCAGGTGTTGTTAATAAGAGCCGAGAATCATAAATGATGCCTTCCACACGATTAACTAATTTGGCTAATGTTCCTGTCGCAAATAACTCTATTGATGCAATGAATAAAGTTATAACGGCACCAATAAAAAAATGCCTGGAAATTATAGGCTTTAAAGATCTAATGGGCGTTTATCCTTGATAGATTAAAAATCAAAAACTCGTCCTTCTCGGCCGCATTCTATCAGTAACTTGTCACCGTATTTAGCTTGCAATGAGTTTTCTATTGCTAGAAGTTCATCATCGCTTCTTGCAGGGTCGTGGCTGATAATAACAATGTTTTTGATGTTCGCCTTTACGGCGAGATCGGCAACTTGATTAATCGTGCTGTGTCCCCAACCATGCTTAAGTGGTAAGTCGATATCTATAAATTGTGCGTCATGGATCAGTAAATCAGCGCCTTTAATAAAGTTAATCCACTCGTTGATATCGGTTCTTAGATCTTCTGGGGGGTTTAATTCATTATCAGTAACATACGCTACTTTCTTGCCGTCAGCGTTAATACAATACGCAGTACCGCCATCGGGGTGATTAAGCGGCGCAGTCGAAATTGAAAAACTATTAAGGCTAAATGTTTTTTTAGCCGACAATGTCGTATTTAGCGTAATATTTGCAGGTAACTCTTGGTATTTAACCGGAAATTGAGAGCCACTCATTTGTTTTAGTATGGCATCTTTACTTTCTTCGTCATCTACATTTCCAGCCACTATTGTTATATTTTGGTTAGATTGATAAATAGGGGTGAAAAAGGGGAAACCCTGAATATGATCCCAATGATTATGTGTCAGTAATATAGCGATAGGTTCCGCTTTTACCACTAAACGTTTACCTAGTTCAACAATACCTGTACCTGAGTCTAAAATAAGGGATTTGCCATTTTTCTGCTCTATATATACGCAAGATGTGTTACCACCAAAAATGTGCGTATGTTTTCCTGTTGAGGGCATTGAGCCCCTAACACCAAAAAGTTCAACTCTCATAAATTAAGGTGTAACTCCATCAACATAAAAATTGAACTTAGATGCACTTATATTATTAGAAGTGCCGTTATTACAGGTGCTGCTAACAATAACTTGGGTATCACTTTGTAAAATCATTGATGTAAATATTTGTTCATTTGCACATTGCTCGGCCTTGTAAAAACCAACACCGTTGTGGCCAAATGTGCCATCTAATACACCATTACTTAAAATGCGCGCTAACACACCTTTATTATTACCCATACCACTTAGTACAATGTTACCCATGCTATCAAGCGCGGCATCTTTTACCTTAGTGTCACCGGTTTGCGTTAGTATGTACTGGCCAGCTCCACCTTCAGCAAAACTAGTCTCTTTTATTCCTGCTGATGATAATTTAACAATGACAGCTTGGTTTGGCGTATTCGTTTCATTACCAATTAAATACAGATTATTTAAGGTATCAGCAAATATTTTAACTATTCTATCGTGGTTATCTAAACTAATTACAGAGTCTATATAGCTAAATTCGTGTTCACCATCAACACTTAGCTTTACTGCTAATAGCTGAGAATCAGAACCCGAAACAACTTTTCCGCCAATAAAAATTTTATCGCTATTATCAATGTAAACAGTTTTATAGGATTGGAAAGCGGTTCCAATAATTTTACCATTGTTACCAAAGTCGCTCTCCAGTGAGCCTTCTGGCGTTAACTTCATAACAAATGAGCTCGGTGTATCTGCCACTGTTAACGAGCCTACGGCAATAATATCGTTATCGCTATCCAGTGCTGCGTCAGTTAGATTGAGCTTCTGCGTCGTTACGGCTGTAGTGGCGTAAATCCCTTCTGTTGCAAAGTCTGTATCAAAATAACCATTTTGATCTACTCTTGCTACAAAACCTTCTTCATTATTTTCAGTTTTACGCGAACCCGCGATAATAAGTTTGCCATCATTTTGCTCAATTAACGCAAAATTAGATGTACTTAAGTCGATTGCAATTTGCCTGTGCCCACTTTCACTAAAGCTAGTGTCTAACAGCCCGGCTACGGTCAGGCGCGTTAATACTAGTTTAATTACGGAGCCTTGCTGAGCTGTTGATGCGATAATATATTTACCAGCATGGGTGCCATGGCTAAGCTGTATCACCTGCTTTGATTGATCATTAGAGTCAGTCCCTAAGTTGCTCAATGTAAGGTAACCTGACCCTGCTAAGCCAGTAAACAATGCCGCGTGATTGTCTATTGCTACAATAAATGGCTGACTACTTGAATCATCGCTGATGCCTGATACCCAAAGCGTATCGTTTAAATCTATTGTTGCAGCATTAGCTATTTGTTTACCGTTAATATCCGAAATAATATTAATGCCGTAGGTGTCATCAAGTGCCCCATCGGTTGCTAAAATACGCGTAGAAAACAGCTTTTCAGTCTCACCTTTCCCCGTTGTGCCCGATAAAGTAATTTGATTATTTATAGGTTCATATTTTACGCCAGTAATTTCAGCACCACCATTGCCAGCACCTGTATTACCATCAATGTCATAAACGGCAATACCATGATTACCTATACTCGTTACCAAATCGCCTTTTTTATCAATAGCGAGAACAACAGCTTCTTTTTCACCTGAATGGCGAGTGGTATATCCGCCAACAAAGGCGGTAAAATCAGCGGTATTTAAACCGCCAAGTGCAAAGAGTTCATCGTCGGTGTTATTCCCAGATAAATCGATGCTAAGTGCATTATAATCATTAAAATTACCGTTATTTTCACCATCTGAAATAAGGTAACGGATTAATGCATCTTTATCACCGTTTGCACTGGTAACACTCCCCACAACCATAAGATCAGAACCATTAAAGTTTTTAATGGCAAATGCTTCATCATCGCGTTGTTGACCACTTACATCTTTAACTTTGGGGCTAGACGCTTCGTAAGCTAATGTCGAAATGTCATATTTTATCCATAAACTATCATCGTCATTACCGTTAAACTGTTTACCAACAGCTTGAATTTTATTATCGCTAAATTCAAGATCATTAATAACCAGTGTACTTGCCATTTTGGTACAGTGAATACCTGAATTATTGTCACCTGAGGTGTTGCTTATCACGCCTGTAACGCTCATTTTTAATAAACACGCTTCGGTGTTGGTACCATCAAAACTAGAAAAGGCGATAAACAAGTCACCGCCACCTGAAATTATGGCCGTTGCTTTTTCATCGTGCCCTAAATCCAGTATTTTTATGCCATCTTCATCGAACGCATTATTGGCCGCACCATTATTAGTATATGAAGCAATGACAATATCTTGGTCTGTGTTTTGACTAAACCCAACAAAATAAAGATTATTATTTAACTCAATACTGTCGTTAAATTCACCGTTTGAAAAAACACTAGACAGCTCTAACTCACCAGTCACAGGGCGTCCAAAAGTTTCACTTTCGACAGGTATAAGGTAGTCGTCAGCATTAATTACATTAACAGTAATATTAATAGAAGTTGTTTCATTAGGAGTACCATTGTCGGCAACGGCTACTGTTATCAAATGCTGAGTCGCATTTTCATAATTAAAAGGGCTCGGGCCGCTTGCTGTTAATAGGCCTGAGCTGCTGTTAATGTTAAACAAACCTATGTCGCCACTGACCAGTGTGTAGCTTAAATTTTCGTTTTCAATATCGCTGGCAACAATGGTGCCGACAACGTCACCGTCTGTCGAATTTTCACTAACACTAAATGTTTGATTTGATGCAGTAGGTGCATCGTTTACAGCTGTGATTGTAATCGACAAATTTGCCGAGGCAGTGCCTTGGTTTCCATCACTTACAGAATATAAAACGGCTGCCACGCCATTACTATTTACAGCGGGTGTATATTGCAGTTGATTGCCAATAATTAATACCGACCCTAAGTCGGCGGTCGCTGAGGTGATTGTTAAGGTATCTCCGTCAATATCGGTGTCATTGGCGAGCACATTAATTAATAGCGGGGCGGCATCTTCGGCCATTGTTGCTGTATCAGCATTTGCAATGGGCGCATCGTTTACAGGTGTGATTGTAATCGACAAATTTGCCGAGGCAGTGCCTTTGTTTTCATCACTTACAGAATATAAAACGGTTGCTGCGCCATAACTATTTATAGCAGGTGTATATTGAAGTTGATTACCAACAATTAATACCGACCCTAAATCAGTAGCTGCAGAGGTTATTGTTAAGGTATCTCCGTCAATATCGGTGTCATTGGCGAGCACATTAATTAGTAGTGGGGCGGCATCTTCGGCCATTGTTGCTGTATCTGCGTTCGCAATAGGCGCATCGTTTACTGGGATAACCGTGATAGTTACTGTTGCGGTTGTATCATTAGCATTGGTGCTTTCTAAGGTGTTTCCATCAGTAATACTATAAGTTAGCGTTATATCACCATTAAAATTGACTGGTGGTGTAAATTCTATTTTTTTATCGACAATAACAGCTTGGCCAATCGTGTTTTCAATACGAGATATACTAATTACATCGCCATCTAAGTCGTTATCGTTAGCCAGTACATCAAGTAACGTCGCTGGACTATCTTCATTTAGTGTAAAGGTATCATTATTTGCACTTGGCAAAGTATTCACACCACTTTTACTTAATATTACTTGAGCACTCGCCGCAAGGCCTTGTTCATTTGAAACTAAATAAGTAAAGCTATCAACACCTACAAAATTTTGATTCGGTTGATAAGTAAAAGAGCCATCAGTATTAAGATTAAGCTCGCCATTTTTTACAGCCACAACCGGTACGGTATTAACATAAAGGTCACCGCTTTCAATATTAATGTCATTAACTAGCAAGCCGCTTTCAACGTTAACTTCAAGCAACTTATTCGGTCTGAATAAATACTCATCATTTTGGGCAATCGGATTATCAGCTTCACTATTAATTGTTAACGTTACGCTGGCTTGAGCTGTAGCACCTTGGGAGTCAATTATTTGATATTGAAACTGATCTACACCAAAAAAATTAGCATCGGGTATATAAGTAAAGCTACCATCAGTTGCAAGTAATAATTGGCCATGAATAGGCGCAACAATAAAGTTTTCATCAACAAAAAAGTTGTCATTATTAGGATCTGTATCATTTTTAAGTAAACCAGCAATAGCTTCAACAACTAATGTACTGTCTTCACTTAAACTATAACTATCGTTAGTCGCAATCGGTGGCATATTTTCAGCTGCGCCGATGATAACTACATTGGCAATAGCTTGCTCACCTTGACTATCAACAATACGATATTGAAAGCTATCCTCCCCGCGCATATCTACTTCACCAAGGTATTCAAAGCTACCATCTGCGCGTAAAGTCAAACGTCCTCTTTTTGGTTCAGTGATAGGTGAGGTATCAACCGTTAAGCTATCTAAATCAATATCACTATCATTGGCAAGTAAGCCTGGTGATGCAATATTCAAATTACCATCAAGTGGAATGCTATAGCTGTTATCAAGTGCAATAGGTGCATCATTTATCGGATTAACAACAATTTCAACAACAGCGATGTCTGTCATATCAAGCTCATTAACCACTTGATAGCTAAAAGCATCTTCACCATTAAAGTTGGCCGTTGGTGTGTAATTAAACTCACCAGACTCATTTATATTTAACGTACCGTGCTGTGGTTGCACTAGCGCATCTAAATTTATGCGCAATTCACCCATATATTGATCTGTATCATTAGCAACTACATTGCCTTGTAAGCTTTCATCTTCATTAATTTGAAATTGATCGGGTTGCGCATTCGGGGCAAAATTTAGTTCTCCACCAATAGGGGCTATATTTATTGCTTCAGCAAAACCACTTTCGCCACTGCCATCAATGCCAGTGATCAGTATTTGATAGCTTTTATCAACAAGCGATCCATCAAAGCTAAAAGCTGAATTGGATAAGCTTAGAAATTGTTGCCCATTTTCGAGCGTATTAATATTTTCAGGAGTCACACCAGCTTGAGTTGCTAAATAAACGTTATAGCGATTGAGGTCTGAATTGACTTGCCATGAAAGATCAATACTTTGATCATTACGCTGCGCCGTAACGCCTTCAATTTGATGGGGTTGCCAGCTAAATGTAGTCGCGTCAGCAAGTACTTGGTTATTTAAATTATCGGTTATCCATATTTCTAAACGAAGATCGCCCGCTTTTTCACCATAAAAATAAGGGTTAAAGCCGATAATTGATTGTTCAAAGCTTAAGCCACATAGTTCAGAACAAAGTGCGATGCTTTTATCTACACTTGGTAATACCAAGCTTACTGTAGCAATACCATCGGGATCTGAAACCGCAAGTGAAAACGTTACATTACCTTGCACAACTTCATTTTTTTGCGCAAATATAATATCAGCCTGTGAATTAGCAACTACATCGCTAACAAATGCTCTACTTGACGTCGAAACACCTGAAACTTTAAATTTGGTCGATTGATTACTAGCAGTAACTCCCGTTAAGTTGAGGTTACTTGAAATAGGCTGAGGTGTTGCTTCGTTACTCGAACTTGGCGAAGCTTCTGGTGCAGTGGTGTCTTCTGAGTCACCACAGGCGCTTAATATAAACGCCATGGCACCAAGCAAAAATATATTTTTTGCTATCATTTTAAATACTCCATAATAAAAAGCGCTGTGTCCAATGTGTTTATGGTTCTAACCTAAAGGAGCCATTAGCATTTACATTAGGATTATTTATTTCATTGAGATTAAAATTGCCGGTAATCGTATCTAAACCATTCAAAAAAATCGCCTCAATATCGCCAGCCGCTTTGTTATTGCCATGAGATGCAAAGGTAACAGCTAAATCAAGTTTACTTATATCTATTAGGCCGCTGTAAGCTGCATACCAATTACCACCAGTATCGCTAAAGCTAATTTCACCCTCGGGCACCGTACCATTATCAAAATCAACCGCCATGGTCATTGCAAAGTCAGTCACTGCACCTAAACTAGAATTCACTCCAAAGCTTGTCGCTTGATAGTTAAAAACGCCTTGGCGTTGTGCTATTTGATCAACCAAAGATGCATCACTAACCGTTTGATATTGTTGTTCAGAATAAACATCAGCAATAATAACTGTCTCTGAATCAAAGTTACTTTCTACTACAATCTCAGTAACAGGATCGGGCGAGGCAGTAGCCGTTTGTTGTTCACTTTCTTCATCCTCACTTTCACTTGGGCTATCGATACTTGTTATATTTTGATCAAAAACGCGCGACGCACTAATACTTGTGAATACTTCACCAGAAGACGTTACTTGCGCAAAGGAAAACGCTTCATCGCTGCCTAAAGAAACAACTTGCTGGTTTTCGAGTGTTAAATCTATTGCGCCGTCCCAAACAGCTAAAAACACATCGCCTTCAACCAACTGAACTTCAAAATGTGTACCGCGAATACCAATAGATCCAACAGGGGTTTTTACGCTATAAGAACCACCATTTTTTTTAATCACTCCCGAAATCGAACGCAAACCACCTTTAAGTAATTCAATTGACGCAGAGCCTTGTTGGGTATTACTATCAAACTCATAATTAGCAATATTGAGCACCGAATTCTCTTTTAGCGCAATCAAGCCACCGTCAGACATTGAAAACTGTGCCTTACTTTTTTCACCAGTAGTTATGCGATCTACACCAAATACAGTGTCTCTGCGTTTTAATTGTCTTTGCTGTTCGGAGTTAGCATCTAGAGCTAAAACAGTACCTCGGGCAAGAATCGTTTTACCAGCAGGATTGGCGGCTTGTGCATTAAAACTCACACAAAGTAAGGTTGTTATCACAGGGAGTAAAAGTTTCATAAGTACCTTAAATTAGAATGAGTAAGAAACGCTTAAATTAATATCTAAGCGATCATATTCAAATAAAGATATATTACTGGTTTTATCTTGATAATTGGCCGCCAGTTGTATAGCTAAATCGTCGTTTATTAAATAACGTATGGTGCTTGTAAGCATCAGTAAATTGTCTTCACGGTCTTTTAAAAATAAAGGATGTTCATCTTGGTAATCAATCCATTGATATCCTGCAAGTGTTAGTAGTTGCCAATGTTCAGCAAGCTGAGAATTAGCCTGATAATACATGCCAAGTATATTACGACTATTTGATTTACCCGCAGGTACATCCGCATTTTCAGTTTTGATATTAATACTCACACTTTGGAACCAGCGTTGAGATACATAACTAGTTCCTGCGTTTAGTGCAATAAATGTGTTATCGAGTTTTTCATCAAGTTTATTATTCATTACACCAAAAGAAACAGCCCCAAATAAGCGAGATTTTTTAGATAATTTAAAATCAGCTCCTGTTACGAGCGACGATTCTGTTCTATAAAGTTCGCCATCAAGTACTAATGGTGTTACACCAGCTTGTACATACCAACTTAGCTTATCTTGTTTGTGCTTATAAGCTGCATTTATGTGTGTGTTAACGCGGTCATATTGTTCTAACGCTTCAAACTTATACCATGCAGTATTAACACTTAACGTTAATAAGCTTTGTTGGTCCAGAGGATGAGAATAGCTCCCTCTATAGTTAAGCTGCATATAGTTATCATCAGTACTTTTGCTGTCTGGCGACAGTAAAAATTCGCCTAAATTAGGTATGATAATAGTATCTTCGGCTGTGCCTGCGTTTACATTGCCATCCACACCAAAAGCCAGTTGAATATTTTGTGTATAAGAGCGCCCTGCACGTTGCTGTTCAACAATGGCAGCATCAAGTAGTGATTGCGCGCTCGTTTTTATATTTTTAGGTGTATTAGCTGCGTTAATAAGTATTAGCGCTTGAGTATCTGCTGCGGGTAAGTTTTTAACCATTAAATAAGCTCGAACTAAATGTAGGCGAGCTTCGTACCATTGCGGTCTTGCTTCAACTACACGTTCAAAAGCAAAGACTGCTGTAGCTGGTTGGTTTGTTTTAAGTGCGGAAATCCCTAACAAAAAGTCAAAAGCAGGCTCGCCTAAATATTGATTTTCAATATGACTTTTTTTGTAGGCTTGTTGAAACTTATGATCAGAAATTAATTGTTGTAGTTCAGTTAACAATTTAGCGTAGCTTTCGTCATTTTTAGCCAGAGCACTAACACTAACTACAGTTAAAAAACCACACAGTAAATGTGCTAGAGCCTGTTTAATCATGTTTTATCGAATATCCTATAAGAAATTTTTTGCTTTATTGCCATTAGGGTCAGTTGACCTTTGCGGATTGAAATTTGTTCTATCTAGGGGCGACTTAATCGCGGCGCAAGGTTTGTAGCTTAGTGGGCTCGGTAACTGCTCCTGCGTTACTCTAATGGCTTACACCCCTATAAGAATAAATCAAAACCGAGCAAAGCAGCCCAGTCATGCTCACGGGCCTTATTTAAAAACCAAACACGCCGCTGCAAATCTAACCTCGAAAGATAAACAAGCCCTAATAAAATGATGGTAGTAGGTAATAATTTAGCACTTTTTATAGGCATGTAAAGCAAATGAAAACATTATTTCAAAAATGTAAATATTAATATCTTCCAGTTTTTTAAATCAATAGCATAAAATTAGTGACCTATTATAGCGATAATAAAACAGCTTGATAACAAAGCATAAATTTCGTTATTCTAAATAAAATTTAACAACATTTTAGAGTAATTTAATTCGGTAAATTAGTCATGTTTTAATAAAATTGGTTTAGAACTGGTCTAGTTGTTCAGACAAGTAAGTGCAGGGGGGAATAGATTGTATTTTTAGTTATTTAAAATTACTGGGGAAATAATATGAAAATGATTATACAAAAAATAAAAAAGGAGAAAAATTGGGGCGATTGACGGGGCTTGAACCCGCGACAACCGGAATCACAATCCGGGGCTCTACCAACTGAGCTACAACCGCCACAACACACCTTGTTTGGTGTGGCGCGCATAATACATAAAATAATAAATCTTGTGAAGTCTAAAAGTGAAAAAAATCAAAAAAAATAATTAATGCGTAAAATACAGTATGTAAGGTGGTGATTGATTAGTGCTTAAATATGGCTACTTTAGGCCATTTAACTGGGGGCAAAACGTGTAACGAACGGGATTAGTAAAGGGAGAAGAAATATTTAAGTCTTACTTTCTTTCTTAGTAAGTGCGAATGATTAAGAAACAGCGCATACCTCCTAAAAAACCGATAAATACTCAATAGATATGAAATATATTGTCGCTTTTATATATTAATTTATATAAACATAGCGTTTTTGTAGTGAAAATTCATTGTTTTTTGAGAATAAATTGTAAATGAATGTATAATGTTGGCTGGAAAAACGCTTAATGAAAACTATTTGGAGTGATTATGGATTCAATATTAAACTGGCTGAACGAAAACTCAGGCCTAATTTTACATTACGGTATACAGGCGGTTGTTGCGCTTGTTATCTTTTTACTTGGTAGTCGTATTGCTAAGTTTTGTTCTAACTTAACTGAAAAAGGTTTTGCTAAAAAGAACGTAGATAAAGCGGTTGGCTCATTTGTTTCAAGCATTGTGTATACACTTGTATTTGCTGTCACTATTTTAATGGCACTTTCGCAAATTGGTATTGAAACTACGTCATTCATCGCTATTTTAGGTGCCGCAGGTTTAGCTGTTGGCTTAGCGCTTCAAGGTTCATTGTCTAACTTTGCATCTGGCGTACTAATTATTTTACTTCGTCCATTCAAATCAGGTGATTTTGTTGAAGCAGGCAGTAAAATGGGTACTGTTAAAAAAATCGAAATATTCTCAACTGAACTACGCACTCCAGATAATAAAGTAATAATTGTGCCAAATTCACAAATTATGTCGGGTGCTATTACAAATTTCTCACGTGAGTCTACTCGTCGTATCGATTTAGTTATCGGTGTTGGTTACGATGCTGATTTACGTCAAGCAAAAGAAGTATTAAAATCAGTGTTAGATGCAGAAGAACGTCTACTTAAAGATCCAGCTTATACAGTTGCTGTATCTGAGCTAGGTGATTCGAGTGTTAATTTTGTAGTGCGTCCTTGGGTTAACAGTGCGGATTACTGGCCAACATATTTCTCGCTAATGGAAACTATTAAAATTGCATTAGACGACGCAAACATTTCAATTCCATTTCCACAAATGGATGTTCATTTACACAAGCAAGACTAATTTTAAATAGGTTATTTTTTTAATGAAATTAAAGCTTTTATCAATGTTAGTTGCAGCCTCTGCTGCAACTAACGCATTTGCCGAAGATGCAGAGCAAAAAACGTGGGAAGTTACCAGTGAGCTTGGTGCTATTATCACAAGTGGTAATACAGAAACAACCACGCTTAAAGGTGGTATTAAAGTACAGCACAATCTAGAAAACTGGAACAATGAGTATAAAATCGATGGAATCTTCAAAGAAGATGAAGTTGAAGATGCTGACGGTAATAAAGATAAGCAGCGTACCAACGAAAAATACTCTATTTCTGCGCAAGGTAATTACAAATTAAATGAAAAGCATGCTCACTTATTCATTTATGGTTCACACGTGTCAGATTACTTTGGCGCATACCGAAGTGAATCAGTAATTTCTGCTGGTTATGGTTTACGTTTATTAAACGAAAAAACCATGTGGCTAAGTGCTGAAATTGGTCCAGGTTATAAATATTTCGAATACCCAGATGACAGCACTGAAATTGACGACAACGGCGATTTACTTGCTGGTGAGTTTGAAGGTGAGGTGATTGCTCTAGGTAAGTTAGATTATAACTGGAAGATTTCTGATAATGCGCGCTTTACTCAGTTAATTGCAGTGGAGTATGGTGATACAAACACTAAAACGCGTTCAGAAACTGCACTACTTGCAAAAATTAATGGCTCATTACAAATGAAAGTTGCTTTTAATGTTACCAACAACTCAGATGTTGCTGATGATAAAGAAAGCACTGATACTGAAACGTCATTCACGTTAGTTTACAGTTTTTAACCAATGTAACTAAAGAAATGACATTTAAGTGACAAAAAGGGACGAAAGTCCCTTTTTTATTTGCTACTAAATAATGTATTATGGCGACCAATTTTGGTTGTAGACCTAGGGATATACCTACTCGTGAAAGTATTTACTCAATTTTTTAGTGCTTTTGTTCTATTGTGCAGTTTTAGTGCATTGGCTTTTACGCCAACAGCGTCACAATTGGAGCAGTTTAAAAAGTTACCTAAAGCTCAACAAGAAGCCCTCGCAAAACAGTACGGTGTTGATATAGCAACGATCACTGGTACAAACCAATCTAATAATCAAAATAATGCACAGCAGCAAAATAGTATTGGTGAGCGCGCAGAACCCGAAAAAGAAAAGCTTACAGATGAAGAGCGCTTTAAACCAAAAGTAGACGAAATAAAGCCTTTTGGTTATGCGTTATTTGCAGGTGAACCTACAACATTCATGCCAAGTGAAAATGCAGCGGTTCCTGATACGTACTTAATTGGACGCGGCGATCAACTAAGAATTAATTTTTATGGTAAAGAAAGTGAAAGCTTCGACATAACCGTTGACCGTGAAGGGCGACTTAATATTCCTGACTTAAGTCCAGTTCAAGTGGCTGGCCTTACTTTTGCTGAAGTAAAAGAGTTAATTAATGCAAAAGTAGAGCAAGAAGTTATTGGTGTAAAAGCATTTGTATCGCTTGGTCAACTTCGCAGTATGCGCATTTTAGTGCTAGGTGAAGCGTATAAGCCTGGTAGCTACAGTGTTTCTTCATTAACAACTGTTTCGCACGCATTATTTGTAAGTGGTGGAGTGTCTGATATTGCTTCACTGCGTAATATTCAAGTTAAACGCGCAGGCAAGGTTGTAGCAAATTTTGACCTTTACGACTTACTTATCAATGGCGATAGCAGTAACGACATCGTATTAAAGCCTGGCGATGTTGTGTTTATACCATCAGTAGGATCACAGGTCATCGTTGAAGGTGCAGTAAAACGCCCAGCTATCTTTGAACTTAAAGAAGGTGAGTCTGCTAAGCAGTTATTAGCAATGGCTGGAGGCCTTAAACCAAATGCATATGCCAAAAGCGCAATTGTAGAGCGCTTTAACTTCGATCGTAAAGAAGTGCTATCGGTAGATTTTTCAAAATCGCAAATTAACTATATTCCGCAAGATGGCGACCGTATTCGCTTTAATTCAGTTAGCTCTCAATATCAAAATTCAGTTAGCTTAATTGGTGCAGTAGCGCGCCCAGGCAATTATCAGTGGCACCAAGGTAAGCGTATTTCAGATGTACTTAAATCTATACGCGGTGATCTACTGCCGCAAGCCGATTTAAGCTACGGCCTCGTAATTCGCGAAATAAATGTAAACGGTGATATAGAAGCGCATCAGTTCGACGTTGCTCAAGCGATTATTAAAAATCCTGAAAACAACTTACAGCTTAAAGCTAATGACAAGATAGTTGTATTTAGTCGTTTTGAAGAAAAAGAAGCAGAGCAATCAGCTCTAGCAAATATGGCCCTTAGCCAAGAGCAACAAGAGCAGCAACAAAAAGCAGAGCAATGGCACAAGTTTGAGCAAAAAGAGTTCGAAAAATATATTGGCGTTAATCAAGAAGACGAAGAGCTTGTTCTTGAAGACAATAAAATACTCACTATTGCTGAAATTTCTAAGCGCAAAGCAAAAGAAGAAGAAGACCAAGAACTCAAACCTGAAGATTACGCATTATTTAGCCGCCATAATTTATTAGCGCCAATTATTGCTAAATTTAAGCAGCAAGCATCAGTGCAACAAGCTATGCAATTAGTTGAAATCAGCGGGAATGTTACCTTTCCTGGTATTTATCCTCTAATGATTGGTGGTGAGGTAAGTGACTTAATAACAGCAGCCGGTGGCTTATTGGAGTCTGCCTACGTAAAACAAGCTGAAATTACACGTATTGTAGCCAGCAATGGTTCAAAAATAGAACATTTACGATTTGATCTTGAAAGCGCTATGAAGGGCGATCTTCAAAGTAATATTACGCTACAAAGCAAAGACAGCATAAACGTATTCGCTATTCCAAACTGGCAAGAAAACGTAAAAGTAGAATTAAGAGGCGAGCTCAAATTCCCTGGTACATACACTATACGCCGTGGTGAAACGCTAACTGAATTACTTGAACGCGCGGGTGGTTTTTCACAATTCGCAGAACAAAAAGCTGCAGTATTTACTCGTGCATCAATTAAAGAGCAAGAGGAAAAGCAGTTAGCGCGTTTATCTACAGAGCTTCGCCGTGATATAGCTTCTAAGAGCTTCCAAAACTCTGTAAGCAGTAGCACACTCTCGTATGAAGAAATGAACAAGCTGTTAAACGACCTCGCTAGTGTTGAAGCCGTAGGGCGTTTAGTAATTGATTTACCTTTAATTGTAAATAATCAACAAAATTTAGTATTACAAGATGGTGATACACTTTATGTACCAAGTAAGCGTGATTCTATAAGCATCATAGGTGAAGTTAATTACTCTACGTCTCACCTTTATCAAGCTGGTGTGAGTGTTGATGATTATATAGCGCTAAGTGGTGGCCTTAAAGAGCGTGCGGCTGAAGACCGTATTTATATTATTAAAGCCAATGGTTCAGTAAAAATCCCTAATGCAGGCGGCTGGTTTGCTGCTAACAATGCAGACCAATTAGAACCAGGTGACACAATAGTAATACCAATGGATGCTGGGCATATGGATAAGCTGACGCTTTGGAGCACAGCAACGCAGATTCTTTATCAGCTAGGTGTAGCAGTTGCTGCGATTGGTAGTTTGTAAAAGTTATTTTTCAGTATTCAGTTCAAACTAAAAAATTGAAATAGAAAATATTAAGCTTATTTCAGAAGAGAGAATCATGAGCGAAGAAAAAGAAGATAGTATTGAAAATTGTCCAGTTAACTCGCTAAAAAAGCTTGATAGCGAAATTGAGTTAAAAGAAGTGTTAATTGTACTTTGGAACAGCAAGAGGTTAATTATTGTTGTTACTTTTTTATTTTTTTTAGCTTCTTTAGTATACGCATTAAATACACCTGATTTATATAAGTCAGAGGCTCTATTATCTCCGACTGAAAGTGATAAATCAGGAGGTTTGAGCAGCTTAAATGGCCAATTTGGTGGTTTAGCTAGTTTGGCTGGCGTAAGCCTTGGTAGTGGTGCAGATGATAAAACAAAGTTAACAATAGAGGTTTTGAAGTCACGTAAATTTATTAGTGAATTCATACAGAATCATAATATTCTTAAAAATTTAATGGCAACTGAGTCTTGGGATGCTCGAAGTGATACTATCATTTACAATGCGAAGGTTTTTGACATTGAAAATAATAAATGGGTTAGAAAAGTTCGATTCCCTCATAAAGAAAAGCCTTCAATGCAAGAAGCGTACATTGAATTTTACAAGATAATGAAAGTCGTACTAGATAAAGATACGGGTTTAACAACTCTATCAGTTGAACATATTTCCCCTGTTATTGCACAGCAATGGGTTTTATGGTTAATTGAGGATATTAACTTAGAAATGAAGCAAAGAGATGTCGTTGAGGCAACAAAAAGCACCGCTTTCTTAACAAGCCAACTAGAAAAAACTAATGTTACAGATATTAAAACCGTTTTATATAAGCTTATAGAAGAACAAACAAAAGTAATTATGTTTGCGGAAGTTCGTGATGAGTATGTTTTTAAAACGGTTGACCCACCAATAATAACAGAAAACAAGTTCAAACCTAATCGTGCTGTCATTTGCATAATTGGGTTTTTTTTAGGAGCTACTCTAGGGGTTATTTTCAGCTTAATTAATTACTTTATTAGAAATAAGTAAGGTTGTTTTTTGATTTTTAAACTATCGTATCAACTCAAGGCTAGCTAAATATATGGGTTTTAATAATGCATCAACTAAAAAAAGAGATGATCTCAAAGTGGTAAAGCCCCATTTTTACTTAAACAAACGCTTTAAATCAAAAAAAGAAGCACTTACACAAAAGATTATTTACGTATATTGTCCAGTTGAATGTGCCTTTAACATAGGTGAAGTTATTGATGATTATGGTTTTGATATAATTGTTAATGATTATGATATTTTAGATTTTAGTAAAAAAATAATTTGCCATTATAAAAGCGGAGATTTGGGTGAAAAAGAGAGAGATTTTTTAGTTAAAGCTACCGAGTGTGGAGCATGGGTTGAACCTTTAGTAAGTTATTTAGATGATAGATTGAAATATACCGAAGTAAGGTTATTACACAGCAGTTACTTTTTACATCAAAAAGCTTTTTCAATTTTGTCACAAAAGCGAACTCAAATAACAAAAAGGTTTACAGATATAGTTAGTTCAATATTAATTTTGATTGTTACTTTACCAATATCATTATTAACAGCTCTTTTTATTAAATTAGAAAGCCCCGGCCCTATTTTCTTTAAACAAAAAAGAACGGGTCAGTACAATGTTGAGTTTTGTGTGTATAAGTTTCGTTCTATGCGAAACGATGCAGAGAAAAATGGCGCTCAATGGGCTAGTAAAAATGATGCGCGAGTAACAAAAGTTGGAAATTTTATTCGAAAAACACGTATTGATGAAATACCACAATTAATTAATGTTCTCAAAGGTGAAATGTCTATAGTAGGACCAAGGCCTGAGCGAGAAGTGTTTATAGCAGACTTGGAAAAAGAGATCTCATATTATCGTTTCCGTCATGCTGTTAAACCGGGCGTTACTGGTTTAGCTCAGGTTAGGTATCCTTATGGAGCGTCAGTTGAAGACGCTGTTTGGAAACACAAATATGACATTTATTATATTAAGCATCATTCGAGTATGTTAGACCTGAAAATATTATTACTGACAGTTAAAACAGTAATATTTGGAATGGGTCGTTAAGTTTTTACGAATTAAAAGTAGGTTGTATGAAAATTGTAGTTACAGGTGGTGCAGGGTTTATTGGTTCGGCTGTTATCCGCCATATCATTGATAATACAAATGATTCAGTTATCAACCTTGATAAGCTTACTTATGCAGGTAATTTAGAATCGCTTAAATCGGTGGATAATAGTGAACGTTATACTTTTGAGCAGGTTGATATTTGTAACCGGATAGAGCTTGATAGGTTGTTTGTAACGCACAAACCAGATGCAGTAATGCATTTAGCCGCAGAAAGCCATGTGGATCGTTCTATTACAGGGCCAGCCGAGTTTATTCAAACTAATATTGTAGGCACTTATAATTTATTGGAAGCAGCACGCGATTATTGGAATTCGCTAGACAATAAGGCTAAACAAGACTTTAGGTTTCACCACATATCGACTGATGAAGTATATGGGGATTTACCACATCCTGATGAGCAAAGGGGTGATCTAGCTTTATTTACCGAGCAAACTTCATATGCACCAAGTAGTCCTTACTCAGCGAGTAAAGCATCGAGCGACCACCTTGTACGAGCTTGGTTACGAACATATGGTTTTCCTACAATAGTTACTAATTGCTCTAATAATTATGGACCATATCATTTCCCTGAAAAATTAATACCATTAGTAATACTTAATGCCCTTGAAGGTAAAAAACTTCCAATTTATGGTAAGGGTGACCAAATTCGTGATTGGTTATTCGTTGAAGATCATGCTCGAGCTTTATATAAGGTAGTAACTGAAGGTAAAGTTGGTGAAACCTATAATATCGGTGGTCACAACGAAAAGCGAAATATTGAAGTGGTACAAACTATTTGTAGTATTTTAGATACTTTAGTGCCGAAAGAAGCAAAGTATGCTGATCAAATTACGTATGTTACAGACAGGCCAGGTCACGATAGACGCTATGCTATAGACTCATCAAAAATGAGTCGTGAGTTAAATTGGATGCCAGTTGAAACATTTGAAACAGGCTTACAAAAAACTATTCGATGGTATCTGGATAATCAGCAGTGGTGCAAAAATGTTCAAGATGGCTCTTATCAGCGTGAACGTTTAGGAAGTTTAATTAATAGGAATGAGGAATAATATGAAAGGGATTATTTTAGCGGGTGGCTCTGGGACGCGTTTGCACCCAATAACAAAAGGTGTATCGAAGCAGCTATTACCGATTTACGATAAACCAATGATTTATTATCCATTATCAGTATTAATGCTGGCTGGTATTAATGAAATATTAATTATCACAACACCAGAAGAGCAAGAGGGCTTTATTCGTTTATTGGGAGATGGTTCTCAATTTGGTATAAATCTTACTTACAAAGTTCAGGCTTCTCCTGATGGGTTAGCACAAGCATTCATTATAGGTGAAGATTTTATTGGCACAGATGACGTGTGCTTGGCTTTAGGTGATAACATCTTTTTTGGACAGGCATTTGGTAAACAGCTTAAACATGCTGCTGAAAATTTAACTGGCGCGAGTGTTTTTGGTTATCAAGTAATGGATCCTGAACGATTTGGTGTTGTAGAGTTTGACGAAAACTTTAAAGCATTGTCCATAGAAGAGAAACCTAAAAATCCTAAATCGAATTGGGCAGTAACTGGTTTATATTTTTATAATAATTCAGTTATCGACATAGCTAAAAATGTTAAGCCATCATCACGTGGTGAGCTAGAAATAACATGCGTAAATCAAGCTTACTTAGAACAAGGTACCTTAAACGTAGAACAATTGGGACGAGGCTTTGCATGGCTTGATACTGGTACTCATGATTCGCTACTAGAAGCATCCCAATTTGTTCAAACAGTTGAAAAACGTCAAGGCTTTAAAATTGCTTGCCTAGAAGAAATTGCATTACAGCAAGGTTGGTTAACTAGAGAGCAAGTTTATCGTATAGGTAATGACTTGGCAAAAACTGGTTATGGTCAATATTTATTGAACATCACAAAATAGTTATTAAAAGATAAAAATATGAACGTTATTAAGACCAAAATAAAAGATTTAGTCATCATAGAGCCTAAAGTTTTCGGTGATGAAAGAGGTTTTTTTTATGAAATTTTTCAAGCAGAACGCTATAAAGCCGCTGGAATAAATGCAGATTTTGTGCAAGACAATCGCTCCCGCTCAACTCAAGGGGTATTAAGAGGCCTGCACTTTCAAAAAAACAAACCTCAAGGGAAATTAGTATCCGTTACCGAAGGTGAGGTGTTTGATATTGCCGTTGATTTACGTCCACACTCGGATACATTTGGCCAACACGAAGCTGTTTTATTAACTGGTGAGAACAAACTACAATTTTACGTTCCACCTGGTTTTGCTCATGGCTTTTGTGTATTAAGTGAAACCGCTGACTTTCAGTATAAGTGTACCGACTATTACGATCCAAATGACGAAAGTGGCTTATTATGGAATGACTCTGAATTAGCAATACATTGGCCACTTAATAATCCACTATTGTCTGATAAAGATAAAATTCAGCCAACATTTTGTGAGATTAAAGACAAGCTAATAAATGGGTGGGATAAATAATGGCATTGTATACAGTATTTGGCGGGCGTGGTTTTATTGGTTCTGAAATAGTGAATCAGCTAAATGATCTAGGGCATACAGTTAACGTTCCCAAAAGAGGTGATAATGCAATTTTTGAATCCGACTTAGGAACTGTAATTTACTGTTCTGGTGTTGGTGATTGTAAAAACACACCATTTTCTGTTTTGGAGGCCAATGTCAGTTTACTTGCGCAGATTTTACAACAAGCAAAGTTTGAGCGCTTACTTTACGTCTCCTCTACTCGCGTATACATGAACCAGGCACTATCAAGTGAACATGAAAACTTAACTGTTTGTGTAGATGATAATAGGCGACTATTCAATTTGACAAAGTTAGTAGCAGAAGAGCTATGCCTTAAAAGTGGTCGTAACGTTAGTATCGTAAGACCGAGTAATGTGTATGGCGTGGCGTTAAACAGTCCTCTTTTTTTACCTGCTATCACACGTAATGCTATTAATCATAGAAAAGTAGATATGTATATTCCTAAGGGGTATGCTAAAGATTATGTTTCAGTGGAAGACGTTGCTTTTTGTTGTATTACAATTGCCTCAAGTGAACAATGCGATAACCAAATAATTAACATTGCTGCGGGTTATAATATAACAGCACAACAAATTGCAGACATGCTACAAGAACATACACAATGTGAAATTGTATGGCATGAAATAGATTTTCCAAATGAGGTCTTTCCACCAACTGATATAGCATTAATAAGTAATATAATTCCAAACTACAGCCCTAAAAATGTATTAGCGGATTTACAAGAAATGATTGTTGAATTTACAAAAGTGTTAAGCATCAATTAATGAGTGGGTTTAATCGTTTATTGAAAAATTCTTTAGCTAATATAATCAATGGTTTTTCTAATGTAATATTAGGTATTGTTATATCCCCATTTTTGATAAATACACTAAGCTTTGAGGAGTTTTCAGTTTGGTCAATATGCTTACAGGCGGGTATTGCTGTGAGCATTTTTGGTGTGGCGGGGCAAATAACAATAGGCCGCTTTACCTCTCAGTTCAAGTTTAACAATGATGAGCTAGGGTTAAATCGAGTTATTAATAACTATTTTAATATCATTTTTTATATTTTTGTATTTTTCCTGCTGTTGTTAACAGTCATTATAGCAAACTTTGAATCTATATTCGCCAACATCCCAAATGATATTATTTTTGATTCAACAATCTCATTCATATTGGTTTTTAGTTCATTTATTCTCGGTATATTTTCTACAGTAGTCATTGGCTACTTCATTGGCATAGAAAAAAACTATGTCACGGCAAATATTAATCTCATATCCAGAGTGTTTATTGGTATTGCAGTAGTATTTTTAGCCGACTATGGCTTAATTGCTATTGCATCCAGTTACTTTGTGATTAATGTGCTTTCATATCTATTTATGTACAAACAGTTTCGTGCTTTTGAAAAACATCATTTTTCATTTGGTTTGCAAGGTAAAATTGACGAGCTTATTAAGTTCTTCGGTGGGCTAACTATTTGGAATTTTGCTCAGTTTCTTATATCAGGAATAGGTATTTTCGTTGTTTCTATTTATGACTTTGAAAATCTCCCCTATTTTGTATTAGCAATGACCATGGTGAATGCAGTCGTTGGTCTATTAGGTGCGATTGTTAATCCGATTATTCAACCAATAGTAAAGTTGAATGAGGCAGATAATAAAAAAGGAGTTGATGAGCTTGTTATGTCATTGTCAATGATTTTTGCATTGGCAACATTTTTGGGTGTTAACATTTCTAATTATATTTCTTTGCAAATACTTCAGCTTTGGGTTGGCGACAGTAATGGTGAACTTGCTAATAACTATTTCAACTATTTATTAGTCGCATTTTCGATTCGAATGGTTATTGCTCCTTATGGTATGAAGTTAGTTGCCAATGGCCATCAGCTTAAAATTGCACACTTCCCGGTTATTGAAGGTGTATTAAATTTAGTTTTTTCAATATGTTTTGTGAGAGAATTTGGGGCTATAGGTATCGCATATTCAACAATACTGTCTGCAATAGTTATTATGTTGGTTTATGCAAGAAAATACTCAAAAGAAACTATTTTAGATAAAAGTGCTTTATTTATATTCTTGTCATTTCTACTAATACCTTCAATAGCTGTAATTTCAATTTTTTCCTTTGATTATGTAAGTGATGAATATCGCATCTATTTGCAATTAGCACAGGTCTTTGTAATTATTGCTGCGGGGTACTATATGAGTAAATATTTTGCGAAAGTTAAAGGTATTGTTAATGAAACTAAAGCAATTAGTTAGAGATTTTTTAGTTGTGATAAAGTCTAATTATTATAAGAAATTAAATAAAAGTTCTATTTTTGCGGACAAGACAATACTTTTTGAAAAAATAGATATATCCCACTCATCAATTGGGAAATACACTTACTTTGCAGGTAAGGGGACTGTGAGCAACGCAATAATTGGTAGTTATTGTTCTATTGCTGATGGCGTTAAAATTGGCATTGGGTTACACCCGCTTGATTGGGTTTCTACACACCCATCAACTTTCTCTAGTAATACTATTTTTCCTTATAGACATTTTTCAAGATCAAAACCATTTCTCGAATCAGAAACCGTCACTATAGGTAACGATGTATGGATTGGATTAAATGCAATCATTTTGGATGGTGTTGTTGTAGGTAATGGTGCTGTTATTGCTGCCGGTTCTATCGTTACTAAGAATGTTGATGACTACGCTATAGTCGCCGGAGTCCCTGCAAAGATAATTAAGTATCGAACTCAACCTGAAGTAACTAATATTCCGTGGTGGGAATTCGATGATATTAGCTTAAATGAATATTTAACCAAGGTTGATAATTCACATGTATGAGTTTATCTATAAAGTAAATCGTCGTATTTATCTATTATTATGGAATATTTTATTTAAGCGAGATTTCAAGTCATTTGGTAAAAAAACGACTATCTACAAGCCTAGAAATATTCAAGGTGCGAAGTATATTGATTTAGGTTGCAGAACATCATTTATGCCTGATGCTTGGCTATTAGCACTTAAAATTGATGATAATGATCCACAGCTTGTTATCTCAAATGATTGTTACATTGGCCATTATGTTCATATTGTTGCTGTTAGGAAGGTGATAATTGAAGATTCAGTGTTAGTTGCTGATAAAGTTTATATTTCAGATAATTTACACAACTACGAATCGATTTCAGTACCGATAATTCACCAACCTGTTAAATACCATCGTAATGTTCTTATTAAATCAGGGGCTTGGATCGGTGAAAATGTATGTGTTATTGGTGCTTGTATCGGTAAAAATTCAGTAGTCGCAGCAAACTCAGTTGTCACAAAAGATGTGCCTGATTACTGTATTGTAGCAGGGGCTCCTGCAAAAATTATCAAACGTTATTGCCATGAAAGCAAATCTTGGAAAAAAGTTAGCTATGAATCAATGTAAAAGATTGGGTTTAGTCACTGTTTTATATAACTCGCCTGAAATACTAAATGATTTCTTCGAAAGTATTAATAATCAAAAAAATATTAATTTTCACTTATACGTTATAGATAATAGCTCATTATCAGAGCCATTAGCGCTTTCTAAAGTATTGGTAGAACAATATAAACTACCAGTAACATTTATAGATAATAAAGGTAAAAATGTAGGCGTTGCTGCTGGCAATAATCAAGGAATAAAAGCTGCTTTGAGTGATGGTTGCCATTATATAGGTTTAATAAATAATGATCTTATTTTTAGCAAATCTGATGTTCTTGTCTCTTTATGTTTATCTTTAAATGAGTATGACTTAGTTACCCCTAAAATTTATGCTTACCCTGAAGGCGATGTGTGGTTTGAAGAGGGTTACTTCGATAATCTAAGGGGGACTACTCCTCATTCTTTAATTACTGATAAATCTGTAATGCCTTATGCTCCTACATGCTTTTTGATATGTAAATCAGAAATATTTGAGGTTTGTGGAATTATGGATGAGTGGTATTTCGCTTATTATGACGATTCAGATTTTTTGTATAGGGTGAATAAAGCTGGTTACCAGCTTGGCTTTATAAAATCTGTATATATTCAGCATAAAGTGAGCTCTAGTACAGGTGGAAGCTATAGTGACTTTACAATCTACTATGCTACTCGGAATCGTCTTTATTTTATTCGCAAGAACATAAAAAAAATATTACCTCTTTTTTTTACTGTACTGTCCAGGATCTTTACGTTCCCAAAAATTAAATATAAACAATACGGTCTTTTGGTTAAAGCTATCATTGATGGCCTTAGAGCTAAAGTTTAATGCCCTATTTTATTGTATTTATATTATTGTTATCTACAGGATTTGATGTTTTGGCCGTTAATACGCCTGTAGGTGCGGTTCGATTCTCATTTTTATTGTTTTTACTTGCTGCTATTTGGATGTTTTTTTTTAAAGAGTTTAAAGTTTCTAAAGTCGGCTTAATAATTTTTCTTTTAATCATATTTATGATGTTAATTTCGACTTACTTTTCTTTTTCTCCTATTCGTAGTCTTTCTTACATAGTATGGTTTATCATTTGCTACTTATTCTATTTTAGTGTTACTAAAAATGCGATAAGGCAATTCTCTCCAGAGAGTATTATTAAAGTTTTTAGGGACTTAGGTCGTTTACAGATTTTAGGGTGTATTTTTCTAAAGGTTTTAGGGGTTGATAGACCATCACTTTTTTTCTATGAACCATCTTATATGGTCATTGCATTATTGCCATATACTTATTTTACAATTTTACAATTTAAACTTAATAATACTGTCTTTAAGCTTATAGATGTAATGTTAGTGGGTATATTGGTTTTAATAACGATGTCGGCAAATCTGTTGTTATCAATATTAGTTGTTATTTTAGTGGGGTATTTGAGGCCGTCTTTTAAATCAATATTTATATTGATATGCTTTTCTGTTTTAAGTTATTACTTTTCAATTTGGTATTATACAAATAATTCAGATTTACTCGCTTTTACATTTCAAAAAATACATGAATCACCTGATATAATAGCCTCGCTACTTGAGCGAACAGGAAATCGTTGGCCGCGAACTATGATAGGGATAGATGTTGCAAAAGAGTATTTTAACTCAGGGATCGGTTTAGGAGCTTTTGCAGATTTTTCTATTTATTATAATGTTTATAAAGATTATGCTGGTGGGTTTGTTTGGAATGAGCCGAGAGGTTTTCCTGCAAGCAATGTTTTTATAGAACTTTTGGCTGAAGGTGGGATTGGGGTATTAGTTGTTTTTTTAATTTTTATTCTATATACCTTTTTTAGTTCTTTAAAAGTTCAGGATAATAAACGTTATATATCGGATTGGCGTAAAATTATATTTATATTTTTTATATTGTTAATGTTCGAGTCGAGTTTATTAAGACCCTACTTTTGGGCTTATTTAGGAGTTCTTGCAAGCTTTACTGCCTTGCCAAATTGTTCAAATTTAAAAAGATTAAATAAATGAAATTAATTATAATTGATGCCCGCTGTATTTTCGACTCTGGAGTTGGTGTGTATTTGAGGGAAGTTTTACAGAGGTTAATTAAAGAGGATGTTCAAATTGAGTTGATTATGGATAGAGCCCAAAAGGCTCAGTTTGAAGCTCTTAAAATATCAGTGAAAAAGGTACATGTTATAAAGTATGGGAGATTCTCTTTTTTTAACCTATTGTTTTTGAATAAGTTAATAAAGCATGCTGATGTGTATTTAATGCCGTCTCTTACTGTGTCGCCTATTTTTAGTTCGGTACAAAAGATGACTGTTGTTCATGATGTATGCCCAATTAGGATGTATAAATCTTTTGGGTACATTACTGCAATAGCTTATTGGTTCATGCTGGGGATTCAATTGGTCTCTTCTAGAAAAGTAATTGCTATCTCTGAGTTTACAAAAAATGAGATTAAAGCCTATTACCCCTCATATTTGACTAGAAAAATTGATGTTATATACAATGGACTTTCCACTCGCCTTAACGATAAATATAAAGAAAATATTCGTGAAAAGCCCTATTTATTATGTGTTGGTAATGTAAAACCACACAAAAACATAGTCAATTTTGTAAATTATTTTACAAATCACAGTAAGTTTTCTAAAAAATTTATACTTGTAATTGTTGGGCAGTCTGATGGTTTTAGAACAGGAGAAAAGCCCCTTATTTGTTACGAAGATAATGTTGAGTTTACAGGTTTTGTAAGTGATGAAGAATTAGGGGGGCTGTATGATAATGCATCAGCTTTTGTTTTCCCTAGTTTTTATGAAGGTTTTGGTTTGCCTATCTTGGAGGCTATGAGTTTTAACTTGCCTATATTAGCTTCTGACATACCTGTTTTTAAAGAAATAGCCCAAAATACTATAGAGTATTTTAACCCTAATAACTTCAATGATTTTGATACGAAGTTGGAAATACTGTTTTCGCGCAGTAACTCTGATTTTTCTAAAATCCTAGAGCAGTTTACTTGGGAAAATAATGTAAAAAAGATGATTGGTATTATAAATAGATGAAAATTTTACAAGTGAATAAACTTTATACCCCTGATATTGGTGGTGTAGAAACAGTATGTCAGCAATACAGTGAGCTTTATGCAAAAAAACATGATGTAGTAGTATTATGTGTACATAAAAAATTTAAGCTGTTAGGCGATGTTTCTTATATTAACGGAGTTAAAGTAATCAGGTGTAGCTCTTTGGGTATGTTTTTTTCTATGCCAGTGTCATTAAGCTTTTTATATCATTTTATTATACAATTTATAAAATGCGATATTGCTTTTATCCACCTTCCTTTTCCACTTGCAGATGTCTCTTGGATGTTTAGCTCTTTTGTGAAGCGCAGAGTGTATTTAGTTTGGCATAGCGACATAGTTAAACAAGGGTTATTCAAAAAGTTATTAGGTCCAATTTTAAGATTAAGTGTTAGAAATGCCAATAAGATTCTTGTCACCTCACCATTGATGTTAGACTTTTCAGATAGTTTGAGCTCTGTGAGGCATAAATGTTCAGTCATACCCTTATCTGTTGATTCAAGCAAGATAAAGCAACAAGCTAATTTCAAAACAAATATTGAAGAAGTAGAGCATCTTACTGAAATTGATGGTCTGTTTTTTGGTCGTTTATGCTATTACAAAGGTGTAAATGTACTACTAGACTCCCTAGTTAATGGAAGCAAGAATGGCTTTACTCCAAAAGTTGTAATAGCTGGTAGAGGAGAATATGCAGAGCTAATAACTAAAACTATTATTACGTATAATTTGACAAATGTAATATTTATTAATCGTTTTTTGAGTGAAGAAGAAAAATACAACTTAATTAAAATGTCAAAATGTTTTTTGTTTCCCTCCATAGAAGTATCAGAAGCTTTTGGAATAACTCAGCTTGAAGCCATGTGCTTAGGTATACCTGTAATTAATACGGACCTCGCATCAGGAGTACCTTGGGTTAGTTTGCACGATGAAACAGGCTTGACTGTAGAGCCTAAAAATTTAGTACAATTTTTAGATGCTTTTAAATTACTTTTAGGCAATGATATTTTGCGAAAGAAGTTTAGCGAGAGTGCAATTAAAAGGGTTGCTACAGAGTTCGATGATACAATTATTATTAAAAAATTAAACTTACTGATAGAAGAGTAAATAAATGATTTTACCTATTATAATGGCGGGTGGCTCAGGCACGCGCTTATGGCCGCTTTCTCGTGGCAATTACCCAAAACAGTTTTTATCGCTAAGCGGCGAACATACGATGCTGCAAGATACATTAAGTCGATTGAATGGTCTTGTGCATAGTCCAGCTATGCTAATTTGTAACGAAGAGCATCGTTTTATTGCCGCAGAGCAAGTACGTCAATTAGGTGTAAAGCATAGCGGTATATTTTTAGAGCCAGTAGGGCGTAATACAGCCCCTGCAATAGCACTCGCTGCCTTCAAAGCAATTGAAAAAGGCGAAGACCCATTACTGCTTGTACTTGCTGCCGATCATATAATAGATGATATCGTTTCGTTCCATCAAAGCGTTAACAAAGCCTCAGAGCTTGCAAAGCAAGGTAAGTTAGTCACATTTGGTATTGTTGGCAATAAACCAGAAACAGGTTACGGCTATATAAAACGTGGCGAAGAGTTTAGTACAGGTTTTGTAGTAGACAGCTTTGTTGAAAAACCAGATTTAGAAACTGCAAAACACTATATTGCCAGTGGTGATTATTACTGGAATAGCGGTATGTTCTTATTTAAAGCGAGCCGTTATCTAGCCGAGTTAAAAGCGTTTCGTCCTGATATTTATAATGCTTGTAAAAAAGCAATTGAAATACAGTCTAACGACCTAGATTTTATTCGTGTAGATAGAGCTGCATTTGAAGCTTGCCCTGATGAATCAGTAGATTACGCCGTAATGGAACACACCCAAGATGCGGTTGTTGTGCCTATGGATGCAGGTTGGAGTGATGTAGGTGGTTTTGCTGCGTTGTGGGAAGTATCAACTAAAGACGAAAATGGCAATGCATTTACTGGTGATGTGAAAGCCGTTGATACTAAAAATACCCTTGTGTTTGGCGAAGACAAACTTGTTGCCACCGTAGGTGTTGAAAACTTAGTCATAGTAAACACCAAAGATGCCGTACTTGTAGCGCACAAAGACCAATCACAACATGTAAAATCGATCGTACAGCAATTAAAAGCTGAAAATCGTTCAGAAGCAACCATGCATCGTGAAGTATATCGCCCTTGGGGTAAGTATGATTCGGTTGATAATGGTGAGCGTTTTCAAGTTAAACGTATAACGGTAAAGCCTGGCGCTAAGCTAAGTGTACAAATGCATCATCATCGCGCAGAGCATTGGATTGTTGTATCAGGCACCGCTAAAGTACAAATCGACGACACAGAGCAATTTGTAACAGAAAATGAGTCGGTTTATATTCCCATTACAGCGGTGCATGCACTCGAAAACCCAGGGAAAGTTGATTTAGAGCTTATTGAAGTTCAATCAGGCTCGTATCTAGGTGAAGATGATATAGTGCGCTTTGAAGATCGTTACGGGCGAGTAAAAGGATAAATTATGGATACAAAAATCATAATTGAGCAAAGTGATATTGCTTTTGGCACAAGTGGCGCACGTGGGCTGGTTACTAACTTTACTCCAGATGTATGTGCAGCTTTTTCAATCGCATTTATTAAATCGATTGAAACAAAATTTAGCTTTAATACAGTCGCGCTAGCAATTGATAACCGTCCAAGCAGCTACGCCATAGCACAAGCTTGTGCTGAAGGATTAAAACAACTTAATGTAAACGTAATATATTACGGCGTAATACCTACACCAGCCTTAGCATATAAAGCAATGCTGGATGATATGCCATGCATAATGGTAACAGGCAGCCATATACCATTTGACAGAAATGGCCTAAAGTTTTATCGCCCAGATGGTGAAATTACTAAAATAGATGAACAAAGTATTTTAAGTGCATCGGTAGAATTTATTACGCTGAGTCAAGACTTAGCAGAGCTATGTGAAAGTCAGGCAGCAAGAAGTGCTTACATACAGCGTTACAGCGAATTATTTAATAGCGACGCATTGGCAGGTAAAAAAATAGGTATATATGAGCATTCAAGTGCGGGGCGCGATATTTATAAACCATTGTTTGAAAGCCTCGGTGCCAATGTAATTAGTTTAGAGCGAAGTGATGTTTTTGTACCTATTGATACAGAAGCTGTGTCGGATGAGGATAGAGAAAAAGCGCTCAACTGGTCAAAAGAGCACAGCTTTGATGCAATATTTTCTACCGATGGAGATGGAGACCGTCCATTATTAGCTGATGAAAAAGGTCACTGGCTAAGTGGTGATACTCTAGGGTTGCTTACAAGCCAACTATTAAATATAGAAGCACTGGCAGTACCCGTAAGCTGTAATACTGCGATAGAAAAATCAAATAGTTTTAAACAGGTTACGCGCACAAAAATAGGCTCGCCTTATGTAATAGCAGAGTTTAATGAATTAAAAGCACATTTTACTCGTATTGCTGGTTTTGAAGCAAATGGTGGTTACCTACTTGGTTCTGATATTGAGGTTAATGGTAAAAGATTAACGGCATTGCCAACGCGAGATGCATTACTACCAGCGTTGTTAGTTTTGGCTCAAAACAAATGTATATCAAATCAGCTATTAGCATTACCAAATCGATTTGTTGCAAGTGATAGGTTACAAAACTTCCCTACCGATAAAAGTCGTGAGCTGATTAGTGTGTTAACACAAAATGTTGAAGTACTGACTTCTGGATTAGGATTGCAAGTACACTCAGCAATTGATACAACCGATGGTTTAAGAGTAACGTTAATTAATGATGAAATAGTGCACCTTAGACCTTCAGGTAATGCCCCCGAACTTCGTTGTTACGCAGAAGCATCGTCATTAACGGTAGCAAAAAAATTAGTTGTAGCTGCATTGAAATTTTCTGATGAGTATTATATTTAAACCAATATAGTATATAGGGCTGCAAATATATGCAGCCTTGTTTTCACTGAAAATCTCTGGTTAGAAATAAATGAATTTAAATACTTTTAACTCAGTGTTTTAGCTAATTTATTAACCAGAGTTCAGGTAAATTAGTGTGAAAGTAGCCTGTTGAGATAGAGTTTTTACAAAAGCTTAGCTTGTCTACACATAAACCCCCAAACTTAACTCTCTGTGTTATTTGCGCAGTTTGACCCAACCAAGTACAATCTGCCCTCACCAAATTAAATCTTTACTATAGAAAGTTAGCATTTTGTTTTATGTAACCCTGATTAATAAGAAATAATAATAATCGGCTTTTATAATCAATAGGTTAAAGTGTTTTTAAGTTATTCACTAAAGTACTGGTTAAAGCTTGTGGCGCTAAAAAAGCTATTTTATTTTAAAATTATGTATACCAGCTCATTTAACAGTACCAGTAAATATATTAGTTAAAAGGTAAACGCAGCACTGAGATTGTAGGTTTAAAATAAATCAGTACGCAAACTCTTAACTACAGATAGAAAGATTAACCGAAAGTGAAAACCTAAGAATAATATACTAGTGAGGTTTTTTGCGGGTATGCTTTTCACATTTATTTAACTGGTTGCGTGTTTACTGAACAGTCGTATCTTGCGCCGCTACTATAGCCATGCTTTAATTAGCCAGTTAAAAATACAAGTGCTCACCAAGGTCGGTGAGTAAGTGCAATATTAAAAAAATTGGGATTCTACAATGGCGTTAAGCTGTAAATCACTCGCATCAATACTCGTAATACTAAGCATGACCGGCTGTACAATAGTACCTGGCAGCCACTTTGAAGGTATAGACTCAGGCGAGCAAACACAAAACCTTGAACAAGATCTCGAAAAAGTAAACATTCAAATAATTGACTCGCTACTAATAAATAAACAAAATCAAGCGCGCATAGCAGCTAAACCACTTTCGAGTACCGCGGGTTTAAATGTCAATAACTACGAATATAAACTAGGCGTTGGTGACGTACTAACCATTGGTGTATGGGATCATCCTGAGCTAACAATACCAGCAGCTGTTCAGCGAACGGCCGAATTTGACGGTTTCCGTGTACAAAAAAATGGCACAATAACCTATGCATATGCTCCCAATATTCCTGCCGCGGGTAAAACGGTTGGAGAGGTTCGTAACGAGCTGGTAAAACGTTTAAGCCGCGTAATAGAAGACCCTCAAGTAGACGTAAAAGTAGTTGGCTTTAAAAGCCAAAAAGCGTATGTGACTGGTGAAGTAAAACAGCCCGGTGTATACCCAGTAACCGAAATTCCACTTACCTTAATAGATGCTCTAAGCCAAGCCGGTGGCTTAACAGAAGAAGCAGATTGGCGAACGGTGACGTTTACCCGTGGCAATACAACAGAAGTTATTCAACTTGATAACTTTTATTCCCATGGTGACATTTCGCAAAACAGATTATTACAAAACGGCGATATAGTGCATGTTAGTCGTAACGACGCGCAAAAAGTGTTTGTATTAGGTGATGTAAAAAGAGCCGGTTCAGTAACCCTTAATCGTTATGGCTTAAACTTGGCCGAAGCGCTAAGCGACTCGGGCGGTTTGAACGAAAATACAGCCGATGCTAATGGTGTATTTGTACTGCGTAAAAGTAATGTTGAGCAAACCGGTATTATTGCTAATGTTTACCAGTTACATGCTAAAAATATAGCCGCAATGGTATTAGCTGAGCAATTTGAACTACAACCGCACGATATAGTTTATGTAACATCAGCGCCACTTGCGCGTTGGAACCGTGTAATTAGTTTATTATTACCATCGGTAGCGACTGTTGATAATTTAAACGACATTAACAACTAAGGATTTATTAAGATGTTTGATTCTGTTTTAGTTGTGTGTGCCGGCAATATTTGCCGTAGCCCAACAGGTGAGTATGTATTAAAAGCAAAACTCGAAGGTAAAAATATTAAAGTATCATCAGCGGGTTTAACAGCGCTTGAAGGCAAACCAGCAGATGCAAAAGCCAAACAAATAGCACTCGCACACGGCGTTAATATGGATGCTCACCAAGGGCAGCAGCTTACATCAAGCTTAGTAGCGCAAAACAGCGTAATACTAGTGATGGAAGAGCGCCATTTAAACGACGTACATGCGCGTTATCCTGAAGCGCGCGGTAAAACATTTTTACTAGGAAAATGGATTAATAACGCCGAAATACCCGACCCATACCGCCAAAGCCAAGAGGCTTTTGAGTACGTTTATACATTAATCGACAGCGCGTGTAGCGCTTGGCAAAAGTATTTATAAGGAATGGCTAATTTAATGAATGCTCAGCCGAATAACAGCGCTAATAACGCAAATAATAAAAACACCAATAACACAGTACAGCCATCGCAAGAAATTGATTTAATGGCATTATTAGGTACATTGCTCGACCGAAAATACTTTATTGTGGGAATTACCGCACTATTTATGTTTATAGGTGTTGTATATGCCGTGTTAAGCACGCCAGTGTACCAAGCAACAGCCATGATACAAGTTGAAGATGGCGGTGGCTCAGTCCCAGGCTTTGACGACATGGCAGGCATGTTTGAAAGTACATCGGCTGCGGTAACAGAAATTGAGCTATTAAAGTCGCGCAGTATTATAGGTGAAGCGGTAGATACATTAAAACTTGATGTAACAGCAGAGCCTAAGTTATTCCCGTTTATAGGCAGCCGCGCTTACCGTAAATATACCCCAATGGAAGAGGGCGATTTAGCCCAGCCAAGTTTTGGCGCTAACAGCTACGCCTGGGGCGGAGAGAGCATAAACGTATTTAGGTTTGATGTACCACGTACCGCTATAGGGCAAGAATTTACGCTTATAGTGCAAAATAACAACGGTGTTGTGCTAATAAATGATAATGGCGAACAAATATTAAGTGGCAAAGTAGGTGAAGAACTCACTAATGGTAAATTTAACTTAACCATACGCAGTTTAAATGCACGCCCAGGTACCGAGTTTATAATTACCCGTAAAGATCGCCTGAATACTATTTTAGACCTTCAAGCAGAAATAGGTGCAAGTGAAAAAGGCAAAGACTCAGGCATCATTAACTTAAGCTTACAAAGTACTAAACCAAGCTATGCCGAAAAAGTGCTAGATAAAGTGGCAGCTATTTATGTACGCCGTAATGTTGAACGTAGCAGCGCAGAGGCGCAAAAGTCACTCGAATTTTTAGAAGTGCAATTGCCAGAGATAAAAAAACAACTTGAATATGCTGAGCAACGCTTTAACGACTACCAAATAAAACGCCAATCAATAAATATAACATTAGAGACCCAAGGCGTGCTTGAGCAAGTTGTAAAGCTTGAAACTAAACTACAAGAGCTTAACTTAAAACGCTTAGAACTAGGGCGCAAATTTAAAAAAGACCATCCCGCATATCAAAGTATTATTGAGCAAGTAGCGGCTGTAAATAAGCAAAAAGACGAGCTAATTGGTGAGGTAGGTAACCTACCTGAAACTCAACAAGAGCTACTGCGCTTAAAGCGTGATGTTGAAGTAAGCAACCAAATTTACACACTATTACTTAGTAAAACACAAGAGCTTGATATAGTACGTGCAGGCACTGTGGGTAATGTACGAGTAATTGACTACGCCGAGGTAAATACCAGCAAACCCGTAAAACCTAAAAAAGCATTAATTGTTGTAATGGCAACTATGCTAGGTGGCATGTTGGCTATAGCTATTGTACTTATACAAAAAGCCATACATAAAGGGGTAGAAGACCCAACTGAAATAGAAGCCTTGGGTATACCTGTTTACGCAAGTGTACCGCACTCAGATTACCAAGATAAACTAAGTGGCTTTACCGCAAAGGTACGCAAAAACAAAGTAAATAAACCTAAGTCGATACTTGCACTCGATAACCCCGCCGATTTAGCTATTGAGGCACTACGCAGCCTGCGTACTAGCTTACACTTTGCGATGATGGAATCTAAAAACAATATAATTGCAATTTCGGGTCCAAGCCCAAGCGTAGGTAAATCGTTTGTATCAGTGAATTTAGCGGCTGTACTGGCTCAAAGTGGCAAAAAGGTATTAGTTATAGATGCCGATATGCGTAAAGGTTATTTACAAACCCAGTTTGGTTTAAAATGGGACGACGGCTTAAGTGATTATTTATCGGGCCGTTTAAATTTAGAGCAAGTTACTAAACCCACTAAGGTTGAAGGTTTAAGCGTTATTACCCGTGGGCAAATACCACCTAATCCTTCTGAGTTATTAATGCATAGTAACTTTAGTAAACTAGTTGCAGAAGTTAGTGCCGCTTACGACATAGTAATTATAGATACACCGCCAATATTGGCAGTAACCGACCCTGCCATTGTAAGTGCCCATACCGGTACAACCTTGCTTGTAGCGCGTTTTGGTCAAAACCACTTACGTGAAATAGAACTAACGCGTAATCGCTTTGAACAAAATGGCATAGACGTGAAAGGCTTGGTGTTTAACGGCGTAGTTAAAAAAGCGAGTAACGCCTATGGGTATTATGGTTATTACAATTATGAGTATAAATCGGACAAGTAAATCCAATATACTTAGGTTAATTTAAATTTTTATGGAAATAATATGTTAAACAAAAAGACAGTTTTAATCACGGGTGGCACAGGGTCATTTGGTAAGAAATTTATAGAAACTATTTTAGCGCGCTACCCAGATGTAAAAAAAATAATCATCTATTCGCGTGATGAATTAAAGCAGTCTGTAATAAAACAAAAATATCCAGCATACGATTACCCGCAATTACGTTTTTTTATTGGTGATGTGCGCGACAAAGAACGTTTAACACAAGCGTGTGAAGGTGTTGATGTAATTATTCATGCTGCAGCTATTAAGCAAGTTGATACCGCTGAATACAATCCAACAGAATGTATCCGTACAAACATAGATGGTGCTGAAAATGTTATTCATGCTGCATTAGCATGTGGTGTAAAAGATGTGGTTGCACTATCGACAGACAAAGCATGTGCACCAATTAACTTATACGGTGCCACTAAACTTGCATCAGATAAATTATTTGCTGCTGCTAACAATATTCGCGGCTCTAAAGATATTAAATTTAGCGTTGTTCGTTATGGTAATGTAATGGGCTCTCGTGGCTCTGTTATTCCTTTCTTTTTAGAAAAACGAAAAGAAGGCGTTTTACCAATCACACACAATGAAATGACTCGTTTTAATATATCCCTTCAAGACGGCGTTAATCTAGTTATGTTTGCCTTGGGCAACCACCTAGGTGGTGAGATATTCATCCCTAAAATCCCGTCATACAAAATTTTAGACATCGCAGAAGCCGTAGCACCTGAATGCGAAACGCGTGATGTAGGTATTCGCCCAGGTGAAAAACTACATGAAGAAATGATTACAGATACTGACTCGTTAAATACGATTGATTTGGGACCTTATTACGCAATTTTACCATCTGTATCGTATACATATACCGAAGAAGAATACCTTGCTCACCATAAAGCTGAAAAAGTACCATTTGGCTTTAAATACAACTCAGGAACAAACACTGAGTGGGAAACAATAGAAGGCTTGCGTGAGCTTATTGTTGAACATGTAGATCCATCATTTGAAGTGCAAGGCTAACAAAATGATACCGTATGGAAAGCAAGATATAACTCAAGCAGATATTGATGCAGTGGTTAATGTTCTAAAGTCGGATTTTTTGACGCAAGGGCCACAAGTTCCCGCTTTTGAAAATGCACTTATGAAAGCGACAGGTGCAGATCACGCACTTGCCGTTAATAGTGCAACGTCAGCTTTGCATATTGCTTGCTTGGCGCTTGAGTTGAGTGAAGGAGATATTTTATGGACGACTCCTATCACGTTTGTGGCTTCAGCTAATTGTGGTTTATATTGCGGAGCCTCAGTAGATTTTGTTGATATAGATCCCGCAACTTATAATCTTTGCCCTGTAGCATTAAAAGAAAAGCTTATTAGTGCTAAAAAAGAAGGTATTTTGCCTAAAGTTTTAGTTGCAGTGCATTTATGTGGTCAGCCATGTGACATGAAAGCAATCCATGCGTTATCAATAGAGTATGGCTTTAAAGTCATTGAAGATGCTTCACATGCAATAGGCGGGCGTTATTTAGAGCAACCAATTGGGTCATGTGAATACAGCGATATTACCGTTTTTAGCTTTCACCCTGTTAAAATTGTTACCACCGCAGAAGGTGGTGCGGCATTAACGAATAGCAAAGCACTTGCAGATAAAATGGCACTTTACCGAAGCCACGGAATAACACGTGACGAAGCATTAATGGAAAATGCATCGCATGGTGGTTGGTACTATGAGCAAGTGGGTTTAGGTTTTAACTACCGTATGACAGAGCTGCAAGCTGCACTCGGTGTGTCGCAAATGAGGCGGTTAAGTGAGTTCGTTTCTGCACGTCATGAATTAGCGGTACGTTATTATGACAAGCTAGCTAGTTTACCGATTATACTGCCTTATCAGTTGCCTAATACTTATTCTGGCTTACATTTATATGTTATTCGTCTAAACCTAAATGAAATTAGCAAAACGCACAAAGAAGTGTTTGACGAGCTAAGAGAAAACGGTATTGGTGTAAACCTGCATTATATTCCTGTGCACCTACAGCCTTATTACCAAAAAATGGGCTTTAAACAAGGTGACTTTCCAAATGCAGAAAGTTATTACAGCAATGCTATTTCATTGCCAATGTTTCATGGTATGACTCATGAACAACAAAATGAAGTTATTAGTACTTTGGAAATGATCTTGTCATGAGCGTTGTTATAGGTATTCAAGCTAGGAGTAATTCGTCTCGATTACCAGGGAAAGTTTTACTACCTATTAATAATATCCCTGTTGCTGTTTTAGCCGCGAAGAGGGCTAAGAATAATCATAATTTTGAAACTGTAGTTTTAACATCTAATGAAAATAGTGACGATGCTTTATCTCGGGTTTTAGAAAGTTATGATATTCAGCATTATAGGGGAAATCTTAGTAATGTTTTGAGTCGATTCGTAGAGGCATTCTCATGCCATTCAGACAATACTATAGTTGTAAGGCTAACTGCAGATAATGTTTTTCCTGATTCAGGATTAATAAATGAAGTTATTGAGGATCTAAAAAAAAATAAGTATGAATATATAATAGCTAATGGGGTTGAATGCGGTCTACCTTACGGAGTATCTGTAGAAGTAACTTACCTAAAACACTTAAGAGAGGCTAATAAACTAGCTACATCATTACATGATCTAGAGCATGTAACGCCTTATGTTCGAAGGGAGTATGGAGTTAACTTATTTCTAAAATATTTGGATAAAAATTTAGGTGATTTAGTTTGCACCATAGATACTTTAGACGAGTTTTTTCTAGTCTCAGAAGTTTTCTCTAAATATCAAAATGCAATTGAAGTCTCTACATGGTCGTTAATTCAATCTTTAGAACAAAACAACAGAAAAAAGATAAACACAACTAAGCTTTCATTAGGCTGCGTTCAAATGGGGCTTGATTATGGAATAACAAATAAAAATGGAAAAATGAATGATAAAACGGCTCATAGAATACTCGATTTAGCATTGAATGGTGGGATACAGTTTATTGATACGGCTAGGGCCTATGGTGATAGCGAGAAAGTTATCGGAGATTGGCTAGGTAAAAATAATTGTGAAAATAGTAGTAAAGTTATAACTAAATTAGGGACTTTAACGAGTTTAAAGAAAAGCTCTACCTTAGATGAAGTTGAAAAGGAAGTTAGAGACTCTATTTATATTTCCTGTAATAATCTCAAAGTAGATTCTATTGAGATTTTGATGTTACATAGGGCTGAACACTTAATACAGTTTGACGGTTTTATACTTTCCATATTAAAAAAACTATCTTCTTCAGGTAAGATAAAAGAATTAGGCGTATCAGTACAGACACCTGAAGAGCTAAATTTAGCTCTTCAGTATGAGCAAATAACTCATATACAGCTTCCATTCAATATACTTGACAGCAAATGGAAAAAAAATGAAAAAGCTATTCTTGATATTAAAAAGAAAAGAAAGCTGATAATTCATGTCAGAAGTGTTTTTCTCCAAGGATTGATTCTTTCAAAAAATCCTAATGACTGGAAAAAAGCCTCTATTGATGAACCTGAATTAATGATTAGTTGGTTAGATAAATGCCAATCCTTTACTAATTCCAGAAATATTCAAGAATTATGCATCAGGTATGTTAAGTCTCATATTTGGATAGATAGTGTCGTAATGGGTGTAAATACAGTAGATGAATTACAGCTAAATATGAATGCTTTCTTACTTAATGATATTAACCCTGAGCAAATAAATTATATTAATGATACTAATACTTTTTATAACAATGAAGTTTTACTAAACCCTTCTTACTGGAGTTGATTATTATGACTCGAAATCCTAATGCATTTGATTTAAAAAAAATGACAGTATTAGTTACAGGTGCTACAGGTTACCTAGGGAAAGATATTTCGATAGGACTTGCAGAAGCAGGGGCTCATGTACTTGTTAACTCACGAGACCTTAAGAAAGCTACAGAGCTTTCTAATCTCATAAAACTTATGGGATTACATGCAGAACCTGCTTGTTTTGATATCTCTGATCGTAAATCTATCAAAACCTTTTTTGAGCAATACAAAGGTGAATTATCAATAATAGTTAACAATGCTTACAATGGAAAAGGTGGTACTATAGAGCACTCGAATGAGCTTGATTTTGCAAATAGCTATCACTTGGTTGTAAGCTCTGCTAATAATATATTTCAAGCTAGCCTGCCTCTTTTAAGGAAATCGGTTCATAGTATAGGTTATTCCTCTATTATAAATATTTCTTCCATGTACGGAACAGTAAGTCCTGATTTAGGTATGTACAAAAATCCACTTTCTTCTAATCCACCATTTTATGGTGCTGCAAAAGCTGCTTTAATACAATGGTCTAAATATGGAGCTTGTGAGTTCGGCCATGAAGGTATTCGTTTCAATTGTATTTCCCCAGGTCCATTTCCAAATACACAGAACTCTCCAGAGTTTATTTCTAAATTAGCGGCTAAAGTACCTATGGCTAGAGTTGGTAAGTCACATGAAATGAAAGGGCCAGTAGTTTTTTTGGCCAGTAGTGCAAGTTCATTTGTAAACGGAACAAACCTTAAAGTAGATGGTGGCTGGACTGCATGGTAATGAATATTATCATGCGTGCTGATGCTTCATCTCATATAGGTAGCGGACATATAATGCGCTGTTTGGTATTGGCAGATAGGCTAAAACTAGATGGTCATAAAGTTGTATTCGCAACTCGTCCGCAAAACGGAGATTTAGTCACATTTATAAAGCAGCGTGGTTTCTCTATTTATGAATTACAGCAACCTGCAGATTGGTTAGTACCAACCTCGACTGCGGATTATGCAGCTTGGTTGCAAGTTAGCGAGTGTGATGATGCCCAAGAATGCGCTACTGCATTTGATAGTCCTGATTTAGTCATTACAGACCACTATGGTATTGGTGCACAGTGGCATAAGGTAGTAAAAGAAGCGTATAACTGTAAAATTATTGCAATTGACGATTTAGTAAGAGATCACGCTGCAGACTTGATTATAGATCAAACATTGCTTAGAGAGCCAAGCGAATATCATTTATTAAACCCTAAGACCACCGCCTTAACAGGTACGCAATACGCGATTATAAACACTCATTTTTCATCTCGCCATTTGTCGCAGTTGGCAGCAGTAAGTACATTAAAAAATAGACCTCGTGTATTATTGTCAATGGGAGGCATAGACGCCCCCAATGCAAGTTTACAAGTACTTAAAGTTTTAAAAGAGAGCGTTAACCCGCCTATAACAACTGTATTGCTTAGCGCAAGAGCACCTCATTACAAAAGTGTTACAGAGTTTGCTGTGGAGTATAGTGTATGGTTGACTCACATTGATTTTGTAGACGATATGGCTGCTCTAATGTGTGAGCATGATATTGCCATAGGAGCGCCAGGCTCAACGTCATGGGAGCGTGCTTGTGTCGGGTTACCGAGTATTGTTATTGCACTAGCTGATAACCAGCAAACTATTTGTAAAAACTTAGAAGCTGTTGGTGCTGCAATTAGCGTTGAGTTAGAGGCGGTTAGTACAACGCTTATGAAGGCGTATGAGCGGTTAATTGCAGACTATTCAAAAATGCGAACAATAAACCTGCAGTTATGTGATGGGCAAGGTGTTAAGCGAATCATGAAGCATATTACTCAATTATTTAGCGGTTCACTAACCTTAAGGTTAGCGACAAAGCTTGATGTTGAACAGGTGCACGCTTGGCAATGTAAACCCGAAACACGACGTTATGCACTTAATAAAGACGTTCCGAGTTTAGCTGAACATCGTGCTTGGATGACTAAAAAACTAGCAAGTAAAAATGACTACTTTTATGTCATTGAGCTAACCAATCGAAAAGATGAAAAAGGGATTCCTGTAGGAGTGGTTAGGTTAGATATGACCGCTGCAAATACGTATACTATTTCCATTTTTATAGCATCAGAGTACTTTGGTAAAGGGGTTGCGAAACTCGCTTTAAAACAAATAGATATATTACATCCTAAAAAAATAATACATGCTGTTGTATTAAAAGAAAATACAGCATCACAAGTTTTGTTTAGCCGAGCTGGCTACCAACGAATTAATGAAGAGCAATTTACTCGACAACCTGTAGAGTGAGGGATTTATGAATAAATTTATTACCATCGATAACAGAAAAATTGGCCCTGACTATGCGCCGTATATCATTGCTGAAATGTCAGCGAATCATAACGGTGATATCGAAAATGCCTACAAAATAATGGAAATGGCAAAAGAGTGTGGTGCAGATGCAATGAAGCTGCAAACTTATCGTCCTGATACCATAACAATGAAAAGCGATAACCCTGAATTTTTAATTAAAGGTGGGTTATGGGACGGTAAAACACTGTATGACTTATATGAAGAAGCACACATGCCGTGGGAATGGCACAAACCTTTATTTGAAAAAGCCAAAGAGTTAGGTATTACTATTTTTAGCTCGCCGTTTGACTTTACTGCTGTTGATTTACTCGAAGAACTTGGTGCACCTGCTTATAAAATAGCATCGTTTGAAGTTATTGACTTACCATTAATAGAGTACGTTGCTAAAACAGGTAAGCCAATGATTATATCAACAGGCATGGCTAACGAGGAAGAAATTCGTGAAGCAGTAGAAACTGCCAGAAATGCAGGGTGTGAAGAGCTTGTTGTACTGCATTGTGTGAGTGGTTACCCAGCGCCCTCAGGAGATTATAATCTGGCGACTGTTGCGGATATGGCCACTCGTTTTGATGTATTAACGGGTCTTTCAGACCATACTATCGATAATACAACGGCTATTACATCAGTGGCATTAGGCGCATGCTTAATAGAAAAGCATGTCACGCTTAATAGGGATGGCGGTGGACCGGATGATAGTTTCTCATTAGAAAAGCCAGAGTTATTACAGTTATGTAGAGACTCTAAAATAGCATGGGAAGCGGTTGGTAAAGTAAATTACGAGCGCAAAGAGAGTGAGAAAGGAAATGCTATATTCAGACGCTCACTTTACGTGGTGAAGGATGTTGCAGAAGGTGAGTTGTTTACTCATGAAAATGTAAAAAGTATTAGACCTGGCTATGGTTTAGCCCCTAAGCATTTGAACGATGTATTAGGTAAAAAAGCCAGCGTAGATTTACAGGCTGGTACAGCGGTATCGAGAGATATGTTTGCATGATTGCTTACGTAGACTCTCCTTTTCAATTATTACAGAGCTATGAGCTAAGTAAATTAGGCCACAATTTTTCTAAAATTTATGTGCGGCTAAATGGCAAGGAGTCCAATGACAACCAATTAATAAACTTAATCAATTTACTGGATATCCAAAACACGAAATTAATTACAATCGTGAATTTATACCAAAAGTTATATTATTATGGCTTATTTATTATTGTAAGTTTATTTAAAGGTACAACTGTTGTAGGCGATGCTAACTCAGTTCTTTTTAAAATTTTAAAGCGGATATTTAGTAGGAAAAAATTCATCCTTCTCGATGATGGTGTGGCTACAATAAATAACACTTTTATCAATAAATGCTTTAAAAGGTTTACGATTTTTCCAGAATACGTAAAAAACAAAATCTGCAACGACTTTAAAAATACAAGACTTTTAGTTAGTGAAGAAAAAGTACTAAGTAAAAAGCATGTCATTGTTGGGGCTAAATTTGTTGATGAGGGAATTTGTGATAGGGAAACTTATATAACAGCATTAAGTGCAATTATTAAATATATTGATGCAGATGAATATGTATATATTCCTCACCGTGGTGAAAGTAAAATTGAGATAGAAGCTATAAAAAATACTTTACCTATTAGTGTTTTAAAATTAAACTTACCAATAGAGCTAATATCTTTAGAAGCTAAAATCTACCCTTTAAGCATTTCGCATACTCTTTCTACAGCTGTGTTTAGTATGAATAAAATATACGATGCTCCCATATATACTTATAGAATTCCAGATAGTAAGTTGATACAACGCAAAGCATCTATAGAGAATTTATATAATATTATAGACTCTAAACGTATTTCCCAATTTATAAAGTAATTTAAAGGTTATTTATATGAGAGTACTGGTCATCTTTATTAAAGAGTTAGTAGAGTCGCTTATAAGAAGTTTTAAGCTTCTATTTAGCCGTGCAGAAAATAATAATATTAATGCAATTTTAAAAGAAACAGGTTTCGTAAAAATCGACGGCTTTTATACTAAAGAAGAATGTATGAAGCTCCGTGACAAAATAGACCACTACATAGAGAGTGAAAACACAAATTTGTGGGTTGATGACTCAGGGGCGGATCATAGAGTGTATTTTATCAACGAGATTGATGATGAATTCAACAAGTTTTACGAGCATCCGCAAATAAGAGAGGGGTTATTAAATTACACAGGTTGTTCAGAACCTAGTGGTATGTTGCTCGCTGCACGAATTGACGAAAAAAAAGGCAACTTAGGCTCTGGAGGAGGATGGCATAGAGACTCCCCAATAAGACATCAATTTAAAGCTGTTTGTTATTTAAGTGATGTCGATACTAATCATGGGCCATTTCAATATATTAAAGGATCTCACTGTAAATTAGATGTGTTTATCGCATATCTTTTAGGTGTATTTAAAACTGGGCAATATCGTTTTACAGAAAAAGAAATTGAGAAATATTTAAAGAAAAGATCAAAAGAAATAACAGAATTTACAGCAAAAGAAGGGGCTGTAGCGTTTTCAGATACTAAAGGTATACATAGAGGAAAGCCTATATCAGAAGGTTGTCGTTATGTACTATTCTGCTATTTTTGGAGTGGGAGTATTCCACTTCACTTCGAAAAATTGAGACAAAATAAAAAATGAATTTCCTTAAGATATTGAGGTCTGTTGCGTTAGTTAGTGGTGTAACCGGTTTGTTAAACCTAGGTGTTTCTATCGCGTTTTCTTTTTTTATGACATCAGAACAATATGGTTTATACACATACTGGCTGAGTATATACCTTATACTTCTAAATTTAATACCATTTGGTGCAGTTGCTGCTGCAACAGTATTTAGGTTTAATACAAATTTACGCGAGTACAAAGCTATGTTGACTACATCGGTCTTTTTAATAATGCCTTGTATTATGATGATGGTTTTAGCTTTTATGTATATTAAGTCTCTCCTCTTTACTCCTTTATTTACGTTGGGGTACTTAGCCCCGATAAGCGCCTTTTTTTACAGTATAGTTATGATCTTAGTTTCAATTTTAAGGGTTGAACAAAGGTTTAAAGTATATTCTAATCTATTTATAGGGTTTGTAGTTCTAGTTAGCATATTACAAGTGTGCGCCTACTACACATATAATAGTCTTGAAGCAGTAATCTACAGTCATACTATAGGAACACTTATAGTCGGAACTTCATCTTTAATTATTTTAATAAGAACCTTTAATATAAAACTATCTTTAAAGCTTTATATCAAGTCTATGAATAATATCAGAGAGTTAATTCGCTATGGTTATCCAGTTGTATTTGGGAGCGTACTGATGTCATTTATGGTTGTGGGCGATAAGATCATTCTAAAAGAGCTAGTCTCGGATAAGGAAATGGGGATTTACTCCTCAATAGTTGTTGTATGCTCAACCACTCTTTTTCTAGTCAATAATTTTGCTTCTGCTTGGGGAGGGTATCTTGTAAAAAAATTGCCAGAATTAAAACATTATGATTCTAGAGCATTTTTTTTGAGTACTCAGCGAAGGGTTCTACCAGTGTTTTTTATTTTGACTAGTATTATTATTAGTACTCAATTTTTACTTTACTTGAGTGTGTACGGTTTTATGAGTGACAGCTATTTATATACTTTAATAAAAGTGTCTTTAGGTTATTGTATATATGGTGTTAGTAAGTATTACGTGGGCTTTATGATGTACTATAGAAATAATAAAGAAGTGTTTACTGCAACAGCATTAGGCATTACGGTTATGGTCTTATGCTCTAGTTTTGGAGTTGCTAGCCCTGTCGATAATGTATCGTTATCTGTTTTGTTTGGCTTTTCATTTCAATTACTTTATTTAGTTCTCTTCGTTAATAAGAGAATGTATGGAGAGCATAAAGATGTTTTATAGATTATTAAACGCGTTATTTAAAATTGTGGTTTATCGTGGCTACTATAAAAAATATAACTTAATTAAAAGCTTTAAATTTAACGGATATCTAATTCGGATTTCAGGTGATGGTAAAATCACTGTCGGTGAAAATAGTTATATCAGCTTTTATTCTTATATAAATGTAGTTGAAGGTAGTCATTTAACTATTGGTTCTAATGTATCAATAGCTCATAACGTTAAAATATATACTTCTTCATTTATTGCCAGTGAGCTAGTATCTACAGGTGTTAAGAAGTTATATGTTGGTGATGTTACTATAGGGAATAACGTTCTGATAGGCTCAAATTGTTTCATATGTCCAAGTGTCAATATAGGAGATAATGTCGTTGTAGGTGCTAACAGTGTGGTTACTAAGGATCTATCTAGTGATACAGTATATGGTGGAGTACCCGCGCGCATCATTAGGAAAGTTAAGTGAATAAGCTCCTCTTATATATTGTTCTATTTATATTTTTAATGTATTTTCCTGGAGTTGTATTTAGTTATTTCTATATTGAAGAGTTTAACCAATATTATAGATTAAGCGATTATAATTACATTAGCTTCTTTTGCTTCTTTTTATTTTTTTGTCTTGTTTTTTTTGTGGTTTCTTCTTTTGTACACCACTCTCCAGGGTTGAATTTTAATAAAGCTTCAATTAGATTCAAAAAAAATGTCGATATAACTTTATCGTGTATATTTTTATTGCTTTCTCTGTACTTTACTATCAATTTTTCTAGTGACTTTAGGCATTCGAGTCGAATTTCGGAATCAGGAATACTGGTGTCTGCCTTATGGATAGTTAAGCCTATGGTTTCCGTAATAATTGTTTCATATGTTATTGAAGCTTGTAATTACGGTTATTTAACTGCTGAAACTAAAAGGAATTTAATTATTATCTTCTTTTCTATGCTCTTCAGCCTAACCTCATCTATGCAAATTTTACATTTGTTAATTGTAATTTTACTATTTACACGACCTAACTTATTTAGGGTTAATTTTTTAGGGTTAATTTCACTGAAAGGTATAGGGCTATTTGCATTGCTAATTATTACTATGCTGGTTGCTGTCGTTATTGGCTTAGCTAATAAGGTCGGTAGTGAAAAAATATACTCTTTAGAGTTTCTAAATGTATTACATAATTATTTAGGTTCTATACTGCCAAGAATATCATCGTCCTTCACCTCATTACTGACGATACTGAACGATATATTCAATGTAAACCATAACTTTGATTTTACAAAGAGTGTAGTTGATACAATCAATAAAAGGTTTTCTTTACTTTTTGGTTTACCACTCACAAATGATGAAATAAACGTAATCAACAAATATAACCAGACTAGAGTTTTTATAGGTAACCCTGAACGTGCGGGGGCTTCTCCTGGAATCTTAGCATCTATGCTTTATTTTCCTTTTTTTCCAGTCGGTATCATAGTCATTTGCTTGTATCTTAGTTATGGAGCAAAGTTAATAGCTAGTACGCTTGCCAAAAAGGTCAATATAGGGTTCTTATCAGGTTTTTCTGTGACGGTCATGCTTTTGTTCTTTCTTGAAGCACCATTAAACTTTTTTTATGTGTTGGACCCATTTACGTTTACGGTTATTTTCTTTTTATTTTATTTTCGTTTTGTACAACACTATAGTTCTTCATTAAACTAAGAGGTTACATTTGTTATATATTAAATCTATTGATGGACTGCGAGCCATTGCTGTTAGTTTAGTAATAGTCTTTCACTTTTTTCCAACAGTTATACCTAATGGATATTTAGGAGTGGACCTGTTTTTTGTGATTTCAGGTTTTTTAATCTCCAAAATTATCCATAAAAAAATACTGGAAGAGAGGTTTTTATTCAAAGATTTTTACCTCAGTAGGGTACGAAGAATTTTACCTGCTACGTTAGCAGTTTTAGTTACTACGTCTATAATGGCGCTATTGTTAATGACAGCACCTGACTTAATGCGATATGCTGAAAGCCTTCTTTCATCAATAGGTTTTAGTGCGAATATTTATTTCTGGAGGACCGGAGGTTATTTTGGTTTTAATGACACTCTGAAGCCGCTGTTACATATATGGTCATTGAGTGTTGAAGAGCAATTTTATTTTCTCTTTCCTTTATTCTTTTATTGTTTATATAAATACTCACGAAGTAAATCATTAATATATTTTATTTTTAGCATATTAATACTCTTATCATTTTTTTTAAATATATACTTATTATCAATAGGTGGTAGCAACCCCGCGTTTTTTTTAACGCCAGCCAGAGCTTGGCAATTTGCATGTGGAGCTATGTTTGCAACTTTTGAGCTTTCAAGACAGCCCCAAATTTATTCGAGAGCACTTTCTCTTATCGGCATCACATTAGTTTTAGTTAATTTTATATATGTGCCTGTAACCTTTCCTGATGCCACATTACTAACAATCGGAGCATGTATGTTCCTATGCCAAAGCCATTTGAAAACGTTGTTAATTAATAAAATATTGTCACTTAATAGTATGCGATTTGTAGGTAAAATATCATTTTCTCTCTACTTGTGGCACTGGCCCGTCGTCGTATTTGTTAATTATGTTTGGCTTGACACTCCTAGCACGTTTATACTTCTGCTTTCTTTACTATTTACTTTGATCTTATCGACTCTTTCATGGAGATATATTGAGGAGCCTTTGAGGCAAGCTTCTTCTAGTAAAAAAACTTATATGATTGTTGTTTCATCTTCTTTTTGTCTTATTTTGTTCTCTTCTATTGCTCTCTACTATAAGGGATTTCCGGAAAGGCACTCAGATATGGTAAACAAACTGTCCGAGAATATAGGCACTCATTACAGGTGCTCAATCGACCAATATCGAAGTTATAATGGAACTCGTGCTTGTGCTTTTGGTGAGGATGTAAGTAAAGAATTTACTGTTGCTTTGGTCGGTAATTCACATGCCCAGATGTATGCACCTGCATTCGAAAAATCACTTACCAGTTCTAATAAGAGAGGGCTACTAATTCCACTTAGTGGTTGTTTACCAACAATTAATTATAATATTAGTTCAGAATGTTTAAATTTAGCACAAAGAAACTATCACAGTGTGCTTGAGGATAAAAAGATTAAAACAGTTATTTTAGCTTTGACTTGGCATTTTGATCATTTAGTGGACCAAGCTGGCTATAATTTTATAGATAGTGACTTTAGCTTAAGAAAGAGGGAGCTAAAATTACTGATTGATAGTTTCAATAAAAAAGGAAAAAATGTTTATCTATTAGGTCCTTTAGATATTCCTGGTTATGAATTTGCATCCAAAGCTAGTCGGAGCTTGATGTTTTATGGAACATCTTTAAAGCGTTCAAGAGAAGTCGAGGAATTCTATGCTAAATATGGTGATATAATAGATTATTTCTTAAGGAACATGGGGGGGAATTATATTCTTCCACATAAGTATTTTTGTGATAAATCGAATTGTTACTTTGCAGATGAAAATGGATCATTTTATTCTGATTCTAACCACCTTAGTAGTTTAGGTGTTAAAAAACTGATTGATATTTTTGACCCTATTATCAGTGACAATACCAAAGAAAAAAAGTGAAGAATTAATGAAAGTAATCTATCTACATCAGTATTTTGCTACACCAGAATCAAATGCTGGTACGCGCTCCTATGAAATGGCTAAAAGATTAATAAAAAATGGGCACCATGTTACTTTTGTAACTAGCTCTGCCTATTTTCCTGATAGCTATCAATTAGGTAATGGCTGGAATTTTATAGAAATTGATGGCATAAATTTACATGTTCTCCATCTTAATTATTCAAACAAAGATAGTTTTTTAAAACGTATTTTTAAATTTATCAGCTTTTCAATTCGCTCTACATTTAAGTCGCTCTCTATCAAGGCCGATGTAGTGTTTGCTACTAGCACACCATTAACCATTGCGATACCTGGTTTGATTTATTCCAAATTTAAAAAAGTACCTTTAGTATTTGAAGTTCGGGATCTCTGGCCTGAGCTGCCAATAGCAACCGGTGTAATAAAAAACAAATGGGTAATAAAATTTGCTCAATGGCTTGAAAGATATACTTATAGAAACTCCAAACGACTTATTGGGCTGTCTCCAGGTATGTGTGATGGCATAATAAGGCATGGCATTCCTGCAGCGAATGTAACACTTGCTACAAATAGTTGCGATACAGACTTATTTGATGTAGATATCAGTGTAGGAAAAGATTACTTGAAATCTAAATTAAAGTTTGTAAATGGCCGTAAGCTTATAGTTTATACCGGAACTTTTGGTTTGATTAATAAGGTAGGCTATATTGTTAAACTTGCTAAAGCGGCCCAGAAACTTGACCCAAATTTATGTTTTGTTGCAATTGGAGATGGTATGGAAAAGCAGCAAGTGATTGATGATGCCATAAAAGCTGAAGTTTTAAACAATAATCTTTACATATTATCCCCAGTACCTAAAACAGAGATTGTTGGCTTGCTATCGGCCGCTGACTTATCGTTGTCTTTATTTGGTTCGATAAAAGAGATGTGGCATAACTCTGCGAATAAATTATTTGATGCACTAGCATCGCAAACCCCCATAGCGATTAATTACGGGGGGTGGCAAAAAGATTTTATTAATAAGCACCGTTGCGGCTTAGTTATTGACAGTAGTGATTACGAACAAGCTGCTTTAAGTATTTCGTGTTTTTTAAATGATGAAAGCCAATACTCCAAAGCAATAGAAAGCTGTAAGATACTTTCCTACGAACATTTTTCAAGGGATATTATGGCCACCAGAATAGAAAAAACACTAATGGAAGCTATAAATGATTAAACGCGCTTTTGATTTTTTAGTTGCTCTATTCGCATTACTTATTTTATTACCCGTAATAATGGTTGTAGCCGTATTAATTAGGCTTAAGTTGGGCTCACCTATTTTATTTACCCAAGACCGCCCAGGCTTAAATGGTAACGTTTTTAAAATGATGAAGTTTAGAACCATGCTGGATGCTAAAGACAAGCAAGGTAATTTACTGCCGGATGATGAGCGGATGGCTCCATTTGGTGCTTTTTTACGCTCGACTAGTTTAGATGAGCTACCTGGTTTATTTAATGTATTAAAAGGCGATATGAGCTTAGTAGGGCCAAGGCCATTACTTGTGCAATATTTACCGCTATACAGCAGCGAGCAAGCACGCAGGCATAATGTACGCCCAGGTATAACTGGTTGGGCTCAAGTAAATGGGCGTAATGCTATTAGCTGGGAGCAAAAGTTTAAGCTGGATGTGTGGTATGTCGATAACCAAAGCTTTTTACTCGATATTAAAATTTTATTACTTACCGTAAAAAAAGTGTTTGTACGCGAAGGCATTAGCGCTGATGGCCATGTAACCATTGAGCCATTTAAAGGCTCTAAAAATGACTAAAAAATTAGCTATAGTTGGGGCTAGTGGGCACGGCAAGGTAGTTGCTGATATTGCCGAGCAGCTTGGTTTTATAGTTAAATTTTATGATGATGCCTACCCAAGTAAAACACATATTGAACACTGGCCAATATATGGCTCTTGCGCTGACTTAATAGCTTTAAATAATATGGATAATAAACGCATTAATAATGCGATTGTCGCTATTGGTAATAACCAAATACGTCAGCAAAAAATAGAGCTATTAAAACAAAATAGTTTTAATTTAATCACACTAATCCACCCTACAGCAGTTATAAGCCAATACGCTACTATAGCGCAAGGAAGTGTTGTTTTTGCAGGTGCTATTATTAATGCATTTGCCAATATAGGCGTTGGCTGCATAGTTAACACTTCTGCTATTATTGAGCACGACTGTATTATTGGTGACTTTACTCATATATGCCCTAACACTGCATTGGCGGGAGGGGTTGTTATTGGTTGTAAAAGTTGGGTTGGTATTGGTAGCCAAATTAAACAATTAATAGTAATTGGTGATAACTGTATGATTGGTGCAGGTAGTACTGTTGTAAAAAACTTACCTAATAATATAACTGCATTTGGCTCTCCTGCAGCGCCGCAATAAATAAGACTCTATTTCTATACAAAATTAATAGGAACATCATGTTAAATACCCCTTTTTCTCCTTGGCCTAGCTTTACACAACAAGAGGCCGATGCTGTAAGCCGCGTTGTTCTATCTAATAAAGTTAATTACTGGACAGGTACAGAAGGCCGTGAATTTGAAAAAGAATTTGCTACTTGGGCTGATAGTGAATATGCCATAGCGCTTGGTAATGGCACTTTAGCACTTGATTTAGCACTTAAAGCCTTAGATGTAGGCGCTGACGATGAAGTAATAACTACGCCTCGTACATTTTTAGCATCTGCTTCAAGTATTGTTACATCTGGTGCTGTCCCCGTATTTTCTGATGTCGATCTAAATAGTCAAGCTATTACCGCAGAATCTATAAAAGCAGTACTTACACCAAAAACTAAAGCAGTTATTGTTGTTCATTTAGCGGGTATGCCAGCGGAAATGGATGAAATAATGGCGCTGAGTAAAGAGCATGGCTTTTATGTGATTGAAGACTGTGCCCAAGCGCATGGCGCCAAATATAAAGGCCGCTCAGTAGGCAGTATTGGGCATGTTGGCGCGTGGAGCTTTTGCCAAGATAAAATAATGACAACCGGCGGCGAGGGCGGCATGGTAACAACTAACTCAAAAGAGTTATGGTCAACCATGTGGAGCTATAAAGATCACGGGAAAAGCTTTGATGCTATTTATAATAGAGAGCATCCACCAGGTTTTAGATGGCTACATGAGAGCTTTGGTACCAATTGGCGTATGACCGAAATGCAAGCTGTACTTGGTCGCATTCAATTAACGCGTATGAGCAACTGGACTGCAAAACGCCAAGCACATGGTGCGTTGCTCGATCGTGCTGCAAGCGACTTTAGTTGTGTGCGTTTAGTTACAGTGCCAGAGCACAGCGAGCACGCAGAATATAAGCATTATATGTTTATTAAGCCTGAGCAATTAGCAGAAGGTTGGGATCGTGACCGTATAGTTAATGCGATTGTGGAGCGCGGCGTACCGTGTTTTCAAGGCAGTTGTTCTGAGGTTTATCTTGAAAAAGCGTTTGACAACACACCATGGCGCCCAGAAAAACGCTTGCCTAATGCAGTTAAGCTAGGCGAAACATCACTGATGTTTTTAGTGCATCCAACGCTGACTGAAACCGAAATAGCCAAAACAATCCAAGTTATTAAAGATGTCTTTAGTCTCGCTACAAAATAGGTTTGTATATAATTAGTTAAATAAAATGCCCATAAATAGGTAAAGAGGTCGCTACGCTTTAAAAATGAAAGCAGTATAGAGTTTTAGCGACCTTTGATTTACTCTTGTTCACTGCTCTTTATGTTATATATTGTTTTGGCTAATCGCTAAAAAGTACTCGTGATAACTATTGTTTGTAGAAACCTAATTATAAAAGGAACTGTCAGTGGATAGTTTTATACACTCTATTTTAAATGCTTCACGCGCTAAAAAACGCATTATTACTTTGTTCATCGATACGTTATTTATTGTAATTGCTTTTTGGTTGGCTCTTATTGTTAGGCTTGATAGCTTTGAACCACTGCAACGTTTAGATAATTGGCTCCTTTTAGCGCTACTAACACCGGTTAGTTTATATACGTTTATAAGTTTAGGTTTGTACCGAGCTGTGCTTAGGTACATGAACTCTCAAGCCATTTGGGCAATCGTACTAGGTACAGTAATAACAACAGTTAGCCTAGTGTTAATTGCTTTTTTTATGGGTATAAATATACCACGTACTATGCCGTTTATATTTGCTTGGCTGTGTTTACTAACAGTGGGTGGGGCACGTGTATTGGTACGTGCAATTATTGGTAAAATGACCACAAGTAAAAAAGAGTCCATTATTATTTATGGTGCGGGCGCTGCTGGGCGTCAGTTAGCCACTGCTTTAGGCGCTGGCCCTGAGTATTTTGTTAGTGCATTTATTGACGATGATGTAACAAAGCATGGTTCAATAATTCAGGGAGTACCTGTTATTGCGTTTAAAGGCATTTATGAGCTAAGTACTAAACGTAAAGTTAGTAAGGTATTACTAGCATTACCGAGTGCTACCCGTGCCCGCCGAAAAGAAATACTCGCCCAATTAGAGCCATTAACAATTAAGGTACTTTCAATCCCCGGTATGACCGATATAGTTGAAGGTAAGGCTAAACTTGCCGAAATTACAGATGTCGGCGTTGAAGATTTATTAGGCCGAGACCCTGTATCACCAAAAATTGATTTAATGACCGCCAATATAGCTAAAAAAGTGGTTATGGTGACTGGCGCAGGTGGCTCTATTGGGTCGGAGCTTTGTAGGCAAATAGTTAAGCAAAAACCAACTAAATTAATTTTATTTGAGCAAAGTGAATTTGCCTTATATTCAATTGAAAAAGAGCTCAACGAATACATTTGCAATAATGCCCTAGAACTAGAACTAATACCTATTATGGGCTCTGTGCAGCGAATTAACCGCCTTGAAACGGTAATGAAAGCCTTTGGAGTTCAAACAGTTTACCATGCCGCAGCCTATAAGCATGTGCCTTTAGTTGAGCATAACGTGGTGGAAGGTGTTCGCAATAATGTATTTGGTACTTATTACTCCGCAAAAGCTGCTGTAAATGCTAAAGTTGAAAATTTTGTACTTATTTCTACCGACAAAGCGGTACGGCCAACTAATGTTATGGGCGCAACTAAGCGTATGGCAGAACTTGTTTTACAAGGGTTAGCGCAAGAACAAGGCGTTAAGCATAAAACACGTTTTTGTATGGTCCGCTTTGGTAATGTACTAGGTTCTAGTGGCTCGGTTGTACCATTATTTCGCAGGCAAATTAAAGAAGGTGGGCCAATAACATTGACTCACCCCGACATAACTCGTTTTTTTATGACCATACCAGAAGCCGCCCAATTAGTAATACAAGCTGGCGCAATGGGAAAAGGAGGCGACGTATTTGTACTCGATATGGGCGACTCTGTTAAAATTAAAGACCTTGCTACAAAAATGGTGCGCCTTTCTGGCTTTGAGGTTAAAAGTGACACTAATCCACATGGCGACATTGAAATAAAGTGCACAGGCCTGCGCCCAGGCGAAAAGCTTTATGAAGAACTATTAATTGGCGATAACGTGGGAGAAACAACCCATGAGCGCATAATGACCGCCAATGAAGTAATGCTGCCATTAGCTGAGCTTAATGTATTTATAGAAGCATTAGATATTGCATGCCATAATTTTGATCACGAAACAATTCGCCAATTATTGTTAGATGCGCCAACAGGTTTTAATCCAACTGATGGCATATGCGATTTAGTTTGGAATGCAAAATCTGAAAAATCAATTAAAGTTAACAAGTTAGATAATATAGTTAATTTAAAGAGTTAACTGTATACATGCTTAATAAAGCCAATCTACATACAGGCTAATACTAGCAGGCTTCTATTTTGCATTTTCTAGTTTATAGTTTTTAATTATTCGTATTGGGCTGTGGCTCTGATAGAATTACTTATTAATTATGAATAATCTTAAAGGATTAATATGAAAGTTGCTGTAGTAGGCACGGGTTATGTAGGGCTTTCTAACGCTATGCTATTAGCACAGCACAATGAAGTGGTGGCGCTAGATATTGATGAGCAAAAAATAGCACTATTAAATAATAAAAAATCGCCTATTGTTGATACCGAAATTAGTGAGTTTTTAACACGTAGTGACTTAAATTTCACAGCCACTACCAACAAAGTAGAGGCATATAAAAATGCAGATTTTGTAATTATTGCAACACCTACCGATTACGATGTCGAGAATAACTACTTTAATACTAGCTCAGTAGAAGCTGTGATTAAAGATGCAATGGCGCACAATAAAACTGCTGTAATGATAATTAAGTCTACAGTGCCTGTAGGGTTTACTCATGGTATTAAAGATAAGTTAGGTGTTGATAATTTAATATTTTCGCCAGAATTTTTGCGCGAAGGTAAAGCACTGCACGATAACCTATACCCATCGCGTATTGTAGTGGGTGAGCAAAGTGAGCGCGCAAGCGTGTTTGCTAACTTACTTCAGCAAGGCGCTATAAAAAAAGATATTGAAGTGTTGTTTACTGATTCAACTGAAGCCGAAGCTATTAAGTTATTTTCAAATACCTATTTGGCAATGCGTGTGGCTTATTTTAATGAGCTAGACAGCTACGCTGAAGCACATGGTTTAAACAGTAAACAAATTATTCAAGGTGTTAGTTTAGACCCACGTATCGGCAACCATTATAATAATCCTTCGTTTGGTTACGGTGGTTACTGCTTACCAAAAGATACAAAGCAACTACGTGCAAACTATGCAAATGTACCAAACAACATTATTGGTGCCATTGTTGATGCGAACACGACACGCAAAGACTTTATTGCCGACTCAATAATTAAACGTAACCCTAAAGTGGTTGGTGTGTATCGCTTAGTCATGAAAACAGGGTCTGATAACTTTAGAGCTTCATCGATTCAAGGCATTATGAAGCGTATTAAGGCTAAAGGTATTGAGGTTGTAGTTTACGAGCCTGTATTACAAGAAAGTGAATTTTTTAACTCTCGTGTTATTAAAGATTTAAGTGAATTTAAACAAATATCTGACGTTGTTGTATCTAACCGCATGGTTGCAGAACTTATTGATATTAAAAATAAAGTATATACGCGAGATTTGTTTGGTAGCGATTAATCTATAAAGGCGTAAAATAAAATTGATTCCAAGTGAAAGCTCCAATTAGCTTGGAATTAATAGTTTTTAGGTAAAGCTTGCGCTTTAACTTTTAATATAATTAAATTTAAATACATGCCTAATAAATAATACTCCTATTTTATATAAACCTCTTTGCAAGACAAATTTAATTCAAAAATCACTTTCAAGTTAGTAATTATGAATCCTTACTCATTTTGTTTTATTCAGCCCTTATCTATTTTATACCTGCTAATTTACTAACAACTCATTTATAAATAAAGGATTACCCATGAAAGCTGTTATTCCTGTTGCTGGCCTTGGCACTCGTATGTTACCAATGACCAAAGCAATTCCTAAAGAAATGCTGCCAATAGTTGATAAACCTCTGATTCAATATATTGTTAGTGAATGTGTAGCCGCAGGTATTAAGGATATAGTGTTAGTTACACACAGCTCAAAAAATGCGATTGAAAACCACTTTGATACAAGCTACGAGCTAGAAGCCACTCTCGAAAAGCGCGTTAAACGCGCCCTGCTTGACGAAATCCGCTCAATTTGCCCAACAGACGTAACGGTTATGAGTGTACGCCAAGGTGAGGCTAAAGGGCTAGGGCATGCAATTTTATGTGCAAAGCCAATTGTAGGTAATAACGATTTTGTTGTGCTACTCCCTGATGTAATACTCGATGCCTACACGGCGGATCAAAAAACTGAAAACTTAGCCGCGATGATCAAGCGCTTTAACGAAACTCAAGCAAGCCAGATTATGCTAGAACCTGTGGCACAGGAAGATGTAAGCAAGTATGGGATTGCTGATATTAATGGCGTGCAACTTACCCCAGGGATGAGTGCAGCAATTAAAACCATGGTTGAAAAACCGCCGGCAGATATAGCGCCTTCAAACCTTGCGGTAGTTGGGCGTTATGTATTAAGTAAAAATATTTGGCCATTACTGGCTAAAACACCTGTAGGCGCAGGCGACGAAATTCAATTAACTGACGCTATTGATGCATTAATGACACAAGAAACGGTTGAAGCATTTCATATGAGCGGGCGCTCACACGACTGTGGCGATAAGTTAGGTTATTTAAAAGCGATTGTTGAGTACGGTATGCGTGACGCAAAGCTAGGAAAAGAGTTTACTCAGCATTTAAATATACTTATGAACGGAGAAAATTAATAATCTAGTTACATGGGCGGACGTAAATTCGCACCTACGGTTTGGCATATGTTGTAGGTGAGGTTTTACACCTCGCTTTTTAAACACCCAAGCCACGTTACATGAGAGGACGTAAATTCGCATCTACGGTTTGGCGTATGTTGTAGGTGAGGTTTTACACCTCGCTTTTTAACATTAAAGCCACATTACATGGGCGGACGTAAATTCGCACCTACGGTTTGGCATATGTTGTAGGTGAGGTTTTACACCTCGCTTTTTAACACCAAAGCCACGTTACATGGGCGGATGTAAATTCGCACCTACGGTTTGGCGTATGTTGTAGGTGAGGTTTTACACCTCACTTTTTAAACACTCAAGCCACGTTACATGGGCGGATGTAAATTCGCACCTACAAGGTGTTAAAAATTAGCAAATAAGGCTAACCTAGCAAATGTTTCCCCGTATACATCCTTTCCTTGATACAGCTCAGCTCCCCAACTTTTTGCGCCCATTATTGGTTTACTCAACTTGCGCGTGTACGCTGTTTGTAGTTCGTAACTTGTTTTATAGCCTTCGTTTTTATTTTCAAGCATACGAATGGTGGTATTTAAGCTTTCTATTTTACTTAATTGCCAATGCCAATTTACGCTCATAGTTTTAGCTGGAGTGTAGTCGCTATAGTCGTGATCATCACCCGCCCAATGGCCTATAACATTACTTGAGTTGCGGTTGCCATCTTTGTATATACTGCTTGCGTACCAACCTTTTTGCCAGTTACTATGCTCAAAGCGTAAGCTGTGGTTGTTAGCAATAAAAGGTAAATAAATACCAAAGCTATATGCGTTATTACGCGAGCCACCTAATGTATCTTCGAGTGCTACCTCACCGTATAGCTCATAAGGCAGTGCATAAATACTGTTATTATAAGCAAATGTTATAGAGCCTAGCTGATCCCCAAGTTCAAAGTTTGCATCGACCTCTTCTGCATCAGAAGTAGTTATATTATCTTTACTGCCAGGGGTAAAAAATCCTTCGGCAAAATCTTTTAGTGTTACGCTACGTGGTCCGCCACCAAATTGCATTAAACGGCTTAAACCAATGGTTAAATTATCGGTAGCTGCAAAGCTTATGTGTAAACCAAACAGATACGGTTTACCTGGCTTGTACTCACGAGTAACACCTTTCTGTTTTGTGCTTTCGAGAATTCCGCTTTGCTCTGTCATTTTACTAATAAACATATCATAACGAATATTAAAGCTGGTAATTGGCTCTACATTGCTCAGCGTGATAGAAGGCGTGGTTTTAGCTTGTGTGCTTAACAACATGGCGCTGTCGTTAAATGGTGAGTACCAATGCTCGCGGTAGCCAATATCTAGCTGAGCATATTTATAACCAAGGTAAACAAAGCTTTGTGTTGGGAGTATTTCGTTTTCGTTAGCTATACCAGCAACACTTACACCAAAGTAACGGCCAAAATTAGCATACGCACCGCCTTCAACTATTAAATTAGTTTTAGTGGTTTGGCCGCGTTGATTAGGAAGAGTTTTATCTTTTGTGCCCGCAGCGAGTGTTACTTTGGCAAAAGTGCCGGCATCGCTTTGCACGTAAGGACTAATTTGATACGACAATGTTTGGTAAAGCTCAGGGTAGGAGTGTCTTACAGTTTGCAAAACCTTGTAAATATCGTGCGCTTTATAAGGCTTGCTCATTATATGCGTATTTTTACTAACCGCTAAAAGACGTTGTATTTGGTGCTCAAGTTCGGGTGCTTGATTTAAAGGTAAATAAGGAGATACGCCACCTTTAGCTATCGCATTTGCACTGATTGCCAACCCGACGAGCAGCGATATTTTTTTTAGCATAATTATTCCGTTAGCAAAATTAGTTCAAGTAAAAACGTAAATGCGAGGTTAACAATAAACGCTTGAGTAAGAAAGAAGAAAAGCAAAGGCTAAACGAAAAGTTTACCGCTTTGAGCTTTCAATCATTGAGGGTATTTATGGTTATTAGGCGCAGCCTTATCATATTGTTATAAGCAGTTCTTTTGTATTGGTTACATTAAAAATTGTTGAATAACTCGGCCTTTAAAGATGGTTTACATAAAAGTGTCATAAATAATTAATACTCTAAGCGCGCACTCACTATTGGAGCTAATATTTATGCGCGTGTAATCTATCACCCGGTTACTGGCTATATTATTGGCTTTGGCGAGTATTTTATTAGGCTCTACCTTATTTTGGGCAAGCCAAACTTTACTTAAGCTAGAGCAGCAAAATACCGCATACAGCCAACTCAAAAATACTATTTTAGTTGATTTAGCCGGTTATTTAGGGCGTTACTTAGACCAAGGTGACAACCAATATTTAAATCAAGCCTCTACTTTAATTAACAATGTTAAAGTTAATCAATTATCTATATTGCCAAGTGAGTTAAGCACAACGCTTGAACAGCAATTAACGAACCTCAACAATGACATAAATGGCAAATACCGTGCACTTGGTAAGCTTTCGGGTAACGAAACCGCACTACTTGATAGCGCGCTTAGGCAAATGGCAGGCTCAGCATCAACATTAATTAGCTATGCTAAAAAAGCACCTGAGCAAAATAACCATGCGCTAATGTATTACTCTCTGGCGAGTGATTATTACACTGAAGTAACTAATTTATCTTTATTTACCTATCAACTTATTGTTCAGTACGATAAAAGCACAGAACAAAGCTTGCAACAAAGCATCGTAAATTTAAATAAATTAGCAACAAGCTATTGAGCAGCTTCCTAATTTAGGTGTTATGAGTGCCGTTGACGAAGACGCTCTATTTATTGATGAAGAAGCCGAAGACCTTGGCGACGAAATAAAGTCAGAGCTTGTCAGTTGGCCTAATCGTTATCCGCGTGATTTAGCAAGTACTCTTGAGCAAACTCAGTTACGAGAAAATGGCTCTAATGCGTTACGCTCACAAATTAGTGCACTTTCAAATACGGTTATTAATGCAGAGCAGGCGCTTAAGGCGGAGCAAGATAATTTAAAGCAGCAAGTAATTTGGGTATTTTGTGTTGCAATAGGTACGTTGGTTATATTGGCTGCGAGCGTTTATTTTGTACAACGTAATCAAGTATTAAACCCGCTTAGGCAATTACGAGATGGCTTTGCTTTTTTAATTGAAAGTAATGAACTTAAGAGTATTGAAAGTAAAAATTCAAAAACTGAGATTGGTGAGATTGCGCAGTTTTTAATCAACTCATCGATAGGCAGCGAACTGAAGCGCAAGAGCGGGCACAAATGCTAAAGGTGGTTAACAGTTTTATGCAGCAAATGAGCGAAAACTTATACACTATTAGTCAACAAGCATCGCTTAGCCATGGGCAAGTAGAACAAAACCAAAACTTATTAAGCGACATTCAACGTATTGGCGAGCAGGTAAATGATATTAATGCACAGGTGGCCGATAACGCACAAAGTACATTTACTGCAATGGAGCAAAGTTTGGGCTTTTCAGCAAATATGTTAGATGCCAGTTCTGATACGCAAGTGCGTGTAGAACAAGGAATGCAAAGCATACAAGAGTTACTAACAGGTGTTGATGGAGTGGGTAAAATTATTGAGGTTATTCGTAATATTGCCGATCAAACTAACCTTTTAGCCCTAAATGCAGCGATAGAATCAGCACGTGCAGGAGAGCACGGACGTGGCTTTGCTGTGGTGGCTGATGAAGTAAGGCAGTTAGCGCGGCAAACACAAGGATCGCTTAGCGATATAAACGATCAACTAAGCTTGTTAACTGAAAACTCGCGAGTGGTGTCTACGCAAATATCAGCATTGGCCAACGGTGCACAGTCGCAAACACAAAATGCTCAAGAGCTAAAACTAAACTCCGAAGGGGTAGCTAGTAATGCTCAAAGTGCAAACAGCGTTGCTTTTGAGGCAATGGAACTGGCAAAGCAACAAAGTAGCTTACTCGACAATTTTAGTAAATCAATGCAAAGCATGAAAGGGCAAGTGAGTGAATCAAGTTTACTTGTTGATGATATTCGTAATCAGCTACAGCAGCAAATGCAAACAATAAAAGGTAGCTTGGGCCTTAAAAAATAAACAAAGCTGTATGTTAGTCGCATTAAGCGATAAGCTAAAAATTCATTACGTTTCAATATTTTTTTAAGGATTTATTATGATTGAACAAGGCCAAACGTTACCGGCTGTAACACTTACGCAATTAACTAACGACGGCATGCAAACATTGACGAACAGTGAGTTATTTGAAGGTAAAAAAGTTGTACTGTTTGCTGTGCCAGGCGCGTTTACACCAACCTGTTCAAATGCTCATTTACCAGAATTTATTACCCTCGCTGATAAAATTAAAGCAAAAGGTATTGACGCTATTTACTGTGTGTCAGTTAACGATGCATTTGTTATGAAAGCATGGGGCGATTCACAAAACGCACAAGAGATTGCCATGCTTGCCGATGGTGATGCAAACTTTACTAAGGCATTAGGCCTTGATAAAGACACCGCTGGCTTTGGCGGTGTACGTTCTTCACGTTACGCAATGATTGTTGATAACTCGGTAGTAACCGGTTTGTTTGTAGAACAAGATAAAGAATTTGCAGTAAGCCGCGCAGAATACGTTTTAGAAAAGCTGTAAAGTATAAAAAGTAGAGTTACATTTTAAACGTGGATAAAATTCAGGCTTTTTACAACTTTATTTAACCATAATGGTATTTAAATTTATTTCCTCTAGTCAGAAAGTTTCAGTGAAAATAAAGCGAAATTACGCATTGATAGCTGGCCTATTGCAAGTGAATTTAACGCAGTTAGCGCTAAAAAGAACTGCTTAAGATAGATTTATTATCCAGAGTTTAGGTTAATTATACTATGTTAGCTTTAGTGCAGGTTTGTATTGGTTTGTTCCTGATTTTTATTCATGTTTATGCTTATGTTATCCTACGTACTAAATTATTAGGGTGTTACTTTTAGTCGTAGGTTTTGAAATGAAAAAAATAGGCTATACCACTGGGGTTTTTGATCTGTTTCATATTGGTCATCTCAATGTACTTAAACGCGCAAAGCTAGAGTGTGATTACCTTATTGTTGGGGTAACAAGCGATGAGTTATCTATATCGGTTAAAAACAAAAAGCCGGTAATCCCTTTTCAAGAAAGGCTAGAAATTGTCGAAGCGATTAAGTTTGTGGATGAGGTTGTTCCTCAAGTTAATTATGACAAACTAGAAGCGTGGAATAATTTAAAATTTGACAAAATGTTTGTCGGAGACGATTGGAAAGGCACTGACAAGTGGAACGCAATAGAAGAAGACTTTGCTAAGCGGGGAGTTGAAATAATGTATTTCCCTTACACTACGCATACTTCGAGCACTATTTTACGTGAAGTACTTAGTAAAATATAAAGCCTGATTAAAATCGTATCTAGTTTAGAGTGTTTTTATTTCCCATATATAGGTTATAACGGCGCATAAATACCAATCCGCAATAATACTTAATCAATTTGAGGGATCAAATCTGACGTAAACTGCGTTAAAAATTTCTGATATAGAATAACTAAATAACGAAATTTTTGCCTTGTTATCGACACGATTTTCTTACCTCAAAATAGCTCACTTAATTAAGTGAATTGGTATTAATTGAGCTAATTGATATAAAAGCCTAGCTAAAACAAGTTTCAACCCTAAAAATCCAATAATCCTTTGTTTTATATGTGATTGTTTGGCTTTAAAGTTATGACCACCAATAGTAATTTAGGCTTTTTCTAATTTTAAATTTACGAAGTAAGTTTAAAGGTTTTCTTTTTAGGTGAGATGTACCAGAACAAATTAAATTATTAATAGCGCCTAATACCCTCACACTTGACTTGCCATCTCTGTATGGATGAACGCTGTCGCAGTATTGTTTTACTTTTTCTAATGTGTGCTCATCTTTTTGAAAAGCGCTTATTAAAGTACTTTCTAGGTCGGCTTCGTTACTAAAGTTAATCATCCAGTCTTTAGGTTTGCGGTTGTTAAACGCAACGGCTACTTTTTCTTGTAATGCAAATTCGGTAATAATTGATGATGTGTCAGACAGTATAATGTCGGTAGCCTGTAGAATTGGAATCACATCACCGGTGGTAATAAAGGTGAGGTTTTCGCAGGCGAGTGATTTATACATTTCAATTTCTTCGCTTGTCGCTTTTGGATGAAGCTTTACTATCCACTGCCAGTTTTGTGTTTTTAATAGCGCTTTAATATAAGGGTAAAGCTTGTAGGTACTTGTTAGCTTTGGCGAAAAAGTGGGGGCATATAATATGGTAGGCTTATCAGATTGATATAGCGCTATGTCTTTATGCTCAGTAAATAAAGGATCTAACTTTGACCAGCCGGTTTCGACTACGTCGCAAGTGCCATCGTTAATATCATTAAACCCTTGAGTAATATTTGGACCTTGTGTGCAATATAAGTCAAAAAATCCTCTAATATTAAATTTGTTCTTTTTGCCCGAATCAAAGCCATGAAAAACCTGCACTTTAATCCCAGGAAAAAAATGAGGGATCACGTTACCAGGCGCAAGTGTGGCATTGGCGTTATATTCTTTAACTTCTTTTATGTTGAGAAGCTGGTAATCATCAGGCTGTAAAAAGCCCTCTGCCTCACTTCCAGTAGGAATAAACCAAGCAACGCTGCCTCCTCGCTTTTTTATTTCGTGCTCTATGGGTCTTAAAACGTTAAACGAGTACGATAAATTTACAAAAAACAAATATTTAAATTCGCTTGTTTTGTTTAGAGAAGGCAGATCTTTATTTAGCACTGGTGGTTCCTTTTTTAACTGAAAAAGTAAAAGTATTTAACCTAAACTTTGACTAAGCGGTTTAGGGCATGTTGAAATTTGTTCAATCTAGGGGCAATTTAATCTCGGCTCGAGATTTGTAACCTGATAACGGCTCCTGCTTTACCCTACTGGCTTACATCCATGTAAGAATAAGTCAAAGCCGAGCAACAAAGAGTCAATCGCCCCTAGGGCGAACCCAAGGGGGGCGCATGTTTGGCATTTATGCTGCGTATCGCCTATTTATGGGGAGTATCACACAACATAGGTTCTGCCTTGCCTAAAAACCAAACATACTACTGAAAATTAAACCACCAGAGAACAACACGCCCTAATAACATATTGCGCTATATCGGTATTTAATACCAACCTGCATAAATCTTTGATCAATTTAACGGATTAAATTGCACTATAACGTCGTTAAAAATTTTTTATTTAGAATAACTAGATACAAAAATTTTTGCCTAGTTCTAGCGTAATTTTCTTAACGTTAAATAGGTCCCATATAAGCAGATTGGTATAAATTTATCAGCAGTTCAGGTTAGTTAATTAAAGTTCAAATGGCGCAACGCCAACTGCCTTCATTTTATAGCCTACTTGGGCTATTTCGCCTGACCACGTTTCTGTACTTATAATGCCAGTTACAACGATTGCGTCATACAGGCTGTCTATAGGTACGCCACCTTTAATAGTTACATGCACAATTTGATTTGGCGGCGGTGGCGGTACGTGTATACATGCACCAAAATATGGCACGAGTAAAAACTCAGTAATAATTTCACTGTCACCTTCAAGTGGTACTACAAAGCCAGGTAAGCTTACAGACTGACCGTTTAACGCTTTAACTACAGGTGCGTCTAGATCGGGTTGCACCCAATTTTGATCGCTGCCTTCGTGATTGGCTTGTGCTTGTGTGTCTATTTGCACGTGATTTTTAGGGATTAAGTCTTCCCAAAAAATCTCTTTTGGTGGATTTGCATTACTTGCAAAACTTACGAGTAGTAAATTAATAGTAGTAATATATTGAAAAGCTGTTTTAAAAAACGTCATGGGATACCTAAAAATTATGTTTTTATACTCATGCCATCGCTGAGAGAATAAAAGTAAGCGCGTGTGGCAGGCACTAAACCAATAATAAAACCAGCTACCATAATAACGCCTATTAATGTGAGTTCATAGTAAGAGAGCATCGCTATATTTACGCTAATACCTGCATGGCTTTGTAGGTAGCCGGCACCTAAATACATAACTAAATAAAATAATGCACAGCCAACTAAGCAGCCTAATAAAGTAGTTAACAGTGACTCTATGCTTATAAGTGTGAATAATTGCCAAGGGCGGGCACCTACTGAACGTAATATAGCAAGCTCACGGCGACGTTGACTTAGGTTTGCAAGCAGTGTGGTTAGCATGCCTAGTAAGCTAACAAGTACGACGATTGCGGAAAATAGTTGCAGTGTTTTTTCTACTATGGCGAGCATTTGCCATAATTCTTTCAGTGTTACGGTGGGCATAATACCAAGCAATGCTTCTTGCTTATATTGATTTATATTGCGCCTAATTTGCAATGTGTATAGCGGTGATTTAAAACCCATTAAAAATGCAGTGATTTGTTTTGGATGTCCGATAAGATCGTCATGTTCGTCATGTTCGTCATGTTCGTCATGTTCGTCATGTTCGTCATGTTCGTCATGTTCGTCATGTTTAGTGCTAGCTCTGGCATGTATTAAATCGATAGCGGCAAGCGGTATGTGTAACGTTTTATCAACAGGTGTGCCGGTGGGATTTAAAATACCGACGACTTTGAATGGGTTGTCGTCATGATGATGAAAGCTAGTATTGCCCATACCGTGTGATATAACGATATGATCGCCAAGTTTATAACCTAATTTGTTAGCTACGCTGCTCCCCAGTACAACCTCGTTAATATTTAAAAATGGATGGCCTTGGTTAAAGCTTAAGTTTTGTTTTTTAGCAAAGCGGTAATGTTCAAAGTAGTCAAGAGTAGTGCCAAGTACAGCTTGGCCTTTATGGCTGTCGCCTAGGCTTATAGGTATGCTCCATTTTACGCCTCGCTGATTGGTTATATATTCATAACTTTGCCAGCTTACGCCATTGTTGGTATGGCCAATTCTAAATACCGACGCAAGTAATAATTGAATATCACCAGTGCGTGCGCCCACAATTAAATCAGTGCCCGAAATTGTATTACTAAAGCTACTTTTTGCATCAACTCTTACACGCTCAATACTTAGCAATAACATAACGCTAATTGCAATAGTAAACAGTGTTAAAAATACGCTGGCACGACGATTTAATAAGCTTTTATAAGCCAGTTTAGCAAGGATCATATTTGCTCCTGCAAATGGGTTAAATCTATTGAACGATCGAATAACGGTTTTAAGCTTTCGTCATGACTTACAAATATTAAGGTGCTGTTTAAATGCAATGCCTGTTCAAATAATAATGTTATAAAGCTTTCGCGGTTATTTGCATCAAGTGCTGATGTTGGCTCGTCAGCTATTATTAGCTCAGGGTTACCAATAAAAGCACGGGCTGCTGCAACACGTTGTTGTTGGCCAATACTGAGCTGTGCTACGTTTTTATGATGGTATTGCTCAATTAAGCCAAGTGCGTTTAATAAGCGCTCAGCTTCTTTGTGTAATGTTGTGGCGTGTTTAAGTGCTTGGCTTTGCCGTACTTTAGAAAATTGACACCCTAAAATGACATTTTCGATAGGTGTTAAATAAGGTAATAAATTAAAGTTTTGAAAAATGGTGCCAATATGGTCGGCTCTAAATGCATCGCGCTTGGTATTACTTTGTGTGTTTAGGCATTGATTTAAAATATACACATCACCGCTGGTGGCTGTATTAATTCCCGTAAGTAACGCTAATAAAGTAGATTTTCCTGAACCGCTTGGGCCATATAAAAAAATACGTTCGCCTTTTTCTACAGCCAGCTCTGCAATCCTTAGAGTCGGTTTTTTATCGTTTTTATGCCATTTAAAAGTAACGTTTTTTAGGCTGATCATTAAATGTATACCTGTATAAATCTGACGAAGATAAACTCGGGTTAAGAAACTAACTAAGAGGTTGACCTGTAAATATAATTAAAGTCGCTTTTTGTTAGTCAAAATTTTTAAATGCAAACAAGGCGAATTTACGCGTCAATAGTGGGCCTATTGCAAGTGAATTCAACGCAGTTAGTGTTGAAAATAACTGCTTAAGATTGATTTACTATCCAGAGTTCAGGTTATTTAGCTTACGCGTAAAGTTTACCTTATCCCAACGAGCATATAAATATGTGCCTTTATTTGTTTTAAGCATCCGATTGAGCTTTAGGGTTGGCTAGATTATTATACAGCCCACATAACCCCATACCATACTTTGCTCAAAGAGCACCCCTAACCCCGGAGATAGCATGACTAGCTATAAAGTTTTAGATGTAAACGATGATTTACCCATTCGTACCAAAGGTGAAGTACATAGCGGTAAGGTTCGTTCAGTTTATTGGCTAACAGATGAAGACAGCGCGCGATTAATTAGCGACAAAGACTATAAAGTACCTGCAGGCACTGAGCTTGCAATTATGGTTATTTCAGACCGAATTTCGGCGTTTGATTGTATTTGGCAAGGCGAAAACGGGTTAAATGGCGTGCCAGGTAAAGGGATCGCCCTTAACTCGGTTGCATCGCATTGGTTTAAATTATTTGATCAAGCAGGTCTTGCAGGTAACCATATTGTTGATATTCCGCATCCTTACGTATGGATTGTACGCAAAGCCAGTACAGTAAAAGTAGAAGCGATTGCACGCCAATACATTACAGGCAGCATGTGGCGCGATTACGCAAAAGGCGTGCGTAATTTTTGTGGTATTGATTTACCAGAAGGCTTAAAAGCAAACCAAAAGCTTGATAACGTTCTAATTACGCCCTCAACAAAAGGTATTATTGAAGGTGTTGCCGACATTCCACCTGTTGATGATGTAAATATCACGCGTGCTAACATTACTAATAACTTAGATGTATTTAACTTTAAGTCGGCAGATGATGTAACTAAGTACGAAAAACTGCTAGTTGAAGGCTTTAGGTTAATTAGCGATGAGCTTGCAAAGCTTGATCAAATTTTTGTGGATACAAAATTTGAGTTTGGTTATGTGGAAGATTTAAATGGCGCGCAGCAACTTATTTATATTGATGAAGTAGGTACGCCTGATTCGTCACGTATTTGGGATGAAGCTGCTTACAAAGACGGTAAAATTGTTGAAAACTCTAAAGAAGGCTTTCGCCAGTTACTAATTAATAATGTGCCAGAAAGCGATGTATTATTAAATAAAGACCGTATGAGTGAACGTGAACAACTTGCTAAAGATTATATTTTACCAGAATCAGTCATGCTTGAAGTGTCAAATACCTATGTAGGTATTGCGAGTAAAATTGTTGGCAAAGATATTGTTATACCTAGCGATCCTCGCCAAGAAGTAATTGCTATTTTAGATGCTGAATACGGATTGATTGTAAAATAACACGACTAAAGGATGGCTTAACCTAGTTACTCGGTCTTTATTTGTGGTTACTGGGCTATAATTCTTGCAATTAGTGCTCGTCTCTAATTAACTTAGCTTAACGTTAATAGTTTGGTGTTGTTATGTTAGAGCGAGCATTGCAAAAAATTGCAAAAAATCGTTGTTTTTTAGCGATAGGTTTGTTTTTTAGCCATTTTGCTTTGAGCGCAAATATTGATTTAGTTATACAAGACCAACATGGGCAAGCATTACCAGATGCGGTTGTTGAGCTAAATCAAAATAATATAAAGTCTGCTTTTACATCAAAGACGGTTGCGACAATGGATCAAGTTAATAAGCAATTTTCACCTGAATTATTAATTGTTCAAAAGGGGCAGCAAGTAAATTTTCCTAATAGCGATAATATTCGCCATCATGTGTATTCTTTTTCACAAGCCAAGCCTTTTCAGCTAAAATTATATTCAGGGCAACCAAAAGACCCTATTGTATTTGATAAGCCCGGTGTGGTTGTTTTAGGATGCAATATTCATGACTCTATGATTGGCTATATTTATGTGGCAGATAATGATCTTGTTTATAAAACAGATGAAAGAGGGCGTGTTACTTTGCCAGCCACTTCTTCTGAGGTGACTGTATGGCATCCTCTTCAGCGTGCCGCATTGGAGAATAAAAAAATAATTACTATTAATTCTCAAACTCAGCTTTTAATAACCATAAATACTTCGGTCCCAGAGCTTCGAAATACATTTGGCAGTAAATTTAAGGCCCAAAATGACTAATAGTTTAAAAAACCGTATAACCATACTCTGCGTTGGCTTAGTGCTATTAACCACTGTGGTTAGCTTATTTAGTTTTTGGTGGTCTACGAGTAAATTCCAAGAAGAAAAAGTTAACCAAGATATAAGCGTTGCCCAAAGTGTATACAAGCAATACTTAAAGTCAAAAGAGAGCCTATTATTAACCGCCGCTAAAGTACTTACCTCTGACTTTGGCTTTAAACAAGCTGTTGCTACACGAGACGCCGGTACAATAAGTAGCGTATTATTTAACCACAGTCAGCGTATAAACGCCGAGCTAATGTTGTTAATTGATTTGTCGGGTAAATTAATTTCGGCTAATACTAGCGAAGATATTTACGGGCACGATTTACAGCCGCTAATGAAAGAATTATTAAGTACTTCGGAGCAATCTAGTTTTGTTGTTTTAAATAACGAACTTTACCAAGTGATTTTACTTCCCGTTAAAGCGCCACGTACAGTTGCTTATAGTTTAGTCGGATTTAAAATAAATAACGAAGTGGCCGCCGAGCTTAAAAGCTTAACAGGTATGGATGTAAGCTTTATAGGCAGTGCGGATAATTTAGTTATTAGCTCTTTAGTTAAACGCCCAACCCCTTTTGAACCTGTGAACTATTTTAATACATTAACCACATCACGCTTTTTTGGTGAATATTTAGTGTATCGCAATCGTGATATTGATTTACCGTCGCTACTTTCTCACCCAATTGTTATTTTACTCAGTGCCGATTTAACGCAAAGTTACAGTGATTTTGAAAAGCTATTTTTTACATTAATGATATTGGCTATTTTAACCATGTTTGTAGGTGTTATAACAAGTAGCTTATTAGCAAACAACCTTACTACTCCTTTATCTCAACTCGCTGTTATTGCTAGGCAATTTGCACAAGGTAACTATAGTTTCGAATTTAAAGGAAAAAAACAAAGTACAGAAATAACGACCCTAGTTGATGCATTTAATAGCATGGGTAACGATATTAATGAACGTGAGAAACAAATTAGTTTTCAGGCTCGCCATGACTCCCTTACAGGGTTTTATAATCGTTCAGCAATGCTAGATGTGTTGGGGGATGAATTAGATGCAACGAATGAATACACACTTGTTGCTATTGATATTAAGGGTTTGCGACACATAAACGATAAGTTAGGCCCTCGTGTTGGGGATGATTGTTTAAAAGCGGTAGCAAGTCGTATTAGTGAGTTTTCTGATGAGCTAGGTGGTTTTCATGCGCGAATTGGCGGCGATGAATTTTTAACGGTATTCCCAGCAACTGCAGCACAAGAGCTAAAAAGTGGCATTGACGGCTTAATGATGCAGTTACAGGCTTGCTATACCATTCAAAAGTTAAAAATTAATTTACGGTTTAGTGCCGGTATTGTGCAATACCCAGCGCAAGGTATTACTAGCGATGATTTAATGCGCCGTGTATTGATTGCTGTCGACAGTGCTGCGAGCGATCATGAAAGTATTCATTATTATCAAAGTGGCGAAGATGAGGCGCATTTAGAGCGCTTAATAATGCTTGATGAGTTAAAACAAGCAATTATTGACGATGATGGCCAATTATTTATGACCTATCAGCCTAAGTTGCATATGAAAACGCAAAAAATCGATAAAGTTGAGTCGCTTATACGCTGGCAACGAAAAGATGGTAGCTGGGTTAATCCAGAGCTATTTATTGATTTAGCTGAGCAGTCGGGGCTTATTGTTGAGCTAACCGCGTGGGTGGTTAATACCGTTGTTGCACAGGTAGCTAACTGGCAATCAAAAGGCATTGAGTTACAAGCCGCTATTAATGTATCGGCGCAAGATATTGCCTTTTCGGGATTTCATTCAGCTTTGGTCAGTACGCTTGAAAAACATAAAGTAGACCCTAAGTTGATTACGATTGAACTTACCGAGCGCGATATGATCGAAAATGAAGAAAAAGGTATTAAAGCACTCGAAAACTTAAAGGCAATTGGCGTTAAAATATCACTAGACGATTACGGCGTAGGGCAAACGTCACTTGGGCGCTTAAAAATGCTACCTATTGATGAGTTGAAATTAGATAAGTGTTTTATTTTAAAACTTGATGAGTCACAAAAAGATCAGTTTATTGTGCAGTCTTCGATTACGTTAGGTCATCAATTAGGATTTTCTGTTGTTGCTGAAGGGGTCGAAACATTGGGGTCTTTAGAGTTGCTTAAAAGTATGCAATGCGATCATGCACAAGGCTATTATTTAAGTAGACCGTTAAAAGCTGAATTACTTGAAGAATGGCTTCTAGATCATTATGTATCACATTAAATATTGGAGCGTAGTTGCCTTTTGTTTAATGAGTTTACCGTGTGTAGCCAGCAGTGGAAAACTGCTTGCTACTCCTGGTGTGTCTCAAATTGAAGGCAATGCGGGTGGAGGCATTGTACCTTGGGCGCAACTAGCTGGTTATGCCAGTGATGATGAGTTTTCGATAAATGGCTTTTGTAGCCGGGCAGATGTAACCGATTACACTCTTGATGTGTGCGGTGCCCAGTTAAACTTGTTTAATCGTGTTGAATTTAGTTACGCAATACAGCAATTTGATGTACCAGCACTTGATGCTGAAATAGAGCAATCAATTACAGGTGCTAAAATACGTTTGTACGGCGATATTGTTTACAGTGAGTGGCCACAATTAAGTGCAGGCATTTTACATAAATCACTGGATGATGGTTCTATTGCACAGTTAGTTGGCGCGAAAAGTACCAGTGGAACCGATTTTTATTTAGCGGCCAGTAAATTACATTTAGGCGCGATTGCAGGTTACAACTAGTTTTGGAACTTAACGACACGCTACAGCGAAGCAAATGAATTAGGCTTGCTAGGCTATGGTGGTGAAAGCGACAGTACTAGGGTGTTGTTTGAAGGCAGTACTGCACTTTTTTTAAGCCGTGAATTGGCCGTAGGTGTTGAGTATCGTCAAAAAGCGAATAACCTTAATTTAGGCGAACAAGATTGGAAAGATGTATTTGTGGCTTGGATACCAAATAAGTACGTGAGTGTGACAGCGGCTTACCTTGATTTAGGAAGCATTGCAGGGGCTGACGATCAAACAGGTTGGTATTTATCGGTAACAGGGTATTGGTGATGCAAAATATAGCCGTATTTTTATTATGCGCAGGGTTATTAGTAGGCTGTGCAAATAAACCTGCACTGTCGCTTTATCAGCAGTTAGATGGAAAAGCAGGTATAGCTAAGCTTGTTGATAGTTTTATCTATCAAATAGGTAACGACGAGCAAGTATTTCATTACTTTGAACACGCTAATATTACGCATTTTCGTGATGGTTTTATTTCCCATATGTGTATGTTATTCGAAGGCCCATGTGAGTACAGGGGCGATTCTATGATTGCTATTCATACGGGTATGAATATATCGGAAAAAGACTTTAATCATGTGGTCGATTTACTCGTTAACGCAATGAATGAGCAAAATATTAGTTATAACGTGCAAAATAAAATACTTTCAAAAATGGCACCACTACGTGGTGGAATAATAAAAATATAAGTACCTTGGTTTTTGTTATGTGGCTTTCAATGTAGAATATAAAGAAAACAACTGTGGCGATACTATGAATATAATTTTTGACACTCAAAGCCTTTATTACCTTCCTCAGTACATTCCAGTATTTAAAAAGTTATGCGAAAAAGGCATTAAAAGTCAGTTTGTTTTTTATAAAAATAGTCATCAGGATTTGATTCAAGGTGTTATAGATAACTACAATTTAGAACATATATGGGTTGAAAATCAGCTACAAGCTATTGATTACTACGAGCAAAAAAAATCTGATTGGGTATTTTTTGCTAACTCATTTTGCCATCTAGAACGTTTACATAAGGTATCTAAAAGTGCTCAGCTTGGACATGGGATCGGCCCTAAATCAAGTTATTACACTAAATCTAGCCAAGCTATGACTGCACGTTTTGTGGAAGGTGAATACAGATTAAGCCGCTTACAGAGTATGTACCCTGATGATACGTTTATTGATGTAGGTTTTTGTAAATTAGATCCTATTTTTAATAATGAAGAAATTGATGGGGCACTCTCATTAGAAGGCTTTAGTGATAAAAAGCAGACCATTTTGTATGCGCCAACATTTTATCCAAGTAGCTTAGAACTGTTTCCTGAAAACTGGCCTGAACATTTTAGTGATTACAATATTTTAATAAAACCTCATTATTTTTCGATTAGTAAAGAAAAGTATAAATGCCATTTAGCGCTGCTAAATCACTGGTCTACTTTTCCAAATGTTTATTTGGCTAAGGTTGAGGATTATTCTCTGGTGCCTTTTTTAGATAAAGCCGACTTGTTGATTAGTGATGCATCGTCAGCTTTATTTGAATTCGCACTATTAAATAAGCCGGTTATTTGGTGTGATTTTTTAAAGTTGAGATGGAGCTATAAAGGAATTTTTTCTTTTCGTTTTAAAAAACGTATGGACCGAGATTACGGGGAATACGCAAATATTGCGGTGCATGCTAGTAAATATAAAAATCTAAAAAAACTAGTTGTAGAACAATTAGCTAAACCAGAAAAGCTAGCTAATACTAGGTTAGCTTTATCGGAAAAACTCGCGGGCAAGTTAGACGGCAAAGCGAGCCAAAGAATTGTTGAGTACATAATTGAAAATAACTAAGCTAACTGGACGTTACTATATTTTATAAAAGGATTTCTTAAACTGAAAAATAATAAACTAGGTTTGTTAAATGAAAAAAATTGGATATACAACGGGTGTTTTTGACTTATTTCATATTGGTCATTTAAATATTCTTAAAAGAGCAAAATTAGAGTGTGATTACCTAATTGTAGGTATAACAACGGATGAGTTAAGCCAGTCAGCTAAAAATAAAAAGCCAGTAATTCCCTTTCAAGAACGCATGGAAATAGTTGAAGCAATTAAGTTTGTTGACGAAGTTGTCCCGCAGGTTAATTATGATAAAGAAGAAGCGTGGAACAATTTAAAGTTTGATAAAATGTTTGTTGGTGATGACTGGAAGGGCACTGAAAAGTGGCAAAAGATTGAAGCTGACTTTGCAAAGTTTAATGTAGAGATATGTTACTTTTCGTATACATCTCATACGTCGAGTACAATGTTAAGAAACGTATTAGATAAAATAAATAACACGAAATAAATCATGAAAAACCTTATCTCCTGCCAGCAATTACAAACGCAACTTAATGACCCTGCATTAGTGATATTTGATGCAGGTATGCTGCGCCCTGGCATTGTAGGTACTTATATACCAAAAGCTATGCTCCCTAATGCTAAACGTTTTGATATAAAAAACGAACTGGCTGATAGGTCAAACCCGCTACCAAGTACGATATGCAGCGAGCAGCAATTTACTCATGTTATGCAAAATGCAGGCGTAAATAACAATTCGTTTATAGTTGTATACGAAGATGGCGGTTTATTTAGCGCAGCAAGAGCATGGTGGATGTTTAAAGCTATGGGGCATCACAGTGTTAAAATACTCAGCGGTGGTCTTAAAAAGTGGTTGGAGTACGGCTACGACGTACAACAAAGTTATAGCGAGGCTGTAAGTGCTGGTGATTTTGCGGCAAGCTATAATTGTGAGTATTTTATTAATAGTCAACAAGTGCTTAACGCAATAGATGATCCTAATACTTTATTGCTTGATGCACGTGCTTATAAGCGTTTTACTGGTGAAGAAAGTGAACCTCGTAAAGGTATGCGTAGCGGGCATATCCCAAATAGTCGCTCGTTACCTTTTATGGATTTACTTAATAAAGGTGAAGCCAAACCACTTACTGAAATTAAAGCGATATTTAATGACGTAGTCGGTGATGCGCAGCAGTTACAATTTAGCTGTGGCTCAGGTATTACGGCGTGTGTTTTAGCGTTATTGGCTACTGAATGTGGGTACAAAAATTTAAGTGTTTACGATGGCTCGTGGAGTGAATGGGGCGCAAGTGATTCGTTTCCAATTGCTACGAACGAGACATAAAACAGCTGTAGACGTAGAGCTTGCTCACGTTAAAAGCGCAGCTTTTGGTTTATTTTTTATAACCATAAGGGCAATTTTTACAACCGTTTTTACAGCACGAACCACGCTTTAAAAAAAACCACTTACTAAATATCATGTAACCACTTTGCATGGTGTAATCGAGCCCTTCAATTAAATTTTCGTTACCTCTAAATTGTTTTGCAAAGTTTATTTGGGTTTTAATAGGTTGTGTATAAACACCCTCTAAAAAAGTATTTATTTTATTAAGCGTGCACTTGCGGCATAAACAACTTGTTGCTGTGATATCAAGCGGTAAAATAGCTGGCAGCTCATTGCACCAACACGCTGATATATCGTCTACATTACACGTTAGAGTACTGTGGCATTGAGTGCAGTTAAGTTGAGTCATTATAATTCTTTTTAGTAACAGTGAGCCAAGAATAACAAATATTATGAATACACAAAAAGCATTAGCTGAATTTATTACGTTTGGTGAGCAAAGAGATGAAGCTATATCGGTTATCGTTTCAAGCCCTGCTGACAGCAATAAAACTCACTATACTCTCTCAACCGAGGTTTTAATTGATGTGCTTAAACGCTGTTTAAGTAACGAAATAGACTTAGATGATTTAGAGCTTTGGGCAAACGTAATTGAATCGCGAGATGATATTGATTGTACTGAGCATGAAGGTTTTATTTATGCGCTCAGTAATAGCGAGCAAATGGGAGAGCTTAATCATCAAAAGCTTGCTCAAATAGTTGCGTTAGTAAAAGTTTGATTTGTTTAAAAAGCGAGGTATAAAACCTCACCTACAACATACACCAAACCGTAGGTGCGAATTTACTTCGCGCTCATGTAACGTGGCTTGGGAGTTTAAAAAGCGAGGTATAAAACCTCACCTACAACAAACGCCAACCCCGTAGGTGCGAATTTACTTCGCGCTCATGTAACGTAGCTTGGGTGTTTAAAAAGCGAGGTGTAAAACCTCACCTACAACAAACGCCAACCCCGTAGGTGCGAATTTATTTCGCGCTCATGTAATGTGGCTTTGGTGTTTAAAAAGCGAGGTGTAAACCTCACCTACAACATGGGGCATAGACCTGTAGGTGCGAATTTATTTCGCGCTCATGTAACGTGGCTTTGGAGTTTAAAAAGCGAGGTGTAAAACCTCACCTACAAAAAAACCGCACTTCAATTGAATGCGGTTTTTTAAATTGAGGACAATCGTTTTAAGCGATTACTTATGATATCCCAAGCACGTTTCTACTTCGTTTTTAGAACCTAAAATAACGGCTACTCGCTGGTGGATTGCATCAGGCTGAATATCCATAATACGCTCGGTACCGGTTGATGCGATACCGCCAGCTTGCTCTACTAACATAGCCATTGGATTTGCTTCGTAAAGTAGGCGTAATTTATTAGGCTTTTTAGGATCTTTGGTGTCGGTAGGGTAAGTAAATAAACCGCCACGGCTAAGCACGCGATGTACATCGCCCACCATTGCTGCAATCCAGCGCATATTAAAGTTTTTAGCGCGCGGGCCTGTATCGCCTGCTAGCAAATCATCGATGTAGTTTTGCATAGCTGGCTGCCAATGGCGTTGGTTAGACGTATTAATGGCAAATTCGTTTGTATCAGCAGGGATTTCGGCAAAATCTTGTGTAAGTAAAAAGCTGCCTTGTGTTTTATCAAGGGTAAACATACGCGTGCCTTTACCTGTAGTCAGCGCAAGCATTGTTGATGGCCCGTAAAGTACGTAACCTGCTGCAACTTGTTTGTGGCCTGGCTGCATAAAAATGCTTTCATCAGCGGCGTCAGAACCTTCAGGTGCTTCCATAATAGAAAATATAGTACCGACAAGCGAGTTAATATCAGTATTTGACGAGCCATCAAGTGGGTCAAATGCCACTATAAATTTAGCATCTGGATTACCTGCTACTGTGTAGTCTTCTTCTTCAGAGGCGATTGCCTTAACCGTACCAGATTCCAGTAAAATATCTTTTAACAGCTGATTAGATAATACATCGAGCTTTTTTTGAGTTTCCCCCTGAATGTTTTCATCAAGGGTTGAGCCTAATACGCCAGAAAGCGCGCCTTGACCAACGCGAAACGAAATTTCTTTACATGCTGCTAAAATTGTTCGAATTAATGATAAAAGTTCTCTTGAACAACCATCTTCAAGTAATACTGGAGGGAGTCTACGCATTCTATTTTCCTGATAACGTGTTAAAACCAATCATAATGTGAGAGAGATTAGCTTAGAGCGCTGAAATTCGTCTTAAATAACTGTATTGTTTAAATAGCACCCTATAATGGGACCACCTAATCGTACTTAAAACACAAATAACAAAGATAAGATTATGAAAAAAATACCACTACTAAGTTACATATTCTTTACTGTGCTGTGCTCTATCATAACTCAAGCGCACGCAGCAATTAAGTCAATTGATGAATTTACTACGCAAATGAATCATTTTCCGGGCTATTATTCGTTTTTTTACGATACCCAAAACGGAAAAGTATATTTAAAAGTTGATAAGTTTGAACAACAATTTTTACTGCAGCAAAGCTTGCCTTACGGTATAGGCTCTAACGATATAGGCCTTGATAGAGGTCAGCTTGGTAATACTCACCTTGTGCAGTTTGAGCGTTTTGGCGACAAAGTAATGCTGCGGGCTGTAAATACTTACTATCGTGCCAACACAAGTAATAAGGCTGAACAGCAAAGCATTAAAGAAGCGTTTGCATCAAGTATACTTGCTGGTTTTAAAGTAGTCGCAGAAGATAAAGCCACAGCACTTATTGATTACACGCCCTATTTATTAAGTGATGTACACGGTGTAAGTCGCAAACTTGCTGCACGTAAACAAGGCAACTTTAGCCTTGATGAATCACGCAGCGCCGTTTATATAAATCGCTCAAAAGCATTTGTAAAAAACACCGAGCTTGAAGCCGTACTTACATTTAAAGGCACAAAACCAGGTGAATTTGTTCGCCAAGTAAGTGCCGACCCTTATGCACTTACTGTTCATATGCATCATTCACTTATTCAATTACCAGATGATAACTACACGCCTCGTAAGTTTAATCCGCAATCAGGTTTTTGGAGTATAGAACATAAAGATTACGCAGCGCCGCTTGGTGAGTCTATGTATGTGCGTTATATACCGCGTCATCGTCTAACTAAAAAGGACTCAAGCTTACCTATTAGTGAACCTGTTAAACCAATTGTTTATTACCTTGATCCTGGCGTTCCAGAGCCTGTAAAAAGCGCTTTGCTTGAAGGTGGAAAGTGGTGGAACGATGCATTTACTACTGCAGGATATAAAAATGCATTTATAGTAAAAGTACTGCCAAGTAATGCCGACCCTATGGATATTCGTTACAACGTCATTCAGTGGGTACACCGCGCAACGCGTGGTTGGTCATACGGAAGTTCTGTAATTGACCCGCGTACAGGTGAAATACTTAAAGGGCACGTAACACTTGGCTCATTGCGTGTTCGCCAAGATATTTTAATAGCTGAAGCACTCGCTGCTCCTTATTTAAAAGGCAATGAAGTTGCTAAAAATTTGCAAGCAATGGCGCTTGATCGCATTCGCCAATTAAGCGCGCATGAAATTGGTCACACGTTAGGTATTGCTCATAACTTTGCGGCATCGGTAGGGGATAGAGCTTCTGTAATGGATTACCCACATCCGCTACTTAGTTTTAATGAACAAGGTAAGCTTGATGTAACGCGCGGGTATGCAACAGGCATGGGCGTATGGGATACCCAAGTAATTAAATATGGCTATAGCGATTTTACTAACCAAGATGAAAGCGCAGAACTTGCTGCTATTTTAAAAGAGAACAAAGCCAAAGGCCTTGAGTTTATATCCGATAGCGACGCTCGTGCTAAAGGTGGCGCGCATCCAACAGCTCATTTATGGGATAACGGCACTAATCCTTCGCAGGAGCTTTTACGAGTACTCGACGTACGTAAAAAAGCGCTTTCGCAGTTTGGTGTTAATAATATTAAAACGGGCGACTCACTATCGCAATTAGAGGAAAAACTAGTTCCGCTTTATCTGTTTCACCGTTTTCAGGTTGAGGCTGCGGTGAAGCTTATAGCCGGTGTTGATTACGAATACGAAACACGCAGTGACTCACCCGTAAAAGGTGCGCAAGTGGTTGATAAAAAAATGCAACAAGAAGCGGTAAACGCTCTTTTTGCAACGCTTAAGCCAAGTAACTTATTACTTCCTGAATCTGTATTATCGCTAATTCCGCCAAAAGCGTATGGCGAGTCTAAGTCGCGCGAGAGCATAGTTGGACGCACAGGGTTAACGCTCGATGCAATGGCATTACCCGAGGTTGCAGTGCAGCACAGCTTGTCGCTTTTATTAAACGCACAACGTTTAAATCGTCTAGCCCAGCAGCAAGCGCGTAGTAACGACTTTTATAGTTTAGATGAACTATTAAAAACGCTTTATAGCCACGTGTTTAACGTATCGTCGCCTAATACAATGACAGGTAAAATAACTCAGCGCGTGCAATTTTTAACTGCAAAAGCCATGGCTGATTTAGTAGCAAGCGATAGTGCAAGCCCTGAAGTGCAGGCGCAGTTACGTTACTACTTAGTTAAGTTGAGTGAAGACTTTAACCAAAACTCAATATTGAGCCATACCAGTACTGGCGAAAGTGCGTTTAAGCAATATTTAGCCGAACAAGTAAATCAGTTTTTAATTAAAGGGCAATGGCCAAATAATTTTAAAGTGTTACCAATACCACCTGGATCGCCAATTTAATTATAAACCTCGCTCTTGAGCGCCAATAGCATGTTTAAGAGCGCGAAGTAAATTCGCACCTACAGGGCTGCACATATTGTAGGTGAGGTTTTACACCTCGCTTAATTAGCTGTGTAGTGTTTGTATTGTGCATGTTCTTTTACTTGCATAAAGTTGGTTTTTTGTTAACCTACTCGCCTTCCATTTTAGTCTTTTTGAGGTGTTTATGGCGTTTCTATCTCGTTCGATATTGGCGTTGTCCATAGCACTTTCAAGCACCAGTGTATTTGCTCAAAAGCAATGTGATGTAGAACTCAGGCATGGGTTAATCATCACCGACGATGTAATTCGAATTGTTGATAAAGGCCAAACACGTGTGCAAATTAACAACAATAACCAACTGTTTATTCGCGGTTATTGGGTTGATTTAAGTGATGACGAAAGTAAAGTGCTCGAGCAGTTTAGTAATGGTATTCGCCATACAGTCCCTGAACTAGTTAATTTAGCCACCGATGGTGTTAATTTAGGTTTAAGTGCTATTGAGCACGTGGTTGAAGGTATGTCAGATAAAGAGCCTGAGGTGCTTAAAACCCAACTGCAATATGTAGAGCGTGCGCTAATGGATAAATTTAAGCGCGGCGATGATTTCTTTTTTATAGCCCCACAATCACTTTCTCAAATAGATGATTTTTTTACTAAAGAGATCAGCCAAAAAATTCATTCCGCAGTTCATGGGTCTCTCGGTGCCATTTTGGTGTCACTAGGTGATGCGTTTAAGTCCCGAGAAGGTAATATAGAAGATCGTATTAACGATATGGGACAGCGGATGGATATCATTTCAAAAGAAATTGATAAATCATTGCAAAAAAAAGCACATCAACTTGAGCTAAAAGCTTCAGAATATTGCGAATGCTTGAACGCGCTCGATGTTACCGAGTCTCGCCTGCAGGCAATTGTACCTGGCATGGCTGACTTTGATTTAGTACAGATAAAATCGTAATTTAAATATTGACTATAAAAGCGCGAAGTAAATTCGCACCTACAGGATTTTACATATTGTAGGTGAGGTTTTATACCTCGCTTTTTAGCACCAAAGCCACGTTACATGAGCGCGAAGTAAATTCGCACCTACAGGGTTTTACATATTGTAGGTGAGGTTTTACACCTCGCTTTTTAAACACCCAAGCCACGTTACATGAGCGCGAAGTAAATTCGCACCTACAGGGTTACACATATTGTAGGTGAGGTTTTACACCTCGCTTTTTAAACACCCAAGCCACGTTACATGAGCGCGAAGTAAATTCGCACCTACAGGGTTTTACATATTGTAGGTGAGGTTTTACACCTCGCTTTTTAGCACCAAAGCCACGTTACATGAGCGCGAAGTAGATTCGCACCTACAGGGTTTTACATATTGTAGGTGAGGTTTTATACCTTGCTTTTTAAACACCCAAGCCACGTTACATGAGCGCGAAGTAAATTCGCACCTACAGGGTTGCATATATCGTAGGTGAGGTTTTATAATTTAATCTCATCAGCTGTTAGTAATCTATACTTACCACTTGCTAAGTTTTCATCTAATTTAATACCTGCAATTTTTTCACGGTGCAATTCAACCACTTTGTTATCTACCGCGTAAAGCATACGCTTAACTTGATGATACTTACCTTCACTTATTGATAAACGCAGTCCGTAATTAGCAAGTCGTTCGGCAATAGCTGGGCGGGTTAAATCTTTTTCGTTATGGAGCATGACACCTGTTCGTAATTGCTCAAGCGCTTCGTCGGTTATAGGCTCTTGAGTTTCGACTAAGTAGGTTTTAAATTTATTACTTTTAGGTGACGTGATTTTATGTGACCAATCGCCATCATTGGTAATAATAACTAATCCTGTGGTGTCTATATCAAGGCGGCCTGCTACGTGAAAGTCGCTCATATTTGGCTCATCAAGTAAGTCAAAAACGGTTTTGTGTAGCTCGTCACTATTAGCGCATACATAGCCAACAGGTTTATTTAGCATGTAATAGCGCTTACCTAAAAATACCAAAGGAATACCTTGGTGCAGTACTTCATCTTGCTGAGATAGCTGAAAGTTATGTGAGGTAATTATTTCGCCATTAACGCTTACTTCTTTTCGCTTAATACTAGCGCGGGCTTGCGTGCGTGGCATTTCAGCTAAGTGGCTAATAAATTTATCTAAGCGGCAAGGGTATTTCATTTTGGTTCACATTTTTAGTCGGCTACAATGGGCGCGATTATAGCCGATAGTGAAATACCATGACAGTGCACAGCACACAAATATTAAGCCTTTACCAAGCAAAAATAGACACGGGTGAATTGTGTTTTGATGCTGCGCAGCAAAATGCGGTGGAAGCTTTAAATACACTAAGCGAGCAACTTCAAGTTCACATATCATGGTGGCAAAAAGCGCCCTTAACAAAAGGTGTTTATTTATATGGACCAGTAGGGCGCGGTAAATCTATGCTGATGGATTTATTTTATAAAAACCTACCGACTGAGCAAAAGCAGCGACTGCATTTTCATCATTTTATAGCACAAGTGCATGCCCAACTTTCGCAGCTACAAGGTCAAAAAAATCCATTAATCTTAATTGCAAAACAGTGGGCTAAAAATATTCGAGTACTGTGTTTTGATGAGTTTTTTGTGAGCGACATTGGCGATGCCATGATTATGGCAAGATTGTTCAATGCATTGCTTGAACAAGGTGTTGTGCTGGTGGCCACATCGAACGCAAAGCCAGAGCAACTTTATTACAACGGCCTACAACGAGTGCGATTTTTACCTACTATCGATTTAATTAATAACCATTGCCATATAATTAACGTGGCAGGGGAGGACGATCACCGCTTTAGATATGGTAAAAACAGCAGGCACTATTTTATTAATTTACCTAAACATGATTTTCAAAATGAGTTTTTAGTTTCTTATCCTGCTGCAACATACAGCAATACAATTAGCGTGCATGGCCGCGATTTACCTTATTTATTAAAAGCCGATAATGCCTTAATGATTGATTTTATGGCGTTATGCTCAGGCCCGCGTAGTGCTAACGATTATATGTTTTTAGCAACGCAATTTGATGTGTTATATGTATCGAATGTGCCACAAATGGGTGTTAAGGCGACGGGTAAAGTTATAGTTCACGGTATAGAAGATAGTTATCAGCGCGAAAAACAAACGCTTGATGAGCACACTTTTGACGACGAAGCGCGTCGCTTTATTGCCTTAGTAGATGAATTTTACGATTGCCATAAATTGCTGGTAATAAATGCGCAAACCGACATTGAACATTTGTATAAAGGTAAAAAATTGCGCTTTGAATATGCACGCACACAATCACGCATAGTCGAAATGCAAAATTGGTAACGCTTTGGTTTGATATATAGTAGGCGTTGAGCTTGCTCACGCGAGAAGCATAGCTTCTAGTTATAAAGCTATTTTAAAAACTGCGTTTTTACACGCCAGCAAGCTGTGCGTCTACAAGTGAGTTTAACCACAGCGTTAAACTTTACCAGTAGACGTAGAGCTTGCTCACGTGAGAAGCTATTTTAAAAACTGCGTTTTTACACGCCAGCAAGCTGTGCGTCTACAAGTGCGTTTAACCACAGCGTTAAATTTTATCTGTAGACGTTGAGCTTGCTCACGTGAGAAGCGTAGCTTCTAATTATTAAGCTATTTTAAAAACTGCGTTTTTACACGCCAGCAAGCTGTGCGTCTACAAGTGAGTTTAACCACAGCGCTAAATTTTATCTGTAGACGTAGAGCTTGCTCACGTGAGAAGCGTAGCTTCTAATTATTAAGCCATTTTAAAAACTGCGTTTTTACACGCCAGCAAGCTGTGTGGCTACAAGTGAGTTTAACCACAGCGTTAAATTTTATTTGTAGACGTAGAGCTTGCTCACGCGAGAAGCATAGCTTCTAGTTATAAAGCTATTTTAAAAACTGCGTTTTTACACGCCAGCAAGCTGTGTGGCTACAAGTGAGTTTAACCACAGCGCTAAATTTTATCTGTAGGCGTAGAGCTTGCTCACGCGAGAAGCTATTTTAAAAACTGCGTTTTTACACGCCAGCAAGCTGTGCGTCTACAAGTGCGTTTAACCACAGCGTTAAATTTTATCTGTAGACGTTGAGCTTGCTCACGTGAGAAGCGTAGCTTCTAATTATTAAGCTATTTTAAAAACTGCGTTTTTACACGCCAGCAAGCTGTGCGTCTACAAGTGAGTTTAACCACAGCGTTAAATTTTATTTGTAGACGTAGAGCTTGCTCACGTGAGAAGCTATAAACTTACCCTTCTTGGCGCACAATATTTTCAAGTGCACGAATATTGGTAATTAAATCCTGGCGTTGCGGGTTAGCTTGCAATGCTTTTCTAAGATGCTTCAGCGCACTAGAGTAGTCTTTAGAATCAATTGCTATTTGCGATAATCCAAGCCATGCCGATAGTTGGTAATCAGGAAGTGCCTGTGCACGAACATACATAAGTTTAGCTTGGGTGAGTTGGCCTTTACTGCGATATATACTTGCTAAACTAAGTAAAGCATCACCTAAATTCGGGTTTATTTTAAGTGCGTTGTTTAAACTTTTAAGTGCGCGCTTAGTATTACCTTGTTGCATAGCAATTTGTGCGCTGTATACAGAAAACTGCGCTTGTTCATCACGGGGTAGCTGCTTAGTTAATCTTTTTGCGCTGCCTATTAGCTCTTTAGCTAAATCCCATTTTTGTTGAGATACAAGCCAGCCTAAAGTTTGCATCGTGGTATTAATAACCTCAACTTGCTGCTGTTTAGTGGCGTGTTTTAAACCTTGCTTTAATAAACTAACAGCGCGTTTAGTGCTGCCTTCACTTAAATGCAGCTGAGCTGCTAAAAGCTGGTTACTGGTATCTTTAGGGTTGAGTTTTAAGGCCACTTCAATGGCGGCAAGTGCTTTTTTATTTTGCTCTAATTGCAGTGCTATTTGTGCACGTTGCAACCACAATTGAGCATTATCAGGTGTTTTATTAAGTAACTCTTTTAATAATGCATTTGCTTGATTTAAATCGCCCGATTCAATTAAGGCAAACAATAGCCCTTGTTGGTACTGAGGCGTTTCAGGGGCAAGCATCAGTGCTTGACGATAAGCGGCTACTGCACTCCAAGGCTGGCTGTGTTGTACATGAATATAAGCAAGTTGCGCATAACTTTGTGCATCTGCTTGGCCCTGTTCAATACTGTGTACTAGGTGTGTTTGTGCCTTGTTGTAATTTGCTTGTTGCATGTATAAAAGACTCAAGCCTTGGTGTGCTTTTACTAAGTTAGGTGCGGCTTTTAAACATGCTAAATATGCATTTTCGGCGTTATCGAACTCTTTTAAGGTGAGTAAAACCTGAGCACGCAATAAATTGAGTGCGGTGCTATCTTGCGTGAGGTCGCGGTTTTTAAATAGCGCGGCTACTTCGTTATAATTACCTGCTTGTAGTAATGGTTGCACTTGGCGTGCAAAGCCACGTTCAGTCGGTTCAATAAGCATTTCAGTAGGACTAAGTAATTTATTATTTATGGCCAATTGCCATGTTGGATCGCTAGGAGATAAAATTACTTTCAGTGGAGTACTAACTGTGTTTGCATTCACATTACCAACAGCTAATAAAGGCAATGAGCACATTAAAGTTGTTAGTAATGCGTGAGTGAAAGGTTTTAGCGTTTTAATTACGTTCATATTTTTCATTTTAATAAGGCTTAAAGCTTAAGGTTTAAATTCGATGGGCCAAATAAAGCGAGCGCGTACGGCTTCGCCTTCTTTTTTAGGTGCGCTAAAGCGACTCTGTTTAATTATTTTATCGATTGCAGGTTTAAGCGACGGATACGGATTTTGCACCACTTCAATCAAACTTACATTGCCACCCTCATCAATTAGTACATCGAGCTTTACGGTAAATGTATCAATACCTTGGCGAGTTAAGCTTTTTGGGAGTAATGCTTTTACTGGTGTGAGTAAAGTGGGTAGGCCGTCGAGCTGGTTTAGGCTAAGTGCATCCCAATTTACATTGACCGATTGCCATTGTGGCGTACTTACTTTTACACTTGGCGTATCGGGTCTTACAATTTTTAGTTTACTCTTTATTTTAATTTTAACTGCTTGAATAGAAGCGCCAGCGCCTTCCACCATTAAGCTTTGCGCAGGCTCATTTGCTTGTTGCTGTTGTATTGAAGGCGGAGGTGGTGGCGGTAATGCCACCATAGCTACCTCGCGTACAATAACTTTATCTTGCACTATATGTTCAGCTAGTTGAGCGAGCCATAAAAGTAACAATGCAGCAGTAAGTACTATTAGGCTTAGCGCAAATGCAAACAATGGATGACGAATATTTCGTGATTTTTGGGTCGGTGTAATCGCGTACATATTATTGTTTGGTCGCTAAATTAACTTGTGCAGCACCGGCAAGCTTTGCCTCGTCAATCACTTGAACAAGCAACTCGGTAGGTACTGTTTTATCGGCTTGAATAACCACAGGGCGCTGTTGTTGCTTTAGCATTTGTTCAACGCTGCTGCGCACGCCAGCAACACCAATTTGGCTGCCATCAAAAAATACTTGTTGGGTGTCTGTTATGGCTAAAAATATAACTTGTTGTTCTAGACGGCTGGCCGATACGGCTTGTGGTTTATCAACCTCAACGCCACTCTCGCGTACGAATACCGTAGTCACAATAAAAAATATTAGCAATATAAATACCACATCAAGTAGCGGCGACATATCAATATGTTGGCCAGATTCTTGTTCTAAGCGATGTTTTAAACGTGATTGCATGGTTATTACCCTAATTGTTTACTTAGTGCATGTAATTTAGGGTTGCGCTGCGAATATGCTAAATAGGCTTGCATTAACCAAGCAGGAATAGCGCACACCAGACCAAGTTGAGTGGTTAGTAATGCATGGCCAATTGCATCACTCATTAACTCATTATGACCCTGAGCCATAACTTTAAAGGTATCGAGTAAGCCAACAATTGTGCCTAGTAAACCAAGTAGTGGCAAAGCCGCAGTTAAAATAGAGCTTACTTCTTGCCAATAACCTTTGCGCTGTGTTTGATAATGTTTCAGATGTAGTAAGTCATGAAAAATCAATTGATACACAAATAAAGCCAGTAAAATAATGCACCAACAAATAGGGTTACTAATGATTTGATCAAACATTGTTTTTTCCTTCATCTAGCTGACTTAGCTGTAATGCAAAGCCTTCTAATTGGCTGTAATAGGCTTTAGCTTTACGCGATAACAAAGCGTTTAGTACCAGAGCTGGTATAGCAACGACTAAACCAAGTTCTGTGGTTATGAGTGCTTGTGCAATGCCACCTGATACGACCTCAGGATCGCCTGATCCGAACAAGGTCATCATTTTGAATGTTTCGATCATACCGCTTACAGTACCCAGTAAGCCAAGTAGTGGTGCTACTGCTGCAGTAACGGCTATTGCACCAATAAAGTTATCGAGCTTGTGTTTATCGTGGATAAGTTGGTTAAATAACTGATCATCTCGTATTTGGCCTTTTTCGCTTTGCAAGGTTAGGTTAAATAGCTGTTGCTGCATGCCATTAAATTCGCTGCTATTTTTACTTATAAACAATTTCTGTAATTGCAATTGCGAGTGCATTTTTATTTTATTTAAACGCAGTAACTGAGCTGCTTTCAGTAATGCGATAGTTAGTGCAAAGCAGGCAAATAAAATAATAGGAATAGCCCATAAACCGCCTTTTTCTAAATGCTCCAGCGGACTTTCTTGTTGAGACTGACTCGTTACTAAATGCGTTAAACTCGGATCAAAAGTGAGGAGTGTAGATCCTACGCCATTTTGTTTTAAGGTATTATCGAGTGGGTTATCGTCACTTGTAGATTGCACTAGCGTTACCTTTAACGCGTTAGATTTGTCGTCTAAATCGAGTAATCCAGCTAGTTTTGGGGTTTGTGTACTAAACCAAGCAACTGGGCCTACTTGCAGGGTATTCGCTTGGCTTAATTCGCCATTACTTAGCACAACCGATTGCTTTTTAAATTGTGGATAAAGTGCCTGTTTTTGGTCATTAATAAGTGATACTACTTGTTTCAACAATTCGTTTTGATCATTAGTAATGTGTTGGTTTTTACTATTTTGGCGTACAAATCGATTTAACAAATTTAGCTGATATTGTTGCTGCTGTTGCCATGTATCTAGGCGTGTTTGCAGCTGATTTAAACTCAAAGTATCTTCATCAGCAAGGCGGCGGTTAACGGCAGCCTGCTCACGTAATTTATTCAGTGATTGCTGCTTGTTAAATATATTTTTAGCAAGAGCGGCTTGCTCTTTGGCAATGTTATTTTGAGTTTTATTCAACGCGCGTTGAGCTGTTTTAATGTCACTTAAAATACTTTGTTGCGCGTCATCACTGCTTGCTGCAAAAACGATGTTTGCACTAAAGAGTAAAGCTAAAATATTAGCTATTTTAAGGATGCGGGCGAAAATCATTATTTAGCCCCTTTTTGTGTATTTTTTGCATAACTTAAGATAGGTAGTGTTACCCAGTCAGCAGCGCGCTTTTTTTGTTGAACAGCTATTCCTAATGCAACTTGCTCAGCGTTAATACTCGGATCGAACTCCCACTGCCAGCCTAAATCACTTGGAAAGCCAATGCCTACATAACTTAAATCTTCACTTACAAACCAAGCTTGGGCTGCACCTAAGTAAAGCTGTTTTACCCATACTTCTTGGCCGTCAGGGTGCAGAATTGCCATTTCGTGTATAGAAATCCGTTGCTGAAAATCACGTAATAACCCCAGCATCTTGAGTGCTGTTTGCAATTTATCTGTGGTATTTAGTTGTGAGTTAGTTAAATCACCTGTGTTTTTCCAGCTACTTAAAAGTGGCGGAGGTAATTGCACTTGTAATGAAAGTAATTGCTGGGAAATGCGTGTAAGTTGTTCGTTTAATTGTTGTTGATCGTTTTCAAGCTCCGATTGTTTAGTAACAAGCTGTTCGCGTTTTTGAGTAAGCTCGCTGGTGCTTTTTTTTCTACGCTGATTAAGCTCGCTAAGTTGCTGCTGCTCAGCATCTAAAAGCGTTAATGTTTGCTCCATACTGCTTTTTTGTTCAAGCCAATGAGTATTTAATTTATTGTTTTGATTTTCTATTTGCAGCCATTTGTTGATGAGTTGTTCTAATTCGCTAACGGTATCGGCTTGCACTGTCATAGCGCAACAAAGCGCGATAACCATACTGATTGGTTTAATTAAACTTCGCATTGTTCAACAAAGACCCTGAAAGTTACGACGAGTAATTACATGGAGCAATTACTGTTAATTTTTAAGTGCGCATACAATATAACAACAGGCATGACAACGCAACTGATAACAATTAGCGTTTACATTTATTTGTGGCGGTGGTAGGATTTTGCCGAAATTCAACATGTACCTAATTAGTTTAAACCTCGGAGTAACCATGAGTAAGCCATCGAATAAAGGGAATACCTACGCAAAACCAATTGCGGCGGTTGTTACAGCCACTCTTTCAACTTGGGCGAGTGCACAGGATGTTCAAGAGTTATCGGTAACGAAAGCGCAAACTAAAACTGAGTCTAGCTATGTTGTAGAAAAATCAACATCGCATAAATATACTCAACCGCTACTCGATACGGCTAAAACAGTTACTGTAATTAACCAAGCGGTAATGAAAGATAGAAACGTAGATAGTTTACAAGATGCATTACGCAATGTATCAGGTATTTCTTTAGCTGCAGGCGAAGGTGGTTCTCCTACTGGCGATAGCATGTCTATTCGTGGTTTTAGTGCCGCAAGTGATATTTTTGTTGATGGTATTCGTGATGTTGCTGGATACACTCGCGATGTTTATAACATTGAAGCCGTTGAAGTAGCTAAAGGCCCTGGTTCTGCAGTCTCCGGTCGTGGTGCAACAGGCGGCAGCGTTAATCTAGAAACTAAAAAGGCGAAATTAGACAACTTTAATGATGTTTCGTTACGTTTAGGCACAGAAAACGATTACCGTGGTCGTCTTGATACTAATATTCAAGTAAACGAAACAAGCGCATTACGTGTTAATTTATTGTCTGATTCAGGTGATGTTGCTGGCCGTGATTATGTTGAAAACGAAAAAAATGCAATTGCTGTTGCTTTGGCTACAGGGCTTGGAACCAACAGTCGATTTGATCTTAATTTTGAATACCAACGACAAGATAATTTACCAGATTACGGTATTGCATGGGTTAGAAGTGATACTCCAGTTGCTGAACTAGTTGGCAATGAATACGCTCCACCACCAGTCGATTTTGATAACTTTTATGGTAACGTTTACCGTGATTATGAAGACATAGAAGCTTATTCAACAACTGCCCGTCATGAGTATGATTTTTCTAAAAATACTACGTTACGTACACAAGTCCGTTTAGGTAAAGTTAAGCGTGAATCGGTAACAACTGCACCACGTTTCTTTTCAGTTACAACCGATACAGATATTACCTTTGCAGATGAAAAAACACGTGATACAGAAAATTCATTGGCTGCATTACAAGTTGATTTAATTGGTAACTACGAGTTTGCTGGTTTTACTCACGATGTTGTAGTGGGTATTGAACTTGCAAACGAAACGTTTACACGCCATAACTTTGTTGCAACTACGGCTGATAATCTAATTGAAGATGGAATCCGTAACGACTTATACAATCCTGATGCAACAATTGCATTTACGGGTGTGTACGGTCGTAACGGTACAAGTATTGAAGCTAAAGCTAAAAACCAAGCTATTTATGCATTTGATACAGTAACCCTTAATAAGCAATGGGAAGTTACAGGCGGAATTCGTTTTGATAGCTTTACTACGGATTACCATTACGATTACGCGAACCCAAGTGCTTTAATTTCTACAAGTGACGACTTATTTAGCTGGAATGCAGCTGTAGTTTATAAACCTACAGAAAACGGCAGTATTTATTTTGGGGCGGGTAATTCGTTTAATCCTTCAGCCGAAGGTATTACGGTATCTACTCGCGGAAATACAGCAGATCTTGATCCAGAAGAAAGTAATAGCTATGAATTAGGTACGAAATGGAACTTAATGGATGGTCGCTTACAAACTAATGCAGCTCTTTTTCGTACTGAAAAAACAAATGCTCGTACCGATGATCCATTTGCAGAAGATACACGAGCTGATTTATTAAATGGCGAACAACGAGTTCAGGGTTTAGAGTTATCAGCTACAGGTTTAATCACCAAAGAGTGGACCATTATTGCATCGTATACTTATCAAGATAGCGAAGTAACTAAAGCATCAGGTGACGATATTATTCAAATAGGTAATGAGTTACCACGTACGCCTAAAAATAGTGCGAGCATATGGACAACATACGAAATATCTGAGCAATTATCATTTGGTGCAGGTATGCAGTATTTAGGTGAGCGTTACAGTAGTTCATCGTCTACTCGCGCTCGTGCTCCAAGCTATACTATTTTTGATTTAATGGTTGCGTATGATGTATCAAAAGATTTGAGCTTGCAGCTTAATGCTGAAAATTTAGGTGATAAAGATTACGTTAACCAGTTAGGTGGCGGACACTTTGTTCCTGGTGAAGGTCGTAAGTTTAGCTTAACGGCAAGTTACTCTTTTTAAACTTTACTTTAAGAGTACATAATCATTAAGGGCAGAAATTTCTGCCCTTTCTTTTATTATGTGAGAGGGCGCACATGTTAGTTAAAATACCAGAGTTGTTAACTAAAGAAGAAGTTGCTTATTGTCATGAGGTTTTACTAAAAGCACAGTGGGCAGATGGTAGTATTACGGCTGGGCATCAATCAACGAAAGCTAAAAATAACTTACAGTTACCTGAAAATAGTCCTGAATGCCAAGAGCTTGGCGACATTATTATGGCTGCTCTCGCTCGTAGCAATTTGTTTATGTCGGCAGCACTTCCTGCAAAAATATTTCCTCCATTATTTAACTGTTATCAAGGCGGACAATCGTTTGGTGTGCATGTAGATAATGCCATTAGGCAGGTTCCTGGTACGCCTGTAAAAGTACGAACAGATGTATCAATGACGCTTTTTATTAATGAGCCTGAAGATTATGAGGGTGGAGAATTAGTTATTGAAGATACGTATGGATCGCACAGCGTAAAATTACCAGCTGGGAGTATGGTGTTGTACCCATCAACCAGCCTGCACCGTGTAATGCCAGTTACAAGTGGGCGAAGGTTAGCCTCATTTTTTTGGTTGCAAAGCATGGTTAATAGCGACGAAAAACGTGGTTTACTCTTTGATTTAGATATGTCGATTCAAAGTTTGCGCAGCAAAGTAGAAGATAGCCCTGAGATTATTCAGTTAACGGGGGTTTATCATAATTTGCTTAGGCAGTGGGCACAGACATAACGAAGATACTCGTTATTAAGTGTTAGATTTAGATATAAGTAATTAAAAGCTGCGCTTTTCGCGTGAGCAAGCTCTACGCCTACAGGCAAAGTTTTACAGTGTGGTTTGATTTACGTGTAGACGCGCAGCTTGCTGGCGTGACGAGCAACGCTCGTAATTTATTTAAATGATTTATTCATAAAGAGTAGCTTAGCAATCAGTTGTAGATATTAAAAGCTGCGCTTTTCGCGTGAGCAAGCTCTACGCCTACCGGCAAAGTTTTACAGTGTGGTTTGATTTACGTGTAGACGCGCAGCTTGCTGGCGTGACGAGCAACGCTCGTAATTTATTTAAATGATTTATTCATAAAGAGTAGCTTAGCTATCAGTTGTAGGTATTAAAAGCTGCGCTTTTCGCGTGAGCAAGCTCCACGGCTACAGCCAAAGTTTTACAGTGTGGTTTGATTTACGTGTAGACGCACAGCTTGCTGGCGTGACGAGCAACGCTCGTAATTTATTTAAATGATTTATTCATAAAGAGTAGCTTAGCTATCAGTTGTAGATATTAAAAGCTGCGCTTTTCGCGTGAGCAAGCTCTACGCCTACAGGCAAAGTTTTACAGTGTGGTTTGATTTACGTGTAGACGCACAGCTTGCTGGCGTGACGAGCAACGCTCGTAATCTCATGCTTTGGTGTCTTCTCACTTACCTTTATTCTCTTTTTTTGTGCAATAGCGTTTTAGATAATTTATTTATATAGAGTGTAAAGGGCGCTTTACCTGCTGGTGCAACAGGCAAAGCTTATAAATTACTTTTTACTTAACCTTTATAACCGTTGGGGTTATTTGACTGCCAACGCCATGTATCTTGCATCATTTCATCAATGCCACGCACCGCTTCCCAACCAAGTTCATTTAGTGCTTTTTCTGGTGCTGCATAACAGGCGGCTATATCGCCTGGGCGGCGAGGTGAAACCTGATATGGCACAGCCTGATCGCTGGCTTTAATAAATGCATTAACCATTTGCAGTACAGAATACCCGTTACCAGTACCCAGGTTATAAACTAATGCACCCGTGCTGCTGGCAATTTTATCAAGCGCTTTTAAATGACCAATTGCTAAATCTACAACGTGTATATAGTCGCGCACACCTGTACCGTCAACTGTGTCGTAGTCATCGCCAAATACAGCAAGTTGCTTTAATTTACCCACAGCAACCTGTGCAATAAACGGTAAAAGATTATTTGGGATACCGTTAGGATCTTCACCAATTAGGCCCGATTCATGTGCGCCAACAGGGTTAAAGTAACGCAAAATAGCAAACGCAAAACGCTCGTCTGATTTAGCGATATCTTGCAGCATCATTTCAACCATCAGCTTAGATGTGCCGTAAGGGTTTGTAGTACCGCCCACAGGGAAGTCTTCTTTAATTGGTAAACTAGCCGGATCACCATAAACGGTAGCTGATGAACTAAATACTAATTTAAATACACCAGCTTCGCGCATTGCATCAACAAGCGTTAACGTACCTTGTACATTATTTTGGTAGTATTCAATTGGTTTAGCCACTGATTCACCAACCGATTTCAAGCCTGCAAAATGTATAACGCTATCAATAGAGTGTTTAGCAAACACTGAATCTAAAAAAGCTTTATCGAGAATATCACCTTGGTAAAAGGTAGTATCTTTACCTGTGATTTTTTTAACACGAGCAAGAGATTCTTGCGATGAATTGCTCAAATTATCAATAACAACAACATCATTACCTTGCTGTAAAAGTTCTAAAACAGTGTGCGAGCCAATATAGCCTGCGCCACCGGTTACTAAAATAGTCATGAAAGCTCCGTGGGTACCTTTTATCAATTAAGCTAATTTCACCATAAATTATGATTATTTACATGCATTATCTGTATTTATTATTGCTCTACTAAAGTCTTTTTTAAATTAAATACAGTTAATGTGGTTTAGAGTTTATTGGTCTTTCAGGATTAAAATTTGTTCTATCTAAGGAGTATTTAATCGCGGCGAGAGGTGTGTAACCTAGTCGGTTCGACAACTTCCCTTGCGTTATCGCCTATGTATGGAGAATAACCATATTAAAATCAGCGTACTACTGAAACTTCTAGCTAGGAAGAGAAGCCGGCTTTAATCGCAACAGGAAGTTTTAAAATCACAAAAAGCACGGTTAGGACTTTTGTTGCATTGTGAAAAGGAACTAAACTAGGTACATTTGGTGCTTACTCAAAGGGAATTTTATGAAAACAAAAATATTACTACTCACTTTATCTATCGCTTCTTGTTCTACTTTTGCTAACGATGTTAGTTTTTCGATTGGGGGTGGCTATCCTTATTTAGTTATTCCTGAAGTGTCTTTGTCGGCTAACGACGACACACAACGCTGGTATGCAAACTATAAACTAGGCCTTGATGATGGATTTTCTGCAGGTTTTGAACAAGCAGTAAGCGATAATAAAAAGCATGCTTTTGGCGCGCTTGTGGGCGCTATTGGTGCAAGAGATACAGACCAAGAGTGTGAAGGTTCAACTAATGATGTAGCAACTGACTTTGCTAATACGCTAGGTTGTGTAATTGGCGGAATTTTTGATGAAGAAACAACAAACGGCATAGGGCTTACTTACAGCTATAACTTTAATGGATTGAACAGCGCTGGTTTTAGATTAGAGCTAGATGTGGGCTATGGTAAAGCAAGCGACAGCAACGAAAAAAGAGCCGATGGCGGTATTAGCGTAAGTTACGAATTTTAACTACGTAGAATTTGTATTAGTTGGCTTCAAAAAAGGCGCTTAAAGCGCCTTTTTTAATGAGCCGCTTTTAGTGGCGGTTAATTTTAAAGTCGAGTTGTACCTGAGAAATAGCGCTAACGGGTTTGCCATTTTCAAACTTTGGCGCGTAACGCCATTGCTCAAGCGCTGCTTTGGCTGACTTTTCAAATGCGCTGCCGCCTTCAGAGCTAAGTACTTTTGGGTTTTTTACAAAGCCAGCTGCGTCTACCTCAAACTCCATAATAACGCTACCATCGGTACTAAATCTGGCTTTGTGCACTGGGTATTTAGGATTAACACGATAGAGTGGTGTTTGCTCTTGCGATTCTTTCCATGGCACCATTTGAGCGATAGCTATGCAGTGTTTAGTTGCTTCTTCGCTTTTGCCTTGTTTTTCGTACAGACCTACAAGTTTAGAATGAGCGGTTAGCTCAGCACTGTGATCGTATTTTAAGTTATCGTCAAACGCGGTAACTATGTTGTTTAAGCGCTCAATTGCTCGGTTATATTTTTTACTACCTTCGGCAAATGCGGCTATTAAAAAATTAGCTTTAATTTGCTCTACCGAGCTACTAGGCAGATTTTCACGGTAGTATTCGTCGGCTTCTTCTAGGTAGTTTTTCGCTTCGCGATATTTTTTAGAGCTAAACTTTTTAGCAAGCAGTGATGCCGCTTCTAGTTTCATGTCGGCTACAAATTTAGGCTTATTTTGTGTTTTAGCTATATCTATTACTTGTTCTAAAAAGTTAGCTGCTTTGTAAGCTGATGTTGTGTAGTTAGCTTGGCCGAGTAGTGCATCAATTGTTACTATTGATAGTTTACCGTGGTTTGCAGCTAAAATAGTATGGGCTTCGTTATAAAGTGCAAAACGCTGTTCGTTTAGCTCATCGCCGTAGCCTTTTATTGCTTTAGCGTAATTAATAGCTAAGTTGGCAGTATTGTCGTCGCTTTTACCGTAAACGGCTTTACCTGATGTGTAAGCAAGTTTGGCAGTTTGTTGTACGTTTTTGTCTGCTTTAACTGCTGCTAAATAGCTTTGGTATGCTTGGCTAAATACCGTTTGAGGATCGCTTGCTTGGCTGGCGAGTGCTGTAGTACTTAAAGTTGTTGCGCTCAAAGCAGATAAACTTAAGCCTATAAATAAAGCGAGTTGCTGACGTTTCATAATAATCCCTATCGTTGTTTAAAATACAAAATACCAAACGCGCCTGTAGGTGTCACTGATTAAGGTAAATCAACGTAAATAACATTGGCTGTTATTTGTATTAATTTATTGCTAACAATCATTGAAAATAACGCCTGTCGTCGCCATATATTTGCCATAAACAGTCTTGTACTACGGTGTATTTATCCTATTTTGTGATATTATCACTTTATTGTCGTGTCGTAGTTATTTAAATATTTGGATTTGTCGTGGCGCAAGTAAGAGCAAGAGTCCAGCTTAATGTTGGCAGAAATAGTGATATCCCTGCAGAAATAATCTCATTTACTGATTTAAAAGATGGCAAAGAACATATTGCTATGGTGTTTAACAACGCCGATACAGAGCAAGATGTACCGCTTATTCGTATGCATTCTGAGTGTTTAACAGGTGATGTATTTTATTCATCGCGTTGTGATTGCGGCGAGCAGCTAAATGAATGTATTGAAATGATGCACGAGCAAGGCGGTATTTTATTGTATTTACGCCAAGAAGGCCGTGGCATTGGTTTATACAACAAAATTGACGCTTATGTACTGCAATCGCAAGGGATGAACACCTACGAAGCTAATAATCACTTAGGCTTTGCTGATGATTTACGTGACTTTTCGGATGCGGTATTAATGCTTAATGCGCTTAATTTAAGCCACGTTAAATTAATGACCAATAATCCTAAGAAGCTTAATGCATTAAAGGATGCCGGTATTAGTGTTGACTCGGTTGTGGGCACGCATGCACACATTAAAGCGGGTGTTGCGGGTAATAAATCGTACCTAGAAACAAAAATTAAGCATGGCGCGCATATGTTAGATATTAAGAAAATTAAAAAACCTTAATCATTTAATTACGTTTCGTCTATTAATACCCCCTCACGCCAAGTTATACTTGGCGTGTTTCGTTTTAAATTAAGAGTAAGTATGTCTACACAATTACGAATTTTTAAAGCCGATGCAGGGCTAAAGTGGTTAAAAGCCGGATGGCTTATTTTTAAAACCCAGCCAGCAACCTTTATTTTTATGCATTTATTTATTGGCATTGTAGGGCTGCTGTCTTTATTTTTACCTTTACTGCAAGTGGTAGCAGCGCTAGCTACGCCATTTTTAACCGCAGGGTTTTACCAAGCGGTGCTTAGTAAGCAGCAGGGCGGAAAAATTATGCTAGCCGATATTCTCAAGCCATTTACGGCTAAGGGAAATCGTTTAGGGTTATTGCGTTTAGCACTTTATCAAATGGGTGCGGGCATTTTAATGGCGTTACTTGCTAATGGCTTATTTGCCGATGCAGTGGCTGTTATGAGTCAACCGGGACTTGATCCAAACGTGGCACTTGAACAAATGCTTGAGAGTATTTCGGGCGCGAATGTAATTTTATTTTTTATGGCAATGCTAATTTATTTAACGGCGTTTGCTTACGCTGTACCGCTTGTTTATTTTAGTAAAGAAACACGCATTTTAACGGCGCTTAAAAAGTCGTTAATGGTGTTTTATCATAATATTTTGCCACTTGGCGTTTTTGGTCTTATTTGCGCATTATTTATGGCGCTTTCGATGTTCTTATCGTTCTTACCACTGTTGATTTTAATGCCGATTTGCTACATTAGCTTTTTTGTATCTTATCAAGCCATTTTTATGCCTGTTGTACCACCGAGTGACGACATTAATGTTAAGCCACTTAGTAGTGAAACAAGCGGGCGTTTTGACGCTTAATGGATGATAAATTAAAGCAAAAACTAAAAAACTATGTACTTTGGTTACTAGGGCGCCAAGAATATTCGCGTCGTGAGTTAACGCTCAAATTACAGCAAAAAGAAGCGACAGAAGAGTTTATTGAAACGCTGCTTGATTGGTGCGAAAAGCACAATTTTATTAACGAGCAGCGATACTGTGAAGGCTTTGTAAGAAAACACATATTTAAATGCCACGGGCTTAAGCGAATACAAAGCGAAGCTATGGGCAAAGGGATTGATCGTTCGCTACTTGAAATGGTAGTTGAAGAGCTTGAAATAGATTGGTTTGAGCTTGCGCAGGATGCGTACAATAAAAAATATTCAAATACACCGCCAGATCTCGATTACAAAGACAAAGCTAAGCGCGTGCGCTACTTAATGTATCGGGGTTTTAGCTACGATGAAATTAATTTTGCAATGCAAGCACAGTAAATACAGGTGAGACTTTCAAATGCAGCACATGACTACCGCACAAATTAGGCAACAGTTTTTAGACTTTTTTGCCAGCAAGCAACATCAAATAGTACCTTCTAGCTCGCTTATACCGGGTAACGATGCCACGTTGTTATTTAACAATGCCGGCATGGTGCAATTTAAAGATGTATTTTTAGGCGCAGAAAGCCGCCCTTATACACGTGCGACAAGCTCGCAGCGCTGTGTACGTGCTGGCGGTAAGCATAACGATTTAGAAAACGTAGGCTACACTGCTCGCCACCATACATTTTTTGAAATGTTAGGTAACTTCAGCTTTGGTGATTACTTTAAGCAAGACGCGATTAAATTTGCATGGGAGTTTTTAACTGAGGTAGTAAGCTTACCTAAAGAAAAACTTTTAGTAACTATTTATCACGATGATGAAGAAGCGTTTGGTTACTGGGCTAACGAAATTGGTTTACCAGAGGATCGTATTATTCGTATTGCGACCTCAGACAACTTTTGGTCTATGGGCGATACCGGTCCATGTGGTCCGTGTTCTGAAATATTTTATGATCACGGCGAGCATATTTGGGGCGGACCTCCGGGCACTCCAGAGGAAGACGGCGACCGTTTCATCGAAATTTGGAACCTTGTATTTATGCAATACAACCGTCAAAGCGACGGTACAATGTTGCCTCTCCCTAAGCAATCTGTTGATACGGGAATGGGCCTTGAGCGTATTTCTGCTATTTTGCAGGGCGTGCATTCAAACTACGAAATCGATTTATTTCAAGGCTTAATTGCAGCAGCTGCAAGTGTTACTAACGCGCAAGATATGGATGATAAGTCACTACGCGTAGTGGCGGATCATATTCGTTCGTGTGCGTTTTTAATCTCAGACGGTGTTATGCCATCTAACGAAGGTCGTGGTTATGTACTGCGTCGTATTATTCGTCGTGCTGTGCGCCACGGTAATAAGCTAGGTGCACAAGGTTCGTTTTTCTATAAATTAGTTGCTGCGCTAATTGAGCAAATGGGTCAAGCGTACCCAGAGCTTGCTAAGCAACAAGAAATTATCGAAAAAGTATTACGCATTGAAGAAGAGCAGTTTGGTAAAACACTTGAGCGTGGCTTAGCTATTTTAGAAGAAAGCTTAAGCGACCTTAAAGGCGATATTATACCGGGCGACTTAGTATTTAAACTTTATGATACGTATGGTTTTCCAGCTGATTTAACGGCCGATGTTGCGCGTGAGCGTCAGATGACAATTGATCATCAAGGCTTTGAAGAGTGTATGGCTGTACAACGTAAAACAGCGCAGCAAGCAGGTAAGTTTGGTGCTGATTACAACGACCAATTAAAATCAGATAAACACACTGACTTTAAAGGTTACGACAGCACACATTACAGCGCGACCGTTATTGAAATTTTTGCCGGTGGCGAAGCTGTTCAGTTATTAGAAGATGGTCAACAAGGTATTGTAGTACTAGACCGCACACCGTTTTACGCTGAATCAGGCGGTCAAACGGGTGACACGGGTACTATTACAGTTGCTGGTGGCGAATTTAATGTTACTAATACCACTAAACTTGGTAATGCTTTTGCTCACCACGGTACTGTGCAGGGCCGCATTGGTGTTAATGACAAAGTTGACGCAACTATTGATGATGCGCGCCGCGATAGCATTAAGAAAAACCACACAGCTACACATATTTTACACGAAGCACTACGCCAATTATTAGGCGACCATGTAGGCCAAAAAGGCTCACTTGTTCAGCCAGATCGTTTACGTTTTGATTTTTCGCACTTTGAAGCAGTTACTAAAGATGAGCTACGTGAAATTGAGCGTGTAGTTAATGACGAAATTCGTCGTAACTTTGCACTTAATACTGAGCTTATGGCTATTGATGATGCTAAAGCGAAAGGTGCTATGGCATTGTTTGGCGAAAAGTACGATGACGAAGTACGTGTAGTTACTATTGGCGACTACTCTATTGAGCTTTGCGGTGGTACTCACGTTGAGCGCGCTGGCGATATTGGTTTATTCAAAATTGTATCTGAAAGTGGTATTGCCGCAGGCGTTCGCCGTATTGAAGCGGTAACTGGTGCAGATGCAGTTGCTTATGTTAGCGAGCAAGAGCAACAACTTAGCGATGTTGCAGCTTTAGTTAAAGGTGATAGCGCATCGGTACTTGAAAAAGTAACCGCGTTACTTGAAAAGTCTAAAGGTCTTGAAAAGCAAATTGCGCAACTTAACGATAAGTTGGCAAGTGCAGCGGGTGCGTCTTTACTTGATTCGATTGTTGAAATTAACGGCGTTAAGCTACTTGTAGCAAACGTTGAAGGTACTGAATCTAAAGCACTGCGCGGTATGGTTGATGACCTTAAAAACAAAATTGGCTCAGGTGTTATTGCCCTCGGTGTTGCCAGTGGCGACAAAGTAAGCCTAATTGCCGGTGTAACTAAAGACTTAACAGGCAAAGTAAAAGCCGGTGAGTTAGTTAACCACATGGCAGGCCAAGTAGGTGGTAAAGGTGGCGGTCGTCCAGATATGGCACAAGCCGGTGGTAGTGAGCCACAAAACCTTGCTGCTGCACTAGATAGCGTTACAGCTTGGTTAACTGAGCGTACTTAAGCCTAAGTGGCGCTTATTGTTCAAAAGTTCGGTGGCACTTCGGTCGGCTCAATAGAGCGAATTGAAGCGGTCGCCGACCTTGTTGTTAAAACCAGACAACAAGGACATCAAGTGGTTGTGGTGCTCTCTGCTATGTCGGGAGAAACCAACCGCTTAATTAATCTCGCCAAACAAATTGATACTCGCCCGAGTAGCCGTGAACTAGATGTACTTATTAGCACCGGAGAGCAGGTTTCTGTATCACTACTTGCTATGGCTATTATAAAACGTGGCCACTCTGCTGTGAGCTTATTAGCCGATCAAGTCAATATTTTAACCGATAACATGTTTGGTAAAGCTCGTATTGCAGAGGTTGCTGCTACGCGTTTGAAGCATGAGCTTGAGCATAATCGTATTGCTATTATTGCTGGGTTTCAGGGGCGTGATGTTGAGGGCAACATTACAACGCTTGGGCGCGGTGGCACCGATACATCGGCTGTGGAAATAGCTGCGGCTATAAAAGCTGACGAATGCCAGATCTATACAGACGTTGACGGCGTATATACTACAGATCCTCGTGTTGAACCTAACGCGCGCAGAATGAGCCAAGTTACCTTTGCCGAAATGCTAGAACTGGCAAGTTTAGGGGCGAAAGTTTTGCATATTCGCTCAGTAGAAGCCGCAGGCAAACATAATGTGCCACTTAGGGTGCTTTCGAGCTTTAATCCCGATGAAGGTACATTAATAAGTTTTGAGGAGAACGATATGCCAAGCAAGGTTGTATCGGGGATTGCGTTTAATCGTGACGAATGTTTAATTAAGGTACAAGGTGTGCCAACGGGTACGCAATATCTTTCAAAAATATTGAAACTTTTTGCCGAAAATGGCATCGAAATAGATATGATTAATCAAGTTAATCATAACTTTGAAAAAATAGACTATGCTTTTACTGTGCACTCGAATGATTATCTGCAAACACTTGAATTGCTCACTGAGCAGCAAGTTCAATTAAGTGTTCAAAGTATATGCGGATTAACCACAGTGGCAAAAGTGTCTGCTGTTGGTATGGGTATGAAATCGCATTCTGGTGTCGCGAGTCTATTTTTTGAAGCATTAGCGCAAGAAAACATTAATGTAGTTTTAGTTTCAACATCCGAGATTAAAATTTCAGTTTTAATAGATGAAAAGTACTTAGAGTTGGCTGTTCGTGCATTACACAAAGTATTTTTAACAGAAAATGAATAGATTGGGAGTTTTTACTTACTTTTCAGTCTAATTTTTATTAGTATGTTTAAGCGGAATCTTATAATTTTTATTGGAACATGGGAGCAATAGAATGCTAATACTAACTCGTAGAGTAGGTGAAACCCTAATGATTGGTGACGAAGTAACAGTTACCGTTCTAGGTGTTAAAGGAAATCAAGTTCGAATCGGTGTTAACGCACCAAAAGACGTATCAGTGCATCGTGAAGAAATTTACATGCGTATACAAGCTGAAAAGTCTAACCCTGAGCCGGGCAATGCTTAATCAACATGTAATACCAAACTGCATAAATCCTTGATCAATTTAACGAATTAAATTGCACTATAACGTCGTTAAAAATTTTTTATTTAGAACAACTAGATACAAAAATTTTTGCCTAGTTCTAGCGTAATTTTCTCAACGTTAAATAGACCTCATATATAAGCAGATTGGTATAAAATAGCTAAGTAATTTACTTAGCTAAACAAAAAAGCCACTCATCGAGTGGCTTTTTTGTTTATATAATTAATAATTTCGGGGCTTAAAATTTGTTTTGAAATATATTGCATACCACGTTTATTTTTTAATAATAATCCGCGCTCTGTATCTATAACTTCGTTTATATCTTGCCATACTAATTGATAGTTTTTGTAATGATTAACCGATTTAATGCCTTCGTCATCAAAAGTAAGGGTGACTTCTGAGCCAGATGCTCTGCTGAGCATTTGTCTGGTTACCCACCAAGGACGACGATAGTAAAAGGCAACGCATTCAAGAATTGCCAGCATGATTAAAAAAGAACCTAAGTAATGATCATTTAAACCATAAATACCAAACAAACCCAGTGCTGTTAATAGCACGAGTAGAAAATATTTAGGTTGCGCACGTTTACTATAAGGAAGCGACTCATCGAAGCATTCATAAAAGTAAGGTCTATCAAGTGTATAGGTAGTAGTTAATGCCATATTGTTTTACTTAAAACATATTTTTTCCTATTTTAGCAAGCTAAGCTGCAAATGCGCAGTGTTTATAATAAAGAACCTGAACTCTGGATAATAAATCTATCTCAAGCAGTTATTGTCAGCGCTAACTGCATTAAATTTATTTGCAGTAGGCCAGCTATTAACGCGCAAATTAGCCTTGTTTTCACTGAAAATCTCTTAATCAGAGTTCAGGTTAAATAATATTTTTTCCTTGTTCAGGATCTCTTGATTTATCTGCTTGTTCACGTATTTCGTCAGTATCACTGCTCACATCATCGAGTGTTTTAGTTTTATCGTCTGTTTCGTTAACTATGTTTTTTACTTTTGGTGATTGTTTTTGCTCTGAACCAAAAATAGTTTCGTTAGCAGGGGTAAGTAAAATACGTTCTCTTGCGTCGTCAGGCATGCTGATATTGTGCTTTGTAAATTCGTTTACAAGTTCTCGCATAAGTTGTGAGCCTACTTTTAATGGGCTGTGCTGCTCGCTATTAACCCAAAAGAACAAGGTAAAGTTAATAGTGGATGAGCCAAGGTTTTTTATTAATACTTGCGCTGGTGGGTCGCTTAGTACGGCACTTTGCTGATTGGCAATGTCGAGTGCGAGAGTTTGTGCATTGCGTATATCGTTATCATAGCCAATACCTATTTCTACTTTACCGCGCATTTTGGGATTGGCGGTGAGATTTTTAATGGTGTTTTTGTACACAGTCGCATTTGGTATTTGAATATGATTACCATCGTAATCCACTAGTGTTGTTGCGCGTGCGGTTACTTTTTTAACGATCCCTAAGCGATTATCTACCTCTATTACATCATCAATTTTAAAAGGTCTTTGTATGCTTAGTAATAAACTGGCGATGAAATTTTCTGCTATGTCTCTAAAAGCGAAACCTAATATTAAGCCTATTAATCCTGTTCCACTCATAATAGCGACTGCAAACTCAGTAAGCCCAGCTAAACGTAAAAATAAGTACACGCCTAATAAAATAATTAAGGTGCTAATACTGCGCCTTGCGACCAAGTGAACGAGTTTACTGTCGGTCATATAATCGATGGGTTTTATAAGTAGTCGCGAAAGCGGCCCTGCGATTAAATAGCTTAGTACTAAAAGGACTGTGCCAAGTAATAGAGTGGGTAATATTTGCGCTGTTGCGTGCAGTAATTGCAGACTTTGTTCGTGGAAAAAATGCCATGAAAGCATATCACCTTCAAAACTATGTGTTATGAGAGGGGCATTATTTTGTACTATGTTGTTTGCATGGCTACTGGGCATGGCTGTCATCCGTGTTTAGTTTTTATAATTGTTAGCAGCAAGTTTAGTACCAAATGTTCAATATAACTTGGCAAACATTTTGCTGAGATAACGTAACACAAATTTTGGGATTTAGAATGAAAGAGACTAAACGAGGGCAGCAAGCAGCGCAACCTGTGCATATTCCTGTAGTAGGTTGGTGGGATATTGTTAAGCGTATTTTTAAGCAAATGAACGAGGACAATTTATCGCTTGTTGCTGCAGGAGTTGCGTTTTATGCACTGCTTGCTATTTTTCCGGCTATTGCCGCCGTTGTTTCTATTTATGCTTATTTTTCCTCTCCTACTGATATTAGTGAACATTTGAGTTTGTTTGTTACGTTATTACCTGACAGCTCACGAGAACTCATTTTGTCTCAAGTTTCAAGTCTTGCTCAAAGTTCAAACGCTAGTTTAAGTATCAGTGCATTGGGAACTTTAGTACTTACTATTTGGAGTAGCTCTAAAGGGAGTCAGGCGCTTATTACTGCGTGTAATATTAGTTATCGAGAATACGAAAAACGCTCATTTTTTAAAGCGTTACTAGTGCGCTTTTTATTTTCTATGGGTGCGATTATCGTTGCTATTTTTTCACTTATAATTATTGGTATCTTGCCAATTGTACTTAACTTAGTTGGACTTAAAGAAGGCATAGATTTACTGATCAAGCTTATTTCTTGGCCATTATTGGCTTTAATATTTAATTTTACATTAGTGCTCTTATATCGCTACGCCCCGCACCGAAAGCCAGCTAAATGGCGTTGGATCACAATAGGATCCTCCATTGCTACCATGCTTTGGATTTTGGCATCTATTGGTTTTTCATTTTATGTGTCGCGTTTTTCGAGCTATAACGAAACCTATGGCTCGTTAGGTGGGGTAGTTATTATGTTAATGTGGCTTTATATAAGTGCCTATATTGTTATTTTAGGCGCTTCGACTAACGCCGCAACGGAACAACAAACGGCGATAGACAGCACAATAGGCCCCGCAAAAAAAAGAGGCAATCGAGGCGCATATGTAGCCGACCACCTCGATGTGAAAAACAAGTGATTTAATTTACTATAACTTAGGGCGATGAGTTAAAGATTGTTAATCTAAACTCAGGTTAATTAATTGCTCTTTAAACTCTTGTGCAGCAGGCCCTAGTCTGTCTGTGTCATTACACATTAAATATAACTTAAGGGCACGGGTTGTCCCTTGCTCTAGATTTAGTACTTTTAATTTTTCCTCTTCAATTAGGTGAGATACTTGTGTACGAGGAAGCCATGCATAACCTAAATTTTGGCTAACCATATCAATAGAGTTTCGTAAATGACTAACCGTCCAGCGCATATCTGCGCCTAGCCAACCTTCATCATGGCTAGTTTGCGTGCCAGAATCACGAACTACAATTTGCCTATACAATTTTAAATCACGAAATGACAAAGTCTCTGTGCGCTGATGCAGCGGATGATTTGGGTGTGCTACAGCGACAAATTCTATATCACAAAGCTGGTTACAACTAATACCGTAAATAGGAATTGAAGAAATAGCTAAATCAACAACGGCATTATTTAATAACTCGTTAGCGCCCGTTAACACGCTTTCTATTAAATCGATTTTTAAAAGCGGGAAAAGTTCACTGGTTCTGGCCAGTGCTTGATACAAAATGGGGTGGGGGAATACTTCATCAACTGCAATTTTTAATGTGCTCTCCACACCTTCGCTGAGCGTATTGGCGACAGATTCTATTTTACTCGCTTCTTCAATTAAAAACTCTGCGCGGCGTAAAATAAGTTTACCGCTGTCTGTTAAAAAGGCTTTGCGACCCTTTACTTCAAGTAATTTAATTTGCAAAGCGACTTCTAGTTTTTGTACTGCGTGATGAACCGTTGACTGGCTTTTATGAACAGCTGCACTTGCACCAGCAAATCCACCATGGTCAACAACAGCCTTAAACATTCTCCACTGCTCTAGTGTTGCTTTCGCCATATTTTATCCTACTACCACTTTTATCTGATTGCATAACTTGACCGCATAGACTCATTATTTATTGCGTAACAGTTAAACTTTTTGTTGGATTATTTAGATAGAATGATTTTTTATTTTTCGAAACGCCATAAAATCATTTCTATTTTTAAGTAGTCGTATCCATTTATTGTAAGTAAGTGATGAGGAGCCTGTACCAAAGCCGTCGAAAGCAAGCTGCATTCTAATTTTACTAATCATTATTAAACAACTTTGCATTAGTACTTCAGGATTAACAATCAATTACTCAGCAATTTAAGTAATTGATAAAGCGGATATTTAAAAAATAAGTAAAAATAACCACGGTAATACAAGGTTTGAAATATGAACAATAAAGCATAACTTTCTATTTTTTAGAATGTTATGACCAATTTAAAGACATAGTTGTTTTATTTAATGAATGATTTAATACCCTCATCAACTTCTTTTTTAAAGTGAATTAAAAAATGAAAATATCAAAAGTGCTTACAGCTTATGCAACTCAAGATGGCGATGGCGTAAGTATTAGTCGTATCCCAGGATTTGATGGTAAATATTTAGATCCATTTTTAATGATTGACGAACTTAAGTCAGACGACAAAAAAGATTATATGGGAGGTTTTCCAGAGCATCCCCATCGAGGGATTGAAACGTTTACTTATATTTTAAAAGGTGGCTTTGAACATCGTGACCAAATGGGTAACAAAAAAGCAATTAAAGCAGGTGATGTGCAATGGATGAGTACAGGGCGCGGCGTTATGCACAGTGAGATGCCACTCGCTGATACCGTTGATGGATTGCATGGCTTTCAAATTTGGATCAACATGCCAAGTTTGGATAAGATGCGCGATCCACGTTATCAAGATACTACGCAAAATTCAGCTCCGAGTTTTATAAATACGCACGGTGTGACGTTAAAAGCACTTGCGGGATCGTGGCAGTTCGAAAGTGAAACGCTTACAAGTAGTTTGCAGGGTTTAGCTGCTAATGCTCTACTTGCTGACATTACATTACCCGCCGGTAAAAGCGTTCATTTGGAGCCTCTTAGCCAACAAAAAGTAATGATCTATATTCATAGCGGCTCAATAATAACAAGCGACGATCAAACAATCCCAGCTGGTAAGTTACTTATTTTAGAGCCAGACAGTAATATTAATATTACCTCAGAGCAAGGCGCTGGTGTTTTGGTTTTAGCAGGCGATCCACTTAATCAACCGATTGCTCACATGGGGCCGTTTGTAATGACGACGCAAGCTGAAGTACAGCAAGCAGTGCGTGATTATCAAAACGGCGAGTTCGGCAAAATTTAACCCTATTTTTAGGAGAGTTTCATGGGATTATTAGTTGATGGTCAATGGCAAGATAAGTGGTACGACACCGATTCAAGTAACGGAAAGTTTGAGCGTGAAGCTGCGCAGTTACGTCATTGGATAACTGGTGATGGTAGCGCTGGAATAACGGGCGACGCAGGTTTTAAAGCCCAATCTAATCGGTATCATTTATATGTATCACTTGCGTGCCCTTGGGCGCATCGAACGCTTATATTTAGAGCGTTAAAAGGGTTGGAAAATTTAATTACTGTGTCGGTTGTTAGCCCTGATATGCTTGATAGTGGTTGGGCTTTTGATACGCAAAACCACAGTACTGGTGATGCTTTATTTAATAGTAACTACTTACATCAAGTGTATACAAAAAATAACCCAAAGTACTCCGGGCGGGTAACCGTTCCCGTATTGTGGGATAAAAAGCTAAATAAAATTGTCAGCAATGAGTCTGCCGATATTATACGTATGTTTAATAGTGCATTTAATGAATTGACTGGCAATACCGATGACTTTTATCCTGAAGAATTGCAACCAAAAATTGACGAATTAAACGCGTTGATTTATCCAAATATAAATAATGGTGTTTATCGTACGGGTTTCGCAACAACTCAGGATGCGTATGAAGAGGCGTTTAACGATTTATTTAAAGCACTCGATACAGTAGAGGGGATTCTGAGCAAGCAGCGTTATTTAGCCACAAACAGACTCACCGAGGCTGATTGGCGCTTATTCACTACGCTGATTCGGTTTGATAGTGTGTACGTTGGTCACTTTAAATGTAATTTACGCACAATTGAAAGCTACCCTGCTCTGAGCGGATATCTTAGAGATCTATATCAAGTTAGAGGAGTGGCCGAAACAGTTGATTTTTATCATATTAAACGTCATTACTATTTTAGCCATACAATGATCAACCCGACACAAGTTGTGCCAAGTGGTCCAAGTATTGATTACTTATCTGATCACGGTAGAGGTATTTAACTTTAAGCGAGTAGCCTAACAAGCCAGCCATATTTTCTAACCAAGCTGGTTTCGCTTTTCCCTGCTTGTACAGCGGCACCTGCTAAAAAAGCACTTGTTAGTCCTACTTTAGTTGCTGCAAAACGTTTTAACCGATATTGAAACGCCGCATGGTGTTGGCGTTTTAATTCACTGCGCATATCCATTTGCTTACTAAGAGCTTGAACGTTTTTGTTTGGGGCCTTAATTAAATTATCTACTAACATACTAATTCCCATGTAAATTTAATAGCTGCTTTAAACTTTTAAGTGTTTTACTAAAGCCAATTTTATTGCTTAGGTAAACTGTGTTTTTCCAAAGCCATACCAAACAAGCAACTTGCAGTGAAGTAGCTGTTACAATACTCAGCCATACCGACCCAAAGAGATCGTATACACTGTATCCAACAGCACCTAGAAATCCTGCCCACAACAAAACCAAACCACTGGCAAAACAGCCTAAAAATATAGTGATCAATGCAAGCGCTCTAAGCGACAACCGCCATTCAGCTTTAGCAAGCTGATGGGTGATCTCTCCTTGGGTCTGGTAATCATCCTTGAGTTGCTTAGAGTACTCTAAAATCTTTGCAATATGATCTTGCCAATCGTCCTTTTGGCTTGGCTGCTCAGTAGCTTGGTTTTGCGCGTTACCATCCTTGGTTGCGGTTGTTTGTGGGTTATTCATCACTGATTACTTACGACGAAATAATGATGTAATTAACATACCAGCAGCAAAAGCAATGCCCGCAGTTGCTAATGGATTTTCAGAAGCGAAAGCACGCGTTTTTGCAGTGCATTCGCTCAGCTTTTCGCGTGCAATAAGTTGTTTTTCGCTTAGTGCTTCTGCTGAACTAGAAGCGCCTTTACGAACACTGCTTTCAGCTGTTGCTGCTTTGCTAGAAAGTGCATCTACAGCATCGTGCGCCGCTGATGTGGCTTTCTCTGTAAGTGGCGAGTCAGTATTTTTTAGTTTAACGTCAGGCTTAACATCTGAAGTTGTGTTTGGTTTCGTATTTGTTGCAGTAGCCATAATCAATCCTTAATAAGTTAAAAATTTAAGTAGTGATTTAGACGATGCAATGATTAAACCAAATTTAACTTTTGTTTTAACTTGTTGAATTTTAGTCGTTTTTTGTTTCTCCTGGTTTTGTCATGGTTGGTAATTAAAAAAAACAGTAACTATTACTACACGGTTAGGTAAATTTTACAAAGAAGGTGAAAATGCTTAAAAAACTGTAAATATTCATTGTTTATTCAGTAAGCAGAACGTGTAGAAATAAGCATATTAAAACTAAGTAAATTTTTTTTTCGCTGTTATTCCACTTTTTCCCACGTAATTCAATCGCTTTGCTTGAACCCTTATTTTTTCTAGCTTTGAGACTCGTTAAAGCTGGTCAGCTTACTTGACAAAAAGGCTTGTCAAGCCCTAAACTGGAGGACTGTGGTAAAAAGTGGTTTTTAGTGGATCAAACTGGATCAAAGTAATCGCTAGGCGATTAAAATAATTTAAAGCAGGCTGTTTATGTTTCGTGGCGCAAGTTCACTGAGTTTGGATGATAAAGGACGCTTTGCGGTACCAACCAAGTACCGAGAATCTCTGCTATCTGAAGACCAAGGAACTGTTATTTGTACTGTTGCGCTAAATGAGCCGTGCTTATGGTTATATCCGCTTGCTGAGTGGCAAGAAATAGAAAATCGTTTAGCTAAAATTTCAAATATGAATCCACGAGCTCGACGTATGCAGCGTATGTTGCTAGGGAATGCCACAGAATATCAACTTGATAAAAATGGTCGGATTTTGTTAGCGCCTTCATTGCGTGCACATGCAGATCTAGGAAAAAAAATAATGTTGGTTGGTTTGATGAATAAGTTTGAAATTTGGGATGAGGCGCGTTGGAACGAACAAATGCGCCAAGATACTGAGCTTGAGAGGCTTGGTGATTTTGAACCTCACCCTGATTTAGATAATTTCACTCTCTAACAGCACAATAAAAGGCAAATAATAGCTAATGACAGCGCAATTTGAACACGTATCCGTTTTAATGGACGAAACCATAGATGCCCTTGCAATTAAGCCAGACGGCATATACATGGACGGCACTTTTGGACGTGGCGGTCATTCAGGACAAATATTAGCACGCCTTGGTAATGAAGGTCGTTTGCAAGCGATTGACCAAGATCCGCAGGCAATACAATCAGCTGAAAAGTTTGCTGATGATCCGCGATTTGCAATTGCACATACTCGCTTTTCAAAACTTTACGAAGTAGCAGAGCAAAACGATCTCATTGGTAAAGTCGACGGGATTTTATTAGATATAGGTGTGTCGTCGCCACAGTTAGATGATGCTGGGCGTGGTTTTAGTTTCATGAAAGACGGCCCACTAGATATGCGTATGGATCCAACAAGTGGTCGCAGTGCAGCCCAATGGTTAGCTGAAGCTGAATTGGATGATATTACCCATGTAATTAAAAAGCTGGGTGAAGAGAAATTTGGTAAGCGTATTGCGCATAAAATACTTGAGATTAGAGAGCACACGCCAATTACTACGACTAAGCAGTTAGCTGATTTAGTCGATGAAGCAGTACCTGTAAAAGATAAGTTTAAACACCCTGCTACTCGTACTTTTCAGGCGATCCGTATTTATATTAATAGCGAACTTGAAGAGATTCAAACGGCATTGCAGTCTGCAATTAAGGTCCTTAAACCCGGTGGTCGTTTGGTTGTTATTTCGTTTCATTCATTAGAAGATCGTATTGTAAAACAGTTTATTAGAAAACAGAGTCGGGGAGAAGTATTACCCAGAGGTCTGCCTTTAACTGACGCACAAATAAATAAAAATCTGACGTTAAAGGCAGTGGGTAAAGCGATTAAGCCAAGTGCCGCTGAAGTTGAGCGTAATCCGCGTTCTCGTAGCTCTGTACTTAGGATTGCTCAGAGGCTGGAATGAATATAAAAGCGAATCATCGTCAACCACCTAATTTATTTTTTGAAATTGTTAAAGGCCTAGGAGCTAATAAGCTTACCTCGGCCTTGTTGGTTGTGATATTCGCGTCAAGTTTAACTGTGGTACAAGTAACACATCTTGCTCGAGGGCAACTTATTGAACAAGATTCGTTACTCCAAGAGCGTGATGAACTTGATTTAGAATGGCGTTATTTATTAGTTGAAGAGGAATTTTATTCACAGCATGCACGTATCGAAGAAATTGCGAAATCACAGCTGAAAATGAAACGACCAACGAGTCAAGATGAACAGGTAATAATACTGCAATGAGAAATCGAGGCAAAAAACCAGTAAATAACTTAATTACATGGCGCTTTATGCTGGTGTGTGGCGTTGTGTTTATGGTGTTTGTAACACTGGTATCTCGTGCTGCTTATTTACAAGTAATTGAACCTGACAAAGCCCGTTCTGAAAGTGATAAACGTACCGTACGTGTCGAAAAACTTCACGTCCAGCGTGGGATGATTTTTGATCGTAATGGCAAAGAGCTCGCGGTGAGTGTACCGGTAGTGAGTGTGTATGCAGATCCTAAAGCACTTCACAAATCACTTGTTTCTAAAGTGATTAAGCAAGCGCGTAAAAATGGCGAGGATCAACAATCACTTGCAGACAATGCGGTCGAACTTGATAAACGTACAGTGCAGTATTACAAAAATGATATGCGCTGGCGTGAACTCGCTGACGTTCTGCGTACCGATCCGAAAAAAATTAATTCACGCCTTCTTAACGATCCTTCTCGTCGCTTTGTTTACTTAAAACGCCAAGTAACTCCTGCCGTTGCAAATTATATTGGCGACTTACGTTTGCCTGGCATTCATTTATTAGATGAATCTAAGCGTTATTACCCTGCCGGTGAAGTAACTGCACATATTATTGGTTTCACCAATATAGATGGCAAAGGTATTGAAGGTATTGAAAAGCTGTATGAGAATGCATTAACGGGCGAAGAAGGCCGTCGTACTATACGCAAAGATGCACAAGGACGCGAAGTAGAAGTGCTTGATGAGCGCGAACGCGTAGAACCTGAAAGTATTCAGTTAAGTATTGATCAACGTATTCAAGGCATCGCTTATAAAGCGATTAAATCTGCTGTACTTACTTATAAAGCGACATCGGGTTCAGCGATGGTTGTTGATATAAAAACAGGCGAAGTATTAGCGATGGTTAATAGCCCTTCGTTTAATCCAAACAACTTAAGCGATGCTGCCCCGCATAAGCGCCGTAACCGCGCAATTACCGATTTGTTTGAACCAGGCTCAACTGTTAAGCCCCTAGCCATTTTAGCTGGGCTAGACTACGGCGCAATTAAAGCCGATGACAAAATTGATACTTACCCTGGTTGGATGCGTTTAGGCGGTAGCTTAGTTCAAGATACTCGCAATCATGGTGAGATGACACTGCGCGAAATTTTAAAATACTCTTCAAATATGGGAGTTACGAAAGTAACGCAGTTAGTACCTAAAGATTATTTAGTGGGATTGTTTCAAAAGGTAGGGTTTGGCTCAGATTCAGGCACCGGTATGGTGGGGGAAAGCAGTGGTTTGTTTTACCCTAATCGCCGTTGGTCGGATCATGAAATTGCTGCGCTTTCATTTGGTTACAATATTGCAGTAAGTACAGCCCAAATGGCACGATTTTATGCCATGTTAGGCGCTGGGGGAGTCAACCGTCCATTAACGATTTTAAAACAAGATAATGTACCAGAAGGCGAACGTATTTTTAAACAAAAAGACGTAGAAGCCGTAGTCCATATGATGGAAAGTATATTTGAAGAGGGCGGCACAGCCAGTCGCGTTAAAGTTGATGGCTATCGGGCAGCAGGTAAAACAGGTACATCTAAAAAAGCAGCTGTTGGTGGTTATGGTGACGAATATGTTGGCTATTTTGCAGGTGTCGCACCTGCAAGTAATCCTCGATTAGCCGTTGTTGTTATGATTAATGAACCCGGCGGGGATGTGTACTACGGAGGGGCCACCGCTGGGCCTGCATTTGCTGAAATAATTTCGAATTCATTAAGAATATTAAATGTAGCACCGGACAAGGAAGATGTTGCCTACGTGGAAGGTAAAAAGAACGATGCGTGATTTAAGAGATATTTTAAAATACATCGAAATTGATGCGCCCTCGCAACTGGTAAAACATTTACGCATTGATAGTCGTGAGGTAACACCAGGTGATGTATTTGTTGCTATTAAAGGCCATTCACTTGATGGCGGACAATTTATTGCTAAAGCAATTGAAAATGGCGCAACAGCGATTATTGCTGACAGATTATGCGAATTTGAAACAAGTTTCGAACCACTATATTTAGTTTCAGAGTTTGATAAAAAGCTTCCAGAATTAGCAAGTCGCTTTTATAACCAACCAAGTCAGGCTTTGGATTTAATTGGTGTGACTGGCACAAATGGTAAATCAACCACCACAGCAATGATTGCTCACTTAGCGCAATTTTGTAGTACTGAGTCAGCGATTATTGGCACGCTAGGTTATGGACATCCTAATAACTTAACTCCACTGATGAATACTACGCCTTCAACGGTTGATTTACAGCATATTTTGAGTGATCTAAATTTACAGCATAAAAAGCTAGTCGCCATGGAAGTGTCATCGCATGGGTTAGTGCAACAGCGTGTTGCTAAATGTGAATTTAAAGCGGCTGTGTTTACTAATCTTTCGCGTGATCACTTAGATTATCATGGTGATATGGCAAGTTACGGTGATGCAAAATTAATGCTTTTTCGTGATTTTGAACCGCAAGTTGTGGTGCTTAATCAAGATGATTTTCAAGCGGAGCAATGGCTTGAAAAGTATGATTTTAATAATCTAATTTGTTATGGCCGCAAAAACTTAGCTCCTAAGAATACTCGATACGTCTATTTTTCTGATGTTGAATATTCAAGTGTAGGTATTTCGGCGCAGTTATCGACGAGTTGGGGTGATATATCAATTAAATCGCCTCTGTTTGGCGAATTTAATTTATATAACTTAATGGCAGCGCTCGCTACATTGCTAGGGCTTGGTTATCCGCTTGAGCAATTAATTACAGGTTGTGCGCAGTTACAGCCAGTCGCTGGGCGAATGCAAGCATTTAGTCAAGCAGGCATGCCAACGTGTGTTGTTGATTATGCACATACGCCCGATGCACTTGCACTTGCATTGCAAGCATTGCAACAGCATGTACCAGGTGGTGTGAGTTGTGTATTTGGTTGCGGTGGTGACAGAGATAAAGGTAAGCGAGTATTAATGGCGCAAGCAGCTGAGCAAAATGCTAATAAAGTTATTATTACCAGCGATAACCCGCGATCTGAAAATCCTGATGACATTATTGCTGATGTGGCTGGCGGTTTAGTGAACCCTCAAGACGCACATTTAGAGGCTGATAGAGCAACTGCAATTCGTTTTGCTATAGAAAATGCTACAGCTGATGATGTTATTTTAATTGCAGGTAAAGGCCACGAAGATTATCAAATTATAGGCGATAAGCGCATCGACTTTTGCGATCGCCGTTATGTACAAGAACAACTAAAAAAAGCAGTAAGAGGGATAACACAATGATCCCAATGGATTTTGATTGGTTAGCCAATGTGCTAACAACCGATTATCAAGGTGATAATCAAGGTGATAATCAACAAGTGCTTAATATAAATACTGATACTCGTACAGTGTGCGATGGCGAAGTGTTTTTAGCACTTAAAGGGCCCAATTTTGATGGCCATAAATTTATAGCAGAAGCTAAACAAAAAGGCGCTATTGGCGTTATTGTTCAGCACAAAGTAGATGTAGATATTCCACAATTTATAGTAAGCGATACACGTATTGCACTAGGTGCAATTGGCACTGCTGTTATGGCGCAAGTGGCGCCTAAAACAATTGCAATTACAGGGAGTGTAGGTAAAACCACCGTAAAAGAAATGTGTGCAGCAATTTTGTCGGTTCACGGTGATGTATTAGCTACTAAAGGTAATTTTAATAACGATATTGGCGTCCCACTTACGTTATTGCGCTTAGAGCCTCAACATCGTTTTGCAGTAATTGAACTAGGTGCAAATCACTTAGGTGAAATTGCCTACACAACTGCAATGACCAAACCAGATGTGGCCGTTGTATGTAATGTTGCAGCCGCTCACTTAGAAGGTTTTGGTAGCTTAATGGGGGTTGCAAAAGCTAAAGGTGAGATTTTTGATGGCCTAAAAGATGACGGCGTTGCCATTGTTAATTGCGATAGTGAATTTAGCCAGTATTGGTTAGATAAACTTGAAGGGCGTAATGTTAAACGTTTTTCTACAACCGAAAAACTCGACATTTGGGCAGAGAATATCACGCTTGATGCCAATGCGCGTGCAAGCTTTACGCTTTGTACTAAAGACAAGCAAGTCCCTGTTACTTTGGCGCTACCTGGCAAGCACAATATTAGTAACGCACTTATTGCGGCTGCACTTACTAGTGAATTTGATGTAACTCTTGAAGAAATAGCCAATGCACTTGCCACTATGGGTGATGTAAAAGGGCGCGTTAATCTAATTGAAGTGTCTGATTTACTCACCGTGGTTGATGATACCTATAATGCCAATGTTAAGTCGGTAAAGGCTGCGATTGACTTGTTAAGTGATATGCAAGGTCACCGCATTTTAGCGCTGGGAGACATGGGGGAGCTAGGTGAAGATGCACGTAAATATCACCAAGAAGTTGGTGAGTATGCACTTGAGCAAGGGATTGATGAGTTATTTACATTAGGTGTATTAAGTAAATGCGCAAGTGATGTGTTTGAACTCCCTAATCGCCACTTTTCGAGCCGTGAACAAATGCAGCAAAAAATTCAAGAAAGTATTAATAAAGTGAATACAAAAACAACAATAGTAGTGAAAGGATCGCGCAGTTCTCGCATGGAATTATTAGTAACCGATTTAGTTAATGGCCAGCAACAAGCCATCAATGGAGTATCATAATGTTAGTTTGGCTGGCAGAGTATTTAACCCAGTATTTTAGTGGTTTTCATGTTTTTTCGTATTTAACGCTACGTGCCATTTTAGGTATTTTAACTGCGCTAATTATGTCTCTTTATTTAGGACCTAAGTTAATTCGTGGTTTGCAACGTATGCAGATAGGTCAAACGGTTCGAGACGATGGTCCGCAATCGCATCTATCTAAGTCGGGTACGCCGACTATGGGTGGCTTACTTATTTTAGCGGCTATTTTTACCAGTACGCTACTATGGGCTGATTTATCGAATAAGTATGTATGGGCAACGCTGTTTGTAATTGGCTCATTAGGTATTGTTGGCTTTGTTGATGACTACCGTAAAGTTATCCGTAAAGATCCAAAAGGTTTAATTGCTAAATGGAAATATTTTTGGCAGTCAGTAATTGCGTTAGTGGTAGCGACAGCATTGTATTTTACCAGTGCACAAGCTTCTGAAACATCACTTGTTGTTCCATTTTTTAAAGATGTATTGCCGCAACTTGGCTTGTTTTATATTGTGCTTACGTATTTTGCAATAGTAGGGACATCAAATGCAGTAAACCTGACTGACGGGCTTGATGGCTTAGCCATCGTACCCACTATTTTAGTCGCCGCAGCATTGGCAATTATTGCTTACTTAACAGGTAATATTAACTTTTCGGCTTACTTACATATTCCGCATTTACCGCTAGCAAGTGAGCTTGTGGTTGTGTGTACTGCCATTGTGGGTGCAGGGCTTGGCTTTTTGTGGTTTAACACTTACCCAGCACAAGTATTTATGGGTGATGTAGGCTCATTAGCACTTGGTGGTGCATTAGGTATTATTGCTGTTTTAGTACGCCAAGAATTACTGCTTATTATTATGGGCGGCGTATTTGTTATGGAAGCACTCTCGGTCATATTACAAGTGGGATCGTATAAATTACGTGGGCAACGCATTTTTAGAATGGCGCCAATTCATCATCATTACGAATTAAAAGGTTGGCCGGAGCCACGTGTTATCGTACGCTTTTGGATTATTTCTATTGTGCTAGTCCTCGCTGGTCTAGCGACATTAAAGATTCGATAAATGCAGTATTTAAACGAGATAAAAAATAAACAAATAACAGTGCTCGGACTCGGTGTTACCGGTCTGGGCATTGTGCGTTTTTTATTATCTCATAGCCTTATGCCAAAAGTTGTTGATAGCCGTACAAACCCTCCAGGGATTGATTGGCTTAAAGAGCATGCACCAAATCTAGATACACACTTTGGTAATTTGGATGACGCAGAGCTTCGTTCAAGCGATATAATTATTATAAGTCCAGGGCTTAGCTTAAAAATACCAGCTGTTGCAGATGCAATTAACGCAGGTGTTGAAGTGATTGGCGACGTTGAGTTATTTGCACGTATTAATACAAAACCGGTTGTTGCAGTAACTGGCTCCAACGGTAAATCAACCGTGGTTACGCTCGCTTATGAAGTATTAAAAGAAGCCGGCTATAAAGTTGCTTTGGGTGGGAATATTGGCACTGCGGTGCTGGATTTACTCAATGATGATTTTGATGTGTATGTACTTGAGCTATCTAGTTTTCAGCTAGACACCACAAAGAGCTTAAAGCCAATAAGTGCAACGGTATTAAATGTGTCAGAAGATCACCTTGACCGCTACGACAGTTACCAAGCTTATATAGACTCAAAGCTAAGTATTTATGACGGTGCAGAGCTTATTGTAGTTAATACTGACGATAGTCAAACGCATCCAGTTGAGCGCAGTACAACCCCCCAAATTAGCTTTGGTGTTCAACAAGGTGATTACCATTTAGCGCAATACAATAACGAAACTCACTTTATGGTTAAAGGCGATGCCTTTTTACCAGTGAGTACGCTTGCTGTAGTGGGTAAACACAATTATTTAAACACACTTGCTGTAATGGCGCTTTTAAGTCTGTTTGAAGTAAGCAAAGAGCAGTATGTAAACGCGTTGAGCCAATTTAATGGGTTGGCGCATCGCTGCCAATTTGTAGCTGAATTTAATGGTGTAAAATATTTTAACGATTCAAAGGCGACTAATGTTGGGGCAACTATTGCAGCAATAGATAGCTTAGCTAGTGATGGTGAAAACCTGATTGTTATTGCAGGTGGTGATGCCAAAGGCGCTGATTTAAATGCCCTTAAACCTTATATTCAACGGCATGTTAAAGCATTAATTTGTTTCGGCAAAGATGCAAGTGACTTAGCTGCGATTACCAATAAGAGCTATTTAACTAACAATATGGAAGAAGCCGTTGCTTTGGCCAAAGTACTTAGTCGTGCTGGCAATATTGTTTTGTTAGCCCCTGCGTGTGCCAGTATTGATATGTATAACAACTATATGCAACGCGGTGATGACTTTGTTGAGTGCGTTATGGCGGAGAAAGTATGATTGCCTTTGCCGATATAAAAGACGCATTAACACCTAAGCCTTCGGCGCAGTTATACGATGTACCGCTATTGTACTGCGTAATAATGCTGATAGGTGTTGGTTTTATCATGGTAACCAGCGCATCAATGCCGACCGCTGAACGATTATTTGATAACTCGTATCATATTACTATTCGTCACAGTATGTTTTTAGCTATGGCTTTTGTTCTTTTTTGGATAACGGTTTGTGTACCAATGGATTGGTGGAAAAGATCAAACCCTTATTTATTAATATTAGGCATGGTGCTGTTAATAGCCGTATTAATTATTGGTCGTGAAGTGAATGGAGCTAGGCGATGGATCCCTATTGGCCCGGTTGGTTTTCAGGTGGCTGAGGCTGCAAAGCTGTATTTTTTTAGTTATATTGCGGGCTATTTAGTAAGAAAACGCGAAGAGGTACAAGAAAATATTAAAGGCTTTGCAAAGCCTATTGCTGTATTTGCGGTATATGCTCTGCTTATTTTGCTGCAACCCGATTTGGGCACCGTAGTTGTTATGTTTGTAACTACGGTTGGTCTGCTATTTTTAGCCGGTGCTAAGTTATGGCAGTTTTTTGTACTTATTTTAACAGGGGTTGGCCTCGTTGTTTTACTTATAATTGTTGAGCCATATCGTATGGCACGTGTTGTTGGCTTTTTAGATCCCTGGGATGATCCTTTTGGTAAAGGTTATCAGTTGGTGCAATCGCTAATGGCATATAGCCAAGGTGGTTGGTTTGGCCAAGGCCTAGGCAACAGTGTACAAAAGCTACAATATTTACCTGAAGCGCATAACGATTTTATTTTTGCTGTTATAGGTGAAGAACTTGGTTTAATCGGCGTTGTAAGTATTTTAATGGTATTAGCTACCTTGGTATTTAGAGCGCTATTAATTGGTCAGCAAGCATTAAAGTGTGGCAAAGAATATGAAGGCTATTTTTCGTTTGCTATTGGTATTTGGTTTGCGTTTCAAACCATGGTTAATGTAGGTGCGAGTGCGGGGATTTTACCGACAAAAGGGTTAACACTGCCGTTTATTTCTTACGGTGGATCAAGCTTAATGATTATGACGATAGCCACAGGCATTTTATTACGCGTAGATTTTGAGACTAAGATGGCAACAAAACAAGCCACTTCACGCGGAGGTAAGCGATGAGTAAAAAATTAGTCGTTGTAGCTGGTGGAACTGGCGGGCATATTTTCCCTGGTATCGCTGTAGCTGACTATTTAAAACAACAAGGCTGGCAAGTTAGCTGGATAGGAACACCTGATAGAATGGAAGCTGACGTTGTTCCAAAGCATAACATAGACATTGATTTTATTGATGTTAAGGGTGTTCGTGGTAACGGTATAAAACGTCTTGTTAAAGCGCCATTTATGGTGTTTAACGCCATATTGCAAGCACGTAAAGTTTTAAAAAAACAGCGTCCAGATGTCGTACTTGCTATGGGCGGGTATGTAACTGGACCAACAGGTATTGCTGCCAAAAGTTTAGGTATTCCGCTGGTTATTCATGAGCAAAATGCGGTAGCGGGCATGAGTAACAAATTGCTAGCTAAGTGTGCTAATCGTGTATTAGCGGCATTTCCAAGTGCATTTGCGCATGGCCAAGCTGAACTTGTTGGCAATCCGGTACGTCAAAGTGTTATTGATATACCAAAGCGTGATGTATCAAGCCCAATAAATATGTTGGTAGTGGGTGGTTCACTTGGGGCACAAGTACTTAACCAAACATTACCTGAAGCATTTAAAGTATTGAGTAATACCACCGCAATTAGTGTGTGGCATCAAACAGGTAAAGGCCATTTACACAGCGTTAAAGAGGCTTATAAAGCACACAGTTTTGATAGTAATAACTTAAACGTTGCTGAATTTATTGATGATATGGATACGGCTTATGCTTGGGCTGATATTGTCATTTGCCGCGCGGGTGCGTTAACGGTTAGTGAAATTGCTGCGGCTGGAAAAATGGCTATATTTGTTCCGTTTCCTCATGCAGTGGACGACCATCAAACAGCGAATGCACAGTATTTAGTAATGGCAAATGGGGCTTTGTTAATGCCTCAAGCACAGTTTAATCAACATTCAATTGTTGAGCTTTTAAATCCTTATTTAGCTAAGCCTATATTAATTAAACAAATGGCAGCAAATGCTCAAAAGCAAGCCATTTTAGATGCCACAGTAAGCGTTGCAGCACACTGTGAGCAAGTAACAAATAAGAGAGTGTAAGTGAAAGAAGCATCAGTACAAGAAAAACACACACGACCTGCAATGCGTCGAATTGATACTATCCATTTTATTGGCATTGGTGGTGCCGGTATGGGCGGTATTGCTGAAGTACTCGCATTTGAAGGCTACCGTATTACAGGTTCTGACATTGCTCATAGCGCTATGACAGATCGCTTAATTAAAGCCGGTGCTGAGGTATTTATTGGTCATCACGAAAATAACGTAAAAGATGCTAACGTAGTCGTTGTTTCAAGTGCTATTGATGAAACAAACCCTGAGATTGTTGCAGCAAAAGCAGCAAGAATTCCGGTTGTGCGCCGCGCAGAAATGCTCGCGGAGCTAATGCGTTTTCGCCATGGTATAGCGATTGCGGGGACGCATGGTAAAACAACGACAACAAGCCTAATTGCGAGTATTTATGGACAGGCGGGGCTTGATCCAACTTTTATTATTGGTGGCTTGTTAAATAGCGCAGGTAGTAACGCAAAAGTAGGAAAAAGTGATTTTTTAATAGCAGAAGCTGATGAAAGCGACGCGTCGTTTTTACACTTGCAGCCAATGGTTTCGGTGATCACAAATATTGAAGAAGATCACATGGATACTTACGGCGGCAGTCTCGAAAAAATGAAAGACACATATGTAGATTTCATTCATAACTTACCGTTTTATGGTTTAGCTGTTGTATGTATTGATTCTGAAGTTGCTGCTGAACTTATCCCGCGATTTGGTCGCCCAGTTATCACGTATGGCGAATCGAAGGATGCTGATTACCGCATGAGCGACTTTAGCCAATCAGCTAATACGTGCACATTTACAGTAACTAACAAACAAGGTGAGTGTTTAACTGCCACGTTGAATATGCCAGGTAGACACAACGCACTTAATGCAACCGCAGCGATTGCTGTAGCAAAAGATCAAAACATTGCTAACCATGCAATTTTAGAAGCGCTGCAGAAGTTTGAAGGCATTGGTCGTCGTTTTCAACACTATGGTGAATTTGAAAACGAGCGTGGCAATGTGATGTTAGTTGATGATTATGGGCATCACCCTTCAGAAGTTGCAGCAACAATTGCTGCAGTGCGTGAAGGTTGGCCTGATAAGCGCTTAGTTATGGTATATCAACCACATAGATTTTCTCGTACACGCGACTTGTACGAAGATTTTGTAAAAGTACTTGCTGATGTAGATCAGTTACTATTACTTGATGTATATAGCGCAGGTGAAGACCCTATAGTCGGTGCTGATAGTAAAAGCCTCTGTAGAAGTTTACGCCAACGTGGCAAAGAGCCACTTCATGTTGCTTCAAGTTCAGAGCTTGCAGGTGTCCTCGGTGAATGCCTAAAAAATAACGATTTAGTATTAACCCAAGGCGCAGGTAATATAGGCCAATTAGTAAAAACCTTAGCTGCAACGGGTATGTCGATAGAAAAACTTAAGCAAGGTGAAGTATGACCCAGGTAAACACACAATTTGGTAAAGTAGCGGTGCTGTTAGGTGGCAATTCAGCAGAGCGTGAAGTGTCATTAAAATCTGGTCAAGCTGTTTTAAATGCACTGCAAAGTAGTGGCATTGATGCAATTGCATTTGACCCACAAAGTCGTTCTTTGTGGGAATTAAAAGAATTAAATGTAGAGCGCGTTTTTATTGCGTTACATGGTCGTGGTGGTGAAGATGGCACTGTACAAGGTGCGCTTGAATTTATGAACCTGCCTTACACAGGTAGTAATGTATTGGGCTCAGCCCTCGCTATGGATAAAATTCGCTGTAAACACTTGTTTAAATCGGCGGGTCTAAGTACGGCTCCTTATGCGGTTGTCGATGCTAAAAAAGGCTTTGATGCAGTTGCCATTATGGATGAGTTTAAAAAGGTAATGGTTAAGCCATCGCACGAAGGCTCAAGCATAGGTATGGCACAAGCAAGTAATGCGCAAGAGTTAGAAGAAGCACTCGCTAATGCATTTAAGTTTGATAGCCAAGTACTTGTCGAACAGTGGATTACAGGACGAGAGTTCACGGTTACTGTATTGGGTGATGAAGTACAGCCTGTAATTGAGATGACCACGCCTAATGGTTTTTACGATTACCAAGCTAAGTATCAATCAAGCACGACGCAATATCATTGCCCTGCAAATTTATCAAAGCACGATACAGAGCACTTACAAGAAATTTCACTTGATGCATTTGACCTTGTAGGTGCAAGTGGCTGGGGACGTGTGGATGCAATGCAAGATGAGCAAGGACACTTTTACCTACTAGAGGTAAATACAGTGCCTGGCATGACTGAAAAATCACTAGTACCAATGGCTGCAAAAGCGAATGGGGCAAGTTTTGAGCAATTAGTTGTTCGCATTTTGGAGCAAACACTTTAATATGCACCCCCTTTTAGAAAAAGCTCAGAAAATCAAACAGCAACTAAATTGGTCGCTCATTTTTGGTGTGAGCTTTTTTCTAATTGTTGTGATTGGCTTAATACAGATCACGGCGGGGATTTCGCATTGGTTAGTTGAAAACAAAGATGCTCAAATTAAGCATTTAACAGTGCAAGGGCATCCTAAGTACACTGATGAAACGGCAATAATAAAAGCAATAAAAAGAGCCGATTTAAGTAGTTTTTTTGAACTTGATGTAAAACATGTGCAACAACTGGTGCAAGACTTACCTTGGGTTGCGACAGTATCAGTACGTAAACAATGGCCAGATACTTTGCAAGTATATGTTGTTGAGCATGATGCTGTGGCACATTGGAATAGTGATTTATTACTAAATCAAAAAGGTGAAGCTTTTCAGGCTAGTAGCGATAAACTAAATGTAGATTTACCGCAATTATTCGGGCCAGAAGGCAGTGAACAAGAAGCATGGTTAGCTTTTAAACAGTTTGATGAAATGCTTAAAGTAAATGCGTTAACATTAAATAGTTTAGCGTTGTCTGAGCGTTTTTCATGGCAACTGTGGTTAGATAATGGTGTACGTTTAAATTTAGGGCGTAAAGATAAAGCAAAGCGAGTTCAGCGCTTTATAGATGTTTACCCGAGAATGGAACATCCTGAAAATGCTCAGATAGATACAATCGATTTACGGTATGATACCGGCCTTGCAGTAAGCTTTAAGCCAATGCAAGAAGAACAATTACAAAATAAGAGTAAGGCATGACTAAGTCAGCAGAAAGAAACCTCGTGATTGGATTAGATGTTGGTACCTCGAAAGTGGTTGCCACGGTAGGTGAAATCACCGCAGATAACAAACTCAGTATTGTTGGTGTGGGCAGCCAAGTGTCTCGTGGTATGGATAAAGGCGGCGTTAACGATTTAAACTTGGTATCTGAGTCTATTCGACGAGCTATAGACGAAGCTGAGTTAATGGCTGATTGTCGTATTAGTTCTGTGTACCTTGGTATCTCTGGTAAGCATATTCAGTGCCAGAACGAGAGTGGTGTGGTTGCTATTAACAACACTGAAGTGACCGATGAAGATATTGAAAATGTCATTCATATTGCACGCTCTGTGCCTATCTCGGCAGAGCGTAAAATGCTGCATGCATTGCCGCAAGAATACAGTATTGATATGCAAGAGGGCATTAAAAACCCACTTGGTATGAGTGGTGTTCGTATGGAAGCGCGAGCACATATCATTACTTGCTCAAACGATATGGCAAAAAACATTGAAAAATGTGTAGAACGTTGTGGTCTTGAAGTCGATCAACTTATCTTTACCGCACTAGCATCATGTTATTCTGTATTAACAGATGACGAAAAAGAGCTAGGTGTTGCAGTACTTGATATTGGTGGCGGTACTATGGATATCACTATTTATATTAATGGTGCACTTCGCCATTCTGCCGTTATTCCTGTTGCTGGTAATCAGGTTACAGGTGATATTGCAAAAATATTTCGTACACCTATATCACATGCAGAGTCACTCAAAGTACAATACGCATGTGCTAGTAGCCAAATGGCAAGTAGCGAAGACACAATTGAAGTACCAAGTGTTGGCGGACGACCAGCAAGATTGATGTCACGCCATACATTGTCAGAGGTAGTAGAACCTCGTTTTAGAGAATTATTTGAGCTTGCGATGGAAGAGATTCGTCGTTCTGGTTTAGAAGATCAAATTGCTGCAGGCCTCGTTGTTACTGGTGGTACTGCTAAAATGACTGGTGCAATGGAAGTGGCAGAAGACATTTTCCAAATGCCAGTTAGAATAGGAAAACCAATTGGGATAGTTGGTTTGACAGACTATGTAGATGATCCCTCGTACGCAACTGCTGTTGGTTTGTTACAATACGGACGTACAATGCAATCGATGAATGCACAAAAGTCGAAAGCAGAAGGGAACAATAATTTATGGAACCGTGTTACAAAATGGTTTCAAGGCGAGTTTTAATGCTCAAGTCGGAGAGTAAATATGTTTGATATAATGGAACAACACAGCGAAGAAGCTGTCATAAAAGTGATAGGCGTGGGCGGCGGCGGCGGTAACGCTGTTGAGCACATGGTAAAACAACAGATTGAAGGCGTACGCTTTATTGCTGCTAATACGGATGCACAGGCATTACGTAACTCTGCTGCCGATATTACAGTTCAATTAGGCACGCAAATAACCTCAGGGTTAGGTGCGGGCGCAAATCCTGAAGTAGGCCGTAAATCGGCTGAAGAAGACGCCGATACAATTCGTGCCAGCCTTGAAGGCGCCGACATGGTATTCATAGCTGCAGGTATGGGCGGTGGTACAGGTACTGGTGCAGCACCGGTTGTTGCTAAAATTGCTAAAGAACTCGGTATTTTAACAGTTGCAGTTGTAACACGTCCTTTTGATTTTGAAGGTAAAAAACGTGCAGCAGCCGCCGATCAAGGCATTAATGAATTGTCAGAAATTGTAGATTCGCTTATTACAATTCCGAACAATAAATTACTTAAGGTTTTAGGAAAAGGGACTACTCTTCTAGATGCCTTCGCTAAAGCTAATGACGTATTATTTGGTGCGGTACAGGGTATAGCAGAGCTAATTACACGTTCTGGTTTAATTAACGTGGATTTCGCCGATGTACGTACAGTAATGTCTGCAATGGGTACTGCAATGATGGGAACGGCGTCTGCGTCAGGTCCTGATCGTGCACAGGAGGCTGCAGAAGCGGCTATCTCAAGCCCACTACTAGAAGACGTTGATTTAACAGGTGCTAAAGGCATCTTGGTTAATATTACCGCCGGTATGGACATTGCGATTGAAGAATTTGAAATTGTTGGCAATCACGTTAAAGCACTTGCGTCAGAAAACGCAACGGTTGTTGTTGGTGCGGTAATCGACCCAGAAATGACTGATGAGCTACGTGTAACGGTTGTTGCAACAGGTTTAGGCGGTGATCGTCGTCCACAGTTTGGTATTGTTGATAATGGCTTTAAAAAGGCATCAGGATCTGATGTTGCAAGCACATCAAACCAAGCAAGTAGTATGTACGTACCAAGCTTTGCAAGCCAAGACACAAACACTGAAGAAAATGCTGCTAAAGCACAAACGCAAAGCAAAGAAAAAGCGCCTTCAACGAGTTCAAGTAGTTCGAGCTCTTCAGCGCAAAGCGGTAAAAAAGCGGATAAATCAGAAGGCGGTGATTATTTTGATATTCCAGCTTTTTTACGTAAGCAGGCAGATTAACATTTAATAATACTTTTGTTTGAAATATGTACAAATATTGAAAGGCAAAAGGATTTATGTTAAACTCCGCCGTCTAACTGTAACTGATTTAAAAGTGAGCGAACCTATGATTAAACAGCGTACGATTGCAGAAATAGTCAAAGCCATAGGAATTGGACTTCATAAAGGTGAGAAGGTCACAATAACTCTCCGACCTGCGAGCGCAAATACTGGGATTGTATTTCGTCGTGTCGACCTTGATCCGGTTGTTGATTTTGAAACAACACCTGAAGCCGTTGGTGATACGCAATTGTGTACTTGTTTAATTAACAAAGATGGCGTTCGCTTATCGACTACTGAGCACCTTATTGCAGCCGTTGCTGCAATGGGCATTGATAATCTAATTGTAGAATTAGACAGCTCAGAAGTGCCGATTATGGATGGTAGTGCATTACCATTCATATATCTGTTACAAAAAGGCGGAATTGAAGAGCAAAATGTTGCTAAACGCTTTATTCGTATTAAAGAAAAAGTACGTATTGAAGAAGGTGATAAATGGGCTGAAGTTGAACCTTATGATGGTTTTCATATCGACTTTGAGATTGCGTTTAACCACCCTGCTATCAACGAAAGTCGCCAACGTATAGGGTTAGATATAACAACGCAAAGCTTTATTGAAGAAATTAGCCGTGCGCGTACTTTTGGATTTATGAAAGATATTGAATACATGCATGCAAACAACCTAGCACTAGGTGGTAGTATGGATAGTGCTGTGGTACTTGATGAATTCAAAGTTTTAAATCCTAATGGTTTACGTTATAGCGACGAGTTTGTTAAGCACAAGATATTAGACTGTGTTGGTGACATGTTTATGACAGGTCATAACCTTTTAGGTAAAGTAACCGCATTTAAATCGGGTCATGATTTAAATAATAAATTACTTCGTAAAATTATGGCTACAGAGTCAGCATGGGAGTGGGCAACATTTGAAACGCCTGTGACGATGCCTGCACCCGGTCTTGAGTTAGCTCCAGCCTAAAAGCAATAAAAGTACAGTTCGCAAACAGTTATAAAAAATGACGCTAATTAGCGTCATTTTTTTGCGTAAAATTTACTTTATTGCAATTCTAAAATAGCTTGTAACTGATTTAAATGAGTTACGGTATAGGTTGGTTTTATTCCGTCGGGTAATTGCTCACCAGGGTGTTGTAACCAGCAAGTATCAATACCTGCATTGTTGCCGCCAAGTATGTCACTTGCTGCGGTGTCACCGACCATAAGTATCTCGCTTTTATCTGGGTTACCCATTAGCTCAAATGTGTGTTCAAAAATCGCTTTATTCGGTTTTGCTATGCCAACAAGCTCAGATATAACCAACCATTCAAACATATCTTTTAAACCAGTGTGTTCTAAACGTACTGTTTGTAGGCGGGCAAATCCGTTAGTAATAATACCTAATCGAGCATTTGGCTTAAGCTTATTTAAAAGTTCTATAGCGCCAGGTAATGGCTCGCAAATTTGCGCCATAGCATCTAAAAAAGCATCGTTCAGCTCTTTTGCTGGCACATTTAGCTTTGCAGCCCATTCATTAAAGCGAGTTACTTGTAAGTAATCAGCAGTTATAGAACCGTTTTGATAATCAACCCACAGCTGCTTATTGGTTTTTTGATAATGAATATAATCGTCTTGGCTAAAATCTACGTTGTAAGCTTTAAACATGCGAGTCATGCCCGCTAAAATATCAAACCTAAATAAGGTTTCGTCTGCGTCAAACAATACATAGCTGTATTTCATTAAACTTCCTAAATTAATTTGTTTGGCTGTATAGCTCAGAGTGTAAAAATGGCGCCATAGCTAAAGTGAGTGCTTGTGTATACGTACTTTCACGCGTGGCATGATTGTTTGTAAGTAGTCCAATAGCACCCCCTTTTTGCTTAATATTGGTGGTATTGAATGCCTTGTCCATTACATCGCCAAGCTCTTCACCTTTAAGTAATGCATTATAAAGTACTTGAGGTAAGGGGAGGTTACTGCTGCGCCCTACAACTTGATTTAAGGCATTATCAATAACTACATAGGCAAAGGTTGCTGGGCCATAGCTAAACTGCTCTGCACCGCCTTCCATTGCCACGTAATAGTGAGCTTGGTAATGTTCTTTGCAGTAATCAACGCGGTTTTGCGCGCCAATGCGTGTTTCGTCTTCGCCAATAGGTTGATCGGGCACATTGGATGGTGCATCAACACCTTGGCAATCAATTTCATGATCAGGGAAATACATTGCAAAAATATATTTAGCCGCGTTAATTTTTACAGGGTTTTTAGAACCCACAATAATTTTTAATGAGTACAACACAATGTCCCTTATTGTTACTAAAAATCAGCAGTGTACGTGAGAGAGCTCAACCTTAGAAGAGGAGTTAAATAGGTATATCCAGAGGTGCTAAGTTTTCCAGTGCACGCTTTTTCAAAATAATATCTTTAATTAGTGGAGTAAGCACCAGCTCCATTGCTAAGCCCATTTTGCCACCAGGTACTACAAGCGTATTTATACGAGACATAAAACTGCCTTCGATCATGCGTAAATAATAAGGAAAATCAACATCATCAATACCTCTAAAGCGAATAACTACAAAGCTTTCATCAAGCGATGGAATATCTTTAGCGCTAAATGGATTTGAAGTATCAACGGTCGGCACTCGTTGGAAATTTATATGAGTTCGAGAAAACTGTGGCGTGATGTGATTAATGTAATCATCCATACTACGGACAATTGAGTCCATAACAGCCTCACGTGAATGACCTCTCTCAGAGGTATCGCGTATCAGTTTTTGAATCCACTCAAGGTTAATAATAGGCACCATGCCTATTAATAAATCAACATGCTTAGCAACGTCTACATCTTGATCGACTACACCACCGTGTAAACCTTCATAAAATAAAATATCAGTATTATGCTCAAGCTCTTGCCAAGGAGTAAAGGTGCCCGGTAACTGATTGTACGGAACCGCTTCATCAAATGTATGTAAATAGCGGCGTAATTTACCTTGCCCAGTTTCACCATAATGATTAAATAAAGTTTCGAGGGCACCAAAGTCATTGGCTTCTCGGCCAAAGTAACTTATGTGCTTACCTTCTTGCTGTGCTTCGCGTACTTTTTTATCCATTTCAGGGCGAGTGTAACGATGAAAGCTATCCCCTTCGATAAAAGCCGCTTCAATATTAAGGCTACGAAAAATATGTTTAATTGCATTGGTTGTGGTGGTTGTGCCTGCACCAGACGAACCCGTAATCGCAATAATAGGATTTTTAGCTGACATGTTAATTCTCTTTTTTAGGAGCCGATTTTATAACCAGACTAAACTTAACATTATTTTAAGTCGTTTGGGTATCTTAAGAGTTGACTGACTTAGCTCAAGTGACGCCATCAGCAAATAACGTTATCATGAGGTGCTTAAAATTAAAACGAGAGAAAGCATGAAACTTATTAAACCATTACTTGGATTATTTTCTATAGCAGCGCTTAGCCCAATTGTGGTGCAGGCTAGCATGCCAAAAAGCCAAGTATTACTTGCTGATTTAAATACGCCTTATGGCTTACAAGTTAGTATTGTGAGTGATAAAAACAGTTATAACAACCAGCCACATTTAACAAATACAGGTTTATACTTTACTCATGAAGTAATTACTGATGAGCAAAGCCAAACCGATATTGCTTATTATGACTTAACATCAAAACAAATCAGCAATATAACTAATTCTCCAGTAAGCGAATATTCACCAACGGTTATGCCAAGTGGTGATGCGATATCAGCGATTGTTGTAGAAGCTGACGGTAAGCAAAAATTGTGGCAATACCCACTCAAAAATGAAGATGCGCCAAGTCGTATTTTTGATTGGATTGAACCTGTTGGGTACCATGCATGGGGTGTTCAAAATGATTTAGTGATGTTCATTTTAGGAAAGCCTCATACTCTTCAATATACTTCTGTTGCACAAGCGAAGGGGGAAATAGCAGCCAGTAATATTGGGCGAACGCTTATTTATAACAACTCAATGGCTGCATTTTTATTTAGTTACACTAAAAACGAGCAACACATTTTAGCGAGTTTTAATCCGCAAGATAAACAAGTTGAAGACCTATTAAGGTTACCGGCTCAAGTTCAAGATTTTATTTTAAAAGATAATACGACCATTGCTTATGCTATTAAAAACCGCGTTTATCAGCGTAAACTTGATGGAAGTGATGAAATATCGCAATGGCTTAATTTAAGCACCTACTGCGAAAAAAATATAACAAGAATGAGTTACAACAATGAAAAGCTCGCTTTTGTATGTGATATAACAAAGTAAAGCAGACAAATAAATTCAGATTTTATTGTGTGTATGCGTTAATCTAATGCGCAAATTAACTAATAGGGATTACACGTGGCTTATAGTGCAGACGAGCTGACAGAGCAGCTTATTAAATTACAGTGCAGAAGTAATTTTAAGATTAAAAATATTGCAGAGTACATGTTAGTAAACTCTAAAGAAGCATTTTATACCCACAGCGAAAGCGGCAAGGGTAAAATAGTAATTCGCCCAGCATTTGAGGTGTTTAGCGATGACTTTAATGATATTGATGGCGTAACGCGTGCGCAAGGGTACTTTCATAGCAGTGAGATGACACGCTTTCCTACGCGTATTTTTAAAAGCGCTCAACCTATTCACTATGGTGTGGCATTTAAAATAAACTCTGAGCAAGCAGCAAAAGACTTTATAGCTAAGCTAACTATGATTATTGGTAATTAATAAAACATAAATGTAAAAAGCCGCTGAATTTATATTCAGCGGCTTTTGTATTTTTATAGCTCAATAAACCTAATAATTACTTACTTTTTAAGAAGCTATTAACCGATTCAAGTTCGCGTGTTTTAAGCGCAATACAATCGTTTGTGCTTTCTTCAAGCTTACTTAATGTGCGCGCGTAGCCTGCTACATCAGCTACTTTTTCGTTAAAGAAGGTTTTTGTTGTCGCTAAGCTTTCTGCATTACAGCTTGCAGTTGTAAAGTAAGGTAAGTTAGGTATAAAGAACGGCGGTAAACTTGCTGTTACTTTATCGTAGTTACTGTAAACCCAGTCAATAAATAACGCTTGGCGCTCATCTGTATAACTTTGACCCGATAAAATAGTACGCATGTCAGATGCAGTTACTTCATCCGTTAAGCTATAAGCTAATACCGCTTTTTGTAATTCAGGTTTGCCAAAAAAGCCCATTGCAGCAAGCATGTTAGTGCGTACTTGTGGATCTTTCGTTGTTTTAAACGTTGTCATGAATTGATCAAGCAGCGCTTTGTCACCATGAAAAGCAGCAAGAGTTAAGTACGTACCGGCTAAGTAAGGGTCTACTTTTTGTGGATCATTTAAATAAACTTGTGTTTGTTCTTTCGCTTTACTGATTACGTTTTTATCTTCACCATCAAAACCTAAGCGTGATACAACGGCCGCACGAAGCTGTGCGATAGCACCGTCTTCACCCGCTTTTGCTTCTAAACCATATTTTTTAGCAGCAGGCGTTACTGCACCGCGAATAAATTCAGGCCATAGGTCTTTATTGCTGTCGTCTTTAAAAGTGCGCTGTTGCGATACTAAGTAACCTAGTGCGGTATTTGCTACGCGAGGGTGGCTATCGCTTACGAACACTTCGAGGGTTTGCATTAACTTAGCAGCAGATATAACACCAGCATCAAGTAGCGCATCAGTAGCTGATAGTAACGCTAAGCGTTCACGGTCACTCAGTACGCTTGGCGCTTTTTTAATAAGTGCGCTAAATTGTGCATCATCCATTACCCAACGGTAGTAGCCTAGAGCACCTTGGTCTGGATAAATCCACTCTGGTTCAAAGTCTAAATCTAGCGTTTGGCTTTGCTTATTAAGTAATACGTTTGCTGTTTTTACTTTATCGCCAGCGCCATATTTAATTGCAACAGGTACATTCCATAATTGCTCTGGTGCATCAACGCCTGCATTTACAAAACGGCTTTGTGAAATAGTTACTTTACTACCTTGCTGATCTACTTTAACCAGCGGAAAAGAAGATTGCTCAATAAACGACTTTAAAACACCCGCTACATCTTTATTTGAAGCTTTACCAAGTGCTTCCCATAAGTCAGCTGCTTCAGCATTTTTATATGAAAACTCTTTTAAGTAACTTTGAATACCTTTTTGAAATGCATCTTCGCCAATCCAGTTTTCAACCATAGCAAGTACCGAGCTGCCTTTACTGTAAGCAAGACCTAAACCATCCATAATATCGGCTTCGGTTTTAATAGGCTTACGAATAGGCTTAGTGCTTAGCCGTGCATCAAGTGCCATTACGTTATTTTGCGGCAGGTCTAAGTGCGATTCAAACTCAGGGTTAAGCTGCTTAGTAATTTTTGCAGCCATCCAGCTAGCAAATGCTTCGTTTAACCATAAGTCGTTCCACCATTTCATGGTTACTAAGTTACCGTACCATTGGTGAGCAAGTTCGTGAGCAATAATTGATACATTGCGCTGTTTTTTACTGCGTGTTGCTGCAGCTAAATCAACTAATAAAATATCTTCTCGGTAGGTTACTAAGCCTGAGTTTTCCATTGCGCCAAATGGAAATTCTGGTACCGCTACTGAGTCTAATTTTTTGTAAACGTAAGGAATACCAAAATACGCTTCAAGTGCGCCTAGTACTTTTGGCATGTTTTCTTTAGCGTATTGGGCTAAGTGGATTTTACCTTGTGGGGTAATTACACGACCAGGAATTGGCATACCTTTTATTTCTAATTCTTCAAACGGGCCAATAGCCATAGCGACTAAGTATGAAGGAATTGGCGGCGTTTTATCAAAGTAGTGTGTGGTCATATCACCATTAACGATTGCTTTAAGCTCAGGCGTATTTGAATATACTTTTTGTGATGTAGGCGCAGTAATCGTTAACTGAAATGGAATTTTGTAGCTAGGTTCGTCAAAAACAGGAAACGCACGACGTGCGTCGCTCATTTCAAACTGAGTAAATAAATAAGGCGTACCTTGGTCTAGCGTTTTGTACAAGCCTACGCTTTGGCGATTATATGGCGCTGAAAAATCAACTTTAAGCGTGTATTTACCTGGTTGAATTTGCTCATCACAACTAAATTTAACTTTGCCTGTTTTAAGCATTTCGTTGTTTAAATCACAGCTTTCGTCGCCAAGCAGTTGCGCCATTTTAACAGCGTAAGCAACGCCATTTAGCTCAATGTATTTTGTTGGTTTTAGTACTTCTAGGGAAATCTCTGTCATCCCTGTGAATGTATCTTGGCTTGGGTCGAGTGTTAGCGATACTTTTTGCGAGCTTGGTTTTGCGAGTTTTTCGATAACAAATTCGTTAGCGTTTGCAGCATTCATTGCCAGCGCAACGCTCACAGTTAAGAGGCTTTTGAGAAACATAATGATCCCTAGATTGTTGTTGTTAGAAATTACCCTAAATAGGCTTTTTTATGCGTATATAATTAGGGATGTGGATATCCTAACAGCTTTTTTAAATAGAGTAATTGATTATAACAGTGACTTTAAGGGGAAATAGTAACAAAGTTTGTCAGTGACTTTCACGTGTTATAAAACGTTGCCAATGCAGGTGTGAGTTAATAACACGTATTTTTTGGATCACGTTATTTAATAAAAGCACGTTGTTAAATTCATTATGTGAATATTCGTTAAATCCCATGAGGTAATTAAAGGCGTCTTTCGAGTTAGCCTGCAGAGCATGTATACGAACTTGTTGCTCAAAGTTGAGGCGTAAGCTGCTTATTGCTGTTTTCATGCCGAGTTGATCAACATTTGGTATATCACACTTTTGTAAATAGCCGGCTCGCTCACCTTCACCTGAAAACCAAATACGCACTTTTTCACTGTACCTGCCAGTTTTTGCGGGCAAGTCGAACATCAATCGGTGTTGATTTTGCGATTTAATAAACGCTATATATTCATTAAGACCATAATTTATAAGCGCTTTGTGTACAGGGACTAAGCGGGGCTTTATTTTTCCGTGAGTATGAAAACTAAAACATAAAATATTTTGTTTAAAGATTAGATCATCAAGTGTTAAGTAACCAATTTCGTCACTGTAAGCACCACTATAATATGAAATTAAGGGCAGCCAAAAGTGCCAATGTTTTGGTTGCTCGCGCATAACTTTAACATCACCGTATATATATCCATTATAAAGTGTATGCAGCTCCATAGCTGAAAAAGGACGACGGCCAAGATGGGTTTTCAACGCAATACCTTGAAAATAAAGACGTGTTATATTTTATACTCAAACCACAGTAAGATGCGAGTGTCGTTGAGATTAAAATCAATTAAACCCAACGAGCAGCGGACTTGTTGGGTTTTAGTAACTTTATAATAAGCTACGCTATCTGTTTATTCGCTTAATGCGCGAGCTAGACCAACAGGTTCAATTTCCACACATACTTGGTCATCATTCCAATTAATACCAACTAGTGCGTTATCTTCGCTTAAATCTTCAACCCAAGCATCTAAAAACTCGTCAAGATTAATTTCTACAGGGCTGTAGTCTTTCCATTCTTCTTTACATTGTGCCTTGGCAGCTTCTTCGCTTTCCCAAAGTAGTAATACGTCAGTTTCGTCAAATTGATTTGAATCACATACTACAAAGCCATTATCTTCTGCACCTAGCGCCCAAATTACTTCGCTAACACGTACTTTTTCTACAAAGTTAACTAGTTGTGATTCAATTTCGATATCGCTCATGTGTTTACCTTTTTAATTAGTGACTAGGATTAGTATCTATAGCTGCTTGGCGTTGGTTATATTACTTATGAAAAGCAATAAATTACGAATGTTGTCAAAAATGAGTCAACAAACGAAAGCAAATCCAATCAAGCGGGCAGTATAAACTGATGTTGAAGCATTCACAGCCTTTAAATTCATCACCAGTTAAATGGGCAGTTAAATAGTTTAATGTTTCAACAATATGTTCATTTTATGAAATTAAAGCGTAAGTAATCTGAATTCTGGATAATAAACTTACCCTAGTCAGTTATTTTTAACGCTAACTGCGTTGAACTTACTTGTAATTGGCCCACTATTGGCGCGTAAACTTGCCTTGTTTTCACTGAAAACCTCTGGCTAGGACCTGTTTATCTTTCGAGGTTAAACATGAGCTGCCCGTAAGGTTCTGTCTAGAGCTATTTACTCTTTGTTGCTCGGTTTTTACTTAGCCCATTAGGTTATAAACCTTACGCCGCGATTAAATAGCTCCTAGAGAACGATAAATTTAAATACCATTATTGTTCAATATATTAGTAAAAATTCTTGCTTAGTTCTAGCGCAGTTTTCTTATCGTTAAATAGACACCATATATAATACCAATTCGCTTAATTAAATAATCTATTTTGAAGTAAGAAAATCGTGTCGATAACAAGGAAAACTTTCGTTATTTGTTCTATATCAGAAGTTTTTAACGTAGCTAGCGTCAGATTTAATATCGCAGATTGATTAAGTATTATTGCGGGTTGGTATAAGAAAGTTGGTATTAATTGCTCATTAAAAAAGCCGCAAAAGCGGCTTTTAGAAGTTTTACTTACAATACAAAAATTTATTCTGAACGGCTAGTAACTTCAAGTAAATGATAACCAAATTGTGTTTGTACTGGGCCTTGTACTTGGTTAATAGGCGCAGAAAACACCACTTTATCAAATTCTGGTACCATCATGCCCGGTCCAAACTCGCCAAGGGCGCCGCCATCTTGACCTGAAGGACAGTTAGAGTGGTTTTTTGCTAATTCAGCAAAATCTTCACCTTGTTCAATTTTTGTTTTTAAGTCTAAGCATTGTGCTTCGCTATCTACTAATATGTGTCGTGCGCTTGCCACTGTCATAAAATCTCCCGCTTATTATGTGGTGTTTTTTTAACCTAATGAAATGTCATTCTAGTTAGTTTCAACTAATTGTACCAGTATAAACTTAATTATTAGAAAGTGTATTTTCAATTGCCGTAATCATCTTTTCTGAGTCAGGTGACACTTTGCTGTTAAATCGTAAAATTGTTTTGCGATCTGCAGATACTAGGTATTTATAAAAATTCCAATTAGGGGAACTAGTTTGCTCATTTAGGTGTTTAAAAATAGGATTGGCATCACTGCCTCGTACTTCACTGGTAGCAAACATAGGAAAAGTAACCCCATAATTAATAAAGCAGACTTTAGCTGTCGCTTTTTCATCATTTTCTTCTTGAAAGAAATCGTCAGAAGGAAACCCTAAGACAACTAATCCCTGACTTTTATATTGTTTATAAAGTGCTTCTAAGCCTTTAAATTGAGGTGTGAAACCGCAGTTACTGGCTGTATTGACGATCAATAAAGGCTTATTTTTAAACTGACATAAGTTGATTGACTCTTCAGAACGTAACTTACGTATATTGACGTTAGTAAAATCTTGGCATGTTGTGACCACGTGCTTATCAATTGATTCTGTTTGAGCATGAAGTGGTGTATTTACTAATAAAACCCCTAACCCGAGTAATATTTTTTTTAGCATAGCTAACGACCTAAACTTTACGATTGTTTGAGTGGATGATCATACGCTAATATGGAGAAAATTGATCAACCATGCAATCTATTATGACAACCCGTTTAGCAACTATAAATGATCTTAGCGAAATCGTAGCAATTTACAACGAGACTATTGCTGGTCGAATGGTGACTGCTGACACTGAAGAAGTGACCGTTGAAGAAAAGCGTGAGTGGTTTAATAGCCATACACAAAAAAGACCTATTTATGTTTACTGTGAGAATAACAAAATACTCGCATGGCTTAGTTATAAATCATTTTATGGTCGCCCAGCTTACGATGGCACTGTTGAAATGAGCATATATATTACCGCAAAAGCACAAGGTAAAGGGCTTGGCAAAAAGTTGATGGAATTTGCACAAATCCAAGCTAAACAACTAAATATACGCGTATTGCTAGGATTTATTTTTAGCCACAACTTACCAAGTGTAAATCTATTTAAACATTTTGGCTTCGATGTTTGGGGAGAGTTACCCAATGTCGCTATGATGGATAGTAAGCTTTATAGCCTTACTATTTTCGGAAAACATGTAGAATAAAGTTCGTATCTCTTTTAGGTAAAAAATTCTTACGAAATAACGCTAAGAACCTATGCTAACTAAACAATAATAGGCTACGCTATTAATATATTAAGTTAATTATTTTTAAAGTGTAGCTTGATGATTCGGAAAATATTAATAGTAGACAGCAGCACTATTATCGCAATGCGAGTAAAAGTACTTTTAGAGTTAATTGGATGTGAGGTTGAATTAATTCATTTTTCTATGCTCGATATGCATATAAATGCTGATGCGTATGATTTAATTATAGTGGCGCATGGAGTACCTGTTATTTCTATTGAACCGTTGATTGCTAAGGTCTCACAATCACGGTTTATGTTGCTTGCTCCAAAAGCTGAAAATGGTGAACAACTAAACGCATTTAGTGAGCTTAATCATGCTGTTGCTAATGCAACTGTAGTTTACCCATTTTTTTCTAATAAGGAGATAACTTCTCTACTTGAGAGTTTATTAGAGCTTGGCTCTAACCATATTCTTCAATTACCCACAATTTTACTGGTTGATCATATACCTGAGCGTCTTGAAAAAATGAAAAGCAGCTTAGTAGGCGCTCATATAAACACCCACACCGCGACAAATTTAGATGAAGTATTGGCAATATCCGTTGATACTAAAATTGATATATTAATTAGTGATTTTAGTTTTGGTGATGTAACTGGGTTGGGTATATTTTCTAGCCTAAAATTAAAGCAGCCACATTGTAGGTGTTTACTTTTTACGTCACGCCCTGATCAAGTGTCCATGATTGAGGCTATTCGTGAGGGAGTTGAAGATGTACTCATTAAACCCCTTAACGATAGTATTCTTTTGCAGTCGGTCCATAAGCTATGGCAAACCGAATTATTGAAACGACATAATGCAGAGTTAGTAGAAAGGCTTCAAGACACCGTAGATGCGCTTATTGAAAAGGATAGCTTATTACAAGTTATTTATAAGCATACACCCGATGCAATTATGTTATTTGAGCGCGGTGGTAAAGTTATCGAAGCGAATGATGCTTGCTTAAAACTATTTGATTTACCGTTTAATGAATTAGAAAGTAAGTCTCTTTTTGATTTTTTAGATGTTGATTCAAGCGCAGGAATTAAAGATAAAATTTTGACTTTAAATAGTAATCGACAGTTTAGTTGCGATTTACGTTTAACAAAAACACTAGGGGGTTATATACCTCTTGTGGGATCTTTTAATGAAATAGATCATCATGGTGAAATTGCGCTGGCAGTTATTTTTAAAAATGTAACGCACTTAAAACAAAAAGAAGAGTTGCTACTTGAAGCAAAAGATATTTTAGAAGAACAAGTTAGAGCGCGTACCTCACAGTTAGAGCACGCTAAAAATGTGGCTGAAGCCGCCAATTTGAGTAAATCAGAATTTTTAGCAAACATGTCTCACGAACTTCGCACACCAATGCATTCAATTTTAAGCTTTTCTCGTTTTGGCTTAAATAAATTAGAGGTTGGTGATTTTGCGGAAGAAAAATTATTTAAGTACTTGTCTCGAATTGAATCCAGTGGAGAACGGTTACTTTCATTACTTAATAATTTACTGGATCTATCCAAGCTTGATGTGGGTAAATTTCCTTTCAATCCTAGAACACATAATTTAGCTAATATCATTAGAACGAGTATTGATGATGTCGCTGGAACTGCAATGGAAAAAGAGATTGAAATCATTTTTTCAGTGCAGTCTAACCCGGTAGTCGCTCTGTGTGATGAGGAACAAATTAATCAATTAATGTGTAATTTATTAGGTAACGCATTAAAGTTTAGTGAGCCAAAAAGTAAAATTAAAGTGGAATTGGCATCTGAGAACGAGTTTGCAGTAATAGCCGTTATCGATAATGGTATTGGTATACCTGAGGATGAACTTGAAGACATTTTCACTAAATTTGTACAAAGCAGTAAAACCAATAGCGGAGCTGGTGGAACAGGGTTAGGCCTTGCATTATGTAGGGAGTTTGTTTCTTTGCATCAAGGTAATATTACAGCCTTAAATAACACTAATGGCGGCGCTACTATTTGTATACAAATACCACTTAAAATAAACCTAGACGAACACTTAGCACTGCAAAGCAGTTAATTTTTTAAACAAGTGTTTGAAGTAGCATATTTAGAATTTAAATGGATGATGAAACGATGGCTTTAACAAAAATACTTGCAGTGGATGACGAACCCTTTAATCTTGAAATTATAGAAGAGATTCTGGAGGACCTCGATTTTGAATTAAAGGTAGCCGTTAGCGGTCCAGAGTGCTTGAGTATGGTAGAAGACTATATGCCTCAGGTTATATTGCTGGATGTGAGTATGCCACAAATGAATGGTTACGAAGTCTGTAAGAGCCTTAAATCCAACCCAAATACCGCGCATATAATTGTGATGTTTGTATCAGCAAGGGGGACGGTTGAGGAACGTATGGAAGGTTACTCTGTTGGTGCAGAAGATTATATTGTTAAACCGTTTGGGCATGACGAACTCAAGTCTAAATTAAATAATTTGAATCAAGTGTTGGTAGAGAAAGAGAGTCTTGAAAAACAAGTTGAAGATGCAACTTCTACAGCATTTAATGCGATGGCTAACAGTAGTGAAATGGGGCAAATAGTTAATTATGTTGAAAATATTGGTTTTATAAATGATCCCCAAAGCTTAGGAAAAGCGCTCATAGATTGTCTACAGTCTTTTAATTTGCAAAGTAACGTAGAGTTTCGATATGCGAATGTTATAGAGCATTTTGCGTTACATGGGGTTTGTTCACCGATTGTTATTGAACTATTTGAAATGCTTAAAAGTAAAGGTCGGTTGCACGAATTTTCACATCGAATTTTGGTTAACTACGAATACATAAGCTTACTGGTTTTAAATATGCCGGATCATGATCCAGATAAGCATGGACGAATTCGTGACCACGTATGTTTTATTGTCAGTGTTACAGAGCAGCAATTACGAGCAATAATGACCAAAAGAATACTTGTATCCCAACAAGAACGACTAAATACGGTCGCAAATTCCGTACATAGTAAATTTCATAGTTTAATTGGCTTACTTAACGATAATCGTAAAAATAACGAAAGAGTTTTTAAGCAACTACAAGAAGATCTTGAAGTGCGAATACCAACAATGGGATTAGATGAGGACCAAGAGGTTTTTATTTACAAAAAAGTAGATGAAACAATTCAAAATTCAATTTCAAGAGAGGAGTCAGTTCAAGAAGTTAAAGCCTCTTTTGCTGAGATTGAACAAGACCTGTCATTACTTTTAAAGAGCTAAGTAACTTGATAACTGGATAATAAATCTATCTTAAGCAGTTCTTTCAGCACTGACTGCGTTGAATTTTCTTGCAATAGGCCCGCGATTGACATGCAAGTTCGCCTGTTTTACTGGAAGTCTCTGGCTAGAGGGAATAAGTTTAAATATAGTTATTATTCAAAACGTTAGTGAATCTCTTAACCAGAGTTCAGGTTAAATATACTTAACTAAATAATGTTACTTTAAAGGCTTACACCAACTGCATTATGCATCTCTGGGTAAGCCTTTTTCTACAATTCTGATTAACCTAGCTGTTTTACGAAGCGCTACTCGTTGTTTATCATTTTGTTGGGAAAGTGCCCATTCAATATGCTCTAAAACAAGTTCACTGCATATTTGGCTTTTGTCTTCTAAGGCATAAATAATAGCGGGGCTAAATTGTGCATTACCTAACCCTATTGCTAAGTTACGTAACCAACGTTCGTGACCAATACGGCGAATAGGACTGCCTTCGGTATTTTTTAAAAAAGTAGCTTCATCCCAAGCAAACAACTCAAGTAAATCTTTGTCTTTTAATTGAGTGCGCGGGTGAAAATCGTTTTCGTCAGTAATTTGGCCATAACGATTCCAAGGGCATACTAACTGACAATCATCGCAGCCATAAATTCTATTACCCAATAAAGTCCTATATTGCTCAGGAATGGGCCCTTGGTGCTCTATTGTTAAGTACGATATGCATTTACGTGCGTCAACGACATAAGGCTCTACAATTGCGCCTGTTGGGCAAAGAGTGATGCAGGCAACGCATTTACCGCAGCCTTCAAAGGTGTTTTCGGCGTCTATTGGCAGTGGTAAATCAATAAATAGCTCGCCTAAAAAAAACCACGATCCTGCTTCTTGATTAATTAACAAAGAATGCTTACCACGCCAACCTAAACCCGCTTTCTCGGCGAGTTGACGTTCAAGTATTGGGGCTGAATCTACAAAGGGTCTAAAGCCATATTCACCAATTTCTTGTTCTATTTTTTGGCCGAGTTTTTTTAATCGATTACGCATTAATTTATGATAATCACGGCCCAGTGCGTATCGGCTTATATATGCTTTTTCTTTATTTTTTAAGGTTTTTGCAAAGCCAGCATCGGGTGGGAGGTAATTCATTTTTACTGATATTACACGCTGTGTGCCAGGTACTAATTCAGCTGGGCGAGCGCGTTTCATGCCGTGTGAAGCCATGTAGTCCATTGAACCATGAAAGCCAGCATCAAGCCAACGTTGCAGTTGAGCCTCGTGCTTACTTAGGTCAATATCGGTAATACCCACTTCGCTAAAGCCAAGCTCTTGTCCCCAAGTTTTTATTTGCAGGGCTAATTTTTCATAGTCTGGGGTTGGGTTGCTCACACACTTTACACACTTAAATTAATAGCTGCGTAATTTACCATATTTACTAGGGCTTGTTTATCTTTCGGGTTGAATTTAAAGCAGTGAGTTTGGTTTTTAAGTAAGACAAAGCTATGTTGTATGGTTGTTCCCCATAAATAGTCGATAACGCTGCATAGATGCCTGTCATGCGCTGTCTTTAGGTAGAAAAAATTTTAATCCTAAAAGGCCAACAGGCTCTAATAAGTTAAAACGTTTTGCTACAGTACAAAACGTTTTAACTGTTGTTGAGTTTGTAAGCTTAGCTGCTGAGAGTTTTCGCTATCGGCCACAGCAGTGTCGATTAACTGCTTAGCTTGCTCACCTAGCTCTACAATTTGCTCAACAGATTGATGAGTTTGAGTTTGTGTTTGCTCAAGCAGATGCACGGCACTGGCTATTTGCTTCAATTGTTGCTGATTTTGCTCAAATTCATTAAGCATCTTGCTAAACCCGTCAGACGTTGCACTAATTGCACTTTGTGCACTATTAGAGTGGGTGATCAGTTGCTCTGACTCTTTATTTGTTTCGTTTACTAGCTCATTCATTTGGGTAATAAAATCACTAATTTGTCTTGTTGCGCCACTTACTTTTATAGAAAGCGTACGGACTTCATCGGCAACTACAGCAAAGCCTCGTCCAGCTTCACCTGCTCGGGCTGCTTCTATTGCAGCGTTGAGTGCTAATAAGTTGGTTTGATCTGAAAACTCTTCAACCATTTTTAAAATACTACGTATATTTTCACTGTTTTCTTTTAAACCTGCGACCGTATTTGAAAAACTACCTAGCATATTAGTGATTAATTTAACTTGTTCGACAAGCGCTGAAAGCTCTTTAGCTGAGAGTTTTACAAAGTTTAGATGTTCATTATTAACGTTATGGACACTGTCGGTATTAATGACTATGTTTTGTAAGCTTTGCGTTATTTGCATACTCGCATTAATTATACTGTGGCTTAAATGTATTTGTTGCTCGCTTGAGTTATCCGTATTTTTCATTGACTCGGTAACGGCTTTATTACTATTGGCACTGGCTTCAGCGCTACTGTAAGTTGTATTTAGTAGTTCGCCTAAGTGAGTGGTGAAAGTATTGTATTGGGTACTTAAATCTCTAAATTCATCATACGAAAAATGCGGAAGTTTTGCGGCTAAATTAGCATCTTGTTGGTTTATTTTTATTAGTGTATCGCGCATCGCGGTAATAGGACGCACGATTAAAAAACGCATATACGAAAGTGTAAAACCAAACCCCATAACAATTACAAGTGTTAAAAGCCAAAATAGCTCTGTACTTTGTTGTTCGCTAAGGCTTTGGTACAACCAAAACAGAGTGATGGCTTGAAATAGAAATACAAAACTTAGATTGCCTACAATTTTACGTGTTAATGTGAAAAAGAAGGTCTGCTCAATATAATTATAAATTTTCATGTAGCTACTCATTTTACTGAAACCTTTATGGTATTAGTGCTCTTACGTTCTATGTAAGGAGTATAGATGTGTTTAATTATGATCTAACGATAGTAAATATGCTTTAGTTTGTGCCGGGTAGTTGGTAAAAACCCCATCTAAACCATATTCGAGCATTAGTGCTATATCTTGCTCTTTGTCTACTGTGTAGGCATAAATTTTTAGTCCGCGTTGCTTTGCATCATTAGCAAATGCTTTATTAACAAAATTTTTATCTACATGCACACTATAGGCATTTAAATCTTCAGCAAATTTTGCATAGCTTATAGGTATAGAAGACGTTAGTACGCCTATTTTCAACCATGGTAAACGGTTTTTAAGCCACAGTAATTGATGGTGATCAAACGATGATACTAAAACATTGGTACGTGATATTTTTCCCATGCTTATATTGTATTCAAGTTGAGTCGCAAGTTTTTCAAGTTCAAAAGTATGCTTAAGCTCTAGGTTGAGTAATGTTTTATCGTTATTCCAATCTAATAACTGCTGTAAGTTAGGTACATACTCACCATTTCCCGCGTCAAGCTTGGCTATTGTTACAGCGTCAAATTCATTGACCTTACCTGTGCCATTAGTCGTTCTATCAAGCCATGAATCGTGGATTAACATGTAATCATCAATAGCACTTTGTATATCTACTTCAATGCCATCTACACCTATTTTTAGCGCTTCTAAAATAGCACTTTTAGTGTTTTCTGGGAAATGTCCGCTTGCGCCTCTGTGTGCAAATACTTTCATTTACGTGCCTTTTTTGTGATTGACCAAGTTTCAAAGCAGGCGGCACTAACAATTAATGTGCCACCTATTAGTGTCATTGCTGATGGGCGTTCATGTATTATAATAATCGCTAATAGTGTGCCATAGAGAGGTTGAAGGCAAGAAATGAGCCCCGCAGTAGCTGCAGATAAATGTTTTAAACTGGCTGCAAATAGTGAATGAGGCGTAGCTGTGAATATTACCCCTGCAATCAAAATTAATAACAAATCATGGTTACTTACTTCATACACAGGTACTTTTATAAATGCACATAGCATAAGGCTTGCAACCAAGGTTTGATAAAACATAGTTTGTGGGCCACCGTATTGGCTAAAGTAACGTTTGTGAGTGATGTTTCTTATTGAAAAAAAGAGTGCTGACACTACGCCTGTTATCACTCCAAGAGTTACGTCGTCACCTAAACTGGCAGTAGGGACAAGAAGGTAAATACCTAATATAACCACCGCTGCACTTTGTATATCTTTAGCTTTGGGTTTACTCTTATTAAATAAAGGCTCTAAAAATACAGTAATTACTGGATAACTAAAAAATGCGAGCATCCCAATTGTTATACCCGCCATTTGCATACCTGCAAAGTAGGTAACCCAATGTATACCTACCGCCACACCGAGCAATATAGCCATTAAATAATCTTTAGGTTTATTAAGCTTAATAGGTTTTTTTTGCATACTTAGCAAAAACCAAATCGCAATGCCAGCAACTGCGGTTCTATAGACGGTTATATCAAGTGCATTTAAGCCAATGAGCTTTGCAAATAGAGCGGTTCCGCCAAAAAGTAATACGGCAATATGTAAATAAAGCAGGCTTTGCTGTTGGGGTTGCATTGAGTTTCCTTGTTATGCTTTTTTAGCATATTAGCATCGGTTAGAAATTCTTGAGATGATTTTTTAATACATGACAAATGTCAGTAAAGTTAATGACATTCCACACTCATATTATTTTTGCACACTGGCATAATTACTCTACTTAATTGGAGGTAGTTATGAATTCCTTAATTTTATTTAGTTTGACTCTTAGTGAAGCGCTAGAAACATTAAATTTTACTATTAGTGACGCATATTGCTTTATGCTGATATGTATTTTCGTGTTATTTATATTTAGTAATAAAAACAAAATTATAAATAAAAATAATATACCAGAGGTATTAGCATGAGTTCACTTAGTGTCTTTTCTAAGCAAAGCGATAAAGGTTTTTGGAAATATGGACATCTAATTTTTACTGGCTTTTACTTACTACCGATGATAATCGATTTTGCTCATTTCACGAGTGAGCAAATCGTTATTTCTTTAGCTTTTTATATTGCTTTTATTCTTTTATATGTAAAAGCAATAAATTGTAAAGGTACTGGTGTAACTAAGTTATTTTTAGCAATGCTATTAATTTGCTTCAGTGCTACTTTTTACAGCACTGGCACTCCTACCTTGTTTGGCTTTGCAGCCTATATAGCAGGCTATGCATACAGCAAGCGTCAAAGAGTTTATGCTGCACTAGCGATTATATTCTCGGTTTTATTAAGCGCATATATTGGTGATATAGGAAAGGTTCAGTACTTTTTAGCGATTGCTTTAATTTTATGCGCTGCGTTATTTAGCTACGGCATTGCAGCAAGAAGGGAGCGTCAATATAAAAAGCGTGAACAAGAAAATGCAAACCAACTAGAGCAATTAGCAGCAATTGCAGAGCGAGAGCGAATAGCTCGTGATTTACATGATATTTTAGGCCATTCACTTTCATCAATAGCTCTAAAAGCCGAGCTTGCCAACAAATTACATAACGCTGAGCGGTTTGAACAAGCTGGAAATGAAATTACCCAAGTAGCCGATTTAGCCCGTGCGCTTTTATCAGATGTTCGTCACGCTGTAACCGATTTAAAACAGCAGCAACTGACAGGGCAAGTTGAGCAACTAAAACAGCGCTTAGAGGAGCAAAACATTATCACTAATGTAACGCTCAATTTACCGATGTTACCTGCAGTAATAGAAAGCGAGCTGTGTTTAATTATTAAAGAAAGCGTGACGAATATTTTACGTCATAGTAAAGCCAATCAATGCGATATTAATCTCACATCAACTAAACAAAGCATAACGCTAAATATATTTAATAACGGTGATTGTGAAAATGTCACTCCTGGCAATGGTTTAACGGGTATTAAACAGCGCGTAGCAAAATTAAATGGCCAAGTGAAATTTGAAATTCAAAATGGATTTAAACTGACAGCACACATTCCTTTGCCATAAGCAAAGTTAAAAATACCAAGTAAAGGAAAAAGTATGATCAAAGTATTTTTAGTAGAAGACCAAGGGTTAGTTCGCGATGCTATATCAGCATTACTAAGTCTCGACTTTAATATAGAAGTAATAGGCCAGGCGTGCGACGGACAAGCTGCACTTGATCACCTATCTAGTTTATCAAACGTATTACTACCAGATATTGTACTTAGCGATATTGAAATGCCAAATATAAATGGCATTGAACTAAGTGAACAAATAGCTGCAAAACACCCATCAATTAAAGTAGTAATAATGACTACGTTTTCCCGCGCGGGTTACATCAGACGTTCACTTTCGGCTGGTGTTAAAGGCTTTATTTTAAAAGAAGCACCAAGTGAAGATTTGGTTAATGCACTTAAAAAAGTAATGTTGGGGCAAAAAGTGATAGACCCAGAACTTGCTATTAATGCATTGGATGACTCCGATCCACTTACAGATAAAGAGCGCAAAGCACTTAAACTTGCAAGTGACGGTCTTAAAACGAGTGAAATAGCCAAGCAGTTGTTTATAAGCGAGGGAACTACGCGTAATTATCTCTCGGATGCTATAGCTAAATTAAATGCCACAAACCGAATAGATGCAGCACGTATAGCGAAACAAAAAGGATGGCTATAAAATAGGGCTGAACATAGCCCTATATTTTAAAGCAAAAAAACAGACTAATTATAATAGTTATGTATTTCCCTCATGCCCTTCATTTTATATGTCTAGGAGCGGTTGGTGACAGTATTTTTTCCTAATAAATTTATGTAGTACGTTAGTTTTGAGCTGATTCGAATAAACTAACTTCTAAAGAGTGCTGGCTTACGCTGTTCCTTTTTAAGGCGATATATAAGTCGGAGTGAATGTATATACCTTCTTTACCTGATGTCATTCCTGCAATTTCAAACCATGAAAGCAGTTGGCGTTTTCTACCTGCTAGTTCAAGCCTTATATCACGCTTTTTAAATATAATGTCTAAGTCGGCAAGCATGGCCATTACACTTAAATCTAAGTGAGTAAAGCAGGGCACAGCATCAATTATTACGCACTGAGTGTCGTCTTTTTGCCTTGCGTATTGCTCTAGTAATCTGCGTTTAAAGTAGCTTGCATTGAAGTAAGTTAAAGGTGAGTTAAAGCGATAAATAAACACGCCTTGCACTGCTTTTGCTTTATCTGTGGCGTCTAAACTTCTTACTACGCCGTTTATATCTACGCCTAGTATATTGTCAGTTGGACGCATTACTGTGCGGATAAACTGAAATAGTCCCAGTAATACAGCAAGCGTGATGCCAGGGATAACACCAATAAATAACACCGCAAGTAAGGTGGCCGAGGCTAGATAAAATGCCTGTTTATCTTTTTGTTTTAATTGCCAAACAGCTTTTAAATCGAGTAAATGAACAGAGGCAATAATAAGTACAATACCTAGCGCTGCGCTTGGAATAAATTCAAGTGGGGCTGTTAAAAATACAGCTATGAGCGCAATAATGGCCGCTGCTATTATTGATACTAACTGCGTTTTACCACCCGTTGCATCGTTAACAGCGGTGCGTGAGTCGGCGCCACTGACTGCAAAACCTTGCGAAAGAGCTGACGCTATATTGGCAATACCTAGTGCTCTAAATTCTTTATCGGCGTCTATGTCGTAGCCATTTTTAGCTGCAAAGCTACGGGCTGTAAGCATCATACTAACAAAGCTCACTATGGCTAAGTTAAGTGCGGGTACCACCAGCTCACGAATAATCCCTAAATCAAAAACAGGGGTATTAAAAACGGGAAGCCCGCCAGTTACGGTGCCAATAGTTTTTATATCAAGCTGTTTTAAATCAAAAATCCATACCAAAAGCGCACCAAAAGCAATAGCAAACATAGATGCAGGCCACGTGGGCTTTATCCGTTTCATGGCAAAATGGACCGCCAGTGTAAACAAAGCCATTAATAAGGTTGGAACGTGTGTTTGCGCTAGGTATGTGGGTACGCCACCTAGGCGTTCAAGTAAGTAGCGCTCATCAAAAGTAAAACCAAATACTTTAGAAAATTGACCAACAATAATAGTGATGGCTACGCCGTTTAGTAAGCCCATTAAAATAGGTTTAGATAAAAAGTCAGCTAATACACCTAACTTAAACTTACTAGCTATAAAGCACCAAAAGCCGGTCATAGCGGTCATGGTGACAACAAGTTGCCAATGCTTAAAGCTGTCACCTGCAGCAAGAGGTGTTACTACAGCGGCAATAACAGCGCAGGTTGCGGCATCAGGGCCGACTATTAATTGTTTTGAAGTACCAAAAAGTGCATATAGCATCATTGGCAGTATGCAAGAATATAACCCGACGGCGGCGTTAACACCGGTTAATTGTGCGTAAGCAATGGCAACAGGTAAAGCTACGGCAGCTACCGATAGCGCCGCCCTTACATCATCAGCAAACCATTGGCGTTCATAGTGCAGCAATGTATTTAAACCGGGCATAAAATTATATAAACGCGACAGCACTTTAGTTTTCCTGCTAATAGTTACAACATTTTGATAGTAAATTTAATATTCAAATAAGTATAGCTAGGACAGCGGTAATTTTAATAAATTGCAAGTGATTATTTATCAAGATATTAAATTTATAATTTGGCAAAAAAGTGAAAATTGAATTCTTCTGAGGTGTCTTTTAATCAGCTTATGTGCATAGTATTAATGTACTGATATTGAGCACCTCAGGAAATCACTAAATCCGAAATTTAGTTTTAAATTTTTTAAGATTATTTAGCACCACATGCCGGATATAACTCAAGTACCTCTGTTACTACTTGTCCAAATAAGGCTTGTTCTTGCTGTGTTAAATCTATAGCAGGAATAAATGGCATTGTGTCTGTTAATTCCGAGGTAATGATTTGATAAAAGGTCATCGCTGTAAGAACATTCCCAGCATAGGATGCGTGATTACCGTCGGCACTATGAAGGTTTATACTAGGCATTATTTCTAATACTCGATTCCATACAAAGCCAACAGGCGCTATGCAGCTAGGTTGTTTTTTACTGATTGCTAAATGGAGGTCGTAAACCAGCTTTGCTTCTGCGGGATCCCCTTTTTGAGGATGCTCTGGAAATAAAATAGGTGTAATTTTATGCTTTTTTGCGGTCGAGATTAATCGCTCAGTTGCGCTTGTAGGGTAGTTTGTTGAACCTGACTGTGAGTACTTTTGGCCTTGAAAAATTGCATGACTCCAGTTATCACTTTTTAATTTATCGACATTTGCATTTACTGCGACTATTTCATCTAAAAATCGACCGCTGACAGTCGTTATTTTGACTGAAGTGCTAGGTAACTGGTTTGTAATAATTATTTCTAATAAGCCCCCTAACTGTGAACTATGGCTATTACCATAGATAATTATTTTGTAGTCACTTAAGGGACTGTTATTAATAACCGCATTTGGTTGTGGTATTTCAATGCTTTCAGCCTCTTTTGTTTTACTTCCCCCAGAGCCGCATGCTGTTAATAATAGTAATGATAATGTGATTGATATTGTTGTTATATATTTTAGAGACATTGTTAATCCTTTTTCGTACCAATTATTAGTACGGCTTTAGAATACTAGACATTTTATAACCAAGCTGCAAGGTTGCTTGGTTTTTAGGTGCAATGTATGGTGCTTAGTTTGTGCGCTAAAAGTGAAGTGCAGGAGGTTGATATTGTTTACGCGGTATCTAAATTTTAGTTTGGAGTATTATTCAATGATAATTTTATTGCTTTAAATAAATATTTAGTTATAAAAGTTGTGCGATGTTTTAACACAAGTGCCACTTTTTTATAGACGTAAAAAAGCCTGCATAAAAGCAGGCTTTAGTTTTTAGGGCGTGTTGACCTTTGTGGATTGAAATTTGTTCAATCTAGGGGCGATTAAATCGCGGCGCGAGGTTTGTAACTTAGTGGGCTAAGTAAGAACCGAGCAACAAAGAGTTAATCGTCCCTAGAAAGAACCCAAAGGGCAGCGCATGTTTGGTCTTTATGCTGCGTTATCGCCTATTTATGGGGAATAACCACACTACATAGGCTCTGCCTTGCCTAAAGAACAAACATGCTGCTGCAAATTCAACCACCAAAGAACAACACGCCCTAGGGAAAATTAAAACTTAGCGCGAATACCAAAGCTGTAACGACGATCCGCTTCAGTGTACTTCCAAGCACCACCTAGTTCAGATAGATAGATTGAAGGTTCACCTGTTAAGTTCGTTGCATTACCAACAAGCGTAATGTTTTCGTTAATGTCCCAACTTGCAGAGAAGTCTAACTGACCTCTATCGTCACGGTAGTTATTACCATAAACAGTGCCATCTTCAGAAATGCTGCCATTGGAGTTAATATTTTCTACACGTTTTTCGTTTTCAGTATCTAAGAAACTGTCACGATAGTTATAAGCGATACGAGTAGAGAACCCTTCGTACTCCCAAAATACTTGTAAGTTGTAAGTGTTTTTAGAGATATCTAATAACGGATTGCCATTTGGTTGCTCACTATCTGCATATGTGTAGTTTGCATTGATGCCTAAGCCAGAAAATGCACCTGGTAGGCTTGTAAAGAACTGCTGGTAGCCCACTTCAAAACCTTGAACTGAACCGTTTTCACCATTTACATTTTTAACAGTATCGATACCCGTTAGTCCTGCGTCGCGTAAGCCTGCAACATGGTTAAAGCCGTCAGCATCTACTGGAAAGTCAGTTGCATCAGAGTAAACTAAATTGTCTTGAGATACACCCGCTGCATCAAGTTGACATACTTGGTTCCACTGAGTCACGTTTTGACCAGCAGTAGTGCTTGATGAAGCGACACAACTACTTTCGTTGCTTAAGAAAGATTCAACATCTTTATAAAATACTGCGAAAGATAGTACGTTTCCTTCATCAAAGTAATGCTCTACAGATAAGTCGTATTGTGTTGCACGGTATGGTTCTAAATCAATAGAGCCTTGCGTTGCACCCGTAATGTCGTTGTTAACGTCAAACGCAGGGCTTAGCTCGCTAAAGTCAGCGCGGCGCATAACTTTTGCTGCAGCAAAACGAAATAGTGTTTCATCTGAGTAGTTATAAGTAACGTTTAAGCTTGGTAAAAAGTCACTGTAGTCGTTTTCGCCAGTTACTTTTTCGCCATTGAGGAACACGCTTGATTCAAGATCTGTAGTTACATAACGACCACCTACAATAGCGGTGATATCATCAAAATCTAAATATGCAGATACATACACTGCGGCTGTATCTTCAACCACATTGCGGTATGCGCTATCTTGAAACTTTTGGTTGTCTGAAAGGCTGCCCGTTGAAGCTAGGTTAGTGCCTACAAGCAATTGTTGAAGTTGAGCATAAGTATTTGCTGGGTTAGATAAACCGTTATAGCTTAAAAAAGTTAGTAGGTCATTTTGCCCCGAGTGTCCTAGTTGGTCAAAAGAGTTGTCGTGGCTAACGGTAGTAAAGCTATCAGGAAATGCAGCATTGAAATCATCAACCCATAAAGTAGCTAATGAACCATCTGAGTCATTAAATGCATTTTTATAAATGTCTTTAATTTCTACTTTGTATTGTTCGTATTCGTAATCACGGTTAGTAACACGTACACCTGCTTTTACTTTAGATACCCAACTTAAGCTGCTGAGAGGTTCGAACATTTCAATATCAAAACGAACCGCTGTTTCATCATTGTTTGTTCTTTTATCTTCACTTTTAAAAGTACGTAATGCTAAGTTTTGTGGGTCGGTAAATGCATTTGGATCTGAATGAATGATGCTTGGTAATTTATTACCGTTTTGCGAAAATGCACCATCATATAAATGATTTACTAAATCAACCCCTCCGCTAGCTTCAAAGGTCGACTTTTCGATTGGACGAAGTGTAAATTCAGAATCAGGCCTTACGCTTTCTGATGATGCTACCGCAATTTCACCAGAGATTTTTATGCTGTCAGTAAGGTTCCACTCTGCACCAAGTGCATTTGAAAACGAGTCGGTTTCACGAAAGTCACTGTATGTTTTTGGGATACCAAATTCGTTTGTTAGTGTGTAGTTGTTTACGCCGTTAGCACCTTGAGTTGTGTTTGCATCTGTTGATAATGAGCCAACGACACCTAAAATAGAATTACCAGCTTGCTCGCCAGAGCGCTTAGTACCGCTTAAATCAAGGTACACCATGCCGTTACCAGATGTTGGTGCCCACTGAAGAGATAAATTTACAGCAGTACGTTCACGTTTTTCTACGTATTGTTCAACACTGTGCTCATCTCTAACAATGGCATTACCACTAGGTGTATTACCTTCTTGACCGTTAATTTCGATATCTTGAGGTTTAACTCGGCTAGATGTTTCATCTTGACGAATTTCACGATCTTGATATGAAAACATAGCGATGGCACCAAAAGTACCCATTTCGTCAAAGTCCCAATTGTTACCAATTGAGCCGCTAAAAATAGGTGCAATATTCTCTGTTTTATCAGCGTATTCGCCATCAAGAGAGATTGCGGCGGTTAGCTTATCCAGCTCTAGTGGGCGAACTGTCTTTAAACTCACTGTTCCGCCTAATGCACCTTCAATCATATCGGCAGTAGGCGATTTAACTACTTCTACTGTTTTTAAGAAGCTTGATGGGTAATCTTGCAAGCTAATACCGTCACGAGAGTCACCAATTGTAGAGCGGCCATTTAATTCAACACGGTTTTGAGGTAAGCCACGAATAGAAACACTGTCACCCACACCAAAGTCGGTATTAATAGATACGCCAGTAATACGTTGCAGTGCTTCTGCAATGTTATTGTCTGGTAATTTACCTATATCTTCAGCAACAATAGCATCAACAATACGCCCATCAGTACGTTTAAGCATTGCCGCAGCTTTCATGCTACCTAGCATGCCTTTTACTTCAATAACTTCAATATCATCAGATGCGGTTTCTGAAGCAGTTGGAGCCTCTTGCGCTGCAATATTAGAAGAAGCCATTAATAAAAGGGCTGCGGCACTGATTGTTGTAGAGCTACTTCTTTTATGTTTATTAGTTAATGTTGAAGTAATTTGATTGAGTTTCATGTATCTCTCCCGTTTGGGTACGACTTAACGTCATTGTGTGTGTTGTTACTTGGTCTGGTTAACCAATTTAACTGCTTTTCCCTGTACTGTGTCATACAGGTGGTATGGTTGAAATTAGTCCAATTCAGCTTTTATTACAACCTTTGTTTACCAAAAATTCACAAAATGTATTACAAAGTGTTCATTTATTTTTTTTATATTTAATAAATTTAACGGCTTATGGTTTACTTTTGTTTTTTATATTTTGAGTGAGTTTTATTAAAGTATGTTTACCAGGGGCATTTTTTATATTTTTTGTACTATTTAATATCATTTTTAGCGTTTTTTTTGAACTTTTAGCGGCACTTTTATATGTATTTAGTTTGTTTTTTAAGTGATGTTAAAATAATGAGGTGTTCATTAAAGGTTGAGTACGGCTTATAAACTTGCGAAATAATGAGGAGTATAAAATCATTCAATTTTATTTTGGTTATTTTTTTTGGTAATACCAATTTCTATTGTTTTTATATGGATTTTGTATTAGAGCTTACTGATACACGTCTATATGTAATTATAAATAGAGTGATTTTTACGCAAAAAAAAGCCCAGCATATAAATGCTGGGCTTTCTTAGCTTAAATATATTAGCTTTTTAGTTCGCCTGTAGATGATTCTAAGTGGGCTCGAATAAACCACTGAAATTGCTCTAAATCAGCCAGTTGGCTGGTGATCATATCTTCAGACACAGGATCTAGTTCAGAAAGAGTCTCAATTGCTTTGCGGTGATCGGCATTAACGCCGTTATATACTTTATCAAGCGCAGCCAAATGTTCGGTTACTAGCCCTTTACCAATTGAGTATTCGCTCCATGTTCGGCGATCTACAATTGATTTTGGAGTACCCACTGGTACTCCACCAAGAGTCGCAATTCGCTCAGCGATGGTGTCTGTCATTTCGCGCACAATGTCTACCTGTGGGTCTATCATTTCGTGTACGCCAATAAAGTTTGGTCCCACTACATTCCAATGAATATGTTTTAAAGTTAGTTGTAAGTCTATCAATGCAACCATGCGGTTATCGAGGGTAGCTATTGTTTTTTGGGCTGATTCGTCACTCATACCTGGCGCGGTAAATTTAGTTGTTTTGTTTGATTCGTTATTGTTACTCATAATTTCTCCTACTTAACTAATGTGTTGCTCATATATATGTTGCGTGATGAGCGTGACTTAAGCTTAATAAAGCAACTGCTATGCCGTAAGTTGATTTATTTAAAAAGTAATTTAAAAACATGGGGTTATATTTTAATTTAAGGTTTTTAAGGCTGAAGAGGAGATTGGATTTTTGAAAAGCCTGCATATATTTGTAAAATATGCAGACTTTAATTTAGTTACTCTTAGGTGTATTTAAACGTTGGCTTTATATTCGTGCGCTTTTAAAGCATCGAGCGAGACTATTTCTAATGATTTTTTATTTGTGGCTTCAAGTGCCACCGGTGGCGCAACGTTTGCTGAAATAGCATGAAGCCATCTTACTGCACACAAGCACCATTTATCACCGGCTTTTAAACCTTCGAAATCGTAAAGAGGGTTCGGGGTTATTAAATCGTTACCTTGTGATTTTGAAAATTGTAAAAACTCATCAGTCATAATTGCACACACACTGTGATTGCCAAGATCTGATTCTGGTACATAACAAAACCCTTCACGTGTGTAGCCACCATTACCGCAACATAGTTTTAAGCGTGTGCCGAGTACATTAAATTGATTCGCCATGAAATACCTTAATTTGTGGTGTTTAATAAATTTACTCTATCAGGAGTAACTCGCTTGAGATAGCTATAAAACTTAAAAGAGGGAAGGGCTACACAAACTTAAGCCCGCAGCAAATTGCGGGCTTAGTATTGTTTATTATTTAATACGCAGCGCCATACAATCGCTATGGCCGTTTATGATCATGCTTTTATCAACACGTACGCCACCACCAGAGTATTTTCCGGCGGCTGTAAAACTACATATTTGTACAAAGTAGTCATCTACTTTGGGCAGTGCAAATAGTTGTTGGTATATTTGGTCTTGCTCGGCAAAGTGCCCCATTGTTTTTTCTATAACTTGCTGCTGTTCATCAACAAGTTGAATATTAGCGCCACAGCGTCCTACTATTGGTTTAACTACATAACCGGTTTGTAATAACTCGTCGTTAAGCCCAAACGCGGTATTAAGTAAATACTTATGATTAGGGAACAAGCTCCAAAGTATTGGTAAAATGGCCTTATTACTTGGGATTAATGTCCACAGTGGTTCAAATACCATCACGTTTTTACGCAGTAATACATCGACTAAGCGCGGCGTTTCACCAGCTTTGAATTGTGGTTCAAAGTTATCACCTAATGATTGCTCGGCTTCGCATTCTTCACGAATTTGATCAAGTGCGGTTTCCCACGACCAGGTTTTCCATACGTAACTAAGTTGTGCGCCATCTGCATCTACTATGTTGCCTGATTCATTCCAGCGAAGTGTGCTTAAGCCAATTACTAACTTACACTCAAAGCCCGCGGCTTCAATAGCTTCTTTCATAAATAATGCGTGGTAATGTTCTTCTGGTTCATCGTCTTGTAAAATATGAACAAGACCTTTCACTTCACTTTTACGCCATGCTTTTACGAGGTCTTTAAATAAGTTTTGACCTGCATCTACACCTGCTTTAACACCAAAGTGTTTTGCCCACTTGCCCTGAACTTTGCCGCTTTCCATATAACACGATGCCGAATCGCAATTGTATTCGTAAACTTTTAAACCTGCTGCTGTTAAGGCAAAGTCAAACCGGCTGGTAATTAATTGGTTTAAGCGGTTATCCCACGATTGGCGAATTTTATTAAGCACAACATCGGGTAAATTAAACTTTTTTAATAACTCAGGGTGCTGCAGTACATAATCGGTTGCATGCATAAATAAGCCATGCAGCTCATTTGTTGCATGTTCAATGCTTTGCTGCGCCGTTTGAGATATTGCAAAGTAATTATGCTGATCCTCATCTACGGATGTAAGTTTATGGCCTTGCATCATTTCTACGTAGGCAGCTTCATCGTCATTCGCAATATTTAACCATGACTTATTTGCTTGCCCTGTATCTGCTGCTTTATGGGCTTCTATAGTAAATAAGTCAGTGTTTAGCTCAGGCGTTGACTCAGCATATTCTGTTTCATCAGTTTGTGTCATCCAACCTAAAATAGTGGCGTCGCTGTAAGAGCACTCAATCCAATAGTCGCCATCTTTAGTTACTTTTGCTTTTAGTTCTCGGCACCAGTTTTGATTTGTTGGCCATATTTGATGTCCTACATTTTGCTCAGCAAGGCGTATTTTATCTTCATGCACTTCAACAACAACAGCAACATGGCCTGTTTCTTCAAACTCGCCGCCTTCTTCCCATATCAGTAAACTGCCTACTTGAGGGTGATGTTTAGCACCATTTTTAAACGCGTTTAGTGGCAGTCTATTTTGGCTATTTACATCGCGCACTGAACGCAGCTCAAAAATATCGTAAGCCATGGCTATGTCATCAAAAATATAACCATGGTTGAGATACATCCATCTACGGGCAAACTCAACGCATTGCCATTTATAGCCCATGTAAATACCGTCTAGGTAACTACGATAGGCGCTACGATTAGGATAAATGCTTTCATCAGCCGTATCATAATCAGATGAATACACAGCAACATTACCAGATGCATAACCTAATAAGGTACCAAAATCACTAGCAGGAGCAGAAGATTTCATAAACAAAGGTGTTCAAAATAAGGTGTAATAATTTGCTGACTATATGAGCGAAACTGCGTTATAGCAAGATATAAAATATGTTTTTACGAAGGAAAATGAGTAAAAAATTACTCATTCATTAAAGAGTGAAAATGCGGGGGAGAACCTTTATTAATAGCATTAGGTTTGGTGCTTATTTGAACTTGTAGTTGGTTGAAAATTAGTAATGTTTTTGACGTAATAATTACTGTTTAAATCTCAACTAAAAAATGGAGAAGCTATAGGTAGCTTCTCCACTTTTATTATTCATAGTTAGTGCTTTTTATAATTTGTTAAGCAGGTTACACGTTACTAAATCATTTCAGCATCTATATGGCGTATAAGGTTTGACACCCAATTAACATACTGGCGGTGAATTTTTTTGCCATTGTAATTTAAGTTAATAGAGTTTTTATAGTTGATTGAGTATGCTGTTTTATCATATGTAATATCGACTGTTAATTGGTGTGTGCGAATATCCAGCACACCTTTTATTTTGCCTTCACTCATAGGTGTGCACTTCCAACCAAGCTGAATACATGCTTTTAGAATACCTTTTGCTACGTCAGCTTCACTGTTGGTAATTGTTGATGTTTGCGGAATAGGGTTTTGTTCGAAGTCTCTTACTGCGACAGATGTTGAACAACCAGCAAGTACAGTAAGAGCTGCCGCTGTAAGTAAAATTGAGTACTTTTTCATAATAATCCTTTGTTTTAATTTCATCCAATTGCGTTGTGTCGCCAATATATGCGCTTAGGTGAGATTATCGGTAAATTTATAGGTGAGTGCCAGTAATAATTTAAAATAAAGGCACTTGATCGAACGCTAACCAGAGTTATAGATTGGTCGAGAATTTAATCAGTTAAGAATATTATGTTACTTACTTAAAATAACGGTGAGGGGGAAAGCTAGTGAGATTATGCATTAAAGGCTTACTTTGGTTGTGTATATCCATTAAATCTATATTTTTCAATCTGCTTTAACTTACTCCTATATTCGTATGTTCGTTAATTTTTTGTTAAAGTACTGTGCTTGGTATGGGATACAGTAATTTAATGATTTTATAAACAGGAAATGAAATGGAAGATATAATAAATCAAATAGATGTTAATCAATATTTACCCGCTGCAGTTACGTGGGCAACCAACATATTACTGGCAATTGCAATTTTACTTGTAGGCTTATGGTTAGCGGGCAAGGTACGCAATTTAATTATTGGCTTATGCCATAAATATACTCATCTTGATGATACGCTTTTTCGCTTTTTAGGCAGCATGGCTCGCTACATCATATTAGCGTTCGTTATTATTGCTGTGTTAAATCGCTTTGGTGTACAAACAGCCTCTATTATTGCTTTACTCGGTGCTGCGGGACTTGCTATAGGCTTGGCGTTACAAGGTGCAATGTCGAACCTTGCAGCAGGCGTTATGTTACTTGTTTTTAGACCTTATAAAGTGAATGACTTTATTGAGGCTGCAGGGCGCTTTGGTAAAGTAACAGAAGTAGATATGTTTACTACTATTTTACAAACGTTCGATAACCAACAGGTTATTATTCCAAATAGTCAAATTTGGGGCGCGCAAATTATTAACCATTCACATCATCCAATTCGTGGTGTTGATATGCATTTTGGTGTTGCATACGGTGAAGATACAACGGCTGTACGTAAAGTTATTGATGCCGTACTTGCAGCGCACCCACACATACTAAAAGATCCAGCGCCTTTTGTTGAAGTAGAAACACTTAACAACAGTTCAGTAGACTTTTTAGTAAGACCTTTTTGTAAGGGTGAGCATTACTTCGATATTCTTTACACTGTGCCAGAGTTAATTAAAAAAGCACTGGATGAAAACAACATCGAAATACCTTTCCCTCATCGTAAAGTAATTTTAGTTAACGAAAGTAAAGATTAACTAAATTTATAACGATTTAAACGCAAGGGCACTTTAAAGTGCCCTTTTTTTGATCTTGAAAAACTTACAGGGCTCTGTAAGTTTTTCTATTTTTAATACCACTTAAAGCATCATTTTTACTCTGTATCCCGCGCTTTTATTGCTCTTACTGTTTGGTCTTTATTTTGCATTTAGCTCAGTTGTTTTTGCTGTTAAGCAAACTTTAAAAAATGACCCCAATCACTTAAATTGTAATGAAGGATTAGACATGGCTGAATCATTTAAATACGCAGGTAAGAAAGGCAATGGCGGCGAGCTGCGCCAAAGTGCATCTGATGGCTACCCAACAATGACCACAGCGCAAGGCTGCCCTGTGAGCGACGATCAAAACTCGTTAAAAGCAGGCAAACGCGGTCCTGGCTTAATGGAAGATCAGGTGCTGCGCGAAAAGCTTTTTCATTTTGACCACGAGCGTATTCCTGAGCGAGTAGTACATGCTCGTGGTTACGGGGCACATGGGTACTTTGAAACTTACGACACGCTTGAAGATTTAACCTGTGCTGATATTTTTAAACGCAAAGGTGAAAAAACACCTGTGTTTACGCGCTTTTCTACTGTTGCTGGTAACAAGGGCTCTCCGGATTTAGCACGCGATGTACGTGGTTTTGCCGTTAAATTTTATACTCAAGAAGGTAATTGGGATTTAGTCGGTAACAATATACCGGTGTTTTTTATTCAAGATGCGATGAAATTCCCAGACTTAGTTCATTCAGCTAAAGCAGAGCCCGACCGAGGTTTTCCTCAAGCGCAAACCGCACACGATAACTTTTGGGATTTTGTAAGCTTGTCGCCTGAGTCAATGCACATGGTTATGTGGGCGATGTCTGATAGGGCTATTCCGCGTTCATTGCGATTTATGGAAGGTTTTGGCGTTCATACATTTAAGTTTATTAATGCCAAAGGAGATGAAAAATACGTTAAGTTTCATTGGAAACCAAAAGGCGGTATGCAGTCAGTTGTGTGGAACGAGGCGCTTAAACTAAATGGCGCAGACCCTGATTTTCACCGTCGCGACATGTGGGAATCAATTGATAACGACGACTTTCCTGAATGGGAATTAGGCGTGCAGGTGTTTGATCAGCAATTTGCTGATGAGTTTGAATTTGACGTATTCGATGCCACTAAACTAATACCAGAGGAACAAGTGCCCGTTAGAATAGTTGGGCGAATGGTGCTTAATCGCGTAGTCGATAACTTTTTTGCAGAAACAGAGCAAGTTGCATTTTGTACACAAAACATTGTACCAGGGCTCGATTTTACACCCGACCCGCTACTGCAAGGTCGTAACTTTTCATACTTAGATACTCAAACTAAGCGTTTAGGTGGTCCTAACTTTACGCATATTCCGGTTAATACGCCTAAGTGCCCAATGAGGCATTTTCAGCAAGATGGCCACATGGCAATGCACAATCCAAAAGGGCGTGTTAATTATGAGCCAAACTCATGGAGCGGCGACGAAAACAACCCGCGCGAATGCCCAGTACATGGCTTTAAAAGCTCAAGGGAACCTGAAGTAAGCGGCGGTGATAAACTGCGTTATCGCTCAGAAACATTCAGCGATCATTACAGTCAAGCTCGTCAATTTTATTTAAGTCAAACAGAGGTAGAGCAGGCGCATATACAATCTGCGTACGTGTTTGAGCTGTCTAAAGTTGAGCATTTGCCAATACGAGAACGTTTGGTATCGCATTTATTAAATATTGACGAAACCCTCGCAAACAAAGTTGCCGAAGGGCTTGGCTTGCAAGAAATGCCAGACCCAGCTGAAGCAGCTATGCCAACACGTAAAGACTTACCTGTATCTGATGCGTTGAGTATTTTGAAAAATGCGCCAAATACCTTCAAAGGCCGCAAATTAGGTATTTTAATAAGTGATGGATTTAATGCAGAAATTTTTGAATCGGTTACTAATGCACTTAAAAGTGAAGGCGCAAACTTTGAAATTATTGCCCCTCAAGTTGGCGGTGCTAAATGCAGTAAAGGTAAGCACTTTAAAGCTGATCAGGTTATTAATGGTGGTCCATCGGTTTTATACGATGCGGTACTTGTGCTCACCACTGAAGAAGGAGCTGAAAAACTAGCTGCTATAGCAGAAGCTAAAGACTTTGTAAGTGATGCGTACGCACATATGAAATTTATAGGCTTTACAAATGAGGCCAAGCCTTTATTTAAAGCGGCAGGCCTTGATGGAAAAGTAGATGATGGTTGGATAGATTTAAAGGTAGACTCTGCCGATAAATTTATAAGTACATTGCGTAATTTAAGATTTTGGAAACGTTAGTAAGCTCATTAATTTAAAAACCACAGCGTGTAATTGTTGTGGTTTTTTTATGCTCATCTAGTTAAAGTATTAATTCAAGCCAACAATAAAAAATTGGATTTATTATGAAGTTAAATGGCGCTTGCCACTGTGGCAAAGTGGTATTTACGGTCAACTCAAAACACCCTTATCCTTACAATTTATGTTATTGCTCTATATGCAGAAAAACCGCAGGAAGCGGGGGCTTTGTTATTAATTTAAGTGCAGAATATAAAACATTAAAAGTGACAGGTGCGGAGCATATAACGATTTATCACGCTAAAATAGACAATAAAATCAGCCCTGCTGAGCGTCATTTTTGCAAGCATTGTAGTGCTAATTTATGGCTGTACGACGCGCGTTGGCCAGATCAAGTTCACCCATTTGCTGGTGCAATTGATAGTGAGTTACCCATACCACCAGAGCGCACTCATTTAATGTTAGGCAGTAAAGCTCATTGGGTTGATGCGCCTATAAAAAACGGTGATCTGCAGTTTGATCAATACCCAAGCGAAAGTATTGCTCAGTGGCATCAACGTTTAAAGTTAGAACAATAAAAATGTATTTTTTAACACTATAAAATAATGGCGAAAATGACGTTGTTGCTTTTATTGATCAGAGCCATTTAGCGTATACGGGCTACTACCACTCTCTCATTGAGCTCAATGAGAGAGTGGTAGGTTTAATGTTTAAATAGCAATATACATAAATTAATTCATCCCAGCTTTATAGCGAGGTATTTTATTTCATCGTCACTTATTTGCGGTAAAAAATAAATATCGCCGTATTTAAAATACTGCTGTGAGTTAATTATTACGGCCTGTGCAGCCATAGGCAGTGAGTCGTATGTTTGACCCAAGCGATAGTCCTTTACATTACCCACTTTTATTGCCTGATTAAGGCGAGTTGATGGCTCATCAACAACCGTATAACCATCATTATCCGCCATGTAGTATACATTTTGATAAGTGTAGTAAGTCGTATTATGGTGTTTAAAATGCCTATAATTTCTTGGTAGCGTATTTATACGCAGGCCTCTAGGTGGTTTAACAACATGGTAGCCTCTTTTAGCTTTACGATAGTAAAGGCCGTCGTTAAACGTAAACGAAATACCATTAAACCTAATCGATGCGCTACTGCGTGGTAAATGGTTTATAAATCGGTTTTGTTTGTAAGTGACTGAATTATGATGGTTTGTTAAGTAGTTATATTTTCTCTGATTGTAGCGGTGTTGTTCACGCTTTTCCTGCTTGTACTTTGCGAGTCTACGTTTTTCTTGTTTACGGTCTTCTCGTTTTTCTTTTTTATGCTCAATACGCTGCTTTTTTTCATGGCGGCGTACATCGCGTTTATATTCAACACGTTTGTCGTGATCGCGTTTAAAGCTTTTATCATTCTCTCGCTCGTTTTGTGCTCCAAGCGCAGAGCCTGATACTGCGCCAATGGCGAGCAGGGCAGGTAGTAAAAAAGTAAGTTTCATAGTATTGCCTCGTTTATGTTTTTACATAACTGGGTTCAATACTAGCGGCTCAAACTGAATGTTAACTGACATACAACAGCAAACGGAGTTATGCTTACAGCTTTTTACATTTTACTGACGGTTCTTGACATAATCTCTAGTTTTTGACGATTTTAGGAATATTTTGATACACCAAAATTATTAGTGGTATCACAAAAAATGGATACGAAATTAGTAATTAAGCCTTCCTTGGCTTAATTAAATTAACTATTTTTCGTAGAGCGGATAATCGCTATAACCTACTTCAGTACCGCCATACATAGTGGCTGCATCGGCTTCGTTAAACGTCCAATTATTCGCTATACGCTCTGGTAAATCAGGGTTAGCTATAAATGGGCGACCAAATGCAAATAAGTCACCGTAACCTTCACCTAAAATACGCACCGCTTTTTCTACTGTGTATTTACCAGCATAAATAATGCGACCTGAAAATTCAGCTCGTACTGCTTTATAAAACTCTAGTGGTAAATCGGGAGCGTTATCCCAATCAGCCTCTGCAATCGATAAGTAAGCAATCCCAGCTTGCTCAAGCACTTTAATGGCTTGTATATAAGTATGGTGAGGGTTTGATTCAACAAGTCCTAAATAGACTCGTGTTTCGTCTGTGCTTTCAAATAAAGGAGCAAAGCGTACACCTAAACGGTTTGCGCCTACAACGTCACTTACCGCTTCAACTATTTCTTTTAAAAATCGCAGGCGATTAGTAAGTGTTCCACCGTATTGATCGTCACGGTTATTGGTATGCTCAGAAATAAACTGATTAACTAAATACCCGTTAGCACAATGAAGCTCCACACCATCAAAGCCTGCTTCTAAAGCATTGCGTGCAGCTTGAGCGTACATGTTTACCAGTTCGCCAACTTCAGTTGTTGTTAGCGCACGAGGCTCACTTGGGTCAGACAATGCGCCTTCACCAGGTGCGGTTTCAATAAATACTTTTACATTGTCAGCTGCAATGTCTGAAGGACCAACCGGTTTACCTGAATTTGGTTGCAGTGTGGCGTGCGATACGCGCCCTACATGCCAAAGCTGAGCAAAAATAACGCCGCCTTGATCATGTACGGCTTTTGTTACTTTTTTCCAGCCTTGTACTTGCTCTGGACTATGAATACCTGGGGTCCAAGCGTAACCTTGTCCACGAGGTTCTATTTGTGTGCCTTCAGTAACCATAAAACCAGCCGATGCGCGCTGCGAGTAATACTCAGCCATTAATTCATTAGGGATATTGCCAGGCTGAGTGCTGCGAGAGCGAGTAAGAGGAGGCATCACAATACGGTTTTTAAGTGTAAAAGGGCCAAGCTCAATTGATGAGAATAAAGGGGCGGTGTTAATTAATTCTGATTTCATTTTAAATTCTCTTATAAAGCAAACAAAGGCTTAAATAGTGGTTAAGCGACATTGGCAGCATAGAGATTTAAAGATACAATTTGAAACAACACTTTTTTGTACAGCATACAATTATGAATGGTATTAGTCGGCTTGATATAAAGCAGTTAAGAGTACTCAGTAGCTTATTAGAACTGCAAAACCTTTCACAAGTAGCCAAAAAAATGGGGTTAACGCAACAAGCTATTAGTGAGCAACTACGAAAGCTACGAGATTTATTTGACGATCGCTTGTTTATTCGCCAAGGCAATAACATGGTTGCTACTCCTAAAGCGCAAGGGCTAAAGGCGCCTGTTAACCATATTTTAAAGCAATTAGAGTCGTTACTAGAGCCTGAGCAGTTTAGCCCGCAATCTTATAAAGGTGTGTTTACCATAAGCGCAACCGACTACGCCACGCAGGCTTTATTGCCGCAATTATTTAATATTACCCGCCGTGAAGCGCCAGGTTTAAAGCTGATAGTGCGCGACTTTGCGTCTGACAACGTTAATCAACTTATAACGGCAGGCGAGCTTGATTTACTGATAAGCTTTCCAGAGTTTATACCTGATAACTTAGCGTATGTCACTTTGCTAGAAGAGCAGCACTTGTGTATTACAGGCTGTAAAAATGAGTTTGGAGATGAACCCTTAACACTGCCGGAAATTGCAGCGCACCCGCAGCTGGTGGTGTCGCCTTCACGCGCTAATTTACGCGGATCGCACGATCAATGGTTTGAAAGCCAAGGGCTAAAACGTAATATTGTTATGTCGGTACCGAGTTTTTCAGCGGTGCCCGACATTTTACATACTACTGATATGCTCGCGTTTTACCCTTCAAGATTATTACCAAATAGTAAAGTTAGACTGCTAGAAGTTGAGGCACTTCCACCTACTTTTAAAGTGATAGCAGCATGGCATCCACGTACTAATAACAGCCCAGTTCATAAATGGTTGATAGAGCAATTACAAAACTTATAAAATCCGTAAAAATGCAACAAGATCTAAACGCTCTTGCTTGGTGAGTTTTAATGGTTTTAACAGTTTCGTCGTCTTAGGAAAGTGTGGATCGTTTAATTGGTTTTTCCTAGGCTTAGGTCTTACTCCACCATGGTTATACATATTTACTATGCCTAGTAGATCATCAAAAAGTCCATTGTGCATCCATGGAAATGTTTCAGTTAAACCAAGTAGAGAAGGGGTTCTAAATAACCCTATATCACTTGGATTATTTGTAAAATTAAACCGGCCTTTATCTTCAAAACTACGGCCATAGTAATGAAGGCCAGTGCCATGAAATTGGTTGTCACTTAATAGCGCGCCATTGTGGCAAGTCATACACTTTGCTTTAGTTCTAAATAAATGTAATCCGTTTAATTCATTATCTGATAAACGTCTAAGCGCTTTTTTTGGATTACTCTGAACCTCATTAATAAATGATTTAAAGCGAGTATTAGGTGCAATGAGTGTTCGCTCAAATGCAACGAGGGCTTCTGCCATTTGTGCCATAGAAAGCGTGTCTGAATTAAAGGCACTTTTATTAAATGCCGTATAGCTTTTATCTTTATTGACCCGTATTAAGGCTTCTTGTGGATCTAAGTCCATTTCAATTGGATTGCTAATAGGCATAAGTGCTTGTTGCTCAGCTGTTTTAGCGCGACCATCCCAAAAAAAGCTTTGCCACTGATCTATACCAAAAATAGCAGGGGTATTGCGAGTGCCCACTTGATCATTTATGCCTATAGCAGTGGCACGACCATCATGAAAACCCTTATCTCGTTCATGACAACTCGCGCAGCTTACGGTTTTATCGCGCGAAAGCTGTGGATCATGAAAAAGCTTATTGCCAAGTGCAACATGCTCTGCCGGTGGAGTGGCTATTGGCAATAGCGAGAGAGGCTCAACTATACGTCCGTCACTGGTTTGAATGGCAGGCCAGTTTATCTGCTCTTCGCTATATACTTTTCGTAGTGATTTAGTATCAAGCTGCTGTGGTTGGGCATTTAAAGAAAGTACAATACTTAGAATACGAATAAATTCAGTCATATTTGTAGCTAAGCCCCAACCAAAATACTCGACCTGGCTCAATACCTGATGCGCCCTCTGCAACTGTATACGTTCTCTTATTTAATAGATTGGAAATATCAGCTCGTAACTCTAAGCTTTGGCTATTGGTCAGTTTATGTTTGTATTTTAAACTTAGGTTTAGCATTGTCCTGGCACGTATAGTCTGTTCCTGGTAAACATCAAATAGAGTGGAAACAACTGGGCAGCTAGCACAGGCATCCTCTATATCAATGCTTTCACTTCCTCCTGTATTTACTGCGGTATCGTAGCTCCCTGAATATGAAATGTTTAATCCAGTACTAAATGAATCAACCCAATCTACGTTCCAACCTAATGCAGCCGTGATAGGTGCACCAAAGTTCGTCCGTATCTGAGACAACTGACTTAATGTGACCAGTGATCCTTCATCTTTCGCATTAACATAGTAAACGAGTTCATCAAGTGGGGTGTTATCTACGGTTGCATTATAATTGTCATTTGATATTTCGTTCTCGGCATACGACGTATTTGCCCATACTGAATGGGCACCAAATTGTGCGCTCCAAGCGAGTGAAATCCGCTCTGAACTTCCTGAACCCTGGTTGCTAATATCTATATAAGTGTAGCCATCAATATCGGTTTCGTCTGAAGTGGTACGAGAAAACTGCTGATGTTTTTTACGCTTTATGTATTTTAAAGAAATATTACCAATTGTCTCAAAGGCGTGAGCGATACCGAGTGATAACTCATCATCGTAAGGGGTATTCACGTCATTAAATCGATATTTAAAACTGCCAGTATAATTTGAATCTAACCAGTTTTGTAAGTTCCCACTTTCGATAGGTCTATATTGCAGATAAGAAAACTGTTGTTGTTCCTTAATTTTATAACTGATAATTGCAGAGTCGTAATATCGACTTAGGCCGGCACTGATAATGGTTTTTTGATTATCAAATACGTCGTACCCTAATGAAATTCGCGGTGCTACATCGTGGTTTTGTAAAAAGTCATCATAGTTGTAGCGCATGCCTAAATTTACATCAAGTTTACCGTACTTGATGTGGTCGGTAATGTAGAGTGCGTTACGATTTAAATTTACATCTATGTATTCAGCAGGGCTAACTGTTCGGCCATTAAAAAATTGCGCTGTAGTAGTTATATTATTACTGTAAGCGGTAACGTGCTCCGAGTTGTTAAAGTCAATCTCCCCACCTAGTTGCTCAGCTAATTCTCCTATAGGGATGAGAGTTTCGAGTGCTTGACAATCAAGCGAATAACCACTGCAATTAAGTGGTGTAGTAGCACTAGACCATATAACAGGTGAGCTGTAGTTATAGCCATCTTGAAAGCGCTCACGTTCTATTTGCTGATATTTAATTTCTGCACCAGCCACAACTGAGTGGGTTGATCCTAAAAATTTAAAAGCTTCTAGATTAAATGTATTTTTCCAATTGGTGGTGAATTGGCTGTTATCCAACGCGCCATAACCACCTTGGCGTGAAAAGCGTTCGTCTGCATCGCCTTGGTTAGCGTATTGTCCCCAGTCTTTTCCTTTTGTTTGTAGCCAATTATAAAAATGCGCTGGGCCATCTCGGCTACTATCGCTTATGTTAAAGCTTAAATTACTTGCCCATGTTACATATTTAAAATCTTGCTTTAATTGTATTGCGCTACCATAAGCGCCACCTTCTAACTGATAGTCACTATCGAGTGCATCAGTAATAAAACCATTCACCTCGTAGGGAGAATAGATCATACTTACCGTAAAGTTATCAACCCAGCCGTTCTTATAACCATATTTAAATATAGCGTTAATGTTACGGCGGCTTTGGGTTTTTGTTTGCCCCAGCGATAAATCACTTATATTACTGTTAAGGTAATTTAAGCTAAACATCACACCGTGGCGTTTATTAAGTTGCTTTTTACCGCTCAATGAATAGCTTATTTTTTCGTATACTGGAGCCTCTAATTCAGCTTCATCTGTACTGCTTTGCTTAGTTTCATCGTCCGCTTGAATATAATGATAATCAGCCCAATCACTGTGATTTCCGCGTACAGTAAAGCTAAAACTATCTTTGCCAAACGTTTCTTTTGTTTTGGTATCAACAACACCGCCAGAAAAGCCACCAAATTCAGCCGGGATGTTATGGTCATAAACAGTAATAGACTCAACTACATCAGAGTTTACATTCATGCTTTGCACACCGCCTGACACATCATTACTTGATGATGTTAAGCGGCTACTACTGGCGGGATCAATACGATTATTGTAGTTCATACCATCAAGTGAAAAACCTGTTTGCCAAGGTTGTGCACCTGAGATGGATATTTCTGGCGCACTTATCTCAGCTAAGCTTTCAATGCTGAATGCCTCATTGCTTAATTGTACGCTTGGTAAAAGTGCAATTAGCTCATTTATGTCGCCATTCCCTTTGGCTGTTGCATCAATAAAACTGCGGTCTAAATACGAACGACCAATAACTTCAGGAACTTCTATCCCTATAAATTGGCCTTTGACTTCAATGTGTTCGATAGCTTCACATAAACTTTTTTTTTCGTCAGTGAGTGTGCTGCAATCTTCAGGTGGGGGAGGAGTCTGTTTTTGCTCGGTCGCACCATATGCATTATGGGCAAGCAAAAACAGACACGCATAAATATAACGTGTCTGCATTGTTTTCTCTTATTTAGTTGCCAATTGGAGTGCTGTCTTCGCTATCAGCAATACCATCGTTGTCAGCATCTTCATCGGCTGTTAAACCCGAAGAGGCAATATCTTCATCAGTTACATTTGCTAAGAAGAAGTTTGGAAGCCCGTCGTTATCAGTATCAACACTGGCAACACGGTTATCTCTAAAGTCATCTTTGCTTGCAATTAATTCAGCCATTGTGGTGTAAAGGTCAAGTTGGTCTGCTTCACCGTTTACATCGTTAGTTACAAGCGCTGTAGCTTGCTCGTATTCGCCCAATAAGGTATGTGCTTCGACTAAATCTTCCATAGCTTCAATAATGACAGTATCGGCTTGTGCTAAAATAAGCGTTTCAATACCGGAGACAAGTGCTGAGGTTTGTGTTTTCACACTACTGTAGGTGCTAGCAAAGTCAGAAATACTACCTACATTAGCGCCCATGCTAGAAAGCATGCTGTAACGTTCCCAAAAGCCAGTTGCTGATGGGCTAAGTAGTATTGCTTCAATTTTTAATGATTCGAGTATCTCAAGTAGTTGGTCACTTGTTAACGTGCTTAAATTTTCGTTTACTTCAACTATTGCACTATTAAATGTAGTTAAGGCTAAGTCGGTAAACCCTGCGTTTACTAAATAACCTAATGTTTCTAAGCGATATTCAAAGCGGTCTTCAATGTCATCTAATACACTAATTTTACTAAGTAATTGCGTATTTATTGCGGGGATTTCGTCAGTTAAGCCTGCGCGGTCAAGTGATACCATTACATTGCTGTGAACAACAATTGCAGAAGTGTCGGTTAAAGTGCGTAATGTGCCTGTATTTAGTTTATTTAACATGATTAAACAGCGATTTGCGGCAGCAGCAGTATCTGCGCCGACTTCTCTACTAATGGTGACTAGTAAACCACACCCTTTATAGCCAGCTAAGAAAGAAGTAGATGACTCTGCACTTATGTACTCGTCAGATGAAATAAACTCACCCGCATACGTTAATACGTCTTTCGCTTGTTCGGTATAACCGTACTGATATAAAATTTGCGCTGTGCCTGCGTTGTTGTTTGTTTCGGTCAAGCTTCTGAAAAACTCGTTATAATCACCTTCTTCGGTAAAATAGGCAAAGCCGTCAGCAGCGGCATCGGCCACTGAAGTGCCTGCTATAATGCTTTTGGCTATAGTAAAACTATACATAATTTGTTTAGCACCACTGATATCAAAATCAGATGAAAGTAATGCAAACGCAGGGTTTTCTTCGAGGTCATAAAGGCCTTCTAGTAATCCGGCTAGAGTTTGTAGTGGATAGGTATAAGTACCTAAATTGGCCTCAGTGTATTCTGAAGCAGCAAAGTCATAGTTGCTATCTATGCCCGTTACACCATAAAACGACAGCGCTAAGTTTACGTATTCTCGAGCTAGTTCAAGCGAGTTTGCGCGAAATAAAACCTCTGCCGCCCATGCGGTATAAAGCGCTTTTAGCCTTTGTGTTTTTTTACCTTTAAATTCACCGCTTTTTTGAATTTCGTAACCTGTGTTACTCGAAATATTTACCAGTGCAGCAGCGAATGTTTGTGCTGTAAGCTGATTGGCATCAGTTGGGTTGGCAGCATATACGTCTAATGCACCTTCGGCTGCATTTTTAAACGCTGTTTGAAAATAACCATATGTTTTTGTGTACTCTTCTTCACGTACAATCTCTGCGTAGCTGTTAATGGTATTTAGCAGGGTTTCTGCTTCTTCAGTTTGCCCTACATCCATATAATCATTTACTAAACCAAGTAACCAAGACGCATCACTACTGTTTATATTTTCAAAGCCCTTTTCAGCTAAGTACTGGTTGTAAGCAGCTAAAGAGCGGGTGCGGTAGTTATTCCCTAATTCCACATTACGAATACTATCTAAAGCAACGGCTACATCTTGTAGGCCACTAGCTAGTGCTGTTTGCTCGTTAATGAGTAATAAATAGTCTTCGGCGGTATCTAAAAACCCAGCACGCGCATAAGCAGCAGCTTGCACTTGATATACGGTATAACGTGAAATTTCATCGTTTATACTTTCGTTAATAATATCGGCTTGTTTTAAGTGTGACTTACTAGAGCTGTAATAAAAATTACGCTTGTCTTCATTCGTCACATACGATGGGCTAAGTGTAATGCTGGCGGTAATTGGTTCATCAATAACACCATCGGTATAGTTAATTTCGAATACTTCGTTAACTGAGCTTAATGTTTGCGCTTCAAAGGTAAATTCTCCAGTACTTTCGTTTATTGTAATTTCACCGCTCTCAGGAGAGGTTACCAAGGTAATGGTTATTTCATCCCCATCGGCATCAGTAACATTAATTGAGCCCTCTGTTGTTGATGAAGAGGTAACAAACACGTTCGTTGTTTGTAATACAGGCGCGTCATTAACATTTTCAACCGTAAAGTTAACCGTTACATTTGTGCTAAGAGAGCTATCACTGGCAGAAATTGAAGCACTATCGCTACCAAAGAAGTCGGCATTAGGTGTGTAAGTAAACTCACCGTTAGCCTCTACTGCTATGATGCCATTACTTGGCGCGTTAGCAAGTGTATAGCTTAGGACGTCATCGTCGGTGGCTGTTACTTGAGCAGTAAAAGAGGTGTCTTCGTTTAAAGTGAAGCTTAGGTTTGGCTCATTAAATAAAGGTGCTTTATTACTAGAGCCACCACCGCAACCAGTTAAAATTAAAGTGCATAATATAGGTGTGAGTTGAATTAGCTTATTCATGATTATTGAACAATAAAGGTTAATGATGTTGCAAATGATAACGCATATCAATTGCATTTCATATGGAAAAAGTAATTTATATGATAAATTAAAGTGATTTATTGGATGAAATAAAGTTTAAGGGGTTTAAATAAACTAAAAAATAGAATGGTAGTTTGCTAAGGCTGAATGGTTATTCCTTAGCAAACAATAGATTAAGCTTTAATTAACGTCTTTTATTATTAATAAAGGGAAGTGCTTAACGGAACGAGGTTGCCACTGATTGAAAATTATATTTTTAACACCTAAAGACGCAAGTGCCTTGGGTGAGTATGTCCAGCCTCGCGCATGTTTTTTTATTGCTGCTTTGCGTAAACTTGGCTCTAGACCCACAGTAAGTAGGTCATGATTTACATTAAAGTGTTTATACATTGCTCGTTCTCGCTTACTTGCTTTGGCTATAACCTGATCATAATGCGCACGGAGTACTTGCCATTTTTTACTTTTTTTTGGTTCATCTAAATTTTTGACCATAGTGTCTATATCACTGTCGAGCCATTTTGCAGAGGCGGCATCGCCATGCCAGCCAACTATTGCATTTTTCTCAATGGTTGTTGGTTGCCCTACGAGTAGTATGTAGTTAGCACAAGATGAAAAGCAAAAGTCTTTTATGCTCACGCTAAGTTTATGAGCGGCGATCAAGTCAGCTAAATCCATACCAAAATCGATGTTGCCGCCACCGCTGGTAATAGTTAATGCGTTTATCGAAGAATTGCTTTTTAAAAGTTCAGAAGCTTTATTATTTTGAACCTCAGTAATTTGGCCACTGTAATACAGGGTGTTTTTTTTAACGAGCACCAGCGCGCTTGTTGAAAAGCTACAGCATAATAACGATATGTAAATAAGCACTAATTTTATCACTACTTGGTTTATTCCTATTTAATTCAAGCTATAAATATTTTGCAGAGAAACGATTTAATAATGCTAATGAACATACATATAAGCTTATCAAAACAAGGTCTGTAAAGCCGTTATCGCTTTGAATGATGTAAGTACTTAAAGCCATGTGGCCGCCATATGAAAAACATAAAAGTATACCCATAATACTGGTGTTTTTAACAATGTTACCAATTATAAAACTAGCTAAAAAAGCTGCGCATGCTGTAAGTGAAAAATTAGTGGCATATACAAACTGCCATTGTTGTTGTCCAATTAATGGCAACGTAACAATAAAACAAAATATTCCTACGTAAATGGTAAATTTTAATGCACTTTGGATAAAAGCGCTTTTTGCTTGTGCAGTGCTATTGTAAATAGGGAGAGTGTAAAGCAATTCCCATGACTGCGTCCTTTGTGATCGACTCCATTGGCAAAGCGTGAATAGCGCAAGCAAGACATTTGTTAAACTAAACATTGAGTGCTTAGATATATCGTAAAAAAAGTTAATGATTATTGCGCTGGCACTCAATCCTACTAGCAAAATAGCAAATTGAGATAGTGAAGGCCCTACAAAGTAACTCAAAGGGAAGAGCTGTTTATTTAAATACTTAGAGTAACTTGATAAAAAACCAACAGGAACAGGCGACCACCCCGATTGCACACCATGACGATAATTAGCAAAGGCATGACTGCTAAAGTGATATGGTTGGCCAAATTTATCTTTAAATACTAATAGGACTAAGTAAGTAACAATAGCTATAGGGATTAAAAAAACAGGTGTTTTTTCTAATAACACACAACTTATAATGCCTGTGGTGAATATTATGTAACATCCAAGGGTAAATAAATGACTGCTCACTCTACATAAAAGCCATAGCCCTAAACCAAGTGTATTCGCTACAAAGATAGTAGATAAAAGATGAATACTCTGCTCAATAGCTGCATTTATCAGCATAAAACCATTTATTATTGCAATAAACACTTTGCCTTGTTGCGTTACATGTTGGCAATAATCAACAACTAGCGCCTGCCACTCTGTGGCTTGTAAGCGAATACTTTGTAAAGCAAGTGATGCGTACATGCAAATAATCGCAAACATTGCGAGCAGATTAAGAATAACAGGTTCACTACCAATAAATAGGGGGGAAAAAATAGTCGCAAATATTGATGGCACAAAATAACTAGCGGGACCGGCTTCTTTTAACCATAAACTGCTCCAGCCTTGGTACCACTTACGGCTTTGTGGCGAACTCATGCATGTAGCTCCACAAACAGTTGCTCTAAAGAAAGCGGATTAATACTCAATGCGCCATCAATTGTTTCGTTGTTATAACCATAAATAATGGCCGAATTTTTGTTTTGAGCTAATACAGTGTAAGCAGTTAAGTTAATGGTGTTATCGGTAAAATTAACTTTTCGGATAGTTTCGCGAATCTCATCTTGTTCATCAAATAACAGCAGTTCACCTTCTTTTATAAGGGCAATATGGCTTGCAACGCGCTCTATGTCGGAAGTGATATGTGATGAAAACAAAATCCCCGAACCGGAATCGAGTGCGAGATCGAACAAATCGCTCATAAACTCGCGTCTGGCAATAGGGTCTAGGCTTGCAACTGGTTCATCTAAAATAAGTAATTTAGGGCGATATGCCATTGCCATAATTAACGCAAGTGTTTGTCTTTGACCTATTGATAAGTTGCTAATTGCAGCGGTGCTTGAAAGTTCAAACCGACCTAGCCATTTGGTTTCAAGCTCGGTATCCCAGTTAGGGTAAAAACTACGATGTAGTGCCAATGCATCGGCTATTTTAAACCCCTCATAACCAAATGACTGTTGAGCAACATAGCCAATTTTAGCTTTGTTTTCAGCATTAATTTGTAAACTTGGCTCTGAAAAAACACTAATATCACCCATATCGGGAGTTACTAATCCAAGTGCACAGCGTAGTAAAGTCGTTTTACCTGCGCCATTTTTACCGAGTAAGCCAATTACCATACCTGGATACACATCTAAATTAATATTTTTCAGAATATTTTTTGAGTTAATTGTTTTATATACATTTTTGTAGCTAAGGAGTGGTTGTTCCATAGGGGTTATTTCCATCGCTTTTTAATTAATTCTATTAAAACAGCTTGCGATACATCGAGTTGTTTGGCTTGCTGAATAAGTTGATCGGCACCATTAAATAATAGCGTATCTTGTTGTTGTGTTTGCTGCTGTGATTTTTGCGCAACACAGGTTGGTTGCCCACGCCTTCGTTCTAACCAACCTTGTTCAACCAATTGACTTATCGCACGCGACACAGTCATAGGGTTAACCGAAAAGTGCTCAGCTATTTTTCTTACTGAAGGTAATTGCTCGCCTATCGATAATTGCCCGCCCACAATCAACCGCACAATTTGTTCATGCAATTGTTTATAAATTGGATCGCCACTATTAGGGTTGACATTAATAAATTCTAACATTATTCTTTCTCTACTGTATTAATACATTAATACACCGATACACTGTAGTTAAAGTTATCATATTGAGTGTAAAAAGCAACAAGGGAAAAGTAATGGAAACCATGTTTAATTTACGTAAAAAACTAACTAAGCTAACGCTTTTATCAATATTAGCGGGAAGTGGCAGTAGTGTATTTGCTCAAAGTAATGATCAAATACATACAGCTTTAACCCCATGTTATATGGAAGGGTTAGCCGATAGATTAATGTGTGGCAGTATTAAGCGCCCTCTCTCAGATAGCAGCGCTGATGGCGAAATCGACATTAACTTTGCGATTATTCCAGCTATTAAACCTAGCCACCCTGATGAAGCAGCGCTTGCTTTTGCTGGTGGCCCAGGGCAGGGCGCAATAGAGCTAGCTGCTATTTTTAATCGTAATTTACGATTTGTCCGCGAAACGCGTGATATTTTACTGGTTGATCAACGCGGCACTGGCTACTCAAATAAGTTGCAATGTGAAAGTAATGACCTGCAAACACAGTTTGCATTTAACGATTCAATGACTGATCTCGCATTACTGGGCGCTCAAGAAACACAAAAATGTAAAGCGCAGCTGAATATTGATTTAAGTCACTTTTCAACACCTGTTGCTGCAAAAGACTTTGAAGCTGTGCGTAAAGCTTTAGGTTATAAAGGGCTGCATTTGTACGGGGTATCGTACGGTACACGTATTGCGCAAGAATATACCCGCCAATTTCCAAATTCAGTATTAACGAGTACATTGGATGGGGTTGTACCTATGCAGCAAAGCTTGGCTGCAATAGGCGCAGCTATTGATGATTCGTTAGCGGCTTTATTTGCACGTTGTGAAAGTAATACGCTTTGTAATTCACAGTATCCACAGTTAAAAAATCAATTTAATACCTTAATGACGCAGTTAGATAGCCAGCCAATTGAAACAACAGTGAAACACCCGCGTACATACAAAAACATAACGCTAGTGGTGACTAAAACTAAGTTTTTTGGCGCAATACGTATGGCACTTTATAGCCACTCAATGCGAACAATTTTGCCTTTGGCAATTAGCCAAGCCGCTAATGGTAATTTTTCGCCATGGGTTGGGTTAATGTCGGGCGTTGATATAACTGAACAGCTCGCAATGGGCATGCACAATGCCATTGTATGTGGTGAAGATTGGCCGCAGCTTAATGAGCAAAAGCGTTCAAAATATAATAAAAGCTACATGGGAAAAATGATGATTGAAGGGTTTGATGTAATGTGCCCAATTTGGGATGTAACCCCAGTAAATAAGAGCTTTTATAAGCCCGTGACGACGGAAGTGCCTACTCTATTACTTTCTGGTGGGCGAGACCCAGCAACCCCTGCAAGTTGGGCTGACTTGGCAATGGTAAATATGAAAAATGCCACTCATTTGGTGTCACCTTCGGCAACTCATGGTATTGGCTCACAAACATGCGCGCCCAAAATAATTGCTCAGTTTATTAATCAACAAAATATGCAAGATATAGATACAAAATGTATCAATAACAATAACGATAAACAGTTTTTTATGAATATAAATGGTGCAGCCAGTTCAACAATTCAAAGTATGGAGTAAAGGTATGATTAAGGTAACTAATCTAACTAAAAAAATTGGCGATGTTAACGCCCTTAACGGCCTAAGCTTTGATGCGCAAAATGGCCAAATTACAGGTTTGCTTGGACCTAATGGTGCAGGCAAAACAACCTGTTTACGTACCGTGTTCGGGTTATTAAAAGCCGACAGCGGTGAAACCGAAATAGACGGCATAGATGTAGCAAAAAATCCTATGGAAGCTAAGAAAAATTTAGGATTATTTCCTGATCCGTGTGGCCTGTATGAGCGATTAACACCTAGAGAATATATTACCTTTTTTGCACAATTAAGCGGGCTTTCGTCTGTAAAAGCGAAAGCAGCAACCAGTGAGGTAATAAAAAAATTAAATATGGACGATATTGCGGATCGCCGCTGCCAAGGTTTTTCACAAGGCCAACGCATGAAAACCGCTTTAGCACAGGCTGTGGTACATAATCCGTCTAACGTTATTTTAGATGAACCTACACGCGGCTTAGATGTAATGAGCACACGTATTTTAAGAGATCTACTTATACAGCTAAAGGAACAAGGACATTGCGTGCTTTTTTCATCGCATGTGATGCAAGAAGTTGCCGCATTATGTGACCACGTAGTGATCATGGCTAACGGCCAAGTAATAGCGCAAGGTTCGGTAGATGAACTGTGTGAAAAAGCAGGAAAAGCCACGCTAGAAGAAGCATTTATTGAGCTAATTGGTAGCGATGAAGGAATAGCAGCATGATTAATTTATTAAAAGTACTCTATAAAAAAGAAATCATTGATGCCAGCCGAGACAAACGTTCAGTGATGGCGGGCTTGTATTACGCAATAGGTACTCCCATTGCAATGTGTTTACTATTAAGTGTATTACTGCAACAGCTTACATCGCCCGAAGGGCTCAAAATCACCATAGTAAATGCGGAGCAAGCCCCTAGTTTAGTTGCGCATTTAAATGCCAATGAAATACAGAGTACAAACGATAAAAATGACGAACTACTCAAGTCTATTACATTAAATATTAGTGATGACTATCAAAAAAATATGCGTGAAGGTCGCCCTGCAACAGTTACATTAATTGCAGATAAATCAAATGATAAACTTGGTAAGCATATAAATCGTATTGAAAAAGCTCTGGCAAGTTATAACGCTGAAGTGGCTAGTTTACGTTTAATATCGCGTGGTATTGATCCAAGCATTATGCGTACCTTAGCGGTAGAGACGTATGATGAGGCGACTCCAGACTCTAAAGGCGGTATGTTTTTAGGCATTGCTACGTTGTCTATAATTTTAACGGTATTTTACGCCGCGATGAACCTAGCTATAGATACTAGCGCCGGTGAACGCGAACGTAATTCGCTGTCGTTATTATTAAGCCATCCGTTGAGTAGCTTACAAATTGTACTTGCTAAATCGGCCGCTATTGCCAGCTTTTCGATGCTAGGACTCGTAATCATTTTAATTGTATCTAAAATTACATACGGCTTAGTACCTTGGCAACAGCTCGGCTTTAGTATCACTATTACCCCAGCATTTATGCTATTTTGTTTTGCAGTATGCTTACCTATTGCATTAATGTCGGCAAGCTTGCAGGTATTTGTTTCGTTTATGGCAAAGTCGTTCAAAGAGGCACAGTCATATGTAACTATGGTGTTATTTATTCCTATGTCGCTAAGTATGATAACTACCTATGACATTGCCACCGATATTATACAGTGGGTTCCTATTGCGGCTCAGCAATATGCACTTATTGAGTTTATCAAAGGTAACCCATTGCCAGTACCACAATTAGTACTTTCTACCTTGATTACATTAATATTATTTAGCGTGTTTAGCTTTTTAAGCAGCCGAATGCTGAAAAGTGAAAAGGTTGTGTTTGGTTTGTAACCCCACGCTTAAAATGTATTTCAAGCAATGCCCATAGTTTAACTAACATGGGCGTTTTTATATCCGACGATAAATAATGGCTATAGTTTATATTTTTTGAAATTAAAAAGAGGTGCTCACAAAGGGGGCAGAGAAGCTACGCTTAAGAGTAGAAAATACCTGTGTTGTATGTTTTTCTGAGGCTGAGGACGTACTCAAACATAAATATGGGAGGTATAAAGTAGAAGTGATGTAGTAAGGAATCATGAAAACGCAGTAACGTAGTTACAATCTTAAAAACACCTGTTGAGATGGTATTTAGGGAAAATCTAGAAATAGCTAAATATGGCGTAACAATAATTTTTGTATTTACTCTCATAAAGTGTGCCCATTTAACCCATCTTTAACTCTCGCCCTAATAAACTGCTCGTAATGGTATGAATTAAGCATAATTAATGGTTTATTTTAAAAAGCACTCAACCAGTTTGTTACTTGCGCTTAGTTGTACGCTTGCTGCATGAAGCAGCCAGTCAAGCTATCAAGGTAATGGTATATTGCGCAGCGAGATCTCTATAGTAAATACAGCGCATAAACTAATACGGCACGCGACTAATAACACAAATAAGCCCGCTAATGTTGGCTACGGTTTAGGGCTGGAGTTAAGCGAAAAAATAATAAAACGACACGGTTGGGTATACGAAGTAAACGATATGCCTGGGTGTTATGAAGTGACGTGGTCAACTAAATTCAGTCACCCTAGTTAAGAAACCATATCTAATGTTTCGATTCGTTCTTCAAAGTCATTTGGGCTTTGATAATTTAAGTACGAATGTAAGCGACGACTGTTGTACCACATACAGATGTAATTCATTACATCCTGTTGAGCCTCATAACGCGTTGGGTAGTTTTTCCAATGCACGCGCTCTTGCTTCAAACTACCGAAGAAGCTTTCTGCAACAGCATTATCCCAGCAACAGCCTTTCTTACTCATGCTACCAATGAAGTCATTTGACTTGAGCAATTTACGATATTGGTGGCTTGCATATTGAACCCCTTGATCTGAATGGATAATTAACCCTGTTTTGGGCTGGCGTTGCCACATCGCCATAGTCAGTGCGTCACAGACAAGCTGCGCTTTCATTCGTGAGCCCATGCTCCAACCAACGACTTTGCGCGAATATAAATCAATCACTACCGCCAGATACAACCAACCTTCTGCAGTCCAAACATAAGTGATATCTTGTACCCAGGCTTGATCAGCTGCTTCAACGTTGAAGTTTTGCTCAAGTACATTGGGATAAATAGGCTTATTATGCTCACTATTCGTTGTCACTTTGTATCTCTTTTTATAACGCACCCAGACATTTGCCTCTTTCATTAGCTGTGCTGTTTTGTAACGACTCACCGGAAAACCGAGTGCATTTAAGACTTTCTGAATACGCCTTTCACCGTAAGTATTATCACTGAAGTGCGCTATGTCCTTGACACAATCAATCATTTCTTGATGTGTTGGATCCTCTGATTTAGTTGAGAATCGCTTTTGATAACTATAGTAATTGTTACTTTTTACACCCAGTATTCGGCACATTGTCGCCACAGGCCAGGTCTTCTTGTATTGGGTTATGAACGAATATTTCACTTCGTTTCTTTGGCAAAGAAGACCGTCGCTTTTTTTAATATTTCACGCTCCATTTCTAGGCGTTTCACTTGCGCTTTTAGCTCTCTGATCTCTTCTTGCTCAGGGGTTAAATTACCGTTCCCTCTAAAAGCATGCCCATTATCATTTTCAGCTTCTTTTATCCAGCGACCAAGCATGTTGGGATTTACCCCTAAATTTCTAGAGGCTTCTGCTTGTGAGTAGTTTTGCTCAACAACTAATGCGATAGCATCAAGTTTAAATTCTTTGGAATACTTTTTACGTTTTGTCATTATCGATCTCCAGTTAAGTTGATTATCTCTTAACTGGGGTAGTCGAATCCATTAAACCACGTCAAAGTGGTGGTCGATTTTAGTTAATACGCTTTTTTTAATCCTTGAGTTTTTTTATATCCCTAGATTCAAATTGTAAGTGCATAACTTGTTTTGACTAGATTAAGTGGTCAGTTGCTCATAAGCTAACTGCTTTTTCTCCGGCAAGAGATTTTACAATGAGACATTACAAACAACTGACCTATGAGCAAAGATGCCAGATCGCTGTTCTAAAGAAAAGCGGTTTTACGCAACAAAGTATTGCTGAGCTAACTAATTTATCGCAATCTACGATTTCAAGAGAGCTTGCTAGAAATACAGGCAAGCGAGGTTACAGATACAAACAAGCTCATGAGCGGGCTTTGTCTCGCCGAAGAAGTGCAAGAAAACCACTTAAGATGACACTTGAAATGATGGCTTTAATTACCCAGAAGCTTAATGAGAAGTGGAGTCCTGAACAAATAACGGGATGGTTGCGCAAGGAAAATAAACAATCTGTCAGTCATGAATGCATTTATCTATATATCTGGGAAGATAAAAAAGCAGGTGGTGAGTTATACCTACATCTGCGCCGACACGGTAAGAAATATCACAAGCGCAGTCATGGTAAGACAAACCGAGGGCAAATAAAAAATCGCGTTAGCATTGAAGAACGTCCACAAATAGTTGATGAGAAAGGCCGTATCGGAGATTGGGAAATAGATACCGTCATAGGTAAAGGTCATCGAGGCGCCCTTGTTACCATTGTAGAGCGGGTCACCCAATTCACTGTATCAACTCAGGTGGCAGGCAAAACAGCACAAGCCGTCACTGCGGCGACGATAGAACTATTAAGACCATATAGGTCAGCGCTTCATACCATCACGGCTGACAATGGAAAAGAGTTCGCTTATCATGAGCAAATCACAAAGGCATTAAGTGTTCCTGTTTATTTTGCTCATCCTTATCACTCATGGGAGCGCGGATTGAATGAAAACACGAATGGATTACTACGCCAGTATTGGCCGAAGAGCACAGATTTTAAGGCGGTAACACCAGCGCAAGTTATACCAGTACTTGAGCAACTTAATAATCGTCCGAGAAAGACACTTGGATTTGAAACGCCTGCAAAATTGATGCAAGATCATTTGGCGGCTAAAGCCGCCTAAACGTTATGCACTTCAGATTTGAATCCGCGATCTAAAATATTTAATGTAACGCTGAGAATATAAAAAACTTAGTGATAGTAATGTGTTAAAACTATAAATAGTAAAGAATATTAACGATAGACTTACATGGAGTGTTAATTCATATGTTCAAATTCATAATTATTTTAATCTCAATTACTTCTTTCAATGCCTTGGCTGCAGAGAAGGTTAAACTTGGAGTTTTAGGGAACGTTGGAACTGATGGTTTTTTTAGCCCGACGGTAATGTCATTTATTATTCAAAAAGTAGAACCTAATTCACCCGCTGAAAAAGCAGGGATTGTTGCTGGGCAAAAAATAATTTCTTTAGAAAATTGTAAAATTCCAGGCTGCCCTGCCAGTGAAGTAAAAGAATTAATGCGCAAGGAGTCTGGAGAGATTTTACAATTACTTTTAGAGAATGAAGATGGTAGCCAAGTACCTTTAAAAATCCCTATGAATGCTTGGTAAACCTAAGAAGTTTTTAAAATACCTAAATATACCCAGCCTATAAAGTATGGTTATTTCCAAAGCGTGGTTTTGTGTAAATGAGCTAGACGCAGTAAATGTTGGCAACGTTAGCGAGCTTTTGGAGTACTACTTACTCGGTTTATATGTAGGTTACTGATTAAAGTGATTGGGATAGATTAAAAAGGTTTGATCAGTAATAACCTTATTTAATTAATGAATACATTGGTATTGCGTTAAATACGGCAATACCAATGATTATTAGACTAAAGCTTATAGATCGCTGCGCCAGCCCATGCCCGACTCTTCCATTAAACGCTCGTACACGCCTTCTATGTTAAGCGGTAACCATGCATCAAACTGTTTAAAGTCACTAAATTGGTCTAACTTTACATTTTGTTTAATTTCGTCAAGCGTATTACCGGCTAAAACGCCTGCTGTTACTTGCCTATATAAAAGCTCTAAATAACTTAAGTAACGCGCTACATCAGCCTTGCTGCCAATATCGGCATGACCACCTACAAAAGTATCAAAGTCATATTTGAGTACCGCTTGAGTTGAGTTAATCATGCCTTGAATATCGTAACTCCACAGCTTTTGCCACGGCATTCTGCCAATAACAATCCAATCAACCACAAATAACGTTTTTTGCTTTTCGAATAATATACTAACCGAACCACGACCATCGTTTGGACCATGGTAGTTAAGTTTTACTGTGGAATCACCAAGGGTAAGTAGTAGCTCATCATCAAAAGTAAGGCTGGGCGTTACTGCTTTCATTTGTGTGTTTTTAATATCTTGCGCAGCGAGTTTATGCGCTACAAACGTGGTGTGCGGGCTTTTAAAAACCTCGGCGCCGTAAATATGATCGCTGTGATTATGGCTATAGATTACATATTTTACCGGTACGTTAAAGCGAGTTTTAATTTGCTCGCTTAACCAGGTGGCGGCTTTTTTATTAAGTGGGTCGGTAACAATCGCGCCCTCAGAAGTGATTAAAAATACTGAGCGGTGTCTGTCGTCTATAAAGCGGTGTAAGCCATTGCCTAGGTCTTCTATTTCATAGGCTTGTGTGGCAAAGCCCATAAATAATAGGGCTGTAGTTAATAGTTTTTGTAGCAAGCGGGGCATACACCATTCTTTTTTAAATTAATTAATAACACGTTTAAAAGAAGAGAGTGCAAGGCCGTAAAAAATTTCAGTTGTTAGTTAAATTAAAACTTAAAACTTAAAACTAAACCTAAACTTAAGTCAAAGGATCAAATATAAGGCATAAATAAAAAGCCATTATAAAAATGGCTTTAGATAGGTTGGTTGGGTTTATCTTTGTGTTAGTTGTTGGTTTATTTCTTCAAAGATACAGGCATCATCTATGGTTGAAGGTATTTGTAGCTCTTCGCCATCAACCAGTTGGCGCAGGTTTTTACGCAGTATTTTACCCGAGCGGGTTTTAGGTAACCTATCTACACTAACTATATTTTTAAGGCACGCAATAGCGCCAATTTGATTACGAACACTTAAAACAAGCGCTTGTTCTACGTCGGTACTTGAGCCCATAAAATCATTTTTAAGCACGATCATTCCCATAGGAAGCTGCCCTTTTAGAGGATCGTTTACACCAAAAACAGCGCATTCGGCAACAGCAGGGTGCGCGGCTACTATCTCTTCCATTTCGCCGGTAGAAAGCCTATGTCCTGCTACATTTATAACGTCGTCGGTTCTGCCCATAATAAATAGGTAGCCGTCTTCATCAATATAACCACCATCGCCAGATAAATAATAACCCTCGTATTCATTTAGGTAGCTTGCTTTAAAGCGCGGGGTATCTTGCCAAATAGTTGGTAGGCAACCCGGTGGAAGTGGCAGTTTAATTACCACGGCGCCTTGCTCGTTAGCTGCGCATTCATTGCCATCCATATCCAATATTCGCACGTCAAAACCAGGAGTAGGCACGGTAGAGCTGCCAGGTTTTGTTGCTAAGTACTCAAGCCCTACAGGGTTACAAGCAATAGCCCAGCCGGTTTCTGTTTGCCACCAATGATCAAGCACTGGCAGTTTGGTTTTTTCTTTAAGCCATTCGTAAGTGGGAGGGTCTAATCGCTCGCCGGCTAAAAACAAACGTTTTAAGCTAGAGGTATCGTATTGATTAAAACCATTGGCATTTGGGTCTTCTTTTCTAATTGCTCTAAAGGCAGTGGGGGCACTAAATAATGCATTTACTTTATATTCTTCAACCACGCGCCAAAATGCACTGGCGTCGGGTGTTTTAACGGGTTTACCTTCATATAATACGGTCGCGCAGCGATACATTAGCGGCGCGTAAACTATATAAGAGTGCCCAACTACCCAGCCAATGTCAGACGCTGCCCAAAATACGTCGCCGGGCTTCATACCATAAACGGTTTCCATGCTGTATTGCATTGCCACTGCGTGACCGCCATTTTCGCGCACTACGCCTTTGGGTGTGCCTGTCGTGCCTGAGGTATATAAAATATAAAGTGGATCATCTCCATTTACAGGCACCGGATCTGCGCTTGCAGCAGTTTGCATTGCCTGAGTCCAATCTATGTCTCGTTTAGGCTTAAGAGTGGCCCTGACTTGTGGACGCTGATAAATAACGCAGTGTTCTACTTTGTGCGTAGCTAAGTCTATTGCGTTATCAATAAGTGGTTTGTATTCAATAATGCTGTTTATTTCAACACCGCATGAGGCGCTAAGTATAAGTTTGGGCTTGGCATCATCAATGCGTACAGCTAATTCATGTGCAGCAAACCCACCAAATACCACCGAATGAATAGCACCAAGGCGAGCGCACGCCAACATACCAATAACAGCTTGTGGGATCATGGGCATATAAATAACAACGCGATCGCCTTTTGTAACACCTAACGATTGCATTACGCCTGCAAATTTAGCAACTTCTTGTTGTAGTTGTGAGTAGTTATAAGTTTGCTTTGTGTTAGTGACTGGAGAGTCGTAAATCAGTGCGGTTTGCTTACCAAATCCGGCAATAACGTGTTGGTCTAGCGCTAAAAAACTGGTGTTTAATTGCCCGTCGCTAAACCAATGATAAAGCCCGTCGTCGTCTTGTGTGTATGCTTTTGTGGGGGTTTTATACCATGGAATATTTTTACTTTGTTCGAGCCAAAATTGGGCTGGGTTTTGTTTAAAGCCATTATATTGCTGTTTATATTCGCCTGACATGTAAGGCTCCTAAAGCTAAATTTGTGTGTGAGAGACCTTACAAAATGTAGGCTTTTTTTAGCAAGCAAGCTATTCGACCTTGGTCGGTTAAAAGTTAATCAACACACTGGTTTTAAAAATACAAAATTGACAATACAAAGCGTGTGGTTCAGCATGGCGGGCAGTAAAAATAGGAGAAAACACGATATGAGTAACGTAGTAAGAGTAGGGGTTGCGGTTATCATAAAGCATCAAAACACAATTTTACTAGGTGAGCGCATTGGCGCGCATGGTGCTAATACATGGGCAACACCTGGTGGGCATTTAGAGTTTGGTGAAAGTGTTGAGCAATGTGCAATACGAGAAGTGTTTGAAGAAACAGGTTTAAAGGTAAGTAAAATTACTAAGCTTGATTTTACCAATGATATTTTTACAGCAGAGAACAAGCACTATATTACGCTGTATGTAAAAGCTGACTTTGAAGGCGGAGAGCCTGAGCTTAAAGAGCCTAATAAATGTTTAAAGTGGCGCTGGTGCGATATTAATAATCTACCAACGCCACTGTTTACATCACTAAAAAATTACTTATCTGAGGCTGTAATAGCCTAGTTATTTTATTGGCGGTGTCGCTGGGCTTAACGCTAGTTTACTAAAGCTTACTTGAGCGTAATCGCCATTTTGTTTATCTGTAGACCAATCGCCAGTACCTAAACAACCTGGGTACCAAATACCTTTCGCGCTTTTAGTACTACATTGGTTATAAGCACCGGCTTTAAAGTAATGCCAATCTGCGGCGTAGCCATGTGGGTGATCTTTTTCGTCCACTTTGCCATAAGCATCTACGTTATTACCTAAGTTAATAGAGTAGTTAACGTCTTCTTTGCCTTGTGCGCTAAATGTAAGGTGCATAACATTTTTATACACATTTACCGTGTAGCTAAATTCTTCACCTAGTGCAATACCGGCACTGCCAGGCTCGTTAGGGTTTTCCCATGTATTACCCCAAACTGGGTAAGTAATGTCTGTACGGTCAGGATTGGTTTTAGCTAAGTTACGTTCGTAGTTCCAAAAAACTGAGCCTGTTTTGTGCCCTGGCCATTTTTTGTAATATATTTTAAGTGGCTCATTGCCCCAGCCATAACCAAGCTTGGTATCAATAAGTGCCTGATCTTTACCTGCGTGAATTTGTCCTACAACAACAGAGTAAGCCGCTTTTTTATCAGGATCAGTTGCACGTAGCGCAACGTGATCTACTTTTAACGTTGCTTCCATTTTTCCACCAACAGAACCAAATCGGTCAGATAACGGATGTACAGCTAAAGCAAAGTTGTTTTTAGAGTGTTTAGTTTTAATTTTAGTATTTGATCCACGGATCATTTGTCTAAGTTCACTACGAGTATTAGTAGAGTTAGCACTTGTAAGCGCTTTATTAGGCGAGGTAAATACCATGTAGCCTTTATCATCAAGATAGAAAAAATCAGGGTGTGCGTAAGTCTGAATTTCTTCTACATCTATTTCATCAATTTTACCGTCGTTGTTTAAATCAACTGGTACATTTATTTTCCAGTGTGATAAATCAAACTTTGTTGCAGGTACCGGCGCATCGCTTTGCTGATTAGTGCTTTGGGTACTTGAACAAGCCGTAAAAAGTAGAGGTGTGATAACGGCTAAAGCCGTAAGTTTAAATGTGGATGTATTTTTTATCATTATTGTCTCTGTGTGATGAAGTAAAAATTGTGCGGTAAAGACATCGCTCAACTTCAATCTAACATACCAATTTAAAAATTAAAACTTACCAATTTTGTGTTTTTTATAATTAAACCTTATTTTTAAAGTTTATTTTGGTTAACCAGTTGGTGTTTTTTATTGCGTAATTTTTCTAAATACTTTCGTTGAGACTTTTTTATATGCTTAGCAATCCACTTTGTCATTTTAGGCGTAAGCTCTGGTACAAAGTTATGACCCATACCATCTATAATTTTTAACTTCGATTTTTTAATGAGTTTAGCCGTTTTTTCACCTTCAATAGATGGAAAAACTATATCGGCATTACCATGAATAATTAACGTAGGCGCTTTTATTTTTTTATTAACTGGGCTCTGTTTTTACTGGCTGCTATGGCTATTAGTTGGCGTTTATAGCCATTTTGATTATATGAGCGGTCAATTATTTTAATTGCATGCTCTTTTAATAACTCTTCACTTTGTGGGTAAGCTGGGCTACCAATAAGTTGGTTTAACTGAATGTTGTAGTTTATAGCGGCACTGCGCGTTAGTGTTTTTGGTTGCAGTTTAGATACTTTTAAAAATACCTTTAAACTTTTTATTGTTGGCTTAAAAGTAGAGCTACTCGACATTATTGTGGTTAAGCTAAGTACTTTCTTTTTATGTTTTGCTGCAATAATTTGGGCAATCATCCCACCCATTGATGCGCCAACTAAATGCGTTTTTTTTATTTTAAGTGCAGCCATTAAGGCGAGTACATCATCAGCCATATCATCAAGCAGGTAAGGAATATTTGAGCATATAGGTAAGTACTTACTTAACCATGTTTTAAATAAACTAGGATTTTTGTAATCATCTAAATGGCTAGATAACCCGACATCACGGTTATCAAATCTAATCGCTCTAAAGCCTTTTTTTACTAAACCATAATAGAGCGAGTCTGGCCAAACTATCATTTGCGCCCCAAGCCCCATAATTAAAATAATAGCTGGTGCTGTTTTATCGCCTTCATCTTGGTAGCTGAGTTTAATACCTTTTTTAGTTTTAATAATAGCCATGGCAAAGTGAGTGTTAGCAAGCTTTGTGAGGAGTATAGGGCAGCTTTATTACATTTAATTTATGGTAGGTGGGAGGGGGAGTTGCCATTTTTTTAAAATAGCTTGGTACTTGCCATTTACCTTTAGCGTTTTTAGCCCTTTTGATATTGCGATGGCTGTTTGTTCATCAAACTGGTTATTAGTAGCAAGATAGAGGGTTGAAGGAAAATCAGTTAAATGAACTCGTTTAGCTATTAAGCTAGGATCAAGCCCGGACATTTTTAATTCATTATTTAAAGTAAGTGTATTCACTACAACAAAATCGATACGTTTTTTGTAGAGCATTTGCCATAGCTGCTGATAATAACTAACTAAGATTAAATTTTTGTCTTCTTCGAAACCCATATCTTTTAAATATTTGGCGCTCGTATAACCGCGAATGGTTGCTACTTTGTAAAATTTGGCGTGATTTAAATGGCTAATATTATCTTTATGATCTTTTAAACTAACTAAGTACGCATCTGTAAAGTATATCGCACCTAACCATTTAAATTGATTTTGCCTAACAGGGGTTTTTAAAAAAGAGAGCATAATAGTATTAGGGTTGGTTTTTAATTCATGGGAAGCACGCGCCATAGGCATTATTTCAAACTTCGCGTTTAGCTTAGCTTCTCTTAATACTGCTTTAGCTATATCTACCGAGGCTCCGTCTGCTTCACCGTTTTCGTTTTGAAAATGATAAGGGTGTAAATCTTCGGCAATAAAGGTAAGTGGACTAGTTGCGTTTACCGTACTACAAAACATAAATACAAGGGCATTAACTACAATACGCAAATACATAGCAATAATCTTTTTAACTACAATGTCTTGAGTTTAAAGACTCTTGTCTGAAATATATACTCAAATGTATGAAATAAGTAAATTTTATATTGGAGGTTTATTTACCTATTTGCATTTTAAAATATTTAATAGGGCTATATGAGTACCAGCGTTTAAATGCCCGATTAAACGAACTCTGATCTTTAAAGCCGAGTGATAAAGCTAAATTGGCTAAGGATTGTGTTCCTATTAATAAGGGAATACGTCTTTTACGCTCTTGTTCGAGTAATATTGCAAAGGATGTTTGCTCTAGCTTTAAATGCCGTTGAAGGGTCCTTGGCGTGATATTTAGCGCATTTGCAGTACGTATTAAGTCGCACTCTTGCAAGTCGGTTTTTACCATAAGCATATGGTTAATTTTTTCGCTTACATGTTGCTGGCTTTTAAAGTTAGAAAGCTGCTGCTCTGATATTTGCCTAAGTGCTAAGTGAACTGCTGCGTTATCGGTTTTAAATGGCAGGGTTAAATAACTACTCGGGAATGAAATTTCATTGTGCTTAGCGTTTATGCTTACAGGGCAATTAAACCACGTAGCCAATGTATTTAAATGTTCTTTTGAGTAGTGATCCGTGAAACATATTGAACTAGGAGATAGTTTGGAGTTAAGTAATTGACGTATTACACATACCCAAGCAGTCATATTACGCAAAATAACCTGTTCGTTACAACTTGGATGCGGTAGCCAGCGAATAATTGCAATATCGCCGAGCTGCTCAAATTGTGATTTACCTATGTCAGCGACCAAACTGTCATAATTTAAAAGTACCTGTATAGCACTGGCTAAACTATCGCTTGATTCTATTAAGTAACCTAAAATTCCAAAATTTGCTGTGCGAATATGCTGCCCAAGCTTAAAGCCGAACAGGGGATCGTTAAGTGTTTTTTGTGAATATTCAAGTAATGCGTTGTAACTTGTTAAGGTAATACGAGGTGCGAATTGTCGTGCTTTATTATCACTGTACTCAGTAAATTTGATGGCCTTCAAAGCCACTTCATTGGCTATACCTTGGCTTTGTAAGTAATCAAGAGTACTTGAAAAGTAATGATCAGCAAGTGAGTACATTTGTCGTCTAAAGCTAAAAAATGGTCGTGTATGAGCAAGTCTGCCATGTAAAATTTTATTATGCTAGGACCTATTGACCTTTGGGGATTAAAGTTTGTTCTATTTAGGGGCAATTTAATCGCAGCGCGAGGTTTGTAACCTAGAAGGCTAAGTACCTACTCATGTGTTACTGATCTGGCTTACATCCTAAAAGCTGAGCAAAGTTCTGTATCCTGCTACCGCCCCTAGGACGAACTCAAGGGGAGATCATGTTTGGTATTTATACTGCGTTATCGTCTATTTATTGGAAATAACCACACAACATGGGCGCAGCCTTGCCTAAAAACCAAGCATACGGCTGCAAATTTAACTTAGAAAGATAAACGGGCCCTAGGTGAATAATTTTTAAGGTTATAGCAGTGATATTAATAAATTTAAAACAAAACCTTGCAGCTCCTCCCACTGAAATAATTAATGTGTTGCTTGATCATGAACGTTTAAATAGGTTTTTTAACGCTCAATTTTTATTATTGAAACCGCAAAATTGCGGGCAGATAAACGGCGGAAAAGGAGCCGTGAGGCAAGTTAGAGCATCAGGGTATACTTTTACTGAGCAAGTTATAAGTGCTAGCGGTAATCACATTTGCTATCAAATTGTGGGCAATAAGCCTGTGGCTGCTCATCAAGGTGATATTTATTTAACTGCTATCGAAAAGCAGGCATTTATCTCTACTGAGCTTACTTATTCTATACAGTGTATTTCACCTTGGTGGATGCCCAGTTTTATACTTAAATTTTTCATTAAAAAAGATATTAAAAACGCACTTACAAAATTAGAGCGCTATTTTAAGGAGTGCACAACATGAGTGTTGAAATTATTTTACTTGCCTTAAGCCCTGTATTTTTAACCTTTGTAGTATTTGAATTTATAGCGTTTAGGCGTTATTACAGTATAAAAGACAGCCTAGCTAATACGGTTTTGGCTTTAATGCATCAAGGAGCAGATGCGCTTTCATTAATTATACTTATGCCGTTTTTTTATTGGCTTTACGGATACCGCTTGTTTGATATAGAGCTTTCTGTATTTTCTATTTTATGTGCTTTTTTACTGCAAGACTTTTTGTACTATTGGTTTCATAAAGCATCACATCATATTCATTGGTTATGGGCAGCGCATGTCGTACACCATAGTTCTACTAAAATGAATTTTACTACCGCGTTTAGGCAAAGCTTAATGTATCCCTTGGTGGGCATGTGGATATTTTGGTTACCTATGATGTTGATCGGGTTTGACCCAATGACAGTCCTAACTGTTGTGGCGCTCAACTTGGCGTATCAGTTTTTTGTGCATACACAAATAGTGAATAAGCTTGGTTGGTTTGAAAAGGTGTTTAATACACCTTCTCATCACAGAGTGCATCATGCAATTAATGCAGGCTACCTGGATAAAAATTTTGCGGGTGTATTAATTATTTGGGATAAATTATTTGGCACCTTTGTTGAGGAAGACCCAAATAAAACCTGTAAATATGGCATCGTAGGACAGTTAAAGACTAACAACCCATTTAAAATAACATTTCACCAATGGGACTATTTGATAAAAAGCATCTATAGAGTAAAAGGTATTAAAGCAAAGCTAAACGTTTTATTTGGTTACCCCACATGCTCTCGTAAACCCTAACTATTTTTTACTTCTTGGTGCGCCTAGTAGAATAAAAGTATGGCAAATACATACAGACAAAAACGCGCTAATGCCAAGTGCGCCGCCATAGCCATCGAGCCTTGGAACTAAATACTCAAAGAGTATTGAAAAAATAATGGCTGAGTTAGTTACAGTATATATACCAAAGCGATGTGGGGCGCTCATACCTATAAATGTGCCGCCAAAAAACACAATGCTGTAAAGCTCAGGGTTTAAGTTAAGCACGCTAAGAAGTAGATAGGCAACAATTGAAAGCGCAGCTGATGCTCTTATGGCATCAAAGCGATTATGTTTTGCTAAAAAAAACGTTAAAAATGCCCCTAGCAGCGCAATTAACGGATATTCAAGGCTCATAATACAATCCCTTTAGCTAATACAAATATTGCAACACTTGCAAAAGCAACACCACCTAACTTGCCGCCAAAACCAGTAAACAAGTTCATAGTAAGCACATACAAACTAGCACCTATAAGCGAGATAATTACAATCTCCCAATAACTAGTAATTAAATTAGTCGAGCACATGCCAGCAAAACTACCAGCATAAATAGCAGCATAAGGGTGATTTTTAACGTTTTTAGGAAACGGTATAAACGATCCTATGAGCCCAGTTAATGCGGCCGAAATCACTAATGGAACATTAAATGTTGTATGCATCACAAAGCAGGATATAAAACCCATAAAAAAAGTGATGAATTTTAAAGATAAGAATTTAATCATAGTCCACGCATTTTAAAGTAACCCTTTTTGCTTTTAAAGCACTGCCTGCAAATATAATTGCATAAGTATTCACTAACTTTAATAAGGTTGTTTATTAATCATTTTAAAAGTATTAAATATGCTTAATTATATGGCTGTTAATGTTCTATAAATTAAGATTTATGTATAATGCGGGTAATTTAGTATATTAAAAGAGTTAACCAAGGGTAATTTATGTCTAACTGTTTGCATTTAGCTATTCCAGCTGGTGATTTAAAAGTCACTAAAGCATTTTATTGTGACGTACTTGGTTGTAAAACCGGTAATAGTGAAGAGGGTCGCTGGGTTGATATCGACTTTTGGGGTAACGAGTTAACATTGCATCAAAGTGTTGAGCGTCTTCCTACAGTGCGCCACGACGTAGATATGGGCGCTGTAGCTGTACCGCATTTTGGTATTCATTTATCAGAAACCGACTTTAACGCGTTAAAAGTACGAATACAAAGTGCGGGTATAGAGTATCTTGATAAACCTTACCGTCGCTTTATTGGTGATGAGTTTGAGCAAGAAACATTTTTTATTGAAGATCCAAATGGCAATGTACTTGAAATGAAAACCATGGTTAACCCAGAGGTTTTATTTAAAAAAGTATAGTTTTTCACTCGTGCTATTTAAAGCCACTTTTTATAGTGGCTTTTTTGTGGGCTAGCTATGTAGCTGAGTTAATACTTCGCTAGGTGTTTTATTAAAGAGGCGTTTAAACTCACGGCTAAACTGCGATGGACTGGTATAACCTACTCTTAACGCGGCTTCATTGGCTTTACTGCCGCTGGCAGTAATGAGTTCTTTTGCTTTAGCCAAGCGTACTTTTTTTAAGTACTGTAGAGGGGATTCAAAGGTAATTTGCTTAAAGGCGCGATGAAACGACGATACACTCATGTTTACATCTTCCGCCAAACCTTCAACAGTTATTTGGTTTGCATAACTACTGTGCATAGTGGAGAGCGTACGTGCTATGCGAGCATAATGCCCATCATGCATCGCAAGGCCTATTAAAGTGTTGCCTTGAGGGCCGCAGAGTACGCGATATACCAATTCTTTTACTATATCTTCGCCAAATATTTCTGCCTCAAGTGGGTTATTTAAAACAGTCAATAGCCGATGGGTAATGAGCTCCATTGCTGTATCTAGAGCTGCCGACTGCACTGCGCCAATTTGTGCTGACGACGATGACGCTGAAAGAGGCTTATGCTGCATTATTTGATTAACGAGTTTGTGTAGCATTGCAGGGTTTATATCTATGGCAATGCCCATAACGGGTAAATCGTTATCGGTAAATGCTTCACATTCTAATGGCACCGGTACGCCAAGGACTAAGTAGTCCCCTGCACCGTATCTTATTTGATGTTCAGGAAAGTGAATTATTTTATGACCCTGTCCAACAATAATAATACCTGAGTTATATATAAGCGGCTGACGCGGCGAGCTTTTAGTTGCTCGATGAAAATACACGCCTGGAATAATAGTTTCCATGGTGCCTTCAAAGCTGAGTAATTGATTATGCTCGGCGTATTGTTGCAACATATTGGCTATGGTGGGCATAAAAGGCATCTTTAATTGAGTGTATTTTGCGTAAAATAACAACGTTGATAGTTTTAGGCAAGCTTTTGCGAGTTATTGGGCTTTTTTTATGTTTGTTTTGCCATTAATATGCACGCATCGATACTTTATTAGGTAACTAAGTAAAGTACTCAGCAATTAACCGTCACCTAGGAGCAAAATAATGAAATTTAGCTACGTAAATCCAACACTTATCCAGTTCGGTCAAGAACAAATTGCCTCACTAACTGATTTGATCGCAAAGGATCAAAAAGTACTTGTAGTGTACGGCGGCGGTTCAATTAAAAAGAACGGCGTGTACGACCAAGTTGCTGCAGCACTTGAAGGCTTTGATTGGGTAGAGTTTTCGGGCGTTGGCGCTAACCCAACAATTGAAGTACTAGACCAGGCAGTAAAAATTTGTAAAGAACAAGGTATCGACTTTGTACTAGGTGTAGGCGGCGGATCAGTAATCGACGGCGTTAAATATATCGCAGCATCTGCAGTTTATGATGGCGAAGGTTGGGATATTCCTACTGGTAAACATAAAGTAACTAGCGCATTACCTATTGGGGCAGTACTTACTCTTCCTGCTACAGGTTCTGAGTCTAACCAAGGTTCTGTTGTGAGCAAAGCTGCGACTAAACAAAAACTTCCGTTTATGTCTCCTGCGGTACAACCTAAGTTTGCAATTATGGACCCTGATGTAATGAAAACATTACCACAGCGCCAACTTGTAAATGGTTTAGTAGACGCATGGGTTCATACCTGTGAGCAATACTTAACATTCCCAGCAGGCGCACTTGTACAAGATGGCTACGCAGAGGCACTATTAAAAGCGCTTAAAACACTGGGCGATAACTTTGAAAACCAAGACGACGCATGGCGCGCAAACCTTATGTGGTCTGCTAACCAAGCACTTAATGGTTTAATTGGTTCTGGTGTATCGCAAGATTGGGCTACGCACATGATTGGTCACGAGCTTACAGCCGCTTACGGCGTTGATCATGCACGTTCACTTGCTATTGTTCAGCCTTCTTTACTGCGCAACCAATTTGCAGTTAAAAAAGCAAAGCTTGAGCAAATGGGTAAAAATGTGTTTGGTCTTGAGCAATCTGACGACCTGGCTGAGAAAACAATTCTAGCGATTGAAGCGTTTTACCACAGCCTTGACGTAGCGACCCAGCTTACTGAGCATGGCGATGATAAAGCTGCAGCTATTGACAATATTATTGGCAAACTTGAAGCGCACGGCATGTTAGCACTTGGTGAAAACCAAGCTATTACGCTTAAAGAAAGCCGCGAAATTTTAGAGCAAGCAGTCGCTTAATTTTCAAAGCTAAGCGCTTACTTAAATATACTAAGTAATACGTTAATAAAAAACCGTCACCTTTAGGTTGGCGGTTTTTTTTATGGATTATTATAAATACTGCGTTGCTAATTAACCAATAAATTCCATGTTAATGTTTTTTAATGATGATAGTAAACTGTGTTCAACGGTTAGGAAAAACCTAACGATTAAATAAATTCAAACAGGACTAAAACTCATGAAATTACTAAACACATTACTTAGCTCAAAAGCAGGCGTAGCAGCATTAATTTTACGAGTGCCAGTTGGCCTTATTTTAGCGGCGCATGGTGCACAAAAGCTATTTGCTTGGTTTGGCGGTTACGGGCTTGAAGGCACTGGGCAGTGGATGGCGAGTATTGGTTTAGAGCCTGGCTATTGGTTAGCAATGATGGCAGGTAGCGCTGAGTTTTTTGGTGGCATTGCATTAGCAATTGGTTTGTTAACGCGCCCAGCTGCTGTAGTTTCTGGCTTTACTATGCTGATTGCTATTTTTAGCGTACATATTAGTAATGGCTTATTTATGGCAAACAATGGTTATGAATATGCATTAACGTTACTTGTTGTAACTGTGGTTTTAGCAATTCAGGGAGCGGGAAGTTTTTCGCTTGATAACGTATTAGTTAAAAAACTAGCTAATAAATAGAGTTTTTAAATTAAAAAATAGCGGCCAATTTGGCCGCTATTTTTGTTTAAATTATTTAGCTGAAAAAGTTAAAGAATAACTGTACTGCTTTTGCTCAAGTAAATACTCTTTATGAGTACTTGGGCTCCATGAATCATCGCCACCTACACCCATATGTTGATGATCAATATGTACATGTACGCAATCATCAGCAATGAGTTCGTTAGTATGTTTTGCTTGCGTTAGCATATTTTGCGAATAAGTACTGGCTGCAAACAAAAACGCGCCAGTCACGGTTAAGTTATTAATACTCAGTAATTGGCAATCGCTACGCAGGCCATTATCAGTTGGGAATATATACGGTGTATGTAGCTCATTTAAGCTCAAGCTGTAATAACCTAAACGAGCTGCGGCTTTGCGATCTGGGTAGTTTTCAAAAGGCCCTAAACCTAGCCAGTTTACTTTTGTATCGCTTTGCTTGTTAAGCGTTGTACTTAGCCCTATGCGCGGCATTGGCGGCAGTGTATCGTTTAAGTGCACGTCAATATTTAAGCCAATCTTACCTGTATTATTTAGTGTATATAGCCATTGTGTTTTTGCTTGTACTGCGCCGTTAAATTCGTAATTAAATACACAAGTAATACGTACATCAACGCTTGATTGCACTGCGTGAATTGAGCTGCATGTGCGCTGCCATTGCCCTATACCTGCACGCAACCAACGAGCCTCCCATGCATTGGGGTCTAGATTGTCTACTTCGCTTACACCAATGTCGTTATCAAGTGGGGCACGATAAAAGTTATCAACCAGTGGGCTACTAATAACCTGAGTATCGTTTTGTAACCACTGCTCTATAAGCCCTGATTGTTGATTAAAAATCAGTTTAAATTTATCGTTTTCAATACTTAGTTGAGAGTCGGTTTCGCTAACACTTATAGCGTTTTGCTCAGATGATGATACAAATAACTTACTGCTTAAATTGTTACTATTTATAAGCTTAAACTGCTCTGAATCCATAACGTGATTAGCGTTTGCAAAGTGTGAGTCGTTAACTAATGCCACATCTAAATTAAGGTAATATTGCGCACCTTGCTCAAATGCTGTTTTAGTTTTAATAGTTAACGTGTGCGTACTTTGCGGAGCAGTATTAAGTACATGCTCGCCTTGCTCAACACAGATGCCATTTTGCATTAACTGCCAAATAAGCTTTTCGTTATCGGTATGTCTAAATACGTAATCGCTAAATACATCAATGGTGTATTGGTTTTTAGTTTGCTCACGCAATGTAAATTGTAAATGTTGCTGGCTGTACTTAGCTTCAAACAGGCTAGGGTGCGGCGTACGGTCTGGGAACAATAACCCGTTTATACAAAATTGACGGTCATTTAGTTCATCACCAAAGTCGCCGCCGTAAGCCCAATAATGCTTGCCGTTTTCGTCTGTTTTAGATAAACCTTGATCTACCCAATCCCAAATAAAGCCGCCTTGTAGGCGTGGGTATTCTCTAAATGCTTGCCAGTAATCGTCAAAGCTACCTAGGCTGTTACCCATTGCATGGGCGTATTCACATAAAATAAGCGGGCGAGTTTCACCTGGTAGGCTTAGCCACTTTTTAATAGAGTATTTAGGTACCGCATCGTCTTTAATATCGGTATCTACACGGGCGTACATTGGGCAAATAATGTCGGTAGCCGTTGTGTTTGCACCGCCGCCTTCGTATTGCACTGGGCGAGAGGGGTCAAAGCTTTTTGACCAGCCGTACATAGCATCATGATTTGCGCCGTGTCCGCATTCGTTGCCCAATGACCAAATAATAATTGAGGCGTGGTTTTTATCGCGCTCAACCATTTGTGTATAACGCGACATAAATGCACCAGCCCACTGAGGATCGCTTGCAAGCCTGCCCATAGGAAACATGCCATGGGTTTCTATATTTGCTTCATCAACTACGTATAAACCTAGCTGGTCACATAGCTCATAAAAACGGGGATGATTAGGGTAGTGAGCAGTACGCACGGCGTTAAAGTTATTTTGCTTCATCAGCTTAATATCTTCAATCATATCGGCGGTAGTAACTGCATGACCGTTTTCTGGGTGGTGTTCGTGGCGGTTAACACCGCGAATAAGTAGCGGCTTGCCGTTTACACACAGTTGCCCGTTAAGCATTTCTACTTTTCTAAAGCCAATGTCGTAGGCTTCAACATCGACGGTATTGCCATGCTCATCAAGCAGACTTACAACGCAGCGGTATAAGTACGGGGTTTCGGCGGTCCATTTTTTAGGGCTTTGTATATCAATTGTTTGAAATACAACATCGCTCCAGCCACCTTTTTCATCAACACGTTTATTGTTAGTACTTTGAATTTGTGGCTCACATAGCGCCTGTTCGCCATCAAAAATTTGCACTGCTACTTGGTAGTTATTCGGCGCATTAATCGCCGTTTTTATATGTAGTGCTGCATCGCGATAGCAAGCGTCTAAATTGGGGGTTATAAACACATCACGTATTTGGTTTTGTGGTTTTGTAAGTAAGTTAACATCGCGAAAAATACCGCTTAGCCACCACATGTCCTGATCTTCTAAATAACTGCCATCGCTCCAACGAATAACCATAACGGCAATACGGTTAGTGCCTGCAACTAACAGTTCGCTTAAATCAAACTCGCTCGGTAAACGGCTATCTTGTGAATAACCCACCCACTGTCCGTTACACCACAGGTGAAACGCCGAGTTAACGCCTTCAAAAATAATATGATTACGCTGAGTTAGCTGACTTTCGCTTATATTAAATTCAGTGCGGTAACAGCCTGTAGGGTTGTCGCTTGGTACAAAAGGCGGGTTAACTGCAAATGGGTACTTAACATTACAGTAAATAGGTTTATCAAAGCCGTGTAATTGCCAGTTAGAAGGCACTGTAATACTTTGCCAGTTGCTGTTTAGTGTTTCACTTAGCAATGACTCATCAACCGCTTCGGGTTTATCAAATAATTTAAAGTCCCATTGCCCATTTAAACACTGTTTTTGTGGCTGTGTATTGGTGCGAGCATGTTCAACGCTTTTAAAACCATTGAGTGGGCTGTGCGCTTTTACTTGATTAACTTGTACTGAAATTGGGTTTTCCCAATCTCGGCGATTAATTATGTGCTGTAAAGAGGTCATGTTTATCCTATTGCATAAGCGGGCAATTATAATGCGCTAAATATAGCTAAAAATAATCGCAGGGGTTATGCTTAAAGCTCTCCTTTATTTGTCCAAAACTATCATTGTAATTATGCGCTATAACATTAAAGACATACTCGATATTGGTCCGCGTTGTATAGAGCGCTTTATTGATTCACAAACGCTCGCGCAAATGCCAAACCTTGAAATAGCACTTGCGGGTTGCTCAAACCTATCGGGTCGTTATTGCGTAGCACGCTCAGCACCGCTAGAACATACACTTTTTTATACGCTTGCAGGGCAGGGTAAATTAACAACACAAAATGAGCAGTACACACTTAATGCCAATACACTTATTGTGCTACCAGCAAAGCAAAGCTTTGAAGTGAAAATTGATGCTGAACATTGGGATGTTATTTGGTTAAACCTTGCAAATACTAAACGTTGGCAGCATTTAAACTTAGCGCAAGCACTGGTACTAACCGAGCAAAAACTTGAACCGTTACACCTTGCTATGGAGCTTTTATACAGCGAGCCTAATGCTAATTTACGCGAAAGCGTAACGCCTATTTTAAGTCATTACTTAAATGCTACGCTGCAAAATAACTCACAGGGTGCGGCGCATAACCGTTTAATTAGTCTGTTTGAAGAGGTAGACAAGCGCTTGCAGTTTGATTGGACAATAGAGGTAATGTGCGAACATGTGCATTACTCATCGCCGCATTTGCATCGTTTATGCCAAGCGCAATTTGGTAAAAGCCCAATACAACAACTTATTTATTTACGCATTGAACGGGCTAAAAACTTATTGTTAAACACGGCTTGGCCAATTTCGCATGTGGCAAGTTATGTGGGGTACTCTAATATTTTTAATTTTTCCAAACGTTTTAAGAAGTCGGTAGGTGTGTCGCCAAGCGAATTTAGAAAATAACGTTAGCGGCTCTCTACATTTGAATAAATTTAAGGTATTGTGCGATTTCTTAAATTGCATTTTAGAGTTTTAGGTAGGTAATGCGCTCAAACCGTTTTTTAATAGTGATATTATTAGTGCTTGTACACAGCTTTATTAGCTGTGATGGCGCTGCGTATCATTTGCAAGAAGACGTTGATCACGTAACCAGTTCGTTATCGCAAGGCGACTCCACTGCCGATGATAACCAAAGCGATAAAACATCAACTACCGAAATTCATGCCCACCAACATTGCCATTGTGGCTACAACAGCACTTCTAGCCACTCAATAAGCCCAGAGCAAAGTAAAGCAACTTCGCCTGCGTGCTATAACGGGTTAAATTACCCGCCAGATGTACCGCCACCCAATTCACTTAGTTAGTTTTTAATTTTAAATACTTTGTAAAAAACTGCCTGCGCTTGTGCGCTATTAGGCTAGTTATTTACATATTTAGGTTGCTTGATCGCGCTTGTTTTTAAAATAGGCGTAGTGATTAAGTTAACTCTGTTTGTTAAAAAACGGACACGCTATATGAATAAAAAACCAATTATGCTGGTGGCGCTAATGTGCGCGCTACCTGCTTTTAGTACTTTGGCGAATGTTAAAACATTAACCCTAAAGCAGGCACTGAGTAATACCGAACAACAAAATCTGGTATTAAAACGCTACCCTTATCATCAAAAAATATTGAGTGCGCTTAAATCTCAAGCTGCACTTTCGCCTAACCCTGTATTGAATGTTGAAGCTGAAAACTTACTTGGCACTAACAAGGCGCGTGGCATTCAAGGCGCTGAAATAACGCTTGGGCTTAGCCAACTAATAGAGCTGGGCGATAAGCGCCAGAGCCGTATTAATTACGCAACCGCCAATATTAAAGCCCAAGCAATACAGTATGAAAATACCCGTTTAGCGTTATTGGCAACCACTGCTGAGCGATACTATCAAGGGCTTAAATTTCAAACATTATTAAGTTTAAACAACGAGCGTAAACAGGTAGTTACCCAAGCGCTTAAAGCGATTGAACAAAGAGCTAATGCGGGTGCAGCGTCGCAAGCCGATGTAACGCGCATGCGTTATGCACTTAGCCAAGTAGAGCTTGATAAAGCCATGCTTAATAGTGAATTTGAGCGAGCAAGTTTATCGCTTAACGAGCTGTGGAGTGAGGAGCAACCCTACGATACTCTTGCTGGCAATATTAATGTAATTACTGCGCTTAAATCAGCGCAAGCACTTTTAGATGCGGTTAACCAAGCCCCTGAATTTGCATTATTACAACAGCAATATTTACAGCAAACAGCTAATTTAACACTGCAAAAAGCAAACGGACAAACCGATATTAATGTAGGGGGAGGCGTGCGCTATAACCAACAAAGCGGCTCCAGCTCATTAGTGTTTTCGTTTTCTATACCACTGCAATTAAGTAATTCAAATAGCGGAAATATTGCAGCTGCAAATAGTCAGCTCATGCTTTTAAATGAGCAGCAAGGGCAATTGCGCATCCAGCTACGCCAGCAAGTACGTACTTTGTACGCTTATTATCAAGGTCGAGCTAATCAGGCAAAGCTATTATCTGATCAAATTATTCCTCAGGCACAAACATTGATTGAGCAAAGCTTAAAAAGTTATCAACGCGGACAAATTTCGGTGTTGCAATTGCTTGATGCTCAACAAGCACTTTTTGATTCTAAACGCACACTTATTACAACTCACGCAGAGCTGTACCAAGTGCTACTTACTCTTGAGCGTTTAACAGGCCAATCTTTAATTGAGACTCATCAATCATGAATAAAAATATAATCGCATTACTAGTATCACTTTCGTTTGCCAGCAGCTTTGTAAGTACAGATGTATTTGCCTCTGCTGAGCATGGCGAGTCAGGTCATAAAGAAACAGAGCAATACGAGCAAAAGCAAGGTCCACACGGCGGCTTTTTATTAACTGACTCTAAATTAACCCTTGAGCTTAAATTGCAAGAATTTGCAGGTAATGTTGAGCTGCGCGTATACGGCTATAAACAAAATAAGCCAATTAATATAAACGACTTAAACATAACAATGAGTTTAAAGCGCTTAGTTGAAGCCCCGCAAAATATACAGTTTGCAGCTGAGGGCGACTACCTTGTTAGCACGCAATCAATTAACGAACCGCATTCGTTTGCACTTACCGTTACTGCTAATTATAAAGGCGAGAGCATTAGCTATGAATACGACCAACACGAAGGGCAAACTACGCTAACAGAGCGAGCTATTGAGCGCGCAGGTATTAAAACCGAGATAGCGCAAAGTGGTGAAGTGGATATTACCGATACGCTTTTTGGCGTTATTGCACCAACACAACATGGCACGGTAGAAGTAATGGCGCCGTATACAGGATTGATCAGTGATATTTTTGTAAGCATTGGTCAAAACGTTAAAAAAGGCGACGTACTTGCCAATGTAACCAACCGCGAAACACTGCAAAACTACCCTATTAAAAGCCCAATTAGCGGCGTTGTAACCGAGCAATACTTAAAGCGTGGCGAGCTTGCAAGCACCAGCGCACTGATGCAGGTAGTTAACCTTGATAAAGTGTGGGTTGAGCTGTCGGCTTTTCCTGAAAACATTGAAAAACTCGCCATTGGCCAAAGCGCTAAAGTGTACGACTTGCATCACCATTTAAATACGCAAGGCAAAGTGTTTTTTATAGCCCCAATGATGACAGGCGGGCACATAGCGCGTGCCCGTATAGAGCTTAATAACCCAGACGGGCATTGGCGCCCAGGCATGCATATAAATAGCGATGTAAGTGTGGCTAAAATAAATGTCAGCGTGCGTGTAAAGCCACAAGCCATTCAAGAGTTTAACGGTCAACCCAGTGTGTTTGTTCGTAAAAATAATGTATTTGAAGTGCGCCCCGTTACCTTAGGCGCAAAAAATAGCGAGTGGGTAGAAGTACTTGCAGGTTTAAACGCGGGTAGCGAATACGTAACAGACAATAGTTACGTCATTAAAGCTGATATTTTAAAAAGCGGCGCAAGCCACGCTCACTAGGAGGCACCATGATTAATTGGATAGTTTCTTTTGCGGTTAAACGCCGCATGCTGGTGCTTGCGCTTACATTTTTATTTGCTGGATTTGGTGTATACAACATTCAAAATTTAGCGGTAGACGCAGTACCCGATATAACTAACGTACAAGTGCAAATTAATACCAAAGCGCAGGGTTTTACGCCATTAGAGGTAGAACAACGCATTACTTATTTGGTAGAAACCGCCATGGCGGGCATACCTAAGCTTGATTACACCCGTTCGCTTTCGCGTTATGGGCTTTCGCAAGTAACGGTTATTTTTGATGAAGGCACCGATATTTATTGGGCGCGTCAGCAAATTGGTGAGCGTATTCAAAGTATTCGCTCCGACTTACCTAATAACGTAGAGCCAAACTTGGGTCCTATTGCCAGTGGTTTAGGCGAAATATTTACTTATAGTGTGCACGCCGCGCCTAATGGGTTAAAAGAAGATGGTACCGCCTACAACGCTGAAGATTTACGTACTTTGCAAGATTGGGTTATTCGTCCTCAGCTTTTAAAAGTAAAAGGCGTAACCGAAATAAACAGCCAAGGTGGTTTTGAGCGCCAATATCAAGTAGCGCCAGTGCCCGAAAAACTCATTGCTTATAAGCTTACTATTAGCGATGTAATTAGTGCACTTGAGGTTAATAACAGTAACCGAGGCGCAGGCTATATTGAGCGTTTTGATGGGCAATATTTAGTACGCTCACCAGGGCAGTTAAAAACCATTGATGACATAGCCAATACCGTTATAGCTAAGCGCGACGATGCACCTGTACGCATTAAAGATGTGGCTAACGTGCTTTTAGGCAAGGAGCTTAGAACTGGCGCGGCCACTTATAACGGCGAGGAAACCGTGCTCGGCACCGCCATGATGCTAATTGGCGAAAACAGCCGCGTAGTGGCAAAAGCGATGGCTGATAAGTTAGTTGATGTGCAAAAAAGCTTACCCGCTGGCGTTATTGTTGAAGCGGTTTACGACCGTACAACTCTTGTTGATAAAACCATAGCAACCGTGCAAACCAACTTATTTGAAGGTGCCATTTTAGTGATAGTGATTTTGCTATTACTGCTGGGTAATGTAACGGGCGCGCTTATTACGGCAATGGTTATTCCGTTGAGTATGTTGTTTGCCGTTACAGGTATGGTGGGTAATCGCGTATCGGGTAACCTAATGAGCCTAGGCGCAATCGATTTTGGTTTAATTGTTGATGGCGCTGTAATTGTAGTTGAAAACTGCCTGCGCCAACTCGGTGTAGCTCAGCATAAACATGGCAGGCTACTTACCTTAAACGAGCGTTTAAATGTAGTGACCGCAGCCACCAAAGAAGTATTTACACCGGCTGTATTTGGTATTGTTATTATTATGCTGGTTTATTTACCTTTATTTGCACTAAGCGGCGTTGAAGGCAAAATGTTTCAGCCAATGGCATTTACAGTAGTTGCGGCGTTAATTGGCGCGCTTATATTTGGCGTTACCTTTGTTCCTGCTGCTATTGCAGTGTTTGTTCGCGGTAAGGTTGATGAAACCGAAAATGCACTCATGCGCGGCGTTAAAAAAGTGTATAAACCATTACTTGGTATATCGCTTAAATTACCGTGGCTGATGGTGGGTATTGCCACTGCATTAGTATTAGTGCTTGGTTTTAAAGTTAAAAACATGGGCGCAGAATTTTTACCGAAACTTGATGAGGGCGATATTGCTATGCACGCGCTGCGCATTACTGGCACTGGTATTGAGCAATCTGTGCAAATGCAAAAAGAACTTGAGCAAGCCATATTAGATCAGCCTGAGGTTGCTAACGTATTTTCAAAAATTGGTACTGCTGATGTAGCAAGCGATCCTATGCCGCCCAATGTTGCTGATACTTTTTTAATACTTAAACCGCAAGAAGAGTGGCCTAATCCAGCACTCACTAAAGCAGAATTGGTTCAGCAAATTCGTACCCGTGTTAACGATGTACCAGGTAATAATTACGAATTTACACAACCAATAGAAATGCGCTTTAACGAGTTAATTGCTGGCGTGCGCGCCGATGTGGCACTGCGTATTTATGGTGACGACTTAAGCGTACTTAAAGAGTTTGGCGAAAAAGCCACAGGGCTAATGCGTAATATTGCAGACGCTACCGATGTACGTTTGGAGCAAATGGAAGGATTGCCAACACTTTCGGTAACACCAATGCGCGACCACATGGCGTTATTGGGTTTAAGCGTAAACGATATTCAACAAACACTTGCCGCCGCTGTTGGTGGTGTGCAAACCGGACTAATTTACGAGGGCGATAAACGTTTTTCGTTATTAGTGCGCCTTGATAAGCGTTGGTCTAGCGATGTATCAGCACTTGCTCGTTTGCCAGTTGCTTTACCTAAAGATAGTAACCCAGAACTTGCATTTGTACCGCTTGGCGAAGTAGCGACAATCAGCATTGAAAAAGGGCCTAATCAAATAAACCGCGAAAGTGGTAAGCGCAATGTAGTAGTAACTGCCAATGTAGAGGGGCGCGATTTAGCAAGCTTTGTAAGTGATGCGCAAGCGAGCATGAATGAATCACTTAATTTACCAAGTGGCTATTGGCTTGAATACGGCGGCACGTTTGAGCAGCTACAATCGGCAAGTAAGCGATTGTCGTTGGTTGTGCCGGTCACTTTACTGCTTATATTTGGCTTACTGTATAGCGCCTTTGGATCGCTTCGTGATTCATTGATTATATTTAGTGGTGTGCCACTGGCATTAACGGGGGGTGTGCTTGCGTTATTGCTGCGCGATATGCCGCTTTCAATTTCAGCGGGTGTGGGGTTTATTGCCCTAAGTGGTGTCGCGGTATTAAACGGCGTGGTTATGCTGTCGTTTATTAAGCAGTTACGAATCGACGGCTTAAGTTTGTTTGAAGCAATTCACAGCGGTGCATTACAGCGCCTGCGCCCAGTACTGATGACTGCGCTGGTGGCAAGTTTAGGCTTTATACCTATGGCGCTTAATTCGGGAACGGGTTCTGAAATGCAAAAACCTCTCGCCACAGTAGTGGTTGGCGGGATTATTTCATCAACTTTACTGACACTGTTAATATTGCCTGCGCTTTATAAGTTAGTGCATTCTAAATTTACTAAAAAAGCAGAAGCTGAATTAGCTTAAATACTAGCTATTGATAATATAATAAAAAAGCAGCTGTACTTATCAGCTGCTTTTTTATTTGGGTATTATTTAGCAAAAATACTACATTAATTATATTGAAAAAGATTATCCCAGCGCTCATCCAGTATCGTTTTTGCATGATCTAAATTTATTGCGCTATACACATCACTAGTGCACGTTACCAAACGCATACGCACCAGCTTTTCAAGTGCGTCGCTAATTTCAAAATCAAGATCGCACTGGTATTTACTTTTAAACCAATGCTCTATTTGTTCATCAAGCGTTTGTGCGGTTAAGCCGCTTTCTGATTTGAGTAAAAAGGTATACGCAAGCAGGGCTTCTTTTATGTCTTCTTCTTCGGCGGCGTCAATAAGCGTGTGAAAAACACCCGCGTTGTTATCGAGGTTTTTAAAGTAGAGGTTATCGCTAAGGGCTTTCATAAATTTTATTTTACGGTTTTTAAACTTACTCCATTCTTTAAAAATAAAGCTGCCAAAAACCCCCATGCCAATAGCAAAGGTAATAAAATGTTGTTGGGTCATTTCTACAGCTTCACTTCTAAAACCACCCCAAAAAGCAAACAGAGCAAGCAATAATACGATTGATGCGCCAAGTTTAGTTATAAGTACCACTGCACCGCCAACTAAAGCCGATGAGCCAATAATTGCTTTATCAATAGGGCGCATGCGTACTTCGCTATTAGGAAATAGCATTTCGAGATCAGCCTTTGGCACATTTTGAAACAACTTTACTATGGTTGAACTTGGCTCAAACCCCATTGGCGTTTTATTTTTAGCTGCAAAATAAGCGCTGTCTTTAAAGCGAATAAACACCGCAACTCGGTCGTAATTAGTAAAGTGCAGCGGTTTTTTACGAAGGCCCCAAAAGCTGATGATGGTTTCAGTGAGTTGCGACTCGCCACGGCGATAAAATACCACTTCTTCAAAGTCGTCAAACTCAACCTCAAGGCGCACTTTAAATAGTGATTCTTCGTTTAATGCCTCTTGTAAGTCTTCATTGGTGATCACTTCAAAATTAGCAGCATTGAGTACTTTGGCAAAATCTTTAGCAAACTCATGTTGGCACTGCGCTTTTTGATCCGCCGATACTGGCGCTAACGATCGCGTGTCACTGTTGGGATCAAACGGGGCGTAGTTATTTTTAAGTGATTCAAGTGTTGCGTGGTAATCGTAATGAATAAGGCTTGCTAGTAAATCACAAAATTGTTTAAACGATGTTTTTTGTGTACTGCTTCTAAGCTCTTCGCTACACATATCAACAATATCTTGCTTTCTAAAGGGAATAAAACGCGCACTTTGCATAAATTTAATAACTACTTACAATTAAAATACTCACTACTTTTAATTGTAAGTTAATTTGTCTGCTATTTCTAACGTGCTTTTTGTTTAAGCACTATTTATCTTGGCTAGAAGAAAAAAAGCCGAGTTATAGTCATAACTCGGCCTAAAAATTAATTATTTTGTGTACCTTAAAATTTATAACTTACATTTACACCTAAATTACGGCCTGCTTCGCTGTAGCGTTTAATGCCGTTATCAGTCACTCCGATCCCAGGTCTCATATCACCTTGGTCAACAAAGCGAACACTATCCCAACGGTAATATTCTTTATCTGTTACGTTGTATACGCCTGCAACCAAGCGTAAAGACTCAGTAATATTGTAATACCCAGTTAGGTCAATAATTGTTGCTGCATTACTAGAATAAAGAGGGTATGTTTTTTCGCCATTTTCATCGATTGTAAAGGAGTCTTTATCTTCTTTACCTGCAGTGTAAGAAGCATATGTGTGAACGCCCCAATTACCTTCAGGCTGGTCGTAGCTTATTCCCCACGTTAAATTAAACGGCTGAATAGAGTAGATAGGCGTATCTTCGCTATTTTCACCACTTGTATAAGCCGCTTGTACACGCGTTTTTAAACCGGGTGTTAAATCAAATGTGCGGCTTAGGTTAAGGTCGGCCGAGAACTCAATACCTTTAATTTCAACGGTATCTGAATTAAAGTTGACAAAAAATCCATCTGGGTCTGTTTCACCCGTATTAGTATTTATGCCTTGGCGTTTTTCGCTATCAATAAAGTCTTTATACTTACTGAAAAAAGTACCTAAACGAAAACTACCTTTAGAAAACTCACCAACTAATGCAACGTCATAGTTAGTGCTGTATTCCGCTTTTAGATCGGCATTGGGAACTTCATTCCAATCATCGAGAGTGCCACTTGTTGTGTACATATCTTCAATGGTAGGTGCTCTGAAGCCAGTTGATACACCCATTTCAATACTAAATGAATCATTGAGTGCTTGTTCAATGCCAGCTGTCCATGTTGCCATAGAGAACGAAATTTCTCCTAATGTTCCTGATTCATCTGAATAGTTTTCATCTGCTTTAGCATTATATGTATAGTGGTCATATCGTGCGCCAAGACGCGCCTGAGTTGTTTTTCCAAGATTAAACGTATCTAAGGCGTATAAAGTATAAATGTCGGCTTCTGATTTTGGGATCAAAGCTTGGCTGCTTGATTCTACCCAACCCTTGTCGTTTAAAATGCTGTTAGACTTTCGTACTTGTGAGTTTTCATAGTCTTTATTTAATATTTCAGCACCATAAACTAATTTATGTTTTTGTTGCGCAAACTTAAATGACTTCTCTAGATCAACTGTTACTTGGAATAGGTCTTGATTAAAAGCACGTGTATCAACACGGTCTTCATCGGTAGTTATTCCACCACCAAAACCAAATCTAGCGTGTTGGCTCGTATTAGCCGCAAAGTCGATACTTTGTTTATTTAATGCAGTGGTTATTTTATCAAAAAGAGCTGTTTCACCTTCGTATTTATGAAAAACACCAACTCGGGTTGTTTTACTTATATCGTTGCCTACTCGGTTTGAATACCAACCCCCATTAAATGATTGCGTATCAGTAATTACTTTTGTTTTATAATAAGTACCAACAAATCCAATTTCATTGTCAGGACTAATTTCATAAATAAGCTTAGCTAGTACACTATTTAACTTAGTATCTTGAGGGTCAGGAATTTCTCTGGCAGAGCCTTCTATATCAGCGCCATTCATATCATAGTTTTCAAATTCATTACCATCGCGATAGGTATAAATAATGAGTGATTCTAGAGCACCAGTTCTATTAGCCGCAGTGAGTGAGGTCATTGTTTCGCTATTTTCACCACTGTAGCCTGCTTTTATGGCAAAACCTGAGTCATCGCCTTGATAAGAAAGAAAATCGTCAGGATCTTTCGTTGTCATATTAACGGCACCAGCAAGCGAACCGTTACCCGATAAAATAGCATCAGCACCTTTAACAATTTCAACTGATTTTAGTGCTTCAATATCGACACCATTACGTGAACCTTTAAAATATCCGTAAGCTTGTCCGCTTTCGTACTTTAGTGTTTCGCCCTGTGGCACACCATCAACATTAATAGCAACTCGGTCTTCATCTAATCCTCTAATATTAAAGCCACTTGCACCCCAGCGATCATCACCTTTTGATACAGATACACCAGGTACTAATTTTACTAAATCTTCAAAGTTATCAACTTGGCGAAGTGCTAATTCTTCACTACTAAGTACTTCTACTACCGCATCACGCTCAATGCTTTGAGATTTAACAACCGTTTTTTCTAGTGTTTGTATGGTCTGTCCGAAAGCTTGCCCACTAAGTGCAATGGTTATTGCACTGGTTAAAATGGATTTTTTATATTTCATGATGATCCCTAATTTAATGTTAATTTAAATGCAAAGGCAAACGATTGCGATTTACACATTTATTTTTTAATAATACCTTTAAATGAGTAAGCGTTAGAGGCGATTATTATTTGTTGTTTTATAAGTTATGCTTACAATTCCCAGTTCACCTTTAGCAGGAATGACTAATTTTTTAGGTAGTGAGGCTGATTCAGTATGAGGGCTAAACTCAAATTCAATCCGTTTATAGTTGTGGCCTCCACCTTCTCTTGCCGCTTCTATATTTAGATAGTATTTAGCTTTTCTATCAAATTCACCATTGTTATTTAGGCCACTCCAAAGAACTTTATATTCTCCTGGTCGGCGAGTTGGACGAGCTATACCATCTAATAAATCTGGATTTTTACGACCGACACGTCGCCACCAACGACTGTTTTCTTTAGCCCATCGATTACTTTCACCCAGTAATAGTAAATTATAAACACTACGGTTTTGGCGATCGCTTATCCAAATAGCAACATAAGGTTTTTCATATTTAGCTACTTGTAAATTAGGTATTTGATATTCTATTTGCAGTGAGTTAGCAGAAAGCTCATCAATGGCTTCAGTTTCAGAGCCTACAAAAGTATGCCATCCAGCTGATGCCACTTTTAAACCTTGAGGCGATACTATTAATGCTTCAACATTTTCTAGTTGATTAACCCAATCTATTCCTTGTGATATTGATTGAGTGCTTAATGCCGTTGCGATGGCATCTGCAGTGACGGCGTCTTTAGCTATAACCGTTGCAGATGGCGCATAGTCCATTGGCCAGCCATCTTGTGGATCTAAAATATGACTAAATTTTCTTCTTTGAATCTGTCTAAAGCGATTATGGTGACTACTTGATGCAATGGCCATATTTGATAAATTCACATAATATGGCGCTGCTGATTGAGCATCGTTTAGATTTGTCGGATCGGCTATTGCAACATGCCATTTAGCATTATTATTTGGTTTTCCCCAATAATATGCATCACCGCCAATATCTAATTTTAATCCCGTTGCATCAGGCAATAACGAATGCAAATGCGCATAAGCTAAGTCAATAATAAACCCTTTTGCTAACCCCGCAGGATCAAGTGCTATTTTTTCATCTAATATTACACTGCTTTTTACAGCATCAATGTTAATGGTTGAGCGTTGGATGTCGCGAGCTTTATAACGTACGGCAATCCTATCTGGTACGCTATCAGTGCGTTCAGCGGTTAACCAAAGCTCTTTTAATTTGCCCATTTTGCAACTGAATTTTTTATGCGAAGCGGCATGCCATTTTTCACATAATTCAACAATTTCAATTAATTCACTAGGAAGGTTTTGTTTACTTCCTAACTTGTTTAGCAAGCTAATCTGACTCTCTTTTTGCCACGTTGAAAGAATCCCTTCTAAGCGTGTTATTTCATTTAATGTACTACCTATCGCTTTTTCGGCTTGCAGTTGAGGTACACCTGCAATGCTTATATCCATTGATGTACCTAATACATTATCGTAATGGGCATTTACCATAGCAAGAGCTGGCTGTGTGTTAAAAATAAGTAATAAAGCAGCACCGAATATTTTTTTTAACATGATTTATCAACATTCCTTAATTCAATATTGTTCTCCCTGCCTGTAAATTTATTGGCAGGGAGGCGTTTAATATTCAGTAATTAGTGTTTGATGATTTTGCCGTTTTATTGTTGCTCACATATTCATTTTTTTTAGGCGCTGGATCTAGGTTGTTGACGATACCGTCTTTGTCAGTATCCCAACGTGTAAAACTACGATGCCCTGACAGCTGGTATTCAGCAAAGGTCATTGCACCATCTTCATCTTTATCTAAAACATTAAAACGAATGTGTGTTTGTTTTAATGCAGCTTTGCGTGTAGTGGCTATCTTTTTATCTAAACGGTTTTCATATTCAAAAATATACTCTTGCTCTGTTAGCCAATTATTAGCATCTTCGTCGGCACGATCAAAGTCTTGTCGGCGGCGTTGGTTAAATTCTTTTTGGGTAATAATGTTATCTTGATTTAGGTCGTATTTAATAAAAAAACCTTTTCGATCGTGCGTTGTTGGCATACGAAGTAGGCGTTTTGCTCTGTTTAATTTATTTTGTTTTTCTTGTGCTAATTGCAGCTCAGTTTTTTCAACCGTTTTCTTTTCTGTTTTTCTTTTTGGCTCAGGATCTAGGTCGTTAATTGTGCCGTCTTTATTTACATCATATTTTGTAAAACTACGTACACCAGATGCTTGGTATTCTTGCCATTCCATTTTAGCATTTTCATTTTTATCGAGTGCTTTGAAGCGTACTGTGGTTTGTTTAACTTGCACTAACCTATCAAGGGTAAGTTGTTTATCCATACGGTCTTGGTATTCAAAAATATATTCGTTTTCGCTTACTGCGCCATCCTTATTTTCGTCAGTGTTGTTAAAGTTATTCTGTCGGGCATTGTCAAATTCAGCTAAGTGCACATTGCCGTCATTGTTGGTATCGTATTGGTTTATGTAAATCGACTTGCTATGCGATGCTGCATTTGTGACTGTACTTAGTAGTGCTAAAACAGTAGTAAAAGTAATCGTTATTATTTTGTTCATTTTATTTCTCGTTTATTCTGTCGCTTCAACAACAAGGGTGTAGGTATTACTGATTTGAGGAGCCGGAGAGCCTTTAGGTGCATCACTTTTATAACGTGCACGTAAAAGGTATACGCCTTGTTTTTGTGGCATAAAGCTAAACTCGCCTTTATCGTTACTTTTTAATGAGATGGAAGGTTTATCATTGCTAAATTGATCGTTCGCCTGAAAAACATCAACAGTTAAGTCAGCCAGTGGTTTTCCATTAAACACGCTAACCATTGATAAACGTTCACCAACAAAAAGTTCATTAGGGTGGCTTTTAGCAACAAACTCTAAGCCTTGACCGTAAGGTTTTAGGGCTGTTTCACTTGGGGCACCTTTGGTTACATAACTTTCAGCTAAGGTGAGTGATTGGAAAAAGGCGAGTAACTTTCCTCCCTCAGGGATTGCATCCATTGGGTTTTCTAGCGATTTTCTTTCACCGTTTATTTCATACATTTTAAACACACGGCCTAAGCGTTTACCTGTGCTAAAGCGATAAGTACCTTCTTCTTTTAGCTGATGCTCTACAACCATACGTAAATGCAATTTCACAACATTATCAGGATTTATGGTTTCACCATTAGGAGTAATTACAGTAAAAATACTGTTATTAAACGCAAGCTCAGGAACAAAGAATTTCTCTGCAAAAGCAGCGTCTAAAGTAACGTTATCTTGACTTGATTCATCAAAAGAGTAGGGCGCTAAATAAGGAGTGTGGGCATAACTTGTTGCACAGACTGTGAGTAGCATCACACCTGTTAATAGTTTTTTTAAACGCATAATAAATTCCTAATTAAGTAAACAAATAATACAGTTGAGCGGGAATAATTTCGCCATATTATATATAAACACGAATAATTCGCAATATCATTTTCATTTAATTGGTGTGTTTTTTACATGAATATGTTTTCAGTAAAAACTTTGGACTTAGCTTGTAACGTTTATTGCTTATAAGGCGAAACATATGTAGTAAATAGCGACTTGCTCATAAATATGTATTTTCATCCTGTATTAAGCTGAATATGCGATGATACTTCGCAAGTTAGTTATATTGTTACTTGGATTGTAGGGAGGTTAATTTAACCTGAACTGTGGATAATAAATCTATCTCAAGCAGCTATTTTCAGCGCTCACTGTGTTGAATTTACTTGCAACAGGCCAGCTATTGACGCGTAAGTTCGTCTTGTTTTCACTGAAAATTTCTGGCTAGAGAATATAAATTTACATATCACTATAATTCAATACGTTGGTAAATATCTTAACCAGATCTCAGGTTAATTTAACTTTATTAGCATTCGATTTTGGTGGGTTTATCTCTGTAGGTTAAATTTACAGTAGTGGTTTTTTAGGTGAAATAGACTTTATATTTGGTTTTATAAGTGTCTGATAAATAAAATAAAGGCCTCTACTTTATATTGTCGAGAGTTTAAATTATAGAAGGGAATTATAATGGCTATTCAAAAAAAACTTAAACAAAAAACACGTCAATTTATAGATTCTAAGCATATGTTAAGTGGTATTACCGTTGCGTCTTTTTTAGAGTCGACCATAGTCCCTATTCCACTTGAAGCTGTTTTAGTGCCATTAATGCAAGCTCGACGTGAAAAACTTTGGCTTATTGCATTTATGGCTACTTTGGGATGTGTTGTGGGAGCTCTGTTTGGCTATGCTTTGGGTTATTACCTATTTGACGCCGTTGGTGATTGGATCATTAATACGTTTTCAACACCTGAGCAATTTAAAAATGTTCAGCAACAAATGCAAGAACAAGGTTTTTGGTTTGTTATAACGCTTGGTATTGTACCAATCCCTTTTCAAATAGCGATGCTTGCTGCTGGTGCAACTAAATATTCAATTTGGTTATTTTTGTTAGCCAGTGCTATTGCACGTTCTATTCGTTATTTTAGTTTGGCTATTATTGTGTATTACGCGGGTAATCAAGCTGAACGGATAATTAGTAAACATAAAACTAAGGCTATGATTGGTTTAAGTGTTTTAATACTAGGGACATGGGGGGTAAGTACACTCATTTAACGCAGTGGTTTTGTATCTGAATTTTGAACGTGTGTTATAATTTTACGTGTTGCTCATATAGCCTAACGTAAAATTGGACGATAATGAATCCCGAAATAGTAAGTATAAAGTTAAGTCGCTTTGTCCATCTCACTAAGCTGAATAAGCTTTTAATGTTTATACTTCTTTCCTATATTTTGGTGTTTTCTGCTTATTCTTTAATGAATTTCCCTTTTTTAGATTTTAAAAATAATATTTATGGTTTTACGACGGATGTTATTAATTTAATAGTCATTGTTGCTATTTTTTGGGTTGTACAGTGCTCAAAGTTAGCTAAAAAAGCATATTTTTACGTAAGCACTGGATTGTTATTATGGATTGTCGGTATTACGGCTGATGTGCTTGATGAGGTAGTTATACCGCCTTACTGGGTAAGTTTGTATGTTGAAGATTTATGCCGAACTATAGGCATGGCAATAACCGCTTTTGGCTTGTTTAAAACTATGTTATTTATGCAAAAAATGCATAATCGGTTAGCTAAAGAGCTCATTATGGATGATTTGACTAATGTGCATAACCGGCGTTGTTTTTATCGATATGTGAAAAATGTGACGACACCCGCATACACTCTTTTAATTATTGATATAGACCATTTTAAATCTATAAATGATGACTTCGGTCACGATATGGGAGACAAAATACTTAAAGAGTTTGCCTATAAAGTGAATGCTTTATTTGATGACACGAGTATTTTTGCTCGAATTGGTGGTGAAGAGTTTGCCGGTTATTTCCCCCCAAGTAATATTAATGATGTGACTGATTTTTCCCAAACTATTTTAGAGCTCGCTCATACAATTAATGTGAAAAACGACCGCTTTATAACTGTAAGCATAGGTATTGCACAACGCATTGAACGAGAGTTGTTTGATGAGGTAATGAAGCGAGCTGATCTTGCTTTGTATAAAGCAAAAGAAACTGGCCGTAATAGGTATGTAGTGAGCTGATCTTTTCAACCTCTAAACGCAGACGTCAAAACGCTAAGCATTTGCTGTGGTTGTCCCTCAAACTTTTCCTTTTGTAATCTATTATCAATATTAAAGACACTTTCATACACTTTTTAACGTTTACGTCAGGAAGTGTCAGTGCGAGTAATGCTTTGTAAATTATGAAATTAAAATAGGGTATTCGAGTCATAAAAGGGATTTTAATAATAAGGAATAACTCTAATGACCAACTCCCTGTTTAAAGCTGCTTTACCACTTAGTTTAATCTCTATCTTAGCCGGTTGTGGCTCCGATGATAGCTCAAGTGATACCGGTTATATTCAATTATACAATGGCTCTTATAACAGCCCATACACTCGACTATTTATTGATGAAACAGAGCGTTCAGGTACTGACTTTGCTGATGTAACTACTCGTCACAACTACAGTACTGACACTTATGATGTAAGTTTTGAGTACCTTGATGCTAACGACAGCTACATAACCATTAGTGAACAAGAAGTGTCGATAAAAGGTGATAAAACGCAATTAATTGTGATGAGTGGCGATTTTGCTGAGCCTATATTCACAGAGCTTAGCGTGCCTATCTCTAGTGACACTGATGAATTTAACTTAGGCTTTTTTAATACCACGAATGAAAATAATAACTATGATATTTATATAGCTACGGATGATGGTGTATTTGAAAGCGCAACATTATTTGCCTCTGCGCAGTATTTGGCTGAGCCCGAGCTGCAAACACTTGAAGAAGGGTATTATACAATTTATGTGACAGCGGCAGGTAGTTCGGATGTTATTTTTGAATCACCTTCGGTTTATTACTACGACGAAGCAAGCTACGTTGCTATGATCCGTCCAAGCTATGCAACCGAAAAAAACGGTATTACGCTTGATATAGTGACTGATAATAACTATGTCACGGAGCTAAATCATCAAGATGCACAAGGCCAATTACGATTCATTAATACAATGGATAGCTATTCACCGGTTAGCTTCTCAATTACTCGTGGTACTACAGAGTTAACAACCGATACAGTAGCCAACGATACTTATACTAACTATGTTGAATTATCGCCTAACAGCTACAGTGTTGCTATGTATGACGAAGAAGGCACTAAGCTTGCTGATAACTTTTTAATGACGTTAGAGCGTGAACAAAGTGCAGTGGGGATTTTTTATAACGACGAAGAAAATGGTCCTCGTATGATGAGCGTAGAAGAAAACCTTACACCTAGCAGTTATAGTCATACGGTATCAGTTGTAAATTTAATTGAAAATTATGCAGGTCAATCAGTCTCTGAAGTTGACGTGTACTTTACACTTAACGGTGAAACAGTAGAAGACACAAGTAATGTTGTTGATGGGCTTGATAAATACGATCAAGAAGAGCAAGTCGTAGACAACGAGATTTACACTGTTTATGCAGTATTTGAGGATAACGGGCAGCAAATCGTGCTTATCCAACAAAGCGATATGGACTTTACGCAAGAAGGAAACTACATACTTATCTTAGAGCACGATACAACAACGAGTTCAGGTTATAAAATGACCTTAGAACGTACGATCACCGATAGTGTTGAATAGTTAGTTTTAAAAATAGTTACATGCCCTGAGTATTTTTTACTTGGGGCTTTTTTTTGATTAAAAATAACAGGTTTGTTTGTTGATTGAGACAGGTTGTATTTTGGTCGTAAACAGATGTCTTAGTTAAGTTAGAGTCTGAACAGCTCAACATATTTAATCGTTTATTATTTTAGCTCTATTTTGTTTATAGTTTTTATTATCAAACCGTAATTATAGGTAAATTAAGGGGAGTCAAATTAGCTCACGTTGTCGTTTTTTTTGTAAAAAAAACAACATAAACACATGGTTTAAATAGGGGATAAAAAACACTGACATATTTAATTCATCTTCTGTAATTAGGATGTCCGTGCCGAGCCATTATGGCCTATTAATCATAAGCAGCAATTAAGAGAAACATTATGAACCCTTTTAAATCATCACCTTTTATTAAGTCGAGTCTCGCATTAGCATGTTGTGGTATTTTATATACAACCCCAGTTTTAGCTGATGGCGCCGTTAAAGGACGCATTACCGATTCAAGTCAAAGTGTTTACTTTGGTGGTGCAAAAATTACTGTAAAAGAACTAAACCTAAAAACAGTCAGCGGGCGTGATGGTACTTTCTCATTTAATAATTTACCAGCAGGGGATTACACCTTAATGGTTGATTATATTGGTGCATCCTCGGTAGAGAAAAAAATAAAAATTGTTGATGAAAACGTGTTCACGCAACAAATAATAATAGGTGAGCAAGAGGATGCGATTGATAATATTATTGTTTATGGTCAAAGTGCAGGGCAAGCTGGCGCGATTAACAGACAAAAAAATGCCAGTAATCTAAAGTCAGTGGTAAGTGCTGATTCAATTGGTCAGCTCCCAGATCAAAATGCAGCGGAAGCTTTACAACGCCTGCCGGGGGTTTTTATAGCGCGAGATCAAGGTGAAGGACGTTTTGTTGGTATTCGTGGTATCGATCCTAATTTAAATAATGTGACCGTGAATGGCCTTAATGTACCTTCTCCCGAGGCCGGGGTTCGCAGTGTGGCAATGGATGTTATTCCAAGTGAATTAATTCAAAGTTTAGAAGTAAGTAAAACGGTCACACCCGACATGGATGCAAGTGCGATTGGTGGCTCAATTGAAGTTAAAAGTTTAAGTGCTTTTGATAAATCTGGGCAGAGTTATAGCTTCACCGCACAAGGTTCATATAATGAACTTGAGTCGGACACTAGCCCTAAATTTTCGGCAAGTTTTACAGATGTTTATGAACTCAGTAACGGTTTGGATTTAGGGGTAGCGACTGCTATTTCATGGTTTAAACGTGACTTTGGTTCTCGTAATGTTGAAACTGATGGTGGCTGGAGCGAATTTAAAGTTGAAGATGACGCTACGGGTGAAGATATAAAAATTTTTGGAGCAGAAGAGATTGAGCAACGCCAATATCAAATTACACGTGAGCGTTTAGGTGCTGCGCTTAACTTTGATTTACACAGTGGTGTAGCAAATCGATACTATTTACGCACACTTTACAGTGATTTCTCGGATGATGAATACCGCCAGCGTAAAGAGTTTAAGTTTAGCGATGGCCAAGTTAATACACATGATAATAACAGCGCTTCTTTTTCTGACGCTGAAATGGACCGAGATACGAAAGATCGTTATGAAGAACAAAGCATTTTGTCATTGGTCGCAGGTGGCGAGCATCAATTAAACAATTGGTTTGTTGAATACAGCGTCGGTTACTCAAAGTCAGACGAAAAAGAGCCAGATCGCTTAGATGTAAGCTTTGCGGGTGAAGGGCTTGATTTGGGTTATATTGCACAAAGTGAAATACCAAGCTTATCTCAATCATCTAATGCTAACGAGATGAGCAATTTTGTTTTAGATAAAGTCGAGGCTAACGACAATCTTAGTGAAGATGAAGCAATGACCTTTAAGGTTGATTTCAGTCGTGATTTTGTTTGGAATAATAACAATGGTGAATTCAAGTTTGGCGCTAAATATCAAAGCCGTGAAAAACGTAACGATGTAAATGTTTGGATTTATAAGGATGACTTACAAGGAGCCCTCGCGAGTGACTTCGCTGCGCCTGTCCCCGACTATGATTTAGGAGAATTTGGTCCTGGTCTAAATCGTTCAGCTATCCGTCAATTTGTGAATAATAATCGTGATGCATTTGAACTGAACGAAAACGACTCACAAGTTGAGTCCGATGGTGCAAGTTATACCAGTAATGAAGATATTGTTGCAGCTTATGCAATGGTAACGTTAGATATTGATAAGTTACAAATTGTCGCAGGCCTTCGTTATGAAGGAACTCAATTTGATACTGAAGGTAATCAGGTCGCGCTATTAACTGACGATGTAAACGATACGGAAGTAGTTACAAGCACACCTTGGAAAGCCACAAAAGATTATGATCATTTTTTACCTAGTTTAAATATGCGCTATGAGCACAGTGATAAATTAGTGTCTCGTTTTGCCTATACAAATACAATTGCACGCCCTTCATTTAAAGATTCTGCGGCGTTTCAGTTAATTGAATCTGAAAGCAGTGAAGATGACGGCGTAATTTCCGTTGAGCGTAAAGCTGAAGTGGGGAACCCCGATTTAGACCCTTATGAATCAATGAATCTCGATGCCTCTATTGAATACTACCCAGGCAGTATTGGGGTACTTTCAGCGGGGCTGTTCTACAAAGATATCGACAACTATATTGTTCAGCAAGAAGTACAAGATAACGGCCAATGGAATGGTTACCAAGAAGTTGTGCAAATGGTTAATGGTGGCTCTGCATCACTAACAGGGCTTGAACTTAACTGGAGTAAAACGTTTGATTCTGGTTTTTTAATTAGTGCAAATGGCACATTTATTAATGCTGACGATGACTTACCAAATCAAGCAGATAAAATAGGTAACTTTATTGTTGGTTATGAAAACAATGTAATTAGCACTCGTTTGAGCGCATCTTATAAGAGTGAAAGCTTCCAATTTGAAGATGCTGACATGAATGTATATGAAGATAGTCACACGCAATTAGATTTCAGCGGTAAGTACTTTATAAATGATTCTGTTAATGTTTACTTTAATGCGAAAAACTTAACCGATGAGCCTTTGTATCTTTATCATGGTGAGCGTAAATACAACTACCAATATGAATCATACGGTCGTACTTATGAGCTAGGGTTTACTATTAACTCTCTTTAATTTACACAACTAAAAAGGCCTACTTGATATAAGTAGGCCTTTTTGTGGAATATAAAATGATGAACAAATTACTTCTTTCACCACTTGCATTTGCTTGTTGTATGTTACTTAGTGCGTGCAGTGCGCAGGCTGAAAAAACACCTAGTAAAAATATAAATTTTATCGCTTTTGGGGATGGCGGCTATCACGTTGACTACCCCAAAAAGAAACAGATTAAAAACCCCAAAAACAAAACTGAATTTATAGCCAAAGAATTACAAGATTGGCTTGAAGATTATCGACCACGTAAAGAGTTTGATCATGCTCCTATTTATGTGTATCCGGGGACAGATATAGCAACCGAACAAGGTGGTGCACAAGCGGTTGGCCTAGCTATGGCTAAATTATGTGAAAGCAAAGAGTGTCAGTTTGCTATTCAATTAGGCGATAATGTTTACCCCGATGGCGCAGATGCTAATGATGGTAAAGATGATCAAAAACGTTTACATGATTTAATTTATGCCCCTTTGAAACCATTGTTCGATGCTGATCCATCTTTGATTGTATATTCTGCTTTAGGTAACCATGACTGGCGCAGCTCTCGAAAAGGGGTGGCATTACAAACTGAGTGGATGGCGCAACAACCTAATTTTTTTATGGGTGAACAAGGGTACTACAGTTATAAAAAAGGGATGCCAGGTAACGACGTAGAATTTTTCGTTTTAGATACAAATATGCTGTTGGCGGGGCAAACATACTATAAAGTGCCGCTTAACCCTGATGGCAGTGAAGGTAATGAACAACAAGCAATTAAAAGTGGTGCAGCCAAGCTTGAAGTTCATGATAAGCACGAAGGACCGAAAAATGACGAAGATATTAAGCAACTAGGATGGTTAAAAAAAGAAATTGCTAACTCAACGGCTAAGTGGAAGTTAGTGTATGGACATCATATTTTATGGTCAATTGGTGGTACAAAATACACAGAAGGACATGTGTTACGGCGTTTACTAATGCCAACACTATGTAAATATGCTGATGGCTATATTGCGGGTCATGAACACGATTTAGAACTGTTAACTGATGATTGCTCTGAGTTTGATAGCGGCAGTAGTCATGGCAAATTACCGCTTATAATATCTGGTGCAGCTTCAAAAATGCGTGGCAAACATTCCCCATTTGCACAGTTTCAAGCCCAAAAATATCCGGAGTATGATTTAGTGTGGTCAAAGAGCTTTGTTTGGGGCTTTAGTCACATAAATATTGATAATCAACAAGATCAACTTAAAGTTAGTTTTTATACAACGCCGCGAAACTTAAGTGGTGGGTTGATAGATGAGGGGCAATTTAGGTTTAAAAAACGCACACAATAATATAAAAGCTTAACACAACAAAAGCCAAGCTGTGCTTGGCTTTTGTATTATTTATTGATGCTAATTAAGCTGAACTCTGGATAATAAATCTATCTTGAGCAGCTATTTTTAGCGCTAACTGTGTTGAATTTACTTGCAATAGGTCAGCTATTGACGCGTAAATTCGCCTTGTTCTCACTGAAAATCTCTGGCTAGAGAAAATAAATTTAAATATCACCATGATTCAATACGTTAGTAAACCTCTTAACCCGAGTTCAGGCTAAGTAATAGCGTAAAAAACATTATTAATGTAGATAATATAAAAAATAGGTACTATAGCCGCTGTAAATGAATAACTACAGAGTGTGCCATGGATGATTTAATAGGTTTAGCAGTAATACTTATATTGGTAGTTGTGGGGGGCGCTATTTGTGGATTAATTGCGCTTATACAATTAAAGAGTTTGAAGCAAGATATTACTTTTTTAAAAGCAAAAGTGAATGAGTTACAATCAAATGTCGTAGTGCAAAAACAAACTCAATGTGTTGATGCAAATATTGCACATAACCAGCCTGTGATTGCTTCAGCCAAAGTATATAAACCAGAACCCGTATACACAAATCTAGCCACTGAATCCCAAATAGCGGTTAAATCCAGTATTAACAGCACAGCTAAAACAAAACGCAAAACACCATCTCCTATCGAATTATTACTTAATAAACTACGTACAGGGTTTGAAGATAATTGGATGACCTGGATTGGCGCAATAGCACTTGCTTTTGGTGGCATATTTTTAGCTAAATACAGCCTAGAAGCGGGATTACTATCGCCTGTAATGAGGCTGAGTTTGGGTGGATTATTTGGACTTAGCTTAATTGCAGCCGCAGCTTACTTACACCATAAACGCATTGTATTTGAAGGCTTTAATAATTACATACCCGCAGCGCTTGCCAGCGGCGGGTTTATTACCTGTTTTGCTTTAACGCTTTTAGCTTACAGTAGCTACGCTATGCTTAGCCCTACCGTGGCATTTTTTGCACTGGCTGTTATTGCGATTAGTGCAAGTGCAATGGCGCTTAGGCTAGGCCCATTATTGGCTGTATTAGGTATTATTGGCGCTTATAGTGTACCAATATGGGTTAGTACAGGCAGTGGTAACTTGTTTGCATTATTTATGTATGTTGGTTTTGTAAGTTTGTCGGCTGCGTTAGTTGCACATAAAGTACAGCGAGCTTGGTTGTGGTATTTATTATGGGCAGGGCACATTGGCTGGTATTTAGTTGGTTTTACATTACTTAAAATTAATACCGTTTGGTTAATGGGGACGTTTGCTTTACTTAGTATTATAGGGCTAATTGCTATACCGCGCTTAGGTCTAAAACTGAATGTTATTGAACATCGCCCGCACAGTTTAAAGCGCTTAATTAAAGTGCTCCCAGATCACCTCTTATTACTCGCTTTTATAGCGCCCTTAATATTTACCATGTTGATCAGTCACTTTGATATGCAGTGGCAAACAGTCGGCGTGTTAAGTATTGGTTTGGTGCTATTTTTAGTCCTTAAAAATAGCCGCTGGGATATTTGGCAGGGCGTAGCGTTAGTTATTTCAACGCTATTAGTTATAAGTGCTCAGCGCACGCATTTGTCGCCAAACCTATTTGATGACACACTCTTTATATTCAAAAATGAGTATGGTTTGGGTTTATTACTCGGGTTGTTACTTACAGTTTACGGGCTTTATTACGGTAAAAAGCAATCTAAGCGTTTAGCGTTTCATATAACTGGGGCATTTAGTGTATTTGTAATGATAGCGGCTTTGTATGCGCTTATTCCTAATTCTGCGTTAAGTACTGCATATCCACTTTGGGCCGTTGTATTGTTTGTAGTGGCGGCTATTTTAATAAAGCTCGCGCAGCATAATACAACGCTATTTCAGCGTTTTACTTATTGGGTAGGCGCTAATGCCAATATTACGTTAGCAATTACCATGCTACTCAGTGACAGCGGCTTAACCATTGCACTTGCTGTACAAGTATTACTTATAAGCGTGCTTATTAAGCGCTATAGCGTGCCTATGCCGCATTGGCCTATAAAAGCCTTGGTTGCTGCGTTGTTACTACGCCTTACGCTTTCACCTTGGACGCCAAGCTACGATGCGTTAACGGTATTTGGTTTGCATTGGAGTATTGTGGTTTATCCGTTATGTATTGCGTTATTTTTTGCCGCAGCTAGGTGCTTTAACACATCTCAATTAAAAGTATGGTTAGAGGGTGCGGCGCTTCATTGTTTAGCGCTTTTTATTACCACCGAAACAAGTTATCAGTTAGTAGGGCATTATCCGCAATTTGATTCACTTAACTTTTACGAACAAATACTCCTTACCTGTAACTGGCTGGCATTAGGGTGCGTGTACTTACACAGAGCAAAACTTGCCGGTACTTTAGCTAAGTTATATAAAGTGGCGGGTTTTGCACTTGCAGGGTTAGCGGGGTTTTTTGCTATTAAAACACTGCTTGACGACAACCCATTATTTGAATCACTTTACATAGGTGAGCTGCCAATATTTAACTGGTTATTACTATTGTGGTTAGTACCTGCAGGATTAACGCTTTGGCTGGCCAAGCTTGTAAAACCAATAAATGCTAAAGCTACGTCATTTATATTGGCCGTTGCGGGTGGTTTTATATTATTGGCTATAAACAGCTTTATTCGCCAATATTGGCAAGGCCCTTACATTTACTTATCAAAAGGCGCAAGCAATGCAGAGCTTTATAGCTACTCTGTTATTTGGTTATTATTGGGTGCGGGTACTGTTATTTTTGGTCATTTAAAAAATCAATTATTAATACAAAAAGTAGGCTTAGGCTTACTAGCTGCCGTTATTGTTAAGGTGTTTTTAATTGATATGGCTAACTTGGAGGGCTTACTTAAAGCGCTTTCGTTTATTGGATTGGGGCTTTCGTTAGTGGGACTAAGTTGGTTGTTCCAAAAGCTCAGAAGCCGAGTAAATTAGTTTAACTTTATGAACACTTTATAAAGCAAAGCCCAGTAAAGATACTGGGCTTTTTGTTTTACGGTATTACTAGATAGCTTTTAACTAGAACACTTTTAACTAGAACACTTTTTACTAGCCTATTATGTACTGTGATTAAGCAGTGCTTTTAGTTTGCCCGGTTTAATTGGCTTGCTTAAATAATGAATATTAGCGGCTTTGGTTTCTTGTTTAAGCTCTGTGTCGCGTACTGCGGTAATTAAAATAGCAGGTACTTGGCTTTGCCAAATTTCGCGCAGGGTTTTAATTAGTGTTATCCCATCGCAGTCGCTGCCTAGTTGATAATCCATTAAAATAACATCGGGTGCGCCATTTTGTTTAGCATAAGTGAGTACACTATCTACGTTATCAAATAGTGTGTAATTAGCTTGCCATTTTTTAAGTAAACTCGCCATGGCGGCTAAATTTTCGGGGTCGTCGTCTACGGCTATTATATTAATTGCTGCGCGGTTTTCTATTAGGCTACTTGCAGTGTTTTTTTGCTGTACGAACAGCTTATCGCCATAAGGTACTTCAACACTAAACCGACTGCCTTTATTGGGCTCTGAGCGTACATGCAATGGCAAGCTAAGTAAGTCAGCCATTCGTTTCACTACGCCAAGGCCTAAGCCAACGCCTTTGTTATCACCCGATTCAACACGGTAAAAGTCGTTAAATATTTTGGCTTGTTCAACTTCGCTAATACCTGGGCCTGTGTCCCATACTTCTATCAGTAGGTTGTGTTTACGGTTTCTACAGGCAATTAATACACGGCCTTTGTCAGTGTACTTAACGGCATTAGATACTAAGTTTTGAATAATTCGGCGTAAATAGGTTATGTCGCTGTGTACGATTTGTTGATTTGAACGCACCGTTAGTTTAAGCCCTTTATCACTAGATAATATTGCGTATTCGCTTTGTAATGGCGCTAAAATTTCATCAATGCAAAAATGGCGAGGCGTTGGGGTCATCGCGCCTTGTTCTAGTTTGGCTATTTCGAGCAAAGCTGACATTAAATGCACGGTTGAGTCGAGGCTGTCGCCCAATTTATCAAAGTTATTTTGGTTGGTGCTATCGAGCTGCTTTTCGTCAATAGCAGCAAGGTATAAACGCGCTGCATTAAGCGGCTGTAAAATATCGTGGCTTGCCAACGCTAAAAATCGTGTTTTACTGTCGTTAGCTTGCTCTGCTTCACGCTTGGCTAAAGTAAGAGCTTGCTCTGTTTGTACGCGACTGTCTATTTGTGCTTGTAAGTCTTTATTAATTGTTTGTACTTCTTGGGTACGTGCTTCTATGCGATTTTCAAGATCCATGTTTACTTCTTCAAGCGCATTTTGTGTGCTTATATGATTTGTAATATCCGAAAAGCTAGTAACAAAACCGCCATCAGGTAATGGGTTACCAATCATCTCAAATACTTGGCCGTTACGGCGGTGGCGAATAAAATGATGGGAACTGCCATTTTTTAAATGTTGTACGCGTTTTTCTACTTGGCGTTCTATTTCGCCTGGGCCACATTCACCACGGTTGGCGTTGTACCTAATAATATCTTCAATATGTTGGCCTACTTCTAAAAAGCCCTCTGGGTAGCCAAACATTTCACCATAGCGTTTGTTCCATGCAACAAGTTTTAAGTCTTTATCGACTACTGAAATACCATGACTTAAATTTTCGAGCGAGGTAAACAATAAATTTTGATTAAACTGCAGTGCTTGTGTCGTTTCGTCAAAAAAGTTTACAACCTCTTCAAACGCCATACGCTTACCCGACGATACCGTATGTATTAATGCTTGTGCCGATGAGGCGCCTAACACACCCGTAAGAGCACGCTCACAATAAGCAATAAATTCAGGTTCAGGGTGAGCGTTGTTGTCACTTAAATGATGTGCCAATGCGTAATGCGCGAGGACTTGTTGGCTACGCTGAATACCTAAAAAAGTTTGCAGTAGTATTTTAAAATCGTAAACCGTGGCTTTTACGTCTTTATTTAAACGCCTTGCTAAAATAGCCTGATCTTTGGGGTTAACAAATGCAGCTGCTTGAATTTTATCGATTAGACGCTCTTCTGCGCCTAATGAAAAGCTAATATAACAACCAATATTGGCAAATAAGGCAATGAGCGTCCCGCGTGTTATGAGTGTTTGTTGTAATTCACTATTTAAGGTGTTGCCTGCATCTAAAATAGGTAGCATTAAAAATAGCACCCAACAAATAATGCCAGCTATTAAACCAGCATAAACACCGTAAGCATGACCTTTTCGCCAGTATAAACCGCCAACAATAGCGGGCAATAATTGCGTAACGAGTGAAAATGCCACTAGCCCCATACTCGCCAATGCACTGCTGTGGCCAAACCATTGTTGATAAAAATAAGCCAAGATTAGAATACCGGCAATGGTAAAACGTCTTACCAATAAAATTTGCGATTTGTAGCTGGTGGTAATTAAGTTACGTTTAAATTTACGGCGTAATATTAATGGCAATACAACATCATTTGAGATCATAGTACTTAATGTAAGTGTTGCGACCACTATCATTGCGGTGGCGGCAGACAACCCGCCTATAAATACAAAAGTGGTTAAAAATGCATTGTCGTTAATTAACGGTAGGGCAAGTACAAAGCTGTCGGGGGAATAACCACTGCCAATTTCAGGATGGATAGCGGCAGTTGCAATGGGTAAAATCATCGCAGCAGTCAATAACAAATACAGAGGAAAAGCCCAGCGAGCAGTAAATAAATGACGTTTATTTTGGTTGTCTACAACGGTGACATGAAATTGGCGTGGTAAGCATATAATGGCAGCTGCAGCCATTAACGACTGACCAATAAAGTTAAAACTGAAAAAGTTAAAATCGCTCCAGTGATCCCAAATTGATTCGGTGATTTTACTTGAGGTTGATTCGGGCAAATTAAATAGTGTGAATATGGCAAGTCCTGCCACAGCCATAAGTGCAATAAGTTTAATCATTGATTCAAAGGCAACAGCAAGCATTAAGCCTGAGCGATATTCGGTTACATCGACTTTGCGCGTACCAAAAAATATAGCAAATAAAGCCATAATTAATGTGGCAGAAAGCGCGAGCATATCGCCGGATATTTTATTACTGTTTTGCAAAAGTAAAAAGCTGGTACTGAGTGCTTTTAGTTGTAGTGCGATATAAGGAATAGTCGCCAGTAACGCGATAACTGTTACCATAATTGCAGTAGTTTGGCGCTTACCGTAACGAGCAGAGATGAAATCGGCAATAGTGGTTATGTTTTGTTTTTTACTCACCAATACTAATTTACGTAAAAAGCCTTGTCCGAAAAAAAACAACAATGCAGGACCAAGCAAAATAGGTAAGTAGCTCCAGCTACTAGTTGCCGCAGTTCCTACTGACCCATAGTAGGTCCATGAAGTACAATAAATACCTAATGAAAATGAGTAAACAAAAGGGTGGTGGCTAATGCGTTTTGCTAAAGGCGTCGTTTTATCACCCCAGTTAGCCAGCCAAAACAGCACACCTATATATCCTAAAGCAACAATAATGAGTACGGCAGTCATGTTGTTATTAAACCTTATTATTTAAAATAGCCCCCCAACCCTATGAGGGATTAACACAATACCAGAACTCAGGTTAAGTGTGAGGGTTGAATTTAAATCATAATTTTAGTTTTGTTTTTATCTTTTTGAATATTAAAGATAAAAATAAAATAACTTATAGCATTAGACTAATGTCGCATTAATTTAGTACTTAGCTTCTTTATAACCCTAAAACTCAACTTAAAAACCTTAACAGGCTGAAAAATAACAAAAAGAGCTATTTAGGTTTAGTTGTTTTTATACAGTTTACGTAAACGTTAATAAGCTGTTACGACTATGGTCGCAATTCAATCTTGAGACAGCATTGCTAAATTGGTAAGTGAAGATAAAAAACCACTCATCGCGATATTGCGGTGCTTAAAGGGGAAAATAAAAATGGCTTTTAAAGATGAAGAACAAGCAAAAGCTTATTGGGCAGAAAATATTTCACTGTTATTTAAACTATTAGCAGTGTGGTTTATTGTGTCTTTTGGCTTTGGCATATTATTGGTAGATGTACTTAATGAAGTACGTTTTTTTGGGTTTAAACTTGGCTTCTGGTTCGCCCAGCAAGGCGCGATTTATACCTTTGTTGCTTTGATTTTTGTGTACGTTTTCAAAATGAATACGTTAGATAAAAAATATGGCGTAGACGAATAGGAGCTAAGCAATGGATGTTCAAACACTCACGTTTTTAATTGTTGGTTTAAGCTTTGCGCTTTATATCGGCATAGCAATTTGGGCCCGAGCGGGTTCAACTAAAGAATTTTATGTCGCGGGCGGCGGCGTACCTCCTCTTGCTAATGGTATGGCAACAGCAGCTGATTGGATGAGCGCCGCGTCGTTTATTTCAATGGCGGGTATTATTTCGTTTGCAGGTTACGATGGCAGCGTTTACTTAATGGGGTGGACAGGTGGTTATGTACTATTAGCTATGTGTTTAGCGCCTTACTTACGTAAATTCGGCAAGTTTACTGTACCTGACTTTATTGGCGACCGTTACTATTCACGCACCGCACGTTTAGTGGCAATTGTATGTGCCATATTCATTTGTTTTACTTATATTGCAGGGCAAATGCGCGGCGTAGGCGTCGTATTTTCACGCTTTTTAGAAGTAGAAATTGAAACTGGTGTTTACATCGGTATGGTGATTGTATTCTTTTATGCGGTACTTGGCGGCATGAAAGGCATTACCTATACACAGGTAGCGCAATATTGTGTACTTGTATTTGCCTACCTTGTACCAGCCATTTTCATCTCAATGATGATGACGGGTCACTTTTTCCCACAAACCGGTTTTGGTGCCACATTAATTGGCAGCGACGGCGTGTACGTACTTGATAAACTAGACGGCTTAAGCGCTGAACTTGGTTTTGCGCAATATACCGAAGGCTCTAAGAGCATGATTGACGTGTTCGCTATTACTGGTGCGTTAATGGTAGGTACTGCTGGTTTACCACATGTAATTGTACGCTTTTTCACTGTACCTCGCGTAAAAGACACGCGTATTTCTGCCGCATGGACTCTTGTGTTCATCGCGATTGTTTATACTACAGCACCTGCGGTTGCAGCTTTTGCTCGCGTAAACATGGTTGATACCATTAATGGTAAAGACGGTAGCGGTACAGCTTACGCAGAAGCACCTGCATGGATTAAAAATTGGGAACGTACGGGATTAATCACGTTTGATGATAAAAATGGCGATGGCAAAATGTTCTACACGGCGGGTAAAATTACCGATCCGAACAGTGCTAACGAAGTTAATGTAGATCGCGACATTATGGTATTAGCAAATCCAGAAATTGCTAACTTACCAGCATGGGTTATTGCACTTGTAGCAGCAGGTGGTATTGCCGCCGCATTATCTACAACAGCAGGTTTACTACTGGTTATTTCGACCTCCGTTTCGCACGATTTACTCAAGCGAACCCTCAAGCCCGATATTACCGACAAGCAAGAGCTACTTGCAGCGAGGTTGGCAGCCATGGTTGCTATTGTTATCTCCGCGTACTTTGGTATTAACCCGCCTGGATTTGTGGCATCGGTTGTGGCATTTGCCTTTGGCTTGGCGGCTGCAAGTTTCTTCCCTGCAATTATTATGGGTATATTCTCTAAAACAATGAACCGCGAAGGTGCTGTTGCCGGTATGGTAACGGGTATAGGCTTTACCGCTGCGTATATCATCTTCTTCAAATTTGTTAGTCCAGAGCTAAACAGCCCTGAAAATTGGTTCTTAGGTATTTCGCCTGAAGGTATTGGCTTAATTGGTATGATTATTAACTTTGCAGTTGCTGCAATTGTTCTTAAATTTACTCAACCAACACCTGTTGAAATTCAAGAAATGGTAGAAGGTATTCGTAATCCTAAAGGATCGGCAGAAGCGCACGATCACTAAGGTTACTTAAAATAAAGCGTAAAAAGCCCGACTTAAGTCGGGCTTTTTATTTGTATAAAAAATGAGTACATTGGTGTTGTGTATACTTTTTAATGAGCACAACTATGAGCGTAGAACAACAAGAAATAGCCCAATATGTTTGCATGCAAGCACCATTTAGCCTACTTGATAGCAGTGCATACGAGTATTTTGTAAATCACCTCGACATTATTTACCTCACCCGCGAAAATCAAACTCAGTGGTTGCAAAGTGAAAACCCTAAACTATTTTTAATTCGCTCTGGTTTGTATGATTTAGTTGATGCTAAAGGCGACGTTGTTACGCGTTTAGCACAAGGTGATTACTTTGGCTTCCCGTCGTTACTAACGGGGGAAGCGATTCAAAACCGTTTAGCGGTACAAAAAGAGGGCATAGTGTATATGCTCTCTCAAACGCATTTTGATTTTTTGCGCAGAGAATATAAATCGTTTGAGCAATACTTTGTACGCGCTCATGCTAACCGGTTGTTGTCATCGCATTATAAAAGTAAAAACGATAGCTGGTCTGAGCGTAAAATATCAGAGCTGATGGCACGCACAGCGATTACGCTTGCGCCTGATGCAAGCATTAGGCAAAGCGCTAAAAAGATGAAACAGCATGGTGTGTCGTCAATAATGATAACGCAGCATGCACATTTAGTTGGCGTGGTTACCGATCGTGATTTACGTAACCGCGTACTCGCCGACGAGGTAAACCCTCAAGATGCTGTAAGCAGCATTATGACCGCTAAGCCCAAGTTTATATTTGAAAATAATCGAGTGTTTTCAGCGCTGCACTTAATGCTTAAGCATAATATTCATCACTTACCGGTTCTTGATGAAAACCATAAACCGATAGGAATGATAACCAGCACCGACTTATTACGCCAACAAAAAAGTGACCCCGTGCAGCTTATTGGGCGCATTTATAAAGCGCACACTATTACTGACTTAAAACGCTATGCAAAAGAAATCCCCGAGTTATTGCGTGGTTTTTCGTACAACATTGACGACATATCGCTAATTGGTAAATTACTAAGTGGATTAACCGATGCGCTTACATCGCGACTAATTCACTTATTTCAAGAAGAGCATGGCGCAGCGCCAACCAGCTTTAGTTTTATTTGCTTTGGCTCGCAAGCACGCGAAGAGCAAACTCTGCACTCAGATCAAGATAACGGCTTATTACTTCCTAACGACTTAAGCACTGATCAGCAAGCTTACTTTAAAAGCATGGGGAAATTTGTATGTGAGAACTTAGTTGAATGCGGCATTAGGCGTTGCCCTGGTAATATTATGGCAAGCAGCGATGAGTGCCGAATGAGCGTAAACGACTGGAGCGAGCGCTTTTTTAAATGGATAAAAAGCCCCACACCAGATGCGATGCTTAATTGTAAAATATTTTTTGACCTGCGCTTTATTGAAGGTTCAAACGCTTTATACACCGCTTTTTGCGAGCAGCTAATTCGTATATCGCGTAACGACTTATTCTATGCTGCAATGGCAACCGACATAAGTAGTAACAGCGTGCCAATTGGTTTATTTAATAAATTTAAAACCGAAAAAACCGATGAAAATAATAAATACATAGATTTAAAAAAACGCGGTGTCGTAATTATAAATGACATAGTGCGGTTATACGCTTTAAAAGCGGGTATTAAGCGAGCTAATACCCAAGAGCGACTAGAGGCACTGCTCAAACATAAATTGCTTAGCAAAGAAGATATATACAACCTAAAAGATTGCTGGCGGTTTTTAACGCAACTTCGACTTAGTACGCAGATAAACGAAGAAGGTTTACCAAGTAATTGTATTAATCCTAATAAATTAAACTCACTAGAGCGCCATCAACTAAAAGAAGCGTTTTACCTTGTTAAACAAGCGCAGCAAGCTGCTGCGTTTAAGTTTGCTCGCGGCAGTTTATAATGATGGATTACTAACATGGTAAAAAAGCTGCTCACTCGGTACTTAAAGCGCCGTAAATTACTAGGCAAAAATGCCTTGCAACAGCGTTACTTAGTGATTGATTTAGAGCTCACTGGCCTTGATGCAAAACAGCACGAAATTGTATTGGTAGCGTGGGTGGTAATAGATAATCAATGTATAAAAATGAGTGAGTCGCAGCACATTATCAATAAAGACGTTATAAGCCTCGAACAAAGCCCTGTTTATCACGGTATAAATGATGATGCGGTAGCAAAAGGGCAAAGTTTACACAGTATACTAACGCAACTAAGTAGCCACTTTAGTGATTGTATTTTAGTGTTTCATAATGCCATGCTCGATTGGGGCTTTTTAAAAATAGCCCTAAAAAATGCCAATATAACAACGCGGCCTAAACTGATACTCGACACCCTCCACATCGAGAAAAAGCGTTTACTCAACCATTCATCTGAAATAAAGCAAGATGATTTAACCCTTAATGCCTGTCGTATACGTTATGAGTTACCAAGCTATCATTGTCATCATGCACTGACCGATGCACAAGCCACTGCCGAGTTACTGCTAGCCCAGTGCCATCAAATAAGCCGTGGTAAAGAGCTAAAAGTAGGCGAGTTGACGTAGGTTGGCTGTAGGCGGGGCTTTATGCCGTGCGAAATAAACTCCCGCCTACAATAAAGAGCAGTTTACTTTTATTGTTATCCGTATGACTATAGGTACAGTTGCGTAATCATTATCTAACTAATTACTTCAAGGAACGAATATGAAACTCATTATCACTATTTTTCTAACATTATTCCCACTCATCACTTTTGCTAATTCAAGCTTAGCTACAAATCGTCATATTACGGTTCAAGGGACTGCTGAGATATTAGTTGAGCCTGACATGGCTCAAGTTTCTTTTGAAGTAACGAGCATTAAAGATACGTTGCTTGAGGCTAAACGAGATCTTGATACCCAGATTAACTTGTTACTTGAAGGAGTCGATAAATACGGTTTTGAGCAAGACGATATTTTTGTATCTGGTTTAAAAAGCAATGTATACAATATTATTGGTACAGAAACGGGGACTGTTTCAGGCGATAAATACTTAGCGCTAAAAACGGTTAAAGTAACAATAAACGATATTAAAAAAATAGATGGTTTTATTGAATTTGCACAAAGTCTAAAAATAAATAATGTTATAGCAATCGAGAGTTTATCTTCAAAAGCAAAGTTGTTAGAGGCGCAGGCAACACAAGCTGCAGTAGATGACGCAATAGCTAAAGGAAGCATGCTTGCTAAAGCATTTGGCGTTGAACTTGGAAAAGTTTATAGTATTAATTCAACTGCTAATCATCAAAGATACCCTACTAATAATGTTAATAGTTTAATTTTTCCAGGTTCTGGTGCTAACTCAAATCCATTCGAACAGGTGCGGTATGTGGATGAAACAATAATTTTTACATCATCAATAAACGTGGTGTTTGATTTAGACGTAAAATAATAACAGTAAGTACGGGGAACTCTTTAACGAATTTGTTTTTGTTTGATTTTTAGCTTTTTTATAAAAACAATTTGGATTTAAATTCATCTATATCGATAGGTTTTGATAATAAATATCCTTGAAAAAAATGGCATCCTAATGACTTTAAATAATCTAACTGAAATTCAGTTTCAACACCTTCAGCCACTACATTTAAATCATATAAATTAGCTAAAGACAAAATCACTTCAACCATAGAGTTCTTATTTTTATTACTTATCGTAGTTTCATTAATGTTATTAATGAAACTACGATCTATTTTTAAAGTGTTAACCGGATAGTTTTGCAACTGATTAAAGGCTGTATAACCAGTGCCAAAGTCATCCAAGGATAACTTAAAGCCTTCATTTTTTAATTGTTCTAGAGTTCGAGTTGCATTTTCTTCTCTAGTTATTAAGCTTGTTTCTGTTATTTCAAACTCGATTATTTCGGGGGGAATATTATACTTTGTTATTAATTTAAGTATTTTCCCAATGAAAGACTCTGAATTTAGCTCCAAAGCTGAAATGTTTATAGCAAAAAAGAATTTTTTATTTTTAATTATTGGTAATATTTTTTTTATTTCATTAAATGCTTTTTCAATTACTATAAAGTCAATTCTTGATATTAGGCCTGCTTCCTCCGCTATAGGAATATATTTATCTGGCCCATGTTTTTTTAAAATTTCGTCGTCATTTCTAATTAGTATTTCTACACCAATCATTTCATTAGAATTATAAATAGGCATGAAATTTAGAAAAAAGGACTTTATTTCTATCGCGCGGTCCAGTGCTATAATAATTTCGTTTTTGACGACTAGTTCATTTGATAATTTTTCATTAAAAAACTCTATTCTATTTTTCCCCGTTTTTTTAGCTTTGAACATAGCTTGATCAGCATCGCTAATTGCCTGTAAAGGTGTTAATTTGAGATCGTTAGTTGTTGATACTCCAATACAAGCATCTAATTTGAACTTTACACGCTCTATATACATTGATAAATTAATTTTTTTTAATAACTCATTGGCTGTTTCGGTAATATGAAAATTATTATTCGAGACTTTCAATACAACTATAAACTCATCACCTGCGACTCTTGATACCGTACCATCGAGGACATTTTTATTTGTTTTTACTTCATCTATAAATGTAATAAGTTTTTGGCTAATTTCTTTAAGCAATAAGTCACCGACAGTATGGCCATAAGTATCGTTTACCCGTTTAAAATTATCGATATCTATGTAGTAGAAAACAAGCTGTGTAGTGGGCTCTAAATTTTTAAACTGATGCTTAATCCAAAAAGTAATACTTCTCCTATTATTAATACCTGTTAGATAGTCTTTGTTAGCTTCTTTAATTAATTTCAATTCATTTCTTTTCAAGTTTTTCGAATATAAATATGAGATAATTATAGTTATCGAAATGCTAATAGATAAACCAATGACTACTCGGATAACTTGTTGGAAACTAACTGCGTATAACGAAGCTATAGCGAAAATCAAGCTAATTAAGAGAGCTTTGTTTGTCGTATTCGTATAGTACATCACGATAATAAAAGGATAGAGGTAAACAATTCCCCGCACATCAAAATAATAAGATGTATATATAATACCAAGCCCTAAAATATAAGTTAAAAGCTTCTTATGATAACTTTTCAAACCATAACGAACAGCTGTTATTGCACAGTATAAAAGAAATATTAGATTAATAAGACAAAACCAAGCCATCTCTGATGCACCATACATAGAGTGATAGTATGTATAAGATGCCCAAGGGACCATGCCTAAAAACATGAGTATAATGTATACTCTATTTGAATTTTTATTTGTAGCCATTAATAACCCTGAAAATAAACAATGTTGTTATTTGTGCCTAATATTAACACGAACAAGAGTAGGAGATACAGCCGGGGAACACAGAGAGGGTGATACATTTTGTAAAATAATGTGATTTAATAGAACTCATTATCTATAGCATATTATTTGAGCCTCATAGATTTCCTTTTGCTAAGATAAATGGATTAGATTTTCTCGAAAAACAGCTCTGGTCATTTAGTTTTGTTAGTAGGCTTGTTTACAGCAATTGGTTTGGCAACTTTAATCGTATACACGATAAACCAATATCAGCGGTCAAATACTATGGTGGTAGTAGGATGGCAGGTTGTTTTAAATAGGTATCTAAGTCATAGCTGCTAGATGATTACGTAACTTAAATGTTTTGAAATATATTTGTACTTTACTCTTAATTTAAAGTTTCTAATGCTTCCCTCTTATAATCAGATGCAAGGTCGATTACAATACAGCCATCTAAAAGGCATATTGCCTTTATCTGCACGCTAAAAGAGTGGATTTTATATTTCATGGCAATCAAACTTGCAATTAATGGTTTTGGTCGTATTGGTCGAAATATTGTCCGCGCGTTATACGAGTCTGGTTTGAGCGACGATATAAAAATTGTTGCGATTAACGAACTTGCTGATCCTGAAGCTATTGCTCATTTATTAAAATACGACACATCCCACGGTCGCTTTTCTTTTCCTGTAAAACTTGGTGAAGACACCATTAGTGTTGCAGGCGATACCATTGCACTTTTTTGTGAAGAAAACCCAATTGAATTACCTTGGCAAACGCTCGATGTAGACGTTGTACTTGAATGTACAGGTGTTTATCACTCGCGCGAACATGCGCAGTTACATATTACAGCAGGCGCTAAAAAGGTGTTGTTTTCGCATCCGGCCGATAACGATGTTGATGCCACTATTGTGTATGGTATTAACGACGATGAGCTTAAAAGCGAGCATACAATTGTGTCTAACGGCTCGTGTACAACTAACTGTGTTGTGCCGGTTATTAAAGTATTAGATGATGCATTTGGTATTGAGTCGGGCGCTATTACAACGATTCATGCGTCGATGAACGATCAACAAGTGATTGATGGTTATCATCATGATTTACGCCGTACTCGCGCTGCAAGCCAATCAATAATTCCAGTTGATACAAAGCTCGCCCGTGGTATAGACCGTATTTTACCTAAGTTTAAAGGTCGTTTTGAGGCCATTGCCGTACGAGTTCCGACTATAAATGTAACGGCAATGGATTTAAGTGTAACGGTTAATACCGATGTAGATTTAAACGCAGTAAATAATGCACTTAAAGCACAAGCAAAAGATCGCTTAGAAGGTATTTTAAGTTATACCGAAGAGCCGCTTGTATCGGTTGATTTTAATCACGACCCACATTCTTGTATTATTGATGGCACACAAACACGTGTTAGTCACAAACGACTGATAAAGTTATTAGTATGGTGTGATAATGAATGGGGTTTTGCTAATCGTATGCTCGACACCGCGCGTGCTATGATGGCAGTGAATAAGTAATTTATTAATATAATAATTTTAAACGTATTTTTCAGGTTCAGTATCGTTAACTAAGGAGATGTTCATGTCGGTCATAAAAATGGTAGATTTAGATTTAAACGGCAAACGCGTATTAATTCGTGAAGATTTAAATGTACCAGTTAAAGCAGGTAAAGTGACGTCAGATGCGCGTATTCGTGCAGCACTACCTACTATTAAACTAGCCCTTGAGAAAGGCGCTAAAGTAATGGTTATGTCACACCTTGGCCGTCCTACGGAAGGGGAATACGATGAAGCGTTTTCGCTTGCACCTGTAGCTGATTACTTAAACGATGCCCTAGAGCAAACTGTACGTTTAGAAAAAGATTACCTAAATGGTGTTGATATTGCTGATAACGAAGTGGTTGTTTTTGAAAACGTGCGCTTTAACAAAGGCGAGAAGAAAAACGACGAAGCGCTATCTAAGCAATTAGCAGCACTGTGTGATGTATATGTAATGGATGCATTTGGTACGGCTCACCGTGCACAAGCATCTACCCATGGCGTTGGCTTATTTGCTGATGTGGCATGTGCAGGTCCGCTGTTATCGGCTGAACTTGAAGCATTAGGCAAGGCACTTGATAACCCCGCTCGTCCATTAGTGGCGATTGTAGGTGGTTCTAAAGTTTCAACTAAATTAACCGTTTTAGATTCACTTTCTAAAATTGTCGATCAGTTGGTTACCGGTGGTGGTATTGCAAATACCTTCATTGCTGCATCAGGTAGCCCAGTTGGTAAATCGCTTTACGAACCTGATTTAATGGATGAAGCGAACCGTTTATGTGCAGCAGCGATTGCTAATAATGGTGAAATTCCGGTACCGACTGACGTAGTTGTTGGTAATGAGTTTTCTGAATCTGCTGTAGCTACGCTTAAAGATGTAAGCGAAGTAACAAGCGACGATATGATTTTTGATATTGGCCCTGATACAGCGAGCAAGCTTGCAAAAATTATTGCAAATGCAGGCACTGTTGTATGGAATGGTCCAGTAGGCGTGTTTGAGTTTGACCAGTTTGGTAATGGCACTCGTGCTATTGCACAAGCAATTGCTAACTCAAATGCGTTTTCAATTGCGGGTGGCGGTGATACCTTAGCCGCCATTGATAAATACGGCATTGCCGATAAAGTATCTTATATTTCTACTGGTGGTGGTGCGTTCTTAGAGTTTTTAGAAGGCAAAAAACTGCCAGCAGTTGAAATGCTAGAATCGCGCGCTAAGTAATTTTAGTCGCGTAAGGTGAGGGGTAATAGCCCTCACCGACAATTAATTATTAAATACCTCTCACCCTAATTTAATAGTTAATTTAGACGGAATTTTACTGCAAAGCAGTGGTTTTTCGTGGCGTTGTTATAACGCCAAACTAACACATCCGTTCAAACTAGATGGTAGGGAACTACTGTCGATAAATTGGAGAATACCCAATGGCTTTAATCAGTATGCGACAACTTTTAGATCATGCAGCAGAGCATGGTTACGGCGTACCTGCTTTTAACGTTAATAACCAAGAGCAAATGCGCGCAATAATGGAAGCGGCTGACAAAACAAACAGCCCAGTAATCGTGCAAGGATCAGCGGGCGCACGTGCTTATGCTGGTGCTCCATTTATTCGTCATATGATTTTAGCAGCCGTTGAAGAATGGCCACATATCCCCGTTGTTATGCACCAAGATCACGGCACATCGCCAGGTGTATGTCAGCGTTCAATTCAGCTTGGTTTTTCATCAGTAATGATGGATGGCTCGCTAATGAGCGACGGTAAAACCCCTTCAAGCTACGAATACAATGTAGAAGTAACGCGCGAAACTGTTGCTATGGCGCATGCCTGTGGCGTATCGGTTGAAGGCGAGCTAGGTGTACTTGGTTCACTTGAAACAGGTGAAGCTGGCGAAGAAGATGGCGTTGGCGCAGAAGGCATATTAACCACTGAGCAAATGCTAACAGATCCTGAAGAAGCGGCTGACTTTGTAAATAAAACACACGTTGACGCACTTGCAATTGCATGTGGTACTTCGCACGGTGCCTATAAATTTACGCGCCCACCAACAGATGACATTTTAGCGATTGACCGTATTAAAGCGATTCATGCACGTATTCCTAACACGCACTTAGTGATGCATGGTTCATCTTCGGTTCCACAAGAGTGGTTAGAAATTATTAATCAGTATGGTGGCGAAATTCCAGAAACTTATGGTGTGCCTGTTGAGCAAATTGTCGAAGGTATTAAGTTTGGTGTTCGTAAGGTAAATATTGATACTGATTTACGTTTAGCTTCTACCGGTGCAATTCGCCGTCACATGGCGTTAAACCCATCTAACTTTGATCCTCGTAAATACTTAGCTGAAGCAACTAAAGCAATGACAGAGATTTGTGTTGCACGCTATAACTCGTTTGGTACCTCTGGTCAGGCGAGTAAAATTAAGCCAATTTCACTTGATGAAATGCATCTTAAATATTTAAGCGGTGAGCTAGACCCTAAAATTAGATAATCGATACTAGGCCAGTAACTTTGTTACTGGCTTTTTTAATGTTAGCCCTTTTTATATTGCAGATTACGGTTTATTGATCAGATCACTGTATTACCAACACCGTACTTTGGGATCACGCATTTACTAACATAGCTATTTTTGGATCATTATTTTACTAAGAAAAGTACACTTTGACGCTATTTTAGGCTTTGAAATAATCTGATCGTTATTTATTTGTACAAACAATCAACAACTTATAGCTTTGACTAAGTACAACTCTGATCTGAGGGGGGATCGGCTTGGTAAAAATCTGATCCTTTATTTAAGGCTTAGTAAAATTTAGATCTATTTTTAAACGTATTGATGGTTGCACAGGCGGGTTTGTTGATTTTGAAATGGCTTTAAGGTTACTTTTAAGTCGCTGATCTGAAAAAAACATTGGTTAGTAAAATAATGATCCCAGTTAGTTAGGTGTTATTTAAATAATCACAAAAAAGCAGGTAGTGTCAAAGTTAAATATTTTATAAATTTATCGTAAACCTCTTTTTATTGCGTTAAATATTAAAAAGGTTTTAAAAATATGACGTTAATGAGGTTATTTATCACTAATTTGTGTTTTTTTTACCACCATTTTAATTTACACGTTACACTTTCATAAAAATGTCATACTTAGTCATAATAATGAAAACTAATTCGATAGCGTAAGAGATAAATTGGAATGTCACGTAAAGTACTAGTCGTAGATGACGAAGCTCCTATCAGGGAGATGCTGGTTTTTGTTTTAGAGCAAAATGGATTTCAGGCGATTGAAGCAGAAGATTATGACTCTGCAATTGCAGCTATGGTTGAACCTTATCCAGACATGGTTTTACTTGATTGGATGTTGCCAGGTGGCAGCGGTATTCAAATTGCGAAAAAGTTTAAGCAAAATGAACATACCCGCCAAATCCCAATTATTATGCTTACAGCCCGTGGCGAAGAAGAAGACAAAGTACGCGGTCTTGAAGTAGGGGCTGACGATTACGTCACTAAGCCGTTTTCCCCTAAAGAGCTTATGGCGCGTATTAAAGCAGTTATTCGCCGTGTATCGCCAACCTCATTAGAGGAAGCTATTGAAGTACATGGCCTGCGCTTAGATCCTATTTCTCACCGTGTTACCTCTGAAGGTAACGAGCTTGATATGGGGCCAACCGAATTTAGATTGCTACACTTTTTTATGACCCACCCAGAGCGTGTTTATAGCCGTGAACAACTGCTTGATCATGTATGGGGAACTAACGTTTACGTCGAAGATCGTACGGTTGATGTGCATATTCGTCGCCTGCGTAAAGCAATTGGCCCACTTGGACATGACCGTTTGGTGCAAACTGTACGTGGTGCTGGGTATCGTTTTTCAAGTAAGCTGTAATACCAAATTGCATAAATATTTGAATAATTTAACGAGTTAAATAACTCTATAACGTTGTTAAAAATTTTATTTAGAACACAACTAGAAATAAAATTTTTGCTTAGTTATAGCGCAATTTCCTTATCGTTAAATAGACCCCATTTATAAGCCAGTTGGTATAACGTGCGTGTGTATTACTACTCTAAGGTAAAGTGAGTGTATGTATCGAGTTGTTAATAAGCAGGCGTTAGTAAAACGTCTGTTTATCTATTTTTTACCTTTACTATTAATTGGTGTGCTGGTTGGCGCGCCATTTTTGCTTTTATTTTTAGGATCTTTTTCCCTCCTTATTTGGCACTATCATCAGCTTTATCGCTTGAGCGATTGGCTACTTAATCAACGCAGTTTTAATCCACCCGAGGGCGAAGGTGCGTGGGAACAAGTATTCGAAGGCATTTATCATCTACAGCACCGCAATCGTAAAAAGCGTAATGAGCTTGCTGATTTAATTCGGCGCTTTCGCGATGGGGCAGAAGCTGTACCTGATGCTGTTGTGGTACTGCAAAATGATTTAAGTATTGTGTGGTGTAATCAACTAGCACTTAAGGTGCTTGGCCTGCAGTGGCCAACAGATCACGGTCAGCGCCTTGATAACTTGGTTCGCGAACCTAAGTTTGCTAAATACATGCACAAAGGTGAATTTGATGATGCCCTTGAGCTTGATAATGGACATGCGGTTGAGCAAGTACTTGAATTTAGGGTTATGCCATATGCAAGTACACAGCTAATGGTCGTTGTGCGTGATGTAACACGTTTAAAGCAGCTTGAACAAATGCGTAAAGACTTTGTAGCCAATGTATCACATGAACTACGTACGCCGCTTACAGTGGTATCTGGCTATCTTGAAATGATGGATGGCGATATGATGCCGCCGCCAGCAATGTGGGGCAAGGCACAAAAAACGATGCTTGAGCAATGTAAGCGCATGGATAGCTTGGTTAGCCAGTTATTATCACTTTCGCGAATAGAAGGTGCTAGGCGTCAAGATAACGATAAAGCAATTAATGTTCCGAAGTTGCTTGGTTACATTCAAACCGAAGCACAATCAATTAATCAGGATAAAGGTCATGAACTTGTTTTTGATATTGATGCGACTTTAGATATTAAAGGCTCTGAGGATGAACTACGTAGCGCGTTTTCTAATCTCGTTTTTAACGCTATTCATTACACCAAAGCTGGCGGCAAAGTACAGGTATGCTGGCAGCATAAAGGTGATCGTGCTTGTTTTAGTGTTACCGATAACGGTGATGGTATTGCGCCAGAGCATATTAATCGTTTAACGGAGCGCTTCTATCGGGTAGATAAAGCACGAAGCAGAACAACAGGGGGATCGGGTTTAGGCCTTGCGATCACAAAACATGTACTAACGCGCCACGATAGCAAATTAAATATTCGCAGTGAAATAGGCAAAGGTTCATGTTTTTCTTTTGATTTTTCGATCGATAAGATAGTTCCGTTGGCTAAGTAATTATACAAATACCAATTCGCAATAATACTTAATCAATTTGAGGGATTAAACCTGGTGCTAGCTGCGTTAAAAATTTCTTATATATAACAACTAAATAACGAAATTTTTGCCTTGTTATCAACACAACTTTCTTATCTCAAAGTAGAACAACGAATTAAGCGAATTGGTATAAAAAGCAAAGTCATAAAAGTGTCACTTAATAGCAATCTAACTGTCATCTACTCACTTTAGAGTGGGCAACAGTTAGTAAATGAGACGAACAAACCGGGGAACCCGACATGAAATTTAAAAATTTAGTTGCCGCAATGGGTGTGGCTGTTACAACTTTCGTATCTGCGCAAGCAGTTGCACTAGATAAAAACATTCCTGAATATCAAAAAATTAGTGGTGTTTCAGGCAACTTTTCATCGGTAGGTTCTGATACTTTAGCCAACATGATGACGTTTTGGGCTGAAGAGTACAAACGTATTTACCCAAATGTAAATATCCAAATTCAGGCCGCAGGTTCTTCTACTGCACCACCTGCATTGACTGAAGGTACAGCTAACTTAGGCCCAATGAGCCGAAAAATGAAATCAAAAGAAATCGAAGCGTTCGAAAAACGTTACGGTTATAAACCAACAGAAGTGCGCGTTGCTATTGATGCGCTAGCGGTTTATGTTCATAAAGATAACCCAATTGAAGGTCTTCGCATTGACCAAGTAGATGCTATTTTTTCATCGACTCGTAAATGTGGTGCACCAGAGCAAGTTAACCGCTGGAGTGAAGTTGGCCTAACTGGTAGCTGGGCAGCAAGAGATATTCAACTTTACGGACGTAACTCGGTATCAGGTACTTACGGTTACTTTAAAAAGAAAGCATTGTGTAAAGGTGACTTTCGTAACAACGTAAATGAACAACCAGGCTCTGCATCGGTAGTACAATCAATTTCATCATCATTGAATGCAATTGGTTACTCAGGCATTGGTTACAAAACGTCGGGTGTACGTACTGTTCCATTGGCTAAAAAAGGCAGTAATTTTGTTGATGCGACTCTTGATAACGTTGCTCAAGGTAAATACCCGCTATCTCGTTTCTTATACGTTTACGTGAATAAACACCCAAATAAACCATTAGCGCCTATCGAAGCACAATTTTTAAAAATGGTGCTTTCGCAAGATGGTCAACAAATTGTAGAAAAAGATGGTTATGTACCACTTTCGGCAAAGCTCGTAGAAGTAGAGCTTAAAAAGCTAGGTTTAAATTAATAAACTATAAGCAATAAAAAAACCGCTCATTGAGCGGTTTTTTTGTGCCTAAAATTAAGGGCCTGAAAGATAAACAGCTCCAAGTATTTTAAACGCTTATATACCACCTAATTTTTCGGCTTGTACTTTACACTGATTGTAGCTTTCAACACATTTGCCAGAGCATACTTGTTGCTTTAAGCCTTCGCCACTTGACTGCTGTTCACAGGTAGTTTCACATTGATAGTTTTGTTGAGCACACTGGTTAAGTTCAGGGCTTTGTATTTGGTTTTGACAACCAGCTAAAAATGCAAAAGTAAGGGCAACTACGCTTGTTTTTATTAAATTGTGCATGTTTAATCCTTAAAAATGGAGTCGCAATAATATTAAATTTCGACCTGAATATTGTCGATTAATCTAACATTACCAAAATAGGCAGCAGCTAAAATAACAAACTTGGTGTCTTTGAGTGTAGCAGTTTTTAATGTATCTCGTTGAGCTATCTCAAAATAGTCTGGCTTTAGACCAGCTTGCTCTAAGCTCTGTTTAGCTAAGCTTTCAAGTTTTACGAAGTCTTTCTCGCCACTTTTTAGCTGTTCTGCGCATGTATTAAGCGTTTTAAATAATACGGTTGCAGTCGTTTTTTGCGCTTCAGATAAATAACCATTACGTGAACTCATAGCAAGGCCAGAAACTTCTCGCATTGTAGGGACGCCAATCACTTCAACCGGAATTGATAAGTCGCGTGCCATGGTTTTAATGACTTGCAGCTGTTGAAAATCTTTTTCACCAAAGCAGGCATAATCAGGTTGTACTAGATTAAATAACTTAGTAACGATTGTTGCAACGCCTCTAAAATGCCCTGGGCGTGAACCACCGCAATAGCCTAATGAAATGTCAGGCACATCGACAAAGCTTTGTGCACCAAGTCCGTTAGGATAGATTGTTTCTACGCTTGGAGTAAATACAATATCGGTTTCAAGCTCAGCAAGACCTTGTTTGTCTTCGTTAAGTGTACGAGGGTAGTTATCTAAATCTTCGTTAGCACCAAACTGCATAGGGTTTACGAAAATGCTCACAACCACTTTGTCGGCCAGTGTTTTTGCTTTTTCGACTAGCGAAAAATGCCCTCGGTGTAAGTTTCCCATAGTTGGTACTAATGCCACGCTAAGACCTGCTTGTCGCCATGCTTTAATTTGGCTGCGTAATGATTTTATTTCAGTGATTGACTGCATTATTTAAACTCGTGTTCAGCGCAAGGAAATGCACCGCTTTTAACGTCTGTACAATATTTTTGAACGGCTGCAGGCATATTGCCTGTTTCGAGCAAAAAGTTTTTAGAAAATTTAGGAATATACCCAGCTGAAATACCGACTAGATCGTGCATTACCAGTATTTGGCCGTCAGTTAGGCTACCAGCACCAATACCAATAGTTGGGATGCTTAGAGCGTCTGTAATGCGTTTTGCCAATGCACTAGGAATACATTCAAGTACTAATAATTGTGCGCCAGCAGCTTCTAGTGCTTTTGCGTCATCAATCATTTTTTGTGCTTTGTCTTCTTCGCGACCTTGTATTTTAAAACCACCAAATACATGCACTGACTGCGGTGTAAGGCCTAAATGCCCGCAAACTGGAATACCTTGTTGAGTAAGTGTTTTAATACTCTCGTAAAGCCATTCTCCGCCTTCAAGCTTAATCATGTTTGCGCCAGCGCGCATAAGCTCAGCTGCATTTTTACAGGTATCACTTACGCTTGAATAGGTCATGAAAGGCAGGTCGGCAATTACAAATAATTCACGACTACCAGCGCGCGCACAACGTGTATGGTATGCGATATCTTGATTGGTTACGCCAAGCGTGTCATCGCCACCTTGAAGTACCATGCCCAAAGAGTCGCCCACTAAAATAACTTCAACGCCGTTATCATGAAATAACTTTGCAAAACTGGCGTCGTATGCCGTTAACGCAGTAATTTTGTTATTCTCTGCTTTCATTTTATTTAAAGTAGAAACAGTTATTTTAGACATAATATTCCTCGCAGGCTGAGCCTAGGTTAATTACAGAGGTAATTGTTGTAAGTCGTTGAGCGGTAAATTTTTTGCAATGGTTTTTAATGCAACGCCGCTAGGTAAAATAAGTTCAGGTGTAAGCTCTAATAGTGGATACACTACAAACTCGCGATTATTCAAACCATAATGAGGCACGGTTAAGCGCTGTGTATTTATGATTTGATCATCAAATAATAGGGTGTCTATATCAAGAGTGCGTGGCCCCCAACGCTCTGCTTTTCTAACTCGACCGTGCTCAAGCTCTATACTTTGTGTTAAATCAAGTAATTGCTCTGGCTCAAGGCTTGTTTTAATACATGCAACGGCATTTATGTAGTCGGGTTGATCTTGTGGACCCATAGGTTTACTGGCGTAATAATGCGATACGCTCATAAATTCACAGTGAGGCAACTTTTTAAGCGCAATAACGGCGTTATCAAGCTGCTCTTTTGGTGAGTTTAGATTTGCACCTAAACCCAAATAAACACAATGCATGGTATTACTCAGCAGGCTTTTTAGGTGCACGACGGCGTGTGCGCTTTCGTGGTTTAGGACCGCCAGGGTGACCTAGGTTCTTAACCATCTCTTTTTGGCCGTTAATGTCTTGGCCTAGATACTGTGTCCACCATTGTGCTAATTCGGTGTGCTGTGTTTCACCTGCATCAACACGTAATAACAAAAAGTCATAAGCGGCTTTAAAGCGAGGCTGTTGCGTTAGTCTGTAAGCGCGTTGCCCTGCTCGTTTATCTAAACGGTGCTGAATATGCCAAATGTCGCGAGCACCTAGTGTAAAGCGTTTTGGAACTGCAATGTGCTGAGCGCTATCGCTCAATACTTTATTCATTGCTTGAGCAAAAGCATCGTATTCAACGAGTTGCTCTTGTTCTTGAATTTCTTTAGTTCGTGCTAATAATGGAAACCAAAGTAGCGCTGCAAAAATAAATGCAGGTGTTACTTTTTTATCGGCATTTATACGTTCATCGGTGTTTTGAAACATTTGCTGAACAAGTGTGTGCTCTAGCCCACCAGGCTTTTTATTTAAAATGCTATCAAGGTCTGGAAATAGCGATTTAAATAAACCGTATTTACGCAGCATTAAAAAGTTAGCTTCAGCTTTACCGTTTAAAAACAGTTTAAGTACTTCTTCAAACAAGCGAGCTGGCGGAATGTTATCAAGCAAACTTGCTAGTTCTGTAATTGGTTTTTCGCTTTTCGGTGCGATGCTCATATCAAGTTTAGTGGCAAAACGCACTGCACGTAACATACGAACAGGGTCTTCACGGTAGCGAGTTTCAGGGTCACCAATGAGCTCAATTTGTTTGGCTTTAATTGCAGCTAAGCCGTTTGCGTAATCATGAATACTAAAATCATTGATTGAGTAATAAAGTGCATTGATTGAAAAGTCGCGGCGCTCTGCATCTTCTTCAATACTGCCAAATACGTTATCACGTAGTAATTGACCTTGATCGCTCGATTGGCTTATTTGGTTTTTATCTTCTGGCGCTTCGTGATGTCCGCGCATCGTTGCGACTTCTATAATTTCACGACCAAATACGATATGTGCTAAGCGAAAGCGACGACCAATTAAGCGACAGTTTCTAAAAAGTTTCTTTACTTGATCTGGCGTTGCATTGGTTACTACATCAAAATCTTTTGGTTGTTGGCCCAACAATATATCGCGAATGCAACCACCAACTAGGTAGGCGTCGTAACCACCATCTTTTAAACGGTACAGTACTTTGATTGCATTTGGGCTAAATTGTTTGCGCGAAATACCATGCTCACCACGAGTGACAACAATAGGTTCACTGCTTACCGAAGCGCTTTTTGCACTGGTATTCGGGCCGATTATTTGTCGGCAAAATTGAAAAAGCTTGGAAATAATAGTCTGTCTCCTAGAAGGTGTTGATTGACTTGTCATCGCAATCAAAAATTACAGCAAATAGGGAAGTTATAACCCAGTACAAGCTGTTTAACGTAAATAGCATATATTTAGGCGGCTATCATATACCAGCAGGGTTTAAAAATTAAGTTGATGTGTTGAAATTAAGCCGTTTTTAGCGATTTTTATTTACTTAGTTGAGTAAATTGGATGGCTTGACTCGTCGGATGCTGAGAAATCTGTATTTCGGGAACGTGTGGCACCTGTTTTAAGCTAAAGTTTTTAACTCCCCAAGCGACTAATTGTTCAATATTTAAATCGATTAGATCAGCAATTACAGGTAGTCCTAAAAACTCAAATGCACTGATTAATGCAGGTTTTGGATTGTTTTTACTAATTGCGGGTGCATAATTTTGTTTAGACAGTTTAAAGCCAGGTTTGGCAACCGCTAAAGGTAAATGAGCAAATTCAGGTACAGGGCTGTTGAGTTGTTTAAACAAACTAATTTGCCGAGCAGTAGGTTCAATTAAATCTGCACCTCTTACAATTCGATTAATCCCTTGATCAATATCATCAACAACCACTACAAGCTGATAAGCAAATAAACCATCGCTACGTTTAATTAAGTAATCTTCATGGGCAAGGGGACTATTTACCGTTATATCACCTTGGATTAAGTCACTAAATTGAGTCGTTGGATGTTGTTGAACTAAGCGAAGTGCACCGGATTCAGTGCTGTGATCAAGTACTTTGCAATGCCCCTGATAAATACCACCAATGGTTTTTATTTGTTTGCGAGTACAGGTGCAACCATAAATAAGCTTTTGTTTTAAAAGTGAGTGGGTAATATCTTGATATAAAGGCAAGCGCTGTGTTTGATAAACAACCGGTTCGTCCCAGTAAAGGGCGTAAGCGTGTAAGGTATTTAGAATATCGGAGTCGGCATTTTTTACAACGCGCGTAGTGTCTATATCTTCGATACGGACTAACCATTTACCTTTGTTTGCTTTTGCATCAAGGTAACTACCCACAGCCGCCACAAGTGAGCCAAAATGTAATGGCCCAGAAGGAGACGGTGCAAAACGACCGCGATATTTACGCACTGGCGCAGTAACGGCTGTAGGAGACATAACTAATTAATAGAGGTTAATTAGCCGCGTCCAGATTGTTTTTCTTTGATTTCTGCAAGTGTTTTACAGTCTACGCATAAATCGGCAGTAGGACGCGCTTCTAAGCGGCGTATGCCAATTTCGATGCCACAAGACTCACAAAAGCCAAAATCATCTTCTTTAATCAGGTTAATTGTTTTTTCAATTTTTTTGATTAATTTACGTTCGCGGTCACGAGTACGAAGTTCTAAAGAGAACTCTTCTTCTTGTGCAGCGCGGTCAACTGGGTCAGGAAAGTTAGCAGCTTCGTCTTGCATGTGCGATTTAGTACGGTCGACTTCATTGCGTAAATCATTACGCCAAGCTTCTAAAATCGCTCTAAAATGTGCACGTTGTGCATCATTCATGTACTCTTCACCTGGTTTTTCTTGGTATGGTTCTAAACCGGCTTGAGCCAATAAACCATGTTTCTTTTGGTCTGGCATAACTCTCTCCTAAATCCTTAATTTAATGCCTCAGCATTAGCCGGCGGTATAAATAACAGAATCTTATACCCTAGGCAAATTTATTTTTAATTAATCGAATTAGCTTCAACCATGTTCACTGATCAAAAAGTGTATTAATAGTCTATTTACACTTTTATTAATTCATGTATTCGCTCTTTAAAACTTGCCTAGTTATGTGGGCAAAAGTTTTAAAAACAAGCTGATTTGTACAATTTAACAAGGACTATTTTCGAGTCTTTGTCATTTCAACAGTAAGACTAGTTTAATTGTTTGTATTTATACATTATTTTACAAATGCTATTTTTTTATGAAGCAAAACCTCATTTGCTGAAATTTTTGCTTTGTATGCTAATACTTCAACCCCCGCCACAATTGCTTGGCTTAATAGCATGGCGTACTTTTCATCAATATGCGCAGCTGCACTTACTGTATTTATTCCTTCATGCAAAACAGCAAACAGTAATACTGCTCGGTGACCTTGTTCGATCATTTCTATTAGTTCGCGAATATGTTTTTGTCCGCGCAGTGTTTGCGCATCTGGGAAGTAGCCTTGCCCACTTTGTGGTGCATCTTGGCTTAGTAATGTGACTGATTTAACTTCTACGTAGCAATCAGGTTTATTTTCGTCTGTGAGTAAAAAGTCTATGCGGCTATTTTCACTGCCGTACTTTACTTCGCTTTGCAATTGACTGTAGTCGAGTAGCTCGCTTATCACATTATTGTTTATTGCTTCTTCTACTACTTTATTGGCCACCGCTGTATTTACACAAATAAGCTGCGATAAATTATTTTGCGTCAGCTCTAATGAATGTGGGTATTTTCGTTTTGCGTTATCGCTCGTTGAATAAAAAGCAGTAAAACCCGGCTCTGCGCATCCGGTCATTTTACCTGTATTAGCACAATGTGCGGTAAATTCGCTGCCATCACTTAATTGTAGGTCGGCTAAAAAACGTTTGTAGCGCTTTAATAAGGTGGCAGGTTGCAGAGTTGGCGTGTACTTCATGATAAATTCCAAAGCGTAAATACTGCACAGCAGTGTGGTTTATGTTATTTATCTCAAGCTGTTGGGAACTTAAGCGCTCTATAGTAAACTCGGTGGCACATTTAAGTGCAAGGGTATTCTAACATGAGTGAAAAATTTGTTGTTCAACTAAGCGAACAAGCAGCAGCGAGTCATTGGGGCGATAATGCGTCATTGTCTTTTAACGAGCGCGGTGCAACTGTTCATTTATCTGAGCAAGACACATTAAAAAATGTTCAAAAAGCAGGCCGTACTATTGCAAGCCAAGGCGTTAAAAACGTTGAACTAGCAGGCGATACCTGGTGTACAGAAAGTCAGTGGGCTTTTTATCAAGGTTTTGTAACACCAAAATCGTTAAACGGTGTTGAGTTTGTTGATAACGCACAATCAGATATTAAAGAACTTGCTCACTTAAAAACGTCAGCAATTTGGGCTCGTGAAATGGTTAACGGCACTGCCGATGACATTTATCCTGAAAGCCTTGCAGAAAAAGCGGCTGAGTTTATTCAATCATTAGCGCCTGAGCATGTAAGTTACCAAATTATTAAAGGTGATGCCTTACTAGAGCAACAATGGATTGGTATCCATGCTGTTGGTCGTGGCAGTGAACGCCCACCAGTATTGCTTGAGCTTGATTACAACCCAACAGGCGATGAAAATGCACCAGTAAGTGCTGCGCTTGTAGGTAAAGGTATTACGTTTGACTCAGGTGGTTACTCAATTAAATCAAGCGAAGGTATGCTTGGTATGAAGTGCGACATGGGCGGCGCTGCAACTGTAACCGCAGGTTTAGCATTGGCTATTAACCGTGGTATTGAAAAGCGCATTAAACTGTTTTTATGTTGTGCTGAGAACTTAATTTCGGGCCATGCATACAAATTAGGTGACATTCTTACTTATAAAAATGGCACGACAGTTGAAATTGTAAACACTGATGCTGAAGGTCGCTTAGTACTTGCTGATGGCTTAATGGCAGCAGGAGAGACTGGCGCTCCACTTATCATTGATGCAGCAACACTAACTGGAGCAGCGCTTGTTGCTGTTGGCCAAGAGTACAATGCTTTATTTGCACTTGATAAAGAACTTGCACGCGAAGTTGAAAGTTTTGCATCTCAAGAAATGGAAGCTGCTTGGCCACTGCCTCTTGAAAAATGGCATCAACAAAACTGCCCGTCTCCTTATGCTGATACGGCAAATAGCCGTGCACAAAAGGGTGGCGGTTACGGCGGTGCATCAAATGCGGCTGGCTTCTTATCACGCTTTGTGCCAAACGACGGCAAAGGTTGGGTACACATAGATTTAGCCGCTGCGTTTAACATGGGCAGCACAAGCCAGTGGGCAGCGGGTGCAACTACTCAAGGTATGCGTACAGTTGCGCGAACTTTACTAGAAAAAGCATAGTATTTACTAAATTTATGCTTTTTATACTTTGAATGAATAGGCACCACTTGGTGCCTATTTTTTTGTACGTGAAGCAAGCAATTTTATTTCATTTGCGGTAAAATCCGTCGCCAATACCTGTTTGAGTTTAATTTATGCTTAACTCTAAGCTGCACTCAAGCGTTATATCCACCACTGGGGTTTCTAATTATGTCAGATAAGTGCTACATCACAGCTCAACAACTGCTTGAAGATTCGTTCCGCGTAGCGGCACAAGTATACCAAGATGGCTTTCGTCCTGATTTTATTATTGGTATTTGGCGAGGTGGTGCACCGATCGGTATTGCTGTTCAAGAATATTACGATTACAAAGGCATTGAGACTGACCACATTGCAGTACGTACTTCGTCTTATTACGGTATTGGTAAACAATCGAAAGAAATTAAAGTACATGGTTTACATTACATAGTTGAAAACGCGAATGCAGGCGATTCATTATTAATTGTTGATGATGTATTTGATTCTGGTCGTAGTATTGTTGCATTAAAAGAAAAACTTTCAGAGCTTATGCGTTTAAACTTGCCACGTGATATTCGTATCGCATGCCCATATTACAAACCAAAAAACTCAAAAGTAGATACAGTGCCAGATTACTATATTCATGAGTCTGAAGAGTGGTTGGTGTTTCCGCATGAACTATCGGGTTTAACACCAGATGAAATTATTGCAGGTAAATCTGACCTTGCAAAAATACATGATATTTTGCTAGAAAAGTAAGATTCATAAGTAATACCAACCTGCATAAATCTTTGATCAATTTAACGAATTAAATTGCACTATAACGTCGTGAAAATTTTTATTTAGAACAACTAGATACAAAGATTTTTGCCTAGTTCTAGCGTAATTTACTTAACGTTAAATAGACCCCATATATAAGCAAGATTGGTATAAAAAGATAAAATAAATACGCCGTTCATTTTAAATGAACGGCGTATTTATTTCTGGCAATTAGCTATTAATACGAAAGTTTGCCTTTGCTCTTAGAATATTAAAGAGTTCTAAGTTAGAGTTCAGGTTTAGCTAAATCGTCAGAATCACCTAAGCCAAGAGTAAGTTCTTCAAGAAGTTGCTTAATCTCTTCTGATGACAAAATAAAGTCAGCATCTAGTTTTACAGCCATATCTTCTTTTGGGATATCCGCATTTTCTTCTTTTAATGTTTCTGAGTAACTTAAGCGCTTAATAGAGCCATCATTTTGTAGCATGAACTTAACGCGTTCTTGCCAATCTAGAGCAAGTTTGGTTACGCGTTTGCCACTTTCAAGATGTGATTTAACTTCGTCACACGACAAGTCATGACCTTTAAGCTTTACCTGTGCTCCGCTGTCATCTGCTTCTTCAAGCTCTGCGTCTGAGCCTATAGCAAAGCCTTCTGGTGTACTAAAGTTAGTTAACCAATCAGTTAAAAATACATCCAAGTCGTAGTTTGCAAATGCAGGTACTACTGGTAACGTACCAAGTGACTTACGAAGCAATGCAAGTAGCTCTTCGGCTTTATTAAAGCTGCCACTATTAACAACTACCCAGCCATTTTCTTGGTCGATAAATGCAAATTGTAAGCTCGATTTTTTAAATGCTTGAGGTAGAAGAGCATGAAGAATGTTTTCTTTTAATTCGTCTTTTTCTTTTTTCTTAACTGGACGGTTTTCTTCAGCTTCAATTAAGTCAATTTTTTCAGCGACAAGTTCATTAATAACTGATGCTGGTAGTACCTTTTCTTCACGTTTAGCGCAGACTAAAATACTTTTTTGAGAAAAATGCGATAGTGTTTCACCGTGCTTTCCAAATGCTTTTGTCCAACCAAATGTAGAAAGCTCCTGGCCTGTACATGGACGAAATAAATCTTGCTCTAATGCTTTGTCGAAATCTTCTTGCGTGTATGAAACGTCTTGTTTAAAGCGATAACATATAAGGTTACTAAACCACATAGGGGTACTGATCCATTTGAAAAATTTGCCCAATCATAACAATAAAATCACTATCTCGAAATGCTTGATTTTATTCCTGCCAATTTAATTCTGATTAAAAATAGGCAGGGGTTTAGGCATGTTTTTAGGGAATTGTATATGGTAGTGCAAACCCTCACCTGGTTCGCTAATCGCTTCAATTGAACCACTTAAAGTTTGTTTTACTAAATTGAACATTATATGTGTACCAAGCCCACTACCGCCTTGATCTCGTTTTGTTGTGAAAAAAGGGTCAAACAGCTTTTTAAGTTGTTGCTCTGTAACACCGCTCCCATTATCTTTATAATCAATAGTTAAAAATGTTTCGTCGCTGGCTATTTTTATATCTATAATGCCGTTGTTTATATTTTCAAAACCATGAATTAGCGAGTTCATTATTAGGTTAGTGAAAATTTGGCTTATTGCCCCCGCAGGTAAATTTAAAACTAAGTCATCAGGACATTCTAGCTGAAGTTTATGAGATGTTTTTTTGAGCTTGGGATGAAGTGAACGGATCACCTCGTTCACGTAGTCTTTAAAATTGATCGTTCTTACTGCATCACTTGCCTGATCTACGGCTATTTGTTTAAAACTTGCAATTAGTTCTGAGGCTCTATCAAGGTTAGTTGTAAGCAAGCTCGTACTTTGCTTTGCGTCATTAATGAACTCTTCAAGGGCTTTCGGCGAAAGCGTTTTTTCTTTATAGGCGGCTTCAAGCTGATTTAAGCGTTCTTGTAAAAACGAAATTGCAGTCACCCCAATTCCTATAGGGGTATTTATATCATGAGTTATCCCAGCAACGAGTCCCCCTAATGCAGCCATTTTTTCAGTGCCAAGTAAGCGCTCTTGTGCAAGACTTAATTCTTCAACATAGCGTTCTAGTTCAGTTTGTTTTGTTAGCAGCTCTTGCTCTGTACTTCTACGAAGATCAACTTCGTCAGTAAGTACAATTTTTTGTTTTTCTAATTCATATTTTTGCTGCTGTAGATCCATCATTGCTTGGCTTAAATTTGATGTTTTACGTGCTACATCTTGTTCTAATTGAATGTTATGTTGATCTAGCTTCTCATTACTAATAATGAGTTCTTTTTGTGCTTGCTCGAGCTCTAGACGGTATTGGACTACTTTATCTATTAATTTATTAAACGATTGTTCCATAACGTTGAGTTCATTATGTTCCTCCGTTTCGATTTCTATATGTTGCCCTTCAAGTTCGTCTAGTTCGAGGTTTTCTATTTGATCTGTTAGCTGAGATAAAGGGTCTGTGAGTAACTTTCTAAATGCCATTAGAAATAGAATGATTAAAAAAGTAGTTTTAATCATTGCGTTACCAATCAAAAAGTAGATTGAAACCATGATTCGACTAAAAACGACTTCACGACTAGAAAATAACGTCACATCGCCAACTTGCGTTGCTCTGCCTGAAAACTCAAAAATAAGCGGAAAAGTATAACCAAACAAACCAGACTTAGAGTCCTCTAACATGACTTCTTCTTGTACTAGCTGTTGGCTGTAAAGTTTATGTATATCGAGAGAACGGCCGAGTTGCGAAATTACTTCACCACTATCATCACGGACAATAATACCTTCAATCATAGGAATAGCTAACAGACCTTCTGCAGTTGTTATGGTTTGCTTTATATTCAGTTCCCAAATAGCACGGGTTAGGCTTCGGCTGAAGGTTTTTTGTAAAGTAGTTAGCTCGTCTCTTATATAGTCCTTAGTGTTTACATATTCGGCAATAACTTGTCCGCAAGTGACCACAAAGGTAAGCAAAAAATAGACCGATAGCACACTGGTCAGCAACTTTTTAGAAAGGCTTTGTTGTAACATAAGTGATTTATGGTTCCTTGGGTTGAGTTAAATAACTGCGGTTTATATAAAAGCTAGTCAATAAAGGCGTAAAAATAAATAAAAATTAATTTTTACTTATTAAAAAGTGTTAAAAGTCGGAAGTGTATCTCAGATATTTAACTTTCCCCCTTAGTTAAATAATGATTTCTGTTAATGTAATCAAAATTTATTTTCTGATTACATTGAGTCTTTAGCTTTATTTTACTTCGGCATGTTTGATTTTAAGCAAGGAATGCATAACCAGAGCCCGACATTTTTACTAAGCGGTTAGGTTACAAACTTTGTACCTGATTAGCTACCGAAATGAGCATGTTTAGTTATGTAAGAACAATACGCCTAGTACTATAGTTTATCGTAGGGTGAAAATTTAAGAGTAAATAATTACCATTACTTTGTTTGCTTATAAAGAGACCGTGATAAGATAAAATAAAGTTGCTATGGATAGCTGTTTTTTAACAAATTTAATTATGCTTAATACAGTAGTAAATATTATGAATTTTTCTATTTTAGTATGTGATGACTCAACCGTGGCTCGTAAGCAAGTTATTCGATGTTTGCAGCAATGTCTTGATGCAGATATTCAGCAAGCAATAAATGGCGCACAAGCTATTGAGCTATTAAATACTCATAATTTTGATTTGTTATGTTTGGATTTAACTATGCCTGAAGTTGATGGAGTTCAAGTGCTTGAGTATATCAAAGCTAATAAAATAGAGTGTTTTGTGCTCGTCATATCGGCAGATATTCAAGACAAAATGAAGTTACGAGTTACTCAATTAGGCGCTATCGATTTTATAAATAAACCAATAGATAAAACCCGCATGAATAATATTTTGCATAAATTTGGCATTCATTAGGTTTTTTCATGTTCAAAAAGGCTGTTTTATCTTTTAATTTGGGGTTGACAGCATAGCCTTTGTTAAGGCAGTCTTAACCTATGAAAACAATTAATCGCGTACTGACCATTATTATTACAACCACCATTCTTACTGGATAGTGGCATAGGTCGGTGCAACAAATTTAAAGGCCTGTGTTCACTTAGAACACAGGCCTTTTTTCGTTTTATGGGATGAGGAACATAAACAATGCGCGTTTTAAAATTTGGAGGCTCGTCGCTTGCCGACTTTACTTGCCTTCAGCAGGTAGCTCAATTAGTTAAAGCACAGCTAAAAGATGAAATGTTATTGGTGCTTTCTGCTCCAGGTGGAATGACCGATTCATTAGTTGCGTTAGCAAGTGAGGCAGAGCAAGGCTTAGATTTTTCGCAGCAATGGCAAGCATTAGCTAGCCGTTGTGAAGGCTTAAAAGCTGACGTTGAAAAAAGTGGCGTAGTAGTTACAAGCTGGCCAGACCTAAGGGGACTTAAAAATAAATTAGATGGCGTATCGCTTATACAGTGTTGCCCTGATCAAGTTCGCGCATTTGTAATTAGTTTTGGAGAGCGCGTTAGTGTTTCTTTAATGCAGGCTTTATTGAACTCGCAAGATGCAAGATACTTAGAAGCAACAAGCTGTATAGCTTCAACGGGTGGTTACATTGATGCAGAAGCGGATTTAGTGGCAAGTAAAGCGCGCTTTCAAGCTGTGCTTAAAGAAAACCCTGCAACTATTTATATCATGCCTGGTTTTACGGCGAGTAATGATAAAGGTGAGCTTACAACGCTTGGCCGTAATGGTTCAGATTACTCAGCAGCTATTGCTGCGGCATGTTTAGAAGCTGAGATTTGCCAAATTTGGACTGACGTTGATGGCGTATATAGCGCTGATCCTCGTTATATTAAAAAAGCCACTAAAGTAGATTTTTTATCTTATAAAGAAGCGATGGAGCTTTCTTACTTTGGTGCAAAAGTACTTCACCCTAAAACAATCTTACCGTGTGCTAAAGCAGGCGTGCCATGTGAAATTAAAAATACGCATAACCCAGACGCACAAGGCTCATTAATTGGTAACGATTATTCATCTGATGAGCCCGTAAAAGCGCTTTCTAGCTTACAAGACCTTGCAATGTTAACTGTTTCAGGCCCTGGCATGAAAGGTAAAGTAGGCATGGCGTCTAAGGTATTTAACGCGCTTGCTCACGATAACGTATCAATTGTATTGATCACGCAATCATCATGTGAATTTAGCATTAGTTTTTGTGTGCACGAAACAGACTTAGCACTTGCACTCGATGCGCTACAAACTGCATTTGAGCTTGAATTACAAGCAGGGCTTATTGAGCCTGTACAAGTGCAGCGCAATTTAGCCATTGTTACTTTAGTGGGTGATAACATGCGCGCACACCGTGGTTTAGCAGCTAAGTTTTTTGCATCGCTTGCACAAGCGCAAGTAAATATTGTGGCAATTGCACAGGATTCTACAGAAAGTGCTATTTCTGCGGTAATTGATGGTGAGTTATGTAATGACGCCGTAAAAATATGCCATGAAAACTTTTTCACACATGTGCCGTCAATTGATGTGTTTTTACTAGGTTGTGGCTTAGTAGGGCAAGAGCTTATTAATCAGCTTGAACGTCAACAAGCTTGGCTTGAAAAGCGTAATATTAAACTCAACTTGTACGGTGTTGCTAACTCTCGTCAATTACACCTTGATAACGAAGGCATTGCTTTTAGTGATTGGCAGCAAAAATTAGCCTCATCTGAGCAAGCATTTGATTTAAAGTTAGTAGAGCAATTTGTTAAGCAAAACCACTTAGTGAATCCGGTATTAGTAGATTGTACATCTTCAGATGCACTTGCTGCGCAGTATGTAGACTTTTTAAATGCAGGCTTTCATGTGGTTGCTGCCAATAAAAAAGCAACAACAAGCTCATACACGTATTACCAAGATTTAATTGCGGCAACACAAAAGAATAATCGTAAATTTTTATACGAAACAAATGTTGGTGCAGGCTTACCAGTAATCGATAACTTGCAGTCATTATTTGGTGCCGGTGATGAGTTATTAGAGTTTAGCGGTATTTTATCAGGCTCACTTTCGTATATGTTTGGCGCACTTCAAGATGGTTTATCACTTTCTGAGGCAACTATTAAAGCCAAAGAAAGCGGTTTTACTGAGCCAGACCCTCGTGATGATTTATCGGGTACCGATGTAGCACGTAAGTTATTGATCATTGCTCGCGAAGCCGGCATGAAGTTGGAGCTATGCGATATCGAAGTTGAGTCAGTATTACCACAAGGTTTTGCACAAGGTGATAGCGTTGATGAGTTTATGGCAAAACTACCAAGCCTAGATGCTGATTTTAATGACCGCATTCAAAGTGCTGCGAGCGAAGGTAAGGTACTTCGTTATGTAGGTACAATTAAAGAAGGTCACTGTAAAGTAGGTATTGAGGCTGTTGATGAAAAACATGCCCTTAATGTAATTCGCGATGGCGAAAACGCGCTGGCTATTTTAAGCCAATACTACCAGCCACGTCCGTTTGTAATTCGTGGTTATGGTGCAGGCTCTGAAGTAACAGCAGCGGGTGTATTTGCTGATATTTTAAAAACGTTATCGCGCTAGGAGCTCGTTATGATTGAAGTATATGCTCCGGCGTCTATTGGTAATTTTGCAGTGGGTTTTGATGCACTTGGCGCAGCGCTTGCGCCAATTGATGGCAGTTTATTAGGCGATGTAGCCATTGTAAGTGCAGCACCAAGTGACGAATTTATTTGCACTGGCGACTACGCTCACAAGTTACCAAGTGATGCTAATGAAAATTTAGCGTACCAGTGTTTAGTGCATTTTAGAGCGCATGTTGCGCCTAATATGCCAAGCGTAAAGCTCGAGCTTAAAAAGAATTTACCAATTGGATCTGGGCTTGGCTCTAGTGCATGTTCGGTAGTGGCTACCTTTGCAGCTCTTGATAAGTTTGCACAAACTAACTTGAGTCAGGTTGAGCTTATTGAGCTTATGGCTGACTTTGAAGCTGTGGTAAGCGGCGGTCGTCATTACGACAACATCACGCCATGTTATTTAGGTGGTTTGCAATTAACAGGTGATTTAATCCCTGATAAATCGATTGCACTGCCTGTTGATGATAATTGGTACTACGTTGCTGCGTTCCCTGGTTTTTCACTCAACACTGCAAAAGCGCGCTCGGTTTTACCAAAAGAGTTGAGCATGAATGCAAGTGTTGAGTTTGCACAGCGTTTATCGGCATTTAGTAGCTTACTGTTAACTAACCGTTTTGACGATGCGCTAAGCATAATGAAAGATGAAATAGCAGAACCTTACCGCGCACCGCTTATTAAAGGTTTTAGTGAAGCCAAAGCAAGCTTGCCAGCGCTGGGCGCTGAAATAGTGAGTATTTCGGGCGCAGGACCCACCTTGTTTAGTGTATGTAAAACACTTGAAGCTGCACAGCAATGCGCACAGTGGTTAGAGGCAAATTACATTAACGAGCAAGGCTTTTGCCACATTTGTAAATTAGATAACGACGGCACGCGTCAATTAACAGTTTTATAGGATAGGTAGTCATGCAATTACATAATTTAAAAGATAGCTCACAAAAAGTGTCGTTCGTTGAAGCCGTAAAAACAGGTTTGGGTCGTAATCAAGGTGTGTTTTTTCCTGAAACCCTTGCCCCACTGTCCGATGTTGATGCATTGCTTGATATGGACTTTGTTACACGCAGTGGCAAAATATTATCTCACCTAATTGGTGATGAGCTACCAAGCGACACTGTGGCACAAATGGTTAAAAATGCATTTAACTTTCCAGTTAAGCTGGTGGAAGTTGAAGAGAACACATACTGTTTAGAGTTGTTTCATGGTCCTACGCTTGCGTTTAAAGACTTTGGTGGTCGCTTTATGGCAGAGTGTTTGGCGCAATTTAATAAAGATGAAAAAGTAACTATTTTAACCGCAACATCGGGCGATACTGGTGCAGCCGTTGCACATGCTTTTTATAATAAGCCAAATATTGATGTTGTAATTTTATATCCTAAAGGCAAAATTTCACTTGCTCAGCAAAAGCTATTTACTACGCTAGGTAACAATATTCATTGTTACGCAGTTGAGGGCAGTTTTGATGATTGCCAAGAGTTGGTTAAAAATGCCTTTTTAGATGAAGAAGTTAAATCAACACTTGGGCTTAATTCTGCTAATTCAATTAATATTAGCCGTTTAGTTGCTCAGGTTTGTTATTACTTTGAGGCCATTGCACAACTACCAAAAGAAAAACGCGCAAAAGCGCATATATCAGTGCCAAGTGGCAACTTTGGTAATGTATGTGCTGCAATGATTGGTGCGGTTATTGGCTTACCTGTAGGTAAATTAAGTGCAACAACCAACCAAAATGATACTGTGCCGCGCTTTATGCTTGATAAAACGTGGACGCCAAACGCAACACTTGAGTCGCTTTCAAATGCAATGGATGTAAGTAAGCCAAACAACTGGCCGCGTGTGCAAACAATGTTAGATAATAACTGGTTTAGCTACGATAACTTTTATTCAACTAGCGTAAACGAGCAAGACACGCAATCGGTGATGAAAAAAATTCAACAAACGGGTTATGTTGCAGAGCCTCACACTGCGATTGCTTACCAAGGTCTTGTTGAAAATCGAACGCCAGGTGCAGCGGGTATCTTTTTAGCGACCGCTCACCCTGCTAAGTTTAAAGAAAGCGTGGAGGATATTTTAAATATTGAATTGGATATGCCAAAACCACTTAGCGATGCATTAGCAAAACCATGTCTAGCAAGCGATATAAACGCCGATTACGACGCATTACGTACAGAAATACTTGCAAAGCTAGGATAATAAAAAATAACAATTGAAGCGGCTATGGCCGCTTTTTTTATAAATTATAATTCAAAAAAGAGAGGCTTTCATTAGCTAATTAAATGTGAAAAATGAAATGCATTTAAAATAGTTATGTACTTATTAAAAAATATCATCTTAAAAAGTCTGTGAAATAGTTTCAATCCCTGTTTAAATATCCTCAACTTAAGAGCGTAGGCAAAGAGTCGTTTAAAGCGTACAATAAAGCCTCTAAAAAACACCATACACGTTGCCCTAGGAGACCCCAATGTTAGAACGTAGCATGAATATTTCGGATTTTGATCCAGAGTTATTTGACGCAATCACTAAAGAAACTGCTCGCCAAGAAGAGCACATTGAACTAATTGCATCTGAAAACTACTGTAGCCCACGTGTACTAGAAGCACAGGGTTCACAGCTTACTAACAAATACGCAGAAGGTTACCCAGGCAAACGTTATTATGGCGGTTGTGAGCATGTAGATGTTGTTGAGCAATTAGCAATTGACCGTGCTAACGAATTATTTGGTTCTGACTACGCAAACGTACAGCCACATGCTGGTTCGCAAGCAAACGCTGCTGTTTTTCTAGCGCTATTAGAAGCAGGCGATACTGTATTAGGTATGAGCTTAGCTCATGGTGGTCACTTAACTCACGGTTCTCACGTAAGCTTCTCTGGTAAGCTTTACAATGCAATCCAATACGGACTAGATGAAGCAACGGGCGAAATTGATTACGCACAAGTTGAAGCACTAGCACTTGAGCACAAACCAAAAATGATTATTGGTGGTTTCTCAGCGTACTCAGGTATTGTTGATTGGGCTAAATTCCGTGAAATTGCTGACAAAGTAGGTGCTTACCTGTTTGTTGATATGGCTCACGTTGCAGGTTTAATTGCGGCAGGGGTTTACCCAAGCCCAGTTCCTCATGCACATGTTGTAACTACAACTACGCATAAAACACTTGCTGGTCCTCGTGGTGGTTTAATTATTTCTGCATGTGGCGACGAAGCAATCTATAAAAAGCTTAACAGCGCAGTTTTCCCTGGTGGCCAAGGTGGCCCTTTATGTCACGTTATTGCAGCAAAAGCAGTGGCATTTAAAGAAGCGCTTCAGCCAGAATTTAAAGTATACCAAACACAAGTTGTTAAAAACGCAAAAGCAATGGTTGCTGTAATGCAAGAGCGCGGCTACAAAATCGTATCTGACAAAACTGAAAACCACTTATTCCTACTCGATTTAATCGATAAAGATATTACTGGTAAAGATGCAGACGCAGCCCTTGGTAACGCTAACATCACAGTTAATAAAAACTCAGTGCCAAACGATCCACGTTCTCCGTTTGTAACATCTGGTTTGCGTATTGGTTCTCCTGCAATCACTCGTCGTGGTTTCAAAGAAGAAGAATCAAAAGAGCTTGCTGGATGGATTTGTGACGTACTAGATAACATCACTGATGAATCTGTACAGGTGCAAGTTAAAGAAAAAGTTAAAGCAATTTGTGCAAAATTACCTGTATACGCTTAATTGCATAAGCAGCAGTAATTTAGAGCACAACAGCTAGGGCGTGTTGACCTTTCGTGGTTGAATTTGCAGCAGTATGTTTGGTATTTGAGCAAGGCAGAGCCTATGAGGTGTGGTATTCCCCATAAATAGGCGATAACGCAGCATAAATGCCAAACATGCGCTGCCCTTTGGGTTCTTTCTAGGGGCGATTAACTCTTTGTTACTCGGTTTTTACTTAACCCGTTAGGTTACAAACCTCGCGCCGCGATTAAATCGCCCCTAGATAGAACAAATTTAATCCTGAAAGATCAACAGGCCCTATTTTTTTGCTAAGATAAAAGACCGCTATTTAGCGGTCTTTTTTGTTTTAAAACGGAAGTACCGAGCTATGCATTGTCCATTTTGTACCGCAAAAGATACTAAAGTTATTGACTCACGCCTTGTTGGTGGAGGCCATCAAGTTCGCAGGCGCCGTGAGTGCAACGACTGCCACGAGCGCTTTACTACATTTGAAGGCGCTGAACTGGTTATGCCTCGTGTTATTAAACAAGATGGCAGCCGCGAACCATTTAACGAAGATAAATTATTAAATGGCTTAAATCGCGCACTCGAAAAACGCCCAGTGAGCACAGAGCAAGTAGACGAAGTAGTGAATATAATAAAATCGCAGTTGCGTGCTACAGGCGAGCGAGAAATTTCAAGCCATTTGGTTGGTGAATGCATTATGGAAGCCCTCAAAAAGCTCGATAAAGTAGCGTATGTAAGATTTGCCTCTGTTTATCGCTCGTTTGAAGATATACGCGAATTTGGCGAAGAAATTGCCCGCTTAGGGGAGTAATAAATGCAAAGCCAAATTACTTTTACTGAACATGATGAAATGTATATGGCACGCGCCATAGAGCTTGCCAAAAAAGGTCGGTTTACTACCACACCTAACCCTAATGTTGGCTGTGTTTTAGTTAAAAATAATCAAATAATTGGTGAGGGGTTCCATCAATTAGCTGGTCAAGGTCATGCAGAAGTAAATGCACTGGCTGTCGCTGGAAAAAATGCACAAGGTGCAACGGCTTATGTAACGCTTGAACCGTGTAGTCATTATGGCCGTACGCCACCGTGCGCCGAAGGCTTAAAAGCTGCCGGTGTGGTAAAAGTAATTGCTGCTATGGTTGATACAAATCCACAAGTTGCTGGCAAAGGCCTTAAAATACTGAGCGACGCGGGTATTGACGTTGCTTACGGGTTACTCGAATCACAAGCTCGCGCACTTAACGTTGGCTTTTTTAAGCGTATGGAGCAAGGCTTACCTTATGTGATTTGCAAAATGGCAGCGAGTATTGATGGTAAAACAGCGCTTAAAAATGGGCAAAGTAAGTGGATCACAAGTCCTGCTGCTCGACAAGACGTACAATTATACCGAGCGAAAAGCTGCGCTATTTTAACCGGTGCCGATACAGTGTTAGTCGATGATGCTAAACTTAATGTGCGACTAAGTGAGCTGCCTTGCACACTGCCTACTGATTTGCCGCTTCGCCAGCCCGTGCGTGTTATAATTGACTCTCAAAACCGTTTAACACCTGACCTTGCTTTATTTGAAATCCAAAGTGATGTAATAATATTTACGACTAAGGTTGATAAATCATTGCAATGGCCGCATTTTGTAAAGCATATTGAAGTCAGTGAAAGTAACGGTAAAGTTGATTTACAAGCCGTTTTAGAAAAACTTGGGCAACTGCAGTTTAATAATGTTTGGCTTGAAGCTGGCGCAACACTTGCTGGTAAAATGACAGAGCTTAATTTAGTTGACGAGTTTGTTTTTTATTTAGCGCCTAAACTAATGGGCCATGATGCAAAAAGTTTAGTTAATTTTCCTGAATTGACGAGTATGCAAAACACCGTTGATTTAACATTTAATGAATGTGCGCGCATTGGTGACGATTTACGTATCACCGCGTCAAAACTCATTAAAATCACTTAATAAAAAGAGTAGTGCTATGTTTACTGGGATAATAGAAGCCACAGGCAAAATTGCTTTATTACAAAAAAAACAAGGCGACTTAGCCATTCGTATCCAAAGTGCTGATCTTGATATGACAGACGTAAAGTTAGGTGACAGCATTGCAACCAATGGTGTTTGTTTAACTGTAGTTGATAAACATATTGATGGTTTTAGTGCGGATTTATCTAATGAGACGATTAGTTTGACCGGTTTTGCTCACTATGCTTTAGGACAAACGGTGAATCTTGAAAAAGCCATGCAACCTGTTTCTCGTTTAGGCGGTCATTTAGTGTCTGGCCATGTTGATGGTATCGCAACAATTACAAGTATTACAGCAAACGCCAGAGCAACAGAATATTGGCTTACAACCGAAGAAAATTTAATGAAATACATTCCTTACAAAGGTTCGGTATGTATTGATGGTATAAGCCTGACAGTAAACGCTGTAGAAGGTAATAAATTCAAATTAACAATTGTCCCACACACGAGTGAGCAAACCACAATTGCTCATTTTAAAGTAGGTACCCAAGTTAATTTAGAAGTCGATCAAATTGCACGTTATTTAGAGCGCCTTATAAAAGGTGCAGAGCAACCAACGGGCTCTGATATTTCGATGAGCTTACTCGCTAAAGCGGGTTTTATTAAATAACGAAACTGATAACTTACACGAGCAAATTTATGAATTTACACAGTGCGCAAGAAATCATCGACGATATTAAAGCCGGTAAAATGGTTATTTTAATGGATGATGAAGATAGAGAAAATGAAGGCGATTTAATAATAGCTGCTGAGCATATTAGCGCAGAAGCGATTAATTTCATGGCTACCCATGGCCGTGGTTTAATTTGTTTAACCATGACGCAAGAGCGTTGCGAGCAACTTGATTTACCGTTGATGGTTAAAAACAATGGTGCAGCATTTTCGACTAACTTTACAATGTCGATAGAAGCATCAAAAGGTGTTACAACCGGTATTTCAGCAGCAGATAGAGCGCGCACAGTGCAAGCGGCTATAGCTAAAGGTGCAATACCAAGTGATATTGTGCAGCCGGGGCATATTTTTCCTATTATGGCACAACCTGGTGGCGTATTAACTCGCGCAGGACACACCGAAGCTGGCTGTGATTTAGCGCGTTTGGCTGGGCTTGAAGCATCATCTGTTATTGTTGAAATACTTAATGCTGATGGCACCATGGCGCGTCGCCCTGATTTAGAAGTCTTTGCGAAAGAGCACGATATTAAAATTGGCACCATTGCTGATTTAATCGAATACCGCAACTTAAACGAAACAACAATTGAGCAAGTAGCAAAATGTAAGTTACCAACAGAGCATGGTGAGTTTGATTTGGTGACTTACAAAGACACAATTGACGGCCAATTACACTACGTATTGCTTAAAGGCGATATAAAAGAGCAAGAACCGACAAATGTACGTGTACATTTGCAAAGTACCTTTAACGATATCCTACTTTCGGACAGAAGTGCTGACCGTAGTTGGGGCCTTTCTGAAGCAATGGCTTATATCGCTAAAAATGAAGGTGCTTTAGTTATTTTAGGTAAGCAAGAAAGCACTGAAGAATTAGAAGCAACAGTAAAAGCATTCGCGGCAGCTGATGCTGGCGAAAGCGTTACGCCACGTAAATTCAAAGGTACATCTCGTACTGTTGGCGTAGGCTCGCAAATACTTGCCGATCTTGGAATTAAACAAATGCGATTAATGAGTCGCCCTAAAAAGTACCATGCACTTTCGGGCTTTCATTTAGAAGTTGTTGATTACATTGAGCCACAATAAGCATCACGCTTAAACTAGGCTATTATTTTATTTTTATGGTATGATGCGCAGCAATTTTTGCGCAATCGCAACCGCTTGAACTTATTTTTAGGGTTATCAAATGAAAATTATTGAAGGTAATAAGTACGCTCCAGGCAAAAAGTTTGCCATTGTCATTTCTCGTTTTAATGACTTTATTGGTAGCAGCCTCCTTGCAGGTGCTGTTGATGAGCTAAAACGCACTGGTGGCGTATCTGATGACGACATTACCGTTATTTATGTACCAGGCGCGGTAGAATTACCTTTAGCGGCTAAACGCGTTGCAGCAAAAAAAGAGTATGATGCAATCATCGCATTAGGCGTAGTGATCAGAGGTGGTACACCACACTTTGACCTAGTTGCTGGCGAATCAAACAAAGGTCTTGCGCAAGTATCACTTGAGTATGATATCCCGGTTGCATTTGGCGTATTAACCACAGAAAGCATTGAACAAGCAATTGAGCGTGCTGGCACCAAAATGGGCAATAAAGGCGGCGAAGCTGCTTTAGGCGCGCTTGAAATGGTTAATGTGTTAGATAAAATTTAAGTTTAAGGAATTTTTGTGAAACCAGCAGCAAGACGTAAAGCACGTATCTTAGCACTCCAAGCCGTTTATTCTTGGCAAATAAGTGGCAATCTAATTGCCGATATCGAACAACAAATGTTGATCGAAACAGACGTTACTAAAATTGATGTTGAATACTTTAAAGATTTAGCGACGGGTGTTGCTGTAAATTACAAGCAACTAGACGAAGCTGTATCACCACATTTAACACGTCCGTTTGATGACTTAGATATGGTTGAGCGTGCAATTTTACGTTTAAGCAGCTATGAGCTTAAGTTCCGTGAAGACGTACCTTATAAAGTTGCTATTAACGAAGGTATTGAGCTTGCCAAAATTTTTGGCGCTGAAGATAGCCATAAATTTGTAAACGGTGTACTTGATAAAGCTGTTAAGCATTTACGCAAGTAATAACAATTCAATCTGAATTTTAAATTTTAAATTTCAGATTGATTGGTTAAACAACCGTTAAAAGGAGAGCCGGCATAGGTCGGCTTTTTTGTGTATGAAGGAATTTGAATTAATTAATCGCTACTTTAAAGGTCGCGGTATCACTCGTCGTGATGTAAAGCTAGGAATAGGGGATGATTGCGCATTGGTCTCTGTTCCACAAAATTGCCAACTTGCCGTTACAACAGATACTCTTGTTGCTGGCGTGCACTTTTTTGATGATATTTCCCCTCGTGCATTAGGTCATAGAGCACTCGCTGTGAATTTAAGTGATTTAGCTGCAATGGGCGCTGAACCAACATGGGTTTCGGTTGCACTCACATTGCCAAGTATAGATCCGCAGTGGATTGAAGAATTTACTGAAGGCATGCATGAAATTGCAGAATACTTTAATGTACAAATTATTGGTGGCGATACGACTCAAGGGCCATTAACTATTACTATTTGTGCAAAAGGAACGGTACCTGAGGGGAAAGCTCTGCGCAGAAGTGGTGCTAAAGTGGGGGATTGGATTTATGTTACAGGTCCTTTAGGGGATGCAGGTTTAGCTATTGAATCGCGCAAGCAAGGTTTTAAAATAGAGCCTGAACATTTAAAATATGTTAATAAACGTTTCGATTATCCAACACCTCGCGTAGCAGCTGGCCAAGTTTTACGCGGACTTGCATCATCGGCTATTGATGTATCTGACGGTCTTATTGCTGATTTAGGCCATATTCTAGATATGTCGCAAGTAAGTGCTGTTATTAATGTTGAAAGTATTCCTACATCAGATGCGATGAAATCGAGCCTTGATTTTGATCAGCAATTACCGTTTATTCTTAGCTACGGCGATGACTACGAATTGTTATTTACTGTTCCTGATAGTAATAAAGGGATGTTGGATTTAAAACTACGTCAATATGGTGTAGATGCCGTATGTATAGGACAAGTTAAAAGTGGTGATGGCCAAATTGAGCTTTTATATAATGGTGAAGAGTTTAATTTTGAGCAGCATGGCTTTGAGCATTTTGCAAAGGAGCAGGTTTGAATAATAACCGCAAGTTTAATTTAAAGCGTCCGCACCAATTTTTTGGTTTAGGGTTTGGCACAGGCCTTGCGCCTAAAGCGCCTGGTACATTTGGTACTTTTGCTGCACTGCCATTTATTTTTATGACAATGTACTATCCATTATGGTTACAAATTGTGTTTGCTGTAGTGATCAGTATATTTGGTATATGGGCATGTGGTAAAACGGCTGATGATTTAGGCGTGCACGACCATCCTGCAATTGTATGGGATGAAGTGGCTGGCTATTACATTACCATGATTGGCGCAGCGCTTAGCTGGCAGAGTTTATTAGTTGGCTTTTTGTTATTTCGCTTTTTTGATATAGCAAAACCAGGCCCAATACGTATGCTAGATAAACGAGTACATGGCGGTTTAGGTATTATGGCTGATGATATATTGGCTGGTATTTTTTCGCTTATTTGTTTGCAAGCGTTAATAAAAGTGGGTTTACTACCCTTTTAATTTTTATATTTGAATTGTTTAACTAGGTGGCAGCAATATGATGCGATTTTTACTGGTTTGTGTACTGATGTTGTGCGCGACGCCAAGCTGGGCCTCAATTACTGATTATGTCGTTAAGCAATGGAATATAAAAGACGGTTTGCCGTCACAATCACTCAAAAGTGTAGTGCAAGATCAGCAAGGTTATATGTGGCTGGGTACTCAGTTTGGGTTAAGCCGTTTTGATGGAACAACATTTACTAACTATAGTACCCAAAATAGTTATTTTTTACCAAGTAATGGTATTAATAAACTTTTAATCGATTCGAACGGGTTATTGTGGATAGGTACTAAAAGCGGATTAGTTGTAATTAACCCGGCAACATTTGCAGCACAAGAATTTAATATTAAAGGCCCTGTAAGGGATATTTTAGAAGATTCTAAAGGCAGTATCTGGATTGCAGCAAATGGTTTGTATTATGTTGATAGAGGGCAAGTTGACTTGCAAACTCACGCTAGCGGTCAACTACCTATTGTCAATGCGACAGTAATCACCCAAATTGTCGGCTCAGTTAGTCAAATGGCACTTTCTCCGGAAGGTATTTGGCTGGTTAATGACCGTCATTTATTACGCCTTACTAAAAACGCCTCCGATTTTTCTAAATTACGTTTAGAGCTCACTGCAAAAATATCGCTACCAGAGCGTTTAGCGCAAACTATTGTGCATGATTTATCATTTTTGAACGGCAATTTATACTTGGCTTCAGAACTAGGTGCATATTTTCTAGATTTAGATGATGAACTAAGGCCATTTCCTTTACCCAATGCTAATAATTCAGCTGTTTATAAGTTTATGAGTGATACCAATGGTGGATTATGGGTTTCAACTTACGGGCGTTTATTATTTAGAGATAAGTCAGGCGAATGGCAATGGGTTGAGCCAAGCCAACTAGATCAAAGTATTTGGTTTGCAGATATTTTTCGTGATGATAAAAATAATGTATGGCTAGCAAGCTTCAGTGAGGGCTTATGGCTTGCGCATGAAGGGCGGGTTGAACGACATTCAGCTGTATCTGAGATGACTGAGGCCGTTATGGCAATAAGCCAAGCACCTGATGGTAAATTATGGGTCGCCAACAAAAGTGGTATTGGTTACTTTGATTTAAGTAAAAGCTTTATAAATCTGATCCCTAGTAGTAAATACAGTCGATCGTCAGTCCATGACTTACAGTTTGATGGTGAGCGACTCTATATAGCCACAGGAAGAGGTTTATTTGTTTATGAGAATAATACACTTTATACCGTTCCAGGGCGTGCGCTACGTGATAACCCTGTATTTGCTATAAGCCGTTCAAGCAAAGGTGGTTTTTGGATTGGCACTGGACGGGGGTTATATCGTCTTGGTTATGCGGGACTAACGCCGTTTGCGTATAATGCATTTTTAGGTAGTAAGTTTATTACTTACGTATTGGATAAAACTAATTTTGGAGTGATAGGTACAAGTAAAGGCGCCTATTACTTTACCGAGCGTGGCATTGAAAAAATTGGTGATCAAACATCTTTAGAAAGTGCTTATGTAACAAGTGTACTGCATATTGATGGTGTAGGTATTTTAATTGGTTCTCTTAACGACGGGCTTTTTTATAGAAGTACCCAAGGGCAATGGCGTCAACTTGATGCGGCTAATGGTCTACCATATGGATCAATTTTTAGCCTCGAATACGATGAAAAGCTAAAACATGTTTGGGTTAGCACCATGAAAGGCGTTTATAGGATGCCTGTAGATCAATTCAAAGCAGATATTAAAAGCTTAAAAGTAGAGGAAGTTATTTCTTCATTTGATCGTCAACTCGATGGTAAAGCTAATCAGTGTTGTAGTGGGTTAGGCCATGACGCAGTTGCTAATATTGGCAGTTCAATTTGGTATCCTAGTTTGCAAGGGATTGTAGAGATCCCTAAAAACGTAGAGCTATTTGGCGTGTTGTCATTGAAGCCAAAAGTAGAAACAATTACCACACCATTGCGTAATTTAACAACTGCAGCCTTAGGTCAAAAACCATCATTAGAAACTGATGAGCGAGATATAACGCTTACCTACACGGCTATAGATTATTATGCACCAAACAGCATTGAATTTAGGTATAAGCTAAGTGGCTTAGATAGCGATTGGCGTTATGCAAATACACGTAGAGAAGCTATTTATACTAACTTACCAGCAGGGTCGTTTTTATTTCAGCTTGAAGCAAAGCGACAAGGTGAAGATTGGAGTAAAGCACAAGAAGCTGAATACGGCTTTATTGTGCCAGAGCGCTTTGATGAAACTATTTATTTTAGATTGTTGATCACCAGTGGCTTCATTTTGTTTTTTTACTTGGTTTTTTGGGTATTTAGAGCACAAGAGCGCAGAAAGCAAGAAGCACTCGAGGGATTGATCACCGAACGTACATTAGAGTTACGTCAAGCTAATGATAAGCTTAATCAAGTGAATTCACAGCTCAAGCTAGTAAGTCATTCAGACGAGCTTACGGGGCTTCGTAGTCGTCGATTTTTGTTCGATCAATTGCCTAAAGATATCGAACACTTTCAACGTAATTCTCAATCGCTGCAAGCTCAGGGTAAGTCACTTGTTTTACTAATAATCAACTTTGATAACTTTAGTCGAATTAACGATGCATATGGCCCAATAGCGGGTGATAGCTGTTTGCAGCAAATGGCAGCATTACTTAACTCTCGCACACAAGGATCCGACTACGTAGCGCGTTGGAGTGGCGATGAATTTTTACTCCTACTGCGTGATTTTAAATGTAATAAAATAGATAGCTATGCTTCGGAGCTGTGCCAAGCTGTTGCAGAGTATTCATTCCAGCTTCCGAATGGAAAAAGTACTAATATTATGGCGTCAATTGGTTGGTCTTTCTACCCGTTACCACTTTTAGGTGGGCAAGTAATCAGTTGGGAGACATCTATTAACTTAGCTGATATTGCACTGCACCAAGTTAAAAAGCGTGGTGGCGATGGTGTTGCAAACATTACATTTGATGATCAGCTTGATGCATTTGAGTTTGAGCAAAACTCTAACGTTGACCAACAATTAGGTATTTTACAAAGTAATGGCCTAGCTGATATTAAAGTGTGGATGCGCTGATCAGCTGATGGGTAATATTTGACATTAAAAAAGGAGCCTAGGCTCCTTTTTTAATGTGCTCTACATTTAAATGTATAGAAGTTAATTAATAAACGTTTTAATCGCGGTTAATATTCCTTGCTCGCCTAATCCCATTTCATCGTGCATTTCATCTTGCGTGCCGTGTTTAATAAACTCATCAGGAATACCTAAGTTAAGGATATTAATATCAGCTTTTTGCGTTGCGAAGTATTCGTTAACTGCAGAGCCGGCACCGCCAGCAATCGCGTTATCTTCAAGCGTAACAATTACATCGTGGCTAGTAGCAAGCTCATTTAAAAGTGCAGTATCAAGTGGTTTAATAAAACGCATATTAACAAGCGTTGCATCTAATTCATTTGCGGCAAGCTGTGCGTTTTCAAGTAATGTACCGAATGATAAAATGGCAATCTTTCTGCCTTGTTTAACCGTATTTGCTTTGCCTATTTCAAGCAATTGCATAGTGCTTTCAATGTCTGCAGTACCTGCGCTACCTCGAGGATAACGAACTGCAACAGGGCAGTTTGCTTTATAACCGGTGTATAGCATTTGGCGACACTCGTTAGTGTCGCTTGGTGCCATAATGACCATATTTGGAATACAGCGCATAAAGCTTAAATCGTACGCACCTTGGTGAGTTTCACCATCGGCTCCAACAATGCCTGCCCGGTCAATGGCAAATAATACAGGTAAGTTTTGCAGTGCAACATCATGTATTAATTGGTCATATGCACGTTGTAAAAAGCTTGAGTAAATAGCCACAACAGGCTTTAAACCTTCACAGGCAAAACCAGCAGCTAAAGTAACAGCATGCTGCTCTGCAATGGCCACATCAAAATACTGGTCAGGGAATTCTTTAGAAAAACGCACCATACCTGAGCCTTCGCGCATTGCTGGCGTAATCGCCATTAAATTGCTGTCTTGCTCTGCCATATCGCATAACCAATCGCCAAATACTTTTGAAAAAGTAGCTGCACTAGGTTTAGATTTAGGTAAGCTAGTTGTGCTTGGGTCAAATTTTGGTACGCCATGATAGCCAATCGGATCGGCTTCAGCTGGTTTATAACCCTTACCTTTTTGCGTTTTTATATGTAAAAGTTGCGGACCTTTTAAATTACGCATATTACGTAATGTATCTACAAGCATGTTTACATCGTGACCATCAATTGGGCCGATGTAATTTAGGCCTAATTCTTCAAAGAAGGTACCTGGGATCATCATGCCTTTAATATGCTCTTCCATTTTACTGGCAAGTTGCTTTACCGGAGGCACGCCTGAGAGTAACTTTTTGCTACCTTCACGAATGTTAGTGTAAAAGCTACCTGATAAAATTCGGGCAAAGTGATTTGTTAAGGCGCCAACATTTTCAGAAATCGACATTTCGTTATCATTTAAAATAATAAGCATGTCTGATTTTACATCACCTAAATGATTCATCGCTTCAAATGCCATGCCTGCGGTTATTGCTCCGTCACCGATAATGGCTACAGATTTTCGACCTTTGCCTTCTTTTTGGGCGGCAATAGACATACCTAAAGCGGCTGAAATAGAGGTGCTTGAATGACCTACGCTAAACGTATCGTATTGGCTTTCATCGCGAAAAGGAAAAGGGTGTAAACCGTCTTTTTGGCGAATAGTGTGCATTTGGTCGCGACGACCTGTAAGGATTTTATGTGGATAAGCTTGATGACCCACATCCCAAACTAGGCGATCGTCTGGAGTGTTATAAACATAATGCAGCGCAACGGTTAGTTCAACCGTCCCTAAACCAGACGCTAGATGACCGCTACTTTGCGATACTGAGTTGAGTAAATAATCGCGCAGCTCATTGCTAAATGCAGGGAGTTTATCTTGCGCTAAATCACGCAATTGGGCTGGCTCGTCAACCAAATTAAGTAATGGATACTTGCTACTATCAAGTGTCATGGTTTTATATATATCCTTCGCTAACATTAATTAATCCAAAGCTTTTACGAATAATTAATGTTGAGTAATAATGTCAGTGTTAATTGCAATACGTATGAGTAATAATTAGTGGTCACGCTCAATTAGGTAATTTGCCAGCGATGCAAGAAGTGTGGTGTCTGCATCTATATTTGCCAACGCTTCATGGGCTTGTTGTATTAAGTTTTGTGCCTTTTCTTTAGCGCCTAGCATACCTAATAACGCAGGGTATGTCGCTTTATTCGCGGCAATATCGGAGCCTTGTGGTTTACCTAAAGTAACCGTATCGCCTTCAACATCTAAAATGTCGTCGTGTACTTGAAATGCAAGCCCTATAGCATACCCAAAAACGCTTAAGTTTTCTAAGGTTTGTTCATCAACATTTTCGCTGCACAGTGCACCAAGTGTAATTGCGCAATTAATAAGTGCGCCAGTTTTTAGCTTATGTATTCGCTCAAGTTCTTGTACTGTAATTATTTTATCAGTGGCTGCAATATCTAAACCTTGACCTGAAACCATTCCTTCAAGGCCTGATGCGTGGGCGAGTGCCGCTATCATTTTTACCTGTGTTTGAGCAGAGCAGTTAAAACTATGTTTAGCAATTAGTTCAAAAGCTAAAGTTTGAAGAGCATCGCCGGCTAAAATTGCTTGGGCTTCACCATAAACTATATGACAAGTTGGTCGACCACGACGCAGATCGTCGTCATCCATAGCAGGTAAGTCATCATGTACTAGCGAGTAACTGTGTATGCATTCAATAGCTGCTGCTAATATATCTAAATCTTTTTTGTCTGCCCCTAATATTTTGCCTGTTGCGTAGACTAAAAATGGGCGCAGCCTTTTTCCACCATTAAACAAACTGTAATGAGTTGCTTCTTTTATTGCTCTATCACTATCAAGTGCTTGTTCAAAATAAAGGTTTAGTGCTGATGCAACGTCTATTTGAGCACGCTCAATATGTTCTTTAATGCTCACCGCTATTCCATATCATTATCAAAGTTTGTAAGTACTGATTTATCGCCATTACCCATTAAAATAGATACCTTTTGTTCTGCTTGCTTGAGTTTACCAGATGAAGCGTTAGCTAGAGCAATACCGCGTTCAAACTGCTTCAATGACTGCTCAAGCGATAAATCACCTTGTTCCATATCACTAACAATTATTGATAATTCTTCTAGTGCTTCTTCGAAACTTAAGTTTTCAGGTTTTTTAGTCGCCATCTTATTTCAGCTTACTTGATAAATTTAGGAGCCAATTTTAGGGGGAATGCTAAACTAGGTCAAAGAATGATATGTTTTTTTCTTCTATTACGGCTAAATGTTACTTTATGTGGATTAATAAAGCCTTAATTACGGTCATACTGATATCATTTAAATGATTAATCGTTATATTAACATTGTAACTTTGTTTAAAAATAATCTTGGAATTGTTTTTTATGTTTATTTTCATATATGACTCAAGCAATTTAGCATGTTGCCGATAAGCAGTTAATAATAAAAGTTTTACAATAAGGCCTTAGTGCATGAAACCTCTGGAGGTAATGTGGATTTAGCAACCATAATAGGGATCCTTGGCGCAATTGGCTTAATTGTCATGTCCATGTTTATGAGTAGTAGTGGTGAAATGGCCATGTTTTACAATACCCCTTCAGTGGTAATTGTATTTGGTGGCTCTATATTTATAGTTTTATCTAATTACACCATGGGACAATTTTTTGGGATAGGTAAAGTTGCCGCTAAAGCTTTCATGTTTAAAATTGAATCGCCGGAAGAGTTAATTGAAAAAGCGGTTGAACTTGCAGATTCAGCTCGAAAGGGCGGTTTTCTGGCGCTTGAGGAAGCTGAAATACCAAATCAATTTATGCGTAAAGGTGTAGATATGCTAGTTGATGGTCACGATGCTGACGTTGTTAGAGCGACCTTACAAAAAGATATCACTTTAACTTCAACACGACATGAAATGGGCGCAGGCTTATTTAAAGCGATGGCCGATATTGCTCCTGCAATGGGTATGATTGGTACGCTTATTGGTTTAGTTGCTATGTTATCGAATATGGACGATCCAAAATCAATTGGTCCTTCAATGGCTGTTGCACTATTAACTACCTTATACGGTGCCTTTTTAGCAAACGTAGTGGCTATCCCTATTCAAGTTAAATTGGAACTTCGTAAAGACGAAGAGGCGATGAATCAACGTTTGATTTTAGATGCAGTTTTAGGTATCCAAGATGGTCAAAATCCAAAAGTGATTGAAGGTATTTTGAAGAACTACTTAGCTGAATCAAAACGTAAAGTTGATACTGAGGAGTAACCATGTCTGAGCAAGAGTGTAAATGTCCGCCTCCTGGTTTACCTGCTTGGATGGGGACCTTTGCCGACTTAATGTCTTTACTGATGTGCTTTTTTGTACTCTTGCTTGCATTTTCTGAAATGGATGTACTTAAATTTAAACAAATAGCAGGCTCGATGAAGTTTGCTTTCGGTGTACAAAACAAAATAGAAGTAAAAGATATTCCCAAAGGTACCTCGGTTATTGCAATGGAGTTTACGCCAGGTAAACCAGAACCTACACCAATTGAAACTATTCAGCAGCAAACCGTAGAAATGACTCAGCAAATGCTTGAATTTCAAGCCGGTGATGAAAGTTCAGCTGGCGGCAGGCAAGAACAACGAGGTGATAAACGTGGTGGTGAGTCTCGGAGCACTTCGCAGGAAAAATCTTCAGAGCAGGCTATTTCAGCAGCGGATCAAGAACAAACAAACGAGCTTGTTAAAAAAATCGCGCAGCAGCTTGAAAAGCAAATTATTGATGGTGCAATAGAGCTTGAGTCTTTAGGGCAGCAAATAATTATTCGTATTAGAGAAAACGGTTCCTTTCCTTCAGGTAGTGCATTTTTACAACCTAAGTTTAAACCTATAATTCAAGATATCGGTGTTCTTTTAAAAGATGTGCCAGGAGAGATTACAGTTTCAGGGCATACCGATGATTTTCAGGTGTCGAATGAACTGTATGTTAATAATTGGGATTTATCATCTAAACGTGCTGTGGCTGTTGCAAGTGAATTACAAAAAGTACAAGGCTTTGACAAAACTCGGATGATGGTTGTTGGGCGAGCTGAAACAAGACCTCTTGTACCAAATGATACAGATGAAGACCGCCGTCGTAACAGGCGTGTAGAGATTTCTATTTTACAAGGTAAGGCAAAAGAGTCAGCACCTATTGATGTTAGGTAACTTTACTTGGCAAATACGTTTATTTATCATAAAGTAAGCTTTCAATAACAAATGTAACGGAGTCAGCCATGAAGAATATCGATAAATTTAGTTATATGCCAGGTAATGGCGGTGGTAATGACGATAATGATGATAAAGAACCTGATAAAAAATAGGCTGAGTGTAATATTTTGCCTGAATGGTTTGAAAGTATTTCTAGGTTACTCGAGAGTAGCTGGGTTTTTATATTAAGCCCTGCTATTTTTGTGTTTTACCTACGCAAAGATCACCTTGCATTACGCTTTGTGTTGGTTACTGCTGTATTTTTTTTTTATGGAGCGTTGATCAACGACTATTTAAAAGAGTTCGATAGCAGTACTTATATATATCGTTACGTTATTTGGGCATTTAATGATCTTGCTTGGATGGCTTTGATCGCCTATTTAGGAATAAAAGACAAAATTTATTTGTGGCAGTGTGTTATCGGTCAACTAGTTGTTATAAGTGCCCCTATTTTACAGCTATTTAGGTTGGTTGATCGCCATCTATGGGATCTTTCTTATAGTACATATATTTATAAAACCTTATTGCCTTTCATTAATATTGGTACCGTTGTTGTTTGTTACCTACCGCTAGTTTATTTCTTAAGTAACAAGCGCAATATTGCATCAAACGAACAATAAAATTTATAGCTTTAAACTAATGTGCTAGACTACTGTTTATATAAACAGTGGTGAGCAAGCTATGAAACTCTACATTGCAGAAAAACCTTCACTTGGACGCGCTATTGCTGATGCGTTACCAAAACCACATAAAAAACACGATGGCTATATAGAAGTTGCTAACGGTGATTGTGTCTCGTGGTGTATTGGGCATTTGCTAGAACAAGCAGAGCCTGATGATTATGATGAGCGCTTTAAAAAGTGGCAGTTTGATCACTTACCTATAATACCTGAGCAGTGGAAGTTAAAAGCCAAAACCAAAACTCGCAAACAGCTCACTGTTTTAAAAAAATTAATTAAACAAGCTTCGCAACTTATTCATGCTGGCGATCCAGACCGCGAAGGCCAGCTTCTGGTTGACCAAGTAATAGAAGAAGCTAAAATAAGTCAGGCTAAAAAGCAAAGTACGCAACGTTTACTCATTAGTGATTTAAATTTATCTGCGGTAAAAAAATCACTGGGCGTTATGCGTTCTAATCGAGATTTTATTCCGTTAAGTGTATCTGCTTTAGCGCGCTCTCGTGCGGATTGGTTATTTGGTATGAATTTAACGCGTGCATATACATTAGCTGGGCAAAAAGCAGGATTTGGTAATGTGCTTTCGGTAGGGCGGGTTCAAACCCCTATTTTAGGTCTTGTTGTTAATAGAGATAACGAAATAGCGAATTTTGTATCTAAGCCTTTTTACGATGTATTGGCGCATTTGTTTACTCCAGATAATCAACCATTCATAGCTAAGTGGGTTCCAAGCAAAGCATGTGAGCCACATCAAGATGAAGAAGGGCGAATACTTAACAAAGCTCTTGCAGAAAATGTTGCTTCACGCATTACAAAGCAAAGTGCTGAGCTTACTTCACTCGACCAAAAACAAAAAAAGCAAAGTGCTCCATTACCTTATAATTTATCTGCTCTGCAAATAGATGCCGCTAAAGCATTTGGTATGCCAGCTCAAAAAGTATTGGATATTTGCCAAATACTTTACGAACGTCATAAACTAATTACTTACCCACGCTCAGATAATCGTTATTTACCCAAAGATCACCATCAAGAAGCATCTGCTATTTTTAAGGCAATAAGTGCTAATGGTGGGCAAAGCAGTGAATTAGTAAACGGGGCTGATGTAAAAAAGCGTAGTAAATGTTTTAACGATTCAAAAGTGGCTGCCCATCATGCCATTGTGCCTACGGCTAAACAGTTAAAGTCAGCGAGTTTGAGCGGTGACGAAGCAAAGGTATATCAATTAATAAGCCGTCATTACTTAATTCAGTTTTATCCCGACTATATATATAACGAAACTAAAGCTGAGGTAATTATTGCTGGTGGGCTTTTTAAGGCAAATGCAAAGCAAGATGTAAGCTTGGGTTTTAAGGTGTTAATGGGTAAATCTGAATTAAAAGATGAAGCCTCGCTACCTCCTTTAACAAAAGGTATGCCTCTTTTTTGCGATAAAGGCGAAGTAGTCGAAAAGCATACGTCGCCCCCTGCTTATTTTACCGATGCCACATTATTGGCTGCGATGACGGGCATTAGCCGTTATGTTAAAGATCCACAAATTAAAAAAGTATTAAAAGACACTGATGGTTTAGGTACGGAGGCAACACGTGCGGGAATAATCGAGTTGCTATTTAAGCGGCGTTTTTTAAAACGTGAAGGTAAGTCAATTAGAGCGACCGAAACGGGACTTGCTCTTATTAGCGTATTACCACAAGGTTTAGCGAGTCCTGATTTAACCGCAAAGTGGGAGTCGAGCTTAGGTGATATTGCACAGCAGGCAATGAGTTATCAGCAATTTTTACAGCCTTTACTTGCTGACCTAAATGGGTTTGTTCAATTAGCAGCAAACTGCGATAGCAATGCATTTGCGAAGTTACCAAAAACCTCACCTAAAAAACGTTTTGCTAAACGAGGTGGAAAAGCGACCTTTAAAAAGTCGAGTTATAAAAAAAGCTCTGTTGCTAGTTAGCAACAGAGCCATTTTATTAAACCATATTGCTTAATGTTGAATTGGTATTACTTAACCTGAACTCAGGTTACTTATTAAATAAGGCAACAACAGCGTTACTCATTGCTTTTATTCCGGTAGGGATAGCAACTTTATAATCTGGTGCAAATTTACTAGAGTGTAGGGAAGGGAGTACCTCACCTGTTTTTATCGAATCTGCATATTGTGCTTGGTTTACGCCACCTAGCCAAAATAAGGTAATAGGGATGTTTTCATCGGTGCGTCCGTATAGGCCAAAATCTTCACCCGCCATTACAGCTTGTGTTTCAAGTACATTAGTATCGCCAATTGCGCTGGCAATAGAGTTTCTAACAATGTCTGTTTGTGCAGGGTTATTATAAGTAGATGGAATCGATTCATCTTCATGTACATATACTACAGGGTAGTTTGATTCATCCAATCCAGCGCTTTGTGCTATCCCAGCTGTAATACGTTTGATAGCAGCTATTTGAGCGCTTCTTACATCGGGGTTATAGCTTCTGAGAGTGAGTTGTAATTTTACTTCATCCGAAATCACATTATGTTTTGAACCACCATGAATAGACCCCACTGTAATAACAGAAGGCTCAAGCGGTGAAAGCTCTCGGCTTGTGATTGTTTGTAGAGCAAGTACAGTGCGTGAAGCTATAACCACTGGGTCTATAGTTGTATGCGGATAAGCACCATGACCACCTTTACCTTTAATTGTAATATCGACAGAATCTACACTTGCCATCGTGTATTCATTTTTCATTGATATCTTACCAGCGGGGACGCTAGCGCTTACATGTAAAGCAATTATATGATCAGGTTTTGCATATTTACTAAATAGTCCTTCGCTTAGCATCGCTTTAGCACCCCCACCTACTTCTTCTGCAGGCTGTGCAATCATCATTAATGTACCTTGCCACTGTTTTTTATGAGTAATTAACTGCTCTGCAGTTCCAATAAAAGAACTCATGTGGATATCGTGGCCACAGCCGTGCATTACACCTACTTTTGCACCGTGCTCGTCTGTTACTTTAACTTTTGAGGCATAGGACTTTCCTGTCTGCTCTATTATAGGTAAGCCATCGGTATCAGTACGGATCATTACTGTCGGCCCCTCACCATTTTTATAAATACCAACTACACCAAAGCCACCTACATTACTTGTTACTTTAAAACCCAGCTGAGTTAATCTATCTGCTATCTTTTTACCTGTTTCTTGTTCGTGATAAGAGAGCTCTGGGGATTGGTGTAAATCGAGGTAAAACTTTTCAATAGCTGGCATGGCTTTGCTTAAATTCAGATCGAGTCCATTTGCTTGTACTAATGAGCTTGCTAATAAAAGTATTGCACTTAGGTAAGTTAATTTCATATTTTCCCTTATTGTTGAATATGTATACCGAGTGATTTAGGTATATGACTTGTAATTATTATGTTCACCACCATATAAAAACCTAAATAGACGAATATGGCAATCAATTCAATGAGCAACATAGTTAGTATTAATGCGCAAAACCTTCAACAAGTACTCGGTGAAACATCACAACAAAAATTGGTGTTGCTTAACTTTTTCTCTCCTCAAAGTCCTGACTGCATCGGACAGGCTGCAATTTTAGATAAAGTAGCAGCAGAATATGCAAGCCATATAGTAGTAGCAAACCTAGATTGCGATGCAGAGCAAGCACTCGCTTCTCAACTTGCGCAACAAGTTGGTCTTCAAACACTGCCTACGCTTGTATTATTAAAAGACTCTGCACCAGTAGATTTACTTGCAGGTGTTCAAAGCGAAGTACAAATACGCGAAGCCCTAGCAAAGCATTTACCTGCGCAACAAGACTTACTGTTAGAACAAGCAAAGCAAGCGTTATTAAAGTCAGATTTAAATGCTGCATTTAATTATGCAAAGCAAGCTTATGAAATAGACAGCGGGAATGCACGTATCAAATTAGTGCTAGCAGACATATGTATTCAAATTCACAAGGTAGATGAAGCGCAAGCGCTTATAAATACAATAGATGCACAAGAGCAAGATGCTTACTTTAATAATATAAAAGCAAAATGCGAAGCCGCGCTTGAAGCAAAAGATTCACCAGAGATTAAAGAAAAGCAACAACAAGTAGAAAAGTACCCAAATGACCTAGAATTAAAAGAAGAGCTCAGTATTTTACTCAATGAAGCAGGCAGAAAAGAAGAAGCATTGGATGTACTATTTAAAGTGCTGCAAAAAGATCTGAATTTCAACGAAGCAAAACCAAGCTTTTTAGCCATTATTGCCTCTTTACCTGATGGCGACGCACTCGCAGCTAAGTATCGTCGCAAGTTATATAGTATTTTATACTAGGGTCTGTTGCTCTTTGCGGATTAAATTTGTTCAAACTAGGGGTTGTTTAATCGCGGCGCGAGATTTGTAACCTAGTGGGCTCGGTAACTGCTCCTGCGTTACCCTACTGGCTTACATCCATGTAAGAATAAGTAAAAACCGAGTAACAAAGAGTAAATAGCCCCTAGAAAGAACCCTTTGGGCAGCGGCTGTTTGGCATTAATGCTACGTTATCGCCTATTTATGGGGAGTAACCACACTACATAGGCTCTGCCTTGCCTGAATACCAAACAGGCTGCTGTAAATTTAACCTTGAAAGATAAACAGACCCTAGATTCTAATAACTATTACTTTTGAGAAGCACCTATATAAGGTGCTTTTTGTATTTTTAGGGTTTTAATTAAAAGCTTTAGTATGGTTTAGCTATGTAAAAACAAGAGTTATCAACAGGGTTTTGTGGGTAACTTGTGCTTATCGTGTGCGCTTGCTTGGGGCTTAATTTTAATTACTATTTTATGCAAATAACGCTTGCGTAAAATCCGCCGCTCCCTATAATGCGACCCCACTGAGACGGGAAAGGCAAACGCATAGCGAGGCACGAACTACTCAGAGAGTTAAATAAAACTTCGGTTTTGAATCTTCTAAAAAGAAAGTTTAAAACTAAGTATTGACTCGAAAAATAAAGGGTGTATTATTCGCATCCCTTGAGACGCTAAAGCGACTCAAAACGTTCTTTAACAATATAAAGCAATCATCTGTGTGGGCACTCGTACAGATTGAGTTCTAACAGCCAAACTACTTAGGTAGCGAGGCAAACAAATTAGAGTCTCAATTGAAAACTGAGTGACCAACAGAATAGTTATTTCGGTAATTATTCGGCACAGTCAATTCAATATCGAAAGATATTAAAAAATTCAGAATTCATTGAGCTGTCGAAAGACATAAAACTTTTTAATTGAAGAGTTTGATCATGGCTCAGATTGAACGCTGGCGGCAGGCCTAACACATGCAAGTCGAGCGGTAACAGAAAGTAGCTTGCTACTTTGCTGACGAGCGGCGGACGGGTGAGTAATGCTTGGGAACATGCCTTGAGGTGGGGGACAACAGTTGGAAACGACTGCTAATACCGCATAATGTCTACGGACCAAAGGGGGCTTCGGCTCTCGCCTTTAGATTGGCCCAAGTGGGATTAGCTAGTTGGTGAGGTAATGGCTCACCAAGGCGACGATCCCTAGCTGGTTTGAGAGGATGATCAGCCACACTGGGACTGAGACACGGCCCAGACTCCTACGGGAGGCAGCAGTGGGGAATATTGCACAATGGGCGCAAGCCTGATGCAGCCATGCCGCGTGTGTGAAGAAGGCCTTCGGGTTGTAAAGCACTTTCAGTCAGGAGGAAAGGTTAACGGTTAATACCCGTTAGCTGTGACGTTACTGACAGAAGAAGCACCGGCTAACTCCGTGCCAGCAGCCGCGGTAATACGGAGGGTGCGAGCGTTAATCGGAATTACTGGGCGTAAAGCGTACGCAGGCGGTTTGTTAAGCGAGATGTGAAAGCCCCGGGCTCAACCTGGGAACTGCATTTCGAACTGGCAAACTAGAGTGTGATAGAGGGTGGTAGAATTTCAGGTGTAGCGGTGAAATGCGTAGAGATCTGAAGGAATACCGATGGCGAAGGCAGCCACCTGGGTCAACACTGACGCTCATGTACGAAAGCGTGGGGAGCAAACGGGATTAGATACCCCGGTAGTCCACGCCGTAAACGATGTCTACTAGAAGCTCGGAGCCTCGGTTCTGTTTTTCAAAGCTAACGCATTAAGTAGACCGCCTGGGGAGTACGGCCGCAAGGTTAAAACTCAAATGAATTGACGGGGGCCCGCACAAGCGGTGGAGCATGTGGTTTAATTCGATGCAACGCGAAGAACCTTACCTACACTTGACATACAGAGAACTTACCAGAGATGGTTTGGTGCCTTCGGGAGCTCTGATACAGGTGCTGCATGGCTGTCGTCAGCTCGTGTTGTGAGATGTTGGGTTAAGTCCCGCAACGAGCGCAACCCCTATCCTTAGTTGCTAGCAGGTAATGCTGAGAACTCTAAGGAGACTGCCGGTGATAAACCGGAGGAAGGTGGGGACGACGTCAAGTCATCATGGCCCTTACGTGTAGGGCTACACACGTGCTACAATGGCGCATACAGAGTGCTGCGAACCTGCGAAGGTAAGCGAATCACTTAAAGTGCGTCGTAGTCCGGATTGGAGTCTGCAACTCGACTCCATGAAGTCGGAATCGCTAGTAATCGCGTATCAGAATGACGCGGTGAATACGTTCCCGGGCCTTGTACACACCGCCCGTCACACCATGGGAGTGGGTTGCTCCAGAAGTAGATAGTCTAACCCTCGGGAGGACGTTTACCACGGAGTGATTCATGACTGGGGTGAAGTCGTAACAAGGTAGCCCTAGGGGAACCTGGGGCTGGATCACCTCCTTATACGATTTAGAACTTATTTGTTCGTAGTGTCCACACAGATGATTGTTAATTAGTGCTTGTTCTTCGGAATAACTAATTAATATGCTCTTTAAAAATTTGGAAAAGCTGATAATAAAATTCTGATGAATACAGTGTATTTATCAAGAGTTTTCAAAAGTAAAAAAAACAATGGTAGCAGTACCATTGAGTGCCATTTAGTTAACTCTTATGAGTTGATTGATTGGTATCTACTTTAGTATTCAATATTGACTTCTGGCGAAGTTAAACTGTCACAAAACAAAGACCCGTTTGGGTTGTATGGTTAAGTGACTAAGCGTACACGGTGGATGCCTTGGCAGTTGGAGGCGATGAAGGACGTATTAACTTGCGATAAGCCTAGTCAAGCTAGTAAAAAGCGCTTGAGACTAGGATTTCCGAATGGGGAAACCCACCTGCTTGCAGGTATCGTTAACTGAATACATAGGTTAACGAGGCGAACGCGGAGAACTGAAACATCTAAGTACCCGTAGGAAAAGAAATCAACCGAGATTCCGAAAGTAGCGGCGAGCGAAATCGGAACAGCCCTTAAGCTTATTATGTGTTAATGGAAGGCTGCTGGAAAGCGCCACGATACAGGGTGATAGTCCCGTACATGAAAAGACATTTTAAGTGAAATCGAGTAGGTCGGAGCACGTGAAACTTTGACTGAATATAGGTGGACCATCATCTAAGGCTAAATACTCCCAACTGACCGATAGTGAACCAGTACCGTGAGGGAAAGGCGAAAAGAACCCCTGTGAGGGGAGTGAAATAGAACCTGAAACCGTGTACGTACAAGCAGTAGGAGCCCACTTGTTGGGTGACTGCGTACCTTTTGTATAATGGGTCAGCGACTTATATTTTGTAGCGAGGTTAACCGAATAGGGTAGCCGTAGGGAAACCGAGTCTTAACTGGGCGACTAGTTGCAAGGTATAGACCCGAAACCCGGTGATCTAGCCATGGGCAGGTTGAAGGTTGAGTAACATCAACTGGAGGACCGAACCCACTAACGTTGAAAAGTTAGGGGATGACCTGTGGCTAGGAGTGAAAGGCTAATCAAACCGGGAGATAGCTGGTTCTCCCCGAAATCTATTTAGGTAGAGCCTCGGACGAATACTTACGGGGGTAGAGCACTGTTAAGGCTAGGGGGTCATCCCGACTTACCAACCCTTTGCAAACTCCGAATACCGTAAAGTAATATCCGGGAGACACACGGCGGGTGCTAACGTCCGTCGTGAAGAGGGAAACAACCCAGACCGCCAGCTAAGGTCCCAAAGTCATAGTTAAGTGGGAAACGATGTGGAAAGGCCCAGACAGCCAGGAGGTTGGCTTAGAAGCAGCCATCCTTTAAAGAAAGCGTAATAGCTCACTGGTCGAGTCGGTCTGCGCGGAAGATGTAACGGGGCTAAACTATGCACCGAAGCTGCGGATTCAGAATTTATTCTGAGTGGTAGGGGAGCGTTCTGTAAGCGGTTGAAGGTGTACCGGGAGGTATGCTGGACGTATCAGAAGTGCGAATGCTGACATGAGTAACGATAATGGGAGTGAAAAACTCCCACGCCGGAAGACCAAGGGTTCCTATCCCATGTTAATCAGGGTAGGGTAAGTCGACCCCTAAGGCGAGGCCGAAAGGCGTAGTCGATGGGAAACAGATTAATATTTCTGTACTCGATATAATTGCGATGGGGGGACGGAGCAGGCTAAGCAAGCATAGCGTTGGTAGTCTATGTGAAAGTGAGTAGGGCGTTTGTTTAGGTAAATCCGGACGAACACTAAACCTGAGACACGAGACGAGTCACTACGGTGATGAAGTTGCTGATGCCATACTTCCAGGAAAAGCCTCTAAGCTTCAGATTATATGGAATCGTACCCCAAACCGACACAGGTGGTCAGGTAGAGAATACTAAGGCGCTTGAGAGAACTCGGGTGAAGGAACTAGGCAAAATCGTACCGTAACTTCGGGAGAAGGTACGCTCCTATCTGTGATGAGACTTGCTCTCTAAGCGGACGGGAGCCGCAGTGACCAGGTGGCTGGGACTGTTTATTAAAAACACAGCACTGTGCAAAATCGCAAGATGACGTATACGGTGTGACACCTGCCCGGTGCCGGAAGGTTAATTGATGGGGTTATCCTTAGGGAGAAGCTCTTGATCGAAGCCCCGGTAAACGGCGGCCGTAACTATAACGGTCCTAAGGTAGCGAAATTCCTTGTCGGGTAAGTTCCGACCTGCACGAATGGTGTAACCATGGCCACGCTGTCTCCACCCGAGACTCAGTGAAATTGAAATCGCAGTGAAGATGCTGTGTACCCGCGGCTAGACGGAAAGACCCCGTGAACCTTTACTACAGCTTGGCACTGAACATTGAACCTACATGTGTAGGATAGGTGGGAGACTTTGAAGATGAGACGCTAGTTTTGTTGGAGTCAACCTTGAAATACCACCCTTGTAGTTTTGATGTTCTAACGTTGGCCCCTGAATCGGGGTTACGGACAGTGCCTGGTGGGTAGTTTGACTGGGGCGGTCTCCTCCTAAAGAGTAACGGAGGAGCACGAAGGTTGGCTAAGTACGGTCGGACATCGTACGGTTAGTGTAATGGTAGAAGCCAGCTTAACTGCGAGACAGACACGTCGAGCAGGTACGAAAGTAGGTCATAGTGATCCGGTGGTTCTGAATGGAAGGGCCATCGCTCAACGGATAAAAGGTACTCCGGGGATAACAGGCTGATACCGCCCAAGAGTTCATATCGACGGCGGTGTTTGGCACCTCGATGTCGGCTCATCACATCCTGGGGCTGAAGTCGGTCCCAAGGGTATGGCTGTTCGCCATTTAAAGTGGTACGCGAGCTGGGTTTAGAACGTCGTGAGACAGTTCGGTCCCTATCTGCCGTGGGCGTTTGAGAATTGAGAGGGGTTGCTCCTAGTACGAGAGGACCGGAGTGAACGAACCGCTGGTGTTCGGGTTGTCATGCCAATGGCATTGCCCGGTAGCTACGTTCGGAACTGATAAGCGCTGAAAGCATCTAAGCGCGAAGCAGGCCTCGAGATGAGTTCTCACTAGACTTTTAAAGTCTCTGAAGGGCCGTTGAAGACTACAACGTTGATAGGCAAGATGTGGAAGTGGTGTGAGCCATTAAGCTAACTTGTACTAATTACCCGTGAGGCTTAACCATACAACGCCAAACGCGTTTTATGTGATAGTGAAACAAGCGAAGAAGTTAATATAACTAAAGTAGATATTACTTAGAAAGACTTAAAAAATATTATCAGATATTTTCCAAATTCAAGAGGTGACTCTTAGCGCGTAGCGTTAAAGTTGAAGCACCTTGCGCAAAGAAAATGGTAGCACTACGTGCTTGTCATTAATTCTTTGCACCATATTTGCTTGGTGACAATAGCGTTTTGGACCCACCTGACTCCATGCCGAACTCAGTAGTGAAACGAAACAGCGCCGATGATAGTGTAGCATTTGCTATGTGAAAGTAGGACATTACCAGGCTTCAAATTCAGTCGAAGGACTTTAATCTTAATAATTAAAATAAGAAAATTGAAAAGAATTTTCTTGGTGACAATAGCGTTTTGGACCCACCTGACTCCATGCCGAACTCAGTAGTGAAACGAAACAGCGCCGATGATAGTGTAGCATTTGCTATGTGAAAGTAGGACATTACCAGGCTTCAAATTCAGTCGAAGGACTTTAATCTTAATAATTAAAATAAGAAAATTGAAAAGAATTTTCTTGGTGACAATAGCGTTTTGGACCCACCTGACTCCATGCCGAACTCAGTAGTGAAACGAAACAGCGCCGATGATAGTGTAGCATTTGCTATGTGAAAGTAGGACATTACCAGGATTTAATTAAAAGAAACCCGTTACAGCAATGTGACGGGTTTTTTGCTTTTTGAAATTAGTAGAACTCTGCACACTAAGTGACGACAAGGTTAATAATCGTGTAGCATTTGCTATGTGGCTTTCCACCGCTGTGGCACTACGACATTACCAGGATTTAATTAAGAGAAACCCGTTACAGTAATGTGACGGGTTTTTTGCTTTTTGGAATTTTGTAAATAGTCCATGCCGAACTCAGTGGCGAAATAAAATAGTTCTAAGGCGAGTCCCACAGAAGGACGCCCCGGCACAAAGATAGTGTAGCATTTGCTATGTGCCTCTCCACAGCTGTGGCACTACGACATTACCAGGATTTAATTAAGAGAAACCCGTTACAGCAATGTGACGGGTTTTTTGCTTTTTGGAATTTTGTAAATAGTCCATGCCGAACTCAGTGGCGAAATAAAATAGTTCTAAGGCGAGCCCCGCAGAAGGACGCCCCGACACAAAGATAGTCTAGCATTTGCTATGTGACTCTCTACCGCTGTGGGCACTACGACATTACTAGGATTTAATTAAGAGAAACCCGTTACAGCAATGTGACGGGTTTTTTGCTTTTTAAAATTAAGAAAAACATCCCCCTTTAAATTCAACAACAAAACTAGTTGCGTCTATTCGCGCGTGCTAAAATCCAATTTTTATGAATGATGATATAGAGGTCTAGTTTGCCTACAGCTGATTATCAAAAGGTGCTTGATGAAATAGCACATGAAGTACGCCCTTTATTATCACAAGGAAAAGTAGCTGATTATATACCGGCCCTAGCAGAGGTCGATCCTGAGCAATTTTCTATTGCTATTTATACAACTGATGGTGAGACTGTGTGTGCGGGGGATTGTTCTCAACGTTTTACTATTCAATCAGTTTCTAAAGTTATGACACTTACTATGGCACTGCAACGTTATGGTGATGAGCTTTGGCATCGAGTTGGAAAGGAACCTTCAGGGACTGCCTTTAACTCGCTTACACAGCTTGAGTTTGAAAAAGGGATTCCTCGTAACCCTTTCATAAATGCAGGCGCAATTGTAACGTGTGATGCGTTGTACAGCCGCTTATCTGCACCAATGCACTCTATGCTCGAGACCTTTAGGTTGTTAGCTGGTAATAGAGGGATAGTGATTGATAAAAAAGTCGCTAATTCTGAGTATGAATTTAGGCATCGTAATGCTGCTATGGCACATTTAATGAAGTCGTTTGGTAATTTTGAAAATGAAGTCGATGATGTTTTATGGTCTTACTTTAACTTTTGTTCTATTGAGCTCAACTGTATTGAATTAGCCAAAGCTTATAATTTTTTAGCTAATAAAGGTGTTGATAATCGATCGGGCGATCGTGTTTTAAGTAGTCGTCAAAATAAGCAGCTAAATTCGCTTTTATTCACGAGTGGTTTATATGATGCTGCGGGGGATTTTGGTTACAGAGTAGGTATGCCAGGTAAGTCGGGAGTGTCAGGGACTATTTTAGCCGTGTTACCAAATAAGTTTACGGTAGCTGTTTATTCTCCAGGGCTTAATTCGTTTGGTAATTCGGTAGCAGGAATTGCGGCGCTGGAACTACTATCTAAAAAGCTCGATATTTCTATTTTTTAGGAAATCGAGAGGGAGCAATACTTGCTCCCACCGTTATTTACTGTTCCCAATAAACCTGTTCTAAGCAGTCTTCGCGTTCTGGTAAACCGCGAGATAAGCGAGGAGAGTGCTGAACTAACACTTCATAACTAGCTCGGTTAGCATATTTACTAATTTGCGATAGTGATGAGTAAGTAATAGCTTGTTGCTGATGCTTAGCAGAGTTTGCCACGTTAAGTTTATGATAAACATTTGCTGATAAGTCATGTAGTACAGCCGCTAAAGCACAATCGCCTGCACCATTGGTGTTTTTAATTGAGTCAGGTCCACCCATGAATGGGGCTGTATGGCTATATGCTCTGATAGGCTTATCACACTCGGTTTTACGCATAGCACGTGAAAATTCGTATCGATTAAAATCAGGTATTGCTCCTGGTAATAACGGGTATTCGGTTTCGCGCTTTAAACTTTCGTCAACGTAGCCGGCCATAAATAAGCCTTTTTCGCCAGCAGTACAAATTACCAAATCTACCCAATCAAGTGCTTTATCAGCAGCTAGGAGTGGGTCTTCAAAACCCGTAATAGCTAACCCTTCTTCTTCGTTCATAGCAAGAATATCAACATGCTTTTCAACAAAGTTTGCCCACCAGGTAGGGTCTTGCTCAATTAAGAACTTGGTACCGAGTGTAAGAACAACTGGCACACCTGCATCATTAGCGTATTTTACCGCTTGCATAGTCGCTTCAGTCATCGTTTCACTACCTTGCGTACGCATAAGATAGGCACTGATCACTAATGCTGATGAATTTTCAATAAGGTTTTTATCGATAGATTCAGGACGTAAGTGATTCATTAGGCCCGCACTTATTGCAAAAGTACGCTCACCGGTTTCATCAATTAATGTAAAACAACGACCTATAGGCCCATCTACTGGTTGAAGATAGTTTAAATCTACACGGCTTGAGGTATTACATAAAAAGCGGTAAGCATAGCTACCTATTTTTATATTTTCGCTCATTACGCCTAATAAAACTGAGCGATCATCTGCAAGTACAGAGTAGTTGTGCATAGTGTTACCAATGGTCCCACCGGCAAACTCAAAATCAACCATATCGTTTAATTTTAAACGATCGTATAAGGCGTTTGTTATGTCGCTATCAATAACTTGCGACATACCTCTACGTAGTTGAAATTCGTCAAGGAAAGCTTGATCAACTTTTGCCTCTATATCAACAACGATCTGATCGATACCCGTAATATAACTACGTTGTAATCGCTCTGTTGCGTTAAGTTGATTGGTAAGTGGATCTTTGGCTTCCACTGGAAAATAATGTTTATGCCTGCGGCGTCCAGGAAATTTCATTTGCTACCCGTGTTGTGAGCTAAATAAAAAAAGCGTGAGATTATAGCGTAAATCAGCACGAGTGAGCCATTACAAACGGGTAAATATTGTTTTATTTTTGCAATAAAGTAATGAATGACGCACTTTAGAGTGCTAACTAGGTATAATCACAGCATAAAAAGTTATTTAAGTAGAAAGAATGAACGAGCCATTTGATGATTCCTACTGGATGGAGCAAGCGCTTTTGTATGCAAAGCAGGCAGAGTTGCTTGATGAAATCCCTGTAGGAGCGATTGTAGTAAAAGATAACCAGCTAATTTCAGTAGGGTACAACCGTTCAATAACCGATAACGACCCATCTGCCCATGCCGAAATGATCGCAGTACGAGAAGCCGGAAAAGTGCTTAACAACTATCGTTTAATAGATTGTACACTGTACGTAACATTAGAGCCTTGTTCTATGTGTGCAGGAATGTTGGTGCATAGCAGAATAAAGCGTTTAGTATTTGGTGCAGCCGACGAAAAAACAGGGTCTGCTGGTTCAATTATGAACTTATTACAAGAACCGAGGTTAAACCATCAAGTTGAAGTGTGTGGTGGTGTTTTAGCACAGCAGTGTGGCAATACTATTTCAGATTTTTTTAAACGTAGAAGAGCACAAATTAAAGCAGCTAAAAAAGCTGCTCGTGATGCGACTAATCTTTAATTAGTCGCAGGGGATATTTCTGACTCTACCATTTGCTGCATAGCAAACATTCGGCGACGCCAGATAATCTTTTTGTGCAGTTTGCGCAACATAACACGACGACGTGTGGCCGTTGAATAAATTACATTACGTTTTAATCTTTGTGTGCGTCTACGTTTTAGCATGTTTTCTCCTAATGCAAGAGTGAGAAAGGCACGAGGTATATCTTATAAATTAATGATATACAATTAACACACATTAGTGATCATTTGATGACAAGTAAACAGATATTTAATTTACTTAAATTTCGCTTATAGATATGGTCAAAAATAAACACCTAAATTAATCTTAGTTATTTTTTTCACTTGACTGCTCGGGCTCAATTATAGGTAGTTGCTTTTGTATTTGAGCTTCACTTGCCTCAATTTTTATCTCACTTGTTACGTTTAGCTTTGGCTCGATTACAGTGCTTAGCTCTACGATTGATTCAGGTTTTTCTGTAATAGCATTATTTTCATCTAGCCAAACAAGTGCATCGTAATAGCGACGAATATTATCAACATATTTAACCGCTACATCGCCACGCGCATAACCATAGCGGGTTTTACGGTAATAGCGCTTTTTAATTAACAGTGGTAAGCGTTTTTTTACATCAGCCCATTTATCAGGGCTTGCGCCTTGCTGTTCGGTAATTATACGTGCGTCATTAACGTGTCCCCAACCTACATTGTAGGCCGCTAATGCAAGCCATGTTCTATCGGGTTGCGGGATTCTGTCGGGAATACGCTTAATAAGCTTACTTAAATACTTACCGCCACCGCGAATGTTTTGCTCTGGCTCTAATCGGTTAGTAACACCCACTTGTTTTGCTGTACTGCGGGTTAACATCATAATACCGCGAACGCCTGTTGGCGATTTAGCGCGAGGATTCCACATAGATTCTTGATAACTAAGCGCTGCTAGTAAACGCCAATCAAGACTACCTGCATATTGTTCAAACCACGGTTGGTATGTTGGTAGAGTTTCTTTTATCGCTTCTATATAAGCTAGGGTATTTACATAGTTAAATTGGCGTACATGCCCAAAATATTTTTCTTCGAGTACGTAAAGTTGATTACTTTGTTTTATATCACCAAAAAAAGGTACAAGTAGAGCATATAAAGAGTCGTCCTTAGATTTGTTGAGTATCCATGCGATTGGGTCGTTATGGGTAACTGAAAAGCCAATACTTAAATTAGGGTGATACCGACGAAACAGCGACAAGGTATGTGTATCGGCAAGGGTGTAATCTATCTCACCATCAATAACTGCTTGAAGTAACTCTTCTTCGTCAAACTCTTCGCTTTCGGTCCAAGTGAGTTCAGGATTGTTTTTTTTCATTTTTTGTAAAGTAAGCGAATGACTACTTTTAGCTATAACGGTAAAGTTACCATCTAAATCATCAAAATCACGTGGGCGAACGCGCCCTTGTTTATAAACTAACTTTTGGCTAATTGTGCGATAAGTTGGGCCATAGCGATATTGCTCTGCACGGGTTTTATTGTAGGTAAGTCCTGAGGCAATTAAGTCTAAATCCCCCTTTTCAAGGCGTTCAAACATGTCAGATAAGTTAAAGAAAGGGACTATTTCAAGCTCTACACCTAAATAATCAGCAAAGGCTTGAGATAACTCATATTCAAAACCTTGCTCTCCTTGTACTGCTTGATAATAATTACTGGCACTCGCAAGCGTACCCACACGTATTTTGTTTTGCTCTTTTATTTGGGCGAGTTGAGTTGGCTGTTCTTGCATATCACATGCGCACAACAGCATAACTAAAGTAATGATTATTATTAGTTTTTCTTTGAACATTGAGTGCCCCTTAAACTCGCCAGCCACCGTTATAGCAAAACTAAGCCATCACGTCACTTTACCTTTTATTTTATTAACTAAAACAGACTATAAATACAGCTGAAAAGTTAATTTTATGAAAAGCGTAATTTTGAGTTAAATCTGAATGCTAATTGGACTATAATGCGTGCCTAAAATATCGTTCAATCCCTAACCCCGGATGAAATTATCTATGTTGATCCTTCGTGGTGCACCAGCACTTTCAGAGTTCAGAGTTAATAAAATTTTAGCGCGTTGCCAACAATCGCAACTTCCAATCACTAACGTATATGCCGAGTATACTCACTTTGCCGATTTAACATCGCCGTTGAGTAGCGCTGAGCAAACCAAGCTTGAAAAACTATTAACTTACGGTCCAACCATTGCTGAGCATACCCCAGCTGGCAAACTTGTACTTGTTACACCTCGCCCAGGTACCATCTCACCTTGGGCATCTAAAGCTACCGACATCGCCCACAACTGTGGTTTAAAGCAGGTTCACCGTGTTGAACGCGGTATTGCTTATTATGTTGAAGGTAATTTAAACGCAGAACAACTTGCACAAGTAATTGCGTTATTGCACGACCGCATGACTGAAGCCACACACAGTGAGCTTGAAGATGCGGCTCAGCTGTTTCGCAGTGATGCCCCACGCCAAATGTCGTCTGTCGATATTTTAGGTGGCGGACGCGAAGCATTAGCAATAGCCAATGTTGAGCAAGGTTTTGCCCTTGCTGATGACGAAATAGATTACTTGGTAGAAAACTTTATAAAGTTAGGACGTAACCCTAACGACATCGAATTGTTTATGTTTGCACAAGCAAACTCAGAGCATTGTCGCCATAAAATATTTAATGCTGACTGGACAATCGATGGAAAAGAGCAGCCAAAATCGCTGTTTAAAATGATTAAAAATACGTTTGAGTTAAATCCTGAAAATGTATTGTCGGCGTATAAAGATAACGCGGCAGTAATGAAAGGCTCAAAAGCGGGTCGCTTCTTCCCAAATGCGCAAGGTGAATATGCGTATCATCAAGAAGACATTGAAATACTAATGAAAGTTGAAACGCATAACCACCCAACAGCTATTGCGCCATTCTCAGGTGCGGCTACAGGTTCTGGTGGTGAGATTCGCGATGAAGGCGCAACTGGTCGTGGCTCTAAGCCAAAAGCAGGGTTAGTTGGCTTTACTGTATCAAATTTACGTATTCCAGGTTACGAGCAACCGTGGGAAAGCGATTTTGGTAAGCCGGGACGTATTGTAAACGCACTTGATATAATGACAGAAGGTCCACTAGGTGGCGCTGCATTTAATAATGAATTTGGTCGTCCTAACTTGTTAGGCTACTTCCGTACTTACGAAGAAAAAGTAACAAGCCATAATGGTGAAGAAGTACGTGGTTACCATAAACCAATTATGCTTGCCGGTGGTTTAGGTAATATTCGCTCTGATCATGTTCAAAAAGGCGATATTCCTGTAGGCGCTAAGTTAATTGCGCTAGGCGGACCTGCAATGAACATTGGTTTAGGCGGTGGTGCTGCATCAAGTATGGCCTCTGGGCAGTCAAACGAAGATTTAGACTTTGCTTCAGTACAACGCGAAAACCCAGAAATGGAACGTCGTTGCCAAGAAGTTATCGATAAATGTTGGCAGCTAGGCGATGAAAACCCAATTGCATTCATCCATGATGTAGGTGCCGGTGGTTTATCAAATGCGTTTCCAGAGCTTGTTAATGATGGCGGACGTGGTGGTAAGTTCCAATTACGTAGCATCCCTAACGATGAGCCAGGCATGGCACCACACGAAATTTGGTGTAATGAATCACAAGAGCGTTATGTACTCGCTGTTGGCGTAGAGGACTTTGACCGCTTTGAAGCAATTTGTAAGCGCGAACGTGCCCAGTACGCTGTTATTGGTGAAGCAACAGCTGAACCTCACTTAACAGTGTCAGACAGCCACTTTGAAAATAACCCTGTTGATTTGCCGCTGGACGTATTATTAGGTAAAGCACCTAAAATGCACCGCGATGTAACGTCAAAGCAAGTTGTTGGCAAAGCGCTTGATATCACATCAATAAATGCAGCAGATGCAGCGCAGCGCTTAATGCGTTTACCAACCATTGCAGAAAAAACATTCTTAATAACAATCGGCGATCGCTCAGTTACGGGTTTAGTAGCGCGCGACCAAATGGTTGGTCCTTGGCAAGTACCTGTTGCTAACTGTGCTGTAACTGCGGCAACGTATGATACTTACCACGGTGAAGCTATGTCACTTGGTGAGCGTACTCCGGCTGCATTACTTAATTACGGTGCATCTGCTCGTTTAGCTGTGGCAGAGTCGTTAACTAATATTGCTTGTGCAAATATTGGTAGCCTTGAAAACATTAAGTTATCGGCAAACTGGATGGCAGCAGCGGGTCACCCAGGTGAAGATGCTGGTTTATATGAAGCTGTTAAAGCCGTAGGCGAAGAGCTTTGTCCTGCGCTTGGTTTAACGATTCCTGTAGGTAAAGATTCTATGTCGATGAAAACGACATGGAAAGATGAAGGTGACTCACAAGAGAAATCAGTAACGTCGCCGCTTTCACTGGTTATAACTGCGTTTGGTCGTGTTGACGACGTACGTAAAACAGTAACGCCACAACTACGTACAGATAAAGGCGATACATCGCTTATATTAATTGATTTAGGTGCGGGTAAAAACCGCATGGGCGCATCAAGCCTTGCACAAGTTTATAAGCAATTAGGTGATGTAACCCCTGATGTTGATAGCCCAGAGTTATTAAAAGGCTTCTATAACGCAATGCAAGCGCTTGTGGCTGATAGTAAGTTACTTGCTTATCATGACCGCTCAGACGGTGGTTTATTTACCACGGTTGCTGAAATGGCGTTTACGGGTCATACCGGTGTAACGGTTGATTTAGCAGCTTTAACAGGTTCAGACATTGAAGCGCTTTATAACGAAGAGCTAGGTGCCGTAATTCAAGTTGCAAATGCTGATTTAGATGCAGTGAATGCGGTGTTTGAACAACATGGTATAGCAGCAATTAGCCACAACATTGGCACGCTTAACAGTGACGATACGATTATATTTAACCGTGGCGAAAATACGGTACTTAATCATACGCGTACTGAGCTTCGTACTATTTGGGCTGAAACAACGTATCAAATGCAAGCACGCCGTGACAACCCTGAGTGCGCTAAGCAAGAGTTTGATGCTAAATTTGATGCAAAAGATCCAGGCTTAAACGTAAAACTTAACTTTGATTTAAATGAAGATATAGCTGCACCATACATTGCAACCGGTGCTAAACCGCAAATGGCTATTTTACGTGAGCAGGGTGTTAACTCTCATTTAGAAATGGCGGCAGCGTTTAATCGCGCAGGTTTTGCAGCCGTTGATGTACACATGAGCGACATTTTAGAAGGTCGTTTAACACTAGAGCAATTTAAAGGTTTAGTGGCCTGTGGTGGTTTCTCATACGGTGACGTACTTGGTGCGGGTGAAGGTTGGGCTAAGTCTATTTTGTTTAACGACATGGCACGCGATCAGTTCCAAAACTTTTTCCACCGTGAAGATACTTTCAGCTTAGGTGTATGTAACGGTTGCCAAATGTTATCAACGTTAAAAGAGTTGATCCCTGGTACTGAACATTGGCCGCGCTTTGTAACTAATAAATCAGAGCGTTTTGAAGCACGCTTTAGTTTAGTAGAAATACAAGAGAATCCGTCTGTGTTCTTTAACGGAATGGCTGGCTCGCGTATGCCTATAGCGGTTTCTCATGGTGAAGGTCATGCTGAGTTTGCAAACGATGCAGCCACTAAAGCGGCGCTTAATAGCGGCACTGTAGCGGTTAAGTTTGTAGATAACTACGGTAACCCTACAACGCAGTACCCAGCTAACCCTAATGGTTCTCCAGAAGGTATTACAGGTATTACGTCAACAGATGGTCGTGCCACTGTAATGATGCCGCATCCAGAACGTGTATTCAGAAGCGTTGCCAACTCTTGGCACCCAGATGAGTGGCTCGAGGATAGCCCGTGGATGCGTATGTTCCGTAACGCACGTAAAAACGTAGGTTAATTATATTTACGTTTATACAAGTTAGATTCATAATCTTACTGTAAAATAAAAAAGGCTGCATTGTGCAGCCTTTTTTGATTATACCAATCTGCTTATATATGGGGTCTATTTAACGTTAAGAAAATTACGCTAGAACTAGGCAAAAGTTTTTATATCTAGTTGTTCTAAATAAAAAACTTTTAACGACGTTATAGTGCAATTTAATTCGTTAAATTGATCAAAGATTTATGCAGGTTGGTATTAGTATAGCTAAAAGCACAAAGCATTTAAGGATAGTATGTTTAAGCGAATTGGTTTAATTGTTGGAGCTGTATTACTAAGTACCTTGCTGCTTGGTTATGTATTTCGTTTACCTTTATTACAGTGGGTTATAGCGCCTGAGCTCAAAAAAGCGGGTGTCACATTAAACTGCCTTGATTTTTCAATCACGTCTAGCTTAAATATTCATGCTGATAGAGTGTGTTTAAATTATCAAAATCAACAGTTACAACTTACTGGTATTACTGCAAATACAAAGCGTGTAGATATTGAAAATGCAGTGCTAACAGTTAATCCACTCCCTGAAAGTGATAATGCTAATCAGCTTGCTAAAAATCTCGATTTAGCACTTCCCTTAAATCGCCCATTAATCAATATTAAACAGCTTGTAGTAAAAAGTGATGAGCTCAATAAGCCACTTAAAATAAGCATATTAGAGCCTGAACTAAATAAATTTAATGTCTCGGGTGATATAAACGCGAGTGCAATTTTGACTGCTAATAAAGTAAGTGGTCAGTTTTTAATTAATGACACTTTTTTAAAGCAAGTTATAAACACTAAAAACACCTCAATAGCAGATGCTAATTTTAATACCCAGCAAGCGTTTAGCTTTGACGGTATAAAGTTTGAGTTAAATGGCGATATTAGATCCCAGTTTGCTCACACGTATGAGCAGTGCAAAGTTAACGTATTAACCACTGGTAAATTGGCGACGCGTTTTAATTTAAATAGCCAAGCGTTAATATTTAATACCGATTTGCTTAATAACAAAATTAATTTAACACCAAGCTGTACTGAGTTAATTCCACCAAGTGAATATGCAGGCTTTATTAGCAAACAAGTGCCTTTAAATTGGCAACTAAAACTCCCTCAATCAATTAGCTTAGAGGCTAGTGAGTTGAGTGTACCTGTAATTAATTTGGTAAGCGTGGGCGATAAGCAATTTGATATTTTAATAACAGATACAACACTAAATATTAAATCTCCATTTGAAGACTTACAGACAACTTTATCAGCTCAAATAAATACACCCAATATAAATAATATTAGCGTTAATGCTCAGTTAGCTGGCACTGCAATTAAAGGCGATTACGTCGTTATGCTTGAAAGCTTGCCTGAGTTTGCACCTGCAACAGCGAATGGGCTTAGCCTTAGTGGTCACTTTAATATAAGTGAGTTTATAGACTCAAAACCAATTGGGCTTATAAATGCTAAATTAACGCTTAATAGTGTAGATGCGTTTGATATAAGAGCAGTGCAATACCAAGGTGATTTAACAGCAAAAATGGATAAACAGTTAAACGCAGAAGTAGCGTTAACTCAGCAATTAAAAAGCGCAGAATATAAAGAATTTAAAGTCACAGATATAAGTAACACATTAACAGCAAATGCTAATTTAGGCGTAGGTGAGTTATTTGCTGATCTAACAGCAAAAACCAATATAAAGGCTGTTAATAGCCCCGACATAAAACTTAATAATATAAAAGTAGAGTCTACGGGCTTGCAAAGCCGTGCACTAAAAGCCACTCATCACGCATTTATAAACAATGTTGAGTTAGTGATAAATCATCATATGTCGTCGCAAGCTCATCCGTTTGAAGTGGTTATTCCTGAACAAAGTACTCTGCCGTTAAATGCATTTATTAGGCAATTTGAGCCACTTGCACAGCTAACTAAGGGCGAATTTAATGGCTATATTAGTGGCGATATAAACTTACAAGGTGCATCGTTCAATATGGGGATTAGTCATGTAAGTGCACTGTATAACGATTACCTTGCGAGTGATTTAAGCAGTACATTTAGCGGGGAATATAATTCAGGTAAGCTTAATGTAAAACCAACTACCTTTAACTTAAATGAGTTTAGGGCGGGTGCCGTAGTTAAAGTGATTGAAGGTCAATGGCAAGTGAGTAGTAATACCGCGCTTATAAATGATGTAAGAGGAAGTGTGTTTGGTGGCGAGTTTTCGTTAGATCGCTACACAGTAGGGAAGCCAAACCAAGTTGCTAATGTTAAGTTTGAAAATATTGATGCAAGTAAACTTGTTACACTCGACGATAAGTCGGGCATTGTATTAACGGGACGCTTGGCGGGGTCTTTACCGGTTCACTTTGATAGTGGAAAAATTGAAATAATTGACGGTAGCTTATTTAGCCAAGGAACAGGTAATTTAAAAATTACCAATAATGCCGCTTTTGATTCAGTAATGCAGCAACAGCAAGAGTTACAACCTGTGTTAGGGCTATTAACTAATTTAGATATTCAAAAACTTAATAGCAGTGTGGCACTAAAAAATGATGGTTGGTTAAAACTAGGGGTTAATTTGCAAGGCTATAATAAAGCAGAGCAGCAGCAGGTTAACTTTAATTATAACCACGAAGAAAACGTATTTACACTTTTGCGTGCACTGCGTTTAAGTGACGAAATTACACAAAAAGTTGAGCAACAATACTCACAAAAAGGAAACTAATAATGAGACAGTCGTTATTGATAAAAGTACTGCTCGCGCTGAGTGCTATTAGTGCATTAAGTGCCTGCACGCATCGTGTTGAGGTGTCTGCTAAAGAGCCCATTACTATTAATTTAAATGTGAAGGTCGATCACGAAATTCGCGTAAAAGTAGATAAAGAACTCGACAATTTATTTAGTGACGACAGTGAGTTATTTTAAGGAGCTAGAACATGAATACGAAGAAAAAATTAAACATTATTACGTTAGTTAGTGCAGTATGTATGTCGTTCTCTGCGTGGGCTATTAGCCTTGATGACGCTAAAAACCAAGGTCTAGTAGGTGAAGATAGCTCTGGTTATTTAGGGCTTGTTGTACAAAACGCAGAAGCAAAAGCCGTTGTTGATGATATAAATGCAAAGCGTAAAGCGCAGTACTTAAAGTTGGCTAAAAAGAATAACTTGTCACTTTCACAAGTAGAAGCGCTTGCTGCCGCTAAAACAATTGAAAAAACCCAAAGTGGTCATTACGTTGAAGTAAATGGTAACTGGGTTAAAAAATAAGCGTTTGTTATTGTCTTGTTTTGCACAAACCAAAATAAAACCGAGCATTTAAGCGCTCGGTTTTTTACAGCCTTCAAGTAACTGCTGCCAAAAATCAATCCCCTTACGCCTTGCTAGATTTATATTATGCTCAGGAATAGATTCAGGCTCGTTATAACTATCAAGTGCTTCGCTCATACTTGCTTCGCGGATTAAGTGCAATGTAGGAAAGGGCGCTCTATTTGTGTAGTTTGCGGCATCGGTTTCATCACTGTCAGCAAATACGTAGTCAGGATGAAAATTAGCGATTTGATACTTACCTTCAAAGCCTTGCGCGACTAAAAGTGCATTAGCTAAATCGACCAAGTCTAAAAAGTCTTCAAAGTCACTAAAGCCGTTGTCAAACATGATAAGGGTTGTTTCGCGCTCTGGTTCACGGTCAAGCTCAACACATTGCTCAAGCATATCCATTACAGCATCATCCATACTCGTTGCTGAGCTTACTATGTAATGAATACAGTTATTTTCTACTTCTTTTCGAGCAAACGGGCAAAAGTTATATTTAACAATAACAGATGATACCCATTCGCGGGTTTGGCTTATAGCTATGTTGGTCACGGTTTTGGCTCTAAATATTGATTAATAATGGTAAGTGTTTTTTGTATAGCACCTTGGTTTTTAGTTACGCATTGCGCAGCTTTAATACCTAAGGTTTGGCACGCTTTTGTGTTTTGGCTAAACGTTATAAGCTGCTTTGCGAGTTCGTCGTTACTATCAACCACTACAGCACCTTTGAGCTTTGTTAGCTCGGGATAAACATGGTCAAAATTGTATGTGTGTGGACCTGTTATTACACCTACCGAAAACGCTGCTGATTCCAGTGGGTTATGCCCACCTCTGCGAATTAAGCTGCCACCAATAAAGCTCACATTTGCAGCGCCATATAAACACTGTAATTCACCAAGCGTATCAGCAAGAAGTACTTGCTCATTATTATAGTTATTTTGGCTACGACGGCTAAAGCTAAGTGGGCTTTGCGTTAAAAGCTCTGCCACTTTGTCAAATTGCTCTGGATGGCGCGGGGCAATTATAAGTAATGCGTTCGGTTGTTTTTTTAGTAACTCTTGATGGGCTGAAAGTACCAGCTCATGCTCAACAGGATGTGTTGAGCCTGCCACCCATACAAAGCGTTCATTACTACTATAAAGCTGTTTAAGGTTGAGTACTTTAGCTAGTTGCTCTTCACTTGGTGTTATATCAAATTTTATTGAGCCTGTTACATGGCTTTTTGAAGCTTCAAGACCAAGTTCAATAAAGCGTTTAGCATCTGTTTTATTGTGACTCGCAAGTACCGTAATTGAGCGCATAATAATATGCGTTAATTTAGCGACCTTTTGATAGCCCTGCTGCGACTTTTCAGAGAGTCTTGCATTGATGACAAGTACTGGTATGTTTTTTTTGTGGCTTATCGCCATTAAATTTGGCCATAGCTCGGTTTCTAAGATACATAATGCTTGTGGCTTTATACGCTTTAAAAATCGAGCCGTCGCAAACGGAAAATCGATTGGTAAATAGCTACACGCTACAGTATTTTTAAACTGGCTAAGTATTTGCTCTCTGCCTGTTGGAGTATTACAGGTTATAAGTATATTTAAGTTTGGATGCGCTTTTTGCAAAGCTTTAATAAGTGGCGTTGCGGCAAGTACCTCACCAACAGAAGCACAATGAAAAACTAAAGGTTTAGTTTTAACCGTAAATAAAGACTTACTGACAAACCCAAAGCGCTCTTTAAAGTGTGTACGATAGCCTTGGTTTTTTTTACCTCGTAAAATATAGAGATAAAATACAATCAGTGGACTAATAATAATTAATGCAAATGAGTAAAAAATGCGTGCCATACTGATCTTTCTTAAAGGGAGGTGGCGTTAGTTTACCGTGAAATAGCCGTTTTCTAAACATACTCGTAATAAAATATGGTCTGGGTTCAGTTATAACCAGATAAAATACACACAATTAAATAAAATTATGGAATAATGAATTTAATTTTTCCTGCCATTTCAGTTCCAAGAGGAATTTTTTCATGTCAATTATCGATTCAGTGGCAACTAGCTACGTTGAAACATTAAACCGTCATCAGGCATTATTTGAAACGATGGAGGCTTATCATCAAGAATCTATGCAACTGTTAGAAGCATGCCACAGTGCATTACAAGCTGGTGGCAAGATTGTTTGGTTTGGTAATGGTGGTAGTGCAGCAGATGCACAGCATTTAGCAGCAGAATTTGTAGTGCGTTACAAATTAGAGCGTGGTCCGCTTGCCTCAATGGCATTGACCACCGACACTTCTATTTTAACAGCGCACAGCAACGATTATCACTTTGATACGGTGTTTGAGCGCCAAGTTCAAGCGTTATGTAAGCCAGAAGATTTAGTTATTGGTTTAACCACATCAGGTACTAGTAATAATATTAATTTAGCATTAGAAGCTGCAAATAAACTAGGCGCTTTTACTGTGGCATTAACGGGGCGTGATGGCGGTAAAGTAAAAGATATTGCTAAGTTACCTATTATTATAAAAAATGACGAAACAGCACGTATTCAAGAAGCTCACATGTTTATAGGTCACTGGTTATGTGAAGCCATGGATATGGTTGTTGCGGAGCAGCAGTAATGGATTTATCGTTATTAAAAAACTTATCAGCGGCACGAATATTAGTTGTTGGCGATGTAATGCTAGACCGTTATTGGTATGGCGATACTGGTCGCATTTCGCCAGAAGCGCCAGTACCGGTTGTTAAAGTAAGTAAATTTGAAGACAAAGCGGGCGGCGCAGCTAACGTTGCAAAAAATATAGCGCGGTTAGATGCAAAAGTTGGCTTATTGGGTTTAATTGGTGAGGACGAAAGCGGGCAAATTTTAGAGACCATCCTAAAAGGTGAAAAAATAAGCTCACAATTAGTCAGTGTATGTGATTTACCGACTATTTCAAAAATGCGTGTTATTAGCCGCCATCAACAACTAGTCCGACTTGATTTAGAAGAAACGTTTACCGAGCAACACAGCCAGCTTTTATTAAACCGCTTAGAGCTTGTACTTGATGAATACGACTTTATAGTGTTCTCTGATTACAGCAAAGGATCTTTAAGCTTAATTAAAGAGATGGTAAGCCTTGCTAAGGGCGCGGGAAAAACGGTTTTAATCGACCCTAAATCGCCAGATTTACATTTATATGAAGGTGCTGATTACATTACGCCTAATTTACATGAGTTTAAGTTAGCGGGTGGTCAAACCGATTCAGAAGCAGCTTTAGCAGCAAGTGCGCGTGATTTAATAAGCAAAAATGGCATTAAAGCCATGTTACTTACGCGTTCTGAGCAAGGTATGTCGCTTATTAGTGCAGATGAAAAGTTTGATTTTGCAGCGCAAGAGCTTGAAGTAAGCGATGTAACCGGGGCCGGTGATACGGTTATAGCTACACTCGCTGTTATGCTTGGTGCTGGCATGGAACCTAAAGATGCTGTCGAAATTGCTAATTTAGCCGCAGGTATCGTTGTGAGTAAGTTTGGGGCTGCAACTGTCTCGCCAGAAGAGCTAAGCCGCAAGCTTGGTCAGTATTTACATACTACGGGTGAGCATTACCAAACACCATTTGATGATGTACTTCAGCATATTGAATTTGCAAAACAAAACGGCGAAACTATTGTATTCACTAATGGCTGTTTTGATATTTTACATGCTGGGCATGTACGTTATTTAGCGCAAGCTAAAGCACGAGGCGATAGGCTCGTTGTTGGATTAAATAATGATGAATCTATTACGCGTTTAAAAGGGCCAGAACGCCCTATTAACCCGCTAGATGAGCGTGCAATGGTACTTAGTGCACTTTCATCAGTTGATTGGGTTATTCCGTTTGGTAGCCTAGATGAAAACGACACTCCAGCTAAATTAATTGAGCAAATAAGCCCTGATATTTTAGTTAAGGGTGGCGACTACACCGTAGAGCAAATAGCCGGTGCTGAACATGTGCTGCGCCATGGCGGAAAAGTTGAAGTGCTGGAGTTCTTAGATGGGTGCTCAACATCAAAAGTAATTAGTAAAATTAAACAGTAATTACTGATTTAGTTTGCTTAAAAAATACAAAAAAGGGATGAAAACACTGTTTTCATCCCTTTTTTACATTTAATACGTTACTTTATTAACAGTAACTTTAATACGTTACTTTATTAACAGTAACGTATTAAAAGTTATATTCGTACTTGGCAAATGCTGATGTATCGTTTTCAGCACCGTCGTTGTTAGATGCAAAAGCACCTAAAGTGACTCGCCCTCCCATAGAAAGCATTCTGTAACGCATTTCTAGCTGCTTAGAGTTAAACCCTATTTTAGTAATGGTGTTACCTAAGTCAGGATTATTTGGGTAACTATCTCGGTTATCGCTATTGTAATCAACACTGCGCAATTTTACCTGCCAATCGTCTCCATTAGATAACTGACCTAATAGGGTTAAAACAACTGACTGTGCATCGTTATCATAAGTAGAGCCAATAGTGCGACCGTGGTAACGGTAACCCGATTTGTAATCTGAATGCTCATAGTAGCAATTTTCAACTATTGATTCAGCTTGGCATGAAACACCTGTATCTATATACTCTACATTTATTAATAAGTTTTGATCATATACACGCTGTGTTGTCTGTACACCAAATAAGTAGGCTCTATCAGCGGGTTTAAATTGTGAACTGGCATCTTCTCCAATCGTACTGGCATATACAGCATAAGGTTGGTTGAAAAGTGTATCTGACCAGCGAATATCTATGCCTGCTAATTGATTACCTATTTTTGACTCTAATTGGCTATCACAACTATCGCTTCCATCAATACAGCTTGTTTGTCCTGTAACTACATCAATAAAGTCACCAGCAGATCCTGGTTGTCCGTCTCCTGCCCATTGTGCAGACCAGCTAACGGCAATTTCTAATTGTTGTATTGGGCGTATATTTAATCTACTGCTCCAAAGTAAAGCATCAGGAATTACACGTGTAGACTCAAGTTTAGCCATTTGTGCGGTAAAGCCCCATTGACCAATCCAGCTTAGCCACGGTGTTTCAAAAGCAGTACTTTTTTCTCTGGTTACACTTAGTGCAGGTAAAGGTTTCGCGTTACCAGACATAATTAAGCTGTTATCAACACCAGGTCCCCAAAATTGTTCAACAGCACCGGCTCTAAAAATCCAATTGCCTAAACGATAAGCTAAGTAACTATCGTCAAGTGAAGTGTCGTTACAATCTGTTAAAGCTTGCTGATCAGTAACTATATCGTCAGCCGTTTTTCCATCGGCTAAACATTTTTTACCGTCTTTTCTATAATTTACAGCGACTTTAGCAGCAAAGTTATCGCCTAAATAAGCATAAGCTGCTGAAAGCTCTGTTTCTTGTGTATTTGTTGCACCAAAGCTTGTTGCTACAATTGGATCTGTAGCTGCAAAAGCTGATAATTGAAGACTATGCGAGCTACTATTTTCGGATTTATATCGATGTTTAACACGTAACAATGCATCTTGTAGACTTGGTGTTAATTGCTCAAGCGGCATACTATCAACATCGCTTATAAAACTTTTCCACATAAGTGGGTAAGTGGTTACAGGGGCTAAAATAACGCCGGCATCGGCTAATTGTTGAATGTCAGCTCTTAATCCGTAGTCATCTGGTTTTACCCATGGTTCAGCGTTAATCGATACGCTCATTGCGCAAAAAAGAGAAGAAAGAAGAAAAATTCTGTTTCGCAAAGTTCAGATCCTTGTGATTTAGATTGCGGCTAAGTTTATCAACCTCAGGCGTCTATTGCAGCAAATAATAGACAAAATAGGGGGTATTTAATGTATAAAAATGTAACCTGTCTATCGTAATAACGATGTGGTTGATATACTGCGGGTTAAATAGGAAATTGAGAATGCAATGAGCAACAAACGACTTTTATTTATTCCAGTATCATCACCAGAAGGCATTGGTGAGTATATGCGCTCGTTGCTGTTAGCTCAAAGTTTACAGGATGAACTTCACGCTTCTATCGATATTCATTTTATATTAAATAAGCATGCTGCTTATGCAAAAAGCTGCCCATTCGAAACGACACTACTTGATCATTCAGCGACCAAAGAGCTGGATTATGTGTGCGATGTCATTGAAAAATTTAAGCCTAACGTTGTTATTTTTGATTGTGCCGGACGAGCAGGGCATATGAAAGCGGCTAAAAAGGTAGGTGCAAAAGTAGTCTTTATTTCTCAACATGCTAAAAAACGAGCAAAAGGCTTAAAGCTTAATAGAATCAATTTGATTGATGTACATTGGGTTGTCCAGCCAGACTATTGTATAGAGCCATTAACTTGGGCTGAAAATGCTAAGTTAGATATATTTCCTTTAGTGCGTCCACGTAATGTGGGCCCATTTGTTGCTTTTGCATCCAATGAGCAAAAGCAACAGATGTTGAGCCGATATAGTTTAGAACTAAAAAATTATTTTATAGTTAATGCAGGATCTGGCGGTCACACACTAAATGGTCAAAATTGCGCCGATATTTACTTTGAAGCTGCGCTTAAAATTGCTAAACAAACGGGTTTGAGGGGCGTTGTTGTATTTGGCCAAAATTATAGTAAAACGATCCCAAGTTCTGATAGCATTCTTTGTATCAAAAGTTTGCAAAATACTGAGTTTTTAGCATTAATGAGCCAAGCTAAAGTCGCATTGCTAAGTGGTGGTGACACCTTATTACAAGCAATTGCCGTGCACACACCTGCTGTTGCATGTGCAATATCTAAGGATCAAAATGCACGTTTAGACCACTGCATTAATACGGGGGTTGTATTAAAAGCAAATCTTAATATTGATGACATAGTGACTAAAGTAGAGAAAGTTATAGAGGTGGCTTTTTATAATGAGACAACTAGTAAATATGCTCAGCTTGAAAATATACACAGCTATGATGTTATTACTAATGGTGTGAAAAATATGCTTGATGGATCCTCTTTATGAATATCATTATTGTAATTGATTCACTAGTAGGTGGTGGTGCTGAAAAAGTAATGCTTACTTTGGCTGAAAAAATGGCGAAACTACAGCACAACGTCACTATATTATCTCTTGCGAGCAACGCTGAGTATGACATTCCTGATATAGTTAAAGTTGATAGCCTTTTTCCTGATAGAGCATCTAAAGTAGATAGATTCTGGCAGCGAAAAAACAGTATTTTGCGATTAGAAGCGTGGTTTGAAAAAAAACAAAGCGAGATTGGCAATATTGATCTAGTGCTTTCTAATCTTGATAGAAGTAATAACTTGCTCGCGCTTAGTAATATCAAAAATGTTCACTTTGTTATTCATAACTCCGTCAATGCAGAACTTGCCCGTCAAAAAAAGTTAGGTCCATTTTCATATTTATACCTTAAAAAAAGTAAGCAAAACTTAAATGGTAAATCACTTATTTGCGTATCAAAGGGTGTTGAAAAAGAAATAACACAAGGGGATTTAATTAACCCAAGTGCAATCGCGACTATTTATAACCCGTTCGATTTTGAAAAAATAAACCAACAAGCAAATGAGAAAAATAACGACATCCCAAATGAGCCTTACTTAATTCATGTAGGAAGGCTGGCCAAACAAAAACGCCACGATATATTATTTGCAGCATTTGCAAAGCTTGATAAAAAATACAAGTTAGTCCTTTTATGTAATAAACCTGCAAAAGCGTTAAAGCTTGCACAGCAATATGGCATAGATAAACAGTTAGTAGTGCCTGGATTTCAACAAAACCCGTACAACTGGATTCAGCATGCCAAAGCTTTGGTTTTGAGCTCTGATTTTGAAGGGCTGCCAACGGTATTAATTGAGGCTTTAGCAGTGGCTACTCCGGTAGTTAGTACTAATTGTACATTTGGACCAAGCGAGATATTAACAGGCGAGCTGAGTAAATATTTAGTACCCGTTCAACACAGTGAGGCATTAGCCAATGCCGTTAAGCAGGTGCTAGCAGATAAGCCAAATGTAGAAAACGCAGATATTTTAAAACAAGTACAGGCAGAGCAGGTTGCTCTGCAGTATTTAGCATTGGCTAATTAACTTATATTAGGTTAACTGATATTGGCGAGCGCTTTGAGGTAGTTGCTGTGCAGAGTTTGCCAGTCACTCGCTTGCCAATTGAATGGCTTGTTTCGACCTTGTTCCTTTAAAAATGAGCGCTCAAGGCGTGCCATATTACTTTGTTGCCACTGTGGGTTAGGCGCTCTTATTTCACCTCTATCAAAGTCGATAATATACACATCACCAGTATCATTAAATAAAATGTTATTAATGTTTAAATCGGCGTGATACACACCTTTTGAATGAAATAGCGCGATTGTTTTAGCAATGCGCTCCAACCCATCTTCAGTCAATGGGCGTTCAATTAATATATCAAGTACACTTTTAGCGCCTTTAACAGCCTCGGTAATAATATCACCACGGTAAATTAATCCGCTGTGGGTTACTTTAGCTGCAACAGGGGTTGGTACGTTTAAACCAAGCTCTATAAGTTTACTCATTAAGCTAAACTCTTTATACACACGGGTTTGTTCAAGCCCTGGGTATAAATATTGATCGCTTAGTAATTTACCGACTAAACCGCCACGCCAATAATGCCTCAGTACGGCTGTTAATTCGTCTTGTTTAAAAAACCACGCAGTTGCTCGGCCTTTTTTAGCGCCCACAATTTTATTTCGTTGTTGCCAATAATTTGCATCAAACCAATCGAGAGTAATTTGGCTCGTGTATTTAGGGTGGCTTAATACAGTGTGATTGCCTTGCACGTGTTGTTTAAACATAGCTCTGCGTAATTGCTAAATAATGTGCCTATATTAGCGCGTTTTAAAGCGCAGGATAAGTGCTTGCAATAGCGTGATTATAATTTAAGATCGGCTTTTGTATTTAATACCTAAGGGAATGTGTGACTCAAGCTCCTAATTATTCATCTATTTGTATATTAAGACTCTCAGCCATTGGTGACGTATGTCATGCTGTGAGTGCAGTACAAGCTATTCAAAAGGCACACCCGAATGCAAAAATCACCTGGGTAATTGGCAAAATAGAAGCCATGTTACTTGCTGACTTACCGGGTGTTGAGCTGGTGGTATTTGATAAAAAGCAAGGCAAAGCAGCGCTTAAAAGCTTAAAGCAACGCTTCAACAACCAAAAATTTGATGTGCTTCTTAATATGCAAGTTGCATTAAGGGCTGGGTTTGTAGCGCGTTGTGTTCCTGCAAAAGTAAAAATAGGGTTCGATTGGGCTCGTTCAAAAGAATTACATAGCTTATTTATTAATAAACGAATAGAGCCACAAGCTCAGGCGCACGTTCTTGAAGGCTTTAAAGGTTTTGCAAAAGCCATTGGTGTTGCTGATTATAAACCGAGTTGGAACATGCCATATACCGAGCAAGACCAAGCGGTTGCAGATGAGTTATTAACATCAGAATACCTAACTAATAAACTATTAGTAATATCGCCCGCAGCTAGTAAAGCACAGCGTAATTGGCTCGCTGATCGTTATGCCACATTGGCTGATTATGCAAGCGAGCAAGGCTTTAAGGTGGTATTGACGGGTGGTCCAACAGAGCTTGAAATTAACCTAGCAAATAGCATTATTGAGCACAGCAACACGCCGATTTTAAACTTGGTGGGTAAAACAAAACTCAAAGAGTTGTTGTGCGTGTTAAAGCGTGGCAGCTTAGTGCTTGCGCCCGATACGGGTCCTGCGCATATGGCGGTGACAGTTGGTACGCCCGTTATAGGTTTGTATGCACATTCAAATCCAGCACGCACAGGTCCTTACTTATATCAAGACTACGTGGTAGAGGTTTATCATCAAAATTTGCTTAAGCAAACTGGTAAAACGGCAAAACAAGTCTCGTGGGGGACGCGCGTTAAAGGCGATGATTTAATGAGCCAAATTACAGTTGATGATGTAAAAGCGATGTTTGATCATGTTGTACAAAAAGAGTCTTTGTAATGTATACACAACAAAAAAATAAAGCGCTTTTTTTAGACCGAGATGGCGTGGTAAATGTTGATCATGGTTATGTGTATCAAAGCGATAAATTTGAATTTATTGACGGTGTTTTTAGCTCTTGTAAAACATTTTACGATGCAGGCTATAAAATCATAATCGTCACTAATCAATCTGGAATTGGTCGAGGTTATTACAGCGAAGCTGATTTTTTAGCACTGACCGAGTGGATGAAAGACCAATTTAGTGCCCACAGCATTGAAGTTACCGATGTGTATTTTTGCCCGCATCACCCTAAAAAAGCGCGCCCTGAATATTTGAAAGAGTGCAGTTGCAGAAAGCCTGCGCCAGGTATGTTATTACAAGGCATACAAGAGCATAACATCGACCCTGCTTGCAGTATCATGGTGGGCGATAAACTCAGTGATATGCAGGCTGCGAAAAAAGCAGGCATAACGACCCGCGTTTTAGTGCGTTCAGGGCAAAGATTTGATGAAAGCGCTAAGCAAGAAGCTGATTTAATTATCGATTCTATAAGCAGTTTACCTGCACTTTTAAACACATAAATAAACTAAATAGACTTAGCTGTAAACTGGCAGGAATTACTTCCAGTTTAGGGCGTTTGCGACGAACTGCAAACCGTGCATTTTACTCATTAAACTTTTACAATACCCCGCATAATAAACAGCCGCGAAAGTGCGGTTGTTTACCCGTTCAAATAGATGGAGAACCTAGATGAGAGCATCTGCTTTTTTTAGCCAGTTACAACAGCAAATTGAAGACGTAAAAACCGAAGGTTTGTATAAAAACGAACGTATTATTAAGTCCCAGCAGCAAGCTCAAATTGAAGTTGCATCAGGTAAAGTAATCAACTTTTGTGCTAATAACTACTTAGGTTTAGCTAATAGCCCAGAGTTAATTGAAGCGGCGCAAAATGGTTTAAATAATCATGGTTTTGGTGTGGCTTCAGTACGTTTTATTTGTGGCACTCAAGATATCCATAAAACACTAGAGCAAAAAATCAGTGCGTTTTTAGAAACAGAGGATACTATTTTATATTCTTCATGTTTTGACGCAAATACAGGTTTGTTTGAAACTATTTTAGGCGCAGAAGACGCTATTATTTCTGATTCATTAAATCATGCATCAATTATCGACGGTGTACGTTTATGTAAAGCTAAGCGTTTTCGTTATGCAAATAACGACATGGCTGATCTTGAGAAACAACTTATTGCAGCAGATGAAGCAGGCGCTAAAACTAAACTAATTGCTACCGATGGCGTGTTTTCTATGGACGGCGTTATTTGTAATTTAGAAGCTGTGTGCGACTTAGCTGATAAATATGATGCGCTTGTAATGGTAGATGACTCTCACGCAGTTGGCTTTGTTGGCGAAAACGGTAAGGGTACACCTGAGTACTGTAATGTATTAGACCGTGTAGATATTATCACCGGTACATTAGGTAAAGCGCTGGGCGGTGCTTCAGGTGGTTATACATCAGGTAAAAAAGAAATTGTTGAATGGTTACGTCAGCGCTCACGCCCATACTTGTTCTCAAACTCATTAGCGCCTTCAATTGTTACTGCATCAATTAAAGTACTTGAAATGCTTGAAAATGGCGGCGAGCTTCGCGCTAAACTTTGGTCAAATGCTAAATATTTCCGTGAGCAAATGGAAGCTGCTGGTTTTACGTGTGCAGGTAAAGATCATGCAATTATCCCTGTAATGCTAGGAGATGCCAAAGTAGCCTCGTTAATGGCTGATAAGCTACTTGCTGAGGGCATTTACGTAACCGGTTTTTCATTCCCTGTAGTACCAAAAGGGCAAGCGCGTATTCGTACACAAATTTCAGCGGCGCATAGTATTGAGCAACTCGATATTGCTATCGATGCATTTACCCGTATTGGTAAAGAAATGGGCGTTATTTAATTTTATTTTAAACCGAAGCCTCGCTTCGGTTTTTTAGTTGAGTGTGGATTATGAAAGCATTATCTAAATTAAAAGCAGAACCGGGCATTTGGATGACAGATGCACCAAAGCCAGAAGTGGGTCACAACGACTTACTGATTAAAATTCGCAAAACAGCTATTTGTGGTACCGACGTACATATTTACAAGTGGGACGAGTGGGCAAGTAAAACCATTCCAACGCCTATGGTTGTTGGTCACGAGTATGTTGGTGAAGTCGTTGATATGGGCCAGGAAGTTCGTGGCTTTAAAGTAGGTGACCGCGTATCGGGTGAAGGTCATATTACGTGTGGGCATTGTCGTAACTGTCGTGCTGGGCGTGTACATTTATGCCGAAATACAACAGGCGTAGGTGTAAACCGTGAAGGTGCATTTGCCGAATATTTAGTTATTCCTGCATTTAACGCATTTAAAATTCCAGATAACATTTCTGACGAACTGGCTTCTATTTTCGACCCATTTGGTAACGCAGTTCATACCGCACTATCGTTTGACTTAGTTGGCGAAGATGTACTTATTACTGGTGCAGGCCCAATTGGTATTATGGCAGCAGCCGTTGCAAAACATGTTGGTGCTCGCCACGTTGTAATTACCGACGTAAACGAATACCGCCTAGATTTAGCACGTAAAATGGGGGCTTCACGCGCTGTAAACGTTGCCAATGAAAAGCTTGAAGATGTAATAAAAGACTTAGGTATGACAGAGGGTTTTGATATTGGCCTTGAAATGTCAGGTGTGCCAAGCGCGTTTAATTCAATGCTTAATAATATGAACCACGGCGGTAAAATTGCCATGCTAGGTATTCCACCATCTGATATGGCAGTTGACTGGAACCAAGTTATTTTTAAAGGTTTAGTGATTAAAGGTATTTACGGTCGCGAAATGTTCGAAACGTGGTACAAAATGGCAAGCTTGATTCAATCTGGTCTTGATTTAAACCCAATCATTACACATCAATATTCTGTGGATGACTTCCAAGCTGGCTTTGATATGATGATTTCAGGTCAGTCAGGTAAAGTGATTTTAAACTGGGATTAGTTCCTCACTAAATTACAAGAAGGGCGGCTCTAGGGCCTGTTGACCTTTCAGGATTAAAATTTGTTCAATTTAGGGGCTATTTAATCGCGGCGCGAGGTTTGTGACCTAGTGGGCTAAGTAAAAACCGAGCAACAAAGAGTAAATTGCCCCTAGGCAGAACCCTTCGGGCAGCGTATGTTTGGCATTTGTGCTACGTTATCGCCTATTTATGGGGAATAACCACACTACATAGGCTCAGCCTTGCCTAAATACCAAACATACTGCTGCAAATTTAACCTCGAAAGATAAACAGGCCCTAGCCGCCTTTTTTATACTATTAATTAAAGAGACTTCAATGGCATTTAAACATATTTCTATAGCGCAAACGTTAGAGCTTTTAGATAAAGAAGACGTGGTAATTGCAGATATTCGCGATCCTAATTCGTATCAAGCCGGTCGCATTCCAGGCTCAGAAGCACTTTCTAACGGTAATATCGCACAATTTATGATGGAAAAAGAATTCGATCAGCCAATTATTATTGTCTGCTATCACGGTATGAGCTCACAAGGCGCAGCTAGCTATCTAGTTGAGCAAGGTTTTGAAGACGTTTACAGTATGGATGGCGGCTTTACAGCTTGGGAAGCGGCTTATATCGAGAAAGTTGAGCGATGATAGAACTTGGCAGTTTAAATAACCCGCGCGCCGCACAGGGCTTTATAGATTATTTAAAAAGCCAAGGCCTAGATGCAAAGATACACTCAGCAGATGGCAGTAATGTCATTATTAGTGTGCTTGAGGAGGACTTTCATCAAGTTCAGCCGCTATGGGCTGAATTTACACAAAACCCTAATCATGAACGCTATCAACAAGCGTCTTGGGATGTAGGTAGCACTCAATCGCCGCTTAAATATCAAGGGCAATCACTTAATTTAATGGCGCGATTTAAAGCGCTAAGCTGGCTTAATCAAACAGTTAGCATATTGAGTATTGTTATTTATGTTGCTTTTTTATTAGGTGGATTTAATGAAATTTATACCGCTCTGCAATTTAACCCATCACAACCACTTAGTTGGCTAACCCCCGCACTCGTTCACTTTAGCGCCATGCATATAGTGTTTAATTTAATTTGGTGGATGTCGCTTGGTGATAATATCGAAAAGCAATGCGGAAAACTAAGCTTAATAGGTTTGTTTTTAGTGACTGCACTGATTAGTAATTGGGCACAATATTTAATGGTTGGTCCTAATTTTGGTGGGCTAAGCGGCGTGGTGTATGGATTGCTCGGTTTTTGTTGGATACACAGCTTTTTAAACCCTAACAAGCCAGCGCTAGTCAGTACGGCTATTGTTGGCTTTATGTTGATTTGGTTAGTGCTTGGGTTTGCTGATGTATTGTTTGTAGGTATGGCTAATTGGGCGCATTTAGGTGGGTTAGTTAGCGGTATGGCTTTTGCCTACACCGCCAAAATATTTAACGCAAAACGTTAAACACTAATGATATAAATATTTAGTGAACAAGACTTCACGGATGATCTCTTGTCCTGTTTCTTCTTTTAACAGGCTCTTAAGTTTTTCTACACACTTTGCGCGTATTTCTTCACGACCAGTGAGAGATTTTACTTTTTCTTCTGGCTCTTTAGATAAAATCTCTACTAAAGCGTCACGCAGTAATGGTGTGTGGTGTTCGACTACGGCAATATCTGAAGTATCATTAAGCATTAAATCGACAGTGACACGCACATAGCCCATTTTTTTACTTGATGCACCTATATAATTAGTGATTATATCTGGCTCAAAGCCAAAATAACCGACGGTTGATTCCGCACGTGCCGTAAAGCTTATTACGCTTACCAAGAATGTAAAAAGACCTGCGTATACTATTTTTTTCATATTTTAAGCGTTTCCTAAAACCTGTTGTAAATAGTTTATACTTAATAATAGGTAATAAACAGCGCCAAACAATTATTTATATTAGGGTATGTTGATTTTTGCGGTATGAAAAATAAATAGCATGAAGGAAAGGCATAATTGAACTCGCTAAAAAACGATACACCGAATCCTCATACCAAGATTAATGTTTATAGGCGTCATGGAATATCTTATCAAAAGTAATGTGCTTAAGCGGTCGAATTTATAATCAGCTTGATCATAGAAAAACGCTTGAAAGCAAATTATATAATATGTGCACAGGTATTCAATGGCGAGATCTGACTTCTTATTTTAGTGCATGGAGTGCCATATGGAGTCGGTTTAGCTTATGGTCTAAAAAAGATATTTTGAACGAATTGTTTCGCATATTATCTCGCGATACTTGTATGGATCAGGTCTTTATTTATGGCAGTATTGTTATGGCTCAGCAGTATAATTGCGGTGTAAGAATCGCAGAGAATGAATCAATCGGAAAAGTCGAGGTGGGTCTACAAAAAATTCACCTTGCAGTAGATAGCAGAGAGTTACCTGTTTACTATGAATTATCCTGTGTAAATACGCAGATACCTTCCATGCAGAGTCACTCGAAGCTAACTTCCCAGTAAACAGTGCAATACCAATCTGCTTATATATGGGGTCTATTTAACGTTAAGAAAATTACGCTAGAACTAGGCAAAAATTTTTGTATCTAGTTGTTCTAAATAAAAAATTTTTAACGACGTTATAGTGCAATTTAATTCGTTAAATTGATCAAAGATTTATGCAGGTTGGTATAAAGGCTACGATAGTGAAAAACTGAGAGCGTTCGTTTGTAATAACAGCGCTACACCTTTTATTCCACGTAAGTGTAACAGCTTGGTCGGTAATGAAAAGATTGACTGGTGTACGTAAAAATATAGGCACTTGGTTGGCAATGCATTTGATCGAATTAAGCAATATAGAGAAATAGCTACGAAGGTATGACGTGGTCAACTAAATTCAGTCACCCTAGTTAAGAAACCATATCTAATGTTTCGATTCGTTCTTCAAAGTCATTTGGGCTTTGATAATTTAAGTACGAATGTAAGCGACGACTGTTGTACCACATACAGATGTAATTCATTACATCCTGTTGAGCCTCATAACGCGTTGGGTAGTTTTTCCAATGCACGCGCTCTTGCTTCAAACTACCGAAGAAGCTTTCTGCAACAGCATTATCCCAGCAACAGCCTTTCTTACTCATGCTACCAATGAAGTCATTTGACTTGAGCAATTTACGATATTGGTGGCTTGCATATTGAACCCCTTGATCTGAATGGATAATTAACCCTGTTTTGGGTTGGCGTTGCCACATCGCCATAGTCAGTGCGTCACAGACAAGCTGCGCTTTCATTCGTGAGCCCATGCTCCAACCAACGACTTTGCGCGAATATAAATCAATCACTACCGCCAGATACAACCAACCTTCTGCAGTCCAAACATAAGTGATATCTTGTACCCAGGCTTGATCAGCTGCTTCAACGTTGAAGTTTTGCTCAAGTACATTGGGATAAATAGGCTTATTATGCTCACTATTCGTTGTCACTTTGTATCTCTTTTTATAACGCACCCAGACATTTGCCTCTTTCATTAGCTGTGCTGTTTTGTAACGACTCACCGGAAAACCGAGTGCATTTAAGACTTTCTGAATACGCCTTTCACCGTAAGTATTATCACTGAAGTGCGCTATGTCCTTGACACAATCAATCATTTCTTGATGTGTTGGATCCTCTGATTTAGTTGAGAATCGCTTTTGATAACTATAGTAATTGTTACTTTTTACACCCAGTATTCGGCACATTGTCGCCACAGGCCAGGTCTTCTTGTATTGGGTTATGAACGAATATTTCACTTCGTTTCTTTGGCAAAGAAGACCGTCGCTTTTTTTAATATTTCACGCTCCATTTCTAGGCGTTTCACTTGCGCTTTTAGCTCTCTGATCTCTTCTTGCTCAGGGGTTAAATTACCGTTCCCTCTAAAAGCATGCCCATCATCATTTTCAGCTTCTTTTATCCAGCGACCAAGCATGTTGGGATTTACCCCTAAATTTCTAGAGGCTTCTGCTTGTGAGTAGTTTTGCTCAACAACTAATGCGATAGCATCAAGTTTAAATTCTTTGGAATACTTTTTACGTTTTGTCATTATCGATCTCCAGTTAAGTTGATTATCTCTTAACTGGGGTAGTCGAATCCATTAAACCACGTCAGTATGCTTTTGCTGTGCTTACTTATATGGGTTGTTATGTACTATAAAGATAAACTGTATGTTGGCTTTTAGGTAAAGTTGCATGTGGTTATCCCCCATAAATAGGCGATAAAATAGTATAAATGCCAAATATACGCCGCCTGAAGGGTTTCGTCTGGGTTAAGCAAACTTTAATCCTGAAAGATTAAATGGCTCTAGTCTTTTTACCAGAGTGATTATTTTACAATCCCCCAACCTAAAACGACGTTTATTTCTCATTTTACTTCCCCAATATTGCGTCAATGATCCCAATACAAAAATGGCTAGCTAACGCTTCAGTTTTCAAATTCACTGTAAATTACAAAATGATGACTGTGCTCCGTATCGTACAGTTTTTTCACATCTTTATTTGTTCTCAAAAAGTTTGGATTTATTCAACAATAATAATAGGTTAAGTAAACAGAACAAAAAAAATAAAATTAATTCCCAATTTTATTTGTGAATTCCGCGTTAAGTTTTTATTTATTTTATGTTATTTACTTGTTTTAATTTGGTTACTAATGTAGGGTTTTATTCTTAACAGCACTTATTCGCTCGACTGTTTTAATTATTGAGTCATTGCGTTTAAGTGGAAAGGTATCTTCAAATACTTATGGAGTTAATATGAAAGGATTAAAGTCTCTTTGCGTTTTAGCATTAGCGATAAGTATGCATTGCCATGCAACAGAACGTGTATCTTTATTTAACGACACGCAAAAAATTGCGCCTACTTTACAAAAAAAACAATCCATATTTAGTGATGCTTCAGATCAAAACTATCTACTCGCGCTAAAAGTATTTGCAGCGCAATACTCAGGTCACACGCTTACATTTCACCAAAGCAAAATTAGTCAAACCAAGCAAAGCCATACAATTACCCAAAAGTACCAAAATATTCCTATTTGGAATCAAGACCTTGTTGTACTGACTGACGAGAGTGGTGTAGTTGAACAAGTTTATGGCGATCTCATTGTTAACGTTGCTAAAGATATATCAACTCTAACTCCCGCGTCAGAAGAACAGCTAAGTGTAGCTCTAGATTCAATAATTTCTCAGTTTAATAATGAACGCCCCAGAGTTTTTAGGCGTAAATCAGCAGAGGAAGTCATTTATATAGATACTCAAGGAAAAGCACGGCACGTTGCTAAAATTGCCTTTTTCACCGATTTCGAGTCAGGGCCCTTTAAACCACAAAGAATCATCTCTTTTATAGACTTAACGACAAACGAACTCATCAGCCAATCCGATGTGTTACAGCGGATCGTTTATGAGGGAGGAAGCGGCCCATCAGGCAATGACAAGGTTTCACGTCCAGATTATAAGCAAGCGGATTATGTTTCTTATCCACCAAAGACTTTTGTTGTTGCAATGGAAACTGACAATCAGCAAACCACCTGTTTATTTGATGCAAAAAACGTTGAGACTAGAAACTATAATCACGGCACAGCGCAAGTTAATAATCCTTATAGCTACAACTGCTCAGATTCAACTCGTAACAATTATAAAGAATATCACGGTGCTCGCTCTGCCTTGAATGATGCCCATCATCATGGACAAACAGCGAATTTAATGTTTGAAGCTTACCTTGGGCATAAGCCTTACTTTAATAAAAAGATAACTCAAAATGTCCATTATGGTCTTAACATGGATCAGGCATTTTACGAAAACGGCGAGGTATATTTTGGTGATGGTGACTACCTCTTCTATCCTATGGTTTCCTTAGATGTAGTTGCGCATGAAATCGCTCATGGTTTTACTGAGGAATTTGGCTCAAATACGCCAAAGTCAATGCTGACAGGACAGGCTCGTGCTATTAATGAAGCGTTTTCTGATATGGCGGGTGAAGCAGCTAAATTCTTTTACTTGGGAACCAATGATTGGAAAAGCAATCACGAAACATTTCGCCTCGATGATGCACTGCGTTATTTCAAAACACCTACGCTCGATGGAAATTCAATTGATCATGTTGATGACTATGATGACTCAGTAACTTCTCATCATGGCGCAGGGGTATTTAACAAAGCTTTTTACTATCTCACTACAACTGATTTAGATAATGAATCCTCACCTTGGAATACAAAATATTCCTTTATCCTGTTTGCTAACGCAAATAAAAACTGCTGGACCAGCAATAGTAATTATCTTACTGGCGCAGATTGTGTAATGCGACAAACCCACACGGTACGTGATCAGTTGACTCAAGATGGGGTTAAAAAGCAAGATGGTAGCCAATGGCAAATCATTGAATTACAAAACCATGTACGTAAGGCGTTTGCGCAAGTAGGTATTGGTCTGAAAGTTGACCGTGGACTCGAAAGCGAACTTGGTTATGACCGTCAATTTTTGGCCTTTGATTTTAAAAATTTGACCCGTAAAGATGGTCAGCAAGTTACGGCTGCCAACAGCGAGGGCTGGCAATGGCAGTGGAATTTTGGTGATGGCAGTTTGCAAAGTAGCGTCTTTGAGCCTAAACATAACTTTGCTATTGCAGGCGAATACAACATTGAACTTACGGCTATCGACCCTTCTGGTCAATCAGATACTTTCATGCTGCCTATTGACGTTTTTGACGACTATTGTCTAGCGCAAGGCATTAATCATAGTAAGTATTACTTATCGTCAGTTTCGTTAAATAACTATAAAAATGACTCTACTTCAAGCAATTACAGTGACTACTCATACAATATCGTCGACGTGGAGGACGGTAAAGCACTCAATGTAACGCTAACCGCAGCATCACATCCTGATACTCAAGACAAAACAAAGAACTTTTATGTCTGGTTAGACAAAGACAATGATGGTTTATTCCACAAGACTGAAGAGCTCGTTCTCTATGGAAGCACGAAGACACAATTGACTGGCGAGATATCATTGAGTGGCGAGTTAAACCAAACTTACCGCATTCGTACTATGGTGTCATTTGGTTTAGTGAAATCAGCGTGTGGGGATATGTCTTGGGGGGAAGTTGAAGATTACACCGTTAAACTAATTGAAAACAATGACCCTGCTGATTTGAGAATTACCGCTAACCAAGGTGTTAATCAAATGAGTTTTGATAACAGCACGGTAGATGCGCGTGTTAAGCGTTGGCAGTGGAAATTTGGCGACGGCACCACCAGTAGCGAAAAATCTCCTGTTTATAGATATGTGCAGTCTGGTAACTATGAGGTAGAACTAAAAGCGTATGATAGATTCAGCAAAGTGATAGGAAGTTGGAACAAACAAGTTCAGTTTGATACGACAATCACAGCAAAATTTACACCACAAAGATCTGGTAACACTATTTCTGTAAATACAGATCAAAGTATTATGCCTCAAAACAGTAAGATACAGTGGCAATTTGGTGATGGCGATAACTCTTCGGTTAGAAATACTCAGCACACCTACCAAGCCGATGGTGAGTACACTATTACACTCACAATTGAACATGACGATGGTACGCAATCGGCCAGTGAAACGGTAAAAATTGGCGAGAGCAATTTTACTCCTGAAGTGAGCTATACAGTAAACGAACAAGCAGATGGTACGTTTAAGGTAAGCTTTAATAACACTACCACAAAACCTGAAAATGCAGCTTGGGATCCCGATGTTACTCTAGTTTGGGATTTTGGAGACGGCACAACACTTACACAAAGCAGTAATTTTGGCCAAGACACAGAGCATACATATCAAGCTGCTGGAACCTATACCGCTAGCTTAACTATTAGTTACGACAAACCTTTGTGGGATGATTGGGGAAGCCGAGTTACTGGCACCAAAAATATGCTGCTAGAGCTTAAATCAGCACAACCTGTTGAATATTGCACGGCGGTGGATCTCACCGACTATGAACACATAAGTAAAGTGATTTTCAATCAAGATGGTCCGTTTAGCAATGCGCAGCAATCTGGCGTGGTTAACCCGAATAATCCAATCAAACTATATGCCACACAGAGTAATACCTACCGTATTGAAGCCGATTATGCAGGCAGTGAAATATTCGCTGAGAATTACCATGTCTGGATTGATTTAAATAGTGATGGTCAATTTGGTAATGGTGACTGGAGAAACGACAAATCAGAGCTTTTAATAATGGACTTCGACCAGACTAACCAAGACTACGGTAAAGGTTATGTTGAAGGGGAATTTAGCATTTTAAGCAATAAGTTGTCACAGCCTATCACGACGACTCGTATGAGAATTTTGCAGTATTACGGATTTAGTAGAGTAAATAGTATCAATCCTTGCTCTGACTATAGCAGTGCCGCAACCTCGGGGAGCGGAGAAATTGAAGACTACCTTGTCGAAATCTATAAAAATTAAGGAAAATAACATGAAAAAACTAAATAAAAAGGTGCTCATGCCGCTTGCAATCGCTTTAGCAATCAGTAACGCGGTAGCTGCTAGCAACTATATTAATGAACAACAAGTTACCACCGCGTCAAAACAGAAGTCTGGGCCTGCAGCAACGAAGGGCACAGCGGTAACACAGCCGGATCAATTTGGGATCCGCAAGCTAGATATGTCAAATCCACAGCACTATCAATTGGCAAAGTCACGATTGATAAAAGCAAATCGTATTGAGAGTGATTATCCGCAACTACATAAAACGCTAGATATAGCTAAAGGACAGCATTTATCAGCAAAAATGAACATGACAACGTCTGAAGTGCCACCGGTTAGTGAAGCTGAAGTCGATATCATCAAAGAAGCGCATTTCTTCTTGGATATGAACTTAGCCATTTCATCAGATACAAATGAGCCATATATTATTGTACGTGCAAAAAGCTCACGTTTTGGCGGTACAAAAGCGACTTACATCGACTTATTATTAGAAGATGCAAACGGCAATCAGCTTGCTCCTTTAGGCTCTACATTTAATGTGTTGTATGGCAAAGACACGCTTGCAACTTCGACTATTTCACTGAAATCATTGAAGGCAAACTTCCCAAATTTAGATACCATTTATGCCAGTTCATATGTGGAACTTGAGCAAGAAGATGGCACCATCAGTACAACGATGAAGTATACTGAATACCCCTTCTCATGGGAGCATTTTGAAGCACTTTATGGCTCTGCTTCACCAGCTGCAAAGGGCGACGCTCCAGTATCTGCACTTAACGTTGGGATCAGTTCATCATTGGACACACGTCCAAAATACAATGCAACTGCACCTATCGATAAAAACAATGATGCTGTTATTAAAATCTGTCTAAACCGTAGTCATGCAGACTGTGACTACGCCGCTGATCAAATTGGAGATCCTAACGAAATTACGGATGTAAACATCCCATTCAACGGTGAATTACGCATTCCTCACGAGATCACTGATATTTATCCAACTATAGGTGATTTACCAAACGGTATAGATGAGCCAACAAATATCTATTTACAAGAAGGTATCTATGGTGGCGCGACAAAGCAAAGCTACAAAGGACTCGAAAATACAGTTAAACAATTTTCTGACTATTTAGAATTTGAAGTTGATAGTGCAAACCAAGAGTCGATCATCCGTTGGAACATCCCGCGTTCAGAAGGTCGTTTTGGCAATGCCAAACTTTTCTCGAATATCGCCCAAGCAAACTGGTATATGACATTTGCTGTTAAAGGTTATCCGTACTTTAAAAAGGGACGTGGTGGCGCGAATGCATTCCAAGTATCGTTAACGTCAGAGACATCAGCGCGTTTTGGTAACTTTTATAGTGAAGTGTTGCCTATGATGAAGCTTGGTTACAGTTGTTTAGCAACCGGCACAATGATCACTATGGCCGATGGCAAGCAACGCGCTATTGAAGATATTGCGAAAGGCGATTTGGTGTTAGGTGCACTAGCTTCGAATACTCAAGTTAAAGAACCTATGCAAGTTATTGATGTGTCAGTAGGAATTGAAGCGATTAAGATGTATCGCATAAAAGGCGCTGATGGCTCTGATATCTTAACAACTGAAACCCACCCAATTTCTACCTCTAATAAAGGTCTTATTTGGGCGAAAGAACTGCAAATAGGTGATCGTATTCTTACGGAAACAGGTTCTGTGCTTGTTACTAATGTAACAAAAGAGAAGTACAAAGACAAAATCTACAATTTGAAACTGGCGCCTACAGAAAATTCGAAATTCGCTGAGTCTCGTAATTTTGCAATGTTTGCAAACGGCATGGCGGTAGGGGATTTGGCTACTCAAGACGAATTGAACTACAAAGATCAGAATATTCGCATGTCAGAAGAAGAGATTCTTCAACGCCTTCCTGAAAAGTGGAAAACTGACTACATCAACAGTTTGGATTAATCAGGCCACTAGGCCTTTCTATTCGAAAGGCCATACTTCTCTGTAAGGAATTAAATATGAAATTTACATATTCTCCATTGGCACGTGCCATGGGGGTAGCGGTTTTTTTTGCCTGTAGTTTTTCAACCGCAGCTGAGCAAATAGGCAATTTTAACTTTGCTACTCAAGCAAGTAACTCTGACTTAGATTCAGTCACGCTAGGTACCGCTTACCACAGTGAAAAAGAAGGTTTTTATGCACTGCAAAGTGTACTTGGTCAAGTAGATGAAACCTATGGTAATACTGAAATGGATTTTGTTGTCGGTGTTGACATGAGTTATAGCCAACTATCGAGTATGCTTGATGGTAACTTAGGAGCGGCCCTTGATGTTCCCGTAATAAAAGTGGGGGTTGGCGCAAGCTACGCAAAACAAAATACTGCAGATAACTACACCGGTACTTACACACTATTTCTCTCCTTAAAGCCAAAAAAACGGCTGTTAGTTGCAGATCCTCAAACAGGGTTTAAACCTACACAAGCCGCGCTTGATTTGGCCAATGCTAATCCAGGAGACAAATTCAATAATATTGGTAATGAGTTCGTGTCAGCGATTGAATATGGATCTCAAGTGATGATCAACCTCAAGTTCCAATATAAAAATGACGAAGACAAAGTAAAATGGGGGGGGCAGCTTGGTGTAGATTGGGCTGGTAAAGTCAATGTCAGTGGTAAATTGCAAAAAGTAGACGAAGACGTGAAACGTAATATCAAAATTACGGTTTCAGCATTACAGTTTGGTGGCGACCCGATAGAGCTTTTGAAGGTGATCCCAAATCAACTCGTCAACTGTACTATGGAAAACCCGACACCATGCTTTGATGTTTTTAAAAACAGCATCGATTACATCAAAACCAACTACGTTGCTCAGTTTGATACCTTGGATAAATATAACGTCGGTAGAGTATTGACACAAAGTTACACCGATTCAGGGCCAAGTCTATCTCCTTTAATACCTGATGATGTGTACCCAGCTAAAAGCATCTTGACTAAATTGGCGCTCAAAAACATGAGTGATGATTGGGTGCAGGCAATTCTCGATAATCGTCGTGCGGATAACGTACTCAATTACTACGCCAGTGAGTTGAATAACTCACATCGAACTGCATTAGAAACCATTCGCGATAATTCACTCTTTAACTCTTTTATTTTGGCGGACGCCGTTGATTTTTGTAAGCGTAATCCAATAGGCAATTATTGCCGTGATAGAGAGCTACAGACTCGTGGCCGCGTTCATCAATATGACCGTAAATGGCTAGAATTATAAGGAATAAGACTATGTTAAAAGTCATGCTAACCAGCACATTAATTACCTCGTTTGCTGCCATAATATTGCCATCAGTACAAGCGAATACGACTTTATTTGAATCTCGAGATGTACTCACACCACAGCAAGCGTTAGGTCGCTTTCAATGGTTGGAAAAGTGCTATTCAGGATTATTGGTTGAGGTCTCTGATAATATTTTCGACCCCACAACCCCCATTCCAAACGATGAGAAAATAACGGATCTTAAAAAAGTGATGTTATACGAAAATAATACCCTTAGGGGAGATGCTAAATACCTCACCTTTGGTGACGAAGATAATGCGAATCCTAAGAATTGGTTTGCGGGTAAATTACCAACTACCTCTTGTTTTCAGATCCCGTCTGACTATCGGATCAGTGCTGTTATGGTCACCCCTACAATGCCAAACTATTGTACGACAAAGTCTCGTGAGCGAACCTACGAATTCATCCAATCGGTGAAGTTTTCCAATATTGAGAACGCCAGCAGCAACACCTTTTACAGTAACTATGTTGGCGATACCGCGAAAATATATGCAGATAAAAGCTACCAGTTAACATTAACCCCGGGATTTAGTAGTGCAGAAGCATACCCTGAAACTTGGCATGTGTTTATTGATTGGAACCAAGACGGTGATTTCAACGATACAAAAGAAACCTTGTTTGCTGGTGTTTCTGAGCAAGCAACTCAGGTCGAAATTACCCCACCAACAGGTGCAAAAAAGGGCATGACGAAAATGCGCGTTACCATGGATTACTTGGGTGGCAGCAATGATGCATGTAAAGAAGTAGACTCCGGAGAGGTAGAAGATTACCTCCTTTACGTGAAGTAATAGGTGGCAACATGAACTTATACAAACAGACTATCGCGGCACTTATTGCCTGCACTACACCTTTCGCATTCGCAGATTCAAATTTTGTGAATGAAGCACAGCTAATGCAAAAAGCACTGAATGTGAATACCTTCCAAAGTGAAATACCTGGATTGGTGAACGATCACATTGTGTTGGGTACAGCCTATAACAGCGATCAAAAACGCTTTTTGAATGTTCAAACTGTCGCAGGTGAAACCATTGAAACCCTTGGTAATACTCGTGTGCAATTTGAATTAGTAAACAATGGCAGCTACGACGCAGTTCTTCGTCAGCTAAATGGTAATGTTGATGTAGATGTTGGCTTTCCTGTTATTCGTATTAAAGCGGGTGGTCATTTAGCCAAGGAAATGTCCTCTACTGAGTTTTCGAATACTTATACCTTCCAAGCATCGTTGACACCCAAAAAACGTGTTCTTATGCCAACAGATGCCAACATTGGTTATACATTGACACCTTCAGGTAATACGCTAGCAAATGAGTATCAAAGTAAACTAATGAGCATGGCTGGTGATGCCTTTATTAGTGAGATTGAATACGGTGCTCAGTTACTTATTAACATGAAAATTGAGTACTTAAGTGAGCAGCACAAAAGTGAAATTGGCGGTTATTTAGGCGTTAGCTATGGCGCAGGAAATATTGGTATTAGCGTCGATGGTAAGCTTAATTATATTGACGAAGATCTTAAGAAAAGTGTGCGTATCACCGTCAGAGCATTGCAAAAAGGGGGGGATCCTAAGCAGCTGCTAAGTATAATTCCTAACAATATTATCACTTGTTCACTTGATAACTATGAGCCTTGCTTTACTTTATTTGAGCAAGCGGTGAACTATGCGAAGAACGACTTTGGCAATCAGTTTAATGCACTCTCTGATTATAATGTTGTGCGTTACAAAGCAACTCCTTACGAGATCAGTTCACAGGATTTACGTCGCTTAGACTCCGGTAATAAAGATATTCGCTTTGAAACTACCTACCGTACTTTATGGCTTGAAGATCAATTCAAAAAGTCGGTTAATCATGAGCACCGTGCTCGTGGTGTGCTTGCACAATACGCTAGCTGGATGACTGATGTACAGCGTCAAAAAGCAGAAAGCGTGCAGGAAGCCGCTTACAATAACGCTTGGATTTATGAGCAATATGCCCGAGTTTGTCGCGATAACCCTTACGGGGCAGCATGTTCAGATGCATGGAATGATTACCTCAACACCTGTGGTGGTAGCGGTGTAGGCTGCATACAAAGCTACACGCTTGCTGATCTGAATATACCAGCGGATAACATGAGCCAATATTTCAAATGCGAAAATGCTCGAGAGGCAACCGCGAACTTTGGTATTGAAGAAAACCATGTATCGCTTGGGTTTAGACAATTAGGTTGGGCACCATCATTTGTTGATGCTAATGACCCCGCTGCGGGTGTGATGGCATGGCTACCATGTAAATCAGCCCTTCCAACCTATGGAGCTGCTTTTGAAAATTAGTGAGTAATAAAAAATGCTAAGATTCAATTAGTAAAATTGGGACGTGGTAAGTAATAAACAATCTAATATTGAGTTATTGCTTCCTCGCCCTTTGCCTCTGCAAACCATTTACAGGAATTTATGTATGCACTTAATAACCATATTAATAGTGCTCTGTGGCCTGTTAAGCTTTTACGCAAATGGACATACCTATTACTCTTTAAATACCGAACAAGAACAACTTGGACACGGGTTTGAGCAGAAATTAGGTATACCGCTTGAACCATGCCTCGATGGTCAGTGGCAATTTCAAGGCGGTAGTATGGGTGATTTGGCTTATCGTGGCGACTTTGACTCAGATACCATGATCAATACCATCACAGGCAGCGTAAAGGCTGGTATCAACTTGATTATTTTTGGAGGTTCAGCCAAATTTTCCATGCGCAGGAAAGTAACAAAAAATAGAAATTCTGCCGCCTCGGCAGTAGAATTAACCTATGAAAAAGGAAGTTATAACTTTGAAAATAGAACGACTAAAATGGCTATTCAAGGGCTACTAAATACAGATCCAAATCAAGTAAGAAGCCGCTGTGGTAACAGCTTTATCCACAATATCAAACTCGGCTCGCGTATCTATGTAACAGCCAAACTCCATTTTAAAGATCGCGCTAAATACGAATGGTTTCAGACTAAAATCAAGGTGAAGTTTCTTTTTTTTAGTAAGACTTTTACTAAAACTAAAGTATTTCAAGAAGCTACCAAAGATGCTGTATATACTATTCAGGTGAACACCGATGGTGGTATGACGCCAGAACTAGCAGGGCTAAGTAAAAATGGCACTATGCATTGTAAAACCGATAATCTAACTCCTTGTATAACGTATGCCGATAATTTGTTTAGCTATTTATTTAATGGTGGTGACTATGTTGATGATCTTAAAGACGAACATTTAAATATTTTAAAGTATGAAGTCGAAAGTTACGAGGATTCTGGCCATTATGACTTAGCCTATGCTGGTCAGGCTGCAATATCTGAGCGCTATATTGCGCTGTCCGCAAGGCTCCGAAGCTATCAAGATTTAGTTTATGACGAGATAGAGAGGTTGAGTGCGTTTAAAGCGGTATCTGAAGATCCGCTTGAAATCGAGCAACTAGCAGCGCGTATTACTGCACGCAATAGTCAACGTATCGGACTTGAGCAAGCTGGCGAGTATTGTGCAATTTTGCCCGGAACAACTCTTTGCGAAAGCCGTATTGAGTCTGCGATAGCGAACGTTGACTAGTTGAACAAATATTTGGAAGAATATCTGCGATACTGCACGGTCTTAACCCGTTGTCTAGCCACATTAGTTAGATTGTTCTTTAACTAATGGGGTTATTTAACCTGAACTTTGGATGAAAAACAGGCTAATCGAAACCTCAAGTTACTTGCACACTACAGTCTATAATTTAGCCTAATAAATTGAAAAAATAGCGTATTTGATCTAGAGTGTAAACTTAATGATAAAAAGCTAAAGTTAACTCATATTTTATTGATTTATAATGTCTTTTTATATGCCCATCGACTAAGGATAGCCAATGACTTTTTTTAAATTACTTTTATTGCCGACAAATCTTATCCAATTAAATCTTATTCGATTTAAACAATTCACCTCTATATTTATTACTTTATTCCTCGTTTCGTGTGGCGGCAGCTCTGGCTCTCCTGAGATAAAACTACCGCCAATTGAAGAACCGCTAAACTCTGTTACTGAAGTACCAACAAATCAAATATTACATGCGTTTTTTCGTGATCAAGATAGTTCTATTGGCAAACTATCTGGCACCGTAACTATTGTCGCGCCTGAAGTTATTGATAGTGACCCCGCTAGAGTCGAGTCTGTATGGGCTTATTGGGTAGATGAGCAAGGAAATAAACAGGGTGATGCTTGGTTAAAAACTATGAAAAAATCGGTTTACGATCTTAATATTCCAGAGGATACAAGTATACCTGAAAATACCAATGCGTTACTTCTTTTGCCGGTAAACACCATTGGACAGGCCACGAAAGGTACCCTTATTCCCTTTCATGATTTCATCGGTAATGCTGAATTATCGGGGCCTGGTGGAAATAAAGTTCACACTTGGGATTATGGCGTTGGTCGCAAGAAAATTTCAATTCAACGCACAGAAGAGCAAGGTGGATTATGTATTTTTGATAATGGTTTAGTTAGTATTACGCATATGAATAATACTAAGGATGAAGTTGGGGAGAGCTATAATCGTAACGAGCTCCCTAACGATATGAATGAGAATGCCTTCCCTCCTTATTCCTTTTTATGTGGTACGCAGCCAACACATTCCGAAGATATGATTTCTGATGAGACTGGGGTTTGGACGTATTCAACGCTAAATGACGCCATGTTTTACGGCACACTAGTTTACAATAGCTTTGTTAAATACCTAGGGGAGCCGCCACTGGAGGACAAAATTAGAATCCGTGTCCACTATGGTCAACAATATGAACAAAGCGCCTTTTGGGATGGCGCATATGCCAACTTTGGTGATGCGTATCCATTATTTTACTCTATGGCTTCACTTGACATCATTGCGCACGAAGTAGGCCATGGAGTTTTAAATAGAATATCTGATTTAAATCGATTCGATCATGAAATTAGTACTGATGCTCGTACCTTGCATGAAGCCTTTGGCGATATCTCAGGTGTAATGGCAAAATACGAGTTTACGGGACATTCAGATAATTGGATTCACGGCCAAGAGAATGGCGGCTTTATTCGTCATCTCGATCAGATAAAAACTGAAAATGGTGCAATTGATAGCTTTCTTGATTATGAGGAGGCTGGTGATAATTTCTATTTACGCATTGGTATGATCACCTACCCATTTTATTTACTATCAAATCAATGGGGAATAGAGCCTACCTATAAAGTGTATTTAAATTCAGCGAAGGTCTGTTGGAGTGCGTTGACCACACTAACTGAAGCTGCTGAATGTATTAAACAGCAAGCAGGTGTAGCTGGCTTATCTGAAGAAGATGTTGTTGAAGCTTTTAAGGTGGTAAAAATAAAACTTTTTGACCAAGGCGTGCTTAGCTATTTTAATGCAGAGAAAATTAAATTACGCACTCAGTTTACCGATGATAGCCGCTCAACGAGTCAAGTAGTTCAATGGTTATGGGATTTTGGAGACGGCCAAACTTCAACAGAAGCAAGCCCCGAGCATATCTTCGCAGAATCTGGAAGCTACCCAGTTAAGTTGACAGTAACTGATCAATCCGATGATCAGGATACCTTTGAACGGCTTATTCAGGTAACAGATGAGTATTGTTCAATAAACTCAGCTAGCGTCGATAAGCATATCACTCATGTTTTAATTGGTGATAACAACATTAATTATAGTTCAACAGCATGGGACTATACCCAAATGCCTATAGAGCTAATAGATCCCAGCAATACTATCATTAATATTCAAGGAGATACTGAAGTAACAGAGCGTTCTACCTCATGGAAAGTCTGGATTGACCTCAACGATAATGGAATTTATGGCGATGAGGTTAATGAGCTTGTCGTAGATGAATTTGTCGAAGAGGGGCAACCTTATGGCCTTAATACTATACTCGATTTATCAACGCTGCCAAGGAGCAGTCAGGCTAAATTTATGAGAATTATTGGTGACTATGCCGTTTTTGGTCCTTGTTCTTCGAGTATAGGGGAAGCACTAGATTTACGTGTGAGTTGGCAGTAAATTCGGTTAATACACCCTATTGAGTCGAGCTATTTATACTAGAGTGCGCTGAACTTTGAGGTATGAAAAATAAATAGCATGAAGGAAAGGCATAATTGAACTCGCTAAAAAACGATACACCTAATCTTAATACCAAGATTAATGTTTATAGGCGTCATGGATATCTTATCAAAAGTAATGTGCTTAAGTGGTCGAATTTATAATCAGCTTGATCATAGAAAAACGCTTGAAAGCATATTGTATAATATGTGCACAGGTATTCCATGGCGAGATCTGACTTCTTACTTTGGTGCATGGAGTGCCATATGGAGGCGGTTTAACTTATGGACTAAAAAAGATATTTTGAACGAATTGTTTCGCTTATTATCTCGCGCTGCGATTAAATCGTCCCTAAGTTGAACAAATTTCCATCTTGAAAGGTCAACACGCCCTCGTTATTTACGATAATAAATGATCACTTTTTCAAATGCTTTGGCAATGTTATTATCGCGTTGGATTTTATTTAATAGAGTTATCGTGATTACTTTCCCTATTTCGTTATTAGTCAATTGGCAATGCACATCACAAGTAAGTGATTTATCATCCTCTGAACGTGAGTGGCTTTTTGAGCCACATTCCTTAACAGTTAAATTAAAAAGCAGGGCGCAAGTATTTAGCGTAAAAGTGCTCAGTGAAAAATTTTTTGATTTAACACTTGAGCAAAAAGCATTGCTTGGCTGCGAAGCCTCAACGGCATTAAACCGAGAAGTACTTTTATTGTGCGATAATATTCCCATGGTATATGCACAAAGCTGGCTGCCAGATAATCAATTATCAAATCAACCAAAAAACCCTCTGCATAATATGGGGGATCGCCCATTAGGCGATGTTATTTTTCAAAATCCAGAGCTCGTGCGCAAAGAGATAGAAGTCGCTCGTTTTGATACAGAGCACCCGATACAGCAATTAGCATTACAACTAAACTTACCAATACAAAAGTTGTTAGGCCGACGTAGCGTATTTTCGCTTAAAGATTACAATTTTTTGGTCTGTGAAGTGTTTTTACCTGGAGCGTACCTTTACTCATGAAGCTAGCAACCTTAAAGTCACAGCATCTCCCTTACTACATACAACTTATGCGTGTAGATAAACCAATTGGTACACTATTGTTACTTTGGCCAACCTATTGGGCTTTATGGCTTGCTAATGATGGAATGCCTAGCTTAGTCAACTTTGTTGTATTTACGCTTGGCGTTATCGTTATGCGAAGTGCAGGTTGCGTAATAAATGATTTTGCTGATAGAGAGATAGATGGCTCAGTAAAGCGGACCGCCCAGCGTCCATTGGCTTCGGGGCTGGTTAGCAGTGGTGAAGCACTTAGTTTGTTTTTACTATTAATAGTCATAGCATTTATTTTAGTGTTGATACTCAGTTTTAATACTATTTTACTTTCTTTTGGGGCGTTGGCATTAGCCTTTTGTTATCCGTTTATGAAGCGCTACACACAGTTACCTCAAGTTGTACTCGGGGCAGCATTTGGCTGGGCAATACCGATGGCTTATATGGCCTCGATAAATGCACTTCCTTTACAGGCTTGGTTATTATTTATTGCTAATATTTGCTGGACGGTAGCCTACGACACAATGTATGCAATGGTAGACAGAGATGATGATTTAAAAATAGGCGTTAAATCGACGGCTATTTTGTTTGGTGAATACGATCGTCACATCATTTTTTTCCTTAATATGACCTTTGTAGTTATAGTGGCTTTTATAGGTTTTATTAATGAACTATCAACTGCATTTGGAGTTGGATTAAGTGTCGCTGCTGGTTTGTTGTTTTATCAGCAAACACTTATCCACAAACGTGAGCGCGGGGCATGTTTTAAAGCATTTTTAAATAATCACTATGTTGGATTAGCTATTTTTATAGGTTTATTGTTTTCGTATCCAATGGCTATTTAGTTTGAGTCATCTTTAGCGAGGCGGATCAATAATGCCGCTGATAGATGCGTTTTTTCTAAACCACCCAGCAATTGAATAACGATTATCTATGGCTGGCAATACCTCATGTACAAAACGCTCACTTTCAAATAAAACCAATGTACCGGCTTGAGGTTTTATTATTATTTCAATTTCTTTGCTTTTGGTTTTGTAGACAACGAGCTCACCACCTTGTGCTGGAGTATTTAGGTAAAGCACACTGGTAAAAACTCTGTTTGAGCGGCCTTTAAAAGCATCAACGTGTTTTTTATAAAAATCACCTTCAGTATATTTTGCATAGTGACATTCATAGTCAAATAAGCCCATGAAAAAAGTACGGTTAAGCGTTGTACGAATACTTTCCATAGTCGCTTGATAAGTTAATTGCGCTTGTGAGGTACCATCAAACCAAAAGGTCTTATCTTTGCGGATAGTATCGTCAATTTGCAAATTATTTAAACGGCCAATACCTGCGAGGCTAAATTGAGGATTTATACGATAACAGTCAGCCATTAAATCAATAATAAGCTCTTCATTTATAGCATTAGGTATAACAGTGTAGCCAAGCTCTTCGATATCATTTAAATAAGTATCGTCGGCTGAAAAGTTAATCATTCAAGTGGGTCATTTTTTGAAGGTGCGACAGTGTAGCTCAAAAGAAGTTAAAAGCTATCACTTTGTGTCGCACTTATCTCAAGACAAAACGAGGTTAGTTGATTGTCGTTGCAGCTTTTTTAATGAGAGATAACAGTTGATCTATATGTTCATTAACAGCTGTCTGTTTGTTTGTTTGTACGACTAACTGTTCGTGGCTTAAACTTTTATTTGTTTTTAGCTGAATTAACTCAGAGTGCTCAGCTACAGCATTCGTATGCTCTATGCTAGCAATAGCAAAGTGGTCTGACTTTTCTAAACCAGCTATGACCTGTTCAATACTACCCACTTTAATGCTTGATGACTTATTTAAAGAGTCAATAGCTTCATTTAGCATTGTTTGAACTTGTTTTGATTGCGAAAAGCAACCATACATCGGGTAGCTATCAAGGTCGTGCTTACTAATGTCATTTTTTTGAGCTAATGGGTGATTTTTAGATACGAATAAAATGAGTTGATCTGGTAAATGTATATCACTGCCAATACTATTAATCGCTTGTGAGTATACGCTAATATCAATTTCACCTAGTTGAAGCTTTCGACTCAGTTCGTGTTCTTCTTGCAGTTGCATTTCTATTTTTACATGTGGGTACTGTGCTAAAAATTGCCCGCAAGAAATAGGTACAACATTACTTGCTTTATTGGTGTAACCAATAATTAATTTCTCACCTGTTTTTCCACTTACGGATTGAAAAATAAGCTTTTTAGTAAGCTCTAGCTCAGATAAAGTGTTTTTTGCGTAATCAAGAAATAGCTCACCTTGCTGAGTTAGCTTTACAGAACGAGTTGAACGTTTAACTAGTTCGTATCCCATTTCATCTTCAAGTGTTTGAATACTTCGCGTAAGTGCGGAGGTGCTGATTTGGGTTTGTTCTGCTGCTTGTCTGAAATGGCGTAGTATGCCGAGTGCTACAAATTGTTCTAATTGTTCAAATCTCACTTTATAGTCCCTTTTTATAAGTAAGTCGCGGATGCCGCGAACATCAATTATATTAATTTTTAGCTAAACAAAATAGTAAAATTTAATATCTAAATGCGTTTGCAAATTTATGACAAATTTTGGTCAGGATATCCCCCTTTTAATATTTATCAAAGAGGTAAATTGTTAAAAAGTATTATCCTTTAGCCTTAAAACTCATGATTTATTACTTACCTAGTATCCTTTTTAGGGATAAGTAAATCATAAAAAAGGCTTTGTAATCAATTTTTTATATATTTTAGTAAAGACGAACATTCTAAATTAAGAAAAAAGTATGCCACATAATAGGGTATTGATTAAGCACAATTTACGAATAGTTGAATGAACATTGACACATATCAGCTTTTTATTTAACAAAGTTACGATTAACACGGTTGCTTAATGGTTTGTTTTCTATGCTTTGGAGTTCTATTTCAATAGCATCACATGATATGTGGATTTCAAATAAAGAGGTTAATAACGATAAACTTAAGCAAGTTAAGCTAACACCAAATAAAATAATGCCCGCTGTATTAAATTCAATAAATAGTGCAAACATGGATAAAGTGCATAATAAAAATGATGCCACACCATATACTTGCATAGTTCTAATTAGCTTAATACGCTTTCTCAAGTTTGTTATTTGCGCGACAACAACGGGACGAATTGACTCTCCTTCTCGTGCATTTAGTTCCCGAATTAATTGTGCTAATACTAAAAATCGGTTTGTGTAGGCAAGTAATAACAATGATATTGCAGGAAAAAGTAAACCTGGAGTGGTGAGTGTCATAATGTATCCTTAAGTGGTATTACTAGCTTTAATTTGTACAGCGTAACGCAAGATATTGTATACATAAAATAAACGAGGTGGAAATTGCAAAATACTAATAATACAAACGAAACAGTAGGCTCTTTTCAATGGGTAACAATTTATAAAGCCGAAAATACCTTTGAAGCTAATATTCTTAAAGGTTTAATACAAACAAGTGGTATTGAATGCCAAATTAAAGGAGAGATGTTGCAAGGCGCAATGGGAGAAATCCCATTTGATCAAACCCAAGTTAGCGTGCAGGTTTATGCGATAAAAGAGCGCCATGCGCGACAAATATTGGTAAACTATCAACAAGTAAAACAATCCGCTCCAGATTGGGTATGCCCTAACTGTAATGAGCATAATGGATCAACATTTGATTTTTGTTGGTCATGTGAGACATTAAAGAATGACTAAAGCAAATAATTTTCAGCGTATTAGAGAGCTAAACTATTTACAAAAAGCCGTTTTAGCGAGTGCTTTAATTGAGCGAATGCTGCCAAATTACGGTTTATTTAGCGAAGCAACAGGGTTTGGTGACGAAACCTTATTACGAAATTCGCTTAATGTTTGTTGGGAAAAAATATTACTACCTAAAAGTAAAATAGATCTCGAGAAACAAGTTGAAAAAATAGAGCCAAATGTTCCTGAACTTGCTGATTTTGATATGTTTGGTACGTATCCAGCTATTGATGCAGCAACGTCGTTACTTAGCTTAATGCACGGTTTAATGGCGCAAGACGAGCAAGAGTTCATTAGTGTAAGCAAAATATCGCAAGCGACCGTTGCGCGTTTTATTGAATACCAAATGACAGTTGAAGGTGAAATCGCAGATAATACCGCCGTTAGAGAGCACCCATTAATGCAGTACGAGATTGAAGTATTGGGTGAGCTAATTGATTTTGTAGAGAATATGGGGCGTATTACCTCCGATAGCGTAAAGGCACTTAAAAAGTTTGCTCTTGAAGATGGCCAAACAAATATTGGTCTTACGTTATAAAAATAGTTTAGTAATAATTTAAAAAGGCTGGAGAAATACTGTGCGAATTTTAGGCATTGAATCGTCGTGTGATGAAACGGGTATAGCAATATACGATGATGAAAAAGGCTTGCTAGCTCATCAATTATATAGCCAGGTAAAGGTGCATGCTGATTATGGCGGTGTAGTGCCGGAACTTGCATCACGCGATCATGTTCGTAAAACGCTACCGCTTATAGATGCTGCTTTTGCGCAAGCTGGTTGTGGCCCTGAAGATTTAGATGGTATTGCTTATACTGCAGGACCTGGCTTGGTTGGCGCACTACTTGTAGGTACCTCCATTGGCCGCTCTCTAGCATACGGGTGGGATATTCCTGCGGTAGCGGTTCATCACATGGAAGGGCATTTACTTGCCCCTATGCTTGAGGAAAATATCCCTGAGTTTCCGTTTATTGCTTTATTAGTATCTGGCGGTCATACCATGATGGTTAAAGTAGCGGGTATTGGACAATATGAAGTACTAGGTGAGTCGGTTGATGATGCTGCAGGTGAGGCTTTTGATAAAACGGCTAAGTTGCTTGGTCTTGATTACCCCGGTGGTCCGCGCTTAGCTAAAATGGCTGAACAAGGTGTTGCTAAACGCTTTGTATTTCCTCGTCCGATGACTGATAAGCCAGGCCTTGATTTTAGTTTTAGTGGTTTAAAAACAGCTGCTTCAATCACTATTCGTGAAAATGATGATGACGAACAAACTAAAGCCGATATAGCGCATGCATTTCAAACTGCAGTTATTGATACGCTTGTTATTAAATGTAAGCGAGCACTTAAACAAACCGGTATTAAACGTTTAGTCATTGCAGGCGGAGTAAGTGCAAATACACAGCTTCGTTTACAGCTTGAGCGCGTTATGAAGGGCATGAAAGGCGAGGTTTTTTATCCTCGCACTGAGTTTTGTACCGACAATGGAGCAATGATTGCTTATGCGGGTATGCAGCGTTTAAAAGCAGGGCAATTTGCCACGCTTGATATGAAAACAAAACCGCGTTGGCCAATAGATAGTTTGGAAGCTATTTGATACTCGATATATTAAATGTTTTTATTTTCATCTGTGGGTGCTTTTTTAGTGCCCACTTTTGGTTCATCGCCACTAAATAATCTAATAATATTAGTGCGATGACGAAAAATAATTAAGATCGTAATAAAAGCGACTGGTAATGTATAAAGTGGTTTTATTAGCCAAGTATACAAAGGTGCTAAAGAGACAGTAACCAATGCTGCAAGTGATGAATAACGTGTAACTGCAATAATAACTAACCACGTAAAAATAAGTAAACCCGCCAGCGATAAACCAATAGGTAATAATGACCCAAATGCTGTAGCGACTGCTTTACCGCCTCTGAAACTAAAAAACAGTGGATACATATGCCCTAAACACGCAGCAACTGCAATCAAACCTAACTCAAATGGCTCAAACTTTAAAAAATAAGCGCCCCAGACCGGAATCGTCCCTTTTAAAATATCAAAAATTAACACTAAGCAAGCAGGTAATGCACCTCCCAATCTATAAACATTAGTTGCGCCTGGGTTGTTAGAACCATGGCTTCGAGGATCTGGAAGGGTGAATAGTCGTGACACCAATATGGCCGATGAAATTGATCCGAGTAAATAAGCTAAAACAAATATCAAAATGGCTAACACACGCTTCCTTACTTTTTTATTGTTATACCAACCACATTTAATGCAATTGGTATTGCTTTTGGGCTATTATTGGCGGCAAAATTTATCGTAAAAATTATTATGCTTCTTTCATTACTAGCTAACCTAGCTATTTTGTTATTGTAGAAGGATTTTTTACATATTTAAACACTGATTAAAGCATATACAGCATTAATTTTTTTGATGCTTTATATAACAAGTTCAGTCGTTTTGGTTATTTGGAGTATCAATGGACAAGGTATTTATATCTCAATTGCACGTCGACACTATTATTGGAGTGTACGACTTTGAAAAAGAAAGTAAACAGAGCCTTTATTTTGATATTGAAATGCTGAGTGATATTAAACCCGCAGCTGCGAATGACGATATTAATTTAGCACTTGATTACTCAAAAGTAAGTGAGCGAGTTATTGAGCACTGCACTGCTAAACCAGTTGAATTACTCGAAACATTAGTAGAACAATTAGCGCATATTATTTTGACTGAATTTAATACTCCACAAGTAACAATTAAAGTAAGTAAACCCGCAGCAGTGGCGCAAGCGCAAACTGTAGGTGTTGAAATTACACGCGCTAAGGTAAGTAACTAAATGGCGCAGATTTATATCAGCCTTGGGTCAAATATAAATAAAGTACATTACATGCAATCTGCATTAATCGCACTTGAGAGCCACTTTAAAAAAATTATTCACTCGTCTGTTTTTGAGAGTGAAGCGGTGGGGTTTGCTGGTAATAATTTTTATAACTCAGTGGTTGCAGCGACAACAAGCATGGCATTGGCTGATGTATGCGCTCTACTAAAGCAAATAGAACGTGATAATGGCCGTACTGCCAGTGACAAAAAATTTAGCCCTCGGACACTGGATTTAGATTTACTGTTTTACGACGATGTAATTTGCCAAAGCCCTGCACAACTGCCCCGTGACGAAATAACTAAAAATGCATTTGTATTACAGCCTCTGAGCGAGGTTGCTCCTGATTTTTATCACCCTGTAGCTAAACAAACAATTGCCCAGTTATGGAGTGCGTATAATAACCCTCAACAAAAATTATGGAAGGTGGAGTTTTCTAACCCATGAGTATTATTGAAATAATTATTTTAGCCCTCATTCAGGGGTTTACTGAGTTTTTACCTATATCGAGTTCAGCGCATTTAATTCTACCATCGCAAGTTTTAGGCTGGGAAGATCAGGGACTTGCATTTGATGTCGCTGTTCACGTTGGGACTTTAATTGCTGTCGTTATTTATTTTCGTAAAGAGGTGGCCGATATACTTACTGGGTGGTTTAAATCATTTGGCGCACAAGGTACTACAGATGATAGTAAGTTAGGCTGGTGGATTATTTTAGGCACTGTTCCAGCGGCTATTTTAGGCTTACTGCTAAAAGACTTAGTTGAATTGTATTTACGCAGTGCATGGGTTATTGCCACAACGACCATTGTATTTGGTTTACTCCTTTGGTACGCCGATGCAAAAGGTAAGCAAATTAAAACTATTTACCAACTTAATTGGAAAACAGCGCTTCTCATCGGTTTTGCACAAGCTGTTGCAATGATCCCGGGAACTTCTCGCTCAGGTATTACCATGACTGCTGGTTTAATGCTTGGAATGAATAAGCAAAGCGCAGCGCGTTTTTCGTTTTTACTGGCAATTCCTATTATTTCTATGATGGGGCTATATTACACAGTAGAGCTTGCGCTAGGCGATCATGTTGTAGATTGGAACACGTTATTACTAGGTGTGGGGTTATCGTTCCTATCAGCTTATGCATGTATATTTATGTTTTTGAAAGTGATAGAGCGAATGGGTATGCTGCCATTTGTAATATACCGCTTATTACTAGGTGTTGGCTTGATTGTATTTTTGACAATGTAGTTAACCACCGACGAACAAAAAGCCTTCTAACTTAAGAAGGCTTTTTTGTTATTAAAGTGTTGTTTTTTGCATGAGTGAAATGCTTACTCGCAATGGTAACTCAGCACTAATTTTGGCATTATAGCGCCATTAAACTTTACATTACTGTAAAGTGGTCACACGATTTAAGGAAAGTATATGCATATACATATTTTGGGCATTTGTGGCACGTTTATGGGTGGTATTGCAGCCATAGCTAAATCGTTGGGTCATAAAGTAACCGGCTCTGATCAAAACGTTTACCCGCCAATGAGTACGCAACTTGAAGATCTTGGTATTGAATTAACCCAAGGCTACGATGTATCTCAATTAGAGCCAAAACCTGATATGGTGGTTATTGGTAATGCAATGAGCCGTGGTAACCCGTGTGTTGAATATGTCCTTGATAAAGGTCTGCCTTATACTTCAGGTCCTGAATGGCTTAAACATAATTTATTGCAAAACTCATGGGTGCTTGCTGTAGCAGGGACCCATGGAAAAACAACCACAGCGAGTATGTTGGTATGGGTATTAGAATACGCTGGCTTAAAGCCTGGTTTTTTAATTGGCGGCATAGTACAAAACTTTGGTATATCAGCGAAAGTGGGCGAAACGCCATTTTTTGTTATTGAAGCCGATGAATACGACACTGCTTTTTTTGATAAGCGCAGTAAGTTTGTACATTACCTCCCACGTACGCTTATTTTAAATAACCTTGAATTTGATCATGCTGATATTTTTGAAGATTTAAACGCAATAAAAAAACAATTTCATCACTTAATGCGTACATTACCCCAAAGCGGCAAGGTAATTTGGCCAAAGCAAGACGTAGCGCTTAATGACGTAATAGCACAAGGGCTTTGGAGCGAAAGCGAAACGCTCGGTGTTGATTGGAATTATGAGCTAATAAAAGCCGATGGTAGTGAGTTTAATGTATTACTTAATGGCGAAAAGCAGGGAGTTGTTCGCTGGCAAGCAATAGGCGAGCATAATGTTAAAAATGCGATAATGGCTATAGCTGCTGCGCGCCATGTGGGTATAGCCATTGATCATAGTATTGATGCGTTAGGAGAATTTATTAGCCCTAAAAGGCGTATGGAGCTTAAGGCTGATATAAATAATATTAAAGTGTATGACGACTTTGCGCATCACCCAACGGCAATCAAAACAACGCTTGCGGGCTTGCGCGCAAAAGTAGGCGATGAAAAAATTATCGCTATTTTAGAGCCGTGCTCAAACACCATGAAAATGGGCGTACACCAACATACATTATTAGATTCACTGCGTGATGCTGACGAGGTACTGCTTTTTGAACCAGAGAATCTAAATTGGTCGCTAAAAGAACAAGCAGATAAAGCTGGTATGCAGTGCTTTAACAGTACACAAACAATTATTGATACAGTGCTTGAAAATATTGAGCCTAATCAACACATTTTAATTATGAGCAATGGCGGTTTTAATGGCCTTCATCAACACCTTGTTAATGGTTTAGCTGCTAAATACAGCGGAGAATAACGTGCAATTTAAAGATAAAATTACGCTCGCTTTTAGTGGGGCATCGGGTGCGCCTTATGGGTTAAGGTTACTTGAAGTATTGCTTGAGCAGCAATTTCAAGTTTACGTACTTATCTCAAGTGCTGCGCGAGTGGTGCTTGATACAGAATCAAACATCAAGCTCTCTGGTAATGAAGATAAAGCTACTGAGCAGTTAAGTACGCTGTTTAATGCCAAACCTGAGCAGCTAAAAGTATACGGTAAAGATAACTGGTTTAGCCCTGTTGCTTCAGGCTCTGCTGCACCTAAAAAAATGGTGGTATGTCCGTGTAGTGCCGGATCGGTTTCTGCAATTGCAGTTGGAGCGTCAGATAATTTATTAGAACGCGCCGCTGATGTGGTAATTAAAGAACGCGGACAGCTCATTTTAGTGCCTCGCGAAACACCATTTAACGAAATTCATTTAGAAAACATGCTTAAGTTATCTCGTTTAGGGGTGACAATTATGCCAGCAGCGCCTGGTTTTTATCATAAACCACAAAGTATTAAAGACTTAGTTGATTTTATGGTGGCGAGAATTTTAGATCATTTAAACATTGAACATAACCTAACAAAACGTTGGGGTTATGGTGAGGGTAAATAATGAATAAGCAAAATATTGCTTTAAATATTGAAGGCCTAACCAAGGTTTATAAAAATGGTGTCGAAGCTGTAAAGGGCGTTGATTTACAAGTTGAAGAGGGCGATTTTTTCGCTTTACTTGGTCCAAACGGAGCAGGTAAATCAACTACTATTGGTGTTATTTCGTCACTTGTTAATAAAACAAAAGGCAAAGTAGAGGTATTCGGTTGTGATATTGATACTGATTTAGAAGCTGCAAAAGCGCATTTAGGACTCGTGCCGCAAGAGTTTAATTTTAGCCAGTTTGAAACGCTTAGCCAAATACTGGTTAACCAAGCCGGTTATTATGGAGTACCACGCGGCGAAGCCCACAGGCGCGCCGATAAATACCTAGCGCAGCTTGGTTTGTTAGAGAAAAAAGACAAACAAGCGCGTACGCTTTCAGGCGGTATGAAACGCCGTTTAATGATTGCCCGCGCACTTATGCACGAGCCAAAACTGCTTATACTTGATGAACCAACAGCAGGTGTAGACATAGAACTTCGCCGTTCAATGTGGGATTTTTTACGCCAAATAAATGAGCAAGGCGTAACGATTATTTTAACCACACATTACCTTGAAGAAGCTGAGTTACTGTGTAAAAACATCGCCATAATCGATAATGGCCGAATTGTCGAAAACACCACAATTAAAGCGTTGCTTGCAAAGCTTGATAAAGAAACCTTTATTTTAGATTTAAAAATGCCTGCAAACCCTGTCACGCTTGAAGGCTATAAATTTACCATGACGGACGATCACACTGTTGAAGTTGAAGTCGCTAAATCTCAGGGGTTAAATGCGGTATTTAGTGCATTAACAACTCAAGGTAATACTGTTTTGAGTATGCGAAATAAAGCAAACAGACTAGAAGAGTTATTTGTAGGATTATTAGAGCAAGGGCGGGGCGAATAAATGTTTAAATATGGCGTAGCCTTAAAGAGTTTATGGATTAAAGAGTGCATTCGTTTTTTACGTATTTGGGTGCAAACCTTAGTACCACCGGCAATTACGATGAGCTTATATTTTGTTATTTTTGGTAACTTGATTGGTTCACGGATTGGCGATATGGGTGGCTTTAGCTACATGGAGTTTATTGTACCTGGTCTTATAATGATGTCGGTTATTACTAATTCCTATTCCAATGTAGCCTCTAGTTTTTATTCAACAAAGTTTCAAAAAAGCATTGAAGAGCTTTTAGTTGCACCTGTGCCTAACTACATTATCGTGCTTGGTTATATGGGCGGTGGTATGACGCGCGGTATTATGGTGGGCTTTATAGTTACCTGTGTGTCGTTGTTATTTGTTGATATTCAAATTCATAATATTTTTGTAATTATGGCGACCGTTATTTTAACCTCGGCTGTATTTGCTTTAGGTGGTTTAATTAATGCAATTTATGCAAATAGCTTTGACGATATAAGCATTATCCCCACCTTCATACTAACGCCATTAACCTACTTAGGAGGGGTGTTTTATTCTATATCGTTATTGCCTGAATTTTGGCAAAATGTATCACAAATCAATCCTATAATTTACATGGTTAACGCATTTCGTTATGGCTTTTTAGGCGTGTCGGATGTCGATTTAAGCGTGGCGCTTGGGGTTATTTTAGTATTTATAACAGCGTTATTTACATTAGCGCTTACATTAATTAAAAAAGGTGTGGGGCTAAGACACTAATGAGTGATGCAAATTCACGTAGTATTGTATCTAATCAAGCGGGTATTCACGAAAAGCTTGATGAAATAGTAAATAAGCACTTAGAGGCTGAGTTTAAAAAACCGATTGCAGCGCATACTCAGGCCGCATTTGATGAAGTAAACGCTAAAGTACAGGCCTTTAATGGCCCGCTTATTTTAGACTCGTGCTGTGGCGTGGGTGAAAGCTCAGCTAACTTAGCTAAGCGCCATCCTGATGCACTTGTCATTGGTATTGATAAGTCATCACACCGATTAGATAAGCACGATGTTGAGTACAAGCAAACCGACAGCGGGCAATATATTTTAGTTCAAGCTGATTTAAATGATTTTTGGCGTTTAGCGGTTGCTGCTAATTGGCAACCTACGCACCATTACTTGTTGTATCCAAATCCATGGCCTAAGTCTAAGCATATTCGTAGACGCTGGCATGGCGCGGCTATTTTTCCATTTATTGTTAAGTTAGGTGGTCAATTAGAAGTGCGCAGCAATTGGGATATTTACGTTAAGGAGTTTGCTAGGGCACTTGAATTAACAGGCAACCCTTGCGAAGTAACGCTTTATGAGTCAGACGATGCAATTACGCCTTTTGAGCGTAAATATTGGGCCAGTGGCCAGCAAAGCCACCGACTCATTATTAATTTAACCTAATGTGATGACCAATTTAGCTCATTAATTCTTCATCACTTTGAGAATTAACATGTGGCGCTGGGGGAGCAAAATAAATACCTTGCATCAGCGTCACATTCGCTTTTTTCAGTGCGGTCACTATGGTTGTATTTTCTACTGAACCGGCTGTGAGTTGTAAGCCAAGTTGGTTTGCAAAGCTTGCTATGTGTTCAATAAACAAATAGATATCTTTATCGTTAACAATTTGTTTTATTAAGGCCCCATCTAACTTAATACCATCAACTTCAAGTTTTAGTACGTTAGAAATATTTGAATAACCACTGCCAAAATCATCAATGATTACTTTTACACCCTTTGTTTTAACCATTCCTATGAATGCTTTTACCTCTGAAAAATTAGCTATAGCTTGTGTTTCTAATAATTCTAAGGTGATGTTACTCGGGTGTGGATAACGTTTTAATTCGTCGGCTATAAATTCGCTCAAACTAGGATCAAGCATATCTTGCGCGGTTATATTTAAGCTCCAGCAAATATCTGTTTTTCTAAAGCGGCTAATACATTGTGAGAATATAGTACGGGTCAACAAGCCATCCATTCTTGAACGGGTAACTACATTTAAAAAAGCCTCTGGCTTGAGTATTTCACCACTTGCTGTAACCATGCGCGCTAAACATTCATACTGCACTACGCGTTTAGTGTTTATATCAATAATAGGTTGAAAGTAAGGGACAATACGATTGTTATCAAATGCTTCGCGAACCTCTTTAGCCATTTCTACATTGTATTGATATTGCACTTTTACATCGTGAAGTGCTTTTGAGTAATTAACAACGGTATGACGACCTTGTTTGGCTTGCAGTGCCGCAATATGGGCATTTTCTAATAACAAAGATTTGTTACCGCTGGCTATACCGGCACACAACGTAATATAAATAAACGGGTCGGTTAATAGTGGGGTATTAAAGTTGTAGGTTTCGATTAAGTCGTTAAACTCATCGTACGGAATTTCTTTTGGTGCAAGTAATACCAGTTTATTGGTCGCTAAGCGATAAATATGACAACGAGCAGAGCAGCGACTTTTAAAATGCATGAGCAAGTTTTTCATTACTTTATCGCCCACCTCAGTGCCATAAAAGCTATTTATGTCTTCAATTTCGTTAATCCAAATAACAGCTAATTGCATATGGTGCGCATTACTTTGCTTTAGGAAGTATTCAAGCGCTATATGATTTGCAAAGCCCGTACTGGAGTCTGTTGCTAAAGATCGTTTGAGTAAGTAAATATAAATAGTTGCAACAAGTATAGCGATAAAGAAAAAGAAGCTCGCCATAGCGGCCGCCTTTGATACACTTTCTTTAAGTTTTTGGTTTAAATCATAAATGGTGATATCAGCACCTGTTATGTAGGTTTTACCATTAGTGCTATCAACATAAGGGATAAAAATAGTTTTAAAATGTCCCCATTGATCTGCTGATATTTCAAATACAGGCTCTGTCGAATAAAAAGCACTAATGTTCGCCTTAGTGGCTTCAGGGTAAAGATCTAAAAACTGGGTTACTTTGCCATTGCTTTGGTCTTCTTTTGTATAACTCGATGCACTAAAGTAGACTTTGTTATCTTGAAGTACCATCGCGTATACATAAGCAATGTTGAGTGCTTGGGCAAAGTCAGAAAGTTGCTTACTCTTTTTTTGATAATCAGAAAAACTAATCGTTTTTCCCTGATTAACTTTATTTAGGTACGTATCGCCGAGTATATGCTTAACACTGGTGGCTGCGTTAAGTAAGCGCGTATCAACAGAGTGCATTATATCTGCGCGTGTTGTTTGGTAAGTATAATAAACGTAGGTAAGTAAACTGATTAAAAATAGACTAAAACCCGCCATTAACCAACTTACCCTTACTCTTCCTTTTAGCATGTGCTTCCCTTTTTTGTTATTTTTTTATTATACGCAAAATATATAAATGCCCAATAATTAATTCTTATTTATTGGCAAGGCTTAAATATTAATTAAATTATCACTTTTTTGTCATGTCTTTGTCTGCTTTTATGGCTTTAAGCGAGACATTTTAGTTATATTGCAGTAAAGTTAGCGCAATTAATTAAAAACACTGTTACTTAAAATAACGCCTTAATTTGGCGTGTTTCATAGACAAACACGTGTTTTAGCTACACACACTAGGTATTGAGATGGATCAAAAGCGTTGTGCCGTCGCCTCTAAAGAAAGCCTTAAGCGTATATTTACTGTACCTGAAGCGCCAGACTCAACTTTAAGCAAAATCGAGCTTGAAATTTCGAGTAATTTAGCAGGTTTCTTAAACGAAAATATTGCGGCAATTGAAAAACCATTACATGAAATAGAAAAAGACTTTCAATCGGCAGTGATCCCAGAAGATCCAACGTTTGTATCTGCTTATGCCCAAGACATTATGGAGCAACTTGTTGCGCATTCTGTGCATACAGCTGCGCCTAGCTTTATTGGTCACATGACCTCTGCTTTGCCGCATTTTTTATTACCGCTGTCAAAACTGATGGTAGGGCTAAATCAAAATCTAGTAAAAATAGAAACATCTAAAGCGTTTACGCCTCTTGAACGTCAAGTACTTGGGATGATGCATCATCTAGCTTATGGGCAAGAAGATTCATTTTATTCTAAATGGATGCACAGTGCTAAAACCTCATTAGGTGCATTTTGCTCTGGTGGTACGGTTGCTAATATTACTGCGCTTTGGATTGCGCGAAACCGTTTATTAAAACCGGATGGCGATTTTAGAGGTATAGGCGCACAAGGCTTAATTGCCGGTATGCTGCATTATGGCTATAAAGGTTTAGCGGTATTAATATCAGAACGTGGACATTATTCATTAGGTAAATCGGTTGATTTACTCGGCATTGGTCGCGATAACTTAATTGGTATTAAAACCTGCGAAAATAATAAAGTCGATGTAATAGCGATGCGCGAAAAAGCACGTGAGCTTGAAGCGCAAGGCATTAAAGTAATGGCCATTATTGGGGTCGCGGGGACAACCGAAACCGGTAATATTGACCCACTGGACGAAATGGCCGATTTGGCACAAGATATTAACTGCCATTTTCATGTAGATGCTGCATGGGGAGGAGCGACGCTTTTATCAAACACGCATCGTCCTTTATTAAAAGGAATTGAGCGAGCAGATTCAATTACCATTGATGCACACAAACAAATGTATGTACCCATGGGCGCTGGTTTAGTTTTATTTAAAGATCCTGCTGCAACTGATGCAATAGAGCACCATGCTGAGTATATATTACGTAAAGGTTCAAAAGACTTAGGTAGTCACACGCTTGAAGGTAGTCGCCCAGGTATGGCGATGTTAGTACATGCTTGCTTACGTGTTATTGGTCGTAAAGGCTACGAGATGTTAATCGATCGTAGTATAAAAAAAGCACATTATTTTGCTGGTTTAATTAAAGCAGATGAAGATTTCGAACTTATTTCAGAGCCTGAGCTGTGTTTACTAACGTATCGTTATGTACCTAAACAGATTAAGCAGGCAATAAAAGATGCTGATGCAACAACACGTTTAGACATTTTTGCATCACTTAATCGTTTTACTGCGAGTATGCAAAAGCGTCAGCGGGAGTCTGGTCGCTCGTTTGTATCACGTACACGCCTAACGCCATCTAAATACGATAATCAACCTACTGTTGTATTTAGAGTGGTCCTTGCAAACCCACTTACATCAGGCGCTATTTTAAAAGATATTTTAGCCGAGCAAAAAGAACTAGCTAAAACAGATCCTGTATTTAAAAAGTACCTCAGTAAGTATATGTAGCTAATAGGGTGTAATTTAAAACAAGAAGACGCTTAATTGCGTCTTTTTTTTACTTGGTTACTTAATAAACTTGAGGGATTAAACCTAACGCTAATTTCTTATTTACAACTGTATGAACACAGGAGTAATACCAATCCGCTTAAATATAGGGTCTATTTAACGTTAAGGAAATTACGCTAGAACTAGGCAAAAAATTTTGTATCTAGTTGCTCTAAATAATTATTTTCTGTTGTCATCGATAAGATTTTTTTATCTCAAAATAGGGCACTTAATTAAGTTAATTGATATTAAAACAGCTGGCTTTAATAATGTTACTGATAATTTTTTGTGACGGTTTTATTTTTTCCATTGCTAAAAACTCATCAGGCTGATGGGCTTGATCTATTGAGCCCGGCCCCATAACGATTGTTTCACACCCTAATTGCTGAATAAAAGGTGCTTCAGTACAGTAATTAACAGCTATTGCTTTTTGCCCTGCTATTTTTTCAGCTAATATCACTAAAGCACTGTCGGTGTTGCCAGTAAAGGCTGGTATTGGCTCGTGTAAATCAATTACGCTGACCGCATTGGGGTATTGTTGATTTATCTCTTTCGTTGCATCAAGTATTAATGCTTGTAACTCTTTTACACTCAAACCTGGTAATGGGCGCATATCTATATGCATTTCGCAGCAAGCACAAATTCGGTTAGCGTTGTCGCCGCCATGAATATTACCAAAATTTAATGTTGGGTAAGGTATTTCAAAGTGGCTTAATGAATACTTATGCTTTAACTGCTCTTTTAAGAACAATAATTTTGAAGTCACTTTATGCATGATTTCTATGGCGTTGAGACCACGTTCGGGATCAGAGCTATGACCTGAGCGTCCAATTACTCTAATCGCTGTACTCATATGTCCTTTATGTGTAAATACCGGTGTCATATCAGTAGGTTCACCAATTATACATCGCGCAGGTTTTAAATTTGGGTGCTTACATATTTGCTGTGCACCTGCCATTGTGGTTTCTTCGTCGGCAGTGGCGAGTATTAAGATAGGCTGGGTTTGCTGCTTTTCATCAAGTTCACTAATCGCTTGTAATACAAACGCAAAAAAACCTTTCATATCAATGCTACCGAGCCCATATAATTTATTGTCGAGTTCGGTAAGTTTAAACGGATTATGATTCCAGCGACTATCATCAAACGGGACAGTATCGGTGTGGCCCGCGAGCATTAATCCACCATCTCCTTTGCCACGTTTAGCTAATAAGTTATAGCGACCTTTACCTCCTTCTAATTCAATGATTTCACATGTAAAGCCAAGTGTTTCGCACCACCTCGCAAGTAGTTCAATTACGCTTTTATTACTCATACACTGACTATCTTCAATTGCACTGATAGACGGAGCTGCAATCAATTGTTGATACATAGAAATAAACGATGGCAAAGGCATAAAAAAATCCAAAATAAGTATTCAATTTAATTGCATAACAATATAAAAGTATTTATGATGAATATCAATTCACTTTTTAAGCATAAATATATTAAAGTAACGTTATGAAAACAATGCGACGATAATCAAAATTCATTAATAAAAGGCTAAATTAGCGCCAAGGCTAGTTTAAGCGAACAAGATAGACAAGTAACAACTAATTTTAAGATAACGAGTAACAAATGAATGTAGTGATTATTGGCGCAAGCGGTTACAGCGGCGCAGAGTTAGCAAGTTTAGTTGCTAAACACCCAAACTTAACTTTAGCGGGTTGTTATGTATCAGAAGGCAGCTTAGATAAAAATAAATTGCTAAGTGATTTATATCCTGAACATCTAGGCTTGCTCGACTTACCATTACTCCCTCTTGGTGAATCAGCTTTTGATTACATTCAAACTAGTGCTGACTATGTGTGCTTATGTACAGACCATAAAGTGAGTGTTGATTTAGCACCGCGTTTTTTAGCAATGGGTAAAAAGGTATTTGATTTATCTGGTGGCTATCGCCTTGCAAGCAATGATGATTACGTTACATATTATGGTTTTGAGCACCAACATCCTGAGCTATTAAATAAAGCTGCTTATGGTTTAGCTGAGTGGAATGGCGAAGCTATTGCCAATGCACGGTTAGTCGCTGTTGCTGGATGCTACCCAACGGCCGCACTAAATGCATTAAAGCCTTTGCAACAAGCCGGTTTATTAAGCGAACAGAGTATTATTATTAATGCGGTATCGGGAGTTACCGGCGCAGGGCGTAAAGCCAGTGTAGGAACGCATTTTTGTGAAGTGTCGCTTGCACCTTATGGTTTGTTTAATCATCGCCACGGTCCTGAAATTGAGCAACATCTTGGTCACCAAGTCTTATTTACGCCGCACTTAGGCAATTTTCCTCGTGGTATTTTAGAAACTATTTATGTGCAGTTAAAGCCTGAGGTAACAAGTGAGCAAGTAACACAAGCGTATCAGGTACTTGCCGATGAGCCACTTATTCGTTTATTAGGCGATAAAATCCCATCAATAAAAGGTGTAGCTAAGCAACCTTATGTTGATATTGGTTGGCAGCAGCAAGGATCGCAATTAATTGTTATTGCAGCAATAGATAATTTATTAAAAGGCGCTGCAGGTCAAGCTTTACAGTGTATTAATCTATCAATGAATTTAGAGCATACCACGGGCTTAAAAGGAGCGTTTTAAATGAGTAAAAAAACGTGGGTTATTAAACTAGGTGGTGCTGTACTTAATACAGAAAACGCGGCTAAAGCATTGTTTGATGTACTTAATGAGCAACAAAATGCTCAGTTTGTAATTGTACACGGTGGCGGTGCACTTGTTGATACTTGGCTAAAAGAAGCTGGTTTTGCCAGTGCTAAGCACCAAGGTTTGCGTATCAGCCCTGCAGAGCAAATGCCTTACATCGTAGGTGCACTAGCAGGTTGTGCCAATAAACAATTAATGACTCAGGCTATTAGTGCAGGGCATAAACCGGTTGGGTTAAGTTTGTATGAAGCGGGTGTTACTGCTACTCAAAAGTTAAAAGCACTTTGTTTAGTAGGTAAATGTACAAGTAACGATGATTCTATTATTAACGATTTACTTAAAATTGGCAGGCTACCGATCGTTAGCTCTATCGGTTTTGATGAGCAAGGCCTTTGGTATAACGTAAATGCTGATGAAGCTGCAGCGGCTATTGCTAGTAATTTAAACGCAGAACTTATTTTTATGACTGATGTAGAAGCGGTGCTTGACGCAAATAAGCAGCCCTTACATCAACTTGACACAAAACACATTGATACTTTAATAGATGAAGGAGTAATTGTGGGCGGGATGGAGGTCAAAGTTAAGACCAGCCTTCACGCTGCCCAACATTTACGACGCGGTGTGTATATTTCCAGCTGGCAAAAGCCAGAAAATTTAACTGACTTGCTTGAAGGCAAGCATGTCGGAACTAAAATTACACCATAGGTTTATTATGTTTAAGAATTTTTTAACCGGTTTAGAATTAGACCAAGAAGGCGCACTTAATTTACTAAAGTTAGCGCAAGACATTAAAGTAAAACCAGAGAAATACAGCCAAGTATTAGCTGGTAAATCGGTTGTAACGTTATTTGAAAAACAAAGTTTACGTACGCGTTTATCATTTGATATAGGTATTAATCGTCTTGGTGGTCACGCGGTTTATTTAGATCAGCAAAATGGCGCTATGGGTGCACGCGAATCAATTAAAGATTTCGCTCTTAATATTTCAACATGGGCTGACGGGATTGTAGCGCGTGTTAATCAACACAGTACGCTAACTACATTAGGTGAATATTCATCGGTACCGGTGGTTAATAGTTTGTGTGATTTGTATCACCCGTGCCAAGCACTCGCTGATTTTTTAACGCTTCAAGAAGTACATGGAGATGTAAGTGAGCTTAAAGTTGCTTACTTAGGTGAAGGTAATAACGTAACTCATTCATTGATGTTGTTAGCAGCTACACTAGGTACAGATTTTGTAGCTGTAACACCAAAAGGGTGCTCACCAGATTCACAAATACTTAAAAAAGCAGAGCAGATTGCAGCAATGAACGGTGCATCAGTTATGGTGAGCGACAGAGTTGAAGCTGCTGTTGGCGCAAATGTTGTTTACGCAGATACTTGGGTATCAATGGGTAATACAACACCAATTGAGCAAGTTAAAGCCAAGTATATGCCATATCAGCTAAATCAGGCATTGCTAGATCAAACCGGTGCTACGACGGTATTACACTGCCAACCGGCGCACCGTGAATTTGAAATTACCTCAGAGGTAATGGATGGTCCAGCATCTAAAATTATTCAACAAGCAGAGAATCGTATGCACGCGCAAAATGCTCTGCTAGTTACATTATTAAATCCAAATTTTGTTAAGGAACACCTATGAGTTCAATTAAAAAAGTCGTTTTAGCCTATTCAGGTGGTCTTGATACATCGGCTATTGTGCCATGGTTAAAAGAAAACTATGGTTGTGAAGTTGTTGCGTTTGTAGCAGATGTAGGTCAAGGGGCAGAAGAACTTGAAGGCGTAGAAGCTAAAGCAATTGCCTCTGGTGCATCTGAATGTTATGTAGTTGACTTAAAAGATGAAATGGTAAGTGATTACATTTACCCAACACTTAAAACGGGCTCAATTTATGAAGGCACTTATTTATTAGGTACCTCTATGGCGCGCCCAATTATAGCTAAAGCGCAAGTTGAAATAGCGCGTAAAGTAGGCGCTGATGCACTTTCTCATGGTTGTACTGGTAAAGGTAATGACCAAGTTCGTTTTGAATCATGCTTTGCAGCACTCGCACCTGATTTAAAAGTAATTGCGCCATGGCGTGAGTGGGACTTATCGAGCCGTGAGTCATTACTTGATTACTTGGCGGAGCGTGACATTCCGTGCTCAGCATCAGCGACAAAAATTTACAGCCGTGATGCTAACGCATGGCATATTTCACACGAAGGTGGCGAGCTTGAAGATCCATGGTGTCAACCAACTGAGCAAGTATGGACATGGACTAATTCTCCAGAGCAAGCACCAGATAAATCAGAACTCGTAACTTTAAAAGTTGTTGAAGGCGAAGTGGTTGCTGTAAATGGCGAAGAACTTAAACCATATGACTGTTTAGTTAAATTAAACGATATTGCATCACCTCATGGTGTTGGTCGTGTTGATATTGTAGAAAACCGTTTAGTAGGCATGAAGTCACGCGGTTGCTACGAAACGCCCGGCGGTACAGTTATCATGGCAGCACTTCAAGCAATTGACGAGCTAGTACTTGATAAAGCAAGCCGTAAATGGAAAGAAGTGCTGGGTGGTGAATTTTCGCATTTAGTATATGACGGCCGCTGGTTTACACCACTTAAAGATTCTATTTTAGCCGGTGCAGAAGCGCTTTCTAAAGTGGCAACAGGTGAAGTCGTACTTAAATTATATAAAGGTCAAGTAACTGCGGTTCAAAAGCAGTCGCCAAATAGTTTATATAGCGAAGCATTTGCCACATTTGGTGAAGATGATGTGTATGACCAATCACACGCTGAAGGCTTTATTCGTTTATTCTCGCTTTCAAGCAGAATTTCAGCACTCGCTAAAAAGTAAATTATTACGCCCCTGTAAAAGGGGCAATACAGGGTTTGGAGATATTTCATGGCATTATGGGGCGGACGTTTTTCTACGGGTCCAGATGAGGCGTTTAAGCAATTTAACGACTCTCTTCCCTTCGATTATCAGTTAGCAGAGCAAGACATTATCGGCTCTGTGGCATGGGCTGGCGCACTTGAGCAAGTTAATGTGTTATCGAGTGATGAGCACAAAGAACTCGTTGCAGCATTGTATGAGTTACTTGAAGAAGTAAAAGCTGATCCACTCGCTGTAGCTACATCGGGCGCAGAGGATATTCACTCGCATGTTGAAGCTGCATTAATCGAAAAAGTAGGTGATTTAGCTAAAAAATTACATACAGGCCGAAGCCGTAATGATCAAGTCGCAACAGACTTTAGATTATGGTGCCGTGATACCGCTGAGCATATTTTAAAAGCAATTGAGCAACTTAAAGGCGAGTTTGTATCTTTAGCTGAGCGTGAACTTGGTACTATATTGCCCGGTTATACTCATTTACAGCGAGCACAGCCAGTATTATTTAGCCACTGGTGTATGGCTTACGTAGAAATGCTAGAGCGTGATGAAAGTCGCTTGCAAGACGCGAAAGCGCGCATGAATTTTTGTCCACTAGGAAGTGGTGCATTAGCCGGTACTGCTTACCCAATTGATCGTCAAGCACTTGCGCAAGGTTTGGGTTTTACTGGTGCGACTAAAAATAGTCTTGATGGCGTCTCTGATCGCGATTTTGTTGTAGAGTTATTAAGCTGTGCATCGATTTCGATGATTCACTTATCGCGTATGTCAGAAGATTTAATATTTTATAACTCGGGTGAAGCTGGTTTTATAGAGCTTGCAGATAACGTGACATCGGGCTCATCGCTTATGCCACAGAAAAAGAACCCTGATGCATTAGAACTTATCCGTGGTAAAACGGGTCGTGTATTTGGCGCGTTTAGTGCGATGATGATGACCTTAAAAGCACTCCCTCTTGCTTACAACAAAGACATGCAAGAAGATAAAGAAGGTATATTTGACGCTATGCCAACATGGCTTGCGTGTATTCATATGGCACAAGCTTGTATTAAGGGCGTTAAGGTAAGAGGAGATCGTACACTTGCTGCTGCTAAAGGCGGTCATGCTAATGCAACAGAGCTTGCTGATTATCTCGTCGCAAGAGGCGTACCTTTTAGAGAGGGGCACCACATTGTAGGCGTCCTTGTTCAGCTTGCTATTAGCGAAAATAAAACGCTAGAAGAGCTTTCGCTTGAGCAATACAAATCAGTTAATGATGTTTTTGAAGACGATGTATACCCGGTATTAGAAATTGATGCGTGTATAAAAGCGCGCCAAGCTCTTGGCGGCACATCGATTGAGCAAGTAACTGGTGCAATTAAAGAAGCCAAAAAAAAACAGCAAATAACGGTTCGTGATGCAAATCTAGATGACGTTGAATCTATAGCTAAGCTCATTCAGCATTGGGCTACAGTTGGCGAAAATCTACCTAGAGCTAAAAGTGACATGGTGCATTCTATAAATGAATTTGCGGTCACTGAAATTAACGGTAAGGTATCGGGCTGTGCCTCGCTGTATATATATGATACAGGTCTTGCTGAAATTCGCTCTTTAGGTATTGATCCTCAAAGCGTTGTTACTGGGCAGGGGCGGCAACTCGTTGAGCATTTATTAATTAAAGCTAAAAAACTGGCGCTGAATAGAGTGATTGTACTAACGCGTGTGCCTGACTTTTTCGAAAAGCAGCGCTTTACCTTTTGCACTAAAGACAGTTTGCCAGAAAAAGTAATGAAAGATTGTGAGCTTTGTCTTCGTAAAGAAAATTGCGATGAAGTTGCTATGGAATTTATTTTAAAGCCAAGTAAAAGTGTGGAGATCCCGTGTAAATACGTGGCTTAAACTCCCTGGATACAAAAAACGTACGGTTATCCCTGTGCGTTTTTTTATATCTAAAACAAACTGGTTTGATCTGTTGCATTTTTTAAAGTGTCAAATAAAGTTGGCATACAGGTTGCTTTATTATAGGTGGGTGGCAAAAATGGCTACCTAGATTAAAACAGGTAACATGTTTACCTATATAATAGCGTGATAAAAGTCGCGCAAACTATAATTTTATAAGGATTAATAACATGCAAATTTCAGCGAATAACCAAGTACAAATGCAAGCATATAATAAAACACAACAATTAAAGCCTGCAATGGAACAAACTGCTAGCCCTAAAACCCTGCAATCTGATACAGTAAGTATTTCTCAAGAGGCTATTGCTGCAGCAAGTAGTGATAGCTTACAACGTGGCGGGGGCAGTGTAATGCCTGTCAGACCAAAGTAATAATTTAAGGTTTTAAATGATTCTAACTGAGCTTTTTGGGTTGTTCTCACTGTCTGCTTTTACGATGTGGGGATTTCTGATGACTTTCTTTTTTAATGTGTTTGTATACTCATTAGATTTAAAAAGAGGTACAACTCTTCTGCTCAGTTCATTTATTATGATGATATCTTATACCTTATCTGACTACTTCTATACATGGCTTTCTATTAAAAACTCAATATACTTGGATTGGGCTTTGTATGATATTTCTACTATTTTAGCGTTAATATGCATATATAAAATAACCGAAAAAACAACACCTTCTTTTTTGTATTTAATTGTTGGATTGTCTATAAATTCGATTTTCTTTTTTTGTATGTATTTAGATATGTATATATTCGGAAATATGGAACGATGGTTTTTTTGGGATGTTTATACATACGCAGTTAATTTAATGGACTTAATTATGATAGTCGCATTAATTGTTGATAGAGACTTCCTAGGTCTTCATAAGTTAAAGAACAAAACCCTCAGTTACTTCAAATCAAACGATACCCACAAATTAACCTAGTTTAATATGTACGTTACTGAAGCCTTAACGGATTATGTAGGAGCTTTCTCCCAAAGGGGTCTTTTTAATGGCTTTCTTATGCTGTTTAGCTATTAATATAAATAAGGAAAGTAAGTCTCCTGTTTATTTATCTGCGCTTATGCTCTGCTCATATATTTTTAGTGGCTACATAGATTTATTAGAAAATTTATATTTAAGCTGGGCACTCTACGATTTCATTACAATTTTAGCTTTGTTAACTTTACAGTGCTTCAAAGTGCTCCAACGTTCTGTAGCTTTTCACTTAATCATAATTTCGTTAACAATAAATGCTGTACTCACCCTCGTAATATATTATGACCTATACGTTTTATATAACTATGAGCCTTGGTGGTATTGGAGTGTTTATTCTATTGGCGGAAATATGTTCGATGTTTTAATGATTCTTTCACTAGTATTCAATAAAAATACCATTTTTAAAAGGGGTGCTGCATTGAACTTTAAAAAGTTGAAAAATATTGAATGAACTTTTAATTAGCCCAACAGTTTCTTTGTACATAGGTGCATTTGTACAATGGGGATTCCTTATGGCCTTTTTGTATTCCCTTGCTCATTCGATTAATAAGCCTAATAAAGAAAAAGTGTATTTGTCTTTGGTTATGAGTGTTTCATATTCATTTAGTATATTTACAAATATGAATACGGTAACTTATCTTGATTTTTTATGTTTTGATATTTTAACTATTATAGCTCTTACACTTCTAAGGCGATTTCTAAAAAGGGATGTTGCCTATATATATCTTCTAACTGGTTTGACTATAAATTCAACCCTGCACCTTTTTATGCACTATGATATTTATGTACTAGATAATGTTGATTATTGGTGGCTTTGGAATTTTTATTTAATAGTTATCAATTTAGTCGATCTCACAATGGTAACTATTCTCTTTTTTAACAAAGATTTTTTAGGTTTAGTTAAGTTTACTAAATTTTTAACTGAAAAATTTAACAGGTCACGCCATGCCTGACTTTCTATGGAGGCTGGCTGGTTTATACGACTATATAATTATTTTTATTACATGGTTTTTTGTTATTGCTTTTTTATATAATTTGTCTATTAGCATTAACAAGTATGACAAAAGCTGCACACAGCTTGCATTCATTATGGTGGTATCTTACACCTCAAGTATTTTTATGGATCCCTTTAGCAACACACCTCATTTGACCCTTTTCATATTTGATATCGTAACTATATTTTTTCTGATTATATGGCGGAGCTATTTTAGTAAAAGCCTCCCTATAGCCTTTTATTATCTTTTAGTTGGACTTAGCTTTAACGCATTTGTTTTTTTTGGAATGCACTACGACAGTATTGTTTTAGGAAATTTAGACTACTGGTGGTTTTGGGCCTTGTATGTAATCGGGCAAATAATTTCTGATTTAACAATGCTTTTAGCTCTCCTAATTAATAAAGACTTTTTAGGTTTGGTTGCATTAAAACGTTATTTATTTGGCAGTACAAAAAGCATTCATAAAAAGGTTGAATAGAATGGAGGGTCTATTTTGGCAATTAAATTCAATTAATGAATATTTTGGAATACTTATTACATGGCTTTTTGTTTTTGCTTTTTTGTTCACTCTATCAATTGCTATTAATAAGCAAGATAAAAGCCGAGTTCATCTTTGCTTTATTATGATGGCTTCGTACACATCTAGTTTATTTATGGACATAACTACTGCAGCTCCACATTTAAAGTTGTTTATATTTGATGTACTAACAATTGCCGCTATTCTTATGTGGCGTATTTTTTTAGGACGTAAAATACCGTACGGATTTTATTATCTTATTGTAGGGCTTTGTATCAATGCCTCACTGTTTATGGGCATGTATATTGATAATACTCTTTATGGCAATTGGGACTTTTGGTGGCTGTGGATGCTGTATGGTTTCTTTATGCTTGTTATTGATATTACGATGGCACTAATATTAATTATCAATAAAGACTTACTGAAGCTGGTTTGGTTAATTAAAAAATTAAAGACATCATCTATATCAAAGCTAAATTAGCGCATACGAGTTATGCGCTAACGCAGTAAATTACTATTGGGCACCACAGCCCAATTTAGTTTTTAGCGCTTTGACAATTACAGGGTCCACAAACTCGCTTACATCACCATTGTGACGTGCTACTTCTTTAACGAGTGTTGATGAAATAAATGAATTTCGCTCTGCGGGCGTTAAAAATACACTTTCTAAATCGGGGTTTAGGCGACGGTTCATATTTGCGAGCTGAAATTCATAATCGAAATCAGATACAGCCCTAATACCACGAATAAGCACATTAGCATTATGATCGCGCGCAAGGTCAGCCAGCAAGCCTGAAAATCCGATAACTTTAACATTACCTAAATGACTCAAAATGGTATTAGCAAGTTCAACACGTTCTTCTAGGGTAAAGCAGGGTTTTTTACTTGGGTTGTGGGCAACAGCAACTAATACGGTATCAAACATTTTTGCAGCACGATGAATCAAGTCTGTGTGCCCATTGGTAAGCGGATCAAAAGTGCCTGGGTAAATTGCAGTAACGTTCATAATATTCACTATTTATTATTTTAGCGTTAGTTTAACAGTGTTTAGGGCACAAATCAGCTTTGCCCAAATAGATTATTTATTCAGTTCCTAATGATGGTTAAGGAGTAAGTGTGTTTTAATCGATAATATTTGTTTATACTGCGTGGTCTATTTTTAGTGTAATGTAGTGCATAAGATAATTAGAGTATTAGCGTATGAATACCAAGGATAAAATAATACACACCAGTATTTCGTTATTTAATGAGCAAGGTGAGCGTGCAATATCAACCAATCATATAGCGTCGCATTTAGGGATGAGCCCCGGTAATCTTTACTACCATTTTAAAAATAAAGAAGACATTATTCGTCATATATTTGCGTTATATCGCGATCATTTAAGTACGCAATTTAAACCTATCAACAAAAATGACGATGCATTTAACCACTTAACAGCTTATTTAGATTCGTTGTTTGAATTGATGTGGCGCTATCATTTTTTTTACGACAACCTCGGCGATATACTCGCCAGAGACGCTGATTTGAAGCAAGCTTACATTGATTTCCAACTCGAATTATTAGAACAAGTGCGAAAAATTATACTGGGGCTTCGCGACAGTGAAATGATTGCAATTGATGAGCAAGATGTCATTGATTTAGCCCATACGCTTAAGCTAACGGTTAGCTTTTGGACGCCTTATATAAAAGCCCGCAGGCCAAGCGGTACCCTTGCTGAGCAAGATATATATCACGGTATTTTAAAAGTACTTACATTGTTTAGAGCGTATAGTACTGATAAAAGTATCGATAAAATGAACCTGCTACGCGAAAAATACACCGAATTAGCACAACACGCGCAAACTGTTGCCTAATCGCTAGTCATTGGCTGTTTCCTAGACGCTGAATTTTTTGCTATAATCGCGCGCCAAATGCCTGGGAGCGCGAATTCCCGCAGTCTAAGAGTGAACTATGCTTAAATTTATCGTCAAACTACATCCTGAAATAGCCATTAAAAGCCGTTCAGTCCGTAAACGCTTTACTAAAGTGTTAGAAAATAACATTAAAATTGTATTGCGCCGTGTTGACGAAAAAGTACAAGTTAGAAATAACTGGGATAATATTTCAGTTGTTACAAAGCTTGAAGATGCGCAAGTTCGTTTAGATTTTATCGATAGCCTTAAACGCATACCTGGCATCGTTCAATTTATTGAAGTAACCGAAACACAATTCGAAACTCTTGATGATATTTACCAAAAAACAATAGCGTTAGTTGGGCATACAATTATAGGTAAAACCTTTTGTGTGCGTGCTAAGCGTATAGGTCAACATGACTTTACCTCAACTGATTTAGAGCGTTATGTTGGTGGTGGATTGAATCAACATATTGAAGGCGCAAGCGTTAAACTTAGCCGTCCAGAAGTAACAATACGTTTAGAAGTAAAAGACGACAAAGCTTACATTGTTTCGCAAACGCATTTTGGTATGGCTGGTTTTCCACTACCAACGCAAGAAGACGTGCTTTCTCTTATGTCAGGTGGTTTTGACTCTGGCGTAGCAAGTTACCAAATGATTCGTAAAGGCGCACGTACGCACTTTTTATTCTTTAATCTAGGTGGCGCAGCGCACGAAATTGGTGTTAAGCAAGCAAGTTACTACTTATGGAAAAAATACAGCTCTACACATAAAGTTAAATTTGTAACGGTTGATTTTGAACCTGTTGTTGCTGAAATTTTAGAAAACGTTGAAAACAGCCAAATGGGTGTTGTGCTTAAACGTATGATGATGCGAGCTGGAAGTGTAGTGGCTGAAAAGTTAAACATTCAGGCACTTGTCACTGGTGAAAGTATTGGCCAAGTATCTAGTCAAACATTAGCGAATTTAAGCGTGATTGACCGTGTTACTGAAACGCTTATTTTACGCCCGCTAATTCAAAATGATAAACAAGAAATTATTAATCTTGCTCGCCAAATTGGTACAGCTGAAATGGCAGAAACAATGCCTGAATACTGTGGTGTTATTTCTAAAAAACCGACAGTTAAAGCCAAGATTGAAGTAATAGAAGCCGAAGAAGAAAAGTTCGATTTTGATGTGCTAGATACCGTAGTAAATAACGCACGTATAATGGATGTGCGTGATATTGACGTTGAAGCCAAACAAGAACTTAAAGAAGCGGAATCGGTTGCTGATTTACCTTTAGGCTCTGTGGTAGTTGATATTCGCTCACCAGAAGAAGAAGAAGCTGCACCGCTAGAAATCGACGGTGTTGAAGTGGTGCATTTACCGTTCTTTCGTCTGGCGACTAAGTTTGGTGATTTACCAAAAGACACCGACTACTATTTATATTGTGACAGAGGCGTAATGAGCCAACTACAGGCACTTATGCTGCACGAACAGGGCTTCGAAACTGTAAAAGTTTATCGCCCGTAAAGTTAAAGCTTATGTAAGCGTGGTTTATACCACGCTTTTTTTTGCCTTAATTTTGACAAGTAACTCATCGTTGTAAGGCGTTGGAATACCGTGAAGTTTACCTTGCTGGTTAATATAGCCGCATATAGCTGAGATTTCAGTTTCTCTGTTATACGTTAGATCTTGCTGCATTGATGAGTAATTATTTGCGGTTAACTCCATTATTTTATAAGCGGTATTGAGTGCTTTAATTAATGGAATATTAAGCCCTTGAGCCTTTGCAATATTACATGCTTCAGTGAGTGCATTAAAAATTATTGTGTTGTACTTAGGTGCACGTAATTCGCCATTTCTTACATTACTTAAAGCGCTTAATGGGTTAATGGCAATATTTACGAGTAGTTTTTCAAAACGAAGCTGCTGAATGTTATTAGTAAATGTTAGGTTGGGTATTACTTTAAAAATATCAGCTATTGGCGCACTATTTTGAAGTGCTAGCTCATTACAGCCACCAATAACGCTTTGTCCTTCACCAGTGTGTTGCACAATATATTGGTTTGATTTAAAGCCCGCTATGCTTGTCGTTAAAAAGTAGAGTGCTTGATGGGTGTTTAGTTGGCTATTTACCTCATCAACATTACCCATTCCGTTATGCGAAAGTACAATAGAGCAATGAATTGGTAAAAATGGCTTTATTTGTGAAAACGCATCAAGTACTTGAAAAGCTTTAACAGTAAATAAAACAACATCAAATTCAGCAGCTTTATTTAGCTGATTTAATGAAATAAATTGAGCGTCAATTTTTTTAGAGGTCCCTTTACCTCGACTATAAAAGCGGGTATTTGTTGGGCTTTTACGAGTTAAAACACTGACATTATGCGATGCGCTTAAAAAGTGGCTAAGTAATAAGCCAATAGCACCATCGCCAACGATTAAAATATTAGCCATATGGGTTCTTTTTTCGAGATGTAAAAATTACTCTAAGTAAAAAGTAGCTTGCAGCACCTGCAAAATCAGCAAAAAAATCACCGAGTGATGCCTGCCTATACGGGAGTGCGTCTTGCATTATTTCTATAGATGCGCCATAGCCTGCCAATAAAAGTATTTGCGCATATAAAGGAAGTTTAAACGCTTTATCCATTATTATGGCTAGTATAAAAAAAATCCCAAAATGGGCAACTTTATCAACATGAGGGAATAAATTTACAACGCCACCTTTTATTTCTTTAGCAAATAAAAGGGTAAAAGCCACAATGCTAATTAAAAAAATTGCTTGGTAAACACGCCTTGTCACGACAAATCCTAAAATCGCTTAAAAAAGAGACCGAAGTATATCAAACTAATTTAGTATCGCACCTGAACAAGATGCAGAAAAATGTAAAGAATTATAATTTTAGCGTTATAATTGCCACATAAAATTAAGATTAAATAGTTAGGAGAAACCTATGCCTTCATTTGATATTGTATCTGAAGTAGAAATGAACGAAGCTAAAAATGCGGTTGATAACGCCAACCGTGAGCTAGAGACCCGTTTTGATTTTAGAGGTGTTGATGCATCTATTGAATTAAATGACAAAACAATTAAATTAAAAGCTGAAGCTGATTCTCAAGTTATGCAATTGTTTGATATTTTGGCAAACAAAATCTCTAAGCGTGGTATGGATGTATCAAGCTTAGAGCTTCAAGATATTACTCGTGCAGGTAAAAATGTATTTCGTAACGTTGGCTTAAAGCAAGGTATCGAAAAAGACATGGCTAAAAAAGTAGTTAAGGCCATTAAAGACTCTAAAGTTAAAGTTCAAGCCGCTATTCAAGGCGAAGAAGTACGCGTTACTGGTAAAAAGCGTGACGATCTTCAAGAGGCTATGCAAGTAGTGCGTAGCGCTGAGCTAGGTCAGCCTTTTCAGTTTAAAAACTTTCGCGACTAAAGTACACCAGCTAGAACCTAGCTAACGAGTGTGTAAAATGTATTAATAAAAGCTAAGCAGCAATGTTTGGCTTTTTTTGTGAGGTTATTTTTCGTATTTATCATAAATGAATCTATCTTTAGCTGTATAGACGTCCATTGACATTTATAAACAAAATACCCACAATAGCGGCATATTTTCAAGGTGCTTGCTAGCCACTTCATGTAATGATTTTTTTAGCAGGATAATCGGGAAGTTGGTGAGTTTTCATGATGACTACAAGCCCAACACTGCCCCCGCAACGGTAAAGTATTGCATGTTTTATATGCTTGCTGAGTCCGGAGACCGGCCTTGATGCAATCTTACTTACTTAAATCTTTGCGGTGGGCAAAGGTAGGGGACATCATGCTAAACAAAACAACTCTAGGCGTTGCAATTTCTGCTGCGCTTTCATTTTCTGTGTCTGGTGCAGAGCAATCAATTGAAAAAATAACCGTTACAGCTAATAAGTTTGAGCAATCAATTAACGACGTTTTAGCGAGTGTAAATGTTATTGAACGTGCTGAAATAGAAGCAAGTAACGTACGCGATTTACCTACACTTTTAAGCACGCGAGTGGGTTTTCAGGTTAATCCAAACGGTGGTTTTGGTCAAAATACAGGTGTGTCACTTCGTGGTACGGGCTCTGGCGATACGTTGATTTTAATTGACGGTGTACGTACAGGCTCAGCAACACTTGGTCAAAAAGCACTAAATAATGTTCCTCTAAATAGTATTGAACGCATAGAAATTATTAAAGGCTCTCGCGCGGCTGTTTATGGCTCTGATGCACTCGCTGGTGTTATTAATATTATTACACGTGAGTCAGATAACTTATCCCTAAGCGCTACATTTGGTTCTGACTCTTATCAAAATTATCAAGTGGCAGGCTCTGTAAAATCAGATGATATAACAACAGCATTTAACGCAGGCTTTGAAAAAACAGATAACTTTGATGCACTGCAAGGCGTAGCACCAGATGAAGATGGCTATGAAAATAAAAACCTTGGTTTTAAAGTAAATTACACCGATGCACATTACGGCGACTTTAAGTTATTAGGCCAATACAGTGAAGGCTATGCAGATTACGACAGTCGCTTTAGTCCAGCCACAAGTACTATAGAAACAGGTGATTTTAAAAACTATCAGCTTTCTGCAGGTTGGAGTAAAAACTACACTAACCAAACGCATAGTATTGATTTAGCGCTTTCAACAGATGATTCTCACGATACCTCAGCATTTGGTGTAAATGATTTTATAACGAAACGTGTGCAATTTGATTATAACGGTCAATATATATTATCTGAAGAGCTTAATATTAGCGGTGGTGTTAACTGGTACAACGATGATGTATCGCACAGTTCAACGCAGTATGATATGCAAGAGCGTGATGTATTAGCAGTATTTGTTGGGGCTTATTACAATGCTGAAAAAGTGTTAGCTAATTTAACAATTCGCCAAGACGATGATGAACAATTTGGCGACGAAACAACATATACAGCTGCTGCGGGTTATCATTTATCTGAAGACGCCACGTTCCGCATAAGCCAAAGCACTGGTTTTAAAGCACCTACATTTAACGATTTATACTTTCCGGCTTTTCCTGGTTTTCCACCTTCATCTAATCCTGATTTAGAGCCTGAGAAATCATTAAATCAAGAGATTGGGTTAAATGTAGATTTTGATATAGCAAGTATTGACGTTGCTATTTTTAGAAATGATATTGAAGATAAGATATCTTTAGATTCTAACTTTTTTCCTATCAACTTAAATGAAGCACGCTACGAAGGGGTTGAATTTAGCTTATCTCAGCAGTTTTTTGGTTTTGATAGCAACCTTAACTTTGCTTACTTAAGCGCTGAAGACGAAGAAACGGGCGCAGAGTTACGTAATGTTGCTAAACGTACTTTTAACTGGGAACTTGCAAAACAGTTTGGTGCTTTTGATGCAAGCTTAGACATGCAATACCGTAGCGACCGACAAGGTGCTGTGACTCGCTTAGGCTCTTATACACTTTGGAACTTAGCGGGTAATTATCAAGTAAATGAACATATTGAAGTTTCGCTTCGTGTAGAAAACTTATTTGATAAAGAGTATAACGCTGTTGATTCAAACGCTGATTTTACAACGGGTGAAGTGTATTACTACAACACGCCAGAGCGTCGCTTTTTTGCAGGCGCAAGCTACCAGTTTTAACGGTATTTATTAATATTAAAAAGCCCGACATATGTCGGGCTTTTTAATGTGTAGCTAAGTTTAACTACTCAAATTAGCTAGTCAGCTAAGAATTCTTTAAATACGGTTTCAAACTTGTGTAACTTAGGTGCTATTAAAATACTACAGTAACCCTGTTGTGGGTTTTCGTTATAGTAATCTTGGTGATAATGCTCTGCTGGGTAATACGTAGTGGCAGGGCTGACTTCTGTCACGATTGGCTCAGCAACATGGCTTTGCAGTTGAGCTATCACTTCGTTGGTTTGCTTAAGTTGAGCTTCATCGCGATAGTAAACCACACTTCTATATTGTGTGCCTATATCGTTACCTTGGCGATTCAATTGTGTTGCATCATGCAGTGTGAAAAACATTGCTAAGAGTGTTTCAAAGCTAACTACAGTCGCGTCAAATTCAATTTTAACAACCTCAGCGTGACCGGTTGTGCCTGAGCATACAGAATCATATGTTGGGTTATTTGTTTCACCGCCGGTGTAGCCAGAGCTTACGGTTAGTACGCCATTTACACGTCTAAATGCAGCATCTATACACCAAAAACAGCCGCCACCAAATGTTGCTACTTGCGTTGTTGAGCTCATAAGTATTCCTAAAATGTATATGGGGTTTAAGGGCGAGCATAAATTGTATGCGCCGCAACAACAAGGTTACGGCGCAATTAAGAGGCTAGATCTCTTCGAAAGGTTTTTCAGCAGCTTGTTTGTCTAATTTTTGCTGTAAAAACTCAGGTGATTGAGTGTTACGTGCAAGTGCATAATATGCAGCAGGTACAACAAAAAGAGTTAGTAGGGTCGATACAATAACCCCAGTAAACACGACTACACCTATCACCATACGGCTTTCAGCGCCCGGACCTGAAGCAAGTACTAAAGGTACCGAACTCATAACCGTAGTCAGCGAGGTCATAATAATAGGGCGCAAACGCTGAGTTGCTGCTTGCAAAATAGCTTCACTAAATTCAACGCCTTTATCGCGCAGTTGGTTAGTAAATTCTACAATCAAAATACCGTTTTTAGCACTTAGCCCTATGAGCATGACAATACCTATTTGGCTGTAAATATTTAAAGTAAGTCCTGTAGCCCAAAGTCCGAACATAGCGCCCATTAAACCAAGTGGTACGGTAAGCATAATGACGAACGGATGCATAAAGCTTTCAAACTGCGCTGCCAGTACTAAAAAGGTAACGGTGAGTGCAAGTATAAATACGTAGGTCATCGCTGATGCGCCTTCGTAATAAAGTTGCGACTCGCCTTTGTAATCTACGGCGCCATCTATATCGTTTTCTTGCGCGGCTACTTCGTTTAAAAAGTTAAGCGCTTGCTCAAGCGTATAACCGTCGGCTAAGTTGGCGCTTAATGTAATTGCGCGCATACGGTTATATCGGTTTAAGCGCGATGCGGTTGCTTCTTCTTTTAAGCTGATAAGGCTATCAAGTGGGACTAGTTCACCGCTTCGTGATTTAAGGTATATATTTGAAATGTCAGTAGGGTTAGTAAAGTCTTCTTTAGTCCCTTTTAAAATTACATCGTATTCTTCACCACGGTCAATAAAGGTTGTAACACGGCGCTGGCCAAGCATTGTTTCAAGTGTACGGCCTACATCAGATACAGAAACGCCTAAATCAGCAGCCTTGTTTTTATCTATGCTGACTAAAAACTGCGGGAAGGTTTCTTTATAATCATGATCGATTCTTACTAAACCTGGGTTTTGTTCGGCACGCTTAATTATACGGTCACGCCAGTCGGCAAGTTGAGCGTAATCATTACCTTGCAATACAAACTCAATTGGACGAGAAGAGCCACCACCGCCAATACCACGGCGCATAATGGCAAACGCACGTACATCGGTAACTTCTTGCATTTTACCGCTTATTTCGTCCATTACTTCCCATGTTGAGCGTTTGCGCTTATCCCAATCGGCCATACCAACAATCGCAACACCGCCGCTGCCACCCCAGCCAGGCACTCGAACAAGTACACGACTTAGCTCACCCGCTTGCGAGTAAGGCATTAAGCGTTCTTCAATTTTAGCCATATTAGCGGCATTATTTTCATAACTTGCGCCCTCAGGACCGCTCATCATAATAAAGAACGTGCCACGGTCTTCTTTTGGCGTTAGTTCAGAAGGAACTTGTAAAAACAACGAGTAACTAACAAAGCCAGCTAATAATAGGCTCACCATTAAACCCCATTTACGGGTTATGTTAGTGGAGAGTGAATTACGGTAACTTACTTCAATTTTAGTAAACTGGCGGTCCATCCATTGGCTAAATTTATTTGGTTTGTCTGATACTTTAAGTACTTTAGAACACAAGGCTGGAGCGAGTGTCAGCGCTGTAACACTTGAGAAAAATACGGCAGCACTTACCGCCATAGCAAACTCAGTAAATAACGCTCCTATACGGCCATCCATAAACACCAATGGCACAAAAACAGATATTAGTACAAGCGTGGTTGCTACTATGGCAAAACCTACTTCGCGCGCGCCTCTAAATGCAGCTAGTAACGGCGGCTCACCCAGTTCAATACGACGGTGAATGTTTTCAAGCATTACAATGGCATCATCTACTACTAAACCAATGGCCAGTACTAAGGCAAGCAAAGTGAGTAAGTTGATTGAGTAGCCCATTGCTAATAAAAACATAAAGCTACCAACAAGTGCAACCGGTACGGTAACAGCTGGAATAAGCGTTGCTCGTATATTGCCTAAAAACAAAAATATAACGAGTACGACTAAACCCATAGAGATGGCAAGTGTGCTGTAAACTTCACTAATTGATTCTTTAATAAATACTGATGAATCGTAGCTGTCTTGAATTGTAGTGCCTTCAGGCAAGTTTCGTTTGATTTTTTCAAGCTCACTACGTGCGTTATCTACTACGGTAAGTGTGTTTGCTTTAGCTTGTTTTACAATACCCAGGCCAATCATATTACGCCCGTTACCACGAAATAAGCTTTCGTCATCGGCAGCTTCTAATTGTACGTCGGCAACTTCACCTAAACGCACTAAATAACCTTCATCACCACGTTTAATAACAAGGTTTTTAAAATCGCGCTGATCTTTATAACTACGTGCGGTACGCACGGTAAAGTCGCGATCTATTGATTCTATTTCGCCGGCGGGTAATTCAACGTTTTCTGTACGCAGTGTATTTTCAATATCGCTTGAGGTAATACCGCGTGCAGCCATTGCTTGGCGGTTTAGCCAAATTTTCATAGCGTATTGGCGCTCACCACCAATACGCACGTTAGATACACCATCTACAACGGCTAAACGGTCAACAATGAAACGCTGCGCGTAATCAGAGAGCTGTAACGAGTCCATTGTTTCGCTGTTTAATACAAACCAGGCGATTGGGCTTTCATCACTATTTGATTTAGACACTTCTGGTGGGCGTACCTGATCGGGCAAGCTATCAAGTGCACGTGCAACACGTTCACGTACATCGTTAGATGCTGCATCTATATCGCGGTTAATATCAAACTCAATGGTAATGTTTGAACGCCCATTACGGCTTGATGAATTAATACTTTTAATACCTTCAATACCCGAAATACGGTTTTCTATTATTTGCGTTATTTTGGTTTCTATAATTTCGGCAGAAGCACCAGTGTATTCAGTGCTGATATTTACAATCGGTGTTTCAATATCAGGGTATTCACGAAGCGGTAACATCGTAAACGCAACTATCCCAAAAGTGAGAAGTAGTAAATTAATTACAATGGCAAAAACGGGGCGTTTAACGCTAGTATCAGTAATTTTCACGTATTACCCCTTTACGCTTACTTTACTTCCAGAGCGAATTTTTATTAGCCCTTCAGTAACAATTTGCTGACCATCAGTTAAACCTTCGTCGATAGCAACCCAGCCATTATTTCTGCTTGCAACATGTACTTCAACTTTATTGGCTACTCCGTCTTGAATTTGAAAAACAAAGTGTTTGTCTTGTAAAGGGATAACCGCTTTTTCTGGCACCATTAAAGCTTGGTTGCTGCTTAGCTCAAGTGCTGTATTTAGTAACATACCAGGGCGAAGTAATCCTGATTTATTCGCAAAACTTGCTGTTACTTCAACACTGCGTGTTACCGAATCAATACGTGAGCTAATATGCGTTACCTTGCCGTTAAATGTCTGCCCTGGGTAGGCATCGTTTTGGGTAAGTACTTTCATGCCCATGTTTAATTGTGCTAAATATTTTTCAGGCACTTTAAAATCAACTTTAATAATACTAATATCATCAAGTGTGGTGATTATTGTAGCGTTGTTTACGTATGCACCGACTGATATTTCACGTTTACCTAGCAGGCCAGAAAAAGGGGCTGTAATAGTCATTTCATTTAACTTAGTTTTAGCGCTTTCTAGTTGCGCCTCTGTTGCATCAACGCGAGATAGCTGCTCTTCTAACAATGACTTTGCAGTTGATTGAGAGCGTGAGAGTTCGGTTAAGCGGTTGAGTTGACGTTTCTCTTCTTGTAAATTAATGCCAAGCTCTTTAACTGCAAGTTGTTCTTGCTTACTTTGTAGTTGCACTAATTTTTGGCCTTTACTAACTAAGTCACCGTCTTTAAAGTAAATATCTGTGACATAATCGTTTTGGGCACTTTTAATATAAACAGCTTGGTTAGCACGTGCACTACCAATGGCTTCTATCATTACCGCGTTTTCTTGTGATGTCACCGTATGCGCAGATACCTGAGTAGACATTTTAGATAAGTCGGCTTGTTCACCATGGCTTGACGGTAAATATAAGTAAACGCTAAATATCAAAAGTAGCGTAATAATAAATGGAAAAAGAGCTTTGCCTGATTGTCTTGAGTACATCGTTTTCATACCTGAAAATTAATTGTAAGTATTGTACGAAATAAGACCGGAGAAAGGCGGTTATGTGTCTCATAAATTTGTGCGTTAAGCGTAAAAGTTAATGATCCTGATGCAGTGTCCCTCTTTTGTTACATATAAAGTGGTAAATATATGAATTTTAAAACATCCTGTAAGGCTTGTATAACTGCCCGCAAAGTTATTTTATGGGCTATTATTATGTTGATATTTTATATGGTGTTCTATCAGCATGGATAAAAACGATAGAAATCATGTGAAATACAGGGCACAAGGCGCACGTAATGGCATCGAAATATTAATAGTGGGTGCCATTGGGTTGGTGCTTATTATGGGTTTTAATTTATTACGTCCAGATAAAATAAGTATTGTTGAAGTTTTTTTAGTGAGTGCTTGTATCGGTGCTATTTTTATTGGGTTTTTAAAAACCCAAGAACCCTTCTATAGTTTAATATTAAGTGAATCTAAACTTATATATCAGCATAAGTATGGAGCATGGCACCTTTTTCAAAGTAATTTTAGGTATAGTGGTATACCTAAGGTTGAGGACGGGGTTGAATACATTGAGTTAAATACTGTGGGTATCAAAGTAAATGATATTGATGAGTTTTTAGCAAGTTTATCACCTAGAATTGCAGGGAAACTGCTAATAGAACAACGACATTTATTTATGCAAGCTGTTCAAAAACATTGCAAAAATGGTCATTGCCCATCAGAATGGTTAATAGAAGATACACAGTATATCTCTCAAAGGGGAATAAGCTATAATGGGCTTATAGCTATGTTTGCAAATAGAACAAAGCACCTTCAGCTGTTAACAGGTTATGATTTATTGTTACCTGCCAGTGTATTAGATAGAGATATTTGGGCGTTTAGTGCTAACTTAAATAAGTGGAAGCAAAACCCCAGTCAGTTTATAGCGACGCAGAGTAAATAACGTAAATACTCTAGTGCGGTAGTAGGAATAGTAATGAGTCAAGACAGATCCTTTTTAAAAAGTGGGCGAAATACCATAATACATAAAGATAAAAAACACGATTTAGTGATTGTTAACTCTGAAATTCATCCGCGAATTAAAGTAACACAAAATGGCCTAGAGCCTTTTAAAGAAGAGTTGCCAAAAAATCGACGTGATGCAAAAGATCGTTATTTAGAAATAGTGTATGTTGGAAGCCCAGACGTGTTTGGTGAAGAAAAACAGCTATTGTTCATTCAAGCCTTAGATGGGCGTGAATACAAAGTAGATTACAGTAAAATCGGTACTAAGTTGTTTGTACGTATTCATCAAGATACTTATATGTAGCACTTTAATGGCATCTTTATTGCTTATGATTACACTATAGTAATTATTTGACATAAAAGGTGCTTTGTATGAAAGCGTTTGCTTTAATTCCTCTTATTGCTTTGCTTTGCGCATGTGGAGGCGGTGGTGGCAGCGATGATGCCGATGTAGAATCATCTGTTAATGCTGGAAACGACTTACAAATTATTGAAAAAACCGATTTTTCCATTACAGCACAGGGTTCTCCTGCTGATGGAACTTTTACTTGGCAACAAGTAAGCGGTCCAAGCTTAGATGGCTTTCCGTTAGAGGGAGCAGAACAAACGCTCACCGCACCAGATGTAAAAACTGACAGTGAAATAGTTTTAAGAGTGAGCTATCAAAGCTCCGGCACTAGCGCCGTTAGTGACGACATTTCCATCTCAGTTAGTTCTAATAACCAGCTTCCCCTTGTTACTGTTACACAAACATCGCCTGAAACACTTCCTTCTGTATACAAAGACACGGTCACTTTAAGCGGTCTTGAGTCAAGCGATCCGGATGAAAATGGCCAAATTGATAGCTATTTTTGGCAATTGCTATCGGGGCCTGAGTTAAATATTGCGAGCTTTAATGAGTCAACACTCAGCTTTTCTCATCCATTGCTTGAAAGTAACGTAAATTTATCTTGGCAGTTAACGGTTATAGATGATGAAGGCGGTGAGGCAAGCACTCAATATTCAATGACCCTCAACAAAACAAATGAATTAGTGGATGCAAATGCGGGTGCTGATCAAAATATTGAAGAGTTTGAGCAGGTAACACTTGATGCAACTAGCAGTGAAACCGTAACAGATACATACCAATGTAAATGGCAACAACTTACCGGTAATACCGAAACATTAAGTAATAGTAATCAATGCACAACGACATTTTTTGCCTCAGATGTAGACACCGAGACCACATTGAGCTTTGAAGTAACGGTAACTGACTCAAAAGGACGTACAGACACAGATTCTTTATTTGTAGATGTATCGCCAAAAGCTCTCGGGCTTATAAATGATAGTGGTGTGGGTGAGTGTTATAACAATACCCAGCGTATTAATTGTGAAAGCGATGACTTTCCCGCGCAAGATGCAGAACTTGGCCGCGACAGCTTTGCAAACCGTTTGGATAAAGTAGGTAAAGGTAATTTAGCGTTTGATTATACGAAGTTAAATGAATTTGCCGATGAAGTGTCTGACACCAGCAATAGTTTTAGTTGTATTCGCGATAACGTAACAGGTTTGGTTTGGGAGGTGAAAAGTGTGGCATCTGGCACGGTACCAAATACTTCGTTACGTGATGGTCAAAATCATTATTTTTGGGATGTAGGCAACACGACCTTTACAGATACAAGTTCAGCTAATAGTACGTGCCCTGATAATACAAGTTGTGGTGTACAAAGCTATATAAACGAAGTAAATGACTTAGATTTTTGTGGCGGTACGAACTGGCGATTACCTAGTTATACAGAGCTTTTAGGTTTAATTGATTACGGAAAACAAGGTCAAAGTGTATTAATTGACGAGGCATTTTTCCCTAATATGCCAAGTGAAAGTGCATTAAGCCATTTACGTTACTGGACTTCACAAACAGCAGCTGATGGTACAAGTTTATCGCAAGCGTATATTATTGATATGAGTGATGGTAACGATCTTGCTTATCCAAAAGAAAATACTGCTTATGTACGTTTAGTTAGAAGTCGTTAGGAGAAAATAATGAAATTAAAATTACTCTATGCAATAGCAACTATAAGTTTGAGCTTTAATATTGCAGCGGCGCAAACGTGCTACGACGGTGCAGATACCACAACACCGACAGATAGATTTACAATAAATGCAGATGGCACAGTGTCTGATAGCGAAACTGGCCTTATGTGGCAACGCTGTAGTTATGGGCAGACTTACAATACAGAGACACAACTTTGTGAAGGCTCAACACCTTCTCTCACTTGGCAAGAGGCACTACGTGGAGCTAAAAATGATACAACCGCAGATTACGATGATTGGCAAATGCCTAACATTAAAGAATTGGCGAGTATTTTAGAGCACAGTTGCACAGAGCCGAGTATTAATGAAACTGTATTTTTTGGCACTAAGCTTCAAAATTATTGGTCAAATACATCGGGTGTGAGCACAATGAGCTCTGCATGGGTCTATCAGTTTGATAGTGGCCTAAATAGTTTGCATGCTAAAACAAGTAATGTGTATTTACGATTAGTGCGCTATGAAAAATAAAAAAGTGTAAATTTAAAGATATAAAGCGCAACTTTAAAACAGCTGCGCTTTTTTGTTTTTCATAAATTTACGTTATTTCAATAATAAAGCACTCACAGTGTTGTCACTTAGGGGCTTTTTTTGCCATTATAGGCCGTGATTTAATTATGAAGGAACATCACGGTGTATTTAAGCTATTTTGGCCTGAACGAAAAACCTTTTTCTATCTCGCCTAACCCCCATTACTTGTTTTTAAGTGAACGGCACAAAGAAGCCTTAGCGCACCTTACCTATGGATTGGGTGAAGATGGTGGCTTTGTATTATTAACGGGCGAAGTGGGCACCGGAAAAACCACGATCACTCGCAGTATGCTTGAGCAATTGCCTGAAAATACCCAAGTCGCAATGATCCATAATCCAGCACTTTCGGAGCTAGAGTTATTAGCCAGTATTTGTGATGAGCTTAATATTAGTTACGATACTAATAATTCGACGCTTAAAAGCCTTACCGATATTATAAAAAAGCATTTAGAGACTAATAATAAATCGGGTGGTCACACCATACTTATCATTGATGAGGCACAGTTACTTGCTCCTAATGTGCTTGAGCAATTGCGCTTGCTGACAAATATAGAAACCGATCATAAAAAGCTATTACAAATAGTGCTTGTGGGCCAACCTGAACTCCAAGAGCTTTTAAAGCGCAATGAATTAAGACAACTTGCTCAGCGAATAACAGCTCGTTACCATTTATTGCCGCTTACGCAAGGCCAAACCGTGGCTTATATAAAGCATCGTTTGCACGTTGCAGGGTGCGATAAAGGGATTTTTTCGATGGATGCGATGCAAGCAGTTCATCAATTAACGGGTGGTGTGCCGCGCCTAATGAACTTGGTGTGTGAACGTGCTTTAGTGGGCACATTTGCAAAGCAGCAGTTGATAGTTGATGGCGATATAATAAAAAAATCAGCACATGAGTCATTACCAATGGATTTTGTAGCGCCAGTTAATGAAGCGAACAAGGGAACATCATTTGTATCATACAGCTTTGCTTTCGCTACTTTATTTGCCGTAGGTATTGGGCTTTCATTTATTTTATAGTTAGGTAAGTTATGTCTTATTTATTAGATGCGCTAAAGCAGTCGCAGCAATCAGATATGAGTGCTGAGCAGTACGACTTGCAATCAGAGCAGTTAAAACAACAACAAGCACTCAAGCGTTATAAACGATTAGCATTAGTTTTTGGTACAAGCTTAGGTGCTTTTATTGCTGTCGCTGGTGGCTTTACCGCCGGAAAGTGGTTTCAAAGTTCTACCTTATTAAACGCAGCGGGACCCGCTGTAATTAATGTGGTTGAAAGCGAAAAATCAGCACCTAAAGAAGATGCTAAAAAAATAGATACTGAAGCTGAAAAACAGCAAGTAGCTAAGTTAGAGCCTGCAAAAGTAGCTCCAACAAATACTGCAACAATTGAAGGTCAACTTGTGCATGTGCAAACCCCCAATGGTGTACAGCAAATGTTATTAACCCCAAATGGCCAGTATATTCCTATGCCGTCGAGCCAGGTCACGAGCGCAGCAGGTTATAATCAGCAAAATATGCAACAAGTAATGCCGGTTCAAAATTATAATCAGCCAGCGTTTAACCCACAAAATAATTACAATCCAAATAATGCACAAAACACTTCGGTATTCGGGAAAAATCAAAATACCGCATCGGCTCAACTAGATATGAGTAAATATAAAGTACTGGGTAAGCCAATTAATGGTAGCAATCAATCTCAACAAGTGAGCGATCCTGAACTTGATGCCGTGCCAACAACGCTTAAAAATGCATTTGCGCAAGCGATACAAGATGTCGAAAAAAATCAAGATTATGAAGTTACTCAAGCATCAAAAACGTCATCACGTGTTGAGCCTGTGGAGCTACTGCCTGATGGTTTGCAATCAATGTTGCCTAGTATTAAATACCAAGCGCATATTTATTCATCCAGTGCTGATAAACGTTGGATAAAGTTAAATGGACGAGAGCTACATGAAGGAGAGAGTATTGGTGCGCTAACGGTTAGAGAAATAACACCAGAGCAGAGCGTCCTTGATTTTGATGGTTACGAGTTTAGTTTAAAAGCATTGCAAGATTGGCCGCAATAAGCGACCACTCTATGGCAGTATTGAATTTTTATAAAAACGTTCTAAATCAATATTATATTCTTTTGGTTTAACAGTAGATTCAAGGGTATCTAAAGTCTTTTTATTGGCTAAATCTATATCTTGTACTTCCGTATAACGGCTGTGTTTAGCACTGTAAAATGTTTTTACTATCGGTTTTAGTGGCGATGCAGGGTTGCTTTCAGTCACTAGTCCGACTTTTTGGCTTGATAACCTTACTAAAGTCCCAACCGGGTGAATACCAATGCATTGAATGAATTTAGTAAGCAGCACAGGGTCAAAACTATCGGGGCAGCCTTCTTTTAATATTTTAAATGCTTTAATAGGTTCCATGCCAGCTTTATAAACGCGTTCAGCGGTTAATGCATCATAAACATCAACAATTGAGGCCATGCGCACATATTGGCTTATTTCATTGCCTTTTTTACCAAACGGATAACCTTTGCCATCCAAACGCTCATGATGCATACCAGCAATATCAACAGCGATTCCTTTTAAGCCAGACCCTTCTAAAATTTCTTTACTAAAAAGGGAATGTTTTTTCATTATTTCGAATTCAGCGTCGCTAAAACGACCCGGTTTATTGAGAATTTCGTCAGGTATTTTTATTTTACCAATATCATGTAACAAAGCACCTGTTGTTAATTGTTCGATAATCTCTTTATCTATTTCTAAGTGCTTAGCAAAAATACTCATTAAAATAGAAACATTAATAGAGTGCTCAAGTAAATAAGCATCTTTTTGACGCATTTGTGTAAGGCACGCTAACGCATCTTGATTTCTAAACACTGAATCCATAAAGCCACTTGCAAGCTCTCTAAAAGGGGCTATATCTATTTTTCGGCCAGCTTTTATTTCTTTAAATGCTTTGAGTTGAAGTGTTTTAGCTTCGTCATAAAGCTTTTTAGCTTTGCCCATTTCTTGTTCTGCACTGTGTGCTTTTTGCCAAGGGTCTCGTTTGATTTTTACTGCAGAAGTGCTTTCTAGCTCTTTTTCAGGAACTGTATTGACAAGGGTTTTATCAGGATCTATTTCTACTTCTAAGATCCCTGCTTTTTTTAGCTTATCAATATCCGCTTGAGTTTGAACCCAGCCTTGGCTTTTAACTTTAATGCGACCTGTTTGCTTAGTAACATGTTGTACAAACATACCTGGAAGTAATTGTGAAATAAGAATGGTTTTCAATTTATTAACTTATATAGTTTGATTAACTATAAAGTAACAAACTTTACGCTATTTACATAGTAAAAAGGCACCATTAGGTGCCTCTCGTGTCTATTAAGAAATTAGTTTTCTAATTACTCATCATCTTCAACAAGCGTCATTAGTGATGTGTTACCACCTGATGCTGTTGTATCAATACTGATTGTTTTTTCAGTAATAAGACGTTTGATTAACGTATCGTAATACTCAGAGCTAATTACTGGTAAAATAGCACCTTTACGCTGTGCTAGCTGCTGGCTAAAGTAGCCTAAGCGAGACGAGCGAGCAGCAACTACTGCACCTGCTAAATGAGGGTGAGCCAAGATAGCTTGTAACTGATTAGGTTTAGCAACTTGGAAAACACCTTCAGCAACACCTGTAGAGATAAATTTATCTTTAAAGGCAACAGCTTCATCATAAAACAGCTCAGACGCTACAGTAATTACCGTATTACCTGCGGCAATAGCGGTAATGATAGACAATGCCCAGAAGTTAAACGATGTGCTCTTATCTGCATAACACACGACACAACCACGCGCTTCTAGATGAAGTGTATTAGACTCACCCGTTGGCCCAGGCAGGGTAGTAAATTTACGCATGTGCTTTTCAAGGCGGTTAAGCTGTGCACGAGCTTCTGATAGTGTTAATGCCAAATCGTCTGCTAAATCGTCGATAATTTCTACCGTCGCGATTTTAGCAAGCAACTGACGTACAGCCGAAACACGGTCATTTAGCGGTGTTGCACGCCAAATCTTTTCATCGCGCATTGAGTTAGCCATTAGCTTTTTAACTTGTTCATTTGCACCACTGTAGTGGTGTAAATCAAGTTCGTCTGGCGTCAGGTTTGTCATTTGCACGTTATCTGGTGATGCCTTTTCTTTTACTAAACGTTGTAGGTAGTTAGGGCCACCGGCTTTAGGGCCAGTACCTGATAAACCACGGCCACCAAATGGTTGCACACCAACAATAGCACCAATCATGTTGCGGTTAATGTAAACATTACCCGCACGTGACATTTTAGCAAGGTATTCACAGCGCTCTTCAATACGTGAATGTACACCCATTGTTAAGCCATAACCTGTGTTGTTAATTTGATCCATCACATCATCAAGTTCGCTCGATTTAAAACGCACAATATGAACACATGGGCCAAATACTTCACGTTTAAGTACTGATAAGTTCTTAATTTCATATAAACGAGGCGCAAAAAAGAATGCACCATTTAATGTATTATCAGGAATTTTGCACTCGTAATGCAGTGTTGCATTACCTTTTAAGTACTCAACATGGTCGTTTAAGTTTTTAAGTGCTTTTTCATCAATTACAGGGCCTACATCAGTTGATAGTAACGATGGGTCGCCAATGTGTAACTCAGCTAGAGCCCCTTTAAGCATATCGATGATGCCATCAGCTACGTCTTCTTGAATAAATAGAACACGAAGAGCCGAACAACGTTGCCCAGCACTTTGAAAACCAGAACTGATCACATCGTCAACTACTTGCTCAGGAAGCGCCGTTGAGTCAACAATCATACAGTTTTGGCCGCCAGTTTCTGCAATTAACGGTACTTGAATATCGTTACGTGCTGCAAGTGTTTGAGAAATTAATGTGCCTGTTTCTGTAGAGCCGGTAAACATAATTGCTTGAATGCGTTCATCAGGAACAATTGTTTTGCCTACTTCAGAACCACGAGCAATAACCGGTTGAACAACATGTTCAGGTAAGCCAACAGACAGCATTAGTTCAATTGCACGAAGGGCAATTAAGCTTGTTTGCTCAGCAGGTTTTGCTATTACTGTGTTACCTGTAACAATGGCAGCAGCAACTTGGCCTAAGAATATTGCAAGCGGGAAGTTCCACGGGCTGATACATAAAATAACGCCACGGGCTTCAAAGCGTTCATCTTGCGATAGCTCCTCAGCGCGCGCCGCGTAGTAACGGCAAAAATCAACCGCTTCACGTACTTCATCAATACCGTCTTGTGCTACTTTACCCGCTTCTTTAATACAGATAGCAACAAGTTCGTCGTGATGACGCTCTAAAATATCAGCAACGCGACGCAGTAAGTTAGCACGTTCTTTTACTGATGTTTGCGACCATGATTCAAAAGCTGCTTCAGCGTTAGCCAGTAATACTTTCATCTCTTCGCCAGTTTGTAATTTAACGTGGCCGATGATTTCTTTATGATTCGCTGGGTTTTTAACGGCCAATGAGCCTTCAGGTACTTGGCTTTGCTCAATTAAATGCTCATTAAACCAGCTTTCAAGATTCTCTTTGAAAGGGGTAATAACGTTAATGTCGGTTAAATCCATGCCTTTAGAGTTAGCACGTTCTTCACCGTATAAATTAATTGGCATTTTAATTTGCGTATTGTACTTGTTACGTAAGCCTTGTAGTGTTTCTACAGGATCTGGTAATAGCGATTCAACAGGTTTAGATGTATCTACAATGGCATTTACAAATGATGAGTTAGCGCCATTTTCTAATAAACGACGAACAAGGTAAGCAAGTAAATCTTCGTGTTGACCAACAGGGGCATATACGCGGCACTGAATTTTTTCTTCGTTAACGATTTGGTCGAATAGTGACTCACCCATACCGTGCAAACGTTGAAATTCAAAACCTGTATTGTCGCCTTTGGCTACTTCTAAAATAGTCGCGGCAGTGTAAGCGTTATGTGTAGCAAATTGCGGATAAAGCACATCGCGCGCTTCAAGCATTTTAATTGCACATGCTTTGTAAGAAACATCGGTTGTGGCTTTACGTGTAAATACGGGGTAGTGATCCAAACCATCTTGTTGTGTGGTTTTAATCTCTGTATCCCAATAAGCACCCTTAACTAAACGGACCATCATTTTACGACCAACGCGGGTCGCAAGCTCGGTTAGCCATTCAATTACAAAAATAGCACGTTTCTGGTACGCTTGAACCGCTAAGCCAAATCCTTGCCAATCACCAAGATCTTCATCGCTAAATACCGCTTCAATTACATCTAATGAAATATCTAAACGGTCAGCTTCTTCGGCATCAACGGTAAAGCCGATATCGTATTTTTTAGCGGCAAGAGCAAGTTCTTTTAACTTAGGGACTATTTCTTCCATTACACGCTCTTTATGAGTGAACTCATAGCGTGGATGAATAGCCGAAAGTTTAACTGAAATACCAGGGCTCTTAATTGGACCACGACCATTGGCCGCTTTACCAATTGAGTGTATAGCATTCATGTAGCTGTCAAAGTAACGCTTTGCATCTTTCATTGTGCGCGCGCCTTCGCCTAGCATATCGTAAGAATATACATAGCCTTTTTGCTCTGTATCGGCAGCACGTTCAATTGCTTCGTCAATGGTACGGCCCATAACGAATTGCTTGCCCATAATTTTCATAGCAAAATTTACGGATTTACGAATAACTGGCTCACCTAAACGACCAATGGTCTTTTTAAGCATGCCGAACTGTTGTTCTTTCGTTTTATCTGTGTAGTTAACCATTTTACCGGTAACTAATAATCCCCAAGAGGACGCGTTTACAAATAAAGAATCGCTGCTTCCTAAATGAGAGCTCCAATCACCTTTGGCCAATTTGTCGCGAATAAGTACATCTTGAGTTGCTTTGTCTGGTACGCGAAGCAGAGCTTCGGCCAAACACATTAATACAACACCTTCTTCACTAGAGAGTGAGAATTCATTTAAAAGTGCGTCAACACCGCCTTGTCCATCTTGCTCTTTACGAATGTTTAAAACAATCTGGCGGGCTCTTTCCCATGCACGGCTTCGTGCTTTTACACCCACTTCTGCAAGCGGTAAAATATGATCGATAACCGCATTTTCGTCTATGCGGTAAAAGTCACGAATTTTCTGTCTAATAGGACAGTTAGTAGTTAAATCGCCGTTGAATAACATAAGCAACCCTCAGGAGTGTTTAGGATTTAAAGTAAAATTAATTACCAATAAATTATCAGTGATATTGTGAGTGCATTCTAATTAAAATTCCGCAGAATATGCTGGTTAAATTTCACGATTTACGATAATTTACAGGGCATAAATTTAACTTATCCGCATAAAATTCTGTTATGACAATTCCAAATAGATTACGCATGCTAGATCGTATCGATTTAGCCATACTAGACGTTCTACAAAAGAACGGCAGAATTTCTAATGTTAACCTGGCAAAACAGGTTAACTTGAGCCCTAGCCCATGCCTTGATCGTGTTAAACGTTTAGAGCAAGAGGGCTACATAGAAGGCTATTATGCAAAACTTAGTGAAGCTAAGCTAAATCAAAGCTTAGTTGCTCATGTGCAAGTTTCGCTTGTTACCTCAAATACAGCCGTATTTAAAGTGTTTAGAGAGCATATTTTAAAAATTAAGCAAGTGGTTGAATGCGACATGGTTGCTGGTGGCTATGATTATTTATTAAAAATACGCGTGTCTAACATGGAAGAGTATAGACAAGTATTGGGGGATTTAGTTGATATACCGGGAGTCGGTACGCACCACACTTATATGGTGATTGAAAAAATTAAACAAGACGATGGTTTACTAATTGATATTTAGTTTGTTCTAAAATGTGTGAGCTTGCGGCTAAGTAAGCTCACACTTAAAACTAAATTAACTTTCTAAACCGTTTTTATTAATTGTAATAACGCGTTGAGGAAATGGAATTTCAATCTTAGCGTTGTTAATTGCTTTATAAACACCGCCGTTAATAGCCAGTTTGGTTTCGATAATTTTAGTAGTAGGCACCCAATATCTGTAGCTGATTGTAACACCGCTATCGGCAAAACGTTCAATACCGACCTGCGATAATGGGTTTTGTGCGACCAGTTTGTGCGCTTTAAGTACCTCTTCAATAAGACTAATGGCGCTATCAGAACATGCACTATAAGCTATGTCTATTTCACCTTTGACCAATGAGTAACTAAACGAGTTGTGAAGTATTTCGCCCACAATATGTTTATTTGGAATAGTAATTTCTACTTTTTCTTCATTGATTAAAATTGTGTAGCCAAGCTCAATTGTTTTAACTTGGCCGCTTACATTTTTAACTTCAATAGTATCACCAACAACAAAAGGTCGAGTGGCTATAATGGCAAGGCCTGCACCATAGTTAGAGAGCATTCCTTGTAGTGCTAAACCTGCACCTAAAGACGCAGCACCTATAGCTGCTACAAATGGCGTAACGCTGATACCTATTTTGCCAAGTGCAATAATTATAACCATTACAATTAGCAGTACTTTTACCACGCTACTGACAAAGTTAGTGAGCGTAATGTCAACATTATGGCGGGTCATTAACGCAGCTACAAATTTGGCAAGCTTTTGCGCTATCCACAAACCAATGAGGACGATAAAAATAGCACCGACAATTTGCATACTGTAGGTAACCATATACTCAGTAAGCATGGTGTAATATTTTTCAAACTGTTCGATTTCAGAACTGATCATAAAGCGCTCTATGTTAGGGCTATGTTGTATTTTTCCAACTATAGCAAAATGTTGACTAAAAATGGATATAACAGCGGTACTATAATCGCTGTTAGTAAAGCGCTTAGCGCCATTGCAACCGATGAGTAAGCGCCAACTTTTGGATGCTCGGCAATAGCAGCGGCAGTCCCAATTGCATGACAAGCTGTGCCCATGGCAACGCCTTGAGATTCGTGATTAAAAATATTAACGAGTTTAAAAAGCATAAAACCAAATAAAGCCCCAAGTAAACCAATAAAAATAACTAAAGCTGCAGCAAGTGAGCTGATTCCACCCAATGAATCAGTGACGATTAAAGATATAGGTGTAGTGACACTGAGTACGGCAACCGATGCACTTAACTGTGCAGGTACATTAAATAATATGCTTAGCAAAAATGCCACAACGGTTGCGTTAACAATTCCTAGGCTACATGTTGCGACTATGAGTAATAGGTTTTTTCGTACATGCGTAAACTGCTGATACAAAGGAAGCGCTAAAGCGACAATTGCGGGCTCTAATAACCAGCTTAGTAGTTTGCTGTTCGAGGCAAATTGCGTATAAGGCAAATTTAGATTAACGAGTAATAAAGCGATAATACTAATACTTAAAAATACGGGGTTGGTGAGCGATTTTAATACGCTGTTTTTTATACTTTGGTTTACGGCCCTTAGTGCTAAAAACAATACAATAATAAAAGGGATACTTAGCCACCATAAAGTAGGCTGTAGCTCTGAAATAGCGGAAAAAGTAAAATCAGTCATTATTTTCTTTTCCCTTAAAGTACGCAATTACACTGCTAACAAGCAATAAGGTAGTTATAGGAACTAGCAACACAACTGATGCTAAAAATGCCCAGTGCGATTTTATAAGGCCGAGATGTTCAATAAATCCCACACCCGCAGGAATGAAAAATATAGGCATAATATTTAAAATAGGGGAGGCGCATGGTTTTACATGTTGCTCTTTTACAATACCCGATAAGAGTAAAACTAATAAAATAACCATAGCGAGTAACGGTGCAGGAAAGCTTCCACCAATAAAGTGCATAATGAGTTTAGCGCAGGCTAAACATAGTAAAATAATAGCGCTACTGAGCAGATATTTCATCAAAGTGGCTCACAGAAAAGATAAGAGCTTAACTTTAACAAATCAAACTCTTTTATGCATTGTCTACCAGCGCTTTGTATTTGCGTAGGTTATGTCCGCTTTTCCTTTTGCTTTAGCAATTGCTTTTTTAGTGTTTGGGTTTAGCAATAAGCGAATTTGGCTGAAGGTTTCTTTAGCGAGTATTTTTCGTTGGTTTGGTTTATAGCTAAGTTGTGTAACACGTTTAATAGCAGCAAGCGTATCGGGTGAGCGCTCGAGTAATGTATTGAGCATGTTTTGCGTGGCTTGTTGAGTATCATCGGTAAGCTGAGTAACCAAACCTAGCTCATTTGCTTGTTGTGCTGTGATTGGGTTTGCGTGGCTTGCAAGCCAAAGTGCTTGGTCACGCTTAACTAAACCGCTCATCATTACATTTGCGCCCATATCGGGGCACAGCCCCCAGCGTGCTTCCATAATGGCAAGCTTGGCATCAACATGAACAATCCTGTAATCGGCACCTAGTGCTATTTGTAAGCCCCCTCCTAAACAGTTGCCATCAATTTGTGCAATAACAGGAACGCTTAGTGACTGCCAGCCTAATACTACTTTTTGCGCTAAGTTTTGATTGCCAGGTAACCATTTTAGCAATAATTTTATAATATTCAATGGTGCCGCCATGACAGCTGATATATCAAGGCCTGCACAAAAATGCTCGCCATCGCCTTTTATTACTACAGCACGAATACTGCGATCTCTTTTTATGCTTTTAATGGCTTTGTTTAACTCTACAAACATTTGAAAGCTTAATGCGTTTTGCTTTTTTGCTCTACTAAGCGTGACGGTAGCAATGCCATGTTGTTTTTCTAGTTTTATCATTACACACTCCTCTGACCTGTTACTTGAGCTTATGTTGTTAAGTTAACTAAGTAAAGAGAGAAAGTTTTTACACAAAAAATGAATTAATTGAGTAATTCAAAGTCTTATATTGTTGATCTTGCTAATAACAATATAAATATTTCGAAATGAGTGCAGTGATGATAAAAAAGTAAGGTATTTAAGCGTTTTTTTATCTATATAGATGCTAGTTTTGTTATTATGATGTCACTTAAAAGCTTAGAGGTTAATCACTCATGTCTGGCCCACGTTTACACACGATAGAAGAAGCAACTCATCAAGCCTATGATATTTTTTTAGAGCTAGCGCCAAATAACTTGAGCGATAAAGATGTTGAAGACTTTAATCAATACCGAGAAGATCTTGGCTTTATTGAAGAAGATGAGCCAGATGACCAATGGCAAGATTTTGTGGCACTTGAAATTGAACCAGAGCACTTTATTCAAGTGTTAGTCGGTTTAGAATTTGAAAATGAAGATGCCTTATTTGCAAAAATTTTAATTAGTCGTGATAAAGACGCGCCGTTTTGTCATATTTTATGGAAAGAAAGTGAATAAGCCCATATTGCTTGTTTGTTTATAATTGTGTGCAAGAGAGCGTATTTGTGCGTAAGTATTTATTTTTAATTCTCTTATTGATTAGTAGCCCAAGCTGGGCTGTTGATCCTTTTGAAGATTTTCATGAATATGGACAGCTTTCGGATGAAGAGATCCATGAGTTACACAAAGGTGAAATGCTCTATGGGGATACTGAGTTTGGCTTTATTCTTAGCAAAGGCAACGCTAATTCGACCAGTTTTAAGCTCAAAGGTAATTTATATCAAGACTTTGAGAAGTGGCGTAATCAATTCAAAATAGACTCCCTTTATAAGCGCGATGAAAACGATGAAACAGGCGACAGCGATGTAACAGCTAATCGTGTGTTTGTCTCTGCACAGGGTAATTATAAAGTGGGTGTGAAAAACTCATCCTTTTTTATTTACGGCGATTACGAAGAAGATGAATTTAGCGGCTTAGATTTTAAAAGCACAATCGCAACCGGTTACGGTACTCGTGTATATCAAGGTGTTAAAAACAAAGTTGATATTGATGTAGGACCCGGTTTATATCGATCCGTTGCTGATGAAGAGTCAGATGTAAGTGAGGATGATATAAATAAAACGGGTTATTTAGTCAGAGTTGCAATGCAATGGGAGCGTTTGGTTTCTAAGCGAACTCGTTTTAATCAAGATGTCAGTGTAGAGCAATCGCTTTCGGGTCTTAATTCTCGCTTTAAATCAGAAACAGCATTAATAAGCCAAGTCGTTGGTGCTGTATCACTTAAGTTTGCGTATATGTACCGTTATAATTCAAAACCCGAGGATGATAAACTTAAGTTTGATTCAGAGCTTAGTGCAACCTTGGTTTATAACTTTTAAGTATTTATTTAATTTTAGAGAGTGTTATGTATCAGCATAAGCAGTATGCGGTGTTCATTTTTTTTGTATTAGCATGGATAGGCGGATTTGTTGCACTAGCGTGGAACTTATTAGGTGCAGATGGACCCTTAATGATATTTACTGGTATTTTAGTGCTGGTGGGCTTTTTGTTTCATGGCTTAACAGTAAAAGTTGATGATAATAAAATAAGTTGGGCGTTTGGGCCTGGTGTTGCTGGGCAAAGTATTTTGCTTAGCGAGATTACTGAAGTAAAAGCAGTACAAAATTCATATCGCCATGGTATAGGTATCCGTATTACTCACGATGGTTGGGTGTATACAGTATCTGGTTTTAGTGCAATACAGCTAACGCTTAAGGATGGCACTATGTATCGTGTAGGTACAAACGATCAAAAAGGTTTACTAGCCGCATTGAAAGAAAAGAAAGTATCAATAGCACTTCCTAGTAAGACAAAAAGCGAAACTGAAGTGGTTAAGCGCAACAATATGATATAAAAAAGCGCCTTAGGCGCTTTTTTATCTGCTGTATACAATATTAGTGGTCGTGGCCACACCCACCTTCGCCATGTACGTGGCCGTGAGTTAATTCGTCTTGTGTTGCATCACGCACTTCTAGAATTTCTACATCAAAGTTAAGTGTTATACCTGAAAGCGGGTTATTACCATCTACAATCACTTCTTCATCTTGAATATCGATGATCATTACTGATTGGTCGCCATCATCTGTTGATGCACGAAATTGCATGCCAACTTCAATTTCCATACCTTCAAACATTGATTTAGGTACCGCTTGCATTAGGTTGTCGTGGCGCTCGCCGTAACCTTCTTCAGGTTCAACCTTTACGCTAAGCGTGTCGCCTGGTTGCTTGCCCAGCAAAGCATTTTCTAGGCCTGAAATTAAATAGCCTGTGCCAATGATAAAGTGTAGTGGCTCACCACCGAACGAGTTATCAATGCTATTGCCATCATTATCCATTACCGAATAATGCATTTTTACCACTTTGTTTGCCGCAACGATCATAGTCATTCCTATTTATTCATCTTCAAGAGAGTAGGGTAGAGGCAGAATGCTTAGCTCCACCTGAGGTGTGTGTTTTGCACGAAGTACCTGAGTTACATCAGTATCGTTTGGCAACACAACGAGGCCTGTTAGTTTATTTGTTTGCTCATCAAAACTTTGCGTTATAAGTTTACCCGCACGGCGCCAGTTTTCGCCTAATTGGGTTTCTAAATCAGGCTCTGAAAGAATCCCTTCGCTTTGTCCTGAAACGATATACATTGCGCGTTTATTCTTACCAAGGTATTTCATACGGGCCACAGTTTCTTGACCTGTATAACATCCTTTTTTAAAGCTAATGCCACCAATAGCTTGTAGGTTAACCATCTGCGGAACATATTCCCCAATAGCTTCACTACTTAATTGTGGTTCGCCGGCTAAAATTGCTGCTTGTTTCCAGGGCGCATCGTTATCAAGAGTCGATATATTATCAGGAATACTAAATTGGCTATCAACCATCAATAACACGCGATTATCTGCTAACTTTAATGCTTTACCATAACTAAAGTCGCACGCAGTAGCATCGTCTTCAAATGTTATACTAAGCTGAGCAAGTACGTCTGTTAAGTCATCGCCGATTAAGCCAATTAAACGCTCAGAGGAGACATTTATATCGACCTTTGCAAATACAGCGTATTTTTTAAGTTCAACTAACGACTTTTCTACTTCGGCTGCGCTGCCTGTAAGGTAATAGTTATCTTGATAAGAAAATAATTTAAATACACCCCAAAGCTTTCCTTTGGCACTGCAATGGCCAGTCCATAAATAGTTACTGCTGGTTAATTTATTGAGATCTTGAGTAATTTGCCCGTGCAAATAAGATAATTTATCAGCACCGCTAAGGCTAATAAGTTGATGAGATAACGGACATGCATAAACGCTCGACATAAAAACCTTCTTTGCAATATAAATGAAGTGACATAATAACGTAGTTGTTACGTATGGTACAGACAAGCGCTAATTGGCGTGGATTATTATTTTAATCGGCGATTAATAGCTGATAAGTTGACACGCATTTGTTAAACTCGAGTCAATTAAGTATGAGGTTTAAAATGGTTGAAATTCATAGTAAAGCACGTATTCGTTGGGCTTGCCGTCGTGGCATGTTAGAGCTAGATGTTTTGTTTATGCCGTTTGTAGAAGAAGCATACGACTCTTTGAACACAGAGCAGCAAGCTATCTTTCAGCGTTTGCTAACAGAAGAAGACCCTGATTTATTTGCATGGTTTATGGGGCATCAAGAGTGTAAAGATGAGCAGTTAAATACAATGGTTTCACTTATTTTAGATAGAGTTCGTGTATAGATTTACAGTTACAGATAATAAAGCAGACCATAAACCAGTTGTGGTCTTTTTTTGTATGCTGGCTTTGATATTATGCTTATTTTTAAGTTCTGTACTGGCAATGCTTTTTTGTGTTGTAGTAAATACAGTGGCTGGATTATTTGTTTGGCGAAAAGTTTTAGCTGCTCACCCGATACGGGGAGTTGTTATTTTAGAGCCAAACCTATTTAGATTTGAAAGTCAGTCGCTAAAAATTCAAGGTGAAATAAGTACTCAAAGTCGCATACTTGGTAGCAGTGTATGGCTTTATATTAAAGGCTTTAGTAAAAACCATTGGCTAATTATTTCAGCCAATGGAGTTAACGAACAAAGCTATGCTCGATTAAAACGTGCAACACTTAGCGCTATTAGTGGCGCTGCGGGGTCAAAATAGTTGGTGTTGGATTTTCGTTTTGCTCAGGGTAATCAATAGTGTAATGAAGGCCACGGCTTTCTTTGCGTTCCATTGCACTTCTAATGATTAATTCAGCTACTTGCACTAAATTACGTAGCTCCAACAAATTATTACTGACTCTAAAATTAGCATAGTAGTCATGTATTTCTTGCTGTAATAGTTCAACTCGATGCAGTGCACGCTCTAAACGCTTAGTTGATCGAACAATACCAACGTAATCCCACATGAATAATCGTAGTTCATGCCAGTTATGGGTAATTACAATTTCTTCATCGGAGTTACTAACTCGGCTTTCATCCCAATATGGAAGTGCTATAAGCTCTGGCGCATGCTCTATTTTACTTAAAATATCTTTTGCAGCAGCATGGGCAAACACAATACATTCAAGTAATGAGTTACTTGCCATGCGATTTGCACCGTGAAGGCCTGTATAAGCTACTTCACCCACAGCGTATAAATTATCTAAATCGGTTTTTCCGTTAAAATCGGTCATTACACCGCCGCAAGTATAGTGGGCAGCGGGGACAACTGGGATTGCTTCTTTGGTTATATCAAGCCCTACACTTAAGCATTTCGCATAAATAGTAGGAAAGTGCTCAATAATAAAATCTTTATCTTTGTGACTAATATCAAGGTAAACACAGTTTGCGCCGAGGCGTTTCATTTCAAAATCGATTGCGCGTGCAACAATGTCGCGTGGAGCAAGTTCTTCACGCTCATCAAAGTCTTTCATAAAGCGAGTGCCGTCAGGGCGTTTTAAATAAGCGCCTTCACCACGCATAGCTTCAGTAATTAAGAAGTTTTGTAATTCAGGGTGATATAAACTTGTTGGATGGAACTGATTAAATTCCATATTGGCCACTTTACAGCCCGCCCGCCACGCCATTGCAATACCATCGCCACTTGATACGTCAGGATTTGAGGTGTACAAATACACTTTACTTGCCCCGCCGGTCGCCAGGGCAACAAATTTTGCCGAAATGGTTTCTACCTTTTTAGCTTTTTTGTTCCACACATACATACCGTGAATATGCGAAGCTGTTTTTTCGGTGTTTTTATCAGTAATTAAATCAATTGCGTTGTATTGCTCTAAAAGTGTAATATTTTTATGCGCTTTTACTTGGCTTATTAATGTAGTTTGTACTGCTTTGCCAGTCGCATCAGCTGCATGCAAAATACGACGATGGCTATGACCGCCTTCGCGCGTTAAATGAAAGCGCTCTTTGCCTTTACTATCAAATTCCATATCAAAAGGCACGCCTTGATCAATTAACCATTGCAGGCAATCATGGGCGTTGCTTGCAGTGTAGTGGACGGCTTCTCTGTTGCACAAGCCGCCGCCAGCATCGAGTGTATCCTCTACATGGGATTCTATGCTGTCATTTTGTTTATCAAATACAGCAGCTATACCGCCTTGAGCATATAATGTAGAGCCTTCTGTCAGAGCCCCTTTACTAATTACGGTAACGTTACAAAAATTAGCTAAAGATAAAGCTAGTGATAAGCCTGCTGCGCCGCTACCGATAATAGCGACATCAGCAATGTGGTGTTTATTTTGGTTCATGTCAGAGGTACTTTGCGGTTACAATGCTCGTATAGAGCAATATTTGTTTTCAATATCTGTAGTTGTATCATATTTGTCATATTACTACGTAGTGATTTTAATAGCCTAACGCTGTTATTTATGAACTATTTTATAAAAAAATAATATTAAACAGAACTTTTTATTCATGTAGAGGTCAGAGTATTTGTGAACAATAGCGACACTATGAATAACAAGCAAAAATCAGACATAGGAGTACCGGCTCGAATGAGCGAGCAGGAATTAGATTTAGCGCTAGTAAAAAGGGTTCAGCAGGGTGATAAAAACGCCTTCAATCTATTAGTAAAGAAGTATCAAAATAAAATTGCAGGTTTGATATCACGTTATGTATCAAACCAAGGTGATATTGCAGATGTAGCACAAGAAGCATTTATAAAAGCTTATCGTGCACTTCCAAACTTTAGAGGTGATAGTGCCTTTTATACTTGGTTATACCGTATTGCCGTTAATTGTGCTAAAAATTACTTAGTAGCACAGGGCCGTAAACCGCCAGCAAATGATATCGACGCTGAAGAAGCTGAATTTTATGACTGTGCGGATTCGATGCGTTCAAATGCATCCCCTGAAAATCTACTTTTAAGCGAAGAAGTACGCGCTGTTATTTTTAATACGATTGATAGTTTGCCTGAAGATCTTAAAACTGCGATAACCCTAAGAGAAATCGAAGGGATGAGCTATGAAGAAATAGCAGTGGTCATGGATTGCCCTGTCGGGACGGTGCGTTCGCGTATCTTTCGTGCCCGAGAAGCAATTGATAACAAATTAAACCCATTAATAGGCGAGTCTTAGTATGACGAAAGCACACCTTAACAAGTTAGATAACGAAGTGTTATCGGCATTACTTGATGGCGAACAACATCTAACTGATGCAAAAATTGCAGAGCAAGATGTAACCACGTTTGGCCGTTATGCGTTAATTGGTGATGCAATGCGTGCTCAAAAAAATAATAATGACATACATATTGATATTAGCGATCGCGTTGCATTAGCATTAGAAAGCGAGCCTGTTTATGCTGACTTCAACCAGCCAAACACAGAGCCTCAAGCAGTCACTGAAACTGTAAAAAATAATGTAGTTGCTTTTAATTGGCGCAAGCCTGTTGCCCAACTAGCGATTGCAGCAAGTGTGGCAATGTTTGCTATTGTGGGCGTTAATACACTTCCGCAAAGTAACAATCAGCAGCCAAGCGAAATCCCTTTACTGCAAACTACCCCTTTAACAGGTATGGCTTCGCCAGTAAGTTATTCATCTGAGCCAGCGCTTGAAAATGCTGAACAAGGCTTACGTGAATTGCAACAACAACGTATTGGCGCATTAGTTTTAGAGCATCAACGGCAAGCACGTGTTGCTAACTCGCTTCAAACAGCGCAAAATAGTATAAAAGCGCAAGAGGAAAAAAACTAATTAAATGAAAGTAATCACTTTTGTTCTGTCGTTGGTAGTTAGCTTTACTGCATTTGCCAACGATATAAATCCTGCCAAAGATTTATTACTTAAAATGGCTAATGCCGTACATAACCGTAATTTTGATGCTTCATTTGTGGTTGTTAAGGGTAAAACAATGGAACCATATCGTTGGGTCCATGCCAAACAAGGCGACACAGAGCTTGAGCATTTAAGTTTACTCAATGGCGCAGGCCTTGAAATGGTTCGTGTTAATAATCAAGTCACTTATTTTGAACCGCAGTCAGAGCCATACTCTCTTAAAACTGATTCGATTGCTGGCCCCATTCCTGAAGTGTTATTTAAAGACATTGAGCGTTTGAGCGCACATTATGATTTTGTAATGGGTGGTAAAGGGCGCATTGCAGGGCGTGCGGCTCAATTAGTTCGAATTGAATCCAAAGATGAATTCAAATATAACTACTGGATTTGGCTTGATATGGAGTCGTCTTTACTTTTAAAAGCAGCGTACGTGAACCACGAAGGTGAGGCGCTTGAACAGCTACAGTTAACTCATGTTAGTGTTACTGAACAGCCTGCTAGTATGCTGTTGGAAGTACTCAATCGTAACTTTCCAACGCCTCTACCAGAAAGTGATTTAGGTGGTGCAGAGAATACAGCAAAGAATTGGAATATAAACTGGTTACCTAATGGCTTTGAATTATTAAAATCTGACAGACATAAACTCGATTTAAATAATGAGTTAACAGACTATTATTTATTTTCTGATGGTTTTGTTGAGATCTCTATATTTATACAGCGACCTTTACCTGGTAAGCGTTTAAGCGGTGCATTAACATCTGGTGCAACGACGGTATATGTGCATAATGGCGGTAATTTTGATGTATCGGTTGTTGGTAATGTACCGAGTATGACCGCAAAAGCAATTGCAGAGTCAGTTACCCGCGCATTATAAGCGATTTGTAAGGATTGTTATGATTGAACAAACCCTCACTATTGTGGCCCTTGATGGCCACATTGCTTATTTAGAAGCACAGCAAAAACAAGCTTGTGAAGGCTGCAATGGTCGTTGCGGCTCACAAGTGTTTGGCAAGTTATTTGGCACCGCAAAAAAAACCTTTCCATATAGATTCGACTTACCAGTCGAGGTCGGTCAAAAAGTTACTTTGTCACTTGATGATAGCCTCGTTGTTAAACATGCTTTTGCTGTATATATGTTACCTTTATTTTTAAGTCTAACGTTTGCATTTATTGCTTCTGAGTTACTTTTAATGGCCGAAGGCTGGCAAATCTTAGCGGCTGCTTTAGGTGGCATTACTGGATTTGTTATTGCTAAAACTCGCGTGAAATCGCTAAAGCACGATATAAAAGTTATAAAAATTCACCCAATTAGTATCCCTTTAACTCAAATAGATGGTGATTGACGCCAATTAAATGTAAAATTGCCGTTTTATACCAAAGTAACTTGGAAATACAGGGAATTGTGGTTTTTAAAATTATTTTATCTGACTGACTTATTTAAGTTTGTTAAGCATAACTTATTGTTATTCATTAAATAAAATGATTATAACCCATCTTAAAAAGCGTGAGCTAAGTCTGTAATTTACAAACTGAGCTTATGGCATCCTAAAGCAAGTATTTTCAAGTCACTTAGGTATTCATATTTAGTCCATTAAAATAGAAGTATAGAATCCAGTTTATGAAGCATATCCGTAATTTTTCGATCATCGCCCATATTGACCATGGTAAATCGACCCTTTCAGATCGTTTGATCCAAGTTTGTGGCGGTTTAACCGACCGTGAAATGCAAAAACAAGTTTTGGATTCAATGGATATTGAGCGCGAACGTGGTATTACCATTAAAGCGCAAAGTGTAACGTTGAATTACAAAGCGAACGACGGCGAAACCTACCAACTTAATTTCATTGATACTCCAGGACACGTTGATTTTACGTATGAAGTGTCGCGTTCTTTAGCTGCATGTGAAGGTGCGCTACTCGTTGTTGATGCAGGCCAAGGCGTTGAAGCACAAACACTAGCTAACTGTTACACCGCTATTGAAATGGAATTAGAAGTAATTCCAGTACTTAATAAAATCGATTTACCGCAAGCAGACCCTTTACGTGTTGCAGAAGAAATTGAAGAGATTATTGGTATTGATGCCCTAGATGCTGTGCAGTGTAGTGCTAAAACAGGCGTAGGTATTGCTGAAGTACTTGAAATGATTGTTAAAGATGTTCCGCCACCAGTAGGCGACAAAGATGCACCTTTACAAGCACTTATTATCGATTCTTGGTTTGACCCATACCAAGGCGTTGTATCACTAGTGCGTATTAAGCACGGTGAATTACGCACTGGCGATAAAATAAAAATAATGTCGAACGAGCATATCCATACTGCCGACCAAGTGGGTGTGTTTACACCTAAGCAAACCAACACCGGTATTTTAAGAACAGGTGAAGTAGGGTTTGTTATTGCTGGCATTAAAGAGATACATGGTGCGCCAGTAGGTGACACTATTACTCATCAAAAAAATGCAGCTCCACTTCGCTTACCTGGCTTTCAAAAGATTAAGCCTCAGGTTTATGCGGGTATGTTCCCAATTGCATCAGATGAGTATGAATCATTCCGTGATGCACTTAACAAATTAAGCCTAAACGATGCGTCGTTATTCTTTGAACCAGAGAATTCAACCGCACTAGGTTTTGGTTTCCGCTGTGGCTTTTTAGGCATGCTACACATGGAAATCATTCAAGAGCGTTTAGAGCGTGAATACGATATTGATTTAATAACAACTGCACCTACGGTAATCTATGAGATAGTTACTAAAGAAGGTACATTTCAGATTGATAATCCGTCTGATCTACCTGCTGTAAACGATATTGTAGAGATTCGTGAACCAATTGTTGAAGCAAATATTTTGGTACCACAAGAATACCTAGGTAATGTTATTACCTTATGTATTGAAAAACGTGGTAGTCAAACAAAAATGACTTATCACGGTAAGCAAGTAGCTGTTACATATGAGCTACCTATGGCTGAAGTGGTCATGGACTTTTTTGATAAATTAAAATCTACAAGTCGTGGTTTTGCATCACTGGATTATAATTTTAAACACTTTCAAACATCTGATATGGTGCGTGTTGATATTTTGATCAACAGTGAACGTGTTGATGCACTTGCGATTATTGTTCACAGAGATGGTGCACAATCTCGTGGTCGTCAGTTAGCTGATGCATTGAAAGAACTTATTCCACGTCAAATGTTTGATATTGCGATTCAAGCAGCGATTGGACAGCATGTTATTGCACGTACCACAGTCAAGCAATTACGTAAAAACGTAATCGCTAAGTGTTATGGCGGTGATGTGAGTCGTAAGAAAAAATTACTTAAAAAGCAAAAAGATGGTAAAAAACGAATGAAGCAAGTAGGTAATGTTGAAGTGCCTCAAGAAGCGTTTTTAGCTATTTTAAAAGTTGGTAAATAAAAACAAAGGATTATAAATGGCTGGTTATTTTTCAGTTTTATTGGTGCTATTAACTTTAGGCTCAGGCTTAATATGGTTAATAGATCACTTACTGTATGCACCTAAAAGACAGGCGCGCTTAGCGATAGCGCAAAAGTCTGCAGGTGCGCCGTTAGATGATGAAACAGCAGCATTAATAGCACCAGAACCAGTAATAACAGAAACGGCAAAGTCGATTTTTCCGATGATTGCTGCAATTACTATTTTTAGATCATTTATTTTTGAACCGTTTCAAATTCCATCGGGTTCAATGATGCCTACGCTGCTAGTTGGTGATTTTATTTTAGTGCAAAAGTACTCATATGGAATAAAAGACCCTGTTTGGCGTACCCAATTAGTTGATATGGGTGAACCTGAACGTGGTGATATTGTTGTTTTTAAATACCCGTTAGATGAAAAAGTTGACTATATTAAACGTACAATAGGTTTACCTGGCGATAAAGTTGTTTATCGTGATAAACGTTTATATATTCAGCCAAATTGTAAAGAAGGCGAAACCCAGCAGGGTGAGCTTTTATGTAATGAATTCAATAAAATTGATTTTAAATTAATTAATGATAATGAATTTAAACAAGGCCCAATGCCTCTAGCTCGCGTAAATGAAAATTTAACAACAGTTACGCATGATATTTTAATCAACCCACAAGCGCCTGAAAGAAAAGGGCGTTATTACCAGCAACCGGGCACGCCTTCTGATGAATGGATTGTTCCTGCTGAACATTATTTTATGATGGGTGATAACCGCGACAACAGCCAAGATGGTCGCTTTTGGGGCTTTGTACCAAAAGAAAACTTGGTGGGTAAAGCTGTCTTTATATGGATGAGTTTTGAATTTGAGAATGGCCCTGATGATATTTTACCAGGATGGGTTCCAACTGGTGTTCGTTTTGAGCGCCTAGGTAATATTCAGTAACAATGAAAAAAAATGTAACAGAATTATATGACAAAATTGGCTATGTATTTACTGATCAAGGTTTACTTGAGCAGGCAATGACGCACCGCAGCCACAAAGGTCAACATAATGAGCGACTAGAATTTTTAGGTGACTCTATTTTGAGCTTTGTGATTGCTAATGCACTTTATGCCAAATTCCCTAAAGCGCGTGAAGGTGATTTAAGCCGTATGCGCTCAACACTTGTACGAGGTCAAACTCTTGCCGAGTTTGGTCTTGAATTTGGCTTGGGCGATTATTTACGCTTAGGTCCGGGTGAGCTTAAAAGTGGCGGATTCCGTCGTGAGTCAACGCTTGCTGATGCAGTAGAAGCTATTATTGGTGCTGCATTTTTAGATTCAGGTATCGACCGCTGTGGCGAGCTTATATTAGCGTGGTATGAATCTCGCTTGGATGCTATTTCACCAGGGCTTAATCAAAAAGATCCGAAGACCCTGCTACAAGAGCATCTACAAGGTCGTAAGTTGCCTCTTCCAGGTTACACTGTGGTTGATACTAAAGGCCAGGCACACAATCAAACATTCACGGTTGAATGTATTGTTGATGGAATGGATAGCATAATTTCTGTTGGTAGCTCACGCCGCAAGGCTGAACAAAAAGCTGCCGAAAAAGCATTGAAGATAATTAAAAATGAATCTTGATACCCTAATACAGCCTCGTGAAGGTGATGTAGATACGTTTTGTGGCATGGTCGCAATTGTAGGACGTCCAAATGTTGGTAAATCGACTTTACTCAATGAGATCATTGAGCAAAAAGTAAGTATTACCTCACGTAAACCACAAACAACGCGCCATCGTATTATGGGTATTCATACCGAAGGTAAACATCAAGCTGTTTACATCGATACGCCAGGGCTACACGTTGAAGAAAAGCGTGCTATTAACCGCTTAATGAACCGTGCAGCGTCTAGCTCAATCGGTGATGTAGAGCTTATTATATTTGTAGTTGAAGGCACTCACTGGAATGCTGATGACGACATGGTACTGAACAAAGTATCGCAAAGTGGTAAGCCGGTATTATTGGTTATTAATAAAATAGACCAAGTTAAAGACCGCGATCTTGTATTGCCTCATATGAAGTGGTTAGGCGATAAGTTTGATTTTGTTGGTATTATGCCTGTGTCTGCAAAACAGGGAAAAAATATAGACTTAATCAAAGCTGAAGTAACTAAGCGCTTACAACCGTGTGAGTTTTACTTCCCTGAAGATTACGTCACAGACCGCTCAATGCGCTTTATGGCGGCTGAAGTTATCCGTGAAAAATTAATGCGCTTCATGGGTGAAGAATTACCGTATTCTGTTACTGTCGAAATTGAACAGTTTAAATGGCAAGACAACGGTATTTGGCATATCAACGGATTAATTCTTGTTGAGCGCGAAACACAAAAACGCATGGTTATTGGTAATAAAGGCGAAAAGCTAAAAACCATTGGCCGTGAAGCCCGTAAAGACATAGAGGAAATGCTTGATAACAAAGTATTTTTAGAGCTTTGGGTGAAAGTTAAATCTGGTTGGGCTGATGATGAACGAGCACTACGAAGCTTAGGTTATGGTGAAGACTAAACCAATAATTAGTATTATCTATGGATAGCGACTTCTACACTGCTTATTTATTGCATCGACGTCCTTACAGTGACTCGCAAGTAATGCTTGATATGCTTGTAGAAGGCGTTGGGCAACTTAGAATGATTGCACGCATTAGTGGCCGCCAGGCCACTAAACATAAAGCTCAGTTACAACCTTTTCAACCACTACTTGTCCATTACAGTGGTAAATACGATCTAAAATACATCAATAAGTTTGAGCTACATGGCACACCACTTTTTTTAAAAGGTGATGAGCTTTATTGTGGCTTTTATTTAAATGAATTAACTAACCGAATAGTGCCTATTAATGAACCTATAGAACAGGTTTTTCATCTTTATAAAACGCATTTAGAAAACCTAAACAGTGGAGCTAATTTACAAGCTGTGCTTCGCTCATACGAGTTTCAATTATTAGAGCTACTTGGCTATGGCGTCGATTTTAGTTTTGATGCCAGTGGTGAACCAATAGACGAGACGCAAACGTATAGTTACTTTCCTGAGTTTGGTTTTTTAGTGCAAGAAGATACGCGTTCTGGCTTTAGCGGTTTACAACTAAATGCGATAGCAAATCATGACTTTAGCCAAACTGATGTGTTATATATGGCAAAACAATTAAGTCGATATTTATTAAAGCCTTTATTAGGTAATAAGCCATTAAAGAGCCGTGAGCTTTTTAGTGCTTCTCAATAATCGTAATTTTACAGGTAAAATAATGAAAGATATTCTTTTGGGTGTAAACGTTGATCATATTGCAACGCTTCGCCAAGCGCGTGGAACTACATATCCAGACCCTGCTCATGCAGCCAGTGTTGCTGAGCACGCAGGCGCCGACGGCATTACGATTCACTTACGTGAAGATCGTCGCCATATTCAAGACCGCGACGTTTACGTGATGGCTAAAACGATTCAAACACGCATGAATCTTGAAACAGCTGTTACCGATGAAATGATAAAAATAGCGCTTGAAGTAAAACCTGAGTACGTGTGTTTAGTACCTGAAAAGCGCGAAGAATTAACAACCGAAGGTGGCTTAGACGTAGCCGGTAATATAGATAAAATTAAAGCCGCAACAAAAACGCTTACTGACGCAGGCATTAAAGTATCGTTATTTATTGATGCAGATAAAGTGCAATTAGATGCAGCCAAAGAATGTGGTGCTCCTTATGTAGAGATACACACAGGCGCGTATGCTGATGCAACAAATGATACCGATTTACACAAAGAGTTAGAGCACATTCGTGAAGGTGTTAAATACGCAGCGAGTTTGGGGCTGATTGTTAACGCGGGACATGGACTTCATTATCATAATGTAAAACCGATTGCAGCAATGCCAGAAATTTACGAGCTTAATATAGGTCATGCTATCATTGCTCGCGCCGCGATTGATGGATTGGAAAAAGCAGTCCGCGATATGAAACGCCTAATGCTTGAAGCACGAACTTAAGTTATTTTAGTTAAAAAGACACGCTTATTATAGCGTGTCTTCTTTAGATTTTTCAGCTGATTTTGAATCGAGAAGTAAGCTTTCAAGTTCATCTTGTAGCTCAAAAAGCTCTGGTTCTATACTCTCAAGTATACATTCGCTCTTAAGTGATGTTTCGATGGTCTCTGCCAATGACTTAAGTCTTGGTACACCTGTGTAACAACACGCTCCATGGAACTTGTGGACAATGCTTAGCACTTGTTTACAACTGGTATCATCAATTGCTTTTGCAAGTAAGCTAAGTGTTTCAGGTATGCTTGATAACAGCATGTTGAGCATTTCAAGAGCAAGCTCATTTTTACCACCAGCACGTTGCAGTGCTAATGCCCAATCTATACGATTACTTTCGAAAGGAGCAGGGCTTTGTGGTACTTCATTTTTGGTTTTATCACGATTAACAGGTGTCTGCGGGCTATGTTCGCTGATTATCTGTTTCAACATGTCTTCATCAATAGGCTTGGTTAGGTAACCTTTAAAGCCATCTTTAAGTAGCTGCTCTTTTTCGCTATTCAGTGCATGAGCAGTCACTGCAATGATTGGTGTATCTTCGTTTAGAGATGACTCTTGAATAAGTTTACATGCAGTAATACCGTCCATAATTGGCATTTGTATATCCATAAAGATGACATCATATTTATGGCTTTTACTTAAACTATAAGCCTGTGAGCCATTATGAGCGGTTTCTATTACTTCAATCTGTTCACTTAATAAAGTATGGAGAAGCTTTAAATTAGCATCGTTATCATCAACGACAAGTACTTTAAGTGGAAGTAACTGGTGTTCATTCTGCTCAATATTATGAACAGGGTGGTCTAGTCTGTATGGTGCTGCAAGTACTTCACACAGTTTTCGGTGGTTAAGTGGTTTACTTAAACACGCATCAGCACCACTGCCTATAAACGCTTCTCGCATATTGTGCGAAACTGTATTTAACATTAAATATAAGTAGTCAGTCGATTCGCGAACTGATTTTACATAGCTTTTTAATTGCTGCATATCATCAACAGAAGCCATGTGACCTATTAAGCAAATATCGTATTTATGCTCTTTATTTGTTATAGCGTCTAAAAAACTGGTTTCGTTAAAGCAGGCTGTAACTGATGTTTGCCACTGTGTTAATAACGATAGAACAGCGTGATGAGTATGCTCATGCGGTTCTAAATATAAAATACGTTTACCAATGAGAGATTTACTCGGTAAATCGTTGGTAAATACGTGATTCGGTAATCTAAATATACTGTTGAATGTGAAACACGTGCCGTTACCAGGTGCTGAGTTGAGTGTTATTCGGCCATTCATTGCTTCAACAATATGTTTGGTAATGATAAGCCCCAAGCCCGTGCCACCGAATTTTCGGGTAATACTTGAATCAGCTTGGCCAAATGGGGTAAACAGTGAGTCTTGTTTATTCATAGGAATACCAACACCCGTATCAGTTACTGAAACTAATAAAGAAGCACGCTCTTCATCAAGTAATCGGTAACTTACATCTACTTTTATAGAGCCTTTTTCAGTAAATTTTATAGCGTTACTTAATAAGTTTATAAGTATTTGTTTAAAACGAGTTGGATCGCCAGTTAAGTCATCAGGGACTTGTTGATTAATATAAATAGATAATTCAAGTTGCTTATCATGAGCACTCGGAGCGAGCAATGTCATTACTTCGTTTATGGCATCCCTAAGTTGAAACTGAATTGATTCAAGTTCCATTGCACCGGCTTCTAATTTAGAAAAATCTAAAATATCACTAATAATCGTCATCAGGCTATTTGCAGAAAGTTCAATTGTGTCTAAATAGTCTTTTTGGTGTTTATTTAGCGGTGTTTTATAAAGTTGTCGTGTAAAACCAATCACCCCATTTAAAGGGGTACGTAGTTCGTGACTCATTTTAGCTAAAAAATCAGACTTAACTCTGTTGGCATCTTGCGCTTCTTTTTTTGCCATCGTGAGCTGGATATTTTGAGTTTCGTACTGCTCTAATGTTTCACGATAATCACTGGTTGCTTGATCGATGTTTTTTTGCATTTCATCTTTTTGCATTACCATTGTATGGGCTATCGTATTTAAACCTTCCCGCAATAGTTCAAACTCACCGATCATGGTATCAGTTAGTCCCGTATTTCTTTTTCCTTCAACCAACTTGTCGGTGGCAAGTACGAGTTTATTAAGCGGCGTCATAAACATACGACTAAGTCTTAATGCTAAAATAGCGGCAAACACCAAAGATAGAATAATAACAATACCGCTTATTAATAGCGCACGTTGTTGGCCTATTACAGCTTGATCTTTATTTAGCTGTAAAATAACCGTGCCTAAAGGTGATTGTAATTGACTCGGTTCCCATTTCAAATCTTGGCTAGTGTGATTGAAAATGGGGGTAAAAAACGTGACGAGTTCATCTGACTTTTGCACTTGAGTAGTATTTAAGTTTTGCATTGCTTTTTGATTAATTAACTTATCAAAAGAGCGATGATAATTACTGGTCATGATGAGCTGATTATTATCATCAAAAATGGCAATCGATTTTACTGTGGGTGAGTGCTTATTATGGGTATAGCTAATTAGTCGATTAAGTAGTTGTTTGTTTTTTTCTTGTAGTGGTTGTTCAAGCGCAATTGCTAAAGGCTCTGAAATAGTAGTCCCTTGTTGATATAAAATTTCATCAAGCTCAATGTAACGATTTATTGTAAAATACCCACCAAGTAACAATCCAATGATCACCGTCGGGATCAGGGTCAGTGTTAAAACAGAATCGCGTAAGCCTAATTTGGTCATAATGGAAGCATTTTTATCATTATTAGTATCCTTTGAGTATATACGGATCAACACCTATTCTCAAAGCATCTACCATCGTTGAAGATCAATTGTTTTAACCAATAATTATTTAAGGTAATGCCAAATGGCACAAATTTTTAAAGCTAAAAAACAGCCGCTACAAAAAAAGTCAGTGGTACTTGATATAACAGCAATGGATCATCAAGGGCGTGGTATAGCTAAGCATAATAATAAAGTGTGTTTTGTTAGTGGTGCTTTACCTAACGAACAAGTTAAAGCAACAATAATCGATGATAAAGCCCGCTACAGTAGCGCGGCAACGCAAAAGATTATTAAAGCAAGTGATGCACGCGTAACCCCTTTTTGTGAACATTATAATCACTGCGGTGGCTGTCAATTACAGCATTTAGAGACAAGCCAACAAGTCATTGAAAAACAAACGGCGGTTAACCAGTTATTTGAAAAGTTCGCCAAACAAAAAAACTTAAATTGGGAGGCGCCATTATTAAGCAAGTCAACGCATTACAGGCGCAGCGCCCGTATTGCTGTTATGTTTGATAAAGCGGCTAAAAAAATACGCGTGGGTTATAGGGCGAGTGGTTCTAAAAATATTGTTAGTATTAACCAGTGTGCAGTATTGAGTGAAGCATTCGCAGATGTATTTACACTTTTTGATAGTTTAATTAATCAACATAAGTCGCTGCACAGTATCAGTCATCTGCAGTTGTGTGAAAGCGACGAGCACAGCTTTGTTGTTATTCGTCATACAAAAACAATCCCCGACGAGTTTAAAATATTAGTCGAGCAGGCTACTGCAAGTCATAAATATGAGATTGTATGGCAAAGTGAAAGTGACGTGATTGAACATTCACACTTTGCGATGCCGTATTATTATTTAAAAGAATTTGATCTTAAGTTTGAATTTGGTTTAGGTAATTTTATCCAAGTAAACGCGCAAGTTAATCAAGCTATGCTAAAGCAATCCGCAGACTGGCTTAATTTAAATGGCGATGAAAGTGTATTAGATTTATTTTGCGGCATTGGTAACTTTTCACTCGTGTTGGCAAAACAAGCAAAAACAGTTATTGGCGTAGAAGGTGTTACTTCAGCGGTTGCAATGGCGGCTCAAAATGCGCAAACTAACTCTATTACCAATGCCGAGTTTTATTGCTTTGATTTAACGCAAAAAATACAAAATGCGCCGTGGTTTAGTAAAGATTTAGATGTATTAGTGTTAGACCCATCTCGTACTGGTGCAATGGCTGTTTTAGAGCAACTACCTTTAAAGCAGTTTAAAACAATTTTATATGTCTCTTGCGACCCTGTTACTTTAGCCCGTGACAGCGCTATTATTTCGCAAGCAGGCTTTGAGCTTAATAAAATAGGGCTAATGAATATGTTTCCTCATACAGGACATATCGAAACTATGGCGTTATTTCAACGGAGGTAAAGCGCATTATGGTAGCTACACGTCAATCACATCAGCAAGTTGAAACAGGTGATTTTGCGACTCGTCTTAAAGTACTCAAACTTTGTGCTGAAAAGGCGGAGATGCTTAATCAAGCGCAAGCACTGTGTGTTAACAGTAATAGTCAGAGTCGACAAAACACAGCCATTGAAATGGTTGAGATTTTAGTTGAGTTAAATCTTGATGCTGAATCGTTAGCGACGGCGTATTTAACCCCATATTTTTTAGATGGCTTAGTGCCTTTAGAAGTGATCGAAGAGCAGCTAGGTAGTAATGTGGCCATACTGCTAACAGGCGTTGCGCAAATGGCGACTATTAGCACTTTATCGCATCAAGGCAAAGGCACGGTGCAAGTCGATAACATTCGAAAAATGCTGTTAACCATGGTTGAAGATGTCCGTGCAGTGGTTATCAAGTTAGCTGAGCAGGTTTGCCATTTACGTAACGTAAAAGATGCTGGCGAAGAAGATCGCGTTATTGCTGCAAAAGAAACTGCCGATATTTTTGCCCCACTAGCTAATCGACTCGGTATTGGGCAATTAAAGTGGGAGCTTGAAGATTTATCGTTTAGGTATCTTCGTCCAGATATTTACAAAAATATTGCTAAGCAACTCGATGATAAACGTTTAGCACGCGAAGCTTATATGGAAGATATGGTGGAGCAAGTCAAAAGCCGTTTGAGTGAAGCAGGCATAGAGGCTGAAGTTTACGGTCGACCTAAACACATTTACAGTATTTATAAAAAAATGGCGCAAAAAAACTACGAATTTGATCAACTGTTTGATATTCGTGCTATGCGTATTGTGGTTGAGCGCTTGCAAGACTGCTACGGTGCGTTGGGTATTGTGCATACCAATTGGCGTCATCTTAATAAAGAGTTTGACGATTACGTCGCGACGCCGAAACAAAACGGCTATCAGTCTATTCATACCGTGGTATTTGGCCCTGAAGGTAAAACTGTAGAAATTCAAATACGTACCCAAGATATGCACCAAGATGCAGAGCTGGGTGTGGCAGCGCATTGGATATATAAAGAAGGCGCATTACCAGGGCGCGGCTCGGGTTATGAGCAAAAAATTAGCTGGCTACGTAAATTACTGCAATGGCAAGAAGAAGTAGTTGATGGCGGCGATTTAGCTGAAGAGCTTAAAAATCAGGTGGTTGAAGACCGCGTATACATATTTACACCCAGTGGCGATATTATTGATTTGCCACTTGGCGCTACACCGCTTGATTTTGCTTATTATATTCATTCGAACGTTGGCCACCGCTGTATTGGTGCAAAAGTATTTGGCAAAATAGTGCCGTTTACGCATCAACTTACAACGGGGGATCAAGTAGAAATACTGACACAAAAGCAGCCTAATCCGAGTAGAGATTGGTTAAACCCGTCACTAGGTTACATTAAGTCATCGCGTGCAAGAGCTAAAATACATCATTGGTTTAAGCAACTTGATCGCGACAAAAACTTAAGTGCTGGTAAAGAAATACTTGATAATGAACTGCAAAAATTAGGTTTAAGCTATAAAGCTCTAGAGCCAGCAATAAAGCGGTTTAACTTTAAAGAGCTTGACGATTTAATGGTTGCCATTGGTGCGGGTGATGTACGCCTCAATCAAATGCTAAATTTTGTTACCGACCGCACAGAAGACGAACCGGTAATTCGTATTAAAGCACCCAGTAAAGTAACGGGTGATAAAAACGGCATTGTAGTTGATGGCGTTGGTAGTTTAATGAGCCATGTTGCAAAATGTTGCCGCCCTGTACCTGGCGATGAAATTATCGGCTATATTACGCAAGGGCGTGGTATTGCGGTGCATCGTGAGGATTGTGACTCATTTTACCACCTTAAGGCACAACACCCAGAGCGTGTTATTGCAGTGAGTTGGTCAGACGATATTAGTGGTTCATACGCACTAAGTATTAAAATAGAAGCAACCGATCGTTCAGGGCTAATACGCGATATAAGCTCAGTACTTGCTAACGAAAAAGTCAACGTACTTAATATGAATGTAAATACGGTTGAAGATAATCAGTTAGCAGTGTTCACAATGCAAATAGAAGTACATGACTTATCGGGTACTAACCGTGTTCTTTCTAAGTTACACCAAATTGAAGGTGTACACGATGCCAAGCGTGGTCATTAACCATGAATGATAATGCAGCGCTTACACAACTTCTTAGCATAATGAACACACTGCGAGATCCCAAGGGCGGTTGTCCGTGGGATCTCAAGCAAGATTTTAAATCTATTGTGCCGCATACATTAGAAGAAGCATACGAAGTTGCTGACTGTATTGAGTCAGGCAACTTAGGTGAGCTTAAAGGTGAGCTCGGTGATTTGTTATTTCAAATCGTGTTTTATGCCCAACTAGCTCAAGAGCAAAACCTATTTGATTTTAATGATGTAGTTGAGCAATTAAACAGCAAATTGATCCGTCGTCATCCACATGTATTTGCCGATAAAAAAGTACTCACTGCTGAGCAATTATCGCAGCAGTGGCAAGCAATAAAAGCGCAAGAACGTAGTACCAGAGCAAAAAGCGAATCACCTTCCTTTTGGCAAGATATTCCTGCAAATATGCCAAGTTTAAGTAAAGCTAAAAAAATCCAACAACGCGTGGCTTCTCTTGGTTTTGATTGGCCAACGTATCATGGTGCTCTTGATAAAGTGAGCGAAGAAGTGCTTGAAGTAAAAGAAGCGATTGAACAGGACCCTTTTTCGGATCATACCGCAGAAGAACTTGGCGACTTACTTTTTGCAACCGTGAATGTAGTACGCCATGTAAAACGCGACCCTGAGCAACTTCTTCGCAGTGCCAATGATAAGTTTTCAACGCGCTTTGAAAAAGTCCAAGAGTATTTAAACGCACAAGGCAAAAGTTTAGATACTGCCACCTTTGAAGAAATGGATCGCGCATGGGATGCGATTAAAAAATTGTAATTAAATTATGCACATTTTTTGTGCGCACATTTGCTATTTTTAGCTGGATTGATAAGCCGTGTTTTGGTACAATTTCGCCCCGTCTTGATGATATACCCTTAGGCTCTTCTTTGGGTGTTATATTCCTTTTAATTCCTGATATTCTAGGGTTCGCATGAGTACAAAATTTATCTTCGTTACTGGCGGAGTTGTTTCTTCGTTGGGTAAAGGTATTGCAGCAGCATCGTTGGCAGCTATTTTAGAAGCCCGTGGTTTAAATGTTACCATTTTAAAGCTGGATCCTTACATCAACGTTGACCCAGGCACAATGAGCCCAATTCAACACGGTGAAGTATACGTTACAGAAGACGGCGCAGAAACTGACCTTGATTTAGGTCACTATGAGCGTTTTATTCGTACCAAAATGACTAGTCGTAATAACTTCACACAAGGCCGTGTATACGAAGACGTATTACGTCGTGAGCGCCGTGGTGAATACCTAGGTGCAACTATTCAGGTTATTCCACATATCACTAACGATATTAAGCAACGTGTATACGACGGTGCTGAAGGTTATGATATTGCTATTGTAGAAATTGGCGGCACAGTAGGTGATATAGAATCACAACCGTTTATTGAAGCAATTCGTCAGATGGGAACTGAAATTGGCCGCGAACGCGCGCTATTTATTCACTTAACGTTAGTGCCATTCTTAGGCCCTGCCGGTGAAGTGAAAACTAAACCAACTCAGCACTCTGTTAAAGAGTTACGCTCAGTCGGTATTCAACCAGATATTCTTATTTGTCGTTCTGACCGTAAACTACCAAATAATGAGCGTGCAAAAATCTCATTATTTACAAACGTAGAAGAAAAAGCGGTTATTTCACTGCCAGATGTAGACAGCATCTATAAAATTCCAGCATTATTAAAGTCGCAAGAATTAGATAATTTTGTATGTCGTCGTTTTCACTTAGATCCACCAGAAGCTGATTTAGCTGAGTGGGAACAAGTACTTTATCAAGAGTCTAACCCAACAGGTGAAGTGACAATTGGTATGGTTGGTAAATACATTGAATTACCAGATGCGTACAAATCGGTTAACGAAGCATTAAAGCATGCGGGCCTTAAAAACCGTTTAACAATTAATATCGAATACGTAGATTCACAAGATCTTGAAAGTAAAGGTGTTGAGTTACTCTCGCATTTAGATGCTATTTTAGTGCCAGGCGGCTTTGGCGGTCGTGGTGTTGAAGGTAAAATATTAGCGGCTAAATATGCGCGTGAAAATAAAGTGCCTTACTTAGGTATTTGTTTAGGTATGCAAGTAGCGCTTATTGAATATGCACGAAATGTTGCAGGCCTTAGTGATGCAAACTCAACCGAGTTTAATGCAAAATCTGCAGCACCTGTTGTTGGTTTAATCACTGAATGGCTAGATGCAGAAGGCAATGTTGAAACGCGTGATGCTGAATCTGATTTAGGTGGCACAATGCGTTTAGGCGCTCAAAAATGTCATTTAACACCGGGCTCTAAAGTACATGAAGTATATGGTAGTGATGAAATTGTTGAGCGTCATCGCCATCGCTACGAAGTTAACAACAACTTTGTAGAGCAATTAGAAAAAGCAGGTTTAAGCTTTACCGGTTTATCAGAAGATAAAAAACTGGTAGAAATTATCGAAAATAAAGATCACCCTTGGTTTATTGCCGCGCAGTTCCACCCGGAATTCACGTCAACCCCACGTGATGGTCACCCGCTATTTGAAGGGTTTGTAGCAGCCGCTCATATCCACCAAAAAGCGTCATCGTAATTTAAAAAGGCCGTGCATATTGCACGGCTTTTTTGTTTTAAGGGCTGACTAATACCCATTTTATTAAAAACATGAGCATTGTATCGCATTAAATAACTCACTCACTGCGTTAAAAATTACTCATATAGAACAACTATATGTCATAATTTCTGCCTTGTTATTGAGCTATTTTCTTAGCGCTATAATAGCTCACTAATTTAATGCAATTGGTATAAACTATATAAAACGTAGTAAAGTTAGTCGAACTCACCATTTTGGGAATATAGAGGAATCAAGATGTCAAAAATCGTAAAAGTAATAGGTCGCGAAATTATGGACTCGCGTGGTAACCCAACTGTTGAAGCTGATGTACATTTAGCTGATGGTTCATGGGGCCGTGCTGCTGCACCTTCTGGTGCATCTACAGGTACTCGCGAAGCATTAGAGTTACGTGATGGTGACAAAACGCGTTATTTAGGTAAAGGCGTATTAAAAGCAGTTGGTTATATCAACAAAGAAATTGCTGACGCTTTAGCTGGTCAAAATGCATTAGAGCAAAGTACTGTTGATAAAGTAATGCTAGATTTAGATGGTACCGAAAATAAAGAAAAATTAGGTGCCAATGCAATCTTAGCTGTATCACTAGCAACAGCAAAAGCAGCTGCACAATCTAAAAAGGTTGAGCTTTATGAACATATTGCTGACTTAAACGGCACGCCGGGTGTTTATTCAATGCCACTTCCAATGATGAACATCATCAATGGTGGCGAGCATGCAGATAACTCTGTAGACATCCAAGAGTTTATGATCCAACCTGTTGGCGCTACTAACTTCCGCGAAGGTCTACGTATGGGCGCTGAAGTATTTCATAGCCTTGCTAAAGTACTTAAAGCTGATGGCCATTCAACAGCAGTTGGCGATGAAGGTGGTTTTGCGCCTAACCTTGCATCTAACGAAGCGGCTCTTGCTGCAATCAAAGTAGCTGTCGCAAACGCAGGTTACGAGCTAGGTAAAGATATTACTTTAGCGATGGATTGTGCAGCTTCTGAGTTTTACGACAAAGAAGCAAACATCTACGACCTTAAGGGTGAAGGCAAAAAATTCACTTCTGAAGAATTTAACTTTTTCTTACAAGATCTTACTGAACAGTACCCAATCGTTTCTATCGAAGATGGTCTTGATGAGTCTGATTGGGATGGCTTTGCACATCAAACTAAGCTAATGGGTGATAAAATCCAATTAGTAGGTGATGATTTATTCGTAACAAATACTAAGATTTTAAAACGTGGTATCGACAACGGTATTGCTAACTCAATCTTAATTAAGTTTAACCAAATCGGTTCTTTAACTGAAACGTTAGCAGCAATTAAAATGGCTAAAGACGCTGGTTTCACTGTTGTTATTTCTCACCGTTCTGGTGAAACTGAAGATTCAACAATTGCTGATTTAGCAGTGGGTACTGCTGCAGGTCAAATTAAAACAGGTTCATTGAGCCGTTCTGACCGTGTTGCAAAGTACAACCAATTGCTACGTATTGAAGAGCAATTAGGCGATAAAGCACCGTACAACGGTCTTAAAGAAGTTAAAGGTCAGTAATTCTATTTTATATAGAATCTAATTTTTAATTTTAGATGATAAAATCCTCGCACAAGCGGGGATTTTTTATGCCTGATACTTTTATTCAAAGAGATGAAAATAAGTTGTAGGTGTTAAGCTTGCTGACGCGCACGCAGTGCGAAAAGGAAGATTCACAAATAATAACTCTTTGTTTAAGTCTTACTACTTTACAGAGCACTCAAAGCTGAAATTGCTGTTTTAAAATCTCGCCAGTAAAGCTGGTTTTTAGATAAAAGCCACGGGGCAGGGTTTTTATTATTTGCCCATTAGGGCCAATGGCATCAGTGACTATTTTGCTATGGGCCGCTTTTGGGCGTATTTGCATTGCATCGCCTAAATGGCCCGATATTTCGTCAATTCGGCCAAGTGCAATTAACTCCATTTGCTCTTCCCAGTCGCGCTGTAATAAAGCGTCCTGCTCAGGTGTGGGTTGCCATAAAAAGCCACTGCCGATTGTTCTATCAAATGGAGCAATATCACGCTCGCTTAAAATAGGTAGCCATAAAACGTGATTAAGCTTTTTGCGAACGCTGCTGGTATGCCACGTCATCCCCGTCACGTTCATTAGTGGCGTTACAGATACAAATGTTGTTTCCAGTGGTTTCCCTTTATAAGAAATAGGGAGTGTTTTTAGCTCTATGCCTAAATCTTCAAAATCGGGTAGTGGTTTAGAGCCTGCAGTTGCACCTAAAACGTATTCTATTAATTGTCCCGTCCAGCCTTTTTCTCGCAGTAAATCGTCAGGCGTTTTAAAGTTATACTCATTGGCTAATTGGCCAAGTGTCAGGCCTGCAATATTATCAACCCGCTTTATTAGGTCATTAATTGAATGTGGTTTTGTTGGTCGCATATCACTAATTTGAGTTGAATAAATCACCTTGTCATGATAGCAAATCAGCTAAGCCGTGGATATCTTTGCGTTTGTGTGTTTTTTGTACATGAGGTGTTTGCTGTAATTTTACACACGCTAAAAAGTGAGCGAATTAACTTAAGTAACTGAACTGCTTTGTAATTTTGTGTTTTATAGTTCAGCTTTAATTAAGTGAGATTAGAGTTGCAGGGATAAATACAGATGTATGAACAAGTTTATCCACAGATTCTGTGGAGAAAGTCAGTTTTTAGATCTCATATTGTGGATTTGTTTGCAAAATGAGCGTGTTTTACAAAAGTTATGCACAAGCTGTGGGTAAGCAGAGTAAAACTCGTAATAGTATTTGCCGTATTGCGGGTTATGTGGAACAATCATAAAAAATCGACTTACAAATGAGGCACTAAGGTGATTGATGCCGAAGGTTTTCGTGCCAATGTCGGAATTGTAATTTGCAATAATCAGGGACAGGTGTTTTGGGCCAGACGCTATGGTCAACATTCTTGGCAATTTCCCCAAGGTGGTGTTGATGATGGTGAGACAGCAGAACAAACCATGTACCGCGAGTTACACGAAGAAGTAGGGCTGCGACCAGAAGATGTAGAAATAGTCGCAAGCTCAAAACATTGGTTACGCTATAAATTACCCAAACGATTAATCCGCCGAGACTCTAGTCCGGTGTGTATTGGGCAAAAACAAAAATGGTTTTTACTAAAATTACGCTGTAAAGACGAAGATGTAAATTTACTTAAAACCCATCATCCTGAATTTGATGATTGGCGCTGGGTAAGTTATTGGTATCCTGTAAGACAGGTTGTATCGTTTAAACGGGATGTTTATCGACGAGTAATGAAAGAGTTTGCTCCTTTCGCCATGCCTTTTAATAAGAGAGAACAACATAAAGATCATTGGCGAAGTAAAAGGTAGTAATTTCTCGATACAATAAAGGAGCAGGGTATGCTGGCTACACTGAGATCTATTGCGGAGTCTGTATCGCGGCAAGCGAATTTAGACAGCGCATTAGTGTGCTTTGTGCAAATGGTGAAAGATGCCATGAAAACCCAGTGCTGCTCCATTTATTTTGCAGATTACAGCCAAGACAATTTTGTACTTATGGCAACCGAAGGACTAAACCCCGATGCGGTAGGTAAGTTTAGAATTGGTTTTACCGAAGGTTTAGTTGGCCTAGTAGCGCAACGCGAAGAACCTATTAATATTGCATTTGCTAAATCACATCCGCGTTTTAAGCTCTCCCCTGAAGTAAATGAAGAAGGCTACAACGCTTTTTTATCTGTACCCGTTGTTCATCAAAAAAAAGTATTGGGTGTTATTGTCGTTCAACAAAAAATGGCGCGTGTATTTAGCCAAGATGAAGAGTCATTTTTAATTACGCTTTCTGCTCAACTGGCTTCACAGTTAGCACATGCCGAAATTAAAGAAGTTTTGCGCCAAGATGAATCATCTCATCAAACATCGGTATTAAAAGGCGTATCGAGTGCGCCGGGTATCGGTATTGGACAGGCATTTGTACTTTTGCCTAAACTTGATTTTAAATCGATTGAACTCAAAAAAGATCATGATACAACAGAGCAACGCCGTTTGTTTACACAAGCCGTAGCTGCAACGCGTAAAGAATTTAGTACCCTTTCGATGACGCTAAGTGATTCTATTCCGCACGAAGCTCTTGCTGTATTTGATGTTTACCAACAGCTACTTGATGCAAAAAGTTTAGGCCACAATGTAGAAATGCAATTACAAGAAGGCTGGTGTGCTAAAAGTGCATTAAAAATTGTAATAGAGCGTTTAATATCTCAATTTAATGCCATGCAAGACCCTTACATAAAAGAGCGCGCCGTTGATGTTAAAGACATTGGCTTGCGGGTACTGCATCATCTTGTAAATACCGAACATGCTGTTAAAAATTACCCTCCCAATACAATTTTGATTGCCAATACGTTAACACCAGCAATGCTTGCAGAAGTACCAAAAGGGCATTTAACCGGTGTCGTTAGTGTAAATGGCTCAGCAAATAGTCACGCGTCTATATTAACGCGTGCAATGGGTATTCCTGCTATTTGGGGTATAGAGGATTTACCTTTATTGCAGTTTGACGGTAAATCAATGATTTTAGATGCATTTGCAGGGCGTTTATACATATCGCCATCGCAAATGTTAATGGATGAATACACCGAATTACAGCATCAAGATAATCTACTTAATAATCGCTTTTTAGCAGAGCAAGACTCAGAATCAATTACGCTTGACGGTGAGCATGTTAGCTTATTATTGAACGCAGGCCTTGAGCTTAATACCGAGCAAAGTAGTTCACATATTTGTGACGGTGTAGGGCTTTATCGAACCGAAGCGTGGTTTATGCAAAAAGGTCAGTTTCCTTCGCAATCAGAGCAAGAAAATTGGTATCGAGAAGTACTAACTAGCTATCATCCCAATCCTGTGGTTATGCGAACATTAGACATAGGTGGCGATAAGGTTCTTGATTACTTTAACATAACCGAAGAAAACCCATTTTTAGGTTGGCGTGGTATTCGTATCAGTCTTGATCACCCTGAATTGTTTTTAGATCAACTCAAAGCCATGCTTAAAGCCAATATAGGTTTAGGTAATTTAAAAATAATGCTGCCAATGATCAGCGGAACCGAAGAAGTAGACGAGTCACTCGCATTGTTTGAGCAGGCTTATTTTGAGCTAAGTGAAAAATACCCAGAACAACAAATAGAAAGACCCGATATAGGTATTATGCTTGAAGTGCCATCAAGCGTATTTATGCTGCCAGAGTGGTCTAAAAAAGTTGATTTTTGCTCCGTAGGCAGTAACGATTTAACGCAGTATTTATTAGCGGTAGATAGAGCAAATGCCCGAGTTGCTGAGTTGTTTAATCCCTATCACCCTGGCGTACTTAGAGTGCTTAATAAAATAGCCTGCGAGTGCGAACAGTATGAGTTACCTTTTAGTTTATGTGGAGAATTAGGCGGCGATCCTGAAGGTGCAATACTCCTTATTGCTATGGGATACAGACGTTTAAGCATGAATCTATCATCACTTAATAAAGTTAAGTGGGTACTCAGACGTTTAAGTGTAAGTGATATGGAACAATTACTAACTGCATGTTTGGCGCAGTCGACTGCAAAGCAAGTACTGCGTTTAACACGTAATTTTATGTTAGAACATCACTTAGGTGACTTGTTTTACACGCCAAAATAACTAAGTGCGTCGAATTAATTTAAATACGAAGATGCTATTAGTTTTATAATCCTTTAATATATAAGTCTCCAAAGGGTATTTGAGATTACTATGTATGACTTAGGTTTGTTAGTCGCAAGCTGCGCACTACTAGGCTGTATTGTCGGGTTTTTAGCGGGTTTACTAGGCATTGGCGGCGGTTTAATTATTGTCCCAGTACTCAGTGCGTTACTGCTGTCATTTAATGTAACCTCAGCAGATCATGTATTAGTGATTGCTATTGCAACGTCACTTGCTTCTATTTTATTTACCTCCACCTCTTCAGCGTTGGCTCATCATAAAAATGATAATGTGCCTTGGGCAATTGCGCCTTGGGTTATGTCGGGTGTGGCTTTAGGCGCGCTTATTAGCGGCTTTGCAGCAAGCCTTATTCCAGAGCAAATATTGCGCACTGTGTTTGCTGTAAGTGTTGTATTTATAGCAGGGAGAATGGTGCTCTCAACTCGTAATAAACCAATGTCAGAAAAACCGTTACCAGCAGGTCCTATTTTAGGCGGGATTTCGGCAATAATGGGCGGGTTATCAGGTTTGATAGGTATTGGTGGCGGCGCATTAATAGTCCCTATGCTTAATTATTTTTCGGTTGATATAAAAAAAGCAATTGGTTGTGCCGCAGCCTGCGGAATTGTTATTGCATTATTTGGCTCTGTTGGCTATGTCAGTGCCGGCTGGCACGTGACTGATTTAGAACATGGTTTTGCAGGATTTGTGTATCTTCCTGCGTTATTTGGTATTGTATTAACGTCGTGGTTTGTTGCACCTATTGGTGCTAAAGCAACTCATTATTTACCTGTTAATACAATTAAGAAAGTTTTCGCGGTGCTGCTTGTAGTTATCGCAATCAAAATGGTTTTTAGCTAAAGGTTTATTTTTATGGCACTTGAGTTTCCTCAAATCGATCCAATAATTTTTTCAGTTGGGCCACTTAGCGTACGTTGGTACGGCTTAATGTATTTAATAGGTTTTGCATTTGCGATGTGGTTTGCAAATCGTCAAGCGTCAAAACCAAACTCTGGTTGGACTAAAGACCAAGTAAGCGATTTACTGTTTTACGGCATGTTAGGGGTAATACTAGGCGGGCGTATTGGCTACGTATTGTTTTACCAGTTTAGTTACTTTATAGAAAACCCACTGTATTTATTTAGAATAGATCAGGGCGGCATGTCGTTTCATGGTGGAACACTTGGCGTTATAACCGCCGTCGCAATTTTTTCGTGGACGCGCAAAAAGTCACTGCTTCAAGTGGGCGACTTTGTTGCACCATTGGTTCCTGTAGGGCTTTTAGCCGGACGTATTGGTAACTTTATAAACGGTGAGTTATGGGGCCGAGTTACCGACGTGCCATGGGCAATGGTATTTCCAACGGGCGGTCCGCTTGCGCGTCACCCATCGCAATTATACGAAGCATTTTTTGAAGGCTTAGTGCTCTTTTTAATCTTGCAATGGTTTATTAAAAAGCCTCGTCCGGCAGGCAGCGTAGCCGGTGTGTTTTTATTAGGTTATGGCGTGTTTAGGTTCTGTATTGAATACTTCCGCCAACCAGATGCACAACTCGGTTTATTTGCTGACTTTATTTCAATGGGGCAAATACTTTCGCTTCCTATGATAGTAGGCGGATTAGGGTTATTAATTTGGGCTTATAAGCAACCACAACACGTTACAACAGCTAAGGCATAATACAAAAAACATGAAACAATATTTAAAGTTATGTCAGCGTATTGTTGACGAAGGGCAGTGGGTAGAAAACAAACGTACAGGTACGCGTTGTTTAACTGTAATTAATGCTGATTTAGAATACGATGTAGCTAATAATCAGTTTCCGATGATCACCACACGAAAAAGTTACTACAAAGCAGCGATTGCTGAATTACTAGGTTACTTACGTGGTTACGACAGTGCTGGGCAGTTTCGTGATATTGGCTGTAAAACATGGGATGCTAATGCGAACGATAATAACGCATGGCTTAATAATCCTAACCGTAAAGGTGAGGACGACATGGGACGCGTTTACGGCGTACAAGGGCGTGGTTGGCAACGCCCAGATGGTTCAACACTTGATCAGCTCGCTAAAGTTATTAATAACTTAAAAAATGGCATTGATGACCGTGGTGAGATAATCACGTTTTATAACCCAGGCGAATTTGAGCTTGGTTGTTTGCGCCCGTGTATGCATACGCACACCTTTTCGTTGCTTGGCGATACCTTATATTTAACGTCTTATCAGCGCAGTTGTGATGTGCCGCTTGGCTTGAACTTTAATCAAATACAATGCTTTGTATTATTGGCGCTAGTAGCTCAAATTACTGGTCATAAAGCGGGTAAGGCATACCATAAAATTGCCAATGCACATATTTATGAAAACCAACTTGAGTTGATGCGAGATGTGCAGTTAACACGTCAGCCATTTGCATCGCCTCAACTAAAAATTAATCCAAAAATTAAATCGTTAGAAGACATAGAAACGTGGGTAACACGAGACGATTTCGAAGTAACAGGCTATCAATGCCACGAAGCGATTCAATATCCATTTTCAGTATAATAAAAGATTAAGGAAAACATAATGAAAGCAGTGATCCCCGTAGCGGGCCTTGGTACTCGCATGTTACCAGCAACAAAAGCAATTCCTAAAGAAATGCTGCCAGTGGTAGACCGTCCTTTAATTCAATACGTAGTTAATGAAGCAGTTGCTGCCGGTATTAAAGAGATAGTGCTAGTAACGCATTCAAGTAAAAACTCAATCGAAAATCACTTTGACACCAGTTTTGAACTAGAAGCTACTTTAGAGAAGCGTGTTAAGCGGCAATTACTTGCCGAAGTGCAAGCTATTTGCCCTAAAGACGTAACCATTATTCACGTACGCCAAGGTGAAGCCAAAGGCCTAGGGCATGCTATTAGCTGTGCGGCACCGATTATTGGTAACGAACCGTTCGTAGTTATTTTACCAGACGTAATTATTGATGATGTAGAGAGCGATCTTAAAAAAGATAACTTAGCAGAAATGATCGCACACTTTAACGAAACCAAGCACAGCCAAATTATGGTAGAGCCAGTACCAATGGCACAAGTAAACCAATTTGGTGTAGTTGATTTAGGTGACGTTGAGTTAAAGCAGGGCGAAAGCTCGCCAATTATGAATATGGTAGAAAAACCACCTGTAGACGAAGCACCATCAAACTTAGCGGTAGTGGGTCGTTATGTGTTAAGTGAAAATATCTGGCCTTTACTTGCAAAAACTCCGCAAGGGGCAGGCGATGAAATTCAGTTAACAGATGCAATTGCGATGCTAATGGAACACGAAAAAGTAGATGCATACGCTATAAAAGGCCGTAGCCACGACTGTGGAAGTAAAGTTGGTTATTTAAAAGCGACTATTGAATTTGCACTACGCCGTGATGAATTTGCAGATGAACTAAAAGCATTTATTAAAGCGTTGATTTAATTTAAAAGATAACGTTAATAATAAAAAGGCGCCAACATGGCGCCTTTTTTAATGTTTAACCAGAGCTCTGGTTAAGAGATATACTAACATATTGAATTATGGTGATATTTAAATTTATTTTCTCTAGCCAGAGGTTTTCAGTGAAAACAAGGCTAATTTACGCGTCAATAGCTTTTGGGGATGAAGTTATTATCGAAATTGTGGGTTAAATACACTGTTGCAAACGTAGTATCTAAAAATACAACAACTCAAAAACTGTTGTTATTTTAAGGATTGAATATGTTTAAATGCGCGGTTTTTAAGTTATATTGTTGTTTTTGTGTTAATTGGCACTAAATTTGTATTAAATGTTTTCTTAAGGATAAAGGGACCCGCGTTAATTGTTTTTTAAAACACAATTAAAGCTGAAATGAGTTGTTCCCATGGCCTATTTAAAGTTAAACACTTAGTACCAACTTGCAATAATGTCCTAGATTCAAATTGTAAGTGCATAACTTGTTTTGACTAGATTAAGTGGTCAGTTGCTCATAAGCTAACTGCTTTTTCTCCGGCAAGAGATTTTACAATGAGACATTACAAACAACTGACCTATGAGCAAAGATGCCAGATCGCTGTTCTAAAGAAAAGCGGTTTTACGCAACAAAGTATTGCTGAGCTAACTAATTTATCGCAATCTACGATTTCAAGAGAGCTTGCTAGAAATACAGGCAAGCGAGGTTACAGATACAAACAAGCTCATGAGCGGGCTTTGTCTCGCCGAAGAAGTGCAAGAAAACCACTTAAGATGACACTTGAAATGATGGCTTTAATTACCCAGAAGCTTAATGAGAAGTGGAGTCCTGAACAAATAACGGGATGGTTGCGCAAGGAAAATAAACAATCTGTCAGTCATGAATGCATTTATCTATATATCTGGGAAGATAAAAAAGCAGGTGGTGAGTTATACCTACATCTGCGCCGACACGGTAAGAAATATCACAAGCGCAGTCATGGTAAGACAAACCGAGGACAAATAAAAAATCGCGTTAGCATTGAAGAACGTCCACAAATAGTTGATGAGAAAGGCCGTATCGGAGATTGGGAAATAGATACCGTCATAGGTAAAGGTCATCGAGGCGCCCTTGTTACCATTGTAGAGCGGGTCACCCAATTCACTGTATCAACTCAGGTGGCAGGCAAAACAGCACAAGCCGTCACTGCGGCGACGATAGAACTATTAAGACCATATAGGTCAGCGCTTCATACCATCACGGCTGACAATGGAAAAGAGTTCGCTTATCATGAGCAAATCACAAAGGCATTAAGTGTTCCTGTTTATTTTGCTCATCCTTATCACTCATGGGAGCGCGGATTGAATGAAAACACGAATGGATTACTACGCCAGTATTGGCCGAAGAGCACAGATTTTAAGGCGGTAACACCAGCGCAAGTTATACCAGTACTTGAGCAACTTAATAATCGTCCGAGAAAGACACTTGGATTTGAAACGCCTGCAAAATTGATGCAAGATCATTTGGCGGCTAAAGCCGCCTAAACGTTATGCACTTCAGATTTGAATCCGCGTGTTTAATTAAGCGAATTGGTATAATTTATAAGAATGTTTAGTTGAAATGTAAGTGTAATTACACTGCTTTCAGGATAACGAATACATGTTTAAACATAAAAATAATAATAAAAATATAATTCTGAGTCTTTTAACGTTTGTATTTTGTACTGCCTGTGCTTCTACGTCAGAAGTAAACCAGTTAGAAAAACCAAGTAATTTACCAGAATATGTGTCAATTACGGCCTTAGAGCTTGCTCAGTTAAAAGATGCAGCAATGCAATGGCAACAAGCTAGAGCGGGCCTTGAGCGTATTTTAAGGCTCGAAAAAGAGATCACTTATTTAGTTAACCATATCGACATTATTAACACTAAAGCGATAACGCAATCCAACCAACGTTATACTCGTGCTGATACACGCAATCCTACAGCTGCTCATACCATAAAGGCGCTTTCGAAAGCGCCTAAACATAGCTACAGTAAAAAACGGGCTGTAAAATTAAATACGCTTAAGCATTCATTTTCATTACAAGTGGCATCAGTTAGCTCTGAGCCAAGCTTAAAAAAAGTATGGCAAAACCTGAACATACAGGCAGCTCCATTGTTTAGAAAAAAAATAGAGACTAACGTAGAGCAAATCCGTATTAACGATAAAACATTTTACCGCTTAAAACTGGGTTCATATCAAAAGTTAAATAACGCCAAAGCAGATTGCGAAGTATTTAAACTTTATAAACTCGATTGCATAGTAAGTAGTTACACAGATAAACCCATTAAACTATAGTTTAAACAAATAGTTGAGGTGGGCATGTTAATCGGATTTAGGTTAAGCATTGGTGTAGGTTAACTAGCAAAATAATTCAAAATTCTTTTAGGCATAATAATTGCTTCATCTTTTGTATATTTGAAAGAGGATGGCAATTATGCGCCTTTTATTACCCCTATTATTAGTTAACTTAGCCGCTTGCAGTTTGATACCGCAACCAGCGCCAAGTATAAGCACACACGCTCCTAAAGCGGCTATGGCACCTTACACAGTTAATGATTATGTAAATACGCTAACAGTGCAGCTTAGTCATTTAAAAGAGCCGTTAAGTCGTAATTCCCGCATTGGTGTAAGTAGCTTTTATTTTGCTGATGGGCTCGACACCAAGTTAATGACAGAGCAAGCTTCAGGGCTTAGCCAACAAATCCAAGAAAGTCTATTAACCCAAATGACCCAGCTTGGTTACCATACGGTAGAGTATAGATTAGACAATAATATAACATTATCGAGTAATGCCGATAATGTACTAAGTCGCGATTTAAATAAATTACGTGAACGTCAAAAAATTGACTTGATAGTTACCGGTACTGTGACTCGTCAGCAGCATGCATATATAGTAAATGCGCGACTAGTTAATATAAACAGCAAACAAGTTTTATCAGCAGGCAGTACCGAGATCCCTATTAATGTAATGTGGGGAAATGAAAAAATTCAGCAGCGCGACGGCCTTTTATACCGCAGCGAATACTAATTTGGAGCACAAAATGAGAAACCTACTAATTACATTATGTTTGCCATTGGGATTTGGCTGTTCGCAAATGTTTAATGGCATGGAGTCAGAACAAGTAGAAGAACCGCAAAGCAATAGCCCTGTAATGCTTGTAAGTGAGCAACGCGAAGTTGCGTCGCCTGTTGTAAATAATCAACTTTTTCAGTCTGGGTTGGTTGAGCAAAATAACTACACTAAATCAATGCCCGCCAAGCGTAAAAATATTAACCATTACGTGCGTGGCATAATGCAAGACATGGTCGAAAACTTACAGTACGTAAATGATAAAACACCACTTGCTGTTTCAAGCTTTGTATTTTTAGATGATAACTACAACGATGGCAGTTTATTAGGAAATCAGATATCAGAAAGCTTTATGCACGAACTGCATAGTTTTGGTATACCGGTCATTGATTTTAAAACAACCGACTTTATGCGAGTAACACCGGCGGGTGACTTTGTATTTAGTCGCGACTATTTAGAGTTAAATCAAGATCAAAATTTTAACTACGTCCTAGCCGGTACCTTAGTGAGCCATCAAGGGGGGGTATTAGTAAATGCTCGTATTGTTGGTTTGAAAAGTAAAGCGGTTGTAGGCAGTGCACAAGGCTTTATTCCTCAGTCAGTTGTTGATGCGCTTAACAGCAGCTACCGAACTGATGGCATAATGCTTAAGCAAGCGGATGAGTGAGGTGATTATGCGTTATACATTAAACAGCGTGCTTAGCGCTTTTAGCATGCTAGCATTGGCTGGGTGTTCTATGACACATATTACTCAACAGCAACAAAACACAAATACCCGCGTAGATGTAAACACACAGCATGAGCAAACACCGGAAATGCTGTCGTCGGCTAAAGTAGATGTACATGACGAATACGATTCATCACAACAATTTATGCCCCTTAACCACCATCAAACATTGGTTAATTATGTAGAGCAAATGGCCCTCGATCTAGTCGACACCCTCGAATCAGGTAATGATACTAATGCGCATTTAAATATTGCGGTTACAACCTTAGTTAATTTAGATGCCACACTGAACAACACAAATCAGCTTGGAAATCAAATATCTGAAACCTTAATCCATCAATTACAAAAATTTGGTTATGGTGTTGTTGATTTTAAAACCACAGAAACCATAGACGTAAATAGCCGTGGCGACTTTGTTTTATCGCGTGATATAGCAAAACTTAATGAAGACCAAATGGCCAGCCACGTACTTGCAGGTACTTTAATTTATCGACGTAATGGGGTTGCGGTCAATGCGCGTGTTATTAACATAGACACCAAGCAAGTTGTTGCCACTAGCCGAAAATTAATACCGTTATACGTACTAAATAAAGAAGATATATACTTATCAAGCAATTAAGTTCAGTTGTCGCTTGATATAAAAAACCAGATACCGTTATAATTCACACCTCTAAGCACACGCTTATTTGTGGCCTCTTAGTTAAATGGATATAACGGCCCCCTCCTAAGGGGCAGTTACAGGTTCGATTCCTGTAGGGGCTACCAATAAAATCAATGGGTTATGATTTAAGTTCTTTTATTTTTAATTTCTGTGTAGCAAATATGTAGCACTGTGAAGTTCAGATAAAAAATCTTTAACCTTCCATTTTACTCTAGAATAGAAAGTTTAGTACATGTAACTTCTATTGAGTCTCTTTTTTCTTGTATGAAAATCCACTGCTTAATTAAATTGAATTTAGTTAGTACTCAAAGTGAGAAAATTACTTTGTTGAGATGGCTTGTCTCCATCAACGTGGACTGAAAAAAAGCGTATCTCACGTGTTACTTGATTTAAAACTTCAAAGTGCTTAGGATATGCGTCACTTTATATTGGGTAGTTTTCATAGAATGAGTTTAGAGAAATTTAATAAAATAAAACAAATATTAGGAGAGCCAAATTTAGAAAGGGAAGGCGTAGCGATATATCAAATGGATTGCCTTGAAGCTATGAAAAAACTCCCTAGTGATCTGGTCGACCTCACTATAACCTCACCTCCATATAATATAGGTAAAGAGTATGAGGAATTAGCCAAGTTAGATGATTATTTGAACTGGTGTGAGAGCTGGATTGGGGAAATTTACCGTTTAACTAAAAAAGATGGAACATTTTGGCTGAATGTTGGATATTTAGAGGTCGCAGATGAGGGGCTTGCAGTTCCAATACCTTATCTACTTTGGAATAGAACACCTTTCTACTTTCTCCAAGAAGTTGTATGGAATTATGCTGCCGGTGTTGCATGTAAGAAAAGGTTTTCGCCTAGAAACGAAAAGCTTCTTTGGTATGTGAAAGATAAAAAAAGCTATACATTCAATCTCGATGCGGTCAGAGATCCTAATGTAAAATATCCTAATCAAAAGAAAAATGGAAAGCTAAGATGCAATCCATTTGGAAAGAATCCTAGTGATGTTTGGCAAATTACTAAAGTTACATCTGGTAAAAATAGATCGTCAGTTGAGAGAACCCCACACCCCGCGCAATTTCCAATGGAACTTGTCGAGAGGATGCTCAAGGCTTCCAGTAATACAGGTGATGTTGTTATAGATCCTTTTATGGGGTCAGGAAGCACTGCTGAATGTGCAATTCGAAACGGGCGTTATGTTGTAGGTTTTGAGCTGAAAAGTGAATATATAGGTTATGCAGAACAACGTATAGACAGATACCTAGAAGATAAAGAACTAGCTTCTAGGCAGGAGAGTTTAGAGATTTAAAATGAATTTAGGAAGTCATAGTTGTCTTGATATGTTTTCCTAATTTTTAAGTTCATACCAGAGTAGGCTTTTAAATCACCAAAGGTGTATACTTGTTCAGAGTGAAAAATAGTTGCAGCTCTAGGGCCAATTCCATTAAGGAGTTCTATAGGACTATTATTTCTATAGGCTCCATTTATTTCAAATAGTTTGTATTTGTAAACATCTGGTTTTAATACCGCAGCTTGCCCAGTTGCAGCCCCTTGAGGAACCCAATCATCTTGATCTACCCATCCTATTCTTATTAACGTAATTGCATGCTTATAAAAGTTTACTGTAATGTAAAAGCCTGACTTATCTTTACCAGCATTTTCCAAGGATAAAGCCTGCTGATTGTAGCTGCGGTTGCCATAAAGAGAATAGCCAAGCTGTCCCGAACTCTTCATTTCAGTTGAAAAAATAGGATTTTGAATATTTACTAAATCTTTATCGCTTTTGAACTCTTCGCCTTTCCAATCAAAAGGGTATCTACTTTTTAATTCATGAGAAAATAATTTCTGGAAGAAGTATCCTACTACTGTTGCAGGTAAATCAACTTCGTACAAATCAATCTCACCGCCAATTCGAGATGTCCATAATCGCTCCCAAGAAAGCATTGCTATTTCTAATATTTCTTCAGGATTAAGAGGATACTGATTGATAAGATCTTCGGTGATATTTGTCCAGTTAGCTATAGGTTGATTTGCGTAAGGTGATATTTTCATTTATTTTATTCCTTTAAATAAAATAGAAGGTGAGGTGTTTAGAGCTTGGGAAATTAAGATAATATTATTAAGGCTAATATTTCTTTCTCCTCGTTCTACCGAGCCAATATAAGTCCTATGCAGAGAACATAAGTCAGCGAGTTCCTCTTGTGATAATTCAGCATTTAGGCGAAGCTCTTTCAAGTTCCTACCAAATTGTTCTTTATATGTTTTCATGTTATTCAGTTTGTATTTGTGATGACGATGAGTCTACAGACTATGAGTAGCAGTTAAGGGAGGGGCAAATAAATAGTTTGTATTTTTACAGCGCTTTTTGATGGTTGATTTCTAATAACAAAGACACCCATTCTAATTTTGCACTTTATGAAACGAAGTACTAGGCTTTATTTAGTGCAAAAAACAAGCAGGGTGTTACATGGCAATCGCAAGAAAGCGCCAAGTAAGTTTGGTCGATACAAAATATTATCACTGTATTTCACGTTGTGTTCGCCGTGCTTTTTTATGTGGCGAAGACCATTTCACCGGTCAATCTTATGAGCATCGTAGAGGTTGGGTTGAAGATAAGCTGCTTGAATTAGCTAAGGTATTTTGTATTGATGTATGCGCTTATGCAGTGATGAGTAATCACACTCACTTAGTACTGTATGTTGATGATAAAAAAGCAAACAGGCTGAATGATAAAGCGATTGTTATTCGCTGGCATAAACTCTGTAAAGGCACATTGTTAACGCAGAAATATGTACAAGGTGAAAAGCTAAGTAAAGCTGAACTTATCTTTTTTAATCAAACAGTAAAGGAATACCGAGAGCGCTTATCAAGTATTAGCTGGTTTATGAGGTTATTAAATGAAGACATTGCGCGCAGAGCAAATAAAGAAGATAACTGTACTGGCCGTTTTTGGGAGGGACGATTTAGATCCCAAGCATTATTAGATGAAGCTGCACTTGCCGCCTGTATGGCGTATGTCGATTTAAATCCCATCAGAGCCAAAATGGCAAATACACCAGAGGAATCAGACCATACCAGCATCAAACAACGCTTAACACGGGCAAACGAAGGCAAGCAACCAAAACAACTGCTCCGCTTTGCAGGCATGCCACGTCAAATAATGCCAAAAGGACTCCCGTTTGAGCTTAAATCGTATCTTGAACTTGTTGAGTTAACAGGGCGTTGTATGCGAGAAGATAAACGCGGGTATATTGAAAGTACACGCTTACCCTTACTCGAAAGAGTAAATATCTCCCCCGAAAACTGGTTAAAACTCACCACACAATTTACACGCGTATTTCACGGTGCAGTAGGGAGGCCCACTTCACAAGTGAGTTACTGTGAAAACTTAAACCGAAAACGGCGAGCGAATATAAGTAACTGCGAAAAGCTACTCGCATAACGTTTAAACAACTCAATAAAAATTAAAACTGCAATGATGCAGCTATTTTCATGCGCGTAATTTAAGTTTAACAGTGATAATGGCTTATTTGGTAATCCCCCCGAAAAATAATAATATAAAAAGAAATGAATTCTTGGTCAAAAAAGTAAATTTAATGACACAATATTATTTGTACAATTAGATAGAGTGGCTGTCCTGTTTAATCAGTTTAATCAGCCTTTTACTTCGAGTATGAGTTCTCCATCGTAATAGCTTTGTAAGTATGCTTTATTATTTTTATACACAAAAAAAGCGAGTAAACGTCAATTTACTCGCTCTATTAATAGTTTAAAAAACGCTAAATTTTAATGTCTAACCATCACTTGTAATTGTATCGATTAACTCACTAAGTACGGCTTCAGCTTGGCTTGTTTCTACTTGGCAAGTGCCGGCATTTAAGTGCCCGCCACCATTATATTTTAAGCATAGCTCGCCAACATTGGTGTTTGAGGTACGGTTGGTGATTGATTTACCAATTGCGTACACTACGTTTTGCTTTTTAAGGCCCCACAGTTTATGAATTGAGATGTTGCAGTTGGGGTACATGGCGTAAATAACAAAGCGGTTGGTAGCGTAAATAGTTTCTTCTTGGGTTAAATCAAGTACCACTAAATTTTTATGGACAGTGGCGCATTGAGTAATTTGCTCTTTTGCTTTTTCGTTATGCTCGTTATATAAAGCAACACGTTCGGCTACATCTTCTATTTGTAGTATTTGTTCAATGCTTTGGTCTTTACAGGCGTCAATGAGTTTCATCATTAATTGGTAGTTTGAAATTTTAAACTCACGGAAACGGCCTAACCCTGTGCGTGCATCCATAATGAAGTTCATTAATACCCAGTCTGTTGGGTTTAATATTTCGTCTTTTGAAAACTGAGCAGCATCACCTTTGTCTACGGCGTCCATCATTTCAACTGAGATATTCGGAAATTTTTCAGCGCCACCATAATAGTCATAAACTACACGTGCAGCCGAAGGGGCTTGCGGATCAATAATATGGTTTTTAATGTCGTTTGAGTTACGTACGGTTTCGCTAAGGTGATGATCAAACGCTATATGACAACCTGCAACGTAGGGAAGGTTGGTGGTAATGTCGTTTTCGGTAATGTCTATTTTGCCATCTTGCATGTCTTTTGGATGAACAAACAAAATGTCGTCAATTAGGTCTAAGTCTTTTAAAAGGACGGCGCATACTAGGCCATCAAAATCACTGCGTGTAACAAGTCTAAATTTATTATTGGACATAGCTATTCCATCATTTTAATTGAGTTATCAATTGAGTGTAACAGTAAATATATTACCTAGATTCAAATTGTAAGTGCATAACTTGTTTTGACTAGATTAAGTGGTCAGTTGCTCATAAGCTAACTGCTTTTTCTCCGGCAAGAGATTTTACAATGAGACATTACAAACAACTGACCTATGAGCAAAGATGCCAGATCGCTGTTCTAAAGAAAAGCGGTTTTACGCAACAAAGTATTGCTGAGCTAACTAATTTATCGCAATCTACGATTTCAAGAGAGCTTGCTAGAAATACAGGCAAGCGAGGTTACAGATACAAACAAGCTCATGAGCGGGCTTTGTCTCGCCGAAGAAGTGCAAGAAAACCACTTAAGATGACACTTGAAATGATGGCTTTAATTACCCAGAAGCTTAATGAGAAGTGGAGTCCTGAACAAATAACGGGATGGTTGCGCAAGGAAAATAAACAATCTGTCAGTCATGAATGCATTTATCTATATATCTGGGAAGATAAAAAAGCAGGTGGTGAGTTATACCTACATCTGCGCCGACACGGTAAGAAATATCACAAGCGCAGTCATGGTAAGACAAACCGAGGGCAAATAAAAAATCGCGTTAGCATTGAAGAACGTCCACAAATAGTTGATGAGAAAGGCCGTATCGGAGATTGGGAAATAGATACCGTCATAGGTAAAGGTCATCGAGGCGCCCTTGTTACCATTGTAGAGCGGGTCACCCAATTCACTGTATCAACTCAGGTGGCAGGCAAAACAGCACAAGCCGTCACTGCGGCGACGATAGAACTATTAAGACCATATAGGTCAGCGCTTCATACCATCACGGCTGACAATGGAAAAGAGTTCGCTTATCATGAGCAAATCACAAAGGCATTAAGTGTTCCTGTTTATTTTGCTCATCCTTATCACTCATGGGAGCGCGGATTGAATGAAAACACGAATGGATTACTACGCCAGTATTGGCCGAAGAGCACAGATTTTAAGGCGGTAACACCAGCGCAAGTTATACCAGTACTTGAGCAACTTAATAATCGTCCGAGAAAGACACTTGGATTTGAAACGCCTGCAAAATTGATGCAAGATCATTTGGCGGCTAAAGCCGCCTAAACGTTATGCACTTCAGATTTGAATCCGCGTTATTTGAGAGGTCTGCTTTAAAAAATTTATAAAAATAAAAAGGCCAAAGTAAATACTTTGGCCTTTGTTAGCAAGTGTATGTGCAATGAGCAGTTTATGCGCCTGGGCCACATTCCATACATGAGTTTACAATGTCTGGGCCAAATTTAAGTTTGGCGTTTAAGTCGCGAAGGGCGGTGCGTAAGCCTTCTTCAATTACTGGGTGGTAAAATGGCATATCAAGCATTTGTGGTACGGTCATTTTGTTTTGAACAGCCCATGCTAATAAGTGAGCAATGTGTTCGGCTTGTGGGCCAATAAATTCAGCACCTAAAAATAAGCCTGTGCCTTGCTCTGCGTATACACGCATGTGGCCTTTGTTTTTAAGCATTACTCGGCTTCGGCCTTGGTTTTCAAAGCTCACTTCGCCTACTTCAAAACAGCCGCATGGGCCTAATCGGTCAGTAATTTGCTTGTAGCTTTCGCCTACCATTGCTATTTGTGGGTCGCTAAATACAGCTGCAATTTTAGCTCTGCGCAGACCTATACGTACATCTGGAAAGCGCCCTGCATTTTGACCCGCAATAGCACCTTGGTCAGATGCTTCGTGTAGCAATGGGATCATGTTGCTGGCATCACCGGCTATAAATATGTTCGACTCACCACATTGCATTGTGTGTGTGTCTGCGTGCGGTACGCCGCGTTCATCAAGTTCAATACCGGTGTTTTCAAGGCCTAGTTTATCTACGTTAGGTACTCGGCCTGTGGCTGCAAGTACGTAGTCAAACTGTTCGGTGTGTTTTTCACCTTGTTTGTCGGTGTAAGTTAGCTGTGCTTTGTTGCCAACTTGCATCATGTCAGATACGTTTGAGTCGGTATCTACAAAAAATTCTTGAGCGAACACAGTGTTTGCATAGTCTTTTACTACTGGATCTGTAAGTGGGCCAATTGCGCCGCCTACACCAAATAGTTTTACATTTACGCCTAGTCGGCTAAGTGCTTGGCCAATTTCAAGACCTATTACACCAGGGCCAAATACAGCGACTGATTCTGGTAGGTCATCCCAATCAAATACGTCGTCGTTTATAATAAGTTTGTCGCCAAAGTTATTAAATACGCCAGGGTATGAAGGGCGTGAACCGGTGGCAATTACAAAGCGTTTTGCTGTAATAATTGTATGATCGTCTATTTGTACGCGGTTTGTGTCTAAAAATTTAGCGTTACCACGAATTTTATCTCCATCTGGTAATTCATCTACGGCTTCTACTACGAATCCTGCAAAACGATCTCGTTCACTTTTAACGCGTGCCATAACTGCTTTGCCGTCAATGACTGGCTTTGAGCTATGAACACCAAATGCAGGTGCCATTTCAATTGCGTGTGCGGCTTCGGCGGCTGCAATCAATAATTTACTAGGCATACAACCAACACGTGCGCATGTTGTGCCATATGGGCCTGATTCAATCATTAATACATTTTGTGTGAACTGTTTAGCATTACGATAAGCACTTAAACCAGCTGTACCTGCGCCTATAACAACAACATCGGTTTGCAATTCTTTCATAGTAGGTATCCTTTATTAAACAGGGGCAATAGGCCCCTGTTAATTTTTACTTAATTAAGCAAAGTATTTTTCTAAATCGTCTGAGCCGCCAATGTGTTTACCACCAATAAATATTTGTGGAACAGTATCACGACCAGATACAGCTTTAAGGCTTGTTAGTGATGCACCTGCACCCATAACAATCTCTTCATAGGCGAAACCTTTTTCTGCAAGTAGCTCTTTCGCTTTTTTACAGAAAGGGCAGCCAGGTTTAGTAAAGATACTTACTGGTTCTGGTTTAGCTTGCTTAGGGTTGATGTAGTCAAGCATTGTGTCTGCGTCAGATACTTCAAACGGGTCGCCTGGTAAATCTGGTTCGATGAACATTTTGTCAATTACACCATCTTTAACCAGCATAGAGTATCTCCAGCTGCGCTTACCAAAGCCTAGGTCATTTTTGTCTACTAACATGCCCATGCCGTCAGTAAATTCGCCGTTGCCGTCTGGTAATAAAGTAATGTTTTGCGCTTCTTGATGTTCAGCCCATGCGTTCATTACAAAGGTGTCGTTTACTGATAAACATACAATTTCGTCAACGCCGTTTTGCTTAAGTACGCCTGCTAATTCGTTGTAACGCGGTAAGTGAGTTGATGAACATGTTGGTGTAAATGCACCTGGTAGTGAAAATACTACAACCGTTTTACCTTTAAAAATGTCATCTGTTGTTACTGATTTCCATTCGTTATTTTCACGAGTTGCAAATGTAACACTTGGGATTGTTTGACCTTCGATATTGTTTAACATAGTTTTTGTTCCTCTTGATTTGTTGATAGCCATTATGGTGAATAATTAAATATAGTTCCAATCGTTTGTTTGTATTAAACTGATAGCTATAAACTATCAGGTGGAGCTGAATATGAACTTAAAAGATTTCGAATATGTAAAAGCAATCGCGCACTATAAACATTTTCGTAAAGCTGCTGATGCCTGTTTTGTTAGCCAGCCTACATTAAGTGGGCAAGTAAAAAAACTTGAACAAGAGCTGGGTGTTGTTTTATTTGATCGTTCCACCAAGCAAGTTACTCTTACGAGTAAAGGCGCTCGTTTATTGGCGCAAATAGAGCTGATTTTAGAGCAAACACAAATACTGAAAGAATTAGCCGCGACATCAAATGAACCCCTGCAAGGAAAATTAACCATTGGTATAATTCCTACCATTGCGCCTTACTTGTTGCCTGCGTTATTAACATCAATGAAAGCGGCATTTATTGATAGTCAGTTTTCGTTTATTGAGATGCAAACAGCAACAATTTTAGAAGCTTTAAATAATGGCGAACTCGACTTTGCTATTTTAGCCGATGTGCCAGAACTTATTAATTATCATACGGTTGCTCTATACAAAGAAGATTTTTTAGTGGCGGTATCACAAGATAACGCGCTTTCTAAGCATAAAAAAGTGGCGTTAAGCGACCTTCAAGGATGCAGCCTACTAATGTTAAGTGATGGCCATTGCTTTAAAGATCAAGCCCAAAAGTTTTGTTTTTCTGCAGGAGTCGATGTATCTAATCAGTATAAAGGTAATAGTTTAGAAACATTATTAGCGTTAGTGGCCATGGATGACGGTATTACATTTGTACCAAAGCTTGCTTGCACAGAGCGGGCGGGTATTGACTACATGCCTATATTTCCTAATCAGCAGCGTAATGTGGTATTTGCATGCAGAAAGCATTATCCGCATTTATCTGGTGTAGAACAATTGGGCGAGTGGTTGTCTGCTCACCCTAATTTAAAAGCTAAATTAACTAAAAAGGTTAATTAAAGATCTTGGCTGATTATTTCTACTACATCGTTTATTTGCACGCCTGGTAGCGGTTTGTCATCAATACTTACCGCAATGGCACTTTGTTGATAAAGCTGTTCAACGCGAATGGTGTTAAGTGTGGTTACTTTATGCGGCATGATATTACCCGCTGCATCCGTTAAGTAATTATGATGTGCAATGCTGAGCAGTTGGCCTTTTTGTAAACCGTGTGCTTTACCTAAATTTAAGACTATTTTGCTGTTTTCAATGTGCATTATTTTACCTTGCGTTGGTAAACACGCCATTGCAGCTTGTATGTCGTAACTTAAAGAGTGATTTATTTCACTTATACTTTGCCCAAAAGGTGATTGCCAAAATCTATCACTGTTTACATCAATTATGGCTGTTTTTTCGAATGGCCAAATTGCTTGGCTTTGATAGCTATTTTGCCAAAGTTGCTCGTACGTTGTGCCATCAAACAATGTTAATTCTATTTGGTAGCTACGCTGGTAGCTTTCATCTTGCCAAAACGCATATTCACTATTGAGTTTATTACTGGTCGATAGGTTTGTTATTTGGCTTAATAAAACATATTGAGCGTTGCTGCGAGTTGCAATTTCTTCTAACTGAGCAGTGGAGTAATCATGTTGTTGAGTAAAATATTTATCAACTTTGATAGCGTTTTTGTAATAGGCAACAGGTATTGCACTCATTTTTGATTTTTGCAGCGCCGAAAAAATATTTTTGCTAACCGCTTTATCTATGTCAAAAATTTGACCCATTTTTGCTTGCTCGCGATGATTAAGCTGGCTTTGGGTTACAGCTAAAAATTTATTAAAGCTGTTTTGCGGGCATTGTTCTGTTTGAGCGAAAATGTCTAAGCGCAGTGTGATTGCAAATTTATCGTCGTATTTATTTTCGCTTATAAGCTCAATTTTTTGAATTTCACCGTGACTACTAATTTTAAGTTGATCTTGCATTAACACGCCATCTACCAAGGTTTGCACTGAGCTTACTCTTGCGCCTGAAAATACTAAAGCTTGGGTTATTGCGTCTTTTATAGCGGCAGATTTGGCTGCGCTCATATCCCCATTTTGAACAAGTGCGTGCCCAGTCGATTCATACCACTGCGCTTTTGTGAAAGGTGAAAACGTTAATAAAGCAGTTGCGCTTAATCCTACAAATACTGATGATAAAAACGATTTCATACACTTACTCCAATTAAACTTTAGCTAGTAGTGTGTTTAGAGCAAGGACTATACCAACGTTGTTTTTAATACTATAAATGGCATTAAACGTGCATATAGTTACATAATTAGTTTATTAGGACGATGTACAATGCGAGCAATATCATTATCTATCACACTGGGGTGCTTAGCACTAAGTGGTTGCAGTAGCGTGTTTGATAAACATGTTGAATATAAATATGTAGCGCCAAATAATTACCCTATTATAAAAGCGATTGGTTATGCGCCTATCAGCTTGCAAAAGGGCGTTAACAGTTCGCAAAAGCAACTAATGGCTATTAAAGCGTCAAAGCTGGAGGCTTATCGAGAATTAACAGAACAAGTTTACGGGCAAAAAATTACCGCCGGAACTACTGTTGCAGGCTCAATAGCGCAAGATGACTATTTACAAAGTAAAGTGCAGGGGATTATAAAAGGGGCGCAAGTAATTAAAACGTATGCTGTAGATGATACTTATGTAACTGAGCTTGAATTAAATATGAAACGTGTTCACGATTTATATATAGGTGAAGTTAAGCCTCGAGAAGTAAAGAAAGTAACGTATTACTAAATTTATTTAATTAGGGATGATGACTTTTTATTATACCCAATCAATCTAGGCTTTTAGGTTACGTACAAGTTGGCTGTTGGTGTTTACTTCGCCACCGGCTTGATCGTATGTAGTTGAGGAAGGAGCACCAATTAAAATCTCTTTCAATTGTTTAACGCTCAATTGAGCTTGATGCGCCGCATGTGCATTTACATCATTTTGTTTTTTACATTTTTCAAGTTTACTACGCACAATGGAAATTAAATCAGGAACTTCATCTGACAGTTCGTCGTTATTAGCAATGAGTTTGTTTAATTCTTTATCAAGAGAATTTAACTTAGTTAAAAAAGGCATTTTTTGTTGAGCAATTTCTTTCAAACCTTCGCCACGTCGAGACGCAATCGCGGTCAGCTCATCATTTAATAAGGTGGCTAATGAATCTAAGCATTTTCCTTGCTCGTTCAGCTTGACGATAATTAAACTGTTATGATCAGCCATATACGTCAAACTCGAAACTAGCTAAGTTTTTAGCTAACTTTTCATTGTCAATTTGGTACTTACCTTCAGTAATTGCTTTTTTTAGTTCTGAAACTTTATCACTGTCGAAACCAGATGATTGCTGCGCTTTTTCTTGCAACGTTTTTAATTCTTTCGCTTGCGGCGTTAGACTTACTGAGTCACTGGCGGCCTTAGGTGAAGCAGACTGAAGTGATTGCGTATTTACATTATCTCTTTGTAAATCAACTTTTTGTTGCTTAGTATTAGCTAAAGCAGCAGTTTGTTGATTACCTGAATTAACTTGACTGACCATAATAATAAACCTGTATATTACCCAACTTATGCCAACATATCGGCACCTACGAAGAATACTTTAGCATAATTTTGAATTAAATGTTTACCTGCACCGACTCTACACCATCCACTCGTGCATTTAAAACTTTACCCGTTTTTTTGTTTTTAACACGTATTTGTTCTCCAATTGTTCCGTCCTCTAAAGCAACTCCCGTTGTCTTTATTTTCAACCCTCTAAGGTTAGCTAAAATGTTTACAGAATCACCTTTGCACACCATACATATTTGGTTAAGTAATATAGGCATCCCGCTTCTTATGTTGCGTTTGCTCCTACTTCCAATAAGTATTTCTGGGTTATCTAAATACTGCATTCTAACAAAATGTGTTGGTTTCATTTCAATACTTAAGTGAGAACTTGTTATTACTTCACCTCGCACTAAATTTGCGTTAGCGATCACAACAGGTGCCATTTCAACTATTCTTACATGCACGTACTGAGACCAATTTTGAGTATCGTTACATTTTATTTGTAATGTAACTTGTCGATTAAATGGCGGCTCACTTGGGATTAGTAACTCGAGCGCATTTTGACAGGTTCGATCAGGAATACGACTATCAAGTGGTAAAGCACTTAATTGTATTTTAGTATTTTCTGTAGAACCAATCTGATCGGCGACATAACTTATTGCGATCTCTTGTAATAAATCTTTATTAAAGACTTTTGCGTGCAGGGGTAAAGCGAAGCTGAGGCTAGCAACAAAATAAAAAACACTGTATCTTCTGACTTTTTTTAACAAACTCATAATGTTTCGACTATGCTTATGGTTTCAAACAGGGTATAAATATTTTGCGTCAAAAAGAAGACGCTCCCGTGATGTTATGTAAGCTTTATAAATAGAAAGCAATTATCATTCCGTATTATTTGTTTTCTTTAGGAGATTTGAATGGCAGGCATTTTAGACTCAGTAAACCAGCGCACCCAGTTGGTTGGGCAGAACCGCCTAGAATTACTATTATTTAAGCTCAGGGGTCGGCAGCGTTTTGGTATAAACGTATTTAAGGTGAGGGAAGTATTACAATGCCCTCCACTAACAAGTATGCCAAAGTCAAACGCCTATATTCGTGGTGTTGCACATATTCGCGGCCAGACTATTTCGGTGATAGATCTTTCTATGGCCGTGGGTGGGCGACCAATAGAAAACATAACAGACAGTTTTATTATCATTGCTGAATATAACCGCTCAGTGCAAGGTTTTTTAGTGGGTGGGGTAGAGCGTATTGTTAATATGAATTGGGAAAAAATAATGCCGCCTCCATCAGGTGCTGGCCGATATTCATATTTAACCGCTGTAACCGAAATCGAAAATGAACTGGTCGAAATATTAGACGTAGAAAAGATTCTTAACGAAATTTGCCCTGTAAACACAGAAGTAAGTGCTGATGTAGCAGCTAGCGGCGATATTCAAAAAGACTTGGGTGAGCGAATTGTGTTTATTGCTGATGATTCAGCTGTTGCGCGTAACCAAGTTAAACGTGCGCTAGAGCCACTTGGTGTTCAAACTGAGTTAGCTAAAAATGGTAAAGAAGCCTTAATAAGGTTAAAAGAAATAGCTGAATTAGATTGTAAAGACAATATTACCGAACGTGTCGCTTTACTTATATCTGATGTTGAAATGCCTGAAATGGATGGCTATACGTTAACGGCAGAAATTAAAGCAGATCCTAAACTCGCCCCTTTACATGTTATTTTACATACTTCATTGAGTGGTGTTTTTAATCAGGCGATGATTGAAAAAGTAGGGGCTGATGACTTTATTGCAAAATTTAACCCAGATGAACTAGCAACTGCTGTGAAAAAATGGGTTCATTGTGATTAATAAAAATAGGTGTTACTAATTTGAATAATAAAGATTTGCAGCAAAGTGAATACGATCAGTTTCGTTCGTTTTTGGAGCAGCAATGCGGGATCGTTTTAGGTGAAAATAAACAATATTTGGTGAAAAGCCGACTTGCGCCGTTAATGACTCGATTTAATGTAGAATCTTTATCAGAGCTGGTTAGCAAAACGCTGGGTCCTCATGAGCGACAGCTTCGAGCTGCGGTTGTAGACGCAATGACTACGAATGAAACGTTGTGGTTTAGAGATCAATACCCGTTTGAATTGCTTCAAAATAAGCTTTTCCCGGAATTTAAGGAGCTAAGAAGACCACTAAAAATTTGGTCGGCAGCGAGTTCTTCTGGTCAAGAACCATACTCTATTTCAATGTCTGTTGCTGAGTTTCAAGCAAAGCAACCTAATGTGTTACGGATGGGGGCGCAAATTATTGGCACTGATATCTCTAATACGATGCTTGATATGTGTAAAAATGGTGAATACGATGCATTGGCTTTAGCAAGAGGTCTTTCTGCTGAGCGCCGTAAAAAGTTTTTTAAAGATAGCGGCAATGGTATGGCTCAAGTAAATGATTCGATAAAAAAGCAAGTTAGCTTTAGACATTTAAATCTACTTGATTCTTACGCACTTATGGGTAAATTCGATATTATATTTTGTCGAAATGTACTTATATATTTTGCCCCAGAAGTAAAAGCTAAAATTATTAGTCAATTTGCTCAAGCGCTGAATCCTAAAGGTTACTTATTTTTGGGTGCATCAGAGTCAATGACAGGCTTAAGCAGTGAATTTGACATGGTACGATGCAACCCTGGCATTATTTATCAAAAAAAGCTGTAATAGTAACTCCTTCCCTATATAAATGACGCGCCTAGCGTCATTTTTCTTTTTAATACATACTCTTATATAAATAATCACCACTCTAGTATTAATGGCGTATTTTTTGCTTTATTCAAGGTAAGTCAATTTTTTGGAGATGGTTATGGCTATCAGTTTTGATAAGGCATTAGGTGTGCATCCGCAGGCTATGTTGATCCGTTCACAACGAGCAGAAGTAATTGCAACTAATATTGCGAATGCTGATACGCCGGGCTACAAAGCAAAAGATATTGATTTTGCCTCTGCATTAAAAGCGGCAAGATCAAACCAGCAAAGCGGCAATACAATGGTACGAACTAACGATAAACACATCGGTGGTGGTACTCGTAGTATGGATGATTCAGAATTATTTCGCTTACCAAATCAAGCAGATACGGGCGATGGTAACTCGGTTGATATACAAGTGGAACGAAACTTGTATACACAGAATGCTATGGAGTATCAGGCCAGCTTGCAATTTTTAAGCAGCAGATTTAAAGGTCTGAATAAAGCACTCGGTAGTCAAGGATAAAAATTATGAGTTTATATAATGTATTTGATATTGCAGGTTCAGGTATGAGCGCACAAAATGTACGCTTAAATACCACCGCAAGTAATATTTCTAATGCGAATACGATTAGTTCTTCTCAAGACAAAACATACCGAGCGCGACAACCTGTATTTGCTGCTGAACTTACCAAAGCTTCAGCATCGGCAAGTAATCAACAGGGCTCCGCCGTTGGCGTTAAAGTTTTAGGCATTGTTGAAAGCAGTGCTCCATTACAGATTGAGTATAATCCAAATCACCCGAGTGCGGATGAAAATGGCTATATTTATAAACCCAACGTTAATGTTGTTGAGGAGATGGCTAATATGATTTCTGCCTCTCGCTCTTATGAAACAAACGTGCAAGTTGCAGATGCAGCTAAGCAAATGTTAAGTAAAACACTGCTGCTAGGTCAGCGGTAACCGAGGGTAGGTTATGAATAACGATATAAGTACATCTTCATCCTATTTAGACTCAATCCGTTGGCAAGAGCAGCAAGTAGCTAGCAGCGAAGATGAGAGTGACGCGTTAACACAAGAAGATTTTTTCTCGTTGTTGACGCAGCAATTGTCGTATCAAGATCCCAGTAACCCTGCGGACAATGATCAAATGATTGCGCAAATGACTAGTTTTACTATGGCGCAAGGCATTACAGATTTAAATACTAACTTTGAATCCTTAGCCTCTTCGATGACGTCTAATTCTGCATTACAAGCCTCAACGCTTGTTGGTAAGCAGGCTTTACTAGAGTCAAATACCCTTGATTTAAATGAAACGGGTGATGCTAGAGGCTCAGCAGTAGCAGAAGAAGCTATGGATAACCTTAAAATCAAAGTAACTGACGAATCAGGTCAATTAGTAAGAACGATTGATATGGGTTCTCAGGCAGCTGGAGCAATTCGCTTTGCTTGGGATGGTAACAACGAAGCCGGCGAACGTTTACCTGAAGGTGAATACACAATAACAGCTGAAGGAAGTACTAACGGTGAATTTTCAAGTTTACCCGTTGCTACTTTTAAGAACATTGAAAGTGTAAATATTAACGGCTCAAGTGGCATTATTATTAACACTAAAGAAGGTGCGGTTAGACTGACGGATGTCGCAGAAATCGCATAATTAATTTTAGTATTTTTTGCCTGCCAGCAGGCTTCAGATTGATAGGTTAGAGGTGAATTATGAGCTTCAATATTGCATTAACAGGCCTTGCTGCCGCGCAAAAAGATTTAGATGTAACAGCAAATAATATTGCGAACGTCAATACTACCGGTTTTAAAGAGTCACGCGCAGAGTTTGCCGATGTTTATGCATCGTCAGTATTTAGCGCAGGTAGGACTAAAAATGGTGATGGTGTGCAAACGACGATGGTTGCACAGCAGTTTCACCAAGGATCACTGCAGTTTACTAATAACTCTTTAGATTTAGCTATTACAGGTGAAGGTTATTTTGCGATGACCGATGATATTTCATCGCAAGATTTAACCTATACTCGTGCCGGTGCATTTAAATTAAACCAAGATAATTTTATGGTTGACGCTAAGGGTAATTTCTTACAAGCATTCCCTGTAGATTCATCAACCGGTGATACAACATCAGTGAGTTTGAGTACAACAAACCCAGTTCAAATACCAGATTCATCAGGTTCGCCACGTGCTACAGAAAATGTATTCTTATCGTTCAATTTAGATGCGACAGCTGATGCACCGGGTATAGATTTTGATCCTACATCAAATGGTACTTATAACTCATCTACATCAACGACAGTTTATGACTCGTTAGGTGAGCCGCATATATTGCAATACTTTTTTGTAAAAGGACCTGACGCAGCTTCAGGTGGTGCAGATAATAGCTGGGAAGTGTATGCGACACTTGATGGAAAGGTAGTTGATGGAACTTCGGGCGCAGAACAAACCACGACCCCTTATGCACCGATCACAACTCTTGGTTTTGATTCAAGTGGTTTACCTGCAACGACAGGCGGAGTAGCAAATACAAACCTAACCACTTTTGATGAGATAAACCTACCTGCTGGTGCTGGTACTGGTTTATCTACAATGCTTGATAATGGTGCTACATTCCCAGGCACAGGTATTGAGCTTAATTGGCGTGATGAAAACAATACGGCAGGACGTATACCAACACAGTATTCAAGTGGTTTTGAAGTTAAAGCACTTGATCAAGATGGTTCGACTGTTGGTCGTTTAGCTGGAATTGATATTGGCACCGACGGTAAACTAGTTGCTTCATACAGTAACGGTGATTCAACATACCTTGGCCAGATAGCTATGGTTCGCTTTCCTAATTCGCAAGGTTTATCACAAATAGGCGACACAAGTTGGAAGCAAAGTATTGACTCAGGTGAGCCTGTTGCAGGTGAGGCAGGGTCAGGTACATTTGGTAGTATTAACTCATCAGCACTTGAGCAATCAAATACAAATTTAACTAATGAGCTTGTCGATTTAATCACAGCTCAACGTAATTACCAAGCTAACTCGCGAGCGCTTGAAGTTAACTCAACAATCCAGCAAAGTATTTTGCAGATTCGATAATTTAAATTTAATTAAATATTTTAGGCTGCATTTTGCAGCCTTTTTTATTTTAGCCTCTAAACCAAAACCAATGGTTACAGTAAGTGGCTATCATTTCTATTGTTTGTTTCATCACTCTAATGTTACGTAAACTCTAATCTGGCATCTATTTTGCATTTGTTAAGTTAGAGATTTTTAATGTGAGTCGATGTTATGGACAAAATGGTCTACATTGCGGCCTCAGGTGCTAAACAGAGCCTGCAGGGCCTTGCCCTTAAAGCCAATAATTTGGCGAATGCCAATACGACAGGCTTTAAATCAGACTTTGCTCAAGCACGTTCTATGCAAGCGTTTGGTGAAGGGCTGCCAACACGTGTATTTTCGATGCAAGAACGTCCGGGTTCAAACATGACATCGGGTGGCATAGTTGAAACAGGCAGAGATTTAGATATCGCAATGAGCGATAACGCATGGCTGAGTGTGCAAGATGCGTCGGGTAATGAAGCTTACACTAAAGTAGGCACGCTCAATATCACAGCAGAAGGCATGCTGGTAACAAGTCATGGACGTCAAGTTATTGGCGAAGGTGGTCCAATTATACTGCCTGTACCAATTGAAAAGGTTGAATTTAGTCAAGATGGTGCTATTCAGGTTCGTCCGCAAGGCGCCCCAGCAAATTTTTTAGAAGAAGTTGATCGCTTAAGGGTCGTTGAGGCTGATAATTCACAACTTGAAAAAGGTAATGATGGCTTATTTAGACCAAAACCAAATCAAGTTGTTGATACTTCCGCTAATGTAAAAGTATTGAGTGGAACCTTAGAAATGTCGAATGTAAACCCCGTTCATGAAATGGTCGATATGATAAGTCATCAACGCCAATTTGAATTACAAGTCAAACTGATGAAAACAGCTGAAGAAATTGACGAACGTCAAGATCAGCTGTTGCGCATAGTTTAACTTTAAAATGAGGACACTATTATGAATCCTGCATTGTGGATCAGTAAAACAGGGCTTGATGCTCAACAAACCGATATTTCGGTTATTTCAAATAATTTAGCGAATGCCAGTACGGTTGGTTACAAAAAAAGCCGCGCTATATTTGAAGATTTACTTTATCAAAATATTAATCAGCCAGGTGGTCGTTCATCGCAAGACACTGAAATGCCATCAGGCCTAATGTTAGGTGCGGGTGCAAAAGTTGTAGCCAACCAAAAAGAGTTTACGCAAGGTAACATGTTAACCACCGAAAACTCACTAGATTGGATGATTTCCGGCGAAGGTTTTTTTGAAGTGCTGCAGCCAGATGGCAATATTGCCTATTCGCGCAATGGCCAGTTTACCACCGATGGTGATGGACGAATTGTTACATCGGGTGCTGGTTATGTTATTCAGCCAGAAATGAATGTCCCCGAAGATGCTCAATCGATTACTGTTTCGCAAGACGGAGAAGTATCTGTTCGTGTTGCAGGTCAAGCCGATAACGTAGTTATTGGTCAGATCACCATTAGTGACTTCATTAATCCATCGGGTCTTGAGCCGATTGGTCAAAACCTTTATACCGAAACAGCTGTAAGTGGTGCTCCGGTGCAGGGTAACCCTGGGGTTGAGGGGCTTGGTAGTATTATTCAAGGCTCACTTGAAACATCAAACGTAAATGTCACAGAAGAGCTGGTAAATCTTATCGAAACTCAACGTATTTATGAAATGAATTCAAAAGTAATTTCAGCCGTCGACGAAATGATGAGTTATATCAATCAGCAACTATAAGGTTTAGGGGCAGAATATGCGTAATATTATGTTATTTGCGGCAGGCACTCTATTTTTAAGTGGATGTGTATCAACACAAAATAGTGAAATAGTGCAAGACGATCCTTACTATGCGCCAATGTACCCAGAACCAAATATAGAACCTGTTGTAGCAACAGGCTCTTTATTTAACACGAATGTGTCGAACGATTTATACGCGGACAGAAAAGCTCTGCGTACCGGCGATATCATTACGGTTAAATTGCAAGAATCTACCCAAGCTACAAAAGCGGCAAAAACAGAAACAGATAAGCAATCTGACACGAGCCTTGACCCTGTAATTGGTTTGGGGGGACTTCCTGTTAATATCGGTGGCGACAGTATTCAATTTGGAATTGGCAGTGATTCATCGTTTTCTGGTGACTCTAAATCAAATCAATCAAATAGTTTATTTGGCAATATATCGGTTAATGTGATGCGTGTTTTACCAAACGGTAACTTAGTTATTCGAGGTGAAAAATGGTTAACTCTTAATACAGGCGAAGAGTTTATTCGCTTAGAAGGGTTGGTGCGCCCGCAAGATGTTGGCTCAGATAATACGGTTGAATCAAACCGAATAGCTAATGCACGGATTCAATATTCAGGTAAAGGGCAAACCCAAGAAGCACAAAGTGCTGGTTGGTTAACGCGCTTTTTTAGTAGCTCGCTCTTTCCTTTTTAGAGGACATTCAATATGAATGTATTTAAGTTTTTTTGTTTAATTGTTTTGCTGGGATGTCAATTTTCGGCACATGCAGAGCGTATTAAAGATATCTCTATGGTTGAAGGTGTGCGTTCTAACCAATTAGTGGGTTACGGGTTAGTTGTTGGCTTACCTGGGACTGGCGAGCAAAGTAAGTTTACCCAACAGAGTTTCAAGGGCATGTTAAGTAATTTTGGTATTACACTGCCGGCTAATTTAAGCCCTAAAATTAAAAATGTGGCTGCTGTTGCTGTGCATGCAGAGTTACCTGCGTTCAGAAAACCAGGACAAACAATTGATATTACCGTGTCGTCTATTGGCAGCGCCGGTAGTTTGCGCGGTGGTACTTTAATTCAAACATTTTTAAAAGGTGTTGATGGGAATGTATACGCTATAGCACAAGGTAGCCTTATTGTTGGCGGCTTAGGAGCTGAGGGTTTGGATGGCAGCAAGGTTGTTATAAACACACCCACCGTCGGTCGAATTCCCAATGGTGCTACTGTTGAACGTGCCGTTAAAAGTCCATTTATGCAAAGCGACTATATTACTTTTAATTTAAATCGCCCAGATTTTACAACAGCGAAACGTTTAGAAAGTACGATAAACGACTTAGTTGGTCCCAATAGCGCACAAGCTATTGATGCTGCATCTATTCGTGTTATTGCCCCAAGAGATGCATCACAACGTGTATCGTATTTATCAACACTTGAAAACTTAGAGTTTACCCCTGCGGATAACGCAGCAAAAATTATTGTTAACTCTCGTACGGGGACGATTGTAATTGGGAAAAATGTAAAACTACAGCCAGCCGCGATTACTCATGGTGGTTTAACTGTGACGATTACCGAGCAACAAAATGTATCTCAGCCTAATGCATTAAGTGAAGGTGAAACCGCCGTTACGAATCAAAGTATCATTGATGTGAATCAGGATGATTCACGTGCATTTGTATTTAATCCTGGTGTTAGCTTGGACGATTTAGTCAGAGCAATCAATGAAGTTGGTGCTGCACCAGGTGATTTGATGGCTATTCTTGAAGCGCTAAAAGAGGCTGGTGCAATAAACGGTCAACTAGTTGTTATTTAGTATTTAAACACGCCCTAGTAACATTTTTACTAGGGCAAAATCATTCCCTCGCAATATATCTAATTTAAAGTTAGTCAACTGGCTCAATTTTTGCATTTTAATTGCATTACTCATTATTGTGTCAAAAAGCTGATGGAAACAAATCATCTCGATAAGCAAAACTTTTTTGATTTAGGCAACTTAGATTCACTTCGTAAAGAAGCCTTAACCAGTGGTGATTCATCGACTGATGCATCAAAGGCTGCGCTAAAAAAAGCCGCTGCACAATTTGAAGCAATTTTCACTCAAATGTTACTTAAAAGTATGCGCAAGGCAAACGAAGCATTTGAGGACAAAGAAAGCCCATTTAATTCCAGTGGGGTTAAGTTCTTTGAAGAAATGCACGATCAACAATTATCGACAGAACTATCATCAAATGGTTCTTTAGGCCTTGCAGACTTAATCGTTCAACAGTTATCCCCTGATGGTAAAAATTTTATGCCCGGATCTGTTTTGAGAACAACAGCGGACTTTTTAAGTGATAAGCGAGTGGGCTCAGAGCTTCCTCATGAAAATAATAATAAATCAGTAGAGCCTGTAAGTACGAACATGAACATGGATATTACAGAATCAAAAATAGAGACTCCGGTATTTGAATCGGCTGAAGAGTTTGTTAGCTCTGTGTGGGAACACGCTAAAACGGCAGCAAAGAAAATTGGTTTAAACCCGGCTGTAATGGTTGCGCAAGCAGCGCTTGAGACTGGTTGGGGTAAACATATCATTAATAAAAGTGATGGTAACAGTTCAAATAACTTATTTAATATTAAATCAGATAAAAGCTGGGAAGGTGAAAAAGCCAGTAAAGTCACACTCGAATTTGAGCAAGGTACAGCGGTCAAAAAGAAAGCAAACTTTAGGGCGTACGACTCAATAAAAGAAAGTGTAAATGACTTTGTTGATTTTTTGACACAAAACCCACGCTACCAAGAAGCATTACAAAATACAGCAAAGCCAAGCGACTTTTTAGATTCGTTACAAAAAGCGGGTTATGCAACCGATCCAAATTACGCTAGCAAAATAAAACAAGTACTCAATAGTGCAGAATTAAAAGATATTGCAGCAAACGCGATTCGCCAAGGAGTAAAGTAACATGTCGTATGATTTATTGAGTATTGCCAGTTCAGGAGTCAGAGCTAGTTCTGAGTTACTGCAAACGACAAGTAAAAACATTGCCAATGTAAATACAGAAGGCTATGTACGCGAGCGCACAGAATTTACTACCATGGTAGATAATCAGGTAGGTAGGGGTGAAACCTACCGTTTGCTAAACCAATTTGCTCAAGAACAGCTAAACAGAGATACATCTAATAAATCATTTTTTGATCAGTTTGTAACAGAGGCAAATAGGGTTGATACCTTATTTTCAGAGGAAGCAAATAGCTTATCTACAGGCATAAATTCGTTATTTAATAACGTGCAAGAGGCACTCAATCAACCATCATCAACGGTAGCTCGTTCTTTAGTTATTACTGATGCACAAAGCTTAATTGATCAAATGGATAGACTCTCAGGTATTGTCTTTGATCAGCAAAGTATAGTGAATGAACAATTAGAAATATTTTCAGAGGAAGCCAATACGCTAATCCAAAGTATTAGCGCTTTAAATAAAGATATAGCTGCTGTAAATGGAACGAATAATGCTGCTGATGCAAGTTCAACTTTTAACGAACGTGACAAAGCAATACGTGATTTATCCGAACTTATAGATATAGAAACACTTGATGGACCAAATGGTGAAAAGCTTGTGTTTATGGGTACAGGAGAAGCCGTTGTTATGCAAAATGGTTCGTTTAATTTGTTTTCTATGAGAGGCGACCCCGATCCTAGTTTTAAAGAGCTAACGTTAGATGTTAACGGTGGCAAAGCTGTGCCACTTGAAATTGATACGAGCAAATTAAAAGGTAAAATTGGCGGTTTACTTGCTTTTAGAGACGATATTTTAGTGCCGGCGCAAAATCAAATCGGTCAAATGGGACTGGCTATTGCAGATGCATTTAACGAACAAAATAAATTAGGCATGAATGCAAATGGTGAGTTGGGGGGGGATATTTTTACCATACCAACAGAAAATGCATTTGCTTATCAAGATAATACTGGTGGTGTTACAAACATGACCGCAACGGTTGAGCCAGGCAAAGGTAGTGAATTACCTGCCAGTAACTTCATTATTACCTATACCGCTAATCCGAACGAAGTAAGTATTCAGGCAATTGATAATAAAGGGGAGCCTATTGGCAACCCATCACTTGCAGATACAACCAGTGGAGTGATTGATTCATCATCAATTACCAGTGGCGAGTCCTTTGGACTGCAAATAACAGTTGCTGGTACAGGTGCTACTGGTGATCAATTTCAAGTTAAGCTAAATTCTCAAGCCGCTTCTAGCATATCGCTTGCAACCGGACGTGGTGATGACCTTGCGTTAGCGTCGCCAATTAGAACTGCGAACGATATAAATAATATAGGCACAGGCACGATATCAGCAGGTACAGTTAGTAGTGTTACCTCAGGTGGTTTTACATCAACTACACCACCTGCCTTAGCGAATGGCGATATCACAATTGTTAAAGCAGCGGGTACTAATGATTACCTTATTAGTGATGGTAATGGCGCTAATGTAGCTGTGACGATAGCGCCGCCGGGTGAAAATGTTTTAGCTGGCCTTGGTGCTCCTTATGACTCATACGGTTTTGACTTTGATATAGAGGGTACACCGGCAACAGGCGATACATTTACGCTGGAGTTTAACGAAGGTGGATTTGACGATAACCGTAATGGTTTAAAGTTGGCTGATTTGCAAAATGGTGAGTTGGTACGTCAAAATGTTGTCACAACAACGACGGCAGATAACCATAAAACATTTAATCAAGCCTATGCTGGTATGGTTAGCGATATTGGTGTGGTAACTGGACAAGCTATTACGAGTGGAGCTGCATTCGATGCTCTCGCACAGCAGTCTGAAGCTTGGTATGAATCATTATCGGGAGTAAATCTCGATGAAGAAGCCGCAAATTTATTGCGTTTTCAACAGTCTTATGCCGCTTCAGCACAGGTTTTAGCTGCTGCGCGTTCAATTTTCGACACTTTACTTAGTGCTGCGAGGTAATCATGCGTTTATCAAATAATTTAATGTATCAAAGCAGTATTAATAAAATACTGGATGGGCAACAAGGTGTCGCAAATGCGCAAGAACGCGTTAATACAGGGCAAAAATATTTAACAACGTCTGAAGCGCCTGCAGATATTTCACAGGCAATGTTATATTCAAATAAAATACAAACCAATGAGCAATATACAAAAAATATTAATCAGCTTAGTGGTCGTCTCGAAACAGAAGAAAGCGTTTTAAAAAGTATTAATACCAGTATTCAAGAAGCGCAATCTCTAGCATTACAAGCGGGTAATGGCGCTTATACTAAAGACGATTTGAAGTCGATTGCATCCGAGCTAAGTGGTATTCAGCAAACGCTTGCTAATTTAATGAATACCCGCTCCGAAGATGGGAAATTTATATTTTCAGGTTATCAAGATAGCACCCAACCTTATCAGTTTGACTCAACGCTAGGTGAATACACTTATAATGGCGATCAAGGTGTCCATCAAATAACGATAGCTGAAGGTGTATCAATTAAATCGAGTGATAACGGTTTTGATACATTTGAAAAAACAGCAGCACGCTTAGATGTAGACTCAAACACGGCTTCAATTCCTACTACAGTCCCTGCTAATAACATCACCGCAGGTACAGTATATGTTGATGGTCAAACTGAATTTGATCGATTTCATCAATCTAATTACAATGCAGATCCAGCAGCGCCAGCAACAGCAAATACTTATAATGTTGTGATTACAGCTGGGGCAACGCCAACTGATCCTGATCAATACGAAATTCAACGTGATGGCGTGTCTCTTTCTCCTCAAGTGATAGGTGATATTACCGATGAACCAATAGATTTTGCAGGAATGAAAATTGAATTTGAAGGTACAGCACCTGGTCAGCTTGATTTTAGCCTTGAAAAACCGGAGAAAGAAAACGTACTTAATACGTTGCAAGCACTTATTACAGGTTTGAATGATGGCACACTTGAAGGAGACGACTTTCAACAAGTATTAGCCGATGGTGTTGTTCAGCTACAAAATGCCAGTGAACAAGTGGTTTTCACGCAGGCAAGTTTAGGCGGAAGAATGGTTGCGCTTGAACTCGTAACCGACACTAACTTAGCGCTTGATATTCAAAATAAAAGTAATAGATCTAGTTTAATTGAGGTGGATCAGGCTGCTGCTATTAGCGAGCTCACTAAGCAAGAAACCGCACTGCAAGTATCTCAAGCAACCTTTGGGCGTTTATCTAACCTTTCATTGTTCGACTACCTTTAACCAGAAATATTTTGCCGCTTTACTTATTTTAAAGCGGCAAAAAATTGTCGCTTCAAGTTACTTTTTAAATTCAACTTTAAATTTAAATTATAAACCAGTAAAAACAGTGACTTAAACTTGTTTTAAAGTTGGCACAGTAAATGCTTATTATAATAAGAAATTATCGAATAGTGGTTCCTGTTAAAACGTGTTGAACCACACTCTGCTTAAACCTAGGAGATGGTAAAATGGCATTAACAGTAAATACTAATGTGTCGTCATTAAACGCACAACGTAACTTAAATAAATCAGGCGAAGGCTTAGCAACTTCAATGCAACGTTTATCATCAGGTATGCGTATTAATAGCGCAAAAGATGATGCTGCCGGTCTGCAAATTTCAAACCGACTTACGTCGCAAATAAATGGTTTGTCAGTAGCCCAGCGAAATGCCAACGATGGTATTTCAATGGCACAAACCGCTGAAGGTGCGATGAGTGAGTCAACAAGTATTTTACAGCGTATGCGTGAACTTGCATTGCAATCAGCTAATGGTTCAAACTCGCCAGAAGATCGTGAGGCACTGCAAAAAGAAGTATCAGCACTTCAAGTTGAATTGACACGTATTGCAGATACAACCTCGTTTGGTGGTCAACAATTACTAGATGGTGCTTACGGTAGTAAAACCTTCCAAGTAGGTGCTAACGCTAATGAAACGATTAATGTATCGCTTTCAAGTGTTGCAGCTGAGAAAATTGGCGCAAATCAAACGAATTTGCAATCAGCGACTACTGTGGATGGTTTTGGTCAAGTAAATGAAACGGGTACCGGTACGCTTGCCGCTAGTGTAATTGCATATGGTAACTTGGCAATTTCTGGTCGAGAAGATTCTACGGTCACTATTCCAAATGGTGCCAGTGCAGAAGAAGCTGCTGATTTAATAAATCAAGTAACGGGTGCTACAGGTGTTTCGGCACAAGCAAGATCTGAAGCTCAGCTTGATATTACCGGCACGCAAACAGCTGCAGGCGAACCTGTAAGCTTTGAGCTAAATGGCGAAAAAGTCTCGTTTGTTGCAACAGGTACTGCAACCGGTGATGAGCAGGCAATGGCAGAAGCTATTAATAGCAGAACTGATGAGCATGGTGTTACAGCAACCATTGATAATGGTGTTTTATCTGTTTCAAATAATAATGGCGCAGATATTGAAATCGTTGGATTTGCCGGAGACGCAGGCTCAACCTTAGATATAACTCCTCAAGGCTATAACGAAGGTTCTGCCGGTGATGTTGTGGTACTGACTACTGGTGCGACAGACTCTGCCAGAATAGCCGGTGCTATCCAATTAAATTCATCAGATATATTTACTACAACAGGTAGTACTTCTGTGGATGAGGTTGCGACTAAAGTGACTAGTTCTTTAGAAAATGCAGCTGATATTGATATTACAAGTCAAAAAGGTTCACAAGATGCTTTATCGGTAATTGATAACGCGATTGCCAATATTGACTCACAACGTGCCAGCTTGGGTGCAGTACAAAACCGCTTTAGCCATACAATTAGTAACTTGGCAAATATTTCTGAGAATGTATCTGCATCACGTAGTCGAATTCAAGATACTGACTTTGCAACAGAAACAGCGCAAATGACTAAAAATCAGATATTACAACAGGCGGGTACATCAATCTTGTCGCAAGCTAACCAAGTGCCTCAAGCCGCAATTAGTTTATTAGGTGGTTAATTAAACTAACAATAGTTTTTGTTATATTAAAAGCGCATTTATTGCGCTTTTATGCTTTATAGTATTTGGGTTTCATATTAATTAATATTTAAATCAGGTGGTTAGCCTTTTTTTTGGTCGTTTTTTAAATAAAAGCTAAAGGTATTTTGTTTCCTGCCGTTAACTTAATCAGTAAGGGGCTTGTACATAAATTTGTTACGGCTCTTGGTTAAATCAAAACAGTACTTTTACGAAAGTAATCAGGAGTTTTATTATGATTTCAGTAAACACAAATGTATCTTCATTAAACGCACAACGTAACCTATCTCAATCAGGTTCTGATTTAGCGACATCAATGGAGCGTTTATCATCGGGTATGCGTATTAACAGCGCGAAAGATGATGCGGCAGGCCTACAAATTTCAAATCGTTTAACATCACAAGTAAATGGTTTAGGCGTAGCGCAAAGAAATGCAAACGACGGTATTTCAATGGCGCAAACAGCTGAAGGCGCGATGAGTGAGTCTACAAGTATTTTACAACGTATGCGTGAATTAGCACTACAATCAGCGAATGGTTCAAATTCATCAGAAGACCGTGAAGCGCTACAAAAAGAAGTATCAGCTTTATCAACAGAGCTAACACGTATTTCAGATACGACTTCGTTTGGTGGTCAGCAATTATTGAACGGCAGCTTCGGTTCGAAATCATTCCAAATTGGTGCAAATGCAAACGAAACAATTAACGTATCACTGTCTAGTGTAGCGGCAGAAAAAATTGGTTCTAACCAAGTAGATTTACAAGGTGGTACTGCTAACGAAGGTTTTGGTACTGCTACAGCTGCAGCTGCTTCTACCGCTGCGGCAAGTACAAATGCAGGCGGTACATATGATATCTCTGGACGTAATGACGCTCAAGTTACTATTGCTGCAGGCGCTAGCGCAGAAGATACAGCTGCTGCAATTAACAGTGTAACGAGCTCTACAGGTGTTAGTGCGCAAGCTAGAACAGAGGCCACGGTAGTTGTTGGTGGTGCTGCAACAGTTTCTGGCGAGACGGTTAGTTTTGAGCTTAACGACGAGAAGGTTTCATACGTAGCTACAGGTAATGCAGATGGCGACCAGCAAGCAATGGCTGAAGCTATTAATGGTGCAACTGATGAGCATGGCGTAACAGCGAGTATTGAAAACGGTGTATTATCAGTATCTAATAATACGGGTGCAGATATAACGTTAGAAGGTTATGCAACAGCAGATGCTGCTGGTGCTCCTGTAGCGAGTACATTATCAGTGACAGCTCTGTCTTATGCCGGTGTTGAAGATGATGGCGGAACGGGTACGGCTGTCCCTGTTGTACTAACAAGTGGTGTGGCTGGTACTGCGACTGACTCAACACGAATTTCAGGTGGTATTCAATTAAACTCTTCAGAAACATTTAGCGTAGAAGCGTCTGATGATTCACTAGCTGGTGTAATCACAGAAACAACAAGTAAGCTAAATGATGTTGCTGATGTTGATATTACAAGCCAAAAAGGCTCGCAAGATGCGCTAGCAATTATTGATAACGCGATTGCAAACATCGACTCACAACGAGCGAGCTTAGGTGCGGTTCAAAATCGTTTTAACCACACAATAAGTAACTTAGCGAATATATCAGAGAACGTATCTGCATCACGTAGCCGAATTCAAGATACTGACTTTGCAACAGAAACAGCAGAAATGACGAAAAACCAAATATTGCAACAAGCAGGTACATCAATCTTGTCGCAAGCGAATCAGTTACCGCAAACAGCGCTTAGCCTATTAGGTTAATTGAAATAAGGTATTAGCTACCTCTTTAATTTAGCGAATACCAATAATAATTTAAAAAGGAGATGACTTTGGTCATCTCCTTTTTATTTAGCTTTTAATATTGTACCAATCGGCTTATATATGGGCTTTATTTAACGACAAGATAATTGTGTAATTTGGTTGTTCTCGATAATTACTTTTATATTGTTCCCTCTTCTTTGTACATCCATGCAGTCGTAATCAAAAATAATAATACAGTTTGTATCAAATTTAGCCCCCCCCAAATTAATTAAATATTATTACGGACTGGTACTACAATAGTTTGGTTTGTTTACGTGAAGAAGGTCTATGGTGTGTGGTTATTCCCCATAAATAGGCAAATAAGTGTAATATACGCTGCTCACAGGTTCTTTTTAAGGGCGACTAACTCCTTGTTACTCGATTTACTTAACCCACTAGGTTATAAATATCGCGCCATCGTTAACACCTTAAGATTAAATGAATTTTAATCTTAAGGTGTTAACGATGTCATCGTAATAAAATAGACTAATCAACAAATTACAAATTTGTTAACATGAATTTGTAATTTTTTTAAAATAAAAGCTAAAGGTATTTTGTTTCCTGCCGTTAACTTAATCAGTAAGGGGCTTGTACATAAATTTGTTACGGCTCTTGGTTAAATCAAAACAGTACTTTTACGAAAGTAATCAGGAGTTTTATTATGATTTCAGTAAACACAAATGTATCTTCATTAAACGCACAACGTAACCTATCTCAATCAGGTTCTGATTTAGCGACATCAATGGAGCGTTTATCATCGGGTATGCGTATTAACAGCGCGAAAGATGATGCGGCAGGCCTACAAATTTCAAATCGTTTAACATCACAAGTAAATGGTTTAGGCGTAGCGCAAAGAAATGCAAACGATGGTATTTCAATGGCGCAAACAGCTGAAGGCGCGATGAGTGAGTCTACAAGTATTTTACAACGTATGCGTGAATTAGCACTACAATCAGCGAATGGTTCAAATTCATCAGAAGACCGTGAAGCGCTACAAAAAGAAGTATCAGCTTTATCAACAGAGCTAACACGTATTTCAGATACGACTTCGTTTGGTGGTCAGCAATTATTGAACGGCAGCTTCGGTTCAAAATCATTCCAAATTGGTTCAAATGCAAACGAAACAATTAACGTATCACTGTCTAGTGTAGCGGCAGAAAAAATTGGTTCTAACCAAGTTAATCTGCAATCAGCAGCAGCAGATGGTTTTGGTCAAGCTGCAGCTGCTACAGCAACACTAGCAACAAGTGCTGTTGCAGGCGGTACATATGATATCTCTGGACGTAATGACGCTCAAGTTACTATTGCTGCAGGCGCTAGCGCAGAAGATGCAGCTGCTGCAATTAACAGTGTAACGAGCTCTACAGGTGTTACAGCTCAAGCAAGAACTGAAGCTGGCTTATCTCTTTCTGCGCTAGCTGCTGCAGATGAATCTGTAAGTTTTGAACTTAATGGTGAGAAGTTATCATTTGTTGCTACAGGTTCTAAATCAGGTGATGAGCAAGCATTAGCAGAAGCTATCAACAGTGCAACAGACGAGCATGGTGTAACTGCAACGATCGAAAATGGTGCTCTTTCTGTATCGAACAATAATGGTGCAGATATTACATTTGCAGATTTAACAGACAGTGCCGGTACACCTACAGTTGAACTTGATGTTACTCCAGAAGGTTATGATGGGGCTGCTGGTACAGCGGTAACATTAAATACAGCCGCTGGTGCAACGAGAGTATCAGGTGCTGTTCAGTTGAATTCTTCAGAGACATTTAGTGCTCAAGCAAGTGATGCGTCTTTAGCCGCCGGTACAACTGATGTAACAAGTAAGCTAAATGATGTTGCTGATGTTGATATTACAAGCCAGAAAGGCTCGCAAGATGCGTTAGCAATTATTGATAACGCGATTGCAAACATCGACTCACAACGAGCGAGCTTAGGTGCGGTGCAAAATCGTTTTGACCACACAATAAGTAACTTAGCGAATATATCAGAGAACGTGTCTGCATCACGTAGCCGAATTCAAGATACTGACTTCGCAACAGAAACAGCAGAGATGACGAAAAACCAAATATTGCAACAAGCAGGTACATCAATCTTGTCGCAAGCGAATCAGTTACCGCAAACAGCGCTTAGCCTACTAGGTTAATAAGCTAATAGTAGCGGCTAGGTTGTTGGCTAACTAATACAAAAAGTCAGTATTAGTAATTAAAAAGGAGATGGCTTTAGCTATCTCCTTTTGTAGTTTAAAGCTACAATTAGTACCAATCATATGCGTAATGCAGGAGGTGATATGAACACCATAACTTCAAGCTCGGAAACGATGTTGCCAGTTTCAACTACAGCGAGTGATGTTAAGCAAGCAGGTAACACTGCTAGTAATTTAACTGAACGTGCTATTGATGATGTAAAGCAAGTAGATACACAGACCCAGCAGCAATTGCAGCAGAAAATGTATGAAAAAGAGGCTGAAGATAAACAACAGCCTTTAGAACGTGAGCAACTAGAAGAAATGGCGCAACAATTGCAGGACTTTATGGGAGAAATGAATCGCAGTCTGCAATTTAAAGTAGATGAAGATTCAGGACGTGATGTAATTAAAGTGCTCGACAAAAACAGTGGAGAAGTAATTAAGCAATATCCTTCGGAGGAAGTATTAAGCTTAGTGTCTAAGCTGTCTGAATCGGCAGGTATTTTGATTGATCAAACGGTTTAGTATCAATATTAAATTAGTTTGTTTTTTAAGTATTTAAAGAGGTGAAGTATGTCTATTTCGTTTAATGGCTTAGGCTCTGGTTTAGCTGTATCAGATATTGTTGATGCATTAGTAAATTCAGAACAAGCACCAGCTGAAGCCCGTTTAAATACTAAAGAAGCTAGTTTAACAACTGATATTTCAGCCGTTGGGGCGTTAAAGTCAGCGCTTGAAAAAGTGCAAACCTCAATGGAAGCCCTTGGTGATAGTGACAAATATCAGCAACGTAGTACATCAGGCACTGATGATTTTATATCAATAAGTGCAGATGAAGACGCACAACCAGGCAGTTATAACGTAAAAGTGGATGCATTAGCGCAGGCTCATAAGTTATCATCAAGCGCATTTACTTCAGATGAGGCAATAGGGGCAGGTGTAATTACGATAGGCTCTGGTGATAATAGTTTCTCCACTGTTTTATCGGCTACCAATACTTTAGAAGACTTACGAGACCAAATTAATAACGGGCCTTTTACTGGCAATGATAGTAATGACTCAGTTGTTGCAACGATAGTAACAAGTGATTTAGGTCAGCACCTAGTGCTCACAAGTAAAGAGACCGGTGAAGAAAACGCGATTAAAATCACTGTACAAGACAGTGATGGTAATAATACAGATACAGGTGGATTATCTCGATTAGCCTATGATGTAACAGATGCAGACCCCCTAAATCATACAACTAACTTAACTGAAGTAAACGCTGCGCAGAATGCACAAATCACCATTGATGGCACGTTGGTTGTATCTAGCAGTACTAACGAGTTTAGTAATGTGATTGATGGTGTCGATATTACCGCTAAAAAACTGCATGATGCCGCGGATAGTGGTGACATAAGTGACATATCGGTCACTGAAAATAATAATAATATTAAAAGTGGTTTAAGCGGTTTTATTGCAAGCTACAATGAGTTGCTAGAACTTAGTAACACTTTAGGTGCATCTGGCGAAGATGGCGTAGGTGTAATGGCGGGAGATTCCTTATTACGTGGAGTCATGTCTAAACTAAGAGATACAATAACAAATTCAGTTAATGTAGAAGGTAATTCGCTGTCACTTTCACAACTAGGTGTAACAACAGACCGATATGGTGTGCTTAGTTTAGATAGTGATACCTTAAGTGACCAAATTAATGCAGATGTAGGTTCTGTGCAGCAGTTTTTTGTTGGCAGTAACGATGATGATGGTGGTTTTGCACAGTCGTTTGATGAGTTAATGAGTTTCTATACAGATTCTGACGGAATTATTCAAAACAGAATCGATAGTAAAACAAATCAACTAGATGATTTAGATGATCAGCGAGAGAGTTTAACAAGTAAAATGGAATCGTTATCGTCTCGACTATATGCTCAATATAACGCAATGGATTTATTAGTTGCAAGCCTTAATAACACCAGTAGTTATGTTCAAGCTCAATTAGAAAATATGCCAGGTGTAGTTAGACAATCAAATTAATCCTTTAGTAAAAGCTTTGCTAAACGTGATCAATAAAAAACCGCTAAGTTTAAACTTAGCGGTTTTTTATTGTGTAATATTTATCTGAGATAATACTTATACTAATCTGCTTATATGGGGTCTATTTAACCTAAACTCTGGACAATAAATCTATCTCGGGCAGCTATTTTCAGCGCTAATACCAATCTGCAATAAAACTCGATAAATTTGAGGGCTTAAACTTGGCGCTAACTGTGTTAAAAATTTCTGATATAGAACAACTAAATAACGAAATTTTTGCCCAGTTATCGACAAGGTTTTCTTTCCTCAAAATAGCTCACTTAATTAAGCTGATTGGTATAAATTACGTGTAATATATAGAGTATTGAATAAAGTTATTCAATTTACTCACTAAGTCGCTTTATAAGCCTTAATAGCCCTTCCTGACTTTTTATACTTAATAATTGCTTTAGATGATTCATTTTTAGCTATGTTAGCTTTAGCTAAAATGGAATTAATTGTAATTTGAATTGACTGTAATTGCTCTGCATTAGGGCTGTTATTACTTTCACACCATTTTTTTAAATCTGTATTTAAGGTTTTTAAAATGGGTTGAGCTTCATCGGCATTATTATCGTTTACTAACGATTCAATTTCCTTAAGCAGTATTTTTATATGTTCTGCTTGATTTGTTGTTAGCTGCTCTGAAGCATTACTCGCATTCATAATATAAGCTAAACCGCAGAAACACGTTGATCAACAGGAATATTATCCCAGCCTTCTTTTATTTCTTTTACAATGTTAGACACCTCTAATACCGCGTCAACATCATTATTTAAATTGGCTTTGGTTAATGTGCGTTGGCAATAATCGTAAAGTGCCAATAAGTTGTTAGAAATACTAGGGTCTTGTTCTACTTCTAAATTAAGTGCATCTTGCAGCGCGCCGAATAACAAAACGCAGGCTGATATATTCTCGCCCTTTTTTTCAATCTCTTTTCGCTCAATAAATCCTTTTGTAGCTGCTAAGCGACCAATAATATTACTGAAAATAAGATTTATTTGTTCGTACGGGGTCATTTCGGCAATATTACTTACACGAACTTGACTGTATTTTTTTACTGAAACATGAGCCATGGGGAAATCCTAGATTTAAACGATAAAAATTATGTAAAAATAAAAGCAATAATAATGCCAAGCATTTTTTACTTATCTATTTATCGGCATGTTCGCTTTCAACTTAAGCTAATATTAGATTATATTTACTAAGAAAGTCAGCTTTGCTAAGGAATTAAATAATTTTAAAAAAATGATTTTGACACAACTTTAATAATTGGTACTTAATGATTAACTCTTAAGTATTGTTATTTTAACTAGCTGTCTGTTTTTTGGCGTTTATGTCAAAAAAATGCCGCTATCGCTTGCATCCATGGCGAACTGGCTTACAATTTAGGTAATTAAATAAATGAGTGAAAGTACGGCTCGCTAAATATGATCTTGATTTTAGATAATAATAACAATCGCGCAATAGGTTTAAATGCATCGCTTACTTTTATTGGTGAAGCAGTACAATTGTTAAATGAAACAAATTTTGAACAAGAGTGTGAAAAGTACCAACAAAAAGAATGCATGATCATTTTAGGTGCATTGCAGTTTCTTGATCACGAAGGTTTAATTAAGCGCTACCCAACCTTACCTTTTTTATTAATAGGCGAAACCCTTAAACCATTACTAAGCATTGCTAATGTGGTTGGCCTCATTTGCGAACCGTTTAGTCATGAAGTAACAACACAGTTGCTTCACGATTGTCAGCAATATCAGCGAATGTTACCAAATGGACATAAACATACCAAACCCCTTAAAACCTTTGACGGGCTAGTGGGTGAAACAGATGCAGTAAAAGATGTACGCTTTTTAATTGAGCAAGTGGCAAAAACGGACGCTAATGTTTTAATTTTAGGTGAGTCAGGAACCGGTAAAGAAGTCGTTGCTCGTAATGTACACCTGCTTTCTAAGCGTAACAATGGGCCATTTGTGCCTGTTAACTGTGGTGCTATTCCGGCGGAGTTATTAGAAAGTGAGTTATTTGGCCATGAAAAAGGGGCATTTACAGGAGCAATATCCGCTCGTAAAGGACGCTTTGAACTTGCACAAGGTGGTACGCTGTTTTTAGATGAAATAGGTGATATGCCGTTGCAAATGCAGGTTAAGTTGCTGCGCGTATTACAAGAACGCAGTTACGAGCGAGTTGGCGGTACAAAGGCGATTCAAGCTGATGTACGTGTTATTGCTGCAACGCACCGAAATTTAGAAAATATGATTGAGGAAGGTAGTTTTCGTGAAGATTTGTACTATCGCTTGAATGTATTTCCTATCGAGAACCCATCGCTGAGTGAACGTGCTGATGATATTCCGCTGCTTTTAAAAGAGTTAATGCGCCGTGTTAACGACCAGACTGGTTCTACCGCCAAGTTTACAGAACGCGCAGTTGAGAGCTTAAAGGAGCATGCGTGGCCTGGTAATATTCGTGAGCTAGCTAATTTAGTGGAACGAATGGTTATTATGTTTCCTGAAAAGGTAGTCGATATTCCCGATTTACCCAATAAATACCGCTATATTGAGGTAGAAGCATATGAGCCTGAGTACCCAGAAGAGTTAATGGAAAAAGACGCGTTTAACGATATATTTAGCACAGGATTCAGTGATTACGAAAACGAACCTGAAGCAGAGTTTAACCAAGTTGGAAGTGGGTTGTTGCCCGATGATGGTATTGAACTTAAAGATTACTTAGCCGAGCTTGAAATTAGCTTAATAACGCAAGCGTTAGAGCGCTTTGATTACGTTGTGGCTCGCGCAGCAGAAATATTAGGTGTACGCAGAACCACGCTAGTTGAAAAAATGAAAAAGTATAACCTTTCAAGAGATTAGTTTTTGAACGCCTGCAAGCAGCGCGTCTACAAAACAACCTCAAAAACTTTGGTGGTAGACGTCTAGCTTGCTCACGTGAAAAGCGAAGCTTTTAATTATTTAAACACCCATCCAAAAAACTACGTTTTTGAACGCCTGTAAGCAGCGCGTCTACAAAGCAACCTCAAATCAAAACTTTGGCGTAGACGCTGAGCTTGCTCGCGTGAAAAGCGAAGCTTTTAATTACCTACCTATTTACCTGCTTACTCACCACTAAAAGCCTTAATAATTTCTTCTTTTCTAAAACAGTCATTACTGTGATCGTTAACCATACCGCAGGCTTGCATGTGTGCATAGACTGTTGTTGGGCCTAAAAACTTAAATCCTCGCTTTTTTAAGTCTTTAGCAAATGCAGTTGATTGTTCAGTTATAGCAGGGTAGTCCTCAATATTATTCACGTGACTAACAAGCGGCTTATTACTCACAAATTGCCATTGATAGTTGCTAAAGCTACCAAACTCTTTTTGAATATCGATAAAACATTTTGCGTTATTAACAGTTGCTGCAATTTTTAAACGGTTACGAACAATCTCTTTATTTAACATTAGACGCTCAATGTCATCTGATGTAAATTCAGCTACTTTTTTTACATCAAAATTAGCAAATGCCTTTTTATAACCTTGGCGTTTTTTTAATATGGTGTACCAACTCAAACCCGCCTGTGCTGATTCAAGAGTTATAAATTCGAATAGTTTTTGGTCATCATAAAGTGGCACCCCCCATTCTTCATCATGGTAAGTAACGTAGTCAGGTTTAGTCGTGTCTAGCCATGGACAACGGCATTCTATTTGCTCACTCATTATTATTCCTTAGCGTGCGTCATTTTTATGTCGCTTGTTTTTCTTATGTAACTTAATGATAAATATATAAATAAACTTTGGTACAAATTGTGCATTTAACTCTGTATCTACATTAGTTTGAGATTTGATTATGGCCCTTGCAAGCGTGCTAAAACCACAGTTTATTTCTGCAAATAAGTATAACCCATGTTTACTTCAAGAGGAGTACATTGGTGAGCTAAGTGATCTTCGTAAGCAGGCAAGTTGGCTTTCGCACTTGGTTGATACAATGCCCACTGGTGTTGTTGTACTTGATGGTAAAGGCATGGTTGCTAAAGCGAACCAAATTGCGATTGATATGCTTGGTGAACCACTTGAAGGTGAAAAGTGGTTTTATGTTATTCAGCGGTCTTTCAAACCACATCAAGATGATGGACACGAAGTATCATTAAAAGACGGGCGTTTAATTAAGCTCGATATCACCGCTTTGGCTCCAGAGCCGGGACAACTTATTTTAATGACGGACTTAACTGAGACGCGACGTTTACAAAAACGTGTTGCACATATGCAGCGATTAAGTGCGCTGGGTAAAATGGTGGCGTCTCTTGCGCATCAAGTACGCACGCCTCTATCTGCAGCAATGCTTTATGCTGCTAACTTAGGCTCAAAGCGCTTGCCAGAAGCATCTCGCGATAATTTCCAAACTAAATTGATGTCACGATTAAAAGATTTAGAAACGCAGGTTAATGACATGCTGTTATTTGCTAAAAGCGGTGAGCAGCAAGTCGTTGAACAAGTCTCTATGCAGCAATTATTAACAGAAGTGAAAACCGGTGCTGATGCCATGGTCGCACTTAATGAAAGCGAGCTGGATGTAAGTCTTCCTGAACCAGATATTGTAATAGTGGGGAATAAGACAGCGCTAGCCAGTGCTGTTCAAAACCTTATTCACAATAGCATTCAAGTGATTGGTTCTGGGGCTAAAGTGCATTTGAGTGCCGCGACTGATTTACAAGATCACGACTTTGTGCGTATTAGTGTAAGCGATAATGGTCCCGGTATTGATTTAAGTCAGGCTGATAAAATGTTTGAACCCTTTTTTACTACAAAAAGCCAAGGCACTGGTCTAGGGCTTGCTGTTGTAAGTTCGGTGGTTAATGCGCATCAAGGACGTGTTGACGTTAGTAACAATGCTCATGGTGGAGCTTGTTTTAGTTTACTGTTGCCAATACGCGCGACATCTAAATTAGAGGAATCATTATGAGTAATATTATTTTAGTCGTAGAAGATGATGCGGGGCTCCGTGAAGCTTTAATTGATACGCTGGAGATGTCAGGTATTGAATGCGTTTCAGCTAATAGCGCAGAGCAAGCGATGTTATTGCTTAAAAAAGAGCAATTTTCATTAGTCGTAAGTGATGTGCAAATGGGAACCATGAGCGGTTTGGACTTACTGCGAAGTATTAAATTAAATTATCCCGATTTACCTGTATTGATGATGACGGCCTATGCCACGATTGATGATGCTGTTGAAGCTATGCGTTTAGGTGCTATTGATTATATGGCTAAACCATTTGCACCTGAAGTGCTGCTAAATATGGTGAGTCGCTATTTGCCTGAAAAAGCGAGAGAGACAGATGGCCCTATTGTTGCCGACCCAAGTAGCATTCAATTACTCGAACTTGCAAGTAAAGTTGCACGCTCTGATGCGAGTGTAATGGTGCTCGGGCCTAGTGGTTCAGGTAAAGAAGTGCTCGCGCGTTATATTCACGATAAATCGAGTCGATGCAATGAACCCTTTGTTGCTATAAATTGTGCTGCGATCCCTGAAAATATGCTTGAGGCCACTTTATTTGGTTACGAAAAAGGGGCGTTTACAGGTGCTATTCAAGCATGCCCTGGTAAATTTGAACAAGCGCAAGGCGGAACAATTTTACTAGATGAAATCACTGAAATGGATTTAGGATTACAGGCAAAGCTACTACGAGTGCTACAAGAGCGGGAAGTAGAGCGTTTAGGTGCTCGTAAGACAATCCAACTAGATGTTCGTGTATTAGCAACGAGTAATCGTGACTTAAAAGAAGCGGTCGCTAAGAACCAATTTAGAGAGGACTTATATTACCGACTTAATGTTTTTCCATTAATGTGGCGACCTCTTTGCCAGCGCCCTGGTGATATAATTATACTCGCAAAGCATTTAATAGAACGCCATATAAATAAAAGTAAAGAGCCTATGGCCTACTTAGATAAAGCAGCAGAGCAAAAACTACTTGCTCATGCATGGCCTGGTAATGTTCGTGAACTGGATAACGTAATTCAGCGAGCACTGATACTACGAAGTGGTAATACAATAAATGAACATGCTATTTTTATCGAAAACTTAGTAGCAAGCGATTTTGTAATTACACCAACAGAAGTATTGGAAACAGCAACGTCAAACGAAGCTATAAATAGCTTAAGCACGGCATATTACGATGAAAAAATGCCTATGGTTGGTGAGCCAAAGCAAGATTTACTTGCGGTTGACACCGGGAGCTATAAAGATGAACTTAAAGACAAAGAGCATAGTATTATTTTAGAAACATTAGCTCGCTGTCAAGGTAAGCGCAAAGATGTAGCAGAAACATTAGGTATTAGCCCTCGAACATTACGTTATAAGCTAGCGCAAATGCGCGATTTAGGTATTTCACTTCCTGCATAATCCCTCTAAGCCCCAAATTTAATTAATTTAATTTGGGGTTGTCAAAACTCTGACTCACAAGTTAACTATAACCAATTGTTTTTATTGTATTTTTAACTGGCATGGTTTGTGCTTTATTCTCTTTATAAGCTTAACTGCATTGTCAGAGAAAAATTATGAAAATTCAAAATAGCGCTGTCTTTCAAGAAATGCAATCAATGGCCCTTGAAGCTGGCCGTAATAATCAAATTAATAAATTGCCAACTCAAGTGCAGTCTACTTCTACTGCACAATTTGGCGATATGCTAAGTAATGCGCTAAATACAGTGCATGAGTTACAACAAGATACAGGCCAAAAAGTAAAAGCAGTTGAAATGGGTGACCGAAGTGTATCGCTTGCTGAGGCGATGATTGCTTCTCAGAAATCTTCGGTTGCATTTGAAGCTACAGTACAGGTTCGTAATAAACTTGTAGAAGCCTACAAAGAAATCATGAACATGCCTGTTTAACTAGGTAGTGGAGAATTATCGTGGCGCAATCTAACCAATCTACAGACCTTGCACTTGCTAGTGGTGATATCGACCAAAGTGATAGTGATGATCAACAAGAACAGAAATCAGGCTATTTAAGTGCTTTAAATGGTACAGATGTATTACGCCAAGTGACACTGGTTATAGCTCTGGCTATTTGTTTGGCTATTGCCATTTTTATCATTATTTGGGCACGTCAGCCAGATATGCGCCCATTGGGTAAAATGCAAACAGAAGAGTTAATTCAAACCCTCGATTTTTTAGATGCACAAAAGATAGAATATCAACTTGATGGTAATGTCGTATCGGTTGATGAAAGTGAATATCAAAATATAAAATTATTAATGACTCGCGAAGGGTTAGACCAAGGACCTACTTCGGGATCAGATATTATCATGCAAGATATGGGGTTTGGGGTTAGTCAGCGTCTTGAACGTGAGCGCCTCAAACATGGTAGAGAGCAGCAATTAGCACGTACTATAGAAGAGCTTAATAATATTACTCGTGCGAAAGTATTGCTTGCGATACCAAAAGAGAACGTATTTGCGCGCAGAGAGAAAAAGCCATCTGCCACCGTTGTGTTAACACTTAAACGTGGGCGCTCTCTTAATGGTGAAGAGATAGACTCTGTTGTTGATATGATTGCTTCAGCAGTACAAGGCTTAGAGCCAGCTAGGGTGACTGTTACAGATCAAAATGGTCGCTTATTAAATTCAGGTTCGCAAAGCTCATTAGCAGCACGTTCTCGTAAAGAGTACGACTTAGAACGTAAACGAGAACAAGAATATTTAGAAAAAATAGACAGCATTCTAATACCTGTCGTAGGGCTTGCAAATTACACAGCCCAAGTTGATTTAAGTATGGACTTTAGTGCGATAGAAGAAACACAAAAACGCTACAATCCAGATTTACCTGCAGTGAGAAGTGAAACCACATTTGAAGAAAATAACATAGGCGGTTTAGCCGTTGGTATTCCAGGTGCGCTTACGAATCAGCCTCCACTAAACTCGAATATTCCAGAAGTAGCAGGACAAGGTGGTGCAGGAACAGGCACTTCGCCAACTCGTAATCACAAAGAATCTACGCGAAACTATGAGCTTGATACTACTATTTCGCATAAACGCCAGCAAACGGGGGTAATACGCAGAATAAGTGTATCGGTTGCTGTTGATTATATTCCAAAAGTGGATGAAAACGGCGAAACGACCATGACACCACGATCAGTGGAGGCATTGTCAAATATTCGTCGTTTATTACAAGGCGGTGTCGGGTTTGATATGCAGCGTGGCGATGCACTTGAAGTGGTAACAGTGCCATTTGTGCGTGAAACGACAGGTTTAGACCTTGAAGTCCCAATGTGGGAGCAAGATTGGTTTGTGAAGTATGTGCGTCTGGGTCTAGGTGCCTTAGTAATTATTGTTCTTATTATGGCCGTTGTTAAACCAATGCTTAAACGTCTAATTTACCCAGATAATACCTTGGAAGAGTATGATGAAGATGCATTGAGTTCAGGGGTTGATATTGGTGACAGTACACTTGATATGCTAAATAAAGACTTTGATTCTGCTTCAATTGGCTTCTCTAGCGATGGTACACTACAGTTACCAGACCTACATGGTGACGAGGACTTATTAAAAGCAATTCGTGCCCTTGTAGCTAACGAACCAGAACTATCATCACAAGTAGTGAAAGCGTGGTTAACAGAAGATGACTGATCAAGAACAAAAACAACTGCCAACAGCATTTGATGTTGATAAGCTCGATGGTGTAGATAAAGCGGCTATATTACTTTTGAGTTTATCAGAAGAAGATGCGGCGCAAATACTCAAGCATTTAGAACCTAAACAGGTACAAAAAGTGGGTATGGCAATGGCGGGCTTAGATGACTTGTCTCAAGCTAAAATAAGTGCCGTGCATAATTTGTTTATTGAACAAATTCAGAGTTTTAGTACGATAGGCTTCCAATCTGAAGATTTTATCAAAAAAGCACTTACAGCTGCATTGGGTGAAGATAAAGCAGCCAGCCTTATTGACCAAATTGTTATGGGATCAGGCGCTAAGGGACTTGATTCTCTTAAGTGGATGGACTCTAAGCAGGTAGCGAATATTATTCGTAATGAGCATCCGCAAATTCAAACTATTGTTTTATCTTATTTAGAGCCAGAGCAGTCTGCTGAAATATTGGCACAGTTTCCTGAAAAAGTACGTTTAGATTTAACTATGCGTATTGCTAATCTTGAAGAAGTGCAACCTGCGGCATTGCAAGAGCTCAATGAGATTATGGAAAAACAATTTGCAGGTCAAGCGGGTGCGCAAGCAGCTAAAATGGGCGGTTTAAAAGCTGCAGCTGATATTATGAACTACCTTGATACAAATGTAGAAGGGCAGTTAATGGACTCTATTCGTGAGCACGATGAAGAGATGTCACAGCAAATTCAAGACTTAATGTTCGTATTTGAAAACTTAATGGATGTTGAAGACCGTGGCATTCAAGCAATTTTGCGTGAAGTACAACAAGATGTACTTATGAAAGCGATTAAAGGCACAGACGATGCTCTTAAAGAGAAAATATTAGGTAACATGTCTAAACGTGCAGCAGAAATGCTTGCTGATGATTTAGAAGCAATGGCACCTGTAAGAATTAGTGAAGTTGAAGCTGCGCAAAAAGAAATTTTATCAACTGCACGTCGTTTATCTGATTCTGGCGAGATTCAGCTAGGTGGCGGTGGTGGTGAGGAGTTCCTGTAAAGCATGAGTAAGTTAAAAGGTCGTCCACTCAATGCAGAAGAAGCAGATGAATTATTAAGAAACTGGTCAGTGCCCAATATGGCTCCGGACGAAAGAAGTTTTGGAGATCGTTCAACTGCTTTTGGCACACCACTTTCGGATTTATACAAAAAAGAAATGGCCGAAGAGGTACCTGTAGAGGAACCTCAGGAACCTGAATTACCTTCTATTACTATGGCTGAACTTGAGCGAATTCGACAAGATGCTTATGAAGAAGGTCTTAAACAAGGGCATGAGCAAGGTTATATTGATGGTTTTGATAAAGGCGTTACAGAGGGAAAAGAGGCCGGTTATAAAGAGGGGCTTGAACTAGGTAAAACTCAAGGTCATGAGGACGTAAAACCATTAATTGAAGAACAACTCACGGGTTTGCGTAGCATATTAGATAATTTAACTACTCCTTTGAATAAAGTGGATGAACAAGTTGAAAAACAATTAGTCCAATTGACAGTAATGCTTGCTGAAGCAATAATTTATCAAGAAGTAAAAACCTCTCCTGATGTTATTTTACATACACTTAAACTAAGTATCGATTCGCTTAATGCTGAGCAAGAAAAGGTACGTATACATTTACACCCAGAAGATTTAGAACTCATAAAAAACAGCTATGGAGAACAAACCATCGCAGATAATAATTGGCAACTAATCGCTGAACCTACACTTGAACGTGGCGGTTGCGAGGTTAAAACAGCCCAATCCTCACTCGATATGACCTTGAAAACTCGCGTCAAAGAAACATTGGATAGTTTTTTGCATAATAGTGGTATCTAACTACTTTATTGGCATGTCATGTCTGAACAATGTGCATCTTTAAGCGAACGCTTATCTCAATATAAACAGCATATTAATACACCAGCCCTCGCGGTAGCGGGTATTTTAACACGTGTCGTAGGCCTCACACTTGAAGCAAAAGGTTTACGTGCGCCTGTTGGAAGCCAATGCAAAATAGAAACTATGAATGGTTTTGTTGATGCTGAAATAGTAGGTTTTAATGAGCAAACTCTTTACCTAATGCCTAATGATCATATTTCAGGAGTATTACCTGGTGCTCGAGTGATCCCTCAGGTCAATAACTTAGGTTTACCCGTTGGAATGAGTTTGTTAGGCCGCGTTGTTGATGGATTAGGTCGCCCACTTGATGGTCTTGGTAAAATAAATGCGGAACATTATTTAAAATTTGCACAAAATACTATAAACCCACTTTCTCGACGTCCGATAAGCCAGCCTATGGATGTGGGAGTGCGTGCTATAAATTCGGTCATTACTGTAGGTCAAGGCCAGCGCATGGGCTTGTTTGCAGGTTCTGGTGTCGGTAAGTCGGTGCTTTTAGGTATGATGACACGCGGCAGTGAGGCCGATGTTATTGTTGTTGGACTAGTAGGTGAACGTGGCCGAGAAGTAAAAGAATTTATTGAAGAGATTCTTGGTGTAGAAGGGAGAAAACGTTCAGTTGTTGTTGCTGCACCGGCTGATTCATCTCCTCTTATGCGTTTAAAAGGCTGTGAAAGTGCTGTAACAATTGCTGAGTATTTTCGTGATCAAGGTTTAAATGTATTGTTGCTACTAGATTCAGTTACTCGATATGCAATGGCACAACGTGAAATTGCACTTGCTGTTGGCGAGCCTCCAGCTACAAAAGGTTATCCGCCATCAGTGTTTGCTAAATTACCGGCGCTGGTGGAACGCGCCGGTAACGGCGGGGAAGGGCAGGGATCAATTACTGCTTTTTTCACAGTATTAAGCGAAGGTGATGATATGCAGGATCCCATTGCTGATGCTGCACGGGCTATTTTAGATGGCCATATTGTACTTTCCCGTGATTTAGCTGACAGTGGTCATTATCCGGCAATTGATATTGAAAAGTCGATTTCACGAGTGATGCCTCAAGTTGTCTCACAAAAGCATATGCAACAAGCTCGTGTGCTTAAGCAGGTATATTCTATGTATCAGCAAAATAAAGATATGATCACTTTAGGCGCTTATCAAAAAGGCACTGACCAAATGCTTGATCAAGCTATTAATATGATGCCCAGAGTTAATACTTTTTTACAGCAAGGTATGCGTGATGTGATTAGTTACGATGATGGCTTACAAGGCTTAGCACAACTATTAGGACAAGCATAATGGCTAAGAATAAGCTGCATTTGTTGCTCAAACTTGAAAATGACAAAGAAGAAAACTTGCGCATGAGTTACCTACAAGCAAATCAGAATTTGCAGGCCAATCAACAAAAATTACAAGGTCTGAATGATTTTCGAATGGAATACATGCAACAGTTACATGTAAAAGGCCAGTCAGGTTTATCAAGTGCGGGATTTAGTCAATATCATGCTTTTATAGCAAAAATAGAAGAAGCAATTCGCCAACAGGCAAGTACAGTTAATACGGCTAAGCAAGTAGTCAGTCAACGAAAAGCAATTTGGTTAAAGCAACAAATTAAAGCTAAAGCTGTTGCTAAGTTAATTGAAAACCAAAAATTAAAAGCTGATGTGCTTATTGCGAAAAGTGAGCAAAAAATGTTAGATGAGTTTTCATCCAACCAATTTTTTCAGCGTCGTAAAGTTTTATAAATTAGGCACGTAAATTGCTTTATTTAGGCAGTCTTTAATTTTTGGCAATATGCGGTGGCGTGTTGCCGCAATAATGTTAGGTGGTTTATGGTGATGAATGATATTTCTAGTTTGGTTGCGTCTGAGCAAGATTCTTATTTAGCCTCTAAAGACAATCGTTTAGCTAAAGATAAAGAAAGCAATGACACCGAGTTTCTAAATCAGTTACACAGTGCGCATAATTCAATTGAAGCGGCAAGTAAACGTAGCTCTTCAGGTGATGCGAAAGATTCGATTCGTGCCGCTGAGCCTAAACAGGCCAAAACCGATATTGTAGAAAATGAGCAAGAAAACCAAGATAATACTAATTTATCTGGAGATAGTATGCTGGCTCAAATTAACTCTGCACAAGCTATTGATATATCAGTTAAAAAACACTCTGAACAGAGTTCTGATACTGTTGATACTGTTGATACTGGTTTAGATAAAACTAAAAGTAAATCCGCTGATAATATAATTTCAAGTGCATCACAAAACATCGGGCAAAAGGCCGCTGAACAAAAAAGTACTGAATCGCAAGCTACTGACAAAGATACTAGCGATGCTGCAGCATTAAATAAAAGTAATATAAATAAAGGTTTTGCCGCAGAGAAGCTTGATGAGCAATTAAATCCAGTCGTTGATAAAAATGAACACGATAAAGAGGGGCCTATTATAGATAAACCAGGCATCGCCAAACGTGTTGCTGCTGATGAATCACAAATTAAACCTGCCTTGGTAGACAACAAGCAAACGCCAAAAGGTGAGATCACGAATACTCAACGTGTAAGTAATGTGGATTCTCAAAGCAGTAACAGTGCTGCAGTTGAAACGTTGTTAAGTAAAGATGATAGTGCAATAAAGTTAGATAAAATATTGTCAAGTTTGACTCCTGAGCAGCGTGAACAATTAATTACTCAATCTCAAACCGTAAATAAATCAATTAACAATGATAATATTGCGGCTTTAAAACAAATGCTTAATGCGTTTGTGACTGAAAATAATAAACCACAAGCTTTAGTACCTAAACAATCTTTTAATGCAGAAATTAGCGCGTTAACGACGACTGAAAAACAAGCGTTATTGTCTCAGTTAACAACTTATATTAAAACCGAACAGCCACAAGGTGCTCAGTTAACTTATCTCAAAGAAGCGGTAAGTGTGCTTGAAACATCAATCAATTTAGAACAACCAAAGAATAAAATAACTACTTTTGTTGCAGGTGAAACTCCAAATACTGTTTACAATCCGCAGAAGCAGAGTGTGAAATCGACAATAAATGAAAATAGTATTCCGCCAGACCAATTAGCTGAGGCGGACGATGATTTGATAAAACAACTAGACATGATTCAAAAAGATGGTTCTAAAATCAATAATGCAGAACAGCTAACCCCGCGTTCTATGCAGCTATTTACACAAATCACAGGCGCACTTGATACCTTGCAAAGGGGCGGATTAAGTAATTACGATATTTTAGGCTATGAACAAGCAATACTAGATACGCAAGTGTTGCAATCTCAACAATTACAAAGCACTGCGCAAGGTAAGCAAATGAGTATTGAACCGGGTGTTATGCAGGCGGTTAATATTATTAAAAGTGATGCCGCTAAGCTCTTGCAAGAGCGCGTCAGTTCAATGCTAAATATTAACAATAAAGAAGCTGAAATACGCTTAGATCCACCTGAAATGGGCAGTATGCAAATACGTATTAGAAGTGATGCTGAGCAAGCCCAAATTAATTTTGTAGTACAAAATCAGCAAGCAAAAGAGGCGTTAGAACAATCATTACCTCGTTTGCGTGAAATGCTCGCACAACAAGGTATTGAATTAGGCGATAGCAGTATTTCATATGGCGATTCTAAGAACGAAACCACAGAACAAAATGACGATGATTCAAAAAACGGTTTGGTTAATAAAAATACCATTAACGAAGAAAATGCCGATTCAGGAGAGGCTCAACTACAAAGTTCTCGGCAACAAACTTCATCAGCAATAGATTACTATGCCTAAGTACTGCTATTATAATAACTAAAACAAGTAAGTACCTTTGCAAATAAAGGAAATACAATGGCTGAAGACACTAATTTAGAAATTGAAGAAACAGGTAAAAGTAAAAAGAAGCTGATAATTATTATTGTTGCCGTTGTACTTGTTGTTGGTGCCGCCGCAGGTTATTTTTTAATGTCAGGTTCTGATGAGGTCCCAGCAGAAACGTTAGATGAAGAAACGGCCATAGCGGCTGAGGCTCCTGTTGCTTCTGGCTCATCTGCTTCGATTGGCAGTGCACTGTATGTTGCTATGCCCAGACCTTTTGTATTTAATGTACCAGGTTCAAGTCGTGATAGGATTGTACAAATTAAAGTGCAGTTATTGGTTCGTGGTGAAGTCAATGAAGAGACTGCAAAAAAACATATCCCACTTATAGAAGGCACGTTATTAAGTGTATTTTCTACAACTACAGCTGATGAATTAAGTACAAGTGCAGGCAAAGAAACATTGCGTTTTTCTGCGCTTGAAAAAGTACAAACAGCTTTGGCTGGCGTTGAAGGTAGTAAAGTAATTGAGCGGGTTTTGTTTACCGGCTTTGTGATGCAATAAGGGGTTAGCGTGAGCGATTTATTATCCCAAGACGAAATTGATGCGTTATTACACGGTGTTGATGATGTCGAAGAGGAAGAGCACGATAGTGAAGACGGCGGAGGTAGTACACTTCAGTACGACTTCTCTTCGCAGGATCGAATCGTGCGTGGTCGCATGCCGACACTTGAAATTGTTAACGAACGTTTTGCTAGGCATATGCGAATTAGCCTATTTAACATGATGCGCCGTACTGCTGAAGTATCGATAAATGGTGTGCAAATGATTAAATTTGGTGAATATATTCACACCCTTTTTGTACCTACCAGCTTAAATATGGTCCGCTTTCGACCATTAAAAGGCACCGGGCTAATCACTATGGAAGCACGACTTGTGTTTATTTTGGTTGATAACTTTTTTGGTGGCGATGGACGTTATCATGCAAAAATAGAAGGCCGCGAGTTCACACCAACAGAACGTCGTATTGTACAAATGCTACTTAAAATAATCTTTGAAGATTATAAAGAAGCATGGGCGCCTGTCATGGATGTATCTTTTGAATACCTCGACTCAGAGGTCAACCCTGCCATGGCTAATATTGTGAGCCCCACAGAGGTTGTAGTTATTAGCTCTTTTCATATTGAGCTTGATGGTGGTGGTGGTGATTTTCACATAGCATTACCTTACTCCATGCTTGAGCCAATCAGAGAGCTGTTAGATGCAGGTGTGCAGTCGGATACTGAAGATACCGATTTACGATGGAGTAAAGCGCTTCGCGATGAGATTATGGATGTAGAAGTTGGATTATCAACTCAATTACTTGAAGTTGATTTGTCTTTAAAGCAAATAATGGAACTCAAAGCAGGCGATATAATCCCTGTTGAAATGCCTGAGCACATTACAGTATTTGTCGAAGAGTTACCTACATTCAGAGCCAAAATGGGCCGCTCTCGTGATAGTGTTGCCCTACAGATTAGCGAAAAAATTAAACGACCTGATTCAGTTAAATCTGAGCTGCATGTATTTACCAAAGGCGGCAAGAAAATTGACTCAGATGCAGAATTAGCAGAATTAGAGGATGATTTACACCTTTCTGATGGTGTAGATTTAGACTGGTAATTGATTAAAAGGTTAAAAGTATGAGTGATGATCAAGATACTATGGACGAGTGGGCTGCTGCGCTTGCAGAAGCCGATACCCCAGATGAAGGTGCTGAGGCGCATGTTGCAGAATTAGACGAGTTAAGTGATTCAAAGCACGAAATCAGCGGCGATGAAAAACGTAAACTCGATACGATTTTAGACATACCAGTTACCATTTCTATGGAAGTTGGCCGTTCTAAAATAAATATTCGTAATTTACTGCAGCTTAACCAAGGATCAGTTGTTGAGCTTGATCGTGTTGCGGGTGAGCCATTGGATGTTTTGGTTAATGGTACTTTGATTGCTCATGGAGAGGTTGTTGTAGTAAATGACAAGTTTGGTATTCGCTTAACTGATGTAATAAGCCAAATAGAGCGGATCAAAAAATTACGATGAGCTTATTAGTTGCTTTAACGAGTTCCGTTTTTTCAAAAGCAGATGTGGCAACACCAACTGGAGATATACTCTCTATGGTGCTGTCACTCGTAATGGTGCTAGTACTTATCATCGTGCTGGCATTTTTTGTAAAGAAGCTTAATCCAAATCTAGCAAACAGCGATGAGTTTAAAGTAGTTAGAAGCCTACCTTTGGGTTCTCGTGAGCGTTTAATGGTTGTTGAAATAGACAATGCGCAGCATTTGCTTGGTGTAACGCCTCACAGTATTAATTACTTACACAAGTTAGAAACCCCATTAAGCGAAAAAGAACTTCCTGAATTAGCTAAACGATTTGGTAAACTTTTAAACCCGCAATCAAACCAAAATAAAAAGAATTAGACCTATGACAAAGTGGCTGCTTATTATTTTCGCCATGGTATTTGTACCAAGTGTCAGTGCTGAGGGTATTGATGCGCTAACCATTACAACAAACGCCGATGGCACACAAGATTACTCAGTAACGTTACAAGTTTTAGCGATTATGACGGCGCTGAGTTTTATACCAGCCGCTATAATCATGATGACCTCATTTACACGTATTATTGTTGTGCTTGCTATTTTACGCCAAGCAATTGGTTTGCAGCAAACACCGTCGAATCAAGTGTTACTAGGCATGTCGCTTTTTTTAAGTATTTTTATAATGTCTCCTATTTACCAGCAGGTGAACGAGCAGGCCATAGAACCTTATTTAAATGAGCAGGTTACTTCAGTGCAAGCTTTAGAGCTTGCAAAAGAGCCTATGAAAGCCTTTATGCTATCTCAAGTTCGTCTTAAAGATCTAGAAACGTTTGCTAAAATTGCCGGGTACGACCAGCTTAACTCGCCAAAAGATACACCATTAATTGTATTGATCCCTGCATTTGTTACCAGTGAACTGCAAACCGCATTTATAATCGGGTTTATGTTTTTTATTCCATTTTTAATTGTTGATTTAGTTGTTGCCTCGGTATTAATGGCGATGGGTATGATGATGCTCTCTCCTATGATAGTGTCTTTGCCGTTTAAAATTATGTTATTTGTACTTGTTGACGGTTGGAGCTTAGTGATGGGTACCTTAGCCAAAAGCTTTGGCTTAGGGACTTAGTATGCAAAGTATTAATGTAATTCAACAATAGGAGTACAACATGGAACCGGAAATTTTTGTTGATATTCTAAGTGATGCCTTGTTTTTGGTTATTAAGTTGGTGTCTGCAATTGTAGTACCAGGCCTAATTATTGGTTTAATTGTTGCTGTATTTCAGGCTGCAACATCAATCAATGAACAAACACTCAGTTTTTTACCTCGTTTATTAATCACTATAAGTGCGCTAATTGTGGGTGGCCATTGGCTTACTCAAGAGTTAATGGATTTTTTCACTCGTTTAGTATTGCTCATTCCTGAAATAGCAGGTTAAAAGTGGAGTATCCGTTTTCAGTCGTAATTCAATGGTTGAGTGATTTTTTGCTGCCCTTAGTTCGCATCAGCTCAATGATAATGATTATGGCTGGTTTGGGTGCTAAAAACGTCCCTACTCGGATAAAGATGGGGTTATCGGTTGTAGTAACTCTCGTTGTTATACCTGTATTACCTCCGGCCACCTTCACTAATTTGTTTTCGTTTGAAATGATTTTAGTTGTTATCCAGCAAATGTTGATTGGTATTGCGATTGGTTTTGCATCTATACTCTTATTAAACACCTTTGTGTTAGCTGGGCAAATATTAGCAATGCAAACAGGTTTAGGTTTTGCTTCAGTTATTGATCCCTCTAATGGTGCAAGTGTACCTGCTGTTGGACAGTTTTTTCTGATTTTAGCGACACTTCTATTTTTTGTTTTTAATGGCCACTTAATGATGATTCAGATGGTGGTCCATAGTTTTCAAGTGTTACCGATTGATGGCACGTGGTGGTCTGTAGATCATTACTGGGACATAGTGACCTGGGGCGGCTGGATGTTTACTACAGCACTTGTACTCTCACTTGCACCGCTCACAGCTATGCTCGTTATTAATATGTCGTTTGGTATTATGACGCGTGCAGCGCCGCAATTAAATATTTTCTCTATTGGTTTTCCGTTTACCTTGGTAGCGGGACTTATTATTATTTGGGCGACACTAGGCAACTTTGTTACTCAGTTTGAGTTTCAATGGTTAAAAATGATTGAGCTAATGTGTACTTTAGTTGGTTGTTCACCTTAGGAGAAAGTCATGTCTGAAGACTCAGGGCAGGAAAAAACAGAAGAACCCACATCCAAAAAACTTGACGAATCTAAAAAGAAAGGTCAAATAGCGCGCTCAAAAGAGTTAGGTACCATGTTTGTGCTTATTTTTTCGGCTATATCTCTTTTGATGTATGGACCAGAAATTGGCAAAGGTTTATATAATGTGATGGGCCGTACACTTAGCTTAAACCGTAACGAAGCATTTGATACAACTAAAATGTTTGCCGTTTGGGGAGAAGTTGCTGACGCTTTAATGTTCCCGATGGCCATGTTTGTATTAATTATTGTTTTAGCTGCATTTATTGGTAATACATTGTTAGGTGGTTTTAATTTTAGCTGGGAAGCTGCCGCGCCTAAAGCAAGCAAAATGTCACCAATGAAGGGCTTTAAGCGAATGTTTGGCCCGCAAGCGGCTGTTGAGCTTATAAAGTCACTTTTAAAATTTGGTTTAGTTGCAAGTTTTGCAGTGTTTTTAATTGATACTTTTTTTGATGAAATACTGCACTTAAGCTTAGAAAGTGCACCGGGTAATATTATTCATGCCTTAGAGATTTTAGCGTGGATGTTTTTAGGGCTTTCATGCACTTTAATTATTATTGCAGCAATTGATGCGCCATTTCAAAGTTATAACCATAACAAGCAACTTAAAATGACAATGCAAGAGGTTAAAGATGAGTATAAAAACTCGGAAGGTGACCCACAAATAAAAGCACGTATTAGGCAAACACAAAGGCAAATGTCGCAAAAACGCATGATGCAAGATGTGCCTGATGCAGATGTTATTGTTACTAACCCAACTCATTACTCAGTCGCTTTAAAGTACGATACGGAGCGTGCAGGAGCGCCTATTGTACTAGCCAAAGGTATTGACGAGATGGCAATGCAAATTCGTAAAGTAGCAATTGGTAATGAAGTCCCCATTGTAGAGTCCCCCATGCTAACTAGAGCACTTTATCATACGGCTGAAGTTGGCGATCAAATACCTGATCAGCTATTTACGGCTGTTGCACAAGTGCTAGCGTATGTATTTCAGCTAAAACGTTTTAACAAGGGACGAGGAAAACGCCCTACAAAGCTTAGTAATAAACTCCCCATCCCCGACGCCTACAAGTATTAATATCGCAAATTTACTAACTTGGAATAGTTATTGCTAATTCTATATAGTGTCAATTTTTTGAAATTGTAGAATTATGAGTTTTAAAGCGGTATTACAACAACTTAATAGAGACAAAAAAGAATATGCCAAAGGAGTAGGGACTCCTTTGCTTGTGCTTGCTGCACTGGGAATGGTGATTTTACCATTACCGCCATTTTTACTCGACATCCTTTTTTCGTTTAATATTGCGCTCGCATTAGTTGTATTACTCGTGACTGTTTACACGATGAAACCAGTTGAATTTGGTATGTTCCCCGCTGTATTACTTATCGCTACGATTATGCGCTTAGCGCTCAACGTTGCTAGTACTCGAGTTGTGTTACTTGAGGGTCACAACGGTGGTGATGCTGCAGGTAAGGTCATTGAAGCATTTGGCTCAGTTGTAATTGGTGGTAACTATGCAGTTGGTTTAGTTGTATTTTTAATTCTTATCATTATCAACTTTGTAGTAATAACAAAGGGTGCTGGACGTATTTCTGAGGTATCTGCACGTTTCACCCTTGATGCAATGCCAGGTAAACAAATGGCAATAGATGCCGATTTAAATGCCGGCTTTATTAGTGCTGAGCAAGCGCGTGACCGTCGCGAGGAAGTAACTCGCGAAGCCGATTTTTACGGTTCAATGGATGGTGCGAGTAAGTTTGTAAAAGGCGATGCAATAGCCGGTATCGTTATTTTAATTATTAATATTGTAGGTGGCTTATTTGTTGGGATGATCCAGCATAACTTAAGTTTTAGCCATGCAATGGAAGTATATACACTTCTAACCATTGGTGACGGTTTGGTTGCTCAGCTTCCATCATTATTGCTCTCAATTGGCACGGCAATTGTAGTAACACGTCAAAATGAGTCGCTTAATATGGGTGACCAATTCAAGAAACAACTTGGTAACGAAAAGTCACTCTTTATTGCTTCAGGTATTTTGATCATCATGGGGTTAGTCCCTGGTATGCCGCATTTTGCTTTTTTGAGTTTAGGCGCACTACTTGGTTACTTAGCCTATTACACGCAGCAAAGTAAAATCAAAGCTGCTGCAGCCGAAGCTGAAGAGGCTGCAAATGGCGGAAGCACCGCGACAGGTGTTGCGAATAAACAAGAGCAAAAAGAGCTTGGTTGGGATGATGTTCAGCAAGTTGATGTAATAGGATTAGAAGTAGGGTATAGATTAATTCCGCTGGTTGATCAATCACAAGGTGGTGAACTACTCAACCGGATTAAAGGAGTGCGTAAAAAGCTTTCTCAAGAGCTTGGATTTTTAGTTCCTCCTGTTCATATTCGCGATAATTTAGAACTAGACCCTAATGCTTACAGAATAACGCTAATGGGAGTATCTACTGGTGAGGGGGAGCTTAAGCATGGTGATGAGCTGGCTATTAACCCAGGGCAAGTATTTGGTCCGATAAAAGGAATTGAAACTAAAGATCCTGCATTTGGGTTAGACGCGGTTTGGATTAAACCTGATCAAAAAGACGAAGCTCAATCTTTAGGCTATACCGTTGTTGATTCTGCCACAGTGGTTGCAACTCATATTAGTCAGTTGTTAACTAACAGCGCAGCGTTGTTACTAGGGCATGAAGAAGTTCAAAACTTACTTGATATGCTTGGAAAGAGTCATCCTCGTTTGGTTGAAGGGCTTGTCCCTGATGTATTGCCGTTAACCGCTATTGTAAAAGTACTACAGAACTTATTGAACGAAGGGGTGGCTATTCGCGATATGCGATCAATTGTACAAACCCTTGTTGAGTATGGTCCTCGTAGCCAAGACCCTGATGTATTAACGGCTGCAGTGCGTATTTCTCTGCGTAGATTAATTGTTCAAGATGCGGTTGGAATGTCATCTGAAATACCTGTCATAACCTTGGCGCCTGAGTTGGAACAGATGTTGCATCAGTCATTACAAAATGCAGGCGATGAAGGTGCCGGTATAGAGCCAGGACTTGCAGAGCGACTTCAAGTGTCATTGAATGAAGCGCATCAAAATCAAGAAATGGCCGGTGAACCTTCAATACTGTTAACGTCAGGAATGTTACGTACTGTGTTATCTCGTTTTGTTAAGTACACCATCCCAGGATTAAGGGTGATGTCTTATCAAGAGGTGCCAGACGAAAGACAGATAAAAATTGTCAGCTCTGTAGGCCAACAATAAGATTTTAAAGGGGTTGAATAATGAAAATTAAACGTTTTTTTGCTAAAGATATGCGTACAGCACTTAAAGAAGTGAAAGATGAACTTGGTGTTGATGCGGTTATTATGTCTAACAAAAAGCTGGCTAATGGCGTTGAGATTGTAGCCGCAGTTGATTATGAAAAAGCGGCCCCTAAATCAGTTGCACAGCCGCAAAATACTTTAGCGCGTGCGGATGACTCAGCACAATCACACAGTATACATAATTTTGTAAAGCCAGAGCCACAACGCCCTAAAGCGGCTCCCCAAGCTAGGGTTGCAGATAGTTTAGAAGCTTTACTAGAGCGTCAATCTCCTCGCCCACGTTCACCTGAATTAGCATCAATGTTTTCTCAATCGGGTATTGAAACGACCGATAATTATCAAGAGCCCGTTGTCAAACCTCGCTCAGCGAATATGTTTGCTCGCGAAGATATTGCACCAACACGTCCACAGACCCAAGCCGATAGTTTAGGTTTTGATGACCTAGATCGTGATTTTGATGATCTAGATAGCCCTGTAACACCTCAAGCGCACGTTAAAAATAATGAAAGTGAAGAAATGACGTCAATGCGTGAAGAAATGAACGCTATTCGTCAATTGCTAGAGCACCAAGTATCAGGTTTAATGCAACAAGATATGGCACGCCGTGACCCCACACGTGCTTGTATGATTGACCGTTTAGTTGGTATGGGAATCGATAAAGAAGTTGCAGAACAAATGGCGTGTTTTGTACCTGATGACGTATCTCGCCAACAAGGTTGGAAGGCTTTGTTAACAATGGTCGAAGACCAGATGCAAACTACGAATAATGAAATACTACGTCAAGGTGGTGTTTACGCATTGGTAGGCCCAACTGGTGTGGGGAAAACGACAACAGTTGCAAAGTTAGCTGCTTTAGGCGCACAGAAATACGGTGCAGATAAAGTGGCGCTAATAACCACCGATACATACAGAATTGGTGCTTATGAGCAACTTGCAACATACGGTCGAATTATCGGTTGTGGAGTAAAGCAGGTTAAAGATGCTAATGAATTAGCTGAAGTTTTATACCATTTACGAAATAAACGTCTAGTATTAATTGATACAGCAGGTATGAGTCAACGAGACTTACGTTTAACAGAGCAATTGAATACGCTTATGCGCAATCAACGTGTTGATATTCGTAGTTATTTAGTATTAAGTGCAACAGCGCAAATAAATGTCTTGCAAGAAACAGTACGACACTTCAAAAAAGTGCAGTTAAGTGGTTGTATTTTCACCAAGTTGGATGAATCTTTAAGTTTAGGTGAGATTATTAGTATTGCGATTCAAAATCGCCTTCCAATAGGGTATCTTACTAATGGTCAACGAGTTCCAGAAGACATTCGTGTTGCAAATGCAGAAAAACTAGTAAAAAAAGCTGAGCAATTGTATTTGAAAAGAATAAAAGCACAACATTCACGACACCAAGCAGTGGCGTCGAGCACAGTAGGGATGTATGATTAACACAGTATTAGATCAAGCAAGCGGCCTGCGCAAAATGAGTCAAAACAATAACAACGGCGTAAAAGTTATCGCTGTTACTGGTGGCAAGGGTGGTGTAGGTAAAACAAATGTTTCACTTAACACGGCAATAGCATTAGGCCAGCAAGGTAATCGAGTTTTAGTACTTGATGCCGACTTAGGTCTAGCGAACTGTGATGTGATGCTCGGATTACGGGTTGAACGTAATTTATCACATGTACTTTCTGGTGAGTGTGAACTCGATGAGATTTTAGTTGAAGGTCCTGCAGGAATTAAAATTGTACCAGCGACCTCTGGTTCTCAGAGTATGGTGGAATTATCACCGTCTGAACATGCAGGCCTTATACGCGCTTTTAGCGAATTAAATACCGAATTTGATATCTTAATTGTAGATACCGCTGCGGGTATTTCAGATATGGTACTGAGTTTTTCTCGTGCTGCTCAAGATGTAATGGTTGTAGTGTGCGACGAACCGACTTCAATCACAGATGCTTATGCACTTATTAAAGTGTTAAGTCGTGAGCATGGGGTGTATAAATTCAAAATTGTAGCTAATATGGTTCGTAGTATGCGTGAAGGTCATGAGTTATTTGCAAAACTTTCAAAAGTAACGGACCGATTTTTAGATGTGTCAATGGAGTTGGTTGCAACAATCCCCTATGACGAAAATATGCGTAAGGCAACTCGCCGTCAAAAAGTGATTGTAGAACTTTTTCCTAGTTCTCCTGCTTCAGTTGCCTTTAAAGCACTGGCGACAAGAGCAGTGAAATGGCCTATACCTAACCAACCTTCAGGACATTTAGAGTTTTTTATAGAGAAGCTAGTTAACGGCTAATTATGACAACATTGGTAAATAGAGCTATGGGATATCAATCAACACAAAATTTAAATGTGATTGTTGAAAAACATGCATCGCTAGTCAAAAAAGTGGCATGTCATTTAATTGCTCGTTTGCCTCCAAGTGTCCAACTTGATGACCTAATTCAGTCGGGTATGATAGGCCTAATTGAAGCATCAAAAAACTTTGATGCAACCAAAGGCGCAAGTTTTGAAACGTTCGCGGGAATACGAATTCGCGGTGCCATGCTTGATGAAATGCGCCGTGGTGACTGGGCTCCTCGGTCGGTTCATAGAAAAAGCCGTCTTGTAGCCGAGACGATTGCTGGATTAGAAAGTAACTTAAATCGTGAACCAACCGATATAGAAGTTGCTGAAAAACTTGAAATTTCGTTAAATGAGTACCATCATATTTTAAACGATGTAAACACAAGTAAAGTGTTAGGCATCGAAGACCTCGGGGTCGATGAAGATGTTATTACCACGGCTGGCCAAGATTTAACGCTAGACAAACCGTTTAATAACGTTAAAAATGAACGATTTAATGAATCATTATTAAATGCTATCAAGTCATTACCAGAACGAGACGCAATGGTACTTTCTTTGTACTATAACGATGAAATGAATTTAAAAGAAATTGGACATATACTCGATGTAAGTGAATCGCGTGTAAGTCAGATACATGGTCAGGCGATGATTAAGCTAAAAGCAAAAATCAATGACTGGATAAACTAGTAGTAAGTAAATACAGGTTAAGACCTCACTGGAGGATGTTTTGGATAAAAACATGAAAATTCTTGTTGTTGATGATTTTTCGACAATGAGACGTATTATTAAAAATCTATTGCGCGACTTAGGCTTTACCAACGTCCAAGAAGCGGATGACGGCTCTACAGCCTTACCCATGTTACAAAATCAAGTTTTTGATTTTGTGGTAACAGATTGGAACATGCCAGGAATGCAAGGTATTGATCTTTTGAGAGCGATAAGGGCTGACGATAAATTAAAACACCTTCCTGTTTTAATGGTGACAGCTGAAGCTAAAAAAGAACAAATAATAGCAGCGGCTCAAGCTGGTGTTAATGGCTATATTGTAAAACCATTTACAGCTGGCACATTAAAAACTAAATTAGAAAAAGTGTTCGAACGCTTAGGTTAATAATAGGGGAAAGGCTTATGCCAGCACCTGCTGCGCCTCGGATAACGTTAGAACAAGCTCGTCAGCTCGTCACTTTTTTAGAAAATGGCGAACATGATAAAGCTGATCAACTAATTTTAGATACTGCATCTAAAGAGCAGTCAGAAATATTTGACGAAGTGGGAAAGTTGACGCGTCAACTACATGAAGCTTTAAAAGGCTTTGAGCTAGACACGCGCCTAACAGATCTCACTAACGACGCTATACCTGATGCTAAAAAACGGCTTAATTATGTCATTGAGATGACAGAAAATGCTGCAAATAAAACCATGGATGCGGTTGAGGCGAGTTTACCGATAGCACAACAGTTAGCGGATGAAATATCCCATATCAAACCGACATGGGACCGTCTAATGAGTCGTGAAATTGAACTCGGTGAATTTAAAGTACTGTGCCACAGCATTGATAAATTCATGAGCAGTTCTCATCATAAAACTGATGAGTTACAAAGCTTCATGACTAACATATTAATGGCCCAAGATTATCAAGATTTGACAGGTCAAGTAATTCGCCGAATTATAGAACTTGTTAGGGAAGTTGAAGAAAGCTTACTTCATCTTTTAACTGCTTTTTCTGAACAAGATATCAGTAAAGCAGTCACCCTAAAACCACAAAAAATAGATGACCCAGTTGACCCAGAAACATTAGCAGGTCCTGAAGGGCCTATTATTGATAAAGAATCACGTAATGATGTTGTGTCTGATCAAGATGAAGTCGATGATCTTTTATCAAGTTTGGGCTTCTAAGAGGAGAGTAACTGCATGTTTGAAGTCGATGAAGATATTTTACAAGACTTTCTTGTAGAAGCAGGAGAAATCCTTGAGCTTTTATCTGAACAGTTAGTTGAACTGGAAAACAATCCAGAAGATACCGAGTTGCTAAATGCTATATTTAGAGGCTTTCATACCGTAAAAGGCGGTGCTGGATTCTTAGCTATGACTGAGCTTGTTGACGCATGTCACGGCGCAGAAAATGTATTCGACTTGTTAAGGCAGGGCGTTCGTTCTGTTAATTCTGAGCTAATGGATGTTATCTTACAAGCACTTGATACTATCAATGAAATGTTTGCGACGATTCAAAATCGTGATAAACCAGAACCTGCGGATCCTCAACTACTTGAAGTTTTACATAAGTTAGGTCTCCCCCCCACAGAAGACGAGTTATCAGGTACTTCTCCTGAAGTTGTTGTAGAACAGCCTCAAGAAGCCGCTGAAGCACAAACTCCCAGTACTGATGGTGCGGACCCTTTTGCTTTTGATGAGCTGTTTAGTGGCCCAACTTCATCTGAAACTGACTCTCAAATTGATGAAATTACAGAGGATGAGTTTGAAAACCTACTTGATGAATTACATGGTACAAGCCAAGAATCGGCAGTAAAAGCCCCCACAAATAGTCATGATTTGAATGGTGATATTACAGACGATGAGTTTGATAATTTACTAGACGAGCTTCATGGTGTTGGCAGTTTCGGCTCTGTTGCAGCGCAAGAAAGTAATGTTACACCTGATGTACAAAAGCCATCGCCTTCGACTAACAATACAGATTCATCGAACGATGATATCAGTGATGATGAATTTGAATCACTGTTAGATGAACTTCATGGTAAGGGAACTGCACCTAAATCTTTAGAAAGCACTCCTGCGATTGCTGAAAAACCAGCCGCAAAACAAGCTGTTCCTAAGCCCAAAGCAGCCCCAGTACCAAAAGTTGAAGCATTAAAACCAGTACCTGCAAAACCTGCTGAAAAAACAGCTGCTGCTGCTCCAAAAAAGGCTACTGCACCAACTGCTGAAACGACAGTGCGTGTTGACACTAAACGCTTAGATCAAATTATGAATATGGTCGGTGAATTGGTACTTGTTCGTAACCGCTTAGTTAGCTTGGCTACGAATTCTGAAAGCGAAGCAATGGGTAAAGCTATATCTAACTTAGATGTTGTTACTGCTGATATTCAAGGTGCGGTTATGCAAACCCGCATGCAACCAATTAAAAAAGTGTTTGGCCGATTTCCTCGAGTTGTTCGTGATTTAGCACGCAGCTTAAATAAAGACATTAATCTATTATTAGTTGGTGAAGAGACTGATTTAGATAAAAATTTGGTTGAGGCATTAGCCGACCCTTTAGTGCATTTAGTGCGTAACTCTGTTGATCACGGTATTGAAATGCCAGATTTTCGTGAGGCTGCTGGAAAACCAAGAACAGGTACTGTTACGTTATCAGCATCTCAGCAAGGCGATCATATTTTACTTACCATTAAAGATGATGGTGCTGGTATGGATGCTGAGAAGCTGAAAAAAATAGCGATTAGTAAAGGTGTTCTTGATCACGACCAAGCAAGCCGGCTTTCTGATACTGAAGCATATAATTTAATTTTTGCACCTGGTTTTTCAACAAAAGAAGAGATTTCGGATATTTCAGGTCGTGGCGTTGGTATGGATGTAGTTAAAACCAAAATTACCCAACTTAATGGCTCAGTAAGTATTCAGTCAGAGTTAGGTGTTGGGACTACTTTAGAGATAAAAGTACCATTAACTCTCGCTATCTTGCCGACCTTAATGGTTGTTGTTGGAGAGCAAACATTTGCATTACCACTTGCGGGTGTTAGCGAAATATTCCACCTCGATTTAACTAAAACGAATGTTGTTGATAGTCAATTGACAATTATTGTGCGCAAAAAAGCAATTCCATTGTTTTATCTTGAGCATTGGCTAGTTAAAGGCGCTGACCGCTCTCAGCGTAAAGCACATGGTCATGTAGTTATTGTCCAAATTGGTACACAACAAGTAGGCTTTGTCGTAGATTCGTTAATAGGGCAAGAGGAAGTTGTAATAAAACCTCTTGATGCTTTATTACAAGGAACACCCGGTATGGCTGGTGCTACAATTACTTCCGATGGTGGTATTGCACTTATTTTAGATGTACCAAATATGTTAAAACATTACGCGGGCTGATAATAAATAAAGTAGGTGCACTGTAAAAGTGCCCTACACTTCAATTTAATAAGAGAGCTAAATGGCCGTTAAAGTTTTAGTTGTTGATGATTCTAGCTTTTTTCGCCGCAGAGTGAGCGAAATACTTGAGCAAGACAGCGATATAAAAGTAATAGGTTTTGCTGTGAATGGCAGAGAAGCTGTTGAAAAAACAGCTGAACTACGCCCTGACATGATTACAATGGATGTAGAAATGCCTGTGCTTGACGGTATTAGCGCAGTTAAAGAAATAATGTCGAGTAATCCGACACCAATTTTAATGTTTTCTTCACTAACTCGAGATGGTGCAACGGCAACGCTTGATGCATTAGATGCCGGAGCAATGGATTTTTTACCGAAAAAATTCGAAGATATTGCACGTAACAATGAAGATGCAATAAAGCTTTTACAAGCTAAAGTGAAAGAAATTGGTCGAAGAAGAGTTCCCCGTACATTCAAGCCCATAACACCAGCTAAACCGCAAAGTATGCCATTAGCGACTCCAAGTTCATTAAGGAACACGGCAACGTTAAAGCAGCCAGATAGAAGCTTTCAACGTACGAATTCTAATGCCTCCGTTCATGCTAGTGGTAAAAAATATCAACTTGTTGCTATTGGTACATCGACTGGCGGACCCGTTGCATTACAAACAATATTAACTCAATTACCAGCAAATTTCCCGCATCCTATATTATTAATTCAGCATATGCCTGCCGCATTCACACCTGCATTTGCTTCGCGTTTAAATGGTTTATGCCAGATAAAAGTAAAGGAAGCTCAACAAGGGGATCGATTACAACCAGGGACTGCATACTTGGCTCCAGGTGGCCAACAAATGATGGTTGAGGGGCGTGGGTCTTCAAAAACATTGCGCGTATTTGAAGATAACAGTGAGCGAATAACATATAAACCAAGTGTTGATGTGACTTTTGCAAGCGTTGCAAAAGCTTGTCAAGGTGACGTACTGGCTATTGTTCTTACTGGTATGGGGGCTGATGGGCGTGATGGTGCTCGAATGTTGAAGCAGACTGGCGCCACTATTTGGGCACAAGACGAAAAAAGTTGTGTTGTTTACGGTATGCCACAGGCGGTTGCAAGTGCTGGCTTAGCAAGTGAAAGTCTTGCTCTAGATGATATAGCTCTAAGGATTAAAAAAGAGATTGGTTGTGGATAAGCTTTCTATATTAGGTTTATTTATTGCGTTAGGCGCTATAGCGATAGGTTATTCTTTAGAAGGCGGTGTTGTCTCTGCGTTATTCAATGGACCAGCACTTATAATCGTAGTTGGTGGTACGCTTGGCGCTGTGATGTTGCAAACATCATCTAGTACTTTTAAAAAAATGCTAAAAATAAGCCACTGGGTTTTTATTTCGCCAAAGCATGATGTAGACGAAGCGATCGAACAAGTTAAACAATGGTCTCACAAAGCACGACAAGAAGGCTACTTAGCACTTGAAAATGAGGCCTTAACTCATCCCGATCCATATGCAGCTAAAGGTCTTAGCTTACTTGTTGATGGTTGCTCTGAGCAAAAGCTGCGCGATACACTTGAAATTGATTTATTATTAGAACGCGACCGTTTATTAGAGGCAGGACGCGTTTATGAAGCTATGGGCGGGTATAGCCCAACAATAGGGATTTTGGGCGCAGTGCTTGGTCTTATTCAGGCTATGTCATTTATTACCGATCCGCAAAAGCTGGGTGCTGGTGTCGCGACAGCATTTATAGCCACTATTTATGGTGTCGGTTTAGCTAATTTACTATTTTTACCGATGGCAAATAAACTAAAACAACGTGTTGAACAAAAAATGTTGTATCACGAACTGTTAGCTGAAGGTGTTATTGCAATCAGTTTAGGCGAAAGCCCTGTTAATATTGAATTAAAGTTAGAAGCTTATCGTGTAGAACGCCCTAATTTAGTGGATAAATAACGATTATGCTACGTCGACGTTTACGTCACACTTCCTCTAAAAGTCAGCATACTGAGCGTTGGCTTGTGTCTTATGCAGATTATATGACGATAATGTTTGCCTTTTTTGTGGTTATGTACGCTATTGCTATAGATAAGGAAGAAAAATTTCAAATATTATCGGATTCGCTCGAGCATGTTTTTGATAAATCTGCGCGCCAACATTCACAAGTTGGTGATGGTGTTAATGGGAGTGGGGTCTTAACCGACAGAGTAACGCCGGAACAAGAGGTGTTGTATGGCGAAAGTATTCAAAAAAAGGAACAAGGCCCTGAGTTATTAGATGGTCAAAGTGACACAAGTAACATTAAACAAAAATATTTAGGAAAACCATTAGATAGCTTGTTAACTAAACTTCAATCAGCACTCATTGATGAAATTCGTGATGGAGAAGCGAGTCTTGAATTGAATCAAGATTGGCTCATTATAGAGTTGAGTTCAGGAATGTTATTTTCTAGTGGTAGTTCAGTTGCTCATTCGCGTGCTAAGCAAGTCGTAAAAATTGTCAAAGATATTATTGATCCAGTCGATAACTACATTAGAGTGCGCGGTTATACAGATAATGAGGTTATTAGTAACGAAATATTTCGTTCAAACTGGGAGCTTTCAGTTGCAAGATCCACCTCAATTTTAGTCGAGCTTGAAGCGTTGGGTATTAATTCTGCACGAATGGCAATAGAAGGTTATGGCCAGTATTCTCCTTTTGGTGATAATAACACAGAGAAAGGTCGAGCTGAAAACCGTAAGGTTGTAATCGCTCTTTCTAAGTATGGTTTACCACCTAAAGATAGTCCATCGTTAGAGCAAAAAAATATAGCAGTACAGACAGAGCCTGAAGTGGAACTACCATCAGACGATAATACAATAAAAATAATTCGTTTACCTCATGGTGGGATCCGAATAACGACGCGAAATTAATAGCAATTAGGATGTAATGTGAAGATTTGGACTGTTGCGAATCAAAAAGGCGGGGTCGGTAAAACAACAACGGCAGTTAGCCTAGCCGGTATTTTAGCGTTACAGGGCAAACGTGTATTGCTTATTGATACAGATCCCCATGCATCACTAACTTATTATTTTGGTATCGACTCTGAAGATTTAGAAGTCAGCGTGTACGATATTTTTGCTCGCGGAACAAGTATGCAAAGTGAAGAAATATTGCAAGCACTTTGCCCGTCAACTCTTGAGAATCTTGATATTTTACCCGCTACTATGGCAATAGCTACACTTGATAGAAGTATGGGTAATAAAACAGGCATGGGTTTAATACTAAAGAAAACGCTTGCTAAAATTAGTGAATATTATGACTATGCAATACTTGATTGCCCGCCGGTTTTGGGGGTTTTAATGGTTAATGCATTAGCTGCGAGTGAGCGTATTTTAGTTCCCGTACAAACCGAATTTTTGGCCCTGAAAGGGCTTGATAGGATGATGCGGACTATGGAATTAATGCAAAGCTCTCAAGCGAAAAGTTATCAATATACTATAATTCCTACTATGTATGATAAACGCACTAAAGCATCGTTGGAAGCATATAAAACTTTACAAGAAACCTATAAAGATAAAGTGTGGCCAGGTGTTATTCCTGTTGATACAAAATTTAGAGATGCGAGTTTGGCACAAAAAGTGCCAATAGAGTTTTGTCCTCGTTCCCGTGGTGTTTTTGCATATAAAGCATTATTAGACTATTTAATAGAGCAAGGTTAATGAATGAGTAAGCAATTATTTGCTAATGAAAAAGTAATGACTCAATATTTAGGTGCGTTATTACGTGATGACGAGCCTACAGATAACCTTGAACCTGTGGCAAAACTGCTTGAACAAATACCGAGTGAACAGCAAAAAGGGCAAGTACATTTAAAGCCTAATGAACAATTAAAAGCAGCGGAAAAAATATTTGCTCAAGATCTGCAAACAGAAGAGCTAAAACCATTAGATATTACTAATGAGCCAGAGCCAGTTAAAGCTGATTTAGTTGTAGAGACAAGCTCACATTTATCAGTAGAGCCGGAACAAAGAGCAGTAACAAAAAGCCAAGAAGATTATTTTGACGGTGAGTTTCAAGCATTATTTTTTGAAGTTGCGGGTTTGACTTTGGCTGTACCATTAAAAGCGTTAGGTGGGATTCATCAGTTAGGTGAAGTAAATCACTTATTTGGTAAGCCAAAATGGTTCAAAGGCGTTATGCTTAATAGAGATGAAAAACTTAATGTTGTTGATACAGCGCATTGGGTGATGCCTGAGAAGTATGACGAAAAACTAGAAGCGTCACTTAACTATCAATATTTAATAACGTTAGGTGACAGCCAATGGGGGTTATTAGCTGAAAAGTTAATAAATAACATTACATTGAGTAAAGAAGATGTAAAATGGCGTACAGATCAAAGTAAGCGCCCATGGCTTGCTGGAGTTATTAAAAAGAAAATGTGTGCTTTAATTGATGTAGATAATTTAAATGCGCTATTAGAGAAAGGCTTAGATAGTCGTCAGTAATAATGACCATTACGGAGTAACAGCATGAATCAAGATAAATTACTGTCAGCAAATAAAAATGCAGACAATGACGAAATATTACAGTGGGTTACCTTTAAGTTAGAAGAAGAAACTTATGGCGTAAACGTAATGCAAGTCCAAGAGATATTACGTTACACTGAAATAGCTCCAGTACCAGGTGCTCCTTCTTATGTAATTGGTATTATTAATTTACGGGGTAACGTAGTAACAGTTATTGATACGCGTGCTCGTTTTGGTTTAGACGCCGCTGATGCAACCGATAACTCTCGTATTTTAATAATAGAAGCTGAAGAGCAAGTTATTGGTATTTTAGCCGATAGTGTTTCTGAAGTTGTATATTTACGCAGTTCAGAAATTGACAGTGCACCTAATGTCGGTACTGAAGAGAGTGCTAAATTTATCCAAGGTGTTTGTAATCGTGATAATGAGTTACTTATTTTAGTCGATTTAAACAAGTTACTCAGTGATGATGAATGGGATGAGTTAAGCGATTTATAAGCTTTACCAATAAAAATATGCTGTTACTTAGTATTGCAATAGCTGCGCTGGCGATAGGTCTAATATCGTTAGCGTTAGTTTTTGCATTGAAAAATAAACAAACGAGTGAGCTGAATTTTGTCATGCAGCAGCTTAAAGATACCTCCGAACAAACTCATATTTTGCGAAGTGAGGTTTCTGAATTACGAACAGGCTTGTTGAGTATAGGTAAGCGTGTACTTGATGTTGAACAGCAGCATCAAGAATTAGTTCAACAACAAGCGGCTCAAAAGTATGATGATCCAGATGCCAAAATTTATTCGCGTGCTGTTAAAATGGTTGAGTTAGGGGCTGATTTAGAGGAGGTAATACGCGAGTGTGAATTACCTCGCGCTGAGGCTGAATTACTCTTTTCATTGCATAAACAAAAAGGCGCTTAGCGCCTTTTTAGTTATCAGCGTATAAATAATCTCATGCTTTAATATTCAACTTACCTTGAAAGTCTTGCCAACCTGGCGGGAATTGACCCCTTAATACATACGAAAATGCAATGAGTTCTGCAATTACATAATAAAGTTCTTTTGGGATCTCTTCTCCTAACTCCAAATGCGACAACGTTTTAGCAAGTGCAGCATCTTCGTGGATCATAATTCCTTTTAGTTTAGCCGCTGCTATTATTTCATCAGCTAACTCACCAAACCCCTTCACACTTACAGTGGGGGTGTTGCCAGCTTCGTATAAAAGTCCAATGGCTGATTTATTAATAGGTGTATCACTCATAGCTAAACCTTAATATTAATAATTGCATGAGATTTATAAAATGCCTGATTGTTAGCATCTCCTCGTTTTAAATTAAGTTCACCAACTTGCAAACCATGTTTAGCTAGTTTTGATCTTAAATTATCTAGGTGAGGGTGAGCAATTGCGCTTACTTCTTGGCTTGAGGCTAATAGCTGGCAATCAAGTGCTTTATCCATTAACTCAGCAGTAATTTGTAGCTGCCCAAGTTGGGCATAATCAAAGTTTAGCCTTACAAACCATACATTTTTATCTCCTAATTTATCTGCGTTTGGCTTTTTATATTGCCCCAGTGTTATTTCTGTTTGTGCTGCTTCTGGAGGTAATCTCATGGGTAATAAAAATTGTGCAAGCGGGTTTGTGTCTGGCTGTTGATTTGGTGTTGAGACACTTACTTGGGTAAGTGTATTTTTAACTTGTACAATTTCGCTAGCCAAAGCTTGAACTTGAGCCTGTTGGAGTTGCTCAAGCATTTTTGCTCCAGTGTTACCTGTTTTAAAAGTAGGTATAAGTACTTGCAAAAGTGCATCTAAGCCAGTTTGATTATTAAAACTGATAGGTGTTACTGACTGGCTAATTATAGGGGCGGCTAAAATACTCACAGCTACTTGTTCAAGCCCTTTAGTGAAACTACTTTGCAAAATGTCCCCCGTTAGATGAGACGGTTGTAAAGTAGCAAGTATTTCACGCTGTATGGTCGCAGGGTGTGTGTTATTGCTTGAGACCATACGATTAAATGCTTGGTTGATTAACCGAGTTAAATCGGGTGTTTCTTTTGTTACTTTATTTGTAATATCAGTGATCTGATTACTTAAAAGTTGTTTATTGCTAGCCATTTTATCTGTAGGGGCGGTGGTGTCAGGAAGCTTTAATAATATAGTTAATAGCTTTGCTTCTATTGGTTGAAGCATTTGACTACGAGAGCCTGTATTAGATAACGGCTCTGCTGATGAGATAATATTTTTAGTAACTGTTTCATTTGTAGTCTTAATTAACGTGTCAGTTTTACTGTTAGTACTCGCATTTAGGATGTTTAATTGATTTGCTTTTAAATCACTTGGTGTAGAGCAAGCTACTGTATTTTGAGTAATGTTATTTGTTGTTGGCGTGTTGGTTGTTATGTTTGAAGGTGATTGCCAAACACTAACACTTCCTTTCATAAGCTGAGTTAGTTGCACAAGCGGCGGGAGTCTAGAAAAGTGCTCGGTCAAAATGTTACTTGTATTTTTTGATATCTGAACACTTGCACTTTGGGTAATGTTAACTCTGTCTAGTGGTACAACTTTGGTGTTTTTTTGTAAGGCGGCGGATGAATTGGCAGCTGTAAACTCTGACTTATTTTGTGTCGTAAAAGGCTTACTTTCAAAATATTTTACCGCATCATTAATTCGTGTTCTTAAGTCACTCAAGCTATTTTGTAGCCACGATTTTATTGGGCTATCAGTAGTAAGTAATGGATTTACTTTAATATTACTCGCAGAAACGGCTACTTCAGGTGCATTATTTTTTTGAGCTAAAAGCAACTCGTTAAATGGTTTCGAGAAGGAGTTATTAAGCATCACTTTTATGTTGCTAGTATCGGTTTTAATAAACAATTTATCAGCCTGGTTTTCTAAGTTTACCTTAATAGTCGTGCTGGGTAGTTCACTAACTTGTTTATTATTTATAGGCGTTGTAAACGACCCCGACTTTTGTGGATGAGTTAAAATGGCCAGTTTTGGTGTTGCTTGCAGTTGTGCATTAGGTAGCAGCGCTGCGAGTAATTTAGTCAGTCTTGTTTGACTCAGTGGTTGCGAATGAACTGTATCAGCAAAGCTGTTAATAATATTTAGCTGTGCGCCTTTATTGTTAGTGCTTACAATTACTTTTAAAGGTTGCTCGGTTATAAGTAGCTGCGCTACGTCTTTATTTATTGCAATACTGGCGTTGAGTTTATCAATGACTAATTTGGGAGTAGGCGATAAAACAACCTGGACATCCATTGGCTTACTTTCTACCTCAGTGCCTGTGCTTACATAATTTAATAAACGCTGTAACTGAGTTGGTTGACTTAAGGTGAGGGTTGTACTGTTTGGTATAATGTTGAGCTTTTTGCCATCAGGGCTGAGCTGTATGTTAGCACTGGCTATTTTTTGTAAGTTTTGAGGTGCGCTTGTAGTGCCAAGCCTTAATGTTTGCCAATGCTTATCAATAAATACATCAAGCGTAATCGAATCTTTCGAAAATTGTATATTTTTAGCGGCAAGCACCTCATCAGGTAATTGCGATAATTCATTCGTTTGAGCATTGCTCGATTGATTGATAACCAATGAATTAGATAATGTGATTTGCGTTGGCGTATTCATTATTTTAAATCAAGTTTTCTCTATTTTAAGTGAATCGATTTTAAAGCAATATTCGTATTACCCTATCATTATGGTAGACTAACGCCTAATTTTTGGCAGAGAGAATCGTCATCTTGTTACACATTAAGTCCGTCACCTGCATCAAGCAAGATCGTTGTTTGTTTGCGGATCTTAATTTTAGCCTTAATAACGGTCAAATCATGCAATTAGCAGGCCCTAACGGGGCTGGAAAAACATCGTTATTGCGTATTGTCGCAGGCTTTTCTGCGCCTGATGAAGGGGCTATATTATACCAAGAATTGCCGATATCTAAGTACTATGAAGAGTATGCCAGAGAGCTATTGTTTATAGGTCATAAAACGGGCGTAAACACTCAGCTTAGTGCAGTGGAAAATGTTAGCCATTGGTTGCAAATTAATGGCTATAGCGAGCCTGAACTATACCCTATTTTAGCGAAACTAGGCCTTGTTGGACTTGAAGATGTGCCTGTTAGGATGTTATCTGCAGGGCAGCAGCGACGTGTTGCTTTAGTAAGACTATGGTTAAGTGATGCTAAACTATGGGTGCTTGATGAGCCATTTACTGCGCTTGATAAAAGTGGTGTCGCCTTTTTACAACAACGATTTACTGAGCACTTACAAAGCGGTGGTGCTATCTTATTAACAACCCACCAAGACTTAACGACCCACTTTAGTAACTTACAAACGGTTACACTGGAGTATCGCCACTAATGACTCGTCAACACTCTTATTGGTTGCTATTTAGTGCGGTATTTACCAAAGATGTAAAACTTGCGTTTCGCCAGCGCGCCGAAATTGTAAATCCTATTTTATTTTTCTTAATTGTAATCTCATTGTTTCCGTTAGCAATAGGGCCTGAGCCCGGTCTACTTGCGAGAATGGCGCCAGGTATTATTTGGGTTGCCGCATTACTCTCTACCATGTTGGGCTTAGATAAGTTGTTTAGGGATGATTTTAACGATGGCTCGTTGGAGCAGTTAATTGCATCCTCTTATCCATTATCGCTAACCGTACTTGCTAAAGTGGCTGCTCATTGGGTGGTAACAGGTTTACCGCTTGTATTAATGACACCATTGTTTGCATTGTTATTGAATCTAGAAAGTTCGGCGCTAACAGCGACCGTTTTAACATTATTATTAGGCACACCGCTATTGAGCTTTATCGGCGCAATTGGCGCTGGGCTTACTGTAGGATTACAAAAAGGGGGAATTTTGATGAGTTTACTCGTACTGCCTTTGTATATTCCAGTTTTAATTTTTGCAACGTCGGCTATCGATACCAGTACCATGTCACTGGATTATAGTGGACAGCTTGCTATCCTTGGTGCAATGTTACTTATTGCTATTATTAGCGCACCAATTGCCATATCGTCAGCTTTAAAAGTGAGTGTAAGTTAATGTGGAAGTGGTTACATCCCTATGCTAAAGCGGAGCGTGCATATCAATTATGCAATACGTTACTGCCTTATTTTGCCGTAGTTACTGTAGTTAGTATGATTGTTGGTTGGGTATGGGGGCTTGGTTTTGCACCTGCCGATTACCAGCAAAAAGACAGCTACCGTATCATTTTTATTCATGTTCCTTCCGCCATTTTATCTATGGGCGCTTACTCATCAATGGCTATTGCAGCTGTTGTTGCACTTGTATGGCAACTACGAAATGCCGAACTTGCCGTTATTGCTATAGCGCCTGTTGGTGCTTGTATTACAGCTATAGCGCTTATTACTGGCGCTGCATGGGGTAAGCCTATGTGGGGTGCTTGGTGGGTATGGGATGCGCGTTTAACGTCTGAACTTATTTTATTATTTTTATATCTTGGCGTGCTTTCGCTTTACCATGCATTTGAAGATAAGAAGTCAGCAGGGCGTGCGGCTTCTATTTTAGCGATTGTGGGCGTAATCAACTTACCTATTATTCATTACTCTGTTGAGTGGTGGAATACGCTACACCAAGGCGCAAGCATTACAAAATTAGACACAAAAGCAATAGACCCAAGTATGTTTTGGCCACTTATGGTTAATATTTTAGCCTTTGCTGCTTTTGTAGGAACAGTGACTTTAATTCGTCTTAAAAATGAAATTTTACAACGCGAAAAGCACCGACCGTGGGTACGCTCGTTGTTAAATAAGGGGTAATTATGCAGTTTGACTCTTTTTCTGATTTTATTGCAATGGGGGGCTATGGGTTTTATATATGGCTTTCTTTTGGTACATGCGCACTTATTTTACTCGGTATTTTAGTGAGCTCTTTAAGAGATACCAAACGCATTATGGCTTCAGTAGAACAGCAAATAATACGCGAAGCGCGAATTAAAAAAGCTAAACAGGAACAAGTCTCATGAATCCAAGACGTAAAAAGCGCCTATTGGTAATTATTGCCGTGCTGTTTGGTATTGGTGGATCAATTGGTTTAGTGCTTTATGCACTTCAAGAAAACATTAATCTTTTTTATACGCCAAGCGAACTTATTGATGGCAAAGGGCCTAATAAAGAAAAGCCTTTCATTGGCCAAAAGTTACGTATTGGCGGCATGGTTGTACCAGGCACTGTTGAGCGTAATGAACAGAGCTTACAAGTAAGCTTTAAGCTAATAGATACAGGTCCATTAGTGACCGTGCGTTATCAAGGTATATTGCCAGACTTGTTTCGTGAAGGGCAAGGCATTGTAGCTCAGGGCGTATTAATCGAACCTAACGTTATTGAAGCATTTGAAGTGCTAGCAAAGCATGACGAAAAATATATGCCAGCAGAAGTTGCAGAGGCAGTTAAAGGTATTAAGCACGAAGAACCAAAATACAACTTAGATAGTGGTAATTAGCTATGATCCCAGAAATTGGTTATTTTTCTTTAACGCTTGCCATGGTATTAAGCGTTTTACTGTGTATTTTTCCTCTTTGGGGCGCGCATACCGGTAATCTTCGATTAATGCGTGCAGCTCCCTCTTTAGCAATTGGGCAATTCGCTTTTGTTTTAATCTCTTTTGCAGCACTTATTTACGCCAGTGTAACGGATGATTTTACCGTATCGTACGTAGCATATCATTCAAGTAGTACGCTGCCTTGGTATTACAAAATCACCTCTACATGGGGCGGCCATGAAGGCGCTATTTTACTGTGGCTTGTAATGCAAGCGGGTTGGACTGCAGTAGTTGCTGCACGCTCTAAATCACTCCCTTGGGTGTTACGTGCTCGCGTATTGGGTGTGCTTGGCTTTTTAGGTGTCGGTTTTATGATGTACACCTTGCTACTTTCAAGCCCGTTTGAGCGCCTACTTCCTTATTTTCCGGTAGAGGGGCGTGATTTAAATCCGTTACTTCAAGATCCGGGTATGATTATTCATCCGCCATTACTGTACATGGGTTATGTTGGGTTATCGGTTGCTTTTTCTTTTGCTATTGCTGCGTTATTAACCGGTAAGCTTGATAACACATGGGCTAAATGGTCACGTCCATGGACAATGACTGCATGGGGCTTTTTAACTCTAGGAATCACAATTGGTAGCTGGTGGGCATATTCAGAGCTTGGCTGGGGCGGCTGGTGGTTTTGGGATCCGGTTGAAAACGCCTCGCTTATGCCATGGCTTGTTGCAACTGCATTATTACACTCTTTAAGCGTGACTGAAAAACGCGGTGTATTTAAATCATGGACTGTTTTACTAGCTATCGCAGCGTTTTCATTAAGCCTTTTGGGAACCTTTATTGTACGCTCGGGTATTATTGTATCGGTACACGCTTTTGCAACAGACCCTGATCGTGGCTTATTTATACTTGCCTTCTTAGGCATCGTTGTAGGCGGTGGCTTGGCGTTATATGCACTGCGTGTGTCACAAGTTCACAGTGAAGGACGATACAAGCTGGTATCACGCGAAGTGGCATTATGGCTCAATAATATATTTTTAGTGGTTGCTACATTGATCGTATTGCTTGGTACGCTATTACCTATGGTGCATAAAGAGATGGGCCTAGGCAGTATTTCTATTGGCGAACCGTTTTTTAATAAAATGTTTGCAATAATTTTAGTGCCATTTGCTATTTTGATGGGAATAGGACCATTTTTACGCTGGAAGCAAAATAAATGGGCTTTCTTACAAAACAAAATATTAATGGGCGTATTAGCAAGTGTTGTAATTACCTGCGCTTGGTTGTTTTCAAGTTACGACTTAGTAAAACCACTTACGCTATTAGCTACTACGCTTGCGGTTTGGATTGCAATATCAACCGGGATCGATATTTACACTAAAGCCGTAGTGCATGGCACCTTAAAAGAAGGTTTAAAACGCTTAGGTGTAAGTTACTGGGCTATGGTGCTTGGGCATATTGGTATTGCATTTGTTATTGCGGGTGTAACGCTTACATCGGCATATTCAGTTGAGCGTGATGTATCTATGAAACAAGGCGATACAGTCCAGCTTAATCAATATGAATACCGCTTTGATGGTGTTAAAGCTATTCGCGGACCAAACTACAGTGGTCATGCTGGTGTTGTATCTGTGCTTAAAAATAATGAACTAGTAACACGCTTACACGCCGAAAAACGTAAGTATGATATTGGTATGCAGTTTATGACCGAGGCGGCAATAGATGCAGGCTTTACACGTGATTTATACTTAGCGTTAGGTGAGCAGTTAAGCCAAGGCGCATGGTCACTTCGCATTTATCACAAACCGTTTGTTCGTTGGATGTGGATTGGTGGTGTGCTTATTTCCCTCGCTGGATTTATGATTTTATTTGATAAACGCTACCGCACATCAGCTAAAACAGCGCGTAGGGCTGCATCGGAGAGTGTTTTATGAACCGTAAAATTTTAGCTATTGCGCCGCTTTTAGTGTTTGTTTTTGTGTGTGTATTTTTATACCAAGGTCTTTTTGCTAACCCTCGTGAAATTCAAACGGGGCGATTAGGTCAAGAAATGCCAGCATTTAATCTACCTGATTTAATGCAAGACAATAAGCCATGGACTAACGAGTCTTTAAAAGGCGAGGTTTACTTACTAAATGTATGGGGCACTTGGTGTCCTACATGTTTAGTTGAGCTTGGCTATTTAACTAAGTTACGTGAGCAAGGTGTTAAAATTATTGGGCTTTATTACGTACAAGGTTACGATGCTGATTTTGATGGCCCTTTTGATATGCAATCACTTCGCACAGAAGTGAGCGATATGCTGCAACGTGCGGGTGACCCATATCAATTTAATATCTTGGATTTACATCGTACTTTGTCGTTGGATTTAGGCGTGTCGGGTGCGCCTGAAACATTTTTAGTCGATAAAAACGGCACTATTTTGTTGCATCACACGGGCGATATAAACCCGCGAGTATGGCGAGCTAAATTTGCGCCAATTATGCAGGAGCTTAAATAATGAAATGGTTACTACTTACGCTTAGCATTTTTGTAAGCATCAGTGCGTTTGCTGAGCAAGACCGCTATCAATTTGATAACAACAAACAAGCAATATTGTTTGAAGAGCTAACTAAAGAGCTGCGTTGTCCTAAGTGTCAAAATCAAAATATTGCGGACTCCGACGCTGTTGTTGCTAAAGACTTACGCGATAAAGTACTCGTATTGGTTAAAGAAGGTAAGAGCAAAGACGAAGTGATTGATTACATGATTGACCGCTTTGGCTATTTTGTTCATTACGACCCACCAGTTACACCCGCGACTTTAGTACTTTGGGTATTACCTGTATTAATTGTCATAGTCGGCTTTGGTTTTATTGTTATTCGCCAGCGAAAAGCATCAGTAAAACAAACCTGGAGCAGTGACGACGAAATGCTGCTAGCTAAGCTAATTGAACAAAATAAACGTCAGGAGCAAAGTTAAATGATTTTAATGTGGGCGTGTTTTGCTTTACTCACACTGGTTGCTCTTGCGTTTGTGATGTTGCCTTTTTTAAAAAAAGAGCACGTTAAAACAATTACTCATAATGCCAATGCGGAGCTAATTAGTATTTATGAGCAGCGTTTAGTTGATTTACAAACCGATTTAGATAATCAACGCATTGATAGCATCAATCACACAGAATCAATTGTTGAATTAAAACGTCGTTTATTGAACGAATTATCGCCAGAAAAGTCACTTAATAGCAAAGGTAATAATCGTATTTTTGCTTTAACAGGCGGTGCATTTGTTCTTGCACTAACGGGGATTTTTTATAGCTTTACAGGTAGTCAGCAGCAAATTTCGGCTTGGCATGATGCAATGGATAATTTAGCGGATTACGGTGAGCGTGCTGTAATGCAAAAAGGTGAGCCGCTTAGTCAAAATGAGCTGCAGGCTTTTGCATTGGCGCTTCGTACTAAGCTTAGCCGTTCGGGTGATGATGAAGTCGCTTGGATGCTACTTGGACGAGTTGCTATGTCGCTTAATGAATTTGACATGGCGCAGCAGTCATTTGATAAAGCACTACGTATGAATCCTGATAATATGCAGGTACTTATTAGTTACAGCCAAGTTTTATTACTAGAAGGCAGCGAAGCTAATATGACCCGTGCGGCAGGTATGCTCTCAAAAGTACTAAAAGTCGAGCCTACCAATTTAGATGCTATTTCGTTACTCGCGCTTATAGCGTATGAGCGCAAAGATTGGCCGCAAGCTAAAACTGCATTTGAAGTTTTATTGGCAAGCATGGGAAAAAATGATTCTCGTTATAGCATGATCTCTGAGCGTATTGCTGATATAGAGCAGCAAATGCAAACGGAAGGCTCAGTTATGCCAGTTACTACTACAACGGGTGCTATTGCAGTTACTGTCGACATTGCAAAAGAGCTTATTGATAAACAACCAAAAAACGGTATTTTATTTATATTTGCAAAAGCTGCAACTGGCTCACCTATGCCATTAGCTGCTGTTAAACTCGCTAAATATTCATTTCCAATTACAGTTGAGTTGAGTGATAGTAGTGCAATGGTTGCAGGGCTTAACTTATCGAGTGCCGAAAATATTATTATTTCGGCGCGTATTTCTATAGATGACTCGGTTATGCCAAGTTCTGGTGAGCTAGAAGGTCATTCACAGTCGTTAAAGCGTGAAAGTGTAAGTGACTACCAACTTCAAATTGATACATTAATACCTTAAGGACGTTAGATGTTAAAGCATAGTTTTACTTTTTTATGTTTATTGGTACTGGCCGGTTGTGCTCAAGTACCACAAAGTAAAGTAGATGAGAGAGATCCTCTGCAAAGTATTAATCGTCCATTATATGACTTTAATATGGATGTACTAGATGCATACTTGTTGCGCCCCGCAGCAGTTGGTTACATGACAGTTACACCTGTACCTGTACGCCAGAGCGTTGTCCATTTTACCGACAATATAACGGCTCCTGTAGATATGATAAATGCCGGCCTGCAAGGTAAGCCGGGTAATGCAAGTGTTAGCCTTGCGCGTTTTTTAGTTAATTCTACTGTTGGCATATTTGGTTTGTTTGATGTTGCCAGCTCATTAGGCCTTGAAGTTGTAGATGAAGACTTTGGACAGACCTTGGGTGTGTGGGGGGTGGGCGATGGCGCTTATTTAATGCTGCCTGCTATGGGGCCAAAAACAGTGCGTAACTTAACGGGTGATGTCGTCGATAACTTTGTACTACCTGAGGTAGCATTAACGACTCCACAAACTATTCTAGTGTTTGTTTTAAAGGCAGTGGAAGCGCGCGCCTCATTAATCCCTCAAGAGGGGCTATTAAATGATTCACTTGATCCATACTTGTTTGTGAAAGATATTTATTTCCAGCGTCAAATTTATGAACTATACGACGGTAATCCGCCAATCAAAGAAGAGCCCGCTGATTTTGATGAAGACTTTTTAGAAAGCTTATAACTCAATACCAGCAAACAAAAACGCCAGCTAAATGCTGGCGTTTTTGTTTGCCGGTATTGTTATTCTTCGTGGATCATTAAATGCATTTGCTCATCGACCCAAGCTAGCGCTTCATGGTAGGCATCAGGTACTTTTTCACCAAGGTTTAGTTCTGTAGTTATGTCGTTGGCCGCTGACCAGTTTGCTTGCTCATAATACTTAACTAGGTTTAGGTATTTTGCCAATAAACCTTCGTTATCGAGTAATGCAGCTTTTATTTCGTTAGATAAAGGTAATTTTTGCATTACACTTTCCATGCTCTCATCTAAAATAGCATCCATTAGAGACATCATACCGGTTAAAAAAGCCATGCCAGTATCTTTAAATTGGCCATGAGAAATAGCGAGTAATTCACCAAAACGTGCTCGGGTTAAGGATAATTTGATTAATTCAACGGGCTTATCTGCAGATACTTGCGCAGCAAAAAGCAATGATAAGAGTTTTTTAATTTCGCTAGCGCCAAGCACAATAAGTGCCTGCTTAATTGTGCTGATTTCAGCACGCCTTGCAAAGGCAGCAGAATTTGAATACCTAAGAAGCTTATAAGATAGATTTACATCACGCTCAAATACATTAGTGATTTTTTTAAGATCCATTTCAATACTTGAGGTTTCATACAGTAATTCAGCTAATGCCATCTCTGATGGTGGCAATGCTTTACTTTGCACCATCTCGGGTTTTGAAAAGAAGAATCCCTGAAAGTAATCAAAACCGAGCTCTAATGCCAAGCTATACATTTCATACGTTTCAACTTTTTCGGCAAGTAATTTAATATGAGAATGCTGTTTTATATCGTTAATAACGTTTTTTATTATACTTGTATCACATGTTAAAAAATCAATTTTAATGATGTCTATAAATGGATAAAAGTGACGCCACACAGGCTGATGAATGTAATCGTCAAGTGCAATAGTATACCCTTTATCTTTTAGGTCTTTAACAATTGCTAATAAGCGCTTTCCGGGTTGAACTGTTTCAAGTATTTCAACCACAATTGTATCTTTACCCAGTAGTGTTGGATAACCTTTTGATAACGTATCCAACGTAAAGTTTATATAAGCGGGCTTATTATCAGTTAAATCTTCTAAACCAAAGTTGAATTGACTGCCTTCTATTAAACGTGTTGTCGCTTCGTCACCATCTATATCGGGAAACACATTATCGACGCCATCGCGAAATAAAAGCTCATAACCAATGAGTTCTTTTTCACGATTTAAAATCGGTTGGCGTGCGGCATAAAAGTACATAAACAATTCCGTATGAGTAAAGTCAGCAGGTATTGTAATAATATATTGGAAAACATTCAAAATAGCATTACGTATATTTGCATGATTAATAAATTATCATTAAAAATAAGAGGGTTTATCTGTTTTATTTTGTGAGTTTACATAGTGTTGTTCTAAAAGTGTGCAGCATGAATATTTTTAAACTAGGAAAAGGTAACAAGTTGGAGATTTCCATATTAGGCATGATATAGTCGGCTGGAATGCTTTTACCTCAATGCTGTCTTTATTATAAAATTTTAAGAGTCAATATTCGGATTAAAAGCTTGGTATTATTAAATGTGCGGAGGCTAATTTGGAAACAGGAATGATTATTTCACTGGCGTTATATTTTGTTGTAATGCTAGGTATCGGACTATATGCATATAAACAATCTACAAGCGATGTCTCTGGTTACATGTTAGGTGGGCGAAACTTATCACCAAGTGTTGCAGCTCTTTCAGCTGGTGCATCAGACATGAGTGGTTGGCTTCTTATGGGTCTGCCTGGTGCGATGTATTTATTTGGTTTAAGTAAAGCTTGGATTGCAATAGGCTTGGTAGCTGGCGCTTGGGCAAATTACTTTTTAGTTGCTCCTCGTCTACGTGTTTATACAGAGAAAGCAAACGATTCGGTTACAATTCCTGATTACTTTGCAAATCGTTTTGCAGATAATAAAAATATCCTTCGTGTTATTTCTGCAATCATAATTATTCTTTTCTTTACGCTTTATACATCATCAGGTGTAGTTGCAGGTGGTAAGCTATTTGAAAATTCATTTGATATGAGTTACGAAATGGGCTTGTATGTAACAACAGGCGTTGTGGTTATATACACTCTGTTTGGTGGCTTTTTAGCAGTAAGTTTAACTGACTTTGTGCAAGGGTGTATTATGTTTTTATCCTTGTTAATTGTCCCTATTGTAACTTACAGCATGCTGGATAACTCTGTGGTTGATACACTTTCAACAGCAACTTATGATCTACTACTTAGTGCACCTAAACCAGACGAAAAGGTACCATTAGACATGCTTAACTGGTTTGCCGGTGGCTCAGTTGTTGCAATTATTTCAGCATTAGCATGGGGGCTTGGCTATTTCGGTCAGCCGCATATAATTGTTCGTTTTATGTCTGTGCGTTCGGTTAAAGATATGCCGGCTATGCGACGTATTGGTATGTCGTGGATGACGTTATCTGCAATAGGTGCAGTTTTAACGGGTTTATTTGGTGCTGCATATATGATCGAAAATCAAATGTTGATTGGCGATAAAGAAACTATCTTCTTAGTTTTATCAGAACTTGTATTTCATCCATTGATAGCTGGTTTTTTGCTTGCTGCTATTTTGGCTGCAATCATGAGTACTATTTCATCACAGTTATTGGTTTGTTCAAGCTCACTAACTGAAGATTTTTATAAAATTTATCTAAATCGCAGTGCTTCACAAACAGAATTAGTTTTGGTTGGTCGTATTAGTGTTGCACTTGTTGCACTTGTTGCTATGTTTGCTATTTACTTAGCGTACGATAAAGACAGTTCTATATTAGATTTAGTGAGTAATGCTTGGGCTGGATTTGGAGCTGCTTTTGGTCCATTAGTGCTGATCAGCCTTTATTGGAAACGCATGAACTTTGAAGGTGCGTTAGCCGGTATGATAGTTGGGGCTGTAACCGTTCTAGTTTGGTTTTATGCGCCAATTAAAGTCAATGGCGAACATATTAGTACACTAATTTACGGTATTGTCCCAGGCTTTATATTATCGAGTATTGCAATCGTTGTGGTTAGTTTGGGTACTAAAGCGCCTAAAAAGGAAATCACTGACTTATTTGATGAAGTGGAAAAAGAACTGTAATTAGCTGAATTCAAGTTCGAATTAAGCAATAAAAAAGGGAGCAACTTAGTTGCTCCCTTTTTTATTTATATATTAGTAAACGGTTTAGCTTACTTTTTTCTCATCGTTATCTTGGACAGCGGAAGCGTTATCTGACTTTTTAGTTTTTGCTGGGGCTTTGGTGACAACTGGGTCTTTGCCACCTTTTAATATAGTCATAAAGTCTTCTTTACTCTTTGCTATTTCTAAAGCAAGTGACTCTATTTGTTGCTCGCTTAATGGCACATCTACCTTTTCTAACATTAGCTCAAGCGACTCAGCAATATCGAGCATTTTGTCATAAGCATCAGCTTCTTTTTTAGTAGTAAACGTCATGCGCTCGACTCCGTTTCGTTCTACAACATATTTAACAACAACAGCCATGATTTCTCCTGCAAGCTTGCGTGGCAATGTGGTTTATGAAAACCATTAGATTACTGTTTTTATGTACAGTAATGGTTTGTGGTGTAATTTGCAAGTATCTGATATTAATTTTTAGTTTATTTAAGATTTGACAAAAAACTGTAACTTTACTTTATTTAATAAATCACTTGTTGTACCAGCTGCATTTTAGGATTTCGGATAATAGTGATCATGTGTTTAGGTGATTTTATATAATGAGCTATTTTTATTTTACTATTTCCTGAGCAAAATTTAATAATTCGAAAGTACAATAAGGAAAATAAATGCGTCTTTTACAAAAACTCTTATTCATAAGTATATTATGTTTGCTCCCGACTACTGCAGCGTTTTCACAGGTAGTTGATGTGGTCAAAGAAATGCCTAAATATGATGTTGTAAGTATTAATGATGCTGATGCGAGTATGCTCGCTAAGCTACCAGGAATAGGGAAGAAAAAAGCACAAGCAATAGTTGATTATAGGGAAGCAAATGGAGAGTTTACTGAAGTAAACGATTTAGCGAAAGTGAAAGGTGTAGGAAAAAAGTTAATAACTAAGCTAAAAGATAAAATAACATTATAAGTGGGTTAGGGCGCTTCTAAGCGCCCTGATCATATTCTTTTAATGCTTTACTAAGATTTTTTTTGGCAAAATTAATTTCGATAGGCGTAGTTAATAATGGATAACAAAGTACACCAAGCATTAAAAATGGAATAACTACCCAGCCTTCAAATAGGGTAAATATTAAAAACAGTGGGCTTAATAATATAAGCTTTATTATACGTAATAACACGCGTTCAGTAGGTGAGATCAGACCTAGCGATAGGGCTACAACGGCTTGCCTTTCACGTACTTTTAAATGTTTTAATTCTATAATTTGACTCGAAAAAAAAGTAAACATACTAATTAAACCGATCTTTTAAAAAGTAAACGACTACTAATCACTATAAAAAATACACTAGCAAATAGTCCAAATATGATTTCCATCCAAGCGGGCATACTCATACCCAAAAATTGCCAGTCTATATTTCCACAATCACCAGTTGCCTGAAAAAAGCTAGGGATCCACTCATGCAATGGTAAAAATGATGGGAAATTAGGTTCAAATTCACAGCTAAAAGCAAAAGGGTCTGTGGTGGTTTGCATATCTATATGTTCTTGAGCAATCAGGTATCCCCAGACACTTGATACGCCCCAAGTTAAGTAAGCCGCTATTCTGACTACTTTGTTTTGCGGTTTAATTGAGCCAATAATACCAGCGCTAAGTAACCCTAGTACTGCGGTACGTTGATAAATACACATTATGCAAGGTGCTAACCCCATTTTGTATTGAAAGAAAAGGGCGGTTACTTCAAGTAAAAAAACAATAACGGTGAATAAAATCCACGGGGTACGTTGAGTCGGTAATTGTGCAAGCCAGTTCATAAAAATTCCACGCTTAAATAAGACGATATATTATGGCGTAGGATAAAGTACGCAGCAACAAAAAGGAAAGAAAAGCTACCGAAGTAGCTTTTTTTAAGATGAGATTAGTGACTACTTGATGCAGCCCCTATGGTCGCTACATGATGATCTATCCAGCCCCATTGATACATTAGTTCGGTCATATCGCTTAAACCTATGTAAGTAAAGGTAAGCCCTATAGTAGTTAACACGATTGTATATGGTAATGCCATGTAAACCATTCTCCCATAGGACAAACGCAGTACTGGGGCAAGTGTTGATGTAAGCAAAAATAAAAATGCAGCTTGACCGTTTGGAGTCGCAACACTTGGTAAATTGGTACCTGTATTAATAGCAACAGCTAAAAGGTCGAATTGATCACGGGTAATTTCCCCAGCTTTCAGTGCCGCTGCAACTTCGTTTATATACACAGTACCAACAAATACATTATCGCTTACCATGGAGAGTAACCCATTGGCGATAAAGAACATGACTAATTGTAATTGCCCTTCAAATGTAAGTACCCAAGCAATAACAGGTGTGAATAGGTGTTGGTCTATAATAACGGCAACAACGGCAAAAAACACACATAAAAGCGCTGTAAATGGCAGAGCTTCCTCAAATGCTTTTCCTAGTTGATGTTCTTCAATAATACCGGCAGAGGCAGTTGCCAATATAATCACTGATAAACCTATTAACCCAACAGCGGCTAAATGCATTGCTAAACCGACAATAAGCCATACCGCAATGAACGCTTGGATAGTTAAGTTAACTTTATCGCGTTTAGTTCGTTTACTATCAAGCCCTTCAGCGTGATTTTTTAAGATAGTGTGAATTTTTTTAGGTAATTTAGCGCCATACCCAAAGGCTTTTGTTTTTTCCAGAACAAAAGTAGTTAATAAACCAGCAAAAAATACAGGCAAGGTGATAGGCAGCATTCTTAAGAAAAACTCACCAAACTGCCAACTCGCTCGTTCAGCAATAATTAAATTTTGAGGCTCACCAACCATAGTACAAACACCACCGAGTGCAGTGCCAATAGATGCATGCATTAATAGGTTACGTAAAAAAGCACGAAACTCTTCGAGTTCTTGGCGATTAACTTCTTTTACTTGATTATCATCATTTATATCATGTTCGCTGTTGGAGTCTTTTCCTGACGCGACTTTGTGATAAATACTGTAAAATCCCATTGCAACGGCAATGACTACTGCCATAACTGTTAATGCATCTAAAAATGCAGATAAAAAAGCAGCTGCAAGAGTAAACGCTAAAGATAAAATAGATTTACTTCTGACTGACACGACTAGTTTCGTGAAAATGTAGAGTAATAAATCTTTCATGAAGTAAATGCCGGCGACCATAAAAATCAACAGCAAAATTACATCTAAGTTTTGTGCTATTTCATGTTCAACTTGTCCTGCAGTCGTCATTCCTATAAATAAGGCTTCAATGACAAGTAAGCCACCAGGCTGCAGTGGATAGCATTTAAGTGCCATTGCCAAGGTGAATATAAATTCTAATACTAACGCCCAGCCTGCCACGTATTGATTTAGTTGAAAAAGGATAGGGTTAATAATTAGAAACGTAATGATCGTATATTTATACCATTGTGGCGCATTACCTAAAAAATTCTTAAATGTTGCAGTTAAAACACTCTGCTGCATAGGTGTTCCTTTTTATTGTACTTATATGTATAGCTAGTGCCCGTTAAGTTAATTCAGCTAAAGCTTTGTGTAAACAAAAATATGCGAGTGATAACAATGTACCTAATGTGAATGTGGCCTATATTTATATACACTGTAGCTAAAATAGAAAAATCAAAATTTAATTATTTATAAATATTAAATTTCTACTCATTTGGTTGAACTAATATGCCTTACTTTACTTGTTAGTTGTGCTTCCTCTGGTACAATCAGTCAGTTATTCGTGTAAGACGATAAGTTGTAGATTACTTCGAGTGGGAATTGAATGAGAATTTTTAAAGCGAAAAGCCCAGCAGGATTTGCTGAAGAATATATAGTTGAGTCTATTTGGAATGGCGATTTCCCTCCAGGTTCAATTCTACCTGCCGAGCGAGAGCTCTCAGAGTTAATTGGTGTCACAAGAACAACTTTACGAGAAGTACTACAGCGTTTAGCTCGCGATGGTTGGTTGACTATCCAGCACGGTAAACCGACACGAGTTAATAATTTTTGGGAAACGTCTGGTTTAAATATTCTTGAAACGTTAGCACGCCTTGATGAAGATAAAATGCCTGAGCTGACAGATCAGCTTTTATCGGCAAGAACGAATATTAGTGCTATTTATACGCGTGCCGCTATTAAGTTGAATCCAGAGCGCGTTATTGAAATTTTATCACAAAGCCATGAATTAGAAGATACTGCACAGGCATTTGCTGATTACGATTATAAAGTTCATCACGAATTAGCAGTTGCTGGTAATAACCGTATTTATGTATTAATTCTTAACGGTTTTAGAGGGTTTTATTCAAAGATTGGTTGTCATTACTTTTCAGATGCAGGAACACGAGAGCTTGCTCGTCAGTTTTATAAAGATTTAACTATACTGGCTGAAAATAAAGAGCATGATGGCGCTATTTCTATGATGCGTAAGTATGGTCATCAAACGGGTGAAATTTGGCAGAATATTCGAGGTGATATGCCTTCGGATATAATGGATTAAATCTAAACGAAAAACCTGCATTTGCAGGTTTTTTTATCTGTAAAAATTCATACCACATTATATGTTTTTTTAAACAATTTAATGTATTAACCCTTCTTCAGTAACGCTAAAAATACTATCTAATTACAACGCAATTTACACCTCAAAATAGATCTATTATTCAAGCAGATTAGTGCAAGTTGTAAGTGTTCGTTATTTTCGATTGCTCACATCGCTAAATACGATTGTTCTTTTTAAACTAAAAAATTTAGAATGCCAATTAATTATATGTATGCGCTATTGGTTTTTAATTTTTAGCGCCCATATAAGTACCAGCATTGCGAAAGCAATTGAAAACAAACTCAAAATATTTGGAGAATAAAATGGGTGTATTAGTAGGCCGCCAGGCACCAGACTTTACCGCTGCAGCTGTTCTTGGTAACGGTGAAATTGTAGATAGCTATAACCTTCATGAAACAATCAAAGGTAAAAAAGCAGTTATCTTCTTTTACCCACTAGATTTCACGTTTGTGTGTCCTTCAGAACTTATTGCATTTGATAAGCGTTTTGAAGAGTTCCAAAAGCGTGGCGTAGAAGTTATTGGTGTTTCTATCGATTCACAATTCTCACATAACGCATGGCGTAACACTGCTGTAGCAGATGGCGGTATTGGTAAAGTTCAATACGCACTAGTTGCAGATGTTAAACACGAAATTTGTAAAGCATACGACGTTGAGCATCCTGAAGCGGGTGTTGCGTTTCGTGGGTCATTCTTAATCGACGAAGAAGGCAATGTACGTCACCAAGTAGTGAACGATTTACCACTAGGTCGTAACATCGATGAAATGCTTCGTATGGTTGACGCACTAGCGTTCCATACTGAACACGGTGAAGTATGTCCTGCTGGTTGGACTGAAGGTAAAAAAGGTATGGACGCAAGCCCTGAAGGCGTTGCAAAGTTCTTATCTGAAAACGAAGGCGAGCTATAATTTAGCCCTTAGTTTTAAATAAAAAACCGCCAATTGGCGGTTTTTTTTGTGTCTTTTACTTAGAAGGAGAAGCTTACTTTAGTATACAGGTAACGGCCACGAGGGTTGTGCACACCTGACGCATAACCATATAAATCGCCATCGCCATCACCAATAGCAAATGGTGGCTCTTCATCAAATAAGTTATTAACACCTAAAGATATTTTAGCTGATTCAGTAATACGGTACGATGTTTGTAAATCCACAAGCGTTTGTGAATCTATCATACGCGATGTATTACTATCAAAATCTAAATTACCATCAAAGTCGATATCAGGTGTATCTTCAAATTCACCCACATAACTGATATTTACGTTAGTATTAAAATCGCCAATTTCCCAGTTAGTTGAGAAAATAAAGCGGTGCTCTGGGTAACCATATTCACCCGTGTAATCACGGCCATCTTTTTCAAATTTATCTTGATATGCCCACTCTAGATTAAATTTAAGTAAACCTAAGTCATCAAGAGAGTGATTATAGTTTGCTGAAACATCAACACCAGACACTTCTTGCGATGATAAATTTTTGAAGGTGCTGTGTATTTTTTGTATTGTGCCCAAGCTTGCACCACCCGTTGGGGCCAAACGAACACACACGGTACTACTTTGACTGCCACATTCTGCAGCGTAAATAGGGCCAAACTCTTCTTCATCTATTTTGTTATCTTGGGTAATACTCCATACATCAACACTTAAGCCAAACTCGGCTGTTGGTGCCCATATAACGCCCACGTTCCATGATTCTGACTCTTCTGCTTGTAAATCAGGGTTACCAGAGAACTCAATATTGTAATCCAGCGCTTGGCAATCTAACCCAGTTTGTTCACAGCGCTGCGTATCAACAAAAAATTGACTCTTTTGTGACGGACCTAAGCCTATTTGCGCTAATGAAGGCGCTCTAAAGCCTTGCGCCCATGAACCTCGAACGGTTACTTCATCAGTCGGTGCCCAGCGCAGAGCTACTTTTGGATTCGTTGTAGTACCAAAGTCGCTGTAATCGTCGTAACGACCAGCTAATTGCAATTCAAGGTTTTCAGCAAGCGGGATTGAGAATTCAACGTATGCAGCGTATTGATCACGATCTGCTGAAGCGGATACTGATTCAGTACCAAATATCAAACCGCGTTGAAATTGATCATCAGGAATATCATTTACATCTTCTTCACGGTATTCAATACCCGCGGCCATCATTACTGCTTCGCCACCAAAACTAAATGCTTCACCAGTTATATTGGCATCAAAAGACGTCATATGAGATTCACCGCGACGTACTAAGCTGGTTGTTATTCTGTCAACTACAGTAGGGTCGTTATATGTGCCACCAAATGGATTATAGTTACCGGCATCAATTTCTTGCTGTAAAAAATCGGTGCGTACCCAGCCTTGTGTGCGATCGCCAGTTTGCAGTGATTTACTGCGACCTTTTTGTACTGCTGTTTCCCAGCTCCAATCGTTTATTTCGCCTTTTAACCCAGCAACAAAGCGTAAGGTATCTGACTCAATATCCCATTGGCGAGCACCTGCATCAACTGTACGGTAACGACCAATTTGAATGTCTTCACCAAATGGATTGTTAGGGTGACTAGCAGGCACTGTCAGGCCAGCATCTTCATCAAGTGGTGTTGGTGCTCCTGCAGCGACAGAGCTATTATGCTGAACAGCCATTTCTAAAAAGCCTGTAATACCGTTATCAAAGCGGTATTCAAATTGTGAAATAGCGCCTATACGTTCAGAGGCTGGGGAAATATAGCCATATGGGCCGTAATCAAATAAACAGCTACCACTTGAAGTTGCATTTTCAGCAGGACAATCAGGATCGATAGTTTTAACACCATCTACATAAAAGTAGCCAGGAAAACCACGAGATGAACGGAAATCCTCACCACCATAAGGCGATTGGTTTGCAGTGCCTAGGCGGCCCATTTCATCAGAAGAAAGGGATGTATTTTTAAAGTAATCGATAATAACGGATGCACTACTTTTTTCGCTTGTAGTACCCCAAACAAGGCTGGCTGTTGTCTCTTCATAATTTGGACCATCTGTACCGCCATAGCCTAAATTAATCTCAACGCCGTCAATATCTTTCTTTAAAATAACGTTAACTACACCGGCTACTGCATCTGAGCCATAAATAGCTGAAGCGCCATCTTTTAGTATATCGATGCGCTCAATAGCAGAAACGGGAATACTGTTAATATCTACAAATGAGTTGGTGATACCTTCCGCAAAAGCACTAATTGATACACGACGACCATTGATTAGTACCAGTGTTGCATCAGCACCTAAGCCTCGTAAGCTTACTGCAGCTGAGCCGTTAGCGGTTGAGTCTTGATTATTTCCACGGGTTGAAAAAGTACCGCTACCTGCCACAGGCATTCTTTCTAGAAGCTGTTGTAAGTTATCGTAACCCATGTTTTCGATTTCAGCTCTACCGATTGATTGCACCGGAGAAGGCCCTTCAATATCAGTTCGCTTAATACGAGAACCAGTAACTTGAATTCGCTCTACTTTTTTAGCTTCTTCTGCTGCGTAAGTTGTTGTTGTAAAACCTGCCGATAATGCGAGTGTTGCACTCACAATAATGCTAGGTGTAAATACTGTTGATTGTTTCATCCTTAAACCCTTGTTTATTTATTGTAAAATTATTTGCTTAACAAACGAATTGATTAATAACATGTAACTTAAAGGTTGTCAATCGTGTTTTTTAGGGTTTGATTATGAATTTTAAAGAGTTTTTATATATTAATTTTTATATATTTTTGCTTGAGGCCAAACTGGGCGTGAATAGGCGCTGTATTTGATATTTCTTGTCTTGTTAAATTAGGCTGAAAAAGTAAGTAATGAAGATAAAACTAATTTGTAATAATTTATTTCTTGGGAAATTAGGGCTGCTTATCTTTTTAGGTTGAATTTTCACCAAACGTTTGGTTTTTAGCTAAGGTAGAGCTTATGTTGCTCGGCTTTTTGAGTCTACGAGGTTATAAACTTTGCGCCGTGACAATACTAACCGGCATAAATATTTGAACAATTTAACGAATTAAATAACTCTATGACGTTGTTAAAATTCTTTATTTAGAACAACTAAATATAAAAATTTTTGCCTAGATTTATCAAAGCGAATTTACGTGACGCTCGCAACTTTATTGCTATTAAGCTCAACAGAGTTAACATTTTAAATAGCTTCTTGAGATCTGTTTACTACGGGGAGGTTATCCATATCAAATAAAATGCCTAACAAGGTTAGGCATTTTTATTATACTTTGTGCTTCATTAAGCGTTCTTTTTCGCGAGACCAATCTTTGTTTTTCCCGTCGTCTCGTTTGTCATGTAGCTTTTTACCTTTTGCTAGATGAAATTCAAGTTTTACCCAACATTTCTTCCAGTACATAGCAGTAGCAATTAATGAATAACCATCTCGCTCTGTTGCTCCGAGTAGACGGTCAAGTTCGCGTCTGCTTAATAGTAATTTACGATAACGTAACGGATCGCAAATTACGTGGGTTGATGCACTATTAAGTGGCTGGATTTGCGCGCCAAGTAAAAATGCTTCGCCATTTTTAAGGTGAATATAAGTTTCGGTGATGTTTACTTTTCCAGCTCGGATACTTTTAACTTCCCAGCCTTGGAGTTCGACACCCGCTTCAAACTTATCGTGTAAAAAATACTCATGTCGCGCTTTTTTGTTTAGCGCGATGGTATTACTTGTCGATTTTGATGAATTTTTCTTAGCCATAGTGCCCTATAATATACGTAATGTGAGATGTTTTACATCGATTTTTTAATAATGCTTTTAAAAATTAAGCTTTTATTTAAGCTGTATGAAAATTTGGGGAAACGCACAAAGCTTGCTAAAATTCGCCCACACAGTTGGGAGTGAGTATGCCACAAATAGAAAAAAGTGCGCTTGTTATGTACAGCACTAAAGAGATGTTTGATCTAGTTAATGATGTAGAAGCTTATTCACAGTTTTTACCAAATTGCTCAGACTCAAAAATTGTTTCACAGCATGATAATAACATGACCGCGAGTTTAGAAATATCTAAGGCGGGTATAAAAAAGTGGTTTACCACCGAAAACACCTTTGTTGATGAACAAACCGTGTTACTGCGCCTAGTGGATGGGCCATTTAAAATGCTGCAGGGTCGTTGGCACTTTCAAGCACTTGATGCTAAAGCATGTAAAGTTTATTTAGAGCTAGAGTTTGAGTTTTCAAGCAAATTAATCGAACTTGCTTTTGGTAAAATATTTAACGATGTTGCCAAAAACATGGTGAGTGCATTTACTCAACGTGCCAAGCAGGTTTATGGAGCGCGAGTATGATTAATGTTGAGGTGGTATTTGCATTACCAACCATGGCGACGTGTTTATCACTTGAAGTACCAGAGGGGACGACAGCAGAGCAAGCTGTTATCCAATCTGGCATTATAGAAAAATGTCCAGAAATAGAGGCTACTTCATTAACTCTAGGCGTTTGGAATCGAACGGTAAAATTAAATCAAGAACTTAAAAATGGTGATAGAGTTGAAATTTATCGCCCATTAATTGCAGATCCTAAAGATGCCCGTAGAAAACGCGCTGAAAAAGCAAAGGAAGAAGGGCGAGCAAACAAAGTAACGGGTGGGCGTCCATTAGAACGTTAACGTAGAAATAAAAAAGGTGAGCACGGCTCACCTTTTTTATTAACGCACAACTCGCTTTTTTATTGCTCTAGCGGTGTGTTAAAATTTCCTGGCTGATCATAATCGCCCGAAATAGAGACTAGTTTTTCGTTTTCAAATTTAATAACTAAAGATTTGTGTTGCTCGTTTTTACGGCCTTTATTGAAGCTATAAACGTAACGCCATGTATTGTTATCAAAAGCATCCTCGGCAATTGGACGGCCTAAAACGTAAATAACTTGCTCTCGAGTCATACTAACACGAAGCTTTTCAACATCAGATTGCTCTAAAAAATTACCTTGAGGGATGTTGATTCTGTATACCCAGCTAGAACAACCCGCTGTTGTACTGAGTGTTAGTGCAACGATAAGCCAAAGGGAAAAAGTTTTTAACGACTGCATTGTTAGTTGTGATCCTTATTTTTTATAATCTGCATGATACCGATTAGTCACTGAAGGTAAAACCCTTTTAGCAATTGTTTTTTGTTAAGGGCGTTAAGGTAATATTTTGACCATTAATAATGAAAAAAGTTTACATCATATTGAATCTTGTAATGTAAAAAGGGATTCTATTTGGTATTTGTACATCGTGCAGACTCGCTTTGGGCATTGGTACACGGGTATTACAACAAATGTAGAAAAACGCTTTGCTACACATCAAGTGGGTAAAGGGGCCAAAAACCTCAGAGGGAAAGGCCCTTTACTGCTTATCCACCAACAAAAAGTGGGCAGTAAAAGTGATGCGAGTAAGTTGGAGCATCAGATTAAAAAACTGACAAAAGTTAGAAAAGAGGCATATGTTCTCAATTTTAAAAAAGTGGATATTAATAAGACTAAATCGCTGTAAATATAAACTTTAATTAATTTTATTCATCGTAATTAAAACTTCACCTCTACGAACAAGCTAGCATTAACTGCAGTTAATACTAGCTTGTTCGTAATAGCAGTGCCAAACCACTTAACGATGCTTTTCAAATGTATCGACAAGCTCATCAAGAGTTTGAGCGCTATTTGCTAAATCACGAATGGCTTGCTCTGTATTAATTTGCTCACTCATTGCTTTATCACTAATTTCACTTATTTGCTCAATGTTACGTCCTACATCGGCAACTACATTGCTTTGCTGCTCTGTTGCTGTGGCTATAAGTGTGGCCATATCGTTTATTTGGTTTGCAGTTTCGGTTATCGTATTGAGTAACTCTACTGAGTTTTGCATTGCCCCTACGCTTTGCTGCGCTTTATCTTTTGATTGGCTAATATCGTTAACTACATCATCAGAAATCTGTGTTAGCTCTTCTATCATTGACTGAATTTCATTTGTTGACTGAGAAGTACGGTTTGCTAGTGCGCGCACTTCGTCGGCAACAACAGCAAACCCGCGACCATGCTCTCCAGCTCGAGCCGATTCAATAGCTGCGTTCAATGCCAATAAATTAGTTTGTTCAGAAATGCTTCTGATTGCATCAATAATGTTAGCAATATCAATTGTTTTTTTGGACAACAGGGTAACTTGCTCTGTAATGCCATCTATATCACTCGCAAGAGCAGAAATAGTTGTCTGACTTTGAACAACTTGCTGATGGCTTTGTATAGTTTTTTCACGGCTGCTATCAGTGAGTTTTGCTGTGTTTGCCGCACTTTGTGCTATTTCCTGTACTGTTGCACCCATTTGGTTTATTGCAGCAGCAACCGAGATCGTTTGTTCTTTTTGACTATCGATAGCGAGTGAATTGCGTTTAGCTTGTTCAAAAACATGATCTGAACTTTTTCTTATGTCATGGCTTTCATTCGCGACTTGCTGAATAGCAATTTCTATTTTTTCGATAAACTGATTAAAACCAGCACTTAAGTTATTAAGCTCTGGTTGGCTTGATTCCGGTAATCTATAAGCAAGATTAGCATCACCAGAACCCAAGCGTGAAAATAGTTCTGCCATTTTAGATAAAGGTGATGAGAGCGATCGAGCAAGTAAGTAACTAATTAGGCTAGCAACTAATGCAATGATTAATGTAAAAGTAAAAATTTGCCATTGCAGGGTATTTACGCTTGCGAATACTTCACTTTTTGGCACTTGGGCGACAACATATAAATCGGTGTTTTTGATTGGTGTTGCCGCCACGAGGGTTGGTTCACCATTTAAGTTTATTTCTTTTAATACAAAGCCATAACTGCTTAATAGCTGGTTGTGTATGTCAGCTGTAAATAATTCATCAATATTAACTTTTGCTACTTTACTTGAATCTTTATGCAGCTGAATTAAACCACTTTTATCTGCAATAAATACAAAACCAGTTTGTTCAATTTTAAATTGCTGCAATAGCTTTTGCATCTCAGTAATACTTTTAGCAAGGCCAGCTAAGCCTGTTCCATTAGGCTGTTGATGATTTATAAACATTTTTACATCATTTGCAGACTCTTGGTAAATACTTATTGAGTATGGTTTTTTCGATTGTTTAAATGCAAAAAACCAGCCATCAGCAGTATCATTTTTTAATACGCGCAAAAAGCCATTTTGGTTCCAATATTGAGCTGTGTCTCTATTTGCCCAAGACGCGGTTGCTAAATTGTACTGCGTAACTAAACGGTTTAATTCTTTAAGTAAGACAGCATCATTTTTAGTATTAGTTTGCGACCATTGTAAAATGAATTCATTTGACGATAATTGTTCAGCAGCACCAATGAGTGCGTTTATTTCACCACCAATATGGTTACTGATAGTTTGCAGCTTACTTGGAAGTTCAGACTCAATCATACGTTGTTCAATAATATCTTCTGAACTGTATAACGAGGTTAGGCCTATTAGTGCGGCAACAAAGATAGCAATACTACTGCCAAGGGCTGTTATTTTTTGAGTAATAGAAAGGTTTTGTAACATCATAATAATTTATTTTACAACTTAATTAGAAAGCCATGTTAGCACATTATTTATTATGGGCTAATTATTAGCTTAAGCTGAACAAATGAAAGTAAGCAGTGTTGTGAATATGCATAAAAAAGCCCACGTGCTAAAAGCATATGGGCTTGGTTTCTAACAAGCGAAACTTTTATTGTCTAGAATTAAACAATTTTCTTCATTGCAGACATGTAGCCACGTAGTTTAGCACCTACTTTTTCAACAGGGTGTTCACGCAGTGCCGCATTGATTTGAATTAATGTTTGGTTATCAACTTGGTTACTGTGCTCGCCAAGGCCTTTACCAATAATGTCTGTATCAACGTTTTTCATAAAATCAGCAAGTAATGGTAAACATGCATGGTTATATAAATAACAGCCGTATTCTGCAGTATCAGAGATAGTACGGTTCATTTCAAAAAGCTTTTTACGCGCAATAGTATTAGCAATTAATGGCGTTTCGTGTAATGACTCGTAGTAAGCCGACTCTTCAATAATACCTGCGGCAGTCATGGTTTCAAATGCAAGTTCAACACCTGCTTTAACCATTGCTACCATTAAAATACCGTTATCAAAAAATTCTTGTTCAGAAATCTCTACATCGCCAGCTGGAGTTTTTTCAAAGTTAGTTTCAGCTGTTTCTGCGCGCCATTTAAGTAAGTTTACGTCATCGTTATTCCAGTCTTCCATCATGGTGCGTGAGAAAGTACCGTCGATGATGTCATCTTGGTGCTTATTATAAAGCGGGCGCATAATTAGTTTTAGCTCTTCACTTAGTTCAAACGCTTTTACTTTTGCAGGGTTTGAAAGGCGGTCAAGCATGTTAGTAACGCCGCCGTACTTAAGTGCTTCGGTAATTACTTCCCAACCGTATTGAATTAGTTTTGATGCGTAACCAGCATCAATGCCTTTTTCTATCATTTTATCAAAACATAAAATAGAGCCAGTTTGTAACATGCCACATAAAATGGTTTGCTCGCCCATTAGATCAGATTTAACTTCGGCGATAAATGATGATTTAAGTACACCTGCGCGATGTCCGCCAGTACCCGCTGCATACGCTTTAGCTTGTGCTAAACCAAGACCTTGAGGGTCATTTTCTGGGTGAACTGCAATTAGAGTTGGTACACCAAAACCACGTTTGTATTCTTCACGGACTTCAGAACCAGGACACTTAGGCGCAACCATGATTACGGTAATGTCTTCACGCACTTGCATGCCTTCTTCAACAATATTAAAGCCATGAGAGTAAGCAAGTGTAGAGTCTTTTTTCATAAGCGGCATAATCGCACTTACTACAGCGCTATGTTGTTTATCTGGCGTTAAGTTAAGTACTACGTCGGCTGTAGGAATTAATTCTTCGTAAGTGCCTACAGTAAAGCCATTTTCAGATGCATTAAGGAAAGATTGACGGCGCTCAGAAATGGCTGATGCACGTAATGTGTATGAAACATCTAAACCAGAGTCACGTAAGTTTAAGCCTTGGTTTAAACCTTGTGCGCCACAGCCTACAATAACGAGTTTTTTACCTTTAAGTGCATCAACGCCATTGGCAAACTCGCCTGCGTCCATAAATTCACATTGCGCTAATTGCGCTAATTGCTCGCGTAAAGGTAAGGTATTGAAATAATTCGCCATTGTTAGTGTCCTATAAAGTAATATTTGTTAGATGCGCAATGTTTACTGCGCTTACAAACACCATATGTAAAATAGTCACTTGCGTAAAATGATATATTTGAATTAAAGTGTTTCATAATGTGAAATGCAGGATTTAATATGGATCATAAACATTTAAACTACTTTTTAGCACTGGCTAAAACACTTCATTTTGGCCGCGCAAGCGAACTTTGCCATATAAGTGCGCCTACTTTGAGCCGCAATATAAAACACTTGGAAGAAGAGGTTGGTGTTGCATTATTTATACGCGATAACCGCAGTGTTAAATTAACACGTGAAGGAGAGTCGTTTATTGATTACGCTACGGCAACGTTAGCCAGTTGGCAACGTTTTAAAGCGAATGTGAAAGATCCACAACAGCATATTTATGGCAATGTTAGTATTTATTGCTCAGTGACAGCTTCTTATAGTTTTTTACATCAAATATTAGAGCAATTACGTGCACAGCATCAGCATATCGAAATAACTTTAAATACCGGTGATCCAGCTTTAGCTATTAATAGGGTACTCGATGGTCACGAGTCGATGGCAATTGCAGCCAAGCCAAATAAGCTTCCTACACAAATAGCATTTGTAAAAATAGGCTATTCACCACTTGTTTTAATTGCACCTAGAATTCATTGTCAGATCACTGAAAAGTTAATAAAGAGCGGTGATAATATTGATTGGTCTGAACTTGAATTTATTGTTCCGGAGCAAGGTTTTTCAAGGCAGCGACTTGAGCAGTGGTGGCGTAAAAATAATGTTCATGGAAAGATTTATGCGCAAGTCGCTGGACATGAAGCTATGGTGTCAATGGTGAGTCTGGGTTTAGGTGTCGCAATGGTCCCTAAAATAGTGCTAGATAACAGTCCACTGCAGGATAAGGTACAAGTATTGGATACAAAGAGGGCTACTCCAGAAGGTTTTGAGATTGGTCTAGCTGTCCTTCGTAAAGAGTTAAATGATCCTGCTATTAGCGCTTTATGGAGTATTGCACAAACTTTAGACGCAAGTGCTATTTAAAGGATCAAATATTCATTTAGTTCATAAAATAGTATGAATATTAGTTGCTTATAGGTTTACTATTAATTAACATCAAAAACCTAACAATAAAAATAATGACGCTTGAGAGTTTATTTTACTATGGATCGTGCCGTATCACTTGCTCATTCTGCTCAATGCCTAAAAAAGGCGATTCCTATGATGGTAAAGTACCGCATGCCGGTTACGCCAATCAATTACGCTATTTGGTATTGTTATATACAAGGTAATAAACCCTCTTTAAATGCAGAGCTTGATCATGTCATTGCTCAGCAACAAACATGCACTCAAGATAGAGCGAAGGCAATATTTGATAAGCATTTAAATAAAGACGATTTAGCGTTATTTCAAGACGTATCCGAAAAATTTTATAGCACAATCGATCAAGTGCAACAAGATTTAGGCATTGCGCTTGAGCATTCAAAAAGTTTTACTACAACCTTGGTTGACTCCCAGAATGAGTTAAATTTGATTACAGATATTAGCTCGTATAATCAAGTGCTTGGGTGCGTTGAACGTTTAACCGATGAATCGATTGCAATGCAAAATCATGCACGTGAGTTTCAAACTAAACTTGCATTTGCTTATAATGAAATAAAAGACTTAAAAGAAGCACTCAATGTTTCAAAAAAAGTTGCTGATACAGACCCTCTTACTGGTTTTTATAACCGAGGTAAGTTTGATTTAGATATTACGGATTTTTGTAAAAAGTATTCTGAGCAAAATCAACACACATCACTTGCGGTTCTCATTATGTTTGATATTGATCATTTTAAGCGTTTTAATGATGACTTTGGCCATCAAAAAGGTGACGAAGTATTAAAGTTAGTAGCAAAAAAAGTGAAAGAAAAAATTAAAGAGACTGCAAAAGTTTATCGTTATGGCGGTGAAGAATTTTGTATTACAGCTTATTTTGACACTATCAACGATATGATGGCATTTGCAGATTGTATTCGTTTGGATATTGCAAAATTGGCTGTTCGTAAAAAAGGTGATACTAATACTAAACGTGCTATTTCTGCGAGTTTTGGTTTGGCTATTCTACGACCATTTACTAATGGCACTGTGTTAGTTGAACGCGCTAATAGAGCGCTTTACATAGCAAAAACTCATGGTCGTAATCGAATAGAGATAGCGCCAGATGTTTAATTGTTCAAATAATGCACATAAGTTAATTGATATGTATAAAAATTGTGAATGATTGTAACTAGCTAGAGCTAGTTTAAAACGACCTTGCTACTATGGGGCACTTAATAATTTTCACACACTTTGACTTATACTGATGCGGTTTAACTTTTCAATATTAACAGCTTTTTTGCTGATCACTTTAGTTGCATGCTTTGCTGCCAATGGACAGCAAGCTAAAAATGTAACACAAGAGTTTGAAGAGCAACATATAGCTATAGAGCAGTGGCATTTTAGTCTAAGCGCTGGTGCTGGAGTTGTTACAAACCCATTACGAGGTGGGGACAACATTCCCCTTGTGTTGATTCCGCAGGTGGCTTTTTATGGCCAGCACTGGTTTTTCGATAATGGAAGGCTTGGTTATTCTTTTATACAAAGTCAAAAACATAATTTAAACCTTGTTAGTGAATTAAATGCAGAGTCTCGTTTTTTTATTGATTGGCATCCTACTAATATTTTTACTCTGCAAACGAGTGCGTTAAACAGTCAGTTAGTGCAGCAACAAAGTACTTCATCTCCCAAAAATATCAGTATAAATGACATAGAAAAACGCCATATTGCCCTCGATGCGGGCATTGCATATCACTATGTAGATGATGCTAACGTATTTTCTATTCAAGCACTTCATGATGTTACCAGTGTTTATAACGGATTGCGTGGTGCATTGCAGTGGCAATATCATGCTGAAGTTGGAAAGTTAAAAATAAAACCGACGCTGGGAATAAATTATAAATCGGCTGAACTAAATGACTACTTCTATGGACTAAAAACCGACGAAACTCAATTAGGTAAAATTGATGTTGGCAGTAGTTGGCAGCCTTATGCTAAAATCGACGCCCGTTGGCCGCTGAGTAAGGTTAACTCACTTCGTTTTCATTTAGCATATTACAATTATTCGGCTATGGATGGTAGTCCGCTCTTTGAACATGCTTATTCAATGACTGCCTTTATAGGATTAGATCATACTTTTTAATATGAAGTATTTAATGTTTATTGTGTTTATAGCATCGCTATTTAGTGGTTCTTGCAGAGCACAAACCGCTAATTTTAGCGTCTCTCCCAAAGTATGTGTGATTTCTGAGCAACAAGCATTTTGTGATCTTGATTTACAATTTAATTGGCAGCAAGAAGCATTGAGTGATGTTTGTTTATATCAACAAGATGAAAAAATTTATTGTTGGAAACAGCAACGTTCGGGGCAATTCAATTATAAAGCGCGGGTTCAGGTAGAGACCATATACTCCCTAATCAATCCTCACACGGGTGTACTATTAGCAAAAATACAGGTTGAAGTACAGAGCGCGCACGCAAAGAAAAATAGGCGCAGACTTCGCTCTCCGTGGAGCTTTTTTTAAATTAGGAGCAACTAATGCCAAAAATTTTACTTGTTGAAGATGATCTCGGCTTACAGCAATTAACAAAAGATTACCTTGAACATAACGGCTTAGAAGTCGCAGTGTTAGATCGTGGCGATGCAGTCTTTGACTACTTAGAAGCTAATCCAGTCGATCTAATTATTTTAGATGTAATGCTACCAGGAAAAGATGGTTTTAGCGTTTGCCGTCAAGTTCGCGATAAATATACTCTGCCTATTCTTATGCTAACAGCCAAAGGTGAAGATTTTGATCAGGTACTTGGTTTAGAGCTTGGTGCTGATGACTACGTTATAAAACCTGCCGAACCGCGTGTATTACTCGCCAGAATAAATGCGCTGTTACGCCGTGGTCAACCTATCGTGAAAGCAAGTGAAGAGTTACAGTTTGGTGATCTAAGCATAGATAAAACAAGCCGTATCGTAAAATTAAATAATAATGAAATAACGCTTACTTCTCATGAATTTGAACTACTTTGGTTACTGGCCTCTAATGCGGGTGAAGTGCTTAGTCGTGAACATGTCCATCAACATATGATAGGACGTCAGTACGACGGTCTTGATCGAACTGTTGACGTTAGGGTATCACGCATTCGTAAAAAACTAGGTGACAATAGCGATAAGCCTTATCGTATCAAAACAGTGTGGGGACAAGGTTATTTATTTGTTTCTGATGCATGGGAATTATAATTAATGTTATGGGTTAGTCGGCTTTAATGGGAAAACTGTTTACGAGTTTATATATTTACATCGTGGTTTCTTTATTCGTAGTAAGCGGTGTAGTTGAACAGTTATGGCCTTATGAAGACTCACAGCAGCAAGTATTATTAGACGATGAGTTTGGGCAATCGCTTTGGTTGCTCTCACAAACTCCTAACGGTCTAAAAAAGCTAGAACATAATTTTGAAAGCCACATAATTGCTCGTCGTGATTTAATATTACCTTTAGCACAACAAGCGAAATTAACAGACAATCACTACCTCTATTTATACGATAAACAACAACGTATTGTATGGTATGTAGAGCTTAGCGAAAATGAACTGCTACAGGTTGGTCCTGTAGGAGTATCAACGTCTACCCCCACTTCTGTTTGGCCATATTTGTTATTACTTATTATTGTTGGTGTGCCTGTAGGTCTTTGGAGCTTTTTACTTTGGCGTGATTTTTCTAAATTACGACACGCATGTGAGGCCGTCGAAGGCTTGCAAGATTTTCAATTAACAAATACCTCTAAATCGTTCTTTTTACCCGTTACCGATACACTAAAAGTAATGCAACAACGTATAACTTTTTTATTAACAGCTCAGCAGGAGCTTACATCGTCCGTTTCTCATGAATTTCGAACGCCGTTGGCACGTCTTAAATTTGCAATTGCTATGCTCCAAGATCAACTTTTAGATGATAAAAGCGAAAAATATTTAGCTAATATGAGCGCTGATATAAATGAACTTGAATCACTTGTTTCAGAAATGCTTGAATACGCAAGGTTAGACTCTCAGCAACCAAGTTTACAGTCTGTAAGTTGTGATCTAGTCGGATTGGTTAAAATAAGTATTGAAAAGCTAAATTTTGACACGCGAATTAGACTTATAAATAACTTGCCTGACAAGTTAAGCTATAAATGCGATAGTCATTTCATTGCTCGCGTATTTCAGAACTTGATTGGTAATGCTATTAAATACGCAATAAGCCAAGTAAAAGTAACACTGCTTACTGAGCCTCACAGCATACTATTTATTGTTGAAGACGATGGAATAGGTATCGCTGAAATGGAGCGAGAAAATGTGTTTAAACCTTTTACGCGCCTCGATAAGAGTAGAGACAAAAAAACAGGTGGGTTTGGTTTAGGACTCGCTATTGTGAGTAAAATTGTATCTTGGCATCAAGGTGATTACTGGGTTGAAAAATCAGTCCTTGGTGGGGCTAAATTTGTCATTAGCTTGCCGCTAAAAAGTAGTTTCATGGAGGATATAAAAAAAGCGCCTTAAGGCGCTTTTTTTGTGGTTAAAACCAAAATCAACAAGTAGCAAAGTAGTAGACCGTGTATTTTAAAAATAGTTTCCAATTATTTTATTTTTTTTCTAATAACGGCATCAACATTTGCTCAAGCCCATTCAACTTTACTACGTACATCATTGCTAATTGACTACCTAGTTTTGAATCAGGAAAGCCTTGTTGCTTAAACCACACAAGATAAGGCTCTGGCAGCATTAATAATGGGCGTCCTGCATATTTTCCAAACGGCATCTTGGTATTAATGGCAAGTTTTAATTGTTCTGGATCCATTCACTTACTTCAATGTATAAGACATAGTTAAGTGTAAGGTGTTTTAAGGAAATAAAATAGGCTGTGACGGGCAAGAAACAGCCTATTGAGTGAGGGAGTAGGCCCTCTTAATTAAGAATTTATGTTAGAAAATTAAACTTAGTTGAACTTTAATTAGCTGGAGTCTAATTAATTAAGTCTTAGAACATGAAGCTTATTTAACCAACACGAACAGTTTACCTGTTTTTTTACATGTTAGTTGGCCCGCTTGTAAAGGAATGTAAATAGAATTGATTTTCAGTCATCAAAAAGTATTAAAATAAATGTATAGTTCATTATTTTTATTTTTTAGCTATTGCTTGTTGATCTTTCCGGATTAAAATTTGTTCTAACTTGGGGGGATTTATACCAATCTGCTTCTATATGGAGTCTATTTAACGGTAAGAAAATTGCGCCGAACTAGGCAAATTTTTTTACCTAGTTGTTCTAAATAAAAATTATTAACACGTTTCTACGTTCTGATAACGCCCATTACCTACATCCGTGTAGGAAAAAAGCTTAAATTATCTTTAGTAATTATTAAGGACTAGATCTCACTTTACGTAAACAGTTTTTGTTTTACATGTTCAGCAAAACCACTACCAGCCTCTAGGTAAAAGTTATAGGTCGAGTGTACGCCCATATCTTCAAGCTCTTTTTGTTGATCTGGGTAGTTTGCAATGGCAGTTACCTGACCTTTATAACCTGAGGCTTGGAGCTGCTCTAAAGCAAAAATATTCTGCATATGCTTTGGCATTGTAAGCATAACCATTTCTACATGAGAGTGGTTTACGCGTTGCCAAAAGTCGGGATCGGTTGCATCTGCAATCAGCACTTTTCTGCCTCTATTAATATGTTTATCAACCACCTCAGGTTTTATGTCAATACCAGCAACTAAATTTGGGTGCGTAGCGTTAATTGTTTCGTATGCACCAGTACCAATTCGACCCATTCCAAAAATAACTATTTTAGTATCGTTCAGATTTACAGGTAGTTCTTCTGCTAAGCGTGTTTTACTTTCGAACTTTAATAGCCAATGTTCTACTTTTACATATAACTCGTTTGAGCGCTTGTTTAGAGGAGATGCAATCACAAAGGTGATAGAAACAGCGATAGCCATTACCGCTAACCACTCAGAAGTAATCATCCCCGTTGTAGCCGCTACCGCACATACAATAAGGCCAAACTCACTGTAATTGGATAAACTAAAGGCTGTAAGTAGCGACGTACGAGCACGTAGTTTAAATGCATTTGTAAATAAATAATAAAGGGCTATTTTAATCGGTAATACAAAAATAAGTATGATGGCAATAATTAAAGAATTAATCGTTAGCTCGGCATTTAAGCCAATGCTTAAGAAAAAACCAACCAGTAATATATCTTTTAAATTAAGTAACGATTTTGATAATTCGCCAGCTTTTTTATGCGGTGCAAACATCATTCCTATTATAAGTGCTCCTAAATCACCTTTAAGGCCTGCATATTCAAATGCGTTATAACCTGCAATAAGCGCAAAGAAAAAGCCAAATAATGGGAGTAGCTCACCATGTTTAGAGCGATTAAGCACCCAGTACATAAGAGGGCGCAATAAAGGTAGAGCAACAATAAGCGCCAACGCCCAAACATTAGGGATTTTGCCTGTACTAATTGCTAAAAATATTACGGCGAATATATCTTGCATTACCAATATACCAATGGCAATTTTGCCGTGTAAACTTGCCATTTCTCCGCGTTCTTCGAGTACTTTCACCGCAAATACTGTACTAGAAAAACTTAGGGCAAACCCAACTAATAAGGCGCTTTGCCAACTCAAGTCGACAAAAAGAGGGAGGGCGAAGACCCCAAGCAATAACATAAAGCCACTGAATAAAGCACTACTAAAAATAATGTGAAGCGTGGCTGGTGCCCAGACTTGCGGTTTCATTAAGCTATTAACTTTGAGTTTTAAGCCAATGCTGAATAATAAAAGGGTAACACCAAGGGCTGCAATTGTATCAAGCAATTCTGTACTTTTATAACCCGATAAATTTAAAGCAAAGCCTGCTAATAAAAAGCCAATAAGAGGAGGTAGTTTTAATTGGTAAACAGCAAAACCACAAACAAACGCGGTAGCAAAATAGATTAGTTCCATAATTCTTAATATCACTTCATTTGGTATTGCAGTGTAGCGAAAAACTCATATCAATGAAAATAAATATAGTGTAAAGACATGCTCATTTAATGAAGTTGATACCTTACTGCGTATGAAAAATGCTCATACAACACGTATTTAATCGTAAATAGCATGTAAATAACACTTTTTCACTGACAACCGCTTTTAAATATGGTTAAGATGCGATAACGAAGAGGTTTAAGTTAGAGCATATAACAGAGCCGCTCAGCTTAAGGAGAAATATATGTTTAAAAAGATTTTAGCATCGGTAGGTATTGGTGCCGCTAAAGTAGACACTATTTTAGAGACAGAGCACTTGCAACCAGGCCAGCTTTTCAATGCACAAATTGTGATTACTGCAGGTGATGTAAGCCAAGAAATATCAGGATTAGATTTGCTACTAATGACTCGTGTTAAAGTAGCAGGAGATGATGGGGACTATTTTACTAATCATGTAATTGATCAGTGGCGCATCACTGAAATTGGTACAATTGAGCCTGGCGAAGTTAAAAGTATTCCTTTTGAGGCGCGTCTTCACTCTGAAACACCAATTACAGAAATTAATGCAGGTTACAATCAATCTCACGTTTGGCTAGAAACTGGTTTGGATATTGATTTAGCACTTGACCCTACTGATAAAGACCATTTGCATATTTACCCTAATGAAGCAGTTAAAACCTGTATGCAGGCAATGGAAAAATTAGGTTTTAGCTTAGCTAAAGCTGATGTGGAGAAGGGGCATTTACGCGCATCTACATTTCAGTCTGTATCTGGCTGTTATCAAGAGCTTGAATATAAACCTAATAGCAGAAGCTTATTTGGCATTCAGGAAATTGAATTGTCGTTTGTGCCGGAAGCGCATAAAACACATGTTTTAATTGAGCTCGATCGTGCTTTTAAAGGTGATGGTTATATTGACGTAACAATAGAGCATGATCATGTTAATCTTTCACAGCTTTGTGATCAGTTAGAGCGTTTATTTGCTTAATACTCGCCAGTGATTTAAACAAACCCAGCTTAGGCTGGGTTTTTTGTCTATAGGATTTAATATGCAGTTTAAATGTGAGTCATTTGAGGCTTTTGATACACATACACTTTTTACTATTGTTCGCGGTCGGGTGGATGTGTTTGTAGTTGAGCAGGCTTGTCCTTACCCAGAGCTTGATGATCATGATGTTGCTGTAACTACTCGGCACATATATAGCATTGATAATAATAAGTTGCTTAGCTACGCTCGTTGTTATGATAGAAACGCGCAGTACAGCTCAATAGGGCGTGTTTTAGTGAATGAAAAGGTACGAGGCAAAGGTTATGCAAGTGAGCTTGTAGCTACAGCTATAAAGTGTTGTAAAGACCAGTGGCCTGAGCGTGATATTTACATTGGCGCGCAAACATATTTACTCGACTTTTATCGCTCATTTGGTTTCGAAAGTGTGGGGGAAGAGTACCTTGAAGATGGCATTCCTCATCAAGACATGATTTTAAAAGTGGTTTAGTGATTTTTACTACGCTAAGTGACTTAATTTAATAGCTAACAAAATAGCCCACAAATGTGGGCTATTTTTATAGTGCTTAACTTAATAACGAATGTAAAAAAACTGTACCTATTGCTAGTGGGCATACAAACTTAGTATACCAAGGCCATATTTTCCAAAAAAATGTATTATGGACTTCAGGGTTTCCTTGTTGAATAGCTTTGAGTAGTGAACCCCTGTACCAAATCCAACCAACAAATATGCAACACATTAACCCTAATAGTGGTTGGGCAACTTTCGTTGTAAGTGTTATAACCAGACCAAATAAAGAGCTGAGATTGCATACAATTGTAATACTAACGACAGCAATTAAAGCGCCAATGAACCAAGTAGCTTGCACACGTTTCATTGCAAAGCGTTCTACTGTGTATGATACCGGTGCTTCAAGCATTGAGATTGATGATGTTAGCGCTGCTATGCTCATCAACGCAAAAAATGCAAAGCCAACAAATAAGCCTACGCTACCCATACCATCAAATAATGCAGGTAGTACTTGGAATACTAATGTATCTTCTGATAACAGCTTCCCTGTTACCGGTGAAAATATTTCTACGCCTTGTGCTTGAGCGACATACATTGCAGGAATAATAAGTAAACCTGCTACAAAGGCAATGAAGACGTCAATAAGGGTTACATAAGCACCTAATGAAACGAGGTTCTCTTTTTTACTAATGTATGAGCCATAAATAATCATTACACTGGTACCCAATGATAATGAGAAAAAAGCTTGGCCTAACGCACTGACTAATAACTGAGGATCAAAAATAGAAGAAAAATCAGGAACTAAGTACGCCTTTAAGCCTTCCATTGCGCCATTTTGCGTCATTACATAAGCAATTAATGAAAATAAAATTCCCAGTAATGCAGGCATTAAACGCTTTGACCATTTTTCTATACCATTTTCAACACCTCGACTAATAATAGCGACGGTTAATAAGATAAAGACCATAGTAAATATAATATTTCGCGTAAGTGATTGCTCGCTTAGCCATGTGGATGTAGAGTTTGCACCAACAAGCGTCGCTATTGGCTCTGCTGTTGCGCTGAGCATCCAACCGGCAACAATCGCGTAAAAACTTAATATAAATCCAGCACATAAAATACCGCCAAAACCCACAATAAACGCGAAGTGTTTTTGCCAAGGTCTATTAGATATTTTTTGAAGCGATGAAACTGCATTTGCTTGACCATGGCGACCAATCATAAGTTCGGCCATTAAAGCTGGGTAAGCCAAAAAGAACGCGAGTACTAAATATGCTACTAAAAAAGCAGCACCACCATTGCTGGCTGTTTGTGTAGGGAATCCCCAAATATTACCCAAGCCAACAGCAGAACCTGCGGCGGCCATAATAAAACCAAAACGAGAACTAAACTCGCCTCTAACTGCGCTCATATTATTGTACTTCTCTATTTTTTGACGGCGCAGACAATCTACTGGAAATGTAAAAAAATAAAAAGTGCTTATTTGCTGATCTCACACAATTTAGTATGCCAGTAGTATGGTATACGCGATGTTTTTAATAAATGTTACTGTATAGTTATAGTTAACAGGTTGTTTTTGTTTTTAAAATGTTAATTACAGGGTGTAATTAATGCTTTACGCTTTGTGATGTTGATCGATAATGAGTGTAAAACAGGCTCCACCTAATTGGTTACTTTTACTTACTTTTACGCTGCCATGATGCCAATCAGCTACTTTTTCAACAATCGCAAGGCCTAGCCCATAGCTTTTATCTGCGCGGTTACGATGTTCTTCTTCTTTGAAAAATGGGCTAAATACGTTGTTAAAATTTTCTTTTGCTATACCAGGGCCATCGTCTTCAACAGTGATTACAAGCTGGTGTTCGTACACTTTAGCACTTAGATAAATATGTAGCTCTGCGAAGTCACAAGCATTATTTAATAAGTTAGTTATTGCACGAGCAAGCCAATGTAAGTCGGCATTGATAATGTCACTTGAGCTATTAAGTTGTACGTTGAGCATTTGCGATTCAAATTTAGGTGCAAGTTGTATTAATATATCACTGAGATAGTGCTTAATATTAGTTGAAGAGTAGGTCAATTTGTTGGCATTTTGCTCAAGCGTTGCAAAGGCTAAATAGCTTTTTAACATAGACTCCATATGGTCTAAATCGCTTTCCATACGGGATAAATATTTTTTTATTTGTTGCTCATCATAGCTATCAATAGCCGCATCTAATCCAAAGCGCAGGCACGCAATGGGTGTACGAATATCGTGAGATAAGCTTGACGCCATTAGTTTATTTTCGGCGACTAGTTTTTCTATCTGACTGGCCATTCTGTTAAATGTGAGCTCTACATCTTTTATGTAGGTGAAGTGCGATACTTTAATTCTTGCTTGTACATTACCTGAGGCAAACTTTTTAGCTGCTTCATTTAAGACTGTTAAGCGCTTTGCAAGAGGGGTAATAATAAACCCCATAAATACGCACAAACCAGCATAAAATAGTAGTGTTAAAAATATATCATTGCGCTGCTCAGTATCTACGCGTTTGTCTAACCGCATTGATATATGAAAGGGGCTTAATATTTGACTACTATAAAGCATATAGAAGCCTTGTTGATCTTCTAAAATCAACCCACCGGCAGTGTGCATCTGTAATAATAATGAAGGAGGTAGTGCGAGAGATTCATTGTGCTTGTAATCAATTAATAAATTAAACTCATTCGCTAGTTGCTTTACATAACGACCACGTTCAGAAGTTGGGATATTAGCTAATTGTTTGCTAAAGCCCATTATCATCTTACTTTGCACACTAAATTCATCTTCTGAGGTTTGTGTTTGTTGGCTAAATGCATCAATTAACCAGCCAAGTACAACGATAGATAAAAGCGCACTGCTAAGTAGTGAAATATAAAACTTCTTCACTTATGTATCACTTTTTACCATGCGGTAGATACGAGTAAGTAACCTCGTCCCCATATAGTTTTAATTTTAGTCGGATTTTGTGGATCATCATTAAATTTTTTGCGCAGTGCTGAAATAAGTACGTCAACACTTCTATCCAAGCCGTCATACTCACGGCCTTTTGTTGCTTTAAAAACAGCATCACGTGATACGACTTGACCCGCATTACTCGTTAAATAGTGAAGAAGTAAATACTCTGCGCTGGATATATTTATATCAAGATCGTTTAATTTTACGCTTCTAGATTCTGTGTTAATACTCAGCGCGCCAACCGTTATTAATTTTTCGTTTGCCAGTGATTTGTTTGGTTCATTATTTTGGCGAAGTGCAGCTTTAATTCTAGCTAAAAGTGCACGAGGGCGAACGGGTTTCATGACATAGTCACTTGCACCAACTTCTAACCCTATTACTTCATCCATTTCTTCATCGCGTGCGGTGAGCATTATAATAGGGGAGTTATAAAAGCTACGCAGTTCTCTGCATACGCTAATTCCGTCTTGTCCAGGAAGCATAATATCAAGTAGGACAATGCTAGGATTTAAGGTTTTTACTTGGCCAATAACCTCGTCGCCTCGATGGCATACATGGGTCGTATAACCTTGCTCCGTTAAGTATTCTGCAACCCACTGAGCGAGCGATACATCATCTTCAACGAGTAAAATAGTGCCGTAGTTATTCATAAATTATCCTTAATGTGTTTATTAAAATAATCGCCAACGGCGTTTCTTTTGTCTGTTTTGATATACCCACTGTAGTTTTACTTCTGTAAGGCTAATAACTTTAGATGTATTACTATCAAAGAGCTCAAATGAGATACTCTGCTGTGAATCAAAAGCATAATTAAAAGTTCCTTCCTTTTGTTTAAGCCAGCATTGCATAATGTACTTTGAGGTCGCATCGCGTAAGCAGTAATTGCCAAACGTTGGCTGATGCCATGTTAGAGTGATATCAGCATAACAGTTTCTTCCTTCTCTAAGTGCGACACAAGTATCTGGAAGCGCAATAAGAGCATTGGGCATTTCATCTGCTTTTGATAAAAATGCCGTAGGGAAAAGCAGAAAAGCACAGACCCATCTAGAATACATAACGAAGGCCTACCTTGGCTTGGTGTTGATATCTTCGAGTAATAATAGGGCTTTCATCAATCTCATTTGAAAACCAAGTCGTCAGCCATCCTGCTAAAAAGACCCAATCTTGGTTAATTGGGTACTCAGCATGGAATTCAAACATCATACTGCTACTTGCATTTGTTCTATAAATTGGACGATCACTCGTCGCTTCACTACTGTCTATACCAAAATAATAATTGGTGAAGTCACTAGAGTAAGCACTCAACCCAACTCCAGTTCTAAACTCCCAGTTACGCCAGGGTAAAATATGGCTAAAAAAGGTATTTACGATCCAGCCATTATGTGTGCCAGAAATGTCATGAAGGTATTCAAAAGAAATTTGTGAGTTTTCAAATCGACGAGTTAATCTGAGTCCGGTATCAAAATCGTAGTTACGTGTTTTTATACCCCTTAACTCATCGATAATGCCATCATTGTATAGACCTAGTCCTTTATCGTTAAAGCCACTTTGAACATTTGTACCTAAAATATCGAGACCCCAATCAAACTTGTCTATCAGGCTGTAACCTACAACAAGGCCGCCACTTAGTTGATTATGATCAAAGTCGAGATAAAAATTTTCATAAGATAGGGCAAGTGTTAAGTCAACCAGCATTCCATGGTCATAAGAGTCGACACCTATTAGGTAAGAGTCACCGATATGATAACCAACACCAGCGCTCCAATCCCATGCAAAACCTTGAGTTGGCTCTAAGGTGTTATCAGCATAATAACGATTACTTGCCATACTTGAAGTACTAAAAATACTCATACATAGGAGTGTAATGATAAAAAAAGTATAATTAAGTAAAGCGTTTTTCATCTCAAAAGAGCCTAATTATTATATGTTATAAAGCGTAGTATATTGTTAATACGTTCCTTAAATCTGTAAAAAAATGTAGCAAACATTAGAAATTACTGAACTTTAATTTTATCGATTAATATACTGCTTAAATAAAATTGCATCATGGGGGTTAATGCACTTATTTCTGTACGATTACATGGACCGGTAAGCTTTGTTAAGCTTGATAACTTAGATAGTGTTTTGTAGCTAGGAATTTGTATTTCTTTACCTAACCTTGCTAAACGTGCCTCTTCTGTATTTTGCTGGTGGATAAAGGCAACAACTTCTAATTCATTCGTAATTTTTTGTTCTTCATTAAAACTATACACTAGCGGCTCACGATGAAAGCTTGCGCTGTCGATTGAAGACTTAGCAAACCAGACAATGTCGCCAGACTTTTTATGAGTTAGACGCATGCTGACTTGAGCAAAAATAGTGGCACATTGTTGAATTGGGTACTGTTGGGCAACCTCTGTATAAAACGAAAAGGGTTTTTGTGGCTGTTTAATTAAATATTTTGTATCGTCTGTAAATGACAAATCAAGCTGCTGTATAGTAAGAACATAGTCACTATTATTTTTTGTCGTTACTTTTAATGCTTTGTCGTTTAATGCTTGGCTTATTTGCGATAATAGTGTGTCTGTTAGGCTTGCTTTGTCTGAAATTATCTTAACAGTTTGATTTTTTATAACTTTATGCGCAGGTAATTGAACAGATTTAACTTTTGGTGACGAATGAGTCGTTTCATATTCAAGCTGGTATGTTTGGCTTTTTAAGTTAGGCTTCAACGGCATAGCCAAAGGCTCCGCTGGTTGTTTTGTGATAACACACCCGCTTAAAAATAAAATAAAAAGTGACACAACTAAAAAACGCATAAGTACTTCACACCCACTAAAAATACAATAATCGTCGTATTGTACGTTAGTCCAAACAAAACTTCATGATATTATGTACCTAGATGTAGTTTAAAAAGATAAAAATTATAAAAAATGAAGTACCTCCCTTCTGTATTGTATAGCCTTTTAGCGCTGTGTTTATTGCTTAGCTCCATAGATGTCGTAGCAAAAACGGATCCCGGTTGGGATTCATTTGTAAAAAAGTACGGTCGCTATGCCGAAAAGAAACTAAAGAGTAAAGGTATTCCCGGTGCGGCATTATCGATAGTTAATATTCAAAATAGTGACTACATTCATCCGATAGGAGCTACCAAAGCACGTAATGGGCAAAGTGTTGATGCTCATACTCGTTTTAGATTGGCATCTGTGTCTAAAACCTTTGCAGGTTCGTTAGCTGCAAAGCTAGCCTCTGACGGTATATTAAGGTTAGATGAACTAATAAGTAATTATATTCCAGAGTTCAAAAACACAGTGTATGAAGATGATTTAAAAGTATTTCACCTTTTAAGTCACTCAAGTGGTTTAGTACCAAATGCATACGATAACTTAATTGAGTCGCGTATGCGCTACCCCGATATTGTTGAAAAGCTACTTAGCGTTAAGCCAATTTGTGAACCCGGACAATGCTACGGTTATCAAAATGTAATGTTTAGCTTAATTGACGATGTGATTTTTCACGCTACAAATAAAAATTATTCCCAATGGTTAAGTAAAGCTGTTTTTTTACCTCTGAAAATGGCAGATGCCAGTTTAGGTTATGACGGTATGGTAAAAGATAAAAATTTTGCACTCCCTCACGTGCGTGGTAAAAAGCGTTGGTATACTGCTAAACTTAAAAAAAATTACTATAAAGTAGGGCCCGCAGCAGGTGTTAATGCCAGTGCAAGTGATATGGCTATTTGGTTAAAAGCGCAACTAGGACAATACCCTGATGTTCTATCGCTAGATGCGTTAGCAAAACAAACACGTCCTTATACACATACAAAAAAAGAACTGTATCGCAGGGTGTGGAAAAAGCATCTTAATGAAGCATATTACGGCTTAGGCTGGCGTGTTTATAACTACGCGGAAGAAACGCTTTATTATCATAGCGGGTGGGTGCAAGGCTATAGGAGTGATGTGGTTGTATTTCCTCACTTAAATATTGGTTTTAGCTTAATAGTTAATGCTGAAACTGGCGTAATCAATGAACTAACGACTGAATTCATCGACAGACTATTAGAATACAAACGAGGTAAAAAAATATGAATAATAAAATAATATTAGCAATCATTTTTTTAGTTATGTTATTTAATTGTAGTTTGGCATTTGCAACACCGGATGAAATATATTTGTTTCGTCATAGCGAAAAATTAGCGGGTAAAAATCCAGCGCTCTCAGAGGCGGGAAAGGCACGTGCAAATAATTTAGTTACTTTTTTTAAAGAATATCAAAAGATACATATTTTCAGCAGCAACTATAAACGTACGTTACAAACAGCAGCTCCTTTGCAGGCATATTTTAATATCGACGTAAATGTGTATAACGCAGGTGAGCTAAGTGATTTAAAAAATGAGTTACTAAAACTAAAAGGTGTAGTTGTTGTTATTGGGCACAGTAATACAACACCGCAATTAGCCGAGCTACTTTCGAATGAAAAAGTGCCAGCAATGAGTGAAACACAATTTACTCAGTACTTTATATTAAATAAGAAGCCCAGTAGTACTGGCAGTGAATATGATGTAACCCATCATAAAATGAGTTTTTAATTTAAAACGTAAAATAACAAAAAACCAGCATTAAGCTGGTTTTTTCATTAAACACACTAGGTTACTTAAAATAGTAATTTAGTTACGTGGTAAATGTATTTTTCTCTCAGCACTTTGAAGATAAAGTACAATAGTGTGACCAATTGTTTGTAACTTAGTCGCACCAGTTTCACGTACGATAGCTTCAAAAATAAGAGCTTTAGTTTCACGATCGTCAGTCGGCGCTTTCACTTTAATCAATTCGTGAATTTCTAACGCACTTTTAATTTCCATTACTACGCCTTCGGTTAAACCGTTAGAACCTAGTAAAACTACTGGCTTGAGGCTATGTGCCTGACCTTTTAAAAACTGCTTTTGTTTATTTGATAATGTCATGTTTATACAAATTTTGCTGAATATGGCTTGAATTAAGGGTATTCTACCGCCATCTAAAGAATATTACTAATTAGTTGCGTGTTAATTTATGACAAATAAAAAACAGTCAGCCAGTTCACAGCGATGGCTGAAAGAACATTTTGATGATAAATATGTTCAAGAAGCGCAAAAAAAAGGCTGGCGTTCTAGAGCGGTTTTTAAATTAGATGAAGTTCAGAACAGAGATAAAATACTGCGTCCGGGTATGACAGTGGTAGATTTAGGGGCAGCGCCGGGTAGTTGGTCACAGTATTTAGCCGAAAAAGTGGGTGATAAAGGTCAAGTAATAGCATGTGATATTTTACCGATGGATTCCCTTGCAGGTGTAGACTTCTTACAAGGTGACTTTCGTGAGGAGGCTGTATTAAATGCATTATTAAAACGCATTGATGGGAAAAATGTTGATGTGGTATTCTCTGACATGGCACCAAATATGAGTGGTAATAATTCAGTTGATCAAGCTGGTAGTATGTATTTGGTAGAGCTTGCATTAGATATGTGTAGCCAAGTGCTAAAGAAAAATGGTGCATTTATTGTTAAAGTGTTTCAAGGTGAAGGCTTTGATCAATACTTACAAGACGTACGTAATAGTTTTAAAGTAGTGAAGATACGTAAACCTGATGCCTCGCGTGCCCGTTCTCGGGAAGTATATATAGTAGCGACTGGATACAAACTGTAGTACAGTTGCTTGGCGTTTAGTTGAATTTAAATTAATTGGATACAAGAGGTTAACCCCTTGAGCGATATGGCGAAAAATTTAATACTATGGCTGGTCATTGCAGTTGTGCTGATGTCAGTCTTTCAGAGCTTTAATGGTGGCGATCAAGTTGATCGTCAGACAAGCTATAGTCAATTTGTTAAAGACGCCCGAAATGGCTCTATACAAGAAGTGGCAATTGAAAGTACCAGTGGGACAATTACAGGTACTAAAACCAGTGGCGAACGTTTTCAAACGATTATGCCTATTTATGACAAAGATATTTTAAATGACTTATTAAAAAGTAATGTGAATGTGAAAGGTGTAAAACCTGAAGAACAGTCATTTTTAGCAAGTATATTTATTTCTTGGTTCCCAATGATACTGCTTATTGGTGTATGGATATTCTTCATGCGTCAGATGCAAGGCGGCGGCGGTAAAGGCGCTATGTCATTTGGTAAGAGTAAAGCGCGTTTAATGAGCGAAGATCAAATTAAAACAACGTTTGCAGATGTTGCTGGTTGTGATGAAGCGAAAGAAGATGTTACCGAATTGGTAGACTTTTTACGTGACCCTTCTAAGTTTCAAAAACTTGGCGGTAGTATTCCTAAAGGCGTACTAATGGTTGGTCCTCCTGGTACTGGTAAAACGTTACTTGCAAAGGCTGTTGCGGGTGAAGCGAAAGTACCGTTTTTTACAATTTCTGGTTCAGATTTTGTTGAAATGTTTGTAGGTGTTGGTGCATCACGTGTACGTGACATGTTTGAGCAAGCTAAAAAAGCAGCGCCTTGTATTATCTTTATAGATGAGATTGATGCTGTTGGTCGTAAACGTGGTGCTGGTATGGGCGGCGGTAACGACGAACGTGAGCAAACACTTAACCAAATGCTAGTAGAAATGGATGGCTTTGGTGGTAACGAAGGTATTATCGTTATTGCAGCAACTAACCGACCAGATGTATTAGACCCAGCATTACTTCGTCCAGGTCGTTTTGACCGTCAAGTAGAAGTAGGTTTACCTGATATTCGTGGCCGTGAGCAAATACTTAAAGTACACATGCGTAAGGTGCCATTAGGCGATAACGTTGAAGCGGCACTTATTGCAAGAGGTACCCCAGGTTTCTCCGGTGCTGATTTAGCAAACTTAGTAAATGAAGCTGCACTTTATGCCGCACGTGGCAATAAGCGTGTTGTAAGTATGGCTGAATTTGACGCTGCTAAAGATAAAATCATGATGGGTGCAGAACGCAAAACCATGGTGATGAGCGAGCAAGAAAAAGCAATGACTGCGTATCATGAAGCAGGTCACGCAATTGTGGGCCGTATGGTTCCTGAACATGATCCAGTTTACAAAGTATCTATTATTCCACGTGGCCGTGCGCTAGGTGTAACAATGTACTTGCCTGAACAAGACCGTGTTAGTCATTCAAAAGAGCTTTTAGAATCAATGATTTCTAGCCTTTACGGTGGTCGAATTGCTGAAGCGCTTATTTATGGTGCTGATAAAGTAACAACAGGTGCGAGTAATGATATTGAACGAGCTACAGATATTGCTCGTAAAATGGTTACACACTGGGGTTTAAGTGAAAAGCTAGGTCCGTTACTTTACGCTGAAGATCAAAATGAAATGTATATGGGTGGCGGCGGCAGTCGTGCATCTAGCATGTCAGACGACACAGCAAAGATAATTGATGCAGAGGTTCGATTACTTTCAGATCGTAACTATCAACGAGCAGAAGAAATATTAAAAGAAAACATTGATATTCTTCACTCAATGAAAGATGCCCTGATGAAGTATGAAACTATTGATGCTAAGCAAATTGATGATTTAATGGCACGCCAACCAGTGCGTGAACCGCGTGATGCACATGACCGCCATGAAGCAAAACCGGTAAAAGCTGAAGAATCTCAAGAGCCAGTTAGCGATGAGAGTCAAAAATCGGATGATTCATCGAAAAAAGATGAAACAAACCTTGATGATAAAGCTGAATAATCGTTAAAATAGCGAATGAAAGCCCCGTACTTCGGGGCTTTTTTGTATCAGTTATTTATACCAATTTTATTGATGGATGTTCAATCTAGCGAATTAAATAACTCACTAACTTCGCTGAGAAATTATTTATATAGAATAACTATATATCATAATTCCGCCTTGTAATTAAGCTATTTACTTATCGCTATAATAGATCATTAATTTAATTTTATTGGAAAAAGAATAAAGGTTGGCAATGACTAACATATTAAAGCTTCCCAGAGGACGTACGCTTAATATTGAAAAGCCCGTTATTATGGGAATATTAAATGTAACGCCGGATTCATTTTCTGATGGTGGGCTGTTTTTAGACCCAACAATAGCACTGAAACGTGCAATGCAGTTATTGGATGATGGTGCGAAAATTGTAGACATAGGCGGAGAATCTACCCGCCCCGGCGCACCAAATGTGAGTTTGAAAGATGAACTTGCCCGCGTAATTCCCGCTATTAAAGCAATACGTGAGCACAGTGATTGCGTTATTTCAATTGATACCAGTAAAGCGCAAGTAATGGAACAAGCAATACTCGCAGGGGCTGATATAGTCAACGATGTAAGAGCTTTGCAAGAATTAGATGCGTTAGAAACGGTTGCGCACTATGAAGATGTAGCAATTTGTTTAATGCATATGCAAGGGCAACCTCGCAGTATGCAATGTGCACCTCATTATGATGATTTGTTTGCAGATATAAATATGTTTTTTAGTCAACGTATTAAAGCCTGTGAAACAGCCGGGATTAAGTTTGAACGACTTATCCTAGATCCCGGTTTTGGATTTGGAAAAACGCTTAACCATAACTATCAAATATTGGCTAAGTTTAATGATTTTAATAAATTGGGTTTGCCATTATTGGCTGGTTTATCTCGTAAATCGATGATAGGTAATTTATTAAATAGAGAAACAAGTGAGCGATTGGCAGGTAGCTTAGCAGGTGCGCTAATCGCGGCGCAAAATGGCGCAAAAATTATTCGCGTACATGACGTAAAAGAAACCGCAGACGTGCTTAGTGTATTACGAGCCTGCGAACAAGGAATACAATAATGAAAGAAAGAAAATATTTTGGCACTGATGGAGTGCGTGGATTAGTTGGTACAGCACCTATTAACCCAGAGTTTGCTATGAAATTAGGTTGGGCTGCAGGGCGTGTTTTATCTCTGGGTGGCACTAAAAAAGTAATTATTGGTAAAGATACACGTATCTCAGGTTATATGCTTGAAACAGCACTTGAAGCTGGGTTAATTGCCGCAGGTATTGACGTCGTGTTACTTGGCCCTATGCCAACGCCTGCTGTTGCCTATTTAGCGCAAACGTTTCGTGCGGAAGCGGGAATTGTAATTAGTGCATCACACAACCCTTATTACGATAATGGTATTAAGTTTTTTAACGGACAAGGCCTAAAGCTAGCTGATTCCGTAGAGCTTCAAATAGAAGCGATGCTTGATGAGCCAATGACTTGCGTTGCATCTGATAAATTAGGTAAAGCATCTCGTTTAGTCAGTGCAGATGGTCGTTACATAGAATTTTGTAAAAGTCAGTTTCCACAAGGTTTGTCATTAGAGGGTCTCAAAGTCGTCGTTGATTGTGCTAATGGTGCTACATATCATATTGCTCCTTCTGTTATGCGCGAACTTGGTGCTGAAGTAATTACCCATGCGTGTGAGCCAAATGGCGTAAACATAAATCATGAATGTGGTGCTACACACGTAGATACACTTAAACGTAAAGTACTTGAATTTAAAGCAGACGTAGGTATTGCTTATGACGGTGATGGTGATCGCGTTATGATGGTTGATCATAATGGCCGTGTATTTGATGGTGATGATCTAGTTTATATAATTGCGTGTCAAGCAGCCCAAGAAGATAACTTAGGTGGTGGCGTAGTTGGGACTGTTATGTCTAACATGGGTCTTGAAAATGCTTTAAAAGCCAAAGGAATTGAGTTCGCACGTAGTAAAGTAGGCGATCGCTACGTTATGGAATTACTGCAACAGAAGGGTTGGAAAATTGGTGGGGAAAGCTCGGGCCATGTTCTAAATCTAGATTTGATAAGTACCGGAGATGGTATTATTTCAAGCCTACAAGTATTGGCTGCAATGGTTGCACAAAACCGTACTCTACAAGACTTAGGTGCAGGCTTTACTAAATACCCAATGAAAATGATTAACGTACGTTATACACCGGGAACTGATCCAACGAGTACAACAGAGGTCCTTGCAGCTGTTGCCGAAGTAGAGAAAAGCTTAGGCGATAAAGGGCGCGTTTTACTTCGTAAATCAGGTACTGAGCCTGTTGTGCGTGTTATGGTTGAAGCAGAACAAGAAAAAATAGTACTCGATAGTGCGCAAAAAATTGCGACAGTTGTCGAATCTATGAGCAAATAAACTGATTGATAACAATAACCTCTTGTAACTTTGGGCGAGAAAAGTTAATATCTCGCCCGCTTTCTAATGTGGAGTGGAAAAATGGCAATACGCAAGCCAATGGTCGCAGGCAACTGGAAAATGAATGGTTCGTTAGAGCTAATTAAAGAAATGTCTGGTGCCATCAACAATGTTAAATCAAAAGAGATAGACATTGTCTTATTTCCCCCTTTCCCATTAGTATCATCAATGGTTTTAACCGGAGTCTGTACAGGAGCGCAAACTGTTTCTGAAAACAAACCAGGCGCCTTTACCGGTGAAGTTGATGCGAAACTTATTAAAGATTTAGGCGCGAAGTACGTGCTAGTAGGTCATTCAGAACGACGTAGTATTTATAATGAAAGTAATACTACGGTCGCTGAAAAATTTGCCCGAGCTCAAAATGTTGGTCTCATTCCAATCTTATGTGTGGGTGAAAGTGAAACAGAGCAAGAAAATGGTAAAACTGAGCTTGTCGTTTCTACACAAATTGATGCAATAATTAATAAATTAGGTGTAGCGGCACTAAAAGATTCTGTGATAGCATACGAACCCGTTTGGGCCATCGGCACAGGTAAAACTGCATCGCCAGAACAGGCACAAAACGTTCACAAATTTATCCGTGATAAAATTGCTTCATTAGATGGCAATTTAGCACAAGGGCTTACCATCTTATATGGTGGTAGCGTTAATGAAAAAAATAGCGAATTATTATTTGCACAAACAGATATAGACGGTGGCCTAATTGGCGGTGCTAGTCTAAAAGCAGATTCATTTATTGCAATTTGTAAAAGTGCAGAAGGAACCGTATAAGATGTACGAAATTTTATTAGTAGTTTATTTAGTTGTTGCCTTGGCATTAGTTGGTATGGTTTTAATCCAACAAGGTAAAGGCGCAGATATGGGCTCTTCATTTGGTGCCGGTGCGTCTGCTACTGTTTTTGGATCGTCAGGTGCTGGTAATTTCATGACGAAAACAACGACAAGTTTGGCAACTGTATTTTTTGTTTTAAGCATTGTTTTAGGTAACCTTACTGCGGGTCAAATTAAAAAGACTGACGAATGGGAAAATCTAGAAGCAGCGCCTGCAGTTGAAACAGTGTCTCCTGTAGAAGAGGATGTTCCTGTAACATCTACGAAAGAGAAAAGCTCTGACGTACCAAATTAATTTAACTTAAATAAATGTTAGACGATTTATATTCCTCATTTAAATCATTAAGTTTAACACTTAAGCGAAAGCTTGAAATGCGGATGTGGTGGAATTGGTAGACACGCCACCTTGAGGGGGTGGTGCTTTAGGGCGTGGGGGTTCAAGTCCCCCCATCCGCACCAAATTTAATAAACCAGTAACAGCAATGTTACTGGTTTTTTTTTAATAAAAATAATTTTGATTGTTTTTCGAACTATTTAAGCCTGTTTTTACATTATTTCTTATAAATTCGCGAAAAATCACAAAAAAACTAGAAATATTACAAATATAGTTAACACTTATGGTTATTAAGCCGATAATAGTTATAGACAATAAAATAAGGTAATCAATATGGCCGCAGGCTTCTCTTTTCAAAACCTAAGCATAACTAAAAAAATACATGCAATAACATGTATTGCAGTTTTGGCTTTTTTAGCGATCGTTCTGATCAATTATTTTGCAATGAATGATAATAGGATATCACTTAATGAAATGGAGAGCTCTACATACAAGGTTGTTAAGCTTACTTCAGAAAATGTTAGTACTTTAGAAAAGTTAGACGAGCTTTATACTCAAGCTGTCACATTCGGTGAGCAAGACCTTGTTGTTAAAGCAAGTGACACTTATAAATTGTTAGAAACGAATATTAATTTAATTGAACAGATAAATGAATCCTATATAAACAGTGAGACAAAAAAGCAGTTAGCTAATTATGAAGAGATATCTTCGATTATTGCCAATGGGATGGTTAGTGGCACTGCTGATTTTAGTAAAATTCAACAGCAAGCTCAGTTAAAAACATCTCTTTATAACGAGGTCTTAAGTAATTTTAAAAGTGCGCAACAAAAAGCAGACAATCGTTTTTTTGAACTTGTTACTAGTACCAAAGATCGTTCTGACTATGCATTAACTTTAATGCTAGTCGTATCCGTCGTATCGTTAATATTACTATTATTTATGGCCGTTTGGATTGCCAGAGGGATTGGCTCGTCAGCTAGTGATGCTGCAAATAACTTAAGCTTATTAGCAAGCGGTAAAGGCTCTCTTAGTACACAATTAAAAGTAAGCTCTGAAGATGAAATAGGACAAGTATCAATTAACTTTAATGCGTTTATTACTCTGCTTAGAGAAACTGTACTTGAGGTTATTGCCGTGTGCGAACCTTTGATGGAAAATTCTACGCGACTTGTTCAGGGGATGGAGCAAGCTGAGCGTGCCACAACGAAACAAACTACCGATGCTGAAATTGTTAAGCAATCAATGGAAGAAATGAAGCAAAGCGTTGGTGATATCTCTCAATCAGCCGCTAGTGCTTCCCATGCAGCTGAAACAGCAGAAAAAGAGGTCGAACAAAGCAGAACTCAAGTACAGATGTCAGTAACTGCATCTCGCACGCTTAGTAATGAAATAAACCAAGCTGCTACTACAATAAATAAACTGGCGGATGATACAAAAAATGTATCACAAATATTGAATGTAATTACTTCTATTGCAGATCAAACTAATTTACTTGCACTTAACGCCGCCATTGAGGCAGCTCGTGCTGGTGAGCATGGCCGTGGTTTTGCTGTTGTAGCTGATGAAGTTCGTGAATTAGCATCTCGTACAGCACATTCGACCAATGAAATACGCGAGTTATTAGGTGCATTAACAACGGCTGCTAATGAATCTGTGACAGCGATGACTTCGGCAAGAGACATGGCTACTGATAATGCGACCGCAGCAGAAAAAACAGGGATTTCTATTGAAAAAATTGCAGAGCAAATGCTCGAAATAAATGGAATGAACTCTCAAATAGCTGCTGCTACGGAAGAACAAACCTCTGTAGCTGCAATGGTAGTAGAAAACGTATCGAATATGCACGTATCGTTTGAGGATACCATGGACTCATTATTGGCTGCACGTGATGTTGCTAAAAACCTTCATTACCTATCAGATAACTTATTAGATGCAACAGCTAAATTTAGAATAGAGTAGTAATACTTTTAAGTAACTATATTTATTAAAACTAAAAAAACCACAATTAAAAATAATTGTGGTTTTTTTTATTCATCAGTAAATTAAAATTTACCAACTACCTTTACGCTATCATTGACCTTTGCACTATCAACATAACCTATTGCGTCGTTGTTTGCTGCAACAAAGTCGAGTACTGCTTGATCATTATCTAGCTTTTCAGGAGGGGTTCCTTTACCTGTAAATACCAGCTTTGACCAATAGGCATTGAGCTGACTACTCGATTTACCAACAACCTTGTCATTAAACTCATCGGCAACACTATTGCCATTTTGGTTTACTGGATTTACTTTCGCACCATTATCAAATGATTTACTTTTACCTAAATAAATCTTTTTGATTGTATCTGCATCAAGGTTACTTGTATTACTCGCATTTACGATAACAGCTACCTCAGCAGAGGCGCTGATTGAGCATAATGTTAGTGCACTGGCTAAAATTAACTTCTTCATGGTTTGCTCCAATTAAAATACTAGGTCTATGCCTACAGCAATAACATCAGTTTCTGTATCTGTTATATCATCTTCAAATCGACTAAAATCAATTTTAAATGCAGCAGAAGGGTGGAAGTCGTATCGAGCACCAATAGTGTAAACATTACTTTGTGCACGAACACCTTCTAAAGCGCCATTCACTGCGGCATTAAGACCTGGAATCGCTTGAATTTTATCAAAACGAGAAGAATCATGTTTATCGTCATTGTCTTCATAGGTGAAATGAATAATAACGTCATCTAATCTGTAACCTACTGATGCATAATATTGAGATTGCTCAGCTAAAATACTGTTCTCAACTTCAAGCTGTGTGTATTCTGCATCAAATAAAATGTCGTTGTAGTCAATTGAAAAACCTAAACCAATGAATGTGCTATTATCTTCATCAATAGCTATATCATCCGCTAGGCTAGTCAAATTACTTGCTCTAAGTATATCTTCCAGGCCGTTCAATGCGGCGCCTGTTGAGTCATTTGAATCAAGCTCAAAAGAGGTTTCAGCAACTAAGTAAGCTGCACGAAGGCTTAACCAATCGCGAGACATTGTCCAGTTTATACCTGCAAAATTGTTTAACTCGGCTTTATCGTTAGCACTTACAGCATCAATTTCACCATCAAAGCCACCGTAAATAACCTGTAGGGTTGAATCCCAATCACCTAATTGAGTGTTGTGGAGTAGACTTAAGCCTTCATAAGTTGAAAATGGAATATTGTAAACAGATTGTGGAGGCCTAACCCATCTATAGGCATAGCCTACATCAATAAAGTCAGAATAACGGTAAAAAGGAACTCGCATTTTACCTGCGCTTAATTGCAACTCATCTGAAAACTCATAAGTAACATATGCCCACTCAAACTCCGCGTCGAAATCATTATCACCACGGGCTACAATTTGAGCTGTTGCGCTTAACTTATCTTGCAAATCCGCAGATAACTGCAGCGCAAACACACTTTCGTTTTTAAACGAAATGTTGTCGTCATACCCATATAATGTGCTATCGCTATCGAGGCTTTTTCCGCCAACAATCGATGCAAATCCATTTATTCGTACTTCAGCACTTGTATAACTTGATACTAAAGCTGCACATACTGCTACTGCTACAGATAGCTTTTTCATATGTATTTCCTGTTTAATTTAAATGTTGATTTCATTTTCATTATAGGTACTTATCTAAAATATATCTAATAAATAGAGACGTTTATATTATTATATAAAATATAAACGCTTCTTTTTAAAAGTGATAATAATAATTATACGAATTGTTATTATTTGCTATCTTGATAATATGACTCCCGACACAGGATAAGTATTGACGATTAATATTGTTGGGATTATTGAGGTTTTAATTAGTTGAAAATGGAAGGTCATTCAATGACAAAAAAAATTGTAACTTAGCAGGCTAAGTTACAATTTTTGTATTTTTTGTTAATTCATCTTTTAAATATGTGTATTGCTAACGCTGTTTTATATCGGATAAGCACTTAACAATAAGGTTAGTCTCAAAACTTTCCAACGACCTTGACTTTATCATTTACTTTACCACTTTCGACATAACCTATAGCATCACCATTTGCTGCGACAAAATCTAGCACTGCTTGGTCGTTATCTAATTTTACAGGGGGAGTTCCTTTGCCTGTAAATATAAGTTTCGACCAGTATGCATTAAGTTGGTTACTCGATTTTCCAACAACTTTATCATTAAATTCGTCGGCTATTGCATTGTCATTTTGATTTACAGGATTGACCTTTGTTCCATTGTCAAATGACTTACTTTTTCCTAAGTAGATCTTTTTGATTGTGTCCGCATCAATATTACTTGCGTTGCTCGGATTAATAATAACGGCTACTTCTGCAAAGGTGCTGATTGAGCACAATGAAAATACGCCAGCTAAAATAATTTTTTTCATCATTTGCTCCAATTAAAATACTAAATCAACGCCGACAGCAACAACATCAGTTTCAGTGTCTGTTATGTTATTTTCATATCGGCTGAAGTCAATTTTAAAGGCTGCTGAAGGATGAAAATCATAACGAACACCTATTGTATAGACATTATCTTGGGCATTGAATGCATCAAAAGAACCATTAATTGCAGCGTTTAGTGCAGGGATCTCTGGTATTTGATCATAGCTTGATGAGTCATTCGCATCATCATTATCTTCATAAGTAAAATGAACAATTATTTCATCCATTCGATAACCGATGGATGCATAGTATTGTGTTTCTTCTGGTAGTAGGCTGTCACCTGGGTTTAACTTAGTGTATTCAGCATCAAAAAGCACATCATTATAATCTATAGAAAAGCCTAAAGCGTAAAACCGTGCATCTTCTTCATCTATATCTAAACTTTTTGCTTGCTCGACAAGACCATTTTCGTTCAATGTCGCTAATAAGCCATATAGTGAGCTATCGGTTGATAGCTCTGTAGATGACTCTGCCTGTAAATATGCTACTCGCGCACTAAACCAGTCTCGTGTTACAGACCAGTTAATACCAGTAAAATCATTTAATATAGTTTTAGAAGCAGAGCCGTTGAGGTTTCCATCATACGATCCATAAATAAGTTGTAATGAAGAGTCCCAATCACCCATCTGAGTATCATATAGCAAGCTTAATCCTTCATATGTTGAAAAAGCAATGCTATATACTGATTGTGGGGGGCGTACCCATCTGTATGCATAGCCTACGTCTAAAAAGTCAGAGTACTTATAAAATGGAGCTCGCATTTTACCTGCGCTTATTTGTATTTCATCGTTTAATTGATATGTTAAATATGCCCATTCAAAATCGGCATCAAAATCATTGTCACCACGAGCAACAATCTGTGCAGTGGCTGTTAATTTCTCTTGTAAATCCGCTGATAATTGTAATGCAAAAACACTTTCATTTTTAAATGATATGTCGTCGTCATAACCATAAATAGTTTGCTCACTATCTAGACTTTTACCGCCTATAATTGATGCAAAGCCATTAATTCTTACTTCGGCATTTACATAGTTTGTTGCAAGCGCGCAACAAACCGCTACTGCTACTGATAGCTTATTCATGTATGTTTCCTACTTGTTGTTTAAATGTTAATTCACTTTAATTGTAGTAGCATAAAAACAATTTATCTAATTAACAGAATGATTTTGTTGTTTAACTTTATCATTTTACGAGATTAAGTCAGAAGGCTATAAATGTATAACGAAATTTTTTGATAAGCTTTATGTAGATAAACCCGAACTGTGGTTGCGTTAATTAATTTGATAACTGGATAATAAATCTATCTCGAATAGTTATTTTCAGCGCTAACTGCGTTGAATTTACTTGCAACAGGCCAGCTATTGAGGCGTAAATTCGCCTTGTTTTTATTGAGAATATCGGGCTAAAAAAATAAATTTAAATATCACCATGGTTCACTATATTAGTAAATCTCTTAACCGGAGTTCAGGTTAAGTAACAACATAAGTCGCTTTTATAGATGTTTTATGAAAAATTTATACATTTATTCACAATTCTGCCATATAATACCCCTCCAGAGGAAAGATGCTATTTAGCGTCTTTTTTTATGCCTGAAATTTATATTATCAAAATATAAACGCATAACTTATCATACGGTATCCTTTGGAGAATATTTTGAAACTACGAAACCTCTCACAGCTAAGCATAGCAATTCTTGCTGCACTGACGACCTCAATACATGCTGAAGAAGCTAAAACAACAGCAAAACAAGATGCATTTGAAAAAATCGAAGTAACAGCGCGTAAACGTACAGAGAGTCTGTTCGAATCTCCAACCGCTATCACATCAATTGGTGCCAACTTAATTGATAAAGCCAACATGAGTAATCTTGCAGATATTGGTAAATATGTTCCAAACTTAAACATCACCCGTTACGGTGTTGGTAATGCAGCACATGCCTCTGTATTTATTCGTGGTATTGGTCTGCAAGATCACATAATAACTACTGATCCAGGTGTAGGCGTATACTTAGATGGCGTTTATTTAGGCCGTCAAATGGGTTCTAATTTATCATTACCTAATGTTGAGCGTGTTGAGGTACTTCGTGGTCCACAAGGTACTTTATATGGTCGTAATACATTAGGTGGCGCTGTAAATGTAATTACAAAGCAACCTGGTGATGAAGGTATTGTAACTACTTCAGCTAAGCTGGGAAGTCGTGGACGTATTGCTGGTGATGTTTATTTTAATAACTCACTAAACGATGAACTAAGCATGTCTGCGAGTGCATCTTACAAAACACGTAATGGTGTTGGTGAAGCTGTTAATTTAGCAAATCCAGAGAAAGAAATTGGTGAGGAAGAAGAATTTAGTGGTCGTGTAGCCCTTAAATGGCAAGCGAATAGCGATTTAGCATTCACTTTTGCTTTAGATGGAGTTGATAACGAATCAGGTCAATCGCCTTACACAATTGAATTAACTGACTCGCTAGATGCAAACGATGTGTTTAATGGAGACTTCCCATTATTGACTCAAGATTTAATACCATCAGACCCAGATGATTTAGGCACAACGGTTGCTGGTATTGAATCTACGTCTTACTCAGGTTGGGGTACATCGTTTACCGCTGATTGGGCAATTAACGATACTTATACTGCTAAATTCATTTCAAGCTACCGTACATCTGAGTATGAAGGTGGCCTAGATGATGATGCATCACCTTTAAACTTATCTGAATTCCCTGAAGAGGGCGGTGCAGATCAGTACTCTTTTGAAGTTCAGCTAAACGCCACATTCGATAATATGGACTTTGTATCGGGTCTTTACTTCTTTAATGAAGATGGCTTTACACGTTCAGGTCCGTTTGTTTTTAGCCCATTTAATACACCTAATGGTTTATTAAATGATGGTGTAACGGAATCATTTGGTGGTTACGGCGACTTTGAAATTAACCAAGAAACTAACTCATATGCCGCGTACATCAATGCAAGCTATGATTTAACTGACGATTTAACGCTTGGTGGTGGTCTTCGTTATTCAAAAGATGAAAAAGATGCAAATGCTATATTCCCATCATTTCCTACTCGTAAGTATGTCAGTGCAGATTTTGATGCAGTTACGTGGGATATTAATGCTTCTTATCAGCTTAGCAATAATATGAATGTTTATGGGCAAGTTCAAAAAGGCTATCAAACAGGAGGTTTCCCACCGCGTCCATTTGGCGGGCCAGACCAGTTTGTATCGTTTGATGAAACAAAAGCGATTAACTACGAAATAGGCTTAAAGGGTCAAGTACACGAAAATGTGTCTATGATGCTTGCGGTATTTGTGACTGATTACACCGATTTAGCATTACCGTTCTCTGACCCTACTTCAGGTGGTGGGTTTGTGACTATTGTCGAAAATGCTGGTCAATCTAAAGCGCAAGGTATTGAGCTTGAAACAACAGTGGCTATTACTGATGATTTTACAATTAGAAGTGCGGTAGGCTACTTAGACTCTGAAATTACCGAAGTATCAGAAGGGGTTCAAGGTATTGGTAAAGGTGATTCACCAGCACTGACACCTCGCTGGACTGTAATGATTGCACCATCTTACTTTATGGATTTAAGTAATGGCGGAACGTTAGCACTTAATGCTAATTATTCATTTAGAAGTGATATGCAAGGTCAATCTGTTTTTAACAAAAGTGAAACGATTGATTCTCGAGAATTGGTTGGCTTTAATATTTCGTACACGAATCCATATGGCGATATGGAAGTAACGTTATACGGCGAGAATGTTCTAAATGAAGTTTATGATGTAGGTCGCTTACAACAATCAGGTTTTGTTGGTGTAATGCGCAGTAATGACCGCAGCGAGTTTGGTTTGAAATTCAAAAAAGATTTTGAGCTATAATTAGTCAGTATTAACAAATATTGAAAACAAAAAAGGAAAGCCGAGGCTTTCCTTTTTTATTATTGAAGGTAAAATTAACCTTCGTTATGTTCTTTACGCGCTAGTTCAATTTCGTCAGCAATTTCTTGCGCTTTTTGCTTGGTTTTTTCAGTTAATTCGCCAGCAGCTTCTTTGCTTTTAACCCATGCGTCAACCGCAATCTCTTTGCCGTCGTCGTACATGTCTAAGCCCATTGTTTTACTTTGCTCTAATAGCTCGTTTAAAGACTCGTCATTTTTAAGATCGTTAGTTGTCTCTTTAACGTCGTTCCATGCATCACCAAGCTTTTCTTGCATTTGTGCGCTTTTATCTTTTGCATCTTCTTTTACTTCGTTGGCATCTTCACAACCAGTTAATGTAATTAAAGTGCCTAATAAAGCTAAACCTGCTAATTTATTCATGTGCTATCTCCTTTAGAGACTGATAATTAATTCAAGGTAGACTATACAGCAATGAAAATGAACGCCCCCGTAACAAAACGATTAAATTTCAAATTAATGAATGAGCATGATTGGCCTCAATTATTTGAGCTCGACCAAGACCCAGCTGTAATGCAGTATTTAACGCGAGGTGTGCCTACCTCTTTAGAGCAAATAAAAAATGAGGGAGTACCTCGTATGCTCGCATATCGAAATGAGCTAAAAGGCTGGGGGCTGTGGAGTATCACTATAAGGCAAACTAATACATTTATAGGCTGGGTATTAATAAGGCCTATGGATTTTTTTAGTGATGCACCAAATTACGCTGATATTGAAATAGGCTGGCGTTTTAAGCAATCAAGTTGGGGGCATGGTTATGCAACCGAGGCGGCTTTAGCATTATGTGATGAACTTATAAAACAAGATGACGTTAAGGCGATAAGTGCAACGGCACTCAAAGATAATACAGCCTCTATAAAAATAATGAAAAAGTTAGGTCTGCAATTTATAAAAAATTACACACATACAGATGAGCAAGGCGACTTACCAGCGGTGCTTTATTCAAAAAACGTTTGAAGATGATTAAATATCAATAGTATAAAGATTGACCTGTCTTTAAATGACGTGCATTAATATAGGCAACAAAAATAATAAATTAAGGATGTTGTATGGGATTTTTTTTTTCACCACGTAAATTAATCGTCAAAAGTGTGCTGGTTTTACAGTTCGCTGCTTTTAGTGTTTTAGCGCAGCCTTTATCGCAAAGCGCGGTCGCAATGCCTGACTCGTTCAGTGCCGATGCTGCTAAAAGTATATTAGAGCAAGGCGGTAATGCTGTTGATGCGGCTATAACGGCACAATTTGTACTTGCAGTAACGCTTCCTGAAGCCGGCAATATTGGCGGCGGGGGATTTATGCTTATTCAAAAAGATGGCAAGGGCGATTTTATAGACTATCGCGAAACAGCGCCAACAGCGGCTCATCGTGATATGTATTTAGATGATCAAGGTAACGTTATTGCAAACAAATCAATATATGGCATTCACGCAAGCGGTGTACCTGGCAGTGTAGCGGGTATGTGGCTTGCCCATCAAAAGCATGGCACTTTAAAGTGGGAAACACTAGTACAGCCTGCTGTAACGTTGGCTGAGCAAGGGTTTGTCGTTCCGCCTAAGTTAGCAAAAGGTGTTAGCCATTATATAGCCCACCTAAAAGAGCAAAAAATAAATGTAAACTTCGAAAAATACTTTGCTGATGTAAAAGCTAATAAAGTATTTAAGCAACCCGAGTTAGCGGTAACGCTAAAGCGTATCCGTGATAACGGCCAAGATGGGTTTTATAAAGGCGAAACTGCAAATATTATTGCTAAATTTATGCACCAACATGGCGGTATAATTAATCAAGGTGATTTAAAAGGTTACACCGCTAAATCACGTACACCTATTAAAGCGAGTTGGAATGGTTATGAAGTACTTACTTCGCCACCGCCGAGTTCAGGTGGTATTGCTATTTTGCAGTGGCTTAAAATGTATGAGTTACAAAAACCAGATGCGGGCTTAGCGCATAACTCTACTCAGTATGTACACTTACTTTCTGAAATAGGTAAACGTGTATTTGCAGATAGGGCAGAACATTTAGGCGATCCTGACTTTTTTTATGTACCAGTGAGCGCATTAACTAATATTAACTACCTCAAAGAGCGCAGTGATGGCATTTCGTTAACCGCGATCTCGACTACTGAAAATATTAAACCGGGCCTTAAAGAAAGTGAGCAAACTACGCACTTTTCAATCGTTGATAAAATGGGTAACGCTGTCGCAAATACCACCACAATAAACTTAGGGTTTGGTAGCGGTGTGGTTGTTGAAGGTGCAGGGTTTATTTTAAATGATGAAATGGACGACTTTAGTGCCAAACCAGGCGTTATGAATGTGTTTGGTGCAATAGGCGGTAAAGCTAACGAAATTCAGCCGCACAAGCGTATGCTTAGCTCTATGACGCCTACAATACTCCTTAAAGACAACACCGTTAAAATGGTGACAGGCTCGCCTGGTGGCACAACAATTATTAGCTCTGTGTACGAATCTATTTTAAATGCGGTAGAGTTTGATATGACTGCAGAGCAGGTTGTAAATAGCCCTCGTTTTCATCATCAACTATGGCCTAAAAATATAATTAGAACACACATAGGTTTAACCGATAGCGTAAAAGCAGAGCTTACAAAAATGGGCTACACCATAGATGAGAATCACTTTGGTGACTTACACGTTATTATTAATAAAGAGGGTCAATTAGATGCCGCTTCTGAAGCATCAGGACGTGGAAAATCGATTGTTTTTTAAATAAAAAACACCGCGTTAAGAGCGCGGTGTTTTAAACAATACAAAATTATTGAGTATCAATTAAATCTTCAACACCCACTATTAGCCATGGAGCGTCGTCTGAAATTAGACGCTCTAAGTGCCAAATTTCTAAAATAGGCTCTTCTTTTTTATCGCCTAAATCACGGTACTTACCTTTAAAGCGAACACTAACCTGCCACGATTGCGCGTTTGTATCTGCGCGCACAAGTTCGGCATCAATAAACATCACTTCTGTTTCTACGCTTTGTATAGCTTCACGTTCAGCTTTAAACTCGGCAACAAGTGCAGGGGCTAAGTATTCAGCCATTGTGGTGTAATCGGCACTGTTCCATGCAGTTTGTAGCGTATGGTAATGACTACGGGCATCTTGCAAAAAGCCATTAACGTCAAAGTTAGGTGGTAAATTAAAAGGCACACTTTCACCTTGTGGGGCGCTGCTTGCAAAGCCTGTACTTGTTGGTTGCTCGATAGGTGCTTGTTTAAAAGCATTTTGCTGAGCACTTGTACCTGCACTGGCAAGTTGTGGGGCGCGATTAGCACGTAAAAAGCCCGTTACTAGCTTAAATAAAATAAAGAGCCCGCCAGCTAATAAAATCATTTCTAATAGCTGAAAACCTTCAAAATTGTCGCCTAGCATTGCTGCAATTAAGCCACCCGCTAAAAGGCCACCTAAAACGCCTGCCATAATGCCTTTTTTATTTGATTTAGCTTTGGGGGCAGCCGTTGGGGTTGTTGTATCAGCTTTTTGTTTTTGCGCTGTTTGTTGTGTTGCAGGCGTTTTTCCGCGTTTACTGCTGCCAAATTTTTTACGTGCGTGTGCATCAAAACTGGCAGTACATAACAATGCCAATAGTGAAAAAATAACGATGATATTCTTCATGAAATTCCTTAATTTTAATCGAGCCGCGATTATAATTTACTTTCATGAGGAATTTAATTAATTAGTTTAAAAATCAGAGTTTTTAGGTATAAAAGGGGGAATTTATTAGAGGGTATTTAATAAAAAAACCGCTCAGTAGAAACTAAGCGGTAAATTTGTTTTTTTAAAGCCAACGAATGGCGCCTGTAACGCGTTCGTTATAAGTATTTAAAGGTGCTCCAACACTTGCCACTAAAATAGTATCAGCTTGTGAACCTCGGTTGATATGGCCTTCAAAGCGCTCATCTTTAAAATCATCATCACCAAATCCAAATGATTGATTTTCAGAAGGTACTATAAATACGGTCATAGGGCCAAAGTCAGATTCAAATATTAAATGCAGGCCTTTTTCGCCTTTAAAATCACAAAACATAGCGTAAGTGACTGCACCAGGAAGTTCATCAATATGACCGCCTAAAACAGCTAATTTATCGTTAACACTTTGCAAGCTAATAGGAGCTTTTTTATCAAGCGCATTAATTTCGTAGTACACATGAGCTAGTGCATGTTCACCCGCTTCGTGTGCAATATTTTGCTCTGTACTAAAAAAGAAGGCACTAATAGCCACTACAAAAGACGCTGCTAACGAAAGATGCACGCGATCAAACTTAAAACGCGAGCGGGCATCAACCACGTTTTTGCCTGTTGCTTGTTCTTCTTGTAGTGCTTTTTCTTTTAACGATGTATTTAAAAGAATGCGATCTGCAAGGTTTTCAGGCACAGGTATATCTAAAGAATCTTGAATAAATTTATCAAAATTTTTCATATCGTTAATAAAACTTTGTCGCTCAGGATTACTGTCAGCAAACTCCATAAGCTCCTTGTCAATGTCGTTTGGCTGCGCAATAGTGCGGCGACGAAACTCAAGTTCATCCATTATTTTGATGCCCCTTTAAGTTGTTCATCATCACGGCTTAAAGCCTCTTTAAGTTGATTTCGGGCACGGTATAAACGGGTCATTACCGTGTTTTTATTTAAATTAAGTATGTCCGCAATCTCTTCACCAGAGCAGCCCATTACAACTTGCAGTAATAACGGCTCTCGGTATTCATCAGATAGCAGTGCAATCTGGCGTTGAATAACCGTTTGTTCCATTTCATCATCTAATGAGTGGCTGGTTTCATCAACAAGTGTATCGTTTTCTACGTCGCTGTAATCAAACTGTTTACGTTCAAATCGGCGTGCGTTTTCTCTTCGTAATATAGTAAGCAGCCAGGGTTTAGCTGCCTTTTGATCAAGTAAAGAATCGAGTGAACGCCAAGCGCGTAAAAACGTTTCTTGCACTAGATCATCTGCTATGTGCGGATCACGACATAACCAATAAGCAAAGCGATAAAGCTCTTTATTGTAAACGTGGACCAAGGCTTCATAGCGCTTTTGTTTCTCTGCCATATCGATTAAGACCTGATTGTTTGATTTTTTCTTTCCAAGCATAAGCACTTTTTTAATTTTAAAATTATTATTTATTGCAAAAAAGACCTGCGTATATTGTTTTTAGTGATAAAGGTCTTTTAATACAGTACGTTGTGATTTAGATGCTTGAGTTTGATAGTTCTCAAGAATTTTAATAATAGCATTAAGATCACAGTTTGTAGTTCTGTTACTGTAAAGCTGTGCCTGCAATTGCATAATATAGTTATTTAACTCACTATTGTTTACAATGCAGCATAGTTCATCAATTGCGCCCACATTTTTATTCGTAACCAGAACAGCATAATTATTAAGCTCATTATAAAACACTTTATTATCGTTTGATTTCGCTACCGCAACCAGCTTTTTTAAGCTTGGTTGGTTAATTATATCCGCAGTTGATTGTACTTTCTTAGTGGTATTGCTAGTAGAACGGTTAAACCAATAAAAAATTACAGTCACAATCCATAAAACATAACCTAATATCGCAACAGCAATAAGCCACAATGGTATATTTTTTTGTACTTGCATTGATTCTAACTGTGTAGCATCTACATTATTATTTGGCGAAGATGTTAGCGTATCGATAGTTTGTTGATTACTGTTAGTTGTTGGGCTAATAGCTGTACTACTAGGTGTAACAGTTATAGTACGCTTGGGTAATGTAGCTACGCTAATACGGTTCATTTTAGTATTAAACCAAGGCAGCTGTATTTCAGGTAAAGTGTAAGTACCTGGTTTTTGCGGCAGTAATGCATACGATGCAGTTTGCTGCGATACAACACGTCCGTCACGTACTGCATTGTTATTTTCTTTTTTATCAGGGTAGCTGCGTATGCCATCAATGGTAGGCATAGAGATTTCAGGTAATTGCTCTTTTGTAACACCAAGCGCGGTAAGTGTAATAGTACGTGTTATAGGCGTCCCGACTTCTACGGTGTTATCGTTAGGTTGCCATTCTTCGTCTAGATTAACCAACTCGCTTGGTAACCACGTTCCCTTATAATCACTCGGAATTGGCTTGATTTCTATTTGCTGGTCGTCGCCAAGAGCGGATACTTCTAATTGGCGGTAATTTTGTTGTACTCGCCCTTGAAAAGCAGGGCCTGCAATCGTGTAGGCACCACTTTTTTGTGGCTGAATTAAATACTCACGAGTAATAACAAGGTAGCGCTTGCCATCAACCAACTCATAACTCTCGGTTTGTTTACCTAATTGAGTAAGCTGAGCGTCTTCCATACTTGGTGTGCTTAAGCTGCCATCAAGCAGTTCTTTGGCAAGGTAGAGCTTAACAGTGTAAACACCGGCTTCTTGCACAAATAATGAATTACTCGAGAGCGACGTTTTTAAAAATATTTCGTTATTTTTATCTGCATCAACTGAGCGTTTTGCCACTTTTAATTTAATAGGCTCTGAGGTTAGCCCTGCAACGCTAAATGCCGGAATCGTGTAATCACCCTCTGTGCGAGTCATTAATTTGACCGACCACGTAGTTTGTTTATTAATGCTGCCATTAATAATGTTGGTACGAGAGCTCAAGCTCGTCGGGCCTACAACAAAGTCTTTAAACAGCGATGAGGTGTCTGGTTGCTCGCCTTTAACTGTATCGTCTACCGATATATTAAGCATAAAAAATTCACCCGCTAATACAGGGTTTTTATCTACGCTGGCTTCTAATTTGGTGGCAGCCCACGAAGGCATCGCACTTAATAGCAATAAACAGCAAAATAATCGCATTACCATGATTTTTCGACTCCTGTAAGGCGACGTTTATATTGTCTTTTTTGGGCTTCTAATTGCATTTTATTCCGTAATAAAATAGCCGGATCGTCCGGGACTTTTCTAAGTAGTTGATTAAGCTGTTGTGCTTTTTCTTTTTCTTCATTAGTGAGCTCACTTGCTTGGGCTTGCATCGCTTGTTGCTGAGCACTTTGTTTTTGCTCATCAGTGGCGGGTTGCTCACTCATTGCTTGTGGCTTACTTTGTTGCTGCTCATCCTCTTTAGGCTGGTCAGCGTCTTTATTTTGCCCTTGTTCGCTTTGTGGCTGGGCTTGCATATCAGGTTCATTTTGCTTATCTGATTGCTCGCCAGGCTCACCTTGTTGATCTTTTGATTGTTCAGACTCTTTATCTGATTCTTTATCTGATTTTTCATCGCTCGGGCTTTGACTTTCGTTTTCGCCTTTTTCAGAATCGCTTTTATCACCATTTTGTTGCTGATCCTGTTTTGACTGTTCAGAATTTTGCCCTTGGTTTTGCTCATCTTTTTTCTGACTATCATCTTGGTCTTGAGAGTCGTCGCCGTCGCTTTGCTGATCTTGCTGGTTTTGTTGCTCTTGTTGATTTAGTAATTGCTCAACTAAGGCTTGGTTATCGGCTGCTTGCGTAAAGTCATCTTGTAAGGTTTGGGCTTGTTTGTACGCCTCAATTGCGTCCTCAAATTTGCCAGCTTTGGCAAGGGCATTACCGTAGTTGTATAAACCGGTAGCCGACTTATCATTACTAAACTCATTAAGTGCAGCATCAAAATTACCTTGCTGGTAAAGTGCCGCGCCTTTTAACTCACTCGATTGCGCCTGCGTTGCTGCATCGTATTCTTTATTATTGTAAGCCTCTAATGCACGTTGATCTGCATTTTGCAAAAGAGTAGGGAGCTCTACGGCATACGCATTTTGCTGCGGTAAAAAACCAAAAGCTAAAAATACGCCTAACAAGGCAGCGCGTCTAAATAAATACAAACCAAATGGCAGTAATAACAAGAGTCCGTAAATACCTGCATCTATTCGCCAAAGCGCATGGCTTTGTTTTTCGTCTTTCAATAATTCACTCTGCGCATTTGGGGCAAACGTATTTATGTCGTTATTGCTAGGTTGGTAACTAGCAAATTTACCACCGCTGCTTGATGCTAAATTTTTAAGCTGAGAGGCATTAATTGTAGGTACTACGATTTGGCCGTATCTGTCTTTCAAAAAGCCGCCTTCAGGTAACTTAATTGGTGCGCCTTGAGCGGTACCTACACCGTATATATTTAATCTATATTGGGTGTTACTGGTAAAGCTACTTACGTCGCTTTGTTCTTGTTGGTCAATACCGTCAGTCACTAAAATAATGTCGCCATCAATATAACCCGCTTGCGTTAATAGCTCTTTGGCCATATCAAGACCGGCTAAAACGTTTGAGCCTTTGTCTGGCATTATTTCAGGGCTTAAGCTTGGAATTAAATTACTAAGTGTTGTGGCGTCGTTTGTTAGTGGCGATATTATATAGGCCGTGCCTGCGTAAGCTACAAGCGCGGTATCACCTTCTTTAAATAGCTCAATCATATCAAGCGCTTTAAAGCGTGATTGCATTAAACGATTTGGTAAAATATCAGTGCTGTACATTGAGTACGACATATCCATAACAATTACACGGGCACTTTTACTTTGAAATACAGGAACTTGTTTTTTCTCAAAGCTAGGCCCAGCACTAAATAAAATGCCAAGGCTGCAAAACAAAGCAACTAACCAAAGTGGCTGGCTGGCTTTAGTGTTTGCTTCGCTCATTATAAATTGTGCTAAATGCGGTGCAATTAGCTGCTCACTAGTCGTTTTTTTATGCTTAATTAAGGCGACAAAAAATAATGCCACAGCAGGTATGAGTAACCATAAAAGAGCGGGGCGAATAAATTCAAAATCCATTAGTTTGGCTCCTTTAATGCACGCAGTGTACTAAGCATTACTTTTAAGCTAATAAGTAAAATAGCGATAAGTAACGGGTAGTAAAATAATGAGCTTTGTGGGCGAAATGTTTGTTCATCAGCGCTAATAGGTTCAAGTTTATCAAGCTCTGCGTAAATTTGTTGAAGGCCTGCTACATCTTTGGCTCTAAAGTATAATCCGCCAGTTTGCTCGGCAATCTTTTTAAGTAAGCTTTCATCTAAATTACTGCCACTAGAGCCACCCATATTAAAGAGGCTAAAGCCGCGCGGATTATCTGAGCCAACGCCAATGGTGTACACTTTAATACCTTCTTCGCGAGCTAGCAGTAGTGCATCTTCTGGGTTTAAATTACCAGCGGTATTTTGTCCGTCGGTTAATAGCACCACAATTCGGTTACTTTCATCTTTATTGGCAAAGCGTTTTACCGAAAGACCCAATGCATCACCAATGGCTGTTGCGCGCCCCACTAAACCAATTTGCGCTTCGCTGAGCATTTTACTTACTGTTTTAACGTCGCGGGTGAGCGGGGTTTGTAAAAACGCGGTGTCGCCAAATAATATCAGCCCAAGCCTGTCGCCTTGACGCTGTTCTATAAAATCACTGAGTACAGCTTTTACCATGGTAAGGCGGTCAACATATTGGCCATTATAAGCCATGTCTTGTTCGGTCATCGAGCCCGATAAATCGACCGCTAACATTATATCGCGTCCTTCATTTGGTAATGAGATTGGCTCATCTAACCATGTTGGATTGGCAGCGGCAGTAACAAGTAATAACCAAATTACCCACTCGAGGGGATTTAAACGTCGTGCGTGTGGCTCGATGCTTTGGCTGGTTAAATTGTGCTTTGCAAAACTGGGTATACGTAAACGCGTACTGGCATTACTTGCAGCGGGTTTTAATAGTAAAAGTAATAAAGGCAAGGGCAGTAATAAAAATAACCATGGCCAGCTAAATTCAAACATTTACTGACTCCTTTATTTTAAATTGCTTAATACCTTGGCGAAATTTTTCGCACAGTGTTGTATCTTTTTGGCTGGGGTTATACAAGCTTAGTATTTCTTGTTCTGTAAAGCTTAAACCGGTGAGTGTATTAAGTGTGGTGCACCATTTAGAGGTAGATTGCGCAGCAAGTCGCTTGTCGTAATATTCAATCACTAAACGTTTTAAAATAATATGCAGTTGCTGAGGGTTTTGCTCACTTTGGCTCAATTGTATTGCGTAGCGTTTAGGCTTTTTAAATTTATGTTTTTTATAAAATATATAAATAGCTGCGCACAGTGCTAAAAACAGCAGTGCAATAATAACCCACCAAGCAGGGGCGAGTGGCCACCAATTAACTTGGCTTGGCGCTATTATATCGTGCAGGCCATCGAGTGGATTGGTTTGCATGGTTATTTTCTCACTAATTGCAGCTCAAGCGGTGTTGCTGCATTGAATGATATTAAATTAAGACCCGATTTAGTTAGGCGATTAAAGCGCGCGCTAAATGCTTGCTCAGCATTTTTAGCAAAGCGTTCTCTAAAGCTGTTATCCATTAATGGTAGGGCAAAGTCCTGACCATTTGCATTAACAGTAACTGCTTGCTTAAACGCAGGTAACTGATGCTCAAATGGATCGCTTATGTGGCAACCAATCAGCTCGCAGTGGCGGCTTAATATTTCGAGTTGCTTAAAGCTGGCATCATCCAGAGCATTAAAATCAGACACTAAATACACTAAGCTACCTGGTTTTGCTAAATGATTAAGGCGCTTTAGGTTATCGCTAAAGTTGTTAGGGGCTGTTTTATCAATATTGTTAAGCGCTTGCTGGTGGTTATCGCATAAATTATGGCAAAGCTTAAGCACTGCTTTTTCACGGGCGCTGGGTTTTAGCTCTAAATGCGAGTGCTGATTAAACACAATACCGCCAATTCTATCGCCGCGCTGACACGCCGACCATGCAACAAGGGCGCTTATATGCGCAGCTTGCACCGACTTTAACAGTAACTTTGAGCCAAACAGCATTGAGTTTGAAAAATCAGTAAATACAAACACAGGGCGCTCTTTTTCTTCTTGAAAGAGCTTTGTGTGAGTCTCGCCGGTACGCGCAGTAACTCGCCAATCAATAGAGCGAATATCGTCACCTTGCTGATAATGTCGCACTTCGGCAAATTCCATTCCTCGGCCTTTGTGCGGTGCAAGGTATTGCCCTGTTAAGGTGTTTTTTATTTTTACCTTAGGGGCAAGTTCAAGCAATTGCGCTTTGGCTTTGTAATACATCAGCTCTTTGAGTGCTAAATTAACACCGTGGCTATGGCTCTGTTTGAGCCATGCTTGGGTTTCTAATTGTTTTTGCATAACTTATGGTACGGCTACAAGTTCAACTATACGGCTTATTACTTGATCTTTAGTAATGCCATCGGCTTGGGCTTCGTAACTTAAAATAATGCGATGACGCAGTACATTATGCACAACAGCTTGAATATCATCAGGTGCTACAAAGTCGCGACCTTGAAGCCATGCATGAGCACGAGCACATTTATCAAGTGCTATTGTTGCACGCGGGCTTGCACCAAACTCAATCCAGCTACCTAGTTGCGCGTCTAATTTAGCGCCTTCACGGGTAGCAATAATAAGTTGTACTAAATATTGCTCAAGTGGCTCTGCTAAATAAAGGCCTAATATTTCTTTACGCGCTGCAAATAAATCGCTTTGACTAATTTTTTGCATTACTGGTTGTTGTTCATTAAGCGCTTCGCCGCGTGTTAAACGCAGTATATCAAGCTCATGCTCTGCGCCAGGGTAGTCAATACTTAGGTGCAGTAAAAAGCGATCCAGCTGGGCTTCTGGTAACGGGTAAGTCCCTTCTTGCTCTAGCGGGTTTTGCGTTGCCATAACTAAAAACAGTTCGCTAAGCGGATATGTATTTTTACCCACGGTAACTTGTCGCTCTGCCATGGCTTCTAATAGTGCTGATTGTACTTTGGCTGGTGCACGGTTAATTTCGTCAGCTAAAATAAGGTTATGAAAAAGAGGGCCTTTTTCAAATACAAACTCGCTAGTTTGTTGGCGGTAAATGTCGGTACCTGTAACATCAGCCGGTAATAAATCTGGCGTAAACTGTACGCGCTGAAATGAGCCTTCAATGCCTTTAGCAAGTGCATTAACTGCACGTGTTTTTGCAAGCCCAGGAGGGCCTTCTACTAATAAGTGACCATCAGCTAAAATAGCAATAAGTAGCGCTTGTGTAAGCTCTGGCTGGCCAATGATTTGTGTATCTAAGTACGTTTTTAATTGTGAAAATGCGTTAGCTGCCATAATAAGTGGACTGTCCTCGTCAGCTGGGTTTGTACCTAATAGTGCTAGGTGATAAATACTGACCTATTTATAAGGTTTATAATTGAGTAACTCAAGGGTTAGACTGTATTTTTTAAAATAGTTCGTTATTTCTTAACGATTTTTAGCGTACCACAAAACTTTGTAAATGCGTCTAAAAAAGCCTATTGTGATAATCGTAATTAAACACTGTTTATATAAATTTGTGTTTATCTATTGGCTTTAGGGCACGGGTTGTTTAGAATCGAGGAAAACAAACAGGTCAGACCTGTCAGCGGGAGAGCATAAATGTCTGAGCAAAACATACTAAAAACACCAAAGGGCGACCGTATTGCCATCGTTAGCGGCTTACGTACACCTTTTGCAAAACAAGCAACAGCGTTTCACCATGTACCAGCACTTGATATGGGTAAATTGGTGGTTAACGAAATGCTTGAACGATTAAATTTCAATAAGTCAGAAATTGATCAACTTGTATTTGGTCAAGTAGTACAAATGCCAGAAGCGCCAAATATTGCACGTGAAATTGTATTGGGCACAGGTATGCCGGTATCGGTTGATGCATATTCTGTATCGCGCGCATGTGCTACCAGCTTTCAGGCTATTGCTAATGTAGCTGAGTCTATTATGGCGGGATCTGTAAGTGTAGGTATTGCAGGCGGCGCAGACTCGTCATCAGTACTGCCAATTGGTGTTAGTAAAAAGCTAGCAGGCAGCTTAGTTGATTTAAATAAAGCGCGTACGCTTGGTCAACGCTTAAAAATATTTTCAAAACTGCGTTTAAAAGACTTATTACCAGTGCCACCTGCTGTAGCAGAGTATTCAACAGGCCTTTCAATGGGGCAAACTGCTGAGCAAATGGCTAAAACACATAATATTAGCCGTGAAGATCAAGATGCATTAGCGCATCGTTCTCACTCACTTGCAACGCAAGCATGGGCTGATGGTAAGTTAAAAGACGAAGTAATGACGGCGCATTTACCGCCATATAAAAGCTTTATTTCAGAAGATAACAACATTCGTAAAAACTCAACGGTTGAAGGTTACGCCAAGCTTAAACCTGTTTTTGACCGTCAGCACGGTACTGTTACCGCCGCAAATGCAACACCATTAACTGATGGTGCAGCGGCCGTACTTATGATGAGCGAAAGCAAAGCAAAAGCACTAGGCTATGAAATACTAGGTTACGTACGTAGCTTTGCATTTTCGGCAATTGGTGTAGAAAAAGACATGTTAATGGGCCCAGCTCATTCAACGCCTATTGCACTAGATAGAGCGGGTATTACGCTTGCTGATTTAGATTTAATTGAAATGCACGAAGCGTTTGCATCGCAAACACTTGCCAATATGAAAATGTTTGCTTCAGACAAATTTGCACAAGAGCATTTAGGTCGCAGCAAAGCAATTGGCGAAATTAACATGGATAAGTTTAACGTTAACGGCGGCTCTTTAGCATATGGTCACCCATTTGCAGCGACAGGTGCGCGCTTAATTACGCAAAGCTTACACGAGCTTAAACGTCATGGTGGCGGTTTAGCATTAACAACAGCGTGTGCTGCTGGTGGTTTAGGTGCAGCCTTTGTATTGGAGAGCGCGTAATGACAGATTCAGTATTTAATTTAGCGGTAGATGAAAACAAAATTGCCGTAGTAACTATTGATGTGCCAGGGGAGAAAATGAATACCCTGCGCAGCAGTTTTGCCGATGATTTAAAAGCGTTACTAGAAGACGCTAAGTCGCAAAATGTAAAAGGCATGGTATTTATAAGCGGGAAAAGCGATAACTTTATCGCGGGCGCCGATGTAAAAATGCTCGATAGCGTTCAAAAGCGTGAAGATGCGCTAGCGATTAGCGAACTATGCCATCAAGCTTTTTTTGATATGACAAAACTGCCATACACTACAGTAAGTGCGATTCATGGCGCTGCATTAGGTGGTGGTTTAGAATTTGCTTTAGCGTGTGATTACCGTGTTGGTACCGACAGCGATTTAACAAAAATTGGCTTACCAGAAGTGCAACTTGGTTTACTACCAGGTGGCGGCGGCACGCAGCGTTTAACTAAAATTGTTGGTATTCAAAAAGCACTAGAGTGGATGCTAACAGGTAAACAAATTCGCCCTAAGCAAGCTAAAAAAGCAGGCGTGCTTGATGATTGCGTACCGCACAGTGTGCTGTTAAAAGTTGCAAAAGAATTTGCGACTAAGAAAAAGCCACAAGCAAAAGAGCCAAAGCTCGACAATATTAGTAAATTATTAGAGTCAAACCCGTTTGGTCGTAACTTTATCTTTAAAAAAGCCAAAGAAAACGTACTTAAAAAAACGGGCGGGCACTACCCAGCACCACTCGCTATTATTAAAGCAGTGCGTGCTAGTGTAGAGCTTGATGAGCTAAAAGCGTATAAAACAGAAGCTGAAAGCTTTGCAACACTTGTAATGAGTGACGAATCTAAAGCGCTTCGCGGTATTTTCTTTGCAACCACTGAAATGAAAAAAGAGTGGCGCAATGATGACGCACCCGCAATCAGTAAAACGGCTGTTTTAGGTGGTGGACTAATGGGCGCAGGTATTGCGCACGTAAGTGCAGTTAAAGCTAAAGTACCGGTACGTATTAAAGATGTAGCAGAGCAGGGCATTAGTAATGCAATGAGCTACACCTACAAAATTTTAGATAAGCGTCTTAAGCGTCGTATTATATCTAAAGCTGATGTGCAGTTAACGATGAATCGTATTACAGGTACAACTGACTACAGTGGCTTTAAACACATTGATTTAGTAATAGAAGCGGTGTTTGAAGATCTTGCACTTAAGCAAGGTATGGTTGCAGACGTAGAGCAGCAATGCCAAGCAAATACAATTTTTGCAAGTAACACGTCATCATTACCAATATCGCAAATTGCAGCGCAGGCAGCACGTCCTGAAAATGTAATTGGCTTGCATTACTTTTCACCAGTGGAAAAAATGCCATTAGTGGAAATCATTCCACACGAAGGTACATCTCAAGAGACCATTGCCCGCGTTGTTAACTTTGCACGTAAGCAAGGTAAAACGCCAATTGTTGTAAAAGACATGGCCGGTTTTTACGTAAACCGTATTTTAGCGCCTTACTTAAACGAAGCTGCTAATTTGATGCTTGCGGGTGAGCCAATTGAAAAGATTGATGCAGCGCTTGTTGAGTTTGGTTTTCCGGTAGGACCGCTGGCTCTACTTGATGAAGTAGGTATTGATATTGGCTCTAAAATTGCCCCAATTCTTGAAAAAGAATTAGGCGAGCGTTTTAAAGGCCCTGATGCATTTGTGCGTATGATTGATTCAAAACGCCTTGGCCGTAAATCGGGTCGTGGTTTTTATGAATACGATAAAAAAGGCAAAAAGGTTGATGAGTCAGTTTACGAACTATTGGGTGTTACCCCGGCTCCACGTTTAAACAAGAGCGAAATTGCTAAGCGTTGTGTATCGCAAATGCTTAACGAAGCAGTACGCTGTTTAGATGATGGCATTATTGCCAGCCCACGTGATGGCGACATTGGTGCAATATTTGGTATTGGTTTTCCACCATTTTTAGGTGGCCCGTTTAGCTATATGGATAAATTAGGCGCAAGTAAAATAAGCTCTGATATGTCTACATTAGCTAACAGCGATGCTAACTTTGCACCATGTGAATCACTGGTAACAATGGCAAGCTCTAGTGCTACTTTTTACACTGTTTTACAAGCCGATATAGCTGGTGAGCAAGCAACTGTGGATGCAGCGATTGCGGTTAAAGCGGACGTTGAAGTTACGCAAGAAGATGCTACAGAAGCCTCGCCTGAGGTTGTTGAAGTAAACGAAGATAAAATAATAAAGTAATCCTTCAAAGTTACTTTTGATTAAATGCAGCTCGTTTAGATGAGCTGCATTTTTTTTAGGGAGTTACTTCAACATATATTTATCTTTAGAAATTAAATATACAGCGGTGTCATTATTAAGCTCACAGGTTAAAAATATAATACTGTGATAAATCCTCTCTAAATTGACCGGTAATCCAAAAGCTTAATATGATCCTTTAAAGTTGATTTTTTTCAAAAATGGACTGACTAGATCCTGTTTATTTTTCGAGGTTAAACATACACAGTCCTTGCTTTCGCCCTAGGGGAAATTTACTCTTTGTTGCCTAAATGGGTGTAGGTAAGGGGCGGAAGCTTTGCTCGATTTTTACTTAGCCCACTAAGTTACAACCTCATGCCGCAATTAAATTGCCCCTAGAACGAGCAAATTTTAATCCTGAAAGGTCAACAAGCCCTCGCTTTTTAGTTTGTGTAAAGGCTAGGTTGTTCGCTACAATAGCGCCTCTTAATTGCCAAACGGACTCTGTAATGAAAATTCTTGCCGATCAAAATATGCCTTTAGTTGAGCAGTACTTTGCAGACTTTGGTGAGGTTGAGCGTTTTGATGGTCGTAAATTAACCCCTGAACAATTAATTGATGTAGATGTACTCCTTACTCGTTCAGTGACCAATGTTAATTATGAGCTGTTGTCACAAGCTAATAAGCTTAGCTTTGTGGGTACAGCCACAATTGGCATTGACCATATTGATACGCAATTACTGCATGATAGAGATATCGCTTTTACTAGCGCGCCTGGTTGTAATGCCGTTGCGGTAGCTGAATATGTAATTAGTAGCTTATTTGCATTAAGCCAAGAGAATGCGCGCCCATTGTGTGGTCAAACAATTGGTATAGTCGGGGTGGGTAACATTGGTACGTGTTTAGCTGAAAAATTAAAAGCACTAGATGTTGATGTACTGTTATGCGATCCAATTAAGCACGAACAAGGCTTACTACAAGATCATATAGCGCTTGATGAGTTATTAGCAAAATCAGATGTTGTTACTTTTCACGTTCCCCTTGTTAAAAGTGGCGAGCATAAAACGCTGCACATGATGGGTAAAGAGCGATTAAAAGCACTTAAGCCAGGGCTTACGCTGATTAATGCAAGCCGAGGCGATGTAATTGATAACCAAGCGTTGCTTGAGGTAATGGAAGCGGGAGCTGATCTGGATTTAGTGCTTGATGTATGGGAAAAAGAGCCCAATATTTTAACTGAATTACTAGAACATGTTCGCTACGCCAGTGTGCATATTGCGGGTCATACGCTTGAAGGCAAAGCTCGTGGTACACAAATGCTGTATCAAAAACTGTGTGAACTGAAAAGTGTCGATGCGAGTAAATCGTTGAATGATTTTTTACCTACTCCAGCTATTACACAATCGGTTATTACGTCAAACTTTAATGAGCAGGATGTTGCCCGTTTAGTGCATTTAATTTACGACGTTCGCCGTGATGATGGTATTTTACTTCGCCACTTAGAAAGTGATGGTTTTGATAGTTTACGAAAAAGCTATCCGGTAAGACGAGAATTTAGCACCTTGTCGGTACAAGGTGATAGCTCACAACTAGCTGCACTTAGTCAACTTGGTTTTACCATAGCTAAATAGTTATTTAACTAACGATGTTGTTTTAATGTCGTTTATAGAGGAAGAAATATGTCGCAAAAATATAACGTTGCCGTACTTGGCGCTACTGGTTTAGTAGGCCGTCAAATCATTGAAACGCTAGCAGATCGTAAGTTTCCTGTTGATCAGCTTTTTTTACTTGCTAGCAGCCGCAGCGCGGGTGAAGATATAAAGTTTCGTGGTGAGACCATTGAAGTATTAGACGTTGAAGGCTTTGACTTTAGCCAAGCGCACATAGGTTTGTTTTCTGCTGGTGGCAGTGTATCTGAAAAATATGCACCTATTGCAGCAGACGCCGGTTGTATTGTAATTGATAACACATCACACTTTAGAAATGATTTTGAAATCCCATTAGTAGTGCCAGAAGTTAATGCTTCAAGCCTAGCTGATTTTAGAAATCGTAATATTATCGCTAACCCTAACTGTTCAACTATTCAGATGATGCTAGCACTTAAACCAATTTATGATGCTTACGGAATAGACCGTATCAATGTATCTACTTACCAAGCTGTATCGGGCGCAGGTAAAGAAGCGGTTGATGAACTTGCAAAACAAACTGCTAATTTAATGAATGCTCGTCCTATGGATAATAAAGTTTTTCCAAAGCAAATAGCATTTAACGTTATTCCTCAAATTGATAGCTTTGAAGAGAACGGCTACACACGCGAAGAAATGAAAATGGTAAATGAAACCCATAAAATTTTGGGTGATACGACTATTGCTGTAAATCCTACATGCGTACGTGTGCCTGTATTTTTTGGACATTCTGAATCAATTAATATTGAAACGCGTATGCCTTATGACTTTGAGCATGTTAAGCAACTTTTAAAAGATGCCCCTGGTGTTGAGTTGATTGACGATGAAGGTGATTATCCAACGGCAGTATCTGATGCAAGTGGAAATGACACTGTTTATATTGGTCGTTTACGAGCTGATATCTCGCACCCTCATGGTTTAAATATGTGGGTTGTAAGTGACAACACGCGTAAAGGCGCTGCAACTAACAGTATACAAATTGCAGAAGAACTTATTGCTAATTACATGTAATATTTTATAGCTAACGATTAGTTTAGAAGCGGTAAGCACCAATTGTTTGCCGCTTTTTATTCGGGTTACCGCCATTTTTTTGCCACTTATCTCACGAAGTATATAAACCTACTGATAATCCTCGATAAATTTATATTATTAATAATGTTTTTAGGTATTTATTTTCAATGTGTTGCAATGGATATTACTCCTGAACTGGTTTATAGTTTGTAATTGGAATAGAGCTTGCAACAAAAATAGATTGTAATAACAAATGTGAATCAGTCATTTGACTGATAAAAGCAAGATTAATCAATGTTTATGCACTTAACTTTCTCGGTGCTGCGTTAACATTTAAACATTAAAGGATCAGCATGCGCGGTTTAGCTACACTTATTATATTAGCGTCTGCATTGATAGTAACATCAGTTTACTCTCAAGACAGTACCCAGTTAAAGGGGCCAAAGGGCGCTGACTATGGTGCGCAAGGGCGATCTATTGGGCCAATAAAACCGACGGATACGCTTTGGCGTATAGCGGCTAAGGTACGCCCGGACAACTCGGTTAGCATTTATCAAGTTATGCAGGCTTTGTATAACAAAAATCCTAATTCATTTTTAGAGCAAAACCTTAACCACATGCAAAGTGGTGCCTATTTAAAAATTCCTACTCTAGCTGAAATTAGAAATGTTAATACACAACTCGCTAAACAACGTTCTGAACAAGATGATGCGTTATGGGAAAAGAAAAAAAACGGTACGCTTACGCAAAGTGAAATTAATTCAGCTCAAACTCAAGTTACTCAAGCTCGTAAAGTTGATGTAGATGACGCAAAAAAAGAATTACAAAAAGAAATTAAAGAAATTAAAACAGATCAAACTAGTAAGTTAGTTGAGCTTCAACAACAATTCAAAAGTTCAGTTGATAACGTAGAAGAAATTTTAGTTGAAAATAATAATTTAAAAAAACAGCTTACGGGCATCTCCAAAGAGCTTGAAAATGTGCGTATGCAGCTCGGTCAAGACAGTGAAATACAGCAACAGTTAAAAGAACTAATAATTAAACAAAATGAAATGATAGAACAGCAAAAGGCTGAGAAAATAGAGCCAGAAGCTGAATTTGATCTGGGATCTTTTTTATCTAATCCTTTTGTTCTTGGATTATTGATGGTTATTCCTGGGTTATTGATTGTTTTTGCTGTTGTGATGTTCTTACGCAAGCGGGCTAGTAAAGATGATGTCCAAAGCGACGATGATTTTTTACCACAAACACCTACCTACGCAAACGATGACGATTTAGATACTCAAAATATTGAAGACCCTATCGTCCCGGAACCACTTGATGACTTAAGTATTCAGCTAGATGATAGTTTAGAAAATGATATCTTACCGGACGATGATACCCCATTACCGGATGATGATATTGCTTTTGATGACAGCCTAGAGGACTTTACTGAGTCTGATAGCCTACTTGATCAGGATGAATTAGAAAGTTTATTAAGCGATGATATTGTTTTTGACGATGAAAATATTGAAGACGATGAACTTGATATTTTCATGCAACAAGATTTCGATAAATCACCTGATGATAGCCCAGAAGGTGATATTGATTTAGATTCGCCACTAGAATCATCAAATAGTGATGATATTTTAAGTAATGATGATTTAGATAGTTTATTTAATGAAGATGATGGCTTATCGGAGTTTGACTCACCACAAACAAACGATATAGAAGAAGATAATAGCTTAGAATCGAATGATGAAATGGCCGCCCTTAGCGAAGAACTCGCTGAAGATGATGATTTTGATATTGATGACTTATTAGATCAAACAAATACTGAATCAGATTTAGATAATACAGAAGATAGTCTTTCAAGTGAAAAAGATGATTTTGATTTAGACGATATTGATAGCTTAATTGATCAAGCTACAGACGATAGCGTTGATGAAGTCTTAGTCGAAGAAAGTGATGATTTTGATTTAGATGATATTGATAGTTTAATTGATGACGCTGCGGATGACATTGCACCTGATGCGTTAGTCGAAGAAAAAGATGATTTTGATTTAGACGACATTGATAGCTTAATTGACCAGGCTACAGACGATAGCGTTGATGAAGCCTTAATCGAAGAAAGTGACGACTTCGATTTAGACGATATTGATAGTTTAATTGATGACGCTGCGGATGAAAGTGCTGCTGATGCGTTAGTCGAAGAAAAAGATGATTTTGATTTAGACGATATTGATAGTTTAATTGATGACGCTGCGGATGAAAGTGCGCCTGATGCGTTAGTCGAAGAAAAAGATGATTTTGATTTAGACGATATTGATAGTTTAATTGATGACGCTGCGGATGACAGTGCTGCTGATGCGTTAGTCGAAGAAAATGATGATTTTGATTTAGATGATATTGATAGTTTAATTGATGACGCTGGGGATGACAGTGCAGCTGATGCGTTAGTCGAAGAAAAAGATGATTTTGATTTAGATGGTATTGATAGTTTAATTGATGAATCCGCAGATGAATCCGCAGATGAAGAAGCTGAGACTGAAAAGCGTGACTCTGATATTAATGTGGCATTAGCCGATTCTGCCGATGATTTAGCCGAAGCGCAGGAAGAATTAAATGTTGCTGATGTAGAGTCTCTAGCATCTACATTAATTGAAGAGCCTGAACTTGTAGAAGAGCCTGAACTTGAAGAAGAGCCTGAGCTTGCAGAAGAGCCTGAACTTGAACAAGAGCCTGAACTTAAAGAAGAGCCTGAACTTGAAGAAGAGCCTGAACTTGCAGAAGAGCCTGAACTTGAACAAGAGCCTGAACTTGAACAAGAGCCTGAACTTGAAGAAGAGCCTGAGCTTGCAGAAGAGCCTGAACTTGTAGAAGAGCCTGAACTTGCAGGAGAGCCTGAACTTGTAGAAGAACCTGAACTTGAAGAAGAGCCGGCGCTTTTAGAAGAACCTGAACTTGAAGAAGAGCCGGCGCTTTTAGAAGAACCTGAACTTGTAGAAGAGCCTGAACTTGTAGAAGAACCTGAACTTGTAGAAGAACCTGAACTTGAACAAGAGCCTGAACTTGCAGAAGAGCCTGAACTTGAAGAAGAGCCTGAACTTGAAGAAGAGCCTGAACTTGAAGAAGAGCCAGCGCTTTTAGAAGAGCCAGCGCTTTTAGAAGAGCCTGAACTTGAAGAAGAGCCTGCGCTTTTAGAAGAACCTGAACTTGAAGATGAGCCTGAACTTGCAGAAGAGCCTGAACTTGCGGCAGACCTAGATGATTTTTCAGATACTTCAGAGACCTTACTTGATCCAGAAGATGCACTAGAAGAATACAATGATGACGAACTAAAAAGTGTTGATGAACTCTTAAATGAGTTACAGCAAGTAGAAGATGATTATATTGAAACGCCAGAGTGGTCTTTAGAAGATTTAGATAATGATATTGAAGAAGTTGAAATTGATTTAGGTGATGATCCATTAGCAGATGATGCAAGCACAAATCGATTACCTGAACATTCAGATACCAATATGGTAGTGAGTGATGAAAATTCAGACGAATATACTGAATTAGATATAGACGAACCTTACTCAGGTGCTACTGATGAACAAGATGTTGAGTCTACACAAGATATTGATTTAAAATCTGAGACTAAACAAGTTATAGCAAGTCAAACTGAACAAGATTTAGCGAGTGCACTTGCGCAAGGAAGCGATTTAGATAGCCTCGAGGATGATTTAGACGATGAGCTGTTACTCGATAATGACTTTACTGAACTTGATAAAGATCTAGCAATTGATGCTGAACTACAAAACAGTCAAATAGATGAAAATCTTAACGAATTCGATAACGATGAATTACCGATAAGCTTAGATGATGATATTACGGTTAATGAATCTGAAATTCCAGAGCTTGAAAAAACTCAACCTTTAGAGCCTGACGACGAATTGTTACTTGATAATGATTTTACTGAGCTTGATACAGATAGCGATGAATTACCGATAAATTTAGATGATGCTATTACGGTTAATGAATCTGAAACTCCCGAGCTTGAAGAAACTCAACCTTTAGAGCCTGACGACGAATTATTACTCGATAATGATTCTGCTCAGCTTGATACAGATTTAGCAATTGATGCTGAGCCACAAAATAATTCAAGCGCTGAAATAGATGAAACTCTTAATGTAGAAGATAGCGATGAATTACCGATAAACTTAGATGATGCTATTACGGTTAATGAATCTGAAACTCCCGAGCTTGAAGAAACTCAACCTACAGAGCCGGACGACGAATTATTACTCGATAATGATTCTGCTCAGCTTGATACAGATTTAGCAATTGATGCTGAGCCACAAAATAATTCAAACGCTGAAATAGATGAAGCTCTTAATGTAGAGGGTAACGATGAATTACCGATAAATTCAGATGCTGGTATTTCGGTTAATGAATCTGAAACTCCCGAGCTTGAAGAAACTCAACCTTTAGAGCCGGACGACGAATTATTACTCGATAATGATTCTGCCCAGCTTGATACAGATTTAGCAATTGATGCTGAGCCACAAAATAATTCAAGCGCTGAAATAGATGAAGCTCTTAATGTAGAGGATAACGATGAGTTATCGGTAAATTCAGATGCTGATATCTCGGTTAATGAGTCTGAAACTCCCGAGCTTGAAGAAACTCAACCTACAGAGCCGGACGACGAATTATTACTCGATAATGATTCTGCGCAGCTTGATACAGATTTAGCAATTGATGCTGAGCCACAAAATAATTCAAGCGCTGAGATAGATGAAACTCTTAATGTAGAGGATGATGCTGATAGCGATGAATTATCGGTAAATTTAGATGACGAACCAACACATTCATTACCGAGCCAAACCGAACAAGACTTAATGAATGCGCTCTCAGCTGAAAATGATTTAAATAGCTTAGATGATGATTTTAACGATGAATTATTGCTTGATAATGACTTTGCGGAGCTTAATACAGATAATGATGAATTACCGATAAGCTTAGATGATGATATTACGGTTAATGAATCTGAAATTCCAGAGCTTGAAAAAACTCAACCTACAGAGCCGGACGACGAATTATTACTCGATAATAATTCTGCGCAGCTTGATACAGATTTAGCAATTGATGCTGAGCCACAAAATAATTCAAGCGCTGAAATAGATGAAACTCTTAATGTAGAGGATGATGCTGATAGCGATGAATTATCGGTAAATTTAGATGTCGAACCGACACATTCATTACCGAGTCAAACCGAACAAGACTTAATGAATGCGCTCTCAGCTGGTAACGATTTAAATAACTTGGATGATGATTTTGACGACGAGCTGTTACTTGATAATGATTTTACGGAACTTGATGCTGAATTAGAAAGTACCGCAGGCTCTGAAACTATGATTTCGGAAAACCCAGATGAAGCGCTTTCTAATGAGCTCGCTGGTGAGCAAACGAATGCCGATCGTGAAGCTGAAATAACCCGAACTGAGTTATTTAATGGCAGTGATATAGCATCAGATGATGAGCTTGATGATGAGTTTATGGCTGAGCTAACGGAAACTGATTTTGATTCATTACTTAACGAATTAGCTGAACCAGAAGAATTAAGTGTTGAAGATAGTAGTGAGTTTGACGTTGATTTTGACAGTTTGCTAAAAGAAGACTTAGGAGTTGATGAGGCGTTAGTTGTTGAAGAACCGCTTGTCCAAAGTAACAATGTTGAGCAACTTGATAATGATGAATTTGTAGATATTGATTCATTATTAGAAGAAAGTGACGACGCAGAAATTGAACACGAACCTTACAACGACGTTAATATGGATGTTGGCTTGAGTGAATTTGACGCGTTACTTGCCGGTGATAACCCGACGGATGTTGATGCTGAAAGTGGTGGCTACTCAGCTAAATTAGATTTAGCGCGTGCTTATATTGAAATTGATGATTTTGATTCTGCGCTTAAAGTCATTGAGGATGTTATTAACAAAGGTCCTGAAGAAGTTCAAGAAGAGGCGCTTAGTTTAAAAGCTAAACTAAAATAATTAAAATGTTTATAAGAACCCGTATCTGGCTTAGCTAAATACGGGTTTTTTTATGTGTATTGGTTTGATTACGACAGGTCTCCTTTTATTGCATCGTTAGATAGCATAAAATGCCTCGTTCATTAGCACAGTAGGTAAAGCAGTAATTATGCGAGTAGCACTTGGAGTTGAATACAACGGCGCACGTTATAGTGGTTGGCAACGTCAATCTCATGTAAATAGCGTACAGCAAGAAGTAGAAAAGGCGCTGTCGCGCATTTGTAATCATCCAGTTGAAGTTATATGTGCAGGTCGTACAGATGCGGGTGTACACGGTACAGGCCAAGTAATACACTTTGACACTGAGGCCGATCGCGATATGGTTGCATTTACACTAGGTATGAATACTTTAATGCCTAAAGATATTGCTATTCGTTTTGCTCAACCCGTTGCAGATGATTTTCACGCTCGTTTTAGTGCTACAGCACGTCGTTATCGTTATATTATTTATAACTCGCCTTTGCGAGGAGCTGTACTAAATGAAGGCGTTACGCATTTCCATCATCAACTAGATGAAACCAAAATGCAGGAAGCGTGTCAGTATTTAATTGGCAAACATGACTTTACTTCTTTTAGGGCCATTCATTGTCAAGCGAATACACCGACAAGAACAATTCATCATTTATCGGTACGTCGCCAAGGTACTTACGTTATTATTGATATTAAAGCGAATGCGTTTTTACATCACATGGTGCGTAATATCACAGGCAGTTTAATGGATGTTGGTTTACATAAACACCAACCTATATGGATAAAAGAGCTACTTGATTGTAAAGAACGCGCAAAGGCCAGTGCTACCGCTAAGGCTGCTGGTTTGTATTTAGTGGATGTTGACTACCCTGAGCAATTTGATATTCCTCAAACACCTTTAGGCCCTTTATTTTTGCCGGATATAGATGTTTAATTAAGGTTAGTATAAGTGCTTTTTATGAGCACTTTTAACTACTAAGACCAGTTTTTTATACCGCGTTAGTGTAATTCATGTTTTAATTGAAAAAATTTGTCTGCTAATTGCTATTAGCAGGCTCGCGACACAGAACAGTATTAAGAGAGTTGCAAATGAGTTGGCTAGAAAAAATCTTACCTAAAACGACAAAATCATCAGGTCGTAAAGAAATCCCAGAAGGTGTTTGGGCTAAGTGTACATCGTGTGATTCAATTTTATATAAAGCTGAATTAGAAAAGTCATTAAACGTATGTCCTAAGTGTGACCACCACATGCGTGTTAGTGGCCGTAAGCGCCTAGAGCACTTTTTAGATGAAGGTGATCGTCAAGAGCTTGGTACACAACATGAGCCTAAAGACATTCTTAAGTTTAAAGATTCTAAAAAGTACTCTGACCGTATCAGTGCAGCCCAAAAAGCAAGTGGTGAAAAAGATGCACTTGTGGCGATGAAAGGCCGATTAAAAGGTATTCCAGTGGCAGCGGTAGCATTTGAGTTCTCATTTATGGGTGGTTCAATGGCTTCGGTTGTTGGTGCTCGTTTTGTTGATGCTGTTGATCAATGTTTAGAGCACAATATGCCGCTTATCTGCTTTTCTGCATCAGGCGGAGCACGTATGCAAGAAGCGCTTATGTCGCTTATGCAAATGGCTAAAACAAGTGCTGCGCTTGCAAAAATGACTGAAAAAGGCCTTCCGTTTATTTCAGTAATGACTGACCCAACAATGGGTGGTGTATCTGCATCACTTGCTATGCTGGGCGATATTAACGTTGCAGAACCTAAAGCGTTAATTGGTTTTGCGGGTCCTCGTGTTATTGAGCAAACTGTTCGCGAAACATTACCTGAAGGTTTTCAGCGTAGTGAATTTTTGCTTGAACACGGTGCAATTGACATGATTATTGACCGCCGTGAAATGCGCGATACCCTTGCACGCATTTTAGCTAAATTTATGAACTTGCCTTCTACGGAACAAGAGCATAGAGTAGCGTAAATTTCAGCTTTACTGATTACACGCTATGACAAAAACAATTCCTAGCCAATCATCAAGCCTTGATGATTGGCTTTTTTATTTAGAAAGTGTTCACCCTGCTAACATTGCAATGGGCTTAGAACGAGTTGCTAATGTTGCCAACAATATTGGCCTTTTAAACACTCCAAGTAAAATTATTCTTATTGCCGGTACAAATGGTAAGGGCACCACTGCACGTTGCTTAGAGTCGCTATTACTAGCGCAAGGTTTTAGCGTGGGTACTTACGCATCTCCACATTTAATTCGTTATAACGAGCGTGTACGAGTTAATGGGGAAGAATTAGCAGACCAATTTCATATAGATGCTTTTCACCAGCTTGAGCAAGGCCGTAAAGACACTCCTCTGACTTATTTTGAATATGGTACTTTGGGGGCATTGGCAATTTTTAAACGCTGTAACGTCGATTATGTATTACTTGAGGTTGGTTTAGGTGGGCGCTTTGACGCTACAAATATAGTAACGCCGTATGCAAGTGTGATTACCACTATAGACTTAGACCATAAAGAGTATTTAGGTGATACCCGTGAGTTAGTGGCTTATGATAAAGCCGGTATTTTTCGTGAAAATACGCCCGCTATTATCGGGGATTTAAATATTCCTCATACAATGACTGATTATGGCAAGGAAATTAATGCCAATATGACGTTGTCGGGCAGTGACTTTATTTTCAAAGAAAATGCTGAGAGCTTTAATTGGCAATATAAACAGCATAATCTTGAAATAGATAAGCCAGCAATACCGTGTCAAAATGCAGCCACTGCGCTAACTGCGCTAAGTGTTTTAAACTTATTACCTAGTGTGCAGATAATAAGAGATTGCCTAGCTAATTTAGTTGTAGAAGGGCGGTTTCAGCAGTTAAGTACTGAGCCTTTAGTCTTTACAGATGTGGCACATAACCCTGAGTCGGCGCGTTATTTAGCCAATAAGTTATCAAGCTATAAAGATAAAGGCTTTAAAATTCATGCATTAGTCGCTATGCTTGCTGATAAAGACAAAGTCGGTGTACTTAAAGAAGTAAGCAACCTGGTCGATGAGTGGTCGTTAGCGAGCTTAAGTAGCCCGCGAGGCGACACTGCAAGTAATTTACAAAATGCACTGCAGGAATTGTCTCATCATAATACTATCAATAGCTATGATAGTGTGGCACAGGCACTAAGTGTAATTTTACCAAAACAACAACGTGATACTATGTTGATTGTATTTGGTTCTTTTTTTACTGTGGCCGGCGCTATTAATTACTTTAAAAAATAGAGAGGATGTCGGTGAACTCAAGTTTTATTAATCGCTTAGTCGGAACAAGTATAGTGGTGATCGCAGCAATTGTGTTTATCCCTAATATACTCGATGGCGAAAAAGTGCATTATAAAGAAGGCTTTAAAGCGATTCCTGATCGCCCTGAGTTCAAAACAATCGATCTTCAAGAGTCAATTGATGAAAATGTTGCTAACGCAGAGCCACTAAAGCAAGATGAAATCGAAGATATTCAAGCTGATGATGAGGCTTTTGAGCAGCAAAATGCAATAGTGGAAAGTGATTATGCAGTAGAGGATAAAGTTGTTGAAGCAAGCATAGAGCCTAAAGCAAAACCAACGACTCCTGTTCAAGCTAAACCAAAACCGATTGCACCGCGTAAAAGTGATGAAAACCTAACGAGTATGGCTTATGTTATTCAATTAGGTAGTTTTTCACATGTTGCAAACGTAAAAGCATTACAAGCTAAACTAAAGGTTGAAGGGTTTAAAACGTTTACTAAACCGATTAAAACCCCAAATGGGACATTAACCAAAGTATTTGTTGGCCCTTCACTTGATAAAAGTGAATTACAAAAGCAGCTCCCCCAGCTTAAAAAGCTTACTAAATTAAATGGTAAAGTTACGCAATACGAAGTAACAAAATAATTATAAAAAAGGCTTGTATAACAAGCCTTTTTTATTTATTAATATTTGTTTTTATGATTATCACTCGCCCGCAATACCCATTCTAAAATGTTAATTTTTTGTATTGACTACAACCCAGTATTCTCCCGTTTAAACTTGCATACTAACGATGTTTGGGTATAGAATGCGCCCCAAATTAGCGACTAATTGGTTCTTATGATCTGGGTTGATTACGCCATTATTGGCATCATTGCACTGTCTACCATCATCGGTTTAATACGCGGCTTTGTAAAAGAAGCAATGTCATTAGCGGTATGGGCTGGCGCCTTTATCATCTCTAGCTTGTTTTACCAATATTTAGCTTCCTTCCTAACAACCATTTCTGAACCCCTTTTAAGAAATGCTGCGGCCATAGCCATATTATTCTTTGCGACGCTACTGTTAGGCGGTTTACTAAACTATATTTTAGGTGAGCTTGTACATCGTACTGGTTTATCGGGTACCGACCGTGTTTTTGGCATAGTGTTTGGTGCTCTACGAGGCGTGTTGGTCGTGAGCGCGTTACTCTTCTTTCTTGATGCTTTTACTGGTGCACCCAATACGCACTGGTGGGGCAATTCTATTTTGATTCCAGAATTTGGCTTTGTTGTTGAATGGTTCTTTTCGTACCTAGAAAACAACTCGAGCTTTTTAAATTCAGTAAACCGTTAATCGGCGAGGATAAATTACATGTGTGGTATCGTTGGAATAGTCGGAACATCTCCTGTTAACCAGGCGATTTATGATGGCTTAACTGTTTTGCAGCACCGTGGTCAAGATGCCGCGGGTATCATTACCATTGAGAATAATACGTTTAGCTTACGCAAAGCAAATGGCTTAGTGAAAGATGCCTTTCACACTCGTCATATGAAACGACTACAAGGTACAATTGGTCTTGGCCATGTGCGTTATCCTACCGCAGGATCTTCAAGTTCATCTGAAGCACAGCCTTTTTATGTTAACTCACCGTTTGGTATAGCGCTTGCCCATAATGGTAACCTTACTAATGCAGAAACTTTAAAAGAGCAGTTATTCTCAGAAGCACGTCGTCATGTTAATACAACATCAGACTCTGAAATTTTACTTAATGTTATGGCACATGAATTAAGCAAATCTGATAAGTTGCATTTAGACCCTGAAGATATTTTTACTGCGGTAACCGAAGTAAATAATAAAGTAAGCGGTGGTTATGCAACAATTGCTATGATCATCGGTCACGGTATTGTTGCTTTTCGCGACCCCAATGGTATTCGCCCACTTGTATTTGGTAAACGTGAAACCGAAAAGGGTACGGAATACATGTTTGCCTCAGAGAGCGTTGCGTTAAAGCCTGATGGCTTTGAGTTTATTCGTGATGTTGCGCCTGGCGAAGCTATATATGTTACAGAAGAAGGTGAATTTCATTCGCTTAGTTGTGCTGATAAGGCATCTTACTCGCCATGTATTTTTGAATTCGTTTATTTTGCACGTCCTGATTCAACAATAGACCGTATGTCTGTGTATGCAACACGCGTAAACATGGGGACTAAACTAGGCGAAAAAATTGCACGTGAATGGGCTGACAAAGATATTGATGTCGTTATCCCAATCCCAGAAACGTCATGTGATGTAGCACTGGAAATCGCACGTGTGCTTGATTTACCATACCGCCAAGGCTTTGTTAAAAACCGTTATATTGGTCGTACGTTTATCATGCCTGGTCAAGAGATGCGTAAAAAGTCAGTACGTCAAAAGCTAAATGCAATTGATCGTGAGTTTAAAGGTAAAAACGTATTATTGGTTGATGACTCAATTGTGCGTGGTACAACATCAGCACAAATTGTTGAAATGGCCCGAGAGTCTGGCGCTAAAAACGTTTACTTTGCATCAGCAGCGCCTGAAATACGCTTCCCTAATGTGTACGGTATTGATATGCCTTCAGCAGCTGAGCTTATTGCTCACGGACGTGAAGTAGAAGATATTAATGCAAGTATTGGTTCTGACGGTTTAATCTTTCAATCGCTAAAAGATTTAATTGCTGCGGTTAGCCAAGAAAACCCTGAAATTACTAAGTTTGAAACGTCAGTATTTGATGGCCAATATATTACAGGCGATATTGATCAAAACTATTTAAATCGTATTGATAAGCTACGTAACGATTCTGCAAAAAGCACCCGCGAAAGTGCAATGTCTTCAGGTTTAGAGATACACAACCAAGACGAAAACGAAGCTGATTAATCATTAATAAATATTATACCAATTGCATTAAATAAGTGATCTATTATAGCGCTAAAGAAATAGCACAATAACAAGGCAAAAATTGTGACATATAGTTGTTCTATATGAATAATTTTTAACGCAGTTAGTGAGTTATTTAATGCGATAGAATGATCATGTTTTTAATTAAATTGGTATTATTACACATAAAAAAAGGAGCTAATTAGCTCCTTTTTTGCGAAGGAAAGAAAGGGAACATTTCTATCAAACACGACTCTCTATTAGGTAAACTTTATTAAGTAAACATTGGGCTAACAATCCCATTTGTCCAAAGCATAGCTGTTACAGCTAAAATAATAACCAGTAATATTAATCCACACGTTACTACCGAGCTGGCGTAAATAAAGCCACGCTCTTCTGGGATATGCATAAGTATTGGTACGCCGGTGTAGAGTAAATAAACCGAGTAAGCCAGTGCAATAATTCCAACACACACTACAAACCAAAGTACAGGCCAAAAAGCGGCGAGTGCCGACATAAACACTGGAGTTGCAGTATATGCTGCAAGTTCAAGTGTTTGTGTAAATGTAGGCTTAGAGCCAAATGTAACCGCCATCCAATGAGCTAAATACGCCAATGCGAATACGCCCGCTATTAAAGCAAAATACATCGCGCCTGCAATTAGCAGTGCACTATCATGTGTTAAAAATACCGCATCACCTGCGCCTATACTCCATCCTAAATAAACAGACGAGTAGTAGCCCATTATTGAGGGGAACAGAGCAATTAATAAAATATGTGACAAGCTGTAGGTTAAACTTTCGTGGCGGTTATCGATTGTTTGCCACTCTTCTAGGGGATGAGCATAGATTCCCCAAAGATGGTTTAGTATCATAGTATTTACTCCATAAAGGAACGTATTATTGTTTTGGTTGGTTTATTTTTATACAGTCTATGTACAGTTATGGTTCACTTATTTTGCAAAGTCAAGTTAACTCGCTATTAACACTTTTACGCAAGTTAGGGCTTTGATTTATCCCAAGCAAAATTTCGTGTTAAAATAATGGTCTATCAAATTTATTTAGTAATGAGCAGTCAACGTGCCACACAGCCAACTTTTAGAGCCGATTAATAACTTTTTATTGTGTACCACCCCAGAGCAATGGGTGGAGCAAGCAATTAAAAAAGAAAACCTATCAGTCATTTTAATAGATCACTTAATTTGTGAATTAAAAGCGGCTCAAAGTGCGATGTTTTTAATACGTAAATATGCTGTTGATAAAGAGGGAAGTGATGCCTTACTTGAATGGCTAAAGCCATTTGAAGCACTTATTTATAAGCGTGAAGGTAACTGGCGCGATCTGGCGGCTAAAAATAAACTCACTAAATCAATAATACCTAAATCTAGCTCACAATACGGGCAAGGCCTAATCGATAAAATGGTTTTATTAATAAAAGAAGAGCTGCATCACTTTTATCAAGTGCTCGAAATTATGGACGAGTACGGTGTAGAGTATCAAAGCATTACACCGTGTCGTTATGCAAAAGGTATGCTTCGTCATGTTAAAACATTCGAGCCTGATGCATTAGTCGATAAGCTAATAGTAGGCGCTTATATTGAGGCACGTTCGTGTGAGCGTTTTGCAAAGCTTGCGCCACATGTTGATAAACGTTTAGGTGATTTTTATATTTCGTTATTACGCTCAGAAGCGCGTCATTACCAAGATTATTTAACTTTAGCGCAAGAAATAGCTGATTTTGATATTACCGAACGCGTGAACTTTTTTGGTGAAAAAGAAAAAGAACTAATTTCTACAACTGACACTGACTTTAAGTTTCATAGTGGCGTACCTACAGTGTCAAACTAGTTAATTTTCTTTTAAAAAATTAATGTATTCAGTAATTTTTTCATTGCTGAAATTATGTTTTTTCATAATATCAGCAATACTTCCATTTTCTACTATTGCATCAATCCCCCTATTAAACTTTTGTAAATATTCTTTAGCTCTATAGTTTGATTGAGAAACAACTAAATATAACTTGTGAGTAGCAAGATCGGGTAACAAGTACTCAATTTTATTCTTATCTAAATTAACTTCTGTACTGTACTCAAGCCAATACTTGCCAACCTCTTTAGTGCCTGCGACCAGATCAATACGCCCTTGTTGCAGTAAGTATAAGCTAGTAGGGAGGCTTTTAGTGGACGTGATTGCCAATTCGGTGTTTCTAGTGAATTCTTGGCTTATAAAAGCGCTATCTTCTTTACCAATACTATAAGGTACTAATGATTGAGTGGTGCCATCAAAATTAATTGTACTTTCTTTTCGTTTAAAAATTCCAGTGTGGGCACGTGCAAGTGGACGAGAATAATAAAAAACCTCATTCCGCTTTGCAGAATAAAAAGCGCCTAAAATAGCTGTTTTTCTCTTTTTTTCTAATAATTTTAAAGCGCGATCCCATGTGGTAAATTCTATTTCACTATTAATACCTTGTGTTATAAGGGCCGCGCGGGTTATCTCATAGAGCCAGCCGTTTTTAGGTAAGTCATTACTAAAGTATGGGGGAAAGTTCTCAGTAACAATTTGCCATGTTTGCTCGCATAATGCCTTTGTTGGAATAACAGTCACTAGGATGAAAATTATCAGCTTTATCATTTAGCCCCTCACTTTTATTAAACTTTACTGAACAAGAGTAGTCAGAATTCGAAATTATGCGAAAGGCGTGTTGATTAACTCTTGTGATTTAGGGGTGACCACTAAATAAGAACCTTGGGTATACCAGTCACCTAGCACTGTGCGAGTAAGTGTTTGTTCATTAATTTTATATGTATGAACATTAGGGCGGTGAGTATGACCATGAATCATATTAGTAACGTTATGTTTGGCAAAGGTTGCAAGTACAGCGTCATCGACAACGTCTAAAATTTCGATAGGTTTATCAGCTTGACTTAACTTACTTTTTTCGCGGGCGTTGCGCGCTATTTTTTTACGATACCAAAGCGGCATTGCAAGCATTAGTTTTGGCCACCACCAACCACGGCTCTTTTTTCTAAAGTTTTGATACTCAGTATCTTGAGTGCACATTTCGTCGCCATGTAAAATGACTGTTGGCGTACCATATAAATCAATGACCGTTTGTTCAGCCAGTAATGTCATACCGGCCATGTCTGCATATTGCTTGCGCATAATGAAGTCACGATTGCCATGTATAAAATAAACAGGTGTCCCACCATCATTAACGGCGCTTAAATGCTTTGCTACATCGGCACTCAGCGCTGTAATGTAGTCATCTCCAACCCAAACTTCAAAAAAATCACCTAAAATATAAAGTGCATCTACATTTTTATTTAGTATATGTGTATTTAAAAAGTCAAAAAATGCAGCGCTAATGTCGGGGCGGTTTTCGCTTAGATGTAAATCTGCAATAAAGTAAGTTTGGTGAGTCATAGATCAATCTTTTCGATATAAATAAAGCGGGCGTATACACATTGCGTAAATGCCCGCTGGTACTCCACATTACGTGGGTAAACGTACTATTAGCTAACAGTAACGCTTTCGATGATCACATCTTCAAGAGGTACGTCTTGGTGAAAACCAGTACTACCTGTTGCAACTGCTTTAATCTTATTGACTACGTCCATGCCCTCTACAACTTCAGCAAAAACACAATAACCCCAACCTTGCGATGTTTCGCTGCTGTGGTTTAAAAAGTCGTTGTTGTTCACGTTAATGAAAAACTGTGCTGTAGCTGAATGAGGATCAGGTGTACGTGCCATAGCTAAAGTGCCTATTTTATTAGACAGGCCGTTATTAGCTTCATTCTGAATTGGATCGTTTACTTCTTTTTGTTCCATACCTGGAACAAAACCACCGCCTTGAACCATAAAACCATCGATTACGCGATGAAAGATAGTGCCGTTGAAAAAATCAGCATTTGCATACTCTAAAAAGTTTTTAACTGTGTTTGGAGCTTCTTGCTCAAACATTTTAATGGTGATGTCACCAAAATTAGTGTGTAGAACAACCATGTGTTTTCCTATATCCGGTTTAAATATTGGCGCTATTTTATCGTAGTTGGCTAAGATTAACAAAGTAGATGTTTGGTTTGTTATAAAGCGCTAGAGCAGGGGCTTTTCAAGTGGTAACATAGCTGTTCAAGTAAATAGTCAAGGACTCAAAGTAAATGGTAAATATATACAACACACTCACGCGACAAAAAGAGCAATTTAAACCGATGGTCGAAGGGAAAATCGACATGTATGTGTGTGGTATCACCATTTATGATTACTGCCATATTGGACACGCGCGTACTTTTGTTGGTTTTGACGTTATTGTGCGCTACTTACGTCATATTGGTTACGATTTAAAATATGTTCGTAACATTACAGATATCGACGATAAAATAATTAAACGTGCGAACGAAAATGGTGAGTCAATAAACGACTTAACTGTTCGCATGACTAAAGCGATGCATGAAGATTTTGATAGCCTAAATATGCTACGCCCAGATATTGAACCAACAGTTACAAGCCATATGGATGAAATTATCGTTATGGTTAAGCGCTTGATTGAAAAAGGCCATGCCTATGTCGCAGCTGATGGCGATGTATTGTTTGATGTATCAACGTTTGAGCAATATGGCGCGCTTTCTCAGCAAGATTTAACAATGTTGCAATCAGGTTCTCGCGTTGAAGTGGCGCAAGATAAAGACGATCCACTTGATTTTGTGTTATGGAAAAAAGCAAAAGCAGGAGAGCCATCTTGGTCATCACCGTGGGGAGAAGGGCGTCCTGGTTGGCATATTGAATGTTCGGCAATGAGCTCAAAGCATTTAGGTGAGCATTTTGATATTCACGGTGGGGGGTCTGATTTACAGTTTCCACATCATGAAAACGAAATTGCCCAGTCGTGCTGTGCAAACAACGGCAAGTATGTAAATACATGGATACATACTGGCATGGTACAAGTAAATAAAGAAAAAATGTCTAAGTCGTTAGATAATTTCTTTACAGTGCGTGAAGTTTTAAAAGCATACGATGCTGAATCTGTTCGTTACTTTTTAATTTCAGGTCATTACCGTAGCCAATTAAATTACTCACAAGAAAATTTAGACCAAGCGCGTTCATCACTTGAACGTATTTATACAGCGCTTCGTGATGTTGAGCCAGTAGAATGCGATTTAGAAGGCAATGAGTTTGTTGCTAAATTTAGAAAAGCGATGGATGACGACTTTAATACACCAGAAGCACTACCTGTGTTGTTCGAACTTGCTAAAGAGTTAAACCGCGTAAAAGAAAGTGACGTAGTTCAAGCTGGGCAACTTGCGTTTATATTACGCAGTATTGGTAACGTTTTGGGTGTTGCTCAACAAGCACCGGAAGCCTTTTTACAAGGCGGGCAAGACGATGGCGAAGTTGCGACAATTGAAGCATTAATTGTAAAACGTAATGAAGCGCGTACTAGTAAAGATTGGGCTGCTGCTGATGAAGCTCGTGATGCACTTAATGCGTTAGGTGTAATACTTGAAGATTCAGCCGGTAAAACAACGTGGCGTAAAGCGTAAGCGTTTAAAGTAATTCACGTTCAACTAAAAAAGGGTTGCCAAATGGCAACCCTTTTTTGATTTTTTAACAGCTTAGCTGTGATATTTCTCACACGCTTCAAGTGTGTTTTCAATTAAGCTTGCGACCGTCATCGGGCCAACGCCACCTGGTACAGGTGTAATAAAATGCGCTTTTTGTTCAGCCACACTGTATTGAACATCACCGACTAATTTACCCGTATCTAAACGGTTAATGCCTACATCGATGACTATAGCGCCTTCTTTTATCCAATCTCCAGGTATAAATTCAGGTTTACCGACAGCCACAACTAATAAGTCAGCGCGGCGAACATGCGTTTCTAAGTCTTGAGTAAACTTATGGCATACTGTGGTTGTACAACCGGCTAATAAAAGCTCTAACGACATTGGACGACCCACAATATTTGATGCGCCAACGACAACTGCATGCATACCTTTATAACGTACGCCCGTAGAATCAAGTAATGTAATAATACCTTTTGGCGTACATGGGCGAAGAGCAGGCATACGTTGTGCTAATCGGCCAATGTTATATGGATGAAATCCATCAACATCTTTATGTGGGGTAATACGTTCTAAAATCTTTTCAGCATCAAGACCTTTGGGCAGTGGTAACTGCACTAAAATTCCATCAACTTCGGCATCATTATTTAGCTCGTCAATTAAATCTAAAAGAGTTTGCTCTTGTGTGTCCGCAGGTAAATCAAATGATTTAGAAATAAAACCTACTTCTTCACAGGCTTTACGTTTTGAACCAACGTAAACTTGGCTTGCTGGATCAAGTCCTACAAGTACTACTGCAAGTCCTGGTGCACGTAAACCATTTGCTACACGCTCACTTACGCGTTCTGCTACAGCGCTACGTACTTGTTTTGCGATTGCCTTACCATCAATGATGTTTGCCGTCATGGGTGACCTTTAATTGGGGTTAATTAACTAGATACCGATACTCTAAAAACGAATGCATAATAAAATAGGGGTAAAAATGCTAATAAAGAAAATACAGTCTTTATTTAACTCGTTTTATAATGTGCCTACTATTTTCGCAGAAAAGCATTGCAGCGCCAAGTTGCTTTTAAGTTATATAGTACTTGAGTGGTTAAATAGTTTAAAATTCAGTCTTCTATTATAATATTTAACCATTGTGCACTAAAAATGAACACTTGATTGATTTAATAAAAAAAACGTTTGACCTAACCCCGTCAAATCACTATTATGCACCCCGTTGTCAACGAGGTCACTCGCAAACAATAGTAAGTATCGGCGATTAGCGCAGTTTGGTAGCGCACTTGGTTTGGGTCCAAGGGGTCGCAGGTTCAAATCCTGCATCGCCGACCATTTTTTTATAATTTATTATAATCGAATAGCTTATTGGTAAACTACGAAGTTTTCGATGCGCCCATAGCTCAGCTGGATAGAGCAACGCCCTTCTAAGGCGTGGGTCGAAGGTTCGAATCCTTCTGGGTGCACCATTTGAAAACATGTAAATATAGCGGTGATTGTAGCTCAGTTGGTAGAGCCCCGGATTGTGATTCCGGTTGTCGTGGGTTCGAGCCCCATCAGTCACCCCATTTACAACGAATATCGGCGATTAGCGCAGTTTGGTAGCGCACTTGGTTTGGGTCCAAGGGGTCGCAGGTTCAAATCCTGCATCGCCGACCATTTCTTAAAATGGTCTTAAGCTCTCAGTTTAAGTGTTCAGTATGAAAAAGAAGTTAATTCTTCAATGTCGGCGATTAGCGCAGTTTGGTAGCGCACTTGGTTTGGGTCCAAGGGGTCGCAGGTTCAAATCCTGCATCGCCGACCATTTCTTATCTAGTAAGATTAGTAAATAAAATCCTCTAATATTATAAATCAATACACGTTAACCTATAATTATATTAAATAATTTGTATTTCATTTCATCTAACGCTTAGTTAGTCTGTTTTTTATTCAGTTAGCTTCTATAGTCCCATATCTAGTCCAAATAATTGCGCCCTATACTCGACTATCATAAATATTAGGTTATAATGCCGCGTCTATTGTTTAACATAGTGCCCGAAGGGCAAAGCAGCAATGGTATCTCATGGTAGCGACGGATGCTTTTAAGTGTGAAAAACCGCTTAAACTTTATCAAGACTCATGCAGATCACTTTGTTTGTAAGGAAGGCGAACAATCGCCAAAATTGAATATTGAGGTAAATCATGCAAGTTTCTGTTGAGACGACCCAAGGCCTTGAGCGCCGTATAACTATCACCGTTCCTTCAGAGAACGTTGAGACCGAAGTAAAAAAACGCCTACAACAACTGTCAAAAACACAGCGTATAGATGGTTTCCGTGCTGGTAAAGTTCCAGTATCTGTAATTAACAAGCGTTTTGGCCCTGCAGTTCGTCAAGAAGTTGCTGGCGAAGTAATGCAACGTAATTTTTACGAAGCAATCGTTTCTGAAAAAATCAATCCAGCTGGCGCGCCTACATTCGCTCCTAAATCACTTGAAGCAGGTAAAGATTTAGAGTTTTCAGCAACGTTTGAAGTTTACCCTGAAGTTGAAGTTCAAGGTTTAGATAAGATTACTGTTGAGAAACCAGCGGTAACAGTAACTGACGAAGATTTAGCTAACATGCTAGAAACACTTCGTAAGCAACATGCAGCGTGGGCTGATGTTGATGCAGCTGCTGGCGAAAACGACCGTGTAACAGTTGATTTCGTAGGTACTATCGACGGTGAAGTATTTGAAGGCGGCAAAGCTGAAGACTTCCCATTAGAACTTGGTCAAGGTCGTATGATCCCAGGTTTTGAAGATAACATCGTAGGTAAAAAAGCAGGCGAAGAAGTAGTTGCTGATGTGACGTTCCCTGATGATTACCACGCTGAAAACTTAAAAGGTAAAGCGGCTCAATTCACTATCACAGTGAAAAAAGTTGAAGCGCAAGAATTACCAGAATTAAGCGAAGAGTTTGCAACTAAATTCGGTGTTACCGAAGGCGGCGTAGACGCGCTTAAAGAAGAAGTTAAAAAGAACATGACACGTGAGCTAGACCAAGCGGTTAAAGCAAGTGTTAAAGACCAAGCAATCAAAGGTCTTTTAGCTAACAACGAAATTGAAGTGCCTAAAGCGCTTGTTGATCAAGAAGTTGATGCACTACGTCAGCAAGCGGCTCAACGTTTTGGTGGTGATGCTAAAAATATGCCTGAGCTTCCAGCTGAATTGTTCCATGAGCAAGCTGTAACACGTGTTAAAACCGGCCTTTTATTAGGTGAAGTGATCAAAGCTAACGAGATTAAAGTTGATGATGCTAAAGTTGAAGCATTAATCGCAACAGTTGCTTCTGCATACGAAGATCCAACTGAAGTAGTAGAATACTACAAAGCAAATGATCAACTTATGCAGCAAATGCGTAATGTAGCAATGGAAGAGCAAGCTGTTGAAGCTATTTTAGCTAAAGCAGTTGTAACTGACGTTGAAAAAGCATTTGATGACATCATGAATCCACAGCAAGGTGCTTAATAAGTCATTGACTTAAGCTCTCGCTAACGATTAAATGGCTCGTGCTACTCTGTTTATACAGCGTGCCCGGGCCATTTTAGTTTTTGGCCTTTAATTTGCGAAAAACGATAATTATGCTTTTCTTATAGTAAGGATAAGTATAAGCGCATAAGGAATTAAATAAGTATGAATACTGGTATTACAGATCCCCTAAATGCATTGGTCCCTATGGTTGTTGAACAAACACCTAAAGGCGAGCGCTCGTATGATATTTATTCGAGATTATTAAAAGAGCGTATTATCTTTTTAACAGGTCAAGTTGAAGACAACATGGCAAATCTGATTTTAGCGCAAATGCTATTTTTAGAATCAGAAAACCCTGATAAAGATATCTTTTTATACATCAACTCACCAGGTGGCTCAGTAACTGCAGGTATGGCTATATATGACACTATGAACTTCATCAAACCTGATGTAAGTACAATATGTGTAGGTCAGGCTGCAAGCATGGGTGCTTTTTTACTTACTGCTGGTGCTAAAGGTAAGCGTTTTTGCCTACCTAACTCACGCGTGATGATTCACCAACCATTAGGTGGTTTCCAAGGTCAAGCATCTGACTTTGAAATTCATGCGAAAGAAATTCTGTCTATTAAAGACAAACTAAATCGCTTAATGGCTGAGCATACAGGCCAACCGTTAGATGTGATTTCCAAAGATACTGATCGTGATAACTTTATGAGTGCTTCGCAGGCTGTAGATTACGGCTTGGTTGATTCAGTGTTTACAAATCGCGATAAAAAGTAAGCGCTTGGTGAGCAGGTTATCTGCTTACCACTTAGAGTTACTATGCGAAAACCAATAAATTTTGGTATAGTTAAAGCGTATTGAAATAGCCACCAACAGTTTTGGTGGCCAACGTAATAAAATGAGGTAGCTGAATGTCTGACACTCCTACAGACGGCGACAAAAGTAATAAATTGTTATACTGCTCTTTTTGCGGCAAAAGCCAGCATGAAGTACGTAAATTAATTGCAGGCCCATCAGTATACGTTTGTGATGAATGTGTAGAGTTGTGTAACGATATTATCAGGGAAGAAATTAAAGACATTGCTCCTAAGCATGACACGTCTGATAAACTACCTGTACCAAAAGAAATTCGTAAACACTTAGACGATTATGTTATTGGTCAAGATCATGCTAAAAAAGTATTGTCTGTTGCAGTTTATAACCACTATAAACGACTGCGCAATCAATCGACTAAGCAAGATATTGAATTAAGTAAAAGTAATATTTTGCTTATCGGCCCAACTGGTAGTGGTAAAACATTACTTGCAGAAACGTTAGCGCGTCTACTTGATGTGCCGTTTACTATGGCCGATGCCACTACATTAACCGAAGCGGGTTATGTAGGTGAAGATGTTGAAAACATCATTCAAAAGCTTTTACAAAAGTGCGATTACGATGTTGAAAAAGCACAACGTGGTATTGTATACATCGATGAAATTGACAAGATTTCTCGTAAATCAGATAACCCATCAATTACGCGTGACGTATCGGGTGAGGGCGTTCAACAGGCGCTACTTAAACTGATCGAAGGTACAATTGCCTCAGTTCCACCGCAAGGTGGTCGTAAACATCCACAGCAAGAGTTTTTACAAGTAGATACATCTAAAATTTTATTTATTTGTGGTGGTGCGTTTTCAGGCTTAGATAAAGTAATTGAACAACGTAGTCATAAAAATACCGGTATCGGTTTTGGCGTTAGCGTAAAAGAGTCTGCGGCGAGTCGTTCTTTAAGTGAAACATTTAAAGACGTAGAACCAGAAGATTTAGTTAAATACGGCTTAATCCCTGAATTTATAGGCCGTTTGCCAGTAGTTGCAACGTTAACTGAGCTTGATGAAGCAGCACTTGTACAAATCTTGAGTGAGCCTAAAAATGCGATTACTAAACAGTTTTCAGTGTTGTTTGGCATGGAAGACGTTGAACTTGAGTTCCGCGATGATGCCTTAGCTGCAATTGCCCACAAAGCAATGGAGCGTAAAACAGGTGCGCGTGGTCTTCGTTCAATCGTTGAAGGTGTATTGCTTGATACAATGTACGAGCTTCCTTCAATGGATGATGTAAGTAAAGTGGTTATTGATGAAACCGTTATTAAAGGTGAATCTGACCCAATCTTGATTTATGAAAATAATAAACAAGATAAAGCTGCATCAGAATAGTTTTTAAGCTATTTGAATGAAAAAAGGAGCCTTAGGCTCCTTTTTTTATAATTAATTTAATCGAGTATGGGAAAATTGTTGAACTTTAATTAGGTTATCCCCATATACTTGAGTAATCTTTAAAATAAATGAAGTGCGAAGAGAAATTATAATGACGCTTGAGAGAACCGACCGAGTCGAAATCCCAGTGCTAGCACTGCGCGATGTTGTGGTGTATCCACACATGGTGATCCCGCTTTTTGTAGGCCGTGAAAAATCAATAAAATGCCTTGAAGCGGCAATGGACAAAGATAAACAAATTTTCTTAGTTGCACAAAAAGATGCAACTGTAGATGAGCCAGAACAAGATGATATTTATCGTATTGGTACTATTGCTACTGTACTTCAGTTATTAAAGTTACCAGACGGCACCGTTAAAGTTTTAGTAGAAGGGACGCAACGTGCACAAATTGAAGACTTCGTTGATAGCGAAGACTTTTTTGTTGCTAATGCTCAATTTATTGAATCTGACTTAATTGATGAGCAAGAGCAAGATGTATTTATTCGCAGCGCAATTAGCCAATTTGAAGGCTATGTAAAGCTAAATAAAAAAATCCCACCAGAAGTACTAACGTCAGTTTCAGGTATTGATGATCCTGCGCGGCTAGCCGATACAATGGCTGCTCATATGCCATTAAAGGTACCTGAAAAGCAAAAAGTGCTAGAAATTTCAAGCGTTACAGAGCGTCTTGAATATTTAATGGCGCTTATGGAAGGCGAGATAGACTTACTGCAAGTTGAGAAAAAGATTCGTACTCGCGTTAAAAAGCAAATGGAAAAATCTCAGCGTGAGTATTATCTAAATGAGCAAATGAAAGCCATCCAAAAAGAGCTGGGTGAGCTTGATGATGTACCTGATGAATTTGAAGCACTTAAAAAGCGCATTGAAGAGTCTGGTATGCCAGCAGAAGCACAAGATAAAGCGACCACAGAGCTTAATAAACTTAAAATGATGTCGCCAATGTCAGCAGAAGCGACCGTAGTGCGTTCATACATAGATACATTAATTAATGTGCCGTGGAAAAAGCGCTCTAAAGTTAAAAAAGACTTAGCAGGCGCGCAAAAAATTCTTGATAGTGATCACCATGGCCTTGATAAAGTTAAAGAACGTATTCTGGAGTACCTTGCGGTGCAACAGCGTACTAATAAACTAAAAGGTCCAATCTTATGTTTAGTTGGCCCTCCGGGTGTGGGTAAAACATCACTTGGGCAATCTATCGCACGCTCTACAGGTCGTAAATATATCCGTATGGCGCTAGGCGGTGTGCGTGATGAAGCTGAAATTCGTGGCCATCGCCGTACTTATATTGGTTCAATGCCAGGTAAGTTAATTCAAAACATGACTAAAGTGGGTGTTAAAAATCCATTATTCTTGCTAGATGAAATCGATAAAATGTCATCAGACATGCGTGGCGACCCAGCATCAGCGCTATTAGAAGTGCTTGATCCTGAACAAAACAGCCATTTTGCCGATCATTACCTTGAAGTAGATTACGATTTATCTGACGTTATGTTTGTAGCGACATCAAACAGCTTTAACATTCCTGGTCCATTACTGGATCGTATGGAAGTTATTCGTTTATCGGGTTACACCGAAGATGAAAAACTAAACATCGCAAAAGAGCACTTAATTACTAAACAAGTGAAACGTAATGGCCTGAAAGAGCATGAGATTGAGATTGCTGATAGTGCAATTATTGGCATTATTCGCTACTACACACGTGAAGCGGGTGTACGTAATCTTGAGCGTGAAATTTCAAAACTATGTCGTAAAGCGGTTAGAAATATCTTAATTGAAAAAGACACTAAAACCGTGACTATCAATCAAGATAACCTAGAAGACTTTTTAGGTGTACAGCGTTTCGATTACGGTAAAGCGGAAGATGGCGACCGTATTGGCCAAGTAACTGGTCTTGCATGGACTGAAGTAGGCGGTGACTTACTTACTATTGAATGCGCAGCGGTACCAGGTAAAGGTAAGCTTACTTATACAGGTTCACTGGGCGATGTAATGCAAGAGTCGATTCAAGCGGCCATGACGGTCGTGCGTAATCGTGCAGATACATTTCGTATTAATAGCGACTTTTATGAAAAACGTGATATTCACGTGCATGTGCCTGAAGGTGCAACACCTAAAGATGGTCCGAGCGCAGGTGCTGCTATGGTGACTGGTTTAGTATCTAGTTTAACGGGTAACCCTGTACGTGCGGATGTTGCAATGACCGGCGAAATTACACTACGTGGTGAAGTATTACCAATTGGTGGTTTAAAAGAAAAATTACTCGCGGCGCATCGTGGTGGGATTAAAACAGTCATCATTCCAAAAATTAATGAACGTGATTTAAAAGAGATCCCAGACAATGTGCTGGCGGGCTTAGATATTCACCCAGTTACATGGATTGACGAAGTTTTAAAACTGGCTTTAGTGCATCCGGTTGAGAGTTTTTCAGTCGAAACACCAAAAAAACAGTAAAAAACCGAAAAAAGTGCTTTTTAGGGCTTTTCAAATCTAAACGATATGATAAGTTAAGCACTGGTTTTCAAGCCTAGCCCTTACGGGGCCTAGGCTTAAGAAAAATATAATCATGTGAGCATAATTAGTTTGCTCTAAAATTTTCAAAAAAGTGATGTTAGTTTAAAAAACCATCGCTCTTGATAATAACAATGAAAGAGGATGATATTGTGAATAAATCTCAATTGATCGATCAAATCGCAGCTGATGCTGACATTTCTAAAGCGGCTGCAGGTCGTGCTCTAGATTCATTCATCGAATCTGTATCTGGTGCGCTAAAAGATGGTGACTCAGTTGCACTTGTTGGCTTTGGTACTTTCTCAGTACGTGAGCGTGCTGCACGTGCAGGTCGTAACCCGCAAACTGGTGAAGCTATTCAAATTGCTGCTGCAAATATTCCTGCTTTTAAAGCCGGTAAAGCGCTTAAAGACGCAGTAAACTAATCACTGTTTTCATACAGTTTAGTTATGGCGAATGTAAATTTACTTAATCAATCTAAATGATGAATTAAGTAACTTTACCGCCAATTACTTCAAGTGAAAAAGCGTATCTGGTAAGATACGCTTTTTTTACATGTGACAAGGTAAAAACCTTGATCAAAAAGAGATAAACAAATGCTTGAGAAAATCAGAGAAGGTTCACAAGGACCTGTAGCCAAAATAATTTTAGGCGCGGTGATTTTATCTTTTGCTTTAGCTGGGATTGGTAGTTACCTAGGTCAAACCACGGAACAACCTGTTGCTGAAGTAAATGGAATTAAAATTAGCCAAACTGAATTTAATCGTGCGTTCCAAAATGAGCGTAGTCGATTAGAACAACAATTTGGTGAATATTTTGCACAAATTTCTGCAGATCCAAATTACATGGCACAAATACGTCAAGGTGTAGTTGACCGCTTAGTACAACAAGAATTGCAATCACAGCTAGCGGCTGATTTAGGCCTTCGCGTAAGCGACGAAAGTGTACGTAAAACAATCTTAGAATTACCGTATTTTCAAGTAGGTGAGCAGTTTAATAACGACCGTTACCTACAAGTTATTCGTCAAATGAATTTTCAACCAGATGCATTTCGTGAATACCTTCGTAAAGATATGACGCGCAGTCAACTTGTTACTGCCGTAGCCGGTACTGACTTTGCTCTTGAGAGCGAGCTTAAAAGCGCTATTTCTCTACAGCAGCAAACGCGCAGCATTGATTACTTAGTTGTAAACAAAGAAGCGCTAGCAGCAAGTGTTGAAGTATCAGAGCAAGAAGTATCTGATTACTACGAGCTAAATGCATCACAGTTTTTATCGCCAGAACTTATCTCAGTTAATTATATTGAGCTTAAAGCCACAGATATTACGGTTGAGTCAGTTACTGAAGATGATGTTAAAGCGTATTACGATCAAAATAAGGCACAATACGTTGAGCCAGAAAAACGCCGTGTTTCACATATCTTAATCGATAACAGCGAAGACGATGATGCAGCAAAAGAAAAAGCCAATGCACTTCACGCACAATTAGAGCAAGGTGCAGATTTTGCTGAATTAGCAGAGTCATCATCTGATGATATTGTTAGTGGTGAAATGGGCGGCGACCTTGAATGGATTGAACGCGATGTAATGGACCCTGCATTTGAAGACGCGACATTTGCGCTTAAAAATAAAGGTGACTTTTCAGAGGTTGTAGCATCAGAGTTTGGTTACCACATAATTAAACTTACTGATATTCAGCCGCAACAAGTTAAAGCATATGATGATGTTAAAGCTGATTTACGTGCGGAGCTTGAACAAGCTGAAAAAATAGATGCCTTTTACGAAAAGCAAACTGAAATGGGTGCACTAGCATTTGAAATTTCAGATCGCTTAGACGATGCTGCCGAAGTTGCAGAGGTAGAGATTAAATCAACGCCGCTTTTAGCAATTAACGCATTACCAGAGCCGTTAAATACGCCATCTGTAATTGCTGCGTTATCGTCAGTTGATTTACTGGAAGATAAAGTTAACTCTGAAGTTATTGAGCTTGGCGATGAGCATGCGATTATTGTTCGTGTAAATGAACACAAACCAGCTGCCACTAAGCCACTAAGTGAAGTAAGCGAGCAAATTAAAGCACGTTTAGTTAATGAAAAATCATCTGAGCTTGCTAAAGATAAAGCACGTAGCTTATTTGCAGAAGTAAAAGCAGGTAAGAGTTTAAGTGATGTAGCCAATGAGCAAAGCTTAACACTTCGCCAAGAAGCGCAATTAACACGTCAAAGCTATACTGTTTCGCCAGCAATTGTAACTAAAGCATTTAAAATGGCTCATCCTGCAGGTTCTGCAGTGTTTGAAGTAGTTGATTTAAATAATGGTGATGCTGCAATTGTTGCACTTAAGTCGGTAACAGATGCACAAGTTACAGCTAATATTGACCCACAAGCAAAGCAAAGTATCACTATGGCGCAAGCTAATAAAAACTACATGGTATTTATTGAAGCGTTAAAAGCGAATGCTGAGCTTAACTTACCAACGGTAGCACAACCCGTTGAGTAATTAATTTAGCTCATAAAAAAAGGCGCTTTTAAAGCGCCTTTTTTATTGTCTTCAATATAGTTGGTATTATTTGCCTCTTGCAATAAACTCTATGCGATTACCGCTAGGCTCTCTAATCATCATGTGTTTTGTTGGACCTTTACCTAGGTTTTCGGGTGCAAACTCTATTTCTATATTACTTTGCGTTTTTAGGTGAGTATGTAGTTCAGCTAATTTTTCAAAGCTCTCAACACTCAGTGCTAAATGGTGTAACCCCACATTTTCTGCTCGATTAAACTCCACACGTTTTTCATCATTTTTAACACGCCACAACGTAATCGTTATTTTATCGTTTGATAAAAAGTAAGCTGGGTAACTTGGGTCACTCCCGAGCACTTTAAAACCAAGTACGTCAGTAAAAAAAACTTTAGACGAATCAAGGTCTGACACGGTTAATCCTAAGTGGTCAACTCCGCCAACCCAGTTTTTAACATTTGAACTAGGTGCTACATCGGCGATAACCGTTGTTGATAAAAGTAATAGCGATGAAATGCTAGCGAGTAGTGTCTTTTTTAACATAAATCCTCTTTGTAGTATTAATACCAATTCGCAATAATACTTAATCAGTTTGAGGGATTAAATCTGGCGTTAACAGCGTTAAAAATTTCTGATATAGAACAACTAAATAACGAAATTTTTGCTTTGTTATCGACACGATTTTCTTACTTCAAAATAGATCACTTAATTAAGCGAATTGGTATAACTGTTAAATGCAGTGTATTTAACAAGAGACCTTAATAAACGAGGTTATATTACAAAGCAGAATAGATAACCTGAACGCTGGATAGTAAATCTATCTCGAGCAGCTATTGACGCGTAAATTCGCCTTGTTTTCACTGGAAATTTCTGGCTAGAGAAATTAAATTTAAATATCACCATGATTCAATATGATAGTAAATCTCTTAACCAGAGTTCAGGTTAGATACGAAAAAAATGCTGTTTTAACAGCTTAATAAACGTTGGGTGATTTTCGATTGAGGTGTTTGGAAAACAACTTCAGTGGCGCCATATTCAACGACTTCTCCCTTATCAAGTACAAGAACTTGGTCGCTAATATGACGAACTAAGCTTAAATGATGAGTGATCATCACATATGTCAGGCCTGTCTCTTGTTGTAATTTGAGAAGTAGATTAACTATTTGTGCACGAACAGAAGGGTCTAGTGATGATAGTGCCTCATCAAGTACAACAACCTTTGGATCTAAAATTAACGCACGAGCAAGTGCTACGCGCTGTAATTGCCCCACACTAAACATGTGTGGATAGTAATGTTGGTGATCGACTAATAATCCAACTTTTGACAGCGTAGCGCTAATTTTTTCAGTCCGTTCAGCTTTATCAAAGTCAGTATTATATTGTAGGCAGTCATCAAGCGTATCACCAATGGTTAAACCTGGATTAAGAGAGGCCGCTGAATCTTGAAAAATCATACGAATATAGCGACACTGATTATCACGAATACCGTTATCTTCAATAATATTGCCTTCTAATAAGATCTGTCCGCAGTCTGCGCTGTCAGCGCCTGAAAGCAGTTTGGCAAGTGTGCTTTTACCCGCTCCCGTTTCGCCTATAACAGCAATAGTTTCACCTTTGCCAATGCAAAATGAAATATTTTTAAGTACCGCAAATTTTTTACGACTAAATAAGCCTGCACGAATATTAAATGTTTTAGACAAAGCTTGTACTTTCAATACTGGTTGCATTATCTCATATCCTTAATCAGCGGGAAATGACACGCGTAGCTGTGCCCGTTGTGCTTTGTAAGCTTAGGTGTAACTACGCAGGCTTTTTGAGCCTGTGGGCAGCGTGGCCCTAATCGGCAACCTATCGGTAAATGCTGTAATGTAGGTATGGTGCCTTTTAATGCGTAAAAAGGCTCTTTATGAGCTAGGCCTTGTTCGTAATCAGGTAGGCTTTTTAATAAAGCTTGTGTATAAGGGTGGCGAGGCTGACTAAAAATTTTGTGAGTTGGGCCAGCTTCAACCATTTGCCCGCAATATAAAACATGGATCCCATGTGACCAATGTGCAATTTCTTCGAGTTCATGAGAAATCATCAAAATCGACATGTTTTTTAGTTGGTTTAAACTTTTCAACAACCTAAATACCTGTGCGCGAGTGGTACTTTCTAGTGCCGTAGTGGGCTCATCAGCGATTAAAAGCTTTGGTGTGCGGGCTATGGCCATTGCAATCATTACTTTTTGACATACGCCTTCTGAGAGCTCATGTGGATAGCTATCCAGCACGGCTTCATGATTTTTAATGCCCACTTTATGAATAAGCGCTTTTACTCTGTCTTTTCGCTCGCGGTTACGTTTTAAGAAAAACCCCTTTGTTGGGTTTTCAGGCAAGGTTTCGGCTATTTGATCAAACATTTTTGCTGTAGGGTCAAGACAACGGCTAGGGTCTTGATAGATCATGGCAATATCTTGGCTTACCGTTTTACGGCGTTGTTCGGGTGTTAAGCGCATTAAATCAACACCACGCCAATGCATACGGTCGGCAGTAATATTCCAGCGTTCGTTTAGTACACCCACAATTGCTTTTGCAATTAAGCTTTTACCAGAACCAGACTCACCTACAAGGGCATGTACTTCGCCTTCTTTTAAGCTAAAGCTTACCTTGTCAACGGCTCTAATTATCGTTTCTGAGGTACGCAGCTCAATGGTTAAATTTCGAACATCAAGTAATTGCATTTAATCAGCCTTACGTGCTTTTAACACTTGTCGCAGGCCATCGCCTACTAAATTAGTCGATAACACAGCTAAAAATAACAGTACGCCTGGCAGCGCAACAGTCCATGGTGCCAAATAAATTAGCCCTAAATTTTCGGCTAAAATAGCTCCCCATTCAGTGGTAGGTGGCTGAGCACCAAGCTTTAAAAAACCTAATGCAGAAATATCTAAAATTGCAGTGGAGAGCGCCATCGTAAATATAACTACAATGTGCTCATAAATATTAGGAAAGATACCGCGTGATATAATATGCCAGTTAGACGCACCATCGAGCCTAAACGCGGTAATATAATCTTTGTTTAGTTCATCAACAATTAGGTTTCTGATTGAATGAATAAATTGTGGTAATAGCGCTAAAATAATTGCCCATACCGTGTTCATTAAGCCTGGGCCTAAAATTGCTATGATAATAATAGCCAGTAACAAAGAAGGTATAGAGAGCGTTATATCAAGTAAGTGATTTAAAAAACTTGAGCGAATACCTCGGCTGATACCTGCAAATGTACCTACTAATACACCAATAATAGTTGTAATAAGCGCGGCGACAACAGAGAGGCCAAATGTGTAAGTTGCACCATTCATTAAACGCGAAAGTACATCGCGACCTAAGTCATCAGTACCTAAAATAAAGCGTACATCACCCATTTCCCGCCACGAAGGCGGAATAAGTAATGCATCACTATGCTGTTGGTTAACACCGTACGGTGCTAAAAGTGGAGCACTGGCGGCAAGTAAAGCAAATGCTACAAATATCCACAAGCCAACTAACGCAGGGTGATTATTTTTAAATTTACGCCAAAATCGTGCAAGTGGCGATTTATTCGACTCTTCAGAAAATATATTAAACTTTGCCATGGGCTTGATTCCGCGAGAGTGGATCGAATAGCGTATAAGTAAGCTCTGCAATAATAGTGGCTAATATAACAAATAGTGACACTGCCATTAAGCCGCCTTGTATAGCTGGATAATCGCGTTGATAAATACTATCGATAAGCCAGCGGCCAATGCCGGGCCACGAAAAAATAACTTCAGTAATCATCGCAAGCGTTATTAGCGTACTAAATTGCAAACCAATTTGTTTAATTACCGGTAATAGCGCATTACGCAGTGCATGATGAATTATAAGTTGTCTGCGGTTAAGGCCTTTAGCCCTTGCGGTTTTAATAAAACTTTGGTCCATAACTTTAAGCATAGACTCACGAGTAAAGCGCACTAATACGGTGGTCGGATACATGGCGAGCACAATTGTGGGTAGTGTTAAATGGCGCAGGGCGTCTAAAAATGCCATTCCTTTATATGGAAATCCAGCCAGTGCAATATCAATTAAAATAAAGCCTGTATTGGCGGGGATCTCATAAAGTAACCCCATTCTTCCCGACATCGGAAACCAGCCCAGTTTGAGAGAAAAAACCATAATAAGCAATAGTGCTAACCAAAATACGGGCATGGAATAACCAACCATAGTGGTTGAATTTATAAGTTTATCAGGCCAACGTTTATAGTACGCAGAACCTAAAATGCCAGCGGGTACGCCAACGACAATCGATACAATTAATGCATAAACACTTAGTTCCAGTGTAGCGGGTAATAAATCAACAATATGGCTAAATACATTGTCACCTGATGCAAAAGAAAGCCCCCAATCGCCTTGGAATATTCGTCCTAAAAAGGCTATATATTGAACAAAATAGTTACTGTTATATAAATATTTATCTTCAAGCTCACTGTGTTGAGCAAAGTTACTACTTGGTACACCACTTAAATTACTTAATGGATCGCCTGGGAACAAATAACTAATTGAAAATGTAAAAACACTCAGCATTAGGGTCATAAAAAGCAATAAACCTAAACGACGTAAAATATAATCTAAGATCATTATTTTTTCCTCGCATTAGCTAGTGAAATTGCACCAAATGGGCCAAGCGTTATACCTTCAACGTCTGCGCTACTGGCTTGAAAACGTAAGCCATGTGCAATAGGCAGCAATGGCAACTCGTCAACAATTAAGCTTTGTGCGTCATCGTAGTATTTTTTTCGCATGTTTAAATCAGTCGTATCGAGCGCTTTTGTAAGTAATAAATCAAATTGCGGATTGCACCAGTTAGCAGGATTTTTACCGGTAAAGGTTGCAGTGCAACTTAAAAGAGGGCTAAAAAAGTTATCCGGATCAGGTGTATCAGCGGCCCAACCAAGCAATACACTATCATGCCTGTGCTCGCCAATACGTTGAATAAACGTATTCCATTCATACTCTACAATACTGACATTAACGCCTATTTTACGTAAGTCACTTTGCATTAGTTCTGCCATTTTTCGCGCATTCGGGTTATAAATACGGCTTACGGGCATCGCCCAAATAGTCATATCAAAACCATCTGGTAACCCAGCTTCAATTAATAACTTTTTAGCAAGTTCTGGATCAAAACTTGGCATGTTTGCTTGTGGCTCAAATGCCCATGAGGTTGGCGGTAAAATAGATTGTGCACGTGTACCATTACCATAATATACAGCTTGCATAATTTTATCGATATCAATGGCGTGAGCAAGTGCTTGGCGTACACGTAAGTCGTCAAACGGGGCGCGCTCCGTATTAAAAGCCCAGTAACCAATATTTAAATTTGTTTCTTTTTCAACGTTTATATCGTCGCGTTGCGCTAAAATACTCAATTGCGCACTACTTGGATGAGCCGTTACATCGCACTCTTTAGTCAGCATTTTTGCTATACGCGTAGTGCCGTTAGGCGTTATGTCGTAAACCAATTGTTCAAGTGCGACGTGGTGCTTCCAATAAAGTGGGTTTCGGTAAAAGCGTACGAGGTGATCTCGGCGATATTCTTTATAAATATATGGGCCGGTGCCAATAGGGTACTGATCAAATAAGTTTTCTTGATTATTTTTCTTAAGTTTCATGGCGTATTCTTCTGAAAGCACCACGGCAAAGTCGGTGGCCATATTAGCTAAAAAGCTGCTTTCAGGATTAAACAATTCAAAACGAACTTGATGATCAGTAACACGCACAATTTTACGAATAAGTTGATCAATCCCCACACTTTGAAAATACGGGTAATTGGCATCGCCCACAAAGTGATATGGATTATAGACATCGAATAGTCGGCTAAAGGTAAATATAACGTCGTCGGCGTTAAAATCCCGAGTAGGGGTAAAATAAGCGGTTGTATGAAATTTCACACCTTTGCGCAATGTGAAGGTAATAGATTTACCGTCTTTACTTATTTTCCAATCGGTTGCCAGCTCACTTTGAAACTCTGCCGTAACAGGGTCAATGCTAATTAGGCGGTCGTATAGCTGGTTGGCAATAATATCAATAGTAGAACCGGTGGTCGTAACTTGTGGATTAAACGACACAGGGTTAGCTTCAGCGCAATAAACTAAGCCTTGGTTTTTTTCTTCTATGATTTCTTCTTTGTTATCAATGCAACCTACTAAGGTGACCGCTAGTAAAGTAAGTAATAATTTATGCACCCGCATAACCTCTAACTATTGTTGATCCAACAAATTGTATTTTTTAAGATAACCACGTAATTGATGATACGTTAAACCAAGTACTTCTGCAGTTTTCTTTTGATTAAATTGGCTATGTTCGAGTGCTTTATTAATCATGTTTATTTCAAAGTCGTTTGAACGCTCTTTTAAACTACACGGAAATTGAATATCAACGGCTATATTACTGCTTGCTTGAGCAATCGGCGGCGCAACAACAATAGGCTCGACATTAACAGTTTGGGCCGCTATAGGTGCTTTAATGCGCGCTTTTGGTCTAAATGGGCTATCGAATGGGTCTAAAATAATCTGGTGAACGGGGATATGTTCACTGCCATGGCGATACAAACTACGTTCAACCACATTTTTAAGTTCACGAATATTGCCGGGCCAATCATAACTAAGCAGTGTTTCTGTTGCGCTTCGGGTAAAACCGCTAAACAGTTCCCACTCTAAATCGCGCGCCATATTCATCGCAAACTGCTCAGCAAGAAGCATAATATCGTCTTGGCGTTCGCGCAGTGGTGGCAGGGTAATTACATCAAAGGCAAGGCGATCGAGTAAATCACTTCTAAATTCACCTTGCTCGGCCAAATAAGGAAGATCTTCGTTTGTCGCACACACTAAGCGGGTATCTACTTTTACAGTTTGTTTGCCGCCAACACGTTCAAACTCACCGTATTCTATAACGCGCAGCAGTTTTTCTTGTACCATAGCTGAGGTATTAGCTAATTCATCTAAAAACAGTGTGCCGCTGTTAGCGCGTTCAAAACGACCTTCGTGTCGTTTGCTTGCCCCCGTAAAAGCACCGCTTTCGTGGCCAAATAATTCACTTTCGAGTAGGTTCTCGTTAAGCGCTGCACAGTTAAGCTTTACGTAGTTTTGATCCCAGCGTTTTGATAAAAAGTGTAAGCGTGCTGCTATTAGCTCTTTACCTGTGCCGCGTTCACCAATAATAAGTACCGGTTTATCTAAATTAGCCAGTTGCGATACCTGATCTAATACAGACAGAAAGCTATCTGATTGGCCGAGTAAATTATCCTGTTGGCGATATTGGCTCATATTTCCTAACTCTTGGTCATTTTTACTAACTGTTAGTGTATTTCATAATTAGGGAGAACTAAAGAAATTTGTATATTTAGTTTAACTTAATGAAAATAAAGTGTATTTTATCTTTTAAAAAGTTGGCAAGCATATTGATACTAGTTATAGCAGACTAACTAAGTTTTAATTACAGAGGTAAATGTTATGGGAATTTTTTCACGTTTTGCAGATATTGTTAATTCTAATATCAATGCCATTTTAGATAAAGCAGAAGACCCAGAAAAAATGGTTCGTCTGATTATTCAAGAAATGGAAGATACGCTTGTTGAAGTACGTTCTACATCAGCTAAAACATTGGCTGAGAAAAAAGAAATTGTACGCCGCTTAGATACACTTAAAGCGCAGGTAAGTGATTGGCAAGATAAAGCCGAACTGGCTTTAAGTAAAGACCGCGACGATTTAGCGCGTTCAGCCCTACTTGAAAAGCAAAAGTCGGCAGATGCCGTTGCTTCAGTAGCGAGTGAGCTTGAACATGTAGAGTCTCATATTGAGAAATTACAGCAAGAAGTAACGACGCTACAAGAAAAGCTAGCAGATGCTAAATCTCGTCAAAAAGCGATTATACTTCGCCAACGTTCGGCTGAGTCGCGCCTTGAAGTGAAAAAGACACTTGATAGCTCAAAAGTAGAAGAAGCACTTAACCGCTTTGAACGTTACGAAACCAAAATTGATGGACTAGAATCTCAAATTGAGTCGTACGATTTAGGTAAAAAGACGTTAGCGGATGAAATTGCTAACCTACAAAAAAATGAAAAGATAGATGATGAGCTAGCCGAACTTAAAAAGAAGTTAGCTGATAAATAATTTATAAAGGGGCACTTAAAGTGCCCCACTGCTTAAAAACATCAAAACGGATTGTCAGGAGAGGATTATGTTTGATCCAGAGATATTAGTTGCACCATTTATTTTGTTTATGATTTTTGTTGCTCCGCTGTGGCTAATTTTACACTACCGCAGCAAAAAACAAGTCAACCAAGGTTTAAGTGAACACGAACATCGCCAATTACTTGAGCTTGCACACAAAGCTGAAAAAATGGCTGAACGATTAGAAACACTTGAAGCATTGCTTGATCAAGAGTCACCACAATGGAGACGCAAAATATGAGTGCCAAACGCGAATTATTAAGAGACCCACAACGCGGTAAAATAGCCGGTGTATGTGCGGGATTAAGTGACTACTTTAATATGGAGTTATGGTTAGTTCGCATTATATTTGTTAGTGCGGTACTGCTAACGGGTGGCCCATTATTTGTGGTAGCGTATATTGCAGCCTGGTTCATTTTAGATAAAAAAGAGCCCGCAGCGGCGCAAACAAAAAGCTCAACTAAAACTGACGATCCGCTAGAAGTAAAATTTAAAGTATGGCAAAAAGGCGAGCCACCGCGCCGCGCATTGCAAGATTTAAAAGAGCGTTTAACGCGTGTAGATACTCGCCTTCAAGATATGGAGCGCCATGTAACTTCAAGCGAGTTTACGGTGAGCCGTGAAATTAACAAACTTTAAAGGATTTAATAGCACCTTATTTGCAGCGTGATAAATTACGGCAAATTAGGTGCAAGACACTTTATGAGCCAATCATTTGCAAAAAAGACCTTTAAAAGTATTAAAGGCAAAGCACAAAAAGCCCTTCATCGCAGTTTAGACCAACACGTAAAACTTGCCGTAACAGGCCTAAGTGGCAGTGGTAAAACAGCCTTTATTACCGCGCTTGTTAAACACTTAACAACCCAAGCGGACGATAAAAACTTACCTTTTTTTGATGTAATGCGCGAGCACCGCCATGTGGCCACTAAAGTTGTGCCGCAAGAGGCGTTAAAAGTTCCTACGTTTAATTATACGCGCGCACTAAATTCATTATTTCCAAGCGATGGGATGCCTACATGGCCTGCATCTACCGAGCGGATTAATACGCTGCGCTTGGCAATAAAGTATCAAAGTAATGCAGGGCTGCGCGGCCACTTTTCGCCGCAATCAACGCTTTATTTAGATATTATTGACTACCCGGGTGAATGGCTCCTTGATTTACCTATGCTTGAGCAAAGCTATGCTCAATGGTGCGAGCAGCAATATCCATTATTAACTCAGCCTTCGCGCGTAAACACATCAAGTGACTTTTTAGCGGCCGTTGAGCAACTTGACTTAAACGCTCCCGTTGATGAAAACGCACTTGCTCATATTGCTCAGCTTTATCAAAGCATGTTAGTCGGGCTTAAAAAAGACACCAAACTTGCCATGTTGCAACCTGGGCGCATGCTTATGCCAGGTGATTTACAAGGCGCGCCATTGTTATTGTTTTTTCCGGTATCGGGTGAAATAAACAGTGACGATGTCGTTGCGGGTTCTAATTTAGCGCATTTAATTAAGCGTTTTAACGCCTATATAAAAGAAGTCGTAAAACCATTTTATAATGAGCATTTTAGGCACTTCGATCGCCAAATTGTACTTGTAGATGTACTTAGTGCATTAAACGAAGGGCACGAAACACTCCAAGAGCAAAGCAGTGTAATAAACCAATTACTCGCACACTTTAACTATGGCGAGTCGGGCTTTTTTAAACGTTTATTTAAGCCCAACATAGACAAAATATTATTTGCAGCTAATAAATCAGATCATATAAGTGCAAAACACCATAAAGATTTAGCACTACTACTTGATTCGCTCGTGCATGAGCAAAGTAATCATTTAAAGTTTGATGGTGTAAAAATAGAAACCATGGCTATGTCGTCAATTACAGCAACGCAGCCGCGCCAAGTTACCGACAAAGGCCAAACGCTTGACTGCATTTATGGCAAACCATTACACGAACCTGATTGGCTTACGTATTTACCGCCGCAACCTCCCTCGCGGATGCTTAATAAAAATGAGTGGCCAGCACAGGGATTTGAGTTTTTATCGTTTTCCCCAATGCCGAGCCCCGATAAACAACTAAAACATATTCGATTAGATCATGTCATGCAGTACCTGCTAGGAGACAAATTAACATGAGTGAGTCAAACCAACCATTTCAAGCAGGGCGTCGTATAGATACGCAAAGCATTGAGCAAAACGAACCCGTTTTAGCACCTGCAAAAATTATTCACCACGGCCAAAGTGATTACGAAGAACTTGAAGATGAAGTACTAGAGCCAGAAATAGATCTGGAACCTGTTTATAAAAAGTCAAAGTGGCAAACACTCAAAGGTGTTTTTGCTCTTAGTTTTATAGTACTGGTGCTTTTAGAATTTGCGTACTCGTTATTATTTGCTTTCGAGCAGTCAATTATTTTAGGCAGTGTTTATTTAACCGCAGTTGTAAGTGGCGTGCTGCTAATTGGGCGCTTATTGTGGCGAGAGTACCGGATGCTGCGCAGTTTAAAGCGTAACCAATTGCACCGAGTGGAAGCCGACAGGCTTTTAAACAGCGAGCAAGTAGGCGGTGCATTACCTTGGCTCGAAAAGCTCAATAAACATCAGGAGCTTGATAACTTTGAAACCTTTAAAAACCAAGTAGCGACGCATCACAGCGACAAAGAAATAATGACGCTGTACGCCAACAGTTTATTAATAACCCAAGACACCAAAGCTAAAAAGCTTATAAATCGTTTTGCGACTGAATCAGCTCTACTAGTTGCCCTAAGCCCACTTGCGCTGGTGGATATGATGGCTGTGCTTTGGCGCGGTACTAAGTTAATAGAACAAATTGGTAAAATTTACGGCATTGGTTTTGGCTACGCGAGCCGTATAAAACTGTACCGTATGCTGATAAAACAAGTAATGTTTGTAGGCAGTGCAGAGCTTGTATCTGACCTTGCTGCAACTGCACTAAGTGCTGAGCTTTTAGGTAAGCTTTCGGGGCGGGCAGCGCAAGGGGTCAGTGCTGGTATTTTTACAGCGCGTATTGGTTACAAAGCAATGGAGCTTAGTCGCCCATTACCAAGGCTTGAAAACAAGCGCAGCTTACTAAAAGGCACTGTGCAAAGCATCGCAGGTAAAATTATGAGCCGCAAAAAGGCGGAACCAACGCAGTAAAATACGAGGGCGTGTTGATCTTTGATGGTTGAATTTGCAGCAGTGTGTTTGGTATTTAGGCAAGGCAGAGCCTATGAAGTGTGGTTATTCCCCATAAATAGGCGATAACGCAGCATAAATGCCAAACATGCGCTGCCCGTTGGGTTCTTTCTAGGGACGATTAACTCTTTGTTGCTCGGTTTTTACTTAGCCCACTAGGTTACAAACCTCGCGCCGCGATTTAATCTTCCTTGGATTGAACAAATTTCAATCCGCAAAGGTCAACACGCCCTGGTGGCAATATTTGTGTACAAACGTGCGCTGCATGGTTTTTACACAAATAGCCATCTGAGCATCCGGCATGCTTGCTGTTTGTAAGCGCATACGTTTTGATTGTTGAATCGCAAAAACATAATAATCAAAAAAATGAGCCTACAATGAGCAAGCATCATATAAACACCCAGTGTATTCACGGACCACAAAAAGCAAACGACCCGCACGGCGCACTCACTTCTCCTTTGTATCAAACCTCTACCTTTCATTTTGAAAATGCCGCACAAGGTGCTGCGCGTTTTGCAGGCGACGAACCTGGCTATATTTATACGCGCTTAGGAAACCCTACAACCACAGAGCTTGAACAAAAAGTTGCTCAACTAGAGAGCAGTGAAGCAGCAGCTGCAACCGCAACAGGTATGGGGGCTGTATCTGCCTCAGTACTGAGCTTTTTATCGCAAGGAGATCATCTTGTTGCCTCAAGTGCTTTATATGGTTGTACCTTTGCGTTTTTCTCGCATATGTTGCCGCGCTGGGGAATCGAAGTCACTTTTGTTGATATGACCAACGAGGACGAGCTACGCGCTGCCATCAAACCTAATTCAAAAATGATATTTGTAGAAACGCCAATCAACCCCACTATGGCGGTTATTGATTTGGCACTCATTGGCGCAGTTGCTAAAGAGCACAATTTAATTAGTGTGGTCGACAACACCTTTTTAACGCCGTTACTGCAATCACCCAAAAAATACGGCATCGATATAATAATGCACAGTGCGACCAAGTACTTAAACGGCCACGGAGACGTAGTCGCCGGTATTGTATGTGGATCGCTTGAGCACATAACACACATTAAAATGACCGTATTAAAAGATATTGGTGCAACCATAAGCCCGCACGACGCATGGCTAATTAATAGAGGTCTAAAAACACTCGCTATTAGAATAGAGCACCATTGTCAAAGCGCACAAACAATAGCGCAATATCTAGAAGCGCATCCACAAGTAAGCACCGTATATTACCCGGGGCTTAAATCGCACCCAGGTTATAGGTTTATTGGTAACCAAATGAAAGCCGCTGGTGGTGTTATTGCGTTTGAAATAAAAGGCACACTACAAGATGGCGCACAATTTATTGATAGTATGAAACTTTGTACACTTGCAGTAAGCCTCGGCGACGCTGAAACACTAATTCAGCATCCTGCATCTATGACTCATTCGCCTTATACGCCAGAGGAGCGAGCTGCCGCTGGAATAAGTGATGGGCTGATCAGACTCTCGGTTGGGCTTGAAGATGTTAACGACATTATTAGTGATTTAGACCAAGCTTTTACTAAAATTGGTTAGATGTATTTAATTATATACACTTAAAGATAAGCTGCAGGCCTTTATTTAAAGGTCTGTATTTTTAATGTGCCATGAGTGTAATTTTAACTTTACGATCTAAGTGATCACGCTAAATACTGATGTTAGCCTATCTATTAAACTTTTCTTCACTTTTGCATAGTATGGGGTCATTCGATATTCAATAGGTTTGAGTATCACACTGACACCGATTTAGGGCTCACACCCAAGAAGGTACTTATGGCTAAAGCAAGTAAATACACATCCAAAACACCAGACGAAAATGGTGTTATACACTGGAGTGATGAAGAAAATAAAATTTGGTCTGAGCTTGTAGCGCGCCAACTTGCATGCATTGAAGGCAAAGCCTGCAACGAGTACATGCAAGGGTTAAAAAAGATTAACCTGCCGCACGACCGTATTCCGCAGTTAAGCGAGCTAAACGAAGTGTTACTAGCCACTACCGGTTGGCAAGTTGCACCAGTACCTGCGCTTATCGACTTTGATGAGTTTTTTAGATTACTGGCAAACAAGCAGTTTCCGGTAGCTACATTTATTCGTAGCCGCGAAGAATTTGACTACCTACAAGAGCCAGATATTTTTCATGAAATATTTGGCCATTGCGCCATGCTAACTAACCCTGACTTTGCCGAGTTTACGCATAAGTACGGGCAATTAGGTTACGCAGCGCAGAAAAAGGACCGTGTATACCTTGCGCGTATATACTGGTTTACAGTCGAATTTGGTTTAATGCAAACCGAAGACGGTCTGCGTATTTACGGCGGTGGTATTTTATCAAGCCCAGGGGAGACTCAGTACGTATACTCAAACACGCCAGAAGTTAGCCCAATGAATGTGCTTGATGTACTGCGTACGCCGTACCGTATTGATATTATGCAACCACAGTACTACACCATAAATTCGATTCATGATCTGTTTGATATATCGCAAATGGATATTATGACTTTGGTTGAGCGAGCTAAAGAGCTTGGTTTGCACGACCCAAAATTTCCACCAAAAGAAAAATTAGCCAGTTAAATATTAATGCTAAAAAAGCTAAAAAGTAAGGATTTAGAATGTCTTCATTAAGTGCACAAAAATGCGAAGCCTGTCATGTAGATGCGCCAAAAGTATCTGACGAAGAGTTAGCACAATTAATTACTAAAATCCCAGACTGGGTACCAGAAGTACGCGACGGCATTATGCAGCTTGAGCGTGTTTATAAATTTAAAAATTTTAAACAAGCTATCGCGTTTACTAACAAAGTAGGCGACATGGCAGAAGACGAAGGCCACCACCCTGGTTTATTAACCGAGTGGGGCAAAGTAACTGTAACGTGGTGGAGCCATTCAATTAAAGGTCTGCACAAAAACGACTTTATTTGCGCAGCTAAAACAGACGACGTATTTAACGCGCTGTAATTAAAAATTAATTGAGCAAACCCAAAAGCACTTATTTTATAAGTGCTTTTTTGGTTAGGAATGATGTTGCTTACTCTACTTGATGAATATTTATAAAAAAGCTAATATAAACCCAATATCGGTAAATATCAAGGAAGTGATTTATTGTTTATTTCTACAAATTCAATAAACATATTCAAAGTCAGCGTTTTCAGTTTTTACGTAAGATCTTAATAATGCCTTTTATTTATACTTCCCTCATATTTTCATTAAACTAAGCAGAGGGACAAGCCATGTTTGGTCTATTTAAATCATATACTGTAAAAATGTCGCCGGAGGTATCAGGTCGAATAACTGAAAGAGGCAAGCCATTATCTGGTGTGCGGGTAGAAAGAAGTATGGCATATGATGGATAAAAAGATGGTAAAGAGCAATTAGAACATACAATTACGTTATAAATAAAAATGGTGTATTTTCATTTACAAAAATGATAATGAAAACTAGAAAACTAGAAAACTAGGTAATATCTTCGGACAAAACATGTCTGTAATGCAGGCTACCTATGTTGAGCGTGACGATAATTTGTACCAATCATGGTCTACGAGTAAAGTATGAAAACTAGTTAAACCCTGAAGTGACTTATCAGTTGTGTGAATGCAGAGCTACAAAATAAGGAAATACGCCATGGAGTTGATACTAGGGAATTTGGCGGTATGCGATTTCAAGTAGTCATCTCTATATGTTACTTCCAAGGTAACCAAATAACATCTTATTATAACAATTTACAGATATCTTCATATGCGGATATCGATTAATTTTTAATATCAATTTTTATTAATGTAAGGAAACACTATGCTTGCAATTACACCTAGAATGGTATCTAGTTTGGCGCTAGCTTTATATTCAACTAAAAATGGCTTATTAAAAGAGGCTCGATTGGCAGTGAATAAAACTGATGGGACAGTTTATGTTTGGTTTATTTAAAAAATACGATGTTCACCTATGCCCAGAAGTAAAAGGGAAAGTGTTAGACAATGGGGAACCAGTCTCTAATTTAACGGTTCATCGTTGGTTATGTTATACAGATGAAGTCGAGCGTGAAGATTCAGCTATTACGAATATTAAAGGTGAGTTTTATTTACCAGAATGTAAAATTCGTTCAAAATTACCTGGCCGAGCTTTTGTTGAAAGTATAACTAATCAATTAATTTATATAGAACACAAAGATGAAAAAATCCCATTATGGCAAGCTGTATTGGAAGGGAGGCAGCCTTTAGAAGCTTTTAATTACAAATTGAAAGCACTAAATTGTGATTTGAGTAACCCGATTGTAACCTTCGAGTTTAAAAGTGATTTTTCTCAACGGACATATAGTGCTAGAGGTATATGTCGCTGGGAAAATGATTTTCAGATTTATTAATTATCAAGGATGAATGAAAAATGCATGAAAAACTATCACCACAAGTAGCAGCTGAACTGGCTGCTTTACCATATAAGTTTATTAGAAAAGCACCTATATCTTTCGATATTATTTCCAGGAATATTTCGAATCTATTCGAAGTAAGTCTTTCTGATGGTGCAATTAAAGGTACCTCGGGAGGTTTACCTTTTCAGTTATTTAACAAAACATATGGGTTTGCTATTACTGCGAAAGGAAAAAATGATAATAACAAAGATCATCATGTTATAGCTATTCGCGGAACTAAAGTTATGGTGCCTGACTGGATGAGTAACTTAAATATAGGGTTTGCTACAGGGCCAAATAATAAAGATGTCCATGCTGGTTTTATGAAAGCTTTTAATAGCTTAATTCCCTCTTTTGAAGATTACATCAATAAGCATAATCCTAAACATGTGTATTGTGTTGGTCACAGTTTAGGAGGAGCGCTTGCTACATTAACTGCATCGTGGTTGCAATCTAAGTACGGGATTTCAACCAGCATTTATACTTTTGGTGCACCTAGAGTTGGTAACCAATCATTTGCCATACAAATCAAGGAGTTTATTCCTACGTATAGGGTTACGCATGGTATGGATCCTGTACCATGGATACCATTATGGCCATTTATGCATGCAGATGACGAGTATTTACTTGCGGGTAACAAAGGAGCTAGATTTAGTTTAGGTGCTCATTCCATGGTTGAGCCAACACCTGGCTATATCAATACTGCAGGTTCATATAAAAGTTATGATGATATTGCTAATAAGATATCTTGTTTAAGTGCTCGACAGCGAATTAAATTGGACTATAAAAACCGCACTCAAGCTAGGTTTTCTGCGGAATGGGCTCAGAAAATATCAAACGCATTAATGAGTATACTAGTAGATGCTGGTTACTCAATATCTGCGCTATTGAATGTTGCAGGGTCATGTACTATGACTCTTTACGACGTATTGGCTAGAACAATTCACAAAATTGTGGAAATTTCTAAAAGTAAGAAAGAAGATGTTAAAGGCTTATTAGGACATATGTTGGTATTTGCTGGACAATATCATGATTTAGGTTCATTAACTGTCGCGCTTATACGTTCGGTATTTGAGATAATGACTCGTGCTTTGTACAAAATGGCAGGGCATGCATTACAAAAGTCGATTTAAAATATTTATAGAAAAGCTCTAAATATTAGATTTAGAGCTTTCTATATACAATTAAAGTTTAGCTAAAACACTTTACTTCAAAGTATCGTTGGGTTTCGTTTCACTCAACCCAACCTACGTGTTACTCATCAATTGAGCGTAGTAGGGCGTTGATGCCTACTTTTTCACGTGTTTGCTTATCTACTTTCTTCACGATGATTGCAGCGTACAGGCTGTGAGTGCCATCTTTTGACGGTAGTGCGCCTGGTACAACTACGGCGCCTGCTGGTACGCGGCCATAGTGAATTTCGCCAGTTTCGCGGTCATAAATACGAGTGCTTTGGCTGATGTAAACGCCCATTGAAATTACCGCGCCTTCTTCAACAATTACGCCTTCCACAATTTCAGAACGTGCGCCAATAAAACAGTTGTCTTCAATGATGGTTGGGTTAGCTTGTAGAGGCTCTAAAACGCCGCCTATGCCTACGCCACCAGATAAATGTACGTTCTTACCAATTTGTGCACACGAGCCTACAGTCGCCCATGTATCAACCATGGTGCCGTCGTCAACGTAGGCACCAATATTTACGTACGATGGCATAAGTACGACGTTTTTACCTACAAAGCTGCCTTTACGTGCTACAGCGTTTGGTACTACGCGCATACCGCCTTGCTGAAATTGCTCTGGCGTGTAGTCGCTAAATTTAAGTGGTACTTTGTCGTAAAACTGGTTTACGCCGTCGTTCATTGGTTGGTTGTCGCGAATACGAAACGACAGTAAAACCGCTTTTTTAAGCCACTGGTGTACAACCCATTCACCTGATATTTTTTCGGCAACGCGTGCTGCGCCGCTATCAAGTAAATCAAGTGCGTCGATAATAGCTTGTTTTACGTCGCTTGATACTGTGCTTGGGCTAATGCTATCGCGGTTGTCCCATGCGTTTTCGATCATCGTTTTTAAATCTGACATGTGTGTCCTCTATTCTGTTTCGGCGTTGAATTTTTTACGTAATGCCTGATGAATTTTTGCTTGCTCTTCATCAGTCAGCGCTTGGTATTCGTTATTAGATACAACAAAGAAATCCTCTGCACGTTCACCCACCGTGGTAATACGGGCAGCGTGAATGTGTAGTAAATGCGCTTGGAAAACTTCGGCTATTTTGGTTAGTAAACCTTGTATATCGACGGCTTGAATTTCTATTAAGCTACGGTCTTTGCGTGCATGTGGGCGCAACACAATTTTAGGTTTAATATTAAAATCTTTAAAGCGTTGAGAGCGGCTCTTTTTAAAGCGAATTTTTTTACGTGGATCGCTAAGTGCTTGCTCAAGCCCGCGTTTAATTGATTGCGCTCGACCGCTCGCTATTGGGTCGCCACTTACTTCAAGTATGACAAAGCTAAACAGGACGTAACCGTCTTTGGTGGTCAGTACTTGCGCGTGCTGTATTTGTGCTTTTTTAGAGCCAATGACACTCACTAATCTCGCAAATAGTGCACCAGAGTAAGGGCTGTATACAAATACTTGTGTACCACCATGCATGGCTTTGTTAGATACAATTACACTAGGTTGGCTTAAATCGGTGCTACTTAATAAATGCTCACTTTGCCACGATATTTGCTGTTCGCTAAAGGCGGTAAAGTAATTGGCTTTAAAGCGACTCCAAATTAAATCAATTTTTTCCTCTTGATAGCCCAAGTTAAGTAGACGTTGTTTAGCTTGGTGCTTTTTATCGCGAATTTGATCGCGTTGATCCATTGGGTTTTCGAGCCCTAAGCGCAACGCGCGTTGCGTGTGCAAGTACAATTCACGCAGTAGGGTGTTTTTCCAATCGTTCCATAAGTTGTCGTTGGTTGCACGTATGTCGGCAACGGTTAAACAATATAAATAGTCGAGTTGGCGCTCTGTTTTAATACGTGTTGCAAAGTCTTTTATTACAGCAGGGTCGTTAATGTCTTTACGCTGCGCGGTAACCGACATAAGTAAATGGTTACTTACAAGCCATGCTACTAATTTTGCATCAGCCGATGAAAAACCATGTAATTTAGCAAAGGCTATAGCATCAACAGCACCAAGCTCTGAGTGATCGCCCCCTCGGCCTTTAGCGATGTCGTGAAATATACCGGCTAAATAAAGTAGCTCCGGTTTATCCATGCGAGTGACTATTTCACTGCAAATAGGAAACTCGCTAATGCCTGTTTTATCAAAATATTCGTAAATGTTTTTGATTAATTTGTGAGTGTGCTCATCTACGGTATAAGCATGAAACAAATCGAACTGCATTTGCCCAAATATATTACGCCACTGCGGTAAGTAGGCGGCAAGCATGCCGTGTTTGTGCATTAACGTAAATGCGCGTCCCATACCGTTAGGGTGTTTGACTAAGCGTAAAAATGCTTCACGACAGGCTGCATAATCTTGTAAATCACCCAATAAACGACGGCGTACTTGTCGAATAGTACGAATAGTACTTGGGTAAATATGGGTGATTTCGGGGTTGTCGGCGATGTGCTCAAACAATACAAAGAGCTGGTCACGTCTAAAAAATACGGATGGATCTTTTACGCGTATTTGATGGCCAACACGTTCAAAATTTCTGTCGAGTACTTCTACAACATTTTCACTATTTTGTGGTGAAATGCTTTGCTCAAAATACGAAAGCAGCATTTGGTTAAGTTCGCGTACACGGCTCATTATTCTAAATAAGCGTTTCATCATACGCTCAACCGAGGCTTTACCATCGCTGCCAAAACCTAAAATTTCGGCGGCTTGGGGTTGATGATCAAACAATAAACGGTTTTCTGAACGCCCTGCAGCCAAATGAAGAGCAAAACGAATGTTCCATAGGTTTTCTAGGCACTCTGATAGCTCTTGAAACTCTTCGTGAGTTAGATAACCGTGGCTAATTAGCTCTTGCAGTGTTTCGGCTCTAAAGTGTTTTTTAGCAACCCAAATGATGGTTTGTAAGTCGCGAAGGCCACCGGGGTTTTCTTTAATGTTTGGTTCAAGGTTATACGCAGTGCCGTGGCACTTTCTGTGACGTAAGTTTTGCTCTTGTACTTTGGCAACAAAAAAGTCGCTAGAACCCCAAACAGGGGTTTCTAGTACAAAGGTTTTAAGTTTTTCGAACTCGATATGGTTGCCAAAAATAAGCCGACTTTCGAGCAAACTGGTGGCAAAGGTGACGTCTTCACGTTTTTGCTCAATAGCTTGCTCAATGGTACGCACGCTATGGCCAATCTCTAAGTTGAGATCCCACAGCATAGTGACAAATTGGCCTATTTTTTCGCATATTTCTTCACTGGGTTGTTCAGTGACTAAAAGTAGAAAATCAATATCGGAATAAGGATGAAGTTCGCCGCGTCCATATCCGCCCACAGCAATTAGCGCTAAATCAGGTTCGTGCGATAACTCATAAACATGAAAGAGCTTAATTAATAGGCGGTCAATAAACTCAGCCCGGGCATTAATTAAATTCCCAACCGGTTGCTTAGAAAATTCGTTATGTAGCCATTTATAAAAATAGCTAGAACAATCGCGATAATCACTAAGTTGCTCAGCATCGCTAAGCAACTTTTTTACTTTGTTGGGTAATGCCACGTGGGCTGGCTCCTTGTTGAACCTTTCACACGGATAAGGTTTTTCTTATCAAGTGTTTCGGTTTTATTAGTGTTCTATTATCCTGTCGATAGTATCATCCGATCGTAGCGTTAAAATTTCAACACCATTTTCGGTCACTAATAAAGTATGTTCCCACTGTGCAGACAAACTACGGTCGCGTGTTACTACTGTCCAATCATCTTTAAGAAGCTTACATTGGCGTTTACCCGCATTAACCATAGGTTCAATAGTTAAACACATACCTGCTTTTAAGGCTTCGCCAGTGCCGGCTTTACCATAATGCATTATTTGTGGTTCTTCATGAAACCCTGCGCCAATACCGTGGCCGCAATATTCACGTACGATTGAGTAGTTAAAGCTTTCTGCATATTTTTGAATTGCTGAGCCAATATCGCCTAAGCGCACACCTGGTTTTACCATTTTAATAGCAAGGTATAAGCTTTCTTGTGTTACTTCTGCAAGACGCTTAGCTTGAATGTTTGGTGTACCAACGTGGAACATTTTAGATGTGTCGCCGTGGTAACCGTCTTTAATGACAGTTACGTCAATATTTACGCTGTCGCCTTCTTTTAATGCTTTGTCATTTGGAATTCCGTGACAAATAACGTGATTAACTGACGTACAAACTGATTTTGGAAAGCCATGATAATTTAATGGAGCAGGGATTGCTTGTTGCACATTAACAATATAATCATGACAAAGTGTATTTAGCTCATCGGTGGTAACACCTGGCACTACATGAGGGCCGATCATTTCAAGTACATCGGCCGCTAAGCGCCCAGCTACGCGCATTTTCTCTATTTCTTCAGGGGTCTTGATAATAGCGCTCATTGAGGCTCCAAAGTTGAGTTTTTAACATTTATCGTCGAACAAATTTTGCACGCGACGTTGAGTATTTAATTTTAATATGGTATAAAGCGCGCCGTCTTTTTACAAATAAATTCTTAAATGATTTTTTGTATTTAAGGCAAACACAATTTGATTTTAACACACACACGTATCGTCACATACACTTGGGTGCATTTGAAGTTTAATTACTTCGGTGTTGGTGCTATGGGATATGTGGAGGCCTAACCCTAAACAACTATAGAGGATCTATAAAATGGCAAATGTTTCAATGCGCGATATGCTTCAAGCTGGTGTTCACTTTGGTCACCAAGCACGTTACTGGAACCCTAAGATGAAGCCTTTCATCTTCGGTACACGTAACCGTGTTCATATCATCAACCTTGAGCAAACAGTACCAATGTTCAATAACGCACTTAAGTTTTTAACTGGTGCTGCTTCAAACAAAGGTAAAGTTCTTTTCGTTGGTACTAAGCGCGCAGCAAGCGAAGCAGTTAAAGAAGCAGCTATTGCAAGCGACCAGTATTACGTTAATCACCGTTGGTTAGGTGGTATGTTGACTAACTGGAAAACAGTTCGTCAATCAATCAAGCGTCTTAAAGACCTTGAAGTACAAAGCCAAGACGGTACTTTCGAGAAATTAACTAAGAAAGAAACGTTAATGCTTAACCGCGAAATGGACAAGCTTGAAAAAAGCCTTGGTGGTATCAAAAACATGGGCGGTCTTCCAGACGCGCTTTTCGTTATCGATGCTGACCACGAGCACATTGCTATCCGTGAAGCTAACAACCTAGGTATTCCAGTTGTTGCAATCGTTGATACTAACTCTAATCCAGACGGCGTTGATTTCATCGTTCCTGGTAACGATGATGCTATCCGTGCTGTAAGCCTTTACACTAGCGCTGTTGCAGCTGCTATCACTGAAGGTCGCGAGAATAACATCGTTGCTCAAGCTGAGAAAGACGATTTCGTTGAAGCTGAGTAATTAGCTGTCATCAAGTCTTCATCTTTTTAAGGTGAAGACTTGCTATTCTTGTAGAGCGGGTAACCCGCTTATCTAAACCAGATTTCAGATTTGAGGATTTACTAATGGCTGTAACTACTGCCCTAGTTAAAGAATTACGCGAGCGCACAGGCGCTGGCATGATGGATTGTAAAAAAGCGTTAACTGAGACTGATGGCGACATCGAGTTAGCGATTGAAAACATGCGTAAAAGTGGCGCTGCTAAAGCTGCTAAAAAAGCAGGTAACATTGCTGCTGAAGGTACTATCATCATCAAGCAAAATGCGGGTGTTGCAGTACTAGTAGAAGTTAACTGTCAAACTGACTTCGTTGCAAAAGACGTAAGCTTCTTAGCATTTGCTAACAAAGTTGCTGACGCTGCAATTGCTGACACAATCTCTATCGAAGACTTACAAGCTAAGTTTGAAGAAGACCGTGTTGAGCTAGTTACTAAAATTGGCGAAAACATCAACGTACGTCGCCTGCAGTACGTAACTGGTGAAAACCTAGTTGAGTACCGTCATGGCGATCGTATCGGTGTTGTTGTTGCTGGTGTTGCTGATGAAGAAACACTTAAGCACGTTGCAATGCACGTTGCTGCATCTAGCCCTGAATACTTAACACCTTCTGATGTGCCTGCTGATGTTGTTGAAAAAGAAAAGCAAGTACAAATTGAAATCGCGATGAATGAAGGCAAGCCTGCTGAAATCGCTGAGAAGATGGTTGTTGGTCGTATGAAGAAATTTACTGGTGAGGTTTCTCTTACTGGTCAAGCTTTCATCATGGAACCTAAAAAATCTGTTGGCGATATTCTTAAAGAGAAAAACGCAACAGTTACTAGCTTCGTACGTGTAGAAGTTGGTGAAGGTATCGAGAAGAAAGAAGAAGATTTTGCTGCTGAAGTTGCTGCTCAAATTGCTGCAGCTAAAGGTCAGTAAGATTAACTATTTGTGATGCAAAAGGAAATTAGATGCAATTAAAGTACTATTTGGTTTTGCTTCACAGCTAGAAATTCTTTAAAATAACCGCGCTTTTATGTTTAACATAAGCGCGGTTATTTTTTATCCATAATTCAATAAAAGTTGGCCCCAATACTATGACTATCAATCGTAAACCTATTTTTAGACGTGTTCTTCTCAAATTAAGTGGTGAAGCTTTAATGGGAGACGAAGGCTTCGGCATCGATCCTAAAGTTTTAGACCGTATGGCACAAGAAATTAAAGAGCTAGTAGAGCTCGACGTAGAAGTGGGTTTAGTTATTGGTGGAGGTAACTTTTTACGCGGTGGATCGCTTGCAGAAGCAGGTATGAATCGCGTTGTTGGTGACCATATGGGTATGCTTGCAACAGTTATGAATGGCCTTGCAATGCGTGACGCGCTGCATCGTGCATTTGTAAATTGTCGTTTAATGTCGGCTATCCCATTAAATGGTGTGTGTGATGCATATAACTGGGCTGAAGCAATTAGCTTATTAAAAACGGGCCGCGTTGTTATTTTTGCAGCGGGTACGGGTAATCCATTCTTCACGACTGATTCTGCAGCGTGTTTACGCGGTATCGAAATTGAAGCGGATACAGTAATTAAAGCAACGAAAGTGGATGGCGTGTACAGTGATGACCCTGTAAAAAACCCAGAAGCGACGCTTTATCGCCACTTAAGCTACAATGAAATCATCGATAAAGAATTAAAAGTTATGGATTTAGCGGCATTTACTCTAGCCCGCGATCACAATATGCCGTTGAGCGTATTTAACATGAATAAATCAGGCGCGCTAAAACGCGTAATTATGGGTGAAGAAGAAGGAACACTTATTTCTTCACAAGCCTCAGATGAAATAATCAAATAATTAGGATTAAACCGTGATTAACGATATTCAAAAAGACGCGCAAGCGCGCATGCAAAAAAGTGTAACTGCACTAGGTAGCCAATTATCTAAAATTCGTACTGGCCGCGCACATCCAGCTATCTTAGATGGCATTATGGTGTCGTACTACGGTGCACCAACGCCTTTAAACCAAGTTGCTAACGTGACAATTGAAGATTCTCGTACACTTGCTATTGGTGTATTTGATAAGTCTTTGGCGCAAGCTGTTGAAAAAGCGATTATGGCGTCTGACTTAGGCTTAAACCCTATGTCAGCAGGTACTGTTATTCGTGTACCACTTCCTCCACTTACAGAAGAGCGTCGTAAAGACTTAATCAAAATTGTACGCGCTGAAGTTGAAGGAGGTCGTGTTGCTATTCGTAATATTCGTCGCGATGCTAATGGCGATGTGAAAGCGTTATTAAAAGATAAAGACATATCAGAAGATGAAGCGCGTCAATCAGATGATGCGATTCAAAAACTTACTGATAAGTTTATTAAAGAAATGGATACGCTATTAGCTGCCAAAGAAACTGAATTGATGGAAATCTAGGCAACTAAAATTATTAGTTTTGAAACGCCGTCTGGGGTATACTAGGCGGCGTTTTTTTATGGAATATTCAATATTTATGGTTCTAGACGCTGACACAATTTCACAGCAATGTTTACCTAAACATGTTGCCATCATAATGGATGGTAATGGACGTTGGGCGCAAGCTAGAAATAGACCTCGTGTATACGGGCATAAAAAAGGCGTGGATGCCGTTCGTCAGTCTGTTCAGTTTTGCACTAAGTTAGGGATACAATCGTTAACTTTATTTGCTTTTAGCAGTGAAAACTGGCGCCGACCTGAGGATGAAGTGAATACGTTAATGGAGCTTTTTTTGTTTGTTTTAACAAAAGAAGTTAAAAAGCTTCACAAAAACAATGTAAAACTGACCATTATTGGAGACTTATCACGATTCTCGGAGAGCTTGCGTAGTAAAGTATATTCCGCACAAGCGTTGACTGAGAATAACACCGGGCTGCACTTAAATGTTGCAGCTAATTATGGTGGTCGTTGGGATATGGCTAATGCAGCTAAGCAACTTGCGTTGCAAGTAGAAAAAGGCACACTTAACGCCGAAGATATTACCGAAGAGCGTTTAGCGCAGCATATGAGCATGGCAGATCAGGCAGAACCTGATTTACTTATTCGCACTGGTGGCGATGTTCGTATTAGTAACTTTTTATTATGGCAAGCCGCTTACGCAGAACTTTACTTTACCGACACACTTTGGCCTGATTTTAATGAAGCAGCATTTGCTGAGGCCATTGCGTGTTACGTTGCCAGAGAGCGACGTTTTGGTTGTACGGGCGAACAAATAAAACAATTACTCGCTCAAACCTAAATAGAATAAGGGTCACAATTTTGTTAAAACAACGCATTTTAACCTCGCTCGTGCTAGCGCCTTTAGCATTAGCATTGGTTTTTTATACACCGCTTACGTTATTTAGTTATTTTGCAGGTGCAATAGTATTATTAGGTGCATGGGAATGGTCTGCATTTATGGGCCTGTGTGACAAACTCAAAAGAAGTGCTTTTGTACTTTTAGTTGCGGCTTTACTCGCAGTGCTCAACTTACATTGGCCAATTGAAGCTTTATGGCAAAATGGTAAATTAGTGGGTGATGCAAATTATTTATTTACACTTGCATTTGCTTGGTGGATTGTTGCCAGTTATTTAGTATGGCGTTATCCCGCTATGGCTAAAGCTTGGAATGAAGGCCTCGTGATGCGAGGCATCGCTGGTTTACTAACGCTTGTGCCATTGTGGCTTGCACTTAATACCTTACGTAGTGCGCAGTATGCTGAATCTGCTCATTTTGGTTCTATGCTGATTTTAGTCGTTTTAGGTATTGTGTGGAGCGCTGATGTGGGTGCCTACTTTACCGGGAAAAGTTTTGGTAAGCATAAATTGATGCCTAAAGTGAGCCCAAATAAAACAATTGAAGGGCTCGCCGGTGGTGTCGTTGCTGCTGTTATTTTTGTCTTAATATTTTGTCATTTCACCGATGTTGATTTAGTTGTTTGGCCTGTATACGCCATTATGACCGCTTTGATTGCGTTGTTTTCTGCTGTAGGTGACTTACTCGAAAGCATGTTTAAACGCGAAGCTGGCTTAAAAGACAGTGGTAATTGTTTACCTGGTCACGGTGGGATTTTAGATAGAATTGATAGCTTAACCGCTGCGGCTCCAATGTTTGTTATGTGTTATGCATGGACGCTGAGTTTATGAGCCCAAAGCAACAACTGGTTATTTTAGGTGCAACAGGGTCTATTGGCTTAAGCACATTAGATGTTGTATCGCTAAATAAAGAACTATTTGATGTTTTTGCTTTAACCGCCGGACAAAATGCAAAAAAAATGGCTGCGTTATGCATAGAGCATGAACCTGTATATGCAGTTATGGCTTCGCAAACGGCTGCTGAGCAGTTGTCATCGTATTTAACTAATACTCAGTGTAAAACTAAAGTAAGGCATGGCGAGCAAGCTATGAGTGACGTGTGTGCTTATCCTAATGTTGATGTTGTTATGTCGGCAATTGTAGGTGCTGCTGGTTTATTGCCAACATTAAGTGCAGTAGAAGCAGGTAAAAAAGTACTGCTTGCCAATAAAGAATCACTTGTGATGTCTGGCCAGTTGTTTATTGACAAAGTTAAACAACATAAAGCAACTTTACTACCAATTGATAGCGAACATAATGCTATTTTTCAATGTCTACCTTCTTCGTTACAAAATGCCAAAGGCGATCAAAATTTACAGCAACATGGCGTAAGTAAAATTTTGCTTACCGGTTCTGGTGGCCCATTTTTAACCCGTGATATAAATACGTTAAAAGATGTCACTGTTAGCGAAGCAGTCGCTCACCCTAATTGGTCTATGGGTCAAAAAATATCAGTAGATTCGGCCACTATGATGAACAAAGGCTTGGAGTTTATTGAAGCCAAGTGGTTATTCAATTGTGACACCAGTGATATTGATGTAGTTATTCATCCGCAAAGCATTATTCATTCAATGGTGCAGTACCACGACGGTTCTATTTTAGCGCAAATGGGTAACCCTGATATGCGCACTCCTATTGCCCATGCACTTGCATATCCTGAGCGAATTAATGCGGGTGTAAAGCCTCTCAATTTCTCTGATATTACAGACTTTTCATTTACCAAGCCTGATTACGCCCGTTATCCTAATTTACAACTTGCGGTTGATGCATGTAGTGCAGGGCAAGGTGCTACAACGACAGTAAATGCAGCGAATGAAATAACAGTAAACGCGTTCTTAAATGGTAAAATTGGTTTTACCGATATATACAAAATAAATGCACAAACACTTGAAGCTGCAACGTACACCAATGTGCAAAGCTTAGATGAAATTTTAGAGTGCGATAAATTAGCGCGGATTAGCGCTTTGCAATTTATAACAAAAGTGGCGCATTAATATGTTTGATTTTTTTTGGAACCTAGGCTCATTTATTTTAGCGCTTGGTATTTTAGTGGCCATACATGAGTACGGCCATTTTTGGGTTGCGCGCAAAATGGGCGTTAAAGTACTGCGTTTTTCAATTGGTTTTGGTAAACCACTTATAAGATGGCACGATAAATATAATACTGAATACGTAATTGCAGCAATACCACTAGGCGGTTATGTAAAAATGCTTGATGAGCGTGTTGATGAAGTACCACAAAACCAACGTCACTTATCGTTTAATGCTAAATCGGTTCAAGCGCGTATTGCTATTGTTGCAGCGGGTCCTATGGCAAACTTTTTGTTTGCTATTTTTGCACTTGCTGCCATGTATATGGTGGGTGTGCAATCGGTTAAGCCAGTTGTTGGCAGCGTTACTGAAGGGAGTCGAGCGGAGCAGGCGGGCATAATGCCAAGCCAGCATATTATTAAAATTGGCGATGACGATATAACAACGTGGCAAGATGCTACATTTGCACTAATGTCGAGCTTAGGTGAGGAAAGCGTTGAGGTTACGGTTCGTGATAAAAATCTACAACCACGTATTAAAACGCTTAATTTAGATGGTTGGAAACTTGATCAGCAAGATGTTCCGCCACTGAGTTCGTTAGGTATTGTTCCATTTAGACCTCAGGCAACACTGACTATTGCCGCAGTGACTGAAAATTCAGCAGCAAAACAAGCAGATTTGAAGGTTAATGACACTATTTTGGCTGTAAATGGCGAAACAATAAGCAGTTGGCAGCAATTAGTTAATCTTATTACGCAATCGGCTAACAAATCTTTACAATTTAGTGTAAAAAGACAAGATAGTATAAAAAGCATTACAGTAACCCCGCAAAGCCGCCTTGATAATAGCGGTATTGAACAGGGCTTTTTGGGCGTAGCACCGGTTGTTCAACAATGGCCAGAAGGGTATGTAGAGACTAGACAATACGGCCCTCTTGACAGCATTGTCCGAGGCACAAAAGAAACATGGCGCTTGATTACTCTTAGCTTTGACATGATAGGTAATTTAATTACAGGCCAAGTTTCTGTTAAAAATTTAAGTGGTCCGGTGGGCATTGCAGTCGGTGCTGGAACTAGCGTAAGCTATGGCTTAGTTGCATTTTTAAGCTTCTTAGCCTTGATTAGCGTTAACTTGGGTGTATTTAATTTATTACCCTTGCCAGTGCTTGATGGTGGACACTTAATGTATTACATAATTGAACTTTTTCGTAAAAAGCCAGTCTCTGAAAAGACACAAGAGTTTGGTTTTAAAGTGGGAGCCTTGCTACTCATTTTTCTAACATGTTTCGCTTTGTTCAATGATGTATCACGTTTGTAGCTACAGCGTGACAATTACTAATTAGAACACGATTGTAAAGCATCATTAATTTTAGGTGCTAAGCGGTAATACAGTTGTATAGGATAAAGATAATAAAATGGCTATAAAAAAACATTTGGCAGTTTCAAGTTTATTGGGTGCAAGCTTTGCAGCACTGGGCCAAACTTCCTTTATTGTTGAAGATCTTAAAGTTGAAGGCTTACAGCGCGTAGCACTGGGTGCTGCATTAACGCATATTCCTATCAATGTGGGCGATAATGTTGACGACTATACGATTTCAAAAACAATAAAGTCACTTTACCGCTCTGGTCACTTTGACAACATAAAAGCACTTCGTGATGGCAATAATGTTATTTTTAAAGTAACAGAACGTCCTACGATTAGCTTTATTGAGTTTGAAGGCAATAAAGATATAAAAGACGAGCAACTTAATGAGTCGCTTGAACAACAAGATATTCGCCAAGGTGAACCGCTTGATAAAACTGTTATCGATAATATCGAAAAAGGGTTAGTTGAGTTCTTCCACAGTATTGGTAAATACAACGCTAAAGTTGATATTAGTGTAACTAAATTACCACGTAACCGCGTTAAGCTTAAATTAGAGTTTGATGAAGGTGATGCCGCCTCCATCCGCCAAATAAACTTGGTAGGTAACGAACTTTTTTCTAATGAAGACTTATTAAAGCTTGCCGAGTCACAACAAGATTTACCGTGGTGGCAATTTATGGGCAGCGACCGTTACCAAAAGCAAACGGTTGAAGGCGATTTAGAAAAAATTCGCAGCTTTTATTTAGACCGTGGTTACTTACGATTTAATATCGATTCAACACAAGTGTCAGTAAGTCCAGAACGTGAGTCAGTATATGTTACAGCCAACTTAACTGAAGGCGTAAAATACAAAGTTAAGGGTTTTGATTTTATTGGTGACTTACTTGGCCGCGAAGACTTAATTAAAAGTGTTATTCCACTTCGTGCAGGCGAGTTATATAACGGTTCAGTAGTAACGTCTTCTGAAGAGTTTATTAAAAGTTACTTAGCACGTTTTGGCTACGCAAATGCTGAAGTACGTACTATTCCAGAGATTGACGACGAAAAGCAAGAAGTGCAATTAACGTTGTCGGTTAATCCGGGTAAACGTGTTTATGTGCGTCGTATTATTGTTGGTGGTAACCAAAATACGGCTGATGAAGTACTTCGCCGTGAAATGACACAACTTGAAGGCGCTTGGTTATCTAATCAAAACCTAGAGCGTTCAAAACTACAAATTCAACGTTTGGCCTACATGGAAAAAGTTGATTTTAATGTAGTGCCAGTCCCTGGTGTGGATGATCAAGTAGATGTTGATTTTACAGTAAAAGAGCAATCAGCCGGTAGCTTTAATGCCGGTTTGGCATATGGTTCTTACCAAGGCTTACAATTTAATATTGGTGTGACAGAATCTAACTTTTTAGGTACTGGTAACCAAATTGGATTCAATATTAATACCTCTAAGGGTTCTGAACGTGTAAGTTTATCGTACACTGACCCTTACTTTACGCCTGATGGTGTATCACAAGGTAGTAGTATTTTTTACAGTAACTATGATGCGAGTGCCTTTAGCCTTGTTGACTACAAATCGAAAAGTTACGGTATCGGTACAAATATAGGTTTCCCAATTGATGCGATTAATCGTATTAACTTTGGTGTGCGCTGGATCAAAGAAGAGCTATCGGATATTGCTGAGTATGAGCAAACACGAGTATTGCGTGAAACATTCTTAGATCCGGAAAACCCAGATGCTGGTTTCGATTTTAATAAATATGAGCTAAGTGTAGGTTGGTCGCGCGTTACTGTTAACCGAGGTTTATTTCCAACAGCGGGCTCACGTCAAACACTTAACCTAACTGCGACAACGCCAAATTCTGATCTTCAGTACTTTAAACTGAATTACGATTCACGTTTTTATTGGCCTATATCAAATGACCACCGTTGGGTATTTTCAACGCGTGCAGCGCTTGGTTATGGTAACGGTTACGGTTCAACAAATGGTTATGATCAAACATTACCATTTCAAGAATACTTTCGTATAACTGAAATGGAACTTCGTGGCTTTGACCGTAATACAATATTACCACGTGCTGTATCGCGTATACCGCAGTCTATTCCGGGTACACCGGGCACAGACGGTGCTACAACAGGCACTATAGGCGGTGCGTCTGAGTTTGATGTATTAATACCTCAAGGTCGAATTGGTGGTAATGCTAAAGCGGTAGCTGGAATGGAACTAATTGTTCCTACGCCATTCTTAGATGAAGAAAATACCAGTTCTGTCCGTACGAGTTTCTTTGTTGATGCGGCAAACGTTTGGGATACTGAATTTAATGTAGATCGCTTTCAAAACTTAGGTGTTGATGAGCGTGCCAAATTAGATGATTATTCAGATCCGCTGCGTTTTAGGATTTCAACCGGTTTATCATTACAGTGGATCTCTCCAATGGGTCCTATGCTGATAAGTTTTGCGTATCCATTGCAAAAAGAAGAAGATGACGATACGAAAACCATCAGTTTTAATATTAGTAACACTTTTTAAAGGAGCTTTTTATGAAAAAATTATTTAAATCAACAGCAGTAGCTGTTTTAGCAACACTTATTATGGGAACTTCTGCGAGTGCACTTGCACATAAAGTAGGTATCGTAGATATGCAGGAAATTTATAAACAAATTCCTCAAATGGCAAAAATCGAACAGTCTTTGCAAACCGAGTTTGCTGAGCGCCGTCAAGAACTTGAAAAGTTACAAGGTGATATTCGCTTTGAAGCTGAAAAGTTTAAGCGTGAAAGCACAACGATGAGCCAAGTTCAAAAAGATGCACTACGTGACAAAATTCAAGGTATGCAAAAAAACCTTGCTGAACAAGGTCGTCCTTTAGAGCAAGAAATTAAAGCACGCCAAAACCAAGAACTTGCTAAAGTTCAGGGTGTTATTATTAAAACAATTGAAGAAATTGCTAAAGATGGCGACTTTGATGAAGTTAAAGTAAAAGACACGACAATTTACTTTAACCCTAAAGAAGTTACCGATCTTTCATCTAAAGTTGTAGCCGCTGTTAGTAAGAAATAATCACTCCATGCAAAATTATACGCTTTCGCAAATTGCGGAACTTCTAGGCGCCGAACTTCAGGGTGATGGCGCTTTAGAAATAAAAAAAATAGCGACACTTGCAAATGCCCATTCTGGGCATATTGCATTTTTAGCGAACTCAAAATATCGATCGCAACTTGAGACTACTCAAGCTAGTGCTGTAATAGTAAGCCAAGCCGATGCACAGTACTTTAATGGCAGTAAAATTATTGTTGCTAATCCGTATGTAAGTTACGCTAAATTAGCGCAATTTATGGATACCACTCCACGCTCAGCCTCGACGGGTATTCATCCAAGTGCCACTGTCCATTCAACAGCGATCGTTAGTGACAGCGCGGCTATTGGTGCTAACGCAGTCATTGAAGCTGGTGCAGTGATAGGTGACAATGCGCAAATTGGTCCGAACAGTTTTATCGGGGAACGTGTTAAAATTGGTTCTGGCACTAAGCTTTGGCCTAGTGTGACTATTTATCACGAGGTCGAAATTGGTACAGATTGTTTGTTTCAAGCAAATAGTGTTATAGGTAGCGATGGGTTTGGTTATGCGAACGAACGCGGGCAGTGGGTTAAAATACCCCAGCTAGGTTCTGTGATCATAGGTGACAAAGTTGAAGTGGGTGCTAGCACAACAATTGATCGTGGCGCACTGGACAACACCATCATCCATAGCAATGTTATTATCGATAATCAATGTCAAATAGCGCACAACGTTGAAGTTAATTCAGGCACCGCAATTGCGGGCTGCACTGTACTTGCTGGAAGCGTTACCATTGGCAAAAACTGTCAAATTGGTGGCATGGTTGCAATTAATGGTCACATGTCTGTATGTGATGGTGTTATAATTACCGGCATGAGTATGGTGACAAAATCAATCACCGAACCAGGTATTTACTCATCTGGTATGCCCCATACAACAAACAAAGAATGGCGTAAATCAATAGCTCACTTGCGTAACCTTTCAGATATGAAATCTCGTCTTAAAGCGCTTGAAGCATTGGCTAAGTCATAAACGTTGAACACTAATAAGGATGCTATTTTGGCAAACGAATTAAATAGCCTTGATATTCAAGAAATTTTAGCTTTATTACCGCACCGTTATCCGATGCTATTAATAGATCGTGTTATTGACTTTACTCCTGGTAAATCTTTACATGCTATTAAAAATGTTTCTATAAACGAACCTATTTTTACTGGGCACTTTCCAAATCAGCCTATTTTTCCAGGTGTGTTAATTTTAGAAGCAATGGCTCAGGCAACGGGCTTACTTGGTTTTAAAACGGTTGAAAATCGTAGCGAAAACGAGCTTTACTTGTTTGCAGCAGTCGATAATGCGCGTTTTAAGCAACCGGTAATTCCTGGTGATACAATGCATCTTCATGTTGAGTTCTTAAAGGAACGTCGCAACATTTGGAAATTTTCGGCAGAAGCAAGAGTCGACGGCAAAATAGTATGTAGTGCCGAAATTATGTGTGCTAGAAGAGAGTTTTAATAGTGATCCATTCTACAGCAATAATCGAACCTGGCGCTAAACTAGGCAACAATGTCTCAGTTGGTCCGTATAGTTATATTGGCAATGATGTTGTTATCGGTGATAACTGTATTATTGAGTCTCACGTTGTTGTTAAAGGGCCATCAACTATTGGCGCTGGCAATCATATTTTTCAGTTTGCGTCTGTAGGCGAAGCCTGCCAAGACAAAAAATACAACAACGAGCCAACCACATTAATCATGGGTGATAACAACGTTATCCGTGAATGTGCCACTATTCACCGTGGTACGATTCAAGACCAAGGCGTTACTAAAATTGGTAGTAATAATTTGTTTATGGCTTATACACACGTTGCACATGACGCGGTAATTGGCGATAACGTAATTTTTGCTAACAATGCAAGTGTGGCTGGTCATGTACATGTAGGCGATTGGGTTATCTTAGGTGGTAATTCGGGAGTTCATCAGTTTTGTAAAATCGGCGCACATGCATTTATTGGCATGTATTCTGGTGTTAACAAAGATGTACCACCATTTGTTACTACCATTGGTATGCCAGCAGGCCCTGCAGCTATCAATAAAGAAGGCATGAAACGCCGTGGTTTTGAAAGTGACGAAATTATGGCTGTACGCCGTGCATATAAAGCATTTTATCGTAAGAGCCTAGGTGTTGAAGAAGCTATTGAGTCGCTTAGTGAAGATGCTGCAAAGTATCCTGCAGTGCAGTTGATGATCTACTTTGTTAAAGGTTCTGAGCGCGGTATTGTCAGATAACGGCTTCTTAATTAAAAAAACCACCTTAGAGAAATCGAAGGTGGTTTTTATTATTTAAAGTTTACTGTCGCGTTAGTTCAAACATTTGATTTTCAGAACCAGCGCTGCAAGTCCATTGCAATAGATTTGCCCCGTCATTTGCTTTATTTCCCTCAACATCAAAACAAAGTTCACTATTACGATTTATTATCCGCCATTTTCCTGTACCAGCGGCTTGGAATCTAAATTGTTGATTATAACTACCGGTATATGTGTACAGAGCAATGTTTGCACCATTAACCGTTGAATTAGCGGCTACATCAAGGCCCTTTGATGGAGCATTAACTGGTGAAATTCTATGCCAAATACCATCGACCGTTGATATATTGAATTTTTGACAATCGTTATTTAACCATGACCATTGCGATATGTTAGCACCATTGCTATTTGCACAATTAGCTACATCAAGTGATTTAGCACTGTGCTTAGGTGTAACCCTGTATACGCCATTAACTAGGGTATTAGTGACTGAACTACCTGAGTCGTTATAGCCATTGTAAACCTCAAATTCAGCAACTCTCGGTGTTGAGTTTGAAGAGTTAATAACAAAACTGACTTTTGACAAATTTACACTCGAAAAGGTGATTACATTAGGTACAGCCCCGCCATTAGCGAGCGTTGTGCCTGTATCGTAATTAACCAGCGACCATGAAGTAATATTTCCTTGAGCACCTGACGCTTCAATAATCTTTACAGCATTAATTGTCGTATTTAAGTTTTTAATATTTATTGTGCCAGTAGATGAATTTGGCGACCAGTAAGTGGATGTATCTCCATCTTTAACATTACCATAACTTGTACCGCTGGCTTTAGAGCTGCCATCTACACCTGCAGCCAAAGCAAGATTTTCCCCTGAAGGAGTCGGCTCAGGTGGATTTGTTGGATCCGTAGGCTCAGTTGGATCTGTGGGCTCAGTCGTACCACATTCACCATTTGACTCTTTTAAGCCCTTATTTGCACCTGCGGTTGCTGCAATAATTGCAGGAACACACTGAGTATTATCCAGTTGATAGTTATAAGGTATACTAATAGAAGTAGTTGATGAAGGATTTGGGCCTGCTGGGTGAAGCTTACTTTCATCTTCAGACCAATCAATATTGTCCCAGATATTACCGCTTACTTGCCAATATCCCATATCGTTAGTGTAAAAAGTACCTAGTGGGTCTTTAGAGTCTTGAAAGTAGTTATTTTCAGCACGCATCTTACCACCTATGCGTGGATTCATCCCAGATGACTGTATGCCACTATAGTAGTTATTATAAGCATGGGCTGTTGCGTGTCTGAGTAAAGGTGTTCGTGAATTTATATTTTGATAGTAGTTATGATGAAATGTTACTGGGCCATTAGCATCATCGCTGTCGCTTGAGCCAACCAAACCACCTCGACCTGAATTACGCAAAATACTATAAGATAAAGTTACGTATTTTGTATTATTTTTCATATCAAAAAGTGCATCATAGCCACTGCTTTCACCACCACTTGCTTCAAGTGTTACATGGTCAACCCATACATTTCGAACATTAGATTCCATACCAATTGCATCACCTCCGTTTGAGGTTGGTGAGCCTGATTTTTTTACATTTCGTACATGAACATTTTGAATAATAATGTTTGACGAAGAACGAATATGGATACCGAGTTGGTCAAATAAAGCACCACTGCCAACACCAATAATAGAAACGTTACTAATTTCTTTTAGTTCAATTAAGTCAGGACCAGTGTTACAGCTATCACCAGATACCTTGCTTGTATTACCATGATTAATTGTGCCTTCAACTTGAATGATAATTGGTGTATCACTCGATGCACGATTACATAAAGCTTGGTGTATTTGAGTTCCTGTTGTTGCATATACAACATCACCACCGGCACCACCTGTTGTATTACCGTTTGTTGAAGCATATCCAGATGCATTTGCAGCTAGGGCACTGCCGCCATAAATTGCGGCTAATATTGCAGTTGTGTGTAAAGAGTATTTTAAAATATTAGTTTTTTTCATTTTAACTCCAATTAAAATGGTTTTCAGTGTAAAAACTTTTGTATTTAAGACTGCAGTGATCATTAACAAGTTTTATTCTTGAACTACAAATGCCACCGGTGGCATATTCACTTTAAATAATAATAATAACAATAAGTAAAAAGGATTAGATGAAGCGATCTTTTTTGCAATAATTAATTTACAATAAAATAACATATAAATATCATGCATTTAAAAAAGTGTGTATATTTGTAATCACAGCCTTTTTTTTGTAATCGACTAAGAAATACTTCATTTTGGGCCTGTTTATCTTTCGAGGCTGAACTTGCAGCAGTAAGCTTGGTGTTTAGACAAGACAGGGCCTATGTAGTGCGGTGTTCCCCATAAATAGGCGATAACGTAGAATAAATGCCAAACATGCGCTGCTCGTATGGTTTTGCCCAGGGGCAATTTAATTTGTTGAATTGCTCAAAATTTATGCAGTTTGGTTTAAGCAGTACTGTTTAACTGAAAAAACTAAAAATGGAATTGTTACTTAACCTGAACTCTGGTTAAAGGATTTATTATCCAAAGTTCAGGTGACTTTAACTAAAACCGAGTAGTGAGCGCCACATAGTTGGGATAAGTGCCACTGAGCTCTTTATGAGAGCCTTGCGCAACTACTTTGCCGTCTTCTAACCACACAACATTATCCATTTGAGCAAGTAGAGCGGGATCGTGCGTAATTGTCAGCACGCTCGCGTTATCCATAACATGCATTATTGCTTGCATTACTCCTTGCTTAGATTGATTATCAAGACCTTCTGTTGGTTCATCAAGAACCAAAAAAGCAGGTTTTTTAAGTAATGCTTGGGCAATTGCTATACGCCTAGATTGACCTTGCGACACGTTACGCCCGCCAGTGCCTAATCGTGTTTTTAAACCTTCTTTTAGTTCATTAAACCATGGGCTTAATTGAGCTAATGCGAGCGCTTCAATCATTTGCTCTTTAGTTGCATTTGGCGCGGCATAACGTAAGTTTTCACTTAATGTGCCATCAAAAATATGGTGCTGCTGGGCGAGTATATTTATAACATTTGCGCGTATATCATTATTTAACGAATGTAAGTCAACAACGCTATTTTGATTGTTTAGCGCTATGCTGCCTTGTTGCAAAGGCCATAAACCAGTAAGTAAATTTACAAGCGTCGTTTTACCGCTGCCGCTTCTACCTACAATTGCTACCTTTTGCTGGGGCTTTAGTTCAAAACTGATATTGGTTAGCGCTGTTTGTTCACCATATTGGTAGCTAATATTGTTAAGTACTAACGTGTGGTTTTGCGCGCTAAAGTTTTCATCAACGTCTATATGTGTGCTTTCAATTTGCGAACTAGCAGCCTTATCTTCAAGTGTAAACAATCGCTCTGCTGCTTTTAAAACACTCGGAAGCTCTATAAACGCATTGGGTAGTAGCAATACACTTTCAAAGCTTGCCAGTACAAATAAACTCAACATAGCAAGCTCTACATTTACCATACTGTTTGCGTAAACCAGTGGCACTATGGTTACTATGCTAGCAAGCATGGCTAATTGAACAACCAACAAGCTTAACCCATCAGAGTTTGCCAATGCTTTGTGGCGAATAAATAATTGCTGATTGTACTGCTCGCTTAATTCGTCGCACTTATTAAGCTGCTGCGAACGGGCTTGATAAATACTAAGCTCTCTAAGGCCTGTGAGTGTATCTGAAAGCTCAGAGCGAAGTTGTGCACTAAGTTGTGTTTCTTTGTGGCTGTTTTTAGTGAGCTTTGCGCTAAGTAGGGCAGGTATAACCACACCAATAAGTATAATGCCAGTAAAGCAAATAAGGGCTACGTTACCATTATAGGCCGACATAAACAGCATGATGATTGGCACACTTAAAAGGGCAACCAACATAGGCAGTAAAACGTTTAAATAAAATTTGTCGAGTGCGTCAACATCGTTTTGTAATCGGTTAACTAAATCAGCGCTGCGGCTCATTGCTAAATCAACATTGTTAAGCTTACTTAACGTTGCAAATACATTGTTACGTATTTCACTTAGTAATAAAAACGTGGCGTTATGAGTAACTAGGCGTTCGCCATAGCGCGATGCTGTTCGTACAATGGCTAAAAACCGAATGGTGCCCGCTGGGGTAAAGTAATTCATTTGTACGCCCGCAATACCAGCAGCGGCCATTGATGCTAAAAACCAGCCAGATATAGCCAACAGGCCCACATTAGCTAATACCGTAATCGTCGCTAAAAATGTACCCAATAGCATAGCTTTGTAATGAGGAGCACAAAGCTTTAATAAGCGAATAAAATTACGCATGTGACACCCCTTGTTCAGCCGTTTTTAGTAAGTCAGCAAATGCACCATTTTGCGCTACAAGTGTTTCAAAGTGACCTTGCTCAGCTATTTTTCCATCGTGCATCACAATGATATTGCTGGCATGTTTAACGGTATTTAGTCTATGGGCAATAACTAACACTAAGTTGTTTTTAGCATATTCATTAATAGCATCTTGAATAAGCAGCTCTGTTTGGCTATCAAGGTGCGCTGTGGGCTCATCAAGCACTAAGACTGGTGCTTGTTTTATAAATGCGCGAGCCAGTGCAATACGTTGTTTTTGACCGCCAGAAAGTCCTTCGCCTTGCTCACCTATCAGTGTGTTAAAACCATCGGGTAGGGTATTTATAAATTCAAGCACACTAGCTTGCTCTGCTGCATGTTCAAGCTCTTGCTGTGTGGCAGTGGGTTTGGCCAATTTAATGTTGGCAGCAATGGTGTCGTAAAACAGCGTCGCTTTTTGTGGAATCCATGCAATATTATTTTGCAAGTAAGTAATATCGGTTGCACTTAAACTCTGCTCATTAATAGATAGGTGCTTAATTACCTCAGGGTGAAACCCTAATAGACAATCAAACAATGTACTTTTACCTGAGCCACTACTGCCCACAACGGCAATTAAGCCTTTATTTGGTAGTGTTAAATTTATATTTTTAATGCCTTCGTTACTATCTGGGTATATAAAATTAAGGTCGGTAATACTTATTGAGTTAATTGTATTTAAAGTTAAATTGTTTTCAGGTGTGCTTGTAGCCACTAACGCATTTACGTCACTTGGCAGTGGTGCATTTAAAATTGCAACCATATCGGCCGCCGCACTAATGCCTTGTAAGCGCGCATGATAATGGCTACCCAGCTGGCGCAGTGGTAAATAAAATTCAGGTGCTAAAAGCAGCACGACAAAGCCAGTTGCAAAATCAAGAGTACCAAAAAACAACCTAAAACCAATAATTACGGCAACGAGTGCCACGCTAATGGTAGCTAAAAACTCAAGTGCGAATGATGACAAAAATGCGATTTTTAAAACATCGAGTGTCGCGTGTCTAAAGTCGTCTGAAATTTTAGCTATTTGTTTAAGTTCGGTACGTGTTGCATTAAATAGCTTGAGTTGAGTTAAACCTTGTACGCGGTCAAAAAAGTAATTGCCTAGTACAGCAAGTTGCTTCCAGCGTTTTTGGTTTAAAGCCTCGGCTTTTGAGCCTACCAAAATCATGAAAAAAGGAATGAGCGGGCGGTTAATAAAAATATCAGCCCAGCTTTATAATCTGTCGGAAAAATAACAACCAATATTGCCAGCGGAATAAGCGCACTGTAAGCAACACCGGGTAAGTATTTAGCATAATAGTCGTGGAGTGCTTCAACGCCATTATGCAGGGTATTTAATGTAGCGCCTTGGCCGTGTTGTTCTATATAGCTTGGCCCAAGTAAACTGAGCTTATTTAAAAGGGTTTGGCGCATAGCCGATTTTATTTTAAGTGCAGCAAATGCACTCAAACGTTCACTTAGCGCCAAAAACACTGCGCGTAATAAAATAATGCCTGCTAAGGGCCATAGTAAATAAGTAACTTGGGCTAAGTTATTACCTTCAAACATTACATTATGAATAGCTTGAGCCAGTAAATAAGCACCTGCAATCATTAGTAATGCGTTAAAAGTACCCAATGCAATGCTTAACTTTAACCACACTGCAGCGAGTTTACTTTGACGCTTTAAAAAAGCGCGCAGTGATTGCTGCTGCGCGCGATCTGGTCGGGGGTTAGTCGTCATCTTTGGTCGAGTTATTTTCATTTAATAAATCATGCATAACTTGCTCATCATCAGCAATACTGTTTTTATTTTGATGAAACTCATACCACATTACATTTATTACACCTAAGGTACAGGCCAAAAGTACACCTAAAATCCAAGCGAAATACCACATAGTTTAGTCTCCTTAATAGCTACCGTGAGTGTTGTTTTCAATTTCTTCTACCGTTACTCTGCGCCACATTTTTACGTAACACCAAGTGGTGTAGGACAAAATTAGTGGTACAAAAATACACACTGCAATAAACATTATATTGAGCGTTTTATGGCTCGATACCGCATCCCAAATTGTTAAGCTAATATTAGGGTTGTTGCTAGATGGCATAATAAATGGGAACAGTGAAACACCGGCCGTCATAATTACGCCAATTAACATTAAGCTTGTTGAAATAAGCCCAAGTGCTGGTTTATTTAATTTAGAAAACACAAGTGCACTTAATGCCATTGCAAAGGCTAAAATAGGGAAGGTCATTGTCCACGGACGGGTGCTATAGTTACTTAACCAAGCACCTTGCGCTGTAGTGACCACTTTAGCTAAAGGGTCTGCATGACTTTGTGTATCAGCCATAGATACAATTTGGTATCCCGTTAAATTAGCAACCCAAAAACCAGCTGCAGCAAATAACACGATAAACACAATAAGAGAATAGCGACCATATTGACCCGAACGCTCTGCGACCACACTTGCTGTACGAAGTTGTAACCACATTCCCGCATGCGCAACTAACATGGTAATACTCACTAAACCTGCAAGTAATCCAAATGGGTTAAGCAAGCCAAAAAATGAACCTTGGTAGCTAACACGCATAAGGTTATCAATATTAAACGGTACGCCTAAAAATAAATTACCAAACGCAATACCAAAAACTAATGCTGGAATCGCGCTGCCTGCAAGCAAACCCCAATCCCAGTTATTGCGCCAGCGTTTTGAATCTACTTTACTGCGGTAATCAAACCCAAGTGGTCTAAAAAACAAAGCAAAGAGTACTAGCATCATGGCAAAGTAAAAGCCCGAAAACGCGGCAGCATAAACCATAGGCCACGCTGCAAATAACGCGCCGCCTGCAGTTATAAACCATACTTGGTTACCATCCCAATGCGGGCCAATTGTGTTTATTACTGTGCGGCGCTCTGAATCTGTTTTACCAACGAGGCGAAGTAACATAGCAACGCCCATATCCATGCCATCGGTAATAGCAAAACCAATAAGCAGCACACCAATGATCAACCACCAAAGCATTTTTAATGTTTCATAATCAAAAATCATGATTGCTCTCCTTCAGTTTGATCAGTTTTGTTTGGTAATTCAAAATGATACTTACCAGTATGTAGCGAGCTTGGTCCTTGCTTAACAAAGCGGATCATCAACCAACCTTCAACAATGGCTAAACCAGTATAGAAAATAACAAACCCAGTTAAGCTAATTAAAATATCATTTACTGTTAGTGACGACGTGGCTAAAAAGGTCGGCAGTATTTCAGATATAGCCCAAGGTTGGCGGCCATACTCGGCAACTATCCAGCCAAATTCAATCGCTATCCAAGGTAGTGGAATGCTCAATACGGCAGCCCATAACAACCAGCGTTTTTGCTCAATAACGCGATGTGCGTTGTAGTAAAAAGCCAATATAAATACACCAAGCATGGCTACACCACAGGCAACCATAATCCTAAATGACCAAAACATAGGCCCTACTTTAGGAAAAGAGTCTTTAACTGCTTTTTGAATGTGCTCTTCAGTAGCATCTACAACATCAGGTGTGTAGCGCTTAAGTAGCAAGCCATAACCTAAATCATCTTTTAGAGTATTAAATTTGGCAATATTATCTGGCGTATCTTCACCGTTTCTGAGTTTTGTAAGGTATTCATAAGCAACCATACCGTTGCGAATACGTACTTCATGTTGTTTTTCTAGGTCGTTAATACCCGTTACTTGCTCATCTAGTGAGCGCGTAGCAATTAACCCAAGTGCGTAAGGTATTTTAACCGCCGCATGTGTTACTTGCTCTTCTGAATCAGGAAAACCAAATGCGGTAAACGCAGCTGGAGCTTCTTCTGTGTGCCATTCGGCTTCAATTGTGGCAAGTTTCACTTTTTGGACTTCGCCTACTTCGTAGCCTGATTCGTCACCGAGTAAAATTACACATAAAATTGACGCTAAACCAAAGCCTGATGCGACTGAAAAAGAACGTTTAGCGAATGCTAAATCACGGCCTTTTAATATATACCAACTGCTTATACCTAGCACAAACATAGACGCTGCTACATAACCTGCCGATACAGTATGAATAAACTTAACTTGGGCTACAGGGTTAAACACAAGCTCTGCAAAACTGGTCATTTCCATGCGCATGGTTTGATAGTTAAATTCAGCGCCTACTGGGTTTTGCATCCAACCGTTGGCAATTAAAATCCACAGCGCCGACATGTTAGTACCAATGGCCATTAAAAAGGTTGCACCTAAATGTTGGCGTTTAGAGAGCCTGTCCCAGCCTAAAAAGAACATACCTACAAAGGTCGATTCTAAAAAGAATGCCATTAAACCTTCAATAGCCAGGGGAGCTCCAAAAACATCACCTACGTAATGCGAGTAATAAGACCAGTTAGTACCAAACTCAAATTCCATGGTTAGGCCTGTCGCCACACCAATTGCAAAGTTAATACCAAACAATTTTCCCCAAAACTTAGTCATATCGCGATAAATTTCGCGACCGGTCATAACATAAACCGATTCCATAATAACTAAAATCCAGGTCATACCTATCGTTAACGGTACGAATAAGAAATGAAAGAGAGCGGTAACAGCAAACTGTAATCGCGATAGATCCACAAAGGTTTCATCTATCATTATTGGCTCCTTGAGAGTGACGGATTAACAGGGCAATGTTTAATTGGCAAAGTTAATATTTAATGAACTTTCAGTAATTACTGAAAGTTTGTAATATTATTTACGTTTGTGCAATTTTTGTCAATATGTATATTAGTAAAACTTAATATATTTCCTATGCTACATCAGTATTAAAAACAAACAACATAAAGGCTTAACTTAGGTGATAAAAAACCAGTTATTTAAAGCGTTTAATCAAACAGTAAAACACGGTAAACTAACAAGCATGAACGCCTGGTTTACTTGTGAAATAAAATCAAATGAATAAAGATAAAAAACAACTACGAATTGGTATTGTGGCAGGTGAACTGTCGGGCGATATTTTAGGTGAAGGCTTAATTAAAGCCCTTCAAAAACACTTTCCGGACGCTATTTTTGAAGGGATAGCGGGGCCTAAAATGCAAGCGCAGGGTTGTAAAACACTTTACGACATGGATGAGCTTTCGGTAATGGGGCTTGTTGAAGTGTTAGGGCGTTTACCGCGTTTGCTCAAAATACGTAAACAACTCGTGCAGCATTTTGTAGATAACCCACCTGATGTATTTATAGGTATTGATGCACCCGACTTTAACTTACGAGTAGAAAAGCCGCTCAAAGATGCGGGTATTAAAACGGTGCAATACGTAAGTCCATCTGTTTGGGCATGGCGCGAAAAGCGCATTCATACAATAAGTGCAGCGACTAACTTAGTCCTTGCATTGTTGCCTTTTGAGAAAGAATTTTATGATAAGCATCAAGTACCGTGTACGTTTGTGGGTCATACCTTGGCAGACGATATAGCACTTGAACACGACGACAGCAAAGCGCGTGAAGAACTCGGCTTAAGCCTTGATGACAAAGTACTGGCATTGCTACCTGGTAGTCGAGGCTCTGAGGTTGGTTTACTAAGTGAAACTTACATTAAAACAGCTGAAAAGCTGCAAGCGCAAAACCCAAATCTTAAAATTGTGGTGCCACTGGTAAACGAAAAGCGCAAAGCGCAGTTTACTGAAATATTAAACGCCACCGCGCCTGACCTTAATGTTAATCTGCTTGATGGGCAATCAAAATTAGCGATGCAAGCTGCTGATGCCATTTTATTAGCGTCGGGCACTGCAACACTTGAAGGCATGCTTTATAAAAAGCCAATGGTAGTGGGTTATAAAATAAAGCCTTTGAGCTATTGGATTTTTAAAACTCTATTTACGTTTAATATTAAGTACTTTTCGCTGCCTAATTTATTAGCCGACGAAGAGCTAGTGCCTGAGTTTTTGCAAAGTGAGTGTAACGTAACTAACTTAACAAATGCGCTTACTCCTATGCTCAACACAGATAACAAAGCGCTAAAAGCACGCTTTTTAGCCATTCACGAAAAAATTAGATTAAATGCCAGTGAACAAGCAGCCAACGCTGTGGCGGAGTTAATAAATGCAAATTGATAGACCAAATGTAACCCTAATTGCCGGTGTAGATGAAGTTGGGCGCGGCCCGCTTGTTGGTGATGTAGTTACTGCCGCCGTTATTTTAGATCCCACTAAACCTATTGCTGGCTTAGCGGATTCTAAAAAATTAACGGATAAAAAACGCCAAGCACTGGCAATTGAAATTAAAGAAAAAGCATTGTGTTACGCGTATGGTCGCTGCAGTCCAACAGAAATTGATGAATTAAATATTTTACACGCGACTATGCTTGCCATGACTCGCGCAGTGGAGGCATTAAGTACGCAACCTGAATTTGTATTTATAGATGGTAATCGCTTGCCAAAACTCACTATGCCAGCGCAAGCTGTTGTTAAAGGCGATAGCCTAGTGGCAGAAATTTCAGCCGCGTCTATTTTAGCTAAAGTAGCGCGCGATGACGAAATGCTTGAGCTTGATAAACGCCACCCTGAATATGGTTTTGCAGGGCATAAGGGGTATCCAACTAAAGCGCATTTTGCAGCGCTTGAGCAGTACGGCGCGATTGACGAGCATCGTAAAAGCTTTAAACCTGTGCAGCGTGTATTGGCGCAAGCCAATGGTGAGGGCTAAGCATGGCTGCTCCTGATTTTGTTCATTTAAGAGTTCATTCAGATTTTTCGATGGTTGACGGCCTTGCTAAAACAAAGCCAATAGTCGCAAAAGCGCAAGAGCTGCAAATGCCCGCGATTGCGATTACCGACCAAATGAACTTTTGTGGTTTAGTGCGCTTTTATGGCGCAACACATAATGCCGGTATTAAACCTATAGTGGGTGCTGATTTTTGGGTTCGTAGCCCAGAATTTCCTGATGAGCCAAGCCGTTTAACCATATTAGCCAAAGACAACGACGGCTATAAAAACATTACCTTATTAATATCTAAAGCGTATCAACGTGGGCATGTATTTCATCGCCCTGTGATTGACCGCGAATGGTTAGTTGAGCTAAAAGCAGGCTTAATTATTCTCTCGGGTGCTAAAGACGGTGATTTAGGTAAAGCGTTATTAAAAAATAATCCGAGTGTAATTGAATCGGTTGTTAGTTTTTATAAGCAGCATTTTAGCGATAACTACTACCTTGAGCTTGTTCGCACCAATCGCCCGCTTGAAGAAGATTACTTACACATGGCGGTAGAGCTTGCAGCTAAAGAGCAGTTACCTGTTGTAGCCACCAACGAAGTGGTATTTTTAAAACCTGAAAACTTTGAAGCGCACGAAATTCGTGTTGCTATTTTTGACGGTTACACACTTGATGATAAACGCAGGCCTAAACGATTCTCTGAAGAACAATACCTAAAAACACCAGAGCAAATGGCTGAGCTGTTTAGCGACATTCCAGAGGCGCTACAAAACACCGTAGAAATCGCTAAACGTTGTAATGTAACGGTTCAGCTAGGGACTTACTTTTTACCTGATTACCCAACTGGCTCACTTAAGATTGATGAGTTTTTAGTTAAAGTGTCAGAAGACGGCCTTGAAGAACGTCTACAGTTTTTATTCCCCGATGAAGAAGAGCGAAAAGTAAAACGCGTTGAATACGATGAACGACTTGATATAGAGCTTGGCGTAATTAACCAAATGGGATTCCCAGGTTACTTCTTAATCGTAATGGAGTTTATCCAGTGGAGTAAAGATAACAATATTCCGGTTGGACCTGGTCGTGGTTCAGGTGCGGGTTCGTTAGTTGCGTACGCGCTTAAAATTACCGATTTGGATCCACTTGAATTCGACTTGCTTTTTGAGCGATTTTTGAATCCTGAACGTGTATCAATGCCCGATTTCGACGTCGACTTTTGTATGGATAGACGAGACGAAGTAATTGATCACGTGTCGGCTTTGTATGGTCGAGATGCGGTATCGCAAATTATTACCTTTGGTACTATGGCTGCAAAGGCGGTAATACGCGATGTAGGGCGAGTGCTTGGGCATCCTTATGGATTCGTTGATCGTATCTCAAAAATGATTCCAGGGGACCCTGGGATGACACTTGCTAAAGCGTTTGATATAGAACCGCGCTTGCAAGAAGCCTACGATGGCGATAACGAAGTAAAAGATTTAATCGACATGTGTCGCATCCTAGAAGGGTGTACACGTAACGCCGGTAAGCACGCTGGTGGCGTAGTAATATCGCCAACCACGATTACCGATTTCGCCGCGCTTTATTGCGATGACGAAGGTAAGTTTCCGGTCACACAGTTTGATAAAAATGATGTAGAAACTGCAGGCTTAGTTAAGTTCGATTTCTTGGGTTTACGTACACTGACTATTTTGCAGTGGGCGGTCGATATGACCAACGTGCGCATGGAGCGCCAAGGTAAAGACCCTGTCGATATAAACACTATTCCACTGGATGATAAAAAAAGTATTGAGCTACTACTTCGCGCTGAAACGACTGCTGTATTCCAGCTAGAATCGCGCGGTATGAAAGACTTAGTACGCCGACTTAAGCCCGATTGCTTTGAAGATATGATTGCACTTGTGGCCTTGTTCCGCCCAGGTCCGCTGCAATCAGGCATGGTAGATAACTTTATCGACCGAAAGCTGGGCCGAGAAGAAATCTCATACCCTGATGCGCAATATCAGCACGAAAGCTTAAAACCAATACTTGATCCAACGTACGGCATTATTTTGTATCAAGAACAAGTAATGCAAATTGCGCAAGTACTAGCAGGTTACACGCTAGGCGGCGCCGATATGCTTCGCCGTGCAATGGGTAAGAAAAAACCCGAAGAAATGGCAAAGCAGCGTTCAACATTTGAAGATGGCGCAAGAAATAACGGCATCGACGGCGAGCTCGCGATAAAAATCTTCGACTTGGTAGAAAAGTTCGCAGGTTACGGATTTAATAAATCTCACTCGGCAGCTTACGCACTGGTTTCGTATCAAACATTGTGGATGAAAACCCATCATCCGGCAGAGTTTATGGCTGCGGTAATGTCGGCCGATATGGATAACACCGACAAAATAGTTATTTTGGTGGATGAATGTGAAAACATGAAACTCACCTTATTACCGCCAGACGTAAATGCAGGTGAGTTTAAGTTTACAGTAAACCTTGAAGGTGAAATTGTTTACGGCATTGGCGCAATAAAAGGCGTGGGTGAAGCACCGGTTGAAGCAATTTTAGAAGCGCGTGCAAAAGGCGGCCCATTTAAAGATTTATTTGATTTTTGTGCCCGCGTTGACTTAAAACGCTTAAATAAGCGTGTGACCGAAAAATTAATTTACTCAGGCGCACTTGATAAGCTTGGGCCTGAAAAAACGCAACCTGGACGTGCTACGTTATTGGCTAGTTTAAAAAGTGCAATGCGTGCGGCCGACCAACACAACAAAGCTGAGCTATTAGGGCAAAGTGACTTGTTTGGTTTATTAGCCACTGAGCCTGATGAAGTTGAACAAGCTTTTATTAAAGCCATAGGCCTCACTGATAACGAATGGTTGGATGGTGAAAAAGAGACTCTAGGCCTTTATTTAACAGGGCATCCGATAAATCAATACCGCCGTGAACTTAAGCATTACACCAGTGGGAAAATAGTTGATTTACAGCCTACTAATCGCGATGTGTTTGCCACAGCGGCTGGTTTAGTGATTGCTTCTAGGGTGTTAATTAATAAAAAAGGAAATCGTTGGGCCTTAGTAACTTTAGATGACAAGAGTGCACGCATTGATGTACGCTTGTATTCAGACGAGTTTGAAAAGTACCAAGATATGCTCCAAGTTAATAATATCTTGGTAATATCTGGACAGGTCAGCTTTGATAACTTCTCTGGTGGTATTACAATGACCGCCAGAGAAATAAACACCATTGCTCAGGCGCGTGAAAAGCGTATTAAAGCGATTAAAATGACGCTGAACATGGTGCAAATCGAGGCTGGTTTCTTCGATAAATTACAAAAAGTACTCGAACCCTACAAAATGGGAACGTGTCCGATCAAGGTTTATTACCAACGTCCAGATGCGTTGGCACAATTAACTCTTGGGATCGAATGGTGTGTTACGCCAAGTGATGACTTAATTCATAAGTTATCGCTAATGGCGGCGCAAGATGTAGAACTGGAATTTAACTAATTAGGTAGTTTAGAGCATGAGCCTCAATTATCTTGATTTTGAGCTTCCGATTGCAGAATTAGAAGCGAAAATTGAAGAATTACAAAATGTAAGCCGCGCTGGCGAATTAGACCTTGGATTAGAAGAGGAAGTCAGCAAATTAAAAGAGAAAAGCGACCAGTTAAAAGGGAAGATATTCTCTGAACTTGGCGCTTGGCAAGTATCACAGTTGGCACGTCACCCGTTGCGTCCTTATACTCGAGATTATATCGAGCGTATTTTCACGGAATTTGATGAGTTTGCTGGCGATCGAACTTTTGCTAACGATCCGGCTATTTTAGGTGGTATAGCGCGTTTAGATGGCGAACCAGTAATGGTTATTGGCCAACAAAAAGGCCGCGACACTGCTGAAAAAATTAAACGCAACTTTGGTATGCCAAAGCCAGAAGGTTACCGTAAAGCATTACGCTTAATGGAAATGGCTGAGCGTTTTAAAATGCCAATCATGACCTTTATCGACACGCCGGGTGCATACCCAGGTGTAGGCGCTGAAGAGCGTGGCCAATCTGAAGCAATCGCACGTAACTTAAAAGTAATGGCGACACTTAAAGTGCCGACAATATGTACAGTTATTGGTGAAGGTGGTTCAGGCGGTGCATTAGCGATTGGTGTTGGCGACAGAGTTAATATGTTGCAGTACAGTACTTATTCTGTAATTTCGCCTGAAGGTTGTGCGTCTATTCTTTGGAAAAGCGCCGACAAAGCACCCCTTGCAGCAGAAGCAATGGGTGTAACCGCAGAGCGCGTTAAAAAACTAGATTTAATCAGCAACTTAGTTGATGAGCCACTAGGTGGTGCGCACCGTAATTACGATGCTATGGCACGAAACTTAAAAGTGCGCCTAAAACGAGATTTAGCTGACCTACAAGCTCTTACGCTTGAAGAAATGCTTGATCAGCGTTACAAGCGTTTAATGTCGTTTGGCTATTGCTAAGCACATTAAATGTTAAAAAAAGCCGCTTATGCGGCTTTTTTACTTTAAAATACTCAGAGTTTTTATATTAAAGTGCGGACACATGTATACATCAGCAATTTATCAACAATTAAAAAAATCACTAAGTAGCTATATTGAGCAAGGTAAGACTGTTTTTACAGTTGCGTTATCTGGTGGCGTTGATTCTGTGGTGTTACTGCATTTAATGCGTGAGTTAAAAGAGGATAACCCTGTAATTGATGTATCGGCTATTTATGTTCACCATGGTTTAAGCCAGTATGCTGATGACTGGCAACGCTTTTGCAAAAACGTATGTGTTGAGCTCAATGTGCCTTTTGAAGCTGCGAAAGTGGTAATTGAGCAGCAGTCGCGCACGAGCCTTGAAGCCCAAGCGCGCGACGCCCGTTATAAAGCACTTGATGAACTAAGCCCACAAGGCAGCATTATTTTACTAGGCCAACATTTAAACGACCAAGTAGAAACGTTTTTACTGCGCTTAAAGCGTGGTTCGGGTTTAAAAGGGCTTGGCGCCATGCACCAAGCGCGTTTTCTACAAAGTGGGCGTGTGTGTTTCAGGCCGTTATTGAATGTAAAGCGAAGTGATATAGAAGCCTTTGCGGCGCAGTTTAATATTAAGCATATCACTGATGACTCTAATACAGATGAGCGCTTTGATCGAAACTTTTTACGTTCCAAAGTTATTCCATTATTAGCCGAACGCTTTAATGGGTTTGAGCAATGTACAGCGCGAAGTATTGATCTACTGCAGCAACAACAAACATTACTTGATGAATATACTCAGCTTGATTTAAATAAGTGTATTAACCAGCATCAAGCATTGTGTATTAATAAAATAAGCGAATACAGCACTGCGCGCATTGCAAATATAGTGCGTGCGTGGCTTGCATTATTTACACAAATTATGCCATCGCAAAAACAACTTGAGCAAATTATTAATCAAGCTATATGCGCTAAGAGCGATTCGCAAATGCTTATTGATTTGGCTGGTGGGCAAGTACGTCGCCATCAAGGCTATTTGTATTTTGTGAATCCATATCAAATATTACAAGATCAAATGCTTGTAAGTGATGAGCTTAAATTTAATGATGACCGTTTGCTAATAAAAAAAAATGGCAAGGGTATTCGACCGCCGTTTAAGCATGAACAAGTTACTGTGCGTTTTAACTGTAACAATGCGCGGATCAAACCGGAAAAAAAACCAGGTGGTAATACATTAAAACATTGGTTTAAAGATGCAAAAGTAGCCCCTTGGTTACGTGCTAATGTGCCATTAATTTTTTATAATGACGAATTGGTTCAAGTGGTTGGCTACTTTATGAGTGCCAATCATCTTGACGAAACAGGTATTTTTTGGGAGTGTAAATAATGACAGAACAACCACATGTAGGCTTATCACTAGTAAACAAAGCACCACTGGGGATGTTAGTTACAGCTATCGTTGCGGTATTAGCTAATGCCTTGTTTTCGCTTAACCTAATTACTTTGGGTCACGCTATTGCTGGTGGAATATTATGTGGTGCATTATTACTGGCTTATTGGTTAGGTAAAGGTGGGCTGTTTTTTGTTTTAGGAGTGAGTACGCCGTTAATTTTAGTTTTATTCACGCCAATTGCAAAGAGTGCTGCATTACTTAACTTAGTGAGTGGTTTCTTTTTTGGTTTTTGCTTAGTGCTTGTTATATATAAATTTTTACCAATAAAGTCAGAGCGTTAAGTCATGCTTTTTAGTGTGTTGTCCTGAGTTTTAAACAGGACAATACAGCAAAATAAAAAAGCCTAACGGGGGAAGTTAGACTCTTTTATTTTAAATGTATTTTTAAATTTTAATATGCTTTAGCACAGTTTCTGCCCGAGGCCTTTGCTTTATACAGCCCTTTATCTGCGCGAGCAAATATCTCATTATCACAATCTTGACTGCTTGCTAAGGTAAAACCTATGCTGGTTGTTACGCCATATTGCGACATTAAACTTGATTCTCTAACAAGGCGCATGATCCGTTCAGCAACTACTTTGTTAGTTGTAAACTCAGGGTCTTCGATTAAAATTGAGAACTCATCGCCGCCAAACCTAAATACTGAGTCTGTACCACGAATACTGCTACATAAAACTTTAGCGAATTCTTTCAATGTATCGTCGCCCACTTTGTGACCAAAGTTATCGTTAACTTGTTTAAAGTTATCTAAGTCGAGCAGCATTAAGCTAAAAGGACGTTGGTAGCGGCGACAATTTTCGAGTTTTTGCGACAAAATATCATTAAATTGACTGCGGTTGTTTAATCCCGTTAAGGTATCTTTTGTCGCAAGTTTTAATACTCGGCTATACATCATCGCATTTCGAAGTGGGTAAATTAACGCGGTATGTAAAACGCGTAATTTTTTTTCAATTACAGCACTAAGAGGATATTTACTAAAGTAAATTAGTTGTCCTAAGTGTTCTGCTGCTATTGTTAAGTCAAAAATATAGGGTGTATTGTTTGTATCACTATCTGATGTTTGCGCTGTGCCAAGCGTCGATTGAAACTGTATACCCGAAAAGTTTAGCAATTGTTTTGCGAACTTAGCATACATAGCTAAAACATCTTCAATAACTAAACTAGTTTGTAGTTCAGTAACAAGTTCGTGTGTTTCAGTTGTTTCATCTACACGTGTGTGTTCTGCCGAGAACGGCAAAAAATCACCGCGACCTGATACACGTTGTGTCAAAATATGGACGTTTTCCATTAAAATCTCCCCCGAGGGTGTTGCTTTACAATTACTAAGCTATTTTTATGCCATATTTTAAAACTGGCCGAAAAACAGATGGTTGCTATATTTAATGTAAGTCCCTTGGTTTAATTTAAGCGTGAGGTTCAGTTTGCAGAGTATTAATGTTCAATTTTTTGGCTTATTAGTTGTTGCAGTACTTTTTGTATGGTTTTTTAAGCGCATTGGATTGCCGCCTATTTTGGCGTATCTAGCAACAGGGGTTTTAGCTGGCAGCCATGGTATTGGTTGGGTGGCACACACGCACGAAATCGACTTTGTGGCAGAGCTTGGTATTGTATTTTTGTTATTTAGCTTAGGGTTAGAGTTTTCTATTTCACGTTTAATGGCAATGCGCAATATTGTGTTTGGCCTTGGGTCACTACAAGTAGTTGTGACCAGCCTGATACTTATTGTTGTTTTATATTGCTTAAATTTCAGCTTATTAACTAGCTTTGCTATTAGTATCATTATGGCGCTTTCATCCACTGCCGTGGTGGTTAAGTTATTAAAAGAAACCGGCGAGCTAAACCAGCGTCGTGGACAACTAGCCGTTGGTGTATTGTTATTTCAAGATATAGCGGTTGTTCCATTGCTTATTATCCTTCCTTTATTAGCATCTAGCGATTCACAAAGCATTAGTTGGGCGCTTGCTTTTGCATTAACTAAAGGCGCATTTGTTTGTTTATTGTTATGGGCTATAGGCAAATGGATACTGCCTAAAGTATTTAACGAAATAGCGCTAGTACGCACCGATGAGTTATTTGTGCTTACAACATTACTGGTTGCGTTATTTGCCGCGTTGCTAACATATATGTTTGGTCTATCAATGGCTCTTGGCGCTTTTTTAGCCGGTATGATGTTGGGCGAGAGTCATTACAGACACCAACTAGAGGCTGATATAAGGCCCTTTCGCGATATTTTAATGGGCCTTTTTTTTGTAACTGTCGGCATGCAGCTTGATTTATTATATGTGTTTAGTAATGGCTTATTTATAATTGGTGCGTTACTTGGCTTATTAATTTTAAAAATAACCGTTGTTGCAATAAGCGCGCAGCTTATGGGTGAGCGAAGACAAGATGCATTGGCTTGTGCAATTATGCTTTGGCAAATGGGGGAGTTTGGTTTTGTACTTATTGCCTTAAGTGGACAACAGCAATTATTAACGAGTGATCAAACCTCATTTTTAATTGCATTGGGTGTACTTTCAATGGCCTTTACACCATTTTTAATTGATAAAACACCGCTTATTTTAAAACGTTTAGGCGTATTAAAACGCGCAAGTATGGGATGGGAAAATGAACCTAAAAGTAGCGCGCTTTATAGTAATCATGTTGTTATTTGTGGCTTTTCAAGAGTTGGGCAAACCATTGCGCGGTTTTTAAAACCAGAGGCAATAGAATATGTCGCTATTGAGAGTAACCCAATACTCGTTCAAGAAGGTAAAGCCGCTGGAGAACCCGTAATATTTGGACACGTTAAACAAAAAGACATTTTAAAATGTGCAGGGGTAGAGCGTGCACGCTTAGTCATTATTACCTTTACTGAATTTGAGCAAACACAAATAGTAATAGACGCTATAAAGCAAATAGCGCCCGTAGTTAAAATACTTATACGCACGCGAGATGACAGTCAGCTCGAAAAGTTAAAAGAATTGGGGGTAACCGAAGTTGTGCCCGAAACTTTAGAAGCAAGTTTAATGTTAGTGTCGCATGTTTTATCTATGTCGGGTGTACCCATGAGCCGAATTGTTAGGCGTGTAAGTAAAGAGCGCCGTAATCGCTATAAATTTTTGCAAAGCTTTTTTTCCGGTGAGCACATTGATAGCGATGAAAATAATAGCGATAGATTAGAATACCTGCATGTTATAGCTTTGCCCGATAAAGCGTTTGCTGTAAATAAAAGTATTAGTGAGCTTAATTTAACAAAACGAAGAGTGTTTATAAAAGCGTTACGCAGGCAAGATCGCGAAATAGACGCTCCATCGGATCAAACCTTATTACTGGCTAACGATATATTAGTACTGCAAGGAAAACCAAGGCGCGTTGAGCGGGTAGAGCACTACCTGCTCGACGGAATAGAATAACGTTTCTGTTTGGGCTTAATCTAGTTCTAAAAACTTGCGTATCTCCGGTAATTTTTTCATACCGTCTTCATAGCCAATTTGCATTAAATGCTGGGTGTAGCGTTTTTCAAACAATAGATAACTGGTTAAGCTCGATTGCGAATGCTTTTTTACACCTATGGTACGTAGCAATACTTTAATAGCCCATGGCATATCGTTGTAATACTGCGCTGCAATGGCATTAAAATTTTGCGAAGGGTTAATTACAAACGTATCAATTTGTTTAAGCTCTTGATGTTTATCGCGTGCAGGTAACAGCCCTAGGGTTCGGTTAATACGGTCCAAACGTTCTAAATCCGATTGCATAGTGTCGGTAAATACACTGTCGAGTAAATGCCCTGCAACAGCAGAAAGCCCTGGGTAATGCGCAGAATAACCCGGTGGGTGTAATTCTTTAGGTTGATCTACCCCAATAATAAATATTTTTTCAGCGCCTAAATGAATCGACGGACTAAGCGGTGAAAGCTGATGTATAGAGCCATCACCAAAGTAATGGTTATAAATATTTACGCTAGGAAATACCATCGGAATGGCACTCGACGCCATTAAATGCTCAACATTAATGCGCGTAGCACGACCCTCGCGTTTAGCACGCTGCCAAGATGTTTGCGTATTAGATTGAAAAAATGCAACCGAGTCACCCGTTGTATAACTTGAGGCCGTAATAGACAGCGCATCTAAATAATTACGATGTAAATTGCGTTCAATGCGGTGTAAATCTAAAATTTCGTTCAATAAACTACGAAGAGGGCGATTATTTAGCAAGCTCGCAGGCGGGTGATTAATATGCTCTGACTGAAAGCTTGTTAAAATATTACGCGCAATATGACCAAACACACTTAAAAAGTCGCTTTTGTACACCATAGAGGTTGAAAAGTTTTTCCAAACAGATTCGAGCTTTCGTACAGCTAAATGTGCACACGAGGCGTAACATGCTAACGCTGCAGAATTAATTGCCCCAGCTGAGGTGCCATTTATTACCCTAAATGGTAATGGAGCTGTACGCGGCATGCTATGAGCGAGTGCTTTTAGTACGCCCACTTGGTAAGCAGCGCGTGCGCCACCACCTGTAAGTAACAAGGCTATTTTAGGTTTTTTGGGATCAACTTGCTTGATTTTCATATTGGTGGTTAAACTGTTCTACGTCTTTGCTTTATTTATTCACTGTAAGTCTTTAAGCTAGAAGAATCAAAGGATAACTGCCCTTATACTCATTACATTATTTAACTTTGCAATTTAGCGCTTAACCTTTGAGCTATTATTGCCGTGTTATTAAATGTCATAGTATGTGTGTCAGAATGAATTTAATCCACTTAGCGTATTCTAAGTGATATCGCATTTTAATTTTTTATGGAGTTCGTATGTCAGATAAACCAGAAGTGTCAGATGTTCAAAAACGTCCACCTAATAACAATCTTCTTTTTGCCGTTATTATTCTAATAGTCGTAGCATGCGCGGCTGCCTTCGTATTACTTAAACCAAGTGATGAAAAAGTAACACGCACAGAGGTAGAGCCGCCAGTTAAAGAGCAGCCAATAATGGAGCTTAAACCAGAAATTGCTCCTATTATTGATACTCCTTCTGCAGTAAAACCAGAGGAACCTGAAAAACTTGAAGTGCCAACACAACGCGCTGTTGATCCGGCCCCAAAAGTAGAACCATTAGTGACGCTTGACGAAAGTGACACGGTGGTTGTTGCTAAAATGGATGAGTACTTAAGTGATTCTGTGATGAGCTTAATGGTAACCGACGATGTGATTCGCCGTGGTGTTGTATTTATAGATAACATTGCCCAAGGCAAAATAGCCAAAAAGCATACACCTGTTATTAAGCCAGAAGAGAGTTTTAGCGTAACAGAAGGGGATATTTTAACGATTGATCCTAATAGCTATGAGCGTTATACACCGTATGTAAAAGTATTCACCAGTATGAGTGCAGCTCAAGCAGTGCGTATGTACGAAGAATATAAACCGCTTATTAATAGTGCATATACTGAAATAGGTTATGGCGATGATGAGTTTAATCAAACCCTAACCGATGCAATTGATTTGTTACTTGATACGCCAGAACCTGAGGGCGACTTACCATTACTTCGTAATTCAGTAACATATCAATACGCATTTTCAGAGTGGGAGCAATTACCAGCTGCACAAAAACAATTTTTACGCATGGGCCCTGAGAACATGAAAAAAGTAAAAGCAGCATTACGTAATATTAAAACTCAGTTAGAGAGCAATTAATACGCATTAAAACAGCTAAATGCATCGCGATTGTATATGAAGTATGCAATCGCACTTTCTTTTTAGATTATCCCTTGAATAACAGAGCAAAAGTAGAGATAATCCCCCCGCGCCAACCAAGGCCCTCAATGGTAGTCTTATTGGTCCTCTCGCAACACTAGCAGGCGAACCTGGTCAGGCCCGGAAGGGAGCAGCCACAGTTTGTGACGTGTGTGCCGAGATGTGGCTGGTAAGACTGCCACCCAAATTCCTCATTTGGGTGTTAAACCTCCAATATAATTTAACCTAAAGCACATTAATAAAAATTTATTTTTTATTTCATTACCCATGCCATCACACACTTTAAAATAAACTCAGCAAGTTCTACTTAAATAACATACTGTAAAAGCAATTAAGCGTAGCAAGTTAGCATTCAATACAATCAGTGTCTTTGTATAGTAATTAATGGTCGATTTAGAGCGATCGGCGGACGGTCAAGAATTGCAAAGTATGAAGTCAAGATTTGATCTCGTTGGCTCTGTTTTCTGGAATCACCTCTACAGCTCAAACTGAATAAAATGTCAGACACAGCTAACAATAAGTTTAGCAATCTGCTAACCTAGCAACATTAAACATCTACCTAATTTCTATTTACAACTATCCCCATGCTGTTTACTTCCTTGCCAATGCAATATCTTCATGCCATCGGAACATTCCAAGGCATTTTATTAGCAGCAATGCTTTTGTTTAGTGCTGGCGTTAACAATACTGGGCGCATAATGGGCGTTTGGTGTCTTTTTCAAGCATTTTATTTCTGCAGCCCTTTGATTGTAGTGCATGCTGAGGATACTGTTTTTGCCAATTTAATTGGATGGGGCTACTTTGTTCCCGCCAGCTTTGGTGCATTTTTATATTTATATTTTCGGTCAGCGATAATTAAAAAGTCATTCCATTTAAAGGATGGTATTCACGCTACGCCGTTATTACTTTGTCTTCTCTTAAATATAGATTTTTTATTTTCTACCCCGACTGAAAAAATCAACATCGCTAATAACGCTTTTCACAAAGAAAATATCCAACTGCTGACTCAGATTATTATGTTCGTACAGGCATTTTTTTATTTAGCATTGAGTGTCAAACTGATAACTAAAAGTGGACGCCATGCGCGTGATACGCTTTCCAACTTTAATCCCAAAATATTTACCTTGTTATGGATAGTATTAAATTTGTACGCAGGAATGTTGCTGACAGAAGCTGTCAGCACAATAATCGGTGCAAATTCTACTTTGGCTATTGCTAGTGATCTCATTGCCTTTACTTTGATATACAGCGTTTCGATGGCTCAGTGGCGTGAGCCAAACTTATTTGTCATTGATAACTTGGGTGAAACTCCAGCGGAAGCACTCAACTCGACAACCAAGGCACAATGCTTCGACTCTAATACTAGAGCTAAATTATTAGAAAACATTGTTCAATATATGGAAGAAGAGCAACCTTATCTAGAAAGTGAACTTACCTTAGATGCGCTAGCAAGATATACCAACCTTAGTAGTCATCACTTATCTGAAATCCTCAATCAGCAAGCAAATAAGAACTTTTATCAATTTGTTAACGAATACAGAATAAAAACAGTCTGTTCTCAAATCTCTTCTAATCCAAAAGAGAGACTTATTGATCTAGCTCTATCTGCTGGGTTTTCCTCAAAAAGTACCTTTAATGCCGTTTTCAAGCAATTCAAAGGAATGACCCCAAGCCAGTATAGGAAACAACTGAAACTCGATAGTGAATAAGTGCGAACCGACCGAATCGCACGTCCAACTCGTCAAAATCAGACGCTTTTTCTCATGAACACCTCTTTAATACAGCTCCTAATCGCCGTGGATAAAACGTTTGGTGAATATTTATTAACCTCGGGTACGAGTAGCTACTTTTGCCGCTGTATCAAGCAAACTTGAAAATTATTTGCAAGTGGATAACAAGGTTCATCAGTCGATTTATATAGTGGAAAAGAGAAATGAGGACAAAAAATTGAAGAATATAATTTTAATTTTGCTTATTGCGTTTGTAGTTGGCTGCACTAGCTTGAATGAACCAAAGCCATTTGCAAAAAACACAATAACGCAAGAAGGTAATACTCAGACTAACCTGTCTTCATCTGGCAAGATAGTGAGCATTAAGGCATTAAAAAGCAACCTGACTGAGCTAAGTGAACGCCTTGATACGATCCACCCAGATCCGGGCTTTACTATGGATGTATCTGAAGTTAAATCGCAGATAGAATCCTTGTCAGAAGGTATAACTTCACCCATGACACATTATGAAGCATGGAAGTACTTCTCTCAGCTGAATCCTTACTTTAAAGATGGACACATGCTAATTGCTTCGCCACAGCTTGATGAGCAATTTAAGAGCCACATTCAGAAAGGTGGTCGTCTATTTCCATTTGACGTAATGATAGATGCATCCCAACGTTTGCTTGTGGCGGAAACTCTTGAGGGCTATTCAGATATTAAAATCGGTGATGAGATTACCTCAGTCAACGGAGTTAGGGCATCAAAAATAATTGAAACTATGTTGGCAAGAATGTATGGCGACTCATTAGAGTTTAGGGCTGCTTTTACTGCCAGTCGATTTAACAAAATGTACTGGTTACTGTTTGGTAGTAGCAAAGATTATCAAATTGAGTTTATGCATAAAAATAAGCGCAAGCAATTATCTATAATGGGTGTCAGTGATGACCCAGAAAATCACAATGGTGGTGTGAGGGAATTTGTCCAAAGTCGAATACTAGACAATGACATAGGGTATTTGCGTGTCGATCGCTTTTTTTATTCTCAAGAACAAGAACAACCTTTTTTCACATTTCTAGATGAAACATGGCAGGCGTTTAAAGATGCGAACGTCAAAGATGTGATTATCGACGTTCGCCACAACCCGGGGGGGACCGATCACTATTGGCAGCAAGGTATTGCACCTTACATTGCGAGCAAGCCATTTCCATTTCTGTCAAACTTTAAAATTCGTATGACGGAACGAAATATTAAACTAGGACCTATTCAGGGTAAACAAGGTGAGATTATTGAAGGCACATTTAATCAATTAGTGCCTGTCGACGCGCATAAGGGTTTAAAGATACCTGGACGGGCATATTTACTAATGGGGCCGCTCAGTTATTCATCCACTATTTTGTTTTTAACCTCACTACAGGACTCTCGACAAGCTGTCATTGCGGGTCACTCAAATGTAAGGTCTTGCACTACTGGGCGTATAGAAACTCATGTTTTGTCTGGTTCTAATTTAGAACTAACCATGCCGACACTTATCTTTACTCGCCCATCTGGAAAAGAGCATTGTCAGCAACCTATCGAACCAGATGTTTATTTGTCGAACCAAGTAATAAATTCGAATGAGGCAGTGGAAGACTTAGCAAAATACATTACCGCTAATAGGCAAACGACTATTAACACGCTCCAATAAATATGTCATAAAAGCTTATGACTGTTATATAAACTGAAATCGAATGGAAAATACTATGCAAAATATTGCGAATTTTCAGAAAGCCAGACAAATCCAGACGGGTCAGAATCCAGACTTTAGACGTTATACTCCTGACCGTCTGCAAATAGCACATTGTAGTGGTACAGTGATTTTGGCCACCCATTACTTGAAGGTAAGCCATGAATACACTCATTGAACAAGTAAAAACTGAAATAGTCTACAGTGGTTGCTTATCAAGCCAAATTTAGGTGTAATAAGGACATAATAAACGCTGAGCAATGCAGGGACAGCTTAGATACGATATACACGCCAATTAAATTGGCTAGATATTGGTTAGGCCATAAAAAGCAAATTCCCATAGCATAAACAACACCAACAACACCTACTCTGACACACCGAGCAGGTAGCGCCTCAGCCCAACAAGCGATTATGCAACACAAACTGCGTGTTGCATAAATACTAAAGTGTTATACACACAAGGAGAATTTGAATTGACCGAAAAAATTTATACTTTAACTAAAGCCGGGTTATGGGATTGGGTTAAGGCTATTTGTACTATTACTGTTGTAGGCGTTCTGTCTTACAAGGTGTATTTAACGCCTATTGATTTAACAGTAGACTTTCCAACATTACTTTCGCTTTTATTAGCATTATTTTCTGTAGCGTTAGCTGCTCTTTTTTACTTTAAAGCGACTGAAACCAGTAATACATTCTATGATAATACGAATAATTTCACTAAAAATATTGCTCAATTACTTGCTAAAATGGAGAGTGGCTTTGGTGAGAAATTGAGAAACCTCGATGAAGGTTACTCTTCAATGAGGGATTATTTACAAAACTCTCCCTCTATAAATAGTGAAATTAGTGAAACAAAAGAAAAAATTAAAGACGGAAAAGAAGAGATAGAAAAAGTCATAGAAGAAAGAAATGAAATTGTTAGTAATTTACTAGATAGAGCACAACTTCAAGAAGAAGAAAAAAGTCAAATTCTATCAAAATTAAAAGAAAAAGAAGATGAGCTATCTTCTTCTCAAAAAGAATTGAATAAAATGGGTAAAAGGTTACTCATGGATCGAATGCGTAAAAAAGAAGGCCGAGAGTTTGAAAAAGGATTCGAGGATTACACTTACAACAACATAATTCCTCAAATTGGAGAAAAAGTATTACTTACTTCTAGTACTACTCATGCCATGAGGCGTATCAACGACTTTTTGAGTGAACAACCTCGGGCCTATATCCGAGATTTAGAGGATAACGGCTATTTCGAAGATGGCATTACACTTTCTGGAGTGAATTTCTTTCAGAAGCTTGCTGAAATGCGTGTATAATCGGGTAGCCGGAGGTCTCTAACCTCCAGCCCCCACACCACCCATCATGCGGGTCCGCAATGGGCGGTTCATCTCCCGTAATGAATACCGATCCAAATATCTCTCAATGACACTAAACCTTGTGACGCTAAATAGTCATTGCCTAGCGCAATGTTAATTCCTTTTGTTTTTTGAGCTTCGACAAGGCCCTTTACTGGTGATACCACAGCCTATGGCGAGTCGTTCGCTAACACCCAGTTTTATTAAACTGCGTACTGTCGTGCGTGGTTTACGCCATTGCCGCCAGTAGCACATTCTTATCCTACGGCGGATCCAATGATCTAAATCCACCGTTAACTGATAAGCGTTGGCTATTAGGTAATAGTGTCCCCAGCCACGTAAATACTGCGTGAGTTTATGAATTTGTAGGGTCATTGAGATCCCCCAGTTGCGGTGGTAATCCCCCCGAAAAATAATAGATGCCAAACGTAGAATTTTCTCTTATTGTAAACACAGGAGAAAATTATGAAAAAAGCACATTTTACAGACAGTCAAATCCTCGCCATTTTAAAACAAGCAGAAAGCGGCGTGCCTATTCCTGAGCTATGCCGTGAACATGGTATGGGCAACTCAACCTTTTATAAATGGCGCGCTAAATACGGCGGCATGGATGCGTCTTTAATGACACGAATGAAAGAGCTTGAAGATGAAAATCGCCGTTTAAAGAAAATGTATGCTGAAGAGCGGCTAAAATCTGAGGTCATTCAGGAGGCAATGGCAAAAAAGTGGTAAAGGCTTCTGAGCGCAAAGTCTTGGCTCATGAAGTCGTTAGCACAAATAAAATGAGTATTGCCTTAGCCTGTCGTACTTTCATGATAAGTGAAACATGCTATCGCTATACGCCAAAACTGTCTGATGAAAATGAGAAAATTGCAGCGTTGCTATTGGATTTAAGCCAATGTCAGCGTAATTGGGGATTCGGTTTATGTTTTTTATATTTACGCAATGTTAAAGGCTACACATGGAATCATAAGCGCGTTTATCGTATTTACCGTGAGCTTGAGTTGAATCTGCGAATAAAGCCTAGAAAACGTCTAACAAGGAAGAAGCCTGAACCATTGGCTGTCCCTGAGGCCATTAACGAATGTTGGTCAATGGATTTTATGCACGACCAATTATCGGATGGCAGAGGGTGTCGCTTGTTCAATGTGATTGATGATTTCAATCGCGAAGGACTCACAATAGATGCTGACTTATCACTCCCCGCTGAGCGTGTTATCCGCTCACTCAATCAAATTATAGAATGGCGTGGTAAGCCAAAAGCTATCAGGTGTGACAATGGGCCTGAATATATTAGCCATAAATTAGCAGAGTGGGCGTTAAATAATAATATTGAATTACGATTTATTCAACCAGGTAACCCGCAACAAAATGCTTATGTAGAGCGGTTTAATCGCACGGTTAGGTATGACTGGCTAAGTCATTATATTTACAGTGATATTAGTGAGTTACAAGATAAAGCAACCGATTGGTTATGGACTTATAATAATGAACGCCCTAACATGGGTATAGGTGGCATAACACCCATACAAAAACTGGAAAAGTTAAACAACGGAAATTCTACAGATAACCTCCATTAAAAATGGGGGGATTACCCGGTCAGTGAGTTCTCTTACATTTGCTTTAAATTTCTTTAGCGCCTGTTCGTGGATCTGCACTTGAGCGCAACGGAAGGTAAACCCAAGAAATTTCGAGCCTGATACTGGACCGACTCGACTTTTCGATTCATTCACTTTGAGTTTTAATCGCTGAGTGATAAACGCAGTAATTTCCCGTTGGATTATGAGCCCTTCGCTTTTCGTTTTTACTAAAATGATTATGTCATCAGCGTAACGTGCAAACTTAAGGTGTTTGTAGGTTAGCTTCTTATCTAATTCATCGAGTAAAATATTGGAAAGTAAAGGGGATAATGGCCCACCTTGAGGGACTCCCTTGGTTGACTCAAACCACAGACCTGTTTCGCGCTCTGCGATCCCTGCTCTGTAGTGGTCAACTAATTTTGGCCACAGTTTTAGAACCTTGATATCTAACCTCAGATTCATTTGGTGCTAAACCGGCATTATAATGATGCGGCCTAACATTGTTGTAATATCCATTTATGTAATCACTTACGCTATATTTAGCGTCTATAAAGTTTCCATATCCAATCTTTGGCATCCATTCCGTCTTAAAGCTTCTAAAAAATCGCTCCATTGGCGCATTATCCCAACAATTTCCACGTCTACTCATACTTTGTGTGATTTTATAGCGCCATAAACGTTGGCGATATTTTAAACTTGTATAATGGCTACCTTGGTCTGAATGGAACATGAGTCCTGTCGGTTTCCCTCTGCTTTCATATGCGAGTTCAAGCGCTTTTAGCGTTAAATTAGTATCTGGTGACAACGACATTGCCCAGCCAACCACTTTGCGTGCAAATAAATCAATAACCACGGCTAAATAAGCCCAGCGATTGCCTGTCCAAATATACGTCACATCACCGCACCACACGGTATCCGGCTCAACAACATCAAACTGTCTATCAAGCAGGTTTGGGATTTCAAGGTGTTCATTACCACCACGTTTATATGAATGTTGAGGTACTTGGCAGCTTTCGAGCTTTAATTTAACCATTAGCTTAGCTGCACGATAACGGCTCAATTCAAAATCATTGTTCGTTGCTATCGCTGCGATTGTCCGTGCCCCTGCTGAACCACCACTCATCGCATGTATTGCTTTTACTTCAGCCTCTAACCTTACTTGCTCAGGTGTCGGCGTTGTATCCCGTATGGCCCAGTACTTATAGCTGCTGCGATGCACATTGAATACGCGACATAGCACATTAATTGGATAACGCTCTCGTTGATTTAACTTCTCGATTAACGAGAATTGTTCAGGGAGTCGGACATCAAGAGAGCGGTAGCCTTTTTTAATATATCCTTTTCTAATTCAATGCGTTGGATTTGCTTTTTAAGTTCGCGGATTTCAATTTGTTCGGGCGTCATTGGTGACGCTGATGGTGACTGACCATTGCGTTCTAGCTTTAATTGAGTAACCCATTTACTTACGGTTGATTTACCCACCCCCATCGCTTTTGCTGCGTCTTCTTGCGTATAACCTTGGTCTACTACAAGCTGAGCCGTTTCTAATTTAATTGCCGCTGAATATGTTGCGCGTTTTAATTTCGTCATTTTTTCACCCAAATTTGTATGCTTATTAGCATAACATTTCTTTCTTAATGGGTGGCCAAAATCACTGTACCACTACACTCGGAGGTATTTACCGATTAGGCGCATGAGTGCTTTGTCTTTGATTTTACGAGCAATACGATTCATCAGCATGTAATGGTTTACTTCATCAAAGAACTTAGATAAGTCAATATCAACCGCTGTTTTATAACCTTGTTTAACACAAGATTGAATATGGTTCACTGCTTGACTGGCTCTTTTATGAGGACGATAACCATAACTGTGTGGTGAAAATTGGGGCTCAAAATAAGGGCTAATCACTTGAGCAATGGCTTGTTGGATCACTCTGTCGATAACAGAAGGGATCCCAAGCATTCGCTCACCGCCATCGGGTTTGGGTATTATCACGCGTTTGACTGGCAAGGGTTGATAAGTGCCGTTAAGTAATTGCTGTTTAATACCCAGCCAGTGTAACTTAGCGAAGTGATTAAATTCCTCAATACTCATATTATCAATACCGGCAGCCCCTTTATTGCGCTTAACATGTTGCCATGCTGCAGCAATATTGTGGTTGCTCAGTACCCTTGCCATCAGTTCACGATCTGTTTGGTTGTATTCATTCGAGGTATTATTCACCATAGAACGCTGTTCATCACTATCACAACACGGTGATCTATGTGAATTCAAGTTCAATTGTAGTATCTCCTCTGGTTAAGTGTTCAGGCCTTCACCATGTCTTATCCATTACGATAAGTGCTGGGCTACTATGCCGTCTGCTGACTTCTGATAAATCACTCTAGCGATTACTCGATAAAGCGCGTCTAAACTAATGCTTGTTTACTGCTATTTCGCTCGCTGTAGGTCGCAGCAACCAGAGCGGCTAGGTTTTAAAGACCAGTCCCTAACTGGTAATCTTCAAGCGTTAGCGCGGATGCGTGTTTATCAGATCTCCCCGAATAAGGTGCATCGACTTTCTCTGCACAACTGCATCATTTACGGTGGCCGTTAGATCACATGACTTCGCTATCTTGTGCTAGCTCGTCTCCAGCCTACGCCTCATATGATGTTTTTGTTCATCAGCTCACAGATTTTCTAGCGGCTTCCTCCAGACTATCTCTCACGATTTAGCCCTTGCCATTCGCTAGTAGTTATCGTTTAATAACAGCATGTTATTTAAACGGTGATCTTCCTACAGAGGACTTTCACCTCATAAGTCAATGCCCATGTCGGGCGTACACAAGCAAATTAACAGGACTAAAAACAGCGGGCTGTTCGCTTCGCTCCATTTTAGCCCATTATTTGGGCATTATATTGATCCAATTAATCTTTGAGAGTCATTTACAATGAATAAACTTATATTAGGTATCTTTGCAGTTTTTATCAGTTTTCAATCTATTGGAGCTATAGAAACAACCAATAAAGGAAATATTACAAAGTTGTTTGCATATGATGATTATGGTTCATTGGAAGGAAAAGAGGGAGCTGATATTGCCGTATGGTTCAATACTGGTATTTCTGGGTGCGAACACGGTGTTTGGTTATCACCTTCCGCACCTGGTTATAAAATGATAGCTTCTTTTTTACTTACTGCATATACGTCAAAGCAGCAGGTTAGATTCCAGATATATGATGATAAAGTATGGGCAGGGACTGGAAATAAGCTATGTCAAATAGATGCAATTAGATTCGAATAAACAATATAATCGGGTAGCCGGAGGTCTCTAACCTCCAGCCCCCACACCACCTATCATGCGGTTCCGCAATGGGCGGTTCATCTCCCGTAATGAATACCGATCCAAATATCTCTCAATGACACTAAACCTTGTGATGCTAAATAGTCATTGCCTAGCGCAATGTTAATTCCTTTTGTTTTTGAGCTTCGACAAGGCCCTTTACTGGTGTTACCAAAGGCTATGGCGAGTCGTTCGCTAACACCCAGTTTTATTAAACTGCGTACTTTCGTGCGTGGTTTACGCCATTGCCGCCAGTAGCACATTCTTATCCTACGGCGGATCCAATGATCTAAATCCACCTTTAGCTGACGTGGTTTAATGGATTCGACTACCCCAGTTAAGAGATAATCAACTTAACTGGAGATCGATAATGACAAAACGTAAAAAGTATTCCAAAGAATTTAAACTTGATGCTATCGCATTAGTTGTTGAGCAAAACGACTCACAAGCAGAAGCCTCTAGAAATTTAGGGGGGATTACCATCCCAACATGCTTGGTCGCTGGATAAAAGAAGCTGAAAATGATAATGGGCATGCTTTTAGAGGGAACGGTAATTTAACCCCTGAGCAAGAAGAGATCAGAGAGCTAAAAGCGCAAGTGAAACGCCTAGAAATGGAGCGTGAAATATTAAAAAAAGCGACGGTCTTCTTTGCCAAAGAAACGAAGTGAAATATTCGTTCATAACCCAATACAAGAAGACCTGGCCTGTGGCGACAATGTGCCGAATACTGGGTGTAAAAAGTAACAATTACTATAGTTATCAAAAGCGATTCTCAACTAAATCAGAGGATCCAACACATCAAGAAATGATTGATTGTGTCAAGGACATAGCGCACTTCAGTGATAATACTTACGGTGAAAGGCGTATTCAGAAAGTCTTAAATGCACTCGGTTTTCCGGTGAGTCGTTACAAAACAGCACAGCTAATGAAAGAGGCAAATGTCTGGGTGCGTTATAAAAAGAGATACAAAGTGACAACGAATAGTGAGCATAATAAGCCTATTTATCCCAATGTACTTGAGCAAAACTTCAACGTTGAAGCAGCTGATCAAGCCTGGGTACAAGATATCACTTATGTTTGGACTGCAGAAGGTTGGTTGTATCTGGCGGTAGTGATTGATTTATATTCGCGCAAAGTCGTTGGTTGGAGCATGGGCTCACGAATGAAAGCGCAGCTTGTCTGTGACGCACTGACTATGGCGATGTGGCAACGCCAGCCCAAAACAGGGTTAATTATCCATTCAGATCAAGGGGTTCAATATGCAAGCCACCAATATCGTAAATTGCTCAAGTCAAATGACTTCATTGGTAGCATGAGTAAGAAAGGCTGTTGCTGGGATAATGCTGTTGCAGAAAGCTTCTTCGGTAGTTTGAAGCAAGAGCGCGTGCATTGGAAAAACTACCCAACGCGTTATGAGGCTCAACAGGATGTAATGAATTACATCTGTATGTGGTACAACAGTCGTCGCTTACATTCGTACTTAAATTATCAAAGCCCAAATGACTTTGAAGAACGAATCGAAACATTAGATATGGTTTCTTAACTAGGGTGACTGAATTTAGTTGACCACGTCAAGTGTTTTGAATTAGCTGCAAAGCTTCAGAGGTATTTTTATAATGCGTTTAGCTAAGTTTATTTAAATAGATTATGTATGTATTGATGTTATTAGAGTCGATAATTCAATCTTGGTTACAATTTATCCTCTTGAAAATTAGTTATCTGCCCTAAGCTCTATTTGGTAAATGGTTTATAACATTTCTTAAGGAGAACATTATGAGTAATAACACAGTAAAACCCGCATCAAAACTCTCTGAGCTGATTGTAAGTAATACAGAGCGAGAACAGGTTGATATTACGCAGCGTATAACAGATGCTCCATGGAAAATGATAGTTGTTTATCGAGGTCAGCATTGCCCTATGTGTACGAAGCAATTAAATGCTTTGGCTAAAATGACTCAAGATTTTAAAGATATTGGTGTTGAAGTTGTTGCTGTAAGTGGTGATAGCCATGATCAGTTGGAAGCGCACTTTGAAAAGCTAGACGTTAATTTTCCTCTTTATTATAATTTAACGCTTGAGCAAATGACTGAATTAGGTTTGTATATCAGTGAGCCAAGAAGTAACACTGAGACAGATCATCCGTTTGCAGAGCCTGCAATTATTGTCCTAAACGAGCAAAATCAAGTGCAAGTTTTAGATAAATCAAACAGCCCGTTTTCACGCCCTGATATGCAGCAGTTACTTTCAGGTATTCAATATACACGCGAAAATGATTACCCTATTAGAGGAACATTTTCTTAAGTTGTTATGCATAAATTTAGGCGTGTTTAATAGCGCGCTTAAATTTATATTTTATTTTTTAATAAATTTACTTGAAAACAATTTTACCGTCCATATATAGTTAAGTAGGACGCCTGATGGGTCCTAAATTAAACTTAAACAATTGAAATTTATATTATTAATTATACTTTGCTTGAGCTTGTTCAATAGAAAAGCACATGCAAAATATCGCTTAAATATGAGGATATTATTATGCGTACAGTAGATTTATCACCACTTTATCGTTCATTTATCGGCTTCGAACATTTAGCATCACTTATGGATGCGGCAGCAAGTACAGACAAGCAGCCAAGTTTTCCTCCTTATAACATTGAAGCGCTTGATAAAGACAAATACAGAATTACTATGGCCGTTGCTGGTTTTAGTGATAACGAGTTGACCATTGAGTCAGAAAACAACACGTTGAAAGTCGCCGGTACTAAGGCTAATAAAGATGAGAATAATGAACGTAAGTTTATTCATCAAGGTATAGCGGAGCGTAACTTTGAGCGTAAATTTCAGCTTGGCGATCATGTAAAAGTACTTGGTGCAGATTTAGCTAACGGCTTATTGAGCATAGAGCTTCAGCGTGAAATCCCAGAAGCACTTAAACCTCGTAAAATTCAGATAGGGCAAGGTCATTTAATCGAAGATAAATAAACCCTGTTTAACCTTAGTTTCCCCTGATTGTTTAGCCGTCTCGCTTGAGGCGGCTTTTTTATGCAATAGAGTTTTAAATGGTCTTGAATCTAGAACGCTCTCTTAGTCTTGGCTAATTAACCTGAACTCTGGATAATAAATCTATCTCAAGCAGCTATTTTCAGCGCTAACTACGTTGAATTTACTGGCAATAGGCTAGCTATTGACGCGTAAATTCGCCTTGTTTTCACTGAAAATCTCTTGCTAGAGAAAATAAATTTAAATATCACGATTATTCAATACGTTTGTAAATCTCTTGACCAGAGTTCAGGTTAATTAAGTGCTTTTGTGTTTTTTTCAGCAGAGCAATTTTATCAATCGCTTCTTGAAGCTGCTCTTGCTTCATTCCTTGTTTACGCCCTTTAGCAAGTAAGTTTTCTAGCGTTGCTACTTTGCTATTAACAGCACTTACAAAGCTACTTTCTAGTGCGCGCCGCTTCTCTTGTTGAAATTGTTCGTAGGCTTTATGGTCGTCTAAATCCCCCTTGTATTGAACACTGCTTAGTTTACTTTTATTTAGTGGGGGTAAGTAATTCGGTTCGGTAATTGCCTGTTGAGCATGCTCATTCAAGGTACTTTTTTTAATATTTGAAGAATGTACATCTTCAATTTTTTTTACGGTATGTACTGTTTGCTTTATTGTAGGACGCTCATCTGTTGGTTGTTTAGTCGCTAGTACCATTTTTTTCTGCTCGGTGGAGCCAGATAAGTAGTATATGAGGGTGATGCCTAAAGACATTATAATGAGTGCCGAGAGCTTTATTTTCATAACTTAATCTCATTTTGTGTGTGCCACGCAGCCCACTTTTGCTGGTATTGCTGATGCGCATTTTGTAACGCCACAGACTTAATCGCTTGATAGCGAACTGTTTGGCCCGTTGCTGCAAAATATTTATATTCATAGTCACTAGTTAACACCACAACCCATAATCCCGTTGGCGAACGAATGACTTCAGAAAGCTCATTCTCATTTTGAGTAAATGCAAGTTGTACTACCCACTCTTTTTTATGCTCTCGATTGATATTATTATTAAATTTACTATAAATATCATTCATATTAGCCGCTTTTAAAGCAACTTTGAAAGTACTCTTTGCTACCTCATTTTTAAATTTAACCGCGTCATTTCTGTTTTTAAATTCAGCACCTTGGGCTGTTATTTGGTATAAATATTTGAAGCGACTTTTATTCTTTTGGTAATACTGATTTATTTGTTGTTCGGAAACTTGTTTTTCTAATTGTTCGAGTATCGGGCTTTGTCCATGCATCATGTCTTTTACGCCAAGCCAGCTTTGAATCGAAGGGCGTAAGATGTCACCTTGAGCAATGCTTATTAAATTATCAATGTTGATATCTTTTGCTTTAAACGCGTTGGTCGCTTTTTCTAAATTTATAAAATATTGATGCTTTTTAGCTATTTCTGTATGAAATAACTGGTTATCGCCTTGATGCAATCTAAACCGTATTTGCATAGAAAGTGGTTTAATGAAGTCATAAACAGACATTGCAGGAAACGCAAAATTTTCAAGTTTTACTAAATTTAATGTGTTTTTTTGCGTTTCAGAATATTGTCCATTCGCAGGATATTCACCTAATGTGTTTGTAAGCCAGCTGGCCGTAAAATGTTTAACATTATTAGAAGCTTCGATGCTCGGTGGTAAATGTAGTTGATTTATAAAAAGGTTATTTAGGTAGCGCTCTACATGGTAACCGGTGGTAAAACCGACATCAGACAAACGCGCTACCTTGTTGGGCATTAGGCGTTTTGCTTCACTTAGTAAAAATTGGTTCTCGTATAAACGATAACGTGTTTGCGAAAGACTAATGTCACTATTTTGCTGTTGATATATTTGATGCATCAACTGTATTTCAGCGGGTGTGTACTTTTCAACACTCGTAAATGCTTGGCTGCTGTAAAGCAGCCCAAACATTACTACACATAGGTAGACTAAATACCTCATTAGCGGGCAACCATGGCATGATTTAATAAATGTACAACCATTGCAATAGCATGAGGGATAACTTGTTTTGCGGTATCAACACGGTCGTAATGATCTTCCGAATTAAGCACAATACCGCCTTGAGCGTACGAAAAAGAGCCGCCTTGGGTTAGCAATGGACGTACATCCGTTGAGGCTTTATCTAACGGTGAAAAGGTATTTATTGCTTGACGTATTAAGCTAGGATCATTGAGTTGTTCTTGATCATAATAATCTTTTATCCAGCCTTCCCAGCTAGAGTGATTTAAATCTGAAGTTGTCCATGTGTGATGCGGCTGAAGTAAATCAGTTGTATGAAATACAAAGCCCAGTACCTGTGGATTACCACTGTCTAAATAGCTTTGAAACCAGTATTGGCCTAAGTTATCGATTGGTTGAAAAGGGATTTTTTCAAAATCATTATACATACTATAGTTTGATTGACTATCAATTCGGTAATGAGCTTCGGTAATGTCATAACTATTATATTTTGAAGAGTCAGCATTAAACCAGCCCGTTTCTCTTCCCTTTCCATCATCTAAATAGTCCCCTTTTAACCAAGCCGCAGCTAAGCTATCAATGGTGCCCCATACAGTGAGTTTGTCGTAGTTATAGCCGCCAAAATCATTACCATGCTGATCAGCGCCTTGCGTATGGTTTTGAAAGTGCCAATAGCTAGTATATTTTACAATGCTTTCAGCCGCGCCCCAAAGAGGAGCTTGGACACAAGAGCCTGTAATGGCACCACATAAAAAAGTATCTTCAAAATCATCAACATCATAGGCTGCTTGCCCTAGTAGCTCAGCCAGTTGTGAGACTGACATTTTATTTTGTAAAGCATATTGCGACAGTGCTGCATATTGCGTTGATTGTGGGTTTTGCTCCATATAACTTACAGCGTCAATAACAATCCGCTTATGGGTTTCTTGGCTAAATGCGTGTGCTTGGTTGATACTTGTAAGTAATATAATTGCCGACGTTAATATTTTTTTCATTTTTATCTCATTGCTGTATTTAAAAATTAACGCTATTAAAAGATAGCGCTATTACATTACAATGACAGAAGAATTAAACATTTAATTAACAAGTTTACCTGTTTTATATATCACAAACTTTCTAAATCAATTAAATGCGCAGCAGCTTGTTTTATCAGCGCTTTTTTTTGCTCTTCGGTTTGTCGGTCCCAGTTTTTATAAACCATGCCTATGCGAGGGTTTTTCTCTAATTTACTGCGGTGGGTGTGCATAAAGTTCCAGTACAGGCTATTGAGGGGGCATGCTTTTTCTCCCACTTTTTGTTTAACATCGTATTGGCAACGCTTGCAGTAATCGCTCATTTTATTAATATAGTTTCCGCTTGCTGCGTAGGGTTTTGTAGCAATAATGCCATCATCGGCAAATTGGCTCATTCCTCGAGTATTAGGCATTTCTACCCACTCGATTGCATCTATATAAACACCTAAATACCAATTATCTACGTCATCAGGATTAATTCCCGTGAGCATACAAAAGTTTCCAATAACCATTAAGCGCTGAATATGATGCGCGTATGAGGTTTCTAAACTTTGTGTAAGTGCGTGGCTTAAACAATTCATTTTAGTAGAGCCAGTCCAAAAATAGGATGGCATCTTATTATTGGCTTGTAGTTGATTTTTAGTTGCGTAGTCGGGCATGTTAACCCAATAGATGGCGCGTACGTATTCTCTCCAACCCAGTATTTGCCTTATAAAACCTTCGACTTGTGAAATGGATATTTCGCTGGGTCTTTGTTTATATTCAGTAATTACGCGTTTAATTACATAAAGCGGGTGTAGTATTTTTGTATTTAAAGCAAATGATAAACGGCTATGGTAAAGGCTAGTATTATGCTTACTCTGGTCAGTCATAGCATCTTGAAATTTGCCAAAATTAACGAGCAAATATTCACAAAAGTAATCAAGGCTACTAATTGCTTGCTTTCGCGTTGTTGGCCAAGAGAGTTGATTATCTATACTGCCAAAATAAGCGACTTTATGTTTGTTTAAGCGAGATATAATTGACTTTACATCATTAGTAAATAGCTTTGGAGAGGGGATGTCGTGCATGTCGTTCTTAGAAAATTTATTTCTGTTGTTACTATCAAAATTCCATTTACCTCCTTCAGGCTTACCGGAGTCCATTAAAATATCAAACTGCTTGCGCATATCGCGATAAAAATGCTCCATCGTTACATGTTTATTTTTTACAAAGCGTTTTTTAATTTGTGAAAAGGGGAACAAAAAATGTTCGCTATCCACAGCCCTCACACTTAGCATATGCGTTTTTTTAAATTGTTCTAATTGCGAGTGAAGTCTAAATTCATCAGGGTATTGATACTCTATTGCCGGGCACTGATATTGTTTTGCAATACGGTTAAGCAAATCGGGTAAATTGTTGTCGTTACAAGTCTCATCTAAGGTTAAATGCAATACATTAAAACCAGCCTGGCTTAACGCTGAAGCAAAGTTTTCCATAGCATGGAAAAAAGCACATAATTTTTGGATATGGTGTTTAACATAATGAGTTTCTTGTGCAAGTTCAGCAATAATATAAAGGGTTTCATTATCTTTTTGTTTAAACCAAGAATGCGATGGGTTTAGTTGGTCGCCCAAAATAAGCCTGAGTGTTTTATAGTGTTTCATACTTAGAGCCAAATATGTTTAGTACGCCAAAGTGCCGTAAAACGATCTTTTAAAGGTGTTGTAGTACTGCTTAATTATGCGTGGAGTTTTACAATAGCTGGTGTTTTTAATGCTCGATGAGCTAATTCTAAAAAGGTATTGAGCTTTGCTGGTTTTATAAGGGGCTGTTTTTTACTACTTAATTAAGCTTAACCGGCTCATTATAAACTTGAGTGTTGTTATGCTTAGTTTATATGTATTTCAATACCTACTTATATATAAGCGCATTTGTTATAAAAGAATGAGCAATAAATACAGGTTCTAATTGGTATTATTTTTTGTTTTGCTTATTCGTTGTTGAAGTGAAATAACGTTACTTATATTGAAAAGTGAACTGTTAGTGCAGTTTTCAAAAAAGGTTAGAAATTCTTGCCATGCGGTTTGGCTTTGTAAGCAAAAATGCTGACCAAGATGAGCTTCTAAAGTAGCGTAAAAAATATCACACAATATTTTTATATCAGTTTGCTGAATATTACGTTTATTTAGGTGTTCTAAATAATGTGTTAAAAAAGGAGTGACAGAAGATGGATTATCTAAATGTTTAATTATGCGCTCTAGCACGCAGTAAAACGTATAACTTTTTTCGTTGAATTGATTTGCAGTTGGGTAATTCATTACAATACCTGATTCTGCTAATTTACGATGAAAGCGTGCTGTAAAAGCATGGAAATTCGGCTTAACAATCTGTAGGCTTTTTAATAATACTGATTGGTTTGTGTTCATTAAATACCTCTTTGCATTAAGTGTGATTGTGATTGTTATTGCTTTCGTTGCTTTTATTATAGCTAGAGAAGTTGAAACCGCACGGGTTTATTGGCTTAAATAGAGGGTTTAATTAATAAGTTACTGATTTTATTTATTTTGTTTTTGTTAATGAGATTGATTATCTATTCATTGGGATGGCTGTTTAATATTTACTTCAATGCTACGATTGGGGTTGTTGATCTTTGAGGATTAGATCTGTTTTACCTAAGGACAGCGTATGTTTGGCATTTATGCTGTGCTATCGCTTATTTGTGAGGAATAACCACACATGATCGACACAGCCTTGTGTAGAAGCTAAACGGGTGCTTTAAATTTAGGCTCGCAAGATAATGAGGCCCTAAAGGTTATTACAACAAATGTTAATTTGTAATACATTAAATTAACAACTTGACGAATTGCAAATTTTATAAACTTATTAGTTATTATGGTTGCTAATTATCCCGCACATCCTTATAATAGCCGCCATTGTTTAGTGTGTTGTATAACCGCTAACAGCGATATTAAATTAAGATTTAATATCTATTGGCGCGGGATGGAGCAGTCTGGTAGCTCGTCGGGCTCATAACCCGAAGGTCGTCGGTTCAAATCCGGCTCCCGCAACCAATTCTACTAATAAGTGTAAGCTTATTAATTTATATCGCGCATTCTAAGTAATGCGCGTTTTGCGTTTAGGCTAATGTAGTTTAATTTGGTCAGTTACTGACTCGCAACCAAGCTCGGCCCTCGGCCACACAGTTTTATGCTTTATTGGTGTGACGCCCCGCTTGGTTCGGGGCGTTGTTGTATCTGCACCTTTCGATTTATGGCTTTTGTCATCAAATCAAAACTTAAACTCAGTATTTTAGGGCTATAAGCCCTTTTTTTGTTTGTATGGAGGATTTTCGTGACAAAACTTGAACAAGATTTAGTAACCATGTTATCGCCAGCGGTAGAAATGTTAGGCTTTGAATTACATGGTCTTGAGTTTGTACAAGCGGGTCGCCATTCTACCTTAAGAGTGTATATTGCTCATGAGGATGGGATCTCAGTTGATAACTGTGCGGATGCAAGTCGCCAAATTAGTGCGATTTTAGACGTCGAAGACCCAATTACAAATGAATATGATTTGGAAGTATCGTCTCCTGGTGTTGATCGTCTATTATTCAAACAAGATCATTACGAGCAGGCGCAAGGAGAGGAAGTACGCGTGCGTACTAAACTTCCACAGGATGGTCGCCGTAATTTTAAGGGCGACTTAGTAGCAGTTAGCAGCGATATGATCACACTATCTAGTGATGGTGCAGAGCATCTAATCATGCTTAGTAACATCGAACGTGCGAATTTAATCGCTAAGTTTTAAATTCGAGTGCGAAGGAATAGGGCAAGCGAGGCATTACCCATGGCAAAAGAGATATTATTGGTTGCTGAAGCCGTTTCCAATGAGAAAGCGGTTCCAAAAGAAAAGATTTTTGAAGCTTTAGAGTTCGCATTAGCGACAGCGACAAAGAAAAAGCATGATGGCGAAATTGAAGTACGTGTAGCAATTGACCGTAAGACCGGCGATTACGATACGTTCCGTCGTTGGCAGATTGCAGCAGTATTAGAAGATGGTTCTTTAGAGAACCCATACAGCGAAATTACGTTAGAAGCTGCGCAGGTTGAAGAACCTGATTTGCAGATGGGCGATTACGTTGAAGAGCAAATAGATTCAATTAAATTTGACCGTATAACTACACAAATGGCTAAGCAAGTAATCGTACAAAAAGTACGTGAAGCTGAGCGTGCTTTAGTAGTCGATGCATACAAAGATCAAGTTGGTGAGTTAGTAACCGGTGTTGTTAAAAAAGCAACACGTGATTCTATCGTTCTTGATTTAGGCAATAACGCTGAAGCTGTTATCTACCGTGATGATATGCTTCCACGTGAAAACTTCCGCCCGGGTGACCGTATCCGTGGTCTTTTATACGAAGTTAAGCCTGAAGCTCGCGGCGCACAATTATTTGTAACGCGTTCTAAGCCTGAAATGCTAATGGAGCTATTCCGCATTGAGGTGCCAGAAATTGGCGAAGAAATGATTGAGTTACGTGCAGCTGCGCGTGATCCAGGCTCTCGCGCTAAAATTGCAGTTAAATCTAACGACAAACGCATTGACCCAATTGGTGCATGTGTTGGTATGCGTGGCGCACGTGTTCAGGCTGTATCGTCAGAACTTGGCGGCGAGCGTGTTGATATCGTTCTTTATGACGATAATCCAGCGCAGTTTGTTATTAATGCAATGTCACCTGCAGAAGTTGCTTCAATTGTAATGGATGAAGACACTCATTCAATGGATATTGCAGTTGATGCAGATAACCTAGCGCAAGCGATTGGTCGTAATGGTCAAAATGTTCGTTTAGCAAGCCAACTAACAGGTTGGGAACTAAACGTGATGACTGTTGAAGACATGCGTACTAAAAATGAAGCTGAATCAGATAAGTTGCTTAACTTATTCACTGAAAATTTAGAAATTGATGATGAGTTTGCCTCATTACTTATAAATGAAGGTTTCTCGACACTTGAAGAAGTGGCGTACGTACCAGCATCTGAATTTTTAGAAATTGATGGCTTAGACGAAGAAACAGTTGATCTGCTGCGCTCACGTGCAAAAGATGCATTAACAACTAAAGCACTTAAAACGGAAGAAAGCTTAGAAGGCGCAGAGCCTGCTGAAGACTTACTTGCGCTTGAAGGCTTAGAGCGTCACTTAGCATTTGTTATGGCAAGCAAGGGTGTTGTTACACTTGAAGACTTGGCAGAGCAAGGTATTGACGAATTAGTTGATATTACAGAACTTTCATCTGAAAAAGCGGGTGAACTAATTATGGCTGCACGAAACATTTGTTGGTTTGCAGACGAGTAATTTATTAACGGAGGTATTACACACTATGGCAGAAGTAAATGTTGAAAAACTAGCCGGCGATATAGGTACAACTGTTGATAAATTGCTACAGCAGTTTTCACAAGCAGGTATCACTAAGCAAGCAACTGATAATGTAACAGAAGCTGAAAAAGCAACGTTACTTGATCATTTAAGCAAGCATCATGGCGGTACAGGTTCAGATGGTCCAGCGCGTATGACTTTACAACGTAAGAGCAAAAGCACATTAAGTGTGACTGGCTCTACGGGTAAAGCTAAAGCTGTTCAAGTTGAAGTTCGCAAAACACGTACGTACGTGAAAAAAAGCGCAATGGAACAAGAACAAGAGCAAGCACGCCTAGCCGCTGAAGAAAAAGTACGTCTTGAAGAGCAGCAAAAAGCTGAGCAAGAAGCCGCAGAATTAAAAGCGAAACAAGAGGCAGAGCGCAAAGCGAAAGAAGACGCTGACCGTAAAGCCAAAGAAGAAGCTAAACGCAAAGCAGATGCAGAGCGTAAAGCGAAACAAAAGCAGATGACCCCAGAGCAAAGTGCTAAGTCTGAGAAAGATCGCATAGAAGCTGAGCGTCTGCAAAAAGAAGCAGAAGAGGCCGCATTGAAGAAAGCTGAAGAAGAAGCGAAACGTCAAGCAGAAGAAGCAAGAAAGCTAGCTGAAGAAAACTCGGCACGCTGGAAGAAAGAAGAAGAAGAGCGTAAGAAACGCGAAGAAACAGCGGATCACCATCTTACGACTTCTACTTACGCACGTGAAGCAGAAGATGTTGCCGATGCTCGTGATGAGCAAGGTACACGCCGTGCTAAGAAAAAGAAAAAAGCGCCAGCAAAAGATAAATTTGCAGCGTCAAGAGGCCGTAACAAGTCTAAGTTAAAAGCACCAGCATCGCTGCAGCATGGTTTCCAAAAACCAACTGTTGATGTTAAAAATGAAGTGCGTATTAGCGAAACAATTACAGTAGCTGAGCTTGCATCACGCATGGCTGTTAAAGGCGCTGAAGTTGTAAAAACAATGATGAAAATGGGTGACATGGTTACCATTAACCAAGTGATTGACCAAGAAGCTGCACAATTAGTTGCAGAAGAAATGGGTCACAAGGTTATCATTGTTAAAGAAAACGAATTAGAGCAAACAGTACTTAATGACCGCCATGAAGATGGTAAGTCAGAGCCACGTGCTCCAGTAGTAACTGTTATGGGTCACGTTGACCACGGTAAAACATCGACTCTTGATTATATTCGCTCTGCAAAAGTTGCTTCAGGCGAAGCCGGTGGTATTACACAGCATATTGGTGCATACCATGTTGATGTAAACGGCAATATGATTACCTTCCTAGATACACCAGGACATGCTGCATTTACATCAATGCGTGCTCGTGGTGCTAAAGCGACAGATATCGTAATCCTAGTGGTTGCAGCAGATGATGGCGTTATGCCACAGACTAAAGAAGCGGTACAGCACGCACGTGCAGCTGGCGTTCCTTTAATCATTGCTGTAAACAAAATGGATAAAGAAGGCGCAGATCCAGATCGCGTTAAAAACGAACTAGCTGTACTTGACGTTATTCCAGAAGAGTGGGGCGGCGATACGCAGTATGTTCATATCTCAGCTAAAACTGGTTTAGGTATTGACGACCTTCTTGAAGCTGTGCTTATGCAATCTGAGCTTTTAGAATTAACTGCACCTACTGAAGGTATGGCTGCAGGTGTTGTTATTGAATCTCGTCTTGATAAAGGCCGTGGTCCAGTAGCATCAGTACTTGTTCAATCTGGTACGCTTAACCAAGGTGACATTGTATTATGTGGTCTTGAGTATGGCCGTGTTCGTGCAATGCGCGATGAAAACGGTAAAGACATTAAATCTGCTGGTCCATCTATTCCAGTTGAGATTTTAGGTCTTTCTGGTATTCCAGCTGCGGGCGACGAAGCGACTGTTGTTAAAGATGAGCGTAAAGCGCGTGAAGTTGCTTTATACCGTCAAGGTAAGTTCCGCGATGTTAAACTAGCACGTCAGCAAAAAGCTAAGCTTGAAAACATGTTTACTAACATGACTGAAGGCGATGTTTCTGAAGTTAACGTGGTACTTAAAGCAGACGTTCAAGGTTCTATCGAAGCAATCTCTGATTCACTAACTAAGCTTTCTACTGATGAAGTAAAAGTGAAGATTGTTGGTTCAGGTGTTGGTGGTATTACTGAGACCGATGCAACCCTAGCTGCAGCGTCTAACGCAATTGTAGTTGGCTTTAACGTTCGTGCTGATGCTTCTGCTCGTAAAGTGATTGATACTGAAAACTTAGACCTTCGTTATTACAGCGTAATTTATGCCTTAATCGAAGAAGTTAAGCAAGCCATGTCAGGTATGCTAGCGCCAGAGTTTAAACAAGAAATCATTGGTCTTGCTCAAGTTCGTGACGTATTTAAGTCTCCAAAAATTGGCGCAATTGCTGGTTGTATGGTTACTGAAGGTGTTATCAAACGTAGCGCTCCAATCCGTGTACTACGTGAAAACGTGGTTATCTATGAAGGTGAGCTTGAGTCACTTCGTCGCTTTAAAGACGATGTTGCTGATGTTCGTAACGGCATGGAATGTGGTATCGGCGTTAAGAATTACAATGACGTACGTGTTGGTGACCAAATCGAAGTATTTGAAACAGTTGAAGTACAACGTACTCTATAATTGTTACTAGGGTGTATTGAACGCTTAAGGTTAACGCCCGGGCGTTCTACACGCTCTACGCTAAGATTTTAAATGGGGGCTTAGCCCCCATTTGCATATCCATTATTTAGTTAACTTATTATTTAATTTCAATAAGTTATTATTTTAGGACAAGTATAATGAGAGAATTTTCTCGCACTGATCGTGTTGCACAGCAAATCCAAAAAGAAATTGCTGTAATTTTACAACGCGAAATTAAAGATCCACGCTTAGGTATGGTGACAGTGTCAGCGGTAGAAGTATCGCGCGATTTATCTTATGCCAAAATTTTCATTACTGTGTTTAACACACAAGATGAAGATGCAGCAAAGCAAAGCGCAAAAGTACTAAATGAAGCAACGGGTTATATTCGCTCGTTACTTGGTAAGCGTATTCGTGCACGTATAATGCCTGAGTTAAAGTTTGTTGTTGATAACTCATTAATGGAAGGTATGCGTATTTCTAATTTAGTGGATTCTATTATCCGCGAAGATAACGCAAAGCATGTTGATGAAGACGTAGAAAGTGTTGATGCTGATGAAGTTTTAGATAGCGAAGAAAGTACTGAGCACGTAGACGATACAGATAGCGAAGAAGGCACTGATACAGATGGCAAAGCGCAGTAAAGGCCGTGCAGTTGACGGTATTTTGTTGTTAAACAAACCGCAAGGCATTTCATCAAATAAAGCATTACAGCAAGCAAAAGGTGTTTATTTTGCGCAAAAAGCTGGGCACACAGGTGCTTTAGATCCACTTGCTACAGGTATGCTGCCAATTTGTTTTGGTGAAGCGACTAAGTTTACGCAGTTTTTACTCGATACAGATAAAACCTATATCGTTCGTGCACAACTGGGTGAGCGTACAACAACATCAGATTCTGATGGCGAAATTGTTAGCACTAAAGATGTGAACGTAACGCGTGAACAGCTAACAAAAGAAATTGCTGCTTTTGTTGGTGAGTCTGATCAATATCCGTCAATGTACTCGGCACTTAAGTATCAAGGTAGACCGTTATATAAGTACGCTCGCGAAGGTATTGAAGTACCTCGCAAATGCAGAAAAATAAACGTGTTTAGCTTATCGTTTGACGAATTTGATGAACAAAACAACGTATTACAAATGACGGCTCATGTATCTAAAGGGACGTACATTCGTACAATCGTTGACGATTTAGGCGAAAACCTAGGCTGCGGTGCACACGTTATTATGCTCCACAGAACCGCTGTTGGTCAGTATCCGGCAGATAAAATGGTATCGCTTGATGAAATTGAAGCATTACTTGCTAAAGCGAAAGAAGAAGAGCTTGCGCCTTCAACTTATTTAGACTCGTTGTTATTACCTATAGACACTGCTTTAACTGATTTACCCGTTGTTGAAATCACAAAAGAACAAGGGGGAGTTTTTAGTCACGGGCAAGCTGTAGAATTACCAATCGCTTTACCTGATGGTGCAATTAAAGTTGTTGCGGATAATATATTTATTGGTACTGGTGAACGCAACTCAAATGGACATTTAAAGGTTAAACGTGGTCTTGCTAGCCAGCAAGATGATTACGTAAAGCCGGAATAAGCAACTAATGTGCCCAGTAGTGGCTTATTAGTTGTAGATGGGGATAATTAACTTGTAGTTATTCCCACAGTTGGTAGAATACGCCCGCTTAATCGTTTTGGCTGAATTAGTGATCGGCTAAGACACCTTTTTAAATTTAATTTTTGGAGTTACTATGTCACTAAGCAATCAAGAAAAAATCGATATCATTGCTAAATTTGCACGTGCAGAAGGCGATACAGGTTCATCAGAAGTACAAGTAGCATTACTTACTTATGATATCAACAAGCTTCAAGGTCACTTTGCTGATCACAAGCATGACTTCCACTCACGTCGTGGTCTGCTTCGTAAAGTAAGCACTCGCCGTAAACTACTTGATTACCTTAAAGGTAAAGATATCACTAGTTATACTGCACTAATCAAAGAACTTGGCCTACGTCGCTAAGAACTAGATTATAGAAAAAGGAGCTTTTTAGCTCCTTTTTTTGTGCCTGAAATTTGTGTTTTTAAATTAAGAAAATTCTTAAACCTATTGAATTGCAATATAAAACCCCCATTTCATACCTTACCAAGAGCTATTGTATTTAACCGCTAAATAAGCCCAGCTGAAATCGAGTAGTTAGATTGAACAAATTTCAATCCGCAAAGAACAACACACCCTAGACTCGCATTTTGAAGTAGCTTTGGTATATACTATGCGCGTAGATAAAAAGGTTTATCTACGCTTATCCACATCATTGCCAATTGTAGTACTTAATTGATTTCCAACTGAATACAATTATGTACTGTAATTGGTACTTTGATGACAACTTATTAGAATACATTTAAGGAATATTTTAAGTGCAAGCAATTATTAAAGAATTTCAACTAGGTCAACACACAGTGACACTAGAAACTGGTGCAATCGCTCGTCAAGCCGACGGCGCAGTACTAGTAAGCATTGGCGATACTTCAGTTTTAGTAACTGTTGTAGGTAAGCGTGAAGCACAACCAGGTCAAGACTTTTTCCCATTAACGGTAAACTACCAAGAGCGTATGTACGCTGCTGGTCGTATCCCAGGTGGTTTCTTAAAGCGTGAAGGTCGTCCTAACGATGGCGAAACACTTATTGCACGTCTTATTGACCGTCCAATTCGTCCACTTTTCCCAAGCGGTTTTGTAAACGAAGTACAAGTTATTGCAACTGTTGTTTCTGTTAACCCTGAAATCCAACCAGATATGGTTGCGATGATTGGTACTTCAGCAGCACTTGCTATCTCTGGTATCCCGTTCAGTGGCCCAATTGGTGCAGCTCGCGTTGGTTACATCAACGGCGAATATGTACTTAACCCTACATTAAAAGAGCTTGAAGAAAGCCAACTTGATTTAGTGGTAGCCGGTACTGATAAAGCGGTACTTATGGTTGAATCAGAAGCTAACGTACTTGCTGAAGACGTAATGCTTGGTGCTGTTGTATATGGTCATGAGCAATCTCAAGCGATCATCACTGCAATCGAAGAATTTAAAGCGCAAGCAGGCAAGCCTACTTGGGATTGGACTGCACCTGAGAAAAATGTTGCACTTGAAGATAAAGTAGCAACTATCGCTGCTGATAAGGTAGGCGCAGCTTACTTAATCACTGATAAAGTAGCGCGTAAAGAAGCACTTGGCGAAGCGAAGGATGAAGTTGTTGCAGTATTAACAGCTGAACTTGCTGAAGGCGAGTCTTTAGACAAGCAAGAAATTGGCAAAATCTTCGGTTCACTTGAGAAGAAAATCGTTCGTGGCCGTATCGCTGCTGGCGAAAAACGTATCGATGGTCGTGAACCAGATATGATTCGTGCACTAGACGTAATGACTGGCGTATTACCGCGTACTCACGGTTCTGCTATCTTTACACGTGGCGAAACTCAAGCGTTAGTAACAGCGACACTTGGTACAGAACGTGATTCACAGTTAATCGACGATTTAACGGGTACTCATAAAAACCACTTTATGCTTAACTACAACTTCCCTCCATTCTGTGTAGGTGAAACTGGTTTTGTTGGTTCTCCTAAGCGTCGTGAAATCGGCCATGGTAACCTTGCTAAGCGTGGTATTTCAGCTGTAATGCCTACACTTACTGAGTTCCCTTACTCAATCCGTGTAGTATCTGAAATTACTGAATCAAACGGTTCTTCTTCAATGGCGTCTGTTTGTGGTACTTCACTAGCACTTATGAACGCGGGTGTACCAATTAAAGCATCTGTTGCCGGTATTGCGATGGGTCTAGTTAAAGAAGACGAAAAATTCGTTGTTCTTTCTGACATTTTAGGTGATGAAGATCACTTAGGTGACATGGACTTTAAAGTTGCCGGTACTGCTGCGGGTATTACTGCACTTCAAATGGATATCAAAATCGAAGGTATCACTCAAGAAATCATGCAAATTGCGCTTAAACAAGCAAAAGCTGCACGTTTACATATCTTAGAAGTGATGGATGAAGCGATTTCGGCTCCTTCTGAAGAGCTATCAATGTTTGCTCCTCGCATATACACAATGAAAATCCCACAGAAGAAAATCGCTGAAGTTATTGGTAAAGGTGGCGCAACTATTCGTCAGCTTACTGAAGAAACTGGCACAACGATTGAAATCGGTGACGACGGTACAATTAAAATTGCCGCTACAGATGGCGAAAGTGCAGCTAATGCGATTAGCCGTATTGAGCAATTAACAGCTGAACTTGAAGTAGGTACTATCTACGAAGGTAAAGTTGTACGTATCGTAGACTTCGGTGCGTTTGTAAACATTCTTCCTGGTAAAGATGGTCTAGTACATATTTCTCAAATTAGTACTGAGCGCGTTAATAACGTGGCTGATCACCTTTCTGAAGGTCAAGAAGTTAAAGTTAAAGTACTAGAAGTAGATCGCCAAGGCCGTGTACGTCTAAGTATTAAAGAAGCAATGGAATCAGCAGCACCTGCAGCTGACGCGCCAACTGACGCGTAATTGCTAATACTTCATCCAGATATTTACTGGATAATATAAAAGAGGGGCTGTTTAGCCCCTTTTTTTATGCTTTAATGAGGCTAATTAAATTTAAACAAAGATTATTCAAGGAAGCTAAATTACTCATAAATAGTGTTCAAATTTAAAAGTGACAAACTCACAACATAATTTTACCTAATTACTGAGCAGTTTACCTAGAGCAATAATAGTTCATCAATTGCTATGAACCTATTGAGACATCGTCTGTCATATTGCTACCTATCTTGGTATTAAGGATTTTAATGATACTCAAACATTTAGCTTTGGCATCTTTCGCTATTTTGTCTTTAAGCGCTTGCCAAACTACAACAGAATCAGAACCAACCCCGATTGTTAATGTGCCATTTACTGCACCTTTAGCCTCTGACTTTAGAAGTGAAATTGCTATTGCACGCTACTCAGAGTTATTGAATAGAGCAGATTTAAGCCCTGATCAACAAGCGAAGTTATATTATGACCGTGGTGTGTTATTTGATAGCTTAGGCATGACTACGCTGTCGCGTATTGATTTTAACCGCGCTGTAAAACTTAAGCCTGATTTAGCTGAAGTATATAATTTTTTGGGTATTCAACATACGTTAATGCAACAATATGAAAAAGCTTATGAATTTTTCGATTCGGCCCTTGAGCTTGATGAAGATCATGAATATGCTTATTTAAATCGAGGTATTGCACTTTATTATGGTGATAGGTCTGGTATTGCTAAAACCGATTTTAGTGCATTTTTAGCCCGCTCTCCAAATGACCCTTATCGTGTATTATGGGTTTATTTAGCAGATGCCAAGGTAAATAAGGAGCAAGCTCTTGTTGAACTTAAAACGAATGCAACAGCACTTGACGATTCACAATGGGCGTTTCAACTAATTTCGCTTTTTGCAGGTGATATGAGCGAGCATGCTTTTTTATCTGGCATTAGTGAGGGTGTTAAGTCGGAACAAGAATATGCTCAGCGTTTATGTGAAGCTTATTTTTACTTAGCTAAATTGCATCAGGCTGCTGGTGATAAATACTTAGCCGCTGATTATTTTAGATTAGCTCTAGCAACTAATGTACATGAGTTTATTGAGTATAAATATGCACGTTTAGAACTTGAGTTAATGGCTGGTGACGACGCAAGTTAAGGCATTAAAATTGGCAGGTGTATTACTGTGTAGCCTTTTAATAACAGGCTCAGGTAATCACCTTGACGCGATTGGCTTTTGGCATGTTTTGAACACAAAGGCCAGTGTGTTAAAAGTCTATAGACGCTTCCCTAATTATTTTGCGGTTCATTTACCGCAACTACCAGATACCTCCCTTGCTATATTGGCTAGAAATCACATTCCCTCTGCACAATATGCTTATTCAATAAGACTTTTAAATAATAACGACAGTGATACGGCTAAACAATTTTGGTTGGCAGGTATAAATAAATTAAATGCAATTGAGCGTAAAGAGTTAGCTGTTCAGTTATTAGCTCAATCACGTTGGGATGATTTAAAGCTTTTAGCCGATATAAAGCAGTTACCAGAAGGGGATGTTTTTAATCACCTCAGGTTGCATTTATCTATAGCGGAAAATAATATACCGCGTGAATTTATACAAAATTTGGGCTTTTCTTTTTTAGAGGATATTGATGAGCCTAAAAAGCACTGTATGTTTAATGTAATTGTAATGAGCGATCACCGAAATGGTTTATATAAATTAGGTGACTTTATAACTACATACAATCGGCAGCCAGAGCCACGCGAAAATATATTTTGTTTTTCAAAGCCCGTTTATGTTGCGACTGCGCTCAATTGTAAGAGTAATATCAATAATGCTGCGCAATGTGATTGGCAGGCCTCTAGATTTAAAAATGAGCTTCTTAGCAATTATGATTTTTTAGTAATGATGCCAAAGCATGGCACTGCAAATGTCAGTAAAGGCAAAATGCTTATTAACTCACAGGCAAACTACAGTATATTTTTACACGAACTTATGCACTTTAACCGTTTTGAGGATGAGTATACTTTGCCTATATCAAAACAAGCATGGTTGTGCGCACAAAGTGGGTTTGTAGCACCAAATTTATATATTACACATGGTGAACCTGCACCAGAAGGTTGGCATAAAAGTGAAAGTTGTCAACAAGGAGGTATAGCTTATAAGCCAAGTGAAAAGTGGTCTATTATGCAGTATCAACAATTAGGGCTCTCAACGCAATACAGGGAACTTTGGTTGAAGTATTTAGATATGACTAAGGGGGACTTCTACCGTCACTCAGATGAGCTTACGTCTATAAATAAGGCTATATTAAATTAACAATCGTCAGCAATGCTATATTGATTTTTTAGCTTGAAAAAATTGTTAGTTTTTGTTTTGAAAACATTCATATAACCCCGCTTTATATAGACAAAATTAGTGTTTTTCAGTATAACTATAACTATTAATGTCGTTAAAAAACAGGCAGTAAAAGCATCACTTAATCCTAAAAGAGTGACGCCCTGATAAACTTATGATTATAAAAGGCCCTACATTATGACTTTGCTCTGGATACCCTTGTTATCCTTAATTGGCAGTGTTATTTCTGCATGCACAGGTAAGTTATCCCGCAATTTAAGCACTAGTTTAACGGCTCTCGCGCCTTTGACGGCTTTGGGGATTACTCTATACCATGCACCTGCAGTTTTAGCGGGCGAAACCATTCGTTATTCATTAGCTTGGATCCCGTCAATAGGACTCGATTTATCTCTGCGGTTAGATGGCCTCAGTTTATTGTTTATGTTTATGATTTTAGGCATAGGCTTGCTCGTTATCCTCTACACGCGTTACTACCTAAGCGCTAACGATTCAATGGCCAAGTTATATAGTTACTTAATGCTATTTATGACTGCAATGCTTGGTATTGTTATGTCTAACAACGTCATTCAACTGTGGTTGTTTTGGGAATTAACCAGCATCAGCTCATTTTTATTAATTAGCTTTTGGTGGCATAAGTCCGAAGCACGCAAGGGAGCGCGCATGGCGCTTGCTGTGACTGGTGCTGGCGGTTTAGCATTACTTGCTGGCTTAATGTTATTGAGTGATATTGTTGGTAGTTATGACTTAGATGTTATTCTAGCGAGTAAAGCAATAATTCAATCTCACGATTTATACGAAGTAGCATTGGTATTGGTGCTATTGGGTGCATTTACTAAATCGGCACAATTTCCATTTCATTTTTGGCTTCCTCATGCAATGGCTGCACCTACGCCAGTGAGCGCGTATTTACATTCTGCAACTATGGTAAAAGCCGGCATATTTTTGTTAGCACGTTTTCACCCTGCTTTAGCCGGCACCGATACGTGGTTCTTGCTCGTTGGGTTAACGGGTTTAGCTACGCTGTTGTTTGGTGCTTATATAGCATTATTCAAACATGACTTAAAAGGCTTGTTAGCCTATTCAACAATAAGCCATTTGGGTTTAATAACGCTGTTACTCGGGCTTGATACTGAGCTTGCAACTGTTGCGGCAATATTCCACATCATTAACCATGCCACGTTTAAAGCGTCGTTATTTATGGCCGTTGGTATTATTGATCACGAAACAGGCACGCGCGATATGCGTAAATTAAATGGTATGTGGCGATACTTACCATACACTGCAACGCTTGCGATGGTCGCGGCGGCTGCAATGGCGGGTGTACCATTACTTAATGGGTTTTTATCTAAAGAAATGTTTTTTGCAGAAACGCTGCATCAGCAAGTACTTGGTTCTATGTCGTGGCTAATACCAGTACTGGCAACTGTTGCAGGCGCATTTGCGGTTGCGTATTCCGCACGCTTTATTCACGATGTGTTTTTTAACGGTGATCCAATTAATTTACCACGAATACCTCATGAACCACCACGTTATATGCGTGTACCAATAGAGATACTCGTTGTCATTTGTTTATTAGTAGGGATGTTTCCGCACTTTGCAATTGATGGCATCTTATCTGCGGCATCCTTAGCTGTATTAGGGCAAAAGATGCCACATTACGAATTAGCTATTTGGCATGGATTTAACTTACCTTTACTTATGAGTGCAATGGCTGTTGTTGGCGGCTTATTTATTTATGTTAATCGTAAATATCTATTTCAATTTCAAGCATCGTTACCACCTCTAAACGCTAAAAAAACGTTTGAACGTGTAATATTAAGCGTTATTGCTTGGTGTCAGTCAAAGGTAAGCAGTACAGAAAATGGATCGCTGCAGCGCTACCTTGTAATTATGTTAGCGGTAGTATTACTGTGTGCAGGTTGGCCATTATTTGAAATGCAACAACTTGCCGGTAGCATGCCACTTACGCCTGTTGATGTGCACAATGCAATTGGTGCAGGCTTATTGATTATTGGTGCTCTTGCCACCGTTATTTGGCATCGCTCTCGAATGGTATCGTTGTTAATGCTCTCAATTGTGGGGTTAATGGTGTCGGTTGTATTTACACGTTTTTCTGCTCCAGATTTAGCGCTTACGCAGCTAACCGTTGAAGTGGTTACTATTATTTTACTTATGCTGGCATTGTTTTTCTTGCCCCAACATACGCCAAAAGAATCAAGTTCATTACGTGTACTTCGAGATTTAGCAATAGCCTCTACGTTAGGTGTAGTTATAGCAAGTATTTGTTACGCGTTACTCACACGCCCATTAGATTCAATCTCAGACTTCTTTATTGCTAACGCTAAAATTGGTGGCGGTGGTACTAATGTAGTTAACGTTATTTTGGTCGACTTTAGGGGCTTTGATACGCTTGGAGAAATTACCGTATTAGGCATTGCCGCATTAGGTATATTTAAAGTACTTTCTCGAATTCCATTATTTATGCCTGCAAGTGACAGCGAAGGCCGCCCATGGGCTAAAGAACGTCATCCAATATTATTGGCGAGTATTTCACAAAGTTTATTACCGCTTGCGTTGTTGGTGTCGGCGTATATTTTCTTACGAGGGCATAACTTACCTGGTGGTGGCTTTATTGCAGGACTGGTAACGTCAATCGCGTTTATTTTACAATATATGGCGCATGGTACGGCATGGATAAACGAACGTTTTGATGTTAATTATCGTAAAATCATAGCTTCAGGCATTGGTATTTCACTGTTTACAGGTGTGGGTAGCTGGTTCTTTGATAAGCCATTTTTAACAACTTGGTTTGACTACTTTGATATTCCGTTTGTCGGTAAAACAGAGCTTGCCAGCGCGATTGCATTTGACCTAGGTGTTTACTTAACGGTTGTAGGCGCTACGCTAATGATTTTAGCAAGCTTAGGTAATATGACGGCAGATACCCAGAAAAAAGAGGTAAATATTTAATGGAATTATTGTACGCATCTTGCGTTGGAGTATTGGTCAGTTGCGGTGTGTTTTTACTGCTAAGAGCTCGTACGTTCCCTGTAGTACTTGGGCTTACTATGATTTCATATGCTGTTAATTTATTTTTGTTTTCAGCAGGTCGTCTTACTATTAATAAAGCGGTAGTGCTTGGTACTGGTACAGAATACGCCGATCCTCTACCTCAAGCTTTAGTGCTTACAGCTATTGTTATTGGTTTTGCGATGACCACATTCGTGGTTATTTTGGCAATACGTGGACGCGCCGATTTAGGTAGCGACCATGTTGATGGTTATGTGCCTAATACCTCAGCAGATAACAAGGAGCAAAAATGATCCAACATTTAGCTTCGCTCCCCATTTTATTACCTATGCTTACGGCCGTTATTTTATTACTGCCACCATGTGGTAAAAGCGTCAAAATTCGCCGCTTAGTTTCAATTGTAATGGCAATAGCTACTTTTGCTATTAGTGTATTTTTACTTGTACATATTAATAATACGGGTATTAACGTTTACGCTATTGGTAATTGGTCTGCACCATTTGGAATCGTCTTAGTAGCCGATATGTTGTCAACTTTATTGGTTACGTTAACTTCACTTTTAGGTTTGGGCGCTATTTTATATGGTAGTGCTGGCGATGATGAAAAAGGCAGCTTTTATCATCCACTTGTTCATTTTTTAATATTGGGTGTAAATGGCGCGTTTTTAACTGGCGATTTATTTAACCTATTTGTATTTTTTGAAGTATTACTGATTGCATCATATGCATTGTTAATGCACGCAGGTGATAAACAAAACACCCGTGCTGCGCTGCAATATGTAATATTAAATTTAGTTGGCTCAAGCGTATTTTTAATCGGTTTGGGTATTTTGTACGGTGTACTTGGTACGCTCAATATTGCAGATATGGCGCAAAAAGTATCACAGCTTTCGGGCGATGATGTATACCTAGCAAAAGCCGGTGGTTTATTATTGCTCATTGTATTTGCTTTAAAGGGCGCACTATTACCTCTGCATTTATGGCTTCCAAATACGTATGCAAGTGCTAAACCTGTGGTTGCTGCATTGTTTTCGATTATGACCAAAGTAGGCGTTTACGCCATGCTTAGAGTTTACACGGTGATATTTGGCGAACAAGCAGGAGCGCTTGAACACATGGCGCAGCCTTGGCTTTGGGGTTTAGCAATTGCCACCATTATAGTGGGGGCCATTGGTGTTATTGCAGCGCAAGATTTACGTAAATTAACGGCTAACTTAGTATTAGTATCGGTAGGTACGTTGGTTGCGTTAATCGCATTACAAAATGTAAATGCCACTGCTGCACTTTTATATTATTTAGTGCATTCAACACTTGTTAGTGCCGCACTATTTTTACTAGCAGACTTAGTTTCAATCCAGCGCGGTAAAGTTGGCGATAGGCTTGTGGCGGGTCGCTCTGTTAAACAGCCATTTTTATTAGGTGTGTGCTTTATTATTGCGGCTTTAACGGTAGTTGGTATGCCGCCACTATCAGGCTTTGTAGGTAAAATTTGGATACTTAAAGCGACATTAAACAGTGAGCAAGCTTTACTATTTTGGCCAGTATATTTAGTAACAAGTTTTGCGTTGTTAGTAGCGCTTTCGCGCGCTGGCACAACCTTGTTCTGGGAGCATAAAAGTAAAAATAGCGAAAATGCTGAGTGTGTAAATGCGAACCCATTGCAAGTAATTGTAATTATAGGTTTACTTGCGTGTTCACCATTATTAGTAATTTTTGGCGGGCCTATTAGTGAATATATGTTGGGTGCTGCTGTGCAGTTACATGACATAAGCGGCGGCATTAATGCTGTACTTAAAGGAGGCATGTGATGAGATTACAAGCCCGTTTTCGTTGGTTACCAACGCCATTTCGTAGCTTATTTTTGTTTATGGTTTGGCTATTGTTAAATAATAGCGTGTCGGTAGGGCACTTAGTATTAGCGACTATTTTTGCAATACTTATCCCGATATTAAGTTTTTCGCTTCGCGAGCCTCAGCCGCTAATTTTAAAGCCGGGCTTGGCTCTCAAGCAGTTGCTTATTGTGCTGTACGATATTGTTGTAGCAAATTTACAAGTGGCTTTACTTATACTTGGGCCATCTAAAAATTTGCGTCCGGCCTTTATAAAAGTACCGATAGATTTAACCCATGATATGCCAATTACTATATTGGCCAGTTGTGTATCGCTTACACCTGGTACTGTGAGTGCAGAGGTTTACCCAATTGCTGAATCGTTACTTGAGGGTGAAGAGCCAACGCAACGCTACTTATTAATACATGTGCTTGATCTTAAAGATGAAAAAGCACTTATCAAACAAATAAAACAACGCTACGAAGCTCCACTAAAGGAGATATTTCAATGTTAGATACTGTATTACTCATTGTTTTTTCGATGATTGGCTTATCATTATTACTTAATTTATGGCGATTGATCATCGGTCCGTCAGTGCCTGACCGTGTTTTAGCGCTCGATACTATGTACATTAACGTCATCGCACTGATTATTTTATACAGTATTAGTATGGATACAGGGCTTTATTTTGAAGCTGCACTGCTTATTGCTATGCTCGGTTTTATAAGTACAGTTGCAGTGTGTAAGTATTTACTACGTGGCGATATAATTGAATAAGGTGAAAACATGATCAGCGAATGGGTTGTATCAATATTATTGTTATTTGGTGGTACGTTTATTTTAATTGGCTCAATAGGCTTAATTAAACTACCTGACTTTTTTATGCGTTTGCATGGACCAACTAAAGCAACCACGTTGGGCATGGCGAGTATGTTAATTGCTGCTATGGTTTATTTTGCAAATTCAGGGCATGGCCTAAGTGTTAAAGAAATACTCATTACTATATTTTTACTAATTACGGCACCTATTAGTGGCTACATGTTAATAAAGTCTGCTATCCATCATAAGCTAAAAGCCAAAGAAGGCACTAAAGGCCTAGATAATGTAGAAGACGATTAGCATAAAAATATATTTATAAAAGGCCGAATAAATTTATTTTACTCGGCCTTTTTAATGATTGCTTGTACCCTTTACAATACAAATTATTCATGTGACCATAAGTCCATTATTTATATAAAGGATATTATTATGGGTAAGGTACTACTTTTATCATTACTGATTTTTTCTAGTAGTTTGTATGCTGAACAAAATTCTAAGCAGCAAAAAATAGATGAACTCATTAATGTAATGAACATGGATGCAATGGTTGATTCTATGTACGGCCAGGTTGAAGGTATGATGAAAGGCATGTCAGACCAAATGGGCGTTAAGCCTTCTGAACAGGCTATTTTTGATAAATACTACGGCGACATGACAACGGTATTAAAAACCGAAATGAGCTGGGCTAAAATGCAGCCAATGATGATTAGCGTGTACGACAAACATTTTAGTGAGCAAGAAATTGCTGATATGTTAGCGTTTTATAAAACAGATACAGGGCAAAAAATACTTGAAAAAATGCCTGTTGTAATGCAAGAGTCTATGCAAATGTCACAAAGCTTAATGAAAGATGCTATACCAAAAATTCAAGATATAGCAGGCAAGCTAAGCGAAGAGCTAAAAGCCTCACGCGAGCATGCTAACTAGAGACTGCTGATATTTGCTGGTTAAATTTAACCTTTAAAGAACAATAGATTCAATACTTTTATCTCTCTTATTTAAGCGCTCTAGCCAGAGCGCTTTCACTTTTTCGCTAAATCAGTTTCAGTAAATTTAAATTATGCTTTAATGCTCCTCTCTATTGACCTGTGTGTTGCACATAGGTTTATTATTGATCTATTGAAATTCCACGGGGCTAAATTATGTATGTTAAACAACTTGCCAAATTAATGGGCGTGACTGCCGATACTGTTCGTCATTACACACGTATTGGGTTACTTAACCCAATACGCAGTGAAGAAAATGGCTATCAAGAATATACAAAGCAAGACCAGCAACGTTTAAAGTTTATTATTAGTGCGCGTCAACTTGGTTTTTCACTCAAAGATATTCAACACATTATAGGCGAGTCAGAGCAAGGGAATTGTCCTTGTCCGTTAACGCGAAAACTCATTACTAAACGCCTAGAAGAAACCGAAGCACTATTTCAAGAAACATTAAAACTACGAAACAGGATGCATGCAGCTCTGGATCAATGGGATACATCAGCCGATGGTGCAAATGCCAGTGACGTGTGTAGTTTAATAGAATCTTTTGTTGATCCAATAAACGATTCTGCAAATAAGGAGCAGCGTAATGACGACTAATACAAAAGACACCGCGCAAAACTTTATTATTGAAGGCGCTAATTGCGGCAGTTGTGTGGCTAAAATTGAAAAAGCCCTTAATAGCGTGCAAGGCGCGCAAAACGTGGAAATGAACTTTGCACAGCGTACAGTACGTGTAGAAGGTAAAGCTTGTGAAAGCACGCTTATTAAAGCAGTCGAAAACATTGGTTATTCAGCTAAGCCAATGAGTAATGAGTCTGATCAAGATGCACTTGATGAAAAAGCAAAGTCGGATGAGGCACATTATAAAAAGCTGATGCGTAATATGATATTAGCGTTAGGGGTCGGTGCGCCGTTAATGATATACGGGCTTATTTTTGACATGAGTGTGACCACCGACACACAACGAATAGCCTGGTTTTTAGTGGGTATAGTCACGCTTGTGGTTATGGCTATATCAGGTAAACAATTTTACAACGGTGCATGGCAGGCATTCAAAAACCATGCTGCCAACATGGATACATTAATAGCGCTTGGTACAGGTACTGCGTGGTTGTATTCAATGTTTGTAGTAATAGCACCAAACTTATTACCACAAGTCGCAAGACACGTATATTTTGAAGCATCGTCGATGATCATCGGTTTAATTAGTTTAGGGCTCGCTTTTGAAGTAAAAGCACGTGGGCGCACCTCACAAGCAATTAAACGCTTAATTGGCCTGCAACCAAAAACTGCACGCGTAATTCGCGATGGGCAAGAGCAAGACATCGACATTAGTGATGTTGTAAAAAATGATGAAGTACGCATACGCCTGGGTGAAAAAATCCCTGTGGATGGCGATGTTATTGAAGGCAGCAGTACGGTTGATGAGTCAATGCTTACTGGTGAGCCAATGGCCGTCCGCAAAAAAACGGGCGATAAAGTCGTTGCCGGAAGTATTAATAAAAGTGGCACTTTATTATTTAAAGCCACGTACATTGGTAGCGAAACCACACTTGCCAATATTATCAATATGGTTAAGCGTGCACAAAACTCAAAGCCATCAATAGGGCGCTTAGCTGATGTTATATCTGGAATATTTGTACCAACAGTCATGATTATTGCAGTACTTGCAGGCCTTGCATGGTTAAACTTCGGACCTGAGCCATCAATTGCTTATGCCGTTGTTGCGGTTACCACCGTACTTATTATTGCGTGTCCTTGTGCGCTAGGACTCGCAACCCCTATGTCGGTTATGGTGGGTATTGGTAAAGCTGCAGAGTCAGGAATATTAATTCGAAATGGTGAGTCGCTGCAAACAACATCTAAAATCACCACCATGATTTTAGATAAAACAGGCACTATTACTCAAGGCACACCGCAAGTTACCGATGTAGTTACCTTTAATAACAGTGATGAAAATACAGTAATGCAACGTGTTGCAAGCCTTGAAAGTAGCTCAGAGCACCCACTGGCCCAAGCAATTACGGCATATGCTCAAAAGCAGGGCTTAGCTTTAAGCAAAGTAGCTGACTTTAACGCAATGACAGGTAAAGGTGTCACTGGCAGTGTTGACGGGCAAACATTGTTGTTTGGTAATAAAGCGCTAATGGATAAATACAACGTGGCCGTTGATGATGCAACCGAGCAAGCTCAAGCACTTGCCAGTGATGCTAAAACGCCCATGTATTTTGCAAGCAATAATAAGCTCCACGCTATTATTGCAGTAGCGGATCCTATCAAAGAGGATTCAGTTGAAGCTATTAAACGCCTGCAAGATAAAGGTATCCACCTAGTTATGCTAACAGGTGACAACAAAGCCACTGCACAAGCCGTTGCTAAGCAAGTCGGTATTGATGACTTTATTGCAGAAGTAATGCCCGATGACAAAGTAAACGAAGTAACAAAACGCCAAGCTAACGGTGAAATAGTGGGTATGACAGGTGACGGTATTAACGATGCCCCCGCACTTGCGCAAGCGGATGTAGGGTTTGCAATTGGTACAGGTACCGATGTTGCAATAGAAAGTGCAGACATTACCTTAATGCGTGGTTCGTTACATGGCCTTGCTGATGCAATTGCAGTGAGTAATGCAACTATTTCAAATATTAAACAAAACCTATTTGGTGCCTTTATTTATAACGTGGCGGGTATTCCGATTGCAGCTGGCGTGTTGTATCCATTTTTTGGAATACTACTTAACCCTGTTGTTGCAGGTGCAGCTATGGCACTTTCATCGCTTACAGTGGTAAGTAACGCTAATCGCTTACGTTTTTTCAAACCAAATAAATCGTAATTTAAGCTAAGGAGTACATTATGTTGATGATTAATATAGGCGGTGCACTGTTAATAGCCGCAATTATTTATTGGTTTTGGCTATACAAACCAGAGCAAACACAAAGTGATGACAACAAAGTAACGATAGTCGTTGATAACGGTGTTTATAAGCCAGGACACATTAAAGTGGCAGCTAACAAAGAAGTTGTACTTACCTTTGATAGAAAAGACAGCGCGCCATGCGCCGAAACCGTGGTATTTCCACAGCTTGATATAAGTAAAACGCTGGCAATGGGTGATGGCAATACAGTTAAACTACCTGCGCTTGAAGCCGGTGAATATGACTTTCATTGCCAAATGCAAATGTATAAGGGCAAGCTAGTTGCTCAGTAACCTGAACTAAGTAGGTGTTGGGGTCGTATAGTTGCCTTATATAAGTTACGAGTAAGAGTCGCTATATTAAACCTAGATTCAAATTGTAAGTGCATAACTTGTTTTGACTAGATTAAGTGGTCAGTTGCTCATAAGCTAACTGCTTTTTCTCCGGCAAGAGATTTTACAATGAGACATTACAAACAACTGACCTATGAGCAAAGATGCCAGATCGCTGTTCTAAAGAAAAGCGGTTTTACGCAACAAAGTATTGCTGAGCTAACTAATTTATCGCAATCTACGATTTCAAGAGAGCTTGCTAGAAATACAGGCAAGCGAGGTTACAGATACAAACAAGCTCATGAGCGGGCTTTGTCTCGCCGAAGAAGTGCAAGAAAACCACTTAAGATGACACTTGAAATGATGGCTTTAATTACCCAGAAGCTTAATGAGAAGTGGAGTCCTGAACAAATAACGGGATGGTTGCGCAAGGAAAATAAACAATCTGTCAGTCATGAATGCATTTATCTATATATCTGGGAAGATAAAAAAGCAGGTGGTGAGTTATACCTACATCTGCGCCGACACGGTAAGAAATATCACAAGCGCAGTCATGGTAAGACAAACCGAGGGCAAATAAAAAATCGCGTTAGCATTGAAGAACGTCCACAAATAGTTGATGAGAAAGGCCGTATCGGAGATTGGGAAATAGATACCGTCATAGGTAAAGGTCATCGAGGCGCCCTTGTTACCATTGTAGAGCGGGTCACCCAATTCACTGTATCAACTCAGGTGGCAGGCAAAACAGCACAAGCCGTCACTGCGGCGACGATAGAACTATTAAGACCATATAGGTCAGCGCTTCATACCATCACGGCTGACAATGGAAAAGAGTTCGCTTATCATGAGCAAATCACAAAGGCATTAAGTGTTCCTGTTTATTTTGCTCATCCTTATCACTCATGGGAGCGCGGATTGAATGAAAACACGAATGGATTACTACGCCAGTATTGGCCGAAGAGCACAGATTTTAAGGCGGTAACACCAGCGCAAGTTATACCAGTACTTGAGCAACTTAATAATCGTCCGAGAAAGACACTTGGATTTGAAACGCCTGCAAAATTGATGCAAGATCATTTGGCGGCTAAAGCCGCCTAAACGTTATGCACTTCAGATTTGAATCCGCGAAATGAATAAATTAAGCCCTAAAAAATTATTGAATAGTAAATGGACCGCAACACCTGCTATAAATAAAGAAAAACACTTCATTATTGTTGAGGTGGAGTTTGATGAAGATGGCAACGTAATTGAATGTATTACCGAGGCTGTTATGTCAAAAAATCAATATCCAATTAGTTGGCGAGATTTAAAAGATAACCAAAAGTGGCTACAAGGTTGGAAGTAGTTTAAATCCTGACGAATCCCCACGAAATGAATTTAAAAAAGATGAGTAAAGGGGATCCGACCTTCATGACTAATTGTGATCAAATTACTTCGCCAAAAACAACTTAAAACAATAGCCATGAAGATCACAAATATAATACAGAATGATATCGCTGCTGCCTACTCTGAAATTCACTCTACTCGATTAAACACGTTATTTACCTTCATTGACTCTGGTATTTATGATCAACGTGTGTCTGTAACATATTTAGGTAGGGGATTGAAAAGCCTATCAAAAACAACAAAGAAAAATGATATTAAACGCGATGACCGCTTAATCGGTAACACGCTCTTACACAGCGAGCGTCTTTTCTTTCATGACTATATGTCAGCGCAGTTAATTGGAAATAAAAAGTCCCCCATCATATTAGTCGATTGGTCACCTATTAATGGACAAGGGATGTTTCAAGTATTGCGCGCCAGTATTCCAATGAATGGGAGAAGCTTAACGCTCTATGAAAAAATTCATCCTGAGAGCGAACTGAATACCAATAAAGCACATCAAGCATTTTTAGACACGCTCGAACAAATATTACCTGAAGGATGTATGCCAATCATTGTGTCAGATGCTATCTATCGTGCTCCATGGTTTAAAATAGTAGAAGAAAAAATTGGTATTGGATAGGGAGAGTAAGGGGGGCGAGTATCTCTCTCCCAAGATAAACAAGAATGGAAAACCAGTTATCAATGGTTTGCCGATGCGCGTATTGGTAAGGCTGATAACCTTGGCTCAATTTATTATGGTAAAACGGCAAAGTTCCCGTGCAATGCGGCAATTTATAAGCGAACGCCAAAAGGCCGAAAAGCGAAGAAAAAACGAGGCGGGACGTCACAAAGAACAACAGATAAAATTCATCAAAAAGATGCGAAAGAGCCGTGGTTACTGGTGTTCAACTTGCCTGTAAATTTATGAAGAGTACAAAAAAATCAGTAAACCTTTATAGCCAAAGTATGCAAATAGAAGAAAATTTTAGAGATACAAAAAATAATAAATTAGGGATTGGTTTGGAGTGCGCTAACTCCCGAAGTGTTAACCGATTTGATAATTTACTGCTTATAGCGGCGCTTATTTTATATTTATTATGGTGCATAGGGTGTGCCGCAGTCATGAAAAAGCTCCACTATTCATTGCAAGCGAATACACAAAAAGCGCGAATGGTATTATCAATAATAATGATTGCGCGTGAAATCATTGATGACGATAGGTATTTCATACCATTAGAAGAGTACATTTATGTATTGTCCGAACTCTCAAATTTAACAGTCAATATGGAGGGATTACATGAATAAATATTCGTGGGGATCCCTCAGTACCCAAACCACGTCAAGGTGCAGAATTCAGCGTTTTAGAGGGACTTAATATCAAGTCGTTACTTTGTAACAATGGTAGTCCCTTTTAATAATAACAACGCGAAGAGTAAATACCTGTGTAAAGCCAGTCCAAAGGGCTGGTTTAAATGATTTATACTGCGTTACTTTCATAAAAGACTGACTTTAACAAGAGAATAACCATTATCTACATGCCTAAATTGCTTTTAATTCAAACGACGCTCGCATATTGAGGTGGTTTGGATGCGAACCACATTATCCTTCAAACACTTAGAACATTTCCACATATTTATATGGGTATGAAACGTCGCGATCTCTTCCAAAAACGCTGTAATAACGTGTAATAACTTGCAATAAAATTCTATGCTATTGTTGTTTTTAACAAAACAAGTGGCCCTGATTTTTCACTTGTTCGCGTATTTACACATAAAAATTCATATAAACAAGGAGATTGAAATGACTAAAAAACGGACATTTGGCGGCGTCACCCAAGCAGTATGGTCTTGTGTTAAACGTACGAGCGAACAAGAGCACAGTACTGTTTATGAACCCGCTGATGCACTTCAAGGCACAGCTACAACAGACTCGGTTGTTGGGAAAGTGGTACTCGGCTTCAATTACATGCCAGACAAAGAGTCGATTCAATACACCATAATAAAAAAGCCGATGCTTGTTCCGACAAGTGCTATTTGGGATGGCATTCAAGAGTCAATCGAGCACTGCCAACATCACTAGTTTACAGCTTTCGATTGGAAAATATGTATTCGAATTGGTGTCGATTAAGTCATAGGTCGACACCTTTAGGAGGCTTAACTTTAAAGCCAAACATAAACACAAAGTAGAAAGGAAAGTACGATGACAAACGATACGAATACTGAACAAAAAGATATCACAGTAAAGGCTGGTGATATTTATCCTGTTACAGATAATGATCGCAACTTTGGTACAGTCACTATAGAACAGGGTGGTCAACTCGCAATCCAAACGGCTGCACAGGTCATAATTGAACACCTGGTAAAGCAGTAACTGGGTATTCATGCGTTCACACGCGTCAAATTATTTGAAATCAACCAAACAATATTGAGAGAAATTCAATGGATATTGAAGCACATAACAATTTAATCTCAGAAGCATTAGCTAATGGACAATCTACACCTGACATTACTGTTTTTGCAGATAACGGAAAAAGCGGTACTAATGGTTTAACAGGCCAAACTGGTCAAGAAGGGGCGACAGGTCAAAATGCCAGTTGTAATTGGGCCAGCGGTTGTGACGATGGTTCTAATGGTTCAAATGGTACCGACGGTGGTAGCGGTGGGTTGGCATCGCAAGGTGCTGATGGTGATAATGTGTTACCAGCAAAAATCTACGTTGCTCAATTGACTGGCACAGTATTTGTAGCAGGTGCGGGCGGTAATGGTGGTGATGGTGGAGTAGGCGGCAATGGCGGCGGCGGTGGAGCTGGTGGTGCTGGTGGTAATGGTTCTAGTAGCGGGGCTTATTCAAGAGGTGGCTATTCAGGCGGTAGCGGCGGTAGTGGCGGTAGTGGCGGTAACGGCGGTAAAGGCGGTGATGGAGGCAACGGCAGTAATGTTGACATCACCTACGGTGAAAAAAGTCAAAACAGTGAATTCGTTCCTGTACAAGTCAAAAGCCAACCAGGTAATGGGGGGAGCGGTGGTGTAGGTGGCGCAGGCGGTAGTGCAGGTAAAGGTGGTAGTCCAGGTGGTTCAAACGGCACGGGTGGTAACGCCGGTAATGTCGGTCAATCAGGTGCACCGGGTGATTCAGGCGGCCAATTGAGTACGATTAACGTTAGACAAGGTCAACGTCCAGTATAAGGAGAATACGACATGGTTTCCATACCTAACAGCTCTAAACGTCTAAAACTAAAAGTCGAGGCACTAACCGCAGTGGCTGAAAGCTTATCTTGTAATGCGAGATTAGCGCGGGAGCTATGTCGTGATGTTTTATCCACTCCTCAAAATTTGGATGGACACCTTATTGGAGCATCAGCGTTAAATAACGATGGTGCTCCATTACAGTTATGTCTATCATCATCAGAAAAAGAAGTCGTATTAAGGGTTATTGGAGACCCTTGCTCAGATATTTATGACACTGAGGATCGTTACTTTCAATCAGTAGAAGCCTTAAAACGTGGCGTCATAAAAGGAGGTGCACAGAAGCTACTACCTTTAGTCGAAACAACACTGACCCAAATAATTCCTAATGATAAACGAGTACGTGATAATTACAAAAAAGGGTTTGTTTGGCTAGCGTTAAGTCCAGATAAAGCAGGTGTTGCTTTTTATCTTGAAACCGCTCCCTTGGGCCAAGAACTCGCATGGCAACGTGTTGAAAAATGGCTCGATGCTTTACTGCCAGAGTCTGCAAACGTACAAATATTATTGTCCAATATTAAACAGTGTGCCAATGTTGCGAGTGTTGGTTTAGAAGGTACGACATCTGAAAATACGCGAGCAAAGATATATTTTCGTTTGAAACCACAGGTTTCACTTTCAGATTTAGGTCTTGATTTATACACACATCCATCTATTTTACAATACCTTACTATTGCTATGGGGACACATGGTGTCGATGCAGATGGCTTGCTTCTAGGACTTGGTATTAATCTATCAAACGGTGAAGTAGCAGATATTAAATTGGACTTATGTGGTCACTGTCTAAAATACACAAATGCCGAATGGCAACAAGTCAGTACGCGATTAACGCAAACATTTGGCTTAAAGCCGTTAGATTTAAAAAAGGTTTTAAATCAGCAAGGGTGTAATGTTGCGTTTATTGGTTTTGGCCTCGATAGCAAAGGCAAAAACCGCCTCAATATCTATTTGAATAATTCTAAAAATTATAAATTACCTAGCCAGGACGAAACGCGAGCAGCAATTGATGATGCTATTGATTACCTCATAGGGCTGCAACAGCAAAATGGACTGTGGTCAGATTATAAACTACCTGTAGGAGAATCAACTGAGTGGATCACGGGTTATGTTGGTCTGGCATTAGCTCGAGCGGGCAATCAGCTAAATCATTCCAAAGCGCTAAAAGCGGCGATAAATGCTGCGCAGTGGCTGATAAAAAAGCGCGTATATCACGCAGGCTGGGGATATAACCATACAACAGGTGCCGATGCAGATTCCAGCGCAATGGCAATGGCGTTACTGCGTGAACTGAAACTGCCAATCGATAAGCAAGATCATGATTTTATAGTTGACCATTGGGACCATGAGCTGGGCTTAGCAACATACAAAGAGGCAAATGCATGGGGAGACGCTCATTGGGATGTTACCCCAGTTGGTTACCTGATACTGCCTGAAAAAGAGCAACTTTCCTTCAAACCAGCTTTTATGCAAGGTTTAAAACATAATCATACGGCGCAAGGGTTTTATCGAAGCTATTGGTGGCGAACGCCGTTTTACAGCACCTTTCAAACACTTGAGGTGCTAGAACAATTAAATTTATTGCACTTAGACACACCGATAACAGAGCAACCAAGCATGGCTGTTGACAACGCATTTGATCTTGCATGTGCACTCGGAATTCATTATTTTCGCTCACAACGTAAAAGCCACAATGCGCAAGCACTGCGTACCTTATTAAATTGGCAACAAGCCACTGGTGTGTGGCAGGGCTGCGCAAATTTACGAGTTACTGAAAACACTTGTTATGAGCCTTGGGATCACCCTGAAGGTAAATATTATACTGATTTGAACGGAACGATAACGACCGCGACGATTATTCGGGTGCTTACTCAATTGTTATCAATATTACCGCCATTAAAAGGAAGTATAGATGGATAATTTTTATGCTAAGGGTGTGCCTCGCTATAAATTGCGCTACTGCCACCAATGTCCCCCTTGCCGGCGGTTGTCCGCCATCGTTGTGTTGTTATCTTTGGGTTGTATTCAGCGATACGCAATTGACTCAAAACAAGCACACCGGTTACCCATTAATATCCCTGATTGGAAAGGTCAGTTAGTACTGATCTCACATGAGAAGTATTGGCTTGCTAATGACGTATTTCGCGCAGTGCCGCGTGCAATTATTACTATCTATTGGCACTACATTAAACGAATACTCAAACCCTTGACCAAAATACGCTTTGTAAGGCCTATACGATGACACATACAATATTTAAAAATAACATAGATAATGATTTATTCAGTAAACAAGGTTTTATTATTAAAAAGTTGTTGTCTGATGAAGATGTTTTGCAGTTAAAAGCACTCTATGACAATGTTGCTGATCATCATGCGTTTCCCTTTACCGCAACGGTACTTATCCAAAATACGCCCTTGAGGGAGTATGTTCACCGAGAGATACGCAGTGTGTTTTCGAGTCGAATTCGACCAATTTTGGAAAACTATCGACTAGTAGTAGGAAGCTTTGCGTCAAAAAAAGCGAACTCAGAGCACAGTAAAGTAGCATTGCACCAAGACATCACCTTTATCGAAAACGAAGGCAAGTATGTCGGCTTAAGCATTTGGTGCCCGCTAGTAAGTGTAAATGCGAATAATGGCTGGTTAGGCGTTGTTCCCGGCAGCCATCATTTCAATACTGATTATCGCGATGCGAGTGTATTTGCATACCCAAACCTCGTTGAAACAATAGAAAATGAGTATATGACATACCTCTCGATGCAGCCGGGGGAAGTTCTGCTAATGGACAATAGAATTATTCATGGCTCACCTTCCAACAAGTCGCATCATGATAGAGTGGTTACAGCGGGTGTGGCTGTACCTGTTGAGTCCAATTTAATTTATTGCCACAGAGATTATCAAAATGCGCCTGAGAAAATTGAAATATATGATGTTGAAGAGGATTTTTATATTTCTCACCAATTAGGTTGCAGGCCAAACCATTTAAAACCTAAGTTTATTTTGCCCGTTACAACGCCAACATCCCAGGAAACCCATCATAATTTATTATCCCTTACGGAGAAGGTTTAAAATGAATACACAATCTGTCGCAAATAATCCAGCAGCACAACAACAATCGCAAACCCCTGAAATTCGTTCATTCGAGCTTGATGATAAGGCGATTGGTAACATCAAATCAGGGGTTAATTACTTTCGTGGCAACATTCAACTTCCTATCGATTTTCTGACCTTAACCGGTTATAAGGGCTTAGATATCAAGGTCTCGGCTATGTACGGGAGTAACATTAAAAATAACCTAGATACGTGGAATATCGAAGCGCCGACAGGCGTTCTAGGGCTTGGTTGGGATATGTCGTTTGAGTTTATCTCGGTATACAAAGCAAACAGTCAAAACTCGGGTTCTGATTTATTTTATTTGGTCTCAGGGGGCAGTGCTAACCCGCTTGTAAAAGTGGGCGAACAAGGCGGTATTTGGTTGTTTGAAACGAGAAATTATCAGTTTTGGAAAATTAGTTACGACCCAATAGATGAAAGTTGGCTCATTATAAAAGAAGATGGCACTCAATATCGCTACGGTGGAAACCAAAACGCATGTCAATATGGAGTGCGTTGGGGGAACTGGATTGGTAGCAGTGTTAATGCATCTGAACAAAAACAATATTGCAGCGCATGGAACCTCATTTCAATCGAATCTGCTTGGGGACATAAGGTGCAATATGATTATGAAAACGTAATGCATCGAGTAGGACAAACGGGTCTTGAATTTACACAGGCCTCTTACCTAAAAACGGTGACCGATAGCTTTGGCCGCAAAGTTGAATTTAATTACCAAGAAAAATATGGTGCATTGAATCAAAGTGCGCAAGGGATTGCTGAATATCAAGCCGAAAACGCGCAATCGCCCGAACCAAACGCGTTTCAGAATAAATACGAAACACGTTATCTAGATAGCCTTGATGTAATCAATGCCGATAGCGAACACCTTTACACTATGAAGTATACGTATGACTTCATCAATAACGCATCACCAAGCGACATTGACTATGAACTGCGTTGGAAGCGTGTGCTTAAATCTGTTTTTCAATTTACGCCTGACGGCACATCATTACCTGGCCTGCACTTTGACTATAACGACGGCCAAGCAATATCACCTGGGACACTTAAATCGGTAACCTACCCCACAGGCGGCGTTGCACGGATTACATATAAAGAACTTCAAATTAATTCACCAAAACGCATTGCCATAGATAACCCACTGCCAGGCAGTACTCCCGGAGTTTGGCACGGTGATGATTACGTGGTCTTCACTTTTTGTAATAAAAACAGTGCTGGGTTTAAGGTATTTGTACAGTCATGGCAAGGGCGTTGGGTCGAAGCCGAACTAACATCTTCTGATATGGCTGCTATTACAGCCGATCCACAAAGCGTCCAGGTCGAGGCTCACTCTAGTTACATTTTACTAAGCGTAAGAAATCAGGCCCGTTCATGCGATCAAATCTATGTGTTTATGCGTGACGATAAAAAATTTGGTGAGTGGAATCTTTCTAATGATCAACCATACTTATTTTATGTGCAGGGTGATGCTGGCCCTTCTCTGATCACGTCTGGTAGTGAGTTCTTTGTTGCCCACAACAAAGGTTATACTCAACAGACGTATCAAGTACGCTCATTTCATTGGCAAACAGGCCAGTGGCAAACACCTAATACACTGCCAATTACAGGTGGGGATACGGGCTATGTTGCTGCGCTGCAAAATTACTATGTTAATTGTAATTACACTCATTCAACTCAGTCGCTTAGTTTTGAAATTGTATTTCGAGATTTAGAAGGGAATTGGCAACCAAAACAACAATGGAAAACCAGTGGTATCGAAGTGGTTGAGAATGCAGGGAAGTACCTGTTTTCACTCATCGCTACTCCAACAGGCGTTGCGTTAACCTATATATCAAAAGTCGACGATGCAACAATTTCTTATACCGTCACGTTATACGATTGGGATGAGCACTTTCAAATTCTGAACCCTGCTGGTTCTGTGAGCCAAGATTTAGTTACTCCAGTTGAAAATGGAAAAGCACTGTACGATATTCTTCAAACCATCACTGATGGTACTTTTGTTAACAATAATATTGTTAACCTTCGTAAAGTCGGCACAGGGGCCAATAGTACTTGGTTGTCGAAGCAATTTCTGAATCCAAACAATACAACCGAATTTTCTGTGGCGGCAGCACAAGACACATTTGTTATGTCTTCATCAGACGGTACAATTAACACCAATCAACTACTGACATTCAACCCTAACATCCCTGATAACTCGGCTTGGGAAAAGAAAGATATAACACAAGCTGGAACCTTGCCAACGGTGCAAGCTAATGTTCTCACTATGGGAGCAAGGGTTTACATGCGCGATGTAAATGGTCAATGGCAATCCCAAGCTAACGAAATTATGACCACTGCAGAATCAACCATTCAAAATCGCGGGCCTAATTTTATTGCTTATCAAAACAATCTTAATGCCGACGCTAATAGTTACTTAATCACGACCAATAATGGTCAGATAAGTAACTCTATTGAAATGCCTGGTGGCTCACAAAAAATTACGGTGCCAGAGCACAATGGTGTCCCCTTGGTTGGAAGCAACCTCGTGGGGCCTCGTTTCATCGTGAGTTATACCAGTGCTGAGTTTGACGCAGCTGACCAACTTTTCTTACTCAATGTCGATGACAAAAGTTTAAGCGATAATATAGTTATACATCCCGTAGCCTATATTGAAATTGAAGACGCACACGATAATGAGGCATCTTTTTACCAGTCTTATTTTTACGCTAATTCAAATGAGTCTCAAATCAGCTACAATAGTAAAATTGGGCTCGCACAATTCCCAATAGTAATTGAAGTAGCAGGCGTTAAATCGACCAATAACACACCACCAGAAACACCTGAAGGGCGAACTGAACGTTATTTCTCCAATGGTCTTTCTGGTCACGCGGGGTTATATCCACAAGCAACGTGGACTTATAACTACGCTAATATTCTCAATGGAATGTTGTTAGCCAAAAAAGAGTTTGACTCGGCTAATCGACTGGTTAGAAGTAAGCTTAATTACTGGGAAATCATCAACAATAGCGATGGAAAGCGGCTGTACGGTGCGTATGTGCGATCAAGACAAACAAATAGTGTATTAGATGGCGTAAGAACCAACAATTATGTCACCTATGATGACACAACAGGCCTGCCGGTTAACCACGAACAAGAATATTACGCTAATGATGGCACACGTAAATTAATGCGTACGCATACAAAGTATGCATGGCAAGAGCCTAAGTACCAATCGTTATTTCTATCCGCACACATCCTTAATACCGTTATTGAAGAAACTACCAGTGTCGTCAACAGCGAAGCAAGTACCAGTAACTTCACCAAAAGTACGATAACAACCTATAAAAATTGGTCTGACAATCCAAATAAAATCAAACTTGCCGCACACCAAAAATATGTTTGGACTGCCCCTGGTGCGAGCGCACCTATTTTCGATTATTCTTCAGGGAAAGAAAATGAAAATTGGTTGCTGCTGTCAGAAGTGACAAAGCGCGGTCAGATAGGTGGCGCTATTCACGAACAGCTTAATGTAGACGGTATACCAACGTCCTTTATTTATGATGAAAATGAACGCTATAACATTGCTAAATTCCCAGGAGCCGCTATTTCACAACAAGAAGCGAGCTACTATGGATTTGAATCATATGAAAAAAGTGGTATGTGGCAGTTAGGTAGTAATAGCACTATTATTCCTAGCGTAGGTAATACCGTGATTGATGCACATACTGGGGTAAATAGCCTCCAATTAGCACCTAATACGCAAGATAACTCTGGAATAACAGCAACATTTATCCCACAACTAACGGATCTTAAGTTTATTTTTTCTGCATGGGTCAAAAAGCCAGCCGACTTCAAAAATAACCAAGGTGACGCGGTTTGGTGTATCGAGCTTTCTAGTGGTGACTACGTTCAGCTGGATTTTCCTGAAACGACAGGTGAATGGCTCTATATTCATCAAACATTTGATGTCACCAATGCAAATACGTCAATTTCCATTACCTGTAAAAATAAAAATACCCAAGCACCAGTTTATATTGATAATCTTCGCTTTTCGCCACTTGATAGTACTTATACCGCAAGTGTATATAACAGTAAAAACTGGACTGTAATCGCAGAGTTAGCCGCAAATGGCGAAACGCAGCAATCTACCTACAATGAGCTTGAGCAAGGATCGCTAAGCACCAATGCTGGTGATGTAATGACCGCGGTTAAAAGTCGTTACTATTCATCTCAAGGCAATCAAGGGCAATACTCTACTCAGTCGCCAAATCATGATTTGGCCATTCAAGCTGCCGAGGGTGGAACCCTTTGTAATTTTAAACGCGGTGCACAGTGGCAGAATAGTTGGCAACCAAGTCCCGACGTTTGGCAAGTCGAAGCAGGCAGATTAAGTCAAAAAGCACATAATCAACCGGGTACACTGACCTTATTAAACGCTCCCAATAATAATCGTTATGCGTTAGCTGTGAGGTTTGAAACTGGAGAAGCACTAGATGGTACGCTTGGCATTCAGCTTGATGACAACACTAAAATTCAGTGGAACCCGAGTCTTTTTAATTGGCAACTCATTCAATCAGACTCAACAGAACTTGCAAGCGACCAGTCAATATTTAGTGTACCGAGCATGCCTTATGTAAATGAGCTTAATCAAGGTGAAATCAGTAACAATCTGCTCAATGAGTTTGCTAAATCAGATTACCCGTTAAGCCAAGACGCAAGCGTGGTCACTGGCCCCGTTGACCAAATTAGTTGGACTTTGAACAGTGAGAATACGCGGTACTTATATCAGTTAAACCAAAATGGTGACTCGATTGAGGTTTATCGTCCACAAACAAATTGGGATCTGATTATTGATGACAAAACCCTGTTGTTTTGGGCAAATGGTCAGTTAATATTTAGTTGTCAGTTAGCACATGTGCTAAATAGTGCACCACAATTGTTCTTCAATAACAAAGTTATTATTTCTGAAATTGCTCACCTGATTAGTCCGCAAGCTCAAGTTAAATATAAAGATTCTAGAGGTGTGTTAATTCAAGAGCAAAGCTTGGACGATAAACAAGTTGTGGCACATCAAAAAGTGACCGATAACCTAGGCCGCGCGGCGGTTACATCTAAAAGTGTTTTTGTAAAAAATAGTGAAAACCCACTATTTAAATACGGTTCTAATTTGGCAAGCCTTAATTGGCATACAGGGAAAATGACTGGGCTTGTTGATACTGCCAATCCAGCAGACGGGGGTTACAGCTATACCCGTGAAGTATATGAAACATCGCCACTGGCACGAGTAAATAAAATTGGTAACCCTGGGGCTAAATTTCAGGTAGACGCACATCCGAGTGTTTACCAATATACTAACGTAGACAATAAGTTTTACAAACTTGTCTCTACCGATCCAAACCAAAATGTTTACTATGAAATTAAAAATCAGCGCGATCAGCTTTTAAGTAAAGTGTCGATTAATGGGGAAGGGCAAAACAAAAGTACCACCTTATTTGATGATGCCGGAAACGCAATTAAAATTCAGTCGCCAAACTATTTTTCTCCACCTACAGGCTCCGTTCCTGAAGATTGGGTGATAACTCAAGCGTTTGATTTTAATGGCAATATGATATCGAGCACTCAGCATCAGCAAACAACGAACTATGTTTACGATAAAAGTGGTCGAATTCGCTTCGTACAAGACCAACAGGGGCAACAAAGTGGTAACTACAATTACGTAAAATATAACCGTGTGGGGCGGGATATTGAAAAAGGTTATGTCGTCGGTAGTTGGGATCACACTGCGTTGCAAGCGCATAGCGATGTAAGCCCTAATTGGCCTGCAACGCCTAACACTTGGCGACAAAAACTATGTTACGACGACGCATCTGTCAATGCGATAGGGCGAGCTTATAAAACTGAGTCCAATAATGGTATCGCAGGGCAAACGGACGTTAATGAAACTTTCTCATTTGATGTGTTCGGAAATACAACTTTGCGTACGCTGTCGGTCGCCGATTTTGATGGCAATCAACAACAAAGCGTGCAGTACACGTTTGATAATTTAGGTAATACAGCGAAAACTATCTACCCAGACGGCACTGCAGACGGATACGCTATTTACTTCAATACAAATAGGCAAAACCTCGTTAGCGCGATATCTGACTCCCCGAGTTTTGACAGTCAAATAGCTGGTTTTAGTTATCTGGCAAACGGACAAGTGTATCGAGAGCAAGTGATAACTGAGGCGGGGTTGCAGATAATTCGCGAGTTGAACTACAACTCACCAGAATGGTTAAAAGAAATAAACCAAACTTTGGCTGGTGCAAACAAACCTTTGTTTGAACAAACACTTTCTTATTCTGAGGGCGGATATGAGGGGGCTGCATATTTTGACGGCACCATTGCCTCATCAACCACGGCTATTAACGACAAGCCCACAAGCCAATTTAAATACGCAGTTGATGATGTTGGCGGTATTACCGACGCGAATAGCGAATTAAGCCCAGAGCACACTTTAAAAATAAATGGCAGCCGTGGCTATGACAACAACGGCAATATTAAAAACGTCACCTTTGGCAGTAGTGACTACGTTTATAAATATATTTCTGGCACGCAGCAAGTACAATCCATTACAAACAGCACCAGCAATAATACCGTGTTAGCAGATTATGCGTATGACCTCAATGGCAATGCGACGACAGCGAAATTTAATACTCATTTGTCTTTGCAACCACATGAACTTGGATTGGACTACGATCCCGGTTCCAAAATGACAACACAAATTACCGACACGGGAGGCCCTGAAAGCAATACGTTGCACTTTGCGTATGGGAGAGGTAATCAACGAGTATTAAAAACGGTTCAAGGTGCAAGTGGCGAGTACCAACAAAAATTATATGTCAGGGACTTAAATGGTAAGCCGTTAACCGAGTTCACTAAAATTTCGAGCCAGCAGCACGATGTGGCGACTTCATCTATGATCTACTTTTACGGCCCAACTGGACTAATTGCGTTCAGAAAAGGCAATAAAAATTACAGTGTAGGTAAAGACCATTTAGGCTCGGTACGTACAGTATTTGATGAAAATGCCCAGATAATAGCGCAATACGATTACCTAACATTTGGTGCACTTAGCAAAGCCATAGAGCCTGAACCAGGATTTCTGCCTTATTTGTTCACTGGCCAGGAATTTGATCGCGAAATTGGCATGTACAACTTTGGAGCTCGTTTCTATCATGCGGAATTAGGCCGCTTTATTGCAACCGATCCTGACAAACAGTACTTTAGTCCATACATTTATGCGTCCAATAATCCTGTACTTTACATCGATCCAACAGGTCGTTTTTCAATCTCTAGCCTGTTTAGTGCAATCGCAGGCGCAATTATAGGTGCTGTTGAAATACTGGTCGGAGTAGTCATCGATGTTGTCGCTGGAGTGTTAGAAGTTATCACCGGAGGCCTGTCCACCCCAGCGTCAGCAGCATTAGCCGCAGCTGCAGGGGCTTTTTACGGTGCGGGTGTCTCTGCGATAACTTATTCAGTGTTTAACGCGACCGATTTTAACTGGAAAGAGTACGGTGTTGATATGGGTATTGGTGCGGCCGCTGGCTTTATCACTGGGGGCTTGTCCGTTTTTGCTGGTGAAGCTGCGGGTAGCATTGCGGCGTCGGCTTCTAAAGGCGTAAAAGCATCTACCAGTGAGCTATCCAATGCAGGTAAAGTGCTTAATGGGGCAAAAAAAGGCGTTGTTTGGCTTGGAGAAACCGTTGCCGATACACGTGCTGCTCCGGGTATAAAAGGCTATCTTACCGACGCGACAAAAGCTATTGCTAAAAGTGAAGCAATAGGCATTACCAAAAATACCGCAATGAATCTAGCATCAGGCAATGATTGGGATAGCGGGTTAGGGCAGACTGTGTTTAGTGCAGCACTTTCTGGGGCTGTTTCAGGTGGCAAAGTGAAAAGCCGCGTATCTGGTAATTATTCAGAGTAAATTAGAGATATTTATGCCTTTTGAGTTCTTTTTTCCTAAAACATTTTACTATGAGGATCAGGTATTGTCTGACGAGCAGAATAATCTGCTCGCTCGGGCAGTCATCGCGCTAAAAAAAGAATTACCGCACTCCACGCGCGATAACCTTTATACAACTTACCAAACAATTAACAATATTTTGCAACAAGCGCCTTTTGACTTATTACAAGCGCGTTTAAGTGAAAATATAGGTGCCTATTTGGCTCAAATAGAAACCCGTGAAACGGCAAACCCTATTATCACTAATTCGTGGGTAAGCATTTCATCTAAAGGGAATTATGAACGTATGCACTCGCATCCGGGATCATACATTAGTGGGGTATATTACATAAAAGCACCAGATAACAGTGGCGATATTTATTTTGAGAACCTAGAAGACAATATGTGGTTGTCGCAGAGAACCAAACGTGAAAACTTTAACACTGTTAGTTATCCAGCAATTGAGCGTAGGCTTATCTTATTTAACAGCCAAGTACCGCACCATGTTAGCCAAAACGAATCCGAACATGACCGCATCGCATTAAGCTTTAACGTCGCGTTTAGTTAATTAACCAGAGCAACGAGCGTGGAAACCTTATATGTCAGAATTTGAAAACGTTGTTTTAGTGGATGAGCAAGGAAACGAGACAGGACTTATGCCTAAATTAGAAGCGCATCAAAAAGGGGTGCTACATCGCGCATTTTCTATCTTTATTTTTAACGCAAATAACCAGTTAATGATCCATCAAAGAAGCGCTAATAAATATCACTCAGCAGGGTTATGGACTAATACATGTTGTAGTCACCCACGTAAAGGTGAGTCTGTTGTTGACGCAGGTCAGCGGCGATTAATGGAAGAGATGGGTTTTACTACCCAGCTTACAGAATTAATTCACTTCACTTATATTTGTAAAATGGAAAACGGGCTATTCGAACATGAGTTTGATCATGTTTTAGTGGGCTATTACGACGGTAGTCCAAAAGTTAATCTTGAAGAAGTATCCGATTGGCGCTGGGAAAACCTAGATGATATTCAATCACAATTAGCGACTAACCCCGAGCATTATACTCGTTGGCTACCCATTGCCCTGCAAAAACTACAGCCATTTCTTGTTGGATATTAGCCTTTTAGGATTGAAATTTATTCAATCTATATCCAAACCTGACGAATTCCCACGAAATGAATTAAAAAAAGATGAGTAAAGGGGATCGACCTTCATGACTAATTGTGATCAAATTACTTCGCTAAAAACAACTTAAAACAATAGCCATGAAGATCACAAATATAATACAGAATGATATCGCTGCTGCCTACCCTGAAATTCACTCTACTCGATTAAACACGTTATTTACCTTCATTGACTCTGGCATGCATGATCAACGTGTGTCTGTAACATATTTAGGTAGAGGCTTGAAAAGCCTATCAAAAACAACAAATAAAAATGATATTAAACGCGCTGACCGCTTAATCGGTAACACGCTCTTACACAGCGAGCGCCTTTTCTTCTATGGCTATATGTCAGCGCAGTTAATTGGAAATAAAAAGTCCCCCATCATATTAGTCGATTGGTTACCTATTAATGGACAAGGGATGTTTCAAGTATTGCGCGCCAGTATTCCAATGAATGGGAGAAGCTTAACGCTCTGTGAAAAAATTCATCCTGAGAGCGAACTGAATACCAATAAAGCACATCAAGCATTTTTAGACACGCTCGAACAAATATTACCTGAAGGATGCATGCCAATCATTGTGTCAGATGCTATCTATCATGCCCCATGGTTTAAAATAGTTGAAGAAAAAATTGGTATTGGATAGGGAGAGTAAGAGGGGCGAGTATCTCTCTCCCAAGATAAGCAAGAATGGAAAATCAGTTATCAATGGTTTGCCGATGCGCGTATTGGTAAGGCTGATAACCTTGGCTCAATTTACTATGGTAAAACGGCAAAGTTCCCGTGCAATGCAGCAATTTATAAGCGAACGCCAAAAGGCCGACAAGCGAAGAAAAAACGAGGCGGGACGTCACAAAGAACAACAGATAAAGTTCATCAAAAAGATGCGAAAGAGCCGTGGTTACTGGTGTTTAACTTGCTTGAAAGTTTATGAAGAGTGCAAAAACAGCAGTGAACCTTTATAGCCAACGTATGCAAATAGAAGAAAATTTTAGAGATACAAAAAATAATAAATTAGGGATAGGCTTGGAGTGCGCTAACTCCCGAAGTGTTAACCGATTTGATAATTTACTGCTTATAGCGGCGCTTATTTTATATTTATTATGGTGTATAGGTGTGCCGCAGTCATGAAAAAGCTCCACTATTCATTGCAAGCGAATACACAAAAAGCGCGAATGGTATTATCAATAATAACGATTGCGCGTGAAATCATTGATGACGATAGGTATTTCATACCATTAGAAGAGTACATTTATGTATTGTCCGAACTCTCAAATTTAACAGTCAATATTGAGGGATTACATGAATAAATATTCGTGGGGATCCCTCAGGTTTAAATCTATATAATTTACCTCCCTCCAATATCGGCACTTTTGCAGATAGCTGGCACACGATGTAGGTTTGCTTAACTCAAGCGAACCTATATTTTACAACGCATTAAATTATGAGTTGAATGCTACAACTTAGCTTTCACATTGCAACTTTCCTAGATAAATTCGCCATTTGGCAACAAAACAGTTAATTTCAAAATATCCTTCCAAAATTTTTATAATAAATCTCAAAAACAATGTAACTTACTGATTATAAGCAAATTAATTATTTAATAGTCGCGAATAAATCCTATGTTACTTCCATGTTCATATTCAGTTTATTTTGAAGGCTAACCTAAACTCCCCCTTTATTGGCTTTTTAGCCAAAGTGTGTCTTTTTAATTAAACTTAACAAATTGATTTATAATGGTTTATTCTTTTTAGTTGAATGGCTGTTGCTAAATAGCAACAATAACATCTCCCCAAATTAAGCTTTTCTCGCTTTATATCATTTAAATCATTGTTTTTAAATAATAAATAAAAAGTGGCACCGAAGTTGTAATACCTAGAGTGTATTAAACAAAACGTGATGAAAGCCAAAGGCCTTAATCGCAATAACCCAATGAAGGAATACTATTATGAAAACATTTCAATCAACATTAGTACTAATGGCGCTAGCTTCTTCATCAGCGGCTTTTGCAGCAACAGATTTTGATACGCTAGACGTAGATGGTAATGGCGCAATCAGCCAAGCCGAAGCTTCAGTAGATGCTGAGCTTTTAAGCAAGTTTAATGAACTCGATACAAACCAAGATGGTGAGCTATCTGAAGATGAGTTTTCTAAGGCCTAAAATTAAAGCCTTAAACAGTTAATGCTCTGTAATGTTATCTAAATTCTGAGTTGCCAAAGACAACCTAAGTAGGCAAGGGAGCCTACTAAAAAGAATAACCAGGAAGTGACTAGAGAGCACTATAGAGCAAGTTTATTTAGGACACCGCATACTTTTGAAGGATTAAATTATGAAAAAGCTACAATCAACATTTGTACTTATGGCTATTGTTTCTTCGTCAGTAGTATTTGCAAACACAGACTTTGAAACACGCGATGCAGACGACAACGCTTCAATTAGTCGCTCTGAAGAATCGGCGCAAGTGATAGAGCAATTTGACGAGCTGAATGTTCAAAGTAGCGGTGGCCCGACAGAAAATGATTTTTTTGAATATTAATTTATAGACACTTTACTCCTAAAGGATCTTTGAAAAGGACTTCTTACCCCTAATCAGGTCACCCCTAATCAGGCCCAAAGCCTAAGGAAACGATTATGAAAAAATTACACAAAACTTTAGCTCTTGTAGCCCTAGCTTCTTCTTCAGCGGCGTTTGCTGCGGTAGATTTTGATTCTTTTGATACAGATGGCGACGGCGTAATTAGTAAAACAGAAGCCCAAGTAAACTCGCAACTAGTACAGCTTTTTGATCAATTAGATGCAGATGGAAATGGCGAGTTATCTAAAGAAGAGTTTTCGAAGGTTCAGTAATAAGCTCTATGTAGAACCTTACCAGTCATACTCACAAAGCAGCTAAGTAATTAATACTTAGCTGCTTTTTTGTGCATTTAATTTAATATATTACTTTTTAGTCACCAAAGTGGTGCAAAACTTGAGTTTGAATAGTGTCAAGTTACTGATTATTAAGTTATTTTATTGTTGGTTTTAAACTTGCAAATCTATTTATAACTTAGGTTAATGAGTATTTAAAATGGCGCGAATGAGTTATATCAGTAGTGTTGAGCGCTACCACGAATATGAGCATGTAATACACAGTTTACTTGAATCTATTTTAATGAGTATTGAGGACGGATTAACCAAAGAGCGTGATACCCGCTACCTGATTAAGCAGTACCCATTTTTAGAATTACAATATTGTTTAAATGCAGAAGGTTTGCAGCAGGGTAATAATGTCTGCTTTAAACGAGCATATAGCAAAAAACTAGGTGAAAGTGGTAATCAACAAGATTTAAGCGAGCGACCCTATTTTTTGAACGCTAAAGCAAGTGATAAAGTGTGCTTTACTGATCCCTACATTTCTATAGCGACTAACCATTTATGTATATCGGCGATTAAAGAGCTAAAAAAACCAATTAATAATCAGCATTACTTGGTCGTTGATGTGAGCTTAACGCAGCTTATTGAGTTTGTAATGGGTGATACTGCGCGCGCTAATATGTCGCCTTACTTCAAAGCGGGTTACGGTATTATTGTGGTGTGCTTATTTTGCTTAGTATTATTTTTACTAAATATCGTCTTTAGTGATATATGACGTGGTCAACTAAATTCAGTCACCCTAGTTAAGAAACCATATCTAATGTTTCGATTCGTTCTTCAAAGTCATTTGGGCTTTGATAATTTAAGTACGAATGTAAGCGACGACTGTTGTACCACATACAGATGTAATTCATTACATCCTGTTGAGCCTCATAACGCGTTGGGTAGTTTTTCCAATGCACGCGCTCTTGCTTCAAACTACCGAAGAAGCTTTCTGCAACAGCATTATCCCAGCAACAGCCTTTCTTACTCATGCTACCAATGAAGTCATTTGACTTGAGCAATTTACGATATTGGTGGCTTGCATATTGAACCCCTTGATCTGAATGGATAATTAACCCTGTTTTGGGCTGGCGTTGCCACATCGCCATAGTCAGTGCGTCACAGACAAGCTGCGCTTTCATTCGTGAGCCCATGCTCCAACCAACGACTTTGCGCGAATATAAATCAATCACTACCGCCAGATACAACCAACCTTCTGCAGTCCAAACATAAGTGATATCTTGTACCCAGGCTTGATCAGCTGCTTCAACGTTGAAGTTTTGCTCAAGTACATTGGGATAAATAGGCTTATTATGCTCACTATTCGTTGTCACTTTGTATCTCTTTTTATAACGCACCCAGACATTTGCCTCTTTCATTAGCTGTGCTGTTTTGTAACGACTCACCGGAAAACCGAGTGCATTTAAGACTTTCTGAATACGCCTTTCACCGTAAGTATTATCACTGAAGTGCGCTATGTCCTTGACACAATCAATCATTTCTTGATGTGTTGGATCCTCTGATTTAGTTGAGAATCGCTTTTGATAACTATAGTAATTGTTACTTTTTACACCCAGTATTCGGCACATTGTCGCCACAGGCCAGGTCTTCTTGTATTGGGTTATGAACGAATATTTCACTTCGTTTCTTTGGCAAAGAAGACCGTCGCTTTTTTTAATATTTCACGCTCCATTTCTAGGCGTTTCACTTGCGCTTTTAGCTCTCTGATCTCTTCTTGCTCAGGGGTTAAATTACCGTTCCCTCTAAAAGCATGCCCATCATCATTTTCAGCTTCTTTTATCCAGCGACCAAGCATGTTGGGATTTACCCCTAAATTTCTAGAGGCTTCTGCTTGTGAGTAGTTTTGCTCAACAACTAATGCGATAGCATCAAGTTTAAATTCTTTGGAATACTTTTTACGTTTTGTCATTATCGATCTCCAGTTAAGTTGATTATCTCTTAACTGGGGTAGTCGAATCCATTAAACCACGTCAATATACGCGCTATTAACTCATGTAGATACTTCATCAGACCCACTTGAGCCCTTTAGTATCATTATTTACATCACTTTGGCACTAGCAGTGTTTGATTTAGGTAAAACAATACTCGAAGAAGAAATCCTTATGCATAAGGATATTTTTAGGCACTCGTCTACGCGGCGCACTATTACACGGTTTATCTCTACTGTGTTGATTGCTATATCAATTGAGGCGCTGTTAACTATGTTTAAAGCGGCGTTGGGGCAATCGGAATATTTAATGCCTGCCATAGCGATGATGCTTGCAGTGGTAGGGCTTTTAATTGCACTGGCTATTTATGTTTATTTAGGGGCAAAGGCCGAAACGCTATTAATGCGCGCTCGTTTAAAACAAAAATCCTCCAAGTAGGAGGATTTTTATATTACATAACTCTATTTAATAGCTATTTATTGCTTATCTTGCGCGCGTTTGGCTTTAAAGTCAGACTCGCTCGTCCACTTTGGCCAATCGCCATTATTTGCAAGCTGTGTGGCTATATCAACAATAAGATCTATATCTTGCTTAACACCACCTAACGACCAATCAGCTGAGTAGTCGTCTGCTTCTTTATGGTATTTATGCGCAATGTACTCAGGATCGGTATCACCCAGACTCATAAATAATAAACTAGGCACGCCTTGCTTAGAAAGCGAGAAATGATCAGATCTAAAAAACAAGCCATTTTGCGGGCGAGGATCCATTTTAACAAAACGGCCTTGTGATTTTGCAGCTTTTGCTAAATAGTTTTCCATTGTCGATAAATCTTTACCGTATTGTAAAATGTAGTCAGTGCCATCAAGCACGTTCATGCCATCAATATTTAATAGACCGACCATTTGTTTTGTAGGTACAACCGCACCCGATGCAAATTCTTCAGAGCCAATTAACCCCGTTTCTTCTGCTGTAAAGTTAGCAAAAATAATTGAGCGTTTAAATGGCTTTTGCTTGTTCTTTTTACTCATTATACGTGCTATTTCAAGCGTGGCTGCAGTGCCTGAAGCGTTATCGACCGCGCCGTTATAAATCTTAGGGCCGGTGTCAGTTTGTTTAGTACCAAAGTGGTCCCAGTGAGCGCTAATAACAACGTATTCGTCAGGTGATTCGCTTCCTGTAATTTGTGCAACTACATTATGTGATTTGGCATGTGACACTTCGTTTTTAAAGGCAAGGTTTGCTTTTAAGTTAAGTGGCGTCGCTTTAAAGTCATCACTTAATGCTGCTTGTTTTAAATCTTGATAGTTAAGCTTTGCGGCGTTAAACATTTGCTCAGTCGCATCAAGTGTTAGCCAGCCCATAACCGGTAATTTTGATGCGTTTAAGTTGTTATCCATTAACGTGTATTTAGTACCCGTGTTTGAACTTTCAACTACGCCCCAAGGATATGCCGCAGGTGCGGTTTCATGAACAATAAATACAGCCTTTGCACCTTGGCGAGCGGCTTCTTCATATTTATAAGTCCAACGACCATAGTAGGTCATTGCATTACCAGTAAAAAGGGCGTCGTTTTGAGTAGCAAAACCTGGATCGTTAACGAGCACAACCACTGTTTTACCCGTTACATCAATATTTTTATAGTCATTCCAGTTATATTCTGGTGCATTAATACCATAGCCAACAAATACAATGTCAGAATTGCGTACATCAATTAATGGCTGAAGTTGCTCGGTACGTGCGGTAAAGTCTTTACCTGATTCAAAGCTCAAATCACCTACTTTTAACTGCATATCCTGATTAGCTGTCACCATTGCCATTTTTACAGGCTGTAAGTATTTACCTTTATAAGCACCGGTTAAACCCAGCGCTTTATATTGCTCGCTTAAGTAGCCTACTGTTTTCACTTCACCATGAGTTAGCGGGCCTCGGCCTTGAAAGTCATCAGAGGCTAGCGTTTTAATATGCTGTTTAATATTGCTAAGGCTTACACCTGCTGTATTTTCTAATGGAGTTTGTTCGCTTGCAGGCTCTGAGCAGCCAAAGAGTGCAACTAGCAGGCTTAGGCTAGCGCTTTTTAAAAGAGTAGATGCCATAGTCTTCATATTGTTATTTAATTAGGCTTTCAATATAAAGGAAGCACCGCAGCGATGTCGAATTTTTATAGAGAACTTTTCATTCAATTGCAGATTAACTATCAGTCATTAGTAAAAAACCAGCGCAAGCTGGTTCTTTTAACTTTAAGTAATAAATTATTACTTAAGCATCCGCTAATTTCACGCGGATCTTACTTTTATCAACAGTAGATTGGTTAAGTGCAGTAATTGCGCTTTTACTTTCTATGTCGTTTGGCATTTCTACAAAGGCAAAACCTTTAGATTGGCCAGTTTCTTTATCAAGTACCAAGTTACAGGTAGTCACTTTACCGTGCTCTGCAAATAAAGTACGAAGCTCATGCTCAGTGGTAGCACGAGACAAGTTACGAACTAATAGTTTCATAATGAACCTAAATAATTATGTCAGTACTAATTATCTCAAGTAACTCAGGTTTAACCTAATTTTATTTTAAAACAAATATAAATAAACACTCGATAGAAATAATTTTTTGTATCACTATGAAAATAATAGATTTTATAATTAAATTTGAAATATCAGTAAATTGGTAATGTTAATTGGTAATTGAATTGTGGTTATTTGTACAATAAATTGGTAAATTCATATTTAATTAACTTGCTATTAACCACAGAACTAATCATGTCTAAATATACCCTTAAACCGTGCAATACAGTTACAGCTATACTTCTATCTTGTTTAGTTACTGGTTGTGGCAGCTCAGGCTCTGATCCTACGGTGCAAAATAATGAAGCGATTTCTTCACAAACTCCTGCAACAATTGCTGGTAACACTCTAGGTGAAGTTATTAGCGATAGTAATGATGCAATAACAGGCTCGTTAACTATTGCGGATCAACAATCAGGTGAAGCTGCTTTTGCAGCACAAGAAAATAGCGCTACAAGCTATGGTTTTTTTAGCTTAAATGCTGGTGGAGATTGGTCATACACACTTGACGATTTAAACGCATCAATAACATCTTTAAGTGAAGGTGAAACACTACAAGATACAATAACAGTAAACTCTGTAGATGGTACTAGCGCACAAATTATCATAACAATTGTAGGTGCACCAATAGCTCAAGCTGATGGCTTTGAAAAAATATCACACGTTTTATTGCGATCAGATGGCGTTAATTCGGGGCTTGACGCATACACACTTATTGAAAATGCCTTCGGCGAAGGGTCAATTGAATCTCCAGACTTATACGCTGGCAATCATGAAAGTGTTGTCCATATTATTGAAGATACCGATACGATAATTGGTAACCATTTTGTCTTTTTAGCTCACCGAGATGATGACCAAGATAAAGACAAAGGCGCAAGTGATAGACAACGTAACGAAATAAAAACCTACGATAAATCACCACAAGAAACACTGGCGTTTGAGGGCGAGACATTTCAATATAGCTGGAAATTTAAAGTAAGTAGCGAGCTTGAGCTTACGAGTAAATTTAGCCATTTTTTTCAAATAAAAGCCCGTAACGAGAGTAACGACAACACCAATGGTAATGACGATCAGCCTATTATCACGCTCTCAGGTGCGCAAAAAAATAGTATAGGTAATCAGCTACAGGTTCGATATAGCGCAGGGTTTGATGAAAACGGTAACAGTACGGGTCTTGATAAAAACTTAATTGAAACCGACTGGTCACTCATTACAGATGAATGGGTTGAGGTATTTGTACAAGCTACATTTAGTGAAAGTGGTAAGTTTGATATGACGTTAACGCGCTTAAGCGATAATGCAGATATATTTACTATAAGCGAGCAAAACATAGATATGTGGCGCGGCTTTAGTGATGATGATTTTGCTCGTCCTAAGTGGGGAATATACCGCTCAATTGTTGAAACCGACAGCCTTCGCGCCGATGAAGAACGTGTTAGGTTTGCTGATTTTTCTATTAAAAAAGGTAAGTTAGCGCAGTAAGCTATTTTATCAATTGGCATGAAAAAGCCGTTAATGATTATGCATCATTAACGGCTTTTTTAATTTTTTGAGAAAGTGATTATTTCACTTCTTTACCCGCTGCTTGTTGATCAGCATGGTAGCTTGAACGTACAAACGGGCCAGAAGCCGCGTGAGTAAAGCCAATTTCGTCTGCATACGCTTTTAAGCCGTCAAACTCTACTGGTGGCACGTAGCGCTTAACCGGTAAGTGATGCTTAGAAGGTTGTAGGTATTGGCCTACAGTTAGCATGTCAACGTTGTGTGCACGTAAATCGCGAAGTACTTCTTCAATTTCGCTAATTTCTTCACCTAAACCAACCATTAAGCCTGATTTAGTTTTTACTTCTGGGTGAGCTTCTTTAAAGCGACGAAGTAATTCTAAAGACCACTTATAGTCAGCACCAGGACGAGCTAGTTTGTATAAACGTGGCGCAGTTTCAAGATTGTGGTTAAACACATCTGGTGGCGTCTCGATTAGTATCTCTAGTGCGCGGTCCATACGGCCACGAAAATCAGGTACTAAAATTTCGATAGTGATAGTTGGATTATGTTTACGAATTTCGCGAATACAATCAGCAAAATGCTGTGCACCACCATCACGTAAATCATCACGGTCAACCGAAGTGATTACAACGTAGCTTAGCTTCATATCTTTAATAGTAAGTGCTAGCTTTTCAGGTTCAGTGGCATCAGGTTTTAATGGGCGACCATGAGCAACATCACAAAATGGGCAACGACGAGTACAAATAGCACCTAAAATCATAAAGGTAGCTGTACCGTGGTTAAAACATTCAGATAGGTTAGGGCACGAAGCTTCTTCACAGACTGAGTGTAAGCCATGCTTACGTAGCGCTTTTTTAATGCCGTCAATGCGATCGGTTGATTTAGGTAAGCGAATTTTTAACCATTCTGGCTTACGCAACATTTCAGTTTTTTCTGTAGGTAAAACTTTTACTGGGATCAACGCCATTTTTTCTGCGTCGCGTAGTTTTACACCTGGTTCCATTTTGACTGGTTTATTCATTCGTTTTCAAACCCTTCAGTATGCTTAACCTGTGTTGCATTAAGCTTCTTGATCATGTGTTTCACCAATCCTTCACCCGCACTTTCTAGGTTTTGAGGACCATTTAATTCTTTAGTTTGCACCATATTCATGCCCGCATAACCGCATGGGTTAATGCGTAAAAATGGACTTAGGTCCATGTTAACATTTAATGCTAAGCCATGAAACGAGCAGCCACGACGAACCCTTAACCCAAGGGATGCAATTTTGCTGTCGTTAACGTATACACCTGGTGCATCAGCTTTAGCATAAGCTTCAATACCATACTCGGCGAGTGATTCAATAATGCACTCTTCAAGCCACGTAACCAGTTCACGGACACCAATTTTTAAACGACGTAGATTAAATAATACATACATCATTTGCTGGCCAGGGCCGTGGTAAGTTACTTGCCCGCCACGGTCAACTTTAATCACCTCAATGTCGCCAGGAGCTAGTAAGTGTTCGTCCTTACCAGCCTGACCTTGGGTGAATACACTCTCGTGCTCTACAAGCCAAATTTCATCTGGCGTATTTTCATCACGGGTGTCGGTAAAGTCCTGCATTTTTTGCCAAATAGGCATATAACGCTGACGACCCAGTTGGCGTACGATCAAAGTGTTTTCGTTCACAACAAATCTCAACTATGGATTAAAGCATGTGGCGTACGTCATCAATATTGCTGATCACGTTGTAAATTTCTTCAATGTGTTTGCCACTAGTAACTGTTGCCACAAGGCTTACTGACTCGTAATTACCTTTGCTGCTTGGTTTTACTTTAGGGGCGTAATCGCCAGGTGCTATTGGTTGTAACTTAGCTAAAATTTGATCAGTTAAGTTTACGTTAGCTAAACCCATTATTCTGAATGTAAATGGGCAAGGGTACTCTAAGTACTCATCAAATTTTGTATCTTTAACAGGTTGAACCACGACGGTGACTCCTCAAACAAATAAAGTATTGGCTCTGAGCAAAATGCTAGGCGCTAAACTGAAAGGGTTATGACAATCTTGAGCTAATGCTGCTTTTTTGGAGTGCCAAAAATAACAACTCAATATGATTGCTTTATATGGGGCGCATTCTAGCATTTTTCAAGCAAAAAAAAACGCCTCATAATAGAGGCGTCTCGTTTAACTTTCACAATAGCTGTGAGTTTATTTTTACGTCTACATTATTTGTAAACGTAAGTAGTCATAAATCTTACTAAAGAAGCTGCCTTCTTCCACTTCTTCAAGTGTTACTAGTGGGTATTGAGCAATGTCTTCACCCTCTAATTGTAAGAATAACGTACCTACTTTAGTGCCTTTAGCGAGTGGTGCTTCAAGCGTGTTATCTAGCTCAAAGTTAGCTTTAAGGTTTTTATGTTGACCACGTGGAATAGTAATTGGTGTATCTTCTAAAATACCTAAAGATACATTTTCTTTGTTACCCATCCAAATACGTTGCTCAGCAAAGCTATCGCCGGCCTTGTACGGGGTAATTGTTTCATAGAAACGAAAACCGTAGTTAAGTAGTTTTTTATTTTCCACTTTACGAGCACGTTCGCTTGAAGTGCCCATTACAACGGCAATTAAACGCATACCATTTTTAGTTGCTGAAGTGACTAAACTGTAGCCAGCTTCCGAGGTGTGGCCTGTTTTTATACCGTCTACGTCTAAGCTTTCATCCCATAATAGCGAGTTACGGTTATATTGCTTAATACCGTTATAAGTAAACGACTTTTGTTTATAAAGTGCGTATTCATCCGGTACGTCACGAATAAGTGCTGCGCCTAAGGTTGCCATATCGCGTGGAGTAGTATAATGCTCATTCGTATCAAGGCCGTGGCTATTGATAAAATGGCTGTTACTCATACCTAATTTAGTAGCATGTGCATTCATTAAATCAGCAAATGCGCTTTCACTTCCAGCAATATGTTCAGCCATTGCAACACAGGCATCATTACCAGATTGAATAATAATGCCGTGATTAAGCTGATCAACACTAATTTGCTTACCTACTTCAATAAACATCTTAGACGATTCTGGGAAGTTTTTAGCCCATGCTTTTTCACTCACAGTTACCATATCTGTTGGTGCAATATTGCCGGCTTTAATTTCAGTACCAATTACATAACTGGTCATCATCTTAGTTAAGCTTGCTGGGGCTAGCTGCGTATCAGCTTCACCTTGGGCAATTACTTTACCTGTTGTAAAGTCTACTAAAAAATAACCTTTTGCATTAACTTGAGGTGGTGCCGGGATAATTTGGGCGCTGGCTGAAAATACGGCGGCTGTACAAACTAAGCCGCATACACCTTTGAGGATTTTATGTTTAATAGATTTCATCATACTCATTAATGGTTAAAGTTAAAGATTCGCGTTACGTCATTCTATACCCAAACTACCCCGAGATGCGAGCGTCGTTGGAGTTAAAAACGATTTAGGCAAGGCATTGATTGCAAATAATAGTTACTCTATTGTTCAAATCAATAACGCAGTATAAATCGTTTTTAAACCAACCCTTAGGGCGTTTCACTGGAGCTTACTCTCTGTGTTGTTACTTTTTAAAAGGGATTACCATTTCTACAAAGTAACGCCTAGATATTAAGCCCCAGTGCAACGCTGAATTCTGCATCCTGGGGTAGTTTGGGTATTAGTCTTACTGAGTGTAAAGCAAGAACGCGTTTTGAAATTGATTTTGTTTTAATTTTTTTAATACTTCGTCTGCATGAGGGGTATCTTTTATTGGCCCTAAATGCAGTCTGTAAATAGCGCCTTTTTGCACGATATTTGTTGGTAATTTGTATTGCTCTCGCAATGTACTGGCAAGCGCTTCAATATTAGCAAGTGTACTACCTGCAGCTACCTGAATATAGGTTTGACGGGCAGTTGCGCCCGCAAGCGTAACGGCTTCTAGCTTAACCCTTGCTGTACCATGGGTGTAATAGCCTAGCTTGTAAGCGGCAGCGTACGAAAGATCAATTATTCTATCGTCATGAAATGGGCCGCGGTCGTTCACGCGCACGATTACCGATTTACCGTTCGCTGTATTGGTTACTTTAACAAAGCTAGGTAACGGCAGTGTTTTGTGCGCAGCAGTCATGGCAAACATATCGTAGGTTTCACCATTAGAGGTGTGATAACCATGAAATTTACGACCATACCAAGAGGCAATGCCTTCCTCAGAGTAGCCTGACTCATCAAGCATTGGCGAATAACTTTTACCAAGCACTGTATATGGACGACTTGCACTGGCGCTTTTAGTAACATCAGTGATTATTGCGTCTTGCATTTCAAGTGCAGTTGGGGCTCTAAGTGGTGCTGAATCATGGCGCATATGGTAGCGGTTACTTGGACTACTACATGCACTTAAGGTGAGTATAAAAAAAACAGTTATTAGAACACGCAAAGTGAATTTCATTATTTTAAAAGCATCCTTTTATCTGTCGCTATTGACATAATAATGCCAAAGCCAGCCATGAGCGTCACCATCGATGTTCCTCCATAACTGATTAGAGGCAAAGGAACTCCTACAACAGGCAATAACCCTGATACCATACCTATGTTTACAAATACATAAACAAAAAATGTCAGAGTGAGTGCACCTGCCAGTAATTTACCAAATGCATCTTGCGCATTAACGGCAATGTACAAGCCTCGGCCAATAATAAATAAGTACAGGCTAAGTAAAACACATACGCCGAATAAGCCAAACTCTTCGCTTAAAACCGAAAATATAAAATCAGTATGACGCTCAGGTAAAAATTCTAATTGCGATTGTGTACCAAGCAGCCAGCCTTTGCCTTCAACACCACCAGAGCCTATTGCTATTTTTGACTGAATAATATGGTAACCGGAACCAAGCGGATCGCTTTCGGGGTCTAAAAAAGTAAGTACACGTTGTTTTTGGTAGTCGTGCATACCATAGTGCCAAAATGGCCATGCAGCAAGCGCAACAACAGAACTTAAAAAGCCGATTAAACGCCAGCTTAAACCGGATAAAAACAACACAAATATACCCGAGCTCGCAATAAGTATAGAAGTACCTAAATCGGGCTGTTCTTTAATTAATAATGTCGGAAGCATTACAATCATAAAGCCAATAATTAAATGCAGTGGGCGGGGTGGTAAGTGGTTTCTGCCTATGTACCAAGCCACCATCATTGGGACGGCTAGCTTCATTAGTTCTGATGGTTGAAAGCGAGTGATCCCCAAGTTTAACCAGCGTTGAGCGCCTTTTGAGCTGACCCCAAATAAAAGTACACCCACCAGCATGAGTAAGCCAACACAGTAAAGTGGGATAACTAAACGTTTAAGTGTTGCTGGAGAAAATTGGGCTAGAATAATCATGCCTATAACGGCTCCGCCCATGCGAGTCATATGGCGGATCATCATTGCTGTATCTTGCCCGCTTGCACTATATACAACGGTAATACTGCCAATCATCATGATAAGCAAAGCGATGATTAATGGTAGGTCTAGATGCATTCGCATCCATATGGATCGTTTATCGTGTAAAATGGTCATTATTTTATATTCCCTGCAAGTTCAACAGGATTAGCTGCAAAATAGTAGTCCATTAATTGACGAGCAATTGGCGCACCTACCGAGCTTCCGCCCCCAGTGTTTTCTACAACGATAGAGAGCACAATTTGTGGGTTGTTATAAGGTGCAAAACCAACATAAATGGCATTATCACGCTGACGCTCTTTTAATGATTTAGCGTCGTAACGTTCGCCTTGGGCAATGCTAACTACTTGCGCAGTACCTGTTTTACCCGCCGGATCGTAGCTTACACCTTTAAAAGCTTTGTGTGCGGTACCTGTTACTTTTTTTACCGTGTTATGCATTGCATCAATTGCAATGCGCCAGTTATCAGGGTTTTTAAGTATTACCGGCGGTTTTTCATCACCGTTAATTTGCGTTACTTGATCTTCTTTTTTTGCAACTTGGGCTAAATGCGGTGGATGATTAATCCCTTTATTAACAAGAATATTCGTTGCGTTAGCAATTTGAATCGGGGTTGCCGTCCAATAGCCTTGTCCAATACCTACAGAAATAGTATCACCTCGCCACCATGATTCTTTAAAGCGGCCTTCTTTCCATTCTTTTGAAGGTAAAATTGCAGTGGTTTCTTCATGAATATCAATACCGGATAAATCACCAAAGCCAAATCGCGCCATAAAATCGCTTATTTTAGTAATACCTAAGCGATAAGCTGCATCATAAAAATAAGTATCGCACGACTCTTCAATCGCTTTATATACATCAACATGGCCATGACCCCAGCGTTTCCAATCGCGCCATTTATGTTCCACATTTGGTATTTCAAAAAAGCCAGGATCCCAAATAGAAGTGCTTTCACTTACAATATTTTCTTCAAGGGCTAAAATTGCCATGTGAGGTTTAACAGTCGAAGCTGGCGCGTAACGACCTTGTGTTGCTCGGTTAATTAGCGGGCGATCTTGGTTAAGCAATGCTTTGTAGTTTTTGCTACTTATACCATGTACGAATAAATTTGGTTCGTAGCTTGGATTTGAATAAAGTGCGAGTACGCCACCATCTTTTGCATCCATAACGACGATAGCGCCGCGCATATCCTTAAGCGCATGTTGTGCTATTTGCTGTAGCCCAATATCAAGCGTAAGTACAATATCACTACCAGGCTTAGGTTGGATCATACTGAGTGTGCGAATAACGCGGCCGCGATTATTTACTTCTACGCGCTGGGAGCCTACTTCACCGTGTAATAATTGTTCATAATATTTTTCTATGCCTAATTTTCCAATATCGTATGTGGCTCGATAATTGGTTGCTTGACCTTCTTGATCTAGTTTATTAAGTTCTTTTTTATTAAGCTTTGCCACATAACCGAGTGCATGGGTTAGGGTATCGCCAAAGGGGTAGTAGCGGGCTAGGCGTGCTTCAATACTAAAGCCTGGGAATTTATGTTGATTTACAGAAAACTTAGCGACTTCAGTTTCGTTTAAGCGTGCTTTAAGAATTTGCGATTTGAAACGCCGAGTGTGTTTAATATCTTTTAAAAAATCGTCTTTCTCTTGCTCACTAATAGTAATTATTTTACTGACTTGATCGAGCGATTCGGTTAAATCGTTTACATCTTCGGGAATGACTTCAAGATTGTAAACTGGTTTGTTTTCAGCAAGGAGTACACCGTTACGGTCGTAAATTAAACCACGGTTGGGTGCAATAGGAATAACTTTAATACGGTTGTCATTAGAGCGGGTTTGGTAATCTTGGTGGTTCTCTACTTGAATTTTATATAGATTTGACAGCAAAATAGCCACCATAGCTAATACAAAAACAAAACCCACAAATGCTCGCCTAGCAAATAAATTTGCTTCTGCGGAGTGGTCACGAATAGTGGGTCTATGTTTTAGCATGGCAAGGCATTACTCGCGATGATAAGGATGGTTGTTATTTAAGCTCCAGCCTCTGTAAAGGCTCTCTGCAACAATAATACGCACCAAGGGGTGCGGTAATGTTAAATTAGATAACGACCATTTTTGCTCAGACGCTGCAATGCACTCTGGAGCAAGCCCTTCAGGTCCGCCAATAAGTAAACTTACATCACGACCATCGAGTTGCCATTTTTCCATATTTTTAGCAAGTTGGTGAGTATCCAGTGCTTTCCCTGTTACCTCTAACGTTACAATACGATTGCCTTTTGGAATAGCCGCTAATGTTTTTTCACCTTCAATGTGTAAAATGCGCTTTATGTCTGCGTTTTTGCCACGTTTACCGGCAGGGATTTCAATTAACTCAAGGGCCATATCTTTAGGGAAACGGCGCTGATATTCTGCAAATCCCGTTTCTACCCATGCTGGCATTTTTGTACCAACAGCAATCATTTGTATTTTCACGTATTACTTCCAAGCATTGTCTAAAATGAGTGCGTGTTTAGCCCCACAGTTTTTCTAGATCGTAATAGCTACGTGCTTCGTTTTGCATCACGTGTACAACTACATCACCTAAATCAACCAGTGCCCATTCGCCATCGCCTTCACCTTCATAACCTAATGGTTCTGAATCTGCGTGACGCGCTTCTTTTGCTAAGTGATCGGCAATTGACTGTACGTGACGTTTAGAAGTACCAGAACAAATTACCATGTAATCTGTAATATCTGATGTCTTTGTTACGTCAATATGAACGATGTCACGTGCTTTCATATCGTCAATTTTATCCATTGCAAAGGCGAGTAGTTGTTTTGAATCCAAGGTTTTGTCTCAATTTAAAAATTTAATGGCGCGCATTTTAACACGCTAGGCGTTTTTAAGCATCAATTTGATAGAGCTGATGCTGTTCTATGTAATGACTCACTGCTGCGGGTAATAGTTCATTCTTTTTATTGCTTTTTTTCAGTTGTTCGCGAATTGTACTCGAAGCAGCATCGAGCATTTTACCCGGTAAAAAATAAAGTTTACCAGCAAGTGAGTGCTCAAGTAAGGTTGCTTCGTCTACATTCGCATCTTGCATATAGCCTTTTAGTTCACCACTTGCAGTACAATGTTGAGCAGGGCGCTGATATACCACAATATGACAAAGCTGCGTAATTGCCTTCCACTCAAACCATTTATCGAGATTGTTAAATGAGTCCATACCAATTAAAAATAAGATAGGTGTAGTAGGGTGCTCTTTACGAAGTTCTTGCAAGCTAAGTAACGAATACGATGGGCCGGCTCGGTTAAGTTCTCTTAAATCGAGTTTAAAATGAGGGTAGGGCGCAATAGCCGCGTTTAGCATATTAATACGGTGCTGCGTACTAATACCAGGCGCTGCTTTATGCGCCGGTAATGCACAAGGCATAAAATAAAGCGTGTTTAAATTAAACGTATTAACACATTGCTGCGCCATATTTATATGGCCTAAATGGACAGGGTCGAAAGTGCCACCAAAAATTGCGATCATTTAACACCCATTAGTTAGTTGTTTATTAATTAACCGCGTGGCACGGCATAGGAATGTTGAGCGGCTGGCAAAATTTAATACAAATATGAGCAAGCGCTTGGTAAGGGGCAATTAAATTACCTTGCTTATAACTGGCATCAAACAAAGCTACATCACTATTTATTTGTTCAAGTGTGTGTATGTTTAAGCGGTTAATTGCGTTTTGAACTGGCCCTTGCTGGTTTTTCCAAATAGCATTTTGTTTAAATAAATTAGCGATTGGTTCGCCATTTAATAAACCAAGTTGCACATTTATTAGCGTATTAAGCTCTTTGGTTATAGCCCATAAAATACTCACCACTTCGGTGTTATCGCTGGCAAGTTTGTTTAATACTTTTATAGCTTGTTTAGCGTGGCCATTTAATAGTGCATCGCTTAAATCAAAAATATCAAACTTGGCTTGGTTTAACAGCCCTTGCATTACTAATTGCTGAGTAATTAATGCATTGCCGTGCAGTAGTGAGAGCTTTTCAAGCTCTTGGAAGCACGCTAATAGGTTACCTTCTGTGGCATTTATTAAACTCAGTTTGGCATCGTTCTGCATGTTGAGCGATAAACGTTGGCACTGTTCATCAAGCCATCGTTTTACATGCGTGCCGGTAAGCGGGTAGCAAGGTACAAATACGCCTTGCTTATCAAGGGCTTTAAACCATGCACCGCGTTGTACTTCTTGGCTGGCTTTAGCGCCTTTAACAATTAAAATAGTATCTGGATTAACCAGCTCAATTACTTTTTTAAAGGTGTTGCTGCCAATAACGCCTGGTTTTTGTTGGTTTAAATCAAGCTCAATAATAGTGCGCGCGCTAAACAGTGACATGCTTTGATATTGAGCTATGATTTCTTGCCAATCGAATCCTTGCATTAAAGTAAACTTAATTACTTCGTCAAAGCCTTGTGCTTTAGCACTGTCGCGAATTTGTTGTACGCACTGTGCTTCTTGAAAAGGCTCTTCCCCAAACACTAAATAAAAGGGCTTTAGCCCTTTATTTAATTCACTCGGTAGTTGATTAGCATAACAGCGCATTATAGTTGCGACAGCTCTCTAACAATACGACGACTGGCTTGCTCACGGATCTCGCTAATGAGTAGCTCAAGTTCTTTTGCTTTAGCTAGCGCATGATCTGGATCGTCTTGGTAATTACGGTAAAGCTCAAAGCGCTTTTCAATGGCTTTTTCGCCAGGGCGTTTAACTACATACGATACGCCATAAGCGAGTTCGTATTCAGCTACTTGACCATTTTGAAATAACGATAGTGTTTGACGTTCAATACTTTCTTTATACAAATATAATTGGGCGTTATCTTTAGCTGCTGATATTAGCTCTACATTACTCGCTCTTAGCTCGTTTTTAAGGCTTTCAAATAAGGCTGACTTTTCATCATCACCTACAAGAGTTAGCTGTTTTAGGTTATCAGGCATGCTAGAGGCTTTTTTTAGATGAAACCCGCAGCTAGTTATCAAAAAACAGACTAGCACTAAGGCTAGTCCGTTTTTAATGGCGTTAAATGCAGCCATATTAGTTAGCTACCACGTTAAGTAGCTTGCCTGGTACGTAAATGATTTTACGAATGGTTGAGCCATCAGTAAATTTAGTTACATTAGATTCTGCAAACGCAAGGGTTTCTACTTGCTCTTGCGTTGCATCAGCTGCAACGGTTAACTTAGCGCGGAGCTTGCCGTTTACTTGTACGATGATTAGTTTTTCATCTTCAACAAGTGCCGACTCATCAACTTTTGGCCATGCAGCATCCAAAATCTCACCTTCTTTACCTAACTCCTTCCAAAGCTCGTGCGATAAATGTGGCGTAATAGGTGCAAGCATAATAATAAGCGCTTCTAATGCTTCGTTTGCAATTGCTATATCTTGCTTATCTATTAAAGGTGCTTTTAATAATTTATTAGAAAGCTCCATAATAGCTGCAATGGCGGTATTAAAGGTTTGGCGACGTTCAACATCATCAGTCACTTTAGCAATCGCTTTGTGTAAGTCGCGACGTAATACTTTTTGTGGGTTTGTTAGCGCTGATTTATCAAGTGCTTGGTAACCTACTGTTTTAACGTCTACCGCGTATTTCCATACACGTTTTAAGAAGCGATGCGCGCCTTCAACACCTGAGTCTGACCATTCAAGCGTTTGCTCTGGTGGTGCTGTAAACATCATGAATAAACGCACAGTATCTGCACCATATTGGGCAATTACATGTTGCGGGTCTATACCGTTGTTTTTAGACTTGGACATTTTGCTCATGCCTGATGAGAAAACTGGCTCACCGTCCTCTTTATGCCATGCTTTAGTCACGCGGCCTTTATCGTCGGTTTCAGTGTTTACATCACTTGGCGAAATCCAAATATCGCCGCCTTTTTCATCTTTACGATAAAATGTTTCAGCAAGCACCATACCTTGACAAAGTAAGCGGTCAAACGGCTCGTCTGAATTTACTAAACCAAAGTCACGTAATAATTTATGGAAAAAGCGCGAGTACAATAAATGTAAAATAGCGTGCTCAATACCACCAATGTATTGGTTTACTGGCAACCAGTAGTTAGCAGCCGCGGGATCTAGCATGCCTTCGTCGTAGCGTGGGCTACAGTAGCGTGCGTAGTACCAAGAAGACTCCATAAAGGTGTCAAACGTATCAGTTTCGTGAAACGCAGGTGCACCATTTACGGTAGTTTTAGCCCACTCTGGGTCTGCTTTAAGTGGTGAAGTTACACCGTTCATTACCACATCTTCAGGTAAGCGAACGGGTAGCATATCTTCTGTTGCTGCAAGCTCTTTACCATCTTCGTCGCTAAGCATTGGGATTGGTGAACCCCAATAACGTTGACGGCTAACACCCCAGTCACGCAGGCGGAAGTTTACTTTGCGCTCACCCACACCGAGAGATTCTAATTTATCCGCAATGGCTTTAAAACCAGCGTCAAAATCAAGGCCGTTAAATTCACCTGAATTTACAAGTACGCCTTTATCAGTAAACGCTGATTCTTTAAGGTTTACTTCAAGGTCTGAACCTTCAACCGGTGCAATGACTTGTTTTATATCAAGACCGTAAGCGGTTGCAAACTCAAAGTCGCGTTGATCGTGTGCAGGTACTGCCATTACAGCGCCTGAGCCATAATGCATTAATACAAAGTTAGCGACCCAAATTGGTACTTGCTCGCCCGTTAATGGGTGAGTGGCGTAAAAGCCTGTTGCTATGCCTTTTTTCTCCATTGTTGCCATGTCTGCTTCGGCAACTTTGGTGTTTTTGCATTCTTCAACAAACATTGCAATAGCATCGCTATTTTTAGCGGCTTCTTGCGCAATAGGGTGACCACCGGCAACAGCAACATACGTAACACCCATAAAGGTATCTGGACGAGTTGTGTATACGCTAAATGTTTCGTCGTTATCGGTGCGTTTAAATTCAATATCACAGCCTTCAGAGCGGCCAATCCAGTTGCGCTGCATTGTTTTAACTTGCTCTGGCCAATCTTCCAACTGATCTAAGTCGTCTAGTAGCTCTTGTGCGTAATCAGTAATTTTAATAAACCACTGTGGAATTTCTTTTTGCTCAACCACAGCGCCTGAACGCCAACCGCGACCGTCAATAACTTGCTCGTTAGCTAATACTGTTTGATCCACTGGATCCCAGTTAACTGTCGACATTTTTTTATACACTAGGCCTTTTTCGTAAAGCTTAGTGAAAAACCACTGCTCCCACTTGTAGTATTCTGGGTGACACGTCGCAATTTCGCGATCCCAGTCATAGCCAAAACCTAATTGCTTAAGCTGTGTACGCATGTAATCAATGTTTTCGTATGTCCACTTAGCTGGTGCTGTTTTGTTTTTAATAGCGGCGTTTTCTGCAGGTAAACCAAACGCATCCCAACCCATAGGTTGCATTACGTTTTTGCCTTGCAGGCGCTGGAAACGAGAAACAACATCACCGATGGTGTAGTTACGTACATGACCCATATGCAGTCGACCACTCGGATAAGGAAACATAGAAAGGCAGTAATACTTTTCTTTACTCTCATCTTCAGTGACTTTAAATACCTGGTTTTCTTCCCAGTAGCTTTGTACTTTTGACTCTATATCTTGCGGGTTATATTGCTCTTGCATCTATGGTTCCAGACTTCTTGCAAACTAATAAAAAATTGCCGTTAGGATACCCCAAATAAAACACTATTCACAGCGTCAAAAACATGCTTTTATTAAATTGTAACTTTCAGTGCAGGTTAACCTGCTTTTTTATAATGTAGTTAGCTAAATACATAAGTTACAGACTGATTTAACAGCAATTTTGAAGGAGTAAAAAATGACTGATTACAAAGCATGGCTTAGCAGTTTTACTAGTTGGCTAAAAGATGTAAAAGATCATGGTGTAAAAGATGTAGTTACTGGGTTTGTTGAATCTGAGCAAGCAATCAAAGATTTAAGTCAAGAAAGGTATGAACTTTATAAAAGTTACTTAAAGCATGATATTGAACACATTATTGAGCACGAAGCTTATTACAATTCGCTTGCATGGCAAGAACTTAAAGAATCTTTATGGTTTGAACTCTCGCACATAGAAGATAAAACACAACTAGAGTGGCAATCTTTAAGCCAAGATTTTAAGCACAATGGGGTGTATCACGCAGGCGAATGGATAGCCATGGGCACATTAGTATGTAAGAATTGCAACCATAGCCACGACATTTATCACGCAACGCAAATAATACCTTGCACGCAATGTGATGGAATCTACTTTAGTCGTAAGGCGCTGAACCCTTAAATATTGGTATTAGGTGGCTGCGTGCCACTTAATACGCCCAAAAGCCAGTGAATATGCTGGTAAACAAAGAAGTTAGAATGACGAAAAAATTGCTGCCACTATCTGTTTCAAAGCTCGCACCGAGTATTTCTAGTAATCATGTACATACATGCATGAGTAACCCGTACCCAGAGCAACTTACTTTTATAGGCCAACAACGTGCCCAAAGTGCGCTCGACTTTTCATTAGGTATGGATTTACCTGGCTATAATGTTTATGTAATGGGCGAAGCGGCTCATGGACGTTATACGCTAGTCAAAGATAAACTTAAGCAACACGCAAAAGACAGAGCAACGCCTAATGAATGGTTGTACGTAAATAATTACGCCGATCACCGTGAGCCTATCGCACTTTTTATGCAAGCAGGGCAAAGTAAGCAACTTAGCGACGACATAGACTCATTCTTAGATGAAGTGCTCGACACTTTTCCAGCGGCATTTGATAATCCAGCGTACCAACGCAAGAAAAAATCAATCGATCGCGAGTTTAACGACGCTTACGACAGCGCAATTACCGCAGTTGAAATCGCAGCACTTGAGCAAAGTGTTGCTCTCGTAGAAGAAAAAAGCTCAGTGGGTTTTGCACCACTTGTTGATGGAAAACAATTGAGCGACAGTGAATTTGGTGAGCTTGAAGAAACATTGCGCGAAGAGTTTTTTGAAAAAATCGAAAAGCTAGAAGATGCATTAATAGAAGCGTTAATAGAGCTACCACGGTGGAAACGCGAATCAAAAGAAAAACTTCGTAATCTTAAAAAATCGACCGCAGAGCAAGCCACTAAACCACTTTTAAAAGACTTAGAACATAAGTACGCGACACACATTGGCGTACTGCGTTATTTAAAAGATATTCGCGTTGAAATTATCGACGCGGTACTTGAATGGCTAGATGACGAAGACGAAAGCGAAGAAAGCAAAGAAGACTTTGACCGCAAAGGTATGCTTACCGACTTTTTTGCACCTAACATTTTAGTTGAATTTAAAGAAGACGACGCAGCGCCAGTCGTTTATGAGCCAAACCCAACCTTTGGTAATATATTTGGTAAAATTGAATACGCTACATCCCAAGGTACATTGATTACGAGTTATCGCTCAATTCAGCCCGGTGCATTGCATCGTGCCAATGGTGGTTACTTAATAATGGATGCCGAAAAAATAATGGCTAATCCACAAGTGTGGGATGGTTTAAAGCTGTGTTTAAAAACACATCAAATAAAAAATGATTTACCCTATCAAGACAGCACAGTCGGGACAAGTTTTACGCTTCGCCCGCAACTTATTCCACTTGATGTGAAGATTATTTTATTGGGATCGCGCGAGTTGTACTACACCATAGGTGAATACGACGAAGAATTTGCTGAGCTATTTAGAGTACTTGCCGATTTTGATTACTACTTACCAAGTAGCGATAAATTACAGTACCAGTTTATTACCAAAGTGACTGAGTATTGCGAGCAAACATTAAAATGCACTGCTACAGAGGCTGCTATGGTACGGTTACTTAAATTTAGTTACCGCCAAGCTGAGCATCATAATAAACTCTCGGCGCGCTTTGCTGATGTGCTTGAATTAGTTGCTGAAGCGAGTTATTACGCGAAACAAGATAACTTAACGGTTATTGATGCATACCATATTGACGAAGCCATTGAAGGCAAACAATATCGTACCGGTCAGATCAGCGAAAACATGCTTAGCGATATAAAAGAAGGCCATACACTTATTGCAACCGATGGCCAAGCTATAGGTAAAGTAAATGGTTTAACAGTACTACACATTGGCGATACCTCGTTCGGTACCCCTGCGCGTATTACGGCAACTGTTTATGCAGGCGCCGATGGCGTAATAGACGTTGAACGCGAAGCCGAACTAGGTAAAGCTATCCACTCAAAAGGCGTGATGTTGCTTACCGGCTATTTAGGCAATAAGTACGCACAGCAGTTTAGCTTAACGCTTAGTGCTAATATTGCCATAGAGCAAAGTTATGGTTACATAGATGGCGATAGTGCATCTTTAGCAGAGCTTTGTGCGCTTATTTCATCTATTACAAGCCTCCCTATTAGCCAATCTATCGCGCTGACAGGCTCTATTAACCAACATGGTGATGTACAAGCTATTGGTGGTGTAAACGAAAAAATAGAAGGCTTTTTTAAACTGTGTAAAATGCGTGGTTTAACCGGTTCGCAAGGCGTTATTATTCCTAAATCAAACCAAGTTAACTTAGTACTTGATGACGAGATCCTCAATGCGGTAGAGGCGGGTAAATTTAATATTTACGCAGTTGAAACCGTAGATCAAGCGCTTAACTTATTAATGGATATAGAAGCAGGCGATATTATTGATGACCAGTATCCAGAAAACTCAGTAAACGGTATTGCGCTTGCGCGTCTAAAAGAGATTGCCGACATTGTAAATGGCGATAATGACGACGAAAAAGACGAAGAACTAGATAACGAAAAAGGTTAATAATGATCAATATAATTTTGGCGGTGGTTATCGCCATTTTTTGTTTTTTAATATTTCAAAATAGTAAAAAAGCAAAACAACAAGCAGGCATAAATGCGCAAATAGGGGCAGATTACTTAGCCGCTAATTCAAAAGTAGAAGGTATAGTAGAAACAGCTTCTGGCTTACAGTACAAAGTAATGCATAAAGGTGAGAGTGAAAACACACCAAGCTCAACAAGTATGGTTAACGTGCATTATCATGGCACGCTAATCGACGGCACTGTGTTTGACAGCTCAGTAGAGCGTAAAACACCGATTAGTTTTGGTTTGCACCAAGTGATTAAAGGTTGGACCGAAGGCCTACAGTTGATGAGCCCAGGCGATAAATACACGTTTTATGTACCGCATCAATTAGCGTATGGCGAAAAACGTGTAGGCAGTATTCCACCTGCCTCAGTACTTATTTTTGAAGTAGAGTTACTGGCAATTGAATAGTAATTTTATTTGAAGTAATAAACTACTAAGCCCTACTTTAATAAAGTGGGGCTTTTTGTTTTTAGCTAACAATAAAATTTACTCAAGGATTTTAATACGAGGTCGATACCTATAAAAGAGGTAAGCTATTTTAGGGACAAAATAATGAAGATTTCAGCGGCTCCCATTCCATACCAAGTACACAGCTCAAATATTCAACCTTTAGCGCAATCAGATAAACTAGCTGTTGAAAAAGGAAGTGAGGAAGAGAATGAGGAAGAGCCAAAATATGTGTTATCAAAGTTTTTAGATACCAAAGCGCAAAAATACAGTGAAGATAACGCAACATTTGGCGATCAGTATAAAAATCTCGAAAAAGTATATAAACACTTCACTGGGCGAGTTATTGCGCTGCAAGAACAAATTAATAAACTTAAACAAAGCCCCGTACAACGTAGTTTAACTATAAATACTTCAGCAAGTGAGCTAGATGAAAGTGATGCGAGTTTAACTTTAGACGCTGAGCATTTAGGTTCTAAAAAATATAAAAACACGCAACAGCAAGAGCAAATAGATATGTTAGAGCTGCAATTAGGGGAGTTAAAATCAGAGCAAGCGGCAATAAAGCAACAAATGGTTGAGCTGGTTATTAGTGAAATGAACAGGCGGGGCGATCACGACTATACTGTATAGCGCCACTAACATGCTGGTGGGTTAGCTTTTAAATTCGATTTTACTCACTTCAAGTTTAAATTTACCTTCTTGCTTACCTGCAATCATAAAGCTTAGCTGTTTTATATCACCAAAATCAATAATAGGCTGTTGCTCAAGCACTCGTCCGCGATACGTTAAAGTAAAATCACTAGGGGTAAAGTTGATTTCTACCCATTCGCTTTTTATTGTTTTAAATGAGTGGATGTACGCTGCGCCATCAAGGTAAGTAGTTGTTCTGAGCCTAAGCTGATAGATTTTCCCATCGCCCTTAACACGCAGCGCTATAGTTTTTGAGTTTTGATCTTGCGTGTCAATTTCGGTACGTATTGATGCAAAACCGCCATTATTAGCAAGCGAAACATTGCCTGTAAACAGCAAGCTATCTTGTGTTTTTGTTACTTGGCTATTAGATACGCCGCCCATTACAGAGTCGTTAATAACATACCATTGTTGATTTACATTGGCCTCGCTTGTCGCTAAGACTAAGTTAAATACAAACAGTGACGAAAGCTGTTTAGTGGTCATGGTCGATCCTAATGAATTAACAATTTATTGATACGACTAAAAATATTAATAGTTCACAATGCTGAAAATTAAAAACTAGTATTGATATGCGCGAAATAACTTACTTTTATTTGATTAAGTCAATTTTGTTCAATACCAGCCTCTATTTAATGTAGACACTCACCATCAGTTTGAATTAATTAGAAAGTGAACCATGACTTTATCTTTAATTATGTCAATGTCGTTATTTGCATTAGCTGCGTCTTTATCGCCAGGGCCAGTTAATTTAGTTTCATTGAGCAGCGCACGGTATGGGCTAAGAACTGGCTTAATGTTTATAACCGGTGCAACACTTGGGTTTATTTTTTTGTTTTTAGTTATTGGATGGGGTTTAAACTATCTTCTTGATAAATTGCAATGGATCACTGAAGTATTGCAATGGGCTGGTATTACTTTTTTACTTTATTTAAGTTATCAATTATTTGTAGATAATGGTGAATTAAACTCAGACAGTAATAAAAGTTCACCTACCTTTATTACTGGGGTAATCATGCAATGGCTAAACCCAAAAGCATGGTTAGCATCACTATCGGGAATTGCGACTTACATCCCTAATGCAGAGCTATTTGAAGTGTTTACGTTTGCCAGTGTGTATTTACCAATTTGCTGGTTGTCGCTGAGCATGTGGGTATGGATAGGTATAGTGCTAGGGCAGTACTTTCAAAGTCCTGCAAAAATACGTTTTATGAATAAAGCATTGGCAGTGTTACTTGCCGGGAGTTGCTTTTTATTATAAGTTAATGTGTTTTTATTCTAAATACAGCGTCGATATTGTGCTGGTGTTGCAGCAACCCGCTGTTTAAATACACGTTGAAAATGAGCTTGATCACTAAATCCTGCATTTTGAGCCACCGTTGAAATGGCATCGCCTTGCTTAAGCGCTTGTTGACTTAGTTGTATACGCAGATTTATCCGATAAGCATGTGGACTCATATTGAAGTGGCGTTTAAATGTACGTATCAAGTAGCTAGTATTAAAGCCAAATTTTTTGCTAATAACCTTAATTGGTTCGTCATCCTGACAATAAAGGGCGAGGTAGTTTGCAACTTTATACAGCCTATTAGGAGGTAGGCACGTATTTTCTTTAATATCAGTGCTATCGATGTATTCAAATAACGTAATCAAATACTGGCTAAGTAAAGACTCTTTTTCTAAAGAAGACAGCTTATTCGACATAAGGTTTCGGCAAACTAAAACAAACTGCTGGTAAAATACAGGGGTTGTTAATGTATCAGGTTGGCTATTACACCAGTGGTTACTTGCCCTTATATTAAACTTAACAAGCAATTGAGCTAACCAACTTTTATCTACATGCATCATATAATAAGCCCAGGGCGAGTTTTGGTTGGGGTTGCATGCGTGTACAGCATCGGGGTTCATTAGCACTAAAGTGCCTTTATCTATTTGGTAAAGTTTGTCTTCACAAATAAATTCACTTTGGCCCTCTAAAATAGCACCAATTGACCACTGAGCATGAGAATGGGCGGCGTAAGTTACTTTTCGACCATCCAAAACTTGCCTTAGTTCTACATAAGGTAGGGCGTTATCTCGCCAAAAAAGAGGGTATGTTGAAGGAGTCATAATGAATCTTTTAATGAAGACTTACCGCCAGTATAGCAAAGTTGTAGTATGAAATTCACGCTATATAAAACACCTTTCCATAACTATTAAAAGTATGCTTAATTGCACGCAACTTGTTATGATAACTATTCTTATTAATGGTTAAGATAATAATATGCATGATCTAACTCGTGGCTCCATACCGAAGCATTTAATCAAAATGGCTATTCCTATGATGATAGGAATGATAATTCAAACATTGTATTTTTTAGTTGATTTATATTTTGTAGGTAATTTAGGTGGAAATGCTTTAGCAGGACTCAGCTTAGCGGGTAATGCAATGTTTTTAATTTTTGCACTCACGCAAATTCTTAATGTGGGAACAACCGCGTTGATTTCTCATGCAGCGGGTCGAAAAGATGCCAAAGATGCAAATGCAGTGTTTAATCAAAGTATGATGCTGGCTAGCTTAATGGCCTTGGTTGTCATGTTTTTAGGTTATTTAGGGTCTGATACATACTTAACTAGCATTTCAACAGACCTTGCAACAATTGAAGCGGGACAACGTTATTTGCATTGGTTTTTGCCGGGTATGGCATTGCAGTTTCCTTTAGTTGCAGTTAGTGCTGCGTTAAGAGGAGCCGGTATTGTTAAGCCAACTATGTTGATTCAAACCTTGTCTATTATCGTCAATATTATTTTATCTCCTATTTTAATTATAGGTTGGGGAACTGACTTTCCAATGGGTATAGCCGGAGCTGGGTTGGCAAGTACTATTTCGGTAGTTGTTGCGGTAGTAATGCTATGCGTATACTTTGTTAAGGCTGAAAAGTTTGTTACCTTTAAAGTCAGTTTATGGCGCGTAGATAGCGCTATTATAAAGCGCTTATTAGGGATTGGATTACCCGCAGGAGGTGAATTCTTTTTAATGTTTGCATATATGGGGTTAATTTATTGGTTAATTCAACATTTTGGACCTGAAGCCCAAGCTGGCTTTGGTTTAGGTTCTCGCATAATGCAGTCATTGTTTTTACCTGCAATGGCAATTGCGTTTGCTGCACCAGCCGTCGCGGGTCAAAATTTTGGTGCAAAGCAATTTGACCGTGTCCGAGAAACCTTTTTTTGGTCAGCCCTAATGACATGTAGTTTAATGGCAGTGTTAAGCGTAGTTTGCTTTTTTATTCCAGAATTACTAGTGCAAGGGTTCACTGATGATCAAAATGTTATTTTAGTTGCAGCTACATTTTTACAAATTATTTGTATTAACTTTATTCCTACGGGCATAGTGTTTACGTGTTCGGGGCTATTTCAGTCTCTCGGTAACACACTCCCTTCACTTTATAGTACTACACTGCGGATTATTTTATTTGTTTTACCAGCTCTTTTATTAAGCCAAATGGATGGCTTTAATTTAACGCAATTGTGGTATTTATCGGCAAGCACAGTTGTTGTTCAGGCAGTTATTAGTTTTGTGTTATTACGCAGAGAGTTTAGGTATCGCTTACCTAAAAGTGAGCTTATTGATGAGCGCTTAGTAATTTTAAAGTAAATAAATTTATGTAATATAAAAAAGGAGCTGTATGAAATCATAAAGCTCCTTTTTACTTTATTTATTTACTTTATTGAAGCTATAAATTCTTCATCAGCGTATAGATTCGTAAGCAATTTTTGAACTAATTCTACATAACTTCGCTGCCCGTTTGGTATTGCAATTGCTCCGAGAAAAGAAGAGTCGAAAGTGTGTTCGGCAGATATTACCTTATCAAATAAAGTAATATCGCCATCTGATACAGTAAATTTAACTTTTATAAACGCACTGCCTTCAGAGAAACCTGTTACATCAATGTCTTGCTCAATTACTTTTCCCGAGACTTGCTTTGTTGCAACACCAGACCATAGTTTTGCTAGTTTTAATTCTTGTATCAAAGCGCTCTCAATATATTCACCATAGCTGTTGCCTACTGATGAAACAAGAGGAGAGCCTCGAAGCGATATCTTATTTAATTTTTTCAGATTCAATTTTAAGGATGAAAGAAATTCGAGCATTAATATATGTTCAAGAGGTACATTCGTAAATGATGTTAACCTAATGTTTGTAATTTGAGGTTTATATTTCCTTTTATCCAATTAGCCGAGACGATACTTTTAGTAAACTGGGGTAAAAGTTAATGTTGAGCAAAAAATAAAAAACGCGTAAGTTAACCGGGTTACCTATTTTAATAACAAGAAAATAAATGAAAGCCAAAGAGATAGAACAATTAGAATTATCAAATTCTGAAACCCGAGAAGTTGTTACCCCCTACGCCTTTAAAATTGACAGTGCTTTACTTGGCTTGCCTTTAGCTACGCCAATCCGGCGTGCACTAGCTATTATTATTGATGTTGCACTGATATTTTTAGCAGCCAAGCTTAGCGCTGCTTTAATAGCGTTTGTTGCTGCAATGGCTTTTTATAAAGGTACGGCACAGCAATACCTTCCAAAAATGTCGAATGTGTGGCGAAGAATCTTAAAAATAACGGCAGCAAGTATTTTATTTGTAAGCGCACTTACTGTGCTTTCAATTGGCATTGATTACCTAGAAGACGATAACACTGATCAAGGTTTAGCTGTTCAGGGCGTAAAAATACAAGATGAAATACAGCTTACCGCCACAGAAAAACAACGGGTAAATACTTATTTAGCGCAAACAGCTGATGAAAGCTGTGAGCAACCTTGCCAACAAAACGCGTTTGATAATTTAATAGGGCAAGTTCCCAAATTAGCAGAAATGGACGACCTACAAAGCCCACACCTTGCTACCGTACTTTTACAACTTTTAGTACTCAGTGAAAATAACGAAATAAAGCCTGCGCAGTTAATAGAAGAAAAACCTGCACAAACAACCACAAATAGTATTTTGCAGTGGAGCAAAGGCATTATTCAAGACTTAGGCTTAGGGTTTGGTTGGGCTGCTGTTTACTTTACGTTGTTCTCGCTGCTTTGGCGCGGCCAAACACCGGGTAAAAAGGTTTGTAATATTCGTGTGGTTGCCTTAAGCGGCGAGCCATTAGGTTTATTAGATTGTTTTGGCCGGTACGGCGGCTACGGAGCAGGCTTTGCCACCGGGTTATTGGGATTTTTACAGATATATTGGGACCCAAACAGGCAAGCCATTCAAGATAAAATATCAGCGACTGTGGTTATTAAAGGTAACTTGAATCAAGTTGTGGATGTTGAAACAGTTATAGATGCAGTGAAAGAGTAAAAAAACTAACAAGATTATAAAAAAGAATAGCTATAAATAAAAAAAGGTCTAAAATTAGGGCTTAATTTAGTTCTTTTTGGGTGTTTTATGAGAAAAGTTTTAGCTGACTGTTCGGCAAGTATTTCAGAACTTAAAAAAAATCCAACAGCGCTTTTAAATGAAGCAGATGGCGCTGCAATAGCCATATTAAATCATAACAAGCCTGCTGCTTACTTAGTACCTGCAGCAATGTATGAGCTACTTATGGAGCAACTGGATGATTATGAACTAACTAAAGTTGTTGAGAGCCGCAGAGGCGATTTATCTCAAGCGATTGCAGTTAGTATAGATGACTTATAAGCTAAAGTTTTTACCAGCAGCCTTAAAGGAGTGGGAAAAACTTGCGCCACCACTTAAAAGCCAGTTTAAAAAGAAACTTACTGAGCGCTTAGATAATCCGCATGTGCCAGCCTCTAAATTACGCGGCTTCGATAATGTTTACAAAATAAAATTGCGTACGGCAGGGTATCGCCTAGCTTACGAAGTTATTGACAACGAGGTAGTGGTTTATGTACTGGCAATTGGTAAGCGTAATAAAGATGCAATATATAAAAAGTTAACGTCACGAATTAAGGAGTAGCTTGGCTGCTTAGCAATAAAAGCGGTGTTTTGATTGTTGAAAGAAGGCCAGACGTTCCTTCTTGGTTTGTTATTAATACAAGGATATGTATGAAAGTCTTATCAATAATATTTTTATATTTATTTTTTACAGTAAATGTAAATGCCTCAGAGTCTATTATTTTAGCCAAAACCTATCAGCTAAAATCTAGTATTTTAAATGAACAGCGTAATTATAGTGTTTATTTACCGCTAAGTTACAGTAAAAACCCGAATCAAGTATATCCTGTTATTTACCTGCTTGATGGTGACCCAACCCATTTAAAAGCAGTTGCTGGACTGGTGGAAGCGCTCAGTACAGAGCGGCTAGAGCAGCAAATACAAGAAGCTATTATTGTTGCTATTCCTAACAGTAAAAATGCGATAAGAGAGCGCGACTTTACCCCTACCAATTTCGATTGGACTTTTAACGGTAAGCTACTCGAAAAATTTGAAAACATTGGCAATGCTGCAAACTACACCGCTTTTTTTGAAAAAGAACTTATTCCCTTCATTAATAAAAATTACCGTACATCAAATAAGCGGGTATTAATTGGCGAATCTTTCGGCGGCTTGTTCGCAAGTTATGTACTTTTGACTAATCACACATTATTTACAGATTATTTAATAATTGATGCTACATATATCTGGGATAATAATTATCTAAACCGCTACTTTAAAAGTAACCAACTTGAAAACAAAGAGATGGCAGGGAATGTGTATTTTACCTTTGCGAATAATGCTACGGCGTTTGGTGAAATAGGTAAAACAAATTACAAATGGGGTTTAGCGTTTGCAGAAAAGTTGAGCAATCACCGCAGTAAAAATTTAAAAGTAACACAGCGTTATTTTGAAAGCGAGACGCACGGCACCGTTGCTGGACTTAGTTGGTATTATGGGTTGAGAAAGTTACTTGAACACGCAGCTGTAATTGAGCGTTAATAGAGTTCTATAGAGCAAAACCTAATAACGAACTAAATTTTTAGTTCATTATTGGGTGTTCGAGGACTATTTTACTTTTGTATTTAACAAGACTATAGGGGATAAAATATGTTTAAGTATCCGCTCATATTTATTGTTATCAGTTAAATCCGGGGCATGCAGATCTAGGCCAACCTCATGAAAATTATTTTTTTCAACGTCATCATAATACTGTAGGACAAGACTAATTGCAGGTCTGAATTCAACTGAATTTCTTGATCTTGTCAATACTTGCTGCTCAACACCATTCCAAGTAGCAGTACCATCTACTATTTTAATTGAATTTTCTTTGGGGTGAATAACTAAGAGAGTGTCAATGTTTGGATACGCTTGCTTAATATTGTTAAACGTAAACTGTATAGCTGCTTGTATTCGCTCTGATTCGAGTGTTCCTGTTTTTGTATTAAAAGCGCCTCCTTGCCCAATTACAAAGTCATTAAATAATGTTTGTGCTTGAGGGTTTAAGTTGGTCAATGTATATTTTTTTGAGAAATTGGTAACGTTATTATCAAATGCTTCTCTGTAGAGTGCTTTGTTGCCGGTATTGGCTGTTGGTAACCATATATAGGCTAGGTTGCTATGAGTTGCCGGCTTGGCGAATGTAATTGCATTCGCTGTCACTTTAGGGTCACTGTTGTATTGAATTAGTTTGCAACCGACTAAATTGAGCAAAGCAATGATGATAAAAATGTGCTTTATCATTTTTTCGTCTTCCAGGTGTCAATTGTCTCTAATGCAAATTGTAATGCGCTATTTAATTTTGCAGGATCTTTAAATAGTTTATCGGCATCTTTAACAATAATTTCTTCATCACTGTTAAATTGCGCCACTAACTCAATGCCTCCAGAGCCCATAGTTAAAAGTATGTCTTGCTCATCTCTAATTCGGATATACACTCTGCTGCCTGGCACATAACCTTGTTCGTTTTGAAATAATGATACAAATATATCACCACCATCGGCTCCACCTTCGAGGTAAGACTCTTCTTGGCCATACCATTTGGCTACGTGGCCTAATAAAATACTGTTAGTAAAATGTGCGCGTACGGTATCAACACCTGCAAATACAAATGCATTTATACCTAGTTTAGTTTTTGTAGTGGCAAGCGCTTTTTTCCAGAGTTCATTTCGTAGGTTTTCATTTTCTTGACCTGTAAGTGGGTCATATAAGCCGTCAGCACTATCTAATAATTGATTAAATTCAGTATAAACTTCACTGGCGTCTACTACTTTAAAACCACGCGATTCAAGTGCTTTTTTTATAGGTGCTTTATAATGATTTTTTAATTGTAGTTCAAAGTAAGTGAGATCTTCTTCAACATAAAAACCGCCAAACCCGAGTACCTGATGGTTTGCTTTTAATTGCGCCGTATTCATGTAGTTTGGTGAGGAGTTACACCCACTTAATATGACAAGGATAAGAATAGTAAAAATATATCTCATAATGATTCCTAATAAACGAGTGTAAAACTAAAGTAATTTGATACCAATTTTTGCGAACGATGTGAGAGTAAGTTGTCTATATTCACTTCCCCCGACTTGTGAGCGCCAATTGATTGTGGTTTTTTTATTATTCAAACTGCTATCAGTATAAAAAATTAAGTATTTGGCTTCTTCTGGTAGAGTGAATTGAGTTTTGTAATATAGATTACCCGCTAAATCTAATGTTGTTGGTAAGCCATTTTGCCATGCTTCATAAGGTTTAAGGTGTTTAATAACCTGCTTTGATTTATCTAAAATCAGTAATTGTGGGTAAACCATTGTTGCGGTTTGAATAAAAACACCATTGGCGTAACTGAACACCTGAACAAAGCGACTATTGTTTGGTTTTTCAATTGCAATAAATGGGCTTTTGGCTTCGTTAAAAACTCTAATGGGCTGGTTTTTTAAATCAAAAGTAGTCAGTTTTTTTATTTGCTGGGTTGCAAATGAAATATCGCTCAAGTTAGCACAGCATACAGGGGTACTTTTTAGTGTTGCTAGATCATTTTTAGCTGAATTAGCGCAGCCAAACAATAATATGACTAAGACTGTTATGCTTGTTAATTTTTTCATAAATATTTTAATTATTATCAATATATGAATAGTAACTAATATAAAATAATACTGAAACACATAAGTTTTTAATATGTAACTCAATGTAAATAAAGCTAAGTATGATCAAATCACACAAGTTTAGTCTTTAATTTAACTAATAAAAGCCTCTGATATTTAGTAAGTTTTAGTTTTTAAATCGCATTAAAACACCAACAACTCCCATCAACAACACAAATCCCCACACAAACACATTGCCGTATTGGCTGTACACGCTGTCGCCTTTTATAAGCTTAATATTGGCTTTCAATATGGTAGCTTCAAACTGAGGCATGGTTTGCTGTGTGTGACTTATGGGATCGTATACGGCGCTTACACCATTGTTGGTAACGCGCACTAGAGGGCGCTGTAGTTCGAGCGCCCGCATGCGGGCTATTTGCATATGTTGCAAAGGCCCAATGGAGTCGCCAAACCAGGCATCGTTACTGACAGTAAAGAGTAGATCGGAGTTGCTTTTGTAATTACCGCGTACTAAATCTGCAAATACTATTTCGTAGCAAATAGCAGGGAGTAAGTTATAGCCATTGGTGCGTAAGTTGTTTTGCACTTTGTCGCCACGCGTAAACGACGACATAGGTAAATCGAATAATGGGGCAATAGGGCGCAAAAATTCTTGAAAAGGTACAAATTCGCCAATAGGTAGTAGCTGGTGTTTTTGATAGCGGTTTTTATCAAGGTAATGGTAATGCCCATGCTCGTCGCCGCGCTCTTTATTACCGACAACAATAAGTGTATTAAATATGTTTTTGGTGTCTCGCTGGTAGTCAACAATACCGGTTACAAGGGCGGTTTTATTAAACGAGGCGGCACTGTCTAAATTGGCTAGGTAGGAATCGGCAAGCATTTCTATTTCAGGCACTGCGGCTTCTGGCCATACTATTAAGTCGGCATCCCAATGTGGGCGCGTCATATCTTGGTATTTGCTCATTGTGGTCCAAAACTCACTTGGCTCAAAGCGCAAGTGTTGCTGTATGTTGCCTTGTACAAGCAATACTGACATGTTTTTATCAGTGTAATGAATACTGCCTGTGGTGTTTGCACCTGTAAAAATAAGCGCAACAGCAGAGGCAGTAAGTGCTGGGGTTTTAATATCTTTTTGGGTAAGTCTATACAGTGCAAAGCCAATAGCGACACAGGTAAGTGTTAAGCCAAACTCGCCAATATAAGGGGCAAGCAGCCTAAAAGGTCCATCGGTTTGTGTATAGCCAAAACTTAACCACGGGAAACCGGTAAGTACAGTGCCACGTAAATACTCACTAATTGCAAAGCAGGCAATTAGTAATGCGCCAAAGCTTTTAGGGCCTGTGGCAAAGCGAGTAGTTGCCCAAAAGGCAAGGGCTGGGAATAACGCTAAGTATGAACACAGTAAGGCCATTAACGAGAGCGACGCAATAAGCGGCATGCCGCCAAAGGTGGCAATAGAAACATGTACCCAGCTTATACCTGCACCAAACCAGCCTAGGCCAAATATAAAGCCATACTTAGCGGCGCTTTTTGCGTGTGCTTTACCGGTATTATTTGGGTTGATGCAAAAAATTATGGCTGCAAGGCTAATAAATACGATGGGCCAAATTTCAAAGGGGGCATAGCCAAAAGTTAAAATAAGGCCCGCAACGAGTGCGAGCCATGCTTTTTTATCTTTTGCTAATACGGTAAGCCTAGTTAGCAGTTTCTTCAATGTCGTTATCATCAGCCTTAGGAACGGTGACTTGCAGTTGCAAAATACGACGATTGTCGGCGTTGGTTACTTTAAATTGGTAACCTTCTATATCAATCGTTTCACCACGACTTGGCATATGGCCAAATGCGTGCAGTACAGTCCCGCCAATAGTGTCGGCTTCGTCTGTGCTGTAACCTGTTTTAAAGTGCTCGTTAAAGTCATCTACAGGTGTGAGTGCTTGCACTACGTGAACATGTTTAGCAAGTTGACGAATATCTTGATGTTCTTCTTCTTCGTCGTGCTCATCTTCGATTTCGCCAACAATTATTTCAAGAATATCTTCAATCGTTACTAAGCCCGATACGCCGCCATATTCGTCAATAACAACGGCCATATGGTAGCGTTGCTGACGAAATTCATTTAGCAATGTATCAACACGTTTGCTTTCTGGCACTACCATAGCTGGGCGTAAATAATCGCGTATTGATGGTAAGTGCTCGTCTTTATTTAAGATAAGCGGTAGCAAATCTTTAGCGAGTAAAAAACCTTCTACATGGTCTTTGTCTTCAATCACCACTGGAAAACGTGAGTGAGTTGAATCGACCATCATTGGAATTAGCTCTTCAAGCGGGCTGTCGATCTCAAGAGTGATCATTTGTGAGCGCGGAACCATTATGTCTCGCACTTTAAGCTCAGACACGCCAAGCACACCTTCTATCATCTCTTTTGTTTCTGGATCGATTACGTCTCGTTCTTGCGCATCGGCAATAACTTCGACCAGCTCTTCTCTATTCTGGGGTTCCCCTTGCAACATTTGGGCTATTCTACCCAACCACGTTTTGCCAGAAGAACCCTGGCTAGATTGCGAGTTACCGTCGCTCATTGCGTCTAATTGCTCCGTTAATTTAAATTTCGTCCCGGTATGGGTCTGCTATGTTTAGCTCTGCAAGTAATTGCTTTTCTATGCTTTCCATCTCTAAAGCATCGTCACTCTTTATATGGTCAAATCCAAGCAAATGCAAGCATCCGTGAATAACCATGTGAGCAAAGTGGTCATGAAATGACTTTTCTTGCTCAATTGCTTCAGCTAATACAATGGCTGGGCAAATAATTAAATCACCAACCAAAGGAATATCTATTCCGGGTGGTGCTTCAAATTCAAACGACAGTACGTTGGTTGGTTTATTTTTACCGCGATAGTCGTTATTAAGTTGTTGCGATTGCGCTTCGTCGCTAATAACGATGCTGAGTTCTGACTCGTCACGGTATTGGCTAAGGGCTTTGTCGGCCCATAGTGCAAATTGCTCTTCGCTTGGGAGGTTGTCAAACTCACAGGCTATTTGTAAATCAAGTTCGGTTGTCAAAGTATTACTCTTTAGTAGTAGGCTGTTGAAGAGCAGCGAGTGCGTCTTTTGCATTTTGCTTTTCAATGCGCTTAAGTCGCTCGCTTTCGTCGTTACGCTCGTAGGCTTCAACTATGCGTGCTACAACAGGGTGGCGTACTACGTCGTGGGCTTTGAAGTAGTTAAAGCTAATTTCGTTTACGCCATCAAGCACTTCAATTGCATGGCGAAGGCCTGAGCGTGTGCCACGAGGTAAATCGACCTGTGTAATATCGCCTGTAATCACCGCTTTTGAGTTAAACCCTATACGGGTTAAAAACATTTTCATTTGCTCGGCGGTGGTATTTTGGCTTTCATCTAAAATAATAAAGGCATCGTTTAAAGTACGTCCGCGCATGTAAGCAAGCGGTGCGACTTCGATGATATTTTTTTCGATGAGTTTTTCTACTTTTTCAAAACCTAGCATTTCAAAAAGCGCATCGTAAAGAGGGCGCAGGTATGGGTCTATTTTTTGACTTAAATCGCCTGGTAAAAAGCCAAGCTTTTCGCCCGCTTCTACAGCAGGACGCGTTAATAATATGCGGCGTATTTCTTGGCGCTCAAGGGCGTCAACGGCGGCAGCAACTGCAAGGTAAGTTTTACCAGTACCAGCAGGGCCAATACCAAAGGTAATGTCGTGGTTTAAAATATTAGCCACATAAACACCTTGGTTGTCGTTACGTGGTTTAATAACACCACGGCGGGTTTTAATCACCATTTCTTTGCCATAAGCGCTGCTTGATGCATCTTGCTCTAAGGCTTTTGATTCGGTAATAGCTAAATGAACGGCGTCGGGTTCTATTTCGCCTAAAACACCACGCACTGGTTGAGTATCAACATAAAGGTTTTTTAAGATTTCTACAGCGCCGGCGCAGTTGTGTAGTTTACCGGTTACTTTAAAAAAGTTGTCACGGTGAATTATTTCAACAGCCAGGTGGCGTTCAATTTGTTTGATGTTTTCGTCAAACGGGCCACATAAAGAAGAAAGGCGTTTGTTATCGGCAGGTTCTAAATAAATCTCTAACGTTTTTAACTGATTACTCAAAATTGCTTCCTATCGTACTGCGCCAGCGTTAACTGGCGCTAATTGTGTGACTAAGGAACGAAAGTAGCTACGCCAATTTCGTTAACAGTGTCTGGTTTTGGCTCTGCAGCTGCAGCTTTAGTTAAAATAGCTGAAGGAGCGACTTCACGTCGTAAGTTCATTTCTGATTCTGTACGAATTAAGTCACCACGTAAAGAGTTAGGCAGTGCTTCGGTAATACGTACATCAACAAACTGTCCGATCACTGTGTGCGGGCCAACAAAGTTTACTACACGGTTGTTTTCGGTACGGCCACGTAATTCCATTGGGTTCTTCTTAGAAGGACCTTCAACAAGGATACGTTGCTCTGTATCGAACATTTGACGGCTAATTTGCTGCGCCATTTGTGTAATACGGTTTTGTAGTAAGTATAAGCGTTCTTTTTTCTCTTGCTCTGTTACGTCATCTGGTAAATCTGCCGCTGGCGTACCTGGGCGCGCACTGTAAATAAAGCTAAAGCTCATATCAAAACCAATGTCGCTAATAAGCTTCATGGTTGCTTCAAAGTCTTCTTTACTTTCGCCTGGAAAACCAATAATGAAATCTGACGACATGCTTAAGTTAGGGCGAATTTTACGTAACTTACGAATTGTCGATTTGTATTCAATTGCCGTATGGCCACGTTTCATTAGGTTTAATATACGGTCTGAACCACTTTGTACTGGTAGGTGTAAGTGATCTACAAGCTCTGGTACATCGGCGTAAACCTCAATGATGTCTGGCGTAAATTCTACCGGATGCGATGTGGTGTAACGAATACGGTCAATACCATCAATAGCAGCAATAAGACGAATTAAATCTGAGAAGTAACAAATTTCGCCATCGTGCGTGTCTCCGCGGTATGCATTTACGTTTTGGCCTAATAGGTTAACTTCACGTACGTTTTGCTCAGCAAGCTGTGCAATTTCAAGTAATACGTCATCTACTGGGCGACTAACTTCTTCGCCGCGAGTATAAGGTACAACACAAAAAGTACAGTATTTAGAACAGCCTTCCATAATTGATACAAACGCAGATGGGCCATCAGCTTTTGGCTCTGGCAGGCGGTCAAATTTTTCAATCTCTGGGAATGAAATATCAACAACCGATGAGCCTTTGTCGCCTTGCACTTGTTTAATCATTTCTGGTAAACGGTGTAGTGTTTGTGGGCCAAAAATAACATCTACAAATGGCGCACGTTGACGAATAGAGTCACCTTCTTGTGAAGCAACACACCCACCTACACCAATTATTAAATCTGGCTTGTCGTCTTTTAACAACTTCCAACGACCTAACTGGTGAAATACTTTTTCTTGTGCTTTTTCACGAATTGAACAGGTGTTGAGTAAGATTACGTCGGCATCTGTTGCATCTTCAGTTAGCTGGTAGCCGTTAGTGGCATCTAAAAGTTCAGCCATTTTCTGAGAGTCGTATTCGTTCATCTGACAACCCCAGGTTTTAATATGCAGCTTTTTGCTCATTGAAATATTGCCTCGTGTTCAATTCGATAGTGGCACAAAAATGTGCTAGAAACAGGATTAAGGAGCAAGCATGCTCACTTAAAGGACGCGTATTTTAGCTGGATACCCGCCCAGATCCAAGTATAGTTTTCATGTTTGTGATCTCAAATCAATACGAGGCCAGTTTAATGTGCTGTTAGGGATATCCTCTGGTATAAAACAAATTAATTTTGATACAATCAAAACAGACTCAAGTAATAATAAAATGATGAAAAACATGACTAAAAATAATGTGATAGTGGTTGGTGGGGGCATGGTTGGCGCGGCTATGGCGATAAAGCTTGCCCAGCAAGGCTTTGGCGTACGTATAATCGAAAAACACCTAATAGACCCATCGCACATTTTTAGTAGCGATAAGGTGGATATTAGAGTGTCGGCTATTAATCGTTTTTCAGAAAATTTACTTGATGAATTAGGTGCCATGCCGCTTTTAAGACAAAACCGCATAGCGCCTTATCAACAATTAGAGGCTTTTGAACGCGGTGGTGACAATTTGTTATTTGATTGCGCCGATATAAACACCACGCATTTAGGTCATTTGATTGAAAATAATTTAATTCAAGCCTGTTTATGGCAGCAATTTGATCATTATAAGATTGAGGTTATTGAGCAAGCCACACCGATTACTAAAATAGAGCAAACCAGTGATTTAATTACGCTTGAGTATGGCGCTCAAACCTATACCGCTGATTTAGTAATTGCAGCCGATGGTGGGCAGTCGCAATTGCGTGATAAGGCGAATATTGGTATTACGGGGTGGCAGTACCAGCAGCATTGCATGGGGGTGTTAATTAAACTCGATGCGCCGCAACAAATTAAAACCTGGCAGCAGTTTACGCCAAGTGGGCCACTCGCATTTTTGCCAATGCAGGCACCGCACGCTAATTTAATTTGGTACGACGATGCAAATACACTGCAAGCATTTAAAGGGCTAAGCCCAACTCAGTTAAAAACGCACATACTTAATAAATTCCCAGAGCTTGCTGGAGACTTTGAAGTACAAACCCATGCGATATTTCCGCTTACTCGCCAACATGCTAACAACTATTCGCAAGGGCGTTTGGTTTTAGTGGGCGACGCTGCACATACAATTAATCCGCTTGCAGGGCAGGGGGTAAATTTAGGTTTTCAGGACGTAGTGGCACTTGCTGAGGTTTTAGACAATGCAGGAGATATAGGGTGCCCGTTAATGCTTAAAGAATATGAGCGAGCTCGCCGTAAGGCTAATTTGTTAATGATGAGCATGATGGATGCCTGTTACTTTGGCTTTTCTAACCAAGTAGCGCCGCTTAAATGGGCACGTAGCCAGTTTTTAAAAATGGCTAATAATACAGGGCCAATAAAAAACTGGGTGTTAAAATATGCCATTAGCGGAGAGCTAAGTTAGTTTCTAAAAAGATTACCCCCCTAATAAAGCGATTAACAATGCTGTTAATCGCGCCCTTAAAAGTTATAACCTCTTCATAAAACAACAATCATATTTGGTAAGTGGGCTACCCTGAGCTTTTTAATGTATTTTATTTCGTTATTAGATTTATTAGCCATACTAAATGTATAACAAATTGCATTTAAAGAGTGTCTGTGGATAAGCCATTTATTTTTATGATTATAGTAGGGATATTACTGTTAACTGTAAGTATCAAACCAACAATACAAGTATGCAAAAAAACGAATCGGTTTGCATGGAGCTTATTGCTTATTTTAATTGTGCTGTTTATTTTTGGCTACTGTTGGGTACTTTATTATTTTACTTTTTATGGTGGTGAACCGTTTGTAGCAACTAGTGTTTCATTTATTTTAGTTGGTGGCGGCACATTTGTGTATTTAGTTGTTAGGTTAAGCCTCAAAAGTATCTTAGAGCTAGAGCGATCAGCTCAACACCAACAATTTCTAGCTGAACACGATAGTTTAACTAACCTACCTAAACGTAAAAAATTCTTTAATGTACTCAATGAGAACATAGAATATAACCAACCTTTCATTTTGTTTTTAATAGATTTAAATAACTTTAAACGTGTAAACGATACTTATGGAAATAATTTTGGGGATTTGTTGTTGTGTGCATTTTCCAAAACATTAAGCCAACACTTATCCGAGATTGCTAAGTTATATAGAATTGGGGGAGATGAATTTGCATTGCTTTTAAACTCAGCCACTCAGGATAAGTATGATTTATGTATTCAATTAATAAATAAGTCAGTACAAAAACCTTTTTTAATTTATGAACAAACTATACGCGTTAAGCTAAGAATTGGAGTGAGCTATTACCCCAAACATAGTATGCAAACTAACGAACTATTCAAACAGGCTGATTTAGCGCTGCATGAAGCAAAAAAGACACAGCAACAGATTGTTATTTATTGTAAGGATTTGAGCATTAGGGCGGATAATTTATTTGATATGTCCTTACTTATAAAGCAAGCATTGAAAAATGAAGAGTTTGAGCTTTATTTACAACCAATATTTTCTTCTAACCTTAATGAAATGCATGGAGCTGAAGCATTAATACGCTGGCCACAAAGTGATGGTTCATTTATTAGCCCTGAGGTGTTTATTAAAACAGCTGAGCAAATGGGGTTAATTTTAAATATTTCCAAGTGGGTGGTGTTAGAAACTATAAATCATTTAAAGTCGTTAAAAGCTTTGGGGTTTATCGGGGCTATTCACGTAAATTTATCAACAAGGGATTTAGAGAGCCAAGATTTTTATGAGCTTATTGAGCAATTAATCAGTGTCGATCCGACGTTGAGTGACTCAATAATTTTTGAAATCACAGAGGGTGCTATGATGACAAATATAGAAGCCGCTCGCACTATGATGTACAAGCTTAACGACCGCGGCTTTGAGTTTAGTGTAGATGATTTTGGGACTGGATTTTCTTCGTTATCATTACTAAGAGAGTTACCAATCAACCAAATAAAAATAGACCGGTCATTTATTAAAGATATGCTAACACAACCCGCTGACTATGCGATTGTAGAATCAACGTTATTTTTAGCTAGCAGACTTAATTGTAAAGTAGTGGCAGAGGGCATTGAAAATAAAGCGCTTAGAAATACACTCACAGCAATGAAATGTGATTATTTACAAGGGTATTATTATAGCAAACCTATTAAAATTAATGATTTTATACTGAAGTACTTAAATGAAGAAATAGGTGGGGTAGTTTAACAAATTGGCTGGGATACCAGGATTTGAACCTGGGAATGCCAGGATCAAAACCTGGTGCCTTACCGCTTGGCGATATCCCAACTATAAATTTGCATTAGTTTTAGTTCTTAATAAGAACATGGTGCGGAAGGAGAGACTTGAACTCTCACAACCTAAGTTACTGGAACCTAAATCCAGCGCGTCTACCAATTCCGCCACTCCCGCATCACTAATTTGCTCATTTAAACTCTAAGCGAGAGCTATTCTTTTATCCAACTTTCCTTGGTAGAAGAAGTTGGCTGGGATACCAGGATTTGAACCTGGGAATGCCAGGATCAAAACCTGGTGCCTTACCGCTTGGCGATATCCCAACAAAGAATTATTTGATAGGTTTAGTTCGTATCAAGAACATGGTGCGGAAGGAGAGACTTGAACTCTCACAACCTAAGTTACTGGAACCTAAATCCAGCGCGTCTACCAATTCCGCCACTCCCGCATCAACAATTTGCTCATTTAAACTCTAAGCAGAGCTATTCTTTATGTCCAACTTTCCTTGGTAGAAGAAGTTGGCTGGGATACCAGGATTTGAACCTGGGAATGCCAGGATCAAAACCTGGTGCCTTACCGCTTGGCGATATCCCAACAAAGAATTAATTGATAATTTTATTTCTTATCAAGAAATGGTGCGGAAAGAGAGACTTGAACTCTCACAACCGAAGTTACTGGAACCTAAATCCAGCGCGTCTACCAATTCCGCCACTCCCGCATCGTTTGTGTAATAAAACACAGGTAGTTATTTTAAACTCTTCATTGAGTGCAATTTAACTCTTGCAGAGCCACTTCTAAAATAAGAAATGGTGGCTAAGACGGGATTTGAACCTGTGACCCCATCATTATGAGTGATGTGCTCTAACCAGCTGAGCTACTTAGCCATTGTTGGCTGGGATACCAGGATTTGAACCTGGGAATGCCAGGATCAAAACCTGGTGCCTTACCGCTTGGCGATATCCCAACAATAACAATTGATAGTTTTAATTCTTATCAAGAATTATGGTGCGGAAGGAGAGACTTGAACTCTCACATCCTAAGATACTGGAACCTAAATCCAGCGCGTCTACCAATTCCGCCACTCCCGCACACAAGGTAGTTATTTTAAACTCTTCATTGAGCAACAAAAAAAATAATGGTGGCTAAGACGGGATTTGAACCTGTGACCCCATCATTATGAGTGATGTGCTCTAACCAGCTGAGCTACTTAGCCATCTTTTTTTGTTAGCACTTCATCGCTGAGTGCGGGGCGTATTATGCTGATATGACCCAAATTCGTCAACACCTTTTTTGCAAAAAAACACTTAACAGTGTTTGTTTGCAGGAAAATTAAGCTAAGCGGCTAACTTTTAATAAAAATGATGATTTTTTGACTGCAATTCACATACAAAATTTACAGTTAAATAAAAAAGAGCAAAAGCCTGCAATTTAAAACTGTTTGATAATTAAACAAATTGTTAGGGACTTAACATTAACTTGTCGATGAGGTATTTTTTATTGAGGCGCGGATTCAAATCTGAAGTGCATAACGTTTAGGCGGCTTTAGCCGCCAAATGATCTTGCATCAATTTTGCAGGCGTTTCAAATCCAAGTGTCTTTCTCGGACGATTATTAAGTTGCTCAAGTACTGGTATAACTTGCGCTGGTGTTACCGCCTTAAAATCTGTGCTCTTCGGCCAATACTGGCGTAGTAATCCATTCGTGTTTTCATTCAATCCGCGCTCCCATGAGTGATAAGGATGAGCAAAATAAACAGGAACACTTAATGCCTTTGTGATTTGCTCATGATAAGCGAACTCTTTTCCATTGTCAGCCGTGATGGTATGAAGCGCTGACCTATATGGTCTTAATAGTTCTATCGTCGCCGCAGTGACGGCTTGTGCTGTTTTGCCTGCCACCTGAGTTGATACAGTGAATTGGGTGACCCGCTCTACAATGGTAACAAGGGCGCCTCGATGACCTTTACCTATGACGGTATCTATTTCCCAATCTCCGATACGGCCTTTCTCATCAACTATTTGTGGACGTTCTTCAATGCTAACGCGATTTTTTATTTGCCCTCGGTTTGTCTTACCATGACTGCGCTTGTGATATTTCTTACCGTGTCGGCGCAGATGTAGGTATAACTCACCACCTGCTTTTTTATCTTCCCAGATATATAGATAAATGCATTCATGACTGACAGATTGTTTATTTTCCTTGCGCAACCATCCCGTTATTTGTTCAGGACTCCACTTCTCATTAAGCTTCTGGGTAATTAAAGCCATCATTTCAAGTGTCATCTTAAGTGGTTTTCTTGCACTTCTTCGGCGAGACAAAGCCCGCTCATGAGCTTGTTTGTATCTGTAACCTCGCTTGCCTGTATTTCTAGCAAGCTCTCTTGAAATCGTAGATTGCGATAAATTAGTTAGCTCAGCAATACTTTGTTGCGTAAAACCGCTTTTCTTTAGAACAGCGATCTGGCATCTTTGCTCATAGGTCAGTTGTTTGTAATGTCTCATTGTAAAATCTCTTGCCGGAGAAAAAGCAGTTAGCTTATGAGCAACTGACCACTTAATCTAGTCAAAACAAGTTATGCACTTACAATTTGAATCTAGGAGGTTAAATCTTCGCCGCAGTGTCTTTTTTAGATTAAACGCTGGCTTTTAGCTTGTGATTACATCAATTTTATAAGTTTATAAAGCTGAGGGTACAAAAAAGGCTCGTAAAAACGAGCCTTTAAAAATTATTACCAATCTAAATTGGTTTAATTTGTACTTATACGTTGAACAAGAAGTTCATTACATCGCCATCTTTAACAATGTACTCTTTACCTTCTTGACGCATCTTGCCTGCTTCTTTTGCGCCACTCTCACCTTTAAAGGCAACAAAGTCGTCAAAAGCAATAGTTTGCGCACGAATAAAGCCACGCTCGAAGTCAGTATGGATTTTACCCGCTGCTTGTGGCGCTGTCGCACCTACAGGGATTGTCCATGCACGCACTTCTTTTACGCCAGCTGTGAAATAAGTTTGTAACTGTAGTAATTCATAACCACCACGAATAACAAGGTTAAGACCTGGCTCTTCTAGACCAAGATCAGCCATAAACTCAAGCTTGTCTTCGTCATCTAGCTCTGAAAGTTCAGACTCGATAGCGGCACATACAGGAACAACAATCGCATCTTCAGCTGCAGCAATAGCGCGTACACGATCAAGGTATGGGTTATTTTCAAAACCATCTTCAGCAACGTTTGCAATATACATTGTTGGTTTAATCGTTAAGAAGTTAATAGAGCTGATTGCTGCTTTTTCTTCTTTAGTAAGTGCTAGACCACGTAAAGTTAAGCCTTCATCAAGATGTACTTTTACTTTTTCAAGGACAGCATTTTGCTCTTTAGCGTCTTTATCGCCACCTTTTGCTTTTTTTGCATTACGGAAAAGGGCTTTTTCAGCGCTATCCATATCAGCAAGTACTAACTCAGTGTTGATTACGTCAATATCGTCAGCAGGGTCAATAGTACCTGCTACGTGGATGATGTTTTCATCTTCAAAACAGCGAACTACGTGGCCAATTGCATCGGTTTCACGAATATTAGCTAAAAACTGGTTACCAAGGCCTTCACCTTTAGATGCGCCTTTTACTAATCCTGCAATGTCTACAAATTCCATACTAGTGGTAAGAATTCGTTGAGGATTAACAATTTTAGCAAGTTCGTCTAGACGAGGATCTGGCACAGGTACCACACCTGTATTAGGCTCAATGGTACAAAAAGGAAAGTTAGCGGCTTCAATACCCGCTTTAGTTAGTGCATTGAAAAGCGTTGATTTACCAACGTTAGGCAAGCCAACGATGCCACATTTAAAACCCATAGTAAGATACCTTGTTTAGAATTCGTTTAAACGGTGTACTTGGACCCAAGTTACTAGGGTTTAAACGAATGTAGTCTGTTTTGTGCTTTTAACACACCATCTTTTGCAAGTATTTCCATGCAACGAACTGCTTCATCAACAGCAGCATCCATTTTTTCTTGGTCTTCTTTGGCCGCTTTTCCAAGCACCCAACCAGTTACCATTTCACGATGCCCCGGATGACCTACACCAATGCGCAAGCGCATAAAGTCTTTTTGATTTGCCATTTTTGCAATAATGTCTTTTAAACCATTATGACCGCCATGCCCGCCGCCTTTTTTTAATTTGGCAACGCCTGGGTCTAAATCCAATTCGTCATGGGCAACTAAAATGTCCTCGACAGGGATTTTGAAAAAATTAGCTAAACTACTGACCGCTTTACCACTTAAATTCATGTAAGTAGTGGGGATCAATAATTTGAATTCTTGGCCTTGAATTATCACTTTGCCTGTAAGGCCGTGATACTTAGGATCGTGTTTTAGAGTGCAGTTATAGCGTGCAGCGATTTGCTCGATAAACCAAGCACCTGCATTGTGGCGTGTGTTTGCGTATTCGGGGCCTGGATTAGCCAGGCCCACAAGCATTTGAATAGAATTCAAGGTTGCGAGACCTTAAAAATTATTCTGCTGCTGCAGCGTCGTCTTCAACTGGAGCTGCTTTGTTTGCTTTGATAGTCAGGATAGACTGATCATGGCCTTCGCCTTTACCTAAATCTACAGAGCTAACGCCTTTAGGGAAAGTAAGGTCAGAAATATGAACAGAATCGCCAACAACAAACTTAGAAACATCTACTTCAATGAATTCTGGAAGTGCTTTTGGAAGACACGTAATTTCAACTTCAGTTAACTGGTGAACAACAGTTGCGCCAGCTTTAGTTACAATCTCTTCACCGATGAAGTGTAGAGGAACTTTAGTTTGAAATTTATGAGTAGCATCTACACGTTGGAAATCAAGGTGAGTAAGCTTAGGCTTGAATGGGTGACGTTGGATATCTTTTAAGATTACTTCAATAGCTTCGCCATCTACGTTAAGCGTAAGGATATGCGTGTAAAAGCCTTCGTCTTCTTGTGCTTTGATCATATCTTTATGAGCAAAAGTAAGTGATAAAGCTTCTTTATCAGCTCCGTAAAGGATTGCTGGAACTTTGTCTTCGCGACGTAGGCGGCGGCTCGCACCAGTACCAGTTTCTACGCGAAGTTCAGCGTTATAAGTGTAAGTTTTGTTAGACATGATGTCTCCAATAATTAAATGTGTAGGGCCTTTGCGACCAAGGACCCCAGCCAAAAGGCGCGCTATCATACCACCACACGATTTTAAAATATACATCGCTTACAAAAAAAGCGCCTAAAGGCGCTTTTATATTCAGAAATGTTTGATTTTAGTGCTCGAACATCGCTGAAATAGATTCCTCGTTACTAATACGACGAATAGTTTCCGCTAACATATCTGCAAGCGTTAATACCTTAATTTTATCAAGGGCTTTAAGTTCCTCAGATAATGGAATTGAGTCAGTTACAATAACTTCATCAATTACTGAGTCACGTAAATTTTCTGCTGCTTTACCTGAAAGAATTGGGTGGGTAGCATAAGCAAATACACGCTTTGCACCATGTTCTTTAAGTGCTTCAGCTGCTTTACACAAGGTACCACCGGTATCAATCATATCATCGACGATAATACAATCACGGCCTTCAACGTCACCAATAATATGCATTACTTGAGAAACGTTTGCTTGTGGGCGGCGTTTATCAATAATAGCTAAATCAGTATCATTTAGTAATTTTGCAATAGCGCGAGCTCGTACAACACCACCAATATCTGGAGATACAATCACAACATCATCAAAATGACGCTCTTTCATATCTTCAAGTAATACAGGGCTACCGAATACGTTATCCACTGGTACATCAAAGAAGCCTTGGATTTGCTCTGCGTGTAAATCAACCGTAAGAACACGGTCAACACCAACGCTTGATAAGAAATCTGCAACAACTTTAGCAGTAATTGGTACACGGGCAGAACGTACACGACGATCTTGACGGGCATAACCAAAATAAGGAATGACGGCAGTAATACGACCTGCAGATGCACGACGTAGTGCATCAACCATAACGATAAGTTCCATAAGGTTATCGTTTGTAGGGGCACAGGTTGATTGCAATATAAAAACATCCGAGCCACGAACATTTTCATTTATTTGAACACTGATCTCACCGTCGCTAAAACGGCCAACAACAGCATCGCCTAATTCAATATATAAACGTTTTGCAACTTTTTGAGCTAACTCAGGTGTTGCGTTACCAGCGAAGAGCTTCATGTCAGGCACGGTTGGGTTCCTCAGGCACTGAAATTTTGGACTAACGGGCAATGATAAATACCACTGCGAGTTAACTTATTATTACTTGTACGTTACTTCATTGATCGAATATGGCGGCTAACTCCGTATGAGCAGGGGAGATATTAACGCTTGAGGCGATAAATCCCTGCCAAGTATGGGGGAGATTAGCAAGTACATCTTGTGCTTGAACTTGACTCGCAAATTCTACAAAACAACATGAACCTGTTCCGGTCATCTTCGACGGAGCGTATTTTAGCAACCACTGGAGGGTCTTTTCAACCTCGGGACAGAGCTTTTTAACTAAAGGCTCACAATCGTTGGTCAAAGTATGGTGTTTCCAATCGCCTAAAATTTTTGGTGTATCGCGTTTTAAATCCGGATGCGTAAATATTGTAGCTGTACTTACATGTTGATTTGGGTGTACGACGCAGTACCATTTTTGCTCAAGTTCTACTTGGTGTAATTCTTCGCCAATCCCATGTGCTATGGCGCTTTGACCTCGAACAAATACAGGAACATCAGCCCCTAGTTGTAACCCTAAACGTGCTAATTCATCTAAACTACGATCAATTTTCCAGAGTTTATTTAAGGCCAATAACGTGGTCGCAGCATCAGACGAACCACCGCCAACACCGCCACCCATTGGTAAACGTTTTATTAAATTTATTTTTACACCCAGTCGTGTTTTACTCTGAGTTTTTAATAATAAAGCGGCTTTATAGATTAGATTATCGGTTAATGGTATGCCTTTAGTATCACCTGTTATAAAAATGTCGGGTGTATCTATCAGCTCAAAAGTCAGTTCGTCACCAAAATTTAAAAAAGTAAATAACGTTTCTAACTCATGATAGCCATCTTCACGGCGACCATTAATGTGTAAAAATAAGTTGAGTTTTGCCGGAGCAATAAGTGTAAAAGACGTCGTGTTATTCATATTTAATTAAATTGCCAATCGTAGAGTTGAATTTTGATTTTAATTTTTTGGTGTTTTAATGTTATTTTTGTTGGCAGCCAATATCCTGCACTTTGTATATAGCTGGCATACTCTATTTGCCACTTTTTACCTATGTCATCGAACCACAGTACTTGTGTGGCACGACCAAGTTCATCGACTTTTAAACTTTGCGCGTCAATTGTGCCTTTTAACCAATTTTCAGCATTATTTACAGGGAGAGTAAAACCAGTTAAACGCTTAAGAAGTTGTGCGGCATTTGTGTCGTAATACTTATCGTCATCAAATTCTAGTTCTGCGCCTTCGCTTGTTTGTCTGAGTTGCAAAATACGCGTACCAATAAATGAGGTAAGCACTAAATTGTTATTGTTTTTGGTTTGTTGCCAATTTAAATTTGCAGATTGGCGCTCATCTGGGCTTATAAAAGCCAATTTACCTTTTACATGCCAAGTTTTTTGATCTGCTAGGTGAGCTTTCCAATTGTCATAAAGTATTGTTTTAGATGTTATTTGTTGGGCGCAACCGCCTAAAAATAAAAAAAACATGAGTAAAATAAAATATTGTCGAATCAAATGTTGTTCCTTACTTTCCATATTCCGCTGATTTTTGATAAAATTGCCGCCTTTGAAGTAGGGCTCAGCAATATTTGGCACATATGACCATAATAGCACTCGGTATTAATCACAAAACCGCTTCCGTAGAATTACGTGAGAAAGTGGCTTTTTCGCCTGAGCAAATTTCAGAGGCGTTGCAACAATTAAGTGGCCACGCCGACTTTAATGAAGCTGTAATTGTTTCTACCTGTAATCGAACTGAAGTCTATTGTAGCCTTGCTCAGCAAAATTCCCAAACACTGTTGAGTTGGCTTGCCAGTTTCCATGGTTTGGATGAACTTGAACTGATTAAGAATATATATTGCTATGAAAATAACGAGGCAATAAAGCACTTAATGCGTGTTGCTTGCGGGTTAGACTCTTTAGTTTTGGGTGAACCGCAAATTTTAGGGCAAATTAAGCAAGCCTACAATAGCGCCAAAACGCATGATGCTGTAGGTGTTACATTTGATCGGTTGTTTCAAAAAACATTTTCGGTTGCTAAAGAAGTTCGTACAGAAACCAACATTGGTGCAAGCGCTGTTTCAGTGGCGTTTGCCGCCGTTAACTTGGCAAAACATATTTATGGCAAACTCGACAAAACCAATGTTTTATTAATTGGTGCAGGCGAAACAATTGAACTGGTAGCTAAACACTTATACCAAAATGAGCCGCAAAATATCACCGTTGCCAATAGAACAATTGAACGAGCGCGTAGCTTAGCTGATGAAGTGTCTGCGGATGTTATTGCATTAGCGCAACTGCCTGAACGTTTATATAAAGCGGATATCGTGATTAGTTCTACCGCCAGTACATTACCAATTATTGGTAAAGGGGTTGTTGAGCAAGCGCTTAAACAGCGACGCCATAAACCTATGCTATTTATTGATATTGCGGTTCCGCGCGATATAGAAAGCCAGGTAGGAGAACTTGATGCGGCCTATTTATATTCCGTTGATGACTTACAAACCATTGTAAGCGAGAATATGGCGGCACGAGAACAAGCGGCTGAACAAGCACAAATAATTATTACTGAACGCACCAAAGAATTTGCAATGTGGATGCGCTCACTCGATTCGGTAGATTTAATTCGCCATTATCGAAATGATGTACAAACAATAAAGTCGGAATTAGTAGAAAGAGCCGTTAGTCAGCTTTCTAGTGGTAAAGACGCAGAAAAAGTAATTTTAGAGTTGGCCAATAAATTAACCAATCGCTTAATGCACGCGCCTACCCGTGCAATACAAGATGCAGCGAAAAAAGGTGAAGTGGCGCAGCTAAACCAGTTGAAAAAAATGTTAGGTATTGATCAGGAATAACCGTTAAATGAAAGAGTCTGTTTATAATAAATTAGAAACCTTAGTAGAGCGTTACGAAGAAGTACAAGCGCTGCTAAGCGACCCGTCGGTCATTAGTGATCAAAATCGTTTTCGTGGGCTTTCAAAAGAATACTCCGAGCTTGAAGAGATTGTAAAAACGTTTTTAACTTATAAAGAAACGCAAGACAATTTAGCCAGTGCAGAAGAGATGCTTAAAGATTCTGACCCTGAAATGCGTGAAATGGCGCAAGAAGAATATAAAGAAGCTAAAGCACAAATTTTGGTAATTGAGGATCAAATTCAAGTATTAATGTTGCCAAAAGATCCGCGAGATAACAATAATGTGTTTGTTGAAGTACGCGCTGGAACAGGCGGTGATGAAGCGGCTATTTTTGCTGGCGATTTATTCCGTATGTACAGCCGCTATGCAGAAACTAAAAAATGGAAAGTAGAAGTTGTGAGCACCAATGAAGGTGAGCACGGTGGTTACAAAGAAGTGATTGCGAATATCAGTGGCGAAGGCGTCTACGGTCAATTAAAGTTTGAATCAGGTGTACACCGTGTACAACGTGTGCCAGAAACTGAATCACAAGGGCGAGTGCATACCTCTGCGTGTACTGTTGCGGTAATGGCGGAAGTACCAGAGGCCGAAGCGATACAAATTAATACCGCAGATTTAAAAGTTGATACATTTCGTGCATCAGGCGCAGGTGGTCAGCACGTTAACAAAACCGATTCTGCTATTCGACTTACACATATACCTACCGGTGTTGTGGTTGAGTGTCAGGATCAGCGTTCGCAGCATAAAAACCGCGCTAAAGCGATGTCAGTACTTGCAGCACGTTTGCAACAAGCTGAAGATGAAAAGCGCCATGCGGCAGAAGCATCTGAACGTCGTGACTTAGTTGGTAGTGGCGATCGTTCTGAACGTATCCGTACTTATAACTACCCGCAAGGTCGTATTACCGATCACCGCATTAACTTAACACTTTATCGTTTAAACGAAGTGGTAGCGGGTGATTTAAGCTGCGTTATTGACCCATTAATGCAAGAGTATCAAGCTGACTTATTAGCGGCTATGGGCGACGAGTAATCGTGAGCCAAACTCTTGAACAAGCAATTGCTGCAGGCGCTAATTTATTAGCACCTAGCAGCGAAAGTGCTAAATTAGACGCACAAGTTTTACTTCTACATATTCTTCAAAAACCTCGCAGTTACCTTTTTACTTGGCCAGAGCATGAACTTAACGCTAAGCAACAACAGCAATTTAATACATTTTGCCAACGACGTTTAAACGGTGAACCTGTTGCACATATTACAGGGCAACGTGAGTTTTGGAGTTTATCGCTTGAAGTTAACGCAACAACCTTAATACCTCGCCCTGATACTGAAACATTAGTAGAACAAGCACTTGAAGTGGCTGTTCCTGCTACAGCTAAAGTACTTGATTTAGGCACGGGTACTGGTGCAATTGCGTTGGCACTGGGTAGTGAAATGCCTGATTGGCAAATTATTGCAGTAGATAGAGTAAGCGATGCCGTTGCACTTGCTACACGTAACCAGCAGCGATTGGCAATTAATAACGTGCACGTTAAACAAAGCAACTGGTTTAGTGAGTTGCACGGTGAAAAGTTTAATCTAATAGTCACAAACCCACCTTACATCGAAAGCAACGATGTACATTTGAATCAGGGCGATGTGCGTTTTGAGCCTTTATCGGCATTAGTGGCTGATGATTGCGGAATGTCTGATATTAAACAAATAATTACACAATCACGTGACTATTTGCTATCTAATGGCTATCTTTTAATAGAACACGGTTTTGAGCAAGGTGAAGCTGTTCGTCATTTCTTTGAAAAAATGGCGTTTGTTAATATTAAAACAGTGAAAGACTTTGGTAATAATGACCGTGTAACGCTCGCACAGTGGCCTTAAATAGTAAAAATTGTCTACTTGTGTATTAAAAAATGCTGCGAGGAAATTTTAGCTATGATGGATGATTTCTTATTTTCAGATGAGCCTCAAGAGCCTGTTAGTAAAATAGAACAGGGCACCTGGAAAGTATTAATCGTTGACGACGAACCTGAGGTTCATGCTGTAACAAAATTGGCATTAAGTGATTTTGATTTTCAAAATAAACGATTGGAGTTTGTAAGTGCATACTCTGGTGCAGAAGCGAAAAAGTTAATAGACGAGCATTCTGATGCCGCCATAGTTTTGCTTGATGTAGTAATGGAAACGGATGATGCGGGTTTGCAAGTCGCTAAATACATTCGTGAAACGGCTAAAAACAATCATATTCGAATTATTTTACGAACGGGGCAACCGGGTCAAGCACCTGAAAGACAAGTTATTGTTGATTATGATATTAATGATTATAAATCGAAAACGGAATTAACGGCGCAAAAACTATTCACAGTTATTATGTCTAGTCTTCGTTCATATCGCGATATTATTTCTATTGAACAATCACGCGAAGGGCTAGAGAAAATAATAAAAGCCTCAAGGGATATATTTTCGGCTCATTCAATAGATAGTTTCACTGAGGGCGTAATGCAGCAACTTACCTCGTTATTAGGTATTGCAGATCAAGCAATGTACGCCACTACATTAGTTGCTCAAAATCCAGAAGAAAACAATAACAAAAAGCTTATTGTTCGTTCAGGTACAGGGGACTTTGAACAAAGTGAAGGAAAAGAGTTAGAGCTGGTTCTTAAAAGTGAACAACTTACAGCGTGTCAACAAGCATTAAGTGACAAAACAATCGTATATAAAGATAATTACCTATTTGCTTACTGCAGTAGTCAATATAATCATAACTCAATGTTATTTATATCAGGTATCCCAAAATTATTAACGGATACGCAACGTCATTTAATTGAGATTTTTTCGCAAAATGTGCAATTAGCATTTGAAAATGTGCAGTTACAATCAGAAATAGAAGCAACTCAGCAGGAATTAGTTTATAGATTGAGTGAAGCGGTAGAGCAGCGCTCAAGTGAAACAGGTAATCATGTTAAGCGTGTGGCTAATATTTGTCATATATTGGCTGAGGGTTATGGCTTATCTAAGCGAGAAGCCGATTTAGTTCGATTAGCATCGCCTTTGCATGATGTTGGAAAAGTAGGTATACCGGATGCTATTTTAAATAAACCAGGAAAGCTCGACGGCCAAGAGTGGGAAGTGATGAAAACCCACACAGATAAAGGTTATAGCATTTTAAAAGATTCACCGAGGGAAATTGTTAGTGCTGGTGCAATTATAGCAAAAGAACACCATGAAAAATGGGATGGCTCTGGCTATCCGAATGGATTGAAAGGTGAAGAAATAAATGTATTTGGCCGAATAGTCTCTCTTGCTGACGTTTATGATGCACTTCGCCATAAACGCTGTTATAAAGAACCTTGGTCACTGCAACGAGTGGTTGATGAAATCAATTCACAAAAAGGATCGCATTTTGAGCCTAAACTTGTTGAAGTGCTTAACGATAAGCTTAATGAAATAGAAATAGTATTAACTCGTTTTCCAGATTAATATCAAAAATATAGAAGTCAGGGGCATATGGATTATTTAGCAGTAAAGCACTCACACATGGCAATTGCTATGCTCAGTGTTATTTTATTTTATGTTCGCTCTTTTTCGCGAATTGGTAGTGGCAAAATAGCTAAGAATAAGTTGGTACTTATTGGTAGTCATAGCATAGATACACTACTGTTGGTTTCTGCTCTTACACTTGTTTTTATGGCTAAAATTAACCCTTTTGAGCAGCTATGGTTGTTAGAAAAGATAATTTTAGTTGTTGTGTATATTGCGATAGGGGTTAAAAGTTCAAAGCAAACTAACACCCTAGCTAAAATTATTTACATTGTAATTAATACCGTTGTTGTTTTAGCGATAGGTTATTTAGCGACGTCTAAATCAGCTTTGTTGTTCTAAAGTAAACCTTAACAATTTGAGCTTTACGGTATTGCCTGTAAAGCTCGTTCTTCCACCTCGCTGCAAATATTCAAAAACATCACTATATTGGTATATAGCTTTAAAGTTAGGTAAACTACGCCTTCGTTTTCTAAAATGTTGCAGTATTGATGACCACCCTCGGGTTTGATGAACACGATGAATCTTATGTTGATGATGCTTTTGATGAATTTACCCCTGCGGCAATTTATCGTTGTATTAAAGCTGAGTCTAAATGGGATCCTCAATTAGATTTAACAGCAAGTTTTGACATTCTCACCGACTTTGAGCAACAAATAAATGTTTTGTGCTTAAAAGTGAGCGACGATCACGATCGCTTAGAAAAATTATTAGATACTTTTTATAGTACCTGGCTATTTAGTGCCTCAAGCTTAAAAGTGCCTGAGCATAAACTAAATAGTTTAAGTTATACCTTAACCATGCGCAGTGGCTCCCCAACTACATTAGCTATTTTACTGTGCCACTTTTTACAACACGCTAAACTCGATGCTAGCATGAGCTTAAACCAAGGCGATATTGGTGTGCATGTCGCTATTAGCGATGAGGAAGGCTACATAATTGAACCAAGTAGCGGTCAACAAAGTTGGTATATTATCCCTGAAAATGCGGATGAGGATGATGGGCAAGAACAGGAACCACTAGAACTTATTTTTGATGATGAAGTATATAAATTGTTCTTAGCTCAACAAAAATGGTCTTTTATTAGCGAAAATAAATTTGGCCATGCTTTAACGTGTGTAGAAATGTTGATGGAATTAATTGGCGACGACCCGTATGAAAGACGCGACAGAGGCTACTTATTAAATCAACTCGATTGTCCTAAAATGGCACGAGATGATTTACAATTTTTTGTCGATGAATGTCCTGACGATCCTGCTATTGAGATTATTCAACATCAGATAGAAGAATTAGAAGATAATAATAAAACTCACCATTAAGAATAGGAAAAATTATGGTTGAAACTCAAAGTGCATTAATAACCAATGATGCCGTTGTACTTGGTTTACTTGCTGTTATTTTGGGGTTTATATTTAAAACCTCAAACAGTGAACGCCCAGCACTAAAAAGATTTTATAAATACGTACCTGCCTTGTTACTTTGTTACTTTTTACCGTCACTACTGAATACATTTGGTATAGTTGATGGCAATAAGTCGAATGTTTATTACGTAGCTTCGCGCTACTTACTGCCAGCTTGTTTAATACTTCTTACCATTAGTATTGATTTAAGGGCCATACTTAATTTAGGCCCTAAAGCACTAATTATGTTTTTAGTAGGTACCTTGGGTATTGTTATTGGTGGACCTTTGGCTATTTTAGTCGTCAGTGCTGTTGACCCTAGTATTGTTGGTGGCCATGGTCCTGATGCGGTATGGCGCGGTATGACAACTGTTGCGGGTAGCTGGATTGGTGGCGGTGCGAATCAAGCTTCGATGAAAGAGATGTTTGAAGTTGGCGGCGATATATTTTCGGTGATGGTTACTGTTGATGTAATAGTCGCTAATATTTGGATGGCTGTTTTATTGTTAATGGCAGCAAATCATAAGAAAATTGATGCGGCAACAGGTGCCGATACTAGCGCAATTGAAGATTTAAAACGCCGAGTAGAAACATATCACGCAGAACATGCTCGCATGCCTACTCTTAACGACTACATGACATTACTTGCTATTGCATTTGGTATTACTGGTTTAGCACATTTTTGTGCTGATTTTCTAGGTCCTTATTTTGGCACTACTTATGAGTGGGCAAAAGAGTACAGCCTAAACAGCAAATTCTTTTGGTTGATTGTCATATCGACTACGATTGGTATTAGTTTATCTTTTACTAAAGTGAGACAAATAGAGGCGTTTGGTGCTTCAAAAGTGGCCTCTAGCTTTTTATATATTTTAGTTGCATCGATTGGTTTGCATATGAATGTAACCGCCATTTTTGATAATCCCGGCTTATTTTTAGTGGGTGCTATTTGGATGCTTGTACATGCAAGTTTAATGTTGCTAGTTGCTAAACTAATTAAAGCACCGTTATTTTATATGGCAGTGGGCTCGCAGGCTAATGTGGGCGGTGCAGCGTCTGCACCTGTTGTAGCATCAGCGTTTCATCCGTCATTAGCGCCTGTTGGTGTTCTGTTAGCTGTACTGGGCTATGGTGTGGGTACGTATATGGCTTATATTTGTGGATTAATGATGCAAGCAGTTGCACCGTAAGGAATTTAAATGAAAGACCAAATTATTAAAATTAATGAAATTGAACTAGCAAACAACAAACCGTTTGTATTGTTTGGTGGTATTAACGTATTAGAATCTCGCGATTTAGCTATGCGTGTTGCAGAGCATTACGTAGAAGTAACCGCTAAATTAAATATTCCTTATGTATTTAAAGCGTCATTTGATAAAGCTAATCGATCTTCAATCAATTCGTACCGTGGTCCAGGTATGGAAGAAGGTTTAAAAATATTTGAAGAGATTAAAAAAACGTTCAATATTCCGCTTATTACCGATGTACATGAACCACATCAAGCGGCCCCTGTTGCTGAAGTTGTCGATGTTATTCAGTTACCTGCATTTCTAGCACGTCAAACTGATTTAGTGGTTGCTATGGCAAAAACAGGCGCGATCATTAACGTGAAAAAACCACAGTTTTTAGCACCACACGAAATGCGTCACATCATTACTAAATTTAATGAAGCGGGTAATAACAACGTAGCACTTTGTGAACGAGGCTCTAGCTTTGGGTATAATAATCTAGTGGTTGATATGCTTGGCATGGATGACATGAAAGCAATGGCTCCTGTGATTTTTGATGCAACACATGCGCTACAACGTCCTGGCGGTCGTACAGATTCGGCTGATGGTCGTCGTGCACAAGCAGCTGAGCTTGCCCGAAGTGGTATGGCATTGGGTATTGCTGGTTTATTTATAGAAGCGCACCCAAATCCTAACGAAGCGAAATGTGATGGCCCTTGCGCGCTAGCACTTAGCAAGTTAGAAGGTTACTTATCGCAAATGAAAGCGGTAGACGATTTAATTAAAAGCTTTGAACCGCTTGATACAAGTGCAAATGACTTATAATTAAAAGCTTAACAATTAAGTGAAATGTTAGAAAAGCGACTTAGGTCGCTTTTTTTACACCTTAAATATACTCTTTCTCAGCATAGGTATATAATTCACCGCATAAGAAAAACTAATTCTAAGCTTGGTCATCATGTCAAGACGAGTACCTCCATTAAACGCATTAAAAGCTTTTGAAGCCGCTGCGCGCCATTTAAGTTTTACAAAAGCTGCGGAAGAGCTTTATGTAACTCAAGCGGCTGTCAGTCATCAAATAAAAACACTTGAAGAACATTTAGGTTTGAAATTGTTTTTACGTAAAAATCGTTCGTTATTATTAACAGAAGAAGGGCAAGGCTACTTCCTCGATATTAAAGAGATTTTTACGCAACTAATTGATGCAACCGAAAAACTATTAGCGCGTGGTGCTAAGGGCTCATTAACAGTTAGCTTAACACCAAGTTTTGCAATTCAATGGCTTGTACCTCGTTTAAGCTTATTTAATGAGTTACATCCTGAGATTGACGTGCGGATCAAAGCGCAAGACCAAGACGAAAACTCATTAACAGATGATGTTGATGTGGCTATTTATTACGGGCGAGGTCATTGGAGTGGTGTGCAAGCTTATAAATTACATACCGAGTATTTAGTCCCTTTATGTAGCCCGATGTTGTTAAGTGGGATAAAACCGCTTGACCAACCAAGCGATTTAGTACATCACACTTTACTGCATGACACTACCCGTAAAAACTGGAAAACATGGATGAAAACGGCTGGTGTGCGCAATATTCAAGTTAACCAAGGTCCTATATTTAGTCATTCATCGATGGTGCTGCAAGCAGCAGTGCATGGCCAAGGTGTGGCAATTGGTAACAGCGTGCTGGCAAAGCCTGACATTGACGCTGGGCGCTTAGTGATCCCATTTAATCACAGTCTTGAAAGTAAAAACGCCTATTATTTAGTCCTTAGAGAATCACAAACAGAGCTAGGTAAAATAGTATCCTTTAAAGAGTGGATGTTGAGCTTAGTAGAGCAAGAGCAAGAGTATTAATATGATTGAGTGGGTTAAAAGTAGTCAGCAGCCAGCAATAGCGCAATTTATATTTGCCCATGGAGCTGGTGCCGGTAGTGATTCAGACTTTATGCAGCATGTGGCAAAACTAATCAGTGAACAGGGTGTTGATGTTGGCCTATTTGATTTTGAGTATATGCAAATAGCCAAACAAACGAATAAGCGTAGGCCTCCTGAGCGAGCACCTAAATTACTTAGTTATTACGAGCAAATACTTAACCATACACAGCCAAACGTTCCGCTATTTATTGGCGGGAAATCAATGGGTGGACGAATGGCATCCATGCTTGCTTGTACGACAGAACAACCTGTTTTAGGTGTTCTTGCTTTTGGCTATCCGTTTCATCCACCAGGCAAACCTGAAAAGCTGCGTACCGATCACTTCGCAGATATAGTCTGCCCTTTTTTAGTATTACAAGGTGAGCGAGATACGTTTGGTACTCGCCAAGAGCTTGCAACAATGGTTATGCCGAAACAGCCACAATACATATGGCTTACAGATGGGGACCACTCACTTAAACCTCGTAAAAAAAGTGGTATGACTGAGCTACAAAATAGAGAAACAGCTGCTTTGGAGGCTGTTGAATTTATTAAAAACTGTGTGGATTTAAATTTAGAGGGTAATTAATGATTAAAGTATTTTTAATGATGGGCAGTATTTTTTGTATGCTTTCGGTCATGTTAGGTGCATTTGCAGCACATGGTTTAAAAAGCCGTTTAACAGAGTATTCGCTTGGGGTTTTTAAAACTGCTGCTGAATATCAAATGGTGCATGGACTTGCGCTTATTGCGGTTGCTATTTTAATTAAGTGGGGCATAAATCTGAGCTGGGCTGGTGGTTTTTTTATAACAGGCACACTACTTTTTAGTGGCAGTTTATATTTACTCGCATTAACTGGTATGAAGTGGCTGGGGCCAATAACGCCGCTAGGTGGGCTGTGCTTTATTATTGGTTGGGTAGTTATTTTAGTGCAAGTTGCACGATTTAAGTTTTAAAGAGTTTAAGGGTTAATATGTCTAGTGTTGTGATTTACTGTCGTAGTGGGTTTGAAAACGATGCCGCTGCTGAAATAACGTTTCACGCTGCAGAGCAAGGCTTTGCGGGTTATGTAAAAGCAAAGCCAAATACGGGTTACGTTGTTTATGAATGTTTTGAAGCGCATCACAGCGACGAAATAATCAAAAAAGTTGATTTTAAAAATATGGTGTTTGCACGCCAATGGTTTGCCGGTACATTACTTGAAAACATGCCTGTGGAAGATCGCGTTGGCGCGGTAGTTGAAGCTGCAAAAGAGTTTACATTGTGCTCAGAGCTACGTGTAGAAACCCCTGACACAAATGAAGGAAAAGAGCTTTTAACGTTTTGTAAAAAAATATCAACACCACTTAAAAAAGCCCTCGAAAAACAAAATACAGTATTGCGCGAACCCAAAGCAAACCGTCCTGTAATGCATGTTATGTTTTTAACAAACAACACAGCTTATGTAGGTTACTCATATAGTTTTAATAATTCTCCATTTTTTATGGGTATTTTACGTCTTCGTATGCCAAGCGATGCACCGAGTCGATCAACATTAAAGCTTGATGAAGCGTTTAATGTATTTATTCCTGAACAACAGCGCGAATCTCGTGTTGCAGCAGGTATGCGCAGTGTCGATTTAGGCGCTTGCCCTGGGGGCTGGACATATCAGCTTGTTCGCCGTGGTATGTTTGTAAGTGCAATTGACAATGGTCCGATGAATGATGATTTGATGGAAACAGGCCAGGTTAAACATTTTAGAGCTGACGGTTTTAAATATCGCCCTGAAAAAAGAAATGTTACCTGGTTAGTGTGTGATATGGTGGAAAAACCCACTAAAGTGACGACCTTAATGATTGATTGGGCTGTGAGTGCCTACGCTAAAGAGTTTATATTTAACTTAAAACTTCCAATGAAAAAACGTTTTGACAGTGTCTACGAATGCCTTTCGATGATTAGAAAAGAGCTAGATAAACAAGGTATTAACTACGAGTTGCAAGCTAAGCATTTGTATCATGATCGTGAGGAAATAACCGTTCATTTAAACGTTACTAAGGTGCCACAAAATCTATACAGCTAAGTTTTATTAGTAATAAAAAATGGGTCTGATGACCCATTTTTTGTATATTTAACTTCGATATTTGGGCCTGTAATTATCAACCCATAAACGCGTAGCCCCACACACAGCGACAGGCATTACTATTAAGTTTATAAATGGTATTGCTGTTAATAGCATAACGGCAAAGCCAAACCCATACGATAGACCTTGTTTACTTTTTAAATCGTCTTTCATCTGTTTAAACCCAATTTTATGGTTATCGAACGCATAGTCTTCGTATTGCACTGCGAACATCCAACAGGTAAATAGGACCCATAATATTTGACCAATGACGGGGAGTATCCAAAGCAGTATAAAAAAACCTATAGCGCGAGGAAGGTAATAGCATAACTTTGTCCACTCGCGGGCTAGCATACGAGGTATGTCTTTTACTAATTCAGTAAAGCCATCATCGTTAATCTTTTGGCCTGTTAAATAAAGTTCTACTTTTTCGCTTAACAAAGCGTTGAAGGGGGCTGCGATAAAATTAGTGATCACTGTAAAGAGCATACTGTAGCTAAATAAAACCATTAATATAGCAATTGGCCACATTAGCCATTCAAGCCAACTTAACCATTGTGGCAACATATCATTGATGTAGCTAAAACTGTCACTTAGCCAACCGAATAAGAAAAATAGCGAGCTACCAAAAAGTAAAATATTAATTAATAATGGAATAAAAACAAAACGTTTTAACCCCTTTTGAGTAATTAATTTAAAACCTGAAAAAAAATATTCCATACCTTGTACTATCTGCACAGTAACCTCAATAAATGTTTACCACTGTAGCTAGTATAAATAGCTGAATTTTTTTGAACAGCGTTTTTAGGTAACAAAGTGTTTAAATACTAGGCTTGTTTATCTTTCGAGGTTAAGTTTTCAGCAGTGTGCTTGGTATTTAGGCAAAGCAGAGCCTATGTAGTGTGGTTATTTTCCATAAATAGGCGATAACGTAGAATAAATGCCAAGCATGCGCTGCCCGTAAGGTTCAGCCTAGGGGTAATTTACTCTTTGTTGCCTGCATGGATGTAGGTAAGGGGCGTGAGCAGGACGCGGAAGCTTTACTCGGTTTTTACTTATTCTTACATGGATGTAAGCCAGTAGAGTAATACAGGAGCAGTTACCGAGCCCACTAGGTTACAAACCTCACGCCGCGATTAAATAGCCCATAGATTGAATGAATTTTAATTCTGAAAGGTCAACAGGCACTAATAATGCTATAAAGTGGCTTAACTTAATGGTGATTTATCTATGGCAGGGAATTAAGTTACTTTTTTATATAGAGCTTAGGCTGATTCTGTTCAGCTCCCTAACGCATGCAGTTTTAGTGACATTATTTTAAAAGCGAGTAATTATAGATGGCTAAGATCTTTGTGATTGGGTTGCCCAGAACTGGCACTACTAGCATAAGTGTTGCGCTACTAGAAATGGGCTTTTCGGTGGCGCATACCGCTTTTACAAAGCAAGCATTTGAAATGTCTGATGCAATATCTGACGCACCTTGCTTTAGTGACTACATGCATTTAGACGAGTTATTCCCAAATGCTAAATTTATATACTTAAGTCGAGAGCTAAACAAATGGGTGCCTTCAATTACTATGTTGCTCGAAAAAATGGCGCCTCATTTAGATTTAAATACAGGTAAGTTTAATCCTATTTTAAAGCGTAGTTTTCATCGTACGTTCTCTGATGTATTACCCTTATCATCGACAGCGTTAGCTGGTTGTTACTTAAAGCATGAACAAGCTGTTTTTTCGTATTTCAAAAATAGTGACAATTTTTTAGCAATAGATATTAGTGAACCTGATAGTTTGTTAAAACTAAAACAGTTTTTAGGCGTGGAGATACAAGGAAATACCTGTTTCCCTAAATTAAATATAGGACGTCAAGTCGCCAACTGGAAAGAATATAAACATCCAAATAAAATTAACTCTAATTTAGCTGGAAAAGAACATAGAAAATACTTTGACTATTCGCTGACCCCATTAAAGTGAATACGAAATATGACTTTTCTGTTATTAAAATTTTTGCATCGACCAAATTAAATAAAATAATTGAGCTGGTAGCATGTGCTATTTTTAGAGGCCTACACTGAATTTAGCAAGTAATTGCGTTTAATCATGAGGGCATTCTTTATTCACGTAAATTACTGGGTTTATTTAAACGTTTAAATAAGTAGAACGAGGTTGTTCATTTTTTACAATTCGGTATAGTTTGCCAACACATATTTTTAATATATATTGAGATGTTCTATGCAGTTAGTTGATTTAAAACCGAATGACCAGGATGTGATTAATGTTTTTTCTGATATCGACCGACTAATAAACTCTCTATATCCAGTTGCCACTGCACAGTCTCTTACGTTAAATGAACTAAATGAGCCAAGTGTGTATGCGATTGGTTTAAAGAATGATGATGGTATTATTGCGTGTGGCGCTATTGTAAAGCAGTTTGATAAAACGCCCTATGGTGAAATTAGACGGCTTTATGTAAGCCCTAGTTATCGTGGTAAAGGGTTATCTAGGCGTATTATGCAGATACTTTTACATCACGCAGGTGAGGAGAAAATCCCACTGATCAGGCTAGAAACAGGGCCAAAGCAAATTCAATCGATTAAGCTATATGAAAATCTTGGTTTCAAACGATGTGCTAGTTTTGGGCCTTACCTCGAGAATCCACAAAGTGTATTTATGGAGTTAGGCCTAAGCCAGTAACAAAGCGCATAAAGGTTAACAGCTTCACTCTAAGTGACCACACTAAATTATTTAAGTAGCGATTAATTATAGTTTTTTATAGTGTATAAATTAAACTATAATGAATTGCTACTTTCAAATATACCCAAAGTTCATTAGTACTATTATATATTGTCTGTTAAAGATCATTTCAAAAATGCCCTCTTAAAATTAACAAAAGCAGAATACTGTTTTTGTTGGCTATAATCGTATAAAATCCGTCATTTACTATGCTCCTTAAAATACTTCAAACCATAACGTTTAAATAGCGAGACTTTCTTATCCTTTCTAAAAATGACACTAAACCAATGACAGACATAACAGTAGTAACCCATAACGGTAATTTTCATGCGGATGACGTTTTTAGTATTGCAGTACTTAAACACGTGTTGCCAGCGTTTAAACTGGTACGTACTCGCGATAAAGCGCTTATAGAAAATGCCGACTTTGTAATTGATGTAGGTGGCGAATACGACCCTGAAACGAACCGCTTTGATCATCACCAGCGTGGTGGTGCAGGCGAGCGAGAAAATGGCATTCCTTTTTCGTCGTTTGGTTTAATATGGAAAAAATACGGCTTAGCGTTGTGTGATGATAACCAAGCCGTTGCTGATAGAGTGGATTCAGGCTTAGTTTCAACCATTGACGCCATCGATTGTGGTCATGTTGAAGGGGTATCAAAAGGGATAAGCTTGAGCCAAACAATCTCAATGTTTAACCCTACGTGGGAAGAAGAAAGTAACTTTGATACTTGTTTTGACGAAGCCGTTGAATTTGCAGCTCGCATGCTTATTCGTTTTATCGCTTCAGCTCACGGAAGTGTAAATGCAAAAGAGATTGTCGCCAAAGCAATTGAAAATGCTGAAGATGCCAGAGTAATCGTACTTGAAAAATACACACCGTGGAAAAAAACGGTGCATATTTTATCAAGCGATGCGCTATACATGGTTTACCCATCGCATTCTGGACAATGGATATTACAAACTGTACCCGTTGAGCCTGGCTCGTTTGAAGATAGAAAACCGCTGCCTAAAGCATGGTCTGGTTTATCTGACCAAGCGTTTGTAGATGAAACCGGTATTGACGACGCTGTGTTCTGTCACAATGGTTTATTTATAGCGGGCACTAAGTCGTTTGAAAGCACAATGAAACTTGCCACTATGGCGCTTAGCGAATAACAACTCAGATTCATAACGAATAACAAGCATAACAATTTATATAGATTGTTATGCTTGTTATCTTAGCGCGGAGCATTATGTTTGAATTAAAAACAATCGCACTTTTTACTATTACAGCCTTAGCAGAAATAGTGGGTTGTTATTTGCCCTACCTTTGGCTTAAGCAAGATAAAAGTATTTTACTTTTAATTCCTGCGGCTTTAAGTTTGGCACTATTTGCATGGTTGCTATCTTTACATCCTACTGCAGCAGGGCGCGTGTATGCAGCTTATGGCGGCGTATATATTTGTGTTGCGCTATTATGGTTATGGGTTGTTGATGGCGTAAAGCTTACTATGTGGGATATTATCGGTGGTTTAGTTGCACTGCTAGGTATGGCTATAATTATGTTCGCACCAAAAAGTGCATAGCTGGCTCATACTCAATAAATAAAAAGCGCCTATTTATAGGGGGAAACACATATAGGCCCTGCCTTGGCTAAAAACCAAATGCACAGCTGCAATTTCTACCTCCAAAGATAAACACACCCTAGTGTTGTTTAAAGTCCTACCTCGATTATTTTCAAACTGCCAATAAAATTATAACAACTTCAATACGACAGGTAGTACCTAACGCTACATATGCGCCAAGCAACTATTGAAGCTGGTGGATGTTATGCTGAGCGTTTTAGAAGTGCAAATTATATTTAATTTAAAAATACATGGGTATTACTTGGTCACAACACGTTGGCTAAACTGTAAGTAATTGAGGTGTTGAGAATGCCTTGCTCTAATCCATCAAAAGTAAATTCTATAAAAAAGTAACTCAAGATTAATTTTAGTGAATGAGCTAACTCATTTTTGCTAATAAAATTTATAATGAGTCATTTAAAAACAGCCATTTTTTACAGCTTTTCTTATCTTTAATAATCATCAAAGTCCTATTTTATATACTCTAGCGAGCAATACGTGATTGGTCGTTTTATCAACATTAAAAATCACTCGTTACGAGTAAAAATACTTGTTGGACTTGAATGTCTATTTTTCTTTTAATGCGCGGCACTAGCCGAGTCGGCATTAATTAAATAAAAGAGAAAGATAAATGAAAGAAACAACATCACTAGAACAAGCTCGTACGAGCTACAATGTTCGTCATTGGAGCCAAGGTTTTTTTGGTATTAATGATCAAGGTGATGTGTATGTTGCACCCAAGGCTCATGCACCAGAGCAAACCATTGCATTAACAGATATCGCAAAGCAACTACAAGATAAAGGTTTAAGCTTACCTGCTTTAGTTCGTTTTCCGCAAATTTTACACCATCGTGTACACAGCTTATGCGGCGCATTTAATACTGCGATTGAAAACTATGGTTACCCTAAAGACTACCTATTAGTTTACCCAATAAAAGTAAACCAACAACGTGAAGTGGTTGAAGAAATAGTAGCAAGCCAAGCACAAGTAGAAAAAAAGCAACTTGGTTTAGAAGCAGGCAGCAAGCCTGAACTACTTACGGTACTAGCACTGGCTGAAAAAACCAGCGCGGTTATTGTATGTAACGGCTACAAAGATAAAGAATACGTACGTTTAGCACTTATTGGCGAAAAGCTAGGTCATAAAGTGTATATCGTACTTGAAAAGCTTTCTGAGCTAGACATGGTACTTAGCCAAGCAAAAGAGCTTAACGTAAAACCACGCATTGGTATTCGTGTACGTTTAGCATCGCAAGGTAAAGGTAAATGGCAAGCGAGTGGCGGCGAAAAATCAAAATTTGGTTTATCTGCATCACAAGTTTTGCATGTAGTTAATCGTTTAAAAGACGCAAACCAGCTTGATTTACTCCAGCTAGTACATTTTCACTTAGGGTCACAAATGGCGAACATTCGTGACGTACGTTTAGGTGTAAGCGAAGCGGCGCGTTTTTACTGTGAGCTACGTAAATTAGGCGCAGAAATTGATTGCCTTGATGTAGGTGGCGGTTTGGCTGTTGATTACGACGGCACACGTAGCCAGTCGCATAACTCTATGAATTACAGCTTAGCTGAATATGCAAATAATATTGTGTACACCATTGGTGATACATGTAAGCAATATGAGCAACCAATGCCGACTATTATTTCTGAGTCGGGTCGTGCGCTTACAGCGCATCATGCTGTGCTTATTTCCAATGTTATTGGTACTGAAAGTTACACACCAGAAGAGTTAGTAGCGCCAGCGGCAGATGCACCCCTGTTATTAAAAAACATGTGGGCATCGTTTGTACAATTAACTGATTTAACGGATGACCGTGCATTAATTGAAATTTATCACGACAGCCAAGGTGACTTAGCTGAAGCGCATAACCAATTTGCACTCGGTTTATTAGACTTAGCGCAGCGTGCGTGGGCTGAACAAATTAATATTCGTATTTGTTATGAACTTAACAAGCACATGGATAACAAAAACCGTTTTCATCGTCCTATTATTGACGAGTTAAACGTACGTTTAGCCGATAAGTTTTTTGTAAATTTTTCGTTATTTCAATCGCTTCCAGATGCATGGGGCATTGATCAAGTGTTTCCGGTATTGCCATTAAGTGGCTTAACTGAAGCACCAAAAAAACGTGCTGTATTACTTGATATAACCTGTGATTCAGATGGCGCACTTGAGCATTACGTAGATGGACAAGGTATTGAAAGCACATTACCTGTACCAGAGTTTAGCGCTGATAAACCTTATTTAATGGGCTTTTTCTTGGTGGGTGCTTATCAAGAAATTTTAGGTGATATGCATAACCTGTTTGGCGATACGCACAGCGCAATTGTTAATATGGATGAGCAAGGCGTTGCAAGTATTACCGAGATAAACCAAGGTGACACTGTTGCCGATATGATGCGCTATGTACATTTAGATGTTGAAAGTTTTCAGCAATCATACGAGCAGTTAGTAAGCACTAAAATTGAAAAACACGAACAGCAAAGCGTTTTAGACGAGTTGCAAAGCGGCCTTGATGGCTACACTTATTTAGAAGAGTTATAAGCAATGTCGACTTTGTTTGGTCACGCAGATCACTCATTGTACTCAAATGGGATGACGTTTTTACGTCGTCCTATGGTGCAAAACATTAATGCAATTGATGCAGACGTAGTCGTTTTAGGCTTACCGTTTGATTTAGCGACATCGGGTCGCCCTGGTGCGCGCTTAGGCCCTGATGCAATTCGTCGTGCATCGGTTCATTTAGCATGGGAAGACACTAAATACCCGTGGACGTTCCCGTTGTTTGAGCGCTTAAAAGTGGCAGACGCAGGGGATTTTACTTACCCTGTTGGCGATCCTGAGTATTTTACTGCGCAACTAGAAATGGCTGCTGAGCAAATACTTCGCCAAGGTAAAACGCTATTAGGTTTAGGGGGCGATCACTTTGTGACGCTTCCGCTATTACGTGCTCATGCAAAAATACATGCTAAAATGGCGTTAGTGCACTTTGATGCGCACACCGATACCTATAGCAATGGCTCGCGTTTTGATCACGGCACTATGTTTTATCATGCGCCAATGGAAGGGCTAATTGATGTTGAGCACAGTATACAAATAGGTATCCGTACCGACTTTGATCAAAGTAAACATGAGTTTGCTGTGATTGATGCAATGCAAGCCAACGATTTACATGCAAATGATATTGCAGCGCAAATACTTGAACGAGTAGGTGACCTACCTGTTTACTTAACGTTTGATATAGATTGTTTAGACCCTGCGTTTGCGCCTGGTACAGGCACTCCTGTGTGCGGTGGTTTAACGTCAGATAAAGTACTTAAAGTACTGCGTGCGCTAAAAGGCATAAACATGGTAGGTATGGATGTGGTAGAAGTATCACCTTCGTATGACCAAAGTGAGCTTACCGCAATTGCCGCAGCAACCATTGCGAGCGAATTACTGCATTTGTGGACGCATAAAAATAAGTACTAATTATATAACTTAAGTACTACAAAAAGGGTATGCATTTGCATACCCTTTTTTATTTAGAGATATCGATTATTCAACTGCTTAATTTCTTTTAACCAAATAACGCTTAGCCCAATAAGAGGCAGGTTAGTAGTTACAGGGTTAAATGCTTCAATAAGCAATTGTGGCTGCATTACAACTACAGCAAGTAAAAGCCCCATAAGCGCCAATATATTTAAAGCTACCAAATGCTTATGTTTATAAAACACAAATAAACACAAGCCAAATATAATCTCGCCAACACCCGCCGAACGTGTAATTAAGTCAGACACCTGTTCAGAATAGCCGGCACTGCCAGTCATTAATTTTTCAAGCGGTGCAATATGATAAAGCTTTGGAAAAAAGCCGTGGTATATCCAACTTAAACTCACTATGTAGCGAGCAAGTTGAATATAACCGCGATTATTTCCTAGCATTGTCAATACGCTCTTGTGCACTTGGGTGGCTAGATAAGTACTCTAATAAGTTATTTACTTTTTCGAGGTGCTCGTTTTCGCTAGTATGACTTTCTTGCAGGGCTTCTATTGCATCAGCAAAGTCATTACTCGAATACCCAAGCGACTCTAATTGAGTGAGTGCAAAGCTATCGGCCTCGCGTTCCATATCTCGTGAAAACCCTTGCTGAGCAAACGATGCACCTGTACCTAACGCTACTTCGGCAACCCCCTCTAAATCACCAAATACAACCGCTAACACAATCGTACTTGCGGCAGATTGTGCTGTAATGCGTACGCTATGCTGGTGGACTACATGGCCCATTTCGTGTAGCAATACCGCTTTTAGTGCATTGGGTTTATCGGCAAGTAAATTTGCTAAATCATCGGTGACCACGATACGGCCATGGGGTAGTGCAAACGCGTTAGCACCAAAGCTGCCTGATTTATAAAACGATAATCTATAAACCGATTGATCAAGCGATAACGCATTAAGCATACTTGTAAAATGTGCTTGTACTTTAGCTTGCTGCTCTGCGGGCAGCTCACTTGGGTCAAGCGCAATCTTTTTAATTAGTGTAAAGCTTTGCTCCCCCATTTGTTCCACAACATTACGTGGCAGAGTATCAACACTGTAAACAGCAATGGCGGGTACTGCTTTATAAAGTACTAACCACATAAAAAGTGGTGTAAATATGACTGCGGCTAAAATTACCCATTTACTTTTTTCAAGGCGCTCCATTATGTGATGGTTATTTTCTTTAAATGGCCACCTGTAACTTACATCTTGAGGAATAAAACGACTGCCATCTTCAAAGTTTAGTTCGTCAGCAAGTCCTGCCATCCCCGAGCTTAATTTTAGACTTGAGATTACGTGGCGAGCTATAACGTGTTCATCGTTGATAACCTCAATGTGTGTGTCGCTAATAGTGGCAACACACACTTGATAGTTACTCGATGCGATGGGGAAAAAATGTCCCTTTACATGCATGGTGAGCTCTTAAGTTAGAGAAAGGTCAATATCAAATACGTTTGCAGCTTCTTCAGCAAATGATGATTGCTGCTCTTGCACGGTATCGATTAGGTTTAATGCGCCAGGATAAATAGTGACGTTAGTTACATCAGCGAGCATTTTTGATGTACGTACTTTTGTCCATGGGTATGCAAGCCCTAAAGAAAATACAATAGCCAACATATTAGTTAATAGTAAAACAGCGAAAGGAATTGGTTTTAGCTCTGATTTAAATGTAGCAACGCCTTCAAAATGGCTGTTATCAAAAATGTGATTTCTAATAGCGGCGTGCCATACAGCAGAAACAATGGCAATCATTAGTACATAGGCAATCATCATAAAGATAGGAAGCATAACCATAGCAGCGGAGTTTTCTAAATTTTGTTGATTTTCAACATCTATTAAGTTGAGGCCAAATAACCCTAAAATTCCCATAAAGAGCACCATGGTGATAGAGCTCACTACAAAACAAATAAGCGCTGTTAGGTAATAGGTTTCGCCTTTTAGGTTTACAGTAAGTGGTTTGTCACCGTAACTAATATTGCTATGGATATAGCTATCAATACGTTTTATAACATAAGGCATTAATAAATAAAGTGTAAATATGCTGGCGATAGGCAAAAGTATAAAGTTAATAAAGGCTTCGCCATAACTGCCTTTAAAAGCAAAGCGAACATTACGATGGCGGGTCATACGCAGATTAAAACGTAAACCTTGGTTAATAATCCATGGCATTAAAAAGATAAAACCAAGAGCAATAAACAGGCCTAAAATAGGCATAAAGCTAATAGAGAATGTGTAAATAAAAAATACAACAACCGCTAAAATCCGACCTTTTAAAATTTGTATTGGTGTTGCTAGGTAGTCAAAGCTATGACCATCTATACGAGTGTGGCCGTAAAAATAGCGATGCGTACGTACTTTAGCCCACGCTGAATATATGCCAAGCGTAATAACGCTAAGTAATATATTTACAATCCAAATTCCAAAAAACTCACCGCCTTTACCACTAAATTGCACTTTTCCGCTAAAAATTGGTTCAGCAGGCTCATTTATTGGTGGGCTTGTTTCAGAGAGGGTAGGGTGTATTGATTCCATTAAAATTATGTCCATATTTTTTTTGTTAATTTACCTATTTTTAGTGCAAAATTCAATGTTTATAATTATCTCACCCTTCTGTAAACAGCTATAAATAGGCGTTTTAAGTATTGAGTTAAATACTCTAATACTTTTTTATAAATAAACCTCGCTGGTTTTATTTATTTGGCTGGTAACTGGGAACTTTAGCTTTTTAATATGCGATTTAGCTACTATACATAGTTAATGCTGCTTAAATGTAATGGCATTAATTATGTATTAAGCACACCTACGTACAATTAAGCTAATTGATTTATATGCCAAAATAATAGATTGTAAGAGTAGTGAGGATGTAAATTTATTTAGGTTTTACAGCTTTTATCACCGCTTTAAATAACATTAGGATATTTATTATGTTTCAAGCAGTCGTGTTAGGGGGATTAGAGTTTAGCCCGCTGATTGTTTACTTCCCAATTGCGTTTATTTTAACAGCGCTGACTCGTTTTGTTTTGCATCAATTAGATTGGCATGACCGTATTTGGAAAGTGGCTTGGTTTGAAGTGTCACTATTTGTTTGTTACTTGGCACTGGCCGTCTATTTATACCAATTTGCTTAATTAAGTGAGCTATTTTGAGGTAAGAAAACCGTGTCGATAACAAGGCAAAAATTTCGTTATTTAGTTGTTCTATATCAGAAATTTTTAACACAGTTAGCGTCTGGTTTAAGCCCTCAAATTGCTCAAGTATTATTGCGGATTGGTATTACTAAGTGGAAGATAAATTGAATGATTAAATATCTGCGTATTACTTTTACTATCTTGGTTGTTATAGCTGCGGTTTTTGCTGGGCGTTGGGTATGGACTGACTACATGCATACTCCTTGGACGCGTGATGGGCGTATTCGAGCCGATATTGTCACGGTTGCTCCAGACGTGTCGGGCTGGGTAACTGTTTTAAATATTAAAGATGGTCAAAATGTACAAAAAGGCGAAGTACTTTTTAATGTTGATAAAAAGCGTTATCAAGCAGCGCTTGATAAAAGTAAAGCCAATACAGAAAATGCGCTATATACATGGGAACTTGCCAAGCACAAATACGAAAGACGTGTTGAGCTAAACACTCAACAGGCAATTAGTGAAGAAACGCTAGAATCAACTCGTATTAATACTAAAATTGCTGAAGCAAATTATAACTTAGCCAAGACAGAGCAAACAATTGCGCAGTTAAATGTTGATAGAACACAAGTACTTGCACCTGCATCGGGGCAAATAATTAATCTGAATTTACGCCAAGGCAACTATGTAGCTCAAGGCACACCTGTGTTTGCTATTGTTCAGTCCGATTCGTTTTATGTAACGGGTTACTTTGAAGAGAGTAAAATACCGCTTATTTATCCTGATCAAAAAGCTAAAATAGCCCTTCTAAGCGGTGGTAAGCAATTAACAGGGCATGTAGTGAGTGTAGGTAAAGCCATTGCAAATACGAATACACAAAGTAACGGTCAGCTTTTACCACAAGTACAACAAACATTTAATTGGGTACGTTTATCACAGCGTATACCTGTTGATATTAAGTTAGATTCATTGCCCGAAAATACACAGCTTAGCGCAGGGATGACCGCCACTATACATCTCGCTACGCGCTAAGGGGAATACAGTGGGCGTAGTATTACAAAATTTGTTTTTTCCTAAAAAACAGGCAATTATTTTTGCGACTAAGGGCGTTATAGCCATGGTGATGGCGCTCACTATTGCTATGTCGCTTAATCTTGAAAGGCCTTATTGGGCGTTAGTCTCGGCTATATTTTTGCAATTACGCCCGCAAAGCGGATTGGTTATTGAAAAAGCAATTTGTCAAATAATAGGCACCATAGTGGGCGGTTTATTTGGCATATTGCTTTTAACTCAGTTAATTCTCTACCCTTATTTAGCGCTCGGTGCACTGGCATTATGGTTGGGAGTAAACTCTGCGTTATCGGCAATGGTACGCCAAGCAAACTTTGTGTATGCGTTTGCTATGGCCGGTGTAACAGCCGCCATTATTGTGCTTTTAGTCATGGTTACTCCGGCAATGGTAAGCAGTCAAAGTATATTTGATATTGCACAAGCGCGAGTAAGCGAAATAATAATAGGGTCTGTATGTGCTGGGCTTGTGAGTCATCTATTTTGGCCTGTAAAGGTTAAACATTTACTGCAAACACAAGCGCGGTCGGTTATAAATCAAACGTTACATTATTTAGTTATTGAGCTTGATTCTAAGGGCTCGCACGAAAATCGCCATCAGCAAATAGATGGCATTATGGCAACATTGGGATCAATAAACGAAGATTCCAGCGCAGTAAGGTACGAAGGACCAAAAGGTCCAGGGCGCTCGCGTGCTGCAAATCAGTTGTCGCAAAAAGTACTTTCTTTATTGGCCTTAATTCAAATAATTGGCCGTCTACAGCGAAACCACGAAGATCTTATTACACCTACTTTAGATAAATTAATAAGTAAACTTAAGCAGGTATTTGCGCAAATTAAAGAGTCTGACGATTTTGATTACTGCGCCGAACAAGTTAAAACGCTGCGTAAAGAGCTAACCGACTATAGAGCAAATACGGTGTGTGATTCGCCATTTGAATCTCACATGCTCAATGTGAGCTTAGAAGTAGCAGCCGACTTAACAATTTTACTACGCGCATACAGAGCTTTAGAAGAGCGTGATAAAACATTATTAAATGCACCCAGTATGCTTACATATCGCGACCCATTAGCTGGCATAATTGTTGGATTTAGAACTGCTTTGGTGTTTTCTATCGGCGCATTTATTTGGATTAATACAGGCTCTTCTGCTGCATTATTAATTATGATTTTACCGGTCATATTTTCGATAATGTTGGCGAGAATACCGTTAGCTATTTTACAGGTGGTAATAAAGCGTTTATTGGTAGGCGTGGTGGTTGCTGCTATTGTAACTATTTTTTACGCACTCAATTTATTATCACAAAGTGGTGGGCAATTAGAAATATTACTACTTGTATTAGCAGGGCCTTATTTTCTGGGTTTACTGCTGCTAGCTGATCAACAAACATTGCCATATGGCTTGGGGTTTTGTATCCCATTTACGATTTTGGTAAGACCCAGTACCGATATGAGCCTTGCGTTTTCAATCGATTACACACTTAGCTCTGCAATGGCAATTTTTGCGGGGGTGAGTATTTTATTTTGGATTTTTCAGTTATTTACAGGTCCGAGTGTACAATTACTTGTTCATCGTGTTTTTAAGGCTACTTATAAAGATTTACTCGAAATAAATAACCATCCAACCCCAAGTATTTGGTATAACCGCCGCATGGCCGATAGGTTAATACGCTTAACTAATTACGATCAAGGTTCACACTCACGCGTTATTACAGACCTTGCACTAACCGCTCTAAACTTAGGGCATGCGTCGGTTCGATTAAACTCAATTTGTGAAAATTTGGCTGGTAATACAAAGCTAAAGTATTTAAATGAGTGGCAGCGTACATTAGCCGATGCATTTATGTTGGCAACCAAGGGCAAGTTTAATAATAAGTTTAAGCAAGCGTCAGATAATCTTTATGAGGAATTGGCTCAGACGGTTGACGATTCAAATCAATTAGAGGCAATAAAAGGCATGTTTATTCGAATTAATCTGACCTTCGAAAGAAGTGCGAGTAAGATAAATTAGCCCCATTCGCTGCTTTTCGAGTTCAGATGTTATAGCTAAATCTGTTATACTTGCTGGATAATTTTATGGGGCTGTTATGATTTCAAAAAACCAACTCAAACTTATTCGCCAACTTGGCCAAAAAAAGTACCGAAAGCAATATAATCAATACCTTGTACAGGGTGAGAAAAACGTACTTGAGTTATTAAACAGCCCATTAAATGTGGTTAATATTTTTGCTACAAACGAATTTATAAATGCGTACCAAGGTAAGTATCAGCACGCTAATTTTATTGAAGCTGATGAAGAAGTCCTCACCAAAGCCAGCACGCTAGTTAGCAATAATGCAGCCATTGCTATTGTTGATATGCCAAGGGCAGCTTTACCACAAGCAAGCGGCTTAATACTCGCACTTGATGGCGTATCAGACCCCGGTAACTTAGGCACAATAATTAGAGTAGCTGATTGGTACGGTATTAAACATATAGTAACTAGCACCGACAGCGCAGACCCTTACAACCCTAAAACAATTAGCGCTACAATGGGCTCGTTTGTAAGGGTATCGGTAAGCCAAGTAGATTTACCTGATTACTTACAGTCTTTAAATTTACCTGTTTACGGTGCTTTTTTAGATGGGCAAAGCGTGCATAAAACCCAATTTACGGGCTCAGGCGTTTTACTAATGGGCAGTGAGTCGCATGGAATACGCGAGACATGTGCAAAGTTAGTAACTAATAAAATCACCATTCCCGCTTTTGGCGGTGCAGAGTCGCTTAATGTGGCAATGGCGACCGGTATTATTTTAGATAATTTTAAACGACAAGCTTAACAATTTAACTGTTAATGAGTTAAATTGTTTGTAATCAATAACAATAATAATCGGTAATAACAATAAGATGCGCTTAAGCACTATTAAATTAGCGGGCTTTAAATCGTTTGTAGAGCCCACTAAAATTCCATTTCCTGATCAAATGACGTGTGTTGTTGGCCCCAATGGCTGTGGCAAATCTAACGTTATTGATGCAGTACGATGGGTGCTAGGTGAAAGCTCTGCTAAAAATCTGCGTGGCGACGCCATGACCGACGTTATTTTTAATGGCTCAACTAATCGTAAAGCCATATCACAAGCCTCTGTAGAGCTTGTTTTTGATAACGATAAAGGAAGTCCTTCAAACACATTTGCCGATCGAAACCAAATTGCTATTAAGCGTTTAGTAACGCGCGACGGACAGTCACTGTATTTTTTAAATGGCAGTAAATGCCGTAAGCGCGATATTACCGATATATTTTTAGGCACCGGTCTTGGTCCACGTAGTTACGCAATTATTGAGCAAGGGATGATCTCGCGCTTAATAGAGAGTAAACCACAAGAGCTGCGCGTATTTTTAGAAGAAGCCGCTGGCGTTTCTAAATACAAAGAGCGTCGCCGCGAAACACAAACTCGTATTAAAAGCACTCGCGAAAATCTTGAACGCTTGTTAGATGTGCGTAAAGAACTACAAAGCCAGCTCGATAAATTGGCTGTGCAGTCGGTTGATGCAAAAAAATACCGCGAATTAAAAGCACAAGAACGCATGCTAAAAGGGCAAATTGCGGTTTTAAAATGGCAAAAGTTACATCAGCAGCAACTTGAAAAAAGTGCCCAAATTAAAAAACTTAATGATCAAATTTCGTTTTTTAAAACCGCTAACTCAGGGCATGACGATGTACTTGCAAGCCTAGAAGGGCAAGTACAAGCCCAGCAAGATAAACTAAGCGATGCCCAGCATCAACAACATGTAATACACACAGAGCTTACTCGCGCTGAGCAACAACAAATAAACGTAAAACAACAAACTCAAACGCTTAAGCAAAATTTAATTAAATTACAGCAACGCCAAACACATAGCCTTGAAGTTAAAGCGCAGCAGCAAATTGTGTGCGAGCAACTCAACGAAGCCCTGCAAGAGGCAAGTGAAAATGCCTTAATATGTGAAGAGCAAGTTAGTGGGTTAACGCATGAACTTGAGGAATTATTAGCACTTAAGCAGCGCCACCATACTCATTGGCAAGCTTTGTGTGAGCAACAGCAACAACTTAATAATAATGTGCAACTACATGGTAGTCACATTAAACAAACTCAGCAGCAAATTGATCATGTTAACGAGCAAATTGATCAGTTAACTGTTCAGCTTAGCGAGCTACAAAGTAGTGATGTAGAGCAGCAATTAACGCAGCAAAAACAGCAAACACAAACCTTAACTCAAGAACTTGCCGCTAAACAAACAGCACATACGAAGTGCACTGCTAAGCTTGAAATGCAAAATGAGCTTGTTAATAACTCACAAACACAATATTCGACGCTCACTCAAACAATAAACGAGTTAAAAGCCAGTATAACGGGGCTTAAAAGTACATTAGGGCTTGATGAAAAAAGTGAACGTACTAATGGTTTGTTTAATCAGCTAAGTGTTAAAGAAGGCTTTGAGCTTCTAATAGAGCAAGCACTTAAATCTTTAGAGCATTTAAATGTAAGTGAGCAGAAAACTGATAACAGTGTGTGGCCAAATAGTGATAAAAGCATGCCAACAAATAGCTTAGCTACATATATAACAAGCGGTGTTTATCCAGAGCATTTAGCACGTATTGCTTATAGTGAAAGCGGTGATTTAGAAATACTAAAAGATAGTTTTTATACAGCCGTTATGGATAAAAACGGTGCTCTATATGGTCGTAATTGGCATGTAAGTGCCGAATGTAATGCAGAAAACTCATTACTGTTAAAGCATAAGCAATTGCAAGATAAAGCGCAGCAATTAAATAATACCGAGGAAGAGTTACAACAAGTAACACACACTCGTGACGAACATACAGCTGAGCAAATAAAGTTAGTTAACGAGCAAAGCGAGCTAAAAGAAGCGATACATGAGCTTGCGCAAAATATAGCGGTAGCCAGTACGCGCAGCGACATGCTTGTGCAGCAAGTAGCACAATTTAAGTTACAACTAGAAAAGCTACAACAACAAAAACAGCAATTAACCACTGCGCTTTTACAATTAAATACCGTGCTTGGTGAGCAAACTGCGAAATTTGAAGTGTTAAATGAGCAGCAACTCAACTTAGCGGATGAAGTAGACGCTGCAAATAGCTTGCGCTCACAAAGTGATAAAAGTTATAGCGAAGCATTAAGCATGCTTGAGCAATATAAAACACAAGCACATAAGGCAACGCTATCAGAGCAAAAGGCACGCAGTGAATGGCAGTTAAGCCAAACCAAATTGAGCCATGCAGAGCAAGAGCACGTTAGTGCATCTGAAGGTGCGCAAGAACTACTTAGTGAAATAGAAGAGCTGCTGATACCAGAGCAAGAACTTAGCGATAAAATTACGCAGCTCTTAGCACAGCATCAAAAAGGTGAGCAGGCATTAGTATTGCTACAAAAAGAATTAGCTCAGGCCAAAGAAAGCTTAAACACTAAGCAAGTAAGCCTTAAAAATTCACAAGGTGAGCTGGTGGGCTTGCAACAGCAGCACCAAAAGCTAACAATTGAAGAGCAAAGTTTACTGATAAAAGCACAAGCTGCGCTTGAACCATTAGAAGAGTTGAAACAAAGCTTAAAAGCGATACTTGATGAATTACCAGATTCATTAAATTTGAGCGCAGCGCAAAATCAGTTAACCGGATTTACTAATCAGTTAGATAAATTAGGTGCAGTAAACTTAGCGGCAATAGAAGAGTTTGATTTAGCCAAAGCTCGTAGTGATTATCTTGATAATCAATTAGATGATTTAACAAAAGCGTTAAATACCCTTGAAGGTGCTATTCGTAAAATTGATATTGAGACCAAAACACGCTTTAAAGCGACGTTCGATCAAGTTAACGAAGACTTTGCTGAGCTATTTCCTAAAGTTTTTGGTGGTGGCAGTGCGTATTTAGAATTAACCAGTGACGATTTACTCGAAAGTGGTGTTAGTATAATGGCACGACCACCGGGTAAGAAAAATTCAACAATTCACTTGTTAAGTGGTGGAGAAAAAGCGCTGACCGCATTATCATTAGTGTTTTCTATATTCAGGCTCAATCCAGCCCCATTTTGTATGCTGGACGAAGTAGATGCACCATTAGATGATGCTAATGTTGTTCGCTTTTGCCGTTTGGTTGAAGAAATGTCACAATCAGTACAGTTTATTTATATTAGCCATAATAAGATTGCGATGGAAATGGCGGGTAGATTAACAGGTGTAACTATGGCAGAACCTGGCGTATCGCGTATGGTTGCTGTAGATATAGAACAAGCAGTGCAACTTGCACATGTATAAATTTTTATAACAAGTATATTAGTTTCAATTAATATACAGGCTTTAGGCATATCAAATAAGAAAAGGTGAGGGGATGGCCGAACAATTAAGATGGGTTTTAATCATTATCAGTGTAGTTGTCATTGGTGGTTTATTAATACATGGATTGTGGTCTGTTAGAAAAAAAGACCGCCCAGAAGTGTTAAATAACGAACGGGTTGAACCATTGCAAGAAAGTGCACCAGCTTCATCTAAATCATTTCCTACAGAGGCAGAGCTAAAAGAGCCTGTGGTAGAAGAACGTGATGAACCACAATTCGGTGAGCTTAACTTTGATGAGAATGAGCCACAAATTGATACAAGCGTACCAGCAGTGCCCATTGAAGATGACCTAGAAGTAGCTGATGATCTAGAAGCAAAAGAGCAAAATGATGAAAAATCATCTGCGCAAATGCCTGACTTTGTTATTGTGCATATTCAAATGCCAGAAGGGCTTAGCATGCAGGGCAGTAAATTATTACCAGCCGTTAACACGTTAGGTTTTAAATATTCTGAGGAAGGCTTTTTTAATCGCCACTTAGATCCGGCAGGCCAAGGCCCTGTATTATTTAGATTAGTAAATATGTACAACCCAGGTACGTTTGATATTGATAATATGGAACAGTTTAGTACCGCAGGGGTTAGCTTATTTATGACATTGCCGTGCGACGGTGACGGCCTAGCAGCATTTAACATGTTGCACAGTGCAGCTAAAAAGTTAGCTGACGAGTTTGGTGCGCAAATTTTAGATGCAGAGCGAAATGAAATGACCGTAGAACGCGTCAGGCAGTATGTTGAGCAGGTCCGTTCTTTTTCAGCGTAAATAGCGCACATATTATATTTTTATAAGCCACTGGATGATTATTCATCAAAGTGGCTTTTTTTATGTTTATTGAGGTTTAAATGTCTAGCAGCATTAGTGAGCAAGTTAATCATCTTCGTACTACATTAGAGCAACACAATTATAACTATTATGTGCTTGATACCCCCAGTATTCCTGACTCTGAATACGATAGGTTATTACGCGAACTAAGCGCACTAGAAACCGAGCACCCTGAATCTTTAACCGCCGACTCCCCAACACAAAAAGTAGGCGGTGCAGCACTGAGTAAATTTGAGCAAGTAGCGCACCAAGTACCCATGCTTTCACTTGATAACGCCTTTAGTGAAGAAGAGTTCACTGCGTTTAATCGCCGTATAAAAGAGCGTTTAATGAGTACCGATGAGCTTACTTTTTGTTGTGAGCCAAAACTTGATGGTTTAGCTGTATCAATTATTTATCGTGATGGTGTACTTGTACAAGCGGCTACGCGAGGTGATGGTTTTACCGGTGAAAACATTACTCAGAATGTAAAAACAATTCGTAATGTACCACTTAAGTTACGTGGCGATTACCCAAAAGAGCTTGAAGTGCGCGGCGAAGTATTTATGAACAGCGCCGGCTTTGACAAACTAAATTCGGAAGCGCAAAAACGTGGAGACAAAGTATTCGTTAATCCGCGTAACGCAGCGGCAGGTAGCTTACGCCAACTCGACTCTAAAATTACCGCTAAACGCCCATTGATGTTTTATGCTTACAGTACTGGACTTGTTGCTGATGGCAGCATTCCAGAGGATCACTATCAGCAACTAGAAAAGCTGACTGACTGGGGGTTGCCACTGTGCCCAGAAACAAAATTAGTTGAAGGTCCAAAAGCCGCGCTTGAGTACTACAGCGATATTTTAACGCGCCGTAGCGAGCTTAAATATGAAATTGATGGCGTAGTAATCAAAATAAACCAAAAGGCCTTACAAGAGCGTTTAGGCTTTGTAGCACGTGCTCCTCGTTGGGCTATTGCTTATAAGTTTCCGGCGCAAGAAGAAATAACTCAATTACTTGATGTTGATTTTCAAGTTGGGCGCACAGGGGCAATTACGCCAGTTGCGCGTTTAGAGCCTGTTTTTGTCGGTGGTGTAACCGTATCAAATGCAACACTTCATAATAGCGATGAAATTGCACGTTTGGGTGTAAAAGTAGGCGACACGGTTATTATTCGTCGCGCAGGAGATGTAATCCCGCAAATAACACAAGTTGTACTTGAACGCCGTCCTGATGATGCTAGAGATATTGAATTTCCAGTGACTTGTCCGATTTGTGATTCGCATATTGAAAAAGTGGAAGGTGAAGCTGTAGCCCGTTGTACTGGCGGGCTTGTGTGTCCTGCACAACGCAAACAAGCGATAAAACACTTTGCTTCACGAAAAGCGCTAGACATAGATGGCCTTGGCGATAAGATTGTTGATCAACTTGTAGATAGAGAGCTTATAAAAACGCCCGCTGATTTATTCGTTTTAAAACAAGGGCATTTTGAATCACTTGAACGTATGGGACCTAAGTCAGCTAAAAACTTAGTATCAGCACTTGATGAAGCTAAAGGCACTACGCTCGCTAAGTTTTTATACTCACTAGGTATTCGTGAAGCGGGGGAAGCGACAGCACAAAATTTAGCTAATCACTTTTTAACCCTTGAAAATGTAATTAATGCCAGCATTGATAGTTTAACGCAGGTAAGTGATGTCGGTGAAATAGTTGCAGCGCATGTTCGCGGTTTTTTTGCTGAAGAGCATAATTTAGCGGTAGTAAACGCATTAATAGAGCAAGGCGTAAATTGGCCAGCGTTAAGTGCGCCTTCTGAGGAAGAGCAACCACTCGCAGGACTTACATATGTACTTACCGGCACGCTTAATACACTTAACCGTAATGATGCTAAAGCTCGCTTGCAGCAATTAGGTGCTAAAGTCTCGGGTAGCGTATCGGCTAAAACAGATGCGTTAGTCGCAGGTGAAAAAGCAGGTTCAAAACTAACTAAAGCGCAAGATTTAGGTATCGACATACTCACGGAAGATGAATTAATTGAGCTGCTTAAAAAGCATAATGGCTAGGAAAACGACAATGAGCCGATATGGGCCAGAATACTGGGATAAGTACGGAAGTTACCGAACTCCTATTGCATTTCATTTAAGTTTGCTGGTGCTTTTACGTGGCTATTTTATTTGGGTTATTGCGGCTTTAAGCCGCAGGCCTGAACTGGATTTAATGTCGTTATTTTTTAAAAATAAAAATGATTTTTTTATCGCAATAGCAATTGGAAGTATTGCAATAATACCGACTATTTTATTTTGTTTACGTCGGCCGCGAGACTCCCACAGTGCGAGCGACAGGTTAGCAAAAGTATGGCGACATATGCGCTGGCCTCTTATTTTATGTGCTGTTGTTGATTTAACATGGTTAAGTATTCAAGCCGCGTATAGCCATTATCGATTTTCATCATTTTTAGCAGTACAAATGATGATTGTTTTATGGGTATTGTGGTATTTGGTGAAAAGCCGCTATTTAACCGTTTTTTTTAATGATTGGCCTGAGCCGACAGAAAAAGCATCAGAAGAAAAAAAGCGACTTAAAAGGGATTAGTTATGGACGCTGTAAATAAAAAAATAGCGATAGCTATATCGTTAATAGGGTTAGTGCTTATTATTTTAATGATTAGCACTGAGCTTTTAGAATTTATGTGGTTTAAAGCGTTATTTGGTTTATGGGTATTTGTTTTTTGCTCAAGCGTTTATAGGCTAACGCCTCTATTTAAATCAAGAAACCGGTTAGAGGATTTTATTCAGCGAGACGCCCAACACTTATTACTTTTTAGTTTAATGGGTTTTTTTGATAAAAAGCACGGTCCAGATTGGTTAGTAATTGAGAGTATTGAACGCATAACGACGAAGGATGACGAGCTAATAATTTACAGTAATAACGAGCGCCAAATGAGTGTTAGCTTACCTGCAAAAAAAGCAGAACTAGATAGTTTTATTAAACGAATATTTACCGACTCAGAAAAACAAAATATTACCTTTAGCTAGGAAAATCACCTTAAAACTGAACAAGTTTTAGTTTTAAACGGTCAACACTCTTTAGCTGATCTTTAGTGTATTCAATAACGTAATAACTAACCGTACTTTTTATAATTTTATTAAGTACGGTTAATTAACTATTCAATGAGGTTATCATGTTGAAGTGGAATGATGTTATTAACTTTGCCACCAACGGCAATCCTACTCCAAGTAAAAAAGTAGTCAAAACGGACGAGCAGTGGCGGATGCAACTATCAGAAGATGAGTATTACATAACACGTAAAAAGGGAACCGAACGTCCAAGTAGTTCTGGTAGTTGCACATTATTGGAACCTGGTAAGTATGTGTGTATTTGCTGCGATAATTTATTGTTTGATGCAGATGAAAAGTTCGATAGTGGCACTGGTTGGCCGTCATTTACACAACCGGCGACAATTGAAGCAATTGGCTACGTAAGTGATACAAGTCATGGTATGGAGCGCATAGAGGTGGTTTGCAACGTGTGTGATTCACATTTAGGCCATATTTTCCCTGATGGCCCATTACCGACCGGTCTACGCTATTGCGTTAATGCGGCATCAATGAAAAAGCTTTAACTTCCAATATCTAAATTCATTTCTTTTGCTATGTGCAAAATTTTATCTAACCGCTGCGTCTGATCTGCTGGTAATTGAGTTTTGGTAAGTAAGGCGTAGCATTTTTTAGCAAGTTCAAGGTTAAATGAGCCATTGTGTTGCTTAGTGGAATCAAATAAACACTGCAATAAATTAAGCGCAATACTCTGATTACGAGGCATAACCCTAAATGCTTGCGTAAAAGCTTCAAGTGCAGTGTTTAACTGTCCTCTATTAAATTGAGTAACAGCATGGTTGTTGAGCTCCTTTGGCCCCATTTTAATATCGCGTCGCTCACTTTGCTGTTGCTGGATATAACGTAAGTAAGTTGTGTCGCTAACACTTGGATGGCGTTCACAGTGTCCAATAATTTGAGTGAAGAGAGTTTGCGCTTTTTGATGAAAGCCCAGCTCATGGAACGCTTTCGCTTTATCAAGTGCACCATCGACAGAGCGAATATGTGTATCATCATCTTCGAGTTGCTCAATGAGTTTTTTCGCTTTTTTATGCTCATCTTTTAAATAATGAAGCCGTGCGTTAAGCACATCAATTTGAGCTTGATTGGCATTGTTAGGAAACTGCTTTTTTAAATCGCTTATATATTGATTAGTTTGTCTAGATATTCTCTGTATTTGATCTGTTTGATCTGTTGTTAATGCAAAGTCGATACCGGCACGTGCAGCATTTAAATACACATCGGGGTGGTCATGTATTGAGTGCTTTGCAAAACTTGCAATGTCTTTTTGAGTTAAGTAGCTTTTTTCGTAGTCGTGATTAATTAATGACACATTACTTAGTGATTTTTGGCGTGAAATATTTCGCGGTGCAATGTCGGCTGCTTGGCTTAAAAAACTTTGCGCTAGTTCAAACTGATTAAGTTTTATTTCTAAACGGCCGAGTAAATCAAGCGCAACTAATCGAGTTTCTTGTCGTTCAAGCATCGTCTTTAGCATACGCTGAGCTAAAATATGTTCATTATTTGCTATAAGTGCTTCTACTAAACCTACTTTTGCCCAAGCAAATTTTTGTATATCGAGAACAGATTTAAAAAAGTCTTTTGCATTTTCGCTGCGATTTAAACGAAGAAGAGCATCACCTTTTAAACGCAGTAAGATAGGGCTATAACTATTGTTTTTTTTATTTAGAACGGTGTCGATGTATTTAATTGCTTTTGAATCGTTACCATCATCAATTAGAGTATAAACCGTTTGCAAATCGTGTTTGCGTCTTAAAATACGCTCAATACGTACTTGTAGTTCCTGAACGGTAAAAGGTTTCACTAAAAAATCATCAGGTTGTAACTCAAGAACACTATGAACTAGCGAGCCATTTGTTTCTGCAGATATAAAAATGAAGCCTGTAGAGCCTTTTATGAGGTGCTTAACACGTAACTCTTCGTAAAGTTGGTAGCCGTCTTGCTGTTTGCTTAAATTAAATGAACAAACGATCAAATCAAATTCTTCACTTAAACACTGCTCTTTTGCTGAATTTGCATGATCAGCGAAGTGCAATTGCTGAAAGCCAAGCCTTTCTAACGATTGTTTCATATAGCTTTGAGCAAGTGGTTGCTCCTCGACTATAAGTATTTTTGCTTTTGAATAAATCTTAGTTGGCATTGGCTTAACGGTTATTATGTTTAGTACTGACTATAATCAACACTTTAGCTGCTTACAAGAAAATTCAAATGATAGCAGTATTTATTAGGCATTTAACTTTTCCTAATACGTTTTTGCTAACTATGAAAGCAAGGATCTAAATAACATAATTAAATGATGAGTGTTTTGATATGAAAATTTATATTTTTAAAGAAACTATCGAATGGTATTTATGTGTGATGGTTGATTACTTGGCTTGATACCTGTGACCCTCGCCATGATTTGTAAAGAGTGGCGATGCTCTTTTTCTTACGGCTAAGTTAATTACATACGACGTATACCAACCTACATAAATCTTTGATCAATTTAACGAATTAAATTGCACTATAACGTCGTTAAAAATTTTTTATTTAGAACAACTAGATATAAAAATTTTTGCCTAGTTCTAGCGTAATTTTCTTAACGTTAAATAGACCCCATATATAAGCAGATTGGTATTATATATTGAGTTTTTATGAAGTTATTAAATGTATTTAATATGGGAAGAAAGAGTTATTACTAGAGAAGTTATTATTAAAGGAGTTATCTAATGGTACTTATATGTGATAGTTGATTACTTGGCTTGATACCTGTGACCCTCGCCATTATTTGTAAAGGGTGGCGATGCTCTTTTTCTTACGGCTAAGTTAATTACATACGACTTATATATTGAGTTTTTATAAAGTTCTTAAATGTATTTAATATGGGAAGAAAGAGTTTGACGTGGTCAACTAAATTCAGTCACCCTAGTTAAGAAACCATATCTAATGTTTCGATTCGTTCTTCAAAGTCATTTGGGCTTTGATAATTTAAGTACGAATGTAAGCGACGACTGTTGTACCACATACAGATGTAATTCATTACATCCTGTTGAGCCTCATAACGCGTTGGGTAGTTTTTCCAATGCACGCGCTCTTGCTTCAAACTACCGAAGAAGCTTTCTGCAACAGCATTATCCCAGCAACAGCCTTTCTTACTCATGCTACCAATGAAGTCATTTGACTTGAGCAATTTACGATATTGGTGGCTTGCATATTGAACCCCTTGATCTGAATGGATAATTAACCCTGTTTTGGGCTGGCGTTGCCACATCGCCATAGTCAGTGCGTCACAGACAAGCTGCGCTTTCATTCGTGAGCCCATGCTCCAACCAACGACTTTGCGCGAATATAAATCAATCACTACCGCCAGATACAACCAACCTTCTGCAGTCCAAACATAAGTGATATCTTGTACCCAGGCTTGATCAGCTGCTTCAACGTTGAAGTTTTGCTCAAGTACATTGGGATAAATAGGCTTATTATGCTCACTATTCGTTGTCACTTTGTATCTCTTTTTATAACGCACCCAGACATTTGCCTCTTTCATTAGCTGTGCTGTTTTGTAACGACTCACCGGAAAACCGAGTGCATTTAAGACTTTCTGAATACGCCTTTCACCGTAAGTATTATCACTGAAGTGCGCTATGTCCTTGACACAATCAATCATTTCTTGATGTGTTGGATCCTCTGATTTAGTTGAGAATCGCTTTTGATAACTATAGTAATTGTTACTTTTTACACCCAGTATTCGGCACATTGTCGCCACAGGCCAGGTCTTCTTGTATTGGGTTATGAACGAATATTTCACTTCGTTTCTTTGGCAAAGAAGACCGTCGCTTTTTTTAATATTTCACGCTCCATTTCTAGGCGTTTCACTTGCGCTTTTAGCTCTCTGATCTCTTCTTGCTCAGGGGTTAAATTACCGTTCCCTCTAAAAGCATGCCCATTATCATTTTCAGCTTCTTTTATCCAGCGACCAAGCATGTTGGGATGGTAATCCCCCCTAAATTTCTAGAGGCTTCTGCTTGTGAGTCGTTTTGCTCAACAACTAATGCGATAGCATCAAGTTTAAATTCTTTGGAATACTTTTTACGTTTTGTCATTATCGATCTCCAGTTAAGTTGATTATCTCTTAACTGGGGTAGTCGAATCCATTAAACCACGTCAGTTATTACTAGAGAAGTTATTATTAAAGTAGTTATCTAATGGTACTTATATGTGATAGTTGATTACTTGGCTTGATACCTGTGACCCTCGCCATTATTTGTAAAGGGTGGCGATGCTCTTTTTCTTACGGCTAAGTTAATTACATACGACTTATATATTGAGTTTTTATAAAGTTCGTAAATGTGTTTAATATGAGAAGGAAGAGTTATTACTAGAGAAGTTGTTTAATGGTATTTATATGTGGTGGGTGATACTGGACTTGAACCAGTGACCCTCGCCTTGTAAGGGCGATGCTCTCCCAACTGAGCTAATCACCCACATATAATAGGTATGCCTGTTATTTAATTCTTTATTATCAATTAACCGCTTGATGTAATTTGGTGGGTGATACTGGACTTGAACCAGTGACCCTCGCCTTGTAAGGGCGATGCTCTCCCAACTGAGCTAATCACCCAAATTACATTTTAATATGCACCATTCTAGGAATGGTGGGTCGTACTGGACTTGAACCAGTGACCCTCGCCTTGTAAGGGCGATGCTCTCCCAACTGAGCTAACGACCCATATTAAATTTTAAAACGCGACTATTGATATAATAATAGGTTTATATGTGGTGGGTGATACTGGACTTGAACCAGTGACCCTCGCCTTGTAAGGGCGATGCTCTCCCAACTGAGCTAATCACCCACATATAAATTAAAACGCTACTATTAAAATAAATAGTACTGGACTTTAACCAGTGAACCTCGCCGTTACTTGTAAATAGCGGTGATGCTCTCTTTTTTCTAACTGAGCTAACGACCCATTTAGATTTTTTTGTAATATGCACCATTTAAAAAATGGTGGGTCGTACTGGACTTGAACCAGTGACCCTCGCCTTGTAAGGGCGATGCTCTCCCAACTGAGCTAACGACCCATATTACATGCTACTACCTAGATAGTACTGGACTTTAACCAGTGAACTTCGCCATCTTTTATAAAGGCGGTGATGCTCTCTTTTCTTGTAACTGAGCTAACGACCCATATTACAATTTTAAAACACGACTATTAATATAGTAATAGGTTTTATATGTGGTGGGTGATACTGGACTTGAACCAGTGACCCTCGCCTTGTAAGGGCGATGCTCTCCCAACTGAGCTAATCACCCACATATAAATTAAAACGCTACTATTAAATAAATAGTACTGGACTTTAACCAGTGAACTTTGCCGTTACTTGTAAGTAGCGGTAATGCTCTCTATTTTCTAACTGAGCTTATGACCCATTTAGAATTTAGATGTGAACACTTTAACTAAAAAGTGGTGGGTGATACTGGACTTGAACCAGTGACCCTCGCCTTGTAAGGGCGATGCTCTCCCAACTGAGCTAATCACCCACATCTAAACAACATTGCATTGCTGCGTTGTTGTGGGGCGCTATTATAGATAGAGTTGAAAATGTGTCAACACTTGAATGATAAAAATGTACTGAACGAAGGTTTTATAAACAATAGGATATGGTTGAAGTCTATTTTATCATCAAATTTAAGGTTGCAGTTCAATTAAACACCTAAAAGTGAGCAGGGAATTGTAGTTCTATTAATCTTAAATTTAGTTTTACGATACTCATTGTTTTTTATTGGAGTCGTTTTTATGACTATGAACAAGATGAATTAGCATTAGGGCAAGTTATTTAGAGAGTAGAGCTGACTTTTAAAAATGAATTTAATTTAAACTTCCCAAAACAAATGATATTTACAGCATCCTAAACCCTATTTTTATTTTTGTACTTGCTTTATTTTTATAAGCCAACCTAGCCAATTCGTAAATATCCATTCTTCACTATTAGCCCTTCGGGTTAAAACTAAATAGATCACATATAACTAGGGCGTGTTGACCTTTGTGGATTGAAATTTGTTCAATCTAGGGACGATTAAATCGCGGCGCGAGGTTTGTAACCTAGTGGGCTCGGTAACTGCTCCTGCGTTACCCTAATGGCTTACATCCATGTAAGAATAAGTAAAAACCGAGCAAAGCTTCCGCGTCCTGCTCACGCCCCTTACCTACATCCATGTAGGCAACAAAGAGTTGTTCGTCCCTAGAAAGAATCCAAAGGGCAGCGCATGTTTGGTATTTATGCGGCGTTATCGCCTATTCATGGGGAATAACCACACTACATAGGCTCTGCCTTGCCTAAAAACCAAACATACTACTGCAAATTCACCCACCAAAGATCAACACGCCCTGAAGTTTTGTACATAGAATTACGAAACTGCAATGCTCTTTAAAAAATGTTCTTCAAACAATAATCGAGTTTTTAGTACGAGTGACGCTGGTTAATAAGCAAGTAAAGGCTGCGGGTACTCTCAAATCCACATTTAAGTTTTGGTTATTATAAGCAATTGTAACTTTTAAAAGATTAAGGCGATTGGCGGGGCCTTAATTGGTAGTTTTTAGATAAGTTCAATTTGCATATAAATGTATACCTTTGCTTTGATGCAATTTTGTTGCATTAAATAGGGGAGTAGGGTGTTGTTAAGTATTCGCTGCGATATAGTGATGTTATTATAAGCAGTAGGGCTAGAATCTTATTCAAATTGTATTTTTTAGCACGCTTGATAGCCAGTTTGTTGAAAATTAAACCATTTAAATAAAGCTAGGTAAAAAACTGTTGACTTTATTTTGGGTGGTGCATAGAATGCGCCCCGCACTAAGAGATACACGATGTGTTTATCACGACGGGTATTGATTAAGTTGGGGCCATAGCTCAGCTGGGAGAGCGCTTCGCTGGCAGTGAAGAGGTCTGCGGTTCGATCCCGCATGGCTCCACCAAAAATTAGTGTTTTGTCCTAGGGTAGCAGTTTTCTGTGTCCCCATCGTCTAGAGGCCTAGGACACCGCCCTTTCACGGCGGTAACAGGGGTTCGAATCCCCTTGGGGACGCCACTTAACTTTTATTAGTTAAAGGCGGTTTTACCGAGAAAATAGCGTCACAATTAAAGCTCGAGTCTTTACTTGTATTAAACGCAATTACCTTAAAGCTCATGATGTGAGTTAAACTTATCAACTGTCCTAGTGACACATTTATGTGTCCCCATCGTCTAGAGGCCTAGGACACCGCCCTTTCACGGCGGTAACAGGGGTTCGAATCCCCTTGGGGACGCCACTTACTATTTTTATAGTGGGTAAAGTGTTATCAAGAAAGCTCGCCTGAAACGAGTCTAAAAATTCAGTTGTCCTAGTGACACATTTATGTGTCCCCATCGTCTAGAGGCCTAGGACACCGCCCTTTCACGGCGGTAACAGGGGTTCGAATCCCCTTGGGGACGCCACTTACTATTTTTATAGTGGGTGAAGTGTTATTAAGAAAGCTCGCCTGAAACGAGTCTAAAAATTCAGTTATCCTAGTGACACATTTATGTGTCCCCATCGTCTAGAGGCCTAGGACACCGCCCTTTCACGGCGGTAACAGGGGTTCGAATCCCCTTGGGGACGCCACTTACTATTTTTATAGTGGGTGAAGTGCTATTAAAAAAGCTCGCCTGAAACGAGTCTAAAAATTCAGTTGTCCTAGTGACACATTTATGTGTCCCCATCGTCTAGAGGCCTAGGACACCGCCCTTTCACGGCGGTAACAGGGGTTCGAATCCCCTTGGGGACGCCACTTACTATTTTAAGTATTGTTTAAAGCAGTGTGACACCGCACTCTCTATGCACGACGTTATCAAGAGTACTAATCTCTTGGGGACGCCACTTACTTATTTTTATAGTGGGTGAAGTGTTATTAAGAAAGCTCGCCTGAAACGAGTCTAAAAATTCAGTTGTCCTAGTGACACATTTATGTGTCCCCATCGTCTAGAGGCCTAGGACACCGCCCTTTCACGGCGGTAACAGGGGTTCGAATCCCCTTGGGGACGCCACTTACTTATTTAAGTATTGTATAAAGCAGTGTGACACCGCACTCTCTATTCACGACGTTATCAAGAGTACTAATCTCTTGGGGGCGCAACTTGCTTATTTTTAATAGGAAAGTGTAGTGTTATTAAGAAAGCTCGCCTGAAACGAGTCTAAAAATTCAGTTGTCCTAGTGACACATTTATGTGTCCCCATCGTCTAGAGGCCTAGGACACCGCCCTTTCACGGCGGTAACAGGGGTTCGAATCCCCTTGGGGACGCCACTTACTATTTTAAGTATCGTGTAAAGCAGTGTGACACCGCACTCTATATGCACGACGTTATCAAGAGTACGAATCTCTTGGGGGTTCCTCTTACTTATTTTAAGTATTGTATAAAGCAGTGTTACATAACACTCTATATGCACGATGTTATTAAGAGCATCAATCTCTTAGCTATGTCATTTACTACTTAGATAGGGAAGTGCAGTGTTATTAGAATAAAACCCCAAATTTATACCCTCATTTCAAGCTTCATTTTTATATAAATCTATTTACACTCTGTTACAGAACCAAACCAATAATCGCTCCATATTCCTTGTTGTACTTTTAATTAGTCTTTAAACTCATTGAGTTAATTTAAATATGGACTAAAAAATGAAACTCACAAAAATCGCACTCGCTGTTTTACTTGCATCAGGGTTAACTGCATGTAATAGCTCAACTCAAGCTGTTGATAAAAACATTGTTACAGAAACATCAATTCCTGGCGTTACACTTATTGAATCAGTGAAATCTAATGCAGGTGAAATCAACATACCGTATAAAAAATACAAACTAGATAACGGTTTAACTGTAATTGTGCATGAGGATCATTCAGATCCATTAGTGCATGTAGATGTAACGTATCATGTTGGTTCTGCTCGTGAAGAGTTGGGTAAATCAGGCTTTGCTCACTTTTTTGAGCATATGATGTTTCAAGGCTCAGAAAACGTTGCTGATGAAGAGCATTTCAAAATAATCTCTGAAGCAGGCGGTACTTTAGATGGTACTACTAACTCAGATAGAACAAATTATTTTGAAACAGTACCTGTAAATCAATTAGAAAAGATGTTGTGGCTAGAAGCTGATCGAATGGGCTTTTTACTCGATACTGTAACCCAAGAAAAATTTGAAGTACAACGCGAAACAGTAAAAAATGAACGCGGCCAACGTGTTGATAATCGTCCCTATGGTCGCTTAGGTGAGCGTATTGCTCAAGCAATGTACCCAGATGGTCATCCATATTCATGGCCTGTACTTGGTTTCATGGATGATTTAAATCGCGTAAACGTGAATGACTTAAAAGCATTTTTTTTAAAGTGGTATGGTCCTAATAATGCAACGCTTACCATTGGCGGTGACATCAACGCTAATGAAATACTGCCATTAGTTACTAAATACTTTGCGCCAATCCCAAAAGGCCCTGAAATACCTAAAGTTGAAAAAACAGCGGTAACACTAAATGCTGATAGATATATTTCAATGGAAGATAAGGTACATTTACCTTTATTAAGTATTAGCTTCCCAACGACTTATGCTCGCTCTGAAGATGAAGCGCCTCTTGATATACTTGCAGAAATATTAGGTGGTGGTAATAATTCACTACTATACAAAAACCTAGTTAAAAACCAGCTTGCAGTTCAAGCAGGAGTGAGTCATCCATGCCAAGAGCTTGCATGTTCAATTAATTTTTATGCTTTACCTAATCCTACAGCAGGAAAAACGTTAGCTGATATGGAAAAAATCATTCGTGATTCATTTGTTGAATTTGAAGAGCGTGGTGTTACACAAGATGATTTAGATAAAGTAAAAGCTAAAATAGAGTCAGGTGCAATTTTTGGTCTGCAAAGCGTATCAGGAAAAGTCTCTCAACTAGCCGCATCTGAAACGTTTACAGGTAACCCTAACTCAGCTAAAGATGAGATTGCACGTTATAACAAAGTTACAAAAGCAGATGTTATGCGTGTTTTTAATCAATATATTAAAGGTAAATCTGCCGTTATTATGAGTGTTGTGCCAGAAGGTCAAACTCAACTTATAGCTGCCCCAGACAACTTTACTCCTAAAGCGCATGATTTTGGAGGTCCATCTACAACTTCAGCTGATGATTTAGTGGCACGAAGAGCTGTTGATACATTTGATCGAAGTGTTCACCCTGTAGCCGGCGCAAATCCTGCTGTTGATGTTCCTTCTCTTTGGCAAACTAAGACCGAAAACGGTATTAAAATATTAGGTACGCAAAGTACAGAAACGCCAACCACCGCTATTTTCATTAAAGTTCCGGGTGGCTTGTATAATGAGCAAGCGAGTAAAGTGGGTTTATCGTCAATGACTGCATCGTTAATGAGCGAGTCAACGCAAAACTACACTACAGAGAAAATGAGTAACGCGCTTGAAAAACTAGGTAGCCAGGTAAGTATCTACTCAGATAAAACACATACAAATGTGTATGTTTCTAGCTTAACCAAAAATGTAGATGCAACGCTAAAGCTTGTTGAAGAGAAGTTATTTAAACCAGCATTTAATGCCGATGACTTTGAGCGTAATAAAAAGCAAATTATTCAAAATATTCAACATTCAATGAAGGATGCAGGGTATTTAGCATCTAATACATACAGCAAATTACTATATGGCGACAATATAGCTGCACTTCCAAGTACTGGAACGCTTAATAGTATTGAGGCTATTACATTAGATGACGTTAAAGCTTTTTATAACGCAAACTTTAAACCAGAGGGCGCGCAAGTCATTATTGTTTCTGATTTAAAAGAGTCAACAATTGAGCCAAAGGTTAAAGCTACACTTGCAAGCTGGCAAGGTAAATCGAGCCCAATTACCGTTGATTTCAGCGAACCTAAAGTCGAAACTAATGTCATTTATCTTGTAGATAAACCAGATGCCCCTCAATCAGAAATTCGTATTGGTAAACGCGATATGGTTGAAGACATTACAGGTGAGTTTTTTAAAGCTAACTTAATGAACTTTGCATTTGGTGGCACGTTTAACAGCCGTATCAATCTAAATTTACGAGAAGATAAAGGCTACACTTACGGTGCTCGCTCTCGTTTTTGGGGTGATAAAACATCAGGTGGCTTTACCGCTTCTGCAGCGGTGAGAGCCGACTCAACTGCAGCGTCTATTACAGAGTTTACTAATGAGCTTAATAACTATGCTCAAAACGGTGTCACTGACGAAGAGCTTATGTTTATGCGTAAAGCGATCAATCAAAAAGATGCGCTTAAATACGAAACGCCTAATGCAAAACTTGGCTTTTTAGCACAAATATTAGAGTTCGATTTAAAACCTAGCTTTGTAAAAGAAAGAAATGAGATTGTTAGCAATATTAGCAAAGAAGAAGTTAACGCCTTAGCTAAAAAACACTTAAACACTAAAGATATGATTTATTTAGTAGTGGGTGATGCTAAAACACTTCGCCCAGAGCTTGAAAAATTAGGCATGAAGGTTGTTGATTACAGCCTTTAATATTTAAATAAATAATTAGAATTACAAAGCAGCTTTTTTAGCTGCTTTTTTTTGCCTGATTTTAGAGTGTTGAATTTTTTGAAAAATAGATAATGAGGAACAACTACAGCGTCTTTTCTCCTGCTACGAAATATAACTTCTTAGCTTAAACCTTCAAAGGGCATCACATTTCTAGCTTGTTTATTCAGTACTTATAAAGATTCAATTTGGTAGCATAAATTTAAACATCCAACTTTATTAGGAGGATTTATGGCAAGTGGATGGGCACGAGACGGTGCAATTCAAGATCAAATTGATGCAAGTGTTAACGACGCCGTGCAGTTTGCAAGAAGCAATTTAATATCTGGCGCAAGTGCAGAGCTATGTGATGAGTGTGATGAGAAAATCCCACAAGCGCGAAGGCTCGCGTTACCTGGAGTGCGTTATTGTGTTGCATGCCAAGCTGCAATAGAAGGTAATGGTGCTAGCGCTAAATCGTTTAATAGACGTGGCAGTAAAGATAGTCAGTTGCGTTAAAAAGGTGCTGAAAAGCACCTTTTTATTTAATACCAATCTAAATAAGTATTTGAAATTTATAAAATTAAATCCCTCCATAGTTATACCAACCAGCATGAATCTTTGAACAATTTAACGAATTAAATTGCACTATAACGTCGTTAAAAATTTTCATTTAGAACAACTAGATACAAAAATTTTTGCCTAGTTCTAGCGTAATTTTCTTAACGTTAAATAGACCCCATATATAAGCAGACTAGCATTAAGCAAATTGTTATAACTTGAATTAGTTGGTAGGTAATTTAAGATTCACTCATATTTTTTTCTGAATTAACTCAATTGCATAACCATCAGGGTCTTTTACAAAAGCAATTTCAGTAGTACCACCTTTTACAGGCCCAGGTTCACGGCTTACATTGCCACCGGCAGCTTTAATATCAGCACATGCTTTGTAAATATCATCAAACTCAATAGCAATATGGCCATATCCATTACCAAGGTCGTAGCTATCTTCGTCCCAGTTATAAGTTAGTTCTAACACTGTGTTATCTACTTCATCGCCATATCCAACAAAAGCAAGCGTGTATCTGTATTCACTGTTATCGGCTCTGCGTAATTCCTTCATACCTAGTATTTCAGTATAAAAAGCAATTGATTTATTCAAATCGGCTACACGCAGCATAGTATGTAATAAGCGCATTTTTACTACCTTAGTTTCATTTATTAAGCTGTTATTTACTGCACAGTGTATGAGCTTTATGCGCTTTTGCAATAGATGAAGGCAAGCTAGGCAAATAAAATCGGTTGAGCTAATCCTGTTACAACATTTATTTATTGATTTACTTTATTTTTGTCTAATATAACAAGTTTAACAGTGAAAGTTTGATTATTGGTCAACCTGTGAATGGTTATGAAAACATTTAAATATTTATTGGAAATTATTGCTTGAAATATGGTTTTTATTAACCAAGTTGTTGTTATTAAGTAACTTAGTTGTTTTTGGTTTAATGCATTGTAAATTGACATGTTTTACAAAGTTAACTTATTGGTTGACAAAATTACTGTATGGTAATAAAGTTTTTGCATACCAATTGGTAACCTCTGTTTTCAGGGGGTTAAATATGTTGGTAAATTATCAGAGTAATACTTAGTCGTAGTTAATATATAACCAGTAATGTTTCAGCCAAATAAGACAACTTATTTATAGGTAGAGTTATTTTATATAGCAAAATTGCAGAACATAGATGGTTTATTTCATTAGCTTACTAAGGGTTACTCTACTGAATTAAAATAAAGACAGAGCGTACCTATTTTATGGGGTAAATCATTACTCATACTCATAAAAGTTTGCGCCATCATATCTAGGAGTTATTCATGTCAAAACCTGTTATTGGTTTCATTGGTCTAGGCCTTATGGGCGGCAATATGGCCGAAAATTTACAAAACAAAGGCTATGAGCTAATTGTTATGGACCTTAGTAAAGATGCGGTTGCAGCATGTGTTGCTCGAGGTGCAAAAACAGCAAGCACTGCAAAAGAGCTAGCTGAAGGTTCTGATATTGTTATGTTTTGTCTTACAACGTCTGCCGTTGTAGAAAAAATCGTTTACGCAGAAGACGGTATCCTAGCGGGCATTAAAGAAGGTGCAGTATTAGTTGATTTTGGTACTTCTATCCCATCATCTACGAAAAAAATTGGTGCTGATTTAGCCGCTAAAGGCGCAGGCATGATCGACGCGCCACTAGGTCGTACACCAGCACATGCTAAAGACGGTCTTTTAAACATTATGGCTGCAGGTGATATTGATACATTCAATAAAGTTAAACCAGTACTGGAAGATCAAGGTGAAAACGTTTTCCATCTTGGCGAGCTAGGTGCAGGTCATACAACTAAGCTAATCAACAACTTTATGGGCATGACGACAGTTTGTGCTATGTCACAAGCATTTGCAGTGGCAGAGCTTGCTGGTGTTGACCGTCAACAACTTTTCGACATCATGTCGACTGGTCCATCTAACTCACCGTTTATGCAATTTTGTAAAAACTATGCAGTTGATAATGTTAGCGACCTTGGTTTCTCGATTGCTAATGCAAACAAAGATTTAGGCTACTTCTTACAAATGGTAGAAGACCTAGGTACTGAATCAAAAATCGCTGAAGGTTCATCAGCTAACCTACAAGCAGCGTTTGACGCTGGTATGGGGCAAGGTAACGTTCCTGAAATTTTTGATTACTTCAAAAAGTTAGAAAAGTAATACTTCTCGACCTTATTGAGCGCTTTAAGTTTTTAACTTAAGGCGCTTTAACACACATGACACCAATTGACTAAAGTCTTTGTGCAATGTCAGCTTTTTTAAATTCTGATGAAGCATTACTTTCAGTCACAACGAAAAAGAGTTAACTATGCGTTTGATTAATACAATAAAGCTTAGTCTAGTTCTCATCGGTTGCATATCCACACAAATAGCGGCCAAAGATTATTTTATAGAAAGTAAACAAGCTTTTAATGATATCGCAGCCAATCTAGTTGCTGGCGACAAAGTAGTACTTAAAAATGGTACTTGGTCTGACTTCGAAATCCTACTTGAAGGCCAAGGTACAAAAAACTCTCCTATTATATTAACCGCTGAAACTAACGGAAAAGTAATTCTATCAGGTCAATCTAACCTAAGACTTGCAGGTAAATACCTTGAAGCCTCAGGTTTAGTATTTAAAGACGGCTACACACCGAGCTCAGCTGTAATAGAATTTCGTAAAAATAAAAATGAATTAGCCTACAATTCACGAGTTACTCAAACAGTAATCGATAATTACAGTAATCCAGACAAACGAGAGTCTGATTATTGGGTTGCCTTATATGGACAGCATAACCGCTTTGATCATAGTCATTTAGTTGGCAAACGAAATAAAGGTGTGACAGTTGCTGTTCGTTTAAACACTAAAGCAAGCCAGGAAAACTATCACCACATAGACAACAACTATTTTGGCTACCGTCCTACTTTTGGTTCGAACGGTGGTGAAACCCTGCGTATTGGCACCAGCCACTACTCACTAACTGATTCGCATACATTGGTTGAAAATAATTACTTTGAACGTACCAATGGTGAAGTAGAAATTGTTTCGGTTAAATCAGGCAAAAACATCCTTCGTAATAACGTATTTTATGAAGCGCGCGGTACATTAACGCTGCGCCATGGTAATGGTAATCTTATAGAAGAAAATATTTTTATTGGTAATGGTGTTGATCACACAGGTGGTATCCGCGTTATCAATAAAGATCAAATTGTAAGAAACAACTACCTACAAGGCCTAACAGGCTATCGTTTTGGCAGTGGTTTTACTGTGATGAACGGCGTACCAAATTCATCTATTAATCGTTATCACCAAGTAGAAAATGCGACGATTGAAAACAACACATTTATAAATGTGCGTCATATTCAACTTGCTGCAGGTAGCGATGCTGAGCGTAGCGCAACCCCTAAAAATAGCGTAATGAAAAACAACTTAATCATAAATCAAGATGGTGAACAGCCATTTACCACATTCGACGATGTAAGCGGGCTGGTACTAAGTAACAACATTGCAGATACAAAAGTGCTTTCTGATCTAACTTACGGTGTAAAAAAAGAAAAAATCACGCTTGAAAAAGCAAGTAATGGTCTACTTTACCCAACATCTAAAAGTTTAAATGTAGGTGCAAAGCGCGATTTAAAAGTACTTAAAAAAGAAGATACCGGTGTTAGCTGGTATGCAAAAGTACCTGCTTTAGTTGATTTTGATTCTGGTAAGACACATTTTGTTAAAGCTGATGTAAGTGCATTACTAGACGCTATTGATAATGCAGAGTCTGGCGATGTTCTAGAACTAGCGCCTGGCCAGTATGATGTTTCTAAACTGGTTAAAATTGATAAAACGCTGACAATTAAAGCGAAGCAGAGCGCAAAGTCTAAACTTACTTTTCAACGCTCTACCTTGTTTGAAATACATGATGGCGGCAGCTTAAAACTAGATGGTTTATCAATTTCAGGTGAAAACGCGCCAGATGCAATAGGTAACAGCATTGTTCGTACGCAAAAATGGGGTATGGTTGATAATTACCGCTTTGTAATGACCAACTCACAGTTAAATGCTTTAGATATTAATCATTCATTCCATTTCTTTATCACTGGTAAAGGCGCAATGGCTGACGAAATTATTGTTACAGATAATACCTTTAATGCAGTAACTGGCGATATTTTACGTTTAAATACTGAAATTGAAGACTTAGGTGTTTATAACGCCGAATACGTTATTGTCAATAATAATACATTTAATGATGTAAAAGGCGGCATAGTTAAGCTTTACCGTGGTGGTTCTGATGAAAGTACATTTGGCCCCCATTTTGAAATGACAAATAACACGCTTAATAACGTCGGCCTTGGTAAGCGTAACAAAGAGCAAGCGAGCATTTATGTTCACGGTGTTCAGGTTACTAATATCAAAGATAATAAATTTGTTAAATCTGCTCCTATTGTTGTAGAGCACACAGTAGGCGAGCCTAAAACTGAAATCTCAGACAATACATTTGATGCAACTAAAGCACCAAGTGTTAAAGAACTAAGAGTTAAAGGCCCACACACGGCAGTATTAAAAAACAACAACATTTTAAATAAGGCAGGGTAAATACTATGTACTTATTAAAATGCCAAACAGGTTTTAAAATAGCCGCTGTAGCTGCACTTACATTACTAACATCATTGGGGGCGCATGCAGCGCACCCAAACTTAGTAATTACTACTGATGATGTTAAGCAAATGCGCCAAGCAATTAGTAGCAACGGTAGCACAAAGTTTGCTACTGCGTTTGAATCGCTAAAAGCGCAAGTTGATGAACAAATTGCACAGCCTATAACTGTACCCGTTCCAAAAGACGGTGGTGGTGGTTATACACATGAGCGCCACAAAAAAAATTACCAACTTATGTATAACGCGGGCATTATTTATCAATTAAGCCAAGATGATAAATACGCAAACTATGTACGTGATATGTTGCTTGAGTATGCAAAATTATACCCAACGCTTGGTCTGCATCCAAAACGTAAAATGGACTCGCAAAACCCAGGCAAGTTTTTTTGGCAAAGCCTAAATGAAGCAATGTGGCTTGTGTACACAATACAAGCTTATGATCTAATTCATGACTCGTTAAATGCCGATAATATTAAAACAATCGAGAATGACTTACTCCGTCCTGTTTCGTTGTTCACATCTGTAGGCCAACCTTCTACATTTAATAAAGTACATAACCATGGAACATGGGCAACAGCGGGTGTTGGCATGGCAGGGTATGTATTAGGCGAACCTGAGTGGGTAGAAAAATCATTATACGATTTAGAAAAGTCGGGTAAGGGTGGCTTTATTAAGCAGCTAGAGATGCTGTTTTCACCACAAGGTTACTATAACGAAGGTCCTTACTATCAGCGCTTTGCACTATTACCCTTTGTAACGTTTGCTAAAGCGATTGAAAACAACGAACCACAACGAAAAATATTTGAATATCGCGATGGCATATTATTAAAAGCGATTGATACGACGATTCAACTTAGCTACAACGGTTTGTTTTTCCCAATTAACGATGCAATAAAAAGTAAAGGTATCGATACCATTGAGTTAGTTAATGGTGTAACGGCAGCCTATGGCTTAACCAACGATGCGGGTTATTTAGATATTGCTAAACAACAAGACCAAATAATTCTCTCTGGTGATGGACTAAAAGTAGCTCAAGCACTTGATAACAACATGGCAAAACCTTATTCGTTTAAATCTGTTGCCTTCGGCGATGGTAATGACGGTAAACAAGGTGCTCTAGTTGTAATGAGAACGCAGGTAGGTGGCGATCAAGTACTGCTATTTAAACCTGCCGCACAAGGCTTAGGTCACGGTCATTTTGACAAACTAACATGGCAATTTTACGACCACGGTAATGAAATTGTATCTGATTATGGCGCAGCACGTTTTTTAAATGTAGAAGCTAAATACGGCGGTCGTTATTTACCTGAAAACGAAACTTACGCTAAACACACTGTTGCGCACAATACGGTAGTGGTTGACGAAACAACGCATTTTAATGCAAATGTTGAAGTAGGAAATAGTAATTACCCTACACTTAACTTTTTCGAAACAAATGAATACGGCACGATTTCAAGCGGCGAAATAAGCACAGCTTATAACGGCGTTGATCTTGAGCGTACGCTTGCACTTATTAACTTACCTGAACTACAAAGCACAGTTGCACTTGATATATTTGATGTTGCTGCAAATAAAGCGCATCAACTTGACCTGCCTTTGCATTATAAAGGTCAGCTTATCGATACCAGCTTTGAGTTAAAAGCAAATGCAACACAGCTGTCTGCGCTAGGTACTAAAAATGGCTACCAACATTTATGGCTTAAAGCTCAAGCGCAACCTCAAAGTGGTTTAGCTAAAGTAACGTGGCTAAACGAAAATGGTCGCTTTTATACGCAAACGAGTTTGGTTAAAGGTGATGAGTCTTTCTTGTTTACTCAAATAGGCGCAAATGACCCTCACTTTAATTTACGCAACGAAAACGGTTTTGTTCGTCGTATTGAGGGTCAAAAGCAACATAAGTTTATATCTGTATTAGAGCCACATGGTGAGTACAACCCAAGTAAAGAATATACCCTAGAAGCTGTTAGTCGAGTTACAAAGCTTGAATATAGTCAGCAGGGCGATTTGACACTTGTTGAACTTGATATTAAAGGCAACTCATATTTAGTGGCAATTAATAAAGCACCAACATCAGCTAAAAACACATTCAATTATCAAAATAAAGAGTTCACTTTAAATGGCCGATTAGGCGTTTATATGATGAACAATAATCAGGAGTAAATAGGATGCAAAAGCAAAGCGCAAACTTTTCATTTGGTAACGAGACCGAAATAGAAGACTTAGGAAATGGTCTAAAACGTCAAATGCTAGGTTATAACGAAGAGCTAATGGCTGTTAAAATTTGGTTTGAGAAAGGGGCTATTGGTTATAACCATGCTCACAGACATTCTCAAGTAACGTATGTTGTTGAAGGTGAGTTTCACTTTAACATTGATGGCGTAACTAAAATCTTAAAACCGGGTGATAGCTGCTTAATCCCACCATTTGCTGATCATGGAGCTACCTGTCCAACAGGCGGAATCCTGATTGATACTTTTAGCCCAGCGCGTGAAGACTTTCTTGAGGATTAATTATGCAACTTAAAGGCTTACGTTGGTGGGTTATAGCGCTAATTGCGCTAGCTACCATTATTAACTATATAGACCGCCAAGCACTTAGTGTGCTTTGGCCGGACATTGTTGAAGATTTATTTCCTGATGAATCAGCGCTAGAACGCAAACAAATATACGCTAATATTTCAATTGTGTTTGTATTTGCTTATGCATTTGGTCAAGCCATATTTGGTAAAATATTTGACTGGGTAGGCACACGCTTTGGTTTTGTACTGTCAATAGGTGTTTGGTCTATTGCAACCGTTGCGCATGCATTTGCACAAGGTGTACTTAGTCTTAGTATTTTTCGCGCAATCTTAGGTGTAGCAGAAGCCGGTAATTGGCCAGGTGCAGCTAAAGGTAACGCAGAATGGTTCCCTACTAAAGAACGTGCTTTAGCACAGGGTATCTTCAACTCTGGCGCCGCAATTGGCGGTATTATTGCTATTCCTTTAATTGCCTATTTAACTATCTACTTTAGCTGGCAAATGGTGTTTGTTTTTGTGGGCGTATTAGGTTTTCTTTGGTTAGTGCCTTGGTTAATTTTAGTTAAAGCGCCGCCTAGCTCTCATCCTTGGCTTACAGCTGAAGAACGTGAATACATTTTAACAGGTCAAAGACGTGTTGATGATAATGGCGATGTAACAGGCGAAGAAGAATATAATCCTTCAACTGCTGAGTTACTTTCTCGTAAGCAAAGCTGGGGTGTAATCATTGCCTCTGCCGCAATTGACCCAATTTGGTGGTTATTTGTTTTTTGGATCCCTATTTACCTAAACGAAGTATACGGCATGGATGTTAAATCTATTGGTATATACGGTTGGGTACCTTATGTTGGCGCTATGTTTGGTGCTTGGTTTGGTGGCTTATTGGCTCAAAACAGGCTTAAAGCCGGTTGGAATACAGATAAAACACGTAAGTTAACTATTACGCTAGGTTGTTTAATTATGCTACCAGCGTTACTTGCGATGGCCAATCCTGGCGGACCAACGACAGCGGTGCTTATTATGGCTGTTATTTTATTTGGTTTTCAAACTGCAATTGGTAATGTGCAAACACTACCAAGTGATTTGTTAGGCAAAAAAGCGGTAGGTACATTATCAGGTTTTTCTGGTATGGCGGCAAAACTTGGTGCTGTAGGCCTTACATCGCTTGTGCCTATTCTTACTGCTGATGGTAACTACACGCCAGCATTTGTTATTGGTGCTTCTTTAGCCATTATAGCAATGGCAGCTGTTTGGATTTTAATTCCAAAAATAGAACCTCTTAAAAAGCCTCAATAATCTAGATAATAACTGCTATGCCAACATATTCTGTATAAGCGCATAGCAGTTAACTACATAGGGTAACTTCCAAGATGAAAAATATTTACTTTATCGGTGAATGCATGGTCGAGCTTAGAGCTATGAGCGCAGGCACACTACACCAATCATTTGCAGGCGATGTTTATAATTCTGCAGTGTATTTAAAACGTTGCTTCCCGCAGGTTACTACTTCGGTTGTTACGGCTTTAGGTCAAGATAATTTAAGTAAAAAAATGCTAGAACGCTTTGAAAGTGAAAAAATAAATACACAACTTGTATTTGCTCACGACACCAAAGTACCAGGTATGTACTACATAGAAACCGATGAGCATGGTGAGCGTAGCTTTATTTATTGGCGTAATGATTCTGCAGCTAAAAAGGTTGTTGATTTTTTAGATGCTGATGCACTCGAGCAGCTTAGCCAAGGTGATATGTTTTTCTTTTCAGGAATTTCATTAGCAATAATTGAAGAAAGTGCACGTAAGCACTTTTGGAAAGTTGTAAAGCAGCTTAAAGATGCTGGGGTTAAAATAGTTTTTGATCCTAATTACAGAGCGCGTTTGTGGAATAGTGTAGAGGAAACTAAAGAGCAATATCATTTAGCTTTTACGCTTGCAGATATCACCCTACCAGGGGTTGAAGATTTAACAGCACTTTATGACGTACATAGCGTAGAAGCGGTTGTTGAATATTTAAAACCTTATCAAATTGAAGAAATTGTTGTTAAAAATGGCCCTGAATCGGTAGTGACAAAAGAGGGCGATACGCTTCAAAGCCACACCATAATACCGGTAACAAATGTTGTAGATACTACATCCGCTGGCGATGCCTTTAACGGTGTTTATTTAGGTGCTCGTTTAACTGATAAATCAATTTCAAGTGCTGTACAACTTGCTGCAAAAGCAGCAGGTGCTGTTATACAACAGCCAGGCGCAATTGCTCCAAAAGATATATTTCAGCTAGCAATGGCTGAAGCTGGGAGCTGATACCAATTTTATTAAAAACATGATCACCTTAGCGTATTAAATAACTCACTAACTACGTTAAAAATTATTTATATAGAGCAACTATGTATCATAATTTTAGCCTTGTTATTGAGCTATTTTCTTGTCGCTATAATAGCTCATTAATTTAATGCAATTGGTATAACAAAATAATTAACCTGAACTCTGGTTAAGAGATTTACTAACATATTGAATCATGGTGATATTTAAAATTATTTTCTCTAGCTAGAGATTGTCAGTGAAAACAAGGCGAATTTACGCGTCAATAGCGGGCCTATTGCAAGTAAATTCAACACAGTTAGCGCTGAAAATAGCTGCTTGAGATAGATTTATTATCTAGAGTTCAGGTTAATCAAACATTAAAGGCCGCCATACATAGGCCGCATTACTTTTTATAAAGGAACAACGTTATGACTCGCTTTTCTGAACTTATGTCAGGACAAACACTGCTACCTATAATTCAAGCTGATACGCCAGAGCAAGGTGTTCAAATAGCAAAAGCCATGGCTAACGCGGGCCTTACTCTAGTTGAAGTAGTACTAAGAACAGAGGCATCAATAGAGGCATTAAAAGCTATTAAAGCACAAGTGCCTGAGCTAAAAGTAGGTGCGGGTACAGTCATAAATACTGATATTTTAGAGCAAGCACTTGAAGCGGGTTCTGACTTTATTGTAACGCCAGCGGTGTCTCCTGCATTACTTACAGCGCTTGCTAAATGTAATGTACCGGTACTTCCTGGTGTATCAAACACCGGTGATATTTTAATGGCGCTTGAATATGGCTTTGAAGAGCAAAAATTATTCCCGGCTTCGCTTGCCGGTGGAGCACCTTTTGTATCAGCTGTGTCGTCAGTATTTAGAGCAGTCAGCTTTTGTCCTACAGGTGGTGTTAGCGAAAGTAACAAAATGGACTATCTTTCTTTAAATAATGTATTCGCCGTTGGCGGTACTTGGATAGCGAAAAAAGAATGGGTTGAACAAGAAAATTGGCAAGCAATTACCGATTCTTGTATCCAAGCTTTAAAGTAGAAAGGATCTGATAAATGAATTATTTAGCCCCAACAATACTGCCAGGCGTAATCGTTGGCGACGAAGTAAGTGCTGTGTATGAACACGCACGTACTAACCAATATGCGTTACCAGCGGTAAATGTTGTTAGTACAACATCTATAAATGCGACGCTAGAAGCTGCTAAAAAGAAAAACTCGCCCGTTATTATTCAGCTTTCTAATGGTGGAGCTCAATTTTTTTGTGGTAAAAGCTTATCCTTACCAGAGCAACAATCAGCAGTGCTTGGGGCGGTAAGTGCTGCAAGATATGTACATTCAGTGGCAGCACATTATGAAGTGGCAGTGATGCTTCATACTGATCATGCAGCTAAAAAGCTACTACCTTGGATTGATGGTTTGCTTGATGAAGGTGAGAGACACTTTGAACTGACTGGCAAACCACTGTTTAGCTCGCATATGATTGATCTGTCAGAAGAGCCTTTAGAAGAAAATATCGAAATTTGCGAACGTTACTTAATGCGTATGGCAAAAATAGGTATGACGCTAGAGATTGAGCTTGGCTGCACGGGCGGCGAAGAAGACGGTGTTGATAACTCACACTTAGATAGTTCTGCTTTATATACTCAACCTGAAGATGTTGCATTTGCTTACGAGCGTTTAAGTCGTATTAGCCCTAACTTTATAATTGCGGCATCTTTTGGCAATGTTCATGGTGTATATAAACCGGGTAACGTTGTTCTTACGCCAACTATTTTAAAAGATTCACAAGCTTACGTATCAGAAAAATTTAATCTACCAAGTAACTCAATTAACTTTGTTTTTCATGGTGGTAGTGGTTCTGAGTACAGTAAAATTGCAGAGTCTTTAACGTATGGCGTAGTGAAGATGAATATTGATACCGATACGCAGTGGGCGTGTTGGACAGGTATTTTAGATTACTACAAAGACAAGCAAGCATACCTACAAGGGCAAATTGGTAACCCTGACGGGGATGATAAGCCAAACAAAAAATATTACGACCCTCGCGTATGGCTGCGTCATTCAGAGCAAAGTATGGTTGCAAGGCTAGAGCAATGCTTTGACGATCTAAATTGTGTAAATAGGTATAGCGTATGAAAAGATTAAATACAGTATTGAAAGAAGACGGTGTAAATACCGACCTTATTTTACTTATTCGCACAATTTTAGCGACCAGTAAAGAGATAGCTTTTCGAGTAAGCCAAGGTGAATTAGCCGGTGTTTTAGGTTCAACATTGAATGAAAACGTTCAAGGTGAAGTTCAAAAAAAGCTTGATGTAATCGCAAATCAACTACTTAAAGACATCCTACTTGACGATAGCAGCGTACGAGCAGTTGCATCAGAGGAAGAAGATCATGCGGTAGGTGGCCATCCTGAAGGTCAATTTATTGTTGCTTTTGACCCGCTAGATGGCTCTTCTAATATTGATGTTAATGGGCAAATAGGCACTATATTTACTATTTACTTAGCCCGTGATGATGTTCCTTTTGACAGCGACGAGCAATTTAGTCAGCCCGGTGTAAATCAAGTATGTGCAGGCTATGTGTTATACGGCCCTTCATCATTACTTGTAATGAGTACTGGCGGTCCTACGCGTTGTTATACGTTAGACTCAACACATGGCGGTTACTTACTGACAAATAAGCAGTTAAGTGTGCCAGAGCAAAGTCGTGAATTTGCCGTTAATATGGCTAACTACCGTTATTGGGACGAACCAACACAAGTGTATTTTGATAAATTGCTATACACCTGTGAAAACTTCGAAAAAAGCTCAATCCGTTGGAATGCAGCGATGGTCGGCGACGTTCATCGTATTTTATGCCGAGGCGGTTTATTTTTGTATCCACAAGATAAACGTATCGGTAACGATAACGGTAAAATAAGACTGCTTTATGAAGCAAATCCGTTAGCACTTTTAGTTGAAAACGCAGGTGGCAAAGCAACCTCTAGAGGAGCGCGAATTTTAGATATTGCGCCAACTAGCTTGCATCAACGTGTGCCTGTTGCTTTAGGCTCGAATGAACCTGTGGAATTTTATAATAGCGCTATGTTATAAAACAGCACTCAACAAAAAAGGGGCAAGAAAATTGCCCTTTTTTTACCCTTATTTTTCATTTTCTTTGTAAATAATCCTTTCTATGCAAATTCACTGCATTTCTTAATTTTTTATAGTCTTCAAGTAAGAATACTTCACATATTAAATAAATCTTATTTACTTAATCCCGAGTAAAACCAATTTTTTACTCTAGGGTTATGTATTTTCCTAGTAATTATGCACGATTGAATTCAATTTTTGACTAGAAATAACAGCGTAGGGTTAACTGTATGTTCATTTATTGTTATTTAATTCGGTGGGTATAGTGGAAAAAGTTATTTTATTATGGTTATATTACCAAGTTGGTTAACAATTCATTTGCAATTTAGATGAATTTGGTAATAAGCAGACGATTTATTTGGTAACACACACAATAGATAGCCAAATATTAAAACTATAAATTTGGAGAATAGAGCCACCATGAAATTAAAACACTTTGCACTATGCGCTATTGCGATAGCAATAGTTGGTTGTGACACAGATTCAAACAATAATGACAACAACTTGGGCTCTATTGCTCTAACCGGAACAGTAACAAGTGGGCAAACATTAACAACGGCCGTTAGTGACCCAGATGGGATATCGGGTGAAATTACATATTTTTGGTATGCAGATGGGCAAGCTATTGAAGGGGCTAAAAGTTCATCATTTACATTAACGGATGACCAAATCGGCTTATCTATTACTGCACAAGCACTTTATACCGATGATGATGGCATTAATGAATCACATATCACAGAACCAACCGCAGATGTTGCCGCAATTGCATTCCCTGCAAGCTTAACCATTACGGGTGACGCGCTAGTTGGTTCGCAACTAACTGCCAATGTAGCTGACGAAAATGGTTTTGATGGCGATACAGTAACTTATAAATGGTTTGCGGATGATGTAGAAATTGCAGATGAAGTACTTTCAACGCTCACGTTGACAGACGCACAATTTGGTACGGTTATTACTGTTAGTGCATCTTTTGAAGATGATCGTGGGTTTGCTGAATCTGTTACTTCAGCCAGTACAGAGGTTGTAGCACGAACAAACTCAGAGGGTGAAGTGATAATTAGCGGCACGCCAACTGTTGGAAACACATTAACAGCAGAAATTAATGATACCGATGGAGCATCAGGAGATATTACTTATCAATGGCTTGCTGACGCACAAGAGATAGATGGCGCAATAGAGAGCACCTTTGCAGTTGATGCATCACTTTTAGGTCAAAAAATAAGTGTGCAAGTTGCTTATACAGATGATAATGGATTTATCGAGGATAATACATCAGAGGAAACAATTGCTGTTTCTGCTGTTGCGGTTGACGAAGCCGGTAGCGTAGCCATTATGGGAGTAGTGCCTTATTTAACAAGTGGTGAGTTAACCGCTGAGATAACTGATAACAACGGTGTTGAAGAGGCTAACGTTACTTATACTTGGTCTGCTGATGGCGTTGAAATAGCTGGCAGCAATAGTAAAACATTTACACCTTCTGCTTACGCAGGCTCAATAATGTCAGTTACAGCTACGTATACAGACAACGATGGCTTTGCAAGTAGCGCTACAAACTCACTTGACACAGTGGTTTACACACAATTAGTTAGTAACCCTGAAGCACTCCTTGGTGCTATAAGTGGCGGTTTAGCTGATGGCGATGTTATTGGCTTAAACACCGGTGTTTATGCTGATATGGACGCAATTTTATTAACCAGTGCAGTAACGCTGCGCGCTGTAGAAGGGCAGAATCCGGTACTTAGCGGGGAAGTATGTGTACATGTTGCCAACGGCGTTGACGGCGCTGCATTAACAGGGCTTACCTTTAAAAACATAGACACTAAAGCGGGTGCATTTTGTGAAACCGAAGAAGAAACTGTAATTTACTCAGAGGGCGATAACTTTATATTTTCACAAAATACGATGGATGGAGAAGACACTTCACTTAATAACGCTAAATATAATTGGATAGTGTTAAAAGGTAAAGGCGCACTAGTGGAACGAAACACGTTTACTAACCGAAATACGGTAGAAGAAGGCTCTGTGATTAAAATGTCATCTTCAAGCTCTGATCACACTATTCAGTATAATTTATTCAGTGATAGTAATAATCCAAACTTTGCTGAATCAAGCTTACACCTAATTAATGCTGGTAATACAACGGGCGCTGACGCGGCAGAAAACGCTAATTTTACTATTCAATACAACAGGATAGAAAACTTTGTAACAGGACGTCGTTTAATCAAAGTGCAAACATCTGGTGCAACTATCAAAGGCAATACAATTGTAAATCCTAATGGCGGTATTTCATTAGAAGATGGAGGATTTAACAGTGTCACAGATAATGTGATTATTCGTACTACGGATATTGCTAGCTCAGATGATAGACCGAGCGGTGTGTTAATTACACCACTTGGACATACCGTTATTAATAACTATATTGCAGGTATTCGCTCTGATAATAAAGAAGCGGGTGGCATAGTGTTTACAGCTAATCCCTTTTCGCAAGACGATGGCGGCGTACCAAAGTCAGGAAATCAAGCAGTGCTAAATGCTGCTGGTGACTTTACACTTAACGTTAAGAACAATACGGTATTAAACTCTCAACAACCCATAGTGTTCAGTACTGAGATCGGCTCTAAAGCACCAGCAAGTGATTGTGATGAGTTAACCGCAGTGAATGCGCCAGTGCTATATGGCCTAACCAAAAATGCGTTTGTTATCAACTTTGATGGAAATTTAATCGCAAACGGTTTAGGTGATCAATCTAGTAGCGATACAATTGCCAGTAGTGCATTAACACAAGGTTTATTTTACCCATATACACTTAGTAGTGATCATGCTTTTGAATATGACTGCGACTTAATTAATCATACTTCATCGGTATTAAGTAACAACTTTGGTTATACGGATAGTCGAGTATCAGGTGATGCAAGCGGCGACTGGGTTGAAATCAGAAAACTAAACGGTAATGGTGCATTTGATACTGATGGAGCTATCGACCAAGACCCAGCAACTAATAATAAAGAAGTGCTAGAGTATGTTACAGCAACAAGTACGCTAATAGAAACATCACCAACTGGTGCGCAGGTTTTGGCTGGTGCTAGAGGCCTTCATTATATTCAAACTTCAGAAGTGGGTGTTGGATCTACTTGGAAAATACAAAACGATTAATTTGTAGTAAAACGTTTAATCGGTGTTTTGATTAAAAACTTACTAATTTTTTAGCCCCAATTTTGGGGCTTTTTATTTCCTCCCAAATACCCCCTCAAACCTGCGCAGCAGGTAAATTGACTCCCAATAGATAGACACGGCCAGACGCATGTTGCGTTTATAAGCAAATATTTTATTCGTAATACTTGTACCAACAACCTATTTTACCCCTTGGTAATGCCTATAAAATAGAATTGGTCTTAACGCTGGTAATATTTAAGTGTTAAATTGGTTGATCAAGTGACTTCAGTTGAGTATATTAAATACAGGATTCACATTCTATCTACACAAGCATAACAAGCGACACATAACTAAAACACACTACAACAACCAACGGAGAATTTTAATGTCGTTGAAGTCAGAAAATAATAATTCGATAGCGGGACCATTTGTACTAAGTCCAATAGCAAAATGGGTAAGAACAGCGGTAATTGCTGGTATGGCTGGTTCTTGTGCACTTACTGCGCAAGCTCAAGAAGCTGAAAAAAAGGTTACTGAAGTTGAACCTGATGTTGAAATCATTAGCGTTACAGGTACACGTAAAACAATACAAGATCAGATTGCTATTAAACGTGAGTCTACCACTGTAGTTGATGGCCTTTCATCAGAAGACATTGGTGATTTACCTGCACTGTCTATCGGTGAAGCGCTGGAATCAATTACAGGTGCTGCATCTCACCGTGAAAATGGTGGCGCAACAGAGATTACTATTCGTGGTCTTGGGCCATTTTTAAGTGCCACTCATATCAATGGCCGTGAAGCAACCAATGGTGGTGGTGACCGCTCAGTTAACTTTTCACAGTTTCCATCAGAGCTCGTAAAAAAAGTAGCTATCTATAAAACGCAAGATGCATCAATGATTGAAGGTGGTGTTGCAGGTGTTATTGCTCTTGAAACCGTAACCCCTCTTGATTTTGGTAAGCAACGCGTATCAGGGGAAGTTAAATTAAACTATAACCCTGATGAAAGTAATGTAGAAAACTCATTACAAAGCGATTTAGGTTATCGTGGTACGTTTAGTTATGTGGACCAGTTTGAATTTGATAACGGCCAAGCCGTTGGTGTGTCTTTTGGTGTACAGCGCCAAGATATTAGCCAACCAGAAGCTGAATATAGAAGCTCAAGCCCGTCAGGCTCTTCATTATGGGCGTGTTTAAATGATCCTAATAATACCAATGAAGGTTTTTATCGTAGCAGCGCTGGTGACTGTGAAGATCAGGTCGGTGGCGAAAAATTAAAAAACCAAGGCTATGATACAGATATTGATTCTGAAACCGGTAAAGCAAAAAGTGATGGTACGCCTTATGCGTGGACTGGCAGTAGTCGCAGTTTTCGTCAAAATGAAACATCGGATGAGCGTGACGCAGTATTTTTTGCATTGCAATACCAGCCTTCAGATGCGTGGGATATTAATTTTGATACGCAAATTTCAGACAGAACACAAAAAGAAGCGCGCCACGATTTAATTTTTTTACAAAAACGCGCAACACCAGGTATTACTGGCCCCACACTTGTTACTAACGATGTAGGTGGTATTTTACATTGGGAAGGCGAAGAGCGAATTGAATCAGCAGGTGAGCAATTTGAACGTGAAGAAAATTACCAAGGGTATGGTTTAAACATTGAGCACAATGTAACTGACCGATTAACGGTTAATCTTGATTTAGCGTATTCAAAAACAGATCGTGAAGAACTACAAATTTCAAACCGCGGTAGAACATCGGATCGTAATTTTTTCTCTTGGGATTTGGGCGATGAAATTCCTCATTTCACATTAACGGATTTTGATGTTACAGATATTTCTAATTTTACTGACAGCTTAAGAACACGTTTAGACCGTGAAAATGTTCGCGAAAATGTAATAAAATCAGCGCGTTTGGATTTTGATTATGAATTAGATAGTGGTATGTTCACTAAAATTGAAGGGGGTATCAGAACATCTGAGCTTTCTTTCATACAATTCGGTGGCAGCCAAGGTAATGGTTCAAGAAACGAATACACAGTAGGTGACGATACAGCACTTGAGATTCTGCAAGGCTGTCAAATTGACTTCCCTGAATCAGACTTTTTATCAAGCGTGTCTGATGGCAACATTGTAACCAATGTTGATAGTGATGGTAACGTTATTGGTTCAGGTACAGGTGCTTCGTGGGCAACCTACGACAACGTCTGTTTTTCGCAAGCAGTTGCAGCAACTGATGCCGATTACAACGGTGTGTTCGCCTATCCTGACGTTGAATACCAAAATACTGGTACTGTCGATGTAACGGAAAAAACCACTTCAGCGTATTTAATGGCTAGTTACGATACAGAGATGTTTGGTAAATTTATACGTGGTAACTTTGGCCTTCGTGTAGTAGATACTGAAGTAACATCTGTTGGCTTCAGAACAGATTATTCTGTTGGTACGGATGCAGACACTGGATTTCTTGAATTGGTATCAGATTCTACAACACTTGATAAAATTCAAAGCGGCTCTAGTTATACCAAATATTTGCCTAGCTTTAACTTAGTTGTAGATTATAGCGAAGATATATTATTGCGTGCGGGTATTTACCGTGGTATGTCTCGCGCAGACCCGTCAGATTTGAGCTTTAACCGTGAATTTTCAACGAACAGTAACGATGATGGTGCAGCCACTTCACTTTCTGATTTAGTCGTAGGTGTAAACGGTTCTGGTAACCCTGCCACTCAGCCATTAATGTCATGGAACTATGATGCGGCGGTGGAATGGTATCCGAATGAAGATTCGATTGTAGCGTTTAGTCTATATTACAAACAGTTCCAAGGCGGTTTTGAAAAACAAACTATTTTAGAAGAGTTTATAATAGATGGCGAAAGTATATCTCTGCCTATTACTAACTCTGTTACATCAGACGATGACAGCGAAATAGTCGGTCTTGAAGCTTCGTTTTCTTACCGCTGGGATAATGGCTTAGGTGTAAAGTTTGGTTATAACTTCGCTGACACTGATTTTGAATTTGAAGATAGCTTATACGGTGATACATTCACTACTGACCTTGATGGTAATACAACACAATTAACGGAAGGTATTGTTGAGCCAGGTTCAGTTCCTGGTTTTTCTAAGCATGTATTTAGTAGTCAACTTTACTACCAAATTGGCGACTTCGATACTGCGGTTATTTACAAATACCGTAGTGAGTATTTCCAACCTTATACAAGTAATGGTACCCGTTTACGCTATGTTGACGCTGTAGGTGTGTGGGAAATGCGTGCATCGTATAAAATCAATGAGCACTTTAGAATCAAAGCTGAGGCAATTAACTTATTTAGTGCACCTAAATCACAAGACTTCTTTGTTGAAGATAATTTAGGTGAAGTGAATGATTATGGCCCACGTTTATTCTTAGGCATGAGCTTTAAACTTTAAACTATAAAGTTAGAAATAGAAAAGGCGGTTTACCGCCTTTTTTCTATTTTTATCATTCTAAAGCTAAGTGAGTTTATGTATTAACTAAGCTGAACTCTGGTTAAGAGATTTATTATACCAATCTGCTTATATATGGGTCGGTAATCCCCCCGAAAAATAATAGATGCCAAACGTAGAATTTTCTCTTATTGTAAACACAGGAGAAAATTATGAAAAAAGCACATTTTACAGACAGTCAAATCCTCGCCATTTTAAAACAAGCAGAAAGCGGCGTGCCTATTCCTGAGCTATGCCGTGAACATGGTATGGGCAACTCAACCTTTTATAAATGGCGCGCTAAATACGGCGGCATGGATGCGTCTTTAATGACACGAATGAAAGAGCTTGAAGATGAAAATCGCCGTTTAAAGAAAATGTATGCTGAAGAGCGGCTAAAATCTGAGGTCATTCAGGAGGCAATGGCAAAAAAGTGGTAAAGGCTTCTGAGCGCAAAGTCTTGGCTCATGAAGTCGTTAGCACAAATAAAATGAGTATTGCCTTAGCCTGTCGTACTTTCATGATAAGTGAAACATGCTATCGCTATACGCCAAAACTGTCTGATGAAAATGAGAAAATTGCAGCGTTGCTATTGGATTTAAGCCAATGTCAGCGTAATTGGGGATTCGGTTTATGTTTTTTATATTTACGCAATGTTAAAGGCTACACATGGAATCATAAGCGCGTTTATCGTATTTACCGTGAGCTTGAGTTGAATCTGCGAATAAAGCCTAGAAAACGTCTAACAAGGAAGAAGCCTGAACCATTGGCTGTCCCTGAGGCCATTAACGAATGTTGGTCAATGGATTTTATGCACGACCAATTATCGGATGGCAGAGCGTGTCGCTTGTTCAATGTGATTGATGATTTCAATCGCGAAGGACTCACAATAGATGCTGACTTATCACTCCCCGCTGAGCGTGTTATCCGCTCACTCAATCAAATTATAGAATGGCGTGGTAAGCCAAAAGCTATCAGGTGTGACAATGGGCCTGAATATATTAGCCATAAATTAGCAGAGTGGGCGTTAAATAATAATATTGAATTACGATTTATTCAACCAGGTAACCCGCAACAAAATGCTTATGTAGAGCGGTTTAATCGCACGGTTAGGTATGACTGGCTAAGTCATTATATTTACAGTGATATTAGTGAGTTACAAGATAAAGCAACCGATTGGTTATGGACTTATAATAATGAACGCCCTAACATGGGTATAGGTGGCATAACACCCATACAAAAACTGGAAAAGTCAAACAACGGAAATTCTACAGATAGCCTCCATTAAAAATGGGGGGATTACCGGTCTATTTAACGTTAAAAAATTACGCTGAACTAGGCAAAATTTTTGTATTTTGTTCTAAATTAAAACTTTTAACGACGTTATAGCGCAATTTAATTCGTTAACTTGCTCAAATATTTATGCAAGTTAGTATTATTCAGAGTTCAGGTTATTTAGTTAAGTGAGAAATTGAATAAAGCCCACGAGTTTCATCTGTTTTTCGTCTTACTTCTTCCAATGCTTTAGCTTCACTTGCTTCAAATAATGCATTGATCAATCTATTAAAGTGATTATGCATCGCCTTTCTTGCGGCGGATGGGTTTCGATCAGATATTGCATCATAGATAGTGGTGTGTTCAGCCAAACGCTGATTTATATTTTGCGAACAAACACCTTGGTGAGCTAATAATATTTGTGGTTCTGAGCGTCGTAACTTCCAAAAGTTATTAATGGTGAGTGCTAGCGCTTTATTACGAGTTGCTTGTGCGATAATTTCATGGAAAAGTTGATCTGCTTCATCAGCTTTGTCAGAAAATTCCATGTCTATTAGTGTTTGCTTAAGTGCTTGTAGCTCACTATCTAAAATTTTAGAGGCCGCTAGAGCTGCAGCTTCCGATTCGACTAATGCGCGTGCCTGAGTTAGTTCAAATGCACTTATTGGGGGAGTTAAAGACGCTGTTTTTTTACTACTAGTAACAAATACACCCGATCCAGTTTTTACTTCAACGCGCTTTCTAACTTCCAGCGCAATAATAGCTTCACGAATAGTAGGGCGACTAACATCGTAAACTTCTGCCATTTCACGCTCTGCAGGCAAACGGCCACCTACTGGATAAATACCTTGATCAATTAAGGCTTCTAGTTTTTCTACAACCATCCAGAAACGTCTGCGCTTTTTAACATTTTGCATTACTTAATCTCTCAAAGTGGGGAGGTTTTGTTAACTTTAAACTCAAATTTTATGCTGCTTACAACGTAAAGAAACACAGTTAAAGCTTGGCATAATTAATTTTTATTATAAATACGAAATTTTAGTAGTCAAAATAATAAGTATTAGTCTAACTGTAAGCCAAGGAATTATCTTATTTTTCTTTTAAAACAGAGCATAAGCTAATTTACGATTTTTTGTTATTGATAAAACTTTATTTTATGGCGTTTTGTCTTTAAATTCACATAAATCGTATAATCCGACAACAATCTTGCTTACAGGCAAGAGGGTGTATGGTAAGTACAATACTCATCAGTGTTGTATATAAGCTGGTTAATACTACACAGGCTACTTTGTAAACTTTAACAGCATTTTTACTCAAGGCGAAGTTAGCACGATAAAATGCGAAAATATGCATGTTTCAGTGATTACAGGCCAGTACATAGTCTCAAAATAGCAGTGGATAAACTCATTAACCCGACAGTTAAAACGACTAAAAAGAGTCATGAGTTGTCGGTGGTATCTAAACTTACTAGTTAAACTGAAATTTCCGTAACAACTTCAGTTTTTACAGAATTAGCTATAAAACATTGCTCATGGGATTGATGATGCATTTTCTCAAGTTGCTCCATTGTTGGTTTCTTATCGCCTGAAAACTGAACATGTGGTTTAAGTGTGACTTTAGTCATTGAAATTTTACCATCACTATCTTTTTCCATAATACCAACTGCCTCGTCTACATATGAGTCAACTACATACTTTTTTTTGGCGGCAATAGATAAAAAGAATAACATGTGGCAACTAGAAAGTGATGCAACAAAAGCCTCTTCGGGATCGACATTTTTTTCAATTGAATAAGGTAATGGAACAACATGAGGGGAAGATGAAGCTAGTACGGTTTGACCGCCATCGAAAATCCATTTATGCCCACGGCTATATTTATTATCAATATAACTTTCATTATTTTCTCTTACCCAATTAATTTTGGCAAAATATTCTGACATATACACTCCATGTTGATGGACGTAGCCTAAGGGATAACTTAAATAGCCTCAACGTCTTGTGAATAAAAATTGTAAACATATTTATATAGAACTGAACTCTGAACGGAGTAAGCCGAAGCACTTGAGGTCATGAAATTTATTTTTCCAAAACCCACACTCACGTCGAAGTCCTTCTTCTTTAAATCCAAGCCGCAACAATAATGATTCAGATGCGATATTTTCAGGTATCGTATCAGCCTGAATTCGGTTTAACTTCCCACAAGCTAATATTCCAGAAAAACCAGCATCAACAATTGCGCGGACTGCTTCCACAGTATAGCCACATCGCCAAAATTGAGGGTGTAGCTCGTAACCAATTACAGCATTACGCATTTTACTGTTCCACGAATTAAACCCGCAAGTGCCTATCAATTGTCCTGTTGGTTTTAATCGGATGGCCCATCTGATGCCTTGCTGTTCGTGGTATCTTTTATTAAAAAGGTTAATCAAATTAGCAGCTTGATTGTGTTCACGAAAAACATCTAAATCATAGTATTCGATTACAGATGGGTTAGAAAATAAATTGAACAACTCAGCTTCATCTTCAACACGAAGCTCTGTGAGTAATAGCCGATCAGTTTCAAGTGATGGAAATACCATCTAAATTCCTTTTATAATAAATTAATTGCACATGTATCTGTTGATGCTGCGCTCATGCTTTTAGTTTTCTTTAGTGTCAATATCAGGCCAGTTTTTGGCTGTGTTCACTCGCTGCGAGCTATAACAAGTTTGTGGTTTATACCTACGCATAACCAACCCTGTATGGCTCAGATATTGATCATCCCCAATACGAACCCAGCCAGACTCCCATCTATACATTGAACCGTATACCAAAAGGCATCGATTATGTCGTTAATGACGGTTATAAACGCGAAGTCATAAACATTAATGATATTAAAGAGGAACAACTGTTAATTACGCGCTTGCATTAAATTTTCGGTGTAATCTGGAATTATCACTCATACAATAACGCTTCATACAGCAGCAATGTCTTGCGACATTACTGCCCAGCGATAACGATAGTACTAAACGAATACCGTTACTTCTTAACCTTTCCCTTAAGTACATAAATTTCACCATCAAAACTGCCTTGAATTGTCAGCCCTTGGCTTGCCAATTCCTGCAAATATTCAATGTGATCTTCAGTAATATGCTGGCCCGGCACTAAAAGCGGAATACCTGGCGGATATGGGGTAACTAAACCAGCGCAAATGCGGTTGTTACTTTTGCTAATAGGCACCGATTCGCGCTCGCCATAAAAAGCATCGCTTGGAATACACGCGAGATCGATGGCGGGTAAATTTTCTGGTAAGCGGGCTCTGCGCGTCGATTTCGACAGCTTCACTTTGCCCCCATCTAGCTTTTTCAATGCATTGTACAAACGAATTATTTTCGAACGTGTGCCGCCAAGCGTGAGTAAAACCAAGATAGTGCTGTGCGTGTATTTTTCTATTTCTAGACCAATTTCGTCCAGTAAATATTTATGAATATCTTTTAATGAATAAGGTAGCTCACTAATATCAATGAGTATTTTTAACGGATCGTGACCCATGTTATCACCGCTAAAGTGCGGAAATATATCCATAAAGTCTTGCTTACCTAGCACTTTAATGTGCTTGAGCGACGCCATCTGTTGTTTAAATTCGTCAACATGATTTAGCAGCGCATTGAGCAGCTTATAGCCTTCCATTTCCAATTGCTTTTGGCATACATCAAGAGACGCAATAAGCTGATATTTGGGCGATGTGCTGGCGTAGATACTGTAAATATCTCGAAAAAAATCAGCATCAAAATCGGGGTCGTTAATATGAATATAAGAGGCCTGAGAAAACGCCGACACTACTTTATGTGCAGAGTGGGTAATGTAGTCGGCCCCAGCATGTATAGCAGAATAATAACGAAAGCTAGGATGAAACAAAGAGTATGCAAACCACGCCTCGTCAATAAACACCTTAATACCATATTGATGAGCGTAATCTACGACTTGCTTCAGGTCGCTAAGCAGGCCATCGTAAGTACAACCTGTAAGCACCAGTAATTTAGCATCAGTATTGTTTTCAATTGCTAACTTTATGTCGGCCAACGACGGTGGCGCGAAAATCCCATATTTTGGATTTAAAATACTCGCCAAATAAATGGGGTAACTGGCAGATTGCAAAATGCCATAGTGGACTGATTTATGACAATTACGGTCAACAATTACTTTATCTCCCTTACGCAGGAGTGTTTGTAAAATAATTTTATTTGAGGTAGACGAACCGTTTGTAACAAAGTAGGTGTGCTTAACTTCAAACGTTGCCGCTGCTGATTCTTGAGCGCGACCAATAGTATTCGTGCTGTCTGATAATGAACCTAGCGAATCTACCGACACCGACAGATCGCCAACAAATACATTGCGGCCATAAAACTGATAAAAATCTTTAATATAAGGAGAGTTTCTAAAGCTAGAACCCCCGCTATGACCCGGTGTGTGCCATGAATCGTTCGACTCGCCCACATAACGACGGTACGCCGTCCAAAATGGCGTTTCCGAACGGTCGTCAAAATCGTTGATCATATAACCTAAAATTGCTTCAGGGTCAGAAATCACCTCGTCTTTAAAAAAGAAGGATTCAATTTCTTCTGACTCGTTAACGATTTCCAGCCCTTTGGTGTCGTCGCCAACAACATAAACCGGCAGCTCAAGACGAATAGCCTTTAACTCTTCAATAAAGCGGCTATACATACGCTCACCCACTTTATTGTGCATATCCCAGCTTAGAACCACGGCTTGAATATCACCATCTTCCGCTACATGTTCCAACGCGCGTTTAAGCTCAAGGCATTCAATAATATCGATATGAATATCATCACGCTCAAAGTTAGGAATAGTCTTTGACAGATTCGTTGAAAGCCCATGTAAAGTGGTTGGGTCTTGCTCAATTATCAAGATACGAAGTAGAGGTAGCATAGAGGTTTTCGCAATAAGATTTATAATGCTCAATAGCATAACCAAAGGAGTGAGACTTGTGAAATTAATACTTTGATAATGCCTTGTTATAATTTTTTTAATTCAGTAACAATATACTGTAAATCTGTATCAGTAGCCTCTTCGACAAGTCAATTACCCAACTCAGGGTTTAAGTTAAATCCAGTCGAGACATGTCTAGATTTGGTATTACTGTTGACCAATATACAGCCACTGCCTTGTCAGCAGTAACACCAGAATAATCTTTATTAAGGTAAAATTTAAAGAAAACTAGCAAATCAATGAATAGCACATCAAAAATACAGTTATGAGCAATTGCCTTGGTATATTGTGCTTTCGGTTTTAGTATTTTTCTCGCAAATTTAAAATCAGAACGAGGGCTCTCATATTTACCATGAAATTATAGCGCCGCCATAAACGCCGTTATGCGTCCGATTTAATTGCCTTGTTATATTTTTTATACCATAATCCAATATATATTGGTATTAACTAAACAAAGGTTTAACTATGGCTAAAAATACAAGTGTTACTTTAGGTGATCATTTTGATCAATTTATAAGCCAGCAACTTCATTCGGGTCGTTACGGTTCAGCAAGCGAAGTGCTTAGAGCTGGTTTGCGAGCATTAGAAGATGAAGAAACTAAACTACTTAATTTGCGTAATATGCTAGTTCAAGGTGAACAAAGTGGCACCGTTGAATATAGCTATGATTCTTTAATTGCCGAGCTTGATAAAGAAAATAATTGATGAATAAATTCGCATTATCAGCTAAAGCAAAATCGGATTTAATAAAAATTGCAAAATACACCCAACTCACATGGGGTCAAGCACAACGAAATAGTTATTTAAAAATACTCGATAACTCATTTCAATTATTAGCAAATGATCCCAAAATAGGAATTAACTGCGATTGTATTAGAGAAGGTTATAGTAAATACCCTCATGCTAACCATGTGATTTATTACAAAGGGCATAAAGAAAATCAGATACTTATTGTCCGCATCTTACACAAAAGTATGGATGTGAACCGCGCTCTATGAGAAAAACATAACGAGTCTGTAGATTAACTCGTTTTTTATTTGTTTTTATTGATAAATAAACCATAGCTGAGTTCCTATTTTGGTTCTATCGATTACTGTGTTTTTCATTGAATATAAAAAGCTGGTTTGTAGTGTTATTTCAATTGGCGTTTTGGAAGAGATTACCGGTGTTTGAGTGGCTTTTATTTAGAGTAAAAAGGCTTCCCCTTCTCAGTGCATTGTGTTTTGCAGCTTTTCTATATTCTGAACAAGACAATACAGTTGCTGCAGCGTCAAGTAAGGCATTCACTTTCATTTGACCTCGTAAGGTCAGTTTATTACCCCTTTATTCCTGTAATATACCGCTTTTTATTTAAAGGAAAGCCGGTTCAATACAGCCTAGTCGTTTGCCATTCTTTAATAAACAGCTATCGTCGTGCGATTGGGCTGTCTATTTTTACTTTCATCTAATCAACATAGCACAGCTTTTTAATGATTCATTATTTATAGTAATACACTCTTCATGCTATTTTTGTAGGCTTTTTTCGCAATAATTAGGATGGGTGTCATCCTAATTAGGTCGAATAAGCGAAGCGCCATTCGGCACAGTAAAATACCTTGCCAATTATTATCAATATTTTATGTTGTCGAGTGGCTGAAGAGTGCCATGAGCAGTCATTCATGATCAACTCGTTTCTGCCCTAAAGTGTGTTAACGTAAATACTCTAAGGGCAGCTTTAGTGTTAAATAGCTCTCTCGTTTTTTTAAGCGAGTATTAAGTGGCATGTAAGTAGTCTCGAAAAGCATCTGATATAGAGAATTCATGCAAAAGTGAAGTATCTAATGCGCCTATTCTTAATGGCTCAGATATCTCTTCCCAAGCAGAGAATATTGAGTTTAAGTAGGGTTTATCTTCTTTCCTATTAATTAGTCCTTTGATCTGCTCGGCTTGATCGTTTCTCAAGCCAACTTTTCTTTTGGCATCCTGAAATATTAAAGAATAAAATGACGCTCTTCCACAAATGTGTACGAGATCTTCTCTAGTCATTTCGTGCTTTACGACTTCATCGACTAAATCCATTAACTCGTAAATTTTTGGTAGTGCAAACTCTAAACGAATTAATGCATTAGGATGGCTGCCAACTGGTTCATGTGTAACTTGGTGACTTTTTCCGTCACTAAAAATATAAAAGGTGCAGGACAACCCACACACGAATTGATACAAAGCGACTTTCAGTTCCTTTTTATCATCTTTAAAATGGCGAACTATTTCACTCAAACAACTACTTATGCCATAAGAGTCTGCATACAATTCGGTAATATGTGAAATTGCCGCCTGTTTACCCACTAGTTTATTTTCTCTGTCTATATTGCATTCGTTAATGGTGGAAGTAATGTTATTTCCAAATCGCTCTCTTAAACAAGAGTGACGCTGTAATAAGTGACCTAGCTCGTGAAAAAATACGAATGTTAAAGCTCCTACGAACATGTTAAAGCAGTTCTGTTCGATGGAAAAATATTCAAATAGCAGCGGTTCGTTAGTATAGTTTGGTAATAATGCATCAATCCTTTTATCAGTCAGATGCTGAGAATAAAAATTACAGAAGGACTCGATGTCTCTATACAGAACTTCAACTAATTTATAATTAATACCAATAGTGTGTTGAGGTCGATTGACGTCAATAGAATCATCTCTTGCCCAAGCATTTACGACTTCATCAGTTCCAAACAATAGAGTCAGTTTACCATTCATATTTTGGTAAATACTATCGTTTAAATCGGCTGTGATCATTGTTAGAACATTCGTTGCTTGTTCGTAAATTTCTAAATTAGTCATATTAAAAACTTTATGAAACCTCAATTAATTGACAATGATTTTACGTTGATTGCTCAGGTTTGGAAAGCAAATTGAATTCTGGAGTCAGGTCGTACATCGTGCCAGTCAAGCTCTAAAAGTTAATCTTACTTTCTCAATATAAAACAAAGTCCATTCAACTTTGAAGAGCTTTGTATTACTAGGTAACTCTTTTCTACCCAAAAATGAGTTAAGTATCTAAATCATACAATGGTGCTCAGTCAACTTTGATATACAAAAATGGATAAGAGAAAAAAGTAAGACCTGAACCCTTGCGTTTCACCCCTGCAACTGCTTGAAAATTGCACAGGAATACCCCTTTTTAGAAGGTATCATAGCTAGACAGCTCGATATTCAACAGGTTTTACTTGCATTCATGAAGCATTTGTACAAAATTAATCCTTTCTAACCTTATGGTAAATATGGTAATTTTATTTACTTCGATCTGGAATAGTGGTGAAATTGGTTTCGAGATCAAAACGAAATCGCGAGTTTTTACCAGTGCGCGAAGTTAATGTAGAGTGAATCTAGGAGTAATCGACAGGATGACAGAAGGTTTTGCCAACAACGCTACACTAAAGTATTTAGGCTATGTTTACCAAGTCTTAATCGCCATTGAGAAGTGCTTTGATGCAAAACCCAATGAGACTATTTGGATAGAGTGCTTTGGAGATGTCTATGATGGTAAGACGTTCACAGAGGTAAAACACCACGTAGAAGAGCATAACTTAGCTAGTAACTCAAAAGATTTCTGGAACACTTTGAAAAACTTGGTGGTTGAAGACTCTTCAATGTTTGAGCAAATTGTGTTACACACGACATCTTTCATTTCCGAGAGTTCAATATTTCATGGTTGGAACACACGAAGTGCTGATGAAAAGCTCAACATCATAAAGTCTCACGTACCATCACCTTCAATTAAGTCTCTGTATAACAAAATTTTTGAAGGTACATCGGATGCCGAGCTATTGAGAATATTGTCTCGATTTACAATTGATCAATCTCGGGAGCATGTAGAAGATAAATGGAATAGCTTATTGGAAGCTCGCAAATTGAAGTGCGTGTTGGAGCCATACAGAGATAGCATCTTCCATTGGATATATTCATACGTCAATAAAAATGCAATCGAAGACCACCGACATTGGAAGGTTAATATCAATGATTTTGATGATGCTTTTCAGTTTCAAGTGAACAGATGGAGTGGAGATAGCATTCCTTTTCCTGTAGACCGCACGGATTATGACACGGAGCAGCATGCTGATGGTTATTTGTTTTTATTAGAGTATAAAGATATAGGTTTGAAAGGTAGGGATAGAGGTGTTGCTCTCAATGATTACTTCAAAGCTAAAAACAGTGAAGAGAGCCTTGTAGATCTTAAACCAGACATTATGCCCGAAATTATAGATAACTATTTAGTAGATGCAGTAGAGAAAGCTAAAGGGTTTAAAAGACAATATTCTTATGAAATAGATTGTGAAGATTTAGGTACCTCTAAATCTAACAAGGCAGCACGTGAAGCATATCTTGAATTCCATAATAGTTCGGTGTTAGAAGTACCTGAGGTAAGTGGTACGAAACCTTACTTCATGAGAGGTAAAGTACACGAGGCTATTAATAACACCGCTTATACTTGGAAATATAATAAAGAGGATATTGACTAGTGAATCCTCAGGTTATTAGAGATTTGAAGTACTCTCCCCATTTTGTTGCTGAAATACTATATTCATTTATAGAAGGTGCTAGGCGAGTTGACGAAAGAGGTGCAAAGTTTGAGTTGATTTATCTTGTTGTTCCTTTTGTTATGGATGATGTTTTAAGGAGAAAACTGAATAGCTCTAATGCTAGTAGCACATTTCAAACTGCATTTCTAAAGGATGATGAAATTAAAGAACGATTGTTTTTTATAAATGATAAAGTTCAACACTCAAAGTCTGTGACAAATTATGGTGTGATCTACCTCAGTTCAATTCGTGAAACTAGAATTGATTCTTTCATTTTGAATGGAAATAATTTAGAAAAAGCCTTAATAAAAAATCACTATAAAAAAGAGTTTATAAAGGCATCTTATAACTTAGGTATTATTTTTGCGAAAGAAGGATATGTTAATGTTCTTCTTAAATCTAGGGTCACAAGCATATGAAAGCTTTTTTAAAAAATATAATACTAATTGGTCATGATGGTGATTTGAAAATTCTTGGTTTTGATCGAGGGTTGAATATAATAACAGGTGACTCAAAAACAGGGAAAAGTGCTTTAATAGAGATTGTGGATTTTTGTTTGTTTTCAAAGCGCTCTACAATCCCAGTGGGAAAAGTCACTGATTTCACAGACATATTTTGTTGCGTATTTGAACATGATAATAAAAAGATAATCATTGGACGATCAAATAATCAACCTTCAAAGTGTTATTTTTCTGTTGAATATTCTGCTGATTTCAATGTTGATGATGAAATTAACTCTAACTATTTTAAGTCCAAGAAAAATAGGACTAGATTAGAGGTTCAAAAGGACTTTGAAGAGCACTTAGGATTATCGGTTGAAGATACATCATTGAATAATGATGATTATGAACTTAAGAAAGGGAAAGTCTCAATTCGGAATGCTACTTCACTATTCTTTCAGCATCAGAATTTAATAGCTAATAAACATAGTGACGTGGTCAACTAAATTCAGTCACCCTAGTTAAGAAACCATATCTAATGTTTCGATTCGTTCTTCAAAGTCATTTGGGCTTTGATAATTTAAGTACGAATGTAAGCGACGACTGTTGTACCACATACAGATGTAATTCATTACATCCTGTTGAGCCTCATAACGCGTTGGGTAGTTTTTCCAATGCACGCGCTCTTGCTTCAAACTACCGAAGAAGCTTTCTGCAACAGCATTATCCCAGCAACAGCCTTTCTTACTCATGCTACCAATGAAGTCATTTGACTTGAGCAATTTACGATATTGGTGGCTTGCATATTGAACCCCTTGATCTGAATGGATAATTAACCCTGTTTTGGGTTGGCGTTGCCACATCGCCATAGTCAGTGCGTCACAGACAAGCTGCGCTTTCATTCGTGAGCCCATGCTCCAACCAACGACTTTGCGCGAATATAAATCAATCACTACCGCCAGATACAACCAACCTTCTGCAGTCCAAACATAAGTGATATCTTGTACCCAGGCTTGATCAGCTGCTTCAACGTTGAAGTTTTGCTCAAGTACATTGGGATAAATAGGCTTATTATGCTCACTATTCGTTGTCACTTTGTATCTCTTTTTATAACGCACCCAGACATTTGCCTCTTTCATTAGCTGTGCTGTTTTGTAACGACTCACCGGAAAACCGAGTGCATTTAAGACTTTCTGAATACGCCTTTCACCGTAAGTATTATCACTGAAGTGCGCTATGTCCTTGACACAATCAATCATTTCTTGATGTGTTGGATCCTCTGATTTAGTTGAGAATCGCTTTTGATAACTATAGTAATTGTTACTTTTTACACCCAGTATTCGGCACATTGTCGCCACAGGCCAGGTCTTCTTGTATTGGGTTATGAACGAATATTTCACTTCGTTTCTTTGGCAAAGAAGACCGTCGCTTTTTTTAATATTTCACGCTCCATTTCTAGGCGTTTCACTTGCGCTTTTAGCTCTCTGATCTCTTCTTGCTCAGGGGTTAAATTACCGTTCCCTCTAAAAGCATGCCCATCATCATTTTCAGCTTCTTTTATCCAGCGACCAAGCATGTTGGGATTTACCCCTAAATTTCTAGAGGCTTCTGCTTGTGAGTAGTTTTGCTCAACAACTAATGCGATAGCATCAAGTTTAAATTCTTTGGAATACTTTTTACGTTTTGTCATTATCGATCTCCAGTTAAGTTGATTATCTCTTAACTGGGGTAGTCGAATCCATTAAACCACGTCATAGTTTGTTTTATAGGTTCGATAATTTCATTAAGAGTAGAACAGTAATTGATCAATTTCCTATCTTTATGGGCTGGGTTGATAGCAGATACTACAGATTGAAGAAAAGATCTGAAGATTTAGAAAAACAAATAAAAAAGATAGAGACAGAAAAAAAGAAAGCTTTGCTCGGTATTCAAGAAAAAAGAGAAAAACTACTTATACCAATTAGGCAGTATTATAGAGTGTTAAATCTTAAATTTTTGGATGAAGATGCATCACTGGAAAAGCTAAAAAATTTAGCGAGAAACCTGCCTTCTGTACCATTGAATGCAGAGCAAAATGTTGACTTCAATAAACAGCTAAATGCCTTAGAGAAAGCAAAAGATAAAGAGCTAACGTCTTTATATGAATGTAATCAATTGATAAGTCTTATTAAGGAAAATGAGGAGGAGTCAGTAGATTACTCAAACTCGATGGCACGCCTTGCAGAAGTATCACAAGATGAGTCTGTATCTAAAAACAGTGTTAGTTGCCCGTTATGTAGCACACCAGTAACTAGTCTTGTTTCTAAAGTGGAAGAGGTTAAGCGCTCTAGAGAGCTACTTCTTGATGAACTGTCCCGAGTTGGTAGTTACAAACAGGACAGTTCTAAGTCTCTTAATTCATTACTTTTAAGGCGAGACAAGCAAAAACAGGTCGTAGCTAATATAGATAATGAAATAAGACAATTAAGAAAATTATTCAGAAATAAAGATAACCTAGATATAAGGGACTCACTAAATAATATTCGTGGGAGAATAGAGAGCACCTTAGAGTTCTTTATTGAAGGGCAAAAGTTAGAAAAAACTAGCCACGATCTTTCAGCTATGAAAGAGGAGTTAGAAACCTGTATCAGGCTGATTCGAGGCTATGGTCTTGAGCATAAATTTTCCGAGGCCAATGCAATCATCAATGAGACAATGAATGAGCTTAAAAAAGACTTAGATTTTGAAGATGATTTACGAGATGGTGAGATGAAATTCAAAACAGAAGATTTCACATTCGCTTATTACTTTAAAAAACAAGAAATACTACTATCAGAAATGGGTAGTGGTGCGAACTGGTTGGCTTGTCATCTAGCGGTTTTCTTGTCAATTTTAAAATTAACCTCAAGCTCAAACTCTGTAATACCAGCAATATTATTTCTAGATCAACCTAGTCAGGTATATTTTCCAAAAGTAACAAGAAGATTTTCTTCTAATAATAAACAAGAGTTATTGGGTGAAGAAGAAGTTGATGAGAATATTAAACAAGTAATAAATATATTCAAGGTTTTTGAGCGGTTCTTGAATGAACTTGAAAGAGATCCAAAAATTGGATTTAAGCCACAGATTATAGTTTTAGAACATGCAGATGAACCTGAGTTTGATCAGTATGTTAGATATAGATGGTCTTCAAATGGTCAAAAGTTGATATAATTTTACTAAGGTCAAACAGTAACGTTTGACCTTAGTATTAACTGCCAATGATATCTATGAAATAAAGGCTAACAACACTCGGGGGGATTACCGGATTACCGGCGTTAAAAAACCCACATCCACGTGGGCTTTGAAATCACTAAAATAGAATAGTGGGTTTTAAAGGTCGTTTTTTAGTTTTACACAATATCTCTGAATAAGATTTTATTCACCTAAATTAACTTAATTAGAAAAAATATTATCGAGATCTTCGTCAATATAAACACCCGTCAATCCATTATCTTCTACAGCAGATTTAAACTTATCAGTACAAAACAAACGAGAACCACCTGTAAACTTGCTTTTAAAAACTGGCTTATTTTTTACATCATCATTTATGAAAGCAATCTTGATATAATCTAGAGGATAACCATCTAAATATTCGCGTTCACATTTTGCTTCATCTTCTTGTCCAAATGTACGCAAATTAAAAATTACAATAGGCTCACCATCAGCTTTTGTTTCAATAAACTCACCTAGAGGCGCTAATAAATCTTTTAAAGCTTCATAAGCATTCATCCTAAGAGCGATAAATCCATCCATGATACTTATATCGTAGTTATCTTTTAGGTAACCAGGTAAAAAAGACAACTCATAACTTTGAGGCCAATACTCTAATAAAGAGTCATTATTCATATGGATATCAAGTAGAAACATGCAAGCATCTTGATTAGGTGGCAACATTAGTTGTATTTTTTCAGAAAATGAAAGTATGTCCCACTCAACCATGTCGTAAGAATTAGTAACTGGCTTTAACGAGAACAACTTCATGATTTACCATCCCAATTAGCATCTTTACGCATCATAACGCTGGCTGGCACCATATGATTTTTAATTTTTATTTTCACGCCACGTAATGCATTTACAAAATCAAGTTTATTTACTTTGGTTCTTAAACTAGTAGACACCCAAACTTCATAATTATGACGATGCAACCTTCTATGAGAAACAGTGTCAGGCGTAGCCCAATCATCTGACTTGTTTTTTTCAAAGTTTCTTAGCCATACCCCATTCGTAGGATCATTAATACCAATACCAAACGAATGCATTCTTAAACGTGTGGCATATGTAAGACGTTGTCTATATCGCCCCTTACCACACACAATGTGATGCGCCTCATGATATGAAGTCGGTTTTGGCTCGCCTGCCGCTCGTAAAAACTTAGCAAGTTTTTCCGTCGGATGATGCTCTTCTTCTGCTAGCTCCTTAATAGAGGTACCTTCGCTTTCTGCACGGTAAGACTCTAAGCTTTGTTGTGCAATAAGCAAGTGCTCTAAACGCTTGCGTTCTTTTTGCAAATGGTCGTAATCTCTTTGCAGCTTTTCCTTAGATGCAGGAGATTTACGACGCTTATCGTCATAGTGTTTTTTTGCTAGTAATTCATAATTATAAATAGCCATTTCTAAAGGGCTAGGGTTACTTGGTCGATCTGGCATTGGGTAGCGCTGCAGTTGAATCATCCTTAAATCCTTAAATTTTCCTTCTGTTAGGGCGTAAAATAGCAAATAGATTATCTAGGTGCAATTCTGAACGTTACACACCTAATAACTTCAATCAGTTTATTGCTAACAATGAATAACACAGCGGTAAAATTTTCGTTCATACAACACAAAATTGAGTGACCTCTCATCGCTCAAGGCAGCCTATAGTTACTCTGTTTTATCTTTAAACTCACACAAGTCTTCAATAATACAGCTGCCACACTTAGGTTTACGCGCTACGCAGGTATAACGTCCGTGAAGAATCAACCAATGATGTACGTCTACTTTAAATTCTGCAGGCACTACTTTTTCAAGTTTTTGTTCAACGGCTACAACATCTTTACCCATGGCAAGCTTAGTGCGATTAGAAACACGAAATATATGCGTATCTACTGCTATTACAGGCCAACCAAAGGCGGTATTGAGTACAACATTAGCTGTTTTACGGCCAACGCCTGGTAGGGCTTCTAGGGCTTCACGATTTTCTGGCACTATGCTGTTATGTTCATCTACCAATATTTGGCACATTTTGTAAACGTTGGCCGCTTTTGAATTAAATAGGCCAATGGTTTTAATGTAATCACGCAGTGTATCGTGGCCAATATCTAAAATAGCTTGGGGTGTATTAGCAACAGGGAACAGCTTACGAGTGGCTTTATTAACGCCTACGTCGGTTGCTTGCGCTGAGAGCGTAACGGCAACCAATAACTCAAACGGGCTTGAATATTCAAGCTCTGTAACTGGATGTGGATTATCGTCGCGTAAGCGAGAGAGTATTTGGTGACGTTTTTCTTTATTCATGCAACTTAAAACGCATTAGCTTTTGCTAAGTTAATGCGCTTTCCCCTTAAGTTAAGCTAGTAACACGTGCTCGAGGGCCTTTTTCAGGTTCGGCAGGTGCAACTTGTTTTGATTTTATTTGTGCGTCTATTACGTTTTTAGCCGCAATAAGCAGCCCCAGGCCTAAAAAGGCACCGGGTGGCAAAATGGCCAGTAAAAATTGGTTATCAAAGCTAAATACTTCAATGCGTAAGCTTTGTGCCCACGGGCCTAATAATAAGTCGGCGCTGTCGAATAACGTACCTTGGCCAATGAGTTCACGCATTGCGCCTAAAACGACCAGCACAATCATAAAGCCCAAGCCCATCATTAAGCCATCAAAGGCTGATAAGTGAATTGGGTTTTTAGACGCGTAGGCTTCAGCACGGCCAATAATAGCGCAGTTAGTAACAATCAGCGGGATAAAAATCCCTAAAGACTGATAAAGCCCAAATGTATAAGCGTTCATGAGTAACTGCACTATGGTTACAAAGCCTGCAATGATCATAACAAACACCGGAATACGAATATCTTTTGGTACCCAGTTTCTTACTATTGATACACTAATATTAGAGCCGACTAAAACAAGCAGTGTTGCAAGCCCTAGACCCAGTGCATTTGTAATTGTAGAGGTAACAGCTAATAACGGGCAAAGACCTAAAAGCTGCACTAGGGCAGGGTTATTTACCCATACACCTTCTTTATATAATGTTTTTAATTCGCTCATTTAGTTACCTCTGCACATTTGGCGTTAGGCGCGGCAAAAATAGCATCAAATTCACTCTGTGCGAACAGCACTGCGTTTTTTACTGAGCCAACCACTGCGCGAGGCGTAATGGTGGCTCCTGTGAACTGATCAAATTGTCCCCCGTCTTTTTTAACGGCCCAGCGAGCATCGTCTTCGCCTTGCACTGTTAAACTTTTAAATGTAGTGATCCAAGAGGATTTTTTAACTTCTACCTTATCACCTAAACCAGGGGTTTCTTCGTGTTTAGTGCTGCGCACGCCTGCAATAGTACCATCACTTAAAACGGCCGTTAGCAAGTTAATATCGCCACTGTAACCACTTGGTGTGACATGCCTTACAACAAGAGCAACGGGTTTGTTATTTTTGCGGGCGCGATAAATTATTTGATTAGCATAAGGGCCTAACCGTTCATCTGAAATAATAACGCAATCGGTTGAAAGCGCGTTATCGTAAGTACTCGGGTCAAGCACTTCTTGCAACTGAGACGTTAGGTGTAGCTGTTCTTGTTCGGCAATTTTATCGGCGGTTAATGCATTAATTGACGCAACGAGCCCCGTGGTTACAAGGGCAAATGCCGTTAAAATAGCGCCATTTTTAGCCATAGATGAAATAATCATTTTACTGCTCCATGGCCATAAGTACGTGGTTGCGTGTAGTAGTCAATCAACGGCACTGCAATGTTTAATAACAGTACAGCAAACGCAACGGCATCAGGATAACCACCAAAAGTACGAATTAAATACACTAGTAGGCCAATTAAAGCGCCGTAAATTAAACGACCTTTATTAGTTGTGGCAGCTGATACCGGATCGGTAGCTATAAAAAATGCGCCCATCATAGTAGCACCACTTAATAAGTGAAATATTGTGCCAGGCTCAGTTCCTGGGGCGGCAATATAACCAATGGCGCTGCATATAGCTAAGCTTGCAATAAAGCTCACTGGAATATGCCAGTTAATTATTTTTTCTTTTAATAGGTATAAACCACCTGCTAAAAAGCCTAAATTAACCCACATCCAGCCAAGGCCGGCCCATTCATTAAATAATGTTTTTTGCATGCTTTCGGTAACCGTTAAACCATGGCCAATATCGGTTTTAATGGTGTCTAAAGGCGTTGCCATAGTGATTCCGTCAATACCTGCGCGGACTTGATCTAAACTATAACCAATGGAGGTGAAGTCGGTAAATATTATACGTAGTTGTTCAGTAAACCCTATAACGTTGTTAGATAGTTCAGACACAGGTAACCACGAGGTCATTTGTACCGGAAATGAAACTAATAACAGCACATAGGCAGCCATTGCAGGGTTAAATAAGTTAAACCCTAAGCCACCATATAATTGTTTAACGATAATAATAGAAAATAAACAACCAATAATAATTATCCACCACGGGGCTAAAGGCGGAATACTTAACGCTAATAACACAGCGGTTAGCCATGCACTGCCATCACTTAATGCAGGCCAAACCGGGCGCTTTCGCATCAGCATTATGGCAGCTTCAAAAACTGTTACTGCAGTTAATGCCAGTACTAACTGAATAAGCACGCCAGTGCCAAAAAATACAACTTGAGCAATGAGTCCAGGAATACACGCAGCTATAACGGTAAGCATTAATCGCGTTAACGATTTATGACTGTGGTTATGCGGCGAACTGGCCATGGTTAATTTCATGACTGATCATTTCCTTCTTTTTGTAACTTTTTGGCTTTTGCTCGGGCAATAGCGGCAGCAACAGCTGCTTTTTTCTTATCGTCGCTTGATTTAGGTACGTCAGCGTCAATAGAGCTAGATGAATTGTCGGTATTATCGGGTGCGTTTGGTGCTTCTGCATCTTGAAGTGCTTTAGCTGCTTTTTTAGCTTTGGCGCGTGCAATAGCAGCGGCAACGGCGGCTTTTTTGTCATCAACTGGTGCTTCGGTTTGCGGCGCTTCACTAATGGCTGGCTCTGCATTCTCTAGTGCTTTAGCTGCTTTTTTAGCTTTGGCGCGTGCAATAGCAGCGGCAACGGCGGCTTTTTTATCATCAACTGGTGCTTCGGTTTGCGGCGCTTCACTAATGGCTGGCTCTGCATTCTCTAGTGCTTTAGCTGCTTTTTTATCATCAACAGGAGTTTCGGTTTGCGGCGCTTCACTAACGGCAGGCTCTGCATTTTCTAAGGCTTTAGCTGCTTTTTTAGCTTTGGCGCGTGCAATAGCAGCGGCAACGGCGGCTTTTTTATCATCAACTGGTGCTTCGGTTTGCGGCGCTTCACTAACGACTGGCTCAGTACCTTCATTTGCTTGTGCTGCTTTTTTAGCTTTGGCGCGTGCAATAGCAGTGGCAACGGCGGCTTTTTTGTCATCAACTGGTGCATCGCTTTGTGGCGCTTCACTAACGACTGGCTCAGTACCTTCATTTGCTTGTGCTGCTTTTTTAGCTTTAGCGCGTGCAATAGCAGCGGCAACGGCGGCTTTTTTGTCATCAACTGGTGCATCGCTTTGTGGCGCTTCATTAACGACTGGCTCAGTACCTTCATTTGCTTGCGCTGCTTTTTTAGCTTTAGCGCGAGCAATTGCTGCAGCCACTGCTGATTTTTTATCATCAACAGGTGCAGTATCGGCTGATTCATCTGTTTGAGATTTTTGATCTTTATATTTTCTAGCTTGTTCTTTACGTAGCGCGCGTTCTTTTGCGACTTCACTATTATCAGGTTCTAATTCCGCAGATTGATCACCGAGCTTTTTAGCTTTGGCGCGGGCTATAGCGGCAGCAACAGCTGATTTTTCATCGCCATTATCTGATTTGTTTTTAACGCGGGCTAAAGCATCAGCTACTTTTTGTTTTTCGTCAGCCGATTTAGCAGCAGGTTTACGTTTATGGCGGTTTTGTCTTTCTTCTTGCTCGCGATCTAGGCGCTCTTTACGTGCATCAAAACGCTCTTTTGCGCGATCGGCTTTAATTTTATCAGCCTGTTGTTCTTTTATTTCCACTTTGGCGACACGGTAGTACTGTACAAGTGGGATTTCACTTGGGCAAACATAGGCACATGCGCCACATTCGATACAATCAAATAAATTGTGTTCTTGTAGTTTGTCGTATTCTTTTGACTTAGCAAACCACTGTAATTGCTGTGGCAATAAAGAAGCAGGGCAGGCATCAGCACACGCACTACAGCGTATACAGGCTTTTTCAGGGCCGGGTTCTGCTAGCTCTTTATGATCAGGCGCTAAAATACAGTTAGTTGTTTTAACTATGCCAATCCGCACTGTTGGCAGAGTAAAGCCCATCATCGGGCCGCCCATAACAACGCGTTGCTGTGGTACAGGTGAAAAACCTTGGCAATCAAGTAAATGTTTAATTTCAGTGCCAAGTAGTGCCCACACATTACCAGGTTTATGGATAGTATTACCTGTTACAGTGACTACCCGTTCAATGAGTGGCTTACCTTCGTACACAGCTTGCTGCACGGCAAACAACGTACCTGTGTTTTGTACAAGTACGCCAATGTCAGCCGGTATGCCGGCGCTTGGCACTTCACGATTAGTGAGTAGCTTAATAAGTTGTTTTTCACCACCCGATGGGTAAATAGTCGGGACCGTTTGCACAATTATTTTTTCGTTATGCTCAGCCGCCTTAGTCATAGCAACTATCGCTTCAGGCTTGTTATCTTCAATGCCCACAATACACAACGCTGGATTTAGCAACTGTTGCATGAGTTCAAGGCCTTGAATTACCTCAATTGCATGCTCGCGCATTAAGGTATCGTCGGCTGTAATATAGGGTTCACACTCAACCGCATTGACTATCAAAAACTCAATCGGTTGCTTTGTGTCAGCTTTTACATAAGTAGGAAAACCTGCGCCGCCCATACCGCTAATACCGGCTTGATGAATTATATTTACTAGTTCGTCGTGGGTAAGCGTTGTTGGATTATTAATTGGGTTAAGTGCCACCCATTCATCTTTACCATCTGGTTCAATAACAACACTCAGCTCTGGTAATGCAGAAGGATGCGCAGAAGGCATTGGTGCTATATCAGTAACAATCCCCGAGCTTGGGGCATGTACAGGCACTGACCAGTTTGCAGCAGGGGAGGTTAAAGCTTGGCCTTTAAGTACACGCTGTCCTTTTTCTACAAGCAGCTTACCGTTTGCGCCTATGTGTTGCTTTAGCGCCACTACGAGCTTATCGGGCAATGGTAGGCGCGTAATGCTAGCACTATTAGAGAGTGATTTTTGTTGTGGTGGGTGTATGCCGCCAGGAAATGGCCAAACAACCCCTTTTTTTATTTGTTCAAGTAACTTATCCACTCAAACCTCTAATCTATTTGTGTAACAGGAATAGCATCTAGCTGCCATTTCCAGTTTTGTTTAGTTTCGGCTACAGGCAGCATATCAATGCAATCTACAGGGCAGGGCTCAACACATAAATCGCAGCCAGTACATTCATCAATTAACACCGTGTGCATTTGGCGAGTCGCGCCTAAAATAGCGTCAACAGGGCAAGCCTGAATGCATTTAGTGCAGCCAATACATTCGTCTTCGCGAATGTAGGCTACCGTTTTTATTGGCTCTGCTTGTTCGCCGCCGGCAAGTGGTTTTTCATCAACTCCCATTAAGCCGGCAAGCTTTTTCATGGTAGCTTCGCCACCCGGAGGGCATTTGTTTATTTCATCGCCATTTGCAATTGCTTCAGCATAGGGGCGACAACCTGGGTAGCCACATTGTCCGCACTGGGTTTGCGGTAAAATGGTGTCTATTTGCTCAACAATGGGATTGCTCTCTACGCGAAATCGTATAGCGGCAAATCCTAAAATCAACCCAAAAACCAGCGCTAACGAGCCAAGCGCAATTAAGGCATAAAACAAGGTCATATTAAAATTTCACTAATCCGGTAAAGCCCATAAACGCCATCGACATCAATCCTGCGGTTATCATGGCAATAGAGGCGCCTTTAAAAGGAGTGGGTACGTCAGCTGCTGCTAAACGTTCACGTAATGCTGCAAATAATACCAGCACTAACGAAAAACCAACCGCAGCGCCAAAACCATACACTGCCGATTGTAAAAATGAGTGATCTTCTTTGATATTTAGTAAAGCGACACCTAATACAGCACAGTTAGTGGTTATAAGTGGTAAAAATATTCCTAATAATCGATATAGGGTTGGGCTGGTTTTACGTACCACCATTTCGGTAAATTGCACCACAACGGCAATTACTAAAATAAAGCTCATTGTGCGCAAAAACTCTATGTCGAGTGGGATTAAAATATACTGATTCACTAAATAACTGGTGACGGAGGCGAGCGTAAGCACGAAAGTGGTAGCCAAAGACATACCAATAGCTGTATCAAGTTTTCCTGATACACCCATAAAAGGACATAAGCCTAAAAATTGTACTAATACAAAGTTATTAACCAGAACAGTACCAATCAATAACAAGACATATTCAGTCATGCGAGCCTCACGCTATAAAAATCCTGTGTATTATCCTTTTTTCTGGTGTGATTAACAACATATGCAGTGATTATCATTTAAATAAACAATATTAATTTAAGAGGTAATAACAAAGATGTAAAAATACTGTGATTCGTATGTAACCTGAGCTCTGGATAATAAATCTATCCCGAGCAAGTAAATTAAGCACTAACTGCGGTGAATTTACTTGTATATAGGCTGGCTATTAACGTGTAAATTCGCCTTGTTTTCACTGAAAATCTCTGGCTAGAGAAAATAAATTTAAATATCACCATGGCTCAATACGTTAGTAAATCCCTTAACCAGTGTTTAGGTTATGTAATACTAACCTGCATAAATCTTTGATCAATTTAACGAATTAAATTGCACTATAACGTCGTTAAAATTTTTTATTTAGAACAAGATACAAAAACTTTAGCCTAGTTCTAGCGTAATTTTCTTAAGGTTAAATAGACCCCATACATAAGCAGATTGGTATAGTATTCATTTTACTTTGCAGTTTTAGTGGTGCCACCAAATAACTGTACTACGATTTACAAAGCAAAAAAGAGCAACAAGTGCTCTTTTTAAATTAGTCAATGTTGCTTAATTGGTTTAGATATCTTTAGGTTTTTCTATGTAATAACCTTGCACGCCATCTAAGCACAAGGTTTCTATAATATGTTTTTCTTCTTGGCTCTCAACACCTTCGGCAAAAACATTAACACCAATGCGGTGGGCTAAATCGACCATTAAGCGCATAAAGTACTGATTGTTTTTATCATCTTCTAGGCCGCGAGTATAACTGGCATCCATTTTAATAAAGTCAGGTTTTAAATCGCGGAAAAACTTAAATGAGGTTAAACCAACACCAAAACGTTCAACAGTTACACGTGCGCCCACTCGGTGAACCATATCAATAAAGCGCTTACTTGCTTTAATATTTTGTTGTAAGCCGAACTCGCTCACTTCAAAAATAAGTTTTGATGCAATATGGGTATCTTTTAATAAGCGACGCTCTAACCAAATTACAAACTGATCGTTATGAGCGCTTGAAGCCGTGACATTTAAACCAAAATATTTTTCAGAAAGGTTACGACTTTTAACTTTTTCAAGTGATGAATCGATAATTAATTTATCTATATCAACTGCCATACCAAGCTTTTCAGCCATAGCTAAAAATGAAGCTGTAGGCAGAACTTGATTATCTTCTGTTTTGAAGCGAACTTGAATTTCAGCGTATGCTTTAATACTTTTACCAAGCGGCATAATATTTTGCATAACCAAATGAACTCGTTTGGACTCAATAACCTCGTTAATCACTTTACGCCAGTTTTGATTACCAAACCCAGCACTTACATTATTTACAAGATCGGATTCACGCTGTACATGCCATGCATTAATTTGCTTAGACTGCGCCATACTCATCGCATTATCAACAACTGAGAGAAGTTCGCCTAACGGCTTACCCTTTTCATAACCAACAATACCGGTATTAGCCACTGAGCTTAATTCTTGATTCTGCTGATATTGAGTGAAACGAGATTGTAAGTTTTCGCCAAAGCGTTCGGCTTCTTTAAGTGGTATATGGGGAAGTACAACAGCAAAATCAGAACTATTTAATCTAAATAATTGACTGCCAGCATACGTGCCACTTATATGTTTAATTATATCAGCCACACCCTTTACGTACTCATCACCTTTTTGATAGCCACGGCTTTGATTTATTGCTTGCAGCTCGCTACAGCGAATCATTGCTAATGAGCCAAAAGTACTTTGTTCACTATTTTCAATGTTTTTTTCGTAGTACTCAACAAACATATTACGATTACCTAGCGCGGTAATTACATCTTTATATGCTTCGTGTTTAATATTGAGCGCTTCACTTTGTATATATTCATTTTTTGTTTTAAGAAAGTGCGATAAGCGGTTAAAACTTGGTACTAAATCTTTTCCTAAGCTTTTTAGTTTAGAGCTATCTAGCACTGTTTCTAATTCACCGGCTTGGTTTTGGTTAATATAAACATCGATAACGTCAGAGACGGTCATACTGATACTTTTATTTAGATGATTAAAAATAGATTGCATCAAAATAATAGGAATAATTACTAAAACAGCGGAAATAAAGATAATAATAAAAAGTGATATTTGAAGTTGTTCAGCTAAGTGTTGAATATTAACTGTAAATTCAACTTTTATATCTGCAGCCTTATTTACCGCAAACTGCGGTCGGGCAGAGTTAAAAATAGACTGTATAAAATCTGCAAATAGTGGCAGGTCAATAAGGGAGTTAACGTTAAATACTTCTGCGCCTTGGTAATCTCGTAACGTAAAGCTTGAGAACGTTTTACCATCAGCCAATGATTTTTTTAAATTTTGTACTAAATTATCGTCAAAAGAAAGGTCGTTTATATAGTTGGTAACGCTAGCTTGCGCATTTTTTTGAGCTTCACTTACTGCATTATCAAAGCTTACCGAAATGAAATAGCTTCCAGCTGCAACACATAATAACCAAGAAATTATTTGTATAAAGATAAGTTTTTTAAAGCCAGCCATTTTTTCAGTCTTTTAATAGTTCAAAAGGGAAGGAATGAAATCCTGATTAGTAAATCAGAGCAAATTATTAGCGCGATTTGTTTTTTTATTTATAAAACAGAGGGTAGTGGAATTTAGAATAAATGTCTATGAAATTATTAGAATTGGCTCCCCCTCCCCGACTCGAACGGGGGACCTGCGGATTAACAGTCCGTCGCTCTAACCAACTGAGCTAAGGGGGAACTAAAGTAGAAATTTTATTATGATGATTTGGCTCCCCCTCCCCGACTCGAACGGGGGACCTGCGGATTAACAGTCCGTCGCTCTAACCAACTGAGCTAAGGGGGAACTACATCATAAACATAAACTTGGCTCCCCCTCCCCGACTCGAACGGGGGACCTGCGGATTAACAGTCCGTCGCTCTAACCAACTGAGCTAAGGGGGAATCGTTTATGGTTGAAAAACTTGGCTCCCCCTCCCCGACTCGAACGGGGGACCTGCGGATTAACAGTCCGTCGCTCTAACCAACTGAGCTAAGGGGGAAGCGTCTTGCCTTTCAACGGGGCGAAATATTAATGACCGCGCCGCAAAGTGTCAACATATAAAAGTTATAAATTTAAAAAAGGTGGTTATTCGTTGTTTTTATGTTCGATCTGCGTGTTTTGTGACTTCATTTAAAGAACCTTTTAAAAAATAGAGTTACGATTTTAGACGATATGCCGATTTTTGAGATCGCCTTTCTTAGTTCTTTGAGCAAATAAAATACAATGTTAAACCGCTTAGCTGTAAAAAATACGCACAAAATATAAAAAGTAACGTTTGTATTTTTTATTGTTGGTCTGTTTTGTCAAAAAAGTAAAAGCTTTAAATTGATTTTCGATAATCACAGAAGTGAATTATTTTTTACAACTTATATGTACGATGGTGATTATATTGTCAGAGCTCAAAAATAATACAATCAATACGTTGCGTTATACTTTCATTTTTTTCACAAGAAGATAATCAGGTTAATAAGGCAATTTATATGTCGAGATGGTTTTTGCTCTAAAACCAGAAAAACGCGATAAGTTGAATATTTGTAATAAGTCAGAACTGAGTAAAAAAAGCATCACTCTAAAAGCCTTTGTAAATGCGGGCTTGAATGAGTTATCCACGGTTTCTGTGGATAACTCTGTTTATGAAACTTTAAGAACATCAGCGGCACCAGCATTTTAGAGTGCTACAACGATTTCAAGCTTTTAAATCACTATTTTTATTTTATTAAAAAACAACAGGTTACTATTATCAATTTAAATCATCTAACTCGATGAGAGAATTTTTTCGTTACGATAAAATAAAGCATGTCTTTGTGTGAAAATGCATCAGTAATGAACGGGGGTTTGTAAAGAAAAGTAACTAAAATGTGTTTTAATTGTTTTTTGGCGGCTTAGTGCTCAATTTTAGCAAAAATATCTAAAAATAGATCTTTACTGTTTTGTCGAATAGTTAGTTTTATGTTTCCTTCAAATCTGTTGATAAATCCGTGGCTTGAATTGTCTTGATGCTTTAAAATGATTTGCTCAGTAAAAGAGGCTTATTTATTTCATGCGCGCAATTTCAAAAACTCAGACTCGCCCAGATTTACTAAACGATCCTATCTTGCCTACATTAAAGACCATGACCATTCCGATGATTTTTGGCATGATCACGTTAATGATGTTTAATATTGTTGATACATTTTTTATCAGCTTATTAGGCACAGAGCCATTGGCTGCAGTTAGTTTTACGTTTCCTGTTACGTTTACAGTTATTAGCTTAGCCATTGGGTTAGGTATTGGTACGTCGGCAGTTATAGCTAAAGCTTTAGGTAGCAACAAAATAGATGAAGCGCGTTTTGACGCAAGCGTTTCAATATTGGTTGCTTTTGTTTTAGTGCTTATTTTATCGTTTATTGGCTATTTGCTAATCGACCCCATATTTACGTTATTAGGCGCAGGTGAGCAGGTACTTCCTTTAATACACGAATACATGAATGTATGGTTTATCGGTAGCGTATTTTTAATAACCCCAATGATTGGTAACTCGGTACTGCGTGCCAGTGGCGATACTAAAACGCCCAGTATTGTAATGGGCGGGGCGGGGCTTATAAATGCGGTTCTCGATCCTATGCTTATATTTGGTTTTGGCCCTATTCCTGCGTTAGGTATTCAAGGTGCCGCTATTGCAAGTGTAATAGCATGGGGAGTTGCTGTTGTTATTATTTTATATTTACTAATAGTAAAAAAACGGTTGTTGAGTTTAAAAGCCGGGTCGCAAACGGTGGTAGGCGCTATTCGTAAAATATTAAAAATAGGTTTACCCGCCGCAGGCGCAAACATGTTGACCCCGGTTGCAATGGCTGTGATGACCGCTATGGTTGCACATCACGGACCTGAAGCCGTCGCCGCATTTGGGGTAGGCAGCCGGATAGAATCTATAGCCAGTATTCTTGTACTTGCTTTGTCGATGACATTACCCCCGTTTGTGAGCCAAAACTTTGGAGCGGGTAAATTATGCAGAGTAAAAGATGCTTATATTGGTACCTTAAAATTTGTGATGATTTGGCAATTTGCTATTTATATTTTGCTTATTGTTTTTTCAGGCTTTATTAGTCAAATGTTTGGTAAAGAACAAATGGTAATTGATGTGATAAAACTCTTTATTTACACCATTCCGTTTAGCTACGGTTTGCAAGGGGTGATCATATTATCTAATTCTTCGTTTAATGCTTTACACAAACCAATGAATGCACTGTTTTTAAGTACTATTCGTTTATTTGTTTTTTACCTACCGTTTGCTTATATAGGTAATGAGCTAGCTGGTTTAATTGGATTATTTATTGGTGCGGCACTGGGTAATTTATTTACTGCAATGGTGGCATATAAATGGTTTATGAAAGAGCTCGATGCGTTGAGCAGTCAATCATTACGGGAGTGCAATAGTTGAGCGATCATTTTCAGTTAAAATCACATTTTAAGCCAGCAGGCGATCAGCCTACCGCGATTAAACAACTGTGCGAAGGGTTAGAAGCGGGGCTTGCACACCAAACCTTATTAGGTGCTACGGGTACAGGTAAAACCTTTACCATGGCTAATATTATTAACGATTTAAATCGTCCAACAATAATTATGGCGCACAATAAAACGCTTGCTGCTCAGTTATATGGTGAGATGAAAGAGTTTTTCCCTAAAAATGCCGTTGAATACTTTGTATCGTATTACGATTACTACCAGCCAGAAGCCTATGTTGTATCAAGCGACACATTTATCGAGAAAGATGCTTCGATAAATGAGCATATAGAACAAATGCGTTTAAGTGCGACCAAAGCACTGCTTGAGCGCCGCGATACCATTATTGTGGCATCGGTATCGGCTATTTATGGTTTGGGTGACCCTAAATCATACATGAAAATGATGCTGCTTTTAAAAGTCGGCGAAAAAGTCGATCAACGCGATATGCTACGCCGCCTCGCCGAAATACAATACACCCGTAACGATGTAGATTTTAGCCGTGGTACATATCGCGTGCGTGGCGAAGTGGTCGACATATTTCCTGCCGAGTCAGATACCTATGCCGTACGCGTAGAAATGTTTGATGACGAAATAGAGCGCTTAAGTATTTTTGACCCGCTTACTGGTGCTATCGAAAAGCACATAGTACGCACCACTATCTACCCAAAAACACACTATGTTACCCCGCGTGAGAAAATACTCGGGGCTATCGATAAAATACAAGAAGAACTAAAAGATCGAAGAGCGCAGTTACTCAGTGCTAATAAATTAGTAGAAGAGCAACGCGTAACACAGCGTACGCAATACGATATAGAAATGATGCGGGAGCTAGGTTATTGCTCAGGCATAGAAAACTACAGCCGCTATTTATCGGGTCGCACGCCAGGCGATCCGCCGCCTACGTTGCTTGATTACCTCCCAGACGACGCATTAATGATTATTGATGAATCGCACGTAACCGTATCGCAAATTGGCGCCATGTACAAAGGCGACAGAAGCCGTAAAGAAAACCTTGTTGAATATGGTTTTAGAATGCCCTCAGCAATGGATAACAGGCCGCTGCGTTTTGAAGAGTTTGAAGCCATAGCACCACAAACTATTTATGTATCGGCAACGCCTGGCGACTTTGAGCTAGAGCGTTGCGTAGGCGAAATTGCTGAGCAAGTAATTCGTCCAACAGGGTTGCTTGACCCACTTATAGAAGTGCGCCCAGTAGGGGATCAGGTTGATGATCTTTTATCAGAGATTTATAAAAGTGTAGAGAAGGGCGAACGTGTACTTGTAACTACACTTACAAAGCGTATGTCTGAGGATTTAACCGACTATTTAAGTGAGCATGGCGTAAAAGTGCGTTACTTACATTCAGACATTGATACGGTAGAACGAGTTGAAATAATTCGTGATTTACGTGCGGGCGTGTTTGATGTGTTAGTAGGCATTAACTTACTTCGGGAGGGCCTTGATATGCCAGAGGTGGCACTTGTTGCCATACTTGATGCAGATAAAGAAGGCTTTTTACGCTCAGCTCGCTCTTTGATACAAACTATTGGCCGTGCTGCACGTCATTTAGATGGCCGCGCTATTTTATATGGCGACAGAATTACAAAATCAATGGCAAAAGCCATGGACGAAACTGCGCGCAGACGCGAAATTCAACATGCTTACAACGTTGAGCACGGCATAGAGCCTCATGCTCTGGCTAAAAAAATACTCGATGTAATGGATGTAGGCGAAGAAGCCGGCCCTAAAGACAACCTTAAACTTATTCGTAAAGAGTCTAAAAAGGTACTTAGTGCGAAAGAAATTGCTGTGCAAATTAAGCAGTTAGAAACCAAAATGCATGCATACGCAAGCGACCTAGAATTTGAAAAAGCGGGCTCTGTTCGCGATGAAATACATGAACTACAACAACAGTTGATTAATTAAAAATGACAGCAAACTTTACTCCTCTTATTACTGCGCTTGAAGACGCGCCAATTTTAAAAAATGAACTGTGTCGTGTTTTTCATGGCCGAGGCCACAGCGTCGAAGCGTTAAGTCATATTAATTTAGACTTTTACCCGCCCAGTTTATTTTTAGTTTCGTACGACGAAATTGACGAGCAAACACTAAGCGAGCTTACCGATGTTGTGTGGCAGTGGGCACAAAAAAACCAGCCAGAGCTTATTAGCTCACTTGTGTATCAGCAACGCGCTGGCGTACAAAGCCAAAATACCGTGGTTTATGGGCAATTACCTAACCCGCATGTTGTAACCGAAAATGGCATTCGTTTTTTGGTTGATTTACAGAGCCGTCAAAATACCGGAATATTTCCCGATATGCGCAGCGGCCGTGAGTTTGTAATGGCTAATAGTAAGCATGGCAAAGTGCTTAATTTGTTTTCGTATACATGTGGGTTTTCGCTTGCAGCCATGCAAGGCGGGGCAGATCATGTAATGAACATGGATATGAGCAAAGGCGTGCTAAAAGTCGGCAAGCAAAACCATCAACTAAACGGTTTTGAGCGCGGCGTAAGTTTTTTACCGCACGATATTTTAAAATCGTTTGGAAAACTAAAAAAAGCAGCCCCGTTTGATTTAATAATAGTTGATCCGCCAAGCTTTCAAAAAGGCAGCTTTATATTAACTAAAGACTATCAAAAAGTGCTGCGCAGATTGCCAGAGCTACTTTGCGATACCACACAATTGTTATTGTGTGCTAATAGCCCAGAGCTTAGCGAAGAGGCGTTTAAAGCGTTAATAAACGAGCACACCCAAGGCGCAATTGAATTTGTTGAGCGTCTAGCCCCCACCGAGCGTTTTATTGAAGTAGACAGCAATAAAAGTTTAAAAGCGCTTGTCTATAAAATGTCACAAATACCTGCTTAAATGAAGCTCAGTAAACGCTTAACTGCCATTGATACATTAATTTCGCAGCATCACGATATTATTTGGGATTGTTGCTGCGACCATGGTTATTTAGGCATGGCGCTATTAAAGCGCGCAGCTGCAAGCCAGGTTATTTTTGTAGATATAGTCGCCACTTTAATGAACGACCTAGAAACGCAATTATCATCTATTAATAAATTACAAAAAACCTGTGATAAAAATCCGCAGTGGCAGGTCTTATGTCAGGATGTAGGCAAAATTGAAATTGCTCAAAGAAAAAGCCAAGTAGTTGTAATAGCAGGTGTTGGCGGTGAGCTGTTGTTAAGTTTAGTACAACAAATTATTGCTAATAACGCAGTTGAGCATTTAAATAATGTTCGGTTTATTTTATGCCCAGTGCATCACACTTATAAGTTGCGAGTCGGTTTAAAGCAATTAGGTTTAGGGCTTGTTAGTGAACAAATAGTTTACGACAACAAACGTTTTTATGAAGTGATTGAAGTGAGCTTTAGTACCAATAATGAGATTAGCCATACCGGCAACAAAATGTGGGACTTTGCTAGTACAGAGCATGCTATGTACCAACGGCAACTCATAAATCATTATAATAAAATGCTCAATAAAGATAAGCCATACTATCAAAAAGTTATAACAGACTATCAAGAACTCACCGATAGTTAAAAAAGCCCAAAAGTAGGGCGTACATGTGATCTAATTACGACATTGACGACGTAATGTGTTCATAGTTTATATCGCACAACGCGAGTTTATTTGGTTTATTTATGTCAGATAACAAGAGTCACATTAATCATTTGCTTAGCAATGAGCAAAAATGGCAACACAGTTACGAGCAACCTATTTCTTATGCACCCCTTGTGCAATTAGCTAATAGTAACTGGGTGGTGCCACAGCATTTTTTACGTTACAAGCACACGCTTCAAAGCGTAAACGAAGTACTTGAGAGTATTGAATTTTCGGCTCATTTTAGAGTGCTTGCTGCACAAAAAGGTGAAGAAATTTACCTACAAGTAGCAGTGCTGAGCCCAGATAACTACCAAAAAAGCGCATCTACTAATGAAGCCAAAGCCAAAAAGCTATTATTTGGCAGACGCTGGATAGTAGAGGAAAACTTACCTACCTCAGAGCTTATTCAAACCGCATTTTTAGCGTTAAAAGTAGCGCGAGAACACGAAGTAAGAGAGCTTTTTCAGTTAATGCAAAGCGGCGCAACAAGCACGCCATTTAATAACCATCACGACTTACCGGTAATGGCGCAAAACCCTGAACTTGTTAAAAGCGAAGCGGTTACAAGTAACGTTGATGAAGTGCTTAAACGCATTGTATTTGCAGGAAAAAGCATTGAGCTTAAAAGCCAGCAGCAAGTAGCCGAGCAATATTTATATACTGTTGAGCTGTTGTGTGAGGATTGCCAGCTTAGCGAGTTTAATAAAAAAACAATTGCGTTTTTAACAGCAGATCCATCCGTTAATAGCTTTTTACACGGCTTAATTGCGGCATTGGTGGCCACAAGTAACGACTACGTAAACGAGCAGTTTAAATACAAAGGTTTTGCCCGCTTTAGTAAACACGTTGCGGTTGAACAAATAGGTAACCTAAGTATCGCTATGCGCTCGCCAAGTACCGTAGGGCTTTGCTCTATGGGTAAGCAACATGCTAATCAGTTAAACTTTGAGATAGACAGTGGGCGAGCACCACAGGGCTGCGGGCAAGCTATTGGTGGGTTTTTAGCTGCTCACGGCATTGAGCAGCCAGAAAATGCGCATTTATATCCAAATTACTTATAACAACTTAAAGTTTATTAATTTCATCTTTAACGTTAAAGCTCGAATCAGTAACAATAGCCTCAAGTGTTTGTACACGCTCTTTTAATGCAAGCACTTGTGCGTTTGTTTCAGCTAGTTGTTTATGGGCATCGTTGTTGTTGTTTTGCATTTTATGCTTAAACTCAAGGTGCTTTTTATACATATCGTAAACTACTCCTGAGCCAACCGAAATTAGCACAATAAGTACAATCATCGTAGTTCCAGACATAACCTCATTCCTTATCATTTTATTATTCGTTTATGGTTAAAGTATAACCTTTAAGCGCTTTTGATAAAGCTGACAATTGTAACTTAATTTGTATACTTTATTTAATTCAGCTTTGAGCGTGTTCATCATTTATACACTTCAGATATTGTTTAATAGCTAGGGCGTGTTAATCTTTGTGGATTGAAATTTGTTCAATCTAGGGGCGATTAAATCGCGGCGCGAGGTTTGTAACCTAGTGGGCTAAGTAAAAACCGAGCAACAAAGAGTTAATCGTCCCTAGAAAGAACCCAAAGGGCAGCGCCTGTTTGGTCTTTATGCTGCGTTATCGCCTATTTATGGGGGATAGCCACACTACATAGGCTCTGCCTTGCCTAAAAACCAAACATACTGCTGCAAATTCAATCACCAAAGAACAACACGCCCTAATCACCATATAATAAACATACTTTAGTTAATACAGTGAGTTGCCATGTTAAATAATAAAATACCTCCCGTTATTGTTGTGCTGTTTTTTGCAGGCATAATGGCGCTTATTGCGCATTACAGTGTTATTGATTTCACCGCATTTATTACCTACTTAGCAGCAAGTTTGGTCATTATTGGGTGTGTTTTTTGTATTGCAGGGGTAGCGAGCTTTAAAATAGCAAACACCACAGTAAACCCAAATAAACCTGAGCAAGCGTCAAAACTTATTACGAGCGGCATTTATAAAATTTCGCGTAACCCAATGTATGTCGGTTTTGCATTTATTTTAGCAGGGTGGGGTGTTTGGTTAAGTTCCTTGTGGGCGCTTTTATGTATTATCGGGTTTATTGCGTATTTAACGTTTTTTCAAATAATACCCGAGGAGCGTGCGCTCACTAAATTATTTGGCGAAGAGTTTACCGCTTACAAAGCGCGCGTAAAACGCTGGCTGTAATCAATACCATTGACTTAAAACCTGACAAACAAAAAAGGCTATCGATGATAGCCTTTTTTGTTTGCAGCAATTGTATTACTAATTAATTGCGGCTTATTCGTATTCTAACGGGTCTGTAATGTTATTTAGTGCAAATGCTTCAAGGCGTTCTTGGCACGCGCCACATTTACCACAGGCCTTTTCACGGCCGTTATAACAGGTCCACGTTTGGCTGTAATCTAAACCCATTTCAATACCGTCGGTTAAAATACCAATTTTAGTATTATTTAAATACGGGCTAAAAATTTCTACCGCGTCGTAGTTCGCAATACGACACACATCATCCATTTTTTGCACAAATTCAGGACGGCAATCAGGGTAAATAGCATGATCCCCAGAATGAGCGCCGTAATAAACTTGGCTAGCTTTAAGTGATACCGCGTAGCCAACAGCAAGCGAGAGCAAAATCATATTACGATTAGGTACAATCGTACTTTTCATGCTTTCTTCTTCGTAATGGCCTTCAGGTACGTCAATATCATCAGTAAGTGATGAGCCACCAATAAGTTGGTTAATCGCCGAAATATCAACAATTTTATGTGGAACGTTTAATTTTTCACACACACTTGCCGCTACTTTAAGCTCTTTTACATGACGCTGACCATAGTCAAATGAAAGGGCATATACATCATGGCCTTGTTGCAGGGCTTTATTTAGTACGGTAAACGAGTCCATACCGCCGGAATAAATAACAACTACTTTTTGCGTCATATCTGTTTTGCTCTTAGTTTTAATAGAGGTTTATATCAGGGCGCGATATACTACACGGCCGCAGCTTAAATAACAATTTTTGCACAGCGCTTTTTGGTTTTTTAATAGTAGCAATTTGGCTGCTAGGTAGTAAGTGAGATCTCTTTTGTACAAAATTAATGAAGTGTTTGAAACCATTCAAGGTGAAGCTAGTTTTACCGGCACACCCTCAATATTTTTACGTTTGCAAGGTTGCCCAGTAGGCTGCTCTTGGTGCGACACCAAGCAAACGTGGGATGTTGATAATGTATATAAAGTATCGCTGGATGAAACCGTAGAAAAAAAAGCCGACTCAGATCATTGGGCTAACGCCAGTGCAGAGCAAATTTTAGCGCTGTTTCAATCACGTGGGTATACCGCAAAGCATGTAGTAATTACCGGCGGCGAGCCATGTATGTTCGACTTAAATCCAGTATGTAACTTATTACACGAACACGGCTTTAGCACACAAATAGAAACCAGCGGCACGTTTGAAATACTCGCCCCAGAGCAAACATGGGTAACGGTATCGCCAAAAATCAATATGCGCGGCGGTTATGAAGTACTTACCAGCACCATGAAGCGTGCAAATGAGATAAAACACCCCGTTGCGATGCAAAAGCACGTAGAAGAGCTTGAAGAGTTATTTGCTAAAACAGGCGTTAATCCAAAGCTTGTTTACTTGCAGCCAATTAGCCAAAAAGTATCAGCAACTAAATTAGCAATCGACACCTGTATTGCTAAAAACTGGCGCCTATCAATACAAGTACATAAGTATTTAGGAATTAGTTAAAGCCAGCTTAAAGTTATAGTACGTAGGTTGGGTAGAGCGTAGCGAAACCCAACGAACCTCCAATTTCACACCGTTTTACAACAACGCTCTATAATATTTAAATACACAGGCCGTATAAGCGAAGCGCCATCCGACAGTCCTGTACTTTATAGCCTGAACTTTATAACCTAAGATTACATCTACCCTAAAGCTCATATCTTCTTCGTTAATTGTGCTAATTAGTTTACTATGCGCGACTTAAAAATATTCTACTACTTACCACTAGGCTTATATGTCCGCAAATGCACTCTACACCGACCTTTCTGATTACTACGACTTAATGTGCGCAGATATAGATTATCAAGCCCAAAGCAATTCTATTCACAGGCTGCACCAAATTTTTGGTAATGGCGCAAACACCCATCTAGATTTAGCATGTGGCACCGGCCCGCATGTACGCCACTTTATTGATAACGGCTATAAAAGTAGTGGGCTTGATTTAAACCAGCCAATGCTCGATAAAGCAAAAGTTCGTTGCCCAGAAGCGCAATTTTCGTTGCAAAACATGAGTGAATTTAAAGTCACCGAGCACTTAGATTTAATTACCTGCTTTTTGTATTCAATCCATTACTGCGACGGCATTAATAAGTTAAAAGAATGCCTTGCTAGCGTACACAGCGCATTAAACGTAGGTGGAATATTTTGCTTTAACACGGTTGATAAAAACAAAATCGACAGCGATTCATTTGTAGAGCACACCGCAACAAGCGAAAATAGCTTATTCACATTTCGCTCTGGTTGGCACTATAGTGGCAGCGGCAGTAAACAGTTATTAAAACTCAGCATAGAAAAAACCACCGCAGACAAAACACTTGTATGGCACGACGAGCACCCAATGGTTGCTTTTAGTTATACCGAGCTTAAAGAAGCCCTAAAACCGTACTTCGAAATCCACATATTTGAACATGACTACGACAAAATAACCCCATGGGCACAGCGCTCAGGCAACGCCATTTTCGTCTGCGTAAAAATTTAAGGCGAACATTCATCAAGAAGAGATAAAAGTTTGGGTAGAGCGCAGCGAAACCCAACGAGCTCCAACGAACCTCCAATACCCACGGCCCAATAACCCCGCATTATATATTTGAAAACGTAGGTCGGATAAGCGAAGCGCCATCCGACACAGTAACTTATTTGAGTTTCGGCGAATATAAACAGCTAATTAATTATAATGTATGAAGTCAAAATTTGACCCATTTGGCTTTGTTTAATAAAATAAAATCCCAAAATTATAATTGGTTATTAATACATACAGGAATACATTGAATATGGAAATTGACTGCTCAAGAAAGAAAATTTGTTTTGTCATTATGGGTTTTGGTAAAAAATCTGATCCTGAATCAAAAATGACATTTGACTTAGACAAAACGTATAAAAATATCATTCGTCCTGCTGTAATAGAAGCTGGATATGAATGTGTCAGGGCCGATGAAATATTAGATTCAGGCCTTATTGATAGAAGTATGTATGCTTTATTAATGCAAGCTGATTTAGTTATAGCCGACATTACAACGTATAACCCCAATGCAATATATGAGCTAGGTATTCGACATGGAGTTAGACCCCAATCAACTATTATTCTTAAAGAAGAAAATGGGAAAATACCATTTGATCTCGACCATAATCGAATGTGCATGTATAGCCATATGGGCGAAGACATAGGCTTTGATGAGGTCGAGAGGTGTAAAAAGCATCTTGTAGACTTAATTGAAAATGTTACTAAAAAACAAGAGATTGATAGTCCCTTATATCAATTTATTAACAATCTTAATCCCCCCATTCTTCCAGAAGAAGAATATATGACGTGGTTTAATGGATTCGACTACCCCAGTTAAGAGATAATCAACTTAACTGGAGATCGATAATGACAAAACGTAAAAAGTATTCCAAAGAATTTAAACTTGATGCTATCGCATTAGTTGTTGAGCAAAACTACTCACAAGCAGAAGCCTCTAGAAATTTAGGGGTAAATCCCAACATGCTTGGTCGCTGGATAAAAGAAGCTGAAAATGATGATGGGCATGCTTTTAGAGGGAACGGTAATTTAACCCCTGAGCAAGAAGAGATCAGAGAGCTAAAAGCGCAAGTGAAACGCCTAGAAATGGAGCGTGAAATATTAAAAAAAGCGACGGTCTTCTTTGCCAAAGAAACGAAGTGAAATATTCGTTCATAACCCAATACAAGAAGACCTGGCCTGTGGCGACAATGTGCCGAATACTGGGTGTAAAAAGTAACAATTACTATAGTTATCAAAAGCGATTCTCAACTAAATCAGAGGATCCAACACATCAAGAAATGATTGATTGTGTCAAGGACATAGCGCACTTCAGTGATAATACTTACGGTGAAAGGCGTATTCAGAAAGTCTTAAATGCACTCGGTTTTCCGGTGAGTCGTTACAAAACAGCACAGCTAATGAAAGAGGCAAATGTCTGGGTGCGTTATAAAAAGAGATACAAAGTGACAACGAATAGTGAGCATAATAAGCCTATTTATCCCAATGTACTTGAGCAAAACTTCAACGTTGAAGCAGCTGATCAAGCCTGGGTACAAGATATCACTTATGTTTGGACTGCAGAAGGTTGGTTGTATCTGGCGGTAGTGATTGATTTATATTCGCGCAAAGTCGTTGGTTGGAGCATGGGCTCACGAATGAAAGCGCAGCTTGTCTGTGACGCACTGACTATGGCGATGTGGCAACGCCAGCCCAAAACAGGGTTAATTATCCATTCAGATCAAGGGGTTCAATATGCAAGCCACCAATATCGTAAATTGCTCAAGTCAAATGACTTCATTGGTAGCATGAGTAAGAAAGGCTGTTGCTGGGATAATGCTGTTGCAGAAAGCTTCTTCGGTAGTTTGAAGCAAGAGCGCGTGCATTGGAAAAACTACCCAACGCGTTATGAGGCTCAACAGGATGTAATGAATTACATCTGTATGTGGTACAACAGTCGTCGCTTACATTCGTACTTAAATTATCAAAGCCCAAATGACTTTGAAGAACGAATCGAAACATTAGATATGGTTTCTTAACTAGGGTGACTGAATTTAGTTGACCACGTCAATATATCACTAATTGACGATTTAGCTGAAAAAGAAAGTTTAATATTTGCTGTTGTAGAAAAAGCAAAAAACAAAATGAAAGAAAGTGATTTTGAGTCAGCAGCTAAATATTGGGAAAAGGCACATAAAAGCGCACCTAATGAACCATATTTCATTCAGCAAAGGGCATTAAGTGTTTATAAATCTGAAATCCCTAGCCCTGTAACCGCTCTCACAGATGCATTAAATATTATATCTGAATTGTCGCCTGATGAAGTTGCCACTAGTGATCCTGAAACTCTCGGTATTACGGGGGCTATATATAAAACTCAATGGTTAATAAATGGAGATGTAGCATCTTTAAACCGAGCCATTAGTTATTATGGGAAATGTTTCAACATCCGAAATGACTATTATACAGGTGAAAATTACGCGCTTTGTTTAGATATGAAATCGAATGTTAGTGAAGATCCAGATGAACAAGCTCACTCTAGATTTGAGGCAAAAAAAGTACGCAAAAAAATAATCTCAGCTTTGTTGGATATTATTGAATTTGGAGAGATTGAAACAAGAATTGATAGAAAGTGGATTTATGCAACGTTATCTCACTGCTATTTTGTATTAAAAAGCGATGATAAACATAAAGAATATGAAGCATTGTTTATGATTGAATCACCTGATGAATGGGAAGTTTCTACTTATGAAAAAAATAAACAAAAAATTAATGAATTACATGGAGTGATTAAATAATGGCTAAGCATAAGTGTTTTATTTCATATCATAAAGACGATGAAGATGAAGTTAAGGAATTCATTAAAGAATTCGACAAAGATAAAGATGTTTTCATTACACGAGGGATTGGGAAAGAAATGCCCGGTGATGTAATAAATAGTGATGATTCCGATTATGTTATGAGAAGAATTAGAGAACTATATTTAAAAGATTCGACAGTGACTTTAGTTATGTTGGGTAAATGCACTTGGGCCCGAAAATATGTTGATTGGGAGTTGCAATCAACATTAAGAAACAGTGAAAAGGTTACTCCTAATGGTATGTTGGGAATAAAATTACCTAGCTACAATGGTAATGGCTATCCAAACAGATTGAATTTGAACTTAAAAAAGGACGGTAAGCCAGAAGATTGTTACGCTAGAACTATGGAGTACCCTAAAAGAAAAGACACATTGACGAATGCTATTGATGCCGCATTTGATAGGAGAAAAACCCATATCAAGTGGATAAATAACCCAAGAGATAAGTTTAAAAATAATAGGAGTTGTAGCTAATGGCTAAAAATATATTTGTTTCATATAAATTCACAGATCAAGAGATAGTAAAGGCAGTTAGCTCTATGCTGCAAAATAATGGTGGTAGCATTGATGGGAAATTTGTTTATGTTACAAGAGATGTATCATCGCAGGGTGAAAATGCTATAGACAATGAAATCAATAGTGTAATGGAAGGGTGTGATAAAGCACTTTTTATTATTGGTCAAAATTCTCATAATAGTCCATGGATTAAGCGTGAGGTGCAACTTGCTATTTCAAAAGGATTAAAAGTGGTGGTTACACATATTAATGACACGAACTATGGAATACCAACTGATCTTAATTACACAAATTATACTTCAGCTCAATGGAACATGAACAGCCTAAGCTATAACTTGAATAAACTTTAATCAAGGGGATAAGTCCTGAGGGATCCCCACAATTATTTCTTGGTAAAGGGGATTTTACGTTTACTGGTGACGGTGCAAGAGCCGACATTGGTACTGGCTTGTACTGGTTTAAACGTCGGCTATGCTGCCTATGGTTTTGTAAATCATACATGGCTTATTGGAAGGAAATTCCTTTGATTTTTACAATAGTTTGTGTACTTGGCTTTCTGGTTCTTATGTATTTAGAAGGTATTTTTGCATCTCAGATTTATGCTAGATTAGCACTTCAAGATAGCAAAATAACGTTTGAAGATATCAAGTCAGCAATTAAGTCTGGCAACAAATATAGTGAGCTAATCAGCAGTGAAGAATATAAAAAAATGGCTTTCTTTAAGAGGATAAGGATTTTTCTGATACTTTTATTCTTGATATCTTTCATATTTGAAAACTAAAGGGGTCACCCATTAGAAAATTTCGGTCAAGCAGGCAGCTGTGTTTTCTTGATCTTTTTATTCAAAAACCAAGTGATCTTATTATTTAGACTCAATTTAAATATGACTACGCAACTAGTAATGACGTCGATTGGTGTGAATATGCACCAGTCACCCATATGAATTTAGGCAGTTTAATTAAGCATTATTGATGATTAATTAAGGCCCTTGGCTTTCGCCTCAGTCATCGTTTAGTACCAATGTCAGTCCAGTTTCTGGCTGTGTTTACACACTGCGCTGTAACAAGTCTGTGGTTTATGCTTACACATAACCAACCCTTTGTGGCTCAAACATTGGGCATATCCAGTATTTAAAATATGAGCGGTTAACGTGCAGGCTCAATCAAATCTAATGGTTTTACCAACCCCATTACGAGCTCAACACGTTAACCTAATTTGTTTTATAGACGCTAAGCAAACGCCTTGTGTTCATCGAATGGTACATTGTCTTTAAGCACGTGATAACACGCTCTTGCGAGCTTATGTGCAACCGTTTTAATCGCAACTACCTTGTTTGTTTTAGCCAGTTTTCGTTGATAATATTTTTTAACTGTTGGGTTATAACGAATTGCAAAATTAGCGGCCTCAGTAAAAGCCCACGCTAAATAACGATTACCATTCTTCTGATTCGTAGCGCCTTTTTTCTTTCCATTGCTGTACCTTGCCCCTTTAACACAGCGACAATACGATGAGAAGTTTCCTGGGCTATCAAAACGTCTAATCGTGCCAGTTTCTAACATAATAGTCAGTGCTAAAGTATTTCCAATTCCATCAATACTTGTTAGGTTTATAAACTCAGGGGAGAGTGATGTTTGTTTTAAAATAGCGCCCTCTATTGCATTGATTTGCTGTTGAGCACAGCGTATTAATGAGAGGTTAGAAATGACTGACAGTGCAGTATTCATTGAGCTAAAATCTGCGTGTACCTGCTCAGTATCAACGCCTTTCCTTATAGCTGCCATTTGCTTTATTTTGTTGCTACTGAGCTTATAACCAAGATGACGCATGTAACAACTTTGCACCGATAATAAGTTTTTAGTGGACTGTTGAACAATGTCCATTCGTTTACGCATTAAGTCGCGAACAGCCCTGAGTTCACGGGGGTAAATATAGCCTTCAGGCAGAATATTTAGACGTAGCATTTCAGCTAGCCAACGTGCATCACTATGGTCGTCAGCATGTTTTAAACCTGAATATTGTTGAATTGCAGCAGGGTTCGCTAAGTGTAGTTTAAATTCTGCATCCATTAATGCATCAACTAACCAATACCAATTAAATGTTGATTCGACAACAAGCCCTGTTAACTTGTCTTTATAAGGGGCTAAAAAAGATAAAATGACAGACATGTCATTATTTAAACGCTTGCAGCTAAGCGTTTCACCTTGTTCATTAATGATAGCAATAACACTATTATTTGAATGCAAGTCAATTCCACCATATAGTTTCATACTAAGTTCCTCGAGGTACTGTTTATGTTTTGGTCAACACAACTGTATCGAAAAACTCGAGGAGCTTTCTATATGATTATCAAATCTTGACTTCAAGAACTAAAGGGGTCAAATCTTGACTTCATACATCAAAATTATTGACTACCTATTTATCCCTCGGTCGTGCTTTTACTTAACCAAAATTCTTAATAACTAGCATAAAAAAAGCGTTGCCCTTGAGCAACGCTTTTCTGTATTTTTCTAATAGCTGGTAGTTAACTTACTCAGCCGCTAGTTTATCCTGCTGCGAGATTACTCTGCCGCAAGATAATCCAACACTACTTGATGGTGATCTTTGGTTTTAAACTTATCAAATAGGTGTTTTATTTTACCGTCTTGGCCTACTAAAAACGTCAGGCGGTGAATACCATCGTACTCTTTACCCATAAATTTTTTGTAGCCCCATACACCAAATGCTTCTGCAATGGCATGGTCTTCATCGGCTAATAGGTCAAAATTAAGCTCTTTTTTAGTTTCAAAGTTTTTAAGGCGCTTAATTGGATCTGGGCTAATACCTACAACGCGGGTATTAAATTTAGCAAGCTCTGCTTGTTGGTCACGTAAGTTCTCGGCTTGAACCGTACAACCCGGTGTAGAGGCTTTAGGGTAAAAGTACACAAGCACTTGTTGCTCTTTTAACAGCTCGCTTAATGTTACTGTTTCGTCGTTTTGGTTTTGTAGGCTAAAAGCGGGTGCTGTATCGCCAGCTTGTAATGGACTAATTGTGTTCATGTTTAGCATCCTTAACGAATTCGTTTAAAAATATAATCTACGTTTAGCGTGTGAGAAAGGCTCTCAAAACTAATTTTAAATTGATCTATATCTACATCAACCGGTATATTGAATTCAAGTTCACAACGCATTTTAATGTCGTCCTCTTGAGAGTAGGTATCTGATTTTAGTGAGCAAATGCTAATGTTGCTGTCGGCAAAAAAGCGCGTTACTTTACTTAGTGTCCCCGGTGTGTCGATCCCTGTGTATTCGAGGGTATAACCGGCACAAAATTCACTGGGTGTATGACTGGCGGTGCGCTTCATCATGGTAAGCAGGCCAAGTTCCATGGCTTTAGTAGGGAGTACGTGTTCAATACGGCTAATAGCTGACATGTCGCCATTGAGTAACATTATAAAGGTAAATTCGCAGCCTAAAATAGCGATACGGCTATCTATAATATTACAGTGGCAGTCGCTAACTAATTGTGTAAGTTCGCTCACAATACCCGGCCTATCTTCGCCAATAGCAGTTAACACAATTTGATGATTTGAAAATGCAGTCATGGGTTAAAATACCTAAGTTACTTGGATTATAACAACGCAATGGGCAACGCAACTAAATACACTTGAGAAGTTGCACGGCGGCGAAGTTTAACACAAAACACTCTATAAACTACAATGCGGGCTAATTAAGCGCTTTTAAAGTGCGGTGTTTCTTGTTTTTACTGGCACAGGAAAGTACCATAGCTAAAATTTGCTTATTTGCACTTAGATTTTTTCTAAGTTGAAGTGCTGAACTTTATTGCAATTAGGCAGCCAAATAATAAATGTAAAGTTAATATTGATTTTACACTGAACCAAATCGGCATAACCCACTCATATACTTGTTAAAACAATTAAAGGGTATGCTAAGGAGAAATATCTGTGCAGTATTGGATCCCAAAAGCACTTGCTGTAAGTGTATTGGTAAGTTTATCAGGGTGTAGTGTATTTACTAACGATGCACATAATGAGCGTAATTACCGCACGCATGAGCCAGTTAAAGCGCCAGCGTCTCTATCGCAACCAGCCCAAGATCCCGTTTATAAAATGGATATAGGTCAATACGATAATAACCCTGTGGCTACAAACTATCGTCCACCTGCTCAGGTTCTTACGGTAGCTAAGGGCAGCTGGGTTGAAGAAACAGATAAACTGGCTCGTGTTTATTTTGATAAAAATGATGGCATTGACGATTTAGATGAATTTGTTTGGGATTCAATTAAAGCCGTTTTAGCTGACAATAACGTAAGTGCAACCAAAGAAGATAAACTGTTAGGCATTATTGAAACTGATTGGTATTCAATTATTAAAACAGAAGAAAGCTGGCTTTGGGGCAGTGACGAGAATGCTGATTTAGAAAAATTCAAGTTTACTATTGAAGAAAAATCACATCAGCGAACTGCGTCTTTGCGTGTTGATTTAATTGATTTTAAAGGTGATAACGCACTAACCGATTTACTTAAGCAGCAATTAGAAGTGCGCGCGCTTAACCAAGTAGTGAGTGAATTTGATTACCGTTACCGTCAGTTAGAAGTCGATTTACGTAAACGCCAAGGTATTATTTCACTTGAAATGGGCTTTGATAATAAAGGCAATGCGGCACTGGTTACTGAGCAATCTTACGATGCAGTATTTGACCGTTTCTCTGGCTTTTTAGAGCGTTTGTCATTCACTATTGTTGAAATTAACCAAGATACAGGTTTAATCACAGCTGATTATAAAACACCAGAGAGCAGCGTTTGGGATTCTATTTGGGGCGACGAAGTTACTCAATTACCTATTGATGAAGGGCAATACCAAATTTTAGTGAGTAAAACTAAAGAAGGTGGTACAAGCTTAACGTGGATGGATGATAAAGGCGAAACGCTTGAACCAGGTACTATGAACGGTTTACAACAAGCATTAGAAGCGGCACTCATTCAGCGCGGCATTAAAATTTAAATAAGAATAAATTTTTACTACAAAAAGAGCGCTAAGCTCTTTTTGTGGTTTTTATAGGTTAAAAATATGTCTCAATTACCGACTTCTACGCAGTACGATTGGCGTACTTGGTTTACGTTTTTAGTACCTTCACTAATTGGTGTTTTTTTGTTTATGACACCGGTTTCTACCGGTGAAGTAATGACCATTCCTATCGCTATGATGGCTAAAGCAATGCAAGTTTTTTTTGCAGATTCAGCACAGGCTATTATTACGTTAATTATTTGCGCTACGGGCTTACTTTCATTCGTTGTAAGTGTATTTAAACCGCAAGTTATTTGTAAAATTCCACTTTTAAATCATTTATTCAACGTTAGTTGGATTTGGCTGGTTACGCGTTTATTTGGCACTGTGTTTGTGTTAATGACGCATTTAAAAGTAGGGCCACATGCCGTTATTTCTGAAAATACAGGGGCATTGGTGTTAAATGATTTACTGCCTGTATTGTTTTCGGTATTTATACTTGCTGGCCTGTTACTGCCTTTATTACTTAATTTTGGTTTGCTTGAGCTTGTTGGGACTTTATTAACGAAAGTTATGCGACCTTTGTTTGGTGTACCAGGGCGCAGCGCTGTTAACTGTGTGGCATCGTGGTTAGGTGATGGTAGCGTAGGTATTTTAATGACGGCTCGCCAATACGAAGATAAGCACTACACACAACGCGAAGCCGCTATTATCGGCACTACTTTTTCCGCTGTATCTATTACTTTTTGTTTAGTAGTTATTGGCCAAGTTAAACTTGAGTACTTATTTGCACCGTTTTATTTAACGGTATGTTTAGCGGGTGTTGTGGCTGCTATTATTGTGCCTCGTTTACCTCCATTACGCTTTAAAAAGGATGTATTAATTGATGGCTCAAAGCCTGATGCTAACGCGGAGTTAGTTCCAACGGGTAAAACACTGTTTGGCCATTCTTTAGATGTTGCACTCGCTAAAGCAGATAAAGCCCCAGGTTTTGTCGGTACTGTTAAAGAGGGCGTACATAATGCACTGGATATGGTTTTTGCTGTGTTGCCAGTGGTTATGGCTGTGGGTACTTTTGCGTTAATTATTGCTGAATACACGCCAATTTTTCAGTATTTGGGGATGCCATTCATTCCGTTTTTAGAATTACTGCAAGTACCAGAGGCTGAAGCAGCTGCACAAACTATTATGGTCGGTTTTGCTGATATGTTTATTCCGTCAATATTAGCAGCCGGTACTATTGAGAGCGATGTAACGCGTTTTATTATTGCGGCTATGAGTGTTACTCAACTTATTTATATGTCTGAAGTTGGTGCGTTGCTGTTAGGCAGCAAAATACCGGTTAATATATTTGAATTGTTTGTGATATTTATTTTGAGAACGTTAATTACTCTACCAATTATTGCTTTTATGGCGCATTGGTTAGTTGGTTAAATAGAACGATTTAATGAATTAAAAAGCCCTGATTAATCAGGGCTTTTTTGTATCTGTTGTATTTTTTATATTGGCGTTGGGCTTTTTAAACTCCTTTTTTGCAGAGAGTCTAATCAGCGCAATATTACCAATGATAATGGTAAAAACAACGGCGACAATAATTACAATATGCCAAGTTTGCATCGCAGTATCACTTAATATTTAGTACGTTTAAGTGTGACCGTTTCACGCTATAACATCAATAAAATAACTAAAAAATACAACCAATAAATTGCTTTTAAAAACGCCTAGCGATCGAAAGCGTTAAAAAATTAAGGCCTGGGTTTGGCTCTTTAAATCCTGCGTTTGAATAGTGAATAACTCTAAGTGCCACGTTGGTTTTTCCAAGGTCGGCAACAAGGCCAATACGGTCTTCAAACTGGTAGTGGGTGCTGATGTTTTTACCTGCAAATTGAGTTTCATCAATCAATGACACACCAATACCAGCTTCAACGTAAAATGGTGTGTTATTGAAACTAAACGCCGGAAACTGTAATACAGGCGACATGGCTAAAACTATGTTCGATTGTGTTTCATCGCCGTGCCGATATTCCCACATATTTACACTTGTCTCAAAATAAAATCGCGCATCACCAATGAGGCTTTGCATACTAGGCGCATGGTATTGGTAGGCTATTTTTACGCCATTGACATTACCTTCGCCTTTAAGAAAGTCTACAGCGTAACCGTGATCCGATTGGGCAAAAGCAAGTTTGCCAAAAAACGAAATTACTAATAAAAAAGAGATAAAAAATATTTTAAGTGACGTTTTCATAGATACCAATTCTGTTTAATTCAAAGTGATATCCAAATGATAAGGGCGAGCAGTTAACAAATTCAATGAGGATAAAATGCCGGTTGTTTATGAGGTGTTAATATAAAATAGTAACTACTTGAATTATATTTAGTTATTTTATTGGTGCTGTTTAGGCACTAATAAGTTGCTTATTTGCTTCTTTTTTATTGCGTATAGTTCGCGTAAATTACAATCATCTTAATCACACAGACAAAACTTATTATGAAACTAATTAAACTATTACTGCTAGGCACTGCATTTTTAAGCAGTTCTCTTTTTGCACAAGAACAGCAATCCCCAGATCGACTTTTAGAATCAGTTGCTAATACGTTATTCGCCGATATAGGCAAAGTAAATGCAAAAGGGAATGCAAGTAAAGAAGCAATGTCTGAGATTGTTGAAAAACGTTTAATGCCACATATTGATGTTAAGTTTGTCTCGTTTAAATTATTAGGTAAGCATATTAAAGGGATTGAGCGCGAGCAAGCAGTTCAATTTATAGATGCAGTAGAGCATTATTTAACGGGTACTTATGCTGGTGCATTGATGAAATACACGGGTCAAAAGGTTGTATTTGAACGTAATAATGCAATAAGCGATTCTGAGTATGCAACGGTTAATACACAAATTATAGAGCCTAATGCACCAACAATAGATTTAAGCTTTAAGCTTCGATTAGGTAAAAACAATGAGTGGAAAGTATACGACATTGTTGCTGAGGGTATTTCGTTATTAAGCGCTAAGCAAAAAGAGATTATCCAACGTATTTCAGATGTAGGTTTAGAGCAAGTTACTAAAGAGTTAAAAAATAAATAACGATTTTGTCTGGCTCTGATTAAGCCCAACTCCAACCTCAAAAACAGCCAAGTATTTATGTACTTGGTTGTTTTTATAATTTCATTTATTCATCGACTTTGCTCTAGCGTGGCGATCAAGGTGTGGTAGAATATCAGTTCTTTGATTAAGCGTGGTGTCAGCTAAAAACTGTTATAACTGACCACTCACCCGAGCTACACTGGAGTTGTGTTGTTTTAATGGAAAATGTACTGATTTGGCCAAAGGAATACCCGTTACTGATTAAAGGACTTGTAGAACAAAACGGTGCCTTTATTTTAGATGCGTTAGAAGCTTGGCCTGCTTGTCGTTCTACTAATGAAGATGATGGTGTTTGCACCACTGTTTTGCCGCCTATTTATTATTTGGCGTGGCTAACTCCACTTGAACCTTTTGAAGAGTGCTTTTTTCAACATATTTCTGAATATGATGAAGATGCGCAAGCGTATATTAGTGCAGTTAAAAGCCACTACTACGATAATGAATATACCCCTGAAAGTTTAGTGCTAATGCTTTGCGAGCGATTAGAGCAGTACGCAAGTATTGCCACGCAAAATGATATTAGTACGCCTCTGTCGTTACTCGGTTTGTTTTTTAGTAAGCGTTATTTTACGTTAATTGAACATGCCTTAAATAATGGCAGTAAACTCTCTGCTGTTGACACGCTATCACTCTGGAAAGAAGTTGATTTTAGAGAACGCTTAAGTGCATTTATTCCAGAGTCTATTGCTGATTTAGATGTGCTTTGTGAACTTGCTAGCGAAAAAGTGGCAACGGGTAAAGACTATTTTACGTTGCTTACGCAGGTATCTCCTGACGTTGATTCTGTTGTTCTTTTAGAGAAAGCTTTATTAACTCACTTGCGTAAAAAAACAGCCAAACAAACCATGGCTATGCGCTTTATTGAACAAGGTGCTACCGGTGTTCTTGCCGATGAAAATAATAAAACAGCATTTATGTGGGCAGCTGAAAAAGGCTTTGTAAATGTTGTGGAAACATTACTTTCAAAGCAAGATAAAAAAGCGGCTGACAATTTAGGGAATACAGCATTACATTATGCTGTACTTGCTAAAAATGAATCATTAATGGTGTTGTTACTTAAAAGTGGCTACGACTTTAGAGCGCGTAACAACGAAGGGTTAAGCTGCTACCGTTTGGCCGTTAATATTAAGGCTAATAACTTAGTTAAATGCTTAGAACGTGACTTTGGAATTAAAGAGTTGTCGCCTGAAGGTCAATTTGATCGTATTAAAAAGGTGCATGCTTTACATGCTATCGTGACGTTGTTTTTACCGTTACAATTGTTTTTCTTTTTTGATGAAACAATTACTATAAAAAGCGAACTAACGCTTACGTTAACCATGATTGCAGTGGTGTGTTTTTTCTTTGCAACCACTCTAAAGCGTTGTGCTTTATATCCTCATATAAAACACCCTTGGGGTTTGTTTATACTTAGGGTATTTTCTTTGGTTAGTTTAGTTGCTCAGCTGGGTTTAGCTGGTATTGTGACCCTCACTGCTTTGAGTGATTTAGTTTAGCTAATGCCAACCTATAAAATATTTGAATAAATTGACCTTATATAAGCAGGTTTTTGTAAGTGTAAAAACAGTCAAATTATTTATAAAAAACCGTGTTTAATTAACTTTAAACACGGTTTTTTTGCTTATGGTTTACGCTATTTATTGTGCTCGTTTGCCGCTTTTTCTTCTGCAAGTTCTTCTTTAAGTTTACGGATTTTTAAACCAAGTTCTTGACCGCGATGCCGTGCATAATATGTACAACCAATAAACATGGCGGATGCAAATACAAGCTCCAATAATACCCATATCAGTTCAGCTGGCGCCGCCCAGAGCATGGTAAGCCCGTGAATAAAATACAGCATTACAATAAAGTTAGCCCACGCATAGGTGTAAGTGTTGTCTTTAATAATGCCTCTTAGTGGCAGCAGTAACGGAATGATGGGCAAAAATAAAGATACTAAGCTCGCATTACCGTTTAGAGGGGGTACAAAATACATCCACAATGGAATTAGAACAAGCAAACCTACATAGCCAAATAGTGCGGCACGTTGAAATTTTATTGTAATTGGCTTTTTAGCTGGATTGTCAGCTGTATTCATTTAAGTTTTCTCGCAATGTGAGTAAGGCGTTTACCAACGCTTTGGCATATTTTAATTTCGTCTTTGCTTAGCTGTGCACTGTTAGCGCTGCCAGCGACGTGTGTTGCACCGTATGGTGTTCCACCGGTTTGTGTTGCAAGTAGTTCGGGCACATCGTATGGCACGCCCAGTAGCATCATGCCGTGGTGTAATAATGGCAGAGATAAGTTAAGTAAGGTTGCTTCATTTCCACCATGCATACTACTTGATGACGAAAATACACACGCTGGCTTATCGATTAGTTGGCCTTTTAGCCACAAGTCGCTGGTGGTTTCCCAAAAGCTTTTTGCTTGAGAGGCCATCATGCCAAATCGGGTTGGCGTGCCAAATGCAAGGCCATCGCAATTAATTAAATCATCTTTGGTTATTACGATATCGTGTGCGTTTTTAGCTACAAACGTGCGAAGCAGTGCAGTTGCGCCTTGTTGCTCTACTGACTCAGCTATTTCATGTGCCATAGCTTCAACTGAACCGTGGCTAGAGTGATAAAGTACCACTATGGTTGTGCTCATTATAAAACGCTTAATACGTTTTCGGGTGGACGACCAATAGCAGCTTTACCGTTGTTAACAACAATAGGGCGCTCAATCAGTTTAGGTTTTTTTACCATGGCATCAATAAGTGCATTTTCGCGCGTTTCATCTTTTAGGTTAAGCGCTTTGTAGTCATCTTCTTTGGTACGCATTAGTTCACGTGCCGATGAAAAACCAAGTTGGCTTACAAGGGTTGAAATTTGCTCGTGAGTCAGTGGTGTTTTTAGGTATTCGACAATAGTTGGCTCTACAGATTTACTTTGTAATAAGGCAAGTGTTTCGCGTGATTTAGAACAGCGCGAATTATGGTAAAGAGTAACAGACATAAAATGTATCCAAATATTAAGTTTCGCCTATTTTAGGGCAAGCGCTTGCAGACTTAAAGCCTTGCAAGCTCTTTTTGTAAACGACGATATTGGGTAAGCAAGGCTTTTAATCGTTGCTGCTTTACAAGTTCTGTTGATTCTACGAAGTTAAGTGCTTTTTGGATTTCGTCAGCGGCTTTTAAATAAGCACCATATTGCGATAATACATCGGCATTAGCCTCGTGGTAGGCTGCTAGTTTATCTTGTTTTTTATAAGTGTCGGCAAGTAATTGTTTACCTAGGCTATGATCTGGCTTTTCAAGTAAAAAACTCTTAAGTATGGTCTCTGCTAATTCATATTGTTTAGCTTCCAGTGCCGAATTAGCATAATTAAGGGTAATTACTTGGTTATTAGGGCGGTAATTGTTTAACTCGGCTAAAAATTTAACCGCTTCATCGGCTTTTTCTTGCGCGATGAGTAAGTCGGTCTTTGTATCTATGTAAAATAGGTTTTTAGGATCACTTTGTAACAGTTCATCTAATATAGGTTGTGCTTCATCAAGTTTTTTCTGATCGAGCAAACTTATAGCTAGGCCATATTTTAATGCTGTATTATCGTAATTTTTTTCACGCATTAATTTTCTAAACAGTGCTTCAGCGTTTTCAGGCTTATTGTCGTAGCGAGCTAGTACTCTGCTTTTTGCTAAGTTAAAATTAAGACTCGGTGTTAGGTAACGCACCGGAAATTGCTCAGCACGCAAGCGCACATCAGATACTCGACTTTCAGGTAATGGGTGAGTTAATAAAAATGCAGGTGGCTTATATTTGTAACGAATTTGCGCGGCTAGCTTGGTTAAAAATTCACTTGATGCACGGGCATCAAAGCCTGCATTGTTTAGTGTTTGCATGCCTATACGATCAGCTTCTTGCTCGGCTGAGCGGCTATGGGTTAGCTGGCTAAAAGCTGATTGTGTTTGGCTCGCTGAAATAATAGCAATACCTGCATCAGGTGCAACAACCGTTGCCAATATACCGGCAATCATACCAGCAATGGTCAAGGCACTGTTATCTTGTTGCTGCTGTATTCTACGTGCTAAGTGGCGCTGTGTTACGTGAGCAATTTCGTGCCCGAGTACCGAGGCAAACTGGCTCTCGTTATCGGCTTGAGCAATTAAGCCTGTGTGTACGCCAACGTGTCCGCCATAAAATGCAAACGCATTAATTTCAGGGTTGTTTATCCAAAAAAATGAAAATGGAAAGCGTACGTCATTAGCATTTGCTACAAGTTTGCGGCCAATCGTAGTTAGGTACTCATCAAGTACAGGATCGTTAATTACTGGCGATGAGCCTCTTATTTGCATCATCATTACTTCGCCAATCGCTTGTTCTTTTTCGAGTGGAAGTGCTTGTAATGCTGACGTTCCTAAATCAGGAAGTGTAAAGTTGGTTTGCGCCTTTAAAGGCTCACCTACTAATAGGCCAAATGTAAGTGCGGCACTGCATAAAGTCATAAAGGCTGATTTTAGCTGCATTTTATTCCTTGTTTATTGGTTCACCAATAGCAATTTTGGCAATGTCTATTTCGTCACTACTTGCACGGCTGTCTTTTTCGCACAATTGGTATAGTTCTTTTATTGTGACTCCATCAAGCTTTACAACGTTCAATTCGCGCTGCAAAAAAGTAATAATTTTATGAACTACTTTGTGTGCATGTAATATAAGTGCTTTATCAGCTTTGTCGCCACTTTCAAAATAAAAGCCAACAAATTTATGTAATTGGTTTATTCTGATCAGGCTTTTCATTGAAATAGGATCCCATACTTTAAATTCAACAAAGCGGTTTCCTTTTATATACTGATCTATGACTACGTCTTTTGCATAAGGTTGCGCCCAAAGTTCAAAACCGCGGTCGGTAAACACTTGATGAAGTGCTATTCGAGGCTTATTTTTGGTGTGGATTTCACCTAAGTTATCTTCATAGCCTTCTAATAAGTCTAAATTCCAGTTGCGTTTATTAATAAGCTGTTTAACAGCGTTGTCAAAACCATGCTCTAATATTCCCTCAGATTCGCTGACTGAGGAAGCAACTAAATGATAAAAAGGAGGTAACTCCCCCCAATTTATTTGCTTTTTAAACCAATTAATCTCTTTGAGTGTTGGATTACTTGGTAGTTGCGCTTTATTATGCGTGCCAGGCATTAACTTATCCTTACTACTAACTATGGTATACAGGATAAACCATTGCAGGGGTTGTTTTAAGAAAAAGTTACATTTGTTCACGTGTTATAAAAATAAGACCGTGATTATGTGACTTATTATTCATTTTAATAAATTGGTAAAGCGAGTATGTTACAACAAGATTTGCGAATTTATAGGTGTCCTCAACAGTTTATTCAGTTTAAATTGGGCTTGCGTAAAGCATCATCATTACAACAAAGTATCACTTTTAGTTTAAATAACGATGAAAACGTTGATGATATAGAACGATTTTTGAAAAAATATGCTTATAGTTACAATTTAAATAAACAACAAGGGTTGTTATTAGTGGAGCCATTACGTGTTTGAATATGTAAAAACATGGTACGAAAGAAAGTTTTCGGATCCTCATTCGGTTACCTTATTATTTTTATTATTGGCATCGGTTGCCTTACTTTATTTTTTTGGCTCTTTAATAGTGCCAGTACTGGTTGCTCTTGTAATCGCTTATTTACTTGACTGGCCTGTACTTCATTTAGAGCGCTTTGGTTTAAAGCGTTTTACAGCAACGGTTATTGTGATGTTGGTATTTACCGGCATTATGTTGACGCTTATTTTAGTTATAGGTCCGGTACTTTGGCAACAAACAAGTAATTTAGTACAAGAAACCCCACACATGGTAGAGCAGGGGAAGTCTTACTTGTTGGCTTTACCCGAACAATACCCTAGTTTGATTAATACTGAGCAAGTACAAGCAATTGTTGCAACAGTAGAGGCTAAAGTTATTGAGTTTGGCCAAGTGGTGTTGTCGTTTTCGCTTACTTCTTTAAAAGATGTGGTTGCTTGGTTAATTTATTTGGTACTTGTACCGTTACTTGTATTTTTTATGCTTAAAGATAAGTTAGAGCTTACAGGAAGCGTAGCTAAACTCATTCCTCAACAACGACGCTTAATTTTGCAAGTATGGAACGAAATGAATCAGCAAATCATGAATTATATTCGCGGTAAAGTGTTTGAAATTTTGATTGTTGGTGGTGTGTCGTTTATTGCATTTACCGTTTTAGATTTGCGTTATGCGGCGTTACTAGGTGTGTTAGTTGGTTTTTCTGTGTTAATTCCGTTTGTGGGTGCTGCTCTTGTGACTATACCCGTAGCGGCCGTGGCGCTATTTCAATTTGGCCTAGAAACGCAGTTTTGGACTATTTTAATTATTTACGGAATTATTCAGGCGCTTGATGGCAACGTACTTGTGCCACTGTTATTTTCTGAGGCGGTTGATTTGAATCCGGTGTTTATAATTGTCGCAGTATTATTTTTTGGTGGCTTATGGGGATTTTGGGGGGTGTTTTTTGCCATCCCGTTGGCTTCATTAGTAAAAGCGCTAATAACAGCCTGGTCGTCAACCCATGAAGAGTTAAGTAACCAGGGTTAAGGTTAGGTAAACAGACTTTTAGTTTAAAAAAGAATAGTAAACGCACCTCTAGTGCTAATTGATTATTACTCATTACCTGTAAAGTTATGTACTATTGGTAATAAGATATATTTTTTAGTAATAAGGTGCGTTTTTTAATGTCTGATTTTTTATTGCACGATGAGCCAGTAAAACAAGTTTACCTTGATGCAAACGCAACCACTCCTGTGTTGCCTTGTATTGCTGATGTTGTTTCTCATACTATGCAAATTTGTTTTGGTAATCCTTCAAGTCCCCATATTACAGGCATTCAAGCCAAGCATTTATTAGAACAAACACGTCAAAAAGCACGCACTGTTATCGGCGCAAGTAATGGCGATATTTTATTTACGTCTGGCGCGACAGAAGGCATTCAAACAGCAGTAGTTTCTACGCTTATTAATGCTAAAAAATACCCAGTTAAAAACCCAGTATTATTATATGGCGCAACTGAGCATAAAGCGGTGCCAAATACACTTAAACATTGGAATAGCGTACTTGACATTAACGCTGAAGTGCTTGCTATTCCAGTGGATAGTAACGGTATTTTAGACTTAGATTTTATTGCAGAGCATATTAATAATGCATTGATGATTTGCACCATGGCCGTTAATAACGAGACCGGTGTATATCAAGATTTACCCGCTATTGAGCAGGTAATTCGTAGCCGCAATAAAAATGTATCGTGGATGGTGGATTGCGTGCAAGCGCTTGGTAAACAGGCACTCGCGCTGAGTGACACAACAATAGATTACGCCCCTTTTTCGGGGCATAAGCTTTATGCGCCCAAGGGTATTGGCTTTTTATATATTCGTAGTGGCAGTGCGTATACACCTTTTATAGCGGGTGGCGGTCAAGAGAGTGGAATGCGTTCAGGCACCGAAAATCTACCCGGTATTGCAGGGCTAAATAAGCTATTTAGTCTGTTGCTTGATAAATCAGGCAGCACATTTAAATCAGTTGATGTACTTAATTCCTATCGCAGTCAATTACAAAGTGCAATTGTAGATACCTTTGGCAATATTACATTTAATCACGACTTTGCTTATAGCGTGCCCACTACACTTAATTTTGCTGTTAACGATTTAACAAGCAAAGAGGTGATTGATTTATTTGATGCGGCGGGCATACGCGTAAGTGGAGGCTCGGCTTGTAGTACGGGGGCATCAACAAGTTTTGTTTTAGATGCAATGGGTGCAAGCAAATGGCAAAGCGAAAACGCAATTAGACTTTCGTTTGGACCTGCGGCAACACAGCAAGATATTGATAATGCTTGTGGTCGTATTCGCGCTCTAAGAACAATATTACAAGCAAACTGTTTAATCGTGTCTGACAGTACGACACCACAGCAAGAAGTGTGCGCACTGGGCCTTACTCAATTTAGGCACCAAGGTGCATGTAGTTGGCTTTATGTGAGCGATGATAAACACGCAGTTATAATAGACCCGATTATTGAGCTTATTCCGCGTTTTGAAAAAATAGCCAATACACAAGATCTAACTATTTCAGCGGTGCTTAATACTCATCTTCATCAAGAGCGAGAGTCAGCGACTAATTTGTTAACCAGCGTTCTTGCATCAAGAGTTGTAAAAGGTGAGGTTGATTCGCTAGGTTGGCCCGTAGGCGCAGCAAATATTAGCTTAGCAAATGACGCACTTGAAAAAGTTGCTACACCTGGGCATAGCAAAGATAGCGTAAGTTATTTATTAAAAAACAGTAGTGGCGAAACGCGTTATTGTTTTTGTGGTGATTTAATTCTGCCTGCAGGACTTGGCAATACTTCCCTTATGGGTGGGGATGCAAAAGCTATGGCTCGCTCTATTTTAGCAATAAGCGAGCAACTAAATAACATTAGTATTATTTGCTCAGGGCACGACTACCAACAATGTTTTGCTATGAACTGGGCCGTTCAGCAAAGCCAAACGCCATTACTCAATGCGTTAGTGAGCGGCAGTATTTCAGTTGATGAATTTGTAATTGAAAAGCAGCAGTACGATGCTTCAAAACAAGTGAATAACACACAACTGTGCGGTTATGTAAATGCGCTACCTGAAGTAGATACACTGCAATTAAATTTTGATGACGCTAAAATAATGTTAAACACCAGCGATGTATATTTAATTGATACACGCGAGCCATACGAACACGGCGCAAATAATGTTGCCCAGTTATTTAATATACTCGATGAAAAAACATTAAATATACCGCTTAGCAGAATGGCGAATGCGGTATTTGAAGGACAGTTGAACAAAAATAACAAATACATTTTATTATGCCGCAGTGGTAACCGCTCAAAAATTGCTGCGAGTAATTTAATGCGGCTGGGTTATAAAGCTGTTTATAATTTAAATGGTGGGTTAGCGCTTAGCAATTAAACAAAGATTGTAATTTATACAAAATCGGCTTTAGGGCCGATTTTTTGTTTTTAAGGTCGATTTGATCGCAAGGCAAACAAGTACAGTAATTAGTGAATAACTATATAAAGTAATTATTGTGCTTATGAAAATTCATCAATATTTCATTTTAATCAATTAAGCTATGGCAGGTGCCTTTAAAATTACAGGTAAATTAATTTATAAAATCTTTATGATACCGGTGTCAAAAGCTAAAAATTGCGTTATCATCTGCATCTAAAATTATAAAAACAGCACCTTTTTTGCATTTTTAGTTATACTATCGGCGTTTTATTTTAGTGTGAATAAGCAATTTTTATCGTTTTTATTTTATAAAAAGCATTTTTAAATCAATTGGTTGAAAAATTTAGAGGGTATTCTCATGTCTAACCGAACGCAACTAGCAAGTTGGCAAGCACTCGAACAAAGTGCAGCTAAGATGAAACAAACACATCTGAAAACGTTATTTGCACAAGATGACACGCGTTTTTCTCAGTTTTCTACTCAAGTACCTGGCGTATTATTCGACTATTCTAAGCAACTTATTGATAACGATGTTTTTGCTAACTTAATGTCGCTTGCTAAAGATTGCGATATTGCATCGTGGCGCGATAAAATGTTCAGTGGTGAAAAAATTAATATCACTGAAAATCGCTCAGTACTGCATACGGCACTTCGCAATCGTGCTCATACACCACTCATTGTTGATGGTGAAAACGTGACACAAGCAGTAGATAACGAATTAGCTAAAATTAAAGTGTTTGTTGAAAAAGTTCGTAGCGGAAAATGGCTAGGCTATACCGGCAAAGCGGTAAAAGATGTTGTAAGTATTGGTGTTGGTGGCTCTAACCTTGGTCCGCAAATGGCAACCGAGGCATTAAAAGCACTGGCAGATGATACATTGAATGTTCATTACGTATCTAATGCTGACGGTGTACAAATTTCGTCTGTTTTAAAAGCCATTGATCCTGAAACAACATTATTTGTTATTTCGTCAAAAACATTTACTACGTCAGAAACCATGACAAACGCTAAAACAGCCGTTGATTGGTTTTTACAAACAGCAAAAGATGAAAGTACAATTGCAAAGCATTTTGTTGCAGTAAGTACAAATTTAGAAAAAACGGCAGCCTTTGGTATCAGCGACGAAAACGTATTCACTATGTGGGATTGGGTTGGCGGTCGCTTTTCACTTTGGAGTGCGATAGGCTTACCCATTGCTTTATATTTAGGCTATGACGCCTTTGAAGCAATTTTAGAAGGTGCGTTTGAAATAGACGAGCACTTTAAATCTGCGCCGTTTGAGCAAAATATACCATTAATTATGGCATTGCTTAGTGTATGGAATACGAGCTTTTTAGGTTATACAGCGCAAGCTATATTACCGTACGATCAAGCACTGCATATGTTGCCAGCTTATTTACAGCAAGGAGAAATGGAAAGTAATGGTAAGCATGTTAACTTTGCGGGCGAAACGGTACCTTACACCACGGTTCCAATTATTTGGGGCATGACGGGTATTAATGGTCAGCATGCCTTTTATCAGTGCTTACACCAAGGTAATGTAATTGTACCTGCAGATTTTATTGCATCAGTTAAACCACAAGTGAATGTTGATAAACATCACGATATTTTATTATCGAACTTCTTTGCACAAACAGAAGCGATGATGAGTGGTGTAGATGCAGCGCAAGTTACAGCTGATTTAACCGCTAAGGGTAAATCGCAAGCAGAGATTGATGAGTTATTAAATCATAAAATTCATCAAGGCAATCGTCCTACAACATCAATGTTATTAGATACTGTAGATGCTAAAACAGTGGGTCGTTTAATTGCACTGTATGAACATAAGATATTCTGCCAAGGCATTATTTTAGAAATATGCTCGTTTGATCAATGGGGTGTAGAGCTAGGTAAAGGGTTAGCATCTAAAATTGAAAGTGAACTCACTGATGAAAGCGTAAAACACGCCCATGATAGTTCGACAAACGGCTTAATGGCGTACTACAAGCAAAACCGTACGCAGTAAAAAATTCGCTTACGTAAGTAAGTAAACCGAGTACCTTTGAACGGGTAGCGCTGGAGTGCTTAGGGTCTGTATTTTTGTGAGAGGAGATACAGGGCCCCTAAGGCTCATTTAATAAGCGCAAATGATAAAATAAATAATAATAAATCATCAATACAGAACAATTCAGCAGGCTTTTATTTAAATACAGTTATAAAAGCCATCTAATCTAGCAATAAATAGGCATACCCGCGCATTTATAAAATGTACTGGGTATCACAACGTAGAGAGTAACTATGCTTAATCCTTTTGATATTATAATTTTTGGGGGCGGTGGTGATCTTGCGTTACGCAAATTACTACCTGCAATGTACAGAGCATATCAAGAAGGTAATTTACCTGAAGGCTCACGTATCCTACCAACAGTGCGCGAAGAATCTAAACGTGCTGAATACGTAGAAACAGCGCATAAAGCATTACAAGAATTTTTAAGCAAAGGTGAGTTTAACGCTAAAGATTGGAAAGCGTTTTCTACTTTTTTAGTGCCAGTAGTAAGTAATGTTACAGAAGCGGATGATAATTGGGATGTGCTAAAAGGCATTCTAGATGAGCACGAAAGCACTAAATCGCGTGTGTTTTATTTATCTCTTCCGCCAGCTGTATACGGCACTTGCTGTGAAATACTTTCTACGAAAGGTTTAATTACCCCTACATCACGTGTTGTTGTTGAAAAACCAATTGGCTATTGCGGTGATTCTGCTGAAGCAATTAACGGAAAAATTGCAGAGTTTTTTAATGAAGAGCAAATTTTCCGAATTGATCATTACTTAGGTAAAGAAACAGTACAAAACTTAATGGCGCTGCGTTTTTCAAACTCATTGTTTGAAAATATGTGGGATGCTAAGTCTATTGATAACATCCAAATTAGCTTATCAGAAACGGTTGGCCTTGAAAGCCGCGCTGGTTTTTACGATAAAGCGGGCGCACTTCGTGACATGGTTCAAAACCACTTGTTACAGCTACTGTGTTTAGTTGCAATGGAAGCGCCCAATAAACTTAACGCCAGCAGTATCCGAAATGAAAAGCTAAAGGTATTAGAAGCACTTCGCCCACTGAATGGTAGCGATGTTGATGAAAATATTGTGCGCGGTCAATATGTGCCTGGTGACTTAAATGGTAAAATTGTACCCGGTTATCTTGAAGAACTAAAAGAAGGCTCTAGCAAAACAGAAACCTTTGTTGCGATTCGTGCACACATTGATAACTGGCGTTGGGCTGGTGTTCCATTTTATCTTCGTACAGGTAAACGTATGGCTAAGCGCTGTGCAGAAATTGTGGTTGAATACAAAAAAGTATCTCATAATATTTACGAAGATAACGTAGGTAATATTGAGCCAAATCGCCTTGTTATTCGCTTGCAACCAGAGGAAACAATTCAACTAACGCTTATGTCTAAGCGCCTCGATAATTTGGAAATGCAACTTGAACCAGTAACAATGAATATTGAGCTTTCACAAGCTTACAGTAACGGTTTTCACTCAGATGCATACAAGCGTTTAATGCTTGATGCGGCTGCCGATAACCCATCGTTATTTATTCATCGTGATGAAGTACGTCAAGCGTGGAAATGGATTGATCCAATTATTGACAGATGGCAAGAAAAAGGCAAACCGGCACTTTATCGTGCAGGTAGCTGGGGTCCTGATGATGCCGATGAGTTATTGGCAGAGAAGAGCCATGTGTGGTTTAACGCGGGCGATAAGGCATAAATATGGCAACATTAGTTGAGAAATTTTTTGATAATAAAGATGCGTTGACGAAAGAGCTTTCAGCAACGCTTGAGCAATCACTGCGTGATGGTATTAAAAATGATGGACGTGCTGTATTGATGGTATCAGGCGGTTCATCACCAGCACCTGCTTATAAGCATTTATCAACCCTTGATTTAGATTGGCAACATGTTGATGTTGCTATGGTTGATGAGCGTTGGGTAGACTCAAGCCATGAAAAAAGTAATGAAGCATTTATTAAAAGTACATTATTACAAAATCATGGTAGTGCTGCTAACTTTATTACTATGAAGAACACTGCTGCAACGGCCCAACAGGGCACACAAGAGTGTGAAACGGCTTATAGCGAACTAAAAATACCATATGATGTGACTATTTTAGGTATGGGCCCTGATGGCCATACAGCGTCGTTATTCCCAAATGCAAACGGTTTAAAGCATGGTTTAACAACCACACAATCAGTGTGTGCTATTAACGCGATACAAAGTGAAGTAACAGGTAGTATTACTGAGAGAATGACACTAACTTTAAATGCCATTGCGCAATCTAAAGTAGTTAAGCTTTTAATTAGCGGTGAAGAAAAACTCGCTGTTTATAAGCAAGCAAAAGCGGGGGGCGATGTTAATGATATGCCACTTCGCGCTGTACTTAACCACCCAAGCATAAATATTGAAGTGTATTGGGCGCCTTAAATTAAAGTACCAATGTGATTTTTAAAGGCAGTTTATATAAGCTGCCTTTTTTATTTGCTCAAATTTAAGTCTAAACACTATAAATAAACGCACTCTGAATGTTAATCAATGTGAATGAGTATCCGTAACTTGTATTAAAAACAATCATTAAGTGTATTGTTTTTAATCTGATTTTATGTGTTTTGGTTGTGTGTTTTTTAGCAATGCTTGGATTTAGTTAAATTTTATTTTTTGATGACGACTGTCATAAAAGTTTCCCTTCCTTTTTGGTTTCAAAAGCATTAGCCTTAAGGTATTAAAAATGAAACACATAAACTAAAAATAAACGGAGCAGTAACATGGCGGAGCAACAAGTACAGCCTTTACACAACGAAAAACATGCCAACATTAAAATTAAAAATGGCATCAATGTAGAATTCATGAAAACTCAACATTTAGTGCCAGTAGTTGCACATGAGTTTGCACGTGTAGCAAACGAGTTTCCAATGTCATTCGTTAAAAATAACGAAAATGACACTTACCAAGCTGTCGCTATGTTTGGTCTTGAGCCAGGCGAAAACCTTTTTGTAGAAGATGGTAAATGGACAGCAGCATTTGCACCAATGGCATCTACTCGTTACCCACTGGGTCTAGTTAAGCACCCAGAGCAAGATCAATTCGGCATTGTAATTGATGAAGCAAGTGCGCTTGTTGGTGAAGATGAAGGCAACGCATTATTCGAAAATGGCGAAGAGACTGATTACCTAAAACGTCGTAAAGAAGCGCTTGTATCTTTTATTGAGTTTTCTCAAGTAACTGAAGCGTTCACTAAATTCCTTGCTGATAAAGAGCTACTAATTGCGCAAACGCTTACAGTAGACATTAAAGGCGAGAAAAAAGACATCAACGGTATTTACCTTATCGATGAGAAAAAGCTAAACGAGCTAAGCGATGCTGATTTCCTAGAGCTTCGTAAACGTGGTTACTTAGCACCAATTTATTCTTTCTTAACGTCTACTCATCAAGTAGCACGTTTAGCGCGTTTAAAAGCTCAACAAGCTTAATTATACCAATTGCATTAAATTAGTGTTCTATTATAGCGATAAGAAAATAGCTCAATAACAAGGCTAAAATTATGATACATAGTTGTTCTATATAAATAATTTTCAACGTAGTTAGTGAGCTATTTAATACGCTAGAATAATCATGTTTTTAATAAAATTGGTATTACAAACACGTTAAATTTTGAAAAAGCGCCTTAAGGCGCTTTTTTTATGTCATTAAACTCACTTTGGTTGAAATTAAGCCCGCAACCATTCACATTGGTTTATAACTTCCCCATAAAAGAATTCATTATGAAAACACCATTATTAGCATTTTTTGCGAGCAGCTTTTTTGCTTTAAGTAATAGCGTAGTAGCTGCAGAGACTCCTTTTGCCATTGCGATTCATGGTGGGGCAGGGACAATAGAAAAAGCACGATTTACACCCGCTCAAGAAGAAGAGTATCGGGCAAAATTAACGCAAGCAGTAGAGACAGGTTATAAAGTATTACATCAAGGCGGCGAAAGCTTAGATGCGGTGACTGCAGCAATTGCAGTATTAGAGCAATCCCCTTATTTTAATGCAGGGCGTGGAGCGGTATACACTTACGATGGCGGACATGAGCTTGATGCATCAATAATGGATGGTCGAAACCGTGAAGCAGGTGCAGTTGCGGGTGTAAAGCATATTGAGAGCCCAATTAATTTAGCGCGTTTGGTAATGGATAACTCTGTACACGTAATGCTCAGTGGGCAAGGCGCTGAGGAGTTTGCTAAAGAGCAAGGTGTTGAGCTTATCGAAAATAACTTGTTTGATACCGAATCTCGTTACAAAGCACTTTTAAAAGCAAAACAAAAATTAGATAAAGCCAAAGCAACCAGTAAAGAGTACCAAGCCGCGCACAAAGCATTACCTAACTCTTACAAAATGGGCACGGTTGGCGCAGTGGCGCTTGATAAAAATGGTAATTTAGCAGCAGGTACATCAACCGGTGGTATGACGGCAAAACGTTATGGCCGCGTGGGGGATGCGCCGGTAATTGGGGCCGGAACATTTGCTGAAAATGAATCGTGCGCAGTATCGGCAACAGGGCATGGTGAATATTTTATTCGCTATAACGTAGCAAGCGATATATGTGCGCGCGTTAAGTACCAAGGTAAAACCATAGCCGAAGCAGGGGATGAAGTTATAAACGGTGTGCTTAAGCCCATTGGTGGCACTGGCGGCGTCATTATTATTGATACTAAGGGGAATATTAGCTTGCCGTTTAATACCTCTGGCATGTATCGAGCTAGTAAATCGAATACGCAAGCGACCTACGTGGGCATTTTTAACGACGAATAAGCCAACGTCATTTAATTTATTCAATGTAGTTAGCGCTGAAAATAACTGCTTAAAATAAATTTATTATTCACCGTTTAGTTCAATAACAGCGTTTATATAACAAACAACCTCGCGTTATGCATTTTGTAGGATTAACCCCAGCCGTTTAATTTGATACAATTACGGCTCTTTAACTAATTTTATAAGGTATGCGGGTGGTAAACCTAGGTCAGTTGTTTGGCGAGCTAAAAACGTGCTTAAAAAAAGATCAATTCATTTTCAAAAAACGCTTACATGGCGTAAAAAAAATAACCGATGAAAACAAGCATGCCAACGCGCTTGAAAAAATAGCGGCTGATATAACCCGTAGCCAAGAATTACGCGATAAGCGCCTAGCTGGCCTCCCTAAAGTGACTTACCCTGAGCAATTGCCAGTAAGTCAAAAAAAGGAATTAATTAAAGACGCCATTGCAAATAACCAAGTGGTTATTATTGCCGGTGAGACGGGCTCAGGCAAAACAACTCAAATACCTAAAATGTGTTTAGAGCTTGGTCGTGGTGTTGATGGTTTAATAGGGCATACGCAACCACGCCGATTAGCAGCGCGTACCGTGGCTAATCGTATTGCTGAAGAAATGAAGTGTGAGCTTGGTCAGCAAGTTGGCTTTAAAATACGTTTTAGCGATCAGGTTTCTAATAATACGTATGTAAAACTGATGACTGACGGTATTTTACTGGCAGAAATTCAGCAAGACCGCTTTTTAAATCAATACGACACGATTATTATCGATGAAGCGCATGAGCGTAGTTTAAACATCGACTTTATTCTAGGTTACTTAAAAAACCTACTTCCAAAACGCCCTGATTTAAAAATAATAATTACCTCAGCGACTATTGATCCTGAGCGCTTTTCAAAGCACTTTGATGATGCGCCTATTATAGAAGTATCGGGTCGTACTTTCCCAGTTGATGTGCGCTACAACCCTATTACTGATATTAATAAAGATGATATGGAAGCCGAGGGCGATCAGCTACAAGGTATTTTTGATGCCGTTGATGAGCTGTGCGCTGAAGGCCCTGGCGATATTCTCATATTTTTAAATGGTGAGCGTGAAATACGCGATACCGCTGATGCACTTAGCAAGCGTAATTTAAAACACACCGATGTATTGCCACTTTATTCGCGCTTATCTAACGCAGAGCAAAACCGTATATTTGCGCCACATTCTCGTCGCCATATTATTTTATCGACTAACGTAGCCGAAACGTCACTCACCGTGCCGGGTATTCGTTATGTAATAGACCCAGGTACTGCGCGTATAAGTCGCTACAGCTATCGTACAAAAGTACAGCGCTTGCCAATAGAGCCTATATCACAAGCAAGTGCTAATCAGCGTATGGGTCGTTGTGGACGTGTTGAAGCGGGTATTTGTATTCGCTTGTACTCTGAGGATGATTTTTTATCGCGCCCAGAGTTTACCGACCCTGAAATACTGCGTACTAACCTTGCGTCTGTTATTTTACAAATGTTGGCACTCGGGCTTGGTGATATGGCGCAATTTCCGTTCGTGCAAGCGCCAGATAGCCGTAATATAAGTGATGGTCTATCGTTATTAGAAGAACTACAAGCAGTAAAACCAGACAAACGTGATAACAAAACGAGTTTAACCGCTTCAGGTAGAGAGCTTAGCCGATTACCGGTTGACCCTCGTTTAGCTAAAATGGTACTTACGGCCCATAAACTTGGCGCATTGCGTGAAGTGATTATTATTGTGGCAGCATTGTCTATTCAAGACCCACGTGAACGCCCACAAGAAAAACGTGCTGCGGCCAATGAAAAGCACGGTCGTTTTGACGACCCAGATTCAGATTTTATTGCTTTTTTAAACTTATGGAATTACCTAGAAGAGCAGCAAAGCGAGCTGACTAACGGCCAATTTAGAAAGCTGTGTCAAAAAGACTTTTTGGCCTATATGCGTCTGCGTGAATGGCAAGATATTGTTTATCAAATAAGTACTGTGTGTAACGAAATGGGCATGAAAGCAACCAGCCAAGCGGCTGATGGCGAGCTTGTGCACAAGGCGTTATTAAGCGGGATGCTAAGCCACATTGGCTTCAAAGATGAAAAACAAATATACAAAGGCGCACGTAATAGTCAGTTTCATATTTTTCCGGGTTCAGGTTTATTTAAAAAGAGCCCTAAATGGATCATGTCAGCAGAGCTGGTAGAAACCAGTAAATTATATGCCCGCACAAATGCAAAAATAGACATTAACTGGGTAGAGCCATTAGCACAACACCTAGTAAAACGTAGTTACACAGAACCTCATTGGGAGAAAAAGCCAGGTGCGGTAATTGCGTTTGAGCAGCAAACTTTGTACGGCCTACTCGTTGTAAACAAACGCCGCTGTGTTTATAGCAATATTGACCCTAAAGTGAGCCGAGAGCTTTTTGTACGCACTGCATTAGTTGAGCAAGAACTGGGCTTAAATGAGCGCTTTTTAGCCTTTAACAGTGAGCTAATAGAAGATATTCAAGTTCTGGAAAATAAGTCACGTCGTCGTGATATTTTAGTTGATGAGCAAACGTTATTTGAATTTTACGATAAAAAAATACCCAAAGAAATTAATAACCGCGCTGCATTTTTAAAATGGTATAAAACACAAAAACAACAAAATAAGCATTACTTACACATGACTCGTGAAGAGTTAATGCAGCATGGTGCAAGTAATATAACCGAGTTTGACTACCCTGATACATGGCAACAAGACAATATTATATTGCCGCTTGCTTATCATTTTGATCCAGGCCAAGCAGTTGATGGCGTTGCGGTACAAATACCGGTCGCGCTGTTGAATCAAGTGCAAGAAAGTGGTTTTGACTGGCACATACCAGCATTTAGGCATGAGCTAATAAGTGGACTTATAAAGTCATTGCCTAAATCGCTTCGTCGTAATTTTGTGCCAGCACCAAACTATGCTGATGCAGTGCTGGCAGCTATTGAGCCAATGCAAGGGAGCTTAATTGATGCATTAACGACGCGTTTATTGAGAATGACAGGTGTAAAAGTTGATCCAGAGGCATGGGATTTAACCGCGCTTGCACCGCATTTAAGATTGCAGTTTGAAGTACGTGATGAACACGATAAGTTACTTGCTCGTGGACTTGATTTAGCCAAACTTAAAGCAGAGCTGCAAGGTGAAGTAACCGAAACACTCTCTAAAGTAGCCGATAAAGGCATTGAAAAATCAGACCTAACACAATGGGATTTTGGTGAGTTACCCGCTTCATACGTTAAAAAGCAAGGTCAATATGAGATAAAAGCATACCCTGCGCTGGTGGATAAAAAATCAGCCGCTGCAGTGGAGCTGTTTGATAACGAAGCAAAAGCGCAGCAAGCACATCAACAAGGTTTGCGCCGTTTAGTGTTATTAAATGTGCCATCGCCAATTAAGTATTTACAACAAAACTTACCGAATAAAGCAAAGCTGGGTTTGTACTTTAATCCATTTGGTAAAATAGCTGATTTAATTGATGACTGTATAGCCGCAGGTGTCGATAGCTTATTAGTAAAACACGGTGATATACGCGACGAAAAAGCATTTGAAACAGTAAAAGAGCAAATACGCGGTGAGCTCGGTGATGCTGTTGTGTCGATTGCAACGCAGGTTGAGCAAGTATTAAGTATTGCTCACGCGCTGCATAAAAAAATGAAAGGGCGCGTTGATTTAACCATGATAACGGCGCACGGCGATATAAAATCACAGCTTGAGTCACTTATATTTAAAGGTTTTGTGAGCGCGCATGGCGCAGATAAAATAACGGATTTAATCCGTTACCTAAAAGCCATTCAAAAACGCTTAGAAAAATTACCAGTTGATCCAAACAGAGATAGGTTATGCGTACTTGAACTTGATAAAGTGGCAATTGAATATAAGAAATTAACTAATAAAACACCTAAAGGGTTGCCAATTCCCCAAGAAGTAACCGCTATTTTTTGGATGCAGCAAGAACTAAGAGTCTCTTTGTTTGCCCAAACATTAGGAACTCCATATCCTATTTCATCAAAACGCATTTTAAATGCAATAAAAGAAATAGAATAAAACTTGCATTTTCCATTAAGCTTAGTACCTTAATGGGAGGACTTATTTTTGCTTTGAGAAGGAAACGGCATACCCATGTCCTCATTGATCGAACCTAAAACACGACGGCTGCTAGTCGTCGACGACGAGTATTTTAATTATGAAATTCTTAAAGCAGCACTCACTGCTAAATTTGATGTGAGCTATGCTGATTCAGGTAAAAGTTGTTTAGCATCAGCGGTTGCTAATCCACCTGATATAATTTTACTTGATGTGTGCATGCCAGGACTTGATGGTTACGATACATGTCGTATGCTAAAACATACCCCGGAGACAAAAAATATACCTATTGTTATGGTATCTGGCCTTGAGTCGGAGTTGGAGAAAAAAGCCGGATTTGACGCAGGATGCGACGCTTATGTAGTAAAACCATTTTCAATGAGTGTATTGTTAGAGCAAATTAATACAATAGTATAGAGGGATTTATGTTCACAGATGACAAACGAAACTTTAGGCGTATGCAGGTAAATGCGACTGCAAATTTAACAACAGTGGAGCCAGTAGCTGGCTTGAATTATACGGCAGAGTGTGTTGATTTGAGCGCGACAGGGTTATCATTGCATTTGGATGATTTACTTGAGCCAGATACTATTTTAACAGTTGATATAGCGTCTACTCACCCTAGCATTGCACCGTTAAAAGCAACGGCTAAGGTAATACGTGCCAGCAAAGAAGATGATGGCACAATAACAGCAGGCCTTGAAATCATTCAGTTTAACTAATTAAATTGAATGATTAGATATTAAAAAACCTTACAAATTAAGCCTTTTAAGTAAAAGCCTTCAGGGTAGCTACCCGCAATTGGGTGATCGGCTGCTTGATTTAATCGCTCCATTATAAGTAGATCTTTGCCCGCATCAAGAGCCGCATCAGCAACAACTTTTTGAAATAGGTTTTGCTCCATTAAGCCAGAGCAAGAGAATGTCAGTAGTGTTCCACCTGGTTTTAGTATTTGCATAGCAATCATGTTGATGTCTTTATAACCACGACACGCGCCCGTTAGCTGCGCTTTATTATCAGCAAACTTTGGTGGATCCATTACGATGGTATCAAACTGTCTGCCTTCGTCGCGGTATTGACGCAGCAACTTAAAGACATCTTGCTTCACAAAATCAACTTTATTTAAGTCTAAGTTATTATGCTCAACATTACGTTTAGCAGTATCTAACGCTGGTTGCGATACATCAACGTTAGTGACATGCTCACACCCGCCACGCAAAGCGTACAACGAAAATGTACCTGTGTAACTAAAACAGTTAAGTACCGTTTTGTCTTTTGAAAAACGCTCAAGTGCAGCACGGCTATCGCGTTGATCTAAGTAAAATCCGGTTTTATGACCTTCAATTATATCGACTTCAATTTTTAAGCCGTTTTCTTCAATAAGTACAGGTTGTGTTGGCTCATTACCCCAAAGAACACCTTTAATTGGCTCCAAACCTTCTTTTGTACGTACTTCTACGTCTGAGCGCTCGTATATGCTAGAACCTGGAAAAATAGCCATTAACGCGCCAACAATCTCGCCTTTATGACGCTCGGCACCCGCACTTAGTAACTGACAAACTAGTACATTATCAAATTTATCGATTGTAACGCCTGGTAAGTAATCAGACTCAGCTGCACATAATCTAAAGCCTGTTAATCCGCCTTCTTCTATTACTTGGCTCCGTGCTTCTAATGAGCGACGTAAACGGCGTTCAAAAAAGTTTTGATCGATGATTTCTTTTTCGTCAAAGCTCCAAACACGTGCACGAATTTGTGAATGAGGGCTATAAGCAGCAGTTGCTAAAAACTTACCTTCGCTATCGTGAATCGTTACTGTGTCGCCTAATCCAGGTTTACCTTTAATTTTTTTGATGGCTTTTGAAAATAACCAAGGGTGTTTTCTTTTTAATGATTTATCGCGACCAGCTTGTAGGTAAACGGCAGATGACATAAGGCTTCTCAGTAGTAATAAATAAGCGCTGTATTTTAGTCAAGCAGCGGGCAACATACAATGAATGTTTTGCAAGAGGGCTATAAAGCACGGTAAAGTACTAATAATTCACTTATTAATTAGCTTTTGGAACCTGAAAGTGCCTGACGCCGTTTTAAGCCCCGATTTACAAATACTTAATTCACAATGCAGAGAATTTATAACCTCTTTAGTGCATGCCGATGTGGCTCACGATATTACGCATATAGAGCGAGTGGTGCGCGTTGCAATAAAACTATGTAATGCAGAGCAGGCTAATATGTCAGTTGTATTACCTGCAGCGTGGATGCATGACTGTGTGGCGGTGGCTAAAAACCACCCTGATCGTGCAAAAGCCTCTACTATGGCAGCAGATAAGGCACTGGAATTTTTAAAATCGATTGATTATGACGAGTCACTTTTTGATGATATTCATCATGCTATTGCGGCTCATAGCTTTAGCGCAAATATAGAAATTAAAACAGTTGAGGCGCAAATAGTACAAGATGCTGACAGAATGGATGCACTAGGTGCGATTGGAGTGAGTCGATGTATGAAAGTTGGCGGCTCAATTTCTCGGTTATTGTATAACCCAGAAGACCCTTTTTGTATTGAACGAGAAGCTGATGATAAAAAATATACACTTGATCATTTTTTTATAAAACTATTACATATTGCTCAAAGCATGAATACCCCATCAGCTAAAGCAGAAGCGAATAGGCGTACAGTTTACATGCATGAGTTTTTAGAGCAATTAAAGTCAGAAATTGGTGAGTAACGTGGATAATAAAAATATGCCTAAATTGTCAGGTATTGATCATTGCCATTTGAATGTTGAAAATTTATCGAATGCAGTTAAATGGTATGAGCGCGTTTTAGGTTTTAGTATAGTACCCGAACTTGCTTTTTGGAATGAGGACGGACGAGGACCTTTAACGCTCGAGGATGCTAGTTCAAAGACTCGTTTAGCACTTTTTGAAGGTGAGGGGCGCAGTAAAGGAATTGCATTTTTGGCAACAGGGGAGCAATTTATACAGTGGCTTAGTCATCTTGAAAGTTTAAATATAAAAGCGGTTCTTGCTGATCATGGTGTAACGTTTTCAATGTATTTTAAAGATGACAGTGGTAATAGCCATGAGATCACATCTCATGATTACTCGTATATAAAACTTTACTATCCATCGGTTAACTTAGGTTCGCATTCATCTAAAAAAGCTAATGTAGTTAATCCTATAATTCCCATTATATGAATTTATGTGTAAGTTTTTATCATACTGCTATCACTTTGAATAATATCTAATTGGGGTTTATTCGCTGCTTTTTTGTTTCAAGTGAAACTGTATTTTTTAGCAATTATTTGTGCTTGTACAGTTAACATAAGTGCCAGACATGCGCTGTTTTTAGGATTCAACCTAAAGGTAATTTACGTTTTGTCGCTGCACAAATATAGGTGAAAATCGTGATCAGGACGCAGAAGCTTTGCTAGGTTTTTACTTGTTTTCACATGGATGTAAGTCAGTAAGGTAACGCATGAAAAGTTACCGACCCCACTAGGTGACACACCTCACGCAGCGATTAAATCGCTCTTAGATAAAATGAACTTTAATATTGTAAGGTCAGCAAGGCTTGGTCTTCTATTATCGTTTGAAGCAGTTAGATATAAAGTTTTCACTTAGTTATAGACCTGTTTTTTATTATTAATTAGATCCCATACTTAAGCCTATTGGTATAAAATATTAGAAATTTCGTGTTGGTTAAATGTGGTAGAACTGTTGTTTGAGTATCAATTAAAGCGAAGTGCCCGACGTAAGACTGTTGCTATTAAAGTGCACCAACGGTCAATAACCGTTTATGCGCCTCATTATGTTCCTAAAAAACAGTTGGATTTATGGTTGGTTGAGAAACGAGATTGGGTAAATAGCCAACTTGATAAACAGATTAATATTGCAGACTCAAAGCAATATCCACTCGAAACACATAAAATTCTAATTTTCTCAAATCTTATAGACATAACGTTTGAACACGCTTTGCATTCTCAAGTTATAGAGCATGAGAATACATTAAGCGTATTGTGTTCTTCTCGAGTGAGCCATAAAAAATTGAAGTATAAAACATTACTTGAGGCGTATTTAACTGAAAAATTAGGATTATATATTGATATGCGTCTTGCCCACTTTTGTAAACTAATGGAGGAACCTTTACCGAATGATTTACGAATACGTATCTATAAACGTAAATGGGGGAGTTGTAATAGTAAACGTGAGCTTACGTTTAACTTACTCTTGATTGGAGCCAAAAAATCAATTATAGACTACGTCATAGTCCACGAGTTGGCGCATTTACGTCACTTAGACCACAGTCGTGTATTTTGGCAACGTGTAGCTAAGTTTTATCCGGATCATAAGATAGCATCAGATTGGTTAAAGAATAATGGACAAAGTTTACAGTGGGAATTTTAAAAAATATTGAAGTTTAAAATATAAGGTATTTTAGAAGAAAAGTGGTGGAGGGAGCTGGATTCGAACCAGCGAAGGCTGAGCCGTCAGATTTACAGTCTGATCCCTTTGGCCGCTCGGGAACCCCTCCACACTAATTTTGTTACACTTGGCCCCACTTAACTTAGCGGTAAGAAAAGTGGTGGAGGGAGCTGGATTCGAACCAGCGAAGGCTGAGCCGTCAGATTTACAGTCTGATCCCTTTGGCCGCTCGGGAACCCCTCCAGTGCAACGGCGCTGATAATAGCAAAACTTATATTTAAGTAAAGAAAAAAGCTAAAGAAAAATGAAATAAAGCCGATAAATATCTATTACCTACAATAATCGGCTAAAGTCTATGCAAATCGACGATTTGTTAATCACAGAGAGTCAACTAAGTACACGGTTGAATAAAAGTGTACACGAACAACGTCGAGGAGAGTTTTCTCTTTTATTGGCAATGTTATCCCACGATGCGCTTGATTTTAGTCAGTTCCATTTTCCAAAAACAGATATTGAAAACCCTATTGTTGAAGAAGAGACACTTCGTAAGCAATTTGGTTCGGGTCCGAAGCAGCCTTTAGCACCGGATGAGTTTAATATGTTGATTGGGCAACACAACGCCGCTTTATTATCAAATGTGGGAGAGCATGCAGGTATGAGCGATATTAAGTTACGACACTGCTTAAACCCTGAACCACTTTCAATAAGAAATGATTTAGCTCATATTCCACTCAATGTGCTTGATAATTGTGAGCTAGCTGTGCGCAGACGTATTAAGAACAAAGAGACTCAGCTATCGCATCCGCAAATGGACGTAGCTTCATTCTATGATGGTCTTAATGATGAATCATTACATCAACCGCTTCACTTAGCTACAGCATAATATTGACCTACAAAATAATTTATCTATCTACGATTTCAAATTAGCTTATGTCAGGCCCAGTAAAACAAGCTTTAAATGGTCATTTTTATAATAATGATGGCTAAAAAGAGAGGCTTTGTAGCTATTTATAATGTTAATTGCCTAAAAATTGATTTAGTTTAAAAAAAGCATCCAAAAATTTAATGCAATTGCTATAATGATGTCAAATGGTATGACATGAAATGCCGTTATCATTAAACCAAGGTAATTAGGAACGTAATGAAGAAAACATTCACGCTGAATCACGAGAAAATCAAATACCCTCGTATGGTCGATGCTGCAAAGCACGAAGTGAAAAAATATTTGAAAAGAGAACGTAATAAAACGCTACCTGAAGATGCTGATTACTGGGCATTTGACTGTAAGTTTGGTAATACAGCTGAAGATGCTCAAGTAGTGCACGTTGCAGAGATTAGCAATCATATCAGCGACATCGAAAAGCAAGATTTAAAGTCTTTCTACGTAGAGATTTTAGCAAAGCCGGCACAGCGTCAACAAGCTGATTTAGATGACGACGAGTAACTCTTAAATTTTAAGTACTCGTAAAAGTAGAGATGGACCCAAGTGGTCCATTTTTGTTATGTGTTATGTGGGTTTTAATATCAATCTGAATAATACTAACCAACTAACCAATCCGCAATAATGCTTAATCAGTTTGAGGGATTAAATCTGACGCTAACGGCGTTAAAAATTTCTGATATAGACCAATTAAATAACGATTTTTTGTCTTGTTATCGACACGATTCTGTTATCTAAAAATAGATCACTTAATTAAAAAAGTTGGTATAAGTATTTGAACAATATAAATTATCTAATAACCCTATAATACCAACCTGCATAAATCTTTGATCAATTTAACGAATTAAATTGCACTATAACGTCGTTAAAAATTTTTCATTTAGAACAACTAGATACAAAAACTTTTGCCTAGTTCTAGCGTAATTTTCTTAACGTTAGATAGACCCCATACATAAGCAGATTGGTATAAAAATTTTATTTAGAGACGCTGAGTTTTTTGGAAATAAATAACTTTTCGTGCGTATGCGCCACATTAAGTTAAATAATATGTACAAAACTAGAGTACATATCATTTAACTAATTAGTGTGTTTCAAAATACCTGATGCCTGGGTAAGTTGAGGTTTATAGGCTATGGCACTTTTTATACTTTTTAGTACTGCCACATGGGCAATCATCGTTCCTGCCAATTTTTATATCTGCAACAGGTAATATAACGCCGTCAGAATATTTCCACTGATTTTTTTCTTTAATGAATTTTGATTGTTCGTGCAATTCACAGTATAAATTATCATAAAAGTAGTGCGCTTTAAATTCTACAAAACCCTGACTATCATCGTGCCCTGAGTCTATAATTGTCAGTTTTATAAAGCGGCAACCATCTGCAAATTCTTTAATTTCTTTAACGGGGTTTTCGGGCTGTTTATCTGTTGTATATGTTTGATAAATATACTTAGCATTTTTGAGTGCATAAGCACTATAACGAGAGCGCATAAGTAGCTCTGGTGTTTGAGGATGCTGTATTGCCAAATGAAAAGGTTCGCAGCAGTCAACATAATTTTGTTGGCTGCCACAAAGACATAATGTTTTATTCAGTGAGGTCATAATTTTGGTGTAAAGCTAAAATGTTAGTTTAACAAGATTATTGAGCTAGTAATATCTCTGTGGTTTGTTTGTTTTTCGTGAAGCAATATAACTTTGTATTTGTTTTACTCATATCCAGAGATAAGCTAGTTAATAGCTGGTTATTAACTATATCAGTCCAAGTAATTACAGCTGCAAAATTACCGTTGTGTAAAGCCGAATTTAATACGTACTCTAGATTCACTAAGTGTTTTTGTCTAATAACGAGTAATTTACTCGTATCGATAGAGCACGAATCAAGTAGCGCTTTACTAGGGACGTGATCGGGTGCGATTAATAATGTCCAAGCATTTAAGCTATTGTATTGATGTAATACTTTTAATAGCTCAAATGTTGCCGAAATTTCATCTTCAATTTCAATTAAATTAACACAATCGCTTTTATTGTCTTGTTGGTAGCTTTTAACTGTTCGTACGGTAATTGGTTGTAACATATCGCTTCACTCACTGGGTTTTTATACAGTATTTACATACAGTAGTTTATACAGTGTTTGTGTGCAAGTGTTTTTTGCTATTTTTTTGTACGATAATTTAAGATTTAGACTTTTTTTAAATTGTCATTTTTTTAAGTTATTAATATTTAATGATTTAAATTTACCTTTATGTTGTTGTTTCCAACTGTGCATTATTGTGTTGAATACTGTATACACCTGTTGAAGGTTGATATGGCAGCTTTAAATAATGATTTCATGTGTAAATTACAGCATAGTTTCGTATGTGTAATTTACTCTTCGTTAGCGTTATTTGGTATTAGGTGAGAAAACTGCAATTGGTGAATTTGTTCATATAAACTTGCAGCGTAGCATTGGGCATCTTTAAAGCGTTTAGTTTCAATGTGTTTACGCAAGTCAGTTAATGCAGTAGTTGCTGGCTCGTGACCTTGACTACTTGATAAGCTTAGCCATGCAACAGCATGAAATACACTTTGCGGAACACCTTGGCCTTTTACAAAAAATAGTCCTAAGTAAAATTGTGCTCGAAGTTCTCCAGACATCGCAGCTAAACGCATCCACTTCGCAGCAAGTGCATTTTGATTGTTTTTTAAATAATACAGTGCTTTGTTAAGTGTATTTTGCTGACTATTTTCGTTAGTTGGCGTTGAGTTAGTGTCGCTAGGTTGCGTGACAAAGGACAGTATATTGTCTAACTGCTGCTCTAAATCTTGGCCTGTCGGTGTTGTTTTTATCATGCTCACTCATTCGTTATGTAACTAAGTCAATAGTTTAGTATATCGCAAGGTAAAATGTCCTGTAAAAGATGATTTTTATGTTAAAATATTGCCACTTTTTACAACCATAAGTCTATTATGCTCGAAGCTTTATTTAAAATTAGTGAGAATGGCTCATCAGTCCGCCGTGAATGCATTGCGGGTATTACTACATTTATCACAATGGTTTACATTGTATTTGTTAACCCTGCCATGTTAGCAGAGGCTGGAATGGATCAGGGAGCTGCTTTTGTAGCAACTTGTATTGCAGCTGCTATTGGTTGTTTTATTATGGGGTTGTGGGCTAATTATCCTTTAGCATTAGCGCCTGGAATGGGGTTAAATGCATTTTTTACATATGGTGTTGTATTAGGGATGGGTTACACATGGCAGGCGGCATTAGGTGCTGTTTTTATGTCTGGGTGTATATTTTTACTTCTAAGCCTGTTTAAAGTTCGTGAGTGGATTATTAATGCCATTCCTTTGGTTTTAAAGCGGGCCATTGCAACGGGTATTGGCGCATTTTTAGCTTTAATTGCTCTTAAAAATGCGGGGATCATCGTTGCCAGCCCTGCAACGTTAGTACAATTAGGTGATATAACTTCAGCTGGCCCATTATTAGCTATTTTCAGCTTTTTTATTATTGCTGCGCTTTTATATCGTAACTTTAAAAGTGGTGTGTTAATTAGTATTTTATTAGTGACCGGTATCGCACTGGCTTTAGGGCTTGTTGAATACCATGGAATTGTTGCTACGCCTCCTTCTATTTTACCTACTTTTATGCAGCTTGACTTTGGTGCTGCACTTGAATTGTCTATGTTGAGTGTTATTTTCGCATTTTTGTTTGTGGATTTATTTGATACCTCGGGTACTTTAGTTGCAGTTACTCAAAAAGCAGGGCTTGCTGATGAAAAAGGAAATATGCCTCGGTTAGGAAGAGCGCTAAGTGCTGACAGTACAGCAACAATTGCAGGCGCTATGTTGGGCACTTCTACTACAACATCTTATATAGAGTCTGTTGCAGGTGTATCTGTAGGTGGGCGTACTGGTTTAACAGCGGTTGTGGTAGGTATTTGCTTTTTACTTATGATGTTTTTTGCACCACTTGCGCAAATGGTACCAGCTTACGCAACCGCTGGAGCCATTTTATATGTTGCAGTTTTAATGCTACAAAATCTGAAGTTTGTTAATTGGGATGATATGACCGATGCCATTCCCGTTACAGTCGTTTTACTGATGACGCCATTAACGTTTTCAATTGCTCATGGTATAGCACTTGGTTTTATATCTTATACGGTAGTAAAAGTGTTGTGTGGTAAGCAAGACGAAGTCACAATTAGCGTATGGATTTTAACGGCACTGTTTATTATTAAATTTGCATTTTTGTCTTAAATTTATACAGCTAGATAAAAAAGGCCATACAAATTTGTATGGCCTTTTTTAGTTATTTTTAACATTCAATAATATTAACAGCCAATCCACCGCGAGCGGTTTCTTTGTATTTGGTTTTCATATCGTTGCCGGTTTCAAGCATGGTTTTAATCACTTTATCAAGTGATACCTTTTGCTCGCCACTGCCACGAATAGCTAAACGTGAGGCATTAATTGCTTTAATCGCGCCCATTGCATTGCGTTCAATACATGGCACTTGTACTAAGCCACCAACAGGGTCGCACGTGAGGCCTAAATTATGTTCCATACCAATTTCTGCTGCGTTTTCTACTTGCACAACATTGCCACCAACAATTTCTGTTAATGCGCCTGCTGCCATAGAGCACGCAACGCCAACTTCACCTTGGCAACCTACTTCGGCACCCGATATAGAGGCATTCTTTTTATATAAAATACCAATAGCAGCAGCCGTTAATAAATAACGTGTGGCTATATCGCGGTCTACTTCTTTCACAAATGTGTGATAGTACATAAGTACAGCTGGTAAAATACCCGCAGCACCATTAGTTGGTGCGGTAACTACACGGCCACCTGCCGCATTTTCTTCGTTTACGGCAAGGGCAAATAAATCAACCCAGTCCATTGCACGAAGTGGGTCGTTACTGACTTCTATATTTAGTTTTAAGTATAAGCTAGGCGCACGGCGCTTTACTTTTAAGCCGCCAGGTAAAATACCTTCTGTACGCATACCACGGTCAATACAGGCCATCATTACTTTCCAGATATGAAACAGCGTGTCTTTTATTTCATCTTCAGTGCGCAGTGTTTTTTCGTTCTTCATCATCAAGCTTGAAACACTAAGCCCTGACTCTTTACACATTTCTAGTAACTCTTTTGCGCTACCAAATGGGAATGGGGCTGGGTTTTCTTCTCTAATATCGAGGGCTGCTTGTTTTTCGTTTTCAAACTCTTCGTCAGTAACAATAAAGCCACCGCCAATAGAGTAATATACTTTGCTGTAAACTTTTTCGCCGTTGTTTGAGGCGATAATTTCCATTGCATTAGAGTGCTTAGGCAGCGTTTTGCGACGATGAAAAACAATAGCGCCTTGTTTTGGAAACTTAGCTTTGTGTGTTTTGTTTAAATAAATAACCTGATCTTGTTCGATGGTCGCTAAAATGTCGTCGACTAAATCGGCATCTATAGTTTCAGGGTCGTAACCGGCTAAACCAAGAATTACGGCTTTACCCGAACCATGGCCAACACCTGTTTGACCCAAAGAGCCATAAAGCTCTACTTTAATATCGGTAACATTTGCTAATAATTGTTGTTCTTGTAGGTCATTAACAAATAAGCGTGATGCGCGCATTGGGCCAACGGTGTGTGATGACGAAGGGCCAATACCAATGCTAAACATATCAAATGCACTGATCATAATGTGTGTCTCTACTTTGTTTTATCAGCACGAAGCTGCTCTTTGAACGGTCGAGCATGATAACGTGGAATTGTGATTGTGTAACTATTAATAACGAAGATTTAAACTGGTAAGGCGAGTTGTTTTGTAAAGTTTTTTATAATGTTTGCAGTCGCACCCCAAAGTAAACCATGTGGCGTTTTAAAACCTTGCAAAATAACCGTTTTCCCAAATCGTTGAAAAGGTAAGGGTTGCCAATTAGCTTCGTTATTTAACTCAGTGACAGAGAGTAAAAAGCTCGCTTGTACTTCATTATAGTCATTTTCCCATGTGGTGCCTTTATTAAGTAAACCTACATAGGGGCTAATACTAAAACCCGTTAATGTTGAATACTCAGGTAAGTGACCTAATACATTAACGTTATTTTGGGTAATATTTAGCTCTTCTTTTAGTTCGCGAAGGGCTGTGGTGCGAAGGGTAATGTCGCTTACTTCAAACTTACCCCCTGGCAAACAAATCTCTCCAGGGTGATGGTGTAAATAAGTAGGGCGTTTACACAGTAAAATATGTGCATGGTTATCTATATCAATAATGGGCAGCATAACAGCGCTAGCGCGCTTTTTACGCGTGTCTTTTAACTGGTTTGGCGCAGCTGTAGGGCTTAACAGAAACCGCGCCATAATGTGTTCACTATTCAAAGCGACCTACTGTTTTAATAAAGGGAGGATTTTATTTACTTTATCGTAAGTTTCTTGATATTCCAATTCGACTTTAGAATCAGCGACTATTCCGCCACCTGCCCAGCAGTAAATTTGCGCTTTGTGGCACACCAAGGTGCGAATAGTGATACTCGTGTCCATATTTCCACATGCACTTAAATAACCAATTGAACCACAGTAAATGCTGCGGCGATGCGGCTCTAGCTCTTCAATTATTTCCATCGCTCTAATTTTGGGCGCACCGGTGATTGATCCACCCGGAAAAGCCGCTTTTAGCTGATCGACGGCTGTTTTACCTGCATCAAGTTCAGAGGTTACCGTGCTTACTAAATGATGCACTGCCGGAAAGCTTTCAATAGCAAAAAGAGAAGGGACGTGAACGCTGCCAGGTTTTGCCACTTTGCCTAAGTCGTTACGCAGTAAATCAACAATCATGACATTTTCAGCGCGATCTTTAGCTGATGCTGCGAGTATTTGGGCTTGGCGTTGATCCTCCAGTGCATCCGCTTTTCGCGGCAGTGTGCCTTTAATAGGTTTGGTTTCTACAACGTTATTATTTACAGATATAAAGCGCTCAGGGGAAATTGATAAAATTGCCCCTTGAGGGTGATTTATAAAGCTCGAAAATGGCGCTTTATTTGCTTCACGTAGTTTAATGTAAGCTGCCCAAGGGGAGCCTTCAAACTGAGCGTTGAAGCGCTGCGCTAAATTAATTTGGTAACAATCGCCACTTTTTAAATACTCCTCAATTTGGGCAAACTTTGCAGCGTACTCCGTTTCGCTCATATTTGATTGCCAGTCGCTGTTTAGGGCAAAGGACTGCGTATTAACTTGGGAGTTAACGTGCGTATTTAAATATTGCTCATAAAGCGCTAATCGATCGGTGTTTGGCTGCGATACATAAAACCAGCTTTGTTGCTGTTTGTCGTAAATAAGGGCATCTAAGTAAAGGCCAATAGCCATTTGGGGAAGATTAATGTCTTCAATAGCATGAGTGGGGATGTTTTCAATTGTACGCCCTAAGTCGTAGCCAAAGTAGCCAAGCCAGCCGCCATTAAAGGGTAAATCGTAATCGGCTTTTGTTTTAGCAAGATGCGAAAGCTCATTATTCATAATTTCAAAGCAGTTATCACTACTTTCTATATTATTTAAAAAGCTTTTATTATTTTTTACTTCAAGGGTACTTTGCGGCTCAATAGCAACAATATCAAAACGGCTGTTTATATGATTACTATTTGCAGAATCTAATAGAATTGCATAAGGCAAATGTGAAAAATGCGCAAAAACGTCAATGCAGTTTTGTGTTATGCCTAATTTAATACAATTTTTTTTATTGTTTAGCATTTACTGCCCCTTTAAGAACTGGCTCGAAACGGGCTAGGAGGGTATCATAAGTCAAATTTTTTGGCAGCACTAAGCTGCAAAAAACAGTGCAAACCACCGTCACCGGTTTGATTTAGATTACGCGACAACGCGTAACGGTAACTTAAGGAACCACTATGAGTACAATTTGTCAGCAAGACTTTATTGATAGCATTGAAGATGCATTGCAATATATTTCGTTCTATCACCCACTTGATTTTGTTCAAGCACTCGAAAAAGCGTACAACAAAGAACAAAGTAAAGCGGCTAAAGACGCCATTGCACAAATTTTAATTAACTCACGCATGTCGGCTGAAGGCAAGCGTCCACTTTGCCAAGACACCGGTATTATTACCTGTTTTGTTAAAGTAGGTATGGACGTTAAGTGGGATAAAACAGATTTAACCGTTCAACAAATGGTTGATGAAGGTACTCGTCGTGCATATTTGAATCCAGATAACCCTTTACGTGCATCTATTGTTGCAGACCCTGCTGGTACGCGTAAAAATACTAAAGATAATACGCCTTCGGTTGTGCATATTGATTTAGTAGCGGGTGGAAAAGTAGAAGTAATGGTTGCGGCTAAAGGCGGCGGCTCTGAAAACAAAAGTAAAATGGTTATGTTAAACCCGTCAGATGATGTTGCTGCATGGGTAGAAAAAACACTACCAACAATGGGTGCTGGTTGGTGTCCGCCAGGCATGCTAGGTATAGGTATTGGTGGTACGGCTGAAAAAGCAGCAGTAATGGCTAAAGAGTCGTTAATGGATCCGGTTGATATCCATGAATTAATGGAACGCGGCGCAGAGACAACTGAAGAAAAACTGCGTTTAGAAATTTTTGACCGTGCTAATAAATTAGGTATTGGCGCACAAGGCTTAGGCGGTTTAACAACGGTTGTTGATGTTAAAATTAAAACAGCACCAACGCATGCAGCTTCAAAACCTGTAGTAATGATCCCAAATTGTGCGGCAACTCGCCATGTACATTTTACGCTTGACGGTTCTGGCCCTGCTAATTTAAAAGCACCTAAACTAGAAGATTGGCCACAAGTAACATTTGAAGTGGGCGAAGGCACACGTCGTGTTGATTTAAATACACTGACTAAAAAAGATGTTCAAGAATGGAAAATGGGTGAAACCGTTTTACTTTCGGGTACTATTTTAACAGGTCGTGATGCAGCGCATAAACGTTTGCAAGATATGATCAATTCAGGTGAAGGTTTACCTGAGGGCGTAGACTTTGATAATAAATTTATTTATTACGTAGGCCCTGTGGATGCGGTACGCGATGAAGCAGTAGGTCCTGCTGGCCCTACAACAGCCACTCGCATGGATAAATTTACCGATATGATGCTAGAAAAAACAGGCATTGTAGGCATGATTGGTAAAGCTGAACGTGGCCCTGCAACGGTTGAATCTATTAAAGAGCATAAATCTGTTTATTTAATGGCTGTAGGCGGCGCAGCTTACTTAGTATCTAAAGCGATTAAAAAAGCGCGTGTTGTAGCTTTTGAAGATTTAGGTATGGAAGCTATTTACGAATTTGAAGTAGAAGATATGCCAGTGACTGTTGCAGTAGACAGTGAAGGCGCCAATGCGCATACACAAGGCCCTGCTATCTGGAAAGCTAAAATTGAAGAGCTTGATAGCAAGCTAAAATAACGTACGTTTTGTATTTTTAAAAAGCGAGCCTGGTGCTCGCTTTTTTGTTTTTTTAAATAGAGTTATTAGTAAGTTCACAGCTCTGACCAGTTTGCGAAAAAGCTCACTTTTTACTGAAAACCTATAGGCAGCGGTACGTGGCGGGCAAGTATCACTTGTATATTAAACTTTACACGCAACAATTGTATTACGTTCACGTAAACGTAAGTCGGTGTGGTTGTTATATTTATAGTATTTAAAACTTACAAATGACGGTTTTGTGAATTTTTTATCTATATAAAGCTTTTAATTGGGTTATTTAATTTAAGCTTAATGTTTTCATTGGTTTTATCATCTGTGAGTATAGCGAACACGTATATGAAGTGATAAAGTCTCGGCAATTTCCAGCGCGCATACCCTCTCACGGGTTAACTATTTCGGAGTATTTTAAGTGGCTGTGTTTAATCGAGTTGAATTTGATAACCATGAACAAGTGGTTTTTTGTTCTGATGAAGAGTCGGGTTTAAAAGCAATTATTGCTGTACATAATACTAACCTAGGTCCTGCAGTTGGCGGATGTAGAATGTGGGATTATGCGAACGACGAAGATGCTGTTTATGACGTGCTACGTTTATCAAAGGGCATGACTTATAAAAATGCAGTTGCGCGCTTACCGTTTGGTGGCGGTAAATCTGTAATTATAGGTAATGCGAAAGAAATTAAATCTGAGCAATTATTTCGTGCATTTGGCCGTCAGTTAGAGCGATTAAATGGCAGTTATTACTCAGCAGAAGATGTAAACATCACATGTGCTGATGTAGCTATTATGAATAAAGAAACTAATTACGTACTGGGTCTTGAAGGTAAAAGTGGTAACCCATCGCCATTTACAGCATACGGTACGTTTTTAGGAATTAAAGCAGCGCTACAGCATCAACGCGGTCATCAAGATTTTGCAGGCGTAAAAGTGGCTGTTCAAGGTTTAGGTGCTGTTGCTTATGGTTTATGTAAACATTTACATGATGCGGGCGCTGAGTTGTTTGTAACTGATATTAACCAAGCTGCCATTGACCGTGTAGTAAGTGATTTTGGCGCAACTGCGGTTGGCATTGATGACATTTACGACTTAGATATTGATGTTTATGCACCTTGTGCATTAGGTGCAACCGTTAACGATTTAACGATACCGCGTTTAAAAGCGACTATTATTGCAGGCTGTGCTAACAATCAGCTGGCAGAATCTCGCCACGGTGAAGTTATTCGTGAAAAAGGCATTTTATATGCACCAGATTACGTAATTAACGCCGGTGGTATTATTAATGTTTATTATGAAACAGCGCCAGATGGTTACAGTGCAGCAGCGTCTAATAAACATGTTGAAGGTATTTTTAATACGTTAACTGAAATTTTTGCTCGCAGCGAAAAAGAGCAAAAATCAACGCATTTAATTGCTGACGAATTAGCCCAAGAAATCATTAAAAACGGTCTATAAATTTACGCTAAAATGCAATAAAGGTGTGCAATTGCACACCTTTTGTTTATCTGTAAGTTAAGGGGTGTTGATCTTTGCGGATTTAACCTTGAAAGATCAACAGACCCTAATGCAATTATTACTGAACAGCGGTACACTTTATTTTTAATTTTGTGCGGCAAATTATGACTCCCTCAACTTCTCTCATGCAGCCCATCGATTTAGATAATTGGCCTAGAAAGCAACACTTTGAATTATTTAAACACTTTTCTCAGCCTTATTTTAATGTGTGTGTGCGTTTAGATGCTCAAGCGCTGTATGACTATTGCAAAACCAATCAATTTTCTTTTTTTCAAGCATATGTATATTGCACCTTAAAAGCGTGCCATGAGTACGATTCAATAATGCTACGTATAATAGATAATCAACCATGGTTACTTAATAGTGTTCGCGCAAGTGTGGTTGAGTTGTCTGAAAACGATACGTTTGTTTTTAGTTATTTTAATAGCGCAAGCGATTTTAAAGAGTTTGCAAATCATGCAAGTGACGTAAGCAAAAAAGCGAAATTACAGCCGTTATTTTCTGATGCATTTGCCCAAACAGAAGGGCAGGCAGATTTAATTCATATATCTGTTTTGCCGTGGCTGAATTTTAGTGCGTTTTCGCATGCATTTAGTGCAGGGCAGAGTTTAGGCATTCCTAAATTTGTATTTGGTCAGTTTGATAAACACACCGGCACAATGCCTTTAGCTATCGATGTACACCACTCATTAATGGATGGTTTGCACGTAGCGAAATTTATAAACACATTGCAGGGTACATTTGACTCCTTTTGCAAAGGTTAACTTTAAACACGCCATTTAACGGCAGTGCAAAGCAGTAAACAATTTATAAGTAATCTATAAGTAATCTATAAGTAATCTATAAGTAATCTATAAGCAATGCGATGTGAATTACTTTATATTCAAATACATAACCTTATATGCTTGAAAAGCACGTGCGCTGGACATATTTATATACCATACCTTAGCTCAGGAAATCCCCATGATAAATGGACTGTTAATTGTTGTTTTAATTCTTTTTGTGGTGATTTTCTGGCGTTGGCCATCAATTCAAAACCGATTATGGCGCAGTAAATATAAAGACTTTGCTTTAAATTCGCAGCAAAAAGATATTTTACTGCGTTGCATGCCCATCTATAAAAAAATGACCGACGCCGACAGAGAAAAATTAGAGCGACATATTACGTGGTTTTTAAACGAAAAACGCTTTGTTGGTTGTGATGGTTTAAAATTGACACCCGCAATGAAGTTAATTGTAGCCGCTGATGCGTGTGTATTAGTGCTTAATAAGCCTTGGCCGTTATATAAAAATGTAAAAGAAATTTTATTATACCCAAGTGCTTATTACGCCCCGCAATCAACACGCGATAGTGCAGGACTTGTGAGTTACCACAATACGGTAAGACTAGGCGAGTCATGGCCTGGCGGCACGCTCGTTTTAAGCTGGCATGACGTGCTTGAAGGTAACCGCTTGCCAAGTGATGGACATAATTTAGTTTTTCATGAGTTTGCGCATCAACTCGATCAAGAAACAGGAAAAACAACAGGCACGCCACTTTTAAAAAGCTCAGCAGATTACAAAGAGTGGGGCCGAGTATTTAGCCGCGCGTTTACGCAGTTGAAAAGTCATGTTGCTTATAGCATGCCACACGTTATTCACAGCTATGGTGCAACTAATGAAGCCGAATTTTTTGCTGTTATCACCGAAACCTTCCTCGAAAAACCCGCAGAGCTGCGCCGATACGATCCTGAAATTTATAGTATGCTCGTTAATTACTATCAATTTGACCCTATAGTTTGGCGTTAAACTTATATAAACCGCGCTTTATCATATAACACTGGCAAGTTGTGCTTGTTTTTGTTGCAATTGTGTAAAATAGTTTTACAGCAACAAAAACAAGCGAGAAACGCATGAAAAAAATGCTTCATACAGTATTGGCATTGTCGGTGTCATTAGCGATAGGGCAAGTGAATGCCGCCGAAAAAGACGAACAAAAATGGCAAGTAGATTCACCTAAGAGGCAATTTGTTGACGCTGCAATTAGCGTTGAGCAAGGCACATGGATGAATATAGATATTAGCCCTGATGGTAAAACCGTGGTGTTTGACTTACTTGGCGATATTTACACTATGCCAATGAGTGGTGGTACAGCTACAAAGCTCACCTCTGATATTGCATGGCAAATGCAACCACGCTTTAGTCCTAACGGCAAAAGTATTGCGTTTACCTCCGACCAAGGTGGTGGCGATAACATTTGGATAATGGACTTAAATGGCGAAAATCAACACGCTGTTACCGATGAAACCTTTAGATTACTAAATAGCCCTGCATGGAGTCCTGATGGCGACTACTTAGTTGCGCGTAAACACTTTACAGCTAGCCGCTCATTAGGTGCCGGTGAAGTGTGGTTGTATCATAAAGCGGGTGGCAAAGGCGTGCAGCTTACAAAACGCGAGAACGATCAAAAAGATTTAGGTGAGCCAATGTTTTCACCTGATGGTCGTTATGTATACTTCTCACATGATGCAACACCCGGTAAAACCTTTCATTATTCAAAGGATTCTGTAGCGGGCATTTATAAAATTAAGCGCTACGACCGTGAAACGGGTGAAATTGAAACCATAATCGATACGATGGGCGGTGCCATTAGGCCTACACCGTCACCTGATGGTAAAAAACTGGCGTATATAAAGCGTGATGATTTTCAAACTAGTCTTTATTTATATGACTTAACCAGCGGTGAGCACACTAAGCTTTACGATAAGCTTGAGCGAGATATGCAAGAAACCTGGGCTATTCATGGTGTATACCCAACCATTGCATGGACACCCGATAATGAAGAACTGGTATTTTGGGCTGGTGGCACAATTCACAAGCTAGATGTTGCAGACAAATCTGTTAAAACCATACCTTTTAAAGTGCAAACAAGTAAAAAAATTCAAAAAGCAGTGCGATTTACACAAAACTTAGATACCGACGAGTTTGATGTAAAAATGCTGCGTAATGTGCAAGTAAGCCCAGATGGCGAAACTGCAATTTTTGAAGCGCTTGGGCATATTTATAAACGTGATTTAGAGTCAGGTAAAATTAAGCGCTTAACAAAGCAAACTGATCATTACGAATTATTTCCACAGTACTCTCGCGATGGTAAAAAAATAGTTTACACCACATGGGATGATAACAAACAAGGGTCTGTAAGAGTGGTTTCTGCGCGTAGTGGTCGTGGCGATACAATTACTAAAGAGCCCGGGAAATATGTAGAGCCTACGTTTAGCCCAGATGGTAAAACGGTTGTTTATCGTAAAGCCACTGGCGGCAGTATTTTAAACCCTAAGTGGTCACTTAATCCGGGGGTTTATAGCGTAAGCGCTAAAGGCGGTAAAAGTGAGCTTATTTCAAAAAGTGGTTATCAACCACAATTTGGAGATGCAAACGATCGTGTTTTCATTATGAGTCCTTGGCCAAAACCAACGCTTAGCGTAGTAGAGCTTGAAAGTAAAAAAGTTCGCAAACTATACGAGTCAGAGCATGCGACAGAATTTAGAGTATCACCAGATGGGCAATACCTCGCTTTTGCTGAACGATTTAAAGTATTTGTAACGCCGTTTGTACAAAGTGGTAAAACAATTAATATTGGGCCTAAAGACAGTCAATTTCCAATAGAGCAGTTATCGGTACGTGCTGGTGAAAACATTAGCTGGAGTGCTAAGAGCAACAAACTTTATTGGACATTAGGGCCTGAGCTTTATCATGCAAGCCTTGAGGGGATGTTTGCCATTAACAAAGCCGAAGATGCCGACTTTAAAGTGAAAAGTGGCGATAATATTGGTTTCAGTAAAAAAATGGCAGAGCCTAAAGGCATGATTGCGCTCACTGGTGCAAAAATTATAACGATGGACGGCGAAAAGGTTATTGAAAATGGTGTAATTATCACTGATGGCAAGCATATTAAAGCAATTGGTACAGCCAGCGAGATAAGCATCCCTAAAGGTGCTGAGGTTATTGATGTAACAGGTAAAACTATTATGCCTGGTATTGTTGATGCTCATGCACATGGCTCGCAAGCAAGTGACGAAATTATACCTGAGCAAAACTGGAAAAACTTTGCAGGTTTAGCGCTGGGTGTAACTACAATTCACGATCCATCAAACGATACCTCTGAAATATTTACCGCAAGCGAAATGCAAAAGGCAGGCATGATTGTTGGCCCGCGTATTTTCTCAACGGGTACTATTTTATATGGCGCAAATATGCCAGGTTATACGTCGCATATTGACTCGTTAGACGATGCAAAGTTTCATTTAGAGCGCCTTAAAAAAGTAGGGGCGTTTAGTGTTAAATCGTATAACCAGCCTCGCCGTGAGCAGCGCCAACAAGTTATTGAAGCAGGCCGGATGCTTGAAATGATGGTTGTCCCTGAAGGCGGCTCATTATTACAACATAACTTAAGTATGATTGTAGATGGACACACAGGTATTGAACATTCAATCCCTGTAGAGCACATATACGACGATATAAAGCAGTTATGGTCGCAAAGTGATGTTGGTTATACACCAACACTTGTAGTGGCTTATGGTGGCATTTGGGGTGAAAATTACTGGTATGATAAAACTGATGTGTGGAATCATCCGCGTTTAAGTAAATTTGTGCCAAAAAATCAATTATTACCACGCTCTATGCGCCGCATTAAAGCGCCCGATCATCACTATAATCACTTTAATAACGCACGCGTTGCTGCTGAGCTGCAAGACCTAGGTGTATTAGTTAACTTAGGTGCTCACGGTCAGCGTGAAGGCTTAGGTGCACACTGGGAGATGTGGATGTTTGCACAAGGCGGAATGACACCGCTTGAGGCAATACGTGCATCGACACTCGATCCGGCTAAGTATTTAGGGCTTGATAAAAACGTAGGCTCGCTTGAAGTGGGTAAACTGGCTGATTTAATGGTTATAGATGGCGATCCGCTTAAAAATATTCGAGATTCGGATAAAGTAGATTACACCATGATCAATGGTCGATTATTCAATGCAGAGACAATGAATGAAGTGGGTAAAAAAGAGCGCGAACCACTTTATTTTGAAAAACTGTAATTTATTTTGATCTTTTGGAAGCGGCTATTAGCCGCTTTTTTTAGCTTTGTGTTATGTGTTTTAGCAAAGTAATACTTGGCATAACGAGAGATTGGTTATGCATTACACGTGCTTGGCATATTAATCCCTCTTTGAGAGTAAGTAAGGTATGTGCAATTTCTAGCGCTTTAACTTTATTATTTTTGAGTTCGGGTGTAGCAAGTAATGCAGTTAAAATGATGTCTAATATGGTTTGTTTATGTTGCATACATTGCTTTGCTATAGGGTGTTGAGCATTAGGATACTCTGCTGCAGCATTTATAAAAAAACAGCCATTGAAATGCCCAAGCTTTGGTACTTGGTTGGCAAACCATAGTTTTAACCCAGCAAATAACGAAATAGCGACTTCAATAGCTAGTGGTTTATTGCAGATCTCTTCAAACCAGCTATTAAACTGTGTATCTCTTTTGGTTAAGCACGCGCAAATTAACTCATCTTTACTGGCAAAATGATTATAAAGTGTTTTTTTTGCCACGTTAGATTCTGCTAAAATTTCATTAATGCCAACAGCATGTAAGCCTTTGGTGTAAAACAAAGTAAGTGCCGTATTTACAATATGTTCTTGTTTAGTCATTTAGTCTCCTCAAAAACAAAGGTTGACACAAGTAGACTGACTTGTCTACTCTGTGCATGTAGACAAGTCGGTCTACTTTTGATGTAAGAGATTAAAATGAATTTAAGTGATATCAAATTAGCCTGTGTTGCCGGTGTTTTTTCAGCGCTTGTGCTTGGATTTCTAGCGTGGTTGAACAACATGGGTGATTATGGGATATGGTTAATGGCACCCTTTGGTGCAACAGCAGTACTTGTATTTGGTATTCCAAATAGCCCATTAGCACAGCCAAAAAATGTGATTTTTGGTCATCTTTTAACTGCATTTGTGGGTATCGTTTTTGTAACTTATGTTGGCGATGGCAGTGCATCAATTGCATTGGCTGTTGGTATTGCAATTACACTAATGATGCTCACTAAAACAGTACATCCGGCGGCAGGTGCTAATCCTATTCTGATTATTGCATCAGGGCAGAGTTGGGACTTTTTGATTATGCCTGTATTAGCCGGGACTATGTTTATTGTTATTTGTGGCTTTGCTGCAAAATGGTTACTGGCTTTCTCGGTAAATAGTAGGCATAAAAAAACCGCTTAACGCGGTTTCTTTTAAAAATCATAAATGTTGATTAAACAACACCGCGCGGTAAGCGACAATCATGATCTTTACGAGCTAAAATTACAATCCAAAGCTCTTCCGCTGTGTAGCCTTCTTCATTTTCGGTAACAACAGTGAATGGGGCTTTTTTCTGTGCTTTTACAGGCGCAGCCGCTTTGGTTTTAGTTTTTTTAGCAGGCGCTTTGGGTGTCGTTTTACCAGAGCTTAATTCTTCAGTTAGCTCTACTAAATCAGCTAGGCGTAAGTTTTTACCGCCATCGATGCTGTACCAGCCAGGTTTAGTTGTGATTTCAGGTTTTTTACCATTGGCAGCTTCGTACGCTGATTCAAAGGCAGATAACACTTCTGTTTTGTCTAGTTTGCTCATCAGAGACCCTATACGTTGTGAACACAGATAAAGAAGACGTATTTATACCTATTTTAAAACAGTTTTTCAATTTTTTGCGATTTTCCTTCCATTTTAAACCTATAAACGCCAAAATTTGCACAAAATTCAGTGCAAAGTAAGGTAAGTTATATGCAACGTAGAGAATTTAACCAACTCCTAAATGACATTTTAAAGCCTCATTTAATTAAAGACTTTTGCCCAAATGGCTTACAAGTTGAAGGTAAAAATGAAATTAAAAAAATTGTGACGGGTGTAACCGCGAGTCAAGCATTAATAGATGCTGCTATAGAGCAACAAGCAGATGCTATTTTGGTTCACCATGGTTTTTTTTGGAAGGGGGAATCCCAACCTATAACGGGAATGAAAAAGCGTCGTATAGGCGCGCTACTAGCTAATGATATTAATTTATTTGGCTATCACTTACCACTCGATATTCACCCGGCAATAGGCAATAACGCGCAACTGGCAAAGTTATTAGATATTGAAATAGAGGCTGGGCTTGAGCCAGTTACAAATAGCGTAGCAATGAAAGGACGTTTAAAAACTCCTCTAAATGGTGAAGATTTTGCAAATAAAATAGCAAAAGTACTTAATCGGGCCCCACTCACAAGCTTAGTACGCTCAGCTAAAATTGAAACTATTGCACTGTGCACCGGTGGAGGGCAAGGGTATATTGATTTAGCTGCAGAGCAAGGTATTGACGCGTATTTAACCGGTGAGGCATCAGAGCAAACAATTCATAGCTCTCGTGAGCAAAATATTGATTTTTTTGCAGCAGGGCATCATGCAACAGAGCGCTATGGTGTAAAAGCTTTGGGTGAGTTATTAGTGCAAGAGCATGGTTTTGAGGTGATATTTATAGATATAGATAACCCAGTTTAACTAGGCTATCTATTAGCTAACCTGAACTTTGGTTGAAATAGATTTTATTGTCCAGAGTTCAGGTTAGGATTATATAAGTTACAGCGCCTCTGGATCTATCCAGCGGCGCAAACTTATCCATGTATTTCCTACTACTTCGTGACTATATTGCGTAACCACAAGTAAGGCTTGAGCATTTGGAATAAACTGCTTGCTCCACGGCAGCGCTGCAAAATTATGGTAATCAGTGGCTGCGGTTATGACTTTAATGCCTTGAGCATTAAATAAGTCTTTGGCACGGGGCATGTGCAGTACAGATGTTACTAGTGCAACTTTAAAGTCGACTAATTTTGATGCGAGTAACTTAGCTTCCTCACCGGTATCCATTGCTTTTGGGTTTTGGAATATACGGCTTTTATTAATTCCTAAACTCACCGCTGTTTGATACATAAGCCCGCTATTAGTGGTATTTTGATAGCCCCCGCCTGAAACTATAAGCTCTGCATTAGGGTAGTACTTGGCAAGTTTTACACCTTCGACTAAGCGCGTTAGCGCACAATTACCTAATTGATTATTTGAACTTAAAGCCGAATTTGGGTTTATGTCGCAACCTAGCACGACTATTTTGTCTATTTTAGGGTGCTTTAGGGCATTAAATGCAAGCGACGCAGGTTCATTATTTTGGATAATTAAATTGGCGATAAAGGGTGTACTCAATACAAGTAATACAATTAAGCTTAAAGTAGATAAGAAGAGAGCTGATTTACGGCCTTTAAATGCGAGGAGGAGCATTAGACACGCAAATAAACCAAATAGAGGTAGTGGCATAAGTAAACCACCAATCATTTTTTTAATAACAAACATAATAAGCAACATAAAAACAAGAGTATTGCTTTATGTTACTCATTAGATTGCGATTTATCGACCGTTATTTAGCTTACAGGTATTTAAAAAATGGCGATAAACAGGGTTATCTTTCATATCTTTTTTCATTGCTAAGTACATCGGTCGAGTAAGCCCAAGCGCACCTAGCGGGATGGACTTTATTAAACCTTGGCTTTCATAAGGGGTAACTAGCCAATCAGGTAATGCGGCAACACCCATACCAGCACTCACTAATTGAAAAATAAGGAGTCCTTGATCAACTGTTTTTAAGGTGCCATCGAAACGTGCATTTTGAATAAAGTATTTAAAAATATCTTGGCGTTCGCGCGGGATAGGGTATGAAATAATGGTTTCGTTTTTCAAATCAAGCGCTGTTACATATGCTTTTTTAGCAAGTTCATGATCAGGCGCCACAATAAGCTTCAGTTTAAAATCAAACAAGTGCGCGTATTCTAATGTGTCGGGTTCACGTATATCAGACGTCAAAACTAAGTCGAGTTCATCGTTTAGTAGGTCAGGAATAGCGTCATAACTAAAACCACGCTCGTAATCAATTTTTATATCAGGCCAAAAGTTATTAAATTCTTTGATCGTAGGCAATAACCAATGAAAACATGCATGGCATTCCACACTTAAACGCAGTTGAGAAATAGGCTGGTTTAAGCTTTCTTTTAAACGGCATTTAGTCGCTTCCATTTTTGGTAATATTTCGTGAGCTAACTCAAGTAATAACATTCCTTGGGGCGTGAAGCGGACTGGCTGAGTTTTACGTTCGAATAATTGGCAATCTAATTTATTCTCTAAATCTTTGATTTGATGAGATAAAGCAGACTGTGTTAAAAATAATTCTCGTGCTGTATTAACCAAAGATCCTGTTTCTTTTAGGGTTGCTATGGTTTTTAAATGTTTAATACCAATCATCTTTAAAAATTCTCATGGAAAAAGTGAGTTTAGCTCAGATTAATTACATACTACGCCTATATAAAAAACGTTTCAACGTCTAGATGGCTAAAGTTTTTCTGTTTATTGTCATAAATTTATTAAAAATTTAAATTTCTAATGATAGAAGTCATTTAATACTGACTTTACAAGTTTTATATGAGTTTGCTTCATGTTGAATCAAAGGAAGGAAAAATAATATATATTTTAACTGGACGTAATTTTTAGCGTCGAAAATAACTGCTCGAGATAGATTTATTATCCATAGTTCAGGTTATCTAAGGATGATTTAATCGTGGTGTGAAGTGAGCTCGATAACTACTTCTGCGTTACTTTAGAGGCTTACATCCATGTAAGAATAAGTAAAACCGATTAACAAAGAGTAAAATCGGCTATATTATAGGGGGTTATTTATTAATAATATGGCTTCGTTTGCGCTGACAGGTTTTGATTTCAAAAATCCTTGCCCAAAATCGCATTGCGTCGATTGTAATATAGTTAGTTGTTCTACAGTCTCTATCCCTTCAGCTACGACAGCAAATTTTAATGATTGCGCCAGAGATAAAATGGCCTCAACCAACGGGTTAGTTGAATCTTGAAGGTGGTCAATAAAACTCTTATCAATTTTTAAAACATGAATCGGAAGTTGATGTAAATAGCCTAATGCAGAGTATCCAGTGCCAAAATCATCTAAACAGAGCTTAACTTTTAGAGGGGATAGGCCTTCTATAATTTGCGTTGCTAGATCTAAATTCTCTATTAAACCTGATTCTGTAATTTCTAGGCATAAAGAACCCAAAGGCAATTGATATTTGTTGTAAATAGCATGAATTTGCGCAACAAAATCAAGACTAGCAAAATGCCGAGATGATACATTAACTGTAATTTTTAAGAATCGATGACCTTGCTGGTGCCAGTCTGAAATTTGTTGGGCAGCTAAATCGAGCAAGTGCAAATCAAGGTTTATAATCTGCCCAGTGGTTTCAGCAATAGGAATAAAGTCATTCGGTGAAACAAAGCCTTTTTTAGGGTGATGCCAACGAACTAAGGCTTCAAAACCAATGACTTCACTTTCAGCGATGGTAAAAATTGGTTGAAAATAGAGTTCAAATTCGTTGTGCTCAATACCGTGTTGCAAATCGTTTTCGATATCAGCATGAGTCTTAAGCTTTTTACGCATGGTATTATTAAAAAACTTAACTTGCCCACGACCTGTCGATTTAGCCTCGTACATAGCGGCGTCAGCTTGTTGAAGTAATATATAAGCTTTATCATTTATATTATCACTATATGCAATACCGATACTGGTTGATGCTTGTAATAAATGACCATCAACATCGATTGGTTTTGAAAGTACAGTTTGAATCCGTTTAAGCGCTTCGTTGACTTGGTTCCGATGCGTAATATTTTCCATGAAAATAGCAAACTCATCGCCACCTAAACGGGCAAAGGTATCGGTATTACGAACGGTGGCTTTAATTAATTCACATATTCGAATTAAGAAGTGGTCACCAACTTCATGGCCTAGAGAATCATTAATACTCTTAAATCGGTCAAAATCTAAATATAACAACGCATGGCTGGTGCCTTTTTTGGCACGTGTTAGTCTTAATATAGCGTGCTTCGCACGTTCTATTAATAGTGAACGATTAGCTAGTCCAGTCAATTCATCGTGTAAAGCACGGTGCTCAAGCTCCTGGCGAGCAAGTTGCCTATCTATTGCCATGCTAATTTGACGGCTCACGTACGTTAATAATGAGCTGTCATGCTCACTGTAATGTAAAGACTTATCATAACTTTGAACAACAATAACACCACTGATACGTTCATTTGCTTTAAATGGTACGCCCAACCAAGACTCGGATTGTCGGCCTATCATTTTGAAGTGGCCATCTGCTATTTGTTGTTTGTAATCTTTTTTTGTAAAAAGTAATGGCTGATCTTTTTGTAGTAAATAATATGAGGCAGTGTCTTTAAGTTGCTCTTTTGAAAATTTTTGATGGGTGCTTGTTTGAATACCCTCTTCAACAATGTAGACAATGTCGAGTATATCTACTTGTTTATCGTAAAGTGCAATAAAAAAATTATCTGCACGTAACAAGCTATTAATTATAGCGTGAAGAGATTCAAAAAAAGTATCTAGGTCACTGGCTTTATAAGTTAAGTTAGCTATTTGCAAAAGACTATTTTCAAGCTTTTGCGCATTATTTAATTGCTCAACAGTTTGTTGTAAATTATTGACTGTATTAACTTGGTTTATTTTGGCACTAAGTAAATGTGCGACAGTGGTGAGTATTTCAAGGTGGGCATTAGTAAAATAGTTCTTAATGGGATGTTCACAATCAATTACCCCTAAAATTTGCTCTTTATATATAAGAGGAACACATAATTCTGACTGAGCAGGGCGTTCATCTGCTATATAGCGGCTATCAGTACTTACATCACCAAGCATCACTGCTTCACCGGTGCGTGCAACAAAGCCCGAAATTCCCTCACTAAACTGTATTACCTTTCGTTGCGCTCTATATTTGTAGCGTTGATGGGGGATCCCCATAGATGCAACTTGGTTTAATATAGAAGCTGAGTCATCGGCAAGGTAGATAACACAATCAACAAAGCCAAGTCTATTAACGACTTGAGTTGTTACGTATTCTAGTAACTCTTCTAGAGTATCAAGCTGTAATAAACTAGATGAAAACTGATTAATGATACTAAGCTGTTCAGTTTTTATTTCCAGAGCTTCATTGGTATCGACTTTGTTCGACATAGGCAGCTAATTTTATTCTTTATATTTATAAACACAGCAACTAAGTTAACGTAAACTTTATCTTTCTACAAAATAAAACGATGAATGCTTTTTATGAGCTGTAAAGTTTTATTTAATAGTAGAGCTGACTCCATTATTTTTAATAAGGTCTTTACTCGAAAACCTCCTATGCCTATGATCGGATAAATTCAGCCGTGGAATAAAAAAATGATTAGTAAAACTAAAGATGCAATCACAACACTCACTATAACTCGACCAGATGACTGGCATGTACACTTACGTGATGGCGATCAGCTAAAAGATACCGTTCGCGATATTAGTCGTTATATGGGTCGTGCGATTATTATGCCTAACTTGGTTCCTCCGGCAACATGTACTGATACAGCACTTGAATACCGTGCACGTATTATGGCGGCAGGTCCTCAAGGTGATTTTGAGCCATTAATGGTTTTGTATCTTACTGATAAAACAACACCTGAAGAAATTAAAAAAGCTAAAGAAACAGGTAAAATAGTTGCGGCTAAACTTTACCCAGCAGGCGCTACAACAAATTCTGACTCTGGTGTGACTTCCGTTAAAAATATTTACTCAGTACTAAAAGCAATGCAAGAAGTGGGGATGCTTTTATTGGTTCACGGTGAAGTTACTGATTCGTCGATAGATATTTTTGATCGAGAAAAGGTATTTTTAGATACAATTTTAGGTGATGTTGTTAGCGATTTCCCTGAACTTAAAATTGTACTAGAGCATATTACAACGAAAGATGCGGTAGAGTTCGTAGTAAATGCACCGGATAATGTAGCGGCTACTATTACAGCTCATCATTTACTTTATAATCGTAATCATATGTTAGCAGGGGGGATACGTCCTCATTATTACTGTTTACCAATATTAAAACGTAATACACACCAACAAGCATTAATGGCTGCAGCAATAAGTGGCAATAAAAAATTCTTTTTAGGAACTGATTCGGCTCCGCATTATAAAGACAAAAAAGAAGCTGCTTGCGGTTGTGCTGGGGCATACACAGCTCACGCTGCGATTGAATTATACGCCGAGGCATTTGAAGAAGCTGGTGCACTGGATAAATTAGAAGGTTTTGCTAGTCACTTTGGCCCTGATTTTTATGGTGTTATGCGTAATCAAGATACAATAACACTACAAAGAAATCCTTGGAGAGTTCCCGCTAGCTACTCGCTAGGTGATTCGCATGTTGTTCCCATTAAAGCCGAAGACATGATTGAATGGGAAGTGAGTTAATCATTCAGTAAATCAGCTTAAACTTTATAAATTTTTATGTGATTTTTACTTGCGCTGATCATTGTACAATTTTTGTTTTGATCAAATATTTCGCATTTAAAATACGCGACTGATTCTAAAAAGAGTAACCGAATAGTATTTTTTTGTATTAAAATTAGCCGTTTAGACATTATTTAATAAAAATATATATTTTTAATAAATAATGTCTAATTAATAGAGCGAAATAAAAAATAATGTGTTAATCTTAACTTGCTTTGAGTTTTTGCGTATTGAATTTACGGATATTGTGCTGCGTTTAAGGTTACCGGTTAGGTTATTACTTCTTCCTGTACTATACCTCCATTTTGTGGGCATTGACTCGGGGAGGATATTGCCATAATAATATGGCTGAATTTTAATTATTGACTTACAGGAAAATTTAGTATGTCGGTTACTGGTAAAGTAAAGTTTTTCAACGAAGCTAAAGGCTTTGGTTTCATTGAACAAGAAAATGGTCCTGACGTGTTTGTACATTTCAGCGCAATCACTGGTTCTGGTTTTCGCACTCTTAGCGAAGGTCAAGCAGTGACATTCAGCATCAAGCAAGGTCAAAAAGGCCCTGAAGCTGAGAACGTAGAAGCAGCATAATTTATTATGTGAACCTTCGTTCAACGTGGTGAAACAGTCTATCTGTTTCACCATAATTCCTTTGTTAATACTATTAAATCTTCCTCACTATCTCCTATAAAGCTATCAATTATTACACTGCATACTTAAATTAATTAATTTTAAAGCGCTGATATTTGTTAAATGCATCTTTATTGTTCAAGTAGCAATATTCTTTGAGCATTTGGTTGATCAAGTCGTCAAGCGAAATACCACGTGTATTAAATGACAGGATTATCTTTTTGCTATTAAAGTTTATTATTTTTCTGAGTTAAATTTTATTCTTAGAGATTTTTTTGCGACACGATTTTTTATCTAGTGCTCTCGTTAGCGGCTAAAGCCTTACATTCCTTATAGTCATATCGATCTACATAAGCACTTTATCAATTCAACGAATAAAATAACCATTTAACCTATTTGAAGTTTATTCTTTTTGTCGACACGATTTTCTTATATCAAAATAGATCACTTAATTAAGCGAATTGCTATTATGCAATTTTCTTGGCGTTAAATTGACCCCATTTCTAAGCAGACTTTTATCATAAATCGAACAAGTAAAGCTTCATGTCCTACTTTCAGCCCTTATCTATTTATACAACAAAGAGTCAATTACCTCTAGCAAGACCCTTTGAATAGAATGTATTTGGCATTTATGCATTGTTATCGCCTTTATGAGCACAACGGCACTACAGTAAGCATTGCTGTGTGTGATTGGGCTACGATATTAAAATTAAAAAATTAAACTTCAACAGCTTTTAGTTATTATAAGACTACCTTAAAGCATAGTAGCGAGCTATGTAACGAGGTGAAATGATATAGTTTTCACAGAGCCTACCATAAAAATTGTAATTGAATTAAATAGATCATATTCAAGATAGGTGACTAACGTTGATTGTAGTAACAACTTCAAGCTGCTCAGATTGGAGTATAGTATTTCATTGAAAGCTTGTTCCTAAAATTAGCCATCCCTGATACATGCCCAGCAAAAGATAAATTCAAATATTTGGACAACTTCTGAGAGTAATAAATTAATAACTAATTGCACACTGTGCATCATTTGGTTTGTAACCAACCACTTTACTCTCCATTAATATTGGGTAATGGAAATATTAATATGCGATATTCGAAGTGAATATTAATTCAATATAAAGGCATTTTGTGATGTTTTCTTGTGCGATAAACGGTTTGTTTTTTCAGATGAAGCGTTTAAAACCAGTTAAAAAGGCATAAAGTTAGCCAAAAAAAAACTTATATGAGAAATAAGTATATTTTTTTTTGTTTTTTTTCAGGGCGAATTCATTTTCAATTGAATGTTGCATTTTTGTTGTTTTTATAAGGGCGACACCCAATAAACATACCCCTTAAAAGGCTTTGATAGAAATATTAAGAATAAGACTGGTTACAATATTGTTAACATTTGGTATGCAGTCCTTTAGTGTAAGCTTTGAACCGGCTATTTATTTACTGAGATAAGCAAACATCAAGTTGACAGCGCTTATTGCATTTAGCATTATTGGAAGGTTGATATCTATTAAAAGATATCAGGGTTGTCTTCCTTATGGGTTGATAATTAAATTATAAAAGTAACATTACTTAATTGGTTGGGAACTATGTCTGTTAAAATCAGAAAGAGTCTTGTAGCAACTGCGTTGGTTGGCGCATTTGCATTTGCAAGCAGCAATGTGATTGCAGATCCTTTGAATGACGTGCAAAAAGCAGGTCAACAAATTCAAAAGGCTGCTGTTAAGTCTCAAACTAAAATTGACAATGTATATGGTCAAACTCAAGAGCTAATCGCTGAGTACCGTAGCATCGTTGATGAGACTGAACTTATGAAAGTGTATAACGATCATGTATCACGCTTGGTTGATAGCCAAAATGCGTCTATTGAATCGTTTGATCGTCAAATCGCTACTATTGATAACACTAAACAAAACGTTGTGCCTTTGATGTATCGCATGATCGATACGCTTGAGCAATTCATCAAAGCGGACGTTCCATTTAATCTTGAAACGCGTTTAGGACGTGTTGAAAGACTACGTGAAATCATGGTTTCTGCGTCTGTAACGACGTCTGAAAAATTCCGTCAAGTACTTGAAGCTTACACTATTGAAACAGCATACAGTTCACTTGTATCTGCTTCACAAGGTACATTAGAAGTTGATGGTAAGAGCATTAACGTTGATATCGGTCAATTAGGTCGTATCACGTACGTTGCTCAATCTTTTGACTTGAAACATGCTTGGGTGTGGGATAACAACACTAAACAGTGGAAAGAATTAGGTGAAGAATACCTAAAACCTGTTAAAGAAGTTATTCGTATGGCGCGTAAGCAAGCGACATTAGAACTTGTTAAACTACCTATCTTTGGCGCGGAGTAATCAATAATGAAGAAACTATTTAAAGGTTTTGCTGTTGCAGCAGTACTAACTGTTTCTGCAGGTACCGCGCTTAATGCACATGCAAATACTGGAGCTCTAGATAAAATCCTTGAGCAAGTAAAGCAAGAGCGTATCTCTGAAGGTAAAATTAATAAGCAACGTGAGCAAGAGTTCTTATCTGAACGTGCTGACAAGCAATCATTACTTAACAAAGCTAAAAGCCAACTTGCTTCTGAAAAAGCACGTGGCGTTAGTTTAGCTAAGAAATATGCACAAAATGAAAATACTTTAGCAGAGAAAGAGCAAGCTCTTCAAAGCGCACAAGGTACTTTAGGTGAAATGTTTGGTGTTGTACGTCGTGCAGCTCAAGACGCTATCGGTTCGATCGAAGCATCACTTGTTAGTGCTGAAAAGCCAGGTCGTGCTGAAATATTACGTTCATTAGCTGCTGCTAAAGAACTTCCAACTGTTCGTGAATTAGAAGAACTTTGGATTTCACTACAAACAGAAATGACTGAATCAGCTAAAGTTTCAACATTCGAAACTGAAGTTGCTGGCCTTGATGGTAACCCGTCAATGAAGAAAGTAACGCGTATCGGTAACTTTAACTTAGTTACAGACGATGGTTACTTAATTTATTCACCAGAGACTAAGTCTATCCAGCCTCTAGGTAAACAACCAGATGGTTACATTCTAGACGGTATCACAGCGCTTGAAAATACATCTCCAGATAACTACGCTGGTGTTTATATTGACCCGACTCGTGGTGCTATCTTACGTATCAATACTCAAAAAGCGACCCTTATGGAATACTTCCATCAAGGTGGCGTAGTTGGTTATATCATCACAGCCTTACTAGGCCTAGGTATGCTAATTACTCTAATTCGCTTTGTTGACCTTACGCTTACTACTAGTAAGATTAAGAGCCAACTTAAAAATGTTGCTACACCGAATACAAATAACCCACTGGGTCGTATTCTTAAAGTGTACCATGACAACAAGAACCAAGATGTTGAAAACCTTGAGCTTAAACTTGATGAAGCGATTCTACGTGAAACGCCACGCATCGAAGCTGGTATCAATATAATCAAGATTCTTGCTGCAATCGCACCATTACTAGGTCTACTAGGTACTGTAATCGGTATGATCTTAACGTTCCAAACAATCACATTGTTCGGTACGGGTGATCCGAAGATCATGGCAGGTAACATCTCTCTAGCACTTGTAACTACAGCGCTAGGTCTAATTGCTGCATTACCACTAATTCTACTTCATGCTCTAGTAGCTGGTCGTAGTAAGTCGGTATTACACATCCTTGATGAGCAAAGCGCGGGTATCGTTGCTACTCACGCGGAGAAGGAGAAAGCCTAATGCTAGTCCTGATGGAGATATGGGAATCTATCAGGGATTTTGTTGGCACAGGCGGCCAGGTTTTATACGTGGTCGCGATAGCACTCTTTCTGATGTGGGTTTTAATGATTGAGCGCTATTGGTTCTTACTTGCAGAGTTTCCTCGCACAGCGAAAGAAATTGTAGCAAAGTGGGATGCCCGCCAAGACACTACGTCTTGGTACGCACACAGAATCCGTGAAGCATGGATTTCTGAAGCGTCTGAAAAATTAGATCAGCGTATGTTGTTGATTAAGACATTAGTAGCTGTTTGTCCTTTAATAGGCTTACTTGGTACTGTTACTGGTATGATCTCGGTTTTCGAAACCATGGCCAACCAGGGTACAGGTAACGCACGATTAATGGCATCAGGTATTTCAATGGCAACAATCCCGACAATGGCTGGAATGGTTGCGGCACTATCTGGAGTATTTTTTAGCTCACGTCTTGAGACAAAAGCTAAAATGGTGAAAGCCAAACTTATTGATAGTATGCCTCATCACTAGAGAGAGAATTAAATATGGCACGTAAACAACGTTTTCGTGAAGAAGAAGAAGCAGCGGTTGATATGACGCCAATGCTTGACATCGTATTTATCATGCTTATTTTCTTTATCGTAACTACATCGTTCGTTAAAGAGGCTGGTATCGAGGTCAATAAACCAAAAGCTGCCCAAGCTACTAAGCAAAAAAATGCTAACATTTTTATTGCTATCCGTAGTAACGGCGAAATCTGGATTGATAAACAGCAGGTTGATGTTGAACGTATTTCAGCAAAAATCGAAAGTTTATTAGCAGAACAACCTACTGAAGTTGTGATTTTGCAAGCTGATAAAGAAGCAAAACATGGCGTAGTGGTTAAAGTTATGGACCAGATTAAAGCGACGGGTGATAACCTGAGAATTTCAATAGCTGGAGATCAGTAATGATTCGTTTTCTGTTTTCACTGATTGCAGGTGGGGCAGTTACTTTCGGCTTGTTCTACTTCATGGCTTTCCTCATCTCTGGTGGGGCTGACCGTAATACGGAACAAAAAGAGCAGATCATAGTCGAAATAATGACGAATCCGCCTGAATCTAAGGTGCAGGAGAGGAAGCGTGTACCGCCTCCGCCTCCTCCGCCACCAAAGCAGCCGCCTAAACCGCAGCCGCCACAGCCGGAAAATAACAGTCCAACACCTGGTGCTATGTCATTTAATATGGGAAGCATTGATGTTGGTAGTTCGGCAGGTGGACTAAGTGGTCCTGGTGCATTTGGACGTGATGGTGATGCGACACCTATCGTTCGTATAGAACCAAAATATCCAACGCAAGCAGCACGTGATGGTAAAGAAGGTTGGGTTCAACTTTCGTTCACAATTGATGAGTTAGGTGGAGTGACTGACGTTGAAGTAATTGACGCCGATCCAAAACGTATCTTTGACCGTGAAGCTAAGCGTGCATTGCGTAAGTGGAAGTACCGTCCTAAGATCATTGACGGAAAACCTCAAATACAACCGGGTTTACAAGTTCAATTAGACTTTAAACTTAACCAAGGCAATTAAGGAGGCGAGTAATGAGAAATTTTTCTAAAGTAACTGCTCTTGCGATTCTTATGTCTGTGTCAGGTGCTACATTAACAGCATCTGTTTTAGCGGCGCCAGACTACGCAAAGATTGAAGAGCGTAAGAAAGCAAAAACTAAAATCATGGGCGAGCGTACTGGTAAAAAGGTAATTAAAGCGTTTGATTTGTACGGTGAAGAAAAAGTTGAAGAAGCAATTGTTCTGCTAAAAGATATTGATCCATCTAATGACTTTGATAAGGCGACTGTAAATCGTTACTTAGGTAGCATGTACGCGCAGGTAGAAAAGTATGATGAAGCGATTAAATATACTAAGCAGGCGGTTGCGCCAGATGTTTTAAACTTTGCTGATCAGGAACAATCCCTTAAGTTATTAGGCGATTTACTTATTGGTACTCAAAAGTATCAAGAAGCTAAAAAAGCATATTTAGCATGGATTGATTTTACGGGCGATGAAGATCCGAAAGTTTACACACGTATTGCGCAAGCTAACTACGAGTTGAAACAATTTCGTGATGTTTTCGGTCCAGCAGACAAAGCAATTTCGCTTCAAAAGGAGCCGAACAAAGCTCCTTACCAATTAAAGTTAGGCTCTTATTTCGAGCTTAAAGACTATAATAATATGGTCAAAGTTGGTGAAGAAATTGTTCGTGTTTGGCCTGATGATAAAAAAGCTTGGGTTAGTTTAGGTAAATATTACCTACAAACTGAAAACTACAAAAAAGGTCTTTCGACCATGGAAGTAGCATTCAACCAAGGTTTTTTTGAAGCTGAAGTCGATTACAAAGTATTGTCTAACTTCTATTCTTTAAATGAAATTCCTTTTAAAGCGGCTGTTACGCTTGAGAAGGCTATTAAAGAAAAGAATGTTAAACGTACTAAGCAAAACGTTAGCGCGATTGCTAGTAATTACCATCGTTCTAAAGATCTCGTTAAAGCTGCTAAGTATTATGAAGAAGCTGCTAAATTTGATGAAGACGCTGAGCTTTACCGCAAAGCAGGTTCATTACTTTTACAGTCTGAAAAATTTAGTGCTGCTGTTGTTCGTTTGAACAAAGCATTAGAGCTAGGCTCTGATAAAAAGGGCACTATTTACTCAGATTTAGCTGAAGCATATTATTACCAAGGCAAGTACAAGCAAGCTCATGCTGCTATTACTAAAGCCATGGATGACCCACGCACTCGCAAGTTTGCAAAGGGTTGGGCTACATACATTAAAGATAAAGCCGCTCGCAACGGTGTTAAAATTTAATTTTTATTAGCTAAAGCAACTTTTAAAAAGCCCCTCTGGGGCTTTTTTTATTGGAATTACTATGTATAAAAAGCTCTCTTTTTCATTACTACTGTGTCTATTTTTAGTCGCATGTTCAAAGCAGCCTCAACCTTACGAGTCATTTGAAGATGCACAAGTCGGTTTAAAAACTTTAAACATGGCGCTTGTACTATCAGGCGCTAATAAAACAGATAAAATTACTAAAGAGCAATTGGTCTTTTCTGATGCATATTTAGCTAAACGCCATACTATTTATCAGAACTTAATGGGCATGGAGCTTAATCTCAATCAAATAGCGCAAGTAAATTACTTGGTTATTGCAGAGCGTTTTCCTGAGCGCTATTTTAATTGGCCGGCTCAAGTAGATGTATTAAAGAACATGCTTGCTTTTGAAGGCACAAAAAACACACCGGATAATGTTATTACCTGGCTTAAGTTAACCCAAGAAACGTTAGACAGTGCTAAACAAAGCAATTTAAAACTGAATAAAGTTGAACTTGCATTGTTACAAAGTTATGTATTGAGTGCGATAGGCACTAACGACGTTCAACCAGCGCTTAAGAGCCATATAAGAGCTTTTAGCGATTATTTAGCTAGTTACAGGCCCAGGGGGAGTGTTGGTCTAAGAGGCCTGCCAAATGGAACCCAGTGGTATCAGAGCAAACTTAATTACTTTAGTGGCGAAGTACATTCACCATTAGAATGGGTTACTCTTTTAAATGAAAAAATAAAAGTATTAGATCGTGTTGCATTCGACAGTAAACAGCCAACTTCTCACCAGAAATCGTTTTTAGTTAAGTATTTATCTGATGAAAAATTAATAGAAGGCTTGGATTGGCAGGCTAACTATCAAGACTTACCTGCAATGGCGAGCAATATGGACATGTCTGATAAAGATAAAACATTGATGCTTGCGATGATGGAATCAGATATAGGTATTCACTATCATGCGTGGACTTTGCCTCAAGCAAAGGTGAACCTTGTAAAGCGCCTAAAAATGAGTCCAGAAGAGGCTCAGTATTTAGTTGAAGATATAATTCTCTACCCTGGGCAATCATTTAGTTTTATAAAGCAAATGATGTAATGATGTGAAAGTGCGCTTATGGTGCGCACTTTATACATCGTTGAGTTGCAGGGTCTTGCTCAAGTAACTTTGCTGATATTTTTTCTTCGCAGTCACAACAGTAACCATATTGGCCAATCTCTATTTGGCTAACGGCAGCTTCTAATTTAGTCATGCGACTAATTAAAATAGCATACTCCGGACCTAACTTTTCTGCCGCACAGTCTAACCATTCATTGTTGGCTTTATTATCTAAAATTTGTATTAAATGGTGATGTGCAGGGTAGGCTGATTTAGAAAGCATAGTTAATATATTTAATTTAACTTGCGCTATTTCATCGTTCAGTCTTTGTTGATGATGCATTATCAGTACAACCTTATTAAATTGGCTTTACGTTATACTGATATTATCTATAGGCTTTAAGTTAGCTGTTATGATTTGAATCAAGTTGCGGTGCTTTGGCGTATTTATTTAATACGCTTGCCACATCTTCTTTACTTTTTAAACGTCTGATTTCATCAAATAAATCGATAGCTTGTGGGTATTGGCGTTTTAGGTAACCAAGCCATTGTTTAGTACGTGACGCAAAATATTTTTCATCCTTTGCAGGGTCTTGATGGATAGCAGAGTGGATTAAGTGATAAATAATATGCTCCCACTCAAGTCCATCATATTGTTCATTATTTACATGAGCTTTAATTTTTTTTGCTAAATCAGGGTGCGAAAGGGCGCCACGACCAAGCATTAAATTAGTACATCCACTTCGTTTTTGGCAAAGCATTGCGTCTTCTACTTGCCAAATTTCACCATTGGCAACAACGGCAATATTTTTATCTTTTATTATTGGTGGAATTTTTTCCCAATAAGCAGGCGGATTATAGCCATCACGTTTGGTGCGAGCATGTATTGCAATGCTATTTGCTCCAGCACTGACAACCGCATCTACAATTTCTTGGCTGTTACTATCATCATCAAATCCTAAGCGAATTTTTGCACTAACTTCATGCTGATCATCTACAGCGTCTCGGACTGCTTTAATAATCGTATACATGTGGTCAGGATCTTTAAGCAGCACAGCCCCACCTCGACTACGGTTAACCGTTTTTGCTGGACAGCCAAAATTAAGATCAACACCGTGAGAACCTAATGCAATAGCTCTAATCGCATTTTCTGCTAAAGGGTTCGCTTCTTGTCCGAGTAGTTGGATACGCACAGGCGTTCCTGCTCGCGTAAAACCATTATTATGTAATTCAGGGCAATAGCGGTGAAAAACTTTATCGGGTAAACATGTTTCAACCACTCTTACAAACTCGGTAACGCATAAATCGAACCCACCGATGTCGGTGAGTAATTGACGCATTTTAAAATCGACAACACCTTCCATAGGCGCTAAAACAAGTTTCATAAGGTGATTATTTCTGAGAAAAACAGGACGCATAGTTTACCTGTAAATCTTACATTGATAAATCTGTAATTACCGACCATATTTAATGAAGTAAGTGCAAAAGCAAATATTATGAAAATAATTGAAAGTTTTTATTTTTGTGCGGGTCTACTTAAGCATACAAGCAATTTAAAAATACATTTATATTGCTGAGATTTACAATCCTTGATTAAAGAGAGTCATAAAATGAATACAGTTAGAAAAAATACAATCGCGTTAACTTTAGGTGCAGTAGTTGTTGGCTCTGCAAGTTTTGTATCTGCTGATGTACAAGCTAACCCATTTGAGTTTCAACAATTAGTGACAGGTTATCAACTAGATGCAGCTGAAGGTAAATGTGGCGAAGGCAAATGTGGCGGCGATGCTAAAGGCAAAAAAGAAGGCAAGTGCGGCGAAGGCAAATGTGGCGGCGATGCCAAAGGTAAAAAAGAAGGCAAGTGCGGCGAAGGTAAATGTGGCGGCGATGCAAAAGGTAAAAAAGAAGGCAAGTGCGGCGAAGGTAAATGTGGCGGCGACGCAAAAGGTAAAAAAGAAGGTAAGTGCGGCGAAGGTAAATGTGGCGGCGACGCAAAAGGTAAAAAAGAAGGTAAGTGCGGCGAAGGTAAATGTGGTGGCCGTTAATATCTTATTTTAAATAAGGTATGCTAAAAGGGCCTTAAGGCCCTTTTTTGTTAAGTTAGAGGTAGTTATGACACAAACTAAAAGTATAGATTTCGGAATGGTTGGTCTTGGCCTCCGACGAGAAATGCTTAATGAACTGCTTGAACACGTACCTAATCAAGTAGATTTTTTAGAAGTTGCACCAGAGAATTGGCTAAAATTAGGTGGGCGCTTTAAGAAACAGTTTAAAACATTAACAGATGCAAATAATTTTGTGTGCCATGGATTGTCACTTTCTATCGGCTCGCCTGAGCCACTGGATGTTGAATTTGTTAAATCTTTAAAAGTTTTTTTTAAAGAGCACAATATAAAAATTTTTAGTGAGCACTTAAGTTACTGCTCTGGCGCGGGCCATATGTATGACTTAATGCCTATTCCGTTTACTCAAGATGCGATAGCACACGTTGTACCACGTATTAAGCAAGTTCAAGATATACTTGAGCAACAAATTGCGATAGAAAATGTTTCTTATTATGGTGCTCCTGGGCAGCAATTATCAGAGCTTGAATTTACGAATACTATTTTAGAGCAAGCTGACTGTAAGCTTTTACTCGATGTGAATAACATTTACGTTAATTCGATAAATCATGGCTATAACGCGCAAGCATTTTTAACAGGGTTACCTTCTGAGCGTATTGCTTATGGACACGTTGCAGGGCACTACAATGAGGCTGATGACTTAATAGTTGATACACATGGCGCAGATGTCATTGATCCTGTGTGGAAGCTACTTGATAAGGCGTACGAAGTACATGGTGTGTTTCCAACTTTGCTTGAGCGTGACTTTAATATACCTACTATGAATGTGTTAACCAAAGAGTTGGATATAATTCATGGGCTGCAAGCTAAATACCTTAATTCAAGTGTTTCAAAACAACGAGCTTAATATAAGCCTTTATAAACATTAAAAGAGTGCCTAGTGATGAGCTTTATTGAAATACAAAACGAATTTATGGCGCATATTCGCGAGCCTAAAAAAAATAAACGGCCCAGCGGTATTGAAGATAGACGTATGGCCATTTATCGCGATCTATTTTTTAATAATATTGAAGGTTTTGTATCATCAGGTTTTCCGGTGTTAAAAACCTTATACACAGACAAACAATGGCATTCCCTCGTACGTCAGTTCTTTAGCGAATATGATTGTCATTCGCCGTACTTTTTAGATATAGCAGGGGAGTTTATTAATTACTTATCAAGTGATTATAAAATGAAAAAACACGACCCCGTGTTTATGCTAGAGCTTGCTCATTACGAATGGGTAGAGCTAGATGTATCGATTGCACATGAAGATGAGCAAGCGCAAAAATTACAAACAACAGCACTCACTAGTTCTGCTTTGTATTTATCTAACGCTGCAAGAAATTTAAGTTATCAATTTCCGGTTCAAAATATCAGCACAGAGTTTATACCTAAAGAGCCATCAACTCAGCCTAATTACTTTGTTGTATATAGAGACGAAAATGATGATGTGCAGTTTTTAGCAACAAATGCGATGACAGCTTTGCTATTGTCAATCATAGAGGTAAGTGAAGGTGCGACATTTGACAACGTTTGCCAACAGGTATTAGCTCACGCTCCACAATTTAATGCAGAGCAAATTGCTCAAGGTGCGTTGGTTACCCTTAATGCAATGGTTGAACGCGGTGTCATTGTGACAAAAAATCAAGATTAAGGTCTTTATTGATAATTTTACATCGTCTATTATGACAGCCTTATTTGCCGTGCTTAATAAAAGGTTGTACCAATGTCAGATGATAAAGACTTTAAAGATCCGTTCAACGCTACTTACTTTCTTGCATTTTTAGCTATATTTGCAGGAATTGGTTGTTTAAATGCAATTTTAGGTTGGATCACTAGCTTAACCTAAAATGCATAGCGTTTATTAAGGCTGTTGTTTACTTCAGCCTTGAACCTCTTTATTTTTAATTACCCCGCTTAAACTATAATAACGTCAAACTCGCATTTAAAGGTCAGTTAAGGTTATAATCACCTGCTTTGTAATATAAATAATTGAGCAGTTAAAATTATGACTCAAGTAACACCAGCAATTATCAAAAACAGCATCACTACAATTGCTGATTATCCAAAAGCGGGCATTATGTTTCGCGATGTAACTACTTTAATGGCAAATCCAGAAGCCTTTAAAGCCACAATTGACGCTTTTATCGCTGAATATAAAGATCAAGGTTTTACTAAAATAATTGGCACAGAATCGCGTGGCTTTATTTTTGGTGCGCCGTTATCTTACGCGTTAGGCATTCCCTTTATTCCAGTACGTAAACCAGGTAAGTTGCCGCGCGAAGTTATTCGTCAAGATTACTTGCTAGAATACGGTGAAGATACATTAGAGCTGCATGTAGATGCAATTGTACCTGGCGATAAAGTATTGTTAGTGGATGATTTATTAGCTACTGGCGGTACAATTGAAGCCACTGCTAAATTAGTTCATAAACTAGGTGGCGAAGCTACAGATGCAGCATTTGTTGTGTCATTACCAGAACTAGGTGGCGAGCAGCGCATCAAGAAAATGGGTATTAAAATCCTAAAATTGGTTGAATTCGAAGGCGAGTAATCGATGAGTTATCAGGTTCTAGCGAGAAAATGGCGTCCTCAAACCTTTCATGAATTGGTTGGGCAGTCTCATGTTAAGCAAGCGCTTGTAAATGCGCTTACACAAAATAGACTGCATCACGCTTATTTATTCACTGGAACCCGCGGTGTGGGTAAAACGACCATTGCGCGTATTTTTGCTAAAAGCTTAAATTGCGACGAAGGTATATCTGCAAATCCGTGTGGTCAATGTAGCAGCTGTTTAGATATAGAAGCAGGACGCTATATTGACTTACTCGAAATAGATGCGGCTTCTCGAACTAAAGTAGAGGACACCCGCGAAATACTCGATAACGTTCAATATGCGCCAACGCGTGGACGTTATAAAGTATATCTAATCGATGAAGTTCACATGCTCTCAAAGCACAGTTTTAATGCACTTTTAAAAACGCTTGAAGAGCCACCAGAGCATGTGAAATTTTTATTGGCGACCACCGATCCTCAAAAATTACCAGTTACTATTTTATCTCGCTGTCTACAATTTAACTTAAATGCCTTGTCGCAAAGTGAAATTAAAGCACAGCTTGAGCACGTACTTACTCAAGAACAGCTCAGCTATGACAATGATGCACTTAGTATTATTGCAAAAGCCGCTGACGGCAGTATGCGTGACGCACTGAGCTTAACCGATCAAGCTATAGCACAAACAAATGGTGATATTAATAATCAAGCAGTACAAACAATGCTTGGTTTGATGGATACACATTATAGCCAAAGCCTATTAGCTGCACTACTTGCCCAAGATGGCACAGCTTTAATGAGCGAAATAGCACACGTTGCGAGCAGAAACCCAAACTATATTGCCTTACTTGATGATTTAATTGCGTTAACACATTTAACTCAACTGACTCAATTAGTACCACAGGCAGCAGGGCTTGATGAAACGAACGCTGATTACATAACGCACGTTGCACAGCATACGAGTCCGCAACAAATACAAATTTATTACCAGTTACTTTTAAACGGTAAAAAAGATTTACAATGGGCACCAGAGCCTCGATTAGGTTTTGAAATGCTTATGCTAAGATTATTAGCATTTAAGCCTACAGATGCCCAACAAGTTGTACACACAGCCAACGAAGAGCCCGTCCAAAATAAACAAGGCCGAGCAAATGCACTGCGAGATATATTAAATAAAAACAAAACATCGCAAGACACCGTAGCTAGCCAAAGCAGTGCTCCAGTAAATAATACTAAGCCAGTTAGCAATACAGAACAGCCTAGAGCCGTTGAGATAGAGCCTTTACCTAATGCTGCCGCTCAGACATCAAATAATGACGTCGTGCAAAGTAATAATGAGCCAGCCCAAGTTGCAGTAGTTCAACCAGTTCAACCAGTTCAACAAAGTGAAAACGCTTCAAAGCAACAGGATTCAGCTAATGAGCCACCGCAAACCAATGTTGTTTCGGATGCTCAAACACAGCGTCAAAGTGAAGATGAAGCTTACATGCAACACAGTGATGTAGAGCAAACATTGGCCGCGCAGTTTGATGATGTGATGAGTAGCGCTGTTGATCAGGGGTTTAATCCACAAAAAGATATAAGTGCTAATCAGCAAAATCATTTGCCGGAACACTCAACAAGTATTGAAAAAAATAGTTTTGACCCGCAATCAGATTTGCAAAACCAGCAACAACACGATGAAAATGCTTCGATAGTTGAACGCGAGGCAAAAGCGCAATCGGCTATTGCGCGAATATTGCGTGATCGTAATATATCAGGCTCAGGAAAGCTTTCTGGGACAAACTTAAATACGGCAAAGGCTAGTTCATCAAACGTATCTAACAGTACTGTTACTAACCGTACTCATAATATCGGTGAAGTGCCAAAAAATGAAAATACAGTGGCTCAGTCAGCTGAGCGGCCAAATAGCGCTGTATCACAAAACCATAAGTCAGTACCTACACAGTCAGACAACCCGCCTTGGGCTACTGATACAGTAGGTGAAAGTGAAAAAAAGCCACCGCTCCCAGTAACGGGGAGCCAAACACCGGCTAATAATCAAGGTTTTGACAAACCTGAAAAAATAGATTTTAAAGCAAAGCACCAAACAATTACTGAAAATCTAGCGCCAGAGCTGCTTGAGCAAATAAACCCTCAAAAAGTACCTGAAGCAGCGCCCGAGGAAATTAGCATTCCCGTGCCTGATGATTTTCAAAGTCCAATTAGTGAAATTAGGTTTGCACACCAACAAGATGAGTGGGCTTATTTAATTAAACGTATGGGACTGGGCGGTCGTATGCGCCAATTTGCGTTGCATTCAATATTTACCAAGCAAGGCAACAGTTTACATATAGATGTTGATGAATCTCAAAAGCATTTAGATACACCGATGCTTCGCCAGAGGTTAGATGCCGCATTGTCGAGTATTTATGAGCATAACGTGTCGTTAAGTATTAATTTTGCTAAGGGAGTTATTGATTCTCCTTATCTTATTCAGCAAAAAATTGATGCAGGTCGTCATCAACAAGCAATCGATGTGATCACATCGGATGAAAACATAGTACAATTTCAGCAAGTATTTAGCGCCGAAATTGACGAAAACAGTATTCAGGCATTGTAATTACTTACAATCGCCCTTATGTTCATGTTAATTAATGTATTAAAAGAAAGAGAGAAAGTTATGTTTAAAGGTGGAATGGGCAACATGATGAAGCAAGCGCAGCAAATGCAAGATCGCATGCAAAAAGCCCAAGACGAAATCGCAACTCTTGAAGTTGTTGGTGAAGCCGGTGCAGGTTTAGTTAAAGTAACTATGCTTGGTAACCACAATGTACGTCGTGTTCAGCTTGATGAGAGCTTGATGGAAGACGACAAAGACATGATTGAAGACTTACTTGCAGCAGCATGTAACGATGCTGTACGCCGTGTTGCAGAAGAAACACAAGAGCGCATGGGTAAAGTAACTGGCGGTATGCAATTACCACCAGGTATGAAAATGCCGTTTTAAGTAAATAATGCAACTTTCAGATAGTTTAAATCAGCTTATAGAAGCACTGCGCTGTCAACCGGGCATTGGTCCAAAGTCAGCGCAACGTATTGCCTTTCATTTATTAGAGCGCGACCGAAAGGGAGGCACTCAGCTGGGCAATGCATTGACTAAAGCAATGACCGCCATAGGGCATTGCCAATCTTGTCGCACCTTTTGCGAACAAACGCAATGTGATATTTGTTTAAGTACAAAGCGCCAAGACAGCGGCATATTATGTGTTGTTGAATCGCCTACTGATGTACTCGCTATAGAGCAAACAGGCCAGTATTTAGGGCTATATTTTGTTTTAATGGGTCATTTATCGCCAATTGACGGTATCGGCCCTAAAGAAATTGGCTTAGACGTTTTAGAGCAAAAACTTGCTCAAGGCGGTATTAATGAGGTTATTTTAGCGACTAACCCTACCGTTGAAGGTGAAACTACTGCTCATTATATTGCGCAGCTTTGTCATAAATATAAAGTAGATGCCTCGCGTATTGCTCACGGTATTCCTGTGGGGGGCGAGCTTGATTTGGTTGATGGTAGAACGCTGATGCATGCCTTTAGTGGCAGACGCGCTGTTACTCAAGACTAACTTAAAGTCACTATTTGAAAACATATTGTAAAAGCCTACATGATTAACTTATGTAGGCTTTTTGTTTTTAAGGTAAGCTTAGAAGCAGTCTAATACCAATCCGCAATAATACTTAATCATTTTGCGGGGCTAAACGTGTCGCTACCTGCGTTAAAAATTTCTCAGTTAGAGCAACTAAATAGCGAATTTTTGCCTAGCTATCAACACGTTTTTCAGCCCTAAAAATAGATCATTTAATTAAACGAATTGGTATAATATATTTTGGGGCTATGTCTCTAATTAGTAAGGAATACAATGAAAGATAATCAACCCTACCAAGGTACATTACTGGGTAGTAAGCGTTTTTTACCGCTTTTTATTACGCAGTTTTTCTCAGCAATAAACGATAACGTGTATAAGCAATCAGTGCTTATTCTATTGATATTTCAGGCTGCAACGCTTGCAGATGGCGCACTTTATTCTAATATTGCTGCGGGATTATTTATTCTTCCGTTCTTTTTATTTTCAGGGATGGCGGGGCAGCTTGCAGAGAAAACAGAAAAATCAAAATTGATTAGAATCGTAAAACTATGTGAAATCCCTATTATGGTTGTAGGGGCAGTCTCTATTTTAACGCAGTATGTGTGCTTAATGTTAGCTACAGTATTTTTAATGGGCGTACAAAGTACGTTTTTTGGGCCATTAAAATACTCTATTTTACCCCAGCACGTAGCACCTAGCGAATTAACAAAAGCGAATGCCTTGGTTGAATCGGGCACGTTTGTAGCAATACTGATTGGTACAATTTTTGGCACTTACTATATTACTCAATCGGTAGGTCCTACGCTTATAAGTATAGCAGTATTAGTACTGGCTGTTATGGGTTACGTAAGCAGTCGCTTTATACCCGTTAGTGAGGCGAACGAGCCAAACTTAAAATTTACCTATAATATATTTTCATCCACAAAAAACGTATTTACAGCACTTAATTCGCAAACAGAATCGGTTGGTAAGTCAGTGCTCGGGATCAGCTGGTTTTGGTTAATTGGCGCCATCGTTTTAACGTCCCTACCAAATTATGTAAAACATGTAATGGGCGGCGATGAATTGGTGGTAACCAGTGCACTGGTTGTGTTTTCATTGAGTATTGCTATTGGTTCATTACTGTGTGAAAAGTTATCTCGCTTTCGTATTGAGCTAGGCATTGTGCCCTTTGGCGCTATTTTAATTACCTTGTTTTTATATTTACTGAGCCAAGAGCCCGCTATTAGTACCTATAAACCTCAAAACACTGAATTATTAACACTCGAACAGGTATTGAAAACAGGCGATATGATGTGGCATTTCATATGGATGGCAGGCATAGGCATTGGCGCCGGTTTTTACACTGTACCGCTATATGCGCTTATTCAACAACGGACTGAAGAAGCGAGTCGATCACGAGTAATAGCGGCTAACAATGTATTAAATGCCTTGTTTATGGTCGGTAGTGCTGTTTTAAGTATTGTCACGTTGTCTATTTTTCAGTGGAGTATTTCAGAGCTATTATTGCTACTTGCGGGGCTAAATTTACTTATTTCTGCTTATATTTATACTAAAGTACCTGAATTCTTTTTACGCTTTGTTATTTATATTTTGGCCATTTGTATGTACAGAGTGCGTACAAAAGGTGAAAGTAATATACCTGATGAAGGCGCTGCTGTTATTGTGTGCAACCACGTGAGTTTTGTTGATTGGATGTTTATTTTAGCCGCCTCACCAAGGCCTATTCGATTTATGGTATTTGCCCCTATTTATTATTCGCCAGCTCTGCATTGGTTATTTAAAATGGCTAAAGCTATTCCCATTGATAGTGAAAAAACCAATCCTGAAGCGTTTAAAAAAGCGTTTGATGAAGTGGCTGCTGCGCTTGAAAAAGGCGAGCTTGTTGGTATTTTCCCCGAAGGAAAACTAACCAGTGATGGCTCTATCGATATTTTTCGCCGAGGAATAGAGCGTATTATTGAGCGCTCACCTGTGCCCGTTATTCCTGTGCATTTAGGGGGCTTGTGGGGAAGTATGTTTAGCCGAAAAGCTAAGTGGCAACTACCACGATTAAAATGGTCTTTGGTGTCGGTTGCAGTCGGTGCCCCGATTGCTGCTGATAAAGTAGTAGCAGATGATTTACGTGAAAAAGTATTGGCTTTAAAAGCGCTTCATTCAAAAGATAGTGACTAATTTAATGATTAACTTAATGGCTAACTCAACATCGCAAACACCTTCAGAACAACCCATTATAGTTGATGATTTTGTAGCGCCTAAGTGCGACGGGTTTATTGAAATATTATATCAAGATGACGATATTTTATTGATCAATAAACCCAGTGGGTTATTGAGTTTGTCGGGCAAAAATACGCTTAACTGGGATTCAGTGCATTACCGTTTAGTACATGGTCAAAAAGGGTTAACAGCCGCTTTTGCTGAGGCTAAGTTACCGCATCGGTTAGATTTGGGTACATCGGGCATTATGATTGTTGGATTAAACGCGATTGCGTCAAAGCATCTTAATAAACAGTTTCAGGCGCGCACTATTCAAAAGCGTTATGTAGCCATGTTAGAAGGGTGCTTAGCTGTTGATGAGGGGTCAATTACTGCGCCAATAGCAAAAGATAAACTGCTTTTTCCGCGAGTTAAAATTTGCCAATCGACTGGCAAAACCGCAGTCAGTGAATATAAAGTACTGGAACGGCTAAAACAACCATACAGAACCTTAGTGCAATTTACGCCCGTTACTGGGCGTACTCATCAATTGAGAATACACAGCCAGTTTATAGGCCACCCTATTTTAGGTTGCGATTTATATAAAAGTGCGCAAAGTGAAAATATGGCTGGGCGCTTACAATTACATGCAAGCGATTTATATTTTGAGCACCCCGTCAGCGGCGAGAAAATTCATATTAATTGCCCGCACTCGTTTTAAATAATTTTACTGTTCTTTGTTTTCATTTCACCTTTTTTAAATTTTTCCCTTGAAGTTCTAACACCTCACCCCATATTAAGTGCATAACGCAGACACTTTGCAAATTGGAGATATATAAATGACTGCAGCTCAAAAAGAAACATTAGGCTTTCAAACAGAAGTAAAACAATTATTAAACTTAATGATTCATTCTCTTTATTCTAATAAAGAAATATTTTTACGTGAACTTGTGTCAAACGCATCAGATGCGGCAGACAAGTTACGCTTTTTGGCACTATCTCAAGGCGATCTATACCAAGGCGACGCTGATTTACGTGTGCGTATTAGCGCAGATAAAGAAGCAAATACAATTACCATTTCAGATAATGGTATTGGTATGACGCGCGATGAAATCATTAGCTCATTAGGGACTATTGCAAAGTCAGGCACTGCTGAGTTTTTCAAAAACTTAACAGGGGATCAAAGTAAAGATTCACAATTAATTGGTCAATTTGGTGTTGGTTTTTACTCAGCATTTATTGTTGCCGATTTAGTAACTGTTCGTACACGTAAAGCGGGTGAAACAACAGCTTACGAGTGGGAATCTCAAGGTGAAGGCGAATACACACTTCAAGAAATTGAAAAAGAAGGCCGTGGTACCGATATTATTTTACATCTTCGTGATGAAGAAAAAGAATTTGCTGACGATTACCGCCTACGTGGCATCGTAACTAAATACTCAGACCATATTTCAACGCCGGTACAAATGTTTAAAGCAGAAGTACCAGAGTCTGAAGGCGAAGACGGCGAAAAAATTCCAGCAGTACCAGGTGAATGGGAAAGCATTAACCGCGCAACTGCATTGTGGACACGTGATAAGTCAGAGCTTTCTGATGAAGAATACAAAGAATTTTACAAGCACGTAAGCCACGACTGGGAAGATCCACTTAGCTGGGCGCACAATAAAGTTGAAGGTAAAACTGAATACACCAGCCTTTTATACATCCCTAAAAAAGCACCTTTCGATTTATGGAACCGTGAACGTCAAAGTGGTTTAAAACTTTATGTACAACGTGTATTTGTAATGGATGATGCTGAGCAGTTTATGCCAAGCTACCTACGCTTTGTAAAAGGTTTACTAGATTCAAACGATTTACCGCTAAACGTATCTCGTGAAATTCTACAAGATAACAAAGTAACGCAAGCTATTCGTAAAGGGTGTACATCGCGCATTATTAAAATGCTTGAGCGTATGGCTAAAAACAAAGCTGACGATTACCAAGTATTTTGGAATGAGTTTGGCCAAGTAATGAAAGAAGGCCCAGCTGAAGATGCGGCAAATAAAGAAGCCGTATGTAAGCTACTACGTTTTTCGTCTACTCATACTGATTCAGAAACACAAGATGTGTCGCTTGAGCAATATGTTGAGCGCATGAACGAAGGCCAAGACAAAATTTACTACGTTGTTGCTGATACATTTACTTCTGCGAAAAATTCTCCGCATTTAGAGATTTTCCGCAAAAAAGGCATTGAAGTATTACTACTAAGTGACCGTGTTGACGAGTGGATGATGAGCCACTTAACTGAATTTGCTGATAAGCAACTACAGTCAATCACACGTGGTGATTTAGATTTAGGTAAGCTGGACGACGAAGAGACTAAAAAAGCACAAGAAGAGTCTGAAAAAGAGATGGCTGGCCTTGTTGAGCGTATTAAAACAGCACTAGGTGATGACGTTAAAGAAGTGCGCTTTACGCACCGCTTAACAGATTCTCCAGCATGTGTTGTAAGCGACGACAACGACATGAGCTCACAAATGCAAAAGCTAATGGAGTCTGTGGGCCAAGCAGCACCAGAAGCAAAACCTGTGTTTGAGCTAAACCCAGAGCATCAACTTGTTAAGCACTTAAATGACGAACAAGATGAAGATAAGTTTGCACAGTGGTCACATGTTTTACTAGACCAAGCATTACTTGCAGAGCGCGGTACACTTAAAGATCCAACAGGGTTTGTTACTCGCTTAAATAAACTAATGCTTGAACTAAGCAAATAAGCAAATAGCTATTTACTCAGTTAATAAAGTATAAATTATGTACTTTAAATAAAAGGGAACCTGTGTTCCCTTTTTTAATGCGCTGTAAATACATCAACAACTCATCAATTAGTATAAGTTGCTTGAGTATCGGCGGCGCTTGTGGAAGAATTCAGGCTTTAAAATAAATATCCATACTAGGGGACAATAATATGCGCATTATTCTTTTGGGCGCGCCGGGTGCAGGTAAAGGTACTCAAGCTCAGTTTTTAATGGACAAATACGGTATTCCACAAATTTCTACTGGCGATATGTTACGTGCAGCAATTAAAGAAGGCACACCACTAGGTCTAGAAGCAAAAAAAGTAATGGATGCTGGTCAACTAATTTCTGATGATATTATTATTGGTTTAGTAAAAGAGCGTATTACTAAAGCGGATTGTGAGAAAGGCTTTTTACTTGATGGCTTCCCGCGCACAATTCCTCAAGCCGATGCAATGAAAGAAAATGGCGTAGTGGTTGATCACGTTATTGAATTTGACGTGGCTGACGAAGTGATTGTTGAACGTATGGGCGGACGTCGTGTTCATCCTGGTTCTGGTCGTGTTTACCATGTTGTTTATAATCCACCAAAAGTGGAAGGTAAAGACAATGAAACTGGGGATGACTTAATTGTTCGCGCAGACGATACTGAAGAAACAGTACGTAAACGTTTAGGTATTTACCACGAGCAAACTATGCCGTTAGTTGATTACTACCAAGCAGAAGCGGCGGCTGGTAACACTCAATACCACAAACTAGATGGTACGCAAGCTGTTGAGGCTGTAAGTTCACAACTTGGTGAGCTTTTAGGTTAAATTTAAAAGCCTATTAAAAAACCGCCAATTGGCGGTTTTTTGTTTTAAGTCTAGAATACTTAATCAATTTGAGAGATTAAATATGACGTTAACAGCGTTAAAAATTCTGATATACGACGGCATGGATGCCGAAAGTAGAGCAATGCAGGAGCAATTAGTGATAACAACTCAATAACGAATTTTTTGCCTTGTCATGGATACGATTTTCTTATCTAAAAATAGATCACTTAATTAAGCGAATGGGTATATTAACTTTACAGCGTTTTAAGCTTCTCAATTACGCTGTTGTATTCTGGTTCAGTTGAAAGGCTACTAACGAGTTGTTTATAAATAATGCTGTGGTTTTCGTCTAATATTATTACTGAGCGAGTTAGTAACCCCATATCTTTAATAATTAACCCATATTTTTGGCCAAAATCGCGCCAAACAGAATCAGATAATGTAGTTATTTTGTCTATGTTCTCAGCTTTGCAAAATCTTTTTTGAGCGAATGGCAAATCGGCACTAATAGTAAGCATGACAACTGCAGGAAATTGCGTCGCAACTTTTTCGTTAAAGTGTTTTGTTTGTAGACTACAAATACCTGTGTCTAAACTTGGTACTACACTAATTAAAATAGCTCGGCCCTTATAATTATCCAGTGTGACAGGTGTAAAGTTTCCATCGACAACTTTAAAATTAGGTGCGTTATCACCAACTGATACACCTTTACCGAGTAAAGTAACCGTCTTACCCTGTGCAGAGACTTTACCTATATCGAGAGTGTTTTCTGGGATATCAGAAGCGAAAGCCATAGAACAAAAAATACTTAAGGCAAAAGTTAATGAGCGGAGCATAGGAGTTTCCTTTTTAAATTAACGCAATAGGCGTCAGTGTATTATACTGCGTTGGAGTAACCAAGGTATTATCTGTGTCTCTATAAAATTGGTAATGATTCAGTCATATAAAAAAACTGTAAATAGGCTATACTTTGGTTAACATGCAGTTACAAAAATATCTTCTATAATAAAAATGCGTGTATCACTTTTGGTATGTATAACTGGTTAAAAATAGAGAGATAGTATGTCAACATCTGTATTAATATGTGATGATTCAAAATTAGCGAGGCGTCAATTAGCCCGTTCTCTACCTGATGATTGGGATATTAAAGTTGAATTTGCGATAGATGGTGTTGATTGCATCAAACAAATAAAGTCAACTGAACCTGAAATCCTTTTCCTTGATTTAAACATGCCAGAAATGGATGGCTATGAAGTTTTAATGGCCATGAAAGAGCTTGGGCTCAATATACTTACAGTTGTAGTTTCAGGTGACATACAGCCTAATGCTCATCAAAGAGTGCTTGAACTGGGGGCTATCGATTTCATCCAAAAGCCATGTTCCCCTCAAAAATTAGCCGATATTATTGAACACCATGGCATTAAAGATAAAGCCATGCGTGAACGTCTTTCTCATTCTCTAGGTGAGCAAGTAGACCCAGATGTGCGAGATATATACCAAGAGCTAACTAATGTTGCTATGGGTCAAGCCGGTGATTTACTTGCGCGATTACTTAATGTGTTTGTTGAGCTGCCAATCCCAAATGTGAATATCTTAGAGGTTAGTGAACTCGATATGGCGCTACGCTCTATTGATAATAATGCAACCACTTCGGGAGTTTGTCAGGGATTTATTGGAGGAGGTGTATCTGGAGAAGCATTATTATTACTTAATGACTCTAGCTTTAAAGAGATAGCCTCACTGATGAATTACGATGGTGAGCTTAATGACAAAGTGGAACTTGAGTTACTTATGGATATAAGTAATATTTTAATCGGGGCTATTTTGACTGGTCTTTCAAAACAACTCGATATGTCGTTTAGCCAAGGTCATCCTATCGTACTTGGCCAGCACAGAGATGTATCTGAATTAGTGAAAGCGAATAAGTCGCGCTGGCAGCGTACGCTTGCTATAGAAATTAGCTATGGTATTGAAAATCACGATATTAACTGTGACCTTATGCTGTTATTTACTGAAGATTCACTTAAAACTTTGAAATACAAAGTTGCTTACCTATTAGAAGACTAAGTTATGGCTGCTGATTTAGATATGAATGAAATCCATTGGTTAATGGATATGTTTAACACCGTTGATGTAGGTTTAGTTGTACTCGACAGGGAGTATAAGGTGTGTGTGTGGAATGGTTTTATGGAAAACCATTCGGGGTTATTACCAAGTGCTGTAAAAAATAAAGATTTATTTGATTTATTTCCTGCTATAGATGAAAAGTGGTTTAGAAGTAAATCAGAGCCAGTATTTGTACTAAAAAACCGCTCGTTTACCATTTGGGAACAACAGCCCTATATATTTCGCTTTAAAAACTATCGCCCAATTACTGGCAAAGCTGAGTATATGTATCAAAATGCGACATTTATACCGCTTACTAATATACGAGCAGAAGTTAGCCATATTTGTATCATTCTTTATGATGTAACTGATATTGCAGTTAACAAAAAAGAGTTAGAAGAGCTAAATAAAAGACTTGAGCAAGTAAGCCAAACCGATGCCTTAACGACGTTATACAATCGTGGTTATTGGGAAAGTATGCTTAAACAAGAGTATTTGCGAACAAAACGTAATGCAGGGTGTAGCTCTCTGTTAATGTTTGATATTGATCACTTTAAAAAGGTGAATGATAAGCATGGTCATAGTTGTGGTGATGAGGCGTTACGCCATATTGCAAAGTTATTACGTACCACATTACGTGAAACAGATATTGCTGGACGTTACGGTGGTGAAGAGTTTGTATTAACTCTACTTGATACCGATAAGCAAGGGGCTGAAATATTTGCTGAGCGCTTAAGGGTGTTGATTGAATCAAGCCCTGCCTTTTATAAAAATGTTGAAATCAAGATGACAATAAGTATCGGAGTTGCGTGCTTTAGTAATGAATTTAAAGATCATGAACGCTGGATTGAAGCCGCTGACAGGGCTCTTTACTTTTCTAAAAATAATGGACGCAATAAAGTCACTGTTTTTGATGATATAAAAAATGACGCTTAAGCATCATTCTTATTAATCACTCTTTATACCAATGCGCAATAATATTTAATTAATTTGAGTGATTAAATCTGACGTTAACTGCGTTAAAAACTTCTGATATACGACTGCATGGATGCAGAAGGTAGAGCAATGTAAGAGTAATTAGCGATAACAACTAAATAACGAATTTTTGCCTTGTTATTGATACGATTTTATTACCTCAAAATAAAGCACTTAATTAAGAAAATTGGTATTAGATTGAGTGGGGGGGTAAAATAAGTAAATCAGTTTTAAGTAAGCGCATTATTTTTTCTGCTGTGTTGCCAATAAGCTTTCCCTTAATACCCACGTTGCCTACTGAGCCAATAATCACTAACTCAGCATCAAGTTTTGCTGCCAAGCTTGGTATGACTTGTTCCGCTAAGCCCGCTTTAATGTGTAATTTATCACGCAAGTTGTATTCATTAATCAGATCACGTTGTAGTTCCGGTAATTTTTCGAATGCATTGAGTACTTGTTCATCTGAAAATACAATACCTAAGTCTCTCAAAATAGGTGAGACGTGCACGGTATAACATGCATAAAATTCGCAGCCCTCTGAGTTAGCATAATCTAGGCCACAGTTAATAATAGCTTTATTTAACTGATGCTTAGATGCCTTTTCGCTGCCTAAATCAAGAGCAGCTAACACATTACAGTTATTTCTCCATTTATTATCTGCGGCCAAATAAAGTGGTATTGGTGAAAATCGAATAAGCTGCCAGTCAAGTTCACTAAATTGAGTTTGAGCATCAATATGCCTAGTTTTTATTGCCATATCATAATTAGTTGCGTTTATTTCGTTATTTAACCATTGCTCTGGTGATTCATGCCAAACCGTTTGAAATGTATACTCACAATCAGTTAGCTCTTTTTTTAATAGAGGTTCTAATGTTGCTCTGAGTAATGAAAGTTGTTTGTCTTGAATGGCAAGTACTTGCTCTGGTGATAATGAAAATAATATATTACCAGTGTCTTCATAGCTAAATGCAACAATATCAATATGTTTACTGTCTTGTAGTGCTTTTTGTTTTGCGTGTATTAATGCTGTTTTTGCACAATTTACTGAGTCGATCAGTACGAGAAGCTTTTTCTTATCCATTATATTCACTCTGTTGTATGACGAGTGTCATCTGTTGGACATTGACCAATAGTTGAAATCTCACCAGAATTAGACTCTTCTTCCAGTTTTACCTTAAAGCCCCATAGCCTGTAAAGGTGTTTTAGCACTTCTTCATGTGAGTTTGCCAATGGAATGCAATTATGAGGTACATAGCGAAGTGTAAGTGCTCTATCACCTCTAATATCAACATCATATACTTGAATGTTAGGTTCATGATTACTTAAATTATATTGCGCGGAGAGCACTTCTCTAACTGTTTTATAGCCGCTATCATCGTGTATCGCACCAATCTCTAAATGGGGATTATTAGTATGGTCAATAATAGTAAATAATTTGAAATCACGAATTAACTTCGGCGATAAAAACTGGCTAATAAAGCTTTCATCTTTAAAGTTTTCCATGGCAAAGTGCAATGTATCTAGCCAATTACTGCCTGCATACTCAGGAAACCATTTTTTATCTTCTTCAGTTGGATGTTCACATATTCTGCGAATATCAACCATCATATTAAAGCCTAAAGCATATGGATTAATGCCTGAATAATACTTACTGTTATAAGGTGGCTGATAAACTACGTTGGTATGACTTTGTAAAAACTCTAACATGAATGAGTCGGTGAGCTTCCCTTCATCATATAAGTGATTAAGGATGGTGTAGTGCCAAAATGTTGCCCAACCTTCGTTCATTACTTGAGTTTGCTTTTGTGGGTAAAAGTATTGCGAAATTTTACGGACAATACGTATCACTTCACGTTGCCAAGAGTCCAGTAATGGGGCATTTTTTTCAATAAAATATAAAATATTTTCTTGAGGCTCAGTAGGAAAATGGCGTTCTTTCTTTTTAGTTTCCTGTTGCTGTTCGGGAATCGTACGCCACAATTCGTTTACTTGTGATTGTAAGTATTCTTCACGTTCTTGTTGGCGTTTTTGCTCTTCAAATAGTGATATTTGCTGTGGACGTTTATAGCGATCGACCCCGTAATTCATTAACGCATGACAAGAGTCGAGTAAGCTCTCTACCTGAGTAATACCATATTTTTCTTCACAGCGGCTTATGTAGTTTTTAGCAAATACCAAGTAATCAATAATTGAGCCAGCATCGGTCCAGGCTTTAAATAAGTAATTACCTTTAAAAAATGAGTTATGTCCGTAACATGCATGCGCCATTACAAGTGCTTGCATAGGTAGGGTATTTTCTTCCATTAAGTACGCAATACAAGGGTCTGAATTTATCACTATTTCGTAAGCGAGACCCATTTGTCCGCGCTTATAATTTTGCTCTGTTTGAATGAACTTTTTACCGAACGACCAATGACTGTAGCCAATAGGCATACCAACACTTGAGTAAGCATCCATCATTTGCTCTGCGGTTATCACTTCAATTTGATTAGGGTAGGTGTCTAACCTATAGTGAGCTGCAACACGAGCAATTTCACCTTGGTACTCATCTAATAAATCAAAGGTCCAATCTGGGCCATCACTCAATCGTTTATCATTCATAATGTTACCTCGCTTTTGGCTATGCAGAGTTTTGCTGTTGACGACCTTTTTTAAATAGCTCCCTAAAAATTGGGTAAATATCTTCAACGCTTTGAATATGCTGTATGGCGAAATTATTATGGCTGTGTGTTATAGATTCATATTCGCGCCATAGGCTTTGATGAGCACGAGTGGTTATTTCAATATAAGCAAAATAACGTACTGCGCTTAAGAGCTTATTACGTAATATTTCACCACACTGCGGGGTGTCGTCCGCCCAGTTATCGCCATCAGAGGCTTGTGCGGCGTATACATTCCACTCATTTGCGTGATAACGCTCTTTTATTATTTCGTTCATTAATTTAAGTGCGCTTGAAACAATAGTGCCGCCAGTTTCTTGGGAGTAAAAAAACTCTTGTTCGTCTACTTCTTTAGCTTGTGTGTGGTGGCGAATATAAACAACTTCTATGTCTTTATAACTGCGGGTTAAAAATTGATAGAGCAAAATATAAAAACGCTTTGCCATGTCTTTTGTTGGCTGATCCATTGAGCCTGACACATCCATAATACAAAACATCACGGCTTTGCTGGTGGGGTGAGGGCGCTTTTCGTAATTACGAAAACGTAAATCGTAGTTATCAATAAACGGAACCGACTTAATTTGCACTTTTAATGCTGCAATTTCTTTTTGTAACAAAGCAATTGCCGCTTTATCGTTATGTGGACCAGCAAGCAGCAGAGCAAGTTGTTCTTCGAGCTCTTTTAAACGGCGTTTTTTACCTGCACTCATGGCAACACGCCGTGCAAGCGAGCCTTGAAGAGAGCGTACAATGTCAATATTACTTGGCATGCCGTCGCTACAAAATCCTGCGCGATGGGTTTTCATTTGCACTAACTTATCAAGCTGGTTCTCTTGTAAGTTAGGAAGTTCTAGATCTTCAAACAGTAAATCAAGGTATTCATCTTTTGATATTGAAAATACAAACTCATCTTGTCCCTCGCCCGAATCGCTGGCGTCACCTTCACCGGCACCACCGCCTTGTCCGCCTTTAGGGCGCTCAATTTTATCACCTGTAGAAAACTGATCGTTACCAGGGTGAATTTGCTCTCTATTCCCGCCTTGCCCTTGATGAAATGTAGGTTCGCTGATATCGCGTTGTGGAATAGAAATACTCTCACCAGAGCTTGAATCGGTAACGCTGCGTTTGTTAATCGCATCTGAAACCGCTTCTTTAATTTGCTTTTTATAGCGCCTAATAAAGCGCTGGCGATTAAGCGTACTTTTATTTTTTCCGTTTAAACGCCTATCTATAAAATGCGCCATATTGACCTCCTATATACTACGACTATGAAGGTTATTGCGATTTTCTAACCCGTAAATACCACTCAGAAAGCAAGCGAACTTGTTTTTGTGTATAGCCTTTTTCGACCATACGGTTCACAAAGTCTTCGTGCTTTTGCTGATCCTCTGCAGACGTTTTAGTATTAAACGAAATAACAGGGAGTAAATCTTCGGTATTAGAGAACATTTTTTTCTCAATCACCGTGCGTAGTTTTTCGTAGCTTGTCCATAGTGGGTTTTTACCGTTGTTGTGTGCACGGGCACGCAGTACAAAGTTCACTATTTCATTACGAAAATCTTTAGGATTAGAAATACCCGCTGGCTTTTCTATTTTTTCAAGTTCAGCGTTTAGCGCTGCGCGGTCAAATAGCTGTCCTGTATCGGGGTCGCGATATTCTTGGTCTTGTATCCAAAAATCTGCATAAATAACATAACGGTCAAAAATATTTTGTCCGTATTCCGAGTACGATTCTAGATAAGCGGTTTGCAGTTCTTTACCTATAAACTCGACATATTGTGGAATTAAATAGCCTTTTAAAAAGCTTAAATAACGCTCTTCTATTTCACTTGAAAATTGCTCGCGCTCTATCTGTTGCTCAAGCACATAGAACAAATGCACCGGATTTGCAGCAACCTCAGTGGTATCAAAGTTAAACACACGGGACAAAATTTTAAACGCAAAGCGGGTAGAGAGCCCCGTCATACCTTCATCAACCCCTGCGTAATCACGATACTCTTGATACGATTTTGCTTTAGGGTCGGTATCTTTTAGAGTTTCGCCATCATATACCCGCATTTTAGAATAGATACTTGAATTTTCTGGCTCTTTTAAACGTGATAGCGTCGTAAATTGCGCCAATGTTTTAAGTGTACCCGGTGCACATGGCGCGTTGTATAGCTCGCTGTGCTCAAGTAATTTGTCGTAAATTTTAATTTCTTCAGTTACACGTAAGCAATAAGGGACTTTTACAATATAAACACGGTCTAAAAATGCTTCGTTGTTTTTATTGTTTTTAAAGGTTTGCCACTCAGACTCATTCGAGTGAGCGAGGATCATGCCATTAAAGGGCAGGGCACTAATGCCTTCTGTGCCGTTATAGTTACCTTCTTGGGTTGCGGTAAGTAAAGGATGCAGCACTTTAATAGGCGCTTTAAACATTTCTACAAATTCCATCAGCCCTTGGTTAGCTAAACATAAAGAGCCAGAGTAGGCGTATGCATCAGGATCGTTTTGGGCAAAGTGCTCAAGCTGGCGAATATCGACCTTACCAACCAGTGCTGAAATATCTTGGTTGTTTTCATCTCCTGGTTCGGTTTTGGCAATGCCTATTTGGTTTAAAATAGAAGGGTAGCGTTTAACCACTCTAAACTGGCTAATATCACCATTGAACTCTTTTAAGCGTTTGCCTGCCCAAGGCGACATAATGGTTTTTAAGTAGCGCGGTTTAATACCGTACTCTTTGCTGAGTACGTCTGCATCTTCGATAGGATCAAACAAGGAGAGGGGGTGGTCGTTTACAGGAGACCCTTTAATTGAATAAATAGGCACTTGTTGCATTAAATACTTTAGTTTTTCAGCAATGGATGATTTACCCCCACCTACAGGCCCGAGTAAATAAAGCACTTGTTTGCATTCTTCTAGCCCCTGAGCCGCATGTTTTAAATAAGAGACTATTTGCTCAATGGCGTCTTCCATACCATAAAAATCAGCAAAGGCAGGGTAGCGCGCAACTACTCTATTTGAAAATAATCGACTTAGTCGTGCATCCGTTGCGGTATCTACCATGTGTGGTTCGCCAATTGCCATGAGTAGGCGTTCTGGTGCGCTGGCGTAGGCAGACTTATCGGTTTTACAAATCTCAAGAAATTCAGCGATACTGTATTCTTCTTCCTGTGCCGCTTCGTATCGTGCTTGGTAATGCTCAAAAATCGTCATAATAACCTCCGAAACCCGCTGTAAAAAGGTGCTTACCTTTTAAAGTCTAGTCACGAATTGGTATTTTTGTGCAATAAAATTAAAAATTTAAGTGAAAAAAGATCATGTTGAACTAATGAACACAACAACACGTATAAACGAAAAAGTAAAAGAATAACATACAAAAAAAGACGCCTAAGCGTCTTTTTAAAATTAGCGTTTAAAGGCTAATTAAGCGAAGTTAGCGTTCGCGAATTCCCAGTTAACAAGCGACCAAAAACCTTTAAGGTAATCTGGACGAACGTTACGGTAATCAATGTAGTAAGCGTGTTCCCATAAATCCACAGTAAGGATTGCAGTAACGCCATCATCAGTTAATGGTGTAGCAGCGTTAGATGTATTAACGATGTCTAGTGAACCATCAGCAAGCTTAACTAACCACGTCCAGCTTGAACCAAAGTTATTTACTGCTTTATCGTTTAATGCCGCTTTAAACGCATCAAAAGAACCCCATTTTGCGTTGATTGCATCAGCAACTGCGCCAGTAGGCTCGCCGCCGCCGTTTGGAGATAAGCTGTTCCAGTAAAAAGTATGGTTCCAGATTTGTGCTGCGTTGTTAAATACGCCGCCTTCTGATGAACATACGATCTCTTCTAGAGATTTGTTTTCAAACTCAGTACCAGGGATTAAACCATTAAGCTTAACCACGTAAGTGTTGTGGTGTTTGCCATGGTGAAACTCTAGTGTTTCTTTTGAAATATGTGGCTCAAGTGCGTCGATTGCATATGGTAGTGACGGTAGTTCAAATGCCATTTTTTTATCTCCATCTTCTTTGGTTGATAGTCCATTTGGTAATACGTAATGCCTGTTGAAACAGACCAGTTACCTATACCAAGCGGTAATATAGTGTTACTATAATTGTTGAGTATTTTACTCAAGTTTAAGCAAACAGCAATGCTATTGCGAAAGACTATTTCAATTGCGGCTTTATTTGCCCATTTTAAGTTATATATTTGTGGTCACGATGAGTTATTTTCAAGACCAAAATATATTTAGCTATCGTTACTTTGAGGTTGTAGATGGAAACCATTGATAAAATTAAACAGCAAATTTCAGAAAACCCAATAATCCTTTTCATGAAAGGGTCACCAAAATTACCAAATTGTGGTTTTTCTTCACAAGCATCGCAAGCGTTAATGTCATGTGGTGAACCATTTGCATACGTTGATATTTTACTTAATCCAGACATTCGTGCTGAGCTTCCAGCATACGCAAATTGGCCAACATTCCCACAACTTTGGGTAGATGGCGAATTAGTTGGTGGTTGTGACATTATTATCGAAATGTTTCAACGCGGTGAATTACAGCCGTTAATTACTGAAACTGCTGCTAAATATAAAGAAGCTGACGCAGAGTAATTTATTACTCAACCTGAACTCGGGTTATTAAGCTCTTTAAACACAAAGCCACTTTTTAAGTGGCTTTGTTGTTTTTAATTTGTGTAAATTTACGAATAAGGAAGGCTCACTTGAACGTTTAAGCCGCCCTCTATTTTGTTATGTAAACTTATATGCCCTTGGTGCGCTTCTGCTATTTCTCTGCATAAAGCTAGCCCTAAACCACTCCCCGTACTTTTTGTTGAATAAAAGGGCACTAAAGCATTTGCCATTACTTGCTCGCTCATTCCTTTACCGCAGTCGCTTACATTTATAACACATGCTTGGGGTACAAACTCGACCTGAATATGTATTTCATTGGCGTTGGAGCCTGACTCGTGTGAATTTTTTAATAGGTTTATCAGCAGCTGCTCGAGTTGTGTTTGATCAGCTTGTAATTCATTGTGTGAATTTTTTATTTCGTAGCTAAATTGCCAGTGATTTTTTAAATTCTCGAGTGTGTTTTGCCAGTTAATCCGCGTTTTTTGTGGCTGAGGTAATTTAGCAAACTTGCCATAGCCTTGTACAAATTCAGTTAAGTGACTAATTCGCTCATCAATAGTTGCAAATACACGGGCAAGACGAGGCTCATCAACTTTATTTGCGAGCAATTGTGCGCTGTGTAGCATGGATGACATAGGGCCGAGTGAATTATTTAATTCGTGGCTAATAATGCGTATTACTTTTTTCCACACGGCAACTTCTTGGCGACTAAGTTCACGGGTTAACTGTTTAAATATATATAAATGATGCTTTTGATTATTAAGTAAAAACTCCCCAGTGGCTAAATGCCAAGTTTGCGAGTCTTGATTCTCTATTTCTATATTAAAGAGGCCATCAATACCGTGCTCTATAGCTGCTACTAATTGCAGAGGCGAATTTTCGAGTAACTTGCTTAGTTGCATACCTTCAAGGCGAGATGCGCTATTAAATAAGCTACGGCTAATTAAATTACTAAATACCACCGTATTATTATCATTGACCAGCAGTAGCGCTTGCGGCGAGCTTTGCAATACTTTATCAAGCATTAACTCGCGCTGGTAAATCCATTGTTTTTCTTGGCGAAGCTGTTTTGCGGTTTGATTATAAAGTTGGCATAGCTTTCCAAGTTCATCATTACTTTTATACGCAAGCAAACTGGAGAGCTCACCATCTTTAAAATTAAGTAATCCGGTTTCGAGCGATTGCATGCCAAGCTTTATTGGCTTGGTGATGGCTCTTGAAAGCAAGGTGCTAAATGTAAGCGTTAGTAATATTAAAAGCAGGGTGTAATACATATCAAAGCCACTTAGCGCGGCAATAATAACAACAGGCAGCGCGCTACAAAGCCCGCAAATTAATACAATCTTTTGGCTTAGGGTAAAGTTGCTAATAATGTTTGGCATTAATAATCAATACCCATTTTTTGTAACCGCCTGTAAAGTGCTTGTCGGCTTAAACCAAATTCACGGGCCACTTTGGCTATAACACCTTGATGAGTGCGCATTGCGTGTTCTATTTCCTGTTTGGTCGGCTCTGCTTTTTGTTGGGAAGAGACCGGTGACGAAAGAGCAAAGTCATCGACTGTAAGCGCACCTGTAGGTTTTAGTACCGCTACACGCTTACAAGCGTTTTCTAGCTCTCGAACGTTACCTGGCCATTTGTAGTGTTGAAGTGCTTGCTCTGTGTTTATAGTCAACTCTCGGTGAGGTAAAAAGTGGCTAATAAGCGCTAAAACATCATCTTGTCTTTCGCACAGGGCAGGCACATTGAGCTCAATTACGTTAAGGCGATAATATAAGTCTTCCCTAAATCGACCTTGTTCAATTGCTTGTAGTAAGTTTTCGTTAGTGGCCGATATAACGCGCACATTTACTTTTCGTGTTTGCGTTGAGCCTAAACGTTCAAACTCGCCGGTTTGTAGTACGCGTAGTAATTTTATTTGTCCTGAAAGTGGTAAATTACCAATTTCATCTAAAAATAACGTACCGCCATCAGCTGCTTCAAATCGACCAATACGTTGTTTAGTTATCCCCGTGTATGCGCCAGCTTCAGCGCCAAAAAGTTCGGCCTCTATAAGTTCTTGCGGTAATGCACCTGCGTTTACCTTAATAAAAGGTTGTGATACAAGTGGGGAGTTTTTTTGAATAATATGCGCAATACACTCTTTGCCACTCCCATTAGGGCCTGTAATTAATGCAGATATATCAGATTTAGCCACTTGTAGCGCCATAGTAACCAGTCGTTCCATCGCAGTACTTTTAAATATTAGCCCAGCAAGGTCTGCGCTTTTAAATGTACCTTCACGTTCTTGTTGATGGCGATTATGTGTCGCCACTATTTTTTTAGCACTGCCTAGCTCTATTAAGTTACCGATACAAACTAGTAGTTTTGCATCATCCCAGGGTTTTGGTAAGTAATCGGCAGCACCTGCTTTTACAAGCTCAATGGCGGTGGCAAGTTCGGTCCAGGCTGTAATAAGTATAATAGGGAGGTGTGGGTTTATTTCTCGTAGTTCATAAAACAAGGCTTTACCTTCTTCACCAGAGGTCGTGTCACTGGTAAAGTTCATGTCTTGAATTACAAGCTCAATGCGTTGATAGCGAACTATTTGCAGAGCATCAAACGGATTTGTTGCAGTGACTACCGAAAAGTCGTGGATCTCGAGCAACAATGAAAGTGCGTCGAGTACTGCTTGGTTATCATCAACAATGAGTATTTTATGAGTCATAGGTTATTTTTATAATTTTTTGATGGCTACACTGCCTTACTAAGCAGTGTAGCATAGTGATTTAAATATAATTAAATAGTGCGAGTTGCGATACTGGGCGAAATATTGGCAGCGCGTTTAGCTGGCGCTAATACTGCAAGTAAACTCATTAATAATACGGCAATGGCGGTAACGGCTATATAACTTGGCGGTAGTGCGGCTACAGAAAAATACTGCATTAACATTTTCCCAAGTAGTATTGCTGTTACTACACCTAAGGCTAAACCTAGGCTACAAATTAATGCATTTTCTACTAAAAAGTAGCTAACAATAGCTGACTTTCTTGCGCCAAGTGCTCTGCGTGTACCAATTTGCTTAGTACGTTTGCTAATATTAAATAAGGTTAAGCCAAAAATACCGAGAGCGGTTATAAGCACTAAAATAGTGATTAATACTATGAGCATGCGCATCATAAGGCGATCTTGAGCGGTGTACTCATTTTTTAGTTCATCAAGCCCTTTAATGTTATTAATAACGCGCTTACTGTAATTTGCAAGCATGGCATTTTCTATTTCTTTCATTACAGTTGCTCGCTGACCTGGCTCTGTACGAACGGCAACTTGTGTATAACTTTCTGCTTTAATATAAGGAATAAACGCAAAATTATCGGGTTTACTGTCTTTGAGCCACGGGCCTTTCATTTTTCCGATCACGCCAATAACTTTAAGTGGTAGGTCACCAAAATAAACTATTTTCCCTAAACCATCTCCATCAGGATAGAGCTCATCAAGTAGGGCTTTAGTGACTATAGTGACGTTGGTGCGCTTTTGTGTAATTTCGTTTGTAACGAGCACTTCATCTTCGGTAAAGTTTCGCCCTGCAATTAAGTTAACGCCGTAGGTATTAATAGCATGATCGTCTATAAAAATATAAGCGGCCCTGACACTTAGGCCTTCTTGTGGGGCAGGTTTTAAATTAAAGCTCGAAGCGCTGCCACTCCCTGATAGTGGAATACTACTGCTTAATGCGGCATCGACCACGCCTGGCATTTTTCTAAGCATGCTTTCATCAAGCTCAAACTGCTGACTTAAGTTAATATCAGTACCAAAGGTCATTACATTAAACTTAAATATATCTTGTTCAGGGTAGCCCGTTTCTTGGTTTAAATAACTAATTCTATCTTGAATGATAAATGCAGCATTACTGACTATGGCTGTGGTAATTGCAATTTGAATTAGCAGTAATACAGCGCCCACCTTTGAGCGGCATAAGGCGTTAAATATAGGTTTTATTTCTAACATTGTGACATTCCTTATTGGCTCTTAAGATAAATAGCAGGGTTGGTTTTACACACTAGCCAAGCAGGGTACAAACCAGCCAAAATGCAGGTTGTAATTGCAATCAATGGGGCGCTCAATAGCATGGTTAAATCCATTGTCGCTAAATTTTCATAGTAGTCATAGCTTTGCCCTACGCCCATTAAGCCAAGTTGTGCTAGTACAATTCCTAGCATGCCACCTATAAAGCCAAGCATGGCGACCTCAACTAAGTGCTGTAAAAATATTTGCCTTTTACTCGCACCTAATGCGCGTCTTACACCTACTTCTGGCGCTCTGCGTAAAAACTTGGCTAAAAGTAAACCTAAAATATTGGCTAAGCAGACACCTAAAAACATAAAGCTCAGGCCCACTAAAATTTTATTGTCTTCGGTGACGACGTTGTTGTATTGCATCCATTGGTTTACATCGCGAAGTTTATACTCAAGTTCTTTACGATTAAATCGCCCACGTTTTTGTTGTTCCTGCATATAGGCTAATAAGTAATTTTGATAGGCTTGTTTTTGTTCAAGCGTATTTAGCTCTGCCCAAAACTGGATCCATACTTGCTCAGATTGCAGTTTATCTGCAAAGGTTGGTGTGTTTTCGTGCTTCCATCCATTGCTATTGCCCCAACTTACGAGCTCTTTTGCCTTTATTAAGCTAAAGGGCATAAATAACTCTTCTACTTGATTAAATGCACCGTTATTTAAATCATAATATTTAATATTGAGAGGCCAATGGTTAATAACACCAGCTACTTGGTAGCTTGCATCATCTAAGTAAATCAGTTCTCCGACAGAGTTTTTTCCTGCAAATAGTTTATCGTTTATCTCTTGGGTAATAACAACCACAGGTGCAGCTGAGTTTTCTTGCTCTTTGCTCCAAGCCCCACCGTACAAAAATGACAAATCAAACATGCTAAAAAAGTCAGGCGTTGTCATCCGTGCACTGCCAATAAAGGGTTTTATTTTATCTGAATCTAAATAAACTGAAAAGCCGGTACGCATCATAGCCACTTTTTTCTCTGACGTGGGCGCGTTTAATAAGTTCTCAGCATCTTGATAGGTCAGTTGCAGTGGCATGTTATCTTCTGTCCACCACGTACTACCATCGTCCATTGTTTGTAATTGCACACTGTAAAGTTGGCTGCTTTTTTCTGGGATAGGATCGGCCGACATCATATGATAAACACTAAGGCTGGTCATTGTTATGCCTATACCTATCGCAATGGCAAGTACCATTAAAAAGCTAACCAGTGGGGTGCGCTTGAAGCTGCGCCAACTTAAATCTAAATAATGAATAAACATTAGTTAAACCCCCGATGCTGTTTTTATAGTTTGCGCGCCCTGATAAAGCGTAAAGTCGGCAAGCTGCCCATCAACTACTTGAATATTACGCGGAGCACGGCGGGCTAATTCGCTATCATGCGTTACCATTACAATAGTGGCACCGTCGCGATTGATTTGTTCAAGTAACTCCATAACTTGGCGAGCCATTAAGCTGTCAAGGTTACCTGTTGGCTCATCGGCTAGTAAAAAACGAGGTTCACCAGCAAGCGCACGGGCTATTGCAACACGTTGTTGCTGGCCACCAGAGAGTTGTTGAGGTAAGTGTTTAGCGCGAGATGCTAAACCAACTTGTTCAAGGCATTGCTCAATTCGACGTTTTCGCTCATTTGCTTTAATCCCTCTATAGCGAAGAGGAACTTCTATGTTTTCATATAAATTTAAATCAGGGATTAAATTAAAGCCTTGGAATATAAAGCCAATTTTTTGATTACGTAAATCAGCACGTTGGTTGTCGTTTAAGCTGCCAACATTAACACCATCCAACAGGTACTCACCTTCGTTAAAAGGCTCGAGCATACCTGCAATATTTAAAAAGGTTGTTTTTCCTGAGCCGCTAGGACCGGTAACAGCAATAAATTCGCCTTCGTTTACTTGCAGGTTAAAGTCTCGAAGTGCATGGGTTTGTACCATTTCTGTTTGGTATACTTTACTTACATTGTTCATTTGTAACATGGGTGTTCCTAATTATTTTTAGCGTTGGTTGAGAACGTCTGTTTAATTTAATAAAATCGTGTCGGCTTGTTTAAAGTCGCTGTAGCTTGAAATAATAATTTCATCGTTTTCTTTAACACCGCTTAAAAGTTCAACCGCGTTAATGCTTGTGGCGCCTATAGTAATAGGTATGCGTTTTGCAATATTGCCTTGTACCTTATAAGCAACAATTCCGCCTTGCTGCATAAATGCACCGCGCTTTACTTGCATTACACCTTCTCGGTTGTCGAGTAAAATACGTGCAGTTAAGCGTTGGTTCTGACGAATGTTGTTAGTAACGCCTTTAAATCGGACGCGTGCTGTTACTTCACGGTTATTAACTTCTGGTGATATGGCGGATAAATTCCCTATCACTGTTTCATTGCCTAACTTAAGCTCTACTTCCATACCGAGTCCTAATTCGTTTGCGTAACTTTCAGGTACTTGGAGCTCTGCTTCGAAATTACTTAAGTCGACGAGTGTCATAAGAGGTTGGCTTTGCGTCACTGCGGCTTTTTGTTGCACAAGTAGGTTACCCACGATCCCAGTAACGGTAGCTTTAATAGATAGGTTGCTTACTTTTCTGATTAAATCATCAACAATAAGTTGCTGGCGGGTTACATCACTTTTAGCTGCTTGTAGTTCAAAGGCGAGCGTGTCTTTGGCAAGTAATACCTCTTGTTGTGCATGCTTATATGTGAGCTTTGCACGTGATAAATCATCAACTGCTTTTTCAAGATCAATTTGGCTAATTAAGTGCTTTTGTATTGATAACTGCGCCCGGCGATTTTCGCGCTCAGCGGCGTTAAGCTCAACTTGTGCCATATCAAGTGTTTTATTTAAAGTGAGTGTTTGGCGTCTTGCTTGCAAGTGCTGCCTTTGCTGCTCGCCTTGTAGTCGTTTAAGTACAGACTCCTGTTGCTTTAATTCGTTAGTTAACTCAGGGCTTTGCAGCAGAGCAAGTGTGTCCCCTTGCTTTACTGTATCGCCAGCCTTTACTTTTAAATCTATAAAACCACGTTCTGGGCTGTAGATTTTAGGAGCATTAGCAGCAACAATTTTACCACTGGCGGCAATGTCTCGAATGAGCGCTTTAACGTGTACTTTGGCAACCTGTACTTTTGAGCGGCTAATAGAGCTTTTAGCGCTATGACTCGTTAAAAAAATATAAGCAATTGTCGAGGCTACAATGAAAATAACCGCAGTGATGACCGCGTATTTTTTATAGTTCATAGGTGCCTTTACTTGTACGTCTTGTGCGCTGGTATCTTTAATCATTAGGCTCTCCTACACGGCTTTTATATATTTTTCACACAGTAGAAAAAAAACTGCGGTGCAAATAGCGACAATAGGAGATATCAAAAATAAACTAAGCATAAACATAATTATTCCACTTAACGAATGTGTATAGCTCTATACTATTAGCATGCCAAAGCGTAACTCACTGTAATTAGGTAATTAAATTTTATTTTATGTGTTTTTTATATGTCCGCGGACATAAAAGTGTCCGCAGTGGACGCATTAGTAAATAAAAATTCACTATTAAGAGATTAAAAATGCCACAAATATTAATAACTATACTAATGACCAGTAAAAAGAAGAGAGGTTAAGCCTCAAAATTACGGAAATAGCACAAAACTATCTAAATGTTAACTAACTTTATCGGTGTATGTTGAATATTTATTCACTGAATGAGGGCTTTACGTTTACGTAAGCTGTAGTTTTTTACTTGGTTGTTTTTACAAAATGTTAAACTTGACACCAGTGTCATGAAAAAATAACGCCTAATATACGACTAAATGTTAAAAATAATGATGAAAAAGAAATCTTGCTATGAAGTGAGAAATATTCAAGAATGTGAATATGTATTCAAAATGCTATTGACTCTATTTACGATAGAGGCTAGTTTTGTCCGTCTGTTAGCAAATCGTCGAGCAGTTCATCCACGCTAACAGTGCAGCAAGGGGAGGGGTCTATGTTATACGACTCAAAATTAGAAAAAGAAAATTGTGGCTTTGGCTTAATAGCCCAAGTTAATGGTCAAGCTAGTCATAGGCTTATTCGTACTGCTATTACGGGGCTTGATCGCATGCAGCATCGTGGCGGTATATCTGCCGATGGTAAAACAGGTGATGGCTGTGGTTTATTATTACAAAAACCAGACAGCTTTTTTCGTGCTATTGCGGCTGAGAACAATTGGCACTTAGGTAAAAATTATGCCGTAGGTATGATTTTTTTAAATTCAGATCCTGTTTTAGCACAAGCTGCAAAACAAATACTTAGCGAAGAATTAGAAAAAGAAACGCTAAATATTTTAGGTTGGCGCGTAGTGCCAACCGACCCATCAATGTTAGGTCCTATAGCAGTACAACAATTACCTGGGTTTGAACAAATTTTTGTTAGTGCGCCAGAAGGTTGGCGTTCTAAAGATTTAGAGCGACGCTTATATGTAGCGCGTCGTCGTGCTGAAAAGCGTATTGTTGATGATGAAGCTTTTTATATTGCAAGCTTGTCTGGATTAGTTACTATCTATAAAGGCCTTATGATGCCTGCAGATTTACCTAACTTTTACCTAGATTTAGCTGATATTCGTATGACCAGTGCGATTTGTGTTTTTCATCAACGCTTTTCTACTAATACTCAGCCGCGTTGGCCTCTTGCTCAACCTTTTCGTTATTTAGCACACAATGGTGAAATTAATACCATTGAAGGTAACCGCCAATGGGCACGTGCGCGTTCTTATAAGTTTGCGTCACCACTTATTCCTGATTTACAAACAGCGGCACCGTTTGTAAACGAAACTGGTTCTGATTCATCCAGCCTAGATAATATGCTTGAGCTATTTTTAGCTGGCGGCATGGATTTATTCCGTGCGATGCGCATGCTTGTGCCACCTGCATGGCAAAAAAACCGTGCAATGGACGATGATCTACGTGCATTTTACGACTTTAACTCTATGCATATGGAACCATGGGATGGTCCGGCAGGTATTGTAATGTCGGATGGTCGTTTTGCGGCGTGTAACCTTGACCGTAATGGACTTCGCCCTGCGCGTTATGTAATTACACAAGATGGCTTTATTACGCTTGCATCAGAGGTGGGTATTTGGGATTACACTGCTGATGAAGTGGTTGAAAAAGGTCGTGTTGGTCCAGGTGAATTATTAGTTATTGATACTAAGCTTGGCAAAATTTGGCATTCGGATGAAATCGATCAAGATTTAAAATCTCGCCATCCATACAAGTCATGGCTTGAAGAAAATGTTAAACGTTTAGTTCCATTTGAAGAACTTACTGAGCAAGATGCCGGTAATCGTTCTTTTGATAATGAAACGCTAGCTAAATATCAAAAAATGTTTGGTTATACCAACGAAGAGCTTGATAGCGTTATTCGTGTAATGGGTGAAAACGGCCAAGAGGCAACAGGCTCAATGGGTGATGACACGCCATTTGCTGTGCTTAGTGAAGGGCATCGTTCACTTTATGATTACTTCCGCCAAAAATTTGCGCAAGTAACAAACCCACCTATCGATCCACTGCGTGAAAATCATGTAATGTCACTTGCGACATGTATTGGTAGTGAGCAAAATGTATTTAACGAAACAACAGGCCACGCTAAGCGCCTACAGTTTGATACGCCAATTTTAATGTACGCAGACATGCAGCAATTATTAAATGCTGATGAAGCACATTACAGCTACTGTAAAATTGATATTACGTATACAGTTGAAGAAGGATTGGAAAAAGCAGTATCGCGAATTTGTGATATTGCGCAGAAAAAAGCAGCATCGGGCTGTATTATGCTTGTTCTAACAGACCGCAACTTTGATGAAACGAATTTACCTATTCCAGCAGCTATGGCTGTGGGCGCGGTGCAAAATCGTCTTGTTGATAATAATCTTCGTTGTGAATCGAACATCATTATTGAAACTGGTAGTGTGCGCGATGCACACCAATTTGCAGTTTTATTAGGTTTTGGTGCAACTGCCATTTATCCATACCTTGCGTATGAATCGTTAGTTGCAATGAGCGACAATAAAATTATTGATAAGTCGTATTGCGAAGTAACGCTTGCTTATCGTAAAGCCATTAACAAGGGCTTATATAAAATCATGTCTAAAATGGGCATAAGTACGGTTGCGTCATATCGTTGCTCAATGTTGTTTGAAGCGGTTGGTTTATCTGATGCTATTGTACAAATGTGTTTTAAAGGTGTGGCAAGTCGTATACAGGGTGCCTGTTTTACCGATTTTGATGACGATCAACAGAGCCTACATAAACTTGCTTTAAGTAAACGTAAATTATTAAGCCACGGCGGTTTGTTTAAGTATGTTCATGGTGGCGAATATCATGCTTATAATCCGGATGTAATCCAAACCCTACAAAAAGCAGTTCGTTCTGGTGAATACAGCGATTACAGTGAGTATGCAAAACTCGTTAATAATCGTCCGATTGCTACGCTACGTGACATGCTTTCGCTTAGATTGCCGGAAACCGGCATTAGCATTGATGATGTCGAGCCTGCAGAAAATCTTTATAAACGATTTGATTCGGCCGCAATGAGTATTGGTGCTTTATCGCCAGAAGCGCATGAGGCGCTAGCAATTGCGATGAACCGCTTGGGTGGGTGTTCAAACTCGGGTGAAGGCGGCGAAGATAAGCTGCGTTACGGTACCGAAAAAAATTCACGTATTAAGCAAGTCGCTTCAGGTCGATTTGGCGTAACGCCGCATTACTTACGCAGTGCTGACGTTATTCAAATTAAAGTAGCGCAAGGTGCAAAACCAGGTGAAGGCGGGCAATTACCAGGTGAAAAAGTAACCCCATATATTGCTAAACTTCGTTATTCGGTGCCAGGTGTTACGTTAATTTCGCCACCACCACATCACGATATTTACTCAATTGAAGATTTAGCACAGCTAATTTTCGATTTAAAACAAGTAAACCCTAAAGCACTTATTTCTGTAAAACTGGTTTCAGAACCAGGCGTAGGAACCATTGCGACAGGTGTTGCTAAAGCCTATGCCGATTTAATTACTATTTCTGGCTATGATGGCGGTACAGGTGCAAGCCCACTTACTTCAGTTAAATATGCCGGTAGCCCATGGGAGCTTGGCCTTGCTGAAACACAGCAAGCACTTGTTGAAAATGGCCTTCGTCATCGCATTCGCCTGCAAACAGATGGTGGCTTAAAAACAGGTTTAGATATTATTAAAGCAGCAATTCTAGGTGCTGAAAGCTTTGGCTTTGGTACTGGCCCAATGGTTGCCCTTGGTTGTAAATACTTGCGTATTTGCCACTTAAATAACTGTGCGACCGGTGTTGCAACACAAGACGAAACACTTCGCCAAAAGCATTATCACGGCCTACCAGAAATGGCGATGAACTACTTTAAGTTTATAGCGCAAGAAGCCCGTGAAATTATGGCAAGCTTGGGTGTTGTAAACTTAACTGACTTAATTGGTCGTTTAGATTTACTTGAAGCAATTGAAGGTAAAACAGCAAAACAGAAGAAAATTGATTTATCTTCTGTAGTTGCTCAGCCTAATAACCCAACTGGTGAAACACTTTATTGTAGTGCGCCTAATAGCTCACATTATTTAGGAAAGCTTAATGAAAGCCTACTTGCTAAGGCGCAAGAAGCAATTGACGCTTCAAGCGGTATTTCACTAGTAAGTCGTATTTGTAATACAGACAGATCGGTTGGTGCAATGCTTTCTGGCTATATTGCAGATAAATATGGCAACCAAGGTATGGCTGCGGATCCAGTCGTAATTGAATTACACGGTACTGCGGGTCAATCATTTGGCGTGTGGAATGCAGGTGGCCTTGAAATGACATTGGTTGGCGATGCTAACGATTACGTAGGGAAGGGCATGGCTGGTGGCAAGCTAGTTATTCGTCCACCACTTGGCTCGTCGTTCGAAAGTCATAAAGCTACAATTGCAGGCAACACATGCTTATATGGTGCGACAGGCGGTAAATTGTTTGCAGCTGGATGTGCCGGAGAGCGTTTTGCAGTTCGTAACTCAGGTGTACAAGCCGTTGTTGAAGGCGTAGGTGATAACGGTTGTGAATACATGACTGGCGGCGTTGTATGTGTACTGGGCAACGTAGGCGTTAACTTTGGTGCAGGTATGACAGGTGGTTTCGCTTATATTTTAGATGAGCGAAATGATTTTGAAAAGCGCATTAATCCCGAGCTAGTAGAAGTAGTTACACTTGAAGAATTAGCATCGCATCAAGAACATTTACGCGGCTTAATTGCTGAGCATTTAGAGCTTACGGGTTCATGCAGAGCAGAAAGTATTCTAGCTAACTTTGAATTGTACTTACCGATGTTCAAATTAGTAAAACCAAAATCAAGCGACGTAAAAAGTTTACTCGGGCATCGCGCTCGCAGTAGTGCCGAACTACGTGTTCAGGCGCAATAAGGGGGCAGTATGAGCGAAAATGTATATCAATTTATAGACGTGCAGCGTGTAGACCCACGCAAAAAACCAATCTCGTCACGTAAAAAATCTTTCGTAGAAATTTACGAACCCTTTTCAGAGAATCAGGTTAACTCACAAGCTGACCGTTGTTTAGATTGTGGTAACCCATACTGTGAGTGGAAATGCCCTGTACATAACTACATTCCACAATGGTTAAAGTTAATACGCACGGGCCGTATTATAGAGGCGGCTGAGCTTTCTCATCGTACCAATAGTTTACCAGAAGTGTGTGGCCGCGTTTGTCCACAAGACCGCTTGTGTGAGGGCTCGTGTACGCTCGATGAAGAGTTTGGTGCGGTTACAATTGGTAATATTGAAAAGTACATTACTGATGAGGCATTTAAAATGGGCTGGAAGCCTGATATGTCTTATGTAACATGGACCGACAAAAAAGTAGCCATTATTGGTGCTGGCCCTGCAGGTTTAGGATGTGCTGATATTTTAGTACGAAATGGCGTTAAGCCAGTGGTGTTTGATCGTCACCCAGAAATAGGTGGACTACTCACATTTGGTATTCCTTCTTTTAAACTTGAAAAATCAGTAATGCAAAAGCGCCGTGAAATTTTCACTGAAATGGGCGTAGAATTTAAGTTAAATGTTGAGGTAGGTGTTGATATTACACTTGATCAAATTTTAGCTGATTACGACGCTGTGTTTTTAGGGGTTGGTACGTATCAGAGTATGCGTGCAGGTCTTGAAAATGAAGATGCACCGGGTGTTCACGATGCACTCCCGTTTTTGATTGGTAACACGAACCGTGTAATGGGCTACGACGAGACAAAACAACCGTGTATTGATATGGCTAATCAAAAAGTAGTTGTACTTGGCGGTGGTGATACAGCGATGGACTGTGTGCGTACGTCTATTCGTCAAAATGCTGCAAAAGTAACGTGTGCTTATCGTCGTGATAAAGAAAATATGCCAGGCTCTAAACGTGAAGTTAAAAATGCGAAAGAAGAAGGCGTTATATTTACGTATAACGTTCAGCCTAAAGGCATTGTATTGAACGATAAAGGTAAAGTAACCGGCGTTAAAATGGTTAAAACTAAATTAGGCGAACCTGACGCAAAAGGCAGAAGCCGTGCTGAAGAAGTACCTGGTTCAGAACATGTTATTGAAGCAGACCAAGTTATTATGGCGTTTGGTTTCCAGCCTCACAAAATGGATTGGTTAGAAAAATACGATGTAGAAATAAACAACTGGGGCGGTATTAACGCACCAGAACAAGGTGAGTTTACACATCAAACTACTAACCCTAAAATATTTGCTGGTGGCGACATTGTACGTGGTTCAGATTTAGTGGTAACTGCTATTTTTGAAGGACGTAATGCCGCAGAAGGTATTATGGACTACCTTAAAGTATAACTATTTTTTGGTTACTTTAAATATACGTTAAAGCAAGCTTTCGAGCTTGCTTTTTTTATACGTAATGATGCCTAGACCAACCTGTATAAATCTTTGGGAAATTTAACGAATTAAATTGCACTGTAACGTCGTTAAGGATTTTTTATTTAGAACAATAGGGTATGTTGATCTTTCAGGATTAAAGTTTGTTCAATCTAGGGGCGATTTAATCGCGGAGCGGGGTTTGTAACCTAGTGGGATTGTTGGTAACTGCTCCTGCGTTAGCCAACTGGCTTATATTCATTTAAGAATAAAAAAATTGAGCAAATCTTCCGCGTCCTGCTAATGCACCTTACCTAAATCTATGTAGGTAACAAAGACTTAATCGTCCTTAGAAAGAATCCAAAGGGCAGCGCATATTTGGCATTTATGCTACGTTATCCAAATTTATGGGGAATAATCACACTACATTTGCCTAAATACCAAACATACGGCTGAAAAATCAATCACGAAAGGTCAACACGCCCTAATTATTTATTCTTTATATAAATAATGTAGGCAATTAGGTCTAATATTAGAGAATACTTAACCGTGAAGGTAGGGAGAAAGAATCTAATTCTACTTTTTCCGTATTTTAGTATGGTATTAAGTGTTGATTAATTAACTAAATAAATACAAAATACGCGGCTTATTTACTATTTGCTTACTTTGCGTTCTGGGTTGGCGTCATTTACGAAAAGAAAACTGATAAATTATGCACAAATACTTCGATAAAACAGAAAGAGAATTAATAGTAAGGTTTTTCTCATCAATAGGCTTTATATCCACATTTTTGATGTCGTGTATTGCATTTACTAATAGCGAATATTTTCTTTTTGTGACACTTGTCGGTTCGACACTTATCTATATTTGGGCATTTAATATTTACAAAGAGGTAGAAAAGTCTGCAAATGCGATTTTATATAATCTTTATGGATTGATGCTTTACTTAGTTGTTACTGGCGGCGCTGAAGGTACAGGGCCAATTTGGATATTTATTGTATCACCAGTAACATATTCTATTCGAGGATTAAAGCGAGGGACATTTGATATATTCATATTTTTGCTAGCGATAATGTTAGGCTTTTATTGCGCAGATATGTTTAATATTTATGAATATAAACCAGCACAATTTCCTTATAGAATTGTATTTTCGTTTATTATTGTCGCTTTACTCACAGGCTTTTATGAACAATCAAGAGAGAAGTACAGCAATAAAATAATAGCTTTAAGTCAAAGAAATGAACGATTAGCAACCATCGATCCATTAACTGAGCTTCCTAACCGTCGCCATGCAATGAATAAGTTAAGTGAATTCAAAAAGGAACATGCTTACAAAGGCATACCATTTGTATTGCTACTAGCTGATGTTGATAACTTCAAAAAAATTAATGATAAATATGGACATAACTTTGGCGATGAGGCACTTATTCATTTAGCTAAGATTTTTAAGAAAAATATTCCACAAAATGCTGTTGCTTCTCGTTGGGGGGGAGAGGAGTTCTTAATAGCAATACCTAATGTAAGTGTTACAGAAGGGGTAAATGTAGCAGATAAAATCCATGATTCACTTAAAAAAGCAGCGGTAAGTTTACGTACTAATACTGTAAACTTAACAATCAGTATTGGTGTTGTTCAAAGTGAAGAAAACAGATCAATTGATCTTGATATTAAACATGCTGATCAGCAACTCTACAAAGCCAAAGAGCAAGGTAAAAATAGAACTTGCTCAGCTTAGTAACCATCTATATTTGCTAATCCATAGAGAAGGAGTCAAGAGAAGGTTTCGTTTTGGCCTTTCTTCGTTTTACACTCATGTAGCAAAAGAAATTACAGGTAATTTGGAGCGCAATAAGTATCGTGTAACTCCCTTTTAAGTATTGTGAGTCTCTGTCAAACTCAACAGCTAAATATAAACCGGCGAATAACAATTGAAACACTAAAACTATATTTACAAAGCGTAATAAACGTTGTTTAAATTGAGTATGTTTAAATCGACTTAAAAGCATTAAGAGCACACATACTATTATTAAAAGCCAACTAAAACCTATACACATATAAATGACAGTATTTTGCATTATATTTATCTCTTAGCAATTTGATACATGTTGATTTGTTATAAATCGGTAGCTAAATAGCACTAGGCATGTGCCATTATCAGTTCTTTTGCGTTAGCTTTAGCCGTCTTACTTACGTTGTCTCCAGCTAATAGGCGAGCTATTTCATTAACTCGTCCATCTTTATTTAAAGGCAGCATATGAGTAAATGTTTCACCTTGAGCAATTTCTTTAGCTACAAAGAATTGTTGATGCGCACTGCTAGCTACTTGCGGTAAATGCGTTACACAAATTACTTGAGTTGATTTACCTAACTGACGTAATAGTTTTCCAACTGCCGATGCGGTAGGGCCTGATATACCTACGTCAACTTCATCAAAAATAAGTGTTGGGGTTGTTACTTTTTGTGCAATAATCACTTGAATTGCTAAGCTAATACGCGAAAGCTCCCCCCCAGATGCTACTTTAGCAAGCGGTTGTAGTGGCTGTCCTGGGTTAGTTGAAACTAAAAATGATACATTGTCGTACCCTAAACTGTTGGGTGCACGCTCAACTTCTTGAGTTAATGCTATTTCAAATACACCATTTTCCATTGACAGGTTAGCCATACTCTCACTGATCAAAGTGTTTAGTGTATTTGCGTACTCTTTACGACTTTTGCTTAACTGATCGCTTGCCTGTTGGTATGTCACTCGCGCATTTTCTATTTCGTATTCTAGTTGTTCTAATCGAGCACTATTAGTACTAATTGACTCCAGTTCCTGTGAAATAGATTGATGAAACTCAACTAGGGCTTGTGGTTTTATATGGTGTTTGCGAGCTAAGTCCATTGCACCACTTAGTCTATTTTCTACTTCAACTAAGCGAGCCGGGTCTAAATCTGCTTGCTCAGTGTAATCACGCACTTCGCGACTCGCTTCTTCAACTTGTACAGCGGCTTCGCTAAGCATAGCAGCTACGCTTACTAAACTTTCGTCATATTGAGCCAGTTCGGTAAATTGCTGAGCACTATGTTGTAACAACGAGCACGCATTTTGTTCATCGCTTTCGTAAAGGTGCTGTAGCTCTCGTTGGCAGGCTTCTAAAATGGTTTGGCTATTACTGAGTTTATAATGCTCAGCCTCTATTTGTTCAAATTCATTTTCTTGCAAAGCAAATTCATCTAGTTCTGCAACTTGATATTCTAAAAGTTGTTTTTGAGCCGCTTGCTGTAATTGTTGCTGCTCTAGGTGCTTAAATTCTTTTTGTAAGTTAGCGAACAGCTTATAGTTTTGGCTCACGCCGTTAACTAAATCATTGTGACCGGCATAGGCATCAAGTAATTGTAATTGATGCTCAGCTTTCAAAAGATACTGATGGGCATGTTGCCCATGAATAGAAATTAAATATTGACCAAGTTCTTTTAGCTGTGCGGCGGTTACCGCACTACCATTAATATAACTTTTACTGCGGCCATTTTTACATACCACCCTACGTAATAAGCACTCGTTATCGGCATTTGCTAACATGTGTCGTTCTAAAAAAGCGTTAGCTAGTGGAAGTGCACTTAAATCAAATTGTGCACATACTTCTGCCTTGTCAGTGTTAGGGCGGACCGCTGAGGCTTCTGCTCGCTCACCTAAACACAGTGAAAGCGCATCAATGGCTATAGACTTACCTGCACCTGTTTCACCGGTGATGGCGGTCATACCGTTTTGCCATTCGGTACTTAAATTACTTACTATTGCAAAATTTTTAACTTCTAAACCAATTAACATACTGTTTATCCATCCAGTCAATTAACTGTTAATTTATACAGTGTTTTGGTTTTTTGCAAATTAATTTTTTAGTATTTAAGCAACACTTGCCTCTTCGTTAATAGGAGAGTCATTAGTTTTTTGTTGCAAAAATTCAACTTCTTCTTTTTTATCAATGCGTTGATGGATGTCTTCTGTTTGGATAGTAAATATTAACGAAGGTAGTTCAGTGTCATAAAAAGCTTTGTTATATAAAATACCTTGATGAGGTAGCTCAGCTATAAAGTGCTGTAAGTTATCAATTAAACTTTTAGCCGAATTAGTTTGATAAGTTTTATTTAATTCGTTAGATAAAGTGCTGACGAGTAAATCAGTTACATCTTCTAATTTTTGTAAATTGTCATCATTATGTGCTTGTACTACAAAAAAATTACTAACAATTGCCTGGACTCTAGGAACGTGTTTCGGGCGTATTACCTTAACATCCAACAATTCATTTAGTTTGCTTTTCAAACGTGTACTAATTTTTGAAACTCGATCATTAAAAATTCTCTTCTTGGTTTCGCTTGCTATACGACGATTATTTTCAACTATTAAATAGCTACCTAGTAGCGTAATTAATAACAAAAGTGAAAAAAATACAACATACGTCATTTGCTATAGTTCCTAATAATATTATTTTTTATTTTGCGATATTTTGCTCTAAAGTCTTACACTTGGCAATAAAATTAGTATAAACGACTACCCCAATTTAATTTAGTACGTAAAACGTTGTAGTAAGAATAATTTTTTGGATGAATTAAACGCAGTTTTTTATCTGCTTTCTTAATGACAACCTCATCGCCAGGTAAAACAGCAAGCACAACATGGCTGTCGCAACTTACCTGTAGGCTATCTGTATTTTCTAGGCTTAGCTTTAAGCGTACTTCGTTATCAGCATCAACGACTAATGGTCTGCTCGATAATGTATGTGGGAACATAGGTACTAACGAAATAGCATTAAGCTCTGGTGTCAAAATAGGTCCGCCACCTGAAAGTGAATACGCCGTTGAGCCTGTTGGTGTTGATACAATTAAGCCATCCGAGCGCTGTGAAAATACAAAATCTTTATTAATAAAGGCTTCAAACTCAATCATATGTGCAACTTTATCGGCATGAAGCACTGCTTCATTGACCGCAGAATTAGCGCTTTTTAATTCGTTGTGGCGGTATACCTCTACTTCAAGTAAAAAGCGATTTTCTTCAATAAAATCACCACTTAAAACTTGTTCTAAACTTGGTTCAAAACCTTCAGGGTTTAAATCAGTTAAGAAACCAAGGTTCCCCCTATTAACACCGATTACTGCTACGTTGAAACGAGCTAAAACACGTGCTGCGCCCAACATGTTACCGTCACCTCCAACGACAATAGCCAAATCAGCCAGCTCCCCTAAGTCGACTAACTTAACTAGTTTATCTGTGGGTACATCAACTAACTGGCCACCAGTGCGTTTTTCTACGATAACCTCAAAACCAAGTGCAAGTAAAAATGTATGCAGACGTTGTAGTGTTGCGGCTGCACCAGGGTGGTTTGGTTTACCAATAAGGCCAATGGTTTTAAAAGGAGAATCCATAATGTGTACACTATAAGTTTGAATGTTTGTAGAGTAACCCAAAAGAGAAGTGTTTGAAAATACAGATCTTAGCTTAAATTGGTATGATTAACTTACCTAGGTAATTAATTTAGTTTTATTAGCTACCAGCATACTATGTGACTTGAAATAACTGTAAATGCCCCGATATATCAGACATGCAACAAGATGTAGATAACATGAAATTAAATCCACGAGATCAGCAAATTTTTTCAGCTGTTATGAACATGTACTGTAATGGTGAGGGGTTACCCGTCCCATCAACAAAAATTGCTAAGCTTAAAGGCATGGCTGTGTGTTCGGCTACGGTACGTAATGCGATGGCTCGCTTAGAAAAAGTGGGCTTATTGTATTCACCTCATACATCTGCAGGCCGTGTGCCTACAAATGAGGGGTTTGATTATTGGTTTGACGAGTTCTTTCCACTCGCTGATATTGCTAATTATTGGCAACCAGAGCAATCACAACTCGTTGAACTTGCTCATGGTTTGAGCCAAAAATATCAGGTGTGTTGTTGTGTGGGTTTGCCACAAGCCAGCTCGCAGCAAGTATTTAGAGTAGAGGTACTTGATTTTGATTCTACCGACTGGCTTATTTTATTAATAGACAGAGCAGGGCAGAGCCATAATATTTGTATTGATAAGCCTCATGATTCGTCAGACTCTGTTCGTTATCAGTTTGCAACGTGGTTAAACACCGTCTTTAGTCAACAAACCTTGATGGAAGGTTTATACCGTATGCAAGCTATGGCTAATACCGCGCCTCGAAATTGTCACGATTCGCTTAATCAATGGACGCGACAACTAAGCCAAAAATTAGGCTCAGATAACAGTATTGTTGTTGGTGAAAATTACCTTTACAAACAAATTGATTGTGAACAAAGCTTAAATATTGGTGTCTCATTTTTAAATTATGTAGAAGATAAGCTCGCTTTTAAAAATGGGTTATCGGTACTTAATAGCGAAAAATTACCTTTTACTGAGTGCGATGAATTGATTGTAATAAGTGTCCCGTACTTTCAAAATCAAGAATACCAAAGCCGCTTTTGTATAATTTGCCCTAAATCAGCGCAAATTGAAGAAATAATCCAAGAATTTAAATTAATTGAGACATCTAACTCTTGAATCTTTTTATTCAATCCCCATAATTACCGCAGTTGAAAAGAATTGGAGCACGTATTTTATGTCTGAGCAGACACAAAACCCTGAGCAAGAAGTAGAATTAAACGAAGAAATTTCTAAAATGCAGGCTGATGTAGAAGCAGCAGTAGAAGCCGCTGATCAACATGCAGAACAAGAGCAAAGCCCTGAAGCAGAAATTGCGATGTTATATGCAGAGCTTGAGGCCGCTAAGCAAACTATTGCTGATCAAAAAGATGGTGTTGTTCGCGCAGCAGCAGACGTAGATAATATTCGTCGTCGTGCAGCACAAGATGTAGAAAAAGCGCATAAATTTGCACTAGAAAAATTTGCTAACGAATTACTACCTGTAATTGATAACCTTGAACGTGCTATTGAATTTTCTGATAAAGAAAATGAGACTTTAAAGCCGTTGCTTGAAGGTATCGATATGACGGTTAAGAGCTTTAATGACGCTGTTTCTAAATTTGGTGTTGAAATTGTAAACCCACAAGGTGAGCAGTTTAATCCAGATTTTCATCAAGCAATGTCAATTCAACCAAGTAACGATGTAACACCTAATACAGTACTTGCTGTTATGCAAAAAGGTTACACATTGAATGGTCGTTTATTACGCCCTGCGATGGTTATGGTTTCTAAAGCTGCTGACGCTTAATTAATTTAAGATTATTAGCTTTGATAAAAATGCCTCATATTGAGGCATTTTTTTTGTCTTTTTTATAGTGAATTAACTGTACGAGCATAGTGAGTAACACGGCACTAAACATTAAGCTTGAAAATGGCACTGCGCTTTTTGCATGCATAATAGCGAGTAAGGGGCCAACTAATGCGCCACTACCAAAACGAAGAGTGCCAATTACGGCGGTTGCCGTGCCTGTGTTTTTTTCAAACTTCATTAAAATTAGCGAGTCAGCATTACTTGCTGTGACGCCTAAACTCATCATTAATGGCGCAATAGCAGCCACAATATAATAAAGTGATAAATGCAATAAGCTAAATGTTAATAGCGCAAGCCCCGATACAAACCCACATACAAGCCCAATATAGAGCATCTTTCGAGAGCCCAGCCTTGGTACAATTCGCGTATTTAAAAAGTTACCAAACATCAGCGCCATTACGTTAAAGGCAAATAATACACCAAATAATTGTTCTGACACTTCATATAAATCTAAATATATAAAAGGTACAGAGGTTAAAAAGCAAAAAAATCCAAATGATACAAACATAGAACTGAGTATGTCGGCACGTGCATCTTTATTACTGAGCACTGTTTTATAGCTATCAAAAAATAAAGCGAGACCCTTTTTTTCATTTTTGTGAATAGGAATATCGATTAGATATACTTGTACAAACGCTAATATTAAAAAGCTATATCCAGCAAGCACCAAGAATATGGTTGACCAAACAGAAAACCCTAAAATAAACGAGCCAACTGAGGGGGCAACTAACGGTGCTACCATCATGATCATCGATACATACGACATTCCTTTAGCTGTGTTTTGCTGATAAATATGGCGAATAATACCCGGTACTACTACCGTTGCTGCAGCTCCCGTAAATGCTTGTACTGCTCGAAGAGTCCAAAAGGCATGGATTTCGGTGGTAAATGCAAGTGCAAGTGAGCTTGCGCCAAATAGGGTTAAGCCAATACGGGCGAGCTTACGGCGGCCAATTTGATCGGCAATCGGACCAAAAAATAACATCCCCAATGAATAACCTGCTAAGTAAATACTCAACGATATTTGTACATTTGGCATATTAGTGTGTAAATCGTTTGCAATTACCAGCATGGCGGGCAAATACATATCAATAGCCAATGGCGTAATCGCCACAATACTGGCTAATAAAGGCAATAAAATACGGGTATTAAAAGACGAGGCTGAGGCGTCCATGTGTAAACTCAACAATCACTAAAAACAAGGACTGTAGTGTAACAGGGCATTGTATTTGGATAAACTTAGTTCACCTGCTAAGTTTATCGTCTTATCGCATCTTGTTAATATAGCGCTATATAAAGCAAATATTTTAAATTGGTACTGTGTTTGCTATTCTACAAGCAATAAAAAAATTAATTGCTTAAGAGAATTACCATGAAAAAACTAGTACTTGCAGTATTAGCGACAGCCGTTTTGGCTGGTTGTAAAACGTCGCCAACAGGACGCACACAAATAGCGCTTTATTCAAACCAACAAATGAGTGAAATGGGCACTGCTAGTTTTGCTGATATGAAAAAAAACCAACCAATTAATAAAGATGCAAAAACAAATGCATATGTAAATTGCATTGCTGAAAAAGTAGTGGCTGTATTACCAAAAGAATACGCTTCGCAAAATTGGGAAGTAGTGGTATTTGAAGATGAATCTGCTAATGCTTTTGCACTACCGGGTGGTTACATTGGTGTTCATACTGGCTTATTAAAAATTGCTACTAATCAAGACCAATTAGCAACAGTACTAGGGCACGAAGTAGGGCACGTAATTGCTGAGCATTCAAATGAGCGTGTTTCACAAAGCTCTATTTTAGATACCGGTATGCAACTTGGTAGTGCGGCACTTGAAATGGGTAACATTCAATATCGTAATGAAATTATGCAAGGCTTAGGTTTGGGCGCGCAGTATGGTGTTGTTTTGCCATTTAGCCGCTCGCACGAATCAGAAGCCGATACTATTGGTTTAGATTTAATGGCTGAGGCCGGCTTTAACCCACAAGAGTCAGTAACCCTTTGGCAAAATATGAGTGCGGCAGGTAGTGGTACAACACCTGAGTTTTTATCAACTCACCCAGCGCCAAGTAACCGTATTAAAAACTTACAAGCGCAAATGAGCAAAGCACTTAGTGAGCAAAGTACTGCTAAAGCACAGGGTAAAAACCCACAGTGCACACTGTAGTTAAGCACTTTACTATTTGAAGTAGTGTACGTTTAGTATTAATGCGTAATTAAAATAAAACCCCTGTAAGTATTTTACCTACAGGGGTTTTATTTTAGTTCTTAAGCGTGGTTATTCAGCAGAAAGTGCTTGTTTAAATACATTTTTAAAGCGTTCGAAATCTTCAATGTGCGGCAGATGCCCTAAGTTATCCAGCTCGAATAATTGTGCGTCAGGGATAAGTGTTGCAGCGTGTTTGCCTAATTTATCATATCGACCAAGCTCGTAATTAACACCCTCTTTTTTCCAGTTACGGCCAGGGCCGGTTCTATCCCGCGTACCTATAATTAATTTAACCGGCATAGTTAAATCTTTAAATTCGGTTATTACAGGTTGAGTGAAAATCATATCGTATGTTTTTGCATTCACCCATGCCATTTGTTCTTTATCTGGGCCTTGTATTTGCCCTGTTATGAAGTCAGTTAAGGCTGAATATGTGGCATTCCACTTACCATCGTAGTAATTTTTTTGTTGATATTTTCTTACGCCTTCCGGCGTTTTTGAAAACTCATTTTTATAGAAAAAATTTGTATCTTTGTAATCAACATACTGCAAGTAGTTTTCAAGCCCAATAGGGTTTAATAAAATTAGCTTTTTAGTTGTATTTGGATACATTAATGCAAAACGACTCGCTAGCATTCCACCCATTGAGTGCCCTAATACAATCGACTCTTTTATATCAAGTGAGTCCATTAACGCATGAGTATGATGAGCAAGAGCCGCAAATGAATACTGGTAATTAGTTGGCTTAGACGACTTACCAAAACCAATTTGATCTGGAATTAATACCCCATAACCTAAAGATTGCAGATATTGCGCAGTGGTAGTCCAGTAATCTGCATTAAAGTTTTTGCCATGCATAAGTGTAACTGTTGGCATGTCGGATTTGGTTGGCTTTAAGTAAATATAGGCCATTTTTAATGATTGTTTTTGCGACTCAAGTGCAAAGTAATTTACTTTAAAATCGTATTCGTAATTAGTTAAAAGTGCATCATAAGAAAGGGCAGATGTATCTTGAGAAGTGCCAGCTAAGGCATTGTTTGTTAGTACTAATAAAGTAGAGAAACAAATAACTTTAATCGACGACATTCAGTTACTCCTATTAAAGGCGAGCGCTTGGCTTAAAAATTGGATTAAGAATAAGTACAACAATAACTAAGTATTTACACCTGTTCAATTAAATGTTTTACGTGGACGAAAAGAAGCGAAGCTAAAATAAAGCTTCGCTTATTAATTACTGAGTAAAGAGCTGATTGTTAAAGCTTAAAACGTCCACTCAATATGGATTTGTGGTACCGATTCAGTGACTTCAGTACCTAGTTTATTGTGCCAGTATTGTAATTCCATACCCAACAGGAGTGTGTTTTCTTTCATTTGAAGAGCGTGGCCCATATCCCACACTAAAATAGGCTGTGCGAGTATCCACGCCTCAACATCGTTACCAAATTCATCTTCACGTTCAGCAATGTATTCAGCGTGGCCTTTAAAGCTAAACTTTTGTGAGCCAATAGAGAAAGGATACTCAAAAGCTACATCAAGCATCCAGCTATTAGTTTCAATAGGTGCACCGCCTTTTGCTACACCTTCACTATCGTCAATGTAAGCCGTGAACAACGTTTGAAAAAAGTTAAAACCAGGTACATCCCAGCTTAATTTAACACCTGGTAGGTATTTCATTACTTTTGCATCACCAGCAACGTTAATACCGCCCGTAAGGCCAACATCTAATAATGCACCAGAGCCAATTTTTTCGCCGCTAATGGCCGATAAGCTTACCGTTGAGTACCATTCACCATAAAAATCAGCATCTTGGTAACCATCATCTATATCGTCTTTACTGTAATCGATAAAGAAGAAGTTATCGCCGTAGTCATAGCCCGATACATGTTGAACCGAGTAAACAGTGGTGTCTGACTCTTGCTTAGAAAATGGATTTTTTTGGCTGCCATTATTTATATGTACTGCTGTACTGCTCCAATTGGCAGCAAAAGCCGACGATGATAAAGCGAGAGAAGTAAGGGTAATAAAAGGGAGTAATTTTTTAAATTTCATAACTGTTTATAACTATAATTTTAGTGACACGCGGAAGCGGCAATTATAGCAGAAGAGATTGATTTGTTGATCGCTAATTTAACACATGTTGCAGCCTACTTAATAAGCTGCAACATGTAATGACTCAATTTATTACGCTTTATTACGGCGTAAACAAATAATAGTAATCGCCGTAAATGCTAAAATAAAACAGTAATAAGAAGACGTTGATACTTCCCACGGGCTAATTTTAAACGTAGCACCTAACAGTAGCGCTTGTGCGCCATAAGGAAGTGAGCCTTGCGTTACACAAGCAAATATATCAAGCAAACTTGCAGAGCGTTTACCGCTTATTTCACCATCATCTGCTAGCTTTTTAGCAATAGGGCCAGCAACAATAATAGATACGGTATTATTGGCAATACACATGTTACTTGTCATAACCAATGCTGCAATACCTAATTGATCGGCCACTTTACGGTGCCATTTTGCGATGATTTTAGTTATGGCTTGAATTTTTTGGGCAATGAAATCAAGGCCACCGTTAATCCGAATAAATTCAGATAAGCCACCTATAAACATTGATAGTAAAAATATTTCCTGCATATCGGTAAAGCCTTTGTAAATATCTTTTACAAAGCTTGCGCCTTCATAACTTCCTGTAAAGCCCATTAATGCAGCAAAAATAATACCGCTAAACAACACTACAAATACGTTCAAGCCAGCAACTGCTAACACTAAAATAAAGGCATATGGAAGCACTAACCAAATATCGTAATCCTTGGTTTCAACAACTTGAGCAGCAGGTGTTAAATAAAACAATAAGCCAATAGTCAGTATTGCAGCAGGGACAGCAATTTTAAGATTCTCTTTAAACTTGTCTTTCATTTCACAGCCCTGCGTGCGCGTAGCTGCAATAGTGGTGTCTGAAATAATAGATAAGTTATCGCCAAACATAGCGCCAGATACAATCGTACCGGCCATTAATGCTGGATCTATACCTGTTTTAATTGATACCGCATAAGCGATAGGGCCAATGGCGCCAATCGTACCCATTGACGTACCCATTGCTGTTGATACAACCGCTGCAATTAAAAATAAACCAGGGAGTAACAACGAAGGTGGAATAAGCGATAAGCCTGCATTTACTACCGCATCTACACCACCGGTTGCACTGGCAACGGCAGAAAAAGCACCCGCAAGTAAGTATATTAAACACATGGTAATAATATTGTTGTGTCCGGCACCTTTAATAAAGGTTTCTACACATTGGTTTACCGTGCCTTTATTTAAAATAAACGCAAGCATGATGGCGGGTAATATAGCAACAGGTGCAGGTAGTTGGTAAAAAGCGTAATCAACCCCTTGCGATTGCAAATACAAACCAGAGCCTAAAAATAGCGCTACAAAGGTAAGTAGGGGAAGTAAAGAAAGTATTGCTTTGTTTTTATTAAATGATGGCTGCATCATAATCCTCATAACCAGTAAAATTTATCACAGCCAAAACTCCTCTTTTAGCTGAATTTAGCAGTACAACTTTTAATTTAAAAAGTTGTTAGCCGCAGCGTCCGCAAGCCAAAGACCAAATCGACGCGAAAGGGAAGTTTAAATGTATAGATGGCTAAAGTAAACTGGTATTGTTATTATTATAAAATTAAAAGGTCACCTGACTATTGCATGACTTTTAGATAATATCTACAAAGCAACGCGATTTTCAGCGATTAATATTTATCCAACTGCATAAAAATACCCAGCTGCGTATTTTGCAATGTCCGGATATATGACTAATAAACGGATTCAAATTAAATTAGGTAAAAACCATGACGACAAATCGAATAGGTGTATTTGGTGCTAACGGAAGAATGGGCTTAGCTCTATTAGAAGCTGCGACAATTAAAGAGCAAACACAACTTACAGGCGCATACGTTCGTAGCAGTTCATCGTTATTAGGTATTAATGTAAGCCAAGTAAATAGTGCAGCCGACAGCGCAGTAAGCTTTAGCGTTGAAAGCGAAGTAGATAATGTAGATGTGTTAATCGACTTCACATTGCCGCAAGGTATGCGTAATCATCTAAAAACAGCCGTTGCGCAAAAGCTACCAATGGTTATAGGTACTACAGGCCTAAGCGCCGATGATATGGCGCTTTTGAACGATGCGGCAAAGCACATTCCGATTGTATTTGCCCGCAATTACAGCGTAGGCGTAAACGTGCTCTTAAATTTAGTACAAACAGCGGCTACTAAATTTGGTGATGATTTAGATATAGAAATATTTGAAGCGCACCATCGTCATAAAATAGATGCACCATCGGGTACTGCCTTAGCTATTGGTGAATCAATTGCAGATGCAAAGGGCTGGAACCATGACGAAGTTGCTGTATACGACCGCAGCCAAGTAGAAACGGCTAAATCGCAAAATGAAATAGGTTATTCGGTATTAAGAGGTGGCGATATAGTAGGTGAACATACCGCATATTTTGCAACTATGGGCGAAAGGCTCGAATTAACCCATAAAGCAAGTTCAAGAATGACCTTTGCGCTTGGTGCTATAAGGGCTGCGTGCTGGTTGAAAAATAAACCGGTAGGACTTTATGATATGCAAGATGTGCTTGATCTTAAGTAGTTTAGTTACCTTTTTGCGTGTTTGGGTCTAATTTTACCTAAAACTACTTATTTGTAACAATTTACCAAATAGTGTTAGACCTAAATAGCAACTTAATGTAGAATGCAGCCAATTTGCCAAAAATTACTAAATGCGTGTTTCCAATTATACCCAAGTGGCTAGTAAAACCAGGGGTTTCAGTGGGAATGAAAAGAGTTTTAGGCAAGAAAAAATGATTGAAGGTTTAGCGTTTTATATCGGCATCATTTAAGACTGCGTAAAACAATTTAAGCTCACAAAAATCTGGTTTTGACGATCCCTCTGGGTATTGGCGGGGTGTTAAGCAATTGCTTACTCCCGTTTTTTACTGTTAGGAGGTTTAACTTGACTAAATCCGCTCTGTTAGTCCTAGAAGACGGCACAGTGTTTCGCGGTACTGCAATCGGCGCTGACGGCATGTCAGTCGGTGAAGTAGTATTCAATACGTCTATGACTGGTTATCAAGAAATTTTGACTGATCCATCATACGCGGAACAAATCGTAACTTTGACGTACCCACATATCGGTAATACGGGTACCAACAGCGAAGACGAAGAAGCGAATCAAATATGGGCTAAAGGCCTAGTGATCCGTGATTTGCCACTGCTAGCAAGTAACTTTCGTAACGAGCAATCGTTAGATGATTACTTAAAAGAACGTAATATTTTAGGTATTGCGGACATCGACACCAGAAAGCTAACACGTATTTTGCGCGATAAAGGCGCACAAAACGGCTGTATTATCGCAGGTGACGAATTAGACGAAAACAAAGCGTTACAAGCCGCGCAAGCCTTCCCAGGTTTAAAAGGTATGGATTTAGCAAAAGTTGTCTCAACCAAGGAAAATTTTGAGTGGCGCGAATCAAGCTGGACATTAGGTGAAGGATTTAAAACCCTTGACGCTGCTGATGAAAAGTTTCATGTTGTTGCCTACGACTTCGGTGTAAAGCGTAATATTTTACGTATGCTTGTAGACCGTGGTTGTAAACTTACAGTAGTACCAGCGCAAACCTCTGCCGCTGACGTACTGGCTTTAAACCCTGATGGTATCTTCTTATCTAATGGCCCTGGCGATCCTGAGCCATGTACTTACGCTATTGATGCAATTAAAACCTTTTTAGAAACCGACACACCAATTTTTGGTATCTGTTTAGGTCATCAGTTATTAGCCCTTGCCTCAGGTGCTAAAACAGAAAAAATGAAATTTGGCCACCACGGCGCTAACCACCCAGTTAAAGACCTAGACCGCGATGTAGTTATGATCACAGCTCAAAACCATGGTTTTGCAGCTCAAGAGTCAAGCCTGCCAAGTACGCTTCGTGCCACGCACAAATCGTTATTTGACGGAACGCTTCAAGGTATTCATCGTACAGATAAACCTGCGTTTAGCTTCCAGGGTCACCCTGAAGCAAGCCCTGGTCCGCACGATGCAGCCCCATTATTTGACCACTTCATCGATTTGATGCAAGCGCGTAAACACTAATTTAACTGGAGTAATAATGCCAAAACGTACCGACATAAAAAGCATTCTTATCTTAGGCGCAGGCCCAATTGTAATTGGTCAAGCTTGTGAATTTGACTACTCTGGTGCTCAAGCGTGTAAAGCACTTAGAGAAGAAGGCTACAGAGTTATATTAGTTAACTCAAACCCTGCAACTATCATGACCGACCCTGATATGGCTGATGCAACATACATCGAACCAATTCACTGGGAAGTGGTAGAAAAAATTATTGAAAAAGAAAAGCCTGATGCAGTACTGCCTACAATGGGTGGTCAAACAGCATTAAACTGTGCACTTGATTTAGACAAGCACGGTGTATTGGCTAAGCATGGCGTTGAGCTAATTGGCGCAACGGCTGATGCAATCGACAAAGCAGAAAACCGTGAACGCTTTGACGTAGCAATGAAAAACATTGGTCTTGAATGTCCACGTGCTGAGATTGCTCACACAATGGAAGAAGCAAAAGATACAATGACCCGCATTGGCTTGCCATGTATCATTCGTCCTTCTTTCACCATGGGTGGCACCGGTGGCGGTGTTGCTTACAACATGGAAGAGTTTGAAGAAATTTGTGAGCGCGGTTTAGACTTATCGCCAACAAACGAATTATTGATTGATGAATCACTGATTGGTTGGAAAGAGTACGAAACAGAAGTTGTACGTGATAAAAACGATAACTGTATTATTGTTTGTACCATTGAAAACTTTGACCCTATGGGTGTTCACACTGGCGATTCAATCACCGTTGCACCAGCGCAAACGTTAACCGACAAAGAATACCAAATTATGCGTAACGCCTCTATGGCGGTATTACGTGAAATTGGTGTAGAAACTGGCGGTTCTAACGTGCAGTTTGGTATTAATCCTGAAGATGGCCGTATGGTTATCATTGAGATGAACCCACGCGTATCACGCTCATCTGCACTTGCATCAAAAGCAACGGGTTTCCCAATTGCTAAAATTGCTGCAAAGCTAGCAGTAGGTTATACGCTTGATGAACTTCAAAACGATATTACTGGCGGTAAAACTCCAGCGTCTTTTGAGCCTTCAATCGATTACGTTGTAACAAAAATTCCTCGCTTTAACTTTGAAAAATTTGCCGGTGCTAACGACCGCTTAACTACGCAAATGAAATCTGTTGGCGAAGTAATGGCGATTGGTCGTAACCAACAAGAATCATTACACAAAGCATTACGTGGTCTTGAAGTGGGCGCAACAGGTTTTAACCCAATAGTTGCACTTGATGACCCTAAAGCGAAAGAAAAAATCATCCGCGAATTACGCGAACCAGGTGCTGAGCGTATTTGGTACATTGCCGATGCAATGCGCCACGGTATGAGCGTTGATGATGTTTATGAGCTGACTAAAGTTAATCGCTGGTTCTTAGTACAAATAGAAGATATTTTAAAAGACGAAGCAAAAATTGGTGAAGTAGGTATGGCTGGTTTAAATGCCGACTTCCTACGTAAACTTAAACGCAAAGGTTTCGCAGATCCACGTATAGCTGAAATTGCTGGTGTATCTGAAGCTGAAATTCGTAAAAAACGTCACTTATTAAACATCGTGCCAGTATACAAGCGTGTTGATACGTGCGCCGCAGAATTTAGCTCAGACACAGCTTACATGTACTCATCTTACGATGAAGAGTGTGAAGCAAACCCAACAGATAAAGACAAAATCATGGTTATTGGTGGCGGGCCTAACCGTATCGGCCAAGGTATTGAATTTGATTACTGTTGTGTACATGCCTCGCTTGCGCTTCGCGAAGACGGCTATGAAACCATTATGGTTAACTGTAACCCTGAAACAGTATCTACCGATTACGATACATCAGACAGATTATACTTCGAACCAATTACACTTGAAGACGTACTTGAAATTGTACGTGTTGAAAAGCCTAAAGGCGTTATCGTGCAGTACGGTGGTCAAACACCACTTAAATTAGCACGTGAGCTTGAAGCTAATGGTGTGCCAGTAATAGGTACTTCACCAGATGCGATTGACCGTGCAGAGGACCGCGAACGCTTCCAACAACTTGTTGAGCGTTTAAATTTACTTCAGCCAGAAAACGCAACAGTAACTTCAACTGAAGAAGCACTACTTAAATCAGTTGAGATTGGCTTCCCATTAGTTGTACGCCCGTCGTATGTACTAGGCGGTCGTGCAATGGAAATTGTATACGACGAAGATGATTTACGTCGCTACATGACCGAAGCGGTACAAGCATCAAACGAAGCACCTGTATTACTGGACCGTTTCTTAGATAATGCGATTGAAGTTGACGTTGACGCAATTTGCGACGGCGAGCAAGTAATCATCGGCGGTATCATGGAGCACATTGAGCAAGCGGGTGTTCACTCGGGTGACTCAGCATGTTCATTACCTGCGCATTCTTTATCACAAGAAGTGCAAGATGTAATGCGCAAGCAAGTAACCGACATGGCGCTTGAGCTTGGTGTTGTTGGCTTAATGAATACACAGTTTGCCGTAAAAGATGGCAAAGTGTACTTAATTGAAGTCAACCCGCGTGCCGCACGTACGGTACCGTTTGTATCTAAAGCTACCGGTGTGGCGCTTGCGAAAGTAGCTGCTCGTTGTATGGCGGGCCAGTCTTTAGCAAGCCAAGGCATTACTAAAGAAGTAATCCCTCCTTACTACAGCGTTAAAGAAGTTGTTTTACCATTTGCTAAGTTTCAGGGTGTGGATCCAATCCGTGGTCCTGAGATGCGTTCAACAGGCGAAGTGATGGGTGTTGGTGATACTTTCGCCGAAGCATTCGCAAAAGCACAATTAGGTGCAAGCAACACTTTACCACGCGGTGGTCGCGCGCTATTATCTGTTCGTAATAGCGATAAGCCACGTATTGTTGAATTAGCCAAAATCATGACCGACTTAGGTTTTGAACTTGACGCAACTGGTGGCACGGCACACGCTCTTGAAGAAGCTGGCATTGAAGTACGACGTGTAAACAAAGTATATGAAGGCCGCCCGCATATTCTTGATTATATCAAGAATAAAGAGTACAGCTATATCGTTAATACCACCGAAGGTCGCCAAGCGATCGAAGATTCGAAGGTGTTACGTCGTGGTGCATTGCAAAATAAAACCAACTATACGACAACCTTGAACGCGGCTTTTGCTAACTGTACTGCTAATAAAGCAGATGACCGCAGCAAAGTGACGTCAGTTCAAGAGTTACACCTGCGATTGAACTAAGGAAATGTGCCAAGGCCAACTAGGGCCTTGGTGTTAAGTGAGAAAAGTATGCAATCAATTCCGATGACAGTTCGTGGCGCAGATTTACTGCGTAAAGAGCTTAACGAATTAAAAACAGTTACCCGTCCAAAAATTATCGCCGACATTGCTGTTGCGCGTGAACACGGTGACTTAAAAGAAAACGCTGAGTACCACGCTGCACGTGAGCAACAGGGTTTTTGTGAAGGTCGTATTCAAGAAATTGAAGCGAAGCTTTCAAATGTTCAGATAATCGACGTAACTAAAATGCCAAATACGGGCAAAGTTATTTTTGGCACCACAGTAACTATAGTAAATGTAGATACTGATGCTGAAGTAAAATACCGTATTGTAGGCGATGATGAAGCAGATATTAAAAACAACTTAATTTCTGTTAACTCACCGATTGCACGTGGCTTAATTGGTAAACAAATGGACGACGCAGTGTCTATTGAAACGCCAAAAGGTATCGTTGAGTACGAAATCATTGAAGTTGAGTATCTTTAACGCATAACTCACTTTAACGTTTTAAATAAAAACCGATGTAATTACATCGGTTTTTTTATGCCTTAAATAAATCACTATACTGATAAGAGTGTTCATATTGCATAAAGAGTAAGCATGATGATATAGGTACATAATCACTTTATACCAATCTGCTTATATATGGGGTCTATTTAACGTTAAGAAAATTACGCTAGAACTAGGCAAAAGTTTTTATATCTAGTTGTTCTAAATAAAAAACTTTTAACGACGTTATAGTGCAATTTAATTCGTTAAATTGATCAAAGATTTATGCAGGTTGGTATTATTAAAAAGGAACACTCAATGGCTAATATACTTTACCCAGCGCCTTTGAAAGTAGGATCACAAATAGCAATTTGCTCGCTTTCATCAGGTCTTAAAGAAAAATACCATGCTCGATTAGACATTGTTATAAATGGACTAAAACAACGAGGGTATGATGTTGTTGAAGGGGAGTTTTTACGTCAAAACAAACCACGTGAACAGCTTAACGCAAAAGCGCATGCTCAGCAGCTAATGGTTTTTTTACTTGATGATGAAATAGATGCGATTATGCCGCCGATGGGTGGTGAGCTGGCAATGGAGATACTGCCACTACTTGATTTTAACGCCATTAAAGAAGCAAAGCCTAAGTGGTTAGTTGGTTTTTCTGATGTGAGTACTATTGCATGTGCATTAACAGCTAAGTGCCAATGGGCAACCCTTCACAGCGCTAATCTTATGCAGTTACATCCAGATGAAAAAAATCCGTATAGCTTACAAATATTTGAAACTCTGACCTACGAAGCCGGTAGTAAATTTGAGCAAGGTCCTTCTTCTTTATATCAAAAAAATAAGCCTGATTACGCGCAAAACCCGAACGAATTACTCAGCCCGAGTGAGCCCACAAATTGGCAATGTTTAAACTACACAGATAAACGTACCATAGAAATGTCTGGTCGGTTATTTGGTGGGTGTTTAGATACCGTAGGTTTATTGCTTGACTCGCCATTTTTAGCGCTGCATGAGTTTAAGAAGCACAGCGCACCTGAAGGATTTATTCTATACCTTGAAAACTCAGAGCTTACACCGACAACCGTTGCACGATTTTTACTGTCATTAAAATTAGCGGGCATATTTGACGACATCAATGGTTTGATTTTAGGGCGAAGTGAAATTACACAAAGTCATTACGATGCCTTTGATTATCGCCATGCGTTAGATGTAGCGCTAGGTGGGTGTTTATTTCCTGTAATTATTGATGCCGATATAGGTCATGTTCCACCTAACTTAAATTTAGTAAACGGCGCTACTTGTACAATCACCGCTGAAATAAATGAAGGTAAAGTCATCAAAGCCTCATTAAATACCGAGCTTTGTTAGAAGTGTACTCACTTACCTTTGATAAGTAATTAGGTTAAAGGGTATAATGAGCCCGCTTTTATAGCGCTCTAGTTATAAAAGTGAATTCTCAGGGCGGGGTGAAATTCCCCACCGGCGGTGTGTTTAATGTTTTTTATGACTTAAACGAGCCCGCGAGCGCTTTATTTAACTTATTTTAGGTTAAGTAAAGGTCAAGCAGATCTGGTGAGATGCCAGAGCCGACGGTTACAGTCCGGATGAAAGAGAATATGGCTTATTATACTAATACCGATTTTATTAAAGGCCTGATCATTGTATCGCGTTAAGTGAGCTGTTTTTTTTGCGCTATAATTAATCACTAATTTAATGCAGTTGGTATAACACTGTGCGCTGCATTTTGCGGCGTGCTTTTTGTTATTCTATTTAAGCTATTTTGGTAGTGTTCGCTTTAAATTTAAGTGATGTATTACTGATCCTTTCACAGTCCTGAATCTATTATTTTTATTTGGAATATAATGATGATTCAGTCTCTACTTACTCAATTCGGCGAAAGCCATACCCGCGTACAAAGCGCAATCACTGCACTACAGCAAGGCCAAGGCGTACTTGTTGTTGATGATGAAAACCGTGAAAATGAAGGCGACTTTGTTTTTTCAGCTGAGCATTTAACGACTTCTCAAATGGCCGAGATGATCCGCGAAGGCAGCGGCATTGTTTGCTTATGCTTGGGGGAGGAGCGCATTAAACAGCTCGACTTACCGCAAATGGTAGCTAACAATACGAGTCAAAATAACACCGCTTATACAGTCACTATTGAAGCTAAGCATGGCGTTACAACAGGCGTGTCTGCTGCTGATAGAGTAACTACTATAAAAGCAGCGACAGCGGATAATGCAAAACCAAGTGATTTATCGCGCCCTGGGCATGTATTTGGTTTAAAAGCACAAACGGGTGGCGTATTAGTGCGTCGCGGTCATACCGAAGCATCCGTTGATTTAATGCAACTTGCCGGCTTAAAACCATTTGGCGTAATTTGCGAGCTAACAAATCCTGATGGTTCAATGGCGCGCTTACCTAAGGTGAGTGATTATGCTAATAAACATAATATGACCGTGGTTTCTATTGAAGATTTGGTGCAATACATTCAGGCTGCACAGCGCAAAGTAAGTTAAACTGCTTTAAAGCAAAAAAACCACTTATTTAAATAAGTGGTTTTTTAATATTGTTATCATTTAAGTTTATAACGGATTACTTATAAAACCTGAATAACTTGCTCTTTTGCTAAGCGAGATTTAGGTAATTTAGCATTATAATCTTCAGCGCTATCATGATAGCCAAGTACTAATGCGACGTCGCATACGTAACCATCAAGTTCTTTTTCAAAGACTTCGCCAATCAGCTCGGCATCTACGCCTTCCATTGGGGTTGAATCAATGCCTAAACGTGCAGCGGCATGCATAGTGTTACCTAGCGCAATGTAAGTTTGTGCTTTAGTCCATGTTGCATTGTTACCTTGCTCATCGGTATTCATATCAACAAAGGCAAATGCACCAAAAGCCTGTTCGCGGTTTTCTGCTTTTGTACGACCATTTTTAATGTCAGCATCAATGACTTGTGCGTAATCTTCGCGTGTATATTTAGGGTTGTAAGCAAATAAAATAACGTGCGACGCTGTTTTAATATGAGGCTGATTAAATTGAAACTTATTAGCAAAGGTATTATGCATACGTTCTTTAGCTTCGTCAGACTCAATAACAATAAATTTCCAAGGTTGTGAGTTAATAGATGAAGGAGAAAGACGCATAGCTTCAAAAACTACGTCTAGATCATCTTGAACAATACGCTTGGTTGTATAACGTTTAGTTGTGTAACGTTTTTCTAAATCACTAATAATTGGGTGAGTCATTTGTTTCTCCGTTAAGTGGCCTGTTTGACCGATGTTTATTATATTGAGCCGTTTTATTAAAAACAAAGCCCGTATCACTATTTAATTACTTACTTGTTGAGCCACTGGCGCGTTACGTCATCAAGTACTTGTCGCTCTTTGCTAACTTTATAATCAAGTGCGGCAATTATGTCGTTTGAAAAGTGTAACTTATCAAGAGTGTCTAATTGAGCTTGACTAAAGAGCGCTTGTTTATCATCACGCAGCAATAAAACTGCTCTATCAACGCTGCCAAGTAAACCTTGTGGATCGGCAAGTTCACGTATTTTATGTTTATGGTGTAAAAATTGGGGTTTCCAAAGGGGAACTACGCACCATGTGTGAGTTGCAACGGCGTTTTCAAAAGCGCTAAAGCAATCATCTTCTGTGCCAGTTAAAAATTCATAACCTGCTTGAGATAACCCGTATTCTTTCATCATGTTAATTGAAAAGCGAGTAATGCCAGCACCGGCATTTATGCCCTGAATCGTTTTTTGCATTTTGCCAAGGACATCAGGTTTCAGTAAGTCGCTAATTTGGCTTACGGCATGCTCTGGTATGTAATCGGGCACGCCCCAGTGAGCATAAGGTTGGTAGTGTAAGCCAAGTTCAATAAGTGGCATAACCAGCTCTACATCAGCTTTATAAATACCGTGGCTTGACGGAAGCCACGCAGAAGCGAGTAGGTCTATCTCACCTGATTTTAAATTTTTAAAGTTATCTTGATGCGGCGCGTAAATACGCTCAACGCTAAAGCCCATACCAGTTAAAACATGGCTGATAATTGAAGCGGTAACTCGATGAAATGATAAATCGGTTACACCTAATTTTAAATGTGGTGTACTCATAATGTATTACTCCATTTAATAGAGCAGCCCATGCTAGGTGTTTGCTGCTGAGGGCCTTTGCCTGTTGCGGCAATTTGGCGCATTGCATTAACTAACTCAGGGGTACGATGTGTGGTGTCATTCATTTTTGTATCGTCTAAGCGGCCACGGTATTGCAGTTGCCCATGCTTATTAAAACCAAAAAAGTCAGGTGTGCATACTGCGCCATAGGCTTTGCCTACGCGCTGGTCTTCATCAACCAAATAGGGAAATAAAAAGTCATGTTGTTTAGCAAATTTTTCCATATTGGCAGGAGAGTCTTCGGCTACATATTGGTAGTCGTTTGACATGATAGCTAATACATTAATGCCTTCACTAATAAGTGTAGCGGTGTCTTGGCTCAAGCGATTGGCTATGCGTTGTACATAAGGGCAGTGGTTACAAATAAACATAATGAGTAAGCCATTTTTACCCAGATTATCGACTAATGAAAACGACTCACCTAATGGGCTTTTTAGTGTGAAGCTAGGGGCTTGCCAGCCAAAATCACAAATTGGTGTATCTAATAACATACGTTAAATCCTATAAAGCCAGCCCGTATGGCTGGCTTATAAAAATAATTAATTATTTTTGATTAAAGCGAAAACGCGTTAATACGTAAGGCGGTTTTGCATTACCAAAGCCTTGGCTAAATGCAGGGTGCTGGTGGAGTTGATCTTGTGTTACATAAATCCAACCATTGCTTACTGCTAGACTGTCAGGCCATGATAATCGTTTATCTTGAACAATTATTTCGTAGTGGCCTTTAGTGGTTAAGCCAATCGCATTGTTTTCAAGGTCGGTTACCAAAATGCCGCCGCCAGGAGCGTAGGTCATGCCATCGCTTGGATTTTTAGGGCCAAACACTTCAATATTCTGTGCTTTTTTAGTGTCGGAGTAACTGTTATTAGCCAATACTTTTGCTGGGATACGGTAAACCTTAGTGCCAGTAAATGAGCCAAAGTAAATCCATTCGTTATTGTCATCAATCGTTATTGGGTTTAAGCCAAAGCGAAGGTTATTGGTTTTTCCTTCAGGTGATTTAGATGCAACTGGTGAGGCTTCAATAATGATATCGCGCTCCTCCGGCATTAGTGTGGCACTGCCTTCGAGTACGCGAGTAGACTCACCTGTGTTTAAATCAACCACAATAAAGGCGGGCTTGGTTGCGCCCATAAAATTACCAAATGACATATCAGCTATGTAAATTTTGTTATTAAGTTCATCAATCACAAAGTCTTGTAAAAATGAATTAGCAAGTACCGCTGATTCATTTAGTTTTATTGTGTTTACTAAGCTGTTATTTACGCTATCCCAAGCAATAAGTTTAGGGGCTACTTTTTCGCTCCCCATATCTAAAATCCACACAACGCCTTTACTGTCGCTGTGAATGCCGATAACTGCCGTAAGGCCTACCTTGCCAATTTCTGGGCCGTCTGCCCAATCGATAGTTGGAAACGGTTGCTGCACGCCATTAGCCATAATTTCAACAACGCGTGTTTTTGGGTTATCTAGCGGGTGCATACTTACTAGCATCCTGCCTGCCGGTGTAATCGTAATACCTGCACCGCGATATTTAGTAAACGTAGTGACGGTTTCAAGTGGGCCGACTTCTACGGCATTAGCACTTGTTAAGGCGCTTGCTACTAGTGAAAGTGTTGCTATGGCTAAAGTACTTTTGAATTTTTTCATTTTTTGCTACTCGCTGTATTTATCTGAATTTGAAGTGGTATAAATCACTTGCTCATTTATGAGCAGTTTTATTGCTTGAGGTAATAATAAGCGGGTATTGAAAGGCAATAAACAGCATAATAATTGAATCTTTATCAAATAATAATAGATAATAAGAATGACGAATAAAAAAACACCAATCTAAATTGGTGTTTTTATTAAAATCGCCACTTTTAACGAATAGCGGTTAGTTCATTAATAGTAAAAGAAGCAATGCAGCCTTCAACTTTTGCTAAGTAGTTTTTAATGCTTTGTGCTTCCATATGTTGTTGCCATAGTTCATAACTTTGCCAGTTCTCATAAAACACAAAGTGAGCATCATCTTGATTATTTTGATGCAAGGTATATGTAACACACCCAGGCTCTTTTTGTGTTTGTTCAACAAGCAATAAAAGTGCACTTTTTACCGTGTCTATTTTATCGGTGTTAGCAAAAATATTAGCGATTATAGTAAGCTGAGTCATAACTTCCCTTATAATGAAAAATGGTATTTAAAAGTCTTCAAGTACAATTTTACCGATTGATTTACCCGCTTCTAGCTCTTCGTGAGCAATACGTAAATTGGCCGCATTAATAGTGCCTAAGTTTTTACCAATCGTGGTTTGAATGTAGCCTTGGTCAATCAAATCGGCAACATGATTTAATAACTTACTTTGCTCAATTAAATCTTTGGCATTAAACATTGAGCGGGCAAACATAAATTCCCAATGTAGAGATAAGCTCTTCATTTTTAATTTGCTTACATCGAGTGACTCAGGATCGTCAATCATTGCAATTTTACCAAATGGTGCAAGTACCTCTGTATACGCTTCAAAGTAAGTATCAGTACTGTGCAGGCTTGCTACATGTGTTACCGAGCCAATGTTTAATGCGTCAATTTGAGCAGGTAATGGTTTTGTATGGTCAACGACATAATCAGCACCTAGTTTTTTAACCCATGTTTGCGAGCTTTCGCGCGATGCAGTGGCAATCACCGTTGCGCCAGTAATCGCTTTAGCAAGTTGAATAAAAATAGAGCCAACGCCGCCTGCGGCACCTGTTACTAAAATAACTTCGTCTGATTTTGTTGTTGCATTAGCAGCTTGTTTTACAATGTTTAAATGCTCAAATAATAATTCGTACGCTGTTATTGCAGTAAGTGGTAATGCAGCAGCTTCAGCATCGTTTAAGCTCTGCGGTTTAAATCCTACAATGCGCTCATCCACTAATTGAAATTCTGCATTACTACCTGGGCGAGTAATATCACCTGCGTAATAAACCGCATCACCGAGTTTAAATGCCGTTACAGCATCGCCGATTGCAACAACTTCACCAACGGCATCCCAACCAATAACTTTTACTTCACCCTCAGCAGGGGGCATAGATGCACGCACTTTGTAATCTGCTGGGTTAACTGCAATAGCTTTAACTTTAATTAATAAATCGCGACCTGTTGCAACTGGCTGTGGTAATTCAACATCAATTAACGACTCAGGATTAGTAACAGGAAGAGATTTTTTATAACCAATGGCTTTCATAATAAATGTCCTAATTTGTTTACGTATAAGATGCAAGCCATGCTTTGGCTAGCTGATGGATATATAGTAGACCTTGATTTAATATAGATAAACCGCATAATCGTTGAATCATTATCAAATATAAATAGATAATATGAACATAGAAGATTTAAAACTTATTTTAAAAGTAGCTGAGTTTAGAAGTATTACGCTCGCAGCTGCTAAGTTAGATATGCGTACAGCCACAGCAAGCGCCGCTATTAAACGCGTGGAGTCAGCGCTTGGTAGCGAGTTGTTTGTTCGTACAACACGTCATTTGAGGTTGTCGGCTGCTGGGGAGCGCTACATACCACAATGTGAACAGGCTCTATCAGTGCTTGAACTCGCAAAGCAAAATCTAAAAGGCGAACACGGCGAGATAGAAGGAAGGCTGCGTGTTGCACTTTCATCTGATTTAGGACGTAACTTAGTGATCCCATGGATTGATGAACTCATGGATACTTATCCAAAGCTAAGTTTAAGAACCCATATAAGTGATAGTAATATCGACTTTTATCGCGATTCAGTTGATATAGCACTTCGTTATGGCTCGCCTAGTGATGCAAGTGTTTATGGTTTTAAAATTTGTAATGTACCGCGCTTGTTGTGTGCTAGCGAAGAATACCTGCTACAAAATGGAAGCCCTGTGCATCCCGATGATTTAGCGTCGCATCAAGGTTTGTTTTATCAGTTGCAGGATATTATAAATAATACGTGGGAATTCAGTGATGGTGAGTCAAAATATAAAGTTAAAATGGATGGTAGGCGCGCCTCAAACGATGGCGATTTAGTCAGGCGCTGGTGCGTTGCGGGTAAGGGCTTAGCTGTAAAGTCGGCTCTTGATATGGCCGACGATTTACTCAATGACAGGGTGGTTACTGTAATGCAAGATTATCAACATGTTAATGGTGAACTCTGGCTTATTTGCCCAAGTAGGCAGTCAATAACTCCAGCGGTGCGTTTACTACGTGATGCATGCAGAGCAAAATCCCAAGCTATTTTGCAGCAGTTGGTAAATAAAGGAATTATTGATAAAAGCGTACTGAGCTAATTAAGGAAGAGTTATGCAAGTTGATGATATTAGAATTTTTATTCCCTGTAAAAATTATGAGCAATCTCAGCGCTTTTATAAAGCGCTGGGATTTAAGATTGAAGATGCCTCAAATGATTTATGCGTGTGTACTTTTGGCGAATGTACGTTTTTTTTACAGCGTTATTATAATAAAACGTTTGCTGAAAACTTAATGCTGCAACTTTGTGTGTTAAATATAGATGAAGCATATGAACTCATTAGTAACCTAAACGGTTTTGATATCCGCTTTGAGGGTATAAAACAAGAACCTTGGGGTAGCGTTATTTACTTATGGGGACCATCGGGTGAGCTTTGGCACGTAACTGAATTAAATTAAAAATAAAAAGGAATAAATGTGAAATTTAATAAATATATAATTATTTTTATGGCGACCTTACTTGCTTCTTGTAGTTCGTTTGTGAGTAACAATACAGGTAAAAATACGCAATCTAGTAGCTTAATGGACTTCTTATATCCTGATCAACAAAGCCGCTCTACCTATAAACCTGAGATACCTGTTTTAAAACTCCCTGTTACCGTCGGAATTGCATTTGTACCGTCTAAAAACTGGCAGCCAGACGGGTTAGAGACCCAAAACCAAGTCGAGTTACTCGAAAAAGTAAAAAAGTCATTTCTACAATATGATTACATTGACCGCATTGAAGTTATACCAAGTACCTATTTAAAAGGAGGTGAAGGTTTTGCAACACTCGAGCAAGTCGGGAGGCTTTACGATGTAGATGTAATGGCACTGGTTTCATATGATCAAGTTACGCAATCGTATGAAAATAATGCAGCCTTACTTTATTGGACAATAGTGGGTATGTACGTTATTCCAGGTAATGAAAATACAATTCAAACCTTTGTGGATACAGCTGTTTTTGATATTAAAAGTAGAAAAATGCTATTTAGAGCACCAGGTATAAGTAAACTTGAAAAAAGAACAACAGCAATAGGTATTGATGAAACGTTATCTGAAAAGTCGGCTGAAGGTTTTAATCTAGCAGTTAGTGATATGACTACTAATTTAGATGCAGAGCTATCAAGGTTTAAAACACGTGTTAAAGAAGAAAAAATTGCAAAAGTCGAAAATAAAGATGGCTCTAGTAGCGGTGGCTCTTTGAGTATTTATTTACTCGTTTTGTTGTCGTTATTAGTTATGCGTAGCAAAAAAAATTAAAGTTAATAAAAACCAAGTATTTTTAATAGTGCCACCGGCTTAGAGCTGGTGGCATTATTTTTTATTCGTTAACTTAGCTTTTTATTAAAAAACTCAACGGTACGTTGCCATGCAAGTTCGGCATTGTCTTTATCATAGCGACCTGTCGAGTCGTTATGAAAACCATGATTTGCCCCTTTATACATATGCATAGTGTATTCAACATTATTAGCTTTTAAATCTTGTTCGTACTGTGGCCACGACGCGTTTACACGTTTATCCAGCTCGCCTAATTGAATCATTAACGGTGCTTTAATATTTTTACGTAAACTTTCACTGGCGGGAGTGCCGTAAAAAGGCACGCCAGCGCTGATTAAATTACTATCTACTGCCGCTAAATAATTAACAATGTAGCCACCAAAACAAAAACCGACAGCGCCTAATTTACCGTTACTGTTAGCATGCGATTTTAAAAAGTGCGCTGCGGCAACAAAATCGTTTTGAATTTTAGCGCGATCCATGGTTTTTTGCATAGCGCGTCCTTCATCATCATTACCAGGGTAACCACCCAGAGGAAAAAGCGCATCGGGTGCAAATGCAATAAAGCCTACCTTCGCTAAGCGTCTTGCTACATCCTTTACGTACGGGTTCAAACCACGGTTTTCGTGTATCACAAGTACAACAGGGAGCTTACCTTCTATGTTTTTAGGGGTTGCTAAGTAACCTTTGCCTTTACCGTGCCCATCTGGCGAATCGAATTCTTCGTATGTTGCTTTAATATCATCGTCATTAAACGACACTTGTTCAGCCAATGCGTAATTAGGTAATAATGCTGATGTAAGTACAGCCATCGAAAAGCCAAGTGCAGCAAGGCCACCGAGTTTTTTCATAAAAGTACGTCGGTCCATTAAACCGTGGGCGTATTCGTCATACCAATCAAAGGCTTCTTGAGGAATGTGATCAGAGGGAGATGTATTCATGGCTGTTCCTTAACTTTATTATGTCTATTTATTATTTAAATACCATAACGTATTAGGGATAAAAAACGAGCAATATTTCTCTCAATTATTAGGATTGTTAATAAATCCTGTTTGTTAAACAATGGGTAGTAGAGACAGTATTAGCAAATAGGCGAATATTACCTTTAAGCTAAAAATAAAAAGCTCGGCATATAATATGCCGAGCTTTTTTGGTTGGGATGTTACTTAATTTAGCTATTTGTAGGCGCTGGTTGGGCATCTACTAGTGGCGGCTTGCCACGCATTTTACGAACTAATCGTTTCGCATCTTCTAGTGCAACATACTGGCATGGTATAAGTATCAGTGTAATTACTGTGGCAAATAACACACCAAAAGCAAGTGATACAGCCATTGGGATAACAATTTTAGCTTGTAAACTCGTTTCAAAAATAATTGGCATTACACCAATAAAGGTAGTGATTGAGGTGAGTAGTATTGCTCTAAAGCGACGAGCACCGGCTTGTACTACAGCATCTTTAATCGCAACACCTTCAGCGCGGGCTTTGTTTACAAAATCAACCATAACGAGGGAATCATTTACGACCACACCCGCTACAGCAATTATGCCAAACATCGATAAGCTACTCATAGTCATGCCTAAAATCATATGCCCAAACATAGCGCCCACTACACCAAACGGAATAACCGACATTATAATAAGTGGCTGCGAGTAAGAGCGAAGCGGAATGGCTAACAAGGCAAATATAATCATCATTGATATACCAAAATCACGAAGCTGCTCTGAAGCGCTATCCATTTCTTCTTGAATGCGCCCAGCTACATCACTTGTAACGCCAGGGTAGCTTTTAAGTAATGTTGGTAAGTATTCATCACGAATTTCTTCTGCAATCGCAAATGGTTCGGCTTTGTCGGTATTTACCGCAGCCCATACGTTTACAGTACGTTTAGAGTTTTCGCGGCGAATACGGTTTACACCGTCAACCAGCTTAACTTCGGCTATTTCGCTAAGTGGTACTTCAGCGCCTGTAGGCGTAATAATACGCACACTTGCTATGTCACTTATTGAATTACGTTCGTCTTCTGGATAGCGGATCATGACTTTAATTTCTTCGCCTTCACGCAATATTCGCTGCGCTTCTAAGCCGTAGTAACTAAAGCTAACTTGCGACGCTACATCAGCAAGCGTTAAACCCATGCTGTAAGCGAGTGGTTTTAAATCAAGTTGCACTTCGTCGGTAGCGCTTTGCATTGAATCGTTTACGTCGCCAACGCCTTCCATTGTTTCTAATTTGGCTTTTAATTTACCTGCTACTTCTTTTAGCTCGTCAGCATTTTTGCCTTCAAGTTTAAAACTAACGTCGCCATCATCTCGACCGCCATTCATTATACTGTCTTGAATGGTCATGGTTTTAATGCCTGGCAGGGCGGGCATTTGCTCGCGCCATAACGCACTTAGGGCAAAGGTGTCGATAGGGCGTAAATCAGGCTCTACCAAAATGGCCATAATATTGGCTTGCGTTCGTCCGCGCAGACTTACCGATAAATCGCGGATCATCGGTTTACCGTATTGCTCTTGTAGTTGCTGATCGACCTTTAACAACACGCTTTCTATTTTACGTGCGGTTTCAAGCGTTGCTTGCTCAGATGAAGCAAGGTTCATTTCTATATCAATACGTGGAAAGTCGTGCGGTATTTTAGGGTTTGGTACAAACTTAACTAAACCACCTGCAAACATACCTGCGCTTACAATAAGCAAACACATAAAGCCGACAATCACTGTATAGCGATAATGAATACAGCGGCCAACAAATGGAAGGTAGTAGTTATTCACAAAGCTTTTTAAGCTGCTATCAATCACCATTCGTAAGCGATGTAATAGGTTTTTAGGATTTGGTTTACGTGGGTTCATTGCTGCAATATGCGCAGGTAAAATAAGTTTTGATTCAATGAGTGAAAAAATCAAACATAAAATAATCACGCCACCAATGGCCTTAGAAAAAGCAGCGCCAGGGCCGGTTGCGAGTGTTTGAGGTAAAAATGCCGCAATAGTCGTTAGTACACCAAAGGTTGCTGGCATCGCAACGCGTTTTACACCGCGTACAACGTTATCAAGTGTGTGACCGTATTTTTCTATTTCGGCACTGGCTGACTCGCCCACAACTATGGCGTCATCAACAACAATCCCGAGTACAAGTATAAAGGCAAAAAGAGAGGCTAGGTTAATTGTTACATCTAAAAAGCCAATAGGCATAAACAAAAAGGCGCCCAGAAAAGACACTGGTAAACCCATCATTACCCAAAATGCTAAGCGTAGTGGTAAAAATAGTGCCAGCACTAACATTACTAACAAGCCACCCCAAATCATGTTATCGACCATCATATCGAGTCGACCTTCAAGGTAGTAAGTTAAATCAACAATAGGAGAGAGCTTAACACCTGCAGGTAAAAGTGGCTCTTTAGTTGCCATGTAGCTTTTAAGTACTTTTGCTACATCGGTAATGTCTTGATCTTTTGATGCGTTAACTTCAAACGAGAGTGAGTTTTTACCATTGTATTTTGAATATTGTAGACCTTCTTCAAAGCCATCATTAATAGTTGCAACATCGCCTAAATAAATTTGTGCGCCATCAGCAAGGGTAATAAGTGGCAGTTTTTCAAACTCAAAACCACGGTAGGCTTGTTTTTCAACACGCATCGAAATATAACCATTTTCAGAGCGTATTTGCCCCGCCGACATATTTGCCGAAAAGTTTTGCACCGCGCCTGCAATATCTCTAAATGTTAAGCCATATTCGCGCAGTTTATCGGGGCTGACTTCTATACCAATTTCGTATTCTAAGCCGCCGTTAAAATTAACAAGGTTAACGTGAGGCAGTGCTTGTAACTCGTCTTTTATATCGTTGCCAAGCTCTTTTAACTGGTAGTTACTCATGTCGCCGTAAAGCGCGAGTATCATTACCTCTTGCTCAAACTTATCGCGGCGCACAACAGGGCGCTCCATTCCCGCAGGAAAGGTGTTTATTGAATCAACTTGTACTTTAATTTCATCAAGTACTTCTTGTGGATTGTATTGTTCTTCTATTTCAATCCACGCTTGTGAAAAACCACGGTTAGAGTAAGTAATTAGGCGTTTAATGCCTTCAATACCTTCGAGGTTTTCTTCAACCTTTATGGTTATGCCTTCTTCAACCTCTTGCGGGGCAGCCCCTGGGTAAACTGCTTGTACGCTTATCCAGTTGCTTTCAAACTGTGGGAACATTTGTTTGCGAATGGTCATCGCCATTAAAATACCGCCTACTAATATAAATATCATTAGTAGGTTGGCAGCAACGGGATTTCGGGCAAACCATGCTATTAACCCTGTTTCACGAGTGTTCATGATTATTCCTCTTTCAGCGCAAGTTGAGTTACATCAGTTTTATCAGGCGCAATATCTTCAATTTTTACTGCCATACCTTCAGTTGGGTATTCAAGCGCTGAGGTAACAATTTGCTCGCCATTTTTTAACCCTTGGCTGGCTATAATCATGCCGTTTTGTTCGCGTATAATATTGAGGGTTTTAAACGACAATGTTAAATCGTCATTTAAAATTACAATTTTATTATCTTTAACTAAGTGGTGCGCAACAATAATTGCGTTATCAAGCGGGCGACCTTCAATGGTAGCGTTAATGTATGAACCAAAACGAAGAGGGCGTGTTTTGTCGCCATAAGGTGTTGCAAGTTGTGCTACCAAGTAGCTCATACGGCTTGTTTGATCAACCACACCTTCGGTGCGAATTACTTTGGCTTGCCACATTGTTTGTTTACCTGCGTATTCTGCGTTAAATGTAACATTTGAGCCTACGCCGCCATTTTTTAAATATTGCAGTTCTTGATCGGCAACCGGTAAACGTACCTCTGCAACTGAGGTTGCGCTTAGTGCGCCAAAACTATTACCTGGGTTTACTACTGAACCCAAGCTAATTGTGCGCTCATTAATAATGGCATCATAAGGGGCTTTAATATAAGTACGCTCAAGATTGCGGCTAGCACGCTTAACACTTGCTTGAGCAGAGCGGTAACGCGCTAATTTTTCTGCCAGCTGTGGTTTTCGTAAATAAAGTTCTGATGCAATAGCGTCGCTTGAGTCTGACTTAATACGCTCCCACTCAGCTTGAGCGACATGTGCTTGCGCGCGTTCTATTTCAAGTGCAGAGCTTGCTTGTGCTAAACCTGCTTGCGCTTCAATAAAGTCTGCCTCGTAATCATTTGCATCAATTCGTGCTAAAATATCGCCTTGCTTTACAAACGCGCCTTCAACAAATTGATCTGATACCGAAATAACTTGCCCGCTAACTTGTGCTATTAGCTCGGTACGATACTTTGGTTTAACAATGCCGTACGATTTAACATCGAGCGTTATAGAATCTAAAAGTACGCTTTGTGTTGCTACTAAAGGACGTAAATCTTGCTCTGGCTTTTCTTCGGGTGGTTTTTTCATTGCCATAAAGGCGAAAGCTAAAGCAATACCGCCTGCTAAAACAGCGATTGGGAGTATTATTTGTTTTGTAGTAGCCACAAGGCATTCCTTCATAATTGGTGGTGACAGAGCAATAATACGCAATAAAGTGTTTACAAGCTGTTTTAAGATGTAACAAAGCATTACATGTGTGTGTTACAACTCACTATGTGACTAATTAAGTTCCTAAAAAGAAATTAAAGTAAGTGTTTTTTATACAGAGGAAATTATGAAAACCGAATCGATGAATTGCAGGCTAGGCTGCGGCGCATGTTGTATTGCGCCAAGTATTAGTTCGCCTATTCCAGGTATGCCAAATGGTAAAAAAGCCGGAGAGCGTTGTATTCAGCTGGACGAACGTAATTTATGTAAGTTATTTGGTGATGAAAGTCGACCAAAAGTATGTAGCGATTTTAGTGCCACGCTTGATGTGTGCGGGTCAACAAATGCACAAGCCCTAGCGCTTATTACAGAGCTCGAAGAGCTCACTTAGTGAGCTATTAAAATACACATATATTTACACTTATTTATTACTGTGTTTTTATTTTAAGTAATTAAAAGCTGCGCTTTTCACGCGAGCAAGCTCTGCGTCTACCGCCAAAGTGTAGGTTTGTGTCTGTTTTTGCAGACGTAAAGCTTGCTTACGTAACGGGCATTGCCCGTCAATAAGGTTCACAAAGACGGTAAAAGTCGCTGGACTCTAAATAATTAAAAGCTGCTCTTTTCACGCGAGCAAGCTCTGCGTCTACCGCCAAAGTGTAGGTTTGTGTCTGTTTTTGCAGACGTGAAGCTTGCTTACGTTACTAGTTACCAGCTATACGTTGCGCTTAACGTATATTGCTCACCGCGCCCTGGTGTACCTGGTATTTCTTCAAACGACTCATCCCATAAGTTATCTGCCGCTAGGGTGATAAATAAATTACTCAACTGTGGCGGCGTTATTTTAAGGGTTAGCTGGGTAAATAACGCGTTGTCATTGCCGTTTCTAAGTGCATTTTTGTGTTGTGTACGCCATTCGTTATCTATTCTAAATTCTAAAATATCAGTTGGGTTGTACACGGCGCCAAGTGTTAAACGGTGATCAGGAAAGTTTAACGCGTAAAAACTGGCATCAATATCGGCTGCGCCGTAGTTTTCTGATTTATGTAAATAGGTGTAGCTTGCTATAAGTTTTGCTGTATCAAAGTGCTTAGTCGCTAAAAATTCAACCCCTGCAGTATCAATATCAACTGGGTTTGCAAAGCGCGCTGAAGTTGAATCAAAATTAAAGGTCCAATCGGTTAAGTTATTATCTTTTCGATAAAAAATAGCCGAGTTTAACTGCCAGGTTTGTTCTTCAAGTAATAAACCTAGCTCCAAGTTTGATGTGGTTTCGCGCTCAAGGTTGTAGTTACTTCTAAATAACCCGCCTGAATCACTGCCGCCAATGGCTGTGTAGCCTGCAACTTGACTCGCTTGCGCGTATGATAAGTAAAGGGTTTGTGCTGTGCCGTCACTATTTTGGGTGTTTAAGGTTATGTCACCAATAGCTGATACTTCAGCATCATCACGATTTGTATCGTCATAGGCTGCGCCTAAACGAAAGGTAAGTTGTTTATTATCCTCAAGCGCCATTTTGTATTCAGGCAATACGCTTAATTTATAATACTTACGAGAGGTAAAGTTGTTTTCAAGCGTGGTAGATTCAATTGAGTCGTCAATAAACTGTGCTGAATAATTTACAGCAAATACATCGCTTTGAGCATGATGCCCCGATAGCGCTAACGACTTAACTTCACTTTTGTGAAACGCTTCAAAAGCGCTTGGATTTTCGCGAGAGTAAATATAGTGATCGTCATGGGTACGATAATAAGCAGATACTTCAAAGTTGCTGTTATCAGCGTAGTTTTGCTTGTGATTAAGCATCCAAAGACGGGTTTCTAAATCTTCAGTTTCGTTAACGCCAAAAGGGGTGTACAAATTTGGCCAACCAAAAAACTTATCTTGTGAGCCAAAAAACAAATCTGTTTGGCTGTGCTCGCTTGCTAATTGCACGCGAGCTGAGGCGCGCGAGAAGTCATGATCGCCATTATCAATGGTGCCATCACTTTGCGAATGAGAATACTCACCTTCAAAGCCCAGAGTATAGTTAGCTAAGCTATCAAGTTGTGTGTTTTTAGCAGCGTGAATACTTTGCAAATTAAAGTCGTTTGTACCAGTACCAAGGGATACACTACCGCCAGTAATAATCGGTTTCCAACCAAACGAAACTGTACCTACAGAGCTATTCATACCGTAAAGTGCGTTATCGGCACCGGTTAAAACATCTGGGCCGGTTAGCATTTGCGGTGCAATGGGTATTTCAGCAAAATAATGCCCAGATTGCGGGTCAAGTAGAGTAGCGCTTCCTACTCTAAAACCGGTGTTTTCGAAAATACCGCCGCGTATAGTTACATCAGCTTGCGCCTCAGCCATATTACGCGATTGAAGGTCAACACGAGGGTCATATTCTAAATTAGAAATAGGCGAGTCGAATGTACCTACTGGCAACTTATTTGCAGTGGGTGAGGCCTCAACCGTTATTTTCTCGATTGGTGACTCATCAGATAGCGTATTAGCATTAGCAAATGCAGTAACGCTGTATAATATTGCAGGTATTATAATGTGTGGTTTGCGATTCATGTGTTTCTCGTCATTTTTTATTTGTAGCTGCGGTTACAATTAATTTCAAAGCTTATATTTGAGCATGATAAAATAACTAAATGTAACAGCAGTCATTTTGTGCGCGATTGTACATTAATTTGTTAATAACTGCATTTGATAACCATTTACGTAATACCGGCTTTATTAAAAACATGGTCATTCTATCGTATTAAATAGCGCACTCACTGCGTTAAAAATTATTTATATAGAACAACTATATGTCATAATTTTCGCCTTGTTATTGCGCTATTTTCTTGGCGCTATAATAGAACACTATTTTAATGCAATCGGTATAATTACTTATTAGGTAACATTTATAATGGATACGACACAACAAAATACTATTTACTTTGCTGGTGGCTGCCTGTGGGGTGTACAAGAATTTTTAAAGCACTTACCTGGTGTAATAAGTACTGAAGCAGGGCGCGCTAATGGTACAAGCAAAACCACTAACGGCGAATACGATGGTTATGCCGAATGCGTAAAAGTCATTTTTGATTTAAAAGTCGTTAGCCTAAATAAGCTGTATGACTACTTTTTTGAAATTATTGACCCGTATAGCATTAATAAACAAGGGGATGATGTAGGCCCTAAATACCGCACTGCCATTTATAGCAAAAGCCAAAGCCATTTAGACGCAGCAAGCAATTATATAAACAAGCGCAGTGATGCCGATAAAATTGTGGTAGGGGTAGAGCTGCTAACTAACTACGTGCCAAGCGATCCTGAGCATCAAGACCGATTAACTAATCACCCTGATGATTACTGCCATATACCGCTTGAGTTACTGCATAAGTATAAATCGTAAATTTAACGCGGTGTTTTTTTGTAGACGTGCAGCTTGCTGACGTGACGAGCGCAGCTCGTAATTACTTAAGTCTGTAAGCCCAAAAATACACATCCACAAAAAAGCTCACGAACTGTGAGCTTTTTTAAAACTTACTTATAGCTAATTTTAACTTACTGCTGCTTTTGCGGCGGGAAGTTACTTAAAATTTCGCTCACTGTTTTATTAATTGATGCTTCACGTTGTTCTGGCGATTGATTTTTCTTTAATCGGCCTTCTTTTGCGCCGCGCCATACTAGCTGGTTAGATTCACGATCCACAATATCAATAATCAGTGTACCCACTTCGTATTCACGCGCAGTTGTATCGCGTTGAAAACCAGTACCCCAATAACCCCAATGCGGGCGGTAGTTTACATTAAATGTATCTACTTCAAGCTCTTTGTCTACCGATGCATGATAGTTAACAAGTACATCAGCATTTGCTGCATCAACTAATCTCATACCTAGTGTTTGGCTCAGTTCTGCGTTAACAGCAGTGCGAACACGTTTTTCCATTAGGCCATTAATTTGGTAGTTATTTGTGTCTTTAGTTAGGCTGGCGTTTTCTACCCAAGCAAATGTTTTAAAATTACTAAAGTTGGCTGATTTATCGTAATCCCAATCAGGGGTTTGTGTACAGGCTGTAAGTAGTGCTAGCGCTGCAACAATAAGTATATTTTTCATTACGTTTGCTCCAATAAAATGCATTAATTTAAAATAACACACATCGTTTAAATGTGTATTATTTAAACGTCCTATATTTTAGTTTAGTTGGTTTGCCTTAACGGCCAATTAATTGTGTTCAACTTCAATCCAATCTTTTTCATCCACCCAGTTTTGTGCACCGTCTTTTACCGAGCGAATCGGCACAATGTAGTCACAACTTATTTGTGGCTTAACTGAGGCAAATATAGGCACAAAACCAAAGCTTAGTGCGGTTTCTATAATCGCTTTTTGATTTTGCGGGTCAATGTCGGCCGCTTCATCTATGTAAATAGGTATACGGTATAGGTTTTGTTCTTGATCGCTTAATAAGTAACGAATAAACAACATGCCACACAATAACTTAATCGTAATACGTGTGCCATTTGAACCCGCCGAATCTATTTTTTCAAAGTGTTCGGTTTCACCTGCGCGGTTAACCACTTCAAATCGGATATCAAATAAATCGGTAAGTGTTAAGCCCGCTTTATCTGATGCGAGTTTAATTAAGTGATCTTTCGCTTCGTTTACCGCGCTTTCGCTGTACGGTTCTTGGCTCAGTAAATCAAGTGTGTCACCTTGCTCAAATTGATGCGACGTGCTGATAATGGTGTCTATACTATCAACCAGCATTTTGCGCGGTATGACGTTAATTTTAAACGCTTGCAGGTTTGAAATACGGTGCTGGCTTATGCCTTTATTAAAGCTGTTCATTTCGCGTCGAAGTCGGTCTAAATCTTCTCGCAAGCCTTTAATAGTTGCGGCCACTTCGGTAAGCGCAACGCGTGCTTGGCGCTCAACAGCATCGCGTTCGTTTTCAATATTATGAAAGGCGCTTATTAGCTTTTGGTATTTAGTGTATTCGTCATTTTCGTTGTCGAATTTAGTAATACCCGCGTTATATACATGCAAATAGGTATTACGCACGTTTATGTCAAAATTACGCAGTTCTTGGCAGTCTTTATTAAAGTGATGAACAAGGTCGCTTAAGTTATCAAAGTCGACCGTAATATCAATCATGTACGGGGTTACTTTACCACTGTATAAATCAAGCGTGTGGTCAATTCGCTCGCTTTTAACTTGGCGTAAGCGCTCAGTTTGGCGATTAATTTGCTCTTGTTTCGATTTAATTAACGAGCGACGATCGGCAATTGAGCCACTATTTTTTTGAATATCTTGCAGGTAGTCGTCAACTTGTTCGCGCTCAGCTAATAACTGCTCTTTTAGCATGGCTTGCGCTTCAACCGATTGCTGCATTACATCAAACTGCTCTAAGCGTTTTAGGGCGCTCTCTGCACTCATAAGCTCATCGTATAACGCGTCTTTTTCTTTTTGCTTGTCGGCAACGTTTGCAGCAACATCGCGTTGTTGCTTAAACTCTTTAAGTGAATGCTCAAGTGCATTTAACTGAGCGGTTAATTGCTCTTTATTTTCGCCGCTTTGCATTTGCACAGGCGAGAGCTTTTTAAGCTTAATGCTCGCACCTGGTAGCGTTAATACGCCGCCTTTAACGTTTTCGCTAAGTAGCGATAAAAATTCACCAAACGCGTCTTCGTCATCAATGGTTATATCGCCATTAGTGGTGGTTGCAAACGATAGAATATCTGGGTTTAAAATGCGCGATATTTCTTCTACTTCTTTTAACGAGAGGTCTTCGCGCATGCGGGTAAACAAATTAAATTCAAGATTTTTAAGTTGCAGCTTTAAGCTCTTAATTTGTTTTTGTGTTTCGCTAATGCGGTAGTCAAGCGTGTGCAGGCTTTGCCCTTGTGCGCTAGTTATAGAGTGCGAAAGCGACTCGTAATCTTGCTTTAACTGAGTCAGGCTGGTTTTAAGCGTGGCTTTATTTACTAGTTCAAACTCGCTTTTAAGCGCATCGTAATCTAAAAACCACTGCTCAATTTGAGTTTGTCTACGCTCTATATCACGCGATTGCTGTACGTATAGGCTTTGCTTTTGCTCAAACTCGTGTTTTTCGTGCTCTATATCTTCAAGCGCTATACCCAGCTCATTAAGTTGCGATTCTTGATAGGTATCAAAATCAATCAGTGCTTGGTCAATTTTAGGTGCGTATGCGGCTAATTTACCTTTAAGCACGGTTTGGTTTTCAAGCATTGATTCAAGCGCTGCTATTGGCTCTTGCATTGACTCAAGGGCTTTTAATTCGCGTTTTGAGCGATTTACTTTATCAAACGAGCGACGCCATACTTCATAAAAGTCGACTTTAGAGTTCGACATATGACGTTCAAACACACGCAGCATAAAGCGTTTTACGTCGCTTGCGCCCAATTTATGTAAGTTAAGAATACGTCTAAATATTTCTTTATAAATAGAGGAGTCTTGCACATTATTAAGCGGGATCATTTTTAAGTTAATGTCGCCGTCAAATGGGGTTGCGCCGCCAGTCAATAGCGCGTTTAACTCTTGTGCTTTTAACTCAATAGGGTTGTAGTTAAGCGATTTTAAATGGTTGAACAGCTTGGTAAATTTAATAATAGTTTTACCTTGCGTATACTGCTCTAAATCAAGCTTTCCTTGATAACAAAAGTACTGATGCGCGTAACCGGCAATTTTACCAAGTCCCGCAACGCCTATTACTACCGAGCCATGAGGCAAGTTAGCTTCTAGTAAAATGTACGACTGATCGGATGAAAAATAAAACTTACGGGTTTCATCTAAATCGTGTCCGTCCCATTCTGTTAAGCGTAAATCGTTAATAAGCGGGAACTGCAGGGCGTTAATAACCGAGCTTTTACCTGTGTTATTGGGCGCGCAAATAGAGCTGCTTTTATCAAGCGGGATCACACATTTTGCATAGCCTGCGGTGTTAAGTAGGGCGAGTTTACTTAGTCCGTATAGATTTTTCATTCCTCGTCCTCTGTAATGTAAGTTTCTTCGTTTACTTCCATGAGTGCATCTATGTAGCGGTGAATTGGCGCTTGTAGCAGAAAGCCGCCTTCTACTTCACGGGCTAAACCTAGGCGCACCATGCGCAGGTAAACGTCTTTGCGCAAATCAGATCCCGAAAATATCTCAAGCTGATCAAACAAATGTTTGTTAATTTGCACCAGCGTTTGCATAAGCTCTAAATCGTTTACGTCGTCAAACAATGCACGCATTGGATCTTTACCCGTATTGGCGTAGTGCTCAATTAAAATGTAAATGGTGAGCGCGATAGCGCGAGATATTTTGCCCATATTTGGCGTGCTTTCGTCGCTACCAAAATAATAAAAGCCACGGCTGTCGTGTTTTAAATCGTTACCTAGGGCGGTAAATAGGGCGGTGTAGTCTTCTATGTGCTGGTCAAGCTCTTGCCACATTACGTTGTCTTGCTCGCAAATGTGATAACCCGCTACTAATTTTTTATTAATGGCTTGTAGATGAGTTAGCTCGTCTAAGTTTATGTGTGTCATGGTTTATTTACCTGCCTTTGGATCTGGCTGAGGCTCTGAATTAAATGGATATAAAGAAAAGTGCTGACCGGCAATTTTTACGCGGGCTTTTTCATCGCTTTGAATTATTTTAATATCGCTGTCGCTGACTAATTTTTGATACAAAAATAGCATTTCATCGGCATCGAGATCTGGATAGCTTTCGTCTAAAAATTGCAGCAAGGGCTGCGGCTTTTTGCGTTTTTTATTAAAGCGCTTAGCAAAGCTGGTTTTAACATCGTTGTAGTCAGGAATATTAGGTGTAACAAATGCAGGCACGTCTTGCTGGTCAGGCAATTGGTATTCTTCGTGTTCAAATTCAACCAAGCTTGCCATGTAAGCCACGATATGGCGTTGCTGACCAAGCGAATATCGCTGCGCGTCGCTTACAAAATGTGGTTGCACAGCACTTAGCATATTGTCTACACCATTTTTACGTACAAGCCCAAGTACTTTGGCTGCTTGGCGAGTAATTAAGTTATTACGGCGTAGCTCCTCACGTAGTGGCATAAGCATATCGGCACTTTTACGTAAGCTTTCTCGGCCCATTAAATGCATTTCGAGTATACGGGTACGTAATTGCTCCAACATGCGTTTGTCGTTATACGCTTTACCCGAGCGTTCAATATGAATAATTTGCTTACTTATTTGCTCTTCAATGAGGATAAAACACGCATGAAACTCACCGCGAATATCAACCATTTCAAGCATTGGCTCTATGTATTCGTCAAAGGCTTCTATTACCGCTTTATAACGCTTTTGCAGCGATTGCACCGCATTATTTGATTTGGCTTGTTCAACTATATTTAAAATAGCGTTTTCGTTGTGCGTATAGAGCTTCATTATTTTACGCACCCGATCATCCATAATACGGCTGTAGCGGCGTAAGTCGTCAAAGTCTTCTATTTCGCCAGCGTTATCTAGGCGATTACCTAAACGAGCTAGGTCGTCGACTAATACGCTAATTTCTTGCGCTAAGCCTAAATGCTCTTCTTGCAGTAAAAAAGTAGCAAAATCGGCAATAGCACGATTTATTTCAAGCTGAGAGGATTTAGCCAGCGGAATTAAAATATCTTGGTTTAACAAACGATTTGTTTCTTTATAAATGCGTTCGTTTGACCACGTAGGCTGCTTTTGCTTAATCGCGTTTTGTACGTCTTTTAGGCTAAAGTCAGCCATTTTAAAACGTTTAAATAATAGCGCTAATACACCCCAATGTTCGGTTATGGTGTTTAGCAGCTTTTTAGCTGGGATCATAAGGGGTTACAACATCCTAGTATTTTATTATTGAGTTCTTTTAGAAGACTCATTATTACGTATTTTTAATTAACCTTGTCTGTATATAGTATTCGTTTTTAAGACCATTTAATAATAGTTTTTGCATAGAGGCAGTGCTAAAATTCGCGCCGAAAATAGGCACATGAAATGGAATGTTATTTGTGTGTTCTTTAAAACTATATCAAAGGTTGTTTAACTACCATGGTTTCCTCGATTATTCTAACCCTGATAGCGATTGCATTTTTACTGATCGTTATAGAAGATATAATCCATGTAAATAAAGCTAAAACCACGCTGTTTTTTGGTACGCTTTGCTGGATTCTTCTTTTTATATACCCTCTACACGGGCAAAGCCCCGATACGATTCAACACCTCCTAAACGAAAATATTTTAGAAATTGCCTCTCTATGGCTATTTTTAATGGCTGCAATGACCTTTGTCGCGTATTTAAATTCAAAGGGGTTTATAGAAAATATTGTGCACCGTGTTATGCCAAAAAGTATTAGCGAAAAAAAGCTCATGTTTTTGGTGGGTGGTTTTGCATTTTTGTTTTCGTCGATTTCAGACAATGTAACAGCTACGCTTATATCGCTTGCGGTTGTTATGTCGTTAAAACTTGAACCTAAAAAGCTCATTAAATACGCCACGCTTATTGTATTTGGTGTTAACTCAGGTGGGGTATCGCTAATAACAGGTGACGTAACTACACTGATGATATTTTTAGATGGCAAAGTAACCATTGCTCATTTATTACTACTTATAGCGCCAGCTCTTGCAAGCGTTATGCTGCTAGCTGCGTTACTGTCTATCGGTATGAAAGGGCGTGTTGAGTTTGCTGGTGCAGGTAAAACCCGCATTGAAAAAACCGACATTACCATCGCCGTTATATTTTTATCTACCGTAGTGAGCACACTTATGCTGAGTGTAGTTTACAGCGTACCGCCTTTACTCACCTTCTTGTTTGGCTTATCAGTGATGTTTTTAGTAGCGCAATTTTTAATGCGCAAAAAAGACATTAACAAAGACATAATCGATTTTGTTCGCGATATAGAATACGACACATTATTGTTTTTTGTAGGTGTACTTTTACTTGTAGGCGCATTAAAAGAAATTGGTATGTTGAGTAAATTTACCGACCTATACACGGTAATGGCACCAGAATACGCAAACTACTTAATGGGCATATTATCAGCAGGGGTCGATAACGTACCGCTTACCGCTGCATTATTAAAAGCCGATATAGTAATGAGCCAACAACACTGGTTGTCGTTTACGTATGCAACGGGCGTGGGTGGTTCAATGCTTATTATTGGTTCGGCTGCGGGCATTATTGCCATGAGTAAAGTTAAAGCGCTTACCTTTATGAGCTACTTGCGTTTATCGCTGCATTTATTAATTTGCTATACGGTTGGATATGCGGGCTCGTATTACATGGGCAGTTTTATTTAACTCATAAATTATTAAATGCTTGACAGCTAGACGTCTAAACGATAACTTTCAAAGCCCCGCTACTTAGTGGGGTTTTGTTTTATTAGCCACTGGTTAATAAAGCATTCAGAAGAGGTGCGATACTTAGGTACTTAATGTTAGGCGACGAAAGCCGATGATCATTAAGGAGGGAAGTACTCGCCGAGGAAAATAATGATACGTCGTCATTGTTTTTCGGTTTATGGGGCTGAATCCTCAAAACTGTCACCAATATAGGTGGAGAGCTTCTGGCAGTGGACTTATCTTCAAGCATTCCTTTGCCAAGTTCTTCTTGTTTTATTGCGGTTTGGATACCGCGAAAGGAGACTAAATGACTACCCAATCAGTGCCACAAACTGTATCAGGCGCAAAATCAGATTACATCGTTGCCAAATTTGGCGGAACCAGTGTTGCAAATTTTGAAGCGATGAGTCGCTGTAGCGAAATTATTGTTGCAGATAAAAGCGTACGTATTGTTGCCGTGAGCGCCAGTGCCGGCGTAACTAATCACTTAGTTGCACTGTGTAAATCAAGCATTACCTCAAGTGAGCGCCAAGAACACATAAACGGCGTGCTTGCTATTCAGCAAACTATTTTAGATGAATTATCGCTAGATGCCGATTTAGCGGTTGGCTTTAACGAAACCTTAAAAGCATTTCAAACATTGGCTCAAGAGCCACTAACAACCGATCAGCAACACGACGAGCTACTTAGCTTTGGTGAGCGTTTATCGTCGTATTTATTTGCTCAGGTGCTGCGTTTACAAGGTTTAAATGCCGATCGCTTTGATGTGCGCAAGGTGCTTAAAACCGACAGCCAATTTGGTAAAGCAACGCCCAATGTTGCAGCCACAGCGCAAGCCGCTAAAGAACATTTAATTCCGTTATTAGACGCTCAAGTAATTGTGACTCAGGGATTTATTGGTAGTGACGAATACGGTCACACCACAACGCTAGGACGTGGTGGTTCAGACTACAGCGCTGCATTATTAGCAGAAGCGATTAACGCTAAAAGTGTGCATATTTGGACCGACGTAGTGGGCATTTTTAGCACTGACCCGCGTTTGTGCGCAAAAGCGACGCCTATTGCACGCTTAAGTTTTGACGAAGCCGCTGAAATGGCAACCTTTGGCGCAAAAGTATTGCACCCAGCGACTATTTTACCAGCAAGCCGTAGCCACATTAACGTGTTTGTAGGTTCTAGCCGCGAGCCTGAGCGTGGCGGTACGTGGATTGAGCGCGAAAAATCGCAGCAACCAGGTATACGCGCAGTAACACAACGTAAAAACCAAATTTTGCTTACGCTTAAAAGCCCAGAAATGCTCCTAGCAAGCGGCTTTTTAGCACGCGTATTTACACTATTAAGTGAATACAATATATCGGTAGATTTGGTAACCACATCAGAAATCAGCGTAGCTATAACCCTTGATAATGCGCAAAACGCATCGCGCCCAGAGCTTGATCAAGAATGCCTAGATAAGCTTGCAGAGTTTTGTCATGTTTCGGTAGAAAACAACTTAACATTGGTGGCACTTATTGGCTCTGAGATTCAATTACGCCAACACGAAATGAACTTAATGAGTGTACTAAAAGATTTTAACATTCGATTAATTTGTCACGGTGCAAGTAAACACAACTTGTGCTTTTTAGTAGAGCAAACTGAGTCAGATAACGTAGTACAGTCTATCCATAGCCGTTTATTAGAAAACGATTTTGCTGCGTAAATAACCGTTATTCAGGAAGATTAACTAGTAAAGTTACCTAGTAAAATCACTTAACAAAATCAGTTAATAAAAAGCATCGCCAGTCGGTGCTTTTTTTATGCACCACACTTACATCAAAACAAACATTGCTGTCATTGCTATCAACTACAGTAACGCGATTACTGCTAGCACTCAGCTTTGCACTATTTAATTCGTCAAATACATTGGGGCTAAGTAATTTTGCAATAGGGCGGCTGGTGGCTTTAGCAAGTGACTCTTTTAATGTCCAAATTCTAAAAAACGTATCTGCTTGGGCTTGGGTATTAGTAGGCTTGGTGATAAGTGTAATTTCATCATTATGATAAAAATGCTTAGCGAGCTTTTCAAACGGGCGCTTTAGGCTTACTTTTTCAATATCAAAACCAAACTCACTTTTATCAAGATTTAGCGCGACCCCAACTAAACCATGCGAATGCGAAATACAGGTATTTATAACATTACCATTTACATGTATTTGCAGCTTTGAGCTTGCTTCATCAAATTCGGTACTCATTTTATTAAGGGGTACGTGCGTATGTTGCGGCTGCGTTACTTTAATAAGGTGTTTTAACAATAACCGCGTAGCTAAATACTCTTGCTTAGCTTGTGGGCTTTTGCGGCGGTTTATAATGGTTAACTCAAATGAGCTTAAGCAGTCGGGCAAATTAAAGTCACTAAGCTCAAGTGTTTTAGCATTAAATAATAAAATACTGTTACTCGCTAAAGACAAATTTGCCAATTGAGTTGAAGTAATACTCAAGGCGTTTTTAAAATAGTGTTCAGTCATAAAAGCCCTAAAGCAAAAGAAGTCGCTGATATTGTGAGCGGTTAGTGCCACTAATAAAGGCTGGGTACAATTTTATTACTCAGCTGGCATGAAATATGGTTTAATTCACAATAATCAAAATAATAACAGATTTGTAGATGTATGGCACAAGTGCGTGATGGGTTTCAAAGCCGACTTGGTTTTGTTTTAGCCGCTGCTGGCGCAGCAGTGGGTTTGGGTAATATTTGGGGTTTTCCTACGCAAGCGGCCAACCATGGCGGCGGTGCTTTTTTACTGGTTTATTTTATTGTTATATTTTTACTTGCGCTACCTGCGCTGTATACCGAACTTTATTTAGGTCACAAAGCACAAGCTAATCCTGTAAAAGCATTGGGCGATGCATGGCAAAACACTAGCCGTAAAGTGGGTGCAGCAGCCGGTTATATAGGCCTTGCGGGCGCAGTTGTTATGCTAAGTTTTTACTCAATAGTGGCAGGGTGGATGCTCTCGTACGCTATTGAACCCATAACAACCTTTTTAGGTTTCACAGGCGCAAGCGAATTTTTACATAGCGACTCAGTGCTGCGTAATTTTGTATTTACGCCGCTTATGCTTATTTTAACTGCCAGTATTATTTTAAAAGGGGTTAAATCGGGAATCGAAACCTGGTCGCGCCGTTTAATGCCACTGTTGCTAGTATTGCTTGTTGGTTTAATTGCCTACATTGCAACACTTGATGGCGCAAGCGAAGGTTTTGCCGCGTATTTGATTCCTGACTTTAGCCAGATACTCGACCCTAATTTAATTATTGCCGCAATGGGGCAAGCGTTCTTTTCGCTCTCGTTAGGTGTGGGTTGTATGATGATTTACGGCTCGTATTTACAGCCAGATGCTAATTTACCAAAGCTCACAGCAGGTGTTGCACTACTTGATACTGGCGTTGCTTTTTTAGCTGGATTACTTATTATTCCTGCTATTTATGTGGCGCAGCACAACGGTGTTGAAGTATTTAGTGGCGGTAAACTGATTGGCGAAGGGCAACTAATTTTTGCTATTTTACCTGAGCTATTTAGCACCATGGGCGAAATTGGTTTATTAGTTGGTTTATTATTTTTTGTATTAATGTCTATTGCATCGGTTACGTCAACTATATCGACGACTGAAATTCCGGTAGCGTTTTTAGTCGAAAACCATAACGTTAGTCGCACCAAAGCAACGTGGGCAGTGAGCGCCGTTGTACTTGTGTGTGCAAGCGCAATTATACTAAATTTTGATTGGTTATTTGGCTTAGTTATTATGCTATTTACTCAATACCAATTACCGCTTATGGGTTTATTTTACTTTATTACAGTAGGGTGGATGTGGCAGCGTGGTAATAAATTACACCAAGCAACAACTGGCGTACATTACTGGTTTGCTCAGTATATTCGATTTGTTTGCCCAATATTAATGACCTTAGTATTTGCAAACGTTGCCTTTGGTTAAGCTCTATTTAAAGTGAATTTTTAAACAAAAAAGCGAATAGGGCTCACCTTATTCGCTTTTTTTGTACCGGATATTTAGGTAAAGCCTAGGTCTTTATAAAACCTCGTTAGTCAGAGGCCTATCTTCATTTACTTCAAGCGCGTTAAGTAGGGTTGTGTTTGCTATCTCGGTGAGTGCTTCTTGGGTAAAAAAGCCCTGATGTCCCGTTACTAATACATTTTTAAAGCTCACTAAGCGCGAGAATATATCGTCTTGGTTTATTTCGTCACTGTGATTTTTAAAAAATAGCTCCGACTCTTGCTCGTACACGTCGAGCCCTAAATACCCTAATTTTTTAGTTTTAAGTGCATTAATGCACGCTTTGCTGTTAAGCAGTGCCCCGCGAGAGGTGTTAATAAGCATAACGCCGGTTTTCATTTTACTAAATGCCTCATCATCTATTAAATGATGAGTTTGCTCCGTTAAAGGGCAATGCAAAGAAATCACATCGCTTTGGCTAAGCAAAGTGTTTATATCGGTAATTGTATAATTGCCAGGTTGTGCGTAGGGGTCGCACACTAATACTTTAGCGCCAAAGCCATTTAAAATGTTGCACAGCGCAAGGCCAATTTTACCGCAACCTACAATACCCACTGTTTTATTGTGCAAGTTAAAACCAAGCAATCCGTTTAAATCAAAATTGTCTTCGCGTACGCGGTTATACGCTTTATGGGTTTTACGGCTAAGCGTTAGCATAAGTGCTATACAATGCTCGGCTACGGCCTCAGGGCTGTAAGCCGGTACGCGTAATACTTTAATTTTATGTGCTTTTGCAGCAGGTAAATCAACATTATTAAATCCTGCACAACGCAGCAAAATAGTATTTATGCCTTGGCTTGCCAATTGCTCAATAACCGTGGCGTTTACGGTGTCGTTAACAAATACGCATATGGCATCAAACCCGTTTGCTAAAATAGCCGTTTGTTCGCTCAGAGCTTGCTCAAAATACGTTATTTTAATATCACGGTGATCGCGTGTACTTTGTTCAAAAAAAGGCAGTTCGTACTTTTGAGTACTAAAAAAAGCAATGTTCATGGTAATAGCCTCGACGCTTAATAAGTATCAATACAATAAACTACTTTATAAATCTGTGCTTTAGTAACACGCATTTTATTGATTTAAATTAAGCCTTAGCTGGCGTAAACAAAGGTATTTTTGATGCTACCTTTTTACCACCTCTTGCAGCGCTTAACTTTGCGGCTTGCAGTAAGTTACTTTCTATTACTTGTTTAAGTGTTTCGGGCTTAGTACGCGGTGCATAGCGTGCAACAAGTTGCCCTTGTGAGTTAATTAAAAACTTAGTGAAATTCCACTTAATTGCACGGTTTTGTGAAATACCCCGAGTATGTGATTTCAAATAATTAAACAACGGGTGAGTTTCTGGCCCATTTACCATTACTTTACCAAATATCTCAAACGAGATATTAAATTGCTCTTGGTAAAAGTCTTTAATGGCTAAATTATCAAGCGGCTCATTTTGACCAAACTGATTACATGGAAATGCCAATATTGTAAATCCGCTACTTTTATATTCTTGATATAGTTTTTCAAGCGCACTTAATTGCACCGAAAAATTACACTTACTCGCTGTATTAACAATCAGTATGGTTTTTCCCTGTAGCTTACTAAGAGGAAAGCTTTCGCTGTTGTAAAGTGGTGCATTAAATTGATAAATACTATCCATAGGTTACCTACTTACATTTCCGATTAAGGAAATTTTATAAAGATTTTCATTCGCTTTTTTATCAGCCGGTTGACATAATCTAAGCCTAGTTTCTAAGTTATCAGTTAAATAGGTCATTTTTATGTCAATGAAAGTCGCATTTATAGGTTTAGGCGTAATGGGTTACCCAATGGCGGGGCATTTAGCAAAAGCAGGGCACAGCGTATGCGTTTATAACCGCACTCAAGCTAAAGCACAAGCGTGGACTGCAGAACACTCAGGAAGCTTTGCACCAACCCCGCGCGAAGCTGCCAACAATGCCGACATCGTATTTATGTGTGTTGGTAACGATGACGACTTACGCTCAGTAGTGTATGGCAACGACGGCGTGTTAGCGGGCATGTTGCCGCACACTGTTTTGGTTGATCACACCACAACCTCTGCTGAAGTAGCCCGCGAAGTAGCTGCAAAAGCTGAACTACAAAATGTCGACTTTATAGATGCGCCAGTTTCGGGCGGACAAGCTGGCGCCGAAAATGGCGTATTAACGGTTATGGCAGGTGGCAGTGAAGCCGTATTTGCTAAAGTGCAGCCAGTTATGGTGGCGTTTAGTCGTTTTAGCCAACTGTTAGGCGGCGTTGGCTCGGGACAACTTTGTAAAATGGTTAATCAAATATGTATTGCTGGCGCAGTGCAAGGTTTAGCCGAAGGCTTACATTTTGCCAAGCAAGCTGGGCTTGATGGTGAAAAAGTAATAGAAACAATATCTAAAGGCGCAGCCGGTTCGTGGCAAATGGAAAACCGCTACAAAACAATGTGGGCGGGTGAATACGAGTTTGGTTTTGCCGTAGATTGGATGCGTAAAGATTTAGGCATTGCACTTGATGAAGCTAAAAACAACGGCGCGACTTTACCAATGACCGCAACGGTCGATCAATACTACGCCGACGTACAAGCACTTGGTGGCGGCAGATACGACACCTCAAGCTTACTAGCACGCATTGAAGCACTGCATAAAAAGTAACGCTGTAGACGCGAAGCTTGCTTGCGTATAAAAACGGAGTTTTTAAAATGGTAAATATATTAAAAGCTGCACTTTTTAAGTGAGCAGGCTCGACTCTTACTGCCAAAGTGTAGCTGTGATTTTTACTTGTAGACGCAAAGCTTGCTTGCGTATAAAAAACACAGTTTTTAAAATGAAAAAGATATTAAAAGCTACGCTTTTCACGTGAGCAAGCTCTACGTCTACTGCCAAAGTGTAGCTGCGATTTTTACTTGTAGACGCGAAGCTTGCTTGCGTATAAAAACATAGTTTTTAAAATGATAAAGGTATTAAAAGCTGCGCTTTTCACGTGAGCAAGCTCGACTCTTACCGCCAAAGTGCAGCGGTGAGTTTTACTTGTAGACGCGAAGCTTGCTTGCGTATAAAAACAGAGTTTTTAAAATGGTAAAGATATTAAAAGCTACGCTTTTCACGTGAGCAAGCTCGACGTCTACCGCCAAAGTGTAGCTGTGATTTTTACTTGTAGACGCGAAGCTTGCTTGCGTATAAAAACGTAGTTTTTAAAATGATAAAGATATTAAAAGCTGCGCTTTTCACGTGAGCAAGCTCTACGTCTACACCGAATTACATGCTTTGTGCGTAGTTATACAGTGCCTTTAAAATTGTAAGATTTTTTTCGCTGTCGTCATGTTCATGCGCTAGGTTTTCAAGGGTGATCATAAAATCTTGCGCGTTAATCGATGGTTGATCTTCCCCATGCATTAACTTGTTTTGGCAATACTGGCGCCATTGATCAAGTTCTTGCTGGTTTAGCGTTTCAGGCCAGTTACGGGCGCGGTATCTAAACAACAATGTATTAAACTTTTTATCTTCAAAGTCTAACTTCAACCCAGCCAATTCATCTGGTTTTGCATCACGAATAATCGCAAACTTAGCCTTGTCGGCATGGCTTGTAAACCCATCGTAAAGTAAGTAGTCAACGTTAGTTGTTGCGCTGTAATCACCTTGCTCGTTAAACACTTCCGTTACTTTATCGCGAAGGTCGGTATTGGCTTTTAAAATAGCTAAGTTAGTTAAGCACTGCTCGCGGTTAATCCCAAGGCGGGCGGCGTTTTCAGGCAATAACGTTTTAGCTGGGGCTAAAATAGGGCACTTGTTTAAATGCACTAATTTTAAGCCAACAGGTAATTCACCCTCGGCTAAATCAACACGTTTGGTGTATAAACGTTTGCGTAACTCTTCTATGTTTAAATCAATGAGTACTTGCGGGTTTTGAGTTAAATCAAAACAAATAACCGCGTTTTTATTTACCGGATGAAAGCTCATTGGTGCAACCCAGCTTGTACAGCCTTGTGTTGCAGGTATGCGCGATGTGGTATGCACCAGCGGCGTCATGTTAAATACATCAACCAATTCAGCAAGAGCTTTTTTATTACGCAGCCCAAAAAAGAAGTTATACAGCTTTGGCTGTTTTTCTTTTATTAGCTTAGCCAGTGCAATAGTGGCGGTTACATCGCTTAGTGCATCATGCGCAGCGGCGTGTTCAATACCATTAGCTACCGTTAAATGTTCTAGCTTAAAGCTTGGGCTGCCGTCTTCTTTTAACGGCCATTCAATGCCTTCAGGGCGCAGCGCGTAACAAGCACGTACTAAATCAATAATATCCCAGCGACTATTATTATTTTTGTATTCGCGCTCGTATGGGTCGTAAAAATTACGGTAAAAGCTATAACGGCTTACTTCGTCATCAAACCGAATACTGTTATAACCGGCAACACAGGTGTTTGGCACACTAAACTCAGCATGAATTTTTGCTATAAACTCAGCTTCAACTAAGCCTTTTTTCATCGCTACTTGTGGCGTAATACCCGTAATTAAGCACGCCTCAGGGTGAGGCAAGTAATCCGCTTGCGGCTTGCAATATTCAATAAGCGGCTCGCCAATAATATTTAAATCAAGATCGGTACGAATACCCGCAAACTGGCTCGGCTTATCTTTTTGAGGGCTCGCCCCCCAAGTCTCGTAGTCGTGCCAATAGATTGTTGCTTGATTCTCTTGATAGCTTTCATTATTCATTCTATGTCTTAGCCCTTTATATTTACGGGTTATTAGCGCTACTTAGTTTCTTTTTGTATTTTCGAGTTTCTTGTAATTGGCGCATTGTGTGTATAGTATCGTGTATAAATTTTTTGCTAACTGTGTATAAAAAATTAAATGGCGATCAGTGACACCAAATTAAGAAAGCTGCTAGGTAAAAATCAAACACCGTGTGTATTATCGCATAGAGATAGTTTAAGTGTAAGGGTATCTGCTAAGGGGACTATCACTTGGCAATACCGCTGCCGTGTTGATGCTAAGCAGGTAATTATCACGCTAGGGCGTTATCCAGGGCTTAGCATCAAAGAAGCACAAAACTATATACCGCTGTTTCAAAATTGGTTAAGCCAAGATAAAGATCCACGCCTAGAACTTAAGCTTATGCGTAACAATGCCAAGGGCTTGCCCACAATGGCAGAAGTTGCTGCAAAGTGGCTAGATAAAAAAGTACCCGACCTAAAAGAAAAAACGCAAACTTTATACACAAACCAAGTCAGCAAATGGATTGTACCTATACTTAATGATAAAAATATGCCACTTGATTTAATGACCATTAAAGATTGGATAACTTACTTTGATGAAGTGAAAGCACAAGGTAGTGCTAAAACAGCCGGTACTATACTAGTACGTATTAAGTCGATTATTGGTTGGGCTGAAAAGCGAGGGGAAGTAAAACCATTTAACCCTGTGCTTACATTAAATGTAAATGATATCGGTGAACAAGCATCAGTTGGCCAGCGAGTTATGCGCTTTGATGAAATTGCAAAGCTTTGGATACAAATAGAAAGCTCAAAAGCCACACCAGCAACTAAAGCATGCCTTCAGCTAATTTATATAACAGGGGCAAGGCAATCAGAGGTTCGTTTAGCTAAGTGGGAGCATTTTGACTTTGACAACAATATTTGGACAGTACCACCAGAAAACTCGAAAACAAATAAAGCTATCCGCAGGCCAATTTCAGCGAAGATGAAAAGTATACTAGACACACTAGCAATGGTTTATGGGCGAAAAGGTTACTTAATACCAGGTAGTAATCCACACAAAGCAATGACCACCCACAGTATTAATCGCTATTGTTGCCGCATGTGGGATCACCTATTTGAAAAATACAAAACGCCCAAGTTTCTACCTCACGATGCTCGTCGCTCGTTATCAACATTGCTTAGTGAAAATGGTGTAGCACCGCATGTAACCGAAAAAATGTTAGGCCATACAATGCGCGGAGTAATGGCCGTATACAACAAACATGATTGGATAAAAGAACAGGCCGAAGCCTACGAGTTATATTGCCAGCTGATTGATGATTCAATAGCATTTGAACTGAATAAAAATTGATATATAGAAAGCATCTATCAGTCTATACTTTGAAACTGATGCAAGCTATATCGGAATACTAAAACAAGGAGTTAAAATGTTAAAAATAGAAGAGTGTGAGAAAGCAATATTAGAAAATGAATTCAGCAAAACTGGTGAAATAAACACTGGTTTTGAATGGATTAATCATGGCTATTATCAGGTAAAGGATGAGGTATCAGAAGACGTCGCTTATTTCATAACAGCTAATGATGATATTGAGTCTTGTGAACTAGGACGTTTTTTTGTTCCAAAAGAATATAGAGGTAGTGTTTTTTCTAGAAATGCTGCTTTGGAAGTATTTGGATTTATTTTTGAGGCAAAGAATGAGGTTTGGTTAGAAGCAAATGAAAAGTCTATAAATTTTTGGCTCAAAGTTTTTGAAAAAATTAATGCTAACGTAAAAGAGGTTGGCGATTACAAGTATTTTCTAACAAAAATCACTTAGCTCTTAATCGTCGTTAATATCTGTCAAATATTGCAGTTGTAACGGTCAAAGCTATAAATAATATCAGTAGAGCGCATTCCCATGAAAATAATTATCTCCATAATATTTATAGCTTTGATAATTTATTCTCATATTTATAATTTTCAACAGAAGATACTTTATATAAGCGTTGATACATTCAATTTGTTACCTGGCCCAGATGAGTCTGCCGTTGTTTCGTTTGGTAAAAATGATAACGACTTTCATGCATTTGCGATAAAAAAGAAAGATATAAAGCAGGGTGTTGAGCTTGTATCAAAATCAAAGAACAACCCTAACTTTTCTGTGTTTGGTGATGTTGATGGTGAAGCGCTTGTTCGTTCAGAGCAGGCAGAGACATTCGCTAAAGTTAAAGTGTTGAGTGTTGATAAGCAAAATCAAAAAGCCGTATTTGAAGTTGAAGCTAACTTATTAAATATCAATTCGAATGAGCTTAATAAATTAGATAAAACAAAAGTTATTGTAAAAGGAGAGCCTTTTTTAAAGCTAATGTAGGTTGTAGTTTACTCTAGCATTATGCTAGTTCTATGCATTCTGAATGAGTATACGAAAGTATTTTTTGAATATAGAGGGTAAAACATTAATCGTATAACGACTAAGTGTAATAATTATTAAAATTTCAAAAAAGAGAATACTGTGAAACTATATATTACAGAAGCATATGATGATTTTGACGAGGTAATTAAGCATCGATTTATTGAAACAGTTCAATACTCGAAAAACAATGGATATGAGCTTAATATTGTTATAAATGACTTTAGTTTACTAGCAATTTCGTTCTTTAATTTTTTAGGGCATGAGAATAATAGGTTGTTTCTAAAAAATAGGTTTATGAAAGTAAGCGGAGTGAAAGTAAATCTTTATAGTCAAGTTACAGCTAAAAATATAGATTCAGCAGGGATTATTTTAGTTATGTGTGTCTCATATGCATTTGCAAGAAAGCTAGAATACATAGACTTTGATAGATGTATTGTTATCCCTAGAAATGCGGCAAGTAAGGATGAGTGGCTATCCCATGTTTAACCCGCCTAATCAATCAACTAATTCCATCGCAGTGTAGCATTGCCTGTATAAATCCTCAGCTTGTTAAAAACTGAACAGTAACTTAATCTATGATCTTCAATGAAAAGGGAAGATCATGGACGCAGAACAACAAATTCAAAACGCAATTGATACCAAACAAAAAATAAACGTAATCTACAATGGTGGTAGCATGAGTGGCCAGTCTCGTGTTTTAGGACCTATAAGTATTAAAGGCAATAAGGTACGAGCCAAGTGCTATACAACCAACGCTTTAAAAACATTCCTAATTGAACGAATACAAGTCATGGCTGAGAATGGCGAACTAACAAAAGATAGATCGTCAGAGGTTAATCAGCCACCAAAAGTAGAGCCACAGCAAACATTGTTAGACATAAAAAATGCGATAGCACCACATTTCCCTGTCGAGCAATGGTTAATTGATTTGACCGAAAGCACAAAAGATCTATCAATTTACGAACGTTTTAAAAACGGCAACCCTAAAAAATTACCAGAGCTACAAGTATGTTTTGAAGAATACAGAACAGAGCTAGAGATTGATGAACTAACAGGTGACTTTAAAGAAGTCATAATAAAGCGTACTAAAAATTGGGTGGTTCGTTATAAGAGAAAGAAATCAGCAATATCGTATAGCCATTTAAATACCGCAGCCGATCGTTTGTTTACATGGTGCAAAGAGTTACTAGGAAACCAGAGTATAGAATTTAAATTTTTAGAAAGCGCAATGCTAAAACACTTAAAAACAATGTGGCCTAGTGGTGATAAAAACAAAATAAAAAGGGAGTTGGCCGCTTATCCTAGCGTTTATTACAACTCTGCAATAAGTCAAGGAACGCTAAATAACGAGAACTGGTATTTTAGTGTGCCTTACACGTTCAGAGATGCGCTTGATATAAAATACGAAGAGCGTAAAAAAGATAAAAAGGGCTATATGGTTTGGACTCAAGGGCCTATTTTAAAGTTTAAAATGGGTGATAACTTCCCTTCCAAAAATAGTAATATCACAATCCAAGTACAGTTTGGTGATCAAATGGGCTGGGACGGAGATAAAAGCGAAATGTATCTTGGTAGCGTGGTGTTTGACTTGTTTGAACTCATAAATAAAAAGTACATTTACAAACAACGCTATCAATGTAACCAAATGGAATTTTTAGAGTTACTAATCAATGGGGGTAGCTTAGACAGATTAACTAAGCTATCCCGTTCATTAATAAATACCTAAAATAAAAAGGCCGCTAAATTAGCGGCCTTTTTCGTAATCCGTAAATATCAGGGTGTTTTCTTTTCAATATGATTTACACGAAAGTCCATACGCGCAACGTCTTTCTCGTTTTGAGTAACACGATTAGATAGTTTTAATAAATCGTCTTTAGTCGCTACTGTATTTTGAATTGTATTAACAGATAGAATCAAGGCATCTAATTTAGTATCTAGTTTTTCAAAACGCTGGTCTAGTTGAGTGAAACGGTTGTCAACATTCGCAACACGGTTGTTCCATGTCCACGCTGAAATCGCGATTGTGATCGCGAAAACTATACTAGCAATAAATTCAAAAGTAACAAATTGTCCACGAGTAGCTGGAGAGTCGTCGTTATTTCCGCTCATCAAAGTTCCGTTATAGTTTAATTTGTTGAATTGACGAATGTGTCAATAGATATCCTAAGTATAACTGTTGTTTCTTGGCGTTGCAATCATGCCCCTTGTTGAATCATTGACGCTTTCAAAGCGACTTACCCGTAAATATAACCTTCCCCACCAACGTACAATTACCATTAATCGGTATTAGTTGCTCTGGCCAGTTGGGGTTGGCGGCTTTTAGGAACTTGTGACCATTTTCGATAATTAGCTGTTTAAAAGTGGCTTGGTTGTCGTCGTCTAGGCGGGCTACTACGTACGAACCGTGAATGCACTCGGCTTCAGGGTCTACAAAAATTAAATCACCCTCATCAAACTTTGGCTCCATGCTAATACCTTGCACCTTTAAAACAAAGGTTAGGTCACTGCAATTAACAGGGCACATAAAACGTTCTGCGTCATAAGCTTTAATTTCACTTATTTCTGACCAAGCGCCAGCTTGTACCCAGCTGATAAGTGGGGCGGTGGCTTTGATTGTTGGCCCTGGTAATACATTACTGTTGATATCTTTGCTGTCACCAATGCCAAACTGTAAAAACTCAGGGGGACACTCTAAAGCTTCAGCTAATGCCTGAATATTGCGCGGATTTTTAGTGGTTCCATTTTCGATTTTTTGTAGTGACTGTTGTGCAATGCCTATCATTTCAGAGAGCTTAACTTGAGTAAGTTTAAGCTCTTTACGTCTTTCTTTTATTCTATTTCCGATGCTCATGAGTAGTCCTTTATCATTCAAATCAACATATTTAAAGTTTAAAAATACAGTTAAATTACAGCTTTTAACTATTTTACAGTTAAAAAGGGTATTGACAACCACCCATAAACTGTACTTTAATACAGCTACAAACTGTAATTTAAGGTGTTGAACTATGAATAACATCACTAAAGCTGTAAAAATCTATGGTGGGCAAACCAAATTAGGCAACGCCTTAGGTGTAAAACAAGCTTCTGTGTGGGATTGGATGAATAAATTCGGTCAAGCCCCAGCGAAATACATTCCACGTATTTCAGAACTAACTAACGGTGAAATATCGGTAAACGATTTACTGGCCGATCATCAAAAAAGCAAAAAGGAAGATGCAGCATGAGCACTGAACAACAAATTATTTTATTAGATATTCATCCAGATGCTAAAGCTGTGCTGTTTGCACTACTACAAGAAAACAACCAACTACGCACTGAGCTTGAAGAGCAAAAAGACCGCCTAGTTAGCACCGTTGAGGCATGCGAGGTATTGGGATGTGCGCGTAAAAAGTTTTGGATTTTGTCGAAGTTGTCTGATTTTCCTAAATCGATTCAATTTGGCAAAGCTAATCATTATCGCTTAAACGAGCTAATTAAATTTAGAACGCAGCACCAACAAAGCGTAAACAACTAGGAGAAAACCATGGCAAATGCAGCATTAGAAATTGCAAAAAAACGCGATATTACAGACATAAACGAACAGCCTGAAAAAACTCAGTTAAAAGTTGTTGATGTAAAGCCAACACCAAAGGGGCTTACTGAGATTAAAGGGCTATTTAATAGCGATCGTCATACCGCTGAATATGTGTATCAGCACTTGAGTAAACCGCAGCAAGTAATTGTGTGTTATTCGGCAGGGCTATCTAAAAGTGATTTAGAAAGGAGCTATCACCAATTTGACCGTGAAAAGCGCCTTAAAATACATCAAGCTATTTTGCAGCTTCAAGAAATAGTAACCGCCTTTGTTGATGCTAATGCCATGACACCAAGCCGTTTTTTACAAAAGCGAGATTTTAGCATTGCTAAAAATACTCAAAAAACAGAACAAGCACATTAGGGATTAGCCATGACACCTGATCAACTAATCAATCAAGACAGTGGCAATGTTGAATTTTACACGCCCGCTAAAGTTTTGAAGTATGTGCACCAAATGTTTCCCGTTATTGATTTAGACCCTGCAAGTTGTGTGGTTGCTAACAAGTCAGTAAAAGCGACGTGTTACTTAACTAAAGATGACGATGCATTAACACGCAATTGGATAGCTAATACTGTTTGGTTAAATCACCCATTCAATAAAGGTGAAATAGCATGTAAGCCAAAATGCGTTAAAAAAATATGTAACGACCCGAATTACAGCAAGTATCGGGGCCATTGTATTACCGAAGACATAGCCAGCAACGGCGATTGGATTGATTACTACTTAGACCAATATGCACAAGGTAACTTTAAAGAAGCAATGAACATCACCTTTGTTAATAGCTCAGAGGCATGGTGCCAAAAGTTATTAAACGCAGGCTTAAGCTGTTTTATTGATGGCCGTACACACTTTAATGATGCACAAGGTAATGTAAAAAAAGGCGCACCTAAAGGCTGTTTTATTACTTACCTCGGCAATAGAACCGCAGACTTTCGAACAATCTTTTCAGCACTTGGCGTTGTTAAATAACAACCAATAAAACCCCCAAAGGAATATTAAAAATGACCACTATCAAAGACCAAGATCTATTTAAAAAACAGAACTTAGTAAGAAATATCATTGAACACGCTATCGACCAAGCTAATTTTACTATTCGCAATTTAAACAAACGTCCAACAGTTGCAATGCTTATGGAGTGTGAAAACTGCCTAACTGACTTTTTGCCAATAGTGAGAATGATTGTTGATGTACATGATGTATACGCGCCAGTTTACGACCAAATGCAAACCGCATTAGACGCCGCGCAAATTCACGGAGAACCTGCGTTAATAGAGTTAACCGAATAAATGGCTAACCCTAAACCACTCGACCTACAAGCCCTTAGACTATCTGGTATAGCTAAGGGTTTAATTTCGTCTATAAGCGATATAGACGACCACAACTTTTTAGCGCGTGGCTTGCAAAATGTGCCAGTGCCTTTACAGAGTCGTATGGCCCGTAAATACATAGACCGCTATAACCAAAAAAAGGCGGGTAGCCAGTTTCGTGCAAATACATGGTTACGCCGCACTATTGCTAGGTTAAAACCACGCTTTGGTGTGCTGTTTAGTATTACTCAAAATATGCCATTGCCATGGCATATTTTAAGCAGTATTGAAAAAACTAAAAAACACGCAGGCACACTCGCTATGGAGTGCGTGCAAATTACCCTTGATGTAAGCGAAGAACACCAACGTTTAAGCTATGAAAAATTAGTACGTGTGACGTATGAAGCCGTAAGCGATCATGCAAAGTCGTTTGGTGTGAACGTGCCATTTTATAGCATGCGTGAAGATGACTTACCGCAAGAATGCTTTGAAATTGCGTTGCTTAAAATGCAGTGCGATAAGTGGTGGGCACGGCAATTAAAAACTCTGCGTAAACAGTTTTTAGAGTTGCTAGAAATTGCGACAGGCCAAGTGGGTAAAGACCTATACCACGATAAAAACAGTAAAAAACCTAAACGCCGTGGCATTAGCCCTTACTCGTCAAAACAAGCACAGCGTGAATTTAGCTTTGCCCAAGCCAGCGGCCGCCAGTTCCTAGAAATGATGGAACTGCAAAGCAGTGACGGCGATGTAATTGACCTAATTGAAGCTGTAAAAAGCGGCATGGCAAACCCCGCTAACCGCCGTAATGAATTAATGCTACGAATACGTGAAACCGAAGAACTGGCCGATGAAATGGGCTATGTTGCTATGTTTTATACTATTACTTGCCCTGCGCGTTTTCATGCTAATGCTAATACATGGGACGGTTCAACACCTAAAGATGCCCAAAATTATTTAACTACTACGTGGGCACGTGCACGCTCCAAATTAAACCGCCGTGACCTTAAATACTTTGGTGTACGTGTGGTAGAACCCCATGCTGACGGCTGCCCGCATTGGCATATGATGTTATTTATGCCTAAAAACAAACTACAAGAAATCAACGCTATTTTGCGTTGGTACTTTATTCAAGAAGACAAAATCGAGCTTTACGATCGTTATGGCCCTGAGCTTACTCGAGCAAAAGTATTTAACAAATTTGTAGATATAAACACCCACGGCACACACATAAAAACGGTTGAGGCCTGTGTTAAATATCGTGCTCATACTGAGAAAACCCACTTATTTAAACTGTATAAAAAAAAGCGCAGTGCGTGGGGTTTTGCTAAAAAAAAGGCCAACGAAGTAGCTATACAGCGTAATAAAGAAGAGGCCGAAAAAGCCAAAGTTGAAAACAGAGAACCTAAAAAAATTAAGGCGAAAAACCATAAAGCGCCTACCAAATTTTACCGTACGTTTAGCCCACGCTTTGACGCTGTAAAGCTAGATAAAAACAAGGGCAGTGCGGCCAGTTATATTGCTAAATACATCAGTAAAAATATTGATGGTTATATGCTTAGCGACCATGTTGACGCTGACACAGGGGAAAACCTGCAAGAGCAGGCTAACCCTGTTTTAGCTTGGGCTAGTACATGGAATATTCGCCAGTTTCAGTTTCAGGGTTCGCCAAGCGTTACAGTTTACCGCGAGCTTCGCCGTATGCGAACCGCTGTAAAAGATGAAGTAATAGAGCCTATTCGCCACGCTGCCGATACTGCCAACTGGAAAGACTACGTAAAGCTACAGGGTGGCATGTGTATTGGCCGCGCTGCTAACTTTAAATCAATGTATGAAGCCACCCCCATGGGCAACGACTACGCCGAAGTAGTACGCCGCATTAAAGGCGTTGTGACCAATATTGATTACAAAGCCGTACTTACGCGTTTGTTTAACAACGTGCACAACGTAACAGATGCAACCAGCTTAAAAACACGCCTTATCGAATGGACCAGGCAACTCAAAGGCACAGCCGAAAAACTCAATGCTAAGGATAACACCAACGTCGGCGCAGCCGACCTATCTTGGTCTAGTGGTAATAACTGTACGCCTATAGCCGTGGGCTCTAGCGCCGAGTTAATACTCGATATGGTGGGGTGTGATGAAAAACAGATCACAGAGGTTAAAAAGGATCTAATTGCAGGGAAAAGGATCGCGAGAAACGGCCATATTTACCAAGTCAAAGATGGCCAATTACATGTATTAGACGAAAACGCCCAATTAAAACAAAACAAGCAACTCGATATTGAATACCGAGCAAAAACATTCGCCCAAAAATCGGGTAGCTGGCACGTAACAGAGGTTCACTGGCAACAAGCCCGCGAACTTGTAGACCTTGCTTATCAATATGCAGAGCTAGAAGGGCGCGAAACCCTCAATGCAACGCGCAATAAACAAGGCGAATTTCATTATGGTGAGCCTAAAAACGGCCTGATCACCATTGGCGATTGGGACTTAGCAATGTTAGTAAACAACAACAGCGCATCAGCAATCAGCGATAACGATTGGTGGGCACTGGATATGATGGCTTAAATGTACCCGTAAGTTACTTAATTGACGGGTACAGTTACGTTTAAGTGTACCCACGAATTAACTAATCCGTAGGTACAGATAAAAATAAAAATTAGAAAACGATTGAAGGAGGTAAAACTAACCTAATTGACAATTCGCCTTGTGCGGGGCTATAGTAAAAGGGCACTGGCTCATCCAGTGCCGGGATTCGAACCCCGCAATTAACAAAGGTGCATTGTCACCAGCTTTTTAGCTGGTTTTTTAATGCGCACGCTTTAGCACACCCATATTATGGTGAGCTGGAGTGAGGCCACTTCGGTGGGCCGTTTCTTTGTTTGCGGTAGTTCGAACCTCGCTTTAGCTTGCCACCCAAAAATTCGAACTTTTGAGTGGCTTAAATGCATATACAAAACAAAGGTTCTTATTATGAACAACCAACTTATTATTTCAAATACCCTAATCCCAGTTGATCACTACAACCGTGTAAACCTAAATGCACTGCATAAAGCCAGTGGGAAAGAAAACAGCAAGCGCCCGTCAATATGGCTTACAACTAAATCAGCAAATGAGCTTGTTAACGAGCTAAGCAAGGATTCTTGCTTAGCTCAAAATGTAATCAACAAGCAAAGAGGCGGTAACGGTGGAGGCGGAACATTCGCCCACGAACTATTAGCCATTTCTTACGCAGGCTGGATCAGCCCTAAATTTCAATTAGAAGTAAACCGCGTATTTCTCCACAGCAAACGCAACGAACCCGAGCTTGCCACCTTGCCAACCCTAAGCGAATTACCAATATTAGATTTTCCCGAAATGCGCTTAAGTATGTTTATACCGTTTAGAGACATGTTTGATTGCGGCTGGCGCTTACGTATGAACCAGTTATTTACCATATTGCGCCAGTGCCAACGCAGCAACACACCAGTAACCGTTAAAGACGTAACTGGCCTAGAGCAAGAATTACGATCACTGCTTCACATAGTCGAAACCCAAGGCAACAAACTAAGCAGTATTCAACGTTTTGTGAATCATTAATAGGCAGGCAGTAAAAAGGGCGCTAAATGCGCCCTTAGTTTAGCGTGCTGAAATACCTTGTATTTCATGCTGTGCCGCTAACTGTAAAAAGTTTGAACGGCTTTTGTATTGCGGATGTGCTTTAACTAAATCATCAATTTGCTTAGTTAATAAGTTAGGCAAAGTTACGTTAATTTTACCTGCTTTGCCTAAGTAGGGTTCAAGATCAATATCAACCAATGCCCATACCCAGCCTGAAAACTCAGGATTATTTACGTGAGCGTTAATATTACTTGATTGCGGCGGTAAAATACCGTCTTCGGCTAATAACTCTAAATGAGTTTCTAGTGCGTCTTTAGCGTTTAATAGTGCTTGCTCGAATGAGTCACCGGCACTATAACAGCCTTGCACATCAGGAAACACCACGCCAAATGCTTCAGTTTCTGTGCCTTTTTCAATTGCGATTGGATATAACATCGCTATTCTCCTAATGAGTGTTTACAACAGTGATAGAGTTAAGGAAATAGGGGCTTAAAGCCCCGCATCTTTCAGTATTTTTGCTACCAATCCTTTGCCTAAATCTTTCTTAGGGTGGGGAACGGTAATGAGATTGGTATGGTTTGGATGCCTAAAGTGATGATGACTGCCTTTCACTCTAACTTCTTGCCAACCCGCCTCTTCTAGCTGTTTGATTAAATCCTTGCTATTCACTGTACCTCGCTTTATTTCTCAACGTGGGGTTACTATAACCCCAGCAATAAACAGAGTCAACTATTTATAACTCCAATAACTCTAAATTATTTAAAAATGAAAATGTTAAACTTGCACAAACTAGTCAGCTGAATTAAGTTACATAAATAAAGCCGCTATGTTTGTCGGTTATTTTCTAGGAGGTATTATGGTAGGTGAATGGATTTCATTAATTCTTAGTGGTGCGTTTTCAGGTTTTTTTATAGGGGCTGCAATCTTTGTAGTAATTTATTTTGGCATGCTCTATCTTTTTGATAAAACTAATGACGATGTCGCAATGCTTATTGCGTCAGTAGTAATTGTGTTAATCCTTTTTGGCTTTTATGGGTTCAGCATTAAAAACTTTCTTGAAGCTGCACAATCGGGAAATAATAGGCCTATTGAAGATATATTTAGGGCAGTCCCTTTTATAATGGCTCATGCTTTATTTTTAGCTTGTGCCTACGTTGGAGTTCGATTAAGTAAAATGATGTTGAGAAAGAAATTACTCGGTTATTAAATACCTAGCAGACTTAGCTGCTGTTCCTTAGGTAGTTTTTTAATAAGCGCCGCAGCAAGTTCTTGGGTGCTTTTTACAGGCGGATTTAAGAAGTGATCAAACGATTGGGTAATGCGGAACGTAGCCCCGCATTCTTTTGTATTTGTGCATGAGCAATATAAATTAACCACATGGGCGCTTTGCTTTTCGCGTGACGTAATTGTTGCTTTAGCTTCGCAATTTGGACAAGTAACCCGCGCCATAATAACCACCAATAGTTAATAAAATACACTGTCATTATATACAGTGATTTTATGCATAACAAATAAGCATTTAATTATGGGGATTAAAAACTTAAGATATAAAATCAAAAATAAAACAAGATGAAAATTGTTATTGGAGAAATTACCGTTATGGAAAATGAAAAAACTAGGTTTAATAATTTATTAAAGAAAAAAAATGCTGTTCAAAATCTAATTAGCTACCTGCAAGTTACGTTTAACGCTGGAGAACGGATACCTGGCGAACTCGAATTGAAAGATATTTTGGGGCATCCTCTTCAACAAACTAGAGAAGCACTGATTGTTCTTGAAAGTTTCGGCTATTTGGAAATTAAAGAGCGTAAACCATCTACTTTACTTAGGTCATTATCAGATCAACCTCTTGGTGTTGGCGAGGCAATACTGAAAAGCAGGCTAAAAGATGATGAGAAATTTAGAAATCTTGTTGAATTAATTATTAAAAATCATCAGGTTAACTCTGAACTGCCGGGGGTGAGGCAACTATCTAATCACCCTGATTTATATAAAGATAAATTAAAAGAAGATTTATTAAGGCTAGAATGTGCTGGCTACATTATAAATTCACAAGGACGAAGACGTAAAATAATTAAGGATCTTTCCTTTTTAATCATGTAAGTAATTCGTATCTACACAGAAAATTCTATCAAACACATTATTTAGAGCAAGCGCTAACACCAGTTAGCGCTTTTTTTTATGCTTTACGCGCTGGGCTCTAAATCAAAATTTAGCTGTAATTTACTGCCAATTTCAGGATCCCTTGCCACTTCATCACTCATTAATTTAATAAGCGGTTTAGTTTCGTTTTTAAAATACATGGCATCGTATTTAGTCGGGTCGCCAAGGCCTGCGGCAAAGTGTGAGCTGAGAACCAAAAAGCCGAAAAATTCACTCCTCCTCGCCTTCCGCTTTCGTGCAAAAAACGTTTCAAATTGACAACCCTTGTGACACGCTATTAATCGCCAGTCAGCCCAGTAAAGGGATCTGTGAGAAATTTTAAAAAGATCGCACTGTCAAAAAGTGACAATGCTTGACATAAAGTGACAATAAAAAGATCAAACAGCTGGTGATTTACCTAATATTGAAATATCATCAATAAATTATCAGTTAAGTGATAAGTAAATCATGAACTATCTATACAAAGGCTCACAAAGCCAAGAGCGGTTAAATGCATTATTGTCGTTTGGGAAAAGTACCAGTGAAGATATAAAAGCGGCGCTCAATGATTACTTGGTTCGCGGTATTAGCAAAACCAATGCAGCAACATTAAATGGCGTGCCAGCGTCGAATCTTACAAGAGCACTTAAACGGCTTGAAGTTGTTGCTGGAAAAATTGAAAAGATTAAAGAACTAGATTACAGATTAAGATAAAGTGCACTTATAAAATTGTGATGGGAATTAACAATTGTGATATTTGAAAAACCGGGTACAGGAATAAAAATAACTTTTGATTTTGTTGGCATTATTATCGTAGTTATAGTTTTAACAGCGAGTTTAACTTATGGTTTTTGTATTATTACAGAGATTATAAAAGCCCCCACGGACAAAGTGAATGTAATACTGCTGGATATTGTCAAAGCTGTAGCTCAAACTTGTACAGCGTTAACATTCATTTTCGGTTTACATCAATATAGGAAAACAAGAATTCAGCAGCGACAGCTAAGTATATCAAGTGAAGCTAAACTACAAGTAGACAAAATGATAGCTGCAATTGAAACATTAGAAACAGGTGATGTGACATCAATAAAAAATATAAATAAAGTATTGCCTGTTTTAAGTAATTTGGGAACAAACTTTGAACAACTTTTCAATGCAATGGAAGAAGATATTCAAAAGGCAATAGTAAGAATGCAATGGCAGGATATGTATTTTAATTATTTGAGACCTGCTTTATATGATCTAGATATAGTCTGTATATTGAAAAGTGAGACTAAAATACCTGATTTTAAACTAGCGGAAGCAATCAAAACTGCAGAAGAGTTATCGAAAAATCAAAGAGCATTAAAGAAATATCAATTTGTAAAAGCATTACTGAATAATAAAGAAATAAGAGCAGGATACAATATTAAAAGTAAAATCAAATCTTTAGATTTATTTACTGTGTATTATTTAGATGATAAAGAATTAAATGACTTACTATTTGGCCTTATGAGTCGTATCGACATAAGAGCAATTGCCCCCGTTCTTGCAGTTGCGAGGGAATAAAAAATACTTTTATAGTAGATATACGCTAGTCACTTACTAGCGCCATTTAACTTTTCTACCGTTCTTAAACCTGCAAGCCCAAGCATGGCAAGAGTTAGTTCCATCATTGTATCAAGTGGTAGCTCAGGTTTACCAATATCAGGTATTAACCATACTAAAAGCGGGTTTATCACAAAGGCAAACAAAAAACCAAAACCACATACCCACATTAAAAACGGGCGTGCGCCTGCTACAAATGTGCTGCGGTGTTGGGCTTGCACCTTCATAATCTCGGATTGTGCTAAAGCAGGTTGCTGTGCCAAGCGTTGTTTTACAACATCAAGCGTTAATACCTCTTCGTCGCTGGTAAATAAATTATCAAGCACATTGCCTACTGCATTAATTGGCTCAGCCGCATTGCTTGTGAATAAACTCGTAACCCATCCCATTATTTAATCCCTCTGATAAATTTAATAAAGCTTTTAGGGTCTTTACTAAACGCTTTAATTAGCTTGTCGAACCCTTCTAAAATATGTGGGGCTGCGTAGGCAGTTACCCCAATCACGCCTGTTTTTAGGTTTTCATCAAACCCGCGCCACTCGCAAAACATGGCTGATAGGTAGGCTGCAAATATCGCAATCAGTACACTCATAAAGTAATGAAAAAACGTAAATTGCCGTTTGCTCAAATACATTTGGATTGCGGCTGCTAAAAAACTCAACATAAATAAACGCCCCCATTGTTTAATAAACTCTGTTACATCTATCCAGCTCATGCGGCTTCCTTAGGTGTTGGGTTTAAGTCTGAATACTCAGGCTCTTTAAATTCAATATGCTGCGAGGCAGGTAAGTAGTTATTAATACCTAATACATCTTGCTGCAGGGGCACAACTTCGTTGTTGTAATACGCGCGGGTAATTTTGTCTAAATCACCAAAGCCTGGGCTATCGCCAGATGATTGGCCGCTCAGTGCTTCTTGCGCACGGTGCATGCTGAGCATGTCGTTAAGCGTAATTTTTTTAATGCGCTCAAATTCGTCTTTTGTTGATATGTCGCCCACCGGTGTAATGTTTATCGCTTTTTCAGCATCGGCTTTATTACTGCGAAAATTAAAAAACAAACTTCTAAAGTTACCCACGCCTTTGCTGTCGCGTATTGCATCTTTAAGGGCGGTTTCATCTTCATCACTTAAATTAGGGTCGGCCATTGAGAATATAAAACCCATGTGCGCGCCGTTCTTGTAATAACGGCGACGAAATAGCGTGGCATCTTCATTAAGCAAAGCCGACTGAATACCGCCGTAATATTGCGGTATACCATAAATGCCTTGCCCGGGGTCGTATTCTTTTACGTGTATTATTTCGCCCGCATTAAAGTAAACAGGCTCATGACTGCGATTACTTAATTGTGCGTACACACCGCGTTTATCGGTATAACGCATAGTCAACGCAGGCAAATGGCGCAGTTTAATAACTTGCCCAAATGAATTTTTAATAACCTGCAAATAGGCGTTACCGCTCCACAGCAAATCAAATGCAAACTTACTAAGGGCTTGATGGCTTAAAAGCGGGTTAGGCTTATACCATTTTAAAATCATGTTGCGTTTAAAGTAGAGTATTGGCCCATGCTGGGCATTTACACGCAGCAGTTTAACCAAGCCTTGCAAATTAATGGGCGGGGCGTAAATGCCGTTACTGTCACTAAACACCCCAACGTAATCGGTTAGCCGGTTGTCTAAACACGGCTCCGGATCGCCAAAGCTAAACGTATCGGTTACCGCTGTGCGTTGGTTGTAGTTTGGCGCTTGGCCGTTACTTACTTGTAATCGTGGTTTACTCATTAAGCTGCAATTCCTACAGATGTTTGACGGCTATGTGCGTTACCGTCGAGTGGTTCAAATAACATAGCGTGCATAATTGCCCACGCAATATCGGCATGGCCTGTTGTGGCTGTGCGGTTTGTGGCATAGGTGATTTGGTCGCCCACCACTTTACGGCGAATATTAATGAACGAGCTGGCAATATTTACCGCGTCCTGGTCAAACTCAAAGCGGCGGTTTTGAATAACGTTAATGGCTTTAATAACCATGCGGTTTTTAATGATGGGGTTGTAATGAATCGGCTCAGCATTGGGGTAAAACTTAGTAATAAGCTCCCACACGCCATAACCAATGCCAGTAGTGTCTACGCCAATATGCACAACGTTGTATTTATCGGTGAGGTGTTTTATCTCGTTCGCCATTGCTTCAAAGTCGTTGCCGCTTAAATCAAGTGCTTCTAGCAGTAAAAACTTTTCGCCTGGCTTCATTGGTGCACTTAAAATGGCAACACTTGCTTTATCACCAAAGCGGGCAGGGTCAAAACCAATTACAACAGGGCGCAAGCCAAATGGGCGCTCGTAGGCTAAATCAAAGTCAGCCCATTTGGTTGAGTCGCCCACACAGTTCATAAGCTGTTTAAGATTAAATGCACTGTGTGCATCATCAATAAACTTACACATAAACAAGTTATTAAACTCATCTACGCTGTATTCGTTTTCAAGTACGCCAATATCAATACGGTCAAAACCACTGGTTACTACATCGTAAACCGTGAGCATTTGACGCCAAATACCGTCGTCACACAACTTGCCGTTTTTTAAGTTTTTATGGCTTATATCTATGGCAAATTCAGGATCGTTACACGCTTTTGTTTTACGGTACCATTTACCGTTCCAATGGTCGTAGGCTTCGTGGCTGGTAACCGATGGCGTACTAAAATAGGTTATTCGTAAATGTTTATGCGTTGCCATAGCCTGCGCCAAACCGCGTAACGACTTATATTTAGGTATCCAAAATACTTCATCAATATATAAATCGCCGGACTCAGATTGCGCAGTACGGGCATTAGTTGATTTAAAAATTAGTTTAACGGTTTTACCGCCGGCTAAATTAAGCACCATGGGTGAGCCACTTAATTCAACATTAAAATGCTCACGCACCAACGCCACAATATTGGCTTTAAATACTTCGGCTTGGTCGCGGCTCGCCGATATAAATATTTTATTGCGGCCATTTACCACAGCATCGTAAAACGCTTCGAATGCAAAATAGAAGGTTGCGCCAATTTGGCGGGGTTTTAATATAAAGCGGGTGCGGTGGTCTTGGTTATCAAACCAATGTTTTTGGTGAGGATAAAGTAATGTGTCTTTAAGCTCGTTGAGCATTTCAAGGGTAATGCCAGAGCAATCGTTTTTCTTTTTCTTCTTCGATTTTTTGTCATTGCCGTTATGACTGTTGCCGCTGTTATTGTTAGCGGGGTTGTCATTACTTGCGCGCTGTTTTGGGGCTGGGGCTAATTTACTTTTATTAAGTGCGCACAACTGGCGCGTGCAAAAGTCGAGCTCTTTATAGTCGGCATCGGTTTTATTGTCTTTATCGGCCAGTACATTAATGCGTTTGCTAAAGGCCATTTCGGCGTTATAGCTTGGGCACATGTCCTCCCACTTGCCAGCCTCCGACCAACGGCGAATGCTACGCGCACTGGGCATGTCGTCAAGCTCGGCTATTTCGTCCACCGTGTAGCCCTCAACAACATACAAATCTTGTGCTTTTTTGCGTATCTCTGGTCCGTAGTTCGCCATCTATTGCGCCGCTTTTATTAATCCATAGCGGCAGTGTATTCGTTATAAAACGCTTAATCTGTCAGTCAAAAACCTGTCCATTCCTAAAAGTTAAATATAGGAATTTCAAAAAGTTAAACCGTTGGAAAGGAATAAAAAGAGGGTGCAAACTGCAATCACTTTAAAGCAATACGCTTAATTTGCACATATTTAAAAAGGGTTGTTTATGCCAGGTCAACTACGTACTAAACCGTTATCGATTGCCGCTGTAGGTATGACCGTTGACGGCCGCGAAATATCAGAGCAAGACGTAGCCGACATAGTAGAAACATACAACCCGCGTAAATACGGTGCACGCATTAATGTTGATCACGAATTTAACTGGTCAGGTTGGGCCGCTAAAAATCTGCATAACGTAGATATTCCCGGCATGTTGGGCGATGTAGAAAGCGTACAAGCCTATGAAAACGAAGAGGGCGTTGTGTGCTTATACGCAGTGCTTGCGCCCAATCAAGGGTTTGTAGAGCTGAACAAAGCAGATCAAGCTGTTTATTTTAGTATCGAAATTAGCCGCGATTTTATGGGCACAGGCAAAACCTACCTAACCGGTTTAGCAGTGACGGACTACCCAGCCAGTTGCTATACCGACCGTATCCATTTCAGTAGTAAGAGTAAGCCAGATGACACGGACGTCTCTTTATTAAAAGTTGATTTAGGATCATGTGAGCCTATCGACGCCGCACCTAAAAAACCATTTTTTAAACGACTATTCGCAAAGGAAGAACCCGACATGAACGAAACACAATTAGCCACTGCATTAAAAGATGCGCTGGGCACACCGCTTAGTGAGTTTGCTAAAAAACTAGATGGGCTTGCCACAAAGCTTGATTCGTTTTCAACCACAAAAGTGGAAGGTGAAGAAACGCCGCCAGCTGATGATGAAAACACTGAATTAGCTCAAGTAAAAGAAGAGCTATTAAAAACAAAAACAGCATTGGACGAACTAAACGACAAGTTTACCAAAGCGTTGAAAACACCTGCGGGTGATACCACTGACGCCGAAGAAGAACCCGAAGGCGAAGAGGGTAAATACAGTAATTTGTACTAATTACACTCACCCTAACTTAACTTAGCTAAACGCAGGAAAGAATATGAAAACCAGAACTAGAGAATTATTTGTCGCCATTATGGCAGGCATGGCCGTTAATTACGGTGTTACATCAATGAGTGAACAGTTCAACGTTGAGCCTACAACTGAGCAGCATTTATATGATGCTGTTTATGAATCGGCTGAATTTTTACAGATGATCAACACCGTACCGGTAGACGACTTAGTTGGTCAATCGGTGATCATGAGTGTAGACGGTGGCGTTACAGGTCGTGCAGGCGTTGAAACCGACGACACCAAAGAGCGACAAACTCGCGACGTATCAAAGCTCGCTAAACGTGAATACCGTTGTTACCCCGTTGAATGCGACATTCATATTACATGGATAAAAATGGATCAGTGGTCTAAGTTCCCTGATTTTCATAATCGTTATCGCAATCACGTACGCCAGGCTATTGCGCTCGACATTATTAAAATTGGTTGGAATGGTACGCGCGTAGCTGATACCACAGATATTACAGCCTATCCAATGATGAACGATGTAAACATTGGCTGGCTACAACTAATTCGCCGCGATGCACCCGAGCGCGCAATTAGTGAAGGCGCAACCGCTGGCGAAATTCATATTGGTGCTGGCGGCGATTACGAAAACTTAGACCAAGCGGTGCACGATGCATTGCAAGGTATTCCAGAGCACAAACGTGCAAACATGGTGGCTATTATTGGCGACGAGCTTTTAGCACAAGACAAAAATAAGCTGTACGCCAAGCAAGCACATACCCCAAGTGAAAAAACCAAGATTGAGCTGCAACAGGTGATTGATACCTATGGCGGTTTAATGACATACAAAATCCCTTTTTTCCCTGCTCGTGGCATTTTAGTCACCAGCTTTGACAACTTAAGTCACTACGTACAAACAGGATCAACGCGTACCAGTGTAGAAAACAACGCTAAGAAAAAACGCGTTGAAGACTACCTATCACGAAACGATTGCTACTACGTAGAAGACCTTGAAAAAGTCATGTATTTCGAATCAACCAGTATCAAGTTACCAAATTCAGACGGTAGTGCCTGGGTTTAAATATTCGGTAAATTCCCATTTGGCCGGCTTGTTTAATCCAATTTTCGAGCCGGTCTTTTTAACCACATTAAAGAGTGTTTTTAAATGAGCTTAGTCAAAAAATCATTAGCCAAAGCAGCAGGCAGCGTACCAGCAAGCACTGACAAAAAAGCGCCAACGGTCGCGGCAACAGCCACGAGTACCCATGCGCCAACCACTATCACTAAGCAAACCGAGTACCAGCTTTATGCAGCAGCCATCGAATCTGACTTAGCTCAATTAAAAACATTTACTGATATAGCAGATAAAGCAACTTACAAGTCTGAAGCGTTAGAACGCCAAGACTATTTAGGGTATATCAATCAATATCGACTAAGCGGCCAGTGCCACCCGAACACGGTTTTAGCATGGGTGTTTATTTGGTTGGTTGACTTAAAACGCTGGGATGCAGCGCTAGAACTCCTGCCGTTTATGATTGAGCAAAAGCAACCACTGCCAACGGTATTTAATACCAAACATTGGCCTGCATTCGTTATCGACCAACTCTACGATGACGCTAATTACTACCTAACAGAATCAAAGCAGCAAGGCTTATTTGAGATTAGCTATGTACTGCGTGGCTTAATCAATACCGTAAAAAACCAAGACTGGAACGGCCTTGAAGTGGTGGGCGGTAAATTGTACGCCATTGCTGCCAAGGTTGATGCAGCCCAGCACAACTATGGTAATGCTCTGTTATTTGCAGAGCACGCCCAAGCCATTAACGACAAAGCAGGAGTTAAAGGTTTAGTCGATAAGTTAACAAAGCAATTAAAAGCAACGGTTAACGTGTAACAGCTCCAACGCCAGCGGGCAACTTAGCACAGTGCGAGTATTAATTATGTCGCCAGTGTGACTAAGTGGCGCCCGCACCTAATTTAATGTGTGTGTTTTTACAGGTGCAATATGAATTTAAGCGGTATGCCACAAGCAGATTTACAAAGCATTAATGTTGATGTGCCAGGCAATGGCTATTACCCGACATTAAGCACGGCTTATTTTATAGAGCACTACGCCGTTGCCCAAGAATACGCCAGTAAAAGTGAGCTGCTTGTTGAAAAGCTAAAGCGTGCACAGACCGAGGTAAACCAAGAACTAGTAAGCGCTGTGCTTACTAACGGCACACCATTAAACGCACAACAAATAATTTTTTATAACGATGCAGTGTATAGCAAAGCCAAAGCTAATTTATTGGTATCCAAGCTTGGCAGTACACACCGTGAAAACGCAACAGCACAGTCGCAATCAGCCATTGATAACTTTGAACACTGGCAACGCGAAAGCATAAACGCTATGCGCTTACTGCAAGCACTAAGCCCTAATTTATCGGTAGAGCTGTTATGAGCCAAAGCAAAATTGAAAAGCTTAAACAGCATTTAGTGAGTGTTGAGTACCAAGGCCATAAGTTGGCGCTTAATACCCAGTTTGATAGCTGGATAGAAGGCGGGCGCATAGAGCCAAGTAGTAAAACAATGAATGGTAACGGGTTATTAGCAGCGCGGTTTTATTACTCAGGTGTGATCAGCATTAATCCATGCTTTGCGCCGGCTGCGTTAATTTGTGCCTTTGCATCGTTTTGGTTGCAAAACAACGGCGGGCGTTATGACAGCACCGACATTGAATTTAGCGCCGATGTAAACGACGACAACAGCAATGAAGTAGAGCTGACTATTAACCAGCTGTGTGAAGACATAGAACTAATACAAACAGACAACGGCCCCTTTGAATTAAACGGTAACCGTTACGACTTTGGCGAGCAAAGCCTATGGGTTGCTGAATCATTTTTACTGCAAGGCACTGTAAGCCGTGCTTAACGTTAAATTTGACGAAGGGCGCAGCAAAGAACAATTAGCGTTTTTACAGCTCAAGCCTAATAAGCGGCGCAATATATTACGTCGTGTTATTCGAACAACGAATAAAAGCAGTAAAGAGCGGATCACCAAGCAAACGGATTTAGCAGGCAAAACATGGCAAGGCAGAGCAAGTGGTAAAAAAAAGAAAATGCTCACCAAGCTTAAAAAGTTTATGAAGGTTCGCCACAGTGCAAACGACGCCAGTGTTTATTTTTCAGGGGGCAACAGCGGAAAAATAGCCCGTGCCCACCAAGAGGGCATAAGCCTAGATGCAGGCAAGCCAAAAGGTAAAGCGGCTCAAAATAAAGAAAGGCCAGCCACGCGAAATTTAGCCAGGGCATTAATAGCCGAGGGTTACAAAATACCGCGTCGTAAAGGCAAGGGCAGTAAACGCCCAAGTATTAAATGGATAACAGAGAATTTAAGCATTAACCAAGCAGGGTTTTTACTTCGCGATTTAAAGGGCAGCTCAAGTAAGAGTACATGGCAAATTGACTTGCCGGCCCGCTCATTTTTAGGGCAAACGCAGGGCGAAGAAAAGCAGCAAATGAATTTTATTTTAAACCAGGCTATGCACGTTGCGTAGCGCAAAGTAAAAGGAACGATCATGGCACAAGGTAAAGTAACCGTTGCCGCCATACAAACAGGCAGTGGCGCTACGAAACAGATTGAACGCAGTGTGTTGTTTATCGGTCAAGCGAGTGAGAACAACGGCAAAATTTTATCTATTAATGCACAAAGTGATTTTGATGTTGAGTTCGGCGTCGCCGACTCCCCACTAAAAAAACAAGTAAAAGCATGGCAACGCAACGGTGATGACTTAGTGAGTGGTTATGCCATCCCGCATGGTGCAGGCGATAACGTAATGGCCCTTATTGATAAAGCAATGGATCAGGATGTTAGCCCTGAAATTATTGTTATTTGTACGCCAGTTACAGGCAAAGCCGACATTGAAAGCTACCAAGCCAAAGCGCTTGAAATTTTATCGAGCCTTGCTCGTCGTGTTCGCTTTTTACTTGCAGCACCTGGCTTAACGGCTGAGCAAAGTTGGCCTGATTTAGTGACTTCATTGCAACCGTTAACCGATGGCGTAGTAGGCGATCGTGTGGCTGTTATCCCGCTTTTATTCGGTGACGAACTAGGCGCAGTAACAGGGCGTTTATGTAAAAGCGCAGTCACTATTGCTGATAGCCCAATGCGTGTGCTTACGGGTGCAATGTCATTGATGCCACACCCAGAAGATGCCGCCGGCAACCCCTTAACCAACTCAACCACGGCGGCACTTGATGCGCTGCGTTTTAGTTGTACACAGTTTTATGCTGATTTTGATGGTACGTATTTTGGCGATGTAAACATGCTCGACGCTGAAGGCGGTGATTTTCAAAAAATTGAAATTGGCCGCATTGTTGATATGGCTGCACGTGCTGTGCGAATTATTGGAATTCAAAACGTTAAAAATCGTCGCTTAAACAACAGCAGCACCGGGATTGAATTTGGTAAACGCATTATGGGTAAACCGCTGCGCGATATGGCACGCTCTATCAATATTGGTGCCGATAAGTTCCCTGGTTTAATTCGCGCACCAAAAGACGACAGTATCAACCTAACGTTTATGAATGCGATCACCTTACAAGTCGTACTTAAAGTTAAACCAATCGATTCACCCAACACCATCATTGTTGGGATCATGTTAGATAACGCAGAGTAGGAGCGCAAACATGCAAAAAGTACTAGGCGGTAAAGACTTCGATATCTTCATTGGTGATTCGATGGTTCATGTTATGGAAGCGACTTGCAAAATTACGGATGGGCGCACCGTTAAAAAAGTGCGCGGTATCCCAAAGGGCTTTATTGATGGCGATGTTGAAGGCGAAGTAACACTAAAGCTTGATCATGAAAATTGGTTAATCGTGCAAGCGCAAGCTGAAAAAGCAGGCAGTTGGAAAGGTATTGAACCGTTTGATATTGCGTTTAATGCAGAAGTAGCTGCAGGTAAAAAGAACGTTGAAGCATTTGGTTGCCTGCCGCAGCTGGACGAAATTTTAAACATTAAAGCCGATGGTGGCGAAGAAGACACCACATCAATCAAGTGTCCGATTACTAGCCCTGATTTTGTCAAAATTAACGGTGTGCCATACCTAACTGACGATGAAGTGAGAGATTTGTAATGACTAAAGCCATTCGCACACTAACTGCCACAACATTACTAAGCACCCTGCAAGCATGTGGGCATAAAGTATTTGAGGGTGAATTAAACCTAAACATTATAGGCATTCGCCATGCAAACACCCGCGCCAACACGTTTAACGATGCAATTTGTGTGTTGTATCAGCAAAACAGCGAATGGCAGTTAAAGCAGTATAAAGCCACAACAGATGCCGGTATTTACTGGCGTAAAAACCCAATAAACATAGACGGCACAGCGGTGCTAGTTGCAGGGCAGCATAAAAGCTTGTGGACGTTGGGTTATCACCAGGGCAAGTATCGCGCCCTTGTACAGCATAAACCGGTTGTTGTTCTACGTGACAACAACCATGACACCGAGTTAGACACGGACGTCACACCCCAAGCAGAGCTACAACAAGGTTATTTTGGTATTAATTGCCACCGTGCAAACAGCAAAACCACATCAACCCAAGTTGATAAGTGGTCAGCCGGTTGTCAGGTGTTTGCAAACCCCAATGACTTTAATGAATTTATTGCTTTGTGCGAGCAATCAGCAGCCAAGTACGGCCCTTATTTTACCTACACACTGCTAGAACAAGCAGATTTAAAAGAGAGTATTGATCATGGCGTTTGAGAAAAAAATCACATTAGAAACCCCCGTTGGCGAAATCACATTTAATGTAAATGGCGCCGACTACAACAAATACATTAACTCGACTCAGCCGAATAACAAGGTGCAGCCGGCAACTAACTTTTTATTAAACACAGTGGTTGAAGCCGATGCTAAAAAGCTCAAAGAGCTGGTACAGCAACCGGGTGCCGCGTTGTTTTTAGTGGGTGCCATTGTTGAAGAATACCAACCCGAGTTTAATTTTACGGTAAAAAAATCGAAAGCCGAGCCAAGCAAATAGGCAAAAGCAGGCTCGATCAGTTACTGGCATACCACGCTAAGTATTTTGGCAACCAACCAGTAACTGATGAGAGCTTGGCACAGGCGCTTTACCTTGAAACATCACAGCAAGAAAACTTTGTAACAGCCGTAAATAACGGCATTTGCACAGCATTAGGCGGCGAGTAATTAATGGCAACACTCAGCAAATTAGACAAGCTTACTTATTCAATCGGCATCATTGACAAAGTCACTGGCCCGGTTAATAAAGTCATGGCTAAAATTAATCAGCTGAGCCAGCAAACCGCCGCCGCACAAGATCAAATGATGCGCGGCGCAGCCACAGCCGTAGCAGGTGGTTATGCGCTTGCTCGTTCGCTTGCGCCAGCAATAGATCAGGCCGCCGCATTAGGTGAAGTGAAATCGCTTGGCGTAGTTGACGAATCATTACAAAAATTAAACAAAACTTCATTAGAGTTTACCGCTAACTTTGGCGGCAACGCATCCGACTTTGTTCGCAGTGCCTACGACATTCAATCAGCAATGTCAGGAATTACAGGCGACGAACTATCAAAAGTTACCGAAATATCAAACACCTTAGCCAAAGCCACTAAAGCTGATGCCGCAACAGTGACCGACTACATGGGAACGATGTACGGCGTATTTAAATCAACAGCCGACAAAATGGGCAAAGTAAAGTGGGCGGAAGATATAGCAGGCATTACAGCTAAGGCAGTAACTGATTATAAAACTGACGGTAAAGAAATGGCTTCCGCGTTCAGTGCTTTGGGAGCCTCATCGTCTGCGCCACTGGCAGAACAAATCGCAGTAATGGGGCGTTTGCAATCGACTATGAGTGGTAGTGAATCAGCAACAAAATATAAAGCATTTGAAGCTGGAGCAGGTAAAGCTCAAAAAGCACTCGATTTAGATTTTACAGATAGCTCGGGCAAGCTATTACCGATGGTAGATATACTTCAAAAAATAAATGAAAAAACAAAAGGATTAACTAAGCAAGCGGACATTGATGCAATAGCAACCGCGTTCGGATCAGCTGAAGCATCATCATTAATTAAACTATTAATAACTGATATTGATGGGCTAAACAATCAGGTTCAAGACTTAGGCAGCGTAAGCGGTATGGCAAACGTTGCAAAAATGGCAGACGATATGAGAACGCCATGGAACAAATTAAGTGGATCATTTAATGCTGCATCCATAGCACTAGGCCAGCGTTTGTTACCTGTGGTTGAGCCGTTCGTTGAAATGCTCGCCGCCGGCTTTGCTTATATCGTTTCGTTAACTGAGCGCTTTCCGATTTTATCCAGTGTGATTGCAACACTTGTAGTGGGCATTGTGGCGCTTATCTCTATTTATGGCGTGGTCATGTTCATGATGGGCCTTTACAAAATGGCGCTGATAACAAGTGGTGCGCTCACAATGGGTTTAACAGTGATAACTAAATTATGGCAAGGCGCACTCATTGCGTTGCGTGTATTGGGTTTTTTATCACTCATTGCAACGATGGGCGCGGCGGCCATTGCCATGGGTACATTTAAAGCAGTTATGCTCGCAGGCCAAGCGGCTACATGGTTGTTTAATGCAGCGCTTTGGGCAAACCCAATTACGTGGGTAGTAGCGGGTGTTATTGCGCTCATCGCTGCGGTTGGTGCGCTTATCTATTACTGGGATGACTTAGTGGCTGCGTTTCAAAATACCGCATGGGGAAAAGTATTAATGGCGGTGTTTGATAGTGTGAAAGCGGCCTTTAATGGGGTGATTGATAGCGTAAAATGGGTGCTCGAAAAGCTCGGCCTGCTTGACGATACCGAGGCAAAAATAAAAACAGAAGCGACCTCAACACACGAAAACATTAACCGTGCTCAGCCTAGAAATTTAGTCATGCAAAATGCAGATCAAGCGTTCAGCCGCGACTACGGCCAAGCTGTGATCAACAAAGCCGCCCAAGTACCAGGCAATAAAGCCAGCACTAACTATGGTGCGGTGAATGATGTTACGTATTTGAATCGAACGCAGTTAAACAAAGGTCAAACTAAAAATGCTATTAACTTAACATTGCAAAGCAGTAATGCCATTGAGCAAACAAATAGCGCGTTGGCACAAACGAACACATTAAATAACCGCTATGTAAGTTCAACTGTGGCGAATGGATTAACCAATATCGCGCCTGTAAATACTGCTATTAATAACGATGTTTCAGTAAACGATGCTGCTTTTTTTGCAAGCGCAACAACGCATAGTGTAGCTCACCCAGCATTACAAAATAGTATTGCTACAAACCAAGCAAATAAGGTTTTGGAACAAACCAGCGCAGTAACCATGGCTGCAAACTATGCTGCTTATTCAACAACGGGCAACATCAATAACAGCGCTACTAACTCAGTATTACAAAGCAGCCCAGCTACACATAACGATGTTGGCCACAATGCACAATCAACACAGTTCGTAACACAATCAGCGATAGAAAATGGCAATACACGCACAGCTAATCATTTTACTAACGCGGCCAATTCACCTGTTTATAGTCAAAAATATGAACAACTCGCCCGCTTTAATCAAGGTGCAGCGCCATTACAACGATTGCCAATGGTCAAAACAGATCAGGCAATTACTAACACAGCGAACGCGTACAGCGTTGAGCAATTAAATACTGAGCAACAACACACGAATAGCTATAAAGCCAAAGTACAAAAATCAACGTTTTTACAAAGCCTAACGAGCAGCACCAGCCAGAGCAGTTCAAGCGAGAGCGATAACAGCAAGCGTGTGCACATAGACAACTTAACGATTAAATCTGACGACTTAGCGCAAAGCTTTGAACAAATGATGGAGCTAGCAAGCTGATGAACTTTGATATTGCACTGCACATAGATTTAGCCGTTGAGGATAATGATTTTGTACTTAATGACTCGCTGACACCCAGTACATTAAGTAAATCGAATGTGGTGGCGCAAGATATAAAGCATCGAATTTTAGAAAGTGGTTTACTCATAAAGCTGATTGGTCTGCGCAATAAAAACGGCATAGCGCCCATTTTAACCGAGCTCGAATTACTAACCGAGCAAGACAATCGGATTAAGCCTGGCACTATAAAAGTGTACCGAAATGACGACGGCACATTAAGTATCACCGCGCAAACGCGCCAATACGGGAGCCTACAAAGTGGACTTTAAAACCCTAATGCAAAATGCAGGTTTGCCAATGGATGAGCAAACAGCGCAAGCGCAGTGGCAAGCACAGTTAAAAGAGCAAAACATACAAGTTGCCAACAATTCACCCTTTGGCCCATTTTGGCGAACCGTTGAAGCGTTGCTAACAAAGCCAGTCGTGCAGCTGTTTAATTGGCTAGCAACGCAGCTAATGCCTGACTTATTCATTATGACAGCAAGCCGAGTTGCACTGATTGAACGCCATGGCCCTGCACGTAATGTGTTTATTCAAGCGGGCGTAAAAGCACAGGGATTATTAACGTTTACACGCGAAAGCGACGAGGGCGAAAGTTCCATTGTGGCAGGAACCGCAGTGGTAACCGATGTGCTAGGCGATAAAGTGTATAAGCTTATACTTTTACAGGATGTGTATTTTGAACAAGGGCAACGCACTGCGTATGCATTGGCTGAAGCCTATGAAACCGGTGCAGCTTATAACTTACCCGCAGAGGCTTACCGATACTTTACTGAGCAACAAGAAGGGATCACCGTAACCAACAACGATGATTGGTTAATTAAGCCAGGCTCTGATGATGAAGACACTGAGCATTATCGCCTACGCATTCGTAACGTATTTGGTACTGCTTCCCGCTGGCATATCAATGCTGTTTACAAACAAATTATTGCTAGCTTTGCTGTACCAATAGATAACATTGAAATACTAACCAATGCACCACGTGGACCAGGCACGGCTAATGCGTATATTTACTTAGATGTTGGCCCTGTACCAACAGCACTATTGAGTGCTATTAACCAACATATTCGTACCGCAGGCCACCATGGTTTAGGGGATGACTTTATGGTTTACGCTATGGCAACCAACGGGTTTGATATCACCGCAACCTATAAGTTACATGACAACAGCCACGCTATTCAAGACGACTTAACCACGTTTATACAAGCCGCATTTCGTCAAAATGCAGCGTATGCACCCACACGCGTAACGCATCAAACTGTGTTCAGTATTAGCCAACTAATAACACAGTGTCATGAACAATTTAGTGAACTGCAATCAATCAAGTTTGATATTGACGACATAACCGCCGCCAACTGGTTACCGGTACTTACATCATTAACCGTTAACGAGGTGGCAAATGTCTAACGAAATCGCCACCTGGTTAAACAAAGGCTACGCCGAAAAACTGGTAAAAGCGGCAACCGGTTACTGGGAGCAATCACGTAACTACGTTATGTGGGCTGTTAACCAAAAAGATGAATCTAAAAACGAAGAGCCAGTTCTAGGCTTTTTAGCGTGGGAGCGGTTAACCAATCGCTTAGATGATGAGCCAATCGAGCTATACCGCAAGCGCGTGCAGCACGCATTGGTTAATACCATTGACGCCGGAGAAATTGCATCCGTTAAAAGTATTTTTGAGCGCCTAGGATTAGAGGTGCTTAATGTACGCGAAAGGCTCGACGGCCGAGACTGGGACATTATCGCTATTGATCTGACTGACTCAACACTCGCAGGCAATACCGATTTACTCCCAGAGCTAATACAGCTCTATGGCCGAACATGCCGTCGCTACGAATTAACCGTGCATAACAAAGCTGATGTATCACTGAGCTTAGGATTAACGCATGTACAGTGGGATAGCTGTCACATTGATCACCCACTGCATTTAGCGGCACAAAATAAAGCGCAGCAACAATACAGTTACGGTTTTACTGATTTGCAAAATGAAAGTTACGAAGCGCCACTGTATGCAGTTACGCACGATGTAAAACACGTATCGCCATTCGAGCAGCTGTATCAATTTTTAGGGTGTGACAACCTTGTAAGTAATACACATCACCAAGCAATCACCACCGATGTACAGCATGTTATTGCCGCACATCATCACTATGGATTTTTAAGTAAAGAGGGCGGTGTAAGTATCGCCAAGGAGCCACTATGACCCAAGCGATCACCGGTATTATGACCAACGCCGGCAAAAGTTACATCACAACCCGCGCGCTGCAAAACTCAGGGCTCGATGTTAAAGAATTAGTGTTAGCAAACATTCCTAATTTAAATGAAAGCGCAGAGCGTAACCCCAATGAAAGCATGCCTAGCACATTGCAAATAGTGTATCGGCGCAATATTGATACGTCAGGCTATGTTGATTCAAATACCGTGGCATGGGCCGTCATACTTGAGCAAGATATCGGCGACTTTGACTACAACTGGATTGGGTTAGTAACACAAGACGGTACATTGCTAGCCATTGATTACTTGCCATTACAGCGCAAGCGCCAGGGCGTAAACAATGTACACAACCGCTCGTTTGTATTGAAGTTTGCAGCTGCTGCAGCATTAGCGCGGATCACCATTCCCGCACAATCGTGGATGTTCGATTATAGCCCACAAATTGATGCGCTAAACGCATTGTCAACTACAACAGCAACCGCACAGGTAAACAACATGTACCGCACATTACGTAATTTTTTCTTGATGTCAGATTTTACCGTATTTACTAAGGAACTATGATGAGCATTGAACAAATAAATGAAATTGTAAGCGCGGCCGACCGCGTAGTCACGGCGATAGAAAGCAAAGCTGCAGAAATCGATAATAAAACCGCGCAACTAGCCAGCGATTACAGCAGCAAGAAAACCGCCCTTGAACAACAAATTGCAGAAAGTTCGGCAGAGCTAGCAATCGTTGCATCAGCTGGCTACCGCAAAGCAATCGAAGACGCATCAGGTGGCCGTAACACTGTAGTGATTGACGAGCAAGGTAACCCAAATGTCATGGTGCGCATCCCGCGTTTTAATTACGAAGACATTAACCAAGCAATTCTTGATCGCCTTGGCGTTGACTTAATGCTAGGCACTGGTACACCAACTATGTTCCAACGTAATGGCGAGCAAATGGGCGAAGTGTTAATTGCAAAATACCTAGCATCATCCGGCGCTAATGGCGGTTGCTCCGTAATTGGCGGTGTACAACCACGTACATCAGTTAATTACGATGTAGCAAAAGCGTTGTGTAACAACAAGGGCGCAGGCTGGCACATGATGAGCATTCACGAATGGGCTGCAATCGCACTATGGTCACTAGCTAACGACACAGTACCACGCGGCAACACTAATTATGGTCAAAGTCATGAGAATAAGCTAGAAACAGCACATCGAAAAGATGGTGGTATACCAGGTGATACCAGTGGTGCTTCAATAACTGACGCGGGTGGTGGGCCAAATACATGGGCACATGATCATACAAAGTGGGGAATACAGGATTTAGTAGGTAACGTATGGGAATGGCTAGATCAAATGATGTTCAGTGAGGGGCAGTTTATTTCTACTTTAGATAATAACCCCGATGTTGTAGAGGAAAACTGGATTAAACATTTAGCATTCTTAGACTCACCAGTTGAAAGTAGTGAAGGTACAGGAAGTGCAGGGTCACCAATCCTGAGCAACACAGTTATAAATCGCAATGGTCCAATAGGAAATATTGAGTATAACAATCCATATCTCAGTAATGGACATTTTGCTGCAATTGAAAAGTCGGCAAACTATAACAAAATAGAACTATTACGTAGATTACTTATCGAGTCAGAGTCAGTTGAAACAGTTAAAGGGTATTTATATGCTCGAAATTATGGCACTAGATTTCCTAGACGTGGTGGACATTGGATATCTAATGTAGGTAGTGGTTTAGGTGCACTAGATCTTCGGGACGCACGAAAAACATCAAATAGCGGTATTGGTTTTCGGCCCGCTTTGTTTACGCAATAAAATAGTTCGTATTGAATTATGAGTCCGAGCTATCGCCCAGGCTAACTAAATATTTAAAAGGTAAAACTATGTTTACATACATTTACAAAGGCGCAAGCCATAGCAATACAAACGGTGAGTACATGCAAAACTTAGGCATGGAGCAAGAACAAATCGACTCAGTATTAAATCAGCAGCAATTTGAATTAAGCCAAAACGTAGAAAAGCGCCAAGCTGCATACAAAGCAGAGTCAGACCCGTTATTTATGGAGTCACAATTTGATAGTACAGCTGAGTCACATCAAAAGTGGCAGGATAAAGTAGCTGAAATCAAAGCCCGTTACCCATTGCCTGAAAATGCATAACCTAGCGCTTTCTTATCACCAAACAGCCGCCCCTTGCTCAATGCAAGCGGGCGCGCAGTTACTTGCATCGGCAATAAAAGACGGCTCACGCACAGATAAGCCAGCACAATATAGCGCGCTGCTCTTATCTGTTAGCGCAAATGACCCTGCCGCACTGGCTAGCAAGCTCAGCATGATAAACGAATATTGCCCAATACCTGAGTTTATTAGCTGTGCTCAATACGGCCAAAGTCAAAGTGCACTAGAGCAAACTCAGCTCGTAACCTATGACGGCCAAAGTATCGAATGGCAAATAAACACCCTGCAAAGGCTATTACCAATACGTGATCAACAAATAGCTGACGAACTCGCGACAGTAAATGACAGCGGTAAACAATTAATCACCACCATTGACGACGCATTAACCCAAACCGCAGAGCTAAAAACAGCCCGCGACGAGCGACTAAATCAGGCGCAATTTACTGCCCAAAATAGCGGGGTCGATATTCAATTAATAACAGCCGGTACAGCAAAGCAGCTAGCCGACTCAGTTGCTAACAAAGGCAATGAGCATAACTATTGGGCGATGTGTTTGTTTGTTGGCGAACCAAGCGAGCTTAATCATATTAAAGAGGTGTTATGAGCATATCGTTAGATGGCTGGAATATCCCCGGGTATGAAACGCGGGTCAATGCTGGTATTAAATTAGCCGGCGGCGATATGTCAGGCATGGGAAGTTTTGCGCTCATTAGCGATCAAGGTGTTAAGCCTGGCATATTAACTGTGAGCACTAAAATACCGCTTAATGAAGAGGGGACTTTAGCATTACTTATTAGCAAAGCGAAAGCACTTGATGAAAACGGCGCCCGTATTATTTACACAATTAATAATGCATTAGCAGGGGCCTATAAAATACGTAAAGCCAAATTTGATGGCGAGGTAAAGGCAGTAGAACTTGAAGAAAAGCGCGCATGGCAAATCAGCTTTAAACTTATTGAAGTACAATCCGTATCAGAGCGTGAGCAACAACAGCTTGATGGTACAGCAAACCAAAATGCACAGTCGCAAGCGGTCACTTCAAATAACGATGTACAAAGTAAATTTGCAGCAGTGGAGGGGCCATGAGTACCCGCCTATCCGATACGCTAACCATTGGAGGTAAACCAGTAACGAGCATCGTTACTAAAAGCGTACAACTTGATATAGCCAGCACTGGTCGTGCAAAGTTTGAAATAGTGACAGAGCAAGTGCCAAGCGGATTAGTCGAGCTGCATTTAGGCTACACGCTAGATAATATGGTCCCGTACTTTCTCGGCGTTATCGAATCAAAACACCAGGCAAACGGCCGTTGGTATTTAACTTGTCGCGAATTACTCGGCGCATTAAGTTTCACTGCCCCCCTTGCAGTTCGCCATGCAACAATCAAAGCGGTGCTTGATGAATTGGCAAAGCTAGGTGTTGAATTTGTGACACCTGAAAACGCCGGCTATTTAAATAAAACGATACCCGCGTTTTACCATAGCGGCACAGGTATTGAAGCGCTAAAGCAAATAGGCAAAGCATGGGGCATTAGTGATTTTATATTTCAACAACGCCCCGATGGCAAAATATTTGTAGGCAGTTGGCACGACTCCCGCTGGCCACTCGCAGCAATAAACGACTTTCCAGAGCACACAATAACAGCCAAAAGCTCAACCACCGGCGAGCTAATAGCCATTCCAAAATTAAGACCAGGCATACAAATAAACGGCCGGAACATAACCGAAACAACCCTAATCAACGACAGGATGCACATACGATGGTCAAACAAGCCATTAAACGCCTAATACAGCGCTACTTCCCAGAACTAAGCGAACGTAAACACCTGCCGCAACTTGCACGTATCGAAAAAATATACGACCTACCAAGTGACGCCGCAGCAATCAGCACCGCGTTTAGGCCACTAAAAGCGGCCGACGTACAGCTATTAAACCCGCTCACAAATGAGCCATTAGCCGTGCCCGTATTTCAGCAAGTAACACTCGGCACAGGGCAAGCATCCGATCACGGTTTGTTGAACGAACCGATGCCAGGCATGCAATGTTTAATACAGTACATCGATGGCCTAAACAGCCATCCCGTCATCACCAGCTTATTACCATGGCAAAGCTTAGTGCCCGAGCACAAACGCACCGATGTTACGCTACAGCAAAACAGCCGCAGCAAAATACAAGGCCGCGACGGCAACTGGCACACCACAACCGACGGCGACATAACCCAAACCAGCGACACGAGCAAAACAGCAGCACGCAAAAGCGAACAAAACTATCACCAACGCACCTGCAGCATAGACAGCCACGACATTGCAAAAATAGATGGTAATCAAATCAACGAAGTCATGGGCGCATTAAAAACCGTGGTCGGCGAAAAAGCCTTAATAATTGCACTTGAAGGGTTATTGCTAGGCAGTAAAAAGCAGGTAGATATTGAAGCCACCGAAAACATGAACCTAACCACACTAAAAACCCTCCACGCTAAAGCCACAGAACTAGCAAAGGTCGAAGGAAAAACAGTTTGGTTGGGTGACAGCTCAGTAAACGTGGCTCAAGTTCTTCTTGATTTAATAAGCCTAGTAAAAGACATAAATCAAAGTTTAGAAACCCACGGCCATAAAGATCAGGGAGCAGGGCCTCCAATAACAAAGGGCGAATTTACAGGCCACAAATCAACAGCAAGTGATTTGAAAAGTATATTAAAGCCAATTGTGGCTAATTAATTTTTGGTGCTGAATTTAAATTTTTCTTTAACTGTTTCATCATAGAGTGATGTGTATCCAAACTCTAGAGTCAATTTGGATGTTATTTCGCTCTCAATCTCGTTTTTACTTTGTTGGCTTGTTCTGTCATCAAACTGTAATTCCAATATAATTATTGTTTCGCCTTTAGCTATATAACTATTTTGTTTTTGTGTAGAGGTAATTGGTGGTTTTTTGTATGCACAATACGTCTGAAATTTTTCATTAATTATTTTTTCGAAGTCTTCGTATTCGATGAGTTCATCATCATAAAAAAACTTAAATTCATCTACTTTTGCTGGACCTAAACCTTTATTGGTTATTGAAAATGTAAAGGCTTCTACATGTAGGTTAAGGTTACTGCATATTGCAGGTCTTACAGATAGCTCATTGTGCCGTTTATTTGACTTTGATTGCTGCCAAGTAAAGTAGATCGCAAATATCGCTATAAGTGTTGAAATTAAGGGTAAGGCGAACTTTAGAATTAGATCCATAATCGTGCAATCTCATATTAGAGCGGAGAATAAGAGTTGTGTATATATATGTGTATAAAATATTTATTTTATTTATTTTATTTATTTTAAATCAGATACTTGATGTCATTATCTCATAGTCGTGCCAATAGATTGTTGCTTGATTTTGCTCTTGATATGCCATGCTGAAAACCCTGAGTAGTTAACTTTAAAACGCCTAAATACGCGCCAAGTTACTAAAATAATGAATTATTTAGATTATGGCATATGGGCGAAGGAGTTTATAGGTTTGGGTGATAAATGAGGTGTTAGTTAGATATTTTGAATTTTGAGGGCTAGAGCTTACCTATACTTAATTAAGTAATTCAAAAGTGGGCTTTATTGCTGCAAATAAAATTAACTGTTACATTTGTAACTATATTATATGAAAGGACTCTGTAAAAATGAAACTCAATCAAGTTTTATCAATTGTTAACCAAGTCGAAAAATCTAAATTTATTTCATGTCTCGACCGCCTTTGTTCTGATGCTGCTAAGAATAATAAAAAACTAGCTAAAACAATAGACAATATTGACGGTCAAATTAAAAATGCGTCTGGTAGCGAAATTACCCAATTATTCCATACCGTCAGAGATTTTTTTAAATGCTCTGTAAAAGATCAAATATTAATGAGTACAGCACAACTCAACTTGCTAGTTAATATTTTGAGCCGTGACGGGAATGGAGTTGCTCGAATTAGCTGGATTGAATCGCTTTATGAGAAAGAGTGGGCTGAGTTATCAAGGCTCTCAAAAGAGCTTAAAGATTATATCCAACAAAATTCAGCTGAAAGCATTTTAGAAAGAAATCGCGCCTTGAAAATTTATCATGCGTGCATGAAAGAAGCATACTTTAATGATGAAAAGAATAATCGCGATGCTAAAGTAACTGACGATGAGCGCAGCATTCTGAATGTGCTTGCAGATGAGTTGAATTTAACAACAGATGAATGCGCTGCTGTAGAGCATTTAGTCGATGTTATTCCTAAAAATGGAGTGCTGGATGCTTTAAATAGCCTGAGGGATATGGGGTTATTGTTTATAAGTAAGAAACGCCAAGAAGTGTTCATTCCAGATGAAATAGTAACTTTACTTAATGAAATTCAAGGGAAAGATTTAGCCGATAAATATATATTAAGAATCCTCAGAACTCTTACTGACGCTGAGCTTTCAAATGCACTTAAAGCGCATGGTCGTAAAATAAGAGGCGTAAGCCGAACTGATAAGATTCAAACAATTATTCATTCAGGACTTAGCGCAGCTAGATTACTATCAGATGATATCCACAGTCTTGAAGATAATCAAAATCAACGTAAAGAGCGCTTAAAACAGTTAATTCAAGACTTAGAAATTGACACTGAAAAACTTGGCACTACTTTAGATGAGCGTATTAGTTTAATACTATCATCGCTATCAGGTGCAACAGAAAAGGAGTTTGATTCCCTCAGCGCTAGTGGATTTAAGCAGCTTCTAAAAACATTAGAAGAACATTTTCCAACAATGCAAGTAGTGCTTAAAGAAGCATTTGAGCTTGAAGCTAATGAAATAATAGATACTGAAAAATTACGTGCCTTGAGTATCACACCTCATGATATTTTATATTTACTTTCAAATGATGAAGTAAGAGAAGTTCGAGATAGTATGGGGCTATCTAAACGTGGTAATGCGCGTTTTGCTATTTTAGAAAGCTTTGCTAATGCGACCGATAAACTAATTGAAAATTACGACGCATTAGCGCGTCGTGATATCAATACTCTTAGGGAAGTTGGTGCAGATGTAACAGAAGCTGATATTGGTGTTAAGTTTGAAGAAGTCACAAAAGCAATTTTTGAACTACTAGAGCTAAATATCGACGAAGACCTTCGTAAAGATTTAAATACTGCTAAAGATAAAGCAGATATCGTAATTTCACTAAGTGATAACGACATAATTATAGGTGAAGCAAAAACCTGTAAAAATGGAGATTTCGCCAAATATTCAACAACTTCGCGGCAAGTAAAAGCCTATGTAACTCGCGCAGAAAACCAGGGTAAACGAGTTGCACAAGTGTTGATAATCGCGCCCAGCTTTTCAGATGATTTCATTGAGTCCGCCGAAATGGATACTGAAGTAAATATCTCATTGTTAGAAGCGCATGGTCTTAAGCTAATACTTGATGCTTACAAATCTAAACGTAACCCAAGTTTCGCTCCTAAGTTACTTACTAAAGGTGGTTTGCTGAAAGCAGAGTTAATAGCCAAGAATATTTAAGGCAGATACTAAAGGCATGTACTAACTTAAAAAATCAGTTAATTTAATAAAAGAAAGATCTACCTAATACAATGAAATTAAAGTTAAAAATAACATTACTCTACTCACTTTTCATATCTACTAGCGCTTTGGCTGAACTGGCTAAAGTTCAAGTAAATGGCTTTGACGTTGAATACGAGCTAGCCGGTAAAGGTAAACATACTATTTTACTTGAAGCGGGCGGTTCTGCTGGTTTAAGTGATTGGGAACCGGTTTTTGAATCACTGATTCAACACGCTAGAGTTATACGGTATTCTCGTATTGGTAATGGCGGCTCTGCACAAATAAAGAAAAACTATAGCTCAGAAGAATATGCAGCTGAGGCTTTGTTACTTCTTCAAGTACTAAAAATAAAAGAGCCTGTTGTGTATGTTGCGCATTCTTATGGTGCTTATATTGCGCGTGTATTTGCTGCAACATACCCTAATCAGATTAAAGCGTTGATGTTAATTGAGCCTGCATCAGAGCACGATGTAGATATTATGCGCGCGATTGACTTGCCTCGTGCTGAAAAAGAAATTGCTGCAATAAAGCTCGGCGATATGAAAAATGGAATGTCGAATCAGTATTTAGATTTTTGGTCAAAACGTCCACTGCCTGATTATCCACAAATTGCTGACATACCCGTGACAGTAATTGCCTCAGTTAAAAAGTACAAAAAGCCATCTGTATTATTTTTTACCGACAAAGCGCGTGAAATGTGGGGCGACTTATACTCAAAGTGGGCTAATGCATTTCCTCGAGGTGAGATAGTAATAACAAATAAGAGCTATCACTATCCACAAAATGATGAGCCAGAAATGGTTGTAGCCCAAGTAGTTAAGTTGCTTGAACGTACTAAATAGGTGTTGGTTTGGTTGCTGATTGTATAAATACCAATTGCCGTAAATTAGTAGTTTGGCATTAGACTAAAGTCTATAGGTTAGATTTATTCACTTATTAGGTTTGTTTTAATCGTTTGTCGGTTTTGTGTTAATTCTCTAAAGTTCAGTTGTCGGCAACAAGCACGGCTAACTAATACCAATTTTATTAAAACATGATCATTTTAGCGAATTAAATAACTCACTAACTGCGTTAAAAATTACTTATATAGAACGACTATATTTCATAATTTTTGCCTTGTTATTAAGCTATTTTCTTGACGCTAAAAAAGCTCACTAATTTAAACAATTGGCATAACAGGACTACGACCATGAAAATACTTATCAAAACTATCGCTCTTAGCTCACTACTTACATGTTCAGCTGCTGCAGTAGCTGATGCAAGTGATTACAAATTAATGGTTATTGAAACTGCAACAGCGCCACAGCCACTTGAGCAATCATTTAACAGCTGTGCACTGAATGTTAAGTCAAAAAATTATGCAGAAGCTGAAACAATTTGTACACAAGCAATCGCGCTTTTAAAAGACGCAGATGGCCCTAAATTTAAAGTACGCCAACTTACATCGTTTGCATTAAGCAATCGTGGTATTGCACGTTTAAAAGCGAACAACGACACTGCTGGCCTTGCTGATTTATACGAAGCAAACCAAATGTCTACAAGTACAATGGTATCGCACAACTTAACTCGCGCTAAAGAAGAGCTTTCTTTATAAAATTTATTAATAAAGTGCCTATTAAAGCATGATATAAAATAGCGACAGTACAAAAAAGCCATGTTAGGTTTACTCCTAACATGGCTTTTTTGCGTTTTAACAAGACAAGTTTACGGCCTTACTAAATAATAACTAATTTAATATTACGGATTAATAAAAATGGAACTTACAAGCAGCTTAACCATATTTGAAATTGGCGCGATATTTTTATCAATTACGGCGTTACTCACCTATGTGAATCACCGTTTTATTGGCTTGCCAACAACCATTGGTGTAATGGTTATTTCGATGGTGGTTTCTATTGCGGCTATATTTTTGGGCTTTTTAGGGTTTGATGATCTTATAGATTACGAAGTGAGCTTGCTCGATCAGTTAGATTTTACTGAAGTTTTGCTTGATGGCATGCTCTCTATGCTGCTTTTTGCTGGGGCGCTGCACGTAAATGTTAGCGATTTAAGGCGCTATAAATTGCCAATAGGCATTTTAGCCTGTGTGGGTACGTTGCTATCAACGGTTATTATTGCTGGCGCGCTTTATTTAGTACTTCCTTTGCTTGGTTTTGATTTAGCGTTTATTTGGTGTTTACTGTTTGGTGCATTAATTTCGCCAACCGATCCTATTGCGGTAATGGGAATTTTACAATCTGCGGGTGCGCCTAAAAGTATTGAAACCGTGATTGCGGGTGAGTCGTTATTTAACGATGGTATTGGCGTGGTTATTTTTGTGCTTTTATTGGGTGTTTTATCAAGTGGTGATATTCCTACAACCTATTATGTAGCGCACACGCTGGCGGTTGAAGCCGGTGGCGGTATTGTTTTTGGTTTGGTATTAGGTGGTATTTTATATTACTTACTCAAAAGTATTGATAGTTATCAAGAAGAAGTACTACTTACTTTAGCGGGCGTTATTGGTGGTTATGCACTTGCAAGTCATTGGCATTTGTCGGGCCCACTTGCAATGGTAATGATGGGGTTAATGGTGGGCAATCATGGCCGTAGTATGGCTATGAGCGACAAAACACGCCATTACGTTGATTTGTTTTGGGAGCTAATTGACGAAATTTTAAATGCCATTTTATTTGTACTCATAGGGCTTGAAGTCGTCATGATTGCATTTTCGAGTAATTTATTTATTGCTGGTGGCTTAACAATTTTAATCGCCTTACTCGCACGTTTAATCGTTGTGGGTATAACAACCACTACATTTAATAAGCAATTAGAGTTGCCATCAGGTGCGTGGAAAGTTTTAACCTGGGGTGGCTTGCGTGGTGGTATTTCTGTTGCATTGGTATTGCAATTACCTGATGGGAACGAGCGCGATATTTTATTAGCTCTCACTTATGCGGTTGTGGTGTTTTCTATTTTAATTCAGGGTTTGAGTATTGGTAAAGTAGCCAAAACTATCCGTTAAATATAATTTTTTAAAAGCGTGTGAAATAGCTGTATTTCACACGCTTTTTATTTCCTCTTATAAAAACAAAAAGGGAAGTGTGTGTTTCAAAACAGTTAATTCATTAATGATGAAAAGTTACTAGAGTCGAAATTATAAATACATGACTTAGTATTGCATGTGATTAAATGTATAAATTTTTTTGATTGTTATTCAATTACGCTAAGGCAAGATGCTTAAAATAAAACGGACTAAATAAAAGCATAAATAATTATATACGTTCTAAAACGCAAGATAGCTATTTCAGACACAAGGGTTGGTGCGTAAGCTACTTAAATATATAGAAAAATGCTAACCGTATTAGACTAAGGTCTATAGGTTAATTTTCTTCACTTATTAGGTTTGTTTTAATCGTTTGTCGTTTTTGTGGTAATTCACTAAAGTTCAGTTGTCGGCAACAAGCACGGCTTAACCAACAGGACTACGACCATGAAACTTACACTTATCAAAACTATCGCTCTTAGCTCACTACTTACATGTTCAGCTGCTGCAGTAGCTGATGCAAGTGATTACAAATTAATGGTTATTGAAACTGCAACAGCGCCACAGCCACTTGAGCAATCATTTAACAGCTGTGCACTGAATGTTAAGTCAAAAAATTATGCGCAAGCTGAAGCAATTTGTACTAAAGCAATCGCGCTTTTAAAAGACGCAGATGGCCCTAGATTTAAAGTTCGCCAACTTACGTCATTCGCATTAAGCAACCGTGGTGTTGCACGTTTAAAAGCACATAATGACACTGCTGCACTTGCTGATTTATATGAAGCATCAAAATTATCTAACAGCACAATGGTATCGCACAACTTATCTCGTGCTAAAGAAGAGCTTGCTCTTTAATAATAACTTTATAGTCATTGATGGGCTGTTACGTTTTCGAGAATAACAAAACCCCACGTTAGGTATTACTTAATGTGGGGTTTTGCATTTAAAACACATTCGTTTACAAAAACCACCTACTATGCAAACCTTATAACTTTAGGTACATATAGCCTGAATTAGAAAGTAACAGCTCCTTCTCGTTGTGCTTAATTAATCTGAACTCTGGATAATAAATCTATTTCGAGCAGCTATTTTCAGCGCTAACTGCGTTGAATTTACTTGCAATAGGCCAGCTATTGAAGCGTAAATTCGTCTTGTTTCCACTGAAAATTTCTGGCTAGAGAAAATAAACTTAAATATCATTATAATTCAATGTTTTAGTAAATATCTTAACCAGAGTTTAGGTTAATTAACAAATGTAAGTGCTTAAATTAACATTCCATGTAATGATATAGGTACAGGGCATGTTAACTTGTTGCCATCCCCCCATAAAAACTCAATAAATTTCTGTTGTTTAAATTTATACCAACCTGCATAAATCTTTGAGCATTTTAACGAATTACATTGCACTATAACGTCGTTAAAATTTTTATTTAGAACAACTAGATAAAAATTTTTTGCCTAGTTCTAGCGTAATTTTCTTAACGTTAAATAGATCTCATATATAAGCAGGTTGGTATTACTTATTTTTTATAAAAATAATTCATTTAATTTATAACAATATGATTTTTAATAATAATTAAAGTACAAAAAAGGAAGTCTTTGTATGTTTTTTAAAAAAAGTCAGTTAGCTATTTCATTAGCGTTTACGCTAGGCCTTGTTGGATGTGGCGGCGATGATAAAGCGAGCGTTGCAGAGCCCGTTGCAGAGTCTGTAGTAGTCAATGCAGACCCAGTGAAGGTAGACCCAGTAGAAGTTAACACCATCTCTCTTACTGGAAAGGTTATTGATGGCTATGTATCTGGTGCAATAGTATGGCTAGATATTGATGGCAATGGTATTTTTGACGAGCAAACAGAACCTTCTGTAGTCTCTGAAGAATCGGGTAATTATAGTTTTAATTTTACAGAAGAGCAGGCGCTGTGTGTGCCGTATTCAACTATGTATGTTGATGTACCTGTTGGCGCAATTGACGAGGATTTAGGAGAGGTAACACAAGCGTATCAAATGTCATTTCCGCCCTCAATTGAGGCTTTGACTGATGAAGATATTCGAAATATATCACCTTTAACAACCGTTATTTGGGAGCAGTTGAGCCTTCAATTACAAAAAATTGGTAACAATAATTTAAGTTGTGATGCACTTAAGGAAAATATTGAGCTACTTGCAAACCTTCAAAGCGAAATAACAAATGTAATGCAAAACTTGGTTGCGCATTATAATTTGTCGACGGAACAAATTTACTCAGATTTTATCGCTACTAACGACAGCGACGCTTACGACAGAGCACAAGCAATTGTTAAGGGGTTAAAAGCGGCCTATAAATTCAAGCAAGAGCTAGATGCTCAGTTTCCTGATGCAGAAGAAGTAAGAGCAGTGATTTACCAAGACACAGCAAAAGATGCAGAGTATGGGTTTGAAAATGCATGGTACCGCGACAAAGTTATTTTTGCGGGCACTGAGTTTTTTCATGAGCAAGTAAAGCTTAAAAATACAGACGAACTCGATAAAATTGATTTTATTTTAACTCAACTTCAATCAATAGATACGCCTTGGGGCGAAGAGTCGTTAAATGGAAAATTAAGAGTTAGAGATGATGTATACATTAACGTCGATCGTACTTACCGATGCTCTAGTATTGAGAACGTTAGTTTTGAGAAAAGTAATGTGCGTTACAGCGTTGATAATACAAGCCCGTCGGTTAACTTCCCAACAGCGGATGAATGCGTTAGTTCTAATTTAGATACACCGTTCGAGCGAGGTTTTAGCATTAGCTATACTGAGTCAGAATCGTTTTACCAAACTGACTTTGCCTTTAGAGAGGAAAATGCCGACTTTCAAACATTATCTGATTGGGTAAATGTTAAAGACAAAGCTGCTGATTTAGACACTCAAGATTTAGTTACTGTACTCGCTGCTATGCCCTATAAGTTTGATGACGAAACATCTATTGATGCTAGCTTTTGGCGTAAATACAAAACCACAGACAACGTACGTATTATTAAAACAATTGAAGGGCAATGGTTTAGAGAGACTCGCCGAGAAGATGGAACAACGCTGTATGAATGCGGTGAAAACGGTGTTGATTGGGGGCCATGCGAATAGTTTCTCCTTAAAGTATGAATGTTAATTATTTATGCTAATTAACCTGAACTCTGGATAATAAATCTATCTCAAGCGGCTATTTTCAGCGCTTTGGATAAAACGACAAAATGTTCAACATTAAAAACCACGTTAGGTTAATACCTACCGTGGTTTTTTGCTTTTAACTAAATGTCCTTATAAATCATTTGGTTATGTGGTTTTAATCTCGGCTGTAACGCATGTAATATTGGTGTAATAGTAAGATGTTATCCCGTACGCTAAAGTATTTTAGAAGGAACATATTTAAAAATACTTAAATGATCCGTGTTTAAGTTTTTAAGGTGTTCGGGGTATTAATATCTAGGAGAAAACTACAATGCAGCAAGAAGCAATAACTAAACTTAAAAACCGTAACATTAGTCACCTCAAAGCCGATTTAGCGTGCGTAAAAGCAATAGCTCAAGCTGCTATAAATGTTGAGCTTTTCACTATTCCGATTTATATGGTATCGCTTTATTCTATAAAGGGAATGCATCAAATTAACAGTGCCGGAAGTAAACTTTACGCTGGGCGCTGGTGGCCAGGCTCTGGTGCAACGGCCGCAACTAAGGAAAAACCACTAACAACCAATGAAAATGTGTTTAATAAGGTATACAGCGTTTTTATTGAAGAGATGTTGCATCTACAGTTAGCTTCTAATATGGCTAGCACGATAGGTGTCACGCCTATTTTTACAAGTAAAGCATTACAAAGCGACGATTATGGTTGGCATTGTTATAAAGCAAATTCAACATTAATACCGCATATCTTAGATTTTACAGACTGGAAGGGCAAAGATCCTGATTTAAGTAAGTTAACAGTAGAGCTGAGGGCAATGAATGAGGCGCAGGTCGATCTTTTTTTAGCGATTGAAGAAAAAGCTGAGCGTGGACATGAGATGTTATTTAACCCTCCAGTAAAGCGGAAAAACGGCGATGTGGGAACGAAGTATTTTGAATCAGCGCCATTTAATTGGTTTACACCGAGTATGGGAGAAACTGATTTACCATTATTTGGCTCTATTGGTCATATGTACTTGTGTTATTGGGATTACTTAGAGATTACTTATTCCGATGGTAGTCATTTACTATCGCACTTAATTTCACCTGCAAAAGACAATGGCTTACAGCGAGATCAATTTAATAATACCCCACCGAGAGAAGCTAAGCAGTATCCAGGTATTAAAACTGAAATAGAATGTACAACTCAAGATTTGAATAACGTAAAACTACAGCTCATCAATAATATTAATGCTATTACTGACCAAGGTGAAGGTGATGATGTGGTTAAAACGATTATAGAACGTTGGGTAACTGAGCCTTGGGCGGTTTCGTTTGAGAAAGCTCAAACAAAAAAAGCGGGTATGCTCAGTAGCGTGCAATCTAAGTTTCAGCCGAGTAAAGAGGGCTTAATTAAAGATTACCCAGGGTATGATGATCAAGGTAATCCTACAGCGGCTGCATCAGGCTCTGCTCAAGCGCGCTTTGATAATGGGGGGAAAGATCATTTTGAACTATTCGACGAAGTTAAAAGCTTAATAGCTAAAGATGATTATATTACCTGGGATGTATGGCATGAAAATAACCCAGATAAACCTTGGAATGATGCAATGCTAGGTATTGATGTTGCACCTCACCTACCTAAAACATCCGATATTGCAGCGGCTTTAAATCGATTAGGTTCACCAGCAGAAATAGATAATACGTTTACTATTTTTAGCTCTTCTGCTGTTGGTACCATTAAAGGAATTACAACATCACTGAACAAATATTGGGCTGATCCTAAGTCACAATTTCCTTCGCCTGCGATGGGTGGCTCTGGAGATCGTGTTTCTATTTGTTGGGCTGTTACGGGCCGTTGTCCTGATCTAGTTACAGGCATTGAAAATCAAACAAAACAACAGTTGTATCATGCGTGTCAAGGTATGGCGATAGATGAAAGTAGTGGTGATGATAAGAATGTGTGTGCTGATAAATTGGCGTATCACAGCTGTAAAGGGTCGAACGAGTGTAAGACACAAGGTGGTTGTGGCTTTGTGCAAAGCGCAACGGGTGGCGGTAATTGCGGTAGTTCTGCGGCAGCAGGATTAAAAAGCGCGCCAGCAGATAATTTATGTGGCAGTTTGGGAGGTTGCGCTGTGCCTATTTCAGCATCACAACTTTACCCTGCACAAAGTGATGCTAATTATGAAATGCAGTTATATAAATTTGGTGAAGCCCCACACTTTCATGCACAAGAAATACAATGGCCAGAATTAGTTGCAAGAGATATGTTACCTCCTACTGTTGTTGAAAAAAACTCTATGCCTTATCACCAAGGTGAAGCTGTTTACGATGTTGCATGGCGCAGCTACTGTGCTGCAAAAGGTTTGGTGAAAGTGCAAGGTAGTGGCCATAATAAATCCATTCATATTCCTTCATCGCCGGCACCATCTGATATTCGTTTGGTATTACCGCCTTCAACTTAAGCGATTTTTTCAATAGCAAAATTAGTGTAATCAATTCAGTGCACCATTACACAGCTATAAACCGTAAGGCTCCTTTATGGGGGCTTTACTCATTTATAAGGACCAACATTTTGACGAAAAATATGCTTAATTTAGAGCCATTGGGATTTGGGGTTGGATTAAGAACACAGCATTTCCCTTATCTCATGAATGAAAAAGACTGGGGGATTGATTGGTTTGAAATAATTAGTGAAAATTTTATTGATAATTATGGCTATGCTCGTCACGTATTAGAAGAAGTCCGTGCAAAAAAACCGATTGTAATGCACGGTGTGTCAATGAACATTGGCAGTACAGATCCCTTAAATCAGGTATACCTTGAAAAGCTAAAAAAACTTGCTCATGAAATCGAACCTGAATGGATTTCAGATCACCTTTGTTGGACAGGTACAATGGGTGTTAATAGTCACGATCTTTTACCTATGCCACTAACTAAGGAAAGTTTTCAGCATGTGGTTTCAAGAATTCATTATGTGCAAGATTTTTTACAACGCCCATTAATACTTGAAAACCCTTCTAGTTATTTAGAATTTCAACAAAATACTTTTACTGAATGGGACTTTTTATCAGAACTAGTTAATCAAACTGGCTGCGGACTGTTGCTAGATGTAAATAATGTTTATGTGTCATCTTATAATCATGGTTATGACCCTGAAACATTTATTAAAAATCTCCCTCATGATCACATTGTGCAGATACACCTAGCAGGACCTACATTAATGGGAGACTGCCTTATTGATACGCATGACAGACCCGTGCCTGAAAAAGTGTGGTATTTATATCGACTGGCTCAGTCACTTGCTGGCGGTAATATTGCTACTTTACTAGAATGGGATGCCAATATACCTGACTTTCCTACGTTAGTGACTGAATTGAATAAAGCGCGTTCAGTTCTTAGAGGTGCCATGCCAAGCACAGATAATATTTTTAGTACAATAAATGACACAATAGCACTCTCTACTCCAATAGTCCGTTAAATAACATATGGTTAGATCAAAGTATGAATGAAGTAACGCTGAAGAAAACACAAGAATGGATGATGACGATGTTAGTTGTACGTGGCGATCTTAGAGAAAAAGTGATGCAAGCTTCTGCACATACTGATTTATCTTGGGAGTTATTAACCGAAGGTAAAGAAAGATCAACATTTTTTCGTCGCTTAAACATATATGCTGCAGGGTATGTTATGCGCTTAGTTGAGTGCTTAAAATCTGAATATCCAACTCTTGAGAGCTTTATGGGGGAAATAGTTTTTGCAGATTTTGCAAAAGCATACATTGTTACTCTTCCCTCGGAAAAGCCAAGCTTGTATGACTTAGGTGCTGGATTTTCACTGTTTCTTCAAAGTACTCGCCCAGAAGGTAATTATAGCTCTGAGGAGGAAGCCTTTTTTTCTTTGCCGGCTGAAATTTCTCGTGTTGAGCGAGCACAGGCGGAGGTATCATTAGCTAAAGGATTTGAAGGAGAGCAAGATGAACTCGCTGTATTAGATTTTTTTTCGATACTACAACAAAAGCTTACTGTAAAAACACCTCCTTGTTTACGTTTAGTTGAATTAGCTTACCCAATTATACCATTGATGGAAAAGCTCCAATTACATGATGGATATGATATGCCTGTAGCAAAATTAAATTTTGTCGCTTTGTCTCGTATTAATTATAAATTAAGTACATTAGCGCTTGAATCTTGGCAGTTTGAATTTTTAAAAGTGTGTGAGCAAGAGCCTCTTTTATCAAATTGTATTGAAATTACGTCAAAAATCACTGGTTTAGATAAAGGTGATTTATTAGCGCGTTTATTGTTCTGGCTGCCCAACGCTACTGTGCATGGATTACTTAAAGTAACTTATTAATATAATCAAAAATATCACTTTATTCCGGCTTTTAAATTACAGCTTAAACTCTATTTTATTTATTAAACACTTTTTAATCTGTTTTTTACCTAGCATTACTGTAAAATTATCGGCTTAACATTTGTATAGCAATATTTACAATTGTTATTGCTCGTTAAGTATTTAAACTAATTTAAGTAGAGCTTATGATTTTTTACATTATAGGGTTAAGTTTACTTGTTATTATTTTATGCGTTGCGCTTTATGTAATTTACAGCAATATAAATAAAAGTCGAGTAAGAAAATCCAAGGAATACAACGTACTGTTTGATAAAGACACGATAGTGGATGATTTAATCACTCAACTAACAGAAAAAAATCAAACACAAGAAAACCAAGATAAAACAGCTAAAGGTAAAGAAGAAATCCTTGCAACATTTGTTGAGTTACATCGCTCTGGTAGCTTTTGCGCACATTTGAGTGAACAGGAAATTATTTACTTTGTGAAAAAGAAATTAAACATGGAGAGTAATAAAAATGGATAGCGAAAAAGCAGTCCCAGCAGTAAAAAGTGACTCATTTATGAGTCGATTTGGTCGTCGTAATGTAATTATAGTGTCATCAATTGTTGTTGTACTAGCGGTAATTGCAACGCTTACATCGCAAGTTGTTTCGTGGAATGAAGCAGATGAGCGTTTAGTACATCAATCGGCTTTTACAGGTAACTTAACCGTAATAAATCAAGCCGGCCCTTATTTAAAAGCGTTTGGTAGTACATCTGCTTATAAAAAAGTAATTTCGATTAATTTTACGGGCGATGCCGGTGCAACAGCAAGCGCAATTGTGCCGTTAATACCAATTCGATTTTTAGATACCACAACGGGCGGCGCACGAGGTGTTTCTCGTTTTAGGTTACCAGGCAATGTACCAGCAGCTGAGTCGGGTGCTCTACGTGGTTTACTTAAAATACACGAAGAGTTTGGTTCACAAGAAACATTAATATCTAATTTATTAATGCGTGCAACCACTGAAAATGTAAAAGCGTCGGCGCGTATGATGTCGGTAGAGCAACACTACTCTGGTGGTAATGGTCAATTAAGCCAAGATTTTGCTGATCAATTAACCAACGGTATTTTTGTTACTGAACAAATTATTAGTACAGGTGAGCGCGATAAATCTGACGATTTAGGTAATTTAAGTAAACAGCAACGTGTCACTATTAATATTAAAGTGGACGATGAAGGTAATACATTGCGTAACGCACCTATTTTAGGCGCTTACGGTATTACAGTAGTTGATGCCAGCATTATTGATATTGACTACGAAAGCAAAGTAAATGCTCGCCTTGAAGCCCAAAAGCAAGCAGCTGCTGATGAAGCACTAGCGCGTCAAAATCTTAAAAAAGCTGAGCAACAAGCACGTACAGAAGTGGCTTTAGGTGAACAAGCAATTGCTAAGCAACGTGCTGAATCTGAAAAGCTAAAAATCAAAGAGCAAATTGATGCTGAACGAATTAAGGCAAATGCCATTATTTCTGCGCAGCAACGAGTGGCTGTAAAAGCGGAGCTTGCAAAAGAGCAAGAAGAGATTTTAAAGCAACAACGTTTAGAAGCATTAGGTATGGACGTTTTAGCTGAGGCTCGTTTAAGAGCTAAGTCTGCTGCACTTGATCCAAAGTATGTATTTGATGAAACGCTAAAAGCAGAAGTTAAAATTCAAACTGCTTTATTTACAAGCTTAGGTAATAGCCGTTTAGTGCCTGAAATTGTAATAGGCGCAGGCCAAGGCGAGCAAAGTAATGGCTCTGAATTTATGCGTTTATTAGCCGCCGATGCTGCATTAAGTCTTAAAAAGCGTTTAGAAAAAGAGAAAAAATAAACGATTAGTTAAGTATTGCACAAACAATAAAAACGTTGGCTGATTCGCATTGGCCAGCGTTTTTTATTGCGTAAATTTTGTTATTGTATGGTGCAGCTTAGCTTGTGAAAACAAGCTTTTTAAATTATGAAATAAAAGAGTGAGCAGTACTTATGGATTCCAGTAATCAATTTATTTTAGATTTAGGGCAAGAGCATATTACCATTCAGCGACGATATGAAGCGCTGGGAGCGTTTAACGATTTTTTGATTGCTGTATGGTTTTTAATTGGCAGTTTTTTCTTTTTAAATGACTCACTAATAGAAAGTGGCACATGGTTGTTTATAGCGGGCAGTGCCCAATTGCTTATAAAACCTGTTTTGAAGTTGATCAGCTTAGTACATGTTAGTCGGGTATTTCATTCAAATAAAACACCATAAACACGACTTATGATGAGTTCAGTTATTATGGCTAATAATTTACCAATATAAGTTATTTAAATATCAAGGATAGAGCATTGAAAGTACTTAAGTGGATTGCAATTGGCATTGCTACTGTATTGATTATAGGCTTACTAATTCCCGAAAAAATAATGATTCCGGTACAAGGTGCCACAAGTAAAGATTGGAACCATAACACGTTTTGGTACGAGCCTTGGGGTAGGTCGGGTGTGCACAAAGGAATTGATATTTTTGGCACAAAAAATACCCCCGTAGTTGCCTCAACAAATGGTGTTGTTATATTTGCAGGTGAGTTAAGCCGAGGTGGTAAAGCGGTTGCTGTACTTGGGCCAAAATGGCGCGTGCATTATTTTGCACATTTAAATGAGTACAGTGTAAGTGCTGGCGATACAGTGAGCATAAACAGTCAAATTGGTTTACTGGGCGATACTGGAAATGCCGCAGGGAAACAGCCTCATGTGCATTATTCTATTTTATCGTTAGTGCCCATGCCGTGGCTTTTTACAACGCAAAATCAAGGGTGGAAAAAGATGTTTTTTTTGAGCCCACATAAAAAATTAACGATTAAGTGACCATTGTATTTACTATAAAATGACCTTTTTAATTTAGCTGTTAATCCCGTATAAAGTGGGCTTAACAGCTTCAAAGTAATAAATTTTAATTGTTAATACTGATTTTTCGTTTACTGCATTGCTACTGCGAGCTGGTGGTATAAACCAATACCAACAATCACATTAAACGGGAAAGTTACACCGAGTGAACTCAGCATAGCAAGACCAATATCGGCTTTAGGGATTGCCGCCTTTATTGCAGCGGGTGCGGCTATGTATGAGGCGCTGGCTACTAAGCTGCCTAAAATAACTACCGAGCCTAATTCTAAATTTAAAAGTGTGCCTACTGCTGTGCCAATCGTGCCTAAAAATAGCGGGGTGACGATAGCAAATACCGCTAGTTTCCAATGCTTCCAAGGGATAGGGCGTAGAGTTTGCGCGGCGACTAAACCCATTTCTAGTAAAAATAATGCCAACACAACTTTAAAGCTACTGGTTAAAAGACTCGTTACTTGGCTACCTTGCACCGTGCCGTACATCATACCTATTACTACACCGCCAACGAGTAAAATCACACTTTTGTTCGTGAGAGTTTCGTGCCAAAGGGCTTTTAACGACAGCTCATTATTTTGGCCGTTTTCTTTATCAAGCTTTCGGTAAAGCAATAAACCAACAATGATTGCAGGGAGTTCTAGCATCACTAAATAAAGGGTTACTTCTGCGCCTACTACTAATTTAGCCGACTCGGCATAGGCGAGCGCAACAGCAAATGTACCAGCACTCACTGAGCCGTAATGTGCGGCAATGCTGGCGCTATTAGCAACAGAGAGTTTAATAACGTATTTTAAAATAGGGTAAAGCGTAAGGGGTATAAGTGCACCAAGGAGCATAACCGATCCCATTTCGGGCAGTAGTTGCCAGCTTAAGTTACCGTGCAGCACCATACCGCCTTTTAAGCCGATAGTTAACATAAGCAATAAGCTTAATGTGTCGTAGGTGGCTTTTGGAATGGCCAAATCAGAGCGTAAAATACCCGCTACTAATCCTAAAATAAAAAACATAACAACAATATCTGGCACTGGCTTTCCTTACTAGTTGGTAAATTAAGTAGCGCTATTGTAGATAAAACTTTGTATAGTAAATAATAAAATAAATACGAGTTAGTTATAGGTGTTTATCTATGGGTTGCTTATTAGATAACTATTATTAGGTACATTATGAGGTAGGTATGGATTTACGACATATATCGTTTAGGTTGCTTGAAGTATTTATGAGCGTGGTTAAAACGGGTTCAATAAGCGAAACCGCAAGGCGTTTACACCTAACACAGCCAACGGTATCGCTACAAATAAAGCGACTGCAAGAAGCGGTAGGCGAGCCATTACTCCTTATACAACAGCAAAAGTTACACGTGACCGATGCAGGGCTTGAACTGTTTAAAACATGCCAACAGGTGTTTGGACATTTTGAAGACTATCAAGATTTTTTAACCGAGCTTAATGGTGGATCGCGCGGCCGTTGTAAAATTGCAATGGTTAATACGGCGCAATATATTTTACCAAAACTACTTGGACCTTATAGTAATTTACATCCCCATGTTGAGCTCCCGCTTGAAATAGGTAACAGGGCTGAGGTACTTGATAGGTTTGAGCGAGGAGAGGACGATATTTATGTATTTAGCCACCCGCCGTCGCTTGAACACGCACAAGCTGCGCGTTTTTTGCATAATCCACTGGAATTTATAGTGCCGCTAAACCATCCGTTAGCTCATGTAAAAGCCGTTAAATTAACTGATTTAATGCAGTATCGTTTTTTACTACGAGAAAATGGCTCAGCAACACGTATGTTATTTGAAAGCGAGTTACAAAGCCGAGGGTTAGTGCTGAGCGATAGCGTGCAAATGGCGAGTAATGAAGCAATACGCGTCGCGGTTGCATCGGGGATGGGCATTGCGGTTTTATCACGCCATGTACTTGCAACAGACGATACTAGTTTTAAAATTTTAAACGTAACCGATGCCCATTTAGCGAGTCATTGGTATTTTGTAATGCGAACAGATAGGCACATATCGCATGCTGCACGTAACTTTTTAAAGTTTGCGAAGCAGCACGTAGAGCAATATTTAGATACGCAGTGGGTGCGTAATGAGTTACATAACTTAGATTTAAACTAGATTTAAATTAGGTTTAAAGTTAATTAATGTCCGGTGTTGAGTCTCTTAAAATAAGCTTTGGCTGAAACACGTGCTTTACTGTTATGCCGTTTTTTTTATAAATGTCTTTAAGTACTAAGTTAGCCGCAGCTCGACCCATTTCGGGAACTGGGTTATCTATTGTAGTCAGTGTTGGGTAGAGGTAATTGGTAAAAATTACGTTATCGAACCCAATAATGGCTAAATCTTTTGGCAGGTTAAAACCGTGTTCGCGGGCGTATTTCATGGCACCCGATGCCATTTCGTCATTGGCACACACAAGGGCGGTTATTTGCGCTTTATTTTGAATAAAATGCCTTAAGCCCTCGCTGCCGCCGGTTTCTTTAAAGTCGCCTATGTAAAATAGGTTTTCGTCAAAGGTTAGGTTGTACTCTGCTAGGGCTTGTTTGTGACCTTTTAAACGATTTGACGCGTCTTCTTTAAACTGTGGGCCTGCTATGTACGCAATGTTTTTATGGCCTTTGTTGATCATGGCTTTAGTGGCTAAGTAGCCGCCCATTACGTTGTCGAGGCTAATGCAGTTTTCTTCAATTTCTTTAACGTAGCGGCTCATTAAGTAAATAGGGGTTTTGCCTTTACTTAACTCAATTAGGTACTCGTTTGATACCGCTTCTACGTGGGCAATAATAGCGTCGCAATTACGGCCTATTAAAAATTCAAAGCCGCTTTTTTCTTTTTTCTCGTCACTGTGTCCAGGGGTAATAATCACGTGTTTACCCGCAATACGAAGGTGCTCTTCAATGGCTGACATCATTTGACCAAAAAACGGACCATCCAACTCAGAAACTAAAATACCGACGCTGTTTGTAGTGCTAGACGCCAAAGAGCGAGCAATAGAACTTGGCTGATAGCCTAGCTCTTTCATTGCTTCTAATACCTTTTTTTTAGTTTTTTTGCTTACGTAGTCGTTGTCGTTAAGTACCCTTGAAACAGTTGATAAAGACACACCTGCCATTTCTGATACTTGATAAATTGTCGCCATTGATGTCCTAGCTTATATGTGTTTTTAATCGCGCTTTATAAAATATAAAGCGCGAAGGGTCATTAAAAGTTAATTTACACATTACTGCGTCTAATTGCTAAGTTTTCTGTTATTTTTTGCGTCATCGCTGAGGTAAGCGGATAAATAAGCATCAATGCGGCGCCTAAAAAAGCAAATGCGGCAGGTATCCAGCTCATAAGTAGCTGCATGCCAGGTAAGGCCTGCGTAATTGTTAGCTCATCCATGCCGTTATAGCCGTAGCCTGCAAGTACCACCAACACTAAAGCACCTGCAAAACCACCCCCGGTTTTTTGCACAAATGTACCCGCAGAATAAATAAGGCCAGTAGCGCGGCGTTTGTTTTTCCACTCTGAATAATCGGCTGAATCACCAAGCATACTAAAAAATAATGTTGGCATCATCGCGGCAAAAAATTCAGCAGCGCAACCAAAGGTAAATACAGCGACCAGGTTATCGCTAGGCACCCAGTAAAATGCAGTAGTGAGTATGCCGCTTAGCATTAATGAAGCAATAAATAGGTTTCGTTTACCCATAATTTCGGCTAGTTTACCTGTGGCAAGTGCGCCTAATATAGATACAACCAACAAGGCGATAAAGTATTGCCCAGCCATGAGTTCATTGGCTACGTGGTACTTAAAGTAGTACGCAATTACACCGTATTTTATGCCATTAAACATCATGGTTAAAAAACCAATGCCGAGTAATACCAACCAAGGTTTGTTGGTCAGAAGATCAACCATGTCGCGCTGTGAACCTGTTAGGCTTTGCTTATCTTTATTGAGTAATTTTTTAATAACGAATGTCATTGCAGCCATAACAAGGGCAAAAAATACGCCGCTGTATAAATCGCGGTAATAAAAAAACAGGGTGGTAGCAAGCAAAGGTAGGATTATAAATGGCAGGCTTTTGGTTAAATCAAACAACTCTGATTTTAAATTACCTTCATTTGAGGCATGCGGTGTTACACGCTCTTTGGTGGTCGCAAACGTTATAATCATTAAAATAATAAGTAAGCTGGCAAATAAGTACATAGTAAGCTGATAGCCTTTGGCGTTGTCGCCGCCACCAAAAAATGCCACTAGCTCAGGTAAAAAACCCATAACCAATAAGCCACCCGTAAACGCACCGGCAAACCTAAAACCAGAGAGCTTTGTGCGCTCTGTATCGTCTGGTGTCATTACGCCCATAAGTGCCGAGTAGGGCACGTTACTTACGGTGTAAGCAAGCGTTAAACCTATATAAGTTACGTAGGCATAAATAAGTTTGTTGGTGGTGCTAAAGTCGGGTGTAGTAAAACACAACACCATAAACAAGCCCAAAAATGGTGCCGAGTAGAGTATCCATGGGCGAAATTTACCAAAGCGCGACTGCGTTCTGTCGGCAATCATACCCATAATAATGTCGGTTACGCCATCAGACAGCCTTACCACCAAAAATAACATGGCAGCGGCTGCAGCCGATATGCCAAATGTATCGGTGTAAAACACCGCTAAATAAGCAAGCGCGCCGCGCCATACTAAGTTAGCGCCGGCATCGCCCATGGCGTAACCGACTTTTTCGTATAAAGGGAGTTTGTTCACAGTGTGTGTTCTTATTGTTATAAGCCGATAAATTATCGGCTAGTTATTAGTTTACTGTACGCTTTACCGCTGGCTTTAACAGTTCGTTTTTGTGTGTTGTAGTCTACGTGTACTATTCCAAAACGTTTTAAATATCCTTCAGCCCATTCAAAGTTATCCATTAGGCTCCACGCAAAGTAACCATCTACTTTAACGCCTTGCTCGGTTGCGTTATGTAGGGCATTTAAATGTTCGTGGTAATATTCAATACGGTCGATATCTTTTACTTCACCGTCTTTAAATTCGTCAGCCATGGCTGCACCGTTTTCGGTAATATAAATAGGTGGTAGGGTGTATTTTTCGTTTAACGATACAAGTAATTCTGTAAGCGCTTTAGGGTAAATTTCCCAGCCAATATCGGTCATTGGCGCTTTATGTGGCAGCTCATGGTAAAAGTCGGTATCGCTTGCTTGATAATGCATGCGGGTATAGAAGTTAACCCCTAGGTAATCTAGCGGTTGAGCAATTATTTCCATATCGCCATCTAAAATGTCAGGGCGGTGGGCTTTAGGTAATTGCTTAATAATATCAGGGTATTTACCTTGCATTACAGGCTGCATGTACCATTGGTTTATATAGTCATCAGCAAATGCAGTGGCTTTTAAATCGTCTTCACTTTGGGTAACTGAGTAACAAGGCGTAAAGTTAAGTACAATACCGTTTAGCGTATTTGGGCTATTTTTAGCAAGTACTTGCATAGCTAAACCGTGACCCAGTAATAAGTGGTGCGCGGCTTTACGACCAAATTCACGACCTACAATGCCAGGCGCATGTACGCCAATTTCGTAACCTAAGTAAGAGCTACAAAACGGTTCGTTTAAGGTGGCGTAAGAGTGCACACGTTCCCCAAATGCTTTGGTAATTAAATCTGCGTAATGGGCAAATTCGTAAGCGGTGTTACGGTTTAGCCAGCCACCTTCGTCTTCAATGTGTTGTGGTAAATCCCAGTGGTACAGCGTTACAAAAGCTTTAATGTTACGACGTTTTAATTCATCTAAAATGTCGGTATAAAACTTAACGCCTGTCGGGTTTAAGTGACCGCTTTTAGTCATTACGCGTGGCCACGAAATTGAGAGTCTGTAAGCGTCTACACCTAATGACTCAATTAGGTTTATATCGTCTTTCCAGCGAGTGTAGTGCTCGCAGGCTACATCGCCATTTGAATTATCGACTATTTTGCCTTCTTTACTGCAAAAGGTATCCCAAATACATGGCAAGCGATCAGCTGCGCCGCCTTCAATTTGAAATGAGGCCGTAGCTACACCATAAGTAAAATTTTTGGCTAAAAGTGGTGAGCCACTAGGTAAAGATAATTGTTTCATTAAGAGAAAACCTCTGCTTCTTTTTTGGTAAAGTTTGCTTTGTATAGAGCGTATATTAAATTCATTATTGGAAGCGCTTCCATATTTAATTTGATTAATCACTAAGTATGGTATTTAATAACTTTAAGGAAGCGCTTCCATATTTAGGTTAGTGGCTATTGTTAAACAGGTCAATAGTTAAATTTAAATAACAAATGGGCGCTCACAAAATCACACTGACACAACACAGGGCTATAAAAATGAAAAAAAGCTTAAACACTAACAGGTTACACATGCTCCCCATTTTAATTGGAGGATTGTGCGTTTTAAGTGGGTGTAATAAACAAGAGATTAACGCAAATAATAGCCAAAGCGCCGTAGTCAAAAAGACTGAGCATGAGCAAGGTGATTTATCACTTTGGCCAACCCTTAAAAGTAAGGTAGTTAAAACCCCTGAAATTGAAAATACAATTGCACAGTATTTAAAAACAATGACGCTTGAGCAAAAAGTAGCGCAGATGATCCAACCTGAAATTCGCGATATTAGTGTTGAAGATATGCGCAAATACGGTTTTGGTTCGTATTTAAATGGCGGTGGCTCGTTCCCGAATGCTAATAAGCATGCAACGCCTGCAGATTGGATAACACTTGCTGAGAGCATGTACCAAGCCTCGGTTGATGACTCAATTGATGGCAGTAAAATTCCGACCATGTGGGGCACCGATGCCGTACATGGCCATAATAATGTGATTGGGGCGACGTTATTTCCGCACAATATTGGTTTAGGTGCAGCAAATAATCCTGCATTAATTGAGCAAATTGCAGCAGCTACGGCAATAGAAGTAATGGCAACAGGCATAGATTGGGTGTTTGCACCAACTGTTGCGGTTGTGCGCGACGACCGATGGGGCAGAACGTACGAAGGCTACTCAGAAGACCCTGCAATTGTACGTGAGTATTCAGCCGCAATTGTAAACGGATTGCAAGGCAGAGCCGATGAAGACTTTTTAAGTGATAAACGCGTAATTAGTACCGTTAAGCACTTTTTAGGCGATGGCGGCACAGTAGATGGTGACGATCAAGGCGATAACATTGATAGCGAAGAGGTGTTATATAACATTCATGCGCAAGGTTATATAGGTGGCTTAACCGCAGGTAGTCAGTCGGTTATGGCATCGTTTAATAGCTGGAATGGTAAAAAAAATCACGGCAACAAATACTTACTTACCGATGTATTAAAAAAAAAAATGGGTTTTGATGGCTTTGTTGTAGGAGATTGGAACGGACACGGACAAGTTGCAGGCTGTACAAATGAAAGTTGCCCACAGGCTGTTAATGCGGGGCTTGATATTTTTATGGTGCCAACGGGGGCTTGGAAGCCACTTTATGAAAATACAATTAAACAAGTAAAAGCGGGCACAATAACAATGGCGCGAATAGATGACGCCGTAGCACGTATTTTACGCGTTAAATTACGTGCGGGTTTATTTGATAAACCGAGCCCCGCAAATCGAAAATATTCAGGTAAATTAAAACTAATAGGTGCGCCAGCACATCGCGATATTGCCCGCCAAGCGGTACAAGAGTCGCTAGTACTGCTTAAAAACAACAACCATTTATTACCGCTTAACCCATCAAGCAACATACTTATAGCGGGCGATGCGGCCGATAACATAGGCAAGCAATCGGGTGGTTGGAGTATTACGTGGCAGGGAACTAATAATCAAAATGCAGATTTTCCTGGGGCAACGTCTATTTATGCGGGGCTAAAAACGCAAATTGAGGCTGCTGGCGGTAACGCTATTTTAAGCCCAACGGGTGAATTTAATACCAAACCCGATGTAGCCATTGTTGTATTTGGTGAAGAACCATACGCAGAGGGGCATGGTGATAAAGACAACCTTGAGTTTGAACGTAACAATAAACGTTCTCTTAAAATATTAAAAGCATTAAAGCAGCAAGGTATTGCGGTGGTATCGGTGTTTATATCAGGCAGACCAATGTGGGTTAACAGCGAGCTAAACGCGTCAGATGCATTTGTAGCAGCATGGCTTCCTGGCACTGAAGGGCAGGGTATTGCTGATGTTTTATTAGCGGATAAAAATGGGAAGGTGCAGTATGACTTTAAAGGTAAATTGTCGTTCTCGTGGCCTAAATCGCCACTACAAACCGCAGTAAATAAGGGCGATGCTGATTACTCGCCATTATTACCCTATGGCTTTGGCTTAACGTATAAAGATGAAAGTACGCTTAGCAATAATCTAAATGAAGACTCAGGTGTTGATATTAGTAACCTTGCGCCGCTATCTATATTTAATGGCAGCTTTAAAACACCGTGGCGTTTGTTTTTAAATTCAAACAGCGAGCAGCACCAAGTAGCAAGTAATAGTGTAAAGCTTGGCGGTATTACTTATCGCACTGAAGACAAAGCGATTCAAGAAGATGCGATGCAATTTAATTTTGATGGCACTGCAGCCAGCTACATCGAAATTAATAGTAACTTTACCGAAGACAAAGTGGCCTACATTGAAGCAAATTCAGCCCTAAGCTTTAGCTATAAAGTAAACCAAATACCTAGCTCACAAACATACCTTGCAATGAAGTGCGAACAAGGCTGTGGCGGCGAGCTTGATATTACCCGTGATCTTGAAAATGCTGATTTAAATAAATGGCAAACCATGAGTATAGATTTAACGTGTTTTGCTAAAAAGGGCGTTGATTTTGCCAGAGTAACCAGCCCTTTTATTATTAAAACGGCAGGAGAACTTAGCGTTTCAGTTGCAGATATCAGCTTTGAACCACAAGGCGCTAAAACAGCAAAAATAAAGTGTGAGTAGTAGAGTGCTTATAAGTTAAGTTTATTGTGTGTTGTCTCAAAGCCCTAAGGGCGTGTTGATCTTTGTGGATTGAAATTTGTTCAATCTAGGGGCAGTTTAATCGCGGCGCGAGGTTTGTAACCTAGTGGGCTAAGTAAAAACCGAGCAACAAAGAGTAAATTGCCCCTAGGCAGAACCCTACGGGCAGCGCATGTTTGGCATTTATGCTACGTTATCGCCTATTTATGGGGAATAACCACACTACATAGGCTCTGCCTTGCCTAAAAACCAAACATACTGCTGCAAATTCAACCACCAAAGAACAACACGCCCTAATAAGGGCTTTTTTTATGCTGGGCAATACTGCTTTAAAAAATCATGGTGAGGCGGTAATTGGCTTACGCGTTGCTCTATTTGTTGCTTAATACCGTGTAAAAAACGGGTGAGTTCTTCATCGCTCATCATGCTGGCTATTAAGTGATGTTGATTAGGCTCGATACCTTGGCCAAGCATAACTTGTACCCACGAATCGACTCTAAAAATGTCGCCATCGTCTAGAAATACACGGCCTGTTTGCTTAAACAAATCAATTTTATGTTGAAGTGTTTTTGGCACTTCCATGGCATTACAATGCTGCCAAAACTCGCTGTCATCGCGATTAGTTACTTTGTAGTGCAGCACGATAAAGTCGCGAATATTTTCAATTTCGCTTTTAAGCTGTTTGTTGTATTCATCAATGGCGTGATTGGTAATGCCATTAAACGGAAATAAACGCATAAAGCGAATAATACCCGACATAATTAAGTGAATGCTGGTGGACTCAAGTGGCTCTACAAAACCGCTAGCAAGGCCAAGCGCTAGGCAGTTTTTGTTCCAGCCTTTTAAGCGACGCCCTGTTTTAAATTTAATAATACGCGGCTCTGTAAGCGGCTCGCCCTCAATGTTATTTAATAATAGCGCTTTGGCTTGTTCGTCATCCATATATTGGCTGCAATAAACTAATCCGTTGCCGACACGGTTTTGCAGCGGTATACGCCATTGCCAGCCGCTTTTGTGGGCAATAGAGCGGGTAAGTGGCAATACGGTCTCGCTGGTTGATTTTGTTTGCACCGCAATGGCGCTGTTACACGGTAGTAAATGAGACCAGTCTTCGTAGCCAGTATGCAATGCTTGCTCTATTAATAAGCCTCTAAAGCCGGTGCAATCAATAAAAAAGTCGCCGTTAATGTGCTCACCACTATTTAAAATCAATGATTCTATATGGCCCGTTTTAGTGTTTTTTATTACTTTTTGTATTTTACCTTCAATGCGTTTTACACCTAATGGCTCTGAAAATTCACGTAAAAACTGCGCGTAACGCGTGGCATCCATATGGTAAGCATAGTTAATGGGGTTTTGCTGATTAAACGCAAATTTACCGGCTTTAGCCGCTTGCAGCTCGTAGCAGTAATCGCCAAATGGGTTGTTTATTCCAAGTACTTGACCTTGCAGCCAAAAGTGATGAAATTCACCCGCCCAGCATTCTTTGCCCGTTGCGCCAAATGAGTGAATATAATGCGTGTTTTCATCGCCCCAGTTTTCAAAGCTAATACCTAATTTAAAGCTTGCTTGAGTGGCTTTCATAAATGCTTGCTCGTTTATACCCAGCAATTTATGGAATGTACGAATAGGCGGAATTGTAGCTTCGCCAACACCTACAGTGCCAATATCGTCAGATTCAATAAGGGTTATGTTTATATTGTTACCAATTAGTTTAGCAAGTGCCGCTGCGGCCATCCAACCAGCGGTGCCGCCTCCAGCAATTACTACGTTTTTAACAGCGTTTGTTTTAGTCATTATGTGGCTGCCCATTATTTGATAAAAGGTGATTTAAAAGCGCGCGATTACTTGGCAGCCCATTTAAGCACTGCGCTATTTTTTCGCGATTTTGCTGGTAATAATAATCCCCAGCACGTGGGTCGTTAAATGTATTTTGTGCAGAGACTGTTTGTGTATTAAAGCCCATGCCATATAAAACGTATTGGTAACTGCTTGATGAAAACACTTCTTCGTTTTCAATAAAATCAAAGCGGCTAGGGGGCTGAAATTGCCAAAGTTTAAGTAAGTTTTGCAGGCGCTCGGGCGCGGTATTTAAATTACTAATATCTTGCCAATAAGGAGTATCGTCGCGCTTGCTTAGCACATAATGAAGTTTTAAAAACTCAATAACGCGTTGCCAACGAGTGCTAAAACGGTCATTAAAACGCGTTTTAAGCTGGCTCATGTGGGTGCGGTTTTGCGGGAGTTGCTCGCTTATCATGCTAATTGAAAGCTCAACCATAGCAAGAGCTGACGCTTCAAGTGGCTCTAAAAAGCCAGCTGACATACCTACGGCAACACAGTTTTTAATCCAAAACTTTTGTCTGTAACCAGGGCTGAATTTTAATACGCGGTAGGTAAGTTGCTCAGCTTGTTGCTCACTGGTGCTTTTGGTTATGTAGCTTTTTAGAGTATTTGCTGCGCTTTCATCACTTTGATATTTACTACTAAATACATAACCTGTGCCACGGCGTGTTGGCAGGGCTATGTCCCAAATCCAACCGTTACTTTGCGCTGTAGATAGCGTAGCAGAGGCAATTGGTTGATTGATGTGTGCATTAGGTATTTGCGCCGCAACAGCGCTGTTATTAAATAAAATATGATCTTGCGCTATAAACTCACTATTAAAATGATCACCAATTAAACGAGCGCAAGAGCCTGAGCAATCTATAAATAAATCACCCGTTATATCGCCATTATTATTTGTTTTTAATGCGGCAATATAGCCATGCTCGTCGTTAATAACCTCGGTTACATCGTCAGTAATATGAGTAACATTTAGGTTTTTAACGCAGTAATTTTTTAAAAACTCAGCAAATTTACCCGCATCTAAATGATAGCCATAGTTGGTAACTGCTGCATATTCGGGAGTTTGTAATTGTTTTGGTGCAAGTGCTGCTTGGCATACAAAGCTTTGCATATTAACAACGTCGGCAAATTTTTGGTTAGGTGCAATACGTTGCCAACTGGCGTGTAAATTAGTGTGCTCGTAGCCTTGTGGATTCATAAAAGGGTGGTAGTAGTTTTCTCCCTCGCTGAGGTTTCGCCAATTTATAAATTTAGAACCTTGCTTAAATGATGCGTCGCACTGGGTTATAAAATCACTTTCTTTAATGCCAATGCGCTTTAGCGTATTACGCATTGACGGCCATGTACCTTCGCCCACACCCAATATAGGCACATTTGCCGACTCCACTAACGTTACATTAAGGTGCGGGTGTTCGGCGGCTAATAAGCCTGCGCTTAGCCAGCCGGCAGTACCACCACCTAAAACGACTATTTTTGTTATTGGTTTGGTCATGAGTTAACCCCCTAAAGTTGATAACAATTAAACTAGCATTAATACTGTTTTAAATACAAAAAAGCCGCTAGTAAAAACTAACGGCTTTACTTTGTATTACCTTTAGAAGTTGTAACGCATACCAATATTGTAACGTGCACCTAGCTGTTGTAGGTTCCACAATTGAACTGACGTACGGCCATGTTCGCGGCTGTTTTGTTCAGTAATATTAAGGCCTTCAACAAAAAACGATAGTTGTTCGCTGTAGTTGTACGCAACATTAAAGTCGATTTGATAATATTCTTCAGTAAAGCCTGGCTCGTTTACGTATCGAGCTGCGCTATTTAAAAACTTATCACGCCAGTTGTAAGCAATACGTGCCTGAAAATCATCGTTTTCGTACATTGCTATAAAGTTAGCTGTATCGCTTAAACCCACTAATGCAAATTGTGTTGTAGTAGGGTCAGCGTTTACATCAAAGTCTATGTCGCCATTAACTGTGGTGTAGTTTGCTTGCACACCAAAGCCGCTTTCACCAAAAAAGTGCTGAAAGGCAATTTCGAAACCATCAATAGTGGCATTTTTATTGTTGGTAGGTACTTGCGCTGTAAATTCTAGTAATGGGTCATCGCTGTTAGCAATTACATCGTAAGCGGCTTCAAACTCTTCGTAAGTCATAGAGTCAAAATCAACGCCATTTTCTGTTGCGGCAACCATTTGAAATAAGTTTGAATCGGTTAGAGCAAGTCCGCGAGATTCTAGCTCAGCAATGGCAGCTTGAGCGCGAGGACCCGCTGTTGCATCGCGTAATCCGTAGTAGTTTTGCGTCATTGGTGTTAAACCAATAAAGTTTTCGATGTCTTTAGTGTAATAACCTACCGACACATAACTTGTTTCTGCAAAGTACCACTCAGCCGATACATCAATATTATCTGATTCAAGCGGCACTAAACCAGGGTTACCCGTTGACGCAGTAGCCGGTGAAGAACCCGCTAAAAGAGTAGGGGCGCCCGGTACACCAACAGTCGCTGCTGAACTTAAGTTGTCGTAAGTTGGGCGAGCAATTGTTGTGCTATAAGAAAAACGCGCTTTTATGTTTTCGATTACTTCTATGTCAAAGTCAAAGCTTGGTAAAAAGTGATCGTAGCTAGATTTAAGCGTGAAATCTTCTTTAGCTGAGCCAAAACGAACATTAAAGTCGTTATTACCTTCCCACGCTACTGCGTTAGGTAAGTCGATATTAGCCGTTGAGGTAATGTCGGTAGACTCTTGGCGCGCGCCAATTACAATGTTGTATGGCATATCGCCAATGTATCCGTTGTAAGTAAATTGCACAAACGCTGCGGTTATATCTTCTTCAATGGTGCGGTTAGTTGCAAATGCGCCATCGGCTGCAAAGTTAAACCCGTATTCTTCACCTGCCCAGTAACCAATTTGCGATGCGCTGCCAGTATAACCTTGGTTGTACGAGCCCGATGTATCGTAGTCGTCAAACTCAGCTAAAAAGTTTGTTGGGTTTAGGTAGCCATCAGGCAGTTCGCCTGGGTTTTCGATACCCCAGTTACCCATTGTATTACGTGTAAGTGATTGCAGTGAATGGCTTTCCATAGAGCGAGACTCTATACCAAAGTCAATTGCACCGTTTTCAATTTCGTATTTACCATGGATTCTAAATTCTGTTATTTCAGACTCTTGGCGAGCAAAGTTAGAATCTAAAATAGACGTACCCACATCAGAGGCATCTAACGTGTTATTACAATTTAGGTTATTTCGGCGGCAATCATCAAAATCGATACTCATTGATGGAAGTTCGCGGCTAAAATCAACTTCTTGTGCGTTAACTACGTTTGCACCCAAGCCTGCGTTTACCCAGCTGCCGTAAGGTGCATCTGGTTTGCTAGTGGCTTTTGAATTGTGCGCATCAAACATAAAGCTCAATTCTGAATTGAAATAGTACTCAACGTTTAAACCAATAGAGTCGTTTTGGTTAACTTGGTTTAACTCTTGAAACGCTAAACCTAAATCGCGTGTTTGCTGATCGCGACGTTCTTCTCGGTAATAAATAGGAGTTTTTACCGTGTTATCGTCAAACGTTAGCGCGCTTTTGTAGTTATCCATCCATATTGATTGCTCAGCACGGGCTTCGAATAAATCTTGCTTAGAATATGTGTAATCAAGCGTGGCTGTTAAATCGTCAATAGGGCTGTACTGCAGCGTTAATTGCGCGTTTGTACGAGTACGTTCTCTGTCGGCAATGGTGTAGCGCAAATCTGATGGCATTGAATAAAGCTGGCCAACGGCGGGTGCATTAGTTAAAACAATATCGTCTGCAGCTTGTGGGATTGTGCCGTCAAAAGCTGATGTATTCCATTGATTTACAAATGCACCTGTTGATGAGCTATCGCGCTGTTGCATACTTGCAGTTAACGAGGCACCAAATTTAGCTTCACTGTCGGTCCAGCTAATTAACCCCGAAAGCTCTGGTGTTATGTCATCACCAACGCGGTTTGTTGAGTCGTGTAATGCTTTTACGCCAATGCTTGAAACAAAGCCTGGGTTATCAAGTGGGCGAGCGGTATTAATATTAATTGTTGCGCCAATACCACCTGATGCAATGCTTGCTTTACCAGTTTTATATACTTCAACCGATTTAACGCTATCAGACGCTAAGTTTGCAAAGTCAAAAGCACGAGAGCTGGGTGTACCACCGCCTGCAGGCAAAGATGCCGCCGGCATTGTACGCCCGTTTAGGGTTACCATATTGTAGTCGGGGCCAAAACCACGAACCGTTACTTTAGAACCTTCACCATTTGAACGATCAATCGACACACCTGTAATACGCTGTAGCGACTCGGCTAAGTTGGTATCGGGGAATTTACCAATATCTTCAGCTGATATAGCATCTACAACACCAGCGGCGTCGCGTTTTAAACGAGTCGACTCTTTAATACTGCTTTTAAAACCAGTAACTTGAATTACTTCAACATCTGTATTTGCTTCTTGTGCATATACAGGTAAAGAGATTGATGCGCCTAAAATCAGAGATAGGCTAGTGGCTATCTTTGTTTTTCTTACAATATGGTTGGACATTCGGTTTCCCTCGCGCTTTTATCATTATTATTAACAGCTTGTATGGGGCTGTTATTGTGTAGTTATAAACATTGTCAAATGTATGGAAGCGCTTCCAGAAAGATCTGTTTAACTAGAATTTGTGGAAGCGCTTCCAGAAATGCTAGTTTAAATTTTGTATAGGGTCAACTATTGTTTTAATAAAATGAGACTAAATTGTTTTTAAAATGTATGTTTATTGGATTTGATTTTATTTAAATTATAAATTACAGGTGGTTATAAAAAACCATTTGAAATGGTGGTGTAACAATATTTTATTATAAGGAAGCTGGTTATTGATTCATTTAGTTATTTACACACTGTTATGAGGTGTTTAAATCAGCTTTTAGTAAGGGCTAAAGTTAATAAATCGGCCGTGGTCACTCAACAAAAAATAGGTACATTTGCTAACTTAGCGAAAATGCCGATGTAGTGATTATGTAAAACGCAATTGATGAAAACGCATCAAGCGGCGGTACTATCTCACTTTATGAATAGGTTATTAAAAAACCAATAATTGTTTAAAAAATCGTTAAATAAATCACTAAAAAGTAAGGTAGTTTTTGCAGAATATGGTTTAACCATAAACTTATAAAGTATTACGCATAAGGGAGTTGCGAGTCGCTAGTTTTATCGCTATTTTAAAGGTTCTCTCATAGATGGATTTTTTATGCGCAATAAATTTTTAGCGAGCTTTTATTCTTTTTTCTTATTAGTACTATTTGGGTGTGATGATCAAGTTTCGTCTTCGCAGAAAAAAGCCCATTTAGAGGATTTAGTAAAACCATCTTCAGATTCAAAACAACAAGAACAATTTACTAACGTTGAGGATCCAGTGTTAGTACTAGGGTTAGTTGCAACACATTGTAAAATGAATGAAACCGCTTATATAAACGCTAAGATGCAAAAAGTGCTGCGTAATCCAAGTGAAGATATTGCTTATAAACTTGAGCCTACTGATAACGTACTTTCTATTTGTGTTGCTAAAGACGACTCATCATTGAGCTATCGATTTGGTCGAATTAATGACATAGGGCTTGAAAAAGAAGCTACACCAAGTGCACCATTTGGTAGTTACTACAGGCAAGTAGGGCGTATTGGCGAGAGTATTTTATTTTTTAGTAATGGCGAGTATCATTATTATATTATTAACTCAGGCGGCATGGGCAGTGGTGTAACCGTTAATGTTTATAAAAATAAAACGCTAATAACTGAGCTTTTTTCAGGTAACGATCCTTATGATGACTTTGTTATAGCAACTGATTTAAATTTACCAAAAAAGCTGGTCAGTGAAAGGCAGCCTTTTAATAAGAAAATGCAGTAAATAATGACTCCACAACAGCAAAAGGTGATTGAACAAGGACACTGGTTTAAAAACCGCAGCCCTTATTTAAAAAGCTTTTTATTAACGCAAGGCAAAACGCTCACGCTAAAAGCCCAGCAATCATTATTTTTGCGAGGTGATAAGCACGATGGAATTTATGCCGTACTTAGCGGCGTGGTACGTATTAGTGGCGTAAGCAACGAAGGCAAAGAAGCCGTATTGAGTTTTGTAGATACGTCGCTGTGGTTTGGCGAAGTTACCTTGTTTGATGGTGGCCGGCGCACTCATGATGTATATGCACAAACTGATGTTGTGCTTTTTTACGTACCCCAACGCGCGCTTGAACAGCTTTTAAATGAACAGCCACAATATTGGCAAGAGTTTGGTTTATTGCTGGCACAAAAGTTACGGCTAATGTTTACCTCAATGGAAGATCACGCATTATTAAGCGCTGAACAAAAAGTATGTAATCGGCTTTTAATGTTGAGTGAACACACAGAGCATTTAACACCGCTTGTTTTATCTCAGCAGCAACTTGCTGATATGACCTACCTAACGCGCCAAACTATTAATCAAATACTGCAACAACTTGTTAGCCTACAAGCTATTAGCTTGGGGTATCAACGTATTACTATTATAGATAAACAAAAGTTACAGGCCTGTGCTGCACAAGCTTAAATAGGCTGGGTATTTTTAGTTGGAACCAAAATTGCTAAAGATAATGTAATGCAACAATGGATTTGAGCTAATGACAACAATAACCTTTAAAAATCAATATAGTAACTATAACTCATCGATTATAACTAAAGCGGCAAGCCCGAGCGAAGTTACGGCAACTAATGTCCTCCCTAATGAAAAAACAAGTGAAGTTAAAGGCATAAGCTCAGGCCCTCAAGAGCAAACATTTTTAGAAAGCGCGCAAGAAGCGCTGGTTTATCAGCGCTTAGGTGTAAATAAAGACAAGATAGACGAGCTCAAAGCGGCAATAGAAGAACTCACTAAAGAGCTACAAGGTGAGGGCGCAGACCCTGACGCAATTGCTGATAAAATTGAGGAACTTCAAAAAATGATCGATCAAGAGTATCAACAAGGGCGCGAGCGAATTGATATGCAAGGTGAGCATGAGCCGGGTAAAATAATTTCTGCATTTGCTTAATTTACACAATGTCGGATACCTGACATTGTTGTTGTGTCTACTTTTGCTAAAGTAAGTTTTACACATAAATTAAAGGCAATAAAATGAAAACACTTCAACAGCAACTTGGTAAATATGGTTTGTATCATCGTTCTAAGCGTAATGTACTAACGCACTTTTTTGGTATTCCGCTCATTGTATTTGCAGCGTTGTGTTTACTAGCGCGCATTCAAATACCCCTTGGTAGCTTTGTAATTGATGGCGCACAACTTTTTGTATTAGCGTCGGTTGTTTATTATTTTATGCTGAGCTTTTCGCTTGGCTTTATTATGGCCGTGATATTCACTTTACTCCTTGTTGGTGCTCAGCCTATTGCGGCAATGGCGTTTTGGCCGTGGTTGAGTATTGGCGTAGGTGTGTTTGTATTTGGCTGGGTACTGCAGTTTATTGGGCACTATTACGAAGGTAAAAAACCAGCGTTTGTAGATGACCTAATTGGTTTAATTATTGGCCCTTTGTACGTAACTGTTGAACTACTATTTTTAATGGGTTTTTACAAAACATTAGAAGATGAAGTAAACGCAATAGCGGGTCCTACAAGGGCGTAAAATACTTTACTAAGTACCTTTATAAAACCTAATAAATAACAATAAAAGGGCAGATAACGCATGCAATATAATAATAAAACCGTGTGGATCACCGGCGCATCATCAGGTATTGGTAAAGAGCTTGCTATACAATTTGCCGAGCTTGGAGCGCGCGTTATTTTATCGGCGCGCAATGTAGATAAACTAAACGATTTAAAAGCAACGCTTAAAGGCGAAGGGCACTTAGTTGTGCCGCTGGACTTAGCTCAGCCAGAGCATGTACTGAGTACAGTAACAGCAAAAATGAACGAGCTTCCTGCAATTGATATTTTAATTAATAACGGCGGCGTATCGCAGCGTAGCTTATTTTTAGAAAACGACTTTAACGTGTATCGCCAATTAATGGAGGTTAATTACTTTGGCTTAATTGCACTTACTAAAGCTATATTGCCTGCTATGGTGGCAAGGCGCAGTGGCTCAATTGTGTCTATTAGTAGTGTGGCGGGTAAAGTTGGTTCAAAATTTAGAACGGGATATTCGGGTTCTAAATATGCGGTTGTTGGTTTTATGGATTGCCTACGTGCAGAAGTTGCTGAACATAATATTCATTGTTTAACAATTTGCCCAGGTTCTATTAAAACAGCAATTGCGCATAACTCACTAAACGAGCAAGGCATAGCGCAAAATAAACCAGAAGAGTCGATAGAAAATGGCATGGATGTAAGCGTAGCAGCTTCAAAAATGATTCGTGCCATTAGTAATAAAAAAGACGAAGTGATTATTGGCAAAGGTTTAAGTGGTTGGGCGCCCACAATTAAACGCTTTTTTCCTACTTTGTTTAATCGCATTACTGCAAAAACAAACTATAGGTAGCGTCGTTTATTTCAAAGGCGTAAAATGCCGTAAATTTGATCAATTTAGAAAAGGATTCTAAATGAAGTATTTATGGCTGAGCCTGTTTTTTATTGTATTAATTTGGTCTGGTATTAACCCAAAAGATCAATTTACATGGCTGCTTGAAGTTATCCCCGCAATTATTGGCTTAGTGCTGCTAGCAAGTACCTATAGCCACTTTAAACTTACCCCTATTTTATACACTTTTATTTTAGCGCATTGTATTGTGCTGATGATTGGCGGGCATTACACCTACGCCGAAGTCCCTTTTTTCGACAACCTATTTGGTAGTGAGCGTAATAACTACGATAAAGTAGGGCACTTTTTTCAAGGGTTTGTACCTGCACTACTAGCTCGCGAAATTTTACTGCGCAAAAAAGTAGTAAATGGTCGAGGCTGGTTAATCACCTTTGTTATTTCGGTATGTTTAGCATTTAGCGCGTTTTACGAATTAATAGAGTGGTGGGTTGCAGTATTAAGCGGCGAAAACGCAGAAGCATTTTTAGGCACGCAAGGTTACGTGTGGGATACCCAATCAGATATGGGACTGGCGTTATTTGGGGCTATTTGCTCATTGTTAGTACTTTCAAGAGTACACGACAAACAGCTAAAAAACGTTAAAGATTATTTATAGGCTATAGGAACGTTCTATAGAAATGTTTATAAAAACATTGATAAAAAAGACTACTAACGTATGACAGTAAACACTAGTAACTACTCAATAAGTACAGACAAAAGCAAACTTAACTTTAACGTTATTTATAACTTTATTGCTAATAGCTATTGGGCCAAAGGCATTCCTAAAAGCGTGATGCAATCGGCTATTGATAACTCAATGTGTTTTGGTGTTTACAGCGCTCATAACGAACAAGTTGGCTTTGCCCGAGTAGTGACCGATAAAGCAACCTTTGCTTATTTAGCAGATGTATTTATTGCCCCGCACTTGCAAGGTAATGGGCTGAGTAAGTTACTTATTAAAACGATAGTAGAGCACCCTGAGCTACAAGGGCTCAGGCGCTTTTTATTAGCGACTTCTGATGCACATGGCCTTTACGCGCAATACGGGTTTAAACCGATAGACAACCCCGCACTACTAATGCAAATAAGTCCTGAGGATGTGTATGGTAAAAATTATCGTGATACCTATTAAATGGGGGAAGAGTAAATTCCGTCTAATGTTCTTGTTAGGTGTTTAAGCTTGATAGCATCATATATGTGACAAATGCAAAAAGACAAATAGGCACTAAAATATATGCGACTACATCTGACATACACCAAGTCCCTTCAAATAGCTGATCCCTTCTAAAAAGAGAAATAGTTGTGCCGTAAACAATTATAAGAACAACAGCTATTATTGGCATCCATGAAATTTCATCATTTGCCAAAAGCAATAATGGCAGCAATAAAGATATACACCACAGAGTAGCTACAAAACTTGCGCTTTTATAAAAGCTTGCCAAATACTTCATAACATCTAACGTCCGCATGCTGGTTGGCTAATATCCGAAGCGTAGGAGCCAACCAGTATTTATCATTGTTGAAGCGTTTGTTAGCTGTGCATTACACCCAAACATCATCTTCTGCTGTAAGTTCGCTACCTGAATCACCAGTATTAACAACACCTTTAGGTTCAACTATCATGATTTTACATTCTGAAGTTGCTATAGGTTTATGTTCAATGCCTTTAGGGATTACAAACATTTCACCTGATTCTAATGTAACGACTCCATCGCGAAATTCAATGTTAAGGCACCCTTCAATTACAATGAAAACTTCGTCAGTATCCGGGTGATCATGCCATACAAATTCACCTTCTACTTTGACCAATTTAAACTGATAGTCATTCATTTCTGCAATTACACGAGGAGACCAATGATCTGTAAACTTAGTAAACTTTTCTTTAAAATTGATTGCATTATGTTTCATGAAAACTTCTCTATAGCTAGTACAGCTAGCGCCCGCATAAAATGCGGATAATGCTTGGCTAAAATTAGCGAAGAATGAGCGTCAGCCAAGCGTTTGACGTCATTTTTGATGCGCTTAAGTTATCTATTTAGACGGTATAAGCCACATTCATTAGCCCATTTTTCAATTTTTTCTGCGTGTTTAGGATTACGTAAATAGAAAACATTAGTGTCGTCCCAGCTTTCAAAATATACAGCCTCCAACTCAGGCAGCATCACTTTATAAAAATGACTACTATCTACATTATGTGGAGCGCACATTAGGTAAGCTTCTTTAGCAGCGTCCGAGGTAAATTTGCGAAACTGTGGTTTAGCTGAACTCCAACGACCTTTAAATGTAAAGTTTAGAACCTCAGTGTTGTCGATTAATTTTTTCGCAAATTTAACGAATTTTGCATCTCTACTTTGTTGCTCCTCATCAGCAACATCAGATAAGTATTTAATTGAGTCTTCTGCTCCCAACCAACGATCGAAAACCGAAACCGCCATGTAAGTATATGCATCAGTATCTTCTACAGCATACAACTTATCAAGATCTGGATACTTTTCTCGCAAGTCTATTTGAGATTGTATATCCAATGCCAGAAATTTACGCATATCTTCCTTGGTAACTTAACGAGCCTGTAGATTAACTCGTTTTTTAATTTTTTTATTGATAAATAAACCATAGCTGAGTTCCTATTTTGGTTCAATTGATTACTGTATTTTTACGTAGAATATTGAAGTGTTTGATATTGTTTTAATTAGCGTTTTGGAAGGGGGGACGGGTGTTTGAGTGGCTTTTATTTAGGGTAAAATGGCTTATCCTTCTTAATGCATCGTGTTTTGCAGCTTTTCTATATTATGAACAAGGCAATACAGTTGCCGCAGCGTGAAGTAAGGCATTCACTTTCATTTGACCCCGTAAGGTCAATTTATTCATACCTTTGTTCACTGTAATGTTCCGCTTTTTATTTAAAGGAAAGTCGGTTCAAGGTAATTAGGATGGGTGTCATCCTAATTTCTGCCCATTGCGGACCCGCATGATGGGTGTTGTGGGGGCTGGAGGTTAGAGACCTCCGGCTACCCGATTAAGTTCTATTTTTTAAGATTTGCTTCTTTTCAATATAAGCTAAGAATTCTTGCCCTTGCTTAGTTAGAGAAAAACGACGATATTTTACAGATGCGACTTTTTCATTTATTACGAGATTATGTATTTGTAACTTAGGAAGTATATTTTGATAAACAAACATGGTTAAATCATCAGTACCATGCTGATTTGTAACACCTGTAATTAGATGATCTTTTAGCCACATCAGCGCAGCGAACAAATTCATTTTAGGCTGTTCCATAGCCTTCGGAAAATCAATTTCAATTGATTTCAAGATCAAAGCCAACTCTTCATTTGACGAATCTTCCTTAGATGATGGTGCATTTTTAAGCTTGTCTTGAAGAGAGCCCATCTCATTTGTCAGTTCTCTATTTTCTTTAGTTAATCGTGTTATTTCATCAACCAAGCTTTTCGTATCTGGTACTTCTGCGCCTGATATCCAACCGTCTAATTCTCTAGTTGCAGCAATCTCAGGTAAACTTTCCAGAACACATAATCGAATATCTTTTTCATCTTCGTAAAATGATGACATATTAGATAATACTTTTTGTTTAAATGCTTTCAATTCGACTGGATGATCTTTTTCGAAAACAGAAGCACCAACTTTTTTAATTTTTTCATCTAACGCATTATCGTTTATAACAACTGCGAATAATGGTTTCCCTATATCTAAAGCATAATTGTATTCTAACTCTGTATAACTTAAACCACTGTCTGGCTCAACACTTCCATATCTTCCACCTAAAATTAACATATAAACATCTGATTCATCGATCCAACGCTTAATAATACTCCATTGGCTTTGATCTCCGGCTGTAAATAATTCCATCCCAGCAGGTATATGTCCTGATTTCAAAATTGCGGACACAGCGGCTTGTCTTTCAGGAACTAAATCTAAATAGGTTGATGAGACGAATACTTGTAATCTTTTTTTCATTAATTTCTCTTTAAACACAGAAGGTAGATAGCAACACGGGCACTTAACACTTTAGTATTTATGCAACACGTAGTTTGTGTTGCATAATCGCTTGTTGGACTGAGGCGCTACCTGCTCGGTGTGTTCGCGTTGGTATTGTTTATGCTATGGACTTTACTTATAAAGAAAGGCTTTTTATGGCCTAACCGATATTTAGCCAATTTCATTGACGTGTATATCGTATCTAAGCTATCCCTGCGTTACTCAGCGTTTATTATGTCCCCATTAAACCTAATATTTAACTGTTAAGCAATGATATTTTCACCACGCACAGTCGCTACTAACCTGAGCAATTAAGCAGGTTAACTCATTGATTCTATTCAGCAGGCTCGCCCACTAACTCGTTCGCTCTGTTGTAAGAATTGCTGTTTCCGACGCTGATATACCAATAAATCGTAAGTAACTGCTTTAATTACACTTGCTTGTGTAAGCATATTATAAAGGGTGGTTTAGGGATGGTGGAAGCTGTAAAAAACGAGGTCATAAATTATTTACTAAACGCGTCTTCCTGCTTTTGAAACAGGGCTGACACGTTTAAGTATACTTATACCAGTCGACTTAAATATTTAGCCTTTCTAGCGTGCTAAATAAAGCGTTAACGGCGTTATAAATTTCTCATGTAGAACAACTACATGTCGAAATTTATGCCTTGTTATCACTCTATTTATCCGTCGCTATAAATGTCTAATAACTTAATACGATTGGTATTATTTGGCTTTTTTAGCCTCTAGAGTTTCTATTTCACTCCAGATTTTTTCGGCTTCTGCGCTTAACATTGCAAAGCTTTTAATGTCGCCTTTTCTTTGTGCCTGCATGCCTTGCTCTAGTTTTACGTCGTATTCTTTACGCAGTTTTTTTACGGGATCAGGCTTTAAAAATGAAAACATTAGTATTCTCTTAATTTATTAAGTTATATGTAATTAGTGTACGCATTAATGGGCTTAATAGTTCTTTGTTTGGTGAAAATGTTTACTTTGCGCTTTAAAAGCGCAAAGTAAACACGGTGTAATTATTAACGTACTGTGTGCTAGTTCTGGTTCTAGTGCTAATGTTTACATTTCTGGCTCTAGGCGTTTAATACCTTGCCCATCAATACCTAAATAAATAAAACCATTACTGCTTTGGGCTAAGCTGCGTACTCTGCCAATTCCATCGAGTATTTTATATTGCTTAACAACCTTACCTTTTGAGAGCTCTAGTGCGCTAATGAATGCAAATTTCATTGATGCTAGTAATAGCTTACCTTTAAGCTTTGGGTATTTATCACTCGTTACATACAACATATCGGATGGCGCAATAGAAGGGGTCCAGTGTAATGCGGGCGATTGCATGCCGTCTTTTTCTTTAAGGTCGGTAAACTTGGTACCGCTGTAGTTAACGCCATAGCTTACTAAAGGCCATCCGTAGTTAGCGCCTTTTTTTATTATATTAAGTTCATCGCCGCCGCGTGGTCCGTGCTCGTGAGACCATAAAATATTGTTTTGATTATTAAACCACATGCCTTGTGGATTACGGTGCCCATAAGACCATGCCGCATGTTTTGCATCTTTTTGTTTAACAAACGGATTGTCGCTTGGGATATTACCGTTTTCGTGTAAGCGATAAATTTTACCGCCATCACGCGTGAGATCTTGCGGGTTTATGTCGCGCGAGCCGCGATCGCCAATTGAAAAATAAACATAACCTTCATTATCAAACACAATACGGCTGCCGTAGTGCTGGCCTTTGGTACTATTATGCTCGCCTTTGTATAGCAATTGCTGATCAGACAGCTGCGTATGATCGCTATTTAGCTTGGCGCGCATTAAGGCGGTGTTACTTCCGCTTCCTTTGCCCTCACTACTTGAGTAACTAAAGTACAGCCATTGGTTTTGCTTACTATCGGTGTGTAGTGATAAATCAAGCAATCCACCTTGGCCATTAGCGTCAATGTCGGGCAGCCCTGAAACCTTAGTTAACGTAGTGGTATTTTTAGGTAATAAAAATAACGCTCCGCTGCGCTCAGATATTAGTAAATCACCATTAGCTAAAGGCTCAATAGCCCAAGGTATAACCACTCCTTCTGCCGCTGTTACTGCGTTAACGTTAAGCGATAAAGTATCGAGCTGTTTATAGTTTTTTACGTAATCGCTTTTTGCATTTGCGGGTGCATTAATAGCAAACATAGCAACGGTTAAGCCTGCACTTATTAGTTTAGGGTGAATGTTATGTGACCTTAAATTTATCATTATGGCTTCCAAAATTAATTCAATCTTACATAACCTTAACATGGCATAAATGAATTTGTTAAGCGTTGAGTTGAATGAAAAACACACACTTATATATTTTAAAATTACCTCTTCACAGGAAATTGTTTTAGCAAATTGCGCTAATAAAAATTGAATAATTACTCTATTGGGGTTGAAAACTTAAAATTTGAGCGTACACTTGTGCGCTGAAGTTTGGGCGTACACGTGTAAGTTCAAAGTAATTAAGATTTGATAGAGATTTAACCATGATGACTCAAGTATTAAACCAATTTTCAAAATGGTTTTTACACCATCAAAGTTTTGCAGGCTACATAGAGCCAATAATGCAGGTGTTTAAACCTGCGTGGCGTGCAGGGCAGTTTAGAGCGCAAGTAGTTAGTACAGCTGTGCTTGATGGCGGTTTTTTAAGTGTGCAACTTAAGCCAAGCAAACAATGGCAGGCACATACGTCAGGGCAGCATATAAGTTTAACGGTTGAAATTAATGGGCGATTATTAACACGCGTTTTTACCGTGGCCTCAAGCGCTCAGCAATTTAAAAATACAGGTTTGGTGCGCTTACTAATCAAAACAAATGCGCAAGGGCGCTTTACAGGCTTACTCAGCAGTGCATTAAAAGCGGGGTTGTGGTGCAATATTTCTGCGCCAAGCGGCGACTTTGTTTTTAAAAACACACACACGCCAGCCACTTTTATTGCAGGCGGCTCGGGTATAACACCTATGCTGGCTATGCTTGATGATTACTTAAGCCAAACTACGCAAAAAGTGTCGTTAGTGTATTACGCAAAAGCCACTGAGCATCAATGTGTTGATGAGCTAAGTGAGTTGGCAGCGCAATTTGAGCATTTTTCGTTTTTATTATTAACGCGTGAGCAATCAAGCGATATAACCAGCAATATTAAGCCGTGGGAAAACCCAGACATTTACTGCTGTGGCCCTGCAGCATTTATGCAAACGGTGAGCGATTTTGCTAAAACGCATAAGCTAAATTACTACCAAGAGGCCTTTGGTTTGGCGCTGCCTACCTTAAACGACGACAGCCAATTTAATGTAAAAATTAACGCTAGTGCCCATGTTGTATCGGGCAACGATGTTTTACTGACTCAGTTTGAAGAAAAAAAGCTCCCCGTTAAACGCGGTTGCGGTATTGGTATTTGCCATCAATGCCAATGTATTAAAAAGTCAGGCGTGGTACGTAATTTAAAAACAGGTGAATTGAGTGACAACGGCGAGCAATTAATACAACTTTGCGTAAGCCAACCTGTTAGTGATTTGGAGTTACAATTATGAAAAACATTAACTATGACATGCTCGCAAGCGAGCTAGATGCCATTAAAATGGACACCCTTGGCAAAGTAGGCCAACAAGATGCCGACTATATTCGCTCTGTTGTGCGCAAACAGCGAGTGTGTGAATGGAGCGGGCGAATTTTGCTAATGCTCGGTTTTATTCAACCATTATTGTGGGTTGCAGGTGTGTTGTTATTAGCGCTTGCTAAAATTTTAGACAATATGGAAATTGGCCACAATGTAATGCATGGTCAATACGATTGGATGAACGACAAGCAACTCAACTCACAACATTATGAGTGGGACATAGCGTGCGATGGACAAAGTTGGCATCGCGTTCATAACTTTGAACACCATACGTATACTAATATTATTGGTAAAGACAGAGACTTTGGTTATGGCTTGTTGCGTTTAAGCGATGATTTTAAGTGGCGTTTTAAAAATGTATGGCAGTTTTTTACGTATATTAATTTAAGTGTGTTATTTCAGTGGGGCGTGTCGTATCACGAGTTAGCAGCAGAGCGTGTTTTTATTGGTAAAAAGAAAGAAAACCGCGAAGGGCTTGTTTCACACTCTACATTAAAGCATCGCTTTTTTAGTAAAGGCGCTCGCCAATTAATTAAAGATTATGCGATATTTCCGTTACTTGCAGGGCCTTTATTTTTATGGGTATTGGCGGGGAATTTAGTAGCAAACTTAATCCGTAATTTATGGACGTCGACCATAATATTTTGTGGTCACTTTACTGAAGAAACGCAAACTTTTAAACAAGAAGACTGCGTAAACGAAACCCAAGGGCAGTGGTATTACCGCCAAGTATTGGGCTCGTCTAACATTAAAGGGTCGCATTGGTTTCATGTTTTAACAGGGCATTTGAGCTACCAAATAGAGCATCACTTATTTCCAGATATGCCGTCTTCGCGCTATCAAGAAGTTGCACCTCAAGTACAAGCCGTTTTGAAAAAACACGGCATTGATTACCATACAGGTAGCTTTTTTAAACAGTATACCTCGGTGTTAAAACGTATTATTAGGTATTCGTTCAAGTAAATTATTTACCTTTAAGAATCGGCTAGTGCAACTGCATTAGTCGATTTTTTTGTTTATAGCACCCAATGCGGTTGATTAGTAAACAGTACTTGCAAAAATTTCTCATAGTTAATTAAAAAAGCCTTACTTTAGCTATGGTTAAATGGCGGGTGATTGTCATACAATGGGGGAAAATAGACCACACAAGAGAGATTAAAATGGCCGCATTTGGTACCGTGTTTATGCCGCAGATGATTCAAGCTCGTTTTTCTGATAATAAATGGAGCGAAAGCTCAATTGTCCCTTCCGATAAACTTGAACTTCATGCTGGTGCGCACGTTCTTCATTATTCAAGTACATGTTTTGAAGGCTTAAAAGCCTTTCGCCATGAAGATGGTTCTGTTTATCTTTTTAGAATGGATGCAAACATTGCACGCATGCAACAAAGCTCAACGCTATTAAGCTTACCGAGTTTTGACAGCGATATGCTAAAAACGATGATTATCGATATTATGCGCGAATACGCAGATGAAACGCCATTACCGCCGGGCTCTATGTATATTCGCCCAACACACATTGGTACTGAGGCGGCAATTGGTAAAGCAGCAGCGCCATCAATGAGCTCGCTTTTGTACACGTTACTATCGCCAGTAGGTGATTACTTTGCCGGTGGTGCAACTGCACTGCGCGTGCTGCTTGAAGAAGATGGCATGCGCTGCGCCCCGCACATGGGAATGGTAAAAAGTGGTGGTAACTACGCCAGTGCTCTAGCACCTATTAGTGCTGCACGAACTAAGTATCAGGCAGACCAAATTTTATTTTGCCCAGGTGGCGATGTACAAGAAACCGGTGCTGCTAACTTTATACTTATTGATGGCAACGAAATTATTACTAAAGCGCTTGATAGCACGTTTTTACATGGTGTAACGCGTAATAGTATTTTAACCATAGCCAAAGATTTAGGTATGACGGTAAGCGAGCGTAACTTTAGCGTTACTGAGCTACTAGAACGTGCTGCTAAACCAGGTACTGAAGCGGCGCTTTCGGGCACTGCAGCTGTACTAACTGCTGTGGGGACGTTTATTCATAACGATAAAGAATACAAAGTAGGTACTGGCGAGCCAGGCCCAACGACTGCACGCCTTCGCCAAGCATTGAACGATATTCAATGGGGTAAAAGTGAAGACAAACACGGTTGGTTAACTAAAATCTAATTATAGATTTAATAGCAACTCGCATTAAAAAGCCACCTAATCGGTGGCTTTTGTGTGTTTGGTTACTTTAAGCTGTGCTTATTAAAACTTCATTTCTATTTTACCGTACACGTAGCGTCCGTTAAATCCATACGCTGAGAAGCTAGAGTAAGCAAATAAACGCGAGAAGGTTGTTAAATCGTCAACATTTTCACGGGTTGCGTCTGGGTAAACATCAAAAATATTATTAGCACCTACGCTCAGCGATACGTTGCTAGTAAGCGAGTAGGCCACATCTAAGTCAGTTATCCATTTAGGTTTAAGCACTTCGTTACGTTCTGGGTTATCTGAAGGGTCTTGTGTTTCACCGTAACGCGTTGTTCTAAGCGTGGTGCGCCATTGATCCATATTCCATGTTGCACTTAAATTGTATTTATTACGCGGTGTACTTACTTCAAAACGACGTAGTTCGTTACCAGAGAATAAGTTGTCTTGATCAAACCCAGCACCTTGCAGAGCTGCTGGTGGGTCAATTATATCGGTAACTTCATTTTTACCGTAGTTATAACCTAAGTTAAAGGCAACATCTCCGTAACCATCGGTTGCTACATTATAAGAAGCTACAACATCAACACCGCGCGTTTTACTGTCAATTGCGTTTAAGAAAAAACGACCTTGGTTAGCGCCTGTACCTTCAAGAAGTTGCTCAATAGCAGCGCCCGATAAGTTGTTTGATAGCACAATGCGGTCATCAATTAATATTTGGTAGTAATCAACCGATAAGCTGAAATTAAAGTCGGTAGACCATGTAAAACCAACGCCGTAGTTTGTGGCTTCTTCAGCATCTAGACCCGGCGAGCCCAGTGCTTTTGCTACATCGCTGCTTGGTGCAAAGGTACCTGTTTCGGTTGGTTCACCATCAACAAATACAGTGGCCACTGAGGTAAAGTATTGCTGCTGCAAAGAAGGTGCTCTAAAACCAGTAGAAACAGAGGCGCGTAGTGCTAAGTCTTCAGTTAATGAGTAACGAGTTGCAACTTTACCATTAACGGTATCGCCAAAGTCTGAGTAATCCTCGTAACGAGCGGCAACTGTTAGGTTCCAATCATCGGTAAGGTAAGTTTCAAGGTCTATATATAAGCTCACGTTATGACGGCTATTATCACCTTCGGATTCCGGTGTAAATCCAGGAAAAACTTGTGATCCCGCTGCGCCAAATGGGCCATCAACAGGGTCGGTTACTGCACCGCCTGGGCCAAATGTGCCTTGTGCGTATGAGGCTTCTTCGCCTGCATCTATTTGGTAACCTTCACGGCGATACTCAGCACCTACAGCTACGTTTACAGAGCTTTCTAAAAAGCTGACGTCTACTTCGCGGCTAAAATCAACGTTTAAGGTAAGTTGATCGTAAGTAAGGGTGCCGGCATCAAAGCTTGTTTGGCTAGTTGGGCCGTATGAAGTATTTAAGCTGTTGGTAACACCAAATTCAAATGCATCTTGACCATATACGGCCGATACATCGTAATTCCATTCGCTTACGAAGCCTTTAACACCCAGAGCTAATGAAAAGTCATTTATATCTGAGGTAATAACCGGTAAAAAACCATCAGGATAAATCTCTTCTACGTTACGACTATCGCTTGCGCGACGATAAAACCCGCCGCCTTCGCCTTCACGTTTGCTGTAAGAGCCAAATGAATATAAATCGGCGTTGTTTGTTAACTGGTAACCTGCGTTGTAAAAAATAGAGAAGTCTTCAACATCGCCATTACCAAAATTATGGTTATATCGATTTACGGTCAGTTCGCGTGGGTCGAGTGAGCCATCTTCTAATCGTGCATAGTTTTCACGTTGGTCGTAGTCTGAGCGGTTAGTTGAATGGCGGTCGCGGTATTCTGTTGAGATGTTTAAAAAGCCATTATCGCCTAGTTCAAAACCCATATTACCTTGTAGGGTTAATGTTTGACCGTCGGTTAACGAGCGATCGCTACCCTCGGTAAAGGCTAAATCACCATCACTGCCTTCAGATACTGACTTTAGCTGTGGTACACCATCCATTTCAGTAACGTTAGCGCCGTAGTTTGCTGAAAACGAGCCACCGCTGCTGGCACTTTTAAGCACAATATTAATAACACCGGCTATAGCATCAGAGCCATATTGCGCTGCTGCACCATCACGTAATACTTCAATGCGGGCAATAGCATTTGCTGGTATCGCATTTAAATCAACCGATGATGAACCACGACCCGTTGAGCCATTTAGGTTAAGCAGTGCATTACTGTGGCGGCGCTTGCCATTAACAAGCACTAGTGTGTGATCGGGTGCTAAGCCACGAAGTTGGGCAGGGCGCACATGGTCGCTACCATCTGTAAGGGATGCCTGCGGAAAGTTAAAGCTTGGTAATAAACTGCTAAGCAGGGCATTCGTTTCAGTAAAGCCTGAATTTTTAAGTGCATCAGCACCTATAATATCAATAGGCACTGAACTATCTTCTACTGTACGACCTAATCGGCGAGAGCCTATGACGCTTATTTGTTCAATATTTTCTTCTGCTTTGGTGTTTTGCTCTGCAGCATTTACTGAGAGCGAACCCAGTAGTGCAGCAGAGGCGCTCATGGCGAGTAATATTTGTGGTACCGATGTCTGTAATTGAAATAATGGCTTTTTATTCATGTTCTATTTCCCTCATTCGAAACCCATTGAATTATTCTATTTTTTTATACAAAAAAGTGGGTAAACCTCTTTGTTACTTTGAACATATACTTAATTAACAAAGTCAGTCAATTGAATAACATTCAATTAATCTAGGGATTTTTATAATTACATTTGGTTGTTTTTTATAATGACCATTGTTTTAGTTATATAGCTAAGGTGATTGCTAAGTAATTGATGAATAATGAATTATATTTAAAAGTTAAATTTAACGTTTAGTTAACTGGTAAGATGAGGTTGATGGGTTTAATTAATTGAGAGTAGGAAGCCGTTTTTATTGGGCTGGCAATAAACAGCTGTTGAGCTATAAATATTTTTAAAAAATGTAAAATACAAAACCACCCATTAAATGTTAACTAAATTAACATTTAATGAGTGGTTTATAAATTATGTACTACTTATTAGAACCTATACTCTAAAGCATGAAGTAATTTTGTTTTTATAAGTAATTGGTATAAAAAAGAGTGCTAAAAATAGTGTTAAAATTTAATTTTTCCTACAAGCATATCTTTAAACATTACCCAATCTCCCCACAAACTGTAAAAAGGGTGTTTAAAAGTAGCAGGGCGGTTTTTTTCAAAAAAGAAATGCCCGACCCACGCAAACCCATATCCAATAACAGGTAATAGCCATAATAAACTGTATTGTTGTTTTATTAATGCTATTGCGCTTACAGCAAGAACCAGTGTACTTCCTATAAAATGTAAGCGGCGGCAAATAACGTTGCGGTGCTCTTTTAAATAATAAGGGTAGAAGGCTTTAAAACTTTTAAATGTGGGGTTTGTACTTTGCATTGCGTGCTCTTTTATTGTTTTTTATTTTATGAAGATTGTGGGCTATTAAAGCGCACCTTTACATTTGTTTACAACGACAAATAGCATTGAACGCATCTTAATAGACAAAAGAATTAAAAGTTAATAACTTCTTATGCTATTAATAATAAATAAGAACCGAACTCACCATGTTTAAGCAAACTTTAACATGTGCTGTACTTATGGCACTTAGCGGTTGTTCAGAGCCAACTAATACAGTAACTCAAGAAGAAGTAAAAGTATCAATGAAACAAGTAAATACAATTGTGTACCCAGAGACTAAAAAAGGTGAAGTGGTAGACACTTACTTTGAAGAATCGGTGACGGATCCATATCGTTGGCTTGAAGATGATATGAGCGGCGAAACTGCTGATTGGGTTAAAGCGCAAAACAATTTAACGTTTTCTTATTTAGAACAAATACCTTATCGCGATAAGTTAAAGCAGCGCCTTGAAAAACTAATGAATTACGAAAAAATAGGCCCTCCTTTTACTGAAGGTGATTACACCTATTTTTATAAAAACGATGGTCTGCAAAATCAATATGTTTTGTACCGCAGTAAAGATGGCGGCGACGTTGAAGTATTTTTAGATCCAAACAAGTTTAGTGAAGATGGTACGACGTCTATGTCGGGTTTATCGTTTTCAAAAGATGGTTCATTGCTCGCGTATCAAATATCTGAAGGTGGCAGCGATTGGCGTAAAATTATAGTTATTGATGCACATACTAAAGAGCAAGTTGAAGAAGCGCTTGTTGACGTTAAATTTAGTGGCATAGAGTGGCTTGGCAACGAAGGTTTTTATTATTCAAGTTACGAAAAACCTAAAGGCAGTGAACTCTCGGCTAAAACAGATCAGCATAAAGCGTATTACCATAAGTTAGGTACAGATCAATCTGCTGATAGTGTTGTATTTGGTGAAACTGATGAGCAGAAACATCGCTATGTAGGCGCTGATGTAACTCATGACGGCCGCTACTTACTTATTTCAGCTAGTACGTCAACCTCAGGTAATAAGCTGTTTATAAAAGACTTAACAAAGCAAAACAGTGAGTTTGTAACGGTTGTTGGAAATACTGATTCAGATACATCAGTGATTGATAACGAAGGCAGCAAGCTATTTTTAGTTACTAACCTTAATGCACCAAACAAAAAAGTAGTGACAGTTGATGCAAGCAACCCAAGCCCAGAAAATTGGGTTGATTTAATTCCTGAAACCAAAAACGTACTAAACCTTACAAAAGGCGGCGATACCTTTTTTGCAAACTACATGGTTGATGCGATTTCGCAGGTAAAACAGTACAACAAAAAAGGCGAGCTAATTCGCGAAATTACATTGCCAGGCGTGGGTACAGCACGTGGTTTTGGCGGTAAAAAAGATCAAACAACGCTTTATTATTCGTTCACTAACTACAAAACACCAGGTACTACTTATACGTTTGACGTAACTACGGGTGAATCGGGTGTTTATCGTAAGTCGGCTATTGATTTTAATAGTGATGATTACACGTCTGAGCAGGTGTTTTACACATCAAAAGACGGTACTAAAATACCGATGGTAATTACCTATAAAACAGGCATTAAGCTTGATGGTTCAAACCCTACAATTTTATACGGTTACGGTGGTTTTAATATTAGTTTAACGCCAAGCTTTAGCCCCGTTAATGCAGTATGGCTTGAGCAAGGTGGCGTGTACGCCGTTGCTAATATTCGCGGTGGTGGTGAGTACGGTAAAGACTGGCACAATGCAGGCACTAAATTGCAAAAGCAAAATGTGTTTGACGACTTTATTGCCGCAGCTGAGTACTTAAAAGATAAAAAGTACACATCTAAAAAGCGTTTAGCACTTCGCGGTGGATCTAATGGTGGTTTGTTAGTTGGCGCAGTGATGACGCAGCGCCCTGACTTATTTCAGGTGGCTCTACCTGCTGTAGGTGTACTTGATATGCTGCGCTACCATACATTTACAGCAGGCGCTGGTTGGGCATACGACTACGGTACCAGTGAGCAAAGCAAGGAAATATTTGAATACATTAAAGGTTATTCACCACTTCATAATGTAAAAGCAGGTGTTGAGTATCCAGCGACTATGATCACAACCGGCGATCATGATGACCGCGTTGTCCCTTCGCATTCGTTTAAGTTTGCCGCTGAGCTTCAAGCAAAGCAAACAGGTAATAATCCAACGCTTATTCGCATAGAAACAAATGCGGGGCATGGTGCAGGTACACCTACCAGTAAAACGATTGAGCAGTACGCTGATATATTTGGTTTTACGCTATACAACATGGGTGTAGAGTCGTTATAAAAGCGCTTTAACAAAATATAAAACTAAAAAGGCCGAGTAAATTAAATTTCCTCGGCCTTTTTAATAGAATTGGTATTGCTACTGCATAGGTGAAAACAATCGTTGATACGTTTTATAAGCGTACTCATCGGTCATTCCGCTCAAATAATCGCAAATTATACGCATCCCTTGGTTTTGCTTTTGTGCTTCTATGTATTGTGCTTGTGTTGTTTCGGGCAATAAGCGCAGCGGATCGCTAGCAAACGCGGTAAATAACTCTATTAGTAAGTTTTGACCTTTGAACTCTATTTGTTGCATTTCGGGGTCGCGTATTAAACGTTGAAACACAAAATGCTTAAGTATTTGCAATACACTGTCGTATTGGGCATCTAATTTAGCGGTGTACTTTAAAATAGGGCATTCAAAGTCATCGTTTTGAATATCCAAATGTATATGAATAATAAAGGTATTAACCAGCTCACCTATGGCATCTTTTCGCTCATAATCATTTTTTGAAAACAAGCGCTGGGTCAGCGATTCAAGCATGTCGTTTAGCCAGTCAAAGTTTAGTGCTTTTAAATGGGGCAGAGCATGGGTTTGCCAATCGTCTAATGTGAGTACGTGGGTTGCAATGGCATCTTCTAAGTCGTGTACCGCATATGCTATATCGTCGGCATGTTCCATTATGGCGCTATCGAGCGATTTATACATTGTTTTAGCGCGGTACTTATCAATAGCGGCATGGTTACCTAACAATGTTTTATCGTTTTGACTCAGTGGTTCTACTATCCAATTGAATATGGTTGCATCGTCGTTGTATAACCCTTTGGCAGGTCGCCAATCATCAGCTTTAATAAATGCACGGCCTGTTGTTGCATCGGGAATGGTATGCCAAAGCGTATTAATAAACGCGGGGTATTTTATAAATCCTAATAAAGTACGACGAGTTAGGTTCATACCGTGGCCATTACTGTAAGGCTCAAGTTTTGCAACTATGCGCAGTGTTTGTGCGTTACCTTCAAAACCACCATGATCGCGCATCATGTAATTTAGCGCTATTTCACCACCATGGCCAAAAGGCGGGTGGCCAATATCGTGCGCCAAGCACAGTGTTTCTAGCAGTCCAGTTGATGGAAAGTGCTTAAAGTCGCTATGTTGCGCTTTTAAATGGCGCAATATGCCGGTACCAATTTGCGATACTTCTAAAGAATGGGTAAGGCGAGTGCGGTAAAAGTCGTTTAGGCCAATGCCCATAATTTGGGTTTTAGCTTGCAAACGCCTAAATGCAGCTGCATGAATAATACGCGAACGATCGACCTGCCACGGCGAGCGGTTATCGCTAGGACGATGTTTATATTGCTCTATTATTCGGCTTTGCCATTGTTTATCCATACTGCTTACTCACACATAGTTAATATTATTAAACTTTGCTCAGTATACCCATGGACTTATAAATTGCGAATGAACAAATGCACTACATAGGCTCTGTTTTATCTAAAACCCAAATACATTGCTGAAGATTCAACCGTAAAAGGTTATCAAACCCCAGTTATTCGCGTTTATAAAGTGGCTTAGGTATAATGCGCCTTCGTATGCTTGTGTATAAACCATGCATAGTTGTTGTTTCAAAGAGAGAATACATGTTAAAAACGATTTTTAAGCTTTTACTAACCGTGTTTTTTGTATGGGCGCTTGCATATCCGTTTATACAAAGTGACGATGTTGAATCGGAAGAACAAACGTCAGAACAACCAAAAAAAGTGAAGAAAAAAGAAAAACCATTACATAATGTAAAACTGCCAAAGTTTTCAGAATTTAGTGATGTTAAAGAAAAAAAACATGCATTTTTTAGCTTTATTCGTCCGCACGTTGAAGCCGAAAATAAAAAAATACTACAGCAACGCGCTAAGCTTGAAATAGCACGCATGATGCTTGAGGATAACGAGCCACTGCAATCTAAACAAAGCAAAGATATTGTTAAAATTTTAAAGTCGTACGGCTTACCAACCACGATTGATACGCTAATACTTACACAAGCACTACGTCGTGTTGATATAATTCCTAAAGAATTAGCGCTTATGCAAGCAGCGAATGAATCTGCGTGGGGCACATCGCGTTTTGCACGTATTGGCCTTAACTTTTTTGGTCAGTGGTGTTATTCAAAAGGTTGTGGCATGGTGCCAAGACGCCGTAATACAGGTGCTGTGCATGAAGTGGCTGCGTTTAAGTCGGTAAGAGCGGCTATAAATTCTTACTTTAAAAATATCAACACGCATCCTGCTTATAAAGATTTACGCGCGATTCGCGAAAATTTACGCCTTGAACAAAAGCAGATCAAGGCGACAAAACTAACGCAGGGTTTAATGTCATATTCTGAACGTGGTGAAGCGTACATTGAAGAATTGAACACTATGATCAACCAAAATAGAGCTTACTTTGATGAATAAACGTATTCTAAATTGCGCGAGTGTTATCTCGTTGTTGTTGCTTAGTACGACTGTATTTAACGCCAATGCGAGAGAATTTGTGATGTCGTACGACGGTTTTTACGATCGTTTAAAGGTAGTTAACAAAGGCGATTTTCAATATGCGCGAGTTAACTTTTATATAAGTGATATAGCAACTAACGAAGCGTGCGCAATAAAAAGCGGTACTATTTTAACCGAAAAAAACGAGTATCCGCTCAACTTTACCGATAAAGCACAGCTACTATTACCGTTCGATAAACAACTTGATAGCGATAAAGCGGTGATTGTTGTTCAGCCACAAAACCCTGAACATGATTGCCAATTAAAGTTACAAATAGAAGCAAATGAACTTGAAGGTTTAGCGCTTTCAAAGCAGTCGTTATATACCATTAACGAAGAACTTGATGAGCTGTTAACTGATCTGTCGGGCTTTTTTGTAAGTAAATTAATGTGGTTTTTATTACCAGAGCAAAAGGGCGTAGCAGTTACATTTAAAAGCCCAATGCAATTTGATGATAAGAGCATAACGTGTGAAAAGTCAGTGTGTTACTTTGCAGTTAAAGATAGCTGGGAAGATGATACCGCAGCACTTGGTGATATATCGCAGGTTATTAAAGTAACGCCTTGGATTGTTAAGTAGCTCACATACAAAAGCGGCATTTAGCCGCTTTTTTTGTACCAAAATTAGTATTTGCTTTTAGTCTTTATTTAATAAGTGGTGCAGATGAATCGCGCTGCATTAAAGTGGGTTCAAAAAAGCGATTTATAACAAGGTTTTTATTTTGATAAACATCTTTAAGCACTAATTTAGCGGCCATTTCGCCCATTTTCCCGACCGGATTATCTATGGTCGTGAGTGTAGGGTACAGATAGTTTGCAAAAATAACGTTATCAAATCCAACAATCGATAAATCGTTTGGTAAATTATAACCGTGCTCTCGAGCATATTTCATAGCACCGGAAGCCATTTCGTCATTGGCGCACACTAGTGCAGTAAAGCTGAGCTTTTCATCAATAAAATGTTTTAAGCCTTCACTACCACCGGTTTCGTTAAAATCGCCAATGTAATAAAGCGCAGGATCAAATTTAATACCAGCCTCTGTGAGTGCTTGTTTATGACCCTCTAAGCGGTTAAAAGCATCGGCTTTAAACTGCGGACCTGCAATGTACGCTATTTGTGTATGGCCTTGATTTAATATCGATTTAGTGGCTAGGTAGCCACCTAATTGATTATCTAAACTGATACAGTTATCTTTTAATTGCTCTACGTAACGGCTCATTAAATAAACGGGCGTAGAGCCTTTACTTAGTTTTATTAGGTAGTCGTCTGAAACGGCTTCAACGTGCAAAATAATAGCATCGCAGCGTCTGCTAATTAAAAACTCAATGCCTTCTTGTTCTTTGTCTTCTTCACTGTGCCCGGTGGTAATAATAACGTGTTTACCCGCAGCACGAAGCTCCGACTCAATACCTGCCATCATTTGGGCAAAGAAAGGACCATGTAACTCAGACACTAAAATACCGACACTGTTAGTACAGTTAGAGGCTAAAGATTGCGCTATTGAGTTAGGCTTGTAGCCAAGCTGCTCCATGGCATCAAGCACTTTTTGTTTGGTTTTATCGCTTACACGGGTATTTTTGTTCATCACGCGAGAAACGGTGGCTAACGATACGCCCGCAAGCTCTGAGACTTGATAAATTGTTGCCATGTTATTTGTTCACTCGCTTATCCTTAACTAGGGTCTGTTGATCTTTGCGGATTAAAATTTGTTCAAACTAGGGGCTATTTAATCGCGGCGCGAGGTTTGTAACCTAGTGGGCTAAGTAAAAACCGAGCAACAAAGAGTAAATAGCCCCTAGAAAGAACCCTTTGGGCTGCGCCTGTTTGGCATTAATGCTACGTTATCGCCCATTTATGGGGAATAACCACACTACATAGGCTCTGCCTTGCCTAAATACCAAACAGACTGCTGCAAATTTAACCTTGAAAGATCAACAGACCCTAGTTGTTAGTTTAGATTGAATATTTTCAACAACCTGATTAGTCAGTGTATATTTTTTCATTATGTAGGCAACAAATAAAGATCCAAAAGCAGGTAAGACAGTAAATGAAAGTAAAATACCGTGTTGAGTATCAAGTGTTTGTACTGCATCGGCCTGATAGCTGTAAAAAGATAACAACCAGCCTGCAATTGCGCCGCCTACCGCCACGCCCATTTTAATAAAAAATATGACGCCTGAATAAACTAAACCCGTAATGCGTACACCTGTTTTTTCATGCCCGTAATCTATGGTGTCGGCCATTTTGGCCCACAACAACGGGGTTGCCATATCTAAAAAGAATTTCCATAAAATAAAGGCAGTAAATGCGAGTACTAATTGATCTTTACTAATAAAGTAGCTAAAACCACAAATAGCGGCAGCAATAACTTGTAAGCTTATATAGGCTTTTATTTTACAAAAGCGCTTTGCAAGCGGTTGAGCTAAAGCACAACCTACCATGCTTGCTGCAACGCCTAGTGTCATAAATAAGGTGATTAAATCGTCTCGACCTAAATAGTATTTTACGTAGTAAACAGCAAGCGTAAGCCTTAATACTTGACCGGTAAGTAAAAAGAACGCCGCTAAGCAAAGCGTTCGCCATTGATCGTTTTTAATTAATGCTTTAACACTTTGGGCAAAAGGAATGTTTTGCTCTTTTGGCTGTTGTATACGCTCTTTTGTGCCTAAAAAACAAAGTAAAAATAGTACAAAGCCTAAAATGCTCATTGCAGTCATGGTGTATTGATAGCCCTTAGCTGCATCGCCTTGGCCAAAGTACTCAACCATTGGCATAGTACAACCCGCTACTATTACGCCGCCTAACATACCAAATACAAAGCGGTAAGACTGAATAGTCACGCGCTCTTTTGCGTCGCTTGTAAGTACACCGCCCAGTGCACAATAAGGAATATTGATAGCGGTGTAAGCCACCATAAGTAGTGTGTAAGTAGTAAAGGCGTAAATTATTTTATCGGTGCCTTCTAAATCAGGTGTGGTAAACGCTAAAATACTAATAATGGCAAAAGGAAGTGAAAGCCAAAGTAGGTAGGGGCGAAAGTGCCCCCAGCGCGTATGTGTTTTGTCAGCAAGGTTGCCCATTAATGGGTCGGTTACGGCATCAAAAATACGTACTGCTAAAAACATAGTACCGACAACAGCGGGTGATAAACCCACTACGTCTGTGTAGTACAGCATTAAAAACATCATAACTGTTTGAAAAATAATATTACTGGCGGTGTCGCCTAAGCCATACGCTATTTTTTCTTTTACACTGACCATGATTATTTATCCCGCTTTATACTTGTTTTTAGTTATGGGTATGCTTTTATCTTTTAGAGATGAGTTCTTTATAAGCTAAGCCACTATTTTTAATAGTGCGTTGCTGGGTTTTATAATCTACATACACAATACCAAAACGTTTTAAATAGCCTTCAGCCCATTCAAAGTTATCCATTAAGCTCCAAGCAAAGTAGCCATGTATAACAACACCTTGTTCAATTGCATTATGAACCGCGTTTAAATGAGTATTATAATAACTTAAACGGTCTAAGTCGTTAACTTCACCATTATTATACGTATCGGGCATTGCTGCACCATTTTCGGTTATATAAATAGGCGGTAAGGTGTATGTTTTATTAAGCGATACGAGCAAGTCAGTGAACGATTGCGGATAAATTTCCCACCCCATATCAGTTAGCGGGCCCGTAGGTGCAATAGGCTCATAAATGTCAGTAGGGTGCGCTTTATAAACTTGGCGGGTATAAAAGTTAATACCTAAGTAATCAATAGATTGAGAAATTAGTTCCATATCGCCCTCAAGAATCTCAGGCTGATGGTTTAATGGTAATTGATTAATTATATCGGGGTATTGGGCATCAATTATTGGTTTGATATACCACTGATTAAGGTAGTCGTCTGCAAATGCAGTGGCTTTTAAGTCTTCATCACTTTGAGTTAGGCTATAACACGGCGTAAAGTTTAGCACTATGCCATTTAAAGTATTAGGCGAGTTTTGCTTTAATACGCTCATAGCGAGTCCGTGGGCTAATAATAAATGGTGCGCTGCTTTACGACCATATTCTTTACCCACTTTACCTGGGGCATGGATACCAATTTCGTAACCCAAAAACGCGCTGCAAAAGGGTTCGTTTAATGTAGCGTAAGAATACACTCGTGTTCCAAATGCGTTAGTAATTAGTTCTACGTATTGCTCAAATGCGTAAGCTGTTTTTCTGTTGAGCCAGCCGCCTTCATCTTCAAGGTGTTGCGGTAAATCCCAGTGGTACAAAGTAACAAAGGCTTTTATATTTTTTCGTTTTAGCTCATCTAAAATATCAGTATAAAACTTAACGCCTACAGGATTTAACTTTCCGTCTTGAGTCATCACGCGAGGCCATGAAATAGAAAGCCTGTAAGCATCAACACCTAGAGACTCTATTAAATCTATGTCTTGTTGCCAATTATTGTAATGATCGCAGGCAATATGACCATGTGAATTGTCAGCAATTTTACCTGCAGTACTACAAAAGGTATCCCAAATACACGGTAAGCGATGCTCATATCCGCCCTCTATCTGAAATGATGCTGTAGCTACACCATAAACAAAGTCTTTTGTTAATAGAGGTGAATTAAATGGTAATGATATTTTTGTCATTGGTTACAAACCTTTTTGAGAACTTAATTGCACGCTTAGCGCTTATTTTTACTGACTTTCAGCGGGTACAAAACATTATTAAAAATAAAAGTTGTTGAAATATGTAACATGTTCGTATTTAATTAGTCGTGAAAGCGCTTACATTTTTAGATTAATGTTAATTAATCTTCAGGTCAACTCTTAAATACTGCGCCTTAGCGGGGTTTGTATTAATTACTTACTGAAGATCAATTTATAATAATAAATTGCGGAGAGCACATGGCTAGTTCAGCACCACTGACATCACACACACAGTCGCAAAACCACCAAGATAAAAACTATGGTTTTGCACTTACATCTTTAACTTCACTGTTTTTTATGTGGGGTTTTATTACCTGCTTAAATGATATTTTGATTCCGCATTTAAAAGCGGTTTTCGATTTAACGTATGTACAAGCAATGCTTGTGCAGTTTTGCTTTTTTGGCGCTTACTTTTTAATGTCACTCCCTAGTGGACACATTGTTAAAAAGCTTGGTTATAAAAAAGGAATCGTGGTTGGGCTTTTAATTGCGGCAGTAGGGTGTGTCTTATTTTACCCAGCAGCGTCTTTACATAGTTATCCTGTATTTTTATTCGCTTTATTTGTACTTGCCAGTGGCATAACGTTATTACAAGTATCTGCTAATCCTTATGTAAGTTTGTTGGGTTCTGCAAAAACAGCGTCTTCTCGTTTAACGCTTACTCAAGCTTTTAACGCGTTAGGCACTACAGTTGCGCCATCATTTGGAGCACTGTTAATTCTGGACTCAGCGTCAGATGCCTTTTTAACACCGGCTCAAAATGCAGAATCAGTTCAACTTCCTTACCTCCTTTTAGCTGCAATGCTTATTTTACTAGCTGGTATTTTTGCATGGCTTAAATTGCCAGACATTATGAGCGAGCAAAAAGCAGAAGCCGAAAAATCAGAGGCAATTGAAGGCAGTGCTTGGCAGTATCGCCATCTTGTATTAGGTGCTGTGGGTATATTTATGTATGTTGGCGCAGAAGTGGCAATTGGTAGCTTTTTAGTAAGCTTTTTAGCACAAGAAAATATAGCAGGGCTAAAAGAAAATGTTGCAGCTCATTACATCACTTATTATTTTGGTGGTGCTATGGTTGGGCGTTTTATTGGTGCTGCTGTAATGCAAAAACTACCCGCAGGTAAAGTACTTGGCTTTAACGCAACCATGGCTATTATTTTAGTCATTATTGCCATGAGCACGTCGGGTCAATTAGCAATGTGGTCAATACTATTGGTTGGTTTATTCAATTCTATTATGTTCCCAACTATTTTTAGTTTAGCGTTAAATGGACTTGGTAAGCATACCGCTCAAGGCTCTGGTATTTTGTGTTTGGCGATTGTAGGTGGTGCAATAGTGCCACTTTTACAAGGTGCGCTTGCTGATAGTGTGGGTGTTCAACTTTCGTATGTTTTACCTATTTTATGTTACATATTCATTGTTTTTTACGGCCTACGAGGCAGCAAAACAGTATTAGTGAAGGAGCCATCATAATGAAAACGACTTTTAAACTTAATGCATTAGCAATTGCAACGTTAGTAGGAAGTGTTACTGCACTAAGCGGATGTACTAACGAAAGCAATGTTGAAAAAGTAAATGTTGAAGCGCAATCAAAGCTAGAGAAAATTTGGCCAAAGCTTTCAATTGCAGTAAAAAAAGACCCTGCTATTGAAGCTCAAATTGTCACGTTTTTAGAAAATATGACGCTTGAGCAAAAAGTAGCGCAAATGATTCAACCAGAAATCCGTGATATTACCGTTGAAGACATGCGCAAATATGGTTTTGGCTCTTACCTTAATGGCGGTGGTGCTTTTCCTAATGGCGATAAGCATGCAACGCCAGAGGATTGGGTTGCACTTGCAGAAAAAATGTATCAAGCATCTATTGATGACTCTGTGGATGGCAGCAAAATTCCAACTATGTGGGGCACCGATGCAGTACATGGTCATAATAACGTAATTGGCGCGACACTTTTTCCACATAATATTGGTTTAGGCGCGGCTAATAACCCAGATTTAATAGAGCAAATAGCGTCTATTACCGCAGTAGAAGTAATGGCTACGGGGATAGATTGGGTATTTGCACCCACTGTAGCAGTAGTACGAGACGACCGATGGGGCAGAACGTACGAAGGCTATTCTGAGGATCCAAAAATTGTTCACGATTACTCAGCAGCGATTGTAAATGGATTGCAAGGTAAAGCCGATGGCGACTTTTTAAGTGATAAGCGCGTTATTAGCACGGTTAAGCACTTTATTGGCGATGGCGGCACTGTTGATGGGGATGATCAGGGAAATAATATAGACAGCGAGCAGTCGCTATTTGATATTCATGCCCAAGGTTACGTAGGTGGTTTGTCGGCGGGTAGTCAATCTGTTATGGCGTCTTTTAATAGCTGGAATGGCGTTAAAAATCACGGCAATAAATACTTACTTACAGATGTATTAAAAACACGTATGGGTTTTGATGGTTTTGTAGTGGGTGATTGGAACGGCCATGGGCAAATTAAAGGCTGTACTAACGAAAGCTGCCCAGAAGCGGTAAATGCTGGCCTTGATATTTTTATGGTGCCAACAGGCGCGTGGAAGCCGCTATATGAAAATACAATTGCACAAGTAAATGCAGGTAAAATAAGTATGAGCCGCATTGATGATGCGGTTGCACGTATTTTACGCGTTAAGTTACGCGCTGGGTTATTTGATAAACCAAGTCCGGCTAAGCGTCTTTACTCGGGTAAAACAGAGCTTATTGGCGCGCAAGCGCATCGCGAAGTAGCACGTCAAGCTGTGCGCGAGTCGCTTGTATTACTTAAAAATAAAAATAACCTATTACCTATCGCAGCTAATCAACGCGTACTTGTTGCAGGTGATGGTGCCGATAACATAGGTAAACAGTCGGGTGGGTGGAGTATTACGTGGCAAGGGACTAATAATAAAAATGCAGACTTCCCTGGAGCAACGTCAATTTACAAAGGGCTTGAAGAGCAAATATCTGCAGCAGGTGGAAGTGTTACTTTAAGTGCTGATGGTACGTTTGAACAACGTCCTGATGTTGCCATTGTTGTATTTGGTGAAGAACCTTACGCAGAAGGGCACGGCGATAAAGATAACCTTGAGTTTGAGCGCGGAAATAAAAAGTCATTAGCACTTTTAAGCTCGCTAAAAGAGCAAGGTATTCCTGTTGTATCGGTGTTTATATCAGGTCGACCTATGTGGGTTAACAGCGAGCTTAACGCATCTGATGCGTTTGTGGCTGCATGGTTACCTGGTACAGAAGGTGCAGGTATTGCTGATGTTTTATTAAAAGCGGCAGACGGCACCATCCAAAATAACTTTAAAGGTAAGCTATCGTTTTCTTGGCCTAAATCGGCGGTACAAACTGCGGTTAATAAAGGCGATGAAAATTACGAACCATTACTTCCTTATGGTTTTGGTTTAACGTATGGCGATAAAAACGTGCTAGCTGACGACCTTGATGAAGACTCTAAACTTGATAACTCAGGGCTTACGAGTATGGATATACTTGTTGGTGCACCTGTAGCACCATGGCGCTTATTGTTAAAATCGGGCGATGAGCTTTTAGATGTATCGAGTAGTACCCATGAATTTGGTGCAATTAAATACCGAACTGAGGACAAAATAGTACAAGAAGACGCGCGCCAATTTAACTTCAGTGGTGCAGAAAAAGCCAGTGCTGAAATAGTAACAAGCTTTGCAGAAGATACCATTGCCTACGTTGAAGCAAACAGTGTGATTAGCTTTGATATTAAATTAAACGAAGTACTAACGAGCGATATAGCACTTGCTATGACTTGCTCAGGTGAATGTGGTGCAAGCATTGATTTAGCAAACGTAGTGGACAAAGCTATTGAAAATAAATGGCAGTCAGTATCAATCGATTTAGGTTGTTTTGCTGATAAGGGTGTTAACTTTGCAAACCTAACAAGCCCATTTAGCTTACGCAGTAATGGTAAAACATCAATTTCTGTAGCTAATATTCAGTTTTTGCCAAATATGGCAGGCGAGGCTACGCTCTCTTGTAAGTAGTTTATTAACTCTATTGTGTGTTTACCAAAGCCCTTCAAATGAAGGGCTTTTTTTATGTAGAGGATTAATACTAACCTGCATAAATACTTGAGTAATTTAACGAATTAAATAATTCTTAAACGTTGTTAATTTAGAACAACTAGATACAAAATCTAGCTTAATTTTGGCGCAGTTTATTTATAATGACTAAGTCAAACTTTCTAGGGCTGATTTAATATCAGGGTGATAAAAGCGATAATTATGAGCTTGGGCCTTACGTGGGATAACAAATTGCCCAGTGGTTAATAAATCTGACATTTCACCCATTAGCAGTTTAAGTACTGCGGTTGGCATAGCGATAAATGCAGGCCGCGACAATGCATTCCCTAAGCTTTTACTAAACTCGGCATTACTGACCGGGTTTGGTGCTGTTGCGTTAACTGGGCCTGAAATTTCTGGATGCTTAATTATAAAGAGTATTAGCTGAATCATATCGTCAATGTGTATCCACGACATACCTTGCTCTCCGTTACCAATCGGGCCGCCTAAGCATAATTTAAAAGCGGGTAGCATTTTACCTAATGCCCCACCTTTTTTAGCTAAAACAATACCCGTTCGTAAAAGGCACACTCTGGTTTGTTCTGATTGCGCGAGTAAAGCTGCATTTTCCCACTCTTTACAAAGCTGGTGGCTAAATTCGTCGTGTGGGTTTTCAAAAGTTTCATCAATAGGGTTACTATTTTGTCGACCATAAAAACCAACGGCACTACCTGATATAAAAGTATGTGGGGGAGTGTTACTGGCTTTAATTGCTTCACTAATTTGCTGTGTAACACCAATACGGCTGTCTCGTATTATGTGTTTTTGTTTGTCACTCCAACGTTTATTAACAATCGGTTCGCCAGCTAGATTAATAACAATATCAACGCTGTTAAAATCCACTGAATTAACATTGCTTACGGCTTTAACTTTATGGCCCAATAATACGTTTGCTTTAGTCGGGTTTCGGCTAAGCACAGTAACCGTATTATGGTGAAGTAAAAAAGGGCATAAGTGCTTACCAATTAATCCGGTCGCGCCAGTAACAAATATATGCATTATTAATCCTTACAATAAAATAGTAGCAAGTGATTAAAAAACATACTCGCTAGCAAACAGCTTTGCAAATTTATACGTAAAGCATACTTTTATGATCACTTGGTAATTATTTCATTTCATTAGCTTTTGCCTTACACTGGGGCAATATAATTAATAAAAGGATTAGTGAGTTGGCAAATTTAACTGGAGTGAATAAAAGTTTAATAGTTTTTGCTGCCTTGGTCGTTGTACTTGCGGGTATAAAATCAGCAAGTGTAATTATTATTCCATTTATTCTAGCGGCGTTTATTGCCATTATTTGTAATCCATTTATTAAGTTTTTCGCGCGATATCGAATTCCCAAAGGTATTGCTGTTATGTTAGTGGTACTAATTATTGTTGGTTTAGGCGTAAGCTTAGGTGGGCTTGTTGGGCAGTCCATAAACGATTTTTCGCAGCAGCTTCCTGAATATAAAACACAGCTTAAAGAAGAGTTTGTATGGCTGGTCGATTTAGCATCTCAATACAACATATTGATTAATAAAGAACAGTTAATCAATATGTTCGATCCAGGAAAAATGGTCGATGTAGCCACGGATATGCTCACTGGTTTAGGTGGGGTAATGGCCAACATGTTTTTAATTATTTTAACGGTTGTGTTTATGTTGTTTGAAGGGCCGATGCTGAGTAATAAAATACACATGGCCCTTGATGATCCCGATAGTAAAATGAAACAAATAGACCGCTTTTTAGAATCGATAAACTCCTATCTTGCTATTAAAACATTAGTGAGTTTAGCCACTGGTATAATCGCTGCATTTTATTTATGGATTTTAGATATCGATTATTTTGTACTGTGGGGAGTATTAGCGTTTATGTTTAATTACATTCCTAATATTGGATCAATTATCGCAGCTGTACCTGCGGTATTACTTGCCCTTATTACTCAAGGCCCATTAGTGGCAGGACTTGTTGCTGCAGGGTACTTAACGATAAATACGGTAATGGGCAATATTGTAGAACCTAAATTTTTAGGTAAAGGGCTGGGTCTTTCAACATTAGTGGTGTTTTTATCATTAATATTTTGGGGTTGGTTACTAGGCACTGTAGGTATGCTTTTATCTGTGCCATTAACTATGATTGTAAAAATAGGCTTAGAAGCCAGTGCCGAAGGTAAGTGGGTTGCCACTTTATTGGGCAGTGGTGAAGACGCCGCCAAAAATAACTAGTCGCTGTAACTATCAAGGGCTGGATAAATTACAGCTCTTGATTGCTAAAGACTAATTATTGAATTAATAGCTTCGTCAACTGCATTTATTGCACCCTCTAAGTATCCTGCTTCTTGTTTTGCAAATTCACTCGCTACAAAATGAATATTTAGGTTACTTAGCTGCTCACCCAAGCCTGAAAAATTAAATTCAGGGTGTTGTGAAGACTGAGTACGGTCGTCCTCATTGGCTACAAGTTCATCCTCTGCCCAGTCTTTAATAAAGTACCCTGTTGCCTTTTTTGCATCCTGACCATAAAAGTAGCTAAGCTGCTGGACACAGGCTTGAATTAACTGCTCTTTAGTTACTTCGCTTCGTGATAAGTAGGGCACACCTATAAAACCAAATAATGCGGCGTAATTATCATCTTCAGCACTGGCATCGTGAATTTCGACCATAGGGCCGACACTGCTAAAGCATTGTCCTGATAAGTTATTATCACGCCAAAATGCATGTTCAAAAGTAGCTATAAACTTGGCTTGTCCTGCCATCCATGTCGGTACGCTGTTGAGGCGGCTTATGAGTGTTGGAGTAGCCCATTGTTCAGGTGTTAAATGGGCTGTCACCATGCGTGCAGGAATTGCTGACATTAGTTTATTCGTATTGAAGTGTTTTATATTACCTAAATGATTCACTGTAATTTGCCAGCTATCACCGCTCTTTTTAAGCTCAGTGACATTGTGGTTTAACAATACAAAATCTGGATTAAGTTGCTCATACAATGCAGTTATTAAGGTATTCATACCGTGTTTGAGCCTAAATAATTGCATCTCTCCAGCGCCTGCAATTTGTTGTGGTTGCTCTGAATGTGGCGATTGGTATAACACATCGCCTTTGGTGTATTGCTCAAATAGACTTAAGTTGAGTGACTTGATTAGCGCTTGAATTTTTGGCTGGTGAGGAAATATCCATGTAGGCCCAAATCAAAACTAACACCACTATTTATTGGTGATTGCGCCGAATAAATTCTGCCACCTAATTGCGATTTAGCTTCTAATAATAAATATGGGGCATTAAGTAGTTGCAACTGATACGCACTGTATAAGCCCGCCAGCCCGCCACCTATAATAATTACAGGTTTAATCATCTTATTACCTATAAGCAATCGATTAGTAGATTGCTTGTTTTAAAATGGTTTTTTAAGTGCATCAGTAAATTGGTTGATAAGTTGGATTTCACAGATTTTATAACTAATAGCCGCAGTTGTTGCATTAGGGAGTTTTAATAAATAACGCCATTGGCAAGCGCTTTCTATGTATTTTTCATTATTACTAATGCTGCGCATAAATAATGGAAGTATTTGGGTATTACCTGTACTTTCTTGTGATGTAGTGAGTTCGTATTTACGCTTTTGTATCCAACTGCCTTGCACTAGTTTTGCTTTATTTATTTGTGTATCTAGACATTGTATATAACGCTTAGCTTCATCCGTGGTTGCTTTTTTTACTAAAGTACACGCTTCATCAGCAAAACTGTATTGGCTAATTACTAACAGTACAATTGCAGTTAGCCTTAATAAATTATTACTTTTTATCATTATAATTAAACTCTAAAATAAATTGAGCACCGCCCAAGTTATCAGCTTTAGTGATAGTGAGAGTACCGTGATACGACTTAACTAAATCAGATACAATTGCCATACCCACACCGTGTCCGCTTTCATATGTATCTAGGCGTGTACCACGAGTGAGTAAAGACTCGCGTTTGTCTTCTGGTACACCAGGACCATCATCGCTAATACCAATACACAGAGTTTTACTTTGGGCTACTTGTATTTCGACTTGTGAACGACATGCTTTACAGGCGTTATCAATTAAATTACCCAATAGTTCCATTAAATCGGTTTGATCACCTAAAAAGTAGTCTTTATCTGTTACTGTGCAACTAAAAATAATATCTTTATCACGATACACTTTTGCCATAGCACTTAAAATAGAATCGAGAACTGGCTTAATTGGCGTTTGTTTCTTCCAAGTATCAGAGGCACCGGTTGCTGCGCGTTTTAATTGGTGCTCGATCATCACATTAATACGGTCAAGCTGCTCTTGTGCATCTGCATCATTAGCCAGCGGGCTTGATTTCAAAACAGCTAGTGGTGTTTTAAGCGCGTGTGCAAGGTCGCTCAATGAGGCTCTGTAGCGCTCTTTCTGACGTTGTTGAGAATCAAGGAGTAAGTTTAAATCGGACTTAATAGTTTGCAACTCAATGGGGTATAACCCTTTAATTTCTTGGATATCGCCAGACTCGATCGCTTTTATTTCTTTATCAAGTCGTTGCAGTGGCCGTGCACTCCAAATAAAACCAACCGCCATAAGACCTGCGATTGCAATGCCCATTATAAACATCCAATCAACAAGTGTTTGCTTAAAACCGTCCATTAAACGCAGTAGGGCATCGTTACGTTTAACTAATATGAAGCGTGCCTGTTCTGATTGATCTATGTTGTTTAAAATAACAGTAAGGCTAAGTTGCCAGTACGCAGTGTTTTTATATTCAACTCGTCTAAAGTCCGCTGCACCTGCTTTTGTTTCTACTTGTTGAGGTACAAAATTAACATTAACTGCTGATTCAGAATGCCAAATGGGTTCATCGTCACGATAGATCATTGCGTAGGTATCGGAGTTTAGTCTATTTAACTCAGGCGCTAAAATTGTACTTGGCATAATAATGCCATGCTCAGTAAAGTCGACTTCAGATATAAGCGAGTATAGCTGTGCTTCGAGAGTTTTTTCTGTCGCATCAACAAGTGAAGCGTAATACGCTTTGCCAATTGAATAAAACAGGATTGGGAGTGCGACTAATAAAACAAAGACAAGGATAAATCCTTGCCTTATTTTTAACGATATTTGCGGTATTACCACTGACTTTTAAGCCTGTAACCGCGCCCACGTAGTGTCTCTACTGGGTTTAATACACCTTCAGGGTCAAGTTTCTTGCGTAAACGCAGTACAAATACTTCGATAACATTTGAATCAAGGTCAAAATCTTGATCGTAAATGTGCTCAGTCAATTCTGATTTTGAGATTACTTTTTGCGGGTTTACCATTAAATATTCAAGCACTTTATATTCGTAAGCGGTTAGGCTGAGCTCTTTATCATCAACCCAAACTTGCTGCGAGCGTGTATGGATTTTGATTGGGCCTGCTGTCATTTCTGGGTTTGCCTTACCGGCACTACGACGAATTAATGCATTACAACGTGCAATAAGCTCTTCAACGTGAAATGGTTTTGTAAGATAATCGTCTGCGCCAGCATCTAAACCTTCTACTTTGTCCTGCCAGCGATCACGCGCTGTTAAAATTAGAATAGGGATAGTAATACCTTGTGCACGTGCTTTATTAATCAGTTCGATACCGTCTATTTTAGGTAAACCTAAATCAACAACGGCCATATCAAGCGGATATTCAGTAATATGGAAAAGACCTGCTTCACCATCGTGGCATAAATCCACGCTGTAACGTTCTTTTTCTAAAGCATTACGTAGGTTATCTGCTAAATGTAAATCGTCTTCTATAACTAAAATTCGCATCGGTTAATCCTTTTTTACTTCGCCAGTTTTTTTATTTATATGTAAATCGACGACATGGCCGTCAGATTTGAGTATTCGCACTGTATAAAAGTCAGTTTGTTCAGAAATCTTAAGCGTTTTACCGTTAATGGTTTTTTTTGCGAGTATTACAGCCTTTTTTTTGCTTACTTCAGCTTTAGCCGTTGGATTTGTGGCTGTTGTATTTACTTGAGAAAAACTAGCAAAGCTAGTACAAGCAATAAAAGTAAGACTTAATAATATGCGCATGATAGAACCCCTAGACCAAACACACTTAGTTTAATTAACTAAGTTACTAAAATTCAAGTAAAAACACTAAATTAGCTTTTACTTTAACAATTTTAATTAAAAACCCGTGAACAAACCCTGAACTATGTTAATAAGCGATTATTTATAGTTAAGCAGGGAACACTTTTTTAAATGGTTTAACAACAGTATTTTCATATACGCCTGCGGCAACATACGGATCAGCCGCAGCCCATTCACGCGCGGCTTCTATTGAATCAAACTCAGCCACAACGAGTGAACCGGTAAAACCAGCCTCTTGAGGATCTTCACTGTCAACTGCTGGAAAAGGACCTGCAGTAAATAAGCGATTTTGTGAATCAAGCTCATTAAGACGTTCCAAGTGTGCTGGGCGTGCTGCTTTTCTAAGCTCTAAGCTGTTTTCAACATCTGTTGAGTGAATCATGTACAACATAAGAAATCTCATAAAAATTGTTAAATTTGATTAACGCAATACTATCACAGCGTTGAAAATTGGTGAATTAAAAGCGTATTTAGGCAGGTTTACACTTCGATTTTATTTTTACACTGTATTTGCTTGAAAATATCTGTGTAACACTGGTAGAGTCGCTGAAATATACAAAATAATAAAAAGGTTTTATGCATGAGCGATAATAGAGAGCGATTTAGTTCCCGTCTCGGATTCATACTAGCGGCAGCAGGTTCTGCTGTGGGTATTGGTAATTTAGTTGGTTTTCCTGTTTCTGCTACCAAAAATGGTGGTGGCGCATTTTTATTAATTTATGCTTTATTTGTCGTATTCATTTGCTTACCTGTCATGATGGCTGAAATGGCAATGGGCCGTAATGCTCAAAAAGATCCACTCGGCTCGTACAAGTTGTTGGCAAACAATGACAAAAAGTGGAAGTTTGCAGGGTTTTTAGCTGTGCTTACACCATTTATGATTGCAGTGTTTTACATGGTAATTACAGTGTGGATTTTCGGCTACTTAATGCAAACTGGTTTGGGGAATTTAGATTTACTCGCTGAACCTAGCCATTTTGGTGTTTTTATTAACAGCTACACTGTTTTTGGTTACATGGCGGTAGTGGTAATTATTGTTAACTTAATTTTATTAGGGGGTGTTAAGCAAGGCATAGAAAAAGCCGCTAAATTTCTGATGCCAGCACTTCTAGTCATGCTTCTTGCTTTAGTTATTTATGTATTAACACTTGATAATGCAATGGCAGGTGTTAAATATTATATTATCCCTGATTTTTCTAAAATGAGTGCAAGCGTACTTAATGGGGCGCTAAGCCAAGCATTTTTCTCGTTGTCGTTAGGTATGGGTATATTAATGACTTACGCGTCGTATATATCTAAAAAAGATGACATTGTAAGTAGTGCAAAAATGGTAGCAATTACTGACTCGTTAGTCGCCTTTGTCGCAGGTCTTATGGTATTACCGGCTATATTTAGTTTTGATCCAAACACAGACCCATCAGCACTTTCTGATTCGTCAGTGTCGATGATTTTTGTGTATTTGCCGAAAATATTATTAGCACTGCAAAATGATATCGGATACGTAGGCGCATCAATTGTAGCATTCTCGTTTTTCTTGTTGGTATTTTTTGCTGCAATTACGTCATTGGTATCTATTGTTGAAGTACCGACAGCCACATTAAGCGACCGCAAAGGAATTAGCCGTAAAAAAGCATTGGGTATTTTAACACTTACAACTGGCGTGCTAACTATTTTATGTACTATGTCGTTTGGTATGATTGACAGCCTTACCTCGTTTACCAGTTATGGCGGTGTAAATAAGAGCTTTTTTGATATTATTGTTGATGTATTCTACGACACAATTTTACCGCTTAACGGCTTAATGGTGTGTTTGTTTGTAATGTACCGCTGGAAAAAAGCACGTTTAACACAAGAGCTAAGCTTAGGCTCGCCTAATTATGCTGGTAGCTTAATGGAAAAATACGTTAATTTTTCACTTTCAACGTTTATTCCAATTATTTTAGCGGTGATATTTATAAATACAGTCGCGACTAAGTTTTTTGCTCTAAAAATATTTGGCTTTTAAATACAGACCCAATTATATAAGCCGTACTTGTTGCGGCTTTTTTGTATGTAAATTTAAATAAAGGTTACTTTAATTAAATGCGCCTGAGTCGAGGTAGCTGCCAATGCCAAGGGTAAACATCCAAAGCCCCCATAAGCTATGCTCAATAACGCACACAAAGGTTGAGCGGCTTTTTGCGTAGGTATAAGCAAACAGTAAGCCACCTAAAAATGCTAAGGCTACTGCAATCCAATTTGCATACACAATATGCGCCAACGCAAATACACTCGCACTAACTACAATACGCACTGCTTTTTTTGGCATGATGCGTTTATAACGATGAAAAAAATACGTTCTGAATATTAATTCTTGAGGAATAACCGACAGTATTGGGTAGAGCACCAACAGTAAAAGCCAATCATTAAACGAGTTACGGGGAAGGGTAAACCAGTTTCCCTGATGAATAATCCCGTAAAACATACCTGAGAACAGCGCACCTAAAAAAAAGAAGCTAAACACACGCTTTTTAACAGCAGAAAATTGCCCAAGGCTTGTAAGCCTAAACCGTTTAAAATGAGGATCGCCCAGTAGCAACATACAGCACACACTCATAAGTATAATAAGCGCAGGAATAAGCCAGTTTGCTAAATGCTCACGTAATCCAAAGCCCAACAAAGGCAGCAATACAAAAATGAGGGTAAATTCAAACCAGCGGTATTGATTAGCGTTCAAGGTCGTCTCAACTTGCTTTTTTTAATAAGCTAGCAAGCTAAGACGACACTTTTATGACGAGGGGGCTTACTTTGCAGGCTCTTCTTCATCAGGGAAGTATTTATATAAGGCGATAATAGTGGCAAAAATGCTTACAAAAGTAATACCCATTAAACCAAACACTTTAAAGTTAACCCAAAAGTCGAGCGAAAAATTATACGCAATATAAATGTTTAGTGCCGCTATACCAGCAGTTATAGCAACCCACATTAGGTTAAGCTTATCCCATAATGGTTCTGGGACAACAATGGCTTGTTTTGTATCATTAGCATTTTCGAGGATTGAGCTAAGCGCTTTTTTAACGAGATTTTTATTAAGTACATAACGGCTAACAAGTAACGTTAAACTTAAACCTGCATATATCAGTGTTGCTTTCCATTTAATGTATTGCTCATCATGAAGTACCAGCGTTAACGTACCAAACACAGCCGCAATGCCAAAAAATATCCACTGACGAGTAGGTACATTGCCATGTTTAAAGTAGCTATAAGCAACTTGAATGAGCGTAGTGGCCATTAATAAACCGGTAGCCCAATAAATATCGACGAGTTTAAACACTGCAAAAAACAGTATGAGTGGAATGTATTCAATTAATGCGTGCATAGTCTACCTAAATTATACAAAAAAGAGTCAAAGGCTTTTTACCACATAAAGCTTAGCAACTACAAGGTTGACTTGTTGCCCTGTAACCCTTAGCCTGCGTGGCTTTATTACCAATTTGGTTTGGTATTTTTCATATCATCATATTCCCACGCTTAACCAACACTGATTTGGCGTGTATTTAGGAGCCTAAAATGAATAAAGCAGAACTCGTTGCTGCCATTGCACACAAAAGTGAATTAACAAAAAAAGATTCTCAAGCGGCACTTTCAAGCTTGCAAAAAGTCATTACTAAATCGCTTTCTGAGGGCGATCAAGTTCAAATTAATGGCTTTGGTACCTTTGCGCTAAGTTATTACCCAGCGCGTACTGGGCGTAACCCACAAACAGGGGCTGCAATTGAAATAGAAGGCGCAAATAAAGCGGTTTTTAAACCCGCGAAAGCGTTAAAAGATCTGCTTTAAATTTATTTAAGGTTTTAAACCTCGTATTGATAGATAAGTTACATGAGCGCGAAGTAAATTCGCACCTACGGGTATATGCTGTAGATCAGGATTACACGTCGCGTTTAATGGCTTTAAATTACATGAGCGCGAAGTAAGCGCACCAATGGGGAAATATGCTGTAGGTGAGGTTTTATACCTCGCTTTTGGTGGTGTAAAATTACATGAGCTGGAAATAAAGTAGCACTTATGTACATTATTCATAATCTCTAAATAATTTACATGGCAGCATAAACTCTATTACAATTTACTCCTTTATTTTCAATTGCTTGTTATCGGCACGCATCGTGCTTTTTTGATTGTGTATTTTAAATATAACTTTTAAGAAAATAAGGAGATCTCAATGAGTACATTACAAACAAGCACACGTTTACAAGGCAAAAAAATTGCAATTTTAGCCACTGATGGATTTGAGCAAAGTGAGCTTTTATCTCCACGCAGCGCATTACTTGATGTTGGTGCAAACATCGAAATAGTATCAATTAAAGAAGGCCAAATTACTGGTTGGAATGAAGACAAGTGGGGCGATAAAGTAACAGTAGATAAATTAGTTACAAATGCAGACCCCGCTGATTACGACGCGCTTATGCTTCCTGGTGGTTTATTTAATCCAGACAGTTTACGCCAAGATAAAGATGCTAAAGCCTTTATTGATGGATTTTTTGGCGCAGAAAAAAACAAACCCGTTGCTGCTATTTGCCATGCGCCGTGGTTGTTAGCTGAAATTAATAAATTGCGCGACCGTACTATTACCTCTTTTCCAAGTATTAAAAGCGATTTAATTAATGCAGGTGCTAATTGGGTTGACCAAGAAGTATGTGTAGATAAAGGTTTAGTAACAAGCCGAAGCCCAGCTGATTTAGAAGCATTTAATGCTAAATTTATTGAAGAGATTTTAGAGGGTAAACACCAAGCTCACTAATTTGCTTTTTTTAAAAAAAAGGGCATTTTAAAATGCCCTTTTTTAATGCGTAAATTTACACTTTTTATAATGCGGTTGCGGCTTTCATTTCACTAACAAATGCTTTTAACTGCGTTGTCATTGCGTCTAAATCGTTAAGGTTAGCTTCAATAATTTTAACTACAGCAGAGCCTGAAATAGCACCTGCTGCGCCTGCGTTAAGTGCGGCTTTTACATCATCTGGTGTTGAAATACCAAACCCTAAAAGAGCAGGAGCTGCATGGTATTCTTTTAATTTAGTGACAATATTACCCGCTGGCATTTGTGCTTTAGCATCGGTACCGGTAACACCAGCGCGCGATAGTAAATACGTATAACCACGACCGTAAGAGGCGCATTGGCGAAGTGTGTCATCATCTGCATTAGGTGTTGCAATAAAAATTGGGTCTACACCGTTATCCATTGCCGATTTTCTGAATATTTTAGATTCATGCAAAGGCACGTCAGCCACTAAAATAGAATCTACGCCTACCGCTTTTGCATCTTTGTAAAATGCTTCTATGCCGCGCTTAAAAACAAGGTTTGAGTAGAGTAATAATCCAATTGGAATATCGGCGTTGTACTCGCGTATTTCTTTAATGACATCAAAGCAATCTTGCGTGTTAATGTGCACATCAAGTGCGCGAATATTAGCTTTTTGAATTACAGGACCATCCGCAATCGGGTCAGAAAACGGAATACCAAGCTCAAGTGCATCAGCGCCGCCGTCAATTAGGCTTTTAATAATCGCAACACTTTGCTCTTTACCTGGGTCGCCAATCGTTACAAATGGTACAAACGCACCTTGTTTTTGCTCGTTAAGCGCTGCAAACATTTTGCCGTAACGATCCGTTTTTACTTGGCTCATAGCTGACCTCTTTCAGTTAGTACATTGTGAACGTGTGCTAAATCTTTATCGCCACGACCACTCAAATTAATCACTATAACACTTTCCTCGGTTTGCTCTTCTGCGTATTTAAGCGCATAAGCTAACGCATGGCTTGATTCAAGTGCTGGAATAATACCTTCATTTTTAGCAAGCGACTGAAACGCATCAAGCGCTTCTGTATCGGTAATACCCACATATTGAGCGCGACCAGTTTCGTGTAAAAATGCATGCTGAGGACCAACAGCTGGGTAATCAAGGCCTGCTGATACAGAGTAAGACTCTTCAATTTGGCCATCGTCATTTTGCATAATGTACGTATAAGTACCGTGTAATATACCTTTAGTGCCTTTACAAATTGTTGCACCGTGCTCATTTGTATCAAGCCCCTTACCTGCAGGCTCAACACCAATTAATTTAACGCCTGGCTCGTCAATAAAGTCGGTGAACATACCAATTGCGTTTGAACCACCACCAACACAGGCAATAACAGCGTCAGGTAAACGACCTTCGGCTTTAAGTACTTGTTGTTTGGCTTCTTCACCAATAACTTTTTGATACTCACGTACAATTGTTGGGAATGGGTGAGGACCTGCGGCTGTACCTAGTAGGTAATGCGCGTCTTGATAATTTGCTGACCAGTCACGCAGCGCTTCATTTACTGCATCTTTTAATGTGCCAGAACCCGCTGTAACAGGAATAACTTCTGCGCCCATTAACTTCATTCTAAATACGTTTGGTTGCTGACGTTCAACGTCTTTTGCGCCCATATAAATACGACATTTTAAACCCAATAATGCACATGCAAGCGCGGTTGCAACACCGTGTTGACCTGCACCGGTTTCAGCAATCACTTGTTTTTTACCCATGCGCTTAGTAAGTAACGCTTGGCCAAGTACTTGGTTGGTTTTATGTGCGCCACCGTGTAATAAGTCTTCACGCTTTAGATACAGTTTTACTTTTGGGTTTTTAACTAAATTGCGCGTTAAAGTAAGTGGGGTAGGACGACCCGCATACTCGTTTAATAATTTACTTAGCTCAGCCTGAAACTCAGGATCTTTTTGTGCTTTGTTAAATTCGTTTTCTAACTGCTTAAGCGCAGGGACAAGTAACTCGGGTACAAACATACCGCCAAACTCGCCAAAATAAGCTGGATTTTGCATTTTAACCTCAATAATTTCTGATGCTTGTAAAAGCATTATGTAATTTGTTAGGGCACTTTTTACCCGCAGATTCTTCAACGCCTGAGTTTAAATCAAGGCCTAAGGCACCTTTAAAAAGCGCATCTTTAATATTGTCTGGATTTAAGCCTCCAGCGAGCATAAATGGAGTGGTTGCATCATGAAGCACCGACCAATCAAATGCTTTACCTGTACCGCCAGCTTGTGTATCGCTGTGTGTATCGTAAAGATGTCGGTCAACGCCATTTACAGGCGTTGGCAATGCATCTTTTATTGCTTGGGCTTTCCAAATCTCGCAGCCGGTAGGTAACTGTGTACGCAGCTGAGCGATGTAATCGTCACTTTCTTGACCATGTAATTGAACTGCCGCCAATTTTAGCACACTTGCGTATTGAGCAACTTGCTCAATGGGGGCATCTACAAACACACCCACAAAATTAAGCGGGGCACTTTGGCTTAGCTCTTTTGCGCAATCTAAATCAACATAGCGAGGCGATTTAGGATGAAAAATTAAACCACCATAAACAGCACCGTTTTGATATGCCGTTTGTGCATCTTGGCTACGTGTTAAACCACATACTTTATTGTCGCCTAAAATAACACGGCGACATGCTTGCTCTAAATCACGCTCGCCCATAAGTGAGCTGCCAATTAAAAAGCCATCGCATAATGGAGCTAAACGTTTTACGTCTTGATGGGTATAAATACCCGATTCCGAAATAACCACTTTATCAGCCGGAATAAGCTTTCGTAGTTTTTCAGTAGTGGCTAAATCGGTGCTTAAATCGCGTAAATCGCGGTTATTAATACCAATAATTTGTGCATTAAGCGCAAGTGCGCGGTGTACTTCTTCTTCATTACTTACTTCTGTTAACACCGACATATTAAGTGAATCGGCAACAGCATGCAGTGCTTTATAGCTCTCGTCATCGAGTACTGAAAGCATCAGTAATATAGCGTCACCGCCATAAATACGCGCCATATATACTTGGTACTCATCTATAAAAAAGTCTTTACAGATAAGCGGTTGTTCTACTTGGCTGCGCACAAATTCAAGATAGTCAAAACTGCCTTGAAAATATTTAGCATCAGTTAACACGCTCATGCAGGTGGCGTATTTTTTATAAACTGAGGTAATTTCGGTTAAATCAAATGGCTCTCTAATTAACCCTTTTGAGGGCGATGCTTTTTTACACTCTAAAATAAACTGTGTGCCTGGGGCTGCTAATGCTTTGTAAAAACTACGGCTTGTAGGCACTGCAAGGTGTTTAAAGCTTTCAAGCGGGCGTGCGGCTTTACGCTCAATGAGTTCTAATTTTTTATCAGCAACAATTTTGTCTAATACATTAGCCATTACTTACCTCAATAATTGCATTTAGTGTGTTCATGGCTTGCCCTGAACTTAATAATGTTTGTACTTGTTTTGCCCCTTCTTTTAACGTTTCTGCTTTACCTGTTAGGTATAAAAGGGCAGCTACGTTAACCACAATAGCAGCATTATGTGCATCTGTGCCTTTGCCTTGCAAGATGGCGAGGCTAGCATTTGCGTTGTATTGTGGGCCTTCACCAGCGAGTTGTTCAAGTGAATAGTTTGCAAGGTCGAAGTCGCTTGGGTTTAGCGTGTACTGTGTAAGCTCGCCATTATTTAGCTCAACTACCGTTGTTGGACCGTGTAGAGCTATTTCGTCAGTGCCCGAGCCGTGAACAATCATAGCGCGCTTTGTGCCAAGGGTTTTAAGTGTTTGTGCCATTGGCATACATAACGCTTCGTTATACACACCTAACAATTGCACATCAGGTGCTGCTGGGTTAGCAAGCGGGCCTAAAATATTAAAAATAGTGCGTGTTTTAAGCGCTGTACGCACGCCCATCGCATGGCGTACGCCACTGTGATAGTGCGGTGCAAATAAAAAGGTAAAATTGGTTTGCTCAAGGCATTTTGCTGCCTGCTCTGGGCTCATATCTATATTAATGCCCAGCGCTTTTAGTAAGTCGGCAGAGCCTGAATTACTCGATACACTGCGATTACCATGTTTTACCATGTTAATGCCGGCAGCAGCGGCAACTATGGCTGCTGTTGTGCTTATATTAATTGTGTTTGAACCATCGCCGCCAGTGCCACAGCTATCGGCAAGTTGTGTACTGCTGGTAGTAAAAGCAACAGCGTTTTCGCGCATTGAGGCTGCAGCACCTGCTATTTCATCGCTTACTTCGCCTTTAATTTTAAGGCTTATTAGTAGGGCAGTTAGCTCAATCTCGCTCATGTTACCTTGCATTATTTCATCAAACAGTGCTTTGGCGTCTGCGTAGCTTAATGATTGCCCTGTAATTAGTTGTTCAATAGCGTGTTGAACATTTATGGGTTGTTCTGGTTGTGTACTCATAATGTCCTCTTTTATTTGGCGCGTGTTAAGTAAGCGACACTTTGCTGAAGTAGCATTGCGCCGTTTGGCGTCAGTATTGATTCTGGATGAAACTGGTAACCCAATGTGTTGTCATCATGATGATAAATAGCCATTGGGATATCTTCGTACTGGGCAATAACCTTAATATTATCAGGCACTTTTTTTGCCATTAATGAATGGTAACGTGCTACAGGCATTGTATTGCCCATACCATCAAATACAGGATGTTCGCCTAAATTAATAATTGAAGACTTACCATGTACGGTTTCACCCGCGTGACCGATTACTCCGCCATAGCTTTGTGTTAACGCTTGTTGGCCTAAACAAATGCCTAACATTGGGAAGTGGCCTTTAGAGAGTTCGATAAGCTCCATTAAACAGCCTGCATCGCTTGGTGTGCCAGGACCAGGGGAAAGTACTAAGAGTACTTGGCCTTGCTCTTGGCGCATTTTATTAAAAATAACCTCAGCGCTAATGTTGTTTCTGTAAACAACGAGTTCGCAGCCAAGCATCGTTAGCTCATCAACTAAGTTATATGTGAATGAGTCAAAGTTATCTAAAAAATAGATTTTAATAGGATTCGCTTTGCTCATTTTATACCGCCTTATACGTAGATTTTATGGCGGTGATAACCGCTTGTGCTTTAGCGCGAGTTTCGTTTGCTTCTGAAATAGGATCTGAGTCAAACACCACACCTGCACCTGCTTGCACGTAGGCTATGTTATTTTTAACAAAAGCTGAGCGAATAACAATACAGCTATCCATTGCGCCATCACCGGTTAAGTAACCAACAGCGCCGCCATAACTGCCACGGCGTTTCCCTTCTGTTTGACGTACAAGCTCAGCAGCACGTACTTTTGGTGCACCAACAAGGGTGCCCATGTTCATACACGCTTGGTAAGCGTGTAGTGCATCAAGTTCTGGTTTTAATGTGCCAACAACGCGTGATACTAAATGCATTACCTGTGAATAGCGGTCTACTTTTAATAACTCTTTGGCAAAACGCGTACCTGCAACACTGATGCGGGCTACGTCGTTACGTGCTAAATCAACGAGCATTAAATGCTCGGCGCGCTCTTTTTGATCGTTTCTTAGTTCCAACTCAATGCGGCTGTCTAGGTCTGGGTTTATTTGCCCGTTAGTAAATTTGCCGCGCGCTCGAGTACCAGCAATTGGGTAAACTTCTACTTGCTGATTACTTACGTCGTACTTAAGGGCCGACTCAGGAGACGCGCCAAATAATGCAAAGTCTTCATCGCGCATATAAAACATATAAGGGCTTGGGTTTTGCTTTTTAAGCTGGCTATACGCATGTAAAGAATCAGGGCAAGGTAGTGAAAATGTACGCGACGGCACTACCTGAAAAATATCACCATCTACAATGTTCTTTTTAAGCTTAACCACTTGCTCGCAGTAAGTGTCATCGTCTATATCAACGCTTACCTCACATTCGCCACTTTGCATATCCGCACTAAATTCTGCTGCGTTATCGCAAAGTGTATTTAATCGTTCTAACTCTTTACCTACTTCAAAGCAGTTAGCGTGTACGTCTGGGCCATTAAATACATTACCAATGAGCTCAGTTGTTTGCTTTTGATGATCAATAACAACTAAGGTTTCGGCTAAGTAAAATACGTAATCTGGGCAGGTATTTTCACCATCAGGTACATCACTTAATTGCTCAAAGTTTGCCACCATATCGTAAGCAAATACGCCGCCTAAAAATACCGAAAATGGATTGTTAGTTGTGCTTTTAATACTGTTGATACACGTACGTAGTGCGCTAAATGCGTTATCAGCAACGAGCTTGCTCGCTTCGTCAGTATCGCCGCTAGTGTCTAAATAACAAAGGGTAAGTGTTTCGCCGTCTAAAGTGGCATCACAGCTTTTAACATTTGCCTGCAAGTAGCTAAGTAGTTGTTGCCCATTATTAGATTGAGCATTAATAGTGACTGTTTTACCTTGGCATACGATGCGCAGTGCACAGTCTACTAAAATTAAGCTTTTTACACTGTCTTTAGAATCAATCTCAGCCGATTCAAGCAGTAGTGAGTTAGGCTTATCAAGTGCCGCGTATAATGCAAGAGGGCTACTAATATAGTCGCGTACTTGCGTAATGCTTGTTACTTCGCCTGGTGTGGTAGTTATATGACTAAAAATCAAACCTCATTCCCTCAAAAAATTAAACCCCGCAATGCTTTTGCAATGCGGGGTTTGAATAACGATATCTAAATTACAAACAGATCATTACCGTCCCGCTATATCAGGCGCCACCACCAACGATGTGTAAGAGTAAGACCGTTATTCATGTTTTTCTGCCTCAAAATTTATTAAATATTTTTAACGTATATGTTTCGTAAAATTTAGTTATAAAAAAACCCGCACAGTTGCGGGTTTTGAATTTTTGTTAGACACGACAATTCATCACCCGAAAATTACGAGTGCCACCACCAAATAGTGTTTAAGTTTGAATTGATCATTATTGTTAATTCTTAATGTGTCTGAAAGTGGCTACAGTAAAACGTATCTTATGCTTTTGTGTCAAGTGTTTATTTAAAACAATTTAGTCAAAAAAGTTGTTATACTTACATAAACACCAGTAACCCTTAATTTTAAGCAGTTTTCTTTTGATAAAATATGATTTACATAGCCATACCACACATTCAGACGGGCGTTTAACGGTTGAAGAATTATTGCATCGCGCTGTTGATAAAAATATTGATGTGTTTGCTATTACCGATCATGACACTGTGGCAGCTATTAAGCCTGCTCAGCAATTTATTAAAGCAGAAAACTTACCGCTTTCATTAATAACGGGTACCGAAGTGTCTACCAAATGGGAAAGCTTCGAAATTCATATTGTAGGTTTAAATATTGATATTAATAATATTGACCTTACCTCTTTATTATCAGCTCAGCAGCAAAAGCGAGAAGAGCGTGCGCTAGAAATTGGCGCACGCCTTGCAAAAAATGGATTTGATGGCATTTACGAGCAAGCTAAAGAGCTGGCAAAGGATGCGCAAATTACGCGCGCACATTTTGCACGCGCCCTTATTGAGCGCGGTGTAGCTAAAAATTTCCCGGGTGTTTTTAAAAAGTACTTAGGGCGTGGTAAAACAGGCTACGTGCCAAGTTGCTGGTGCACTATGCAAACCGCTATTGAAGCAATACATGCCGCTGGTGGTGTTGCTGTACTTGCGCACCCAAGTAGCTATCAAATGTCAAACAAGTGGCTACGCAAATTATTAGTAGAATTTAAAAGTGTAGGAGGAGACGCAATGGAAGTTGCACAACCTCAACAGGCGCCAAGCGAACGTCAATTTTTAGGTGAACTCAGCCGTGAGTACGAACTACTTTGCTCGCAAGGGTCTGATTTTCATTTTCCGACAAGCTATTTAGAGCTTGGCAAAAATTTATACTTACCGAAAGACTGCCAAGGTGTTTGGCAAGTTTGGGAAGGACAAGAAGGGGCATTAACATGAGTCAATTATTCCATATTCATCCTGATAACCCGCAACCAAGATTGATTAGTCAAGCCGTTGATATTATTAAGCAAGGCGGTGTTGTTGTTTACCCAACAGATTCGGGCTATGCCATTGGCTGTAACATTGGTAATAAGCAAGCCAAAGAGCGCATAGAGCGTATTCGTGGTATTGAAAAAAACGATAATTTTACGCTAGTTTGCCGTGATTTATCGGAGCTATCTACTTATGCTCGTGTAGATAACCAGCTATTTAGATTAATTAAAAATAATACGCCAGGGCCTTATACCTTTATTTTTAAAGGCACAAAAGAAGTCCCTAAGCGTTTATTAAACGACAAGAAAAAAACCATTGGCATGCGTGTAATTGAACACCCAATTGCTTGTGCGTTACTTGCCGAACTTGGCGAGCCGCTAATGTCGTGTTCTTTAATTTTACCAGGGCAACAATTTACAGAATCAGATCCTGATGAAATATTAGAGCGATTAGATAAGCACGTTGATTTAATTATTCACGGTGGTTACTTGCCAGAGCAAGCAACCACAGTAATCGATTTGTCAGAAGATGAAGTTCAAATATTACGTGTTGGCTGTGGTGATACAAGCCCGTTTGAGTAATAACAAGTGAGCGAAAATACTGCTGATACAAAAAGTAGTGAAAAGCCAGTGCAGCAAAAGCTGCCACTGGCTTTTTTGCATGGTAAAGCGGTTGTAGATAAACCAGAAGACTTATATATTCCGCCCGGTGCGCTCGAAATAATATTAGAAACCTTTGAAGGCCCGCTCGATTTACTGCTTTATTTAATTAAAAAGCATAAGCTTGATGTGCTCGACCTTTCTATTTTTAGTATTACAGAGCAGTATGTAAGTTACGTTGAAATGATGACCGAGTTTCAACTCGAACTTGCCGGTGAATATTTAGTTATGGCCGCGTTACTTGCACAAATTAAGTCGCGCTTATTACTTCCTGTACACGAAGAGCTTGAAGAGGAAGAAGACCCTCGCGCTGAGCTTATTAAACGTCTACAAGAATATGAGTTATTTAAAAAAGCCGCCGAAAACCTCGATGATATCCCCCGTGTTGGGCGTGATATTTTTATAGCGCATGCCGCTATGCCAATAAATGAAGACACAAGTCAAAACCTCCCCGATATTGAACTTAAAGACTTAATGCTGGCGCTGAGTGATGTAATGGCGCGAGCAAAAACGTTTGAACATCATCAAATTACTGCCGAAGTACTCTCAACCCGAGAGAGAATGAGCCAAATATTACAACAGCTATCGAAAGCAAATTCAGCAGTGGTGTTTAATGCGCTTTTTACGCCTGATGAAGGGCGTAGTGGTGTGGTAGTTAGTTTTATAGCCATGCTTGAACTCATTAAAGAAGGACTTGTTACTTGTTTGCAAGTAAGCCCAGAGAGCTTAATTTATGTCAGCTTGAGCGAGCAATCCACTCTATAAACTTATCTGTTTAATCCTCAACTTCTAAAACTGACTTTAATTATCAAAGTTCTGTGCGTATACGCACGTAAAGTGTTTGTAAATGTTATTTTCATTTAAGGCTATGCACTATATTGTAACGTCATAGCATTATAGGACGTTACACATGTTTAAAAATACACCTTCATCTTACGGACTTGTCGCCATTATTTTACATTGGCTCATGGCGTTGACTATTTTTGGCCTGTTTGGTTTAGGTTTATATATGGTTGAGCTTACTTATTACGATAGCTGGTATAAAGGCTCGCTCGATTTACATAAAAGCATTGGTATTACGCTTGTGGCCGTATTCTTATTTAGAATTTTATGGCGTGCTTTATCTACACAACCTAAACCATTAGGTGAAAGTAAAGGCATGAACCAATTAGCACATACTGCGCATATTGCTATGTATATTATTTTGGCTGTTATTGTTGTTGCAGGGTATTTAATATCAACCGCAGACGGGCGTCCAATAGAAGTATTTACTTTATTTAATGTATCAGCGCTTGATTTTGCCTTTGATGACCAAGCCGATATTGCAGGAAAAATACATTATTACGGCGCGTGCACATTAATCGGGTTTGCAGTATTGCATGCACTAGGGGCGTTAAAACATCACTTTATCGATAAAGATAAAACCTTAATTAGAATGATCAAACCATTAAAGGATGATTAAAATGAAAAAATTATTAGTAAGCACAGCCGTTTCGGCTGCAATGATGTTATCGGTAACAACTGCTAATGCAGCCGACTACGTAATTGACACAAAGGGTGCTCATGCATTTGTAAACTTTAAAATTAAACATTTAGGTTACAGCTGGTTACATGGCCGTTTTAATACCTTTGATGGTAAATTTAACTACGATGCTAAAAACCTTAATGCGTCGCAAATTATGGTTAATATAGATACAACAAGCCTTGATTCTAATCATGCCGAGCGCGATAAACACCTTCGTGGTAAAGAGTTTTTAAATGTTGATAAATACCCAACAGCGACGTTTAAAAGCACCAGTATTAAATTTGAAGACGATTCAGGTCAAGTAACAGGTGATTTTACGCTGCATGGTGTAACCAAAACCATTACTTTTGAAATTGATAAAGTGGGTGAAGGTAAAGATCCATGGGGTGGTTACCGTGTAGGCTTTGAAGGTGAAACAAGCCTTAAGCTTACCGACTACGGTATTGATTACAATTTAGGGCCAGCCTCTACCCATGTAGATATAGGTTTATTTATTGAAGGTATTCGTCAGTAATATATAAAATACTTAATTATAAACAATAAACAGCGTCATTTTTAATGGCGCTTTTTTCTATAAATACTTATTTTTCTATACGCTCTTGCAATAAAGGCCTTAAATGCTCTGGCAACCAGCGCATTAGCACATCATTATAAGCTGGTGTTTTTTTTATTACTTTGAGCTGCTCATTAAGCATTGCTATATCTTTTGCACCTTGCTCATTTTTAGTGCAACCAATAAAGCCATAACTTAACGCAGGGGATTCGGTTAACGGTCGTTGTGTTAAATTTTTATCAAAATTCATTAATTTAGCTAAATAATAATGTTCGCTTGGGTAACCCAATAAAATATCAATCCGTTTTAAATTAAGCATATAAGTAAGGCTCGCTAAGCTGTCGCGAGTAGGTCTTATTACTAAATCTATATCGGGAGTAGTGTTTATAACCGAATCTATCTCTTTTCCATAAGAACGACTCATTGATATGCCGAGTGTTAGCTTTTTATCACGTATTAAATCTAATAATGACACTTCAGTCGCATCAGGCAATTCAAGTGCGTCTGCAAGCTTGCTATGCATAGCAACAGAAGGTGATAGGCCTGTAGTTGAGCTTTCGTCTGTAAAGTAAATATGCTTTTTTCGGTAATCATTTTTATAAAGAGATAATGCGCAAGTATTATTGGACGTATTTGATAGCTCTTGGATTACTTTTCCCGAAGGGATGATAATTTGATTAAAGGTAATAGCGGGTAGTTGTTTTTCAAGTAGGGATATAATGCTTTCATCGCGGCCTTGGTGTTGATATTGGCCATTTAAAATGTAGTACGGTGCAAAGTCGTGCGTTAACCAATTAATGGTTTTAGCATTACTTACAGGGCTTAAAAAACAAAACATTAAAAAAAGTATACATAAACGGAGCATTACAGCAGTTGCCAATAATTATTATTGTAAAACTATTGTAACCATTAAAGGGCTAAAAAGTAAAATGCCAGCAACGAGGCTGGCAAAATATATTTTCAATAATCGCAATAATAAAAAGCAATTAAAGTTTTGTTTAACTAGCTTTTAGCCATTTAACAAATTGGCGTGCATCACTCGCTTTTTGAAATAATGCATTTTTTAAACCTTGTGTATCACTAAAAATTACACGATGTTTGTTTACTGAAATTGATTGCACTGGATGTGCAATTTGGATCATAGACCCATTATATTTATAAGACATAATAAAACTCACTTTATTCTTGTTATTTATTCTGCGCTATATTTTATAGCTTCGTGCAGTCAATAAATAAACGATGTTGTGTTTAGCTTCATTACAGTGTTGACGATCTTTATGACACTTTTGCGATGATAATAAAATTCATCTCGGTATTATTTAAGGGGTTCTCGCCGTACAATAACTTAGCTTTCAAATATACGTTTTGCGGGGCTTACTGGATCAGGGTAAATGGTTAACCGCGGCGGTTTCTTTAAACCAGAGAGGGAAGGTAACTTATATGTATATTATGTGCAAGCTATTTTTTTATTTATTTATAATACATTTTATCAACTGCCTATGGCCTCCAATTTTATTTACTAAAGGATAAGTATGAATTACCTAATTGCGAGCGATATTTTTGGTTTAACACCTGCTTTTACGCAGTTTACAGAGGGGTTTGACACTAAGGTAACGGTTATTGATCCTTATGATAATGAGTTACAACCTATTGATAGTGAAGAATATAACTACAATAAATTCATACAGAAATGCGGGCATGATAAATACACCGACAAACTTCAAAAATGTTTTGCGCATTTGCAAGCACCAACAACTTGTATCGCATTTAGCGCAGGGGCAAGTGCAGCATGGCGCGCACAGTTATTAACAGGCAATACACACCTTAAAAAGTTAATAGGGTTCTACCCATCACAAATTCGTAATTATTTAGCATTAGATGCAAACGTACCCTGTGAGTTTATTTTTCCTAAACATGAGGTACATTTTAATGTTGATGAAGTGATAGCCATTTTAAATAATAAGTCCGCAGTAAAGTGTAATAAAACAAACTACCTACATGGTTTTATGAACGAGCACTCAGTCAATTTTAATGAGCAAGCGTATAACTATTTTAGCCATTACTTAAAAGTAGCGTTATAGCTGATTGATTTGCGCTTTTGTAATATTAGGAAAGTCAGTGCGGTTATTGTATTGTGCGTATAGAGTAGAAAAAACACTGCTTCTAGATTGTTTATCAAGCTCTTTTATAAACATTTTAGCGTTAGAGCGTGCTGGCCTACAGCATAATTGATACGCCTTTATAACACTTGCCAAAGTTTGCCCTTGTTTTTGCAATGCTAGATCTGCTTGGGCAAAAAAAGCTGCGCCTGTCCAGTAAACACGTTGCTGAGCACGTTGTTTCCACATATCGGCAGAGAGCTTATTAAGTGGCTGTGTTTTAGTTTTGGTTTGCAGGCGGGCACGATCAAACCCTGCATTTAAGCGTTGTACAAACTGCGGCTGGGTGATTATACCGCTGTCACGCATTATTACGTTTTGCATATAACTGGCAAAACCCTCGCTTAGCCAAAAACCGGAGTAGGGAAATAGCGGCAAATATAAATGTGAAAGTTCATGGTATAGCGTCCAATCTTTAGTGAATGCTTTTAAACTGGCGTAACGATCTATATGTAGTTCTAGCCCATCGGGATTATTTCGCTTTACAGTAGCCCAAGGTACTGGCTCAAAAGCAAAATATTGCGGTTTTAAATAAATAGGTAAGGTACTTTGTTTTAGAGGCCCTAACGTATTTTGTGTTTTTTCAACACTTTGATTCACCCAAGTAGACACCGTCCTTTGACCACTACTTGAGAGTGAATTGAGGTTGTGTATTACTACCTCAACGGCTAACGTTTTAAACGAGTTGATTGATAGTAGCAATATAAAAAAGAGTTTCATTAAAGTGTTCCACTGTAATTTAATAGCTAATACGATAAGGCTAATTAAACAAGACCAACTCATGACGTAAATAGTCACAGTTAATTTGTTATTTTTTTAAATGATAGTAACTATAAAAGTACAAATACAGACACGCCTTAATTAGCATGCTTTAATCATATTTATAGAACCTTTGTAGGTGTTAGCAATGCAGTACCAACATATAAATGTGCCAACGCAAGGTCAAAATATCACGATAGACCAATACGGACAGTGGCAAATTCCGTTAGAACCTATCATTGCTTATATTGATGGCGATGGCGTGGGTTTAGATATCATGCCGGTAATGCGCCACGTTGTTGATAGTGCAATTGAACATTGTTACAAAAACGCTCGAAAAATACATTGGATGCAGGTTTATAACGGCGAGCAAGCCGCAAAACTGTATGACGGTGACTGGTTTCCACAAGAAACAATTAACGCAGTACGCGCCTGTAAAATTGCCATAAAAGGGCCGTTAACAACGCCGCTGGGTGGTGGCTTTCGCTCACTCAATGTAGCCCTCAGGCAAGAAATGGATTTGTTTGTAAATATGCGCACTATAAAAGGCTTTAGTGCACTCCCTTCTCCTTTAAAAAATCCTTTTTTAACAAACATAACCGTGCTGCGCGACAGCAGCGAGGATGTGTATTCAGGTATTGAATGGCAAGCTGGCAGTGTAGAAAGCGAAAAAATGCTCGACTTTTTATGCGAAGAAATGGGGGTAACCCGCTTAAGGTTTTCACAAGAATGCGGTATTGGTATTAAAAATATATCTAAAGAAGGCTCTGAGCGACTAATGCGCTTTGCCATTAACTATGCACTTAAAAACGATAGTGAATCCTTAACACTAGTGCACAAAGGCAATGTACTTAAATTTACCGATGGGGCATTTAAGCGTTGGGGGTATGCACTTGCACAAAGCGAATTTAATGCCACTGCACATGAAAATGGGCGTTGGCTGCAAATAGAGCGAGTAAATCAAGCACCTCTAATTATTAAAGAAGTTATAGCCGACAACATGCTGCAGCAATGTTTAATGCACCCAGAGCAATTTGATGTAGTGGTGACGACTAACCAAAATGGTGACTTTTTAGCGGATATGCTGAGCGCACAAGTTGGCGGTGTTGGCATAATGCCTGCTGCAAATTTAAATAACGATGTCGCATTTTTTGAGCCTACACACGGCACGTTTGAACGTATAGCAGGGCAAAATAAAGCAAACCCCAGCAGTAGTATTTTAAGTGCGGTATTAATGCTTAAATTTATGGGATGGGACGAGGCCGCATTACTGATAGAAAATGCGTTAGAGCAAACATTTAAAAGCGGTGAAGTAACCTTTGATTTAGCGCAAGAGCAGAGCGATAACTCAAGTATTCATAACTCGACAACCTTAACTTGTACTGGCTTTGCAAAGAAGGTTATCGAGCACTTTTAAACACATTCATTATTAAGCTGCTGAGGCAGTTTTTACTCTGTGCATGCAAGGGCGGTTGGTTAACTGCGCTGCACGATGGTAAATCTCATGTGCTTGAGGTTCATCGCACTGCGTACCACTAAGCGTATCCATTAACGCAACAACAATAATTGCAGGAACCTGGCAGCAATATTCATCTAAAACAGCTTCTGTCGTTTGCGCATCGACATGGCAAAGCGGGTGGTTTTTAAGTTGGTATGCGTTTAATAATGTATCTACTTCTAATACATCATCTGGCTGATGTTTTGTTTTACGACATTTACAACCAAACTCATCAACTAAAGTAGCTAATGCTTGGTAAGTTTCAGTGGTGTTAGCTTTAGTGCATAACTGCTCTTCAATAAACTGATGTAAATTAGCATCAATAAATAACCCGTCTTGTTGTGTGAAGCTTGATGTTGTCATAATAATTACTCTTAGTTTGTTGGCTTAACTTCACTCTAGCGCTAAGTGTATTATTAATGAAATTGTTGTTTTCAATAACTGATATTGATTTCATCAATAGTAAGTTTTAAAACTAAATAAAAAATAGAAAACATACCTAAATTATACTAATTAATTTGGTGCAGAGTGGTAAAAACGTGCACAAAACTGGAACAAGGGGAGTCATTGAGGAATAAAGATGGACTATTAGTTAATTGTTTTTATTGAATTTTAATTTTTTTATGAAGTTGGTACTAAGCTTGCTAATCATACACTGTAGGTAGACTCCTATATCGACGATTTCCAAAAGCGCCATGGTATTTTCCCAAAGTTGAATACCACGGCGCTTTTTTATTTTCTTGTGTATTTTATTTAGCCGTCACATGAACAATAACAGTAGTAATGTTAAATTTTAATAAAGTAGGGAATAGCCACTAAAATAGCGCCTACAATCAACAGCATGCTAACACTGCTCATAAAATACGGAAATACCAATAGCGATAAACCAATACAAAGTGGTACTACGGCTTTTTTTCTTCGCCCGTAAGTAAGGTAGCCAATACCAATGCCACCAAACAAAACACTCCACGCAATTATTGATGCACTATCCATTTGTAAATTACCTATTTTGAAATACTGATTTAAATTACGACCGACATAGCCAGCTTTTCAATACCATGTGAAGGAGTCCATCTTTTAAATTCCACGAAGCCATGCTTTTTATATAAATTTATTGCAGGAGTATTAGCAACCGCAGTCTCCACTATTGCATGAGATAAATCACTCATTGCTAAAACATAACTTATTAGCTTACTTGCGATACCTTTTTTAAAATGATTAGGATCAACGGTTAAACTACAAATATCTAAACACTCGTTGTTTGTATCTACTTCAATAACGGCTGCTAAACATTCATTTTCGCTGTAGCCATAAAAAGTTGTTTCTGACTTTTTTATACCTTTAATATTACGCGCTAAAGGAGGAAAGTTATGCGCGCCGATCAGTTTAGCCTCTATAGCATAGGATTTTTGAAAGACAGCAAAAATTTTATTTGCAGTATCGTTATTCTTATTATTAAGTTTGTTTATCATTATATTCTTCTAATGAAAGTAAAGCTTGGACATTATACGCGATAGTAAAATACCTGGTGCTTGATGTGATGAAAATAATAATTTATCTATCTGCAATCGTTTTAGCAAACGCTAATAACTCACGTCTTAACCATTGGTGTGCAGGGGCGTGGTGCAGCAGTGGGCTCCATATCATTTTTACTTCAATAGGCACTATTTGAAATGGTACAGGGCTGATAACTAAATCAGTATGAGAGGTTAATAACTTAGCTTGCCTGCGCGGTAGGGTGGCAATAAGTTGCTCTGATTGGCAAAGCAGGCTTGCGACCATGTAGTGGCGAGTAAAAACACGTATTTTACGGGTTTGTTCTAGTTGCCAAAGCGCTTCATCTACCCAGCCTAATTTTTGCTTTCCTGATTTATTAGTAACAGCGGCTTCAGGCCCCCAGCCGGCACGGTTTACCCAAATATGTTCTTTTTGTAAGTAGTCGTCTAACCCTGATTGCTGTAAAAATGTATTTTTAGGATGGGTTAAACAACAGTAATTATCGCGCCAAACACTGGCTTGATGAAACGAGCGTGGCAGGCCATTAAAGCGATTTATTGCTAAATCTATAGTGCCTTTTTCCATATCTTGTAGGTTTACGTCGCTTGGACTTAATACATCAAAATTAATACCGGGGTTTTTACTAAGCTGCGCCGTTATAAAAGGGGCTATTAGGGTCGACTCTATGTAGTCGTTTGCCATTATTCTAAACGTAACTTCAGCCGTTGTAGGGTTAAATTGCTCACTAGGCTGCGTAATAGCTTCGGCCATTTTTAATAGGGCCTCAACTTCAGGCTTTAATGCAAGTGCCTTTGCCGTTGGCGTCATAGAGCCTGCAGCACGCACCAGCAGTGGGTCGTCAAATAAATCGCGCAAACGTTTTAATGCGTTACTCATAGCCGGTTGCGTAAGCGCGAGCTTATTCGCAGCTTTTGACACACTTTTTTCATCGATGAGTACATTTAAGTAAACGAGAAGGTTAAGATCGACGTTTCTTATATTCATAGAATCAATTCTATTTATATGGTTTATTAATTATCTAAATTAAAGCCTGCTTGCTAAGGTGTAAACAATTAATAAAAAATAACCGCCATAACTGGCATCAATATAAGTGCTGTATTTATGCAAAACAGGCTAACAAATCAATCTAATAATACGCTGCAAAACGTTATTGCCAGCAAGCTTGCGCGATCTGTTTTTGCTGGATTTGAGGCGATGTTTTCGCAATTTTTAAATATTACACTGGGTGCGCAAAGCCGTTTTGAACAACGACAGTACCACAGTGTGCAAAGTGCTATGCGTGAGCGTTTACAGGTTTACGAGCGCGAAGTGAAAAACGTGAGTGAAGCCGTGAGAGTTATTGCTTATGCTGAACTTACTTGCCCGCAAACGTGGCAGTTAGCTAAAAATATTTACGGCGATATGGTACAAAATCACGAAAATAAACCTATTGCGCATACTTTTTTTAATTCAACGTTTGGGGCAATTTGGGACGATAAAAAAATTCGTACTGTGCATTTGTTTGTATTAAAAGCAAAGTATCGTAGTGATCCACGCTCTTATGGAAGCTTAGTGAGCAGGGTATCGCTAAATAATGGGTTTAATAACGCCGTTAAAACGCTTATTACTAATCAAATATTTAGAGTGCCATTTAGTAATTTAGAACGCGATGTAGCCACATTACAAAGTACGTTAATGCAAGGCGCTAAGCAGCAATGCAAACAGGTGTACGAACTTATAAATTTAAACGACGGGTATATTGAATACGCCAACTCATTATTTTTTAGAAACAAAGCCTGTTATTTAATTGGGCGCTGCATTGCTAAAAATGGCGACAATATGCCTTTTGCTATCGCTATTTTAAATACCGATGAGGGACTAAAGCTTGATGCTGTAATGATGGGCGCCGATCAATTAAGTTTATTATTTGGTTTTGCACGCACCTATTTTATGGTTGATACCGATAAGCCCGCACGTTATGTAGATTACTTAAGTGTGTTAATGCCACATAAACAACGCTTTGAGTTATTTAACGCCATTGGTTTTATAAAGCACGCCAAAACTGAGTTTTATCGGCACAAGATTGATACGACTAAAAATAGTCCAGCCAACTTCAAGTATGTTACAGCACCAGGGACGCCAGGTATGGTAATGCTGGTATTTACTATTGAAGGGCTAGATTACGTTTATAAAGTAATTAAAGACAAATTTAGTGCGCCAAAAACAGCTACCAAAGCACAAGTGAAAGAAAAGTATAACTTTGTAAAACAAGCCGATAGGGTTGGTCGTTTGGTAGACACACACGAATTTAGATATTTAGCGTTTGATTTAAGCCGTTTTAGCGACGAGCTGCTTGAGCAGATGAAAAGCCAAATTGGCAGCAGCATAGTTATATCTGGCAAGGCACTAATTTTAAAGCACGTTTATGTTGAGCGTAAAATGACCCCGCTTAATTTATATATTAACCAATGCGATAACAAAAGCTTAGAGCGAGTAATGGTTGATTACGGTAAAGCAATTAAAGAATTAGCCGGTGCTAATATATTTCCGGGCGACATGCTAATGAAAAACTTTGGCGTAACGCGATGGGGGCGAGTGGTGTTTTACGACTTTGACGAAATTTGCCCGCTTACCGATTGTAACTTTAGAGACGTGCCACAAACCCAAAATGCACTCGAAGAGCTAAGTAGTAACTCGTATTTTGATATAGCTGAAAACGATATATTTCCGAGCCAATTTAAGGTGTTTTTTAGTGCCAACGATATTGCGTTTAACTATTTTAATGATGAGCACAGTAACTTGTTTTTAGCGACGTTTTGGCAGAGTTGTCAGCAAGAAATACATAATGGTTATCTACCCGATGTTTATCCTTATAAACAAAGTTGGCGCTTTTGAGGTTGTTTGAATCTGTGTTCATCCCCATCTATATGTTATTACAGTTTTTAAACTTGGAGCAACAATGAAATATATTTCTCATGAAGATGGCAATCTTGCATTTAGTGAAACCGAAAAGCCGGTTTTAAAGAGCCATGAAGTACTTGTTAAAGTTGCAGCAATAGGTGTAAACCGTGCAGACAGTATGCAGCGCCAAGGTAAATACCCGGCCCCTGCGGGAGATAGCCCTATTCTAGGTTTAGAATGTGCCGGTGTTGTTAGCGATATTGGTGGTAAAGTTGATAGAGTTTGGCTTAATAAACGTGTTTTTGCTTTGTGTTCTGGTGGCGCTTACAGTGAATACGTAGCCGTTGATGCAAAGCAGCTTATGGAATTACCCGATGATGTAACAATGGCTGAAGGCGCAGCAATAAGCGAAGTGTACCTAACAGCATTTGGCGCGTTATTTGAGCTTGGTAAATTGCAAAAAGGGCAAACAGCGCTTATTCATGCAGGTGCTAGTGGCGTAGGCGGTGCCGCAATTCAAATGGCTAAAAGCGCTGGTGCTACCGTGGTTATTACCGCTGGTACGGATGATAAATGCCAACACGCAAAAGAGCTCGGTGCCGATCATACAATCAACTACAAAACCACTGACTTTGTAGAATATATGAAAGCAAATGAGTTAACAGCAAATGCAATTGTAGATCCTGTTTCGGGTAGTTACTTAAATAAAAATGCCGCTATTGCAGCCATGGATTGCCAAATTGTAATGCTTGCATTTTTAGATGGACGTTTTGCTGAAGTTGATTTTGCCGCGCTTTTACAAAAGCGTATTTCGTTTCATGCCTCAACGCTTAGAAATCGTAGTATTGAGTTTAAACGCCAGGTGCGCGACGACTTTGTAGCACGCTTTTACAATGATATTGCCAATAAAAAGTACGATTTTAACCTGTATAAAACATTGCCTTGGAGCGACGCAAACGAAGCCCATGCTATTTTAGAGCGTAATGAAAACGCAGGAAAAGTGGTTTTACTTGTAGAGTAACTCTTTAATTTTAGGGTTTAGCCCATATACTAAGCCCTATAAAAAATACTTAAGGTTTAATAATGAATCCAATACTAGCAATACTTAAAGAGCACAATGTAAGCGACGAAAAAGTAAAAGCATTGTTTGAAGCGTTTACTCAAAACCCAATGATGGCAATGGCGCTTGTTCAAGAGCTTGGTATTCCGCCAGAAAAGTTACAACAATTAATGGCAGTCGTGATGACTCAACCGCATCTTATTAAAGAAGCGACTGACGAACTTGGTTTAGATTTTGAAAAAGTAAAAGAAGCGAAAGAAAAACTAAATCAACAGTAATTGATAATCTAATTTTCAGATTGATCATATAGCAAGGTAAGCAACTACCTTGCTATACCCGCCGTAAAGCACACACTTTTTGTTACACTCTACATTGAACTGCTCAGCATTTAGTTAGTCATAATAATACTTAATTAACGCAGGGAAATAACATGAAACCGCTTTATAAGTTTTGGAAAAACAACCGCTCTCTTATCGTATTTATTGCACTAATGAGCGTATTTAGAAGCGCTGTAGCCGATTGGTACGAAGTGCCAACAGGCTCAATGAAACCAACAATTCAAGAAGGTGACAGAATACTTACCGATAAAATGGCCTATGATATTCGAGTCCCATTTACGCATATAAAACTACTTAAACTAGCGGACCCACAAACCGGTGATATTATTGTTTTTGACTCACAAGCTGCCGATAACCGTTTAATTAAACGTGTAATTGGTGTGCCAGGGGATACGGTTGCGCTTGAAAATAATGAGCTCATTATTAATGGTAAAAAACTTAATTATGCAGATCAGCAAAGCAACATAGACTCGCTTGATAAAATCGAAGATTTAAACGGGTTAGCGCATTCGATAAGAGTGGCAAATATTCCTTCACGTTTATCGGGCTTTGACGCAATTACAATTCCTGATGATTATTATTTAGCAATGGGCGATAACCGCGACAATAGCGCTGACTCGCGTGTAATAGGTTTAATTCCGCGTAATGAGTTATTAGGAAAAGCAGAGCGCGTTATAGTGTCTCTTGATTACGATAACTATTACCTACCAAGAAAAGACCGCGTATTGAAAAAGCTCAATTAAATAAGATAATTAATTTTATAGTTAAAATATAACTGCCTATTTAGGCAGTTTACTTATATATTTTTTTACAAGCTTGGTAAGAACACTACGCTCTTGTTCGGTATTTAATACCTTACAAAAATCGCCACTGACTGCAACGCCACAAGCACCTGCTTCAAACCACTGAGATATATTATCTAAATTCACACCACCAACAGGCATTAATTGTGCTTCTGAAAATGGACCCGTTAATGCTTTAAAGTAACCAACGCCCATACTACCAGCAGGAAATACCTTAATAATATCAGCGTTATATTCAATTGCATTTGCTACATCGGTAGGTGTTAGTGCGCCCATTAATACGGGTAACCCGTGCTGGTGGGCAAGTTCGACAACCGATTTGTTGGTATTTGGCGTTACGATAAACTGCGCGCCTGCATCAATAGCTTGCTGGGCAAGGGTGGTATTTATTATTGTACCTGCACCAATGAGTGCATTTTTGTGAGCTGCACGCGCTTTTGCTATTTCTTGCTCAAAGCCAGGTGTGTTTGAAGTGATCTCTAATACGTGTATGCCCACATTTACTAAACAATCAATTAATGGTGCTACATCGCTTTGTTGTTTTAAGCGCAGTATGGCGACTAACTTGTGTTGCTTTATTTGGCTACTTACTTTTGTTCTGTTGGTATCTAAAATTTGGGTCATAATTACAATTCACTTTATTTAATGCAAAGGCGTTTGTATAAACGGCTAGGCTTAATATACGACTAAACATTACTTTTGCCCATAAAAAAACCGCTGATGTATCAGCGGTTTTTATTGTATGCGTAATATTACATTACGCGCATACCAGGCTCTGAGCCGTCATCTGGGTTAAGAATATAAATTTCTTTTCCGCCAGGGCCTGCTGCTAATACCATGCCTTCAGACATACCAAAGCGCATTTTACGAGGCTTAAGGTTAGCAACCATAACGGTTAACTTGCCTTCAAGATCCTCAGGTGCGTAAGCGGATTTAATACCCGCAAACACTTGGCGAGTTTCGCCGCCTAAATCAAGTGTTAGCTTAAGTAGTTTATCTGCGCCTTCTACGTGCTCTGCTTTAGCAATCTTAGCTACGCGTAAGTCTACTTTTGCAAAATCATCGAACTCAATCTCGTCGCTAATTGGCTCTTTTGCAAGTGGGCTGTTAGGGTCAATTGTTACTTTTGGTGCTAAGCTTTCTTTAGATTCTTCAACCATTTTGTTCACTTTATCCATTTCAACACGTTGCATCAACGGTTTAAATTTATTTATAGGGTGGCTTACTAGCGCATTTTGAACGCCGTCCCATGCAAGGTCGTCATTTAAAAACGCTTGTACGTTATCAGCCATTCCTGGTAACACGGGTTTTAAGTAAGTAATTAAAACGCGGAACAAGTTAAGACCAAGAGAACACACTTCGTGTGCTTCTTGTTGCTTAGTTTCGTCTTTAATTAATACCCAAGGTGCTGCGCCATCAATAAATTGGTTTGCTTTGTCGGCAAGCGCCATTATTTCGCGAATTGCGCGGCTGTAATCGCGGTTCTCGTAGTGTGTTGTAATGCTCGGTGCAGCAGCTTGAAACTCTGCTAACAGCTCTGGTTGCATAATAGTGCTGCTTAGCTTGCCATCAAACTTTTTAGTAATAAAGCCAGCACAACGGCTCGCTATGTTGACTACTTTACCTACTAGGTCTGAATTTACGCGCTGTGCAAAGTCTTCTAGGTTTAAATCAAGGTCAACAATACCGCTACTTAATTTTGCTGCGTAGTAGTAACGTAAGTACTCTGGGTTTAAGTTATCTAAATAAGTACGCGCTTTAATAAACGTACCCTTTGATTTAGACATTTTTTCGCCATTCACAGTTACAAAACCATGAGCGAATACGTTAGTTGGCTTTCTAAAATTAGCGCCTTCTAGCATTGCTGGCCAAAATAAGCTGTGGAAGTAGATAATGTCTTTACCAATAAAGTGATAAAGCTCTGCGTCTGAACCTTCAGCCCAAAACGCATCAAAGTCGAGGCCTTTTTCGTCACATAGGTTTTTAAAGCTCGCCATGTAACCAATAGGTGCATCTAGCCAAACGTAAAAATATTTGCCTGGTGCATTTGGGATTTCAAAACCAAAGTAAGGCGCATCACGGCTAATATCCCACTGTTGCAGGCCATCGGTAAACCATTCGTCTAGCTTGTTAGCCATTTCTTGCTGAATAGTTCCCGAGTGTAACCACTCTTTTAGCATGCCTTCAAATGCTGGCAGGTCAAAAAAGTAATGCTCAGAATCTTTAAGTACAGGCTCAGCACCTGACATTACAGAACGCGGATTAATGAGTTCGGTAGGGCTGTATGTAGCACCACACGAATCACAGCTATCGCCGTTTTGGTTTTCAGACTTACACGTTGGGCAAGTACCTGTTACAAAACGGTCTGGTAAGAAAATACCTTTTTCTGGATCGAATAATTGCGAAATAGTGTGCTTTTTAATATGACCGGCATCGTTTAGGCGGTTATAAATAAGTTCGCTTAATTCTTTGTTTTCTTGGCTGTGCGTGCTGTGGTAGTTATCAAATTTGATATTAAAGTCAGCAAAGTCGCGTTGGCGCTCTATGCTCACTTGTTTTACCATTTCTTCAGGCGTGATCCCTTGCTTTTGCGCATTAAGCATAATTGGCGTGCCGTGGGCATCGTCTGCGCAAACATAATAAGCTTCGTGGCCTTGTAGTTTTTGAAAACGTGACCAAATATCAGTTTGAATATATTCCAATAAATGACCTAGGTGAGTAGGGCCATTTGCATAAGGTAATGCGCTGGTAATCAGGATCTTTCGCTGCGTCATAATCATTCCGAATTGAGGATAAAGCGCCGTTTTTATTATACAAACGGCAATTATCATTAATTTATCTACAAGCTATCTGCTTAGAGTGCGCACAGCTTATGGATTTTTATTAATTGACTGGTGTTAATGCCCTGAATGTTACATAATTCCGTGGCACTTTTCATCAAAGAAACGCTATTTAATTGCTATGTTTGGACTGTCGAAACTATTCTCTTCTAAATCGGTGCAAAAACAACCGATTATAACTGCCTTAGCGGCATATCGTAGTGCGGCTTTTGCCGTCGGTATTGACGAAAGCTTTATCGATACTATTACTCAAAATGACGATAAATCACTACACATTAAATTAACTCTGCCATTTGCTGGGCAATCAGAAATGCCTTTAGTTGAGCAACACGTAAGTGAAAGCTTAAATGTGCCTGTAACAATTAGCGCCAAGGTTATCATTAAAGAGGCGGCTAAGTTTAAAGCGATTAAACATATTGTGCTTATTGCCTCAGGCAAAGGTGGGGTAGGTAAGTCGACTACTGCTGTTAACTTGGCAGGCGCGCTTAAAAATGAAGGCGCAAAGGTGGGTATTTTAGATGCTGACATTTATGGCCCATCTATCCCAATGCTTTTAGGGTTAGTGGGCGCAGAGCCCGTCACTAAAGATAACAAACAGCTACAGCCTTTTGATGCAAATGGCATTAAAGCGCAGTCAATTGGCTTTTTAGTTCCAAGCGATGATGCCACGGTATGGCGTGGACCAATGGCGTCAGGCGCGCTGAGCCAGTTACTTAACGAAACCGATTGGGGCGAGCTTGACTACTTAATTGTTGATATGCCACCTGGCACCGGTGATATTCAACTTACAATGAGCCAAAAAGTACCCGCTAGCGGCACAGTTATTGTCACTACGCCGCAAGACTTAGCCCTTGCCGATGCGCAAAAAGGCATTGCTATGTTTAATAAAGTAAACGTACCGGTGCTTGGCTTAATAGAAAATATGAGCCACTACATTTGCAGCCACTGCGGTGAGGCAAATCACGTATTTGGTAAAGACGGTGCACAAAAGTTGGCGCACAAGCATGGCGTGCCTGTACTTAGCCATATTCCACTTGCAATAGATATACGTGAGTATTCTGAGCAAGGTAAACTTATTGCAAACGATAACGACGCAACAATAAGCAAAACATACAGCGCAGCAGCGAGGCTAATAGCCAGCACGCTCTATTATCAACAGCATCACAATGCGATTGAAATTGTGATTACAGAAGATTAATAAATAATGAGACTTTCAGACACACATATTAAAGAATACCTAAGCGATGGCCGCATTGTTATTGAGCCTGCACCAACAAGTGATATGATTTCAGGCGTGACTGCCGATTTACGCTTGGGAAATAAATTTAGAACTTTTAATGCGCATAACGCCGCATATGTTGATTTAAGTGGTCCAAAAGATCAGTTAAATAAGGCCATGGAATCGATCATGAGTGAAGAAATAGTGCTTGATGAAGGTGAAGCATTCTTTTTACACCCAGGTGAACTTGCACTGGCTATTACCCATGAAAAAGTAACGTTGCCAGCAGATATAGTAGGTTGGTTAGATGGACGCTCATCGCTTGCACGTTTAGGTTTAATGGTGCATGTAACCGCGCACCGAATAGACCCAGGCTGGAGCGGTAATATTGTTTTAGAGTTTTACAACTCAGGTAAATTACCACTGGCGCTTCGCCCACTGATGAAAATTGGGGCTATGAGCTTTGAAATGTTATCGGGCCCATGTGAAAACCCATACAATATTCGTAAAGATGCAAAATACAAAGATCAAAGCAGCGCAGTAGCAAGTCGTATTAGTGACGATAAATAATCACCAAATATAGGCATTACTCGTCTATTTTATGAAGCGCATAGCCAAGTAACTCAAAATACTGGTTAAGCGCTTTATTTGCTTTATTAATATGCTCACTATTTGGGTATATTAAATTACTACTTTTTAAGCCTCCCACTAAAAAGCTATTTTTTATATATGTGTGGCCTTCAATACAGGCTTCAAAACACCGCGCTGCAAGCTCTTCTGGCATGCTCATATAATCCATATTGTGGGCTTTATCGTGTTCTATACACGTTTGTACAAAGTTATTTGCATCAATACCATCTTCATCTAAAAATACATGTTTATAAAAACTGTTCAAAGCATTATTAAGTGGATGCGATAAATTAGGCGTGTTTGAAAGCCATAATTTTGAGGCAAAACCAAATCGTGGTTTTGCTGCAAATAAATGCTCGCTTATATGATGGTCAAACGCATGAAACCATTCGTGAGCAAGTGCACCACCGCCTGCATTTTTTGCAAGGGCAAGCGTTTGAGAAGCTGCATTATAATGCGCTTGCACACCTTTTTGACCACCATGACCAAATGCAAAGTTAAGCTTGCCGCGCAGGCCAATAGCTTTGGGCGGTAAATGCAGTATTTGCGCAAGATCCGCCAGCGCATCGTAAATTAAATTAGCGCTAATGTAGCGCTCTTCTTTAGTTACCCATTTACCGACGACCATAGATCTAAAGCCGAAGGTATCTCTTATATCGCTAAAGTCGACTTGGTCGTCAAAGCGATAGTCGGGTCCTTGGCGAGTAAAGCCACGTTTTAGTCTGTTAGGGTAGTTACGCATTGCAAGTTTCATATAGTAACGAATTTAATCTAAGTAACGTGCTTTTACGTGCTCAGGCATGTGTTGGGTTTGTTTTTGTATTAATTCATTAAGCGTATTATAAAGTGGTGCGGGATTTAGCTGCTCTATTAAAAACAAACTATGCGCTACAGCTTCAAGTGTGGATAGGCTGTCGGCCCTAGGGGCTTTACGAATAGCATAACGATTTTTGGGTAGCTGTTTAAAACTGACCGTTTTAAATTGATTTAGTAATGTGGTGAGTTGCAAAATTTTGTAGGCTTTTTTCCAAGTACCATCAACCACGATTAAATGGGTGATGTTTTTTACACTTAGCTGCTCAGCGCTATCGTCTAAATTTATAGCGTGTTCGTTAGGGTAGAGTAAAACAGTTGAGCTTACTGGCAGTGTTTTTAGTATGGAAAAGTCATCATTATTTTCGCCTTTGATTATTTGGCAATCAGTTAGGCATAAATTGAGTAGTTTAGCGGTATTTTTTGCTATTTTTTCTTCACTCGGGTGCTGTAGAATAATAACCGTAACTTTGTTGTTTATATTTGTAATTGCGTTGCAAATACAGGTGTTTAGTGAAAAGTTACAATGATTACAAAGTGTGCGTGCCATTTAATAAACTTTTTGTTGCCAGTATGATCCTCGCAATTATACATTTATAAGGTAATTAAGTTGGTTTTTTTTACGCATCAATATAAAGTAGTACTATTAAACTGTAACTTACATGGATTGTTTTAAGGGCTTAAAATATGACAGAAATAAATATTGATACATCGGCATTAGAGAGTATGGAATCGTTATTGGGTGAGCAGTTTGCTGACACGCTTGATTTTTGTTGCGCAGAGTTTGAACGTTTAGGCTCTGAAGTTTTAGCAACTATTGGTAAAGACAGAGAAGCGGCTATTCGTCACTCTCACAGTTTAAAATCGAACGCGGCGCAGTTTGGCGCTTCAAGCCTTGCTGAAGTATCGCGTGTTATTGAGCAAAATTTAAACCTAGATAACCTAGCTAAAGCTATCGACGCATCTAATAGCTTAATGGCTCAAGTAACAGGCTCTCAAGCTAAGCTCAATGAATGGTTAGCATCTCGCTAATTATTGAAGCTGAAACGTGAATTTATTTCAGTATTAAGCACCTAAATTGACTGGCATTTTACGCCTTTACTAGGTTAGTCTAAAGACTCACTAGGGCGTATTGATCTTTCGGGATTGAATTTGCAACGAGTGTCTGGTTTTTAGGTTAGGCAGAGCCTATGCAGTGTGGTTTTTCCACATAAATAGGCGATAACAACACATAAAAACCAAACACGCATTGCCCAGAGGGTTCTTCCTAGGGGCTATTTTCTCTTTGTTACTCAATTTTTACTTAGCCCATTAGGTTACAAATCTCGCGCCGCGATTAAATCGCCCCTAGGTTGAACAAATTTAATCCATAAAGTCAATACGCCCTAAAGAGGTAAAAATGTCTGATATTAAAAAGAGTCACAAATTAGAAGGTGTATGTTATGACATTCGTGGGCCGGTTTTAGCACAAGCTAAAAAAATGGAAGACGAAGGTCAAAAAGTATTAAAATTGAATATAGGTAATCCGGCTGCTTTTGGTTTTGATATGCCAGAAGATATGCACCGCGATATTATCCGCAACTTATATTCAGCCCAAGGTTACTGTGACTCTAAAGGCCTCTATTCAGCCCGCGTGGCTATTTATCAGCACTATCAACAACGTGGATTACATAATTTAGATGTAGATAGTATCTATATTGGTAATGGCGTAAGCGAACTTATTCAAATGATCACCCAAGCGCTATTAAATAATGGCGATGAAGTGCTTATTCCAGCTCCAGATTATCCACTTTGGACTGCTTCTGTCACATTATCGGGTGGTAATCCGGTGCATTATTTATGTGATGAAGAGCAAGATTGGTTTCCGGACATTGCAGATATAAAAAGCAAAATAACATCTAAAACTAAAGCGCTGGTATTAATCAATCCTAATAATCCGACAGGTGCGGTTTACAGTGACGATTTGCTAATGCAATTAATTGATATAGCACGTGAACATAAACTACTGTTATTGAGCGATGAAATTTACGAAAAGATTTTATACGATGATATAACGCATACTTCAATCGGCTCACTTTGTGATGATGTACCAATCATTACTTTTAACGGTTTAGCTAAAACCTACCGTGCAGCAGGGCTGAGAATGGGGTGGATGGTGTTAAGCGGTCGTACCTCAGTTATGGATGATTTACGCAAAGGTCTTGAAATACTTTCATCTATGCGTTTGTGCGCTAATGTACCTGCGCAATATGCAATTCAACAAGCGTTGGGCGGCGTGCAATCAATTGATAATTTAATTAACCCTGGTGGTCGCTTATACGAGCAGCGCGATATAGCATGGCGCGGGTTAAACGCTATTGAAGGCATTAGTTGTAAAAAACCAAAAGGCGCGCTCTATGCGTTTGCCAAAGTAGATACAGCACTTTTTAACATTAAAGATGATGAAAAGATGATGTACGATTTGCTAAAAGCCGAAAAAATATTACTTGTGCATGGCAGGGCGTTTAATTGGCCCGAGCCGGATCATTTTAGGTTGGTATTTTTACCAAGCAAAGATGATTTATCGGATGCGATGTTAAAAATGAAGCGCTTTTTTAAAGACTATCGCCAAGTATAGCTATTAAAAAAATAAAAAAACGAGCCAAATTTGGCTCGTTTTTTACTTTAGTCATGAATATATTAGCTAATACGCTTTATCTACACGCACCGTGTTGTCGTTCAAGTAAACTAATCTTACGTTATCGCCTTTGCTAAAGCGCATTGATTGGTCTTGATCTTGAACAACCATAAACTGATCGCCGTTTTCAACTTGTATTAATAACTCTACAAAATGATTTTGCTGATAATGACTTTGCTGCTGCCTATTATGTGCAACACTGCCGCCAATTACCGAGCCTAATATTGTTGCTACTGTGCGGCCGCTACCGCCACCAAACTGGTTGCCTACAACACCGCCGAGTAATGCACCGCCGAAGGTTTTCCAGCCGTTGTTTTTGTCTTGAATGATTTCTTGTTCGGTAATATTGCGGACCGATTTTACGTCACCAAATAAAACTTGCTGCACAGGAACTGCTTTATTGCGCTCGTATTTAGCAAACGTAGGCGCACTTATTGTAAGTAAAGCGCACATCATTACAGTAATTGCTTTCATAACTTGCTCCTTTTATACCAACCTGCATAAATCTTTGATCAATTTAACGAATTAAATTGCGCTATAACGTCGTTAAAAATTTTTTATTTAGAACCACTAGATACAAAAATTTTTGCCTAGTACTAGCGTAATTTTCTTAACGTTAAATAGACCCCATATATAAGCCGATTGGTATTAGCTACCAGCCAAAGGTTGATTTTTCTTTCGTTTTACGAATTTCAGTTTCGTCTGCCCATTCAACTAGGCCGCTTTCCATATCCATTAGACGCATCGTAAATTTATAGTATACGTCTGACTTATCAGCATTTGATTTAACGATACTTGATAAATTTCCGTATAACATATATTGCGCGCCAATTTGTTTACCAAATGCAACGGCTGTAGCAGGGTTAACAAGGGCATCTTCGTTTTGAAAAGTTAATTGCTCACGTACTGACTCAACACGGGTCATATCTACAAAACGGAACTTACCGCTGCGTAGCATTTGTGTTGAGATTGAATCGGTGATTGATTCAGTATCAATGTGTTCACTGGTTTTGTTTTTAATACGCTCAACAAATACTACAGGGCGTTTATTAGCGGTCATTGTGCCAACAACGGGTGAGCTGAGTAATGAATCGGTCATTTGGCTCGCTACTTTTTGTAAGTCAGTAGAGCCAAAATTAATATCGGTTGTTTCTACGGCTTGTGCGTCGCCATAACTTACTACGGCTTTATTAGCACAGCCACTTAATACTAAAGCGCTCAAGCCAACTAAAGCGTAAGTTGATGCTGTTTTAAATTTGTTACTGATGATCATGGTTGTTTCCTTTAATCTTTAAATTCTTGTGATTCGGTAGACACTTCTCTAACTGCTAAAGAAAAGGTAACCGCATCAGAGCTTGGTGCTAAGCCCGGTAATTGTGTTTTTGCAAAACCAAATAAGGTGAGTGCTTGCCAAGGTGAGTGGTTGCCTTTAATAACAAAGCCGTCTTTATCAAACCAATTAAATTGATACTGTAAATACTGTGATTTTTTATACTGACTCGAAAGTGTCACTACCACATCGGTTAACTGGTTTGTTTGACGGGTCTTTATGTCAGTTATAGTCAGCTTTTTACTTAAAGCTGGGTTATCAACACGTAATTGCTCATTAAACTGGCTTTTATTTTGTTCAACAGAAATACCGGATGTAATCGGTTTACTTGAACATGCACTTAGCATTAGTACTGCTAATAATGGCGCTATGTATTTCATGATGGCTCCTAAAGTTGAACTACGTGGTAATTAAAGTAGTTATTGATAGAGGTTAAGTAAATTAACGTTAACCCTTGCTTACTAATGGTGAAATTTATAGGCGCTTGTGTGCCTATATGCAGAGAATGCTCACCTGTATTTAGGTTTTGCCTTGCAACACTTATTTGATTTGGAAGCGTAAGCCAACTGCGTGTATCAGCTTGCTCAGATGCCAAATTATAAATATTGGCAATTATGTTACCTACATCACCGGCGCTGCGAGCAAACTCTGCACGCACTTTTTCTTTTGCCACTAACCTAAGTACTTGACGGGCTACTTTTGCAGGTATTTGATCTTCTAATGTTTTGGCTGCAAGTGCTTCAATGTGTACCAGTGGACTAAGCGTTAAGCTTTGTACATCAATGTTTATGGTGTTAAGACGGCGCACATAGGCGTTATCTTTATATACCGGCATTGCTAGGCTATAAAAGCGTGCATCGCCACGTGATGAATAAATTGGTAAGCGCAGTTTAAATTCATCTTGTTTTGGTACTAAGCCTTGTTCAAATAAAACAATCACTTCGCCTTGTGATGAAGAAATAGTTGGCGCATCACTAAAACGTTTTTTGAATTCACTTAAGTCTTGCGCAAACCCTTGTTTTTTAGCAAGGCGTATTACGTCCTGTTGTAAATAAATATTGTTAGGTTGTATAGCGAGTGCTTTTTTATAATCAATATAAGCATCGTCGTATTGTTTAGCACTTTGGTAAAGCAAAGCAGATAAGTAAAACGTGTAGGCATTTTGAAAGCCATTTTTTACATCCCTGGTTACATTGTTCATACTCGGGTAGTGCTGTTGCGCTTCTTTTATTGTTGAGTCTACTTCAGTTTGATTTTCTGCAAGTGCATCAACTTGTACTTTATTAGCTCTACGAATTTCTACTAAAGCGCCTTCAATATCATTTTTATATACATAGTTAAGTGCTTTATAGCTATGAAGCATGCTCATTTCGTAAGCAGGTGGAACATAGGTAATGGCTGAGTCGTTAGTAAATAACGCATTACTTTGTTCAAGCCCTGCACTTACCTGTATTTTGGCGGCTTCACGTTTTTTTTGCATTTGCGTATACACATTCTCGAATTTGCTTTGTGCATCATTTGCTGTATTCGCTAAGTCGTTTAAACGAGCTTGCTCGAGTTGGTTGAGTAAGTAGCTGCTGTGCAGGGTGCTATTATTAGCAATAAGGGATTGCGCTTCTTCGATATTATTTTTCTCGATCGCATTTCTTATTGGTGTCATTTGCGTGGCATAGTCATTAAATAGGTCACTAAAACCTATTGTGCTACACCCACTTAAAATAAAACAAAAGCTTAAAGTTATACTTAGGCGCACTGCGCACTCCTCTTAATTTACCTACATACATTAACATATTATTTTTAGCTAAATGTGTGAAATATTGTAAAAAATCGTAGAGTAAAATTGCCTGCTAATCTAAAAATATAAGATCACACTGGTGAACAAAACGTGAACTCTATTAATTTTTTATCAACTACACTGAAATAGTAATTTAGCTTTTACGGTCTAGCTATTTGTTATATCACTCAGAGGAAATAAAAAATGAAAAAGTTCACAGGTGCAGCAATGGCTGTAATGGTTGCAGGTTTAGTTGGTTGTAATGCAACAGAGGCAGAAACATCACCATCAAGTTCTGTTGCAAATAATGGCGCAACAACTGATTTAGTTCATTGTTACGATGCAAATGTGTGTGGCGGTCATAACGATTGTAAAACAGCTGAAAATGCATGTGCTGGTCAAGCATCATGTAAAGGGACTGGTTTTGTAGCTATGCCTGCAAAAGCGTGTGCTGACGTTGGCGGTAAAGTAAAAGATAAATGGGTTGGCAGTGTAGCTAAAGCTGATTTAGTACATTGTAATGATGTAAATGTGTGTGGCGGTCATAACGATTGTAAAACAGCTAATAACGCGTGCGCTGGACATGCATCGTGTAAAGGGACTGGTTTTGTATCAATGCCAGCAAAAGCATGTGGTGACATTGGTGGTTCTGTAGGTAGCTAATACCAATTTTATTAAAAATATGATCTTTTTATCGCATTAAATAGCACACTTATTGCGTTATTTTCTTAGCGCTATAATAGATCACTAATTTAATGCAATTGGTATAAAAATTTATCGAACGCATAAAATAAGCCTGAACGATGTATTTTATTATTCAGGCTTATTAAGGAAGTTTATGACAAATCGTTTTTTAGGTTTTGGTTTAGGACTAAGAGCCCCTCATTTTGAGCAAATTATTGCAGAGAAACCAGCTGTAGATTGGTTTGAAATTATTTCAGAAAACTATTTTGTAGCCGGTGGAAAACCTTGGCATTATTTAAATAAAATCAGATCTGATTACCCCATTGTGATGCATGGTGTATCAATGTCGATTGGTAGTACAGACGCAATCAACAAAGACTATTTAAATCAGTTAAAAAACACCATTGCAAGAGTAGAGCCGCAGTGGGTGTCTGATCATTTATGCTTCACTCAAGTTGGCGGCATAAATAGCCACGATTTACTGCCAATGCCTTACACCAATGAGGCGCTTGAACATTTAGCTAATAAAATATCGCAAGTTCAGGACTACCTAGGCCGAGAGATGATTTTTGAAAATGTGTCGAGTTATTTAACATACAACGCTTCACAAATGAGTGAGTGGGAATTTTTAGCGCAATTACATAAGCAAACTGGCTGTAAGTTTTTAATGGATGTAAACAATGTTTATGTAAGTGCACGTAATCACGACTTTAACGCAATGGATTATTTATCGGCTATTCCGAGTACTGCTATTGCGCAAATTCACTTAGCAGGACATCAAGACTTTGGTACGCATATTATAGATACTCATGATGAAGATGTCCCAGATGCGGTATGGGACTTATATGCTCAGTATGCAAAAACATTAGGTCCTGTAAGTACTATGATTGAACGCGATGATAATATTGGCTCCCTTGATGATTTAATAACTGAGCTTGAGCATGCTAAAACGCTAGTGAAACCGTTTTGGGATATTAGAGCATGAGCGATTTAGCGAAGCTGCAACAACAGTTTATGGATTTACTGCAAGGTGAAAGTTCGGATATTAGCGACCAAATTGCGCAGCAAGGGCAGTTAAACACACAACAGCGACTCTCTATTTATCAAAACGCTTATAAAATTCGTTTAAGAGCTGTTGTAGAACAAGATCACGAACAGTTGGGCATTTACTTAGGTGATGATTTATTTGAGATGATGGTTGATGGTTATTTAGCTTTATATCCTTCAACTCATACGTCACTACGAATTTTTGCAGATAAATTACCTGATTACTTAGCCACCAATACTCCTTTTAACGATTACCCCATACTTGCAGATATAGCCAAATTTGAACGACTATTGCTAAGCGCGTTTGATGCAAGCGATAAAACATTACTCAATGTATCAGAGCTTGAAAGTATTGAACCACAGCAATGGCCAAATTTACTATTAAAATTACATCCAAGTGTACAGTTAGTCGCGTTTAATACGTTGGCGGTTGAAAGTTGGCAGGCAATAAAAGAAAAGCAAACACCGCCAGAACCAATAGCCTCAGAACCTCGCTTTTGGGTTATTGCACGTGATATTGACAGGCGTACACAATATTTAAGCGTTGATGCACAAGAGCATCGCTTACTGAATCTATTAAAACAAAACACACCCTTTGCACAGTTATGCCAATCCTGTTTAAATGAGCTCCCTGGTGAGCAAATCGCTGGGTTTTTAATTACTAAAATTAATCAGTGGCTTGAACGTGGTTGGTTAATTAACGAGTAAGTTTAAACAACAATGTTTTTTTGTTGCAAAGGAATTTTTTTGAAAGCCACCATATACACAATCATTGCTTTAATTGCGTTTGCCGCAAATTCTCTTTTTTGCAGAATGGCTTTAGCCGAAGGCTATATAGATGCTTGGAACTTTACAGTTATTCGCTTACTAAGTGGTGCAGCGTGTTTAGGCATTATAATGGCTATTTATACCCATAATTTAAAACGTAAAGGCACATTTAACCCCGCTATTATAAGTGACAGAGGAAGCTGGCGAAGCAGTATTAGCCTGCTAGTTTATGCACTTTGTTTTTCGATTGCTTACGTAGAGCTTGATACAGGCACTGGCGCACTTATTTTGTTTTCCGCTGTGCAACTTACTATGATTGGCTGGGGTATATATCAAAAAGAGAAGTTGAGTGTGCTTCAGTGGTGCTCGTTTATAGTGGCGCTAGGTGGCTTTGTATATTTAATGCTGCCATCTGCTGCAGTGCCTTCACTGTTTGGCGCATCACTTATGGCACTCAGCGGTATAGGATGGGGTATTTACAGTATTCGCGGTAAAGTGTGTGTATCGCCACTGCGTACTACTGGGTTTAACTTTATAAGAAGCTTAGTTGCTATCCCTGTTTTATTACTCGTAGGTATGAGTTATTTAAAAAATATCAGTATTGAAGGGGTGTTACTTGCGTGTGCCTCGGGTGCGATAGCATCTGGGATTGGTTACAGTGTTTGGTATGTGGCTATGCCACTGCTTAAAAGTACCCAAGCTGCTGTTGTGCAGTTGTGTGTGCCGGTACTTGCAGCCATTGCTGGTGTTTTGTTTTTATCTGAGCAGGTAACAATGGAGTTTGTAGTCGCAAGCTCCTTAATATTAGGGGCCGTGCTGGTGTTTATTTTAAATAAAAAGAAGGCTTAATATAACCTAACCTTCTTTTAGGTGTGGGCTTACGTTTGTTACAAAGCGTGTATAAATAGCAGGTAAGTTATCAAGTATTGCCTGCTTGCCCTGTAGTTCACTGTTTTTTATACATTCAAAAAGTACTTGCTCGCTAAGTTTATTCACTAATAATTGTGATTGCTTAATATGGCTTATATGCCAAAGCTCAGGTGCGACGCCACCTAAATCATGCTGGTAAGGGCGATAAAAGCCAAATTTAACTAAGTTAGTATCAAGCCAATTACTTAAAGGCGCAAAAGGCCCACCTTGTAGGTATTCATCAGGTGCTAGCTGCAGTTTATAATCATCACTTACCGCAGCTTTATCAAACACATCTAAGTCAGTCCCTAAATGATGCCTGCTTGCCCCAGGTAGTGCAGAGTAGAGCATTATAGCTATACATTTATCAATCTCGCTTAGCTTAGTTAAATCTACAACTTCTTGCTGTTTATTATAAACAGGTCGACTACCTAAAAACTTATTATTCCAAATAATTGACTGACGTTCAAAGTCGCGAAAACTTGAGGCAATAGTAAGATCAAATCCCGCTTTTTGAGCTGCACTTTGCAGCGCTAAAAAGTCGCTAATAATAGCGCTGTGCAAGCGATGATTTTGTATATCAGTTAAATGTGTATCACTTTGCCCTGTAATACACATTATTGGTGTTGGTTGAGTGGCATCCATTATGTTAAAAGTTGCTCTAATATTTGCTCGTAAATGTTGGTAAGGGCTATTAAATCATCGGTACTTACGCATTCATCTACTTTATGAATAGTAGCGTTACGTGGCCCTAGTTCAATTACTTTAGCACCTGTTTGCGCAATAAAACGCCCGTCAGATGTGCCACCTGTGGTTTCTAGGTTTGTGGTTAAACCGGTTACCGATTTAATAGCATTGACTGTGGCATCAACAAGGGGGCCGTGCTCGGTAATAAAAGGCAAACCATTTACTATCCAACTTAATTCATAATTTAAGTTATGCTTTTGTAGAATGTCATTTACACGTTGTTGTAATTGCTCATGCGTTACTTGCGTACTAAATCTAAAGTTAAACTGTATTTCTAGTTCACCTGGGATCACATTACCAGCACCTGTGCCGCCATTAATATTTGAAATTTGAAAGCTGGTAGCAGGGAAGTATTCATTTCCGTTATCCCACACCGTTTGGCTAAGCTCAGTAAGTGCAGGGGTTGCTAGATGAATTGGGTTTTGTGCTAAATGTGGGTAGGCTACATGCCCTTGTACGCCCTTAACGGTTAAAAAAGCGGTGAGTGAGCCTCTTCGACCATTTTTAACAACATCACCTAGTACATCTCGTGATGAAGGTTCGCCAACTAGGCACATATCGATTTTTTCACCGCGTGCTTCTAGCGTATCAATTACACGAGTCGTCCCGTTTACAAATGGACCTTCTTCGTCAGAAGTAATTAAAAATGAAATTGAACCTTTATGATCTGGGTGCTTAGTAACAAAACGCTCGGTTGCTACAAGCATTGCTGCAAGTGAGCCTTTCATATCGGCAGCGCCACGGCCATGTAAGAGACCGTCTTTTATTAATCCTGAAAACGGCGGATGTTGCCAATTTTTTTCAGGGCCTGTTGGCACCACATCGGTGTGACCTGCAAAACAAAAGTGCGGTGATTGTGTGCCTTTTCGAGCCCAAGTGTTAAGTGTGTCGGTAAAAAATAATGACTCTATATTAAAACCAACCGCAGCAAGGCGATCGTTCATCATTTGTTGGCAGCCAGCATCTTCGGGGGTTACTGACTCTCGTTGGATTAGCGCTTGAGCGAGTGCAATTACGTCAACAGTCATTATTTAAAAATCTCATCGTATTGAACTGCTTTAAAACCTAAATGGTAGCTGCCATTGTTTACGAGTACCGGGCGTTTGATCATTGCAGGTTGTTCAACTAACAGTGAAATAGCACTCTCTTTAGTTAAGCTTTGTGTTTGCTCATCAGTTAATGCACGATAAGTAGTACCACGTTTATTAACAAGCTGTTCCCAATCAAGCTTATCAGCAAAGTCACTCACCATTTGCTCATTCACGCCATCTTTACGGTAGTCGTGAAAAGTAAATTCGACATTGTTATCGGTTAAATATTTTTTAGCTTTTTTAATCGTGTCACAATTGCTAATGCCGTATAAGGTAATCATAGATTTAATTCTTCTTAATAATAGTTAATAGAGTGTCTTCACCCGCTTGTACCAGTGAGTGAGAGTAATGAAATGTACCAAGGTTGTGGCCATTTAGTAAAATTAGGCTAGCAAGCATAGGAGTATCAAGCTCTCGTAAATCAAAATAAGCAAGGCGTTGGCCTTTGATTATTTTGCTACCATTGAGCTGTGCTATATGAGTGTGTGTAATTGGTTGCGATGTTGAAATGGTTAAGTTGATTAACACTTTTAACCCATTTTTTGCTTGTAATATAAACTCCGTGCCTGCATTTTTTACCTGTAATAAAGTGCCATCAAAGGGCGCTAAAATTTTATGGTTAGTTAGTTGCACTATAATACCTGGCCCAAGTGTGCCAAAGCGAAACAAAGGTTCTGGATGTTCGTTTAGCTCCAGTACTTTGCCTGAAAAAGGGCTGGTAATATTAATGGCGTTACGAGGTATTTTGTTTTGCGCAATATATTCTACTTTTTGTGCTTTCATAATTTATTCAGCCACCACATTGTAGCCATCTTTTTTTAGTGCTGTAATAGCTTGAAGTGCAGTTTGCTTTTTTACAAGTATGTAATCGGTGTCGTAAGTTGAAATTGAAAATATAGATATTTTAGCACGTGCTAATACACCCGAAATATTGGCCATTATTCCGGTCAGCGAAAAGCCAAGTGGGCCAACAACTTCAAGTGCTTGCCAATTTGGCTCTGTGTCTAGGCTGTTTATTTCAAAGCTACTAGGGCATACAATTGAAAGTTCGTCGTGGGTTTTAGAAATAAAAAACAACGGGAGTTTTAACAGCGCCGCAGGTATGTCGGCATCTATATCTAAGCTATGTATAGATAAAACGGTGCTGTGTAATTGTAATGTTTGTTTTGACATTAAAAACCTGCGAAACAGCAATATCGGTAGGTTTATAGTATAGATTATTAGCTTTAAATTAAAGGTGTAACAGTAACTAACCTGATAGTAAGTGAGTTAATTCCCGAAGGTAGAAAAACTTACCCACAATTTCTGTGGATAAGTATGGGGGTTGCAGGGTATAAATAGCCTAACTATTTAATTATTAAATAAATAATAGCTAGGCTATAAAAAGCACATGTTAGTGTTGGTGTTTAATTAAGTGCTTCAGCTTGTGCTGCTTGAATGGCCGTTAGTGCAATGGTATACACAATATCATCAACTAATGCACCACGGCTTAAGTCGTTAACAGGTTTGCGCATACCTTGTAACATTGGACCAATACTTATTAAATCAGCGCTACGTTGTACTGCTTTATAGGTAGTATTGCCTGTATTTAAATCAGGGAATATAAATACAGTCGCTTTACCTGCAACAGGGCTATTAGGTGCTTTTTTAAGTGCCACGTTTTCCATAATGGCTGCGTCGTATTGAAGTGGCCCATCAATGATTAAATCAGGACGCTTTTGCTGTGCTATTTTTGTGGCTTCGCGTACTTTTTCTACATCAGCGCCCGTGCCAGACGTACCCGTACTGTAACTGATCATAGCTACACGCGGCTCTATACCAAATGCAGCAGCAGAGTCGGCAGATTGAATCGCTATATCTGCAAGTTGTTCAGCATTAGGGTCTGGGTTAATCGCACAGTCACCATAAACTAACACTTGGTCAGGCAGCAGCATAAAAAACACGGATGATACTAACGATGATCCTGGCGCTGTCTTAATTAACTGCAGTGGTGGGCGAATTGTATTGGCAGTGGTGTTTACTGCACCCGACACTAAGCCATCTACCTTACCTTGCTCAAGCATCATTGTGCCAAGTACCACGTTATCTTGCAGTTGCTCTTGCGCGACTACGGCAGTTAGACCTTTGCTTTTTCGGATTTCGACCATAGGCGCAATATAATCATTAATGATGCTTTTAGGCTCAATAATACTTACGTGTTCGTTAAGCTCAATCCCTTGTTGCTCTGCAATGCGCATTATTTCTTCGCGATCGCCAAGCAATATAGTTTTAGCAATGCCGCGTTGGCCACAAATAGCAGCCGCTTTAATAGTACGAGGTTCATTGCCTTCTGGTAGCACAACTGTTTTTCCGGCTTTACGGGCTTTGTCTGTTAACAAGTAACGAAATGCTGGAGGCGATAATTTACGTGTTTTACCTACGCTTTTTGCTAACGTGTCTAACCAGTCAGAATCAATATGTTCAGCGTTATGATCTTTTACTTTTTCAATTCGTTGGTCGTCGTCGTTTGGTACTTCCATATTAAAGTTATGCAGTAATAACGAGGTGCGCCATGTATCGCCATCAGTAGCGAGTATAGGCAAGCCAGTTTGCATAGCTTGCTCACACAAGGCCATAATACGTGGCTCTGGCTCAAAGCCACCGGTGAGTAATATAGCGCCAAGTTTAGTGCCGTTCATAGCTGATAAACACGCAGCAACAAGTATGTCTGAGCGATCGCCTGGTGTTACCAATAAGGCGCCAGGCGTAAAGTAATTTAAAATATTTGACACTGTACGCGCACAAAAAGTAATACGACGCAGGCGACGATGCAGCATATCGCCTTCGTTAATTATCGTTGCTTTTAAATACGCGCTTAAATCTTTTACGCGAGGTGCGACTAAGTCAAAATCCCAAGGGATTGCACCAAGTAGCATAAACGGGTTTTTTCTAAAAATAGGTAACGACGCTAAACGATTTAATTCGTTTTCAAGTTCTTCTGGTTTGTAGGTGTCAACTAAATCGGCGCGAGCGCGGCCCTCTTCATCAAGTGGCGCATTTACTTTATTAAAAATACAGCCAAGTACGCGAGGGTGATCAATTCCACCATAGTTACCCGCTGCGATTTCAAGGCGGTCTTCTATTTGTGTAATGCTGTAATTACCGGGGGTGAGTACAAATACAATGTCGGCGCCAAGTGTTTGTGCAATTTCACGATTTACACGTCCAGCGTAAGGTTGACGACGAGTAGGGACCATACCTTCTATGATGGCTACTTCATCGTCGTTTATTTTGCTCTCAAAACGCTCAACAATTTCCTCTAGTAGGTCGTCACCTTTGCCATCGCCAATCATTTGCTCTGCGTAATCGAGTGCAAAAGGTGTAGGTGGGTTAATCGGTGAGCCTTGGGTAACTATTTGCGTTGATTTTTCAGGGCCCGTTTCACCCGAGCGGGGCTGCGCAATTGGTTTAAAAAAGTTAACTTTAACTGTTTTTTGTTCAAGAGCACGCACTAAACCAACTGATACCGACGTTAAACCAACACCTGTAGATACAGGAATTAACATAATACGACGCGCCATATTAAAGCTCCTTTGCTATGTTTGCAGCATCAAGTGCAATAACCCACTCTTCATTTGTAGGCATGACAACGGCTTTACTATGTGCCTGTGAAGAGCTAATAATGCCTTCTTGGCCAAAACGAGCATTAAGATTAGCTTTTTGATCGCAATCAAGTCCTAAAAAGGCAAGCTGTGAGATTACTTTTTCACGAATAATATCAGAGTTTTCGCCAATACCGCCGGTAAAAATAATCGCATCAAGGCGTTGTAGTGGTACCATATAAGCGGCAATTTGTTTTGAAAGACGGTAGCAAAACATATCAAGCGCGAGTATTGCTTTTTTATTACCGGCAACAGCCGCTTCTTCGATTGTGCGGCAATCATTAGAAAGCTCGCTGATACCTAATAAACCACTTTTTTGATTGAGCAAGTTATCTATTTGCTGTGCAGTGTAATCGAGCTGCGTGGTTAAAAAGTTAAACAGGCCTGGATCTATATCGCCACTACGGGTGCCCATCATTAGGCCCTCTAGTGGTGTTAGGCCCATACTGGTATCTACACTCTTACCATTTTTAATAGCACACACTGAACAACCATTACCTAAGTGGGCACTGATAAAGTTACTTTGCTCAATAGGTTGATTAAGCAGTTTTGCTGTTTGGCCTGCAACATAAAAGTGGCTTGTGCCATGAAACCCATAACGTCTAACGCCAAATTCTGTATATAGCTTATATGGCAGTGCATAAAGGTAAGCTACTTCATTCATCGTTTGGTGGAACGCAGTATCAAATACGGCTATTTGTGGTAAGCCTTCGAACGATGCCTGTGCAGATGCAATGCCTAACAAATTAGCATGTCCGTGAAGTGGCGCAAGTGTTGCTGCCTGTGTAATACCCGCAATGACCTTCTCGTCAATCAAAACAGATTGCGTAAAATGCTCGCCGCCGTGCACAACACGATGACCCACAGCAATAAGTTGCTCATCTAAGCTATGATCTTTTATTAGGCTTACTAACGTATCTATTGCCTCTGCATGGGCTTGACCTGCTACTAAGTTAATGACAGTTTTAGCGCCGTTGAATTTATATTTTATAGAAGGAGTTGTCGCACCTAAGCGCTCTGCTAGACCAGATATAATTTCGTGGCCCGTGTTTGCATCAATAATGGCAAATTTTAAGCTGGAGCTACCACAATTTAGTACTAAAACGTGTTGTGACTTAGGGGAGGTTGTTGGCATAAATTCATTTCCATAAACAAAATTTAGTAAGTGAACGTGAAACATTAATCGTAACACTCAGAGTGATAAATAAAGCTAAAACATTTAATTAAGCTAAACTAAAATGTAGCTGAATCAATGCGAAATATTTTACCCCAGTTATGGAATTTAGTTTAGTGTTTTGCACACTTTAACAGCAAAATTAAGCACTTTTACTGAGAAAGTAAAAGCCCTTAAAATTGTGTTACACTTTAGAAATAATCAATTTAGTATTGTGTTTTAATAGAGTCACTGTGAGGAGTCATGATGCAAAAAAGTGTGATGTCACAAGTACAAACAGGGCGGTTGTATGCAAAACAATGGCCAATGAGAAAAGAACTAGCACCTCTATTCATCGAGTTTAAGGTTATTAAAGCTACTGATCTTGCGATCACAGTTATGCCTATTTTAGCCATGCTTACGTTATTTTTTCAGCTGAATTACCTCGGTCCAGACTTCTTACCGCAAGCTATTGCGAGTGCTTTGTTTTTTATCTCGTTACCGTTACAAGGGTTATTATGGCTAGGTAAGCGTGCGCAAACACCTTTAGAGCCAGCCATGCAAAAGTGGTATCACGAGCTTTATACAAAAATGGTTGCCAACGGTTATCAAGCGCAGTTAAGCGAAAAAAAGCCTCGTTATTTGGAGCTTGCGAGTCTACTTAAAGACATGTTTGATAAAATGGATAAAGCGTTTACGAAAGAGCAATTTTAGACGTCGTTAAACTTACGCCTAAATAACTCCAAATTTGATTATGCAGTTTTTGTAAACTGCGTAATGTAAAATGACAAGGTGACAGTATGCTCGCCTTTTTCCTTGAGTGCTTCCCAATGTTCTGGCCTGAACTTCCATGCAAATGGCGTCATCATTATTAAGTTTTTAATATCAGTAAAGCTAAGCGCGACATGCTCTGTTAAAAGAGCTTGCTCTGATTTTTGAAACCCTTTTGGCGAAGATATTTCAGTATGTTCGTTTACTTTTGAATATATATACGACTTTAACTCTTTTAAATGACAAGGACCTGGGCTTGCAACCACTAACGTTGCACTTTGATTTGCAAGGCGCTCAAGCTCTTGCTCAAACAAAGGTGCAAATACGCTAACAAGTACATCAGCAAATTGGCTTTCAAAAGGCGCTTGGCTAATTGATGCCACACTAAAGTTGCAATTAGGGTAGCGCTTTGCTGCATATTTAACCGCAGATTTTGAAATGTCGACGCCGTACACAACTGCGTTTGTTTTACTTGCTATTGCTTGAGTATAAAACCCTTCACCGCATCCCAAATCAATAATAGTATTTGCACTTATATTACTGATTATGTCGCTAAGGTTTTGTTGCAAAAAGCCATAATAGCCACGCTCTAAAAATGCACGCCTAGCTTGTACCATTTCAAGCGAATCGCCTGGTTGTTTTGAGTTTTTTTGTTGCACAGGCAGTAAATTAACATAGCCCTCTTTAGCAACATCAAAGCTATGGTTGTTAGCACAACGAAGTGTTGAATCAGTTTTCAAAAGTGCGTGGTTACACAGTGGGCATTGATATTGTAGACTCATGAGTCTAGGTAGTCCTTATCGTAAAAAGTTTTTACCCAATGCGGGCGATAGGTGATCATAACTGTTATAGCCATACCGTTGAGCATTGCTTCAGGAAACCAAATTATGGCACTTAAATAAACGTAGTTATCTGCGAGTTCTTGCCAATTGTATTGCCCTATAGCTAAGTAAAATAAAGCACCTAGGCTTATTTTTATACAGGCTATAACCCCTGCAGTTATGAACGCACAAACAAATATATAAACAAAAAAATGACGAGGTAAATACTGGTAACTAATTATAAAGCCAAGGTAGCTTAGTAAAATAGGAATAAACGCACCAATAAGCAGTTGAACTGGTAACAGTTCAAGTTCAATTTGACCAAATGCAGTCAGTAGGGCTGTGGCAAGTAGGCTACTTAAAATAGTCAATCGCCAGCCTAAAATTAATGTTGCAGCTGTAACGCCTAATATGTGTAAATCGAGACCAGTTAAAATTCCTGCTTTTATTCGCCAAAGCACTGCAAAAACTAACGCACATGCAAGCACGCCAGTTTGACGGGCTGGCGTATTAAGCAATGTTTTATATGTTTTTTTATCAAAGCTTAGTAGGGCAATAATAATTACAAGGGCCCAAAGTAGCCCTTGTATTGTTATGCTGAGCATAGTAATTACTTAAATGTTGACCATATAGGGCATGATCTGAGGGTTTTTCAATACCGCGCAGTTCGTAATCAATACCAGTATCTATACAGCGTGCTGCAAGCTCATTAGTTGCAAGTACTACATCTATTCGAAGTCCTCGGTTATCTACAAACCCCTTAGAGCGATAGTCAAACCATGAGTATTGATCGTCTGTTTCTGGGTTTTGTTCTCTAAAGGTGTCTTTAAAGCCCCAATTAAGTAATGTTGCAAGCCATTCACGCTCTACCGGTTGGAAAGAACATTTACCCGTTTTTAACCAACGTTTAGCATTTACTTCACCAATACCAATATCTAAATCGGTAGGTGATATGTTGATATCGCCCATAACAATTATATCTTGATCGGGTGTATGGTTTGTTTCAAGGTGAGTCATCAAGTCAATATAGAACTGGCGCTTATAAGGAAATTTAGTTTCGTGATTGATATTATCGCCTTGCGGGAAATAACCATTCATTACGGTTAAATCACGACCGTTTTCTTGCTCTACAGTAACGCTTATCATGCGTTTTTGCGATTCCTCTGTATCGGTAGCAAATCCTTTTAAGACCGATTTAGGCTCTTTCTTGCATAACATAGCCACACCATAATGTGCCTTTTGACCATGGTAATAAACGTGGTATCCCATTTTTTGCACATCTTCTAGTGGGAACGCCTCATCATGAACCTTAATCTCTTGCAGTCCAATTACGTCTGGTTGATGTTTATCGATAATTGCTTGTAATTGATGAAGACGAGCACGCAGACCATTGATATTGAAAGAAATCACTTTCATTGAATTTACCTTAAAATTGGTTCTATTTAATGCACCAAATTGTATCAGTATTTACGCGTACATAACATGACTGAAATGGAGAAAATCGCTGCATAATTGTTGACCAAATGGTGCTTAAAGTTTAAACATTGTTAATGCTATATTAATTTGTTAAATAAATAAAAAATTCAATTGATATCTAAAAAGCAGGTTATATAATGCGCGAAATCACTCAATAAGCTCGTTCAAATAGGATCTCACATGAAAACACAACTAATTTTAGCTGCAGCACTTCTAGCATCAACTACGGTCTCGGCACAAAGTAATTCGTATTTTAGTAAAGATAATAAAATAGAATCTAAATTGTGTGTATTAAGTGCCAATGAAGGCTTTTCTGCCGCTCGTAAAGAAGCAGCCCAGCATGGTGTGTTTTTATCACGCTTTTCACAAAGTATTTTGTGTAATGGCGAAGATATTCGTGATATTGCTAAAAAAGGAACAACTGCTGAAGTGATTAAAACTAAAGTTGAGGTGTTTGCTAAAGACACTCAACAAGAAACACAACTGTGTATGACTGCTTTAAAACAAGGTCTAGCGCCAGTTCGTCAAAAAATCGGTAATTTAAACTCTCTAAAGTGTAATGGTCAAAAAGTAACTGATTTTGTAAAACGTTATCAAAATGCGGCTATTTAATAACACAAAGATTTGAAAAGCATGCCCAGTATATTTACATATACTGGGCTTTTTTTTGCAAAAATTACAAAGCACTTTGCAAAGTTTTCAGATATAACTTATTGAAATTGTTCATTAAACACTCTATTTATTTGTAACTATTTGATTTTAATTAGTTAACTAACATTGGCATCCGAATTGTATTAGCTAAAGTGACATTTATTTAATTACAAGGACACGTCTTATGAAAAAGTTAACATTAGCAACAACAATTTTAGCATCTTTGAGCCTCGCGGCTTGTTCTTCAAATCAAGGCCTTGAGAAAATAGACAGTGATTTTGCAAGCCTGGACAACGACAGCGATGGCTACATTTCAAAAGTCGAAGCGGATGATGATAGCATCTGGGAGCATTTTTCGAATATTGATACCAATATGGATAATGAAATTAGCCGTAAAGAATTTAACGCCTACATGCAGCTAAATGCAGGTAAAGTGGCGACTGATAGTGACGTAAGTGAATCAGCGTTTAAAGCTGAAATAGCTAAGTTTGATAAAATTGAGAGTAGTTTTTCAAGTTTAGATAATGATAGCAACGGTTATATTTCGATTGCTGAAGGCAACGATGATGATATTTCAAATCATTTTGGTTATATGGATGAAAACCAAGATAAGCGCATCAGCAGAAGTGAGTTTAAGGGTTACATAAAAAAATACGGTAATGCTGTAGCCGAAGATGACGCACTAGAAGCAATTAAACGCAGCTAATATTTGTTGTTTTAAAGAGTAAATTAGAAGCCAGTGATAATCACTGGCTTTTTTGTGTTTAAAATCTAGTTATTTAGTAGATATATTTTCCTAGTTTGGTGTTGTTCTGTCATAATAGATGGCTGTGTATTTTTATTTGTTAAGAGTGTGTATGGCGGGTCGGCGAATTAGTGATGAACAACTAGTTGAGATCATTGAAGCAGCTATTTTTGTTGCAGATAAGCCTGTTAGTAAGCGCCACCTTAAAGACGTAGTATTAATAGATTTAGCTATTTCTATGGCGCGAATAAACGACGCAATAGATACTATACAAGAACATTTTCAAACTCGTGGTATTCGTCTAGTCGAAGTTGGCAGTGGTTATCGCTTTCAGGCATGTAGCAGTTTAAGCCCTTGGTTAAATAATTTGTGGCAAGAACGTGCGCCTAAGTATTCACGTGCTTTACTGGAAACATTATCGCTTATTGCATACAGGCAGCCCATTACACGTGGCGAAATTGAGCAAGTAAGGGGAGTTACTACGGGTTCGAATATTATAAAAACCTTACTCGAAAGAGAGTGGGTTAAAGTGGTAGGGCATAAAGAGGTTCCGGGTAAACCGGCTTTATATGCAACTACTAAACAATTTTTAGATTATTTTTCGTTAACAGGTTTAGATAATTTACCAGCGCTGCCAACAGAGCAGCAAAGTAAAATTAACCAGTTATTAAGTGATCCTTCTGTGAGAGAACCATCCGAATGAGTATACAAGGTGAAAAGTTACAAAAAGTCCTAGCCCGTGCAGGCGTAGGCTCGCGCCGTGAAATGGAAAAATACATTGATGCAAACCGCGTTAGTGTAAACGGTAAAGTGGCAAAGTTAGGCGACCGTGTTGAGGAAACAGACTTAATTCGTGTTGACGGACACACTGTGAAAATTGAAGAAAAAGCAGATAGAATTTGTCGTGTAATTATGTATAACAAACCAGAAGGTGAGCTAAGTACACGTAAAGATCCAGAAGGGCGTCGTACTGTATTTGACCGACTTCCTCGTATTGATGGCGATCGTTGGATTGCAGTAGGCCGCTTAGACGTTAATACATCAGGTTTGATGCTGTTTACTAATGATGGTGAGTTAGCAAACCGTTTAATGCACCCAAGTTATGAAGTAGAACGTGAATACTCTGCACGTGTATTTGGTGAAGTAACCAACGAAACGGTTAAAAACCTACTACGTGGTGTTGAGCTTGAAGATGGCCCAGCTAAATTCACGACTGTAACCCCAATGGGTGGCGAAGGTGTTAACCGATGGTTTAACGTAACGTTAAATGAAGGGCGTAACCGCGAAGTCCGCCGTTTATGGCAATCTCAAGATGCGGAAGTATCTCGTCTTATTCGTATTCGTTACGGTAAATTGGAGCTAGATAAGCGCGTACCGCAAGGTGGTTGGATGGAGTATGATCTAGAAACGGTAAACTATTTACGTAAAACCGTTAAATTAGGTCGCGAGACGCAGACTAAGCTTTCTGTTATGCCAGAAAAGCGCAAAGATAAACGCGCTAAAATCAACCAAATCCGTAAAGCAGTTAAAAAACACAATCAACGTGTTAAGCCGACTAAACGTAAATAATCAATTAGTTATTTATTTAACACAAAAAAGCCGCTCATTGCGGCTTTTTTAATGTGCTTTTAAATAACACAGGACTTAGGCTGAGTTATTTTTTTACCTGAGCATCTAACGATTCGCCATTCACTTCACTAGAATCGTCACTCATTAGATATAAATAGGTAGGCATTAAATCCTCTGGTGTAGCAAGCGCGTCTCTATCTTCACCTGGATATGCAGCCGCTCGCATTGAAGTGCGCGTAGCACCTGGGTTAATACAGTTTACACGAATGTTTGTTTTACCTACTTCACATGCCCATGTTTGCATCATGCCTTCTACTGCAAATTTCGAAATGGCATAAGGTCCCCAAAATTCACGGCCTTTGCGACCAACACCTGATGATGTGAATACGATTGATGCATTATCAGATTTACGAAGAACCGGAAACAAGGCTTTAGTGATCATCGCTTGTGCAGTCACGTTCACTTTCATTATATTTTCGAACGTAGATGAGCAAAAATGCTCAAGTGGGCCAAGCGAGCCTAAAATACCGGCATTATTAAGAAGCCCATCTAGGCGGCCAAACTGATATTCAATCGTTGCGGCAAGGTCGCGGTAGTTTTGCTTCGTTGCGCCTTTTAAATCCATAGGCACAATTGCAGGTTTAGGATAACCTGCATTAACAATTTCATCGTAAACACATTCAAGTTTATTAGTTGTTTTACCTAATAAAATAACCGTAGCACCATACTTTGCATATGTAATGGCTGCTACTCGACCAATGCCATCGCCGGCGCCTGTTATTAAAATAACTTTATCTTTGAGTGCGTTTTCAGCTGCTTGATAAGTGTGCATAAAAGTACCAAATTGTATGATTTTTTTAATTTTAACATAGCAAAACGTGAAGTAATCGAATTTATTGCAAAATTAGGTGGCGAAAATAGAAACTTTACGTTAAGTTTAACTGGTCTAATGTCTCATTAATAACCTGATTACATTGTTTTAACTTAATACACTGATTAAACACACTATAAAAATAAAATATGTGCGGAGCCAACAATATGAAAAAAATGCTACTTTCACTCTCGGTTACAGCTGCTTTAGCAGGTTGTGGCGGTGGAGAAACGTTAAAAGATGTTAAAAACGACACAGCCCCAGTTATTCCAACGGCAACAGTAAGTTTTGACCCTGCTAATGGAGTTATATCTGTTCCAAACGATTTGTTAATGAGTGGTACCCAAGACGGTACATTAAACATTCCTGGTGAATTAGATGATGATAACGTGTCTATTCCACGCACAGCTTATGCCAACCCACAATTGGCTCTAGGCGCACTTGATGGTTGGTCTTCGCAGGTTCCTTATAAAATTGATTTAACATTCCCACCGAGTGTGAGTTTAGATGAAGCGTCTGCTGGGGCTCCTGGTACGGTTAGAATTTTTGAAGTAATAATGGGTGCAAGCTTAACGGATGAAGAATGTTCGGTAGTAGCTGCAGGTACTGCTTGTAAATTAGTGGGCGAACTTACCTTTGGTGTTGACTTTGTTACTCAGGCTTCAGGTAATGCTGTTGCAATTGTTCCTCTAAAACCATTTAAAGCTGGTAGTTCATACATTAATGTATTAACAACAGGGCTTAAAGACTCATTGGGTCGCTCTATTGAGCCATCTTCAACTTATGGGTTAGTTAAACAAGAGGCGCCATTAATTACAGCAGCGCAACTTGGTTTGCAGGGCGCAGTTAATAGCTACGAAAATGTAGTTGTTAGTTCTGGAAATATTACGAAAGACGACATTATTTTCTCAGGTGCGATGACTATTCAATCAGCAGGGCCTGTGCTGGGTACTATCAAGCAGTTGTTAGCAGTGAGCTTGCAACAGCCAAGTATGGCAACACCTGCTGTGCAAGTACCAGAACAACCAATGGTAAATGTACAACAAGTATTTGCTTCACAAGGTGTTGAAGTATCGCCTGCTTTTTCTGGTGTTCAATACCAAAAGGGTAGCATTATGCTTCCTATGTACCTAGGGACTCCAACAGGCACTGAGATAAGTGATTTAAACGATACATATTGGCAAGGTATGTGTGATAACGCAGTAGCAATACTTGGTTATAAAGCTGTTGCAGGTGATGCTTTTCCTGCAGAACCTATTAGTGAGAATGACGGGTTATGTTTTGCATTGAGTAGTGGACAGCTTCGAGATTTAGGTTTAGACAGCACGCGTCATTTAACTAAATATAATACCATTCCAAAAGTACAAAGCATGGCGAATGTGCCAGTACAACTAACAAAACCTATTTTACCAATTATTAACGGTGTTCGTGCGCAACTACAATTACCGGCTATTGAAATGCCAGAAAATGGCTGGCCTGTTGTAATTATGCAACATGGTATTACTACGCAAAAAGAAAGTATGCTAGCGTTAACTGCCCAACTTTCTATTCAAGGTTTTGCAACTGTAGCAATTGACCACCCAAGACATGGTGAACGCGGTATCGATGTTGATGGTGATGGAAGTGATGACTTTAATGCAACAACAGGTTCGGTACTTAGTTATATGGACTTGAGTTCATTACTTGTTGCGCGAGATAGCCTACGTCAATCAGCGGCTGATTTATTAGGCTTACGCTTGGGTTTAAACTTTATTAACGATACGACTATCAATAGTAAAGATGTTACCTACATCGGGCATTCGTTAGGGTCTATTGTAGCCCCGGCATTTATTGCTCAAGCTAATAGCCCAATGGCACCTACTGTTGACCCACTGTTTAATGTAAATACAGTAGCACTTGCAAGTGGCGGCGGTGGCATAGCAAGCTTCTTACTTGAATCTGCTGCGTTTGGTCCATTTATTCAAGGTTCAGTACTTTCACAAGCTGGTACAACCGAAGCTGATGAACTTAATGTCTACCTACAAGGCGCTGCGCTTTCTAACTGTGGCTCATTAGTACCAGACATGGAAGCTTACTTAACATGTGGTTACAATGAATATGTTGCATCACTTACTACTGCGGGTGAAACGACTAAACTTACTAACATTCAAGGTGTATTTACACAGTTTGCATTTGCGGCACAAACAGCACTTGATAGTGGCGATCCAACTAACTACGCTGCCACGGTGAAAGCATTAGGTACTCCTGTTTATACTAATGTTGTTGTGGGTGATGGTGTTGATAACAAGCCCGACCAAGTGATACCGCCAATGGCAGCTAATAATCCTATTTCTGGCACAATTCCATTAGCTAACTTGATGGGTCTTGAAACAGTAAGTACTTCGCAAGCATTAAGTGAAACACCTTCGAGCTATTTAGTTAAATTTACTAAAGGGCATCATGGTTCTATATTAACGCCAGCTCAAGATGCTGCAAAGGCTTCAACTGTTGAAGGCAGTGCTGCTGCTAATGCAGAAATGCAGCTGCAAGTAGCTACTTATTTAGCTGCACGTGGACGTATGTTATTAGTTTCCAACCCTGAGGTTGTGACTGATTAATAACCAGTAAAATAATTAACCTTTAAAAGCCACTGAAAAGTGGCTTTTTTTTGTTTTAAAGCATGTTAAATTAGCTGAAATTTATAAATGGAGAAACCAGTTGGAATTTTTATACGAGTACGGTTTGTTTTTTGCTAAAACAGTTACTTTTGTTATCGCTATCGCAGTTATTCTAATGTTAATAGTTGGCGCTGCAGTTAAGCCAAAAGCTAAAAAAGGTGAAATACAAATAGATGATATATCAGAGCAATTAGAAGAACTTAAAGAAAGTTTTTTGCAAAATACGCTCGGTAAAAAAGAGCTTAAAGCACACCAAAAACAGATTAAATCGCAAAGTAAAAAAGCAGATAAAGACGAAGCTAAACCTCGTTTATATGTAATTGACTTTGTGGGCAGTATGGATGCACACGAGGTGGAAAGCTTACGAGAAGAAATAACAGCCATTATCTCTATTGCTGAGCCTAGTAAAGACAAGGTCCTTATTCGTTTAGAAAGTGGTGGCGGGGTTGTACATGGGTACGGACTTGCTGCTTCGCAACTACAGCGTATTAAAAATGCTGGCATACCCTTGAGTGTCTCAATTGATAAAGTGGCTGCCAGTGGAGGGTACATGATGGCATGTGTTGCCGATGAAATACTTGCTGCACCATTTGCAATTGTTGGCTCTATTGGGGTGATTGCTCAAATTCCTAACTTTAATAAAATATTGAAGAAAAATGATGTTGAATTTGAACAAATAACTGCTGGTGAGTTTAAGCGTACACTGACTTTATTTGGTGAGAATACGGATAAAGCTCGTGAAAAATTTCGCGAAGAAATTGAACAAACTCACGACTTATTTAAAACATTTGTGAGTACACAACGCCCAAGTTTAGATATAAATCTAGTTGCGACAGGCGAGCATTGGTTTGCAACGCAAGCTATTGAAAAAGGCTTGGTAGATGTTATAAAAACAAGTGATGATGCTTTATTAGAGCAGCAACATGAACGCCAAATCTATAAAATTAAATATAAAGTCAAAAAAGGACTGAGCGATAAGCTAGCGCTTGGCTTGAGTAGTGGCGTAAATAAAGTCGGGATAAACTTACTTTCTAAATTTAAGTCCCTAAATCCTTAGATTAGAATTTTTAACCTGAGAACAAGCTAATTATTTTTACTCGAAAAAAACCTTGATGCAAAACATCAAGGTTTTTTATAACTCAATAGTCATAGATTATGAATCAATAGACTTATGATAATCTTCTAAATCTTTAGCTGCGTTAGGGTCATTGAATACGCTTTCATCAAGTTCACCTTCAGACTTGGCAACAACACAGGTAACCATACAGTCACCAGTAACATTTACCGCAGTACGGGTCATATCTAGCAATCTATCTACGCCAATTATAATAGCAATCCCTTCTACAGGTAAGCCAACTTGGTTAAGTACCATTGCCAACATTATTAAGCCAACACCAGGAACACCGGCTGTGCCTACAGATGCGAGCGTAGCTGTTAATATGACCATTAAATAGTCAGAAATCGTTAAATCAACACTAAACACTTGTGCAATAAATACGGTTGCGACGCCTTGCATAATCGCTGTACCATCCATATTAATGGTTGCACCTAGGGGGATAGTAAGTGAGGCAACTGAGTTGCTTGCACCTAACTTTTTAGTCGCAGTTTCAAGTGTAATAGGCATGGTTGCGCTAGAGCTTGATGTACTAAATGCAAATAAACAGGTGTGCTTCATTTTAGCTAAGAAAATACGCGGGTTTAAGCCCGTTAGTATTTTTAATAGTAATGTGTAATTTACAAGCGCATGTAATAGCAGGGCCAAAACAACAACGCCAAAATATTTAGCTAGGCTCACAATTAAATTGAGCTCTATTGTAGTGAACAGCTTTGCCATTAAAAAGAACACGCCATATGGTGCGATGTTCATTAATAAAGTAACTAATTTTAAAATAACTGTGTTTAAGTCTTCAAATACATCAGCAACGCGTTTGCCTGCTTTACCACTTAGTGCCATAGCAATACCAAATAGTAATGCAAATACAATGACTTGTAGCATGTTGCCTTTAGCCATTGCTTCAAATGGATTTGTTGGGAACATGTCTATAATAACTCTAGCTAGAGTAGGTGCTTCTTTTGCATCGTAACTCGCTTGAGAAGGTAAGCCAATTCCTTCCCCAGGATTAAATAATAAGGCAAGGGAGATTGCTACTGTAATAGCTATAGCTGTAGTTAGTAAATATAAACTAATAGATTTGCCACCTAAGCGTCCCAGTTTTTTTGGATCGCTAAGGCTACAGGTTCCACAGACAAGTGAAACAAAAACGAGCGGAACAACTAACATTTTTAAGCTAGCGATGAATATTTGCCCACCAACATGAAAAAGGCCATCGACAAAAAATGCTTTAATTGGCAAAGAGAATAACCCAAGTGGTATTAGATAATCGTCTTCACCAGCTAAAATAGCTTGAAATATAAAGCCTACTACAACCCCTAACCCCATACCTATCATGATGCGAGTGGTTAAACTCATTGAACGGATTTTTGACATATACCCTAATCTACTTTTAATAAATTTTGTCATAGACTACCAGTCTATAAATATTTATACAGAAAAAGTTAGTATTTATTGAAAATTATTTTATACAAAAAAGTAATAAAAAACTGTGATTTTAAACTAGGTTATAGGTTAATATTAGGTAAATAACGTTTAGTTAATAATAACAACACTAGGGAGAGGTCAATGCCTTTAACGCGATTGCTCAGTATTATGTTACTTAGCTTTTTACTCATGGCTTGTGGCGGAGGTGGGACGCTTGAAAAAGATGGCACAGTGGGTGGTGATACTGATACCGACACAACTGTTTATACATTAACTCTTCAAGGGTATTCTCAAACTAGTGACTCTGAATCAAATGCAGTAACTGCTGACGCGCCAATAGATTTACGTGTAACACTTAAACAAAATGATACCCCAGTTGCAGGTAGACGCATAACGTTCAGTTTAGCTGATGGTGTGGGTGAACTTAATCCAGAGTCGGCATTAACCCAAAGTGACGGTATTGCCACTGTTGAACTTTCTGCGGGAACAATTACAGGCGCGGGAGAAGTTACTGCGACGTATACTATTGATGGCGCATCGTATACAGACGTTTTTGATTTTCAGACTCAAACTGAAGTTATACCTAAAGTAGAGCTGGCCGTTAATTTACAAACATTAAATGGAGGAGAGGCCAGAAATGTAAATTTTTTAACGCCCGCAATTGCACAAGCAATACTTCTATTAGATGGTGAACCAGCTGCTTTTCAGCTAATACAATTTAATCTATCAGGCTTTGGAACAATAAATCCGTCTAATGGAACAGCAATGACCAATAATGAAGGCATTGCTAAAATAGATATACTTGCTGGCACTGAAGCTGGTGCAGGAACTGTTTCAGCTACTTATATTACTGAAGATGGCAGTAGTATAAACTCTAATGCTTATACTTACACTACAGCAGGCGACGCTCCTGTGCTGGGATTGTCGGAAGATTTTACGATTGATTTAAGCTTACTTTCGGCGACAACGCTGGCACAAACGAGCCAGATTAGTGCAAGTGAAAGTGGTTTAATTAAGGCGCTTGTTCTAGATTCTGATAGTCAACCGGCGGTTGGAGAAGTTGTTACCTTTAACTCATCGCTTGGTAGTTTATTGCCCAGTTCAGGGACTGCACTGACTGACTCAAAGGGCATAGCTACGCTCAATTTGACATCAGGAACAATTGAAGGGGCTGGTATTGTTACCGCTCAGTTTGAAGCGGTTGAATCTACATTGGGCTTTTATACCAGTGGGGATGCGATTGATCCAAATCAAAGCAGTGCCGATATAGCATTTACAATATTCCAAAACTGCCCACCTGACTTCAAAACGACGAAGGATGTGAGTTTATGTGAAGAGACTGCCGGTATTTCTGGTGATTCAATCGGCATCCTTTATATTAAAGTTAATAAAAAAGATTCAACTATACCACTAACTCAAACTCTCGTTACGGCAACAACAACGATTGGCTCTATTTCACCTACAACGGGCACCGCAATCACCGATGTAAATGGTATTGCAATACTTGATATTATCCCTGGCAGAGATGTAGGGGCTGGCGAAATAACTGTTTCAGTATTGGGGAGCAGCATTACCAAAGCATTTCAGATAGCTGCTGTAGATATTGATATTACTATAACAAGCTCTTTAGCTGATGATGAATTTCTAGCCGCAGGTGCTACAGCACTAATTTCTATTGAAATTACTAAAGATGGTGAAGCCTATACAACCCCATTAAATGTAGAATTTTCATCAGGCTGTGTTGCAAGTGGTTTAGCTGTGATGGATGAAGCTGTTACCAGCATTGGTGGTTTCGCTCGTTCAACTTACCGACCTTTAACGTGTGTTGGCGGCGATATTATTACTGCAACAGTTGTTACTGGTGGTGATACTGTATCAGGTACGGCAACGATTAATGTATCTCCAGCTGATATTGGCTTCATCCAATTTATTGAAGTAACACAACCTGTCATTTCATTAAAAGGTACAGGTGGAGCTAACAGAAGTGAAATTTCAGAAGTTAGATTTAAACTAATTGATTCTAACGGTAATGCACTAGCTTCTAGAACTGTCGACTTTACATTATCCACTTCAGTAGGTGGAATTACGCTTAGTACCGCTTCGGCTATCACCAATAGTGCTGGTGAGATACAGACTACAGTTCAGTCTGGTGCAGTTGCGACGCCTGTGCGTGTTATTGCTTCAAGTAAAGATGATGTTGGTGGCGAAACTGTGGTTGTAACAGCGCCTTCGGATATTTTAGTTATAAGCACAGGGATTGCTGATCAAAATAGCTTTTCACTATCTCGCTCAGAGTTTAATACGCATGGCTTAAATGTTGATGGGACTTTAGTATCTGTTAATGCGCGCTTAGCCGATCATTTTAATAACCCGGTACCAGATGGCACTGCTGTAAGTTTTATTACTGAAGGTGGTGTTATCGAACCAAGCTGTACGACTACGAATGGCGTTTGTAGTGTTACGTGGACAAGTAGTAATCCACGCCCGTTTACCGATTCAATGTACGAAAATACAATTGCTCAAAAATGTGATGGTGGATTACCGTGTCCATTAGGTATTTTAAATAATGATCTAACATTAGATTTACCATTAGGAGGGCGTGCAACCGTTCATGCATATGCTATTGGTGAAGAGACTTTTTCAGACTTAAATGGTAATGGTTACTTTGATAGCGAAGACTTCTTTGATGATTTATTTGATATTCCAGAAGCTTTTATTGATAACAATGAAGATGGCACTTTTGGCGGTAAAGACTGTAACGATGGAACGGATCCTTGTTCACGTGATAACTCAACAGGCGATGAGTTTGAAGAGTTTGTAGATTTTGATGGTAATGGTTCTTGGACTACAGAGAACGGTTTATATAATGGTTTACTATGCCGTCAAGAAGACGAAACTGCTGGTATATGCAGCCGCCAAATGGTTAACGTATTTCAAAACCAAGAAATTGTAATGTCTGGTGATGCTGCTTTCTTTAGGTTAATAACTTATGCCAATGATTGTGCTGCTATTACAGGCGTAACAGCGACTGAGGTGCGTGTAAATAGTGACCCTACAGGGCCTTTAGTGCGTAGTTCAACAGGCCAGCTAATGTGTGGAGTTGATTCAATAGACTTAACAGAAGCGACAGGAACTAATAGTGTTGGATTAACCGTGTTCATAGCTGATGCCTATAATAACCCTTTACCCGTTGGGAGTGAGGTAAGTATCGCCTCTGAAAATGGTATTCTAACGGGCACTAACAGTTATATCTTTCCTAATACAACAAGTTTTGTGCCTGTAGGTATTTCCTTTGGTATAACAAGAGAGCCAGCCGATGGAAGAAATGATATAACTGATGGTTTTTTAACAATTAGTGTTGAAGCTACATCGGGTCTTATTTCGTCAACTTCAATTGCAGTTACTGACGACGCTAAGCTATAATTTTATGATGTTTTAAAAATATGCCAACCTTTAGGTTGGCATTTTTGTTTGTGTTCTATATATTCCACAACAATTATTCTAAAAACACCTGTTTGTTTAAATTAGCAACAGAAATTGTTCGTTTATTCAGTAAATACTGAAAAGTTTGTATTAAAAGCTTGTAACAACTAGTGTTTGTAGATATACCTATAAATATTCGCGCCGCTTAGAGCGGTAAACACATTTTTAATATTTGGTTAGAAATAGGCAACTATGGGCAAATCGCTAGTAATTGTAGAGTCACCTGCTAAGGCTAAAACAATTAATAAATATTTAGGTAATGATTTCATCGTAAAGTCTAGTATCGGACATGTACGAGATTTACCTACTTCGGGTTCGAGCAAAGCTAAAGTGCCGGCAACTAAAACGCCAGCAGAAGTTCGTAAATTGCCACCTGAAGAAAAAGCAGCGTATAAAAAACAACGAGATTATACCAACTTAGTCGCACGTATGGGAATTGACCCTGAACAAGGCTGGGAACCGCATTACGAAATATTGCCGGGTAAAGAAAAAGTTGTCCAAGAATTACAAAAACTGGCAGAAAATGCAGATCAAATATATCTCGCAACGGATTTGGATAGAGAAGGGGAAGCGATTGCTTGGCACCTTCAAGAAATCATTGGTGGAGAGCCTGAAAAGTATAAACGCGTAGTTTTTAACGAAATTACTAAAAATGCGATTCAACAAGCGTTCGAAACGCCGGGTGAGTTAAATACCGATATGGTTTTTGCTCAGCAAACGCGACGCTTCTTAGATCGCGTTGTTGGCTTTATGGTGTCGCCATTACTGTGGGCAAAAGTCGCTCGCGGACTTTCTGCAGGTCGAGTTCAATCAGTTGCAGTGCGTTTATTAGTTGAACGTGAACGTGAAATTAAGGCATTTATACCAGAAGAGTTTTGGGATATTCATGCTGATGTTAAAAACACAGAGTCAGAGTTACGTTTAGAAGTAACCAAACAAGACGACAAGCCATTTAAGCCAGTAAATGAAGCTCAGGCTAGCGCAGCAGTTAAAAGCCTTGAGAATGCCAAATATAAAGTTGTTAATGTTGAAGAAAAACCAAGTAAGAGTCGTCCAAGTGCGCCTTTAATTACTTCAACAATGCAACAAGCGGCAAGTACACGTTTAGGTTATGGCGTTAAAAAGACCATGATGCTTGCTCAGCGTTTGTATGAAGGTGGTTACATTACGTATATGCGTACCGATTCAACTAATCTGTCAAAAGATGCAGTTGCTATGTGTCGTGAATATGTAACGGAGCAATTTGGTGAAAAATATTTACCAAAAGATCCAATTAACTACAGTTCTAAAGGCAATGCACAAGAAGCGCATGAGGCTATTCGTCCATCAAGTGTAACAGTGCTTTCTGGTCACATTGAAGGCGTTGACGCTGATGCTAAAAAATTATACGAGCTTATTTGGCGTCAATTTGTTGCATGTCAAATGGTGCCTGCAGAATATGATCTAACTACTTTGACTGTTGCAGCAAACGATTTTCAGCTCAAAGCAAAGGGTCGCGTATTACGCTTTGATGGTTGGACTAAAGTACAACCTGCAATTCGCAAAAAGAATGAAGAAGATCAATCATTACCACCGGTTACGTTAGGTGAAACACTGACTCTTGTTGAGCTTGATCCTAAGCAACATTTTACCAAGCCGCCTGCGCGTTTTAGTGAAGCGAGTTTGGTTAAAGAGCTTGAAAAACGAGGCATCGGTCGTCCTTCTACGTACGCATCTATTATTTCAACGATTCAAGACCGTGGTTATGTACGTGTTGAAAATCGCCGTTTCTTCGCTGAAAAAATGGGTGAAATTGTTACCGATCGTTTAGTTGAAAACTTTACAGATTTAATGAATTTTGACTTTACCGCTAAAATGGAAGGTCGGCTAGATGATATCGCGGAAGGCGAGCGCGTTTGGACTGAAGTACTTGATAAATTCTATGCTGATTTTTCAACGCAACTAACTGTCGCCAAAGATGAGCCAGAACAAGGTGGTATGCGTCTTAACGAGATGGTTGAAACAGATATTGAATGCCCTACGTGTAGCAGAAAAATGGGTATACGCACGGCCTCAACCGGTGTTTTCTTAGGGTGTACTGGTTATAGCCTTCCACCAAAAGAGCGTTGTACTACAACGATGAACTTGGTATCGGGTGATGAAGCTGTAGCTGCAGATGTTGAAGATGTAGAAACTGAAAAGTTAATGCAAATGAAGCGTTGTCCAATTTGTGAAACAGCAATGGACTCATACCTAATTGACGAAACTCGTAAATTGCACGTGTGTGGTAATAACCCCGCATGTAAAGGCCATGTAGTTGAGGAAGGTACCTTTAAAATTAAAGGCTATGATGGACCAATTATCGAATGTGATAAATGTGGTTCGGACATGGAGCTTAAATCGGGTCGCTTTGGTAAGTACTTTGGCTGTAATAACGAAGAATGTAAAAATACTCGTAAGCTACTTAAAAATGGCGAAGCAGCGCCGCCAAAAGAAGATCCTGTTCACATTACTGAATTAGAATGTGAAAAATCAGATGCGTATTTTGTTTTACGTGATGGCGCTGCGGGTATATTTTTAGCCGCAAATACTTTTCCTAAGTCACGTGAAACACGTGCACCTAAGGTAGAAGAGTTAAAACGCTTTAGAGACCGCATTTCGCCTAAGTTTTATTATTTAGCAGATGCACCAGCTAAAGATCCTGATGGTAATCTTGCTGTTGTACGCTATAGCCGTAAAAATAAATCTCAGTATGTTATGACTGAAGTTGACGGTAAAGCTACCGGCTGGACTGCTCATTATGAAGCGGGTAAATGGACCGAAGAAGCGAAGAAAAAAGCAGCACCTAAAAAGAAACCAGCGGCTAAAAAAGCCCCTGCTAAAGCAAAGGCTAAGCCAAAAGCAAAAAAAGAGGCTGAATAAGTAAATAATCGCTTATTCATCGCTTTTAAAAGCTAAAAAAACCGGAACGCACAGCTTGTGTCGATTCCGGTTTTTTTTATTTATTTATATGTACTTCGCAATGGCTTTGTTAGCCGCACATATAATACCAACCTGCATAAATATTTGAACAATTTATCGAATTAAATCACTCTACAACGTTGTTAAAAATTTTTATTTAGAACAACTAGATACAAAATTTTTGCTTAGTTCTAGCGCGATTTTCTTATCGTTAAATAGACCACATATACAAGCAGATTGGTATGAATATTATTAAATTTTTACAGAAGATATTTTCTTGTATCCTTCTGATTCAAGTTCATCATTTACACACTTTAATACGTATGCATTTAGATCTTCATTACTTACGTCGTCATCTTTAGCCCAGTTAACACACATTTCTGTGTATTCTTTTATTGTTTCGGCTGAGGCGTTTGTCGCATCGTCTGCTACTGCGTAAGTTGCAGATACTGCAAATAAAGGTGCTACGATTAATGCTAGCAATGCTTTGTTCATTCGTTTATTCCTAAAAAAATGGTGTGACGACTGAATTACGCTATTTAAGTTGAAGCGTAAAACAATAGTGCCCAGTACAGAACAATTCTGTTGGTATGCTGATTTTTAAACGAAATTGAGATAAAAGATAACGAAATATTTTTATCGTGAAGATGAGTAATTCATCTATCGGTATTTTCACATCATTGTGTTGTTGTGAGTTATAAGCTAAGGTCGCTTTTTTAAATTAAAAGACCAAAAAATGTCATCACATACACCTCAAAAAAAGCCACGCCAAGCGAATAAATTAGAGCATGCGTTAGAATCTTTTATCTTTAAAGGACGTTGGCTTCTGGCCCCATTTTTTGTTGGTTTACTCTTTGCAGTTGTATTGTTACTAATAAAATTTTTTAAACAGCTTTATTTAATGGGTATTGCGACGTTTTCAGCAACTAATCAAGAATTACTTGTTGGCATTTTAACCTTAGTCGATACCGCACTATTAGCAGGGCTATTACTAATCATCACATTCAGCGGTTACGAAAACTTTGTTTCAAAGCTTGATATTGATAATCATGAAGACAGACCATCTTGGATGGGGAAAGTCGGTTTTTCAGGGCTAAAAATGAAACTAATAAGCGCAATCGTGGCTATTTCAGCTGTTGAATTATTAAAAGTATTTATTAACTCAGGTGCATACCCAAACGATGAATTACTGTGGAAGGTGATTATTCATGTTACGTTTGTTATGTCTGGTGTTCTATTTGCGCTAACTGATTACTTAAACAGTAAAACCCAAAGTCATTAGAAAAATTAAATGTACAAAAAAGCCCAAGTAATTTACTTGGGCCTTTTATGTTTAGAGCTTAGCTGTAACATTAAGTGTAACTATTGATGTCATTAACACTCTGCATAAAAGCAAGCGTAAGGCTCAAGTGTTAGTGTATCTTGGCTTAATTTTGCGCTGTGATGGCTAAGCTCAGTGTATTCTTTAACGATTGATGTTGGCATATCAATACTTGCTTGTTGAAAGCTTAGATTAAACATGCAAAGCATTCTTTGCGTTCCAAGGGTTCTATAAAAAGCAAGCACAGGCTCAGGCGTTTCAATAAACTCAATATCACCCTCAAGCAAAACCGTTTGCTTTTTTCGCCAGGTCATAAATTCACGGTAGGCATTTAAAATTGAGTTGTTATCATTTGTTTGCATCGCAACTGATTGTTTTTTGTGTGCATCATCTACTGGGAGCCAAGGCTTGGCTTCACTAAACCCAGCGTGCTGCGATCCAGTTTGCTCCCAAGGCATTGGCGTTCTACAGCCATCACGCCCTTTAAAGTTAGGCCAAAACGTTATGCCATACGGGTCTTGTAAGTCTTCAAAGGCAACACTTGCTTCACCTAACCCTAATTCTTCACCTTGGTACATACACACGCTGCCACGAAGAGAGGCAAGTAGGGCGGTTAACATTTTACATTGCTGAGAGTTGATTTTGCCGTTTTCGCTCCAGCGGCTTGCTACGCGCTCTACGTCATGATTGCTAAATGCCCAGCATGGCCAGCCCTCAAGCATATGTTGTTCTAGGGTTTGAACCGTAGTTCTAATATATTCACTTGAGTAATCATTTGTTAAAAGCTCAAAGCTATAACCCATATGAAGTTTGTCGCCGCCTTGAGTATATTCTGCCATAGTTGCTAACGAATCTTCTGACGATATTTCCCCAAGTGATACAGTACCTGGGTATTTATTAAGTAATGCACGAATATCTTGCATAAACTCAATGTTTTCTGGCTGAGTATTGTTGTAATAATGGTACTGAAACGCATACGGATTATCTTCACTAAAACCACGGCCTTGACGCTTATCTTTTGGTTTAGCTGGATTATCGCGTAGTCGTGCATCGTGATAACAAAAATTAATAGCATCGAGTCTAAAACCATCAACGCCTTTTTTAAGCCAAAACTCTACATTATCAAGCACTGCTTTTCTTACATCTGGATTATGAAAGTTAAGATCCGGTTGTTCGGTTAAAAAATTATGCAAGTAGTATTGCCCGCGACGAGGTTCCCACTGCCAAGCCCCACCACCAAAAATAGAAAGCCAGTTATTTGGCGCTGTACCATCTTCTTTTGCATCGGCCCAAACATACCAGTCGGCTTTATCGTTTATTAAATTATCGCGGCTATCTAAAAACCACTGATGTTGATCAGAGGTGTGACTTAATACCTGATCAATAATTATTTTAATATCACGATCATGGGCTTGGCTTATTAGCTCATCAAAATCGTTTAAATCACCAAAAAGCGGGTCAATGTCGCGGTAGTCACTAATATCGTAGCCAAAGTCTTTCATTGGCGATTTGAAAAAAGGTGAAATCCAAATAGCATCAACGCCTAAGCTTTTAATGTAATCAATACGATTAATAATTCCTTTTAAATCACCAATACCATCGTTGTTGCTATCTTGAAAGCTACGCGGATAAACCTGATAAATAACCGCACCTTTATACCACTGCTTTTGGGTCATGCTTTTCTCCGTCATTCCACACAGTATTTAGACTATTCTTATTTGTGATTAAGATTAATCACGTTATTTGAAAAAGCATACGTGAAGCCTTGAACACTGTAAAAATCCTGCATACGTATGCACTAAAATTAATACAATTAAATTATTAAAAATAAGTACTTAGGCATCATTAAAAATGTTCGATTTGTGTGTTTTTTTGTTTACCAATTATATAATTTAGCTATTTTCTTACTCGAACTAAACCTAATAGCTTGTCCTATAAGGGAAATATATTTTATGTTTCACCTTTAATGGTCTGACCAATTCAACACTTGGTTGATGCTTAATAGTTCTTATTTTCCATAGCGGTACTAATTAGTTTCACTTTGTTTACATCAAGGTCAGTGAGCTATTAACTGTTAATAGAGTAAATTTAACGAGCAATGTTTTACAATTGAATTTATTTGTTTTTATATGTAATTAAATCAATTGGTTAGTCTTTGTTTTTTCAAGTTTATGTTAATGTTAAATCCTTCTGTAACGGTTGAATACGTATGCATAAAGTTGTTAATAAAATAAAGCTGGCGTTAATATTCATCCTGACAACAAAATTAGCTCGCCTGTTTGACTATCACTCAAACAATGAATGCGGGTATCACAATATGGGTAACGGGAAACATTATGTCTATGTTCAAACCAAGTATATTAACTTTGGCATTAACAGCTGCAGGCTTATCAAGCTTTGCAACACTAGCTGCTCAAGAAAATACAATAAAAAAAGATGACGTAGAGGTTATTGAGGTTAAAGGCTTTCGTGGCAGCTTAATTGAATCTATAAACACTAAACGCTTTTCTACACAGGTTGTAGAATCTATTTCTGCAGAAGATATAGGTAAGCTACCTGATTCGTCTATTGCTGAGTCTATTGCACGTTTACCAGGTTTAACTGCACAACGTTTAGATGGCCGAGCAAGTCGTGTGAGTGTTCGTGGTTTCAGTGAAGATGAAAGTGCGACCACTTTTAATGGCCGTGAGCAAGTGTCTATTGGTGACAACCGAGGCGTAGAGTTTGATCTTTACCCATCTGAAATAATGAGCGGTGTTACTGTTTATAAAACACCTAATGCCAGTATTGAAGCCGAAGGTATTGCTGGTGTCATTGACATGCAAACGGTTAAGCCTTTAAGTAAAGGTGAACGTGTTGTTATGTTTAATGGTCAGCTTGAAAAAACAAGCTTTGACAAGTTAAACCCAGATGGCGATAACCAAGGTTTCCGTGGCACTTTTTCGTATATTGACCAATTTGCAGATGACACTATTGGTGTGGCATTCGCGTATAACAAAATGAGTTCTCCAAACCAAGAAAAGCGTTGGAATTCATGGGGTTACCCTGACTACAGCGTTTCTGAAAATAAACTTAAAGACGATACAACGGTTGGTCCATATAGCTCAATACTAGGTGGCGCTAAACCTTATGTGCGTTCATCTACATTAGATCGTGACTCAGCAATGCTGGTTATAGAAGCATCTCCGAATGATCGCTTGAATATGACATTCGATGCATTATATGTTGATTTTTCTGACGAAAGAATTTTACGCGGTATTGAAATTCCATTTGCATGGGGTCAAAGCAAAATAGAACCAAACAGTGTTACTGTAGACGAAGAATCTGGTTTTATTACTAGCGCTAAGCTGCAACAAGGACAACGTGTTGTTGTTCGAAATGATTATGAAGAACGTAATGCTGAACTAAAGCAATTCGGTTTTAATACAAAATACGATATTAATGATGCATGGTCTGTAGAGTTTGATGCAAGTGTATCTGAAGTAGAACGTCAGCTTTGGAGTATAGAAAGCTACTCAGGAACTGGTCGCGGAGACAGTAATGGTGTTGCTGATAACTTAGGTTATACCTTTAATGGTGGCAACACGGGCGCGCAATTTACCCATGAACTTGATTACAGTGACTATAACTTAATTCAACTAGGTGGACCGTTATCTTGGGGCGCAAGCTCTGCGTTAAATGATAAATACGGCCTAAATGATACGCCTTACCAAAATACAGCACAAGATGGCTTCATCAACGCACCAGAAATTAATGATGAGCTTCAAACATTAAAGTTAGCTGCTAGCAAAGTGCTTGAAAATGACTACATAAGCGCTATTAAATTCGGTATTTCGTACCGTGACCGTGAAAAAACTAAAAAGTCAGAAGGTTATTTTATGACTTTGAAAGATTTTTCACTTGATAACCCAGGAATGGTCTCAGTACCTGAAAAATACCGTTTGGGCACTGCAAGTTTAGACTTTATTGGTATGGGTAATATGATTGCTTATGACACTAATGGTCTGGTTAATGACGGTTACTACAATCTCCTACAAGAGAGCTTAACAGATCAAAAACATAAAACGCAGTCTTGGACAGTACAAGAACAAGTTACAGCTTTATTTTTGCAAGCAGATATTAATACTGAACTAGGTTCAATTCCTGTTTCAGGTAACGTTGGTGTGCGTTATGTTAAAACGGAACAATCATCACAAGGTTCTGCTGCGACGACCGAAAACGGTTTAGTTGTTGTATCTCCAACAGACATTAGCCATGATTACTCGCATGTATTACCTAGCTTAAACTTATCATTTGCAATAGATGAAAAACAAACTGTTCGTTTTGGTGCCGCTAAAACTATTTCTCGTGCTCGTTTAGATGAAATGAATGCCTCTGTTAATGCAACATATAGCCCAACTCAAGACTCTAACGGTAATAACTGGAGTGTATCTGGTGGTAATCCGCAGCTTGAGCCTAAAGAAGCCACTGGTTTTGATTTAAGCTATGAAAACTATTTTCATGAAGAAGGTTATTTTGCAGCAGCGTATTTCTATAAAGATATTTCTACTTGGATTTTTGACGGTAAGTACGCAATAGATATGACTGGTGTCGCTAATCCATCAACAGGTGAAATACCAGAAAATAGCCAAGGTTCTGGCTCAGGCAAAGTAAATGGTGGCGGAGGTGACCTTTGGGGTTACGAGCTATCTCTTTCTTTACCATTGAGTATATTTAGTTCATCACTGGAAGGCTTTGGCTTAATTGCCAGCCATACTGGTGTAGAGCAAGATATTGAAGATCAAAATGGGAATGAATATGAACTGCCAGGTTTATCAGAGAAGATCGATAGCTTAACTTTTTATTACGAAAGAAATGGCTTTCAAGCGCGTACAAGTATGCGTAAACGCTCTGACTTTAAAGGTAATGTTAACGGCTTAGGACTTGCGGCTACGCAAGTAGATATTAAAGGCGAAACAATTTGGGATATTCAAACTGGATATGATTTTGCTGAATCTGGCTTACAAGGTCTGGAAGGGTTATCTGTTACATTCCAAATTCAAAACTTAACCGAAGAACCATTTACTTCGCTTTCGGGTGATAACAATTTACAAGTACGTGACTACCAAGATTACGGTCGCACTTACTTGTTAGGCTTTAGCTACAAGCTATAATAAAAATTGTGTGTAGAAGCCCTTGTGATTTATTTTACAAGGGCTTTTTTATAGCTACTTTACCTAACTTTTTAATCATACTTTGATTTAATAAAACGTGGATAATAAGATGAAATCAATAAAACACGTCGTGATCGCAGGCGGTGGTACTGCAGGTTGGATAACTGCAGCACTGCTTAATAAAGTGTTAGGTAAAGTAATTAATATCACATTAATAGAGTCATCATCTATTGGCACCGTGGGAGTTGGAGAAGCAACCATACCACCTATTATCCAACTTAATAACGCATTAGGCATTAACGAAAAAGAGTTTATAAACGAAACCAACGCAACAATTAAACTCGGTATTGAATTCGAAAACTGGAAAAAACCAACGCACAGTTATATGCATGCGTTTGGCCCGATTGGAAAAGACTTCCCGTTTTGCGACTTTTATAACTTTTGGTTAAAAGGTCGAATCACGGGTTACGAAGACGATTTATGGGATTTTTCGTTAAATTACCAAGCCGCTAAACAGCATAAATTTGCTCCCTTAAACACAATACCCAATACCCAATTACCTGGGCTAAGTTACGCTTATCATTTTGACGCCACACTTTACGCTGAATATTTAAAAAAGCTGGCAATATCGCGTGGTGTAAAACACATTGATGCCAAAATTAGTGAGGTTACACAATGTTTAGCAACGGGTAATGTAGAAACACTCATACTCGATGATAATAAGCAAATCAACGGTGATTTATTTATAGATTGCACAGGGTTGCGTGCGTTGCTTATTGAGAAAACACTCAATACCGGATTTGTAGATTGGTCTCATTATTTACCATGCGATAGTGCCATCGCAGTACAAACAAAATCAAACGATGAATTAAAACCTTATACGCAATCAATTGCGCACAGTGCCGGTTGGCAGTGGCAAATTCCGTTACAAAGCCGAATAGGCAATGGCTTGGTTTATTGTAGTCGTTATTTATCGGATGAAGACGCAAAGGCGTTGTTGCTTAATAACTTACCGGCAGATCCAATAACAGAACCTAGATTTATTAAATTCAAAACAGGTAGACGTGTAAAACAATGGCATAAAAATGTAGTCGCGGTTGGTTTATCAAGTGGCTTTTTAGAGCCATTGGAATCTACAAGCATTCACTTAATTCAAAGCGCAGTTACACGGCTGATTAAATTATTTCCACACCATGGTATCAGCGATGCGTTAGCAAGCGAGTTTAATAAACAAAGCGTGACAGAAATAGAGCACATGCGCGATTTTATTATTTTGCATTACAAACTTACAGAGCGGGGCGACTCTGCATTTTGGCGTCAGTGTAAGCAAATGGAAATTCCCGACTCATTGGCTCATAAACTCAGTTTATTTAAACACACAGGCAAGGTAGTCCGTGAAAACGACGAGTTATTTGCTGAAGTTGCTTGGCAGCAAGTGATGATTGGACAAGGCTTAATACCTGATGACTATTGCACTATTGCTAATTCGTTTACGGACGAGCAGTTAAGTGATTTGTTTATTAGTTTAAAAACATTAGTAAATTCGACAGTTGAAAAACTTCCTACCCACAAAGAATTTTTAGCCAGTATTAAAAGGGCGTCATAATGCGATTTATACAGCAAATACTCTTACTCTGTTTATATACTATACCAAGCATGTCTTATGCTCTTAGCGTTGAACCAGCTAATTGGTGGGTGGGCATGAAAAAAAATACAATTACGCTAATGTTGCATGAACAAAACATTGCAAACACCCAATTTAAGCTTTTACCTTATCAAGGAGTTGAGCTGGCCAATATTACGCGCACCGAAAACCCTAATTACGTATTTTTACATATAGCCATTAGCGATACAGCTCAAGCAGGCACATTAAAATTTAATAGCAATGGTAAGAATAATTTCATTTTCTCTTTACTTGAGAGAACAAAAAATAGTGCTGTGCGAGAAGGTTTTAGCAGTAAAGATACTGTGTATTTAATTAACCCTGACCGTTTTGTAAATGGCGATAAACAAAATGACACCGTGAGCGGTATGTTGGAGGAAGTAAATCCAACATTTAAAGGAGGGCGACACGGTGGTGATATACAAGGTGTTATTAATGCATTGCCATATTTAAAAGATTTAGGTGTAACGCAGTTATGGTTAACGCCGGTACTTGAAAACAACATGCCCGATTACTCTTATCACGGTTATGCTATTACTGATTTTTATAACGTAGACCCACGCATGGGTTCTAATTCACTTTATAAATCGCTCTCAGTAAAGGCCAAAGAGCAGGGTATAGGCTTGGTAATGGATATGGTGCTTAATCACTTTGGTGCTGAGCATACATGGATGAAGGATAAACCGAGCAAAGATTGGATCAACTTTAATGGCGAATTTGAAAATGGTAAAAATGCGACAAGCCATGCCCGCCAAACAATTCAAGACCCACACGCAAGCGATTACGATAAACGCCAGTTTAACGATGGCTGGTTTGTAGCCAGCATGCCGGACTTAAACCAGCGCCAACCACTCTTGAGCGAATATTTAACTCAAAATGCGATTTGGTGGATTGAATACGCAGATTTAAGTGGTATTCGCGTTGATACTTACTCTTACTCAGATAAAGCATTTTTGAGCGATTGGACAAAAGCAATTATGCAAGAGTATCCGGATTTTAATATTGTAGGAGAAGAGTGGACCTCTAACCCTGCTATTGCCTCTTACTGGCAACGTGGTAAGCATAACCAAGATGGCTATACGTCAAGCCTACCAAGCGTTATGGACTTTTCGTTGCAAGAGGTGGTAATTCAAGCGCTAAACGAAGATGAAAGTTGGAACACCGGTTGGGTTAAAGTATATGAATCGTTAGCTAATGATTTTTTATACCCTGATACCAATAACATTATGGTATTTGCAGATAATCACGATATGAGCCGCGTTTACACTGAACTTGGCCAAGACGAAGCCAAAACTAAAATGGCAATGACCTTGTTTTTAACCACACGAGGTATAGCCCAAATGTACTACGGTACGGAAGTGCTATTAGATAACACCCCAAGTAAAGACCATGGTGATATTAGAATAGACTTCCCAGGTGGATTTAAAGGCCAAACTCGTAACGCCTTTACGGGCGAGGGGCTAACAAAACAGCAAAAAGAGATGCATAAAACAATTAGCACCTTGCTTAACTTTAGAAAAAGTAGCCCAGCACTTGATAAAGGAAAGCTTGTACACTTTACGCCTCAACAAGGTGTGTATAGTTACGCGCGTATTAGCGACGAGCAAACTGTGTTGGTATTTATGAATAAAAACACAAAAGAGCTAACTAAGAATATTGAGTATATGCAGGAAGTAATACCAAAAAATACCAAAGCACTTAACTTATTCACCCACAAAACACAGGTGTTGGGTAATACAGTTGCTTTACCGGCAATGAGTGCAACGGTATTAATTATAAATACCTCTCAATAGTTTACCTGAATACGTATGCAGCAACTGTATGGTTGCTGCAGTAATCTTTAGTATAAAGTTAATAACAATACTGACAAAAAAGACACACAATGAAAAAATCAGTTTATGTACCCGCAGTACTTTGTAGTGCACTTATTGCTACAGGGTGTTCAGAAAACAACAAACCTGAACAACAACAAACACCCGCACACATGCAAAATGAGCTTACCAAGCCGGTTGTATATCAAGTATTTACCCGTTTGTTTGGTAATACTGAAACTGCCAATGTGCCATGGGGCACTAAAGAGCAAAATGGTGTAGGTAAATTTGCCGACTTTAACGATGCAGCCCTAAAAGGCATTAAAGAGCTAGGTACAACACACGTTTGGTATACCGGTGTGTTACACCACGCCTTAGTAGGCGATTACACCGACTATGGGATCTCACAAGATGACCCCGATGTAGTAAAGGGCCGTGCAGGTTCACCGTATGCAATTAAGGATTACTACGATGTTAACCCCGACTTAGCCGTTAATGTGACGAACCGTATGGGAGAGTTTAGCCAGCTCATTGAGCGTACACACAGCCATGGCATGAAAGTAGTTATTGATATAGTGCCTAACCATGTTGCCCGTAATTATCAATCGCTAGGCAAGCCTAAAGGCGTTAAAGACTTTGGCGAGCAAGATGACACGACTAAAGCGTACGATAAAAACAATAATTTTTACTACGTACCAGAGCAGTCTTTTCAGGTGCCAACATCGCCAGAGTATAAAGTGCTAGGCGGGAATGCTCATCCTCTTGTTGATGGTTTTTTTGATGAAACACCCGCCAAATGGACAGGTAATGGTGCTCGATCTCCAAAACCAGATATGAACGATTGGTACGAAACAGTAAAAGTGAATTACGGTGTAAAGCCTGATGGCAGCTACGACTTTGTAGAGTTACCAAATGAATACAAAAATAAAGATTACCGTGCTCACTACGCGTTTTGGCAAGATAAAGAGCTCCCTAACAGCTGGTACAAATTTAGAGACATTGCGCTTTTTTGGTTAGATAAAGGTGTTGATGGCTTTAGGTACGACATGGCCGAAATGGTGCCGGTTGAATTTTGGAGCTTTTTAAACTCATCAATAAAAATGCAAAAACCTGATGCATTTTTACTTGCCGAAGTTTACAACCCAAAAATGTACCGTGCTTATATCCATCAAGGTAAAATGGACTATTTATACGATAAGGTCGGTTTTTACGATACCTTAAAAGCAATTATGCAAAGCAAGCAAGCTGCTAATACTATTTTTGCAGCCCAAAGCCAAGTTACTGATATTGAAGCGCACATGCTGCATTTTTTAGAAAATCACGATGAACAGCGTATCGCAAGCCCAGACTTTGCAGGCAAAGCCGTGTGGGGTAAACCAGCCATGGTGGTTTCAAACCTGATTAGCCGTGCACCCACTTTATTATATTTTGGCCAAGATGTAGGGGAGGATGGATCTGAATATGCAGGCTTTGGCTTACCAACCCGCACCAGTATTTTTGATTACATTGGCGTACCAGCGCATCAAGCATGGATGAATAGCGGTAAGTTTGACGGCGCTAATTTAACAAAAGAGCAAGTAGCACTTCGTGATTACTATAAAGCCATTCTGTCACTTAATAGTTTACCTGCAGTGGTGGGCGGTGAAATGAGTGAGCTTAGCGTTACAGGAAGTGAGCGAGTTGTAGGCTTTACCCGCAAACTTGGCCAACAAATACTTTACGTATTAAGTAACTTTAGCGAACAATCTCAAACAATTACGGTTAATTTATCAAAAGTGCAATTAGCGGGACTCAGCGAATACACTCAATTGCATGACTTACTTGAGCAGCATAGCACCGAAATTACATCAGGGTCTCAAGGCGCAACCTTCACACTTACACTTGATGCATTTAGCAGCGCAGTATTAACAAATAAGGCTAATAATGAATAATCAAAATAATAGCGACAAGCCAACTCTAAGCTTTTGGCAAATATGGAACATGTGTTTTGGCTTTTTAGGCATACAGTTTGGTTTTGCCCTGCAAAACGGTAACGTGAGCCGAATATTTCAAACCCTTGGCGCACAAGTGGATGATATTCCTATTTTATGGGTAGCAGCACCGCTAACCGGTTTAATTGTGCAACCTATTATTGGTTATTGGAGTGATAAAACGTGGTGTCGTTTTGGTCGTCGTCGTCCATTTTTCTTTTTGGGTGCAATATTAACAACCATTGCATTGTTTATTATGCCGCATTCGCCAACATTGTGGATTGCTGCTGGTATGTTGTGGATTATGGATGCGTCAATTAACGTAACCATGGAACCATTTAGAGCGCTTGTAGGCGATAACTTGCCAGAAAAACAACGCGCTACCGGTTACGGGTTACAAAGTTTTTTTATTGGAATAGGTGCAGTTTTGGCATCAGCACTGCCATGGATGATGACAAATTGGTTTGATGTGAGTAACACGGCAGCTATTGGTGAAATACCAGACTCAGTTAAGTACTCATTTTACTGGGGTGGCGTTGTTTTACTAGCTGCTGTGTTGTGGACTGTTGCAAAAACAAAAGAATACACACCTGAGCAATTAGCTAAATTTGAGGCACAAAAAGGGCCAGTTGTAACGGCTGAAATTGCTGATATTAACTACAATAAAGGCGGCATTATATTTGTTGTATTAGGCCTTGCAACACTTGCCCTAGTGATGGGCTTAGCGCTTGAAAAAGAACTTTATTTATTAGCGGGTGGCTTACTTGCCTTTGGCATTGTGCAGTGGATAGCTGGTTTATTAAAAGCTAAAAATCACACTCAAGGGGGCTTTTATCAAGTAGTGCAAGATGTATTTACAATGCCAACTGCGATGAAGCAATTAGCTTGGGTGCAATTTTTTAGTTGGTTTACCTTATTTGCGATGTGGATTTATACCACGTCGGCAGTAACAAGCTTTCATTATGGGAGTAGCGATACAACATCAAAAGCGTTTAACGATGGCGCTGATTGGGTCGGTATTTTATTTGCGGCTTACAATGGATTCGCTGCTATTGCCGCAATGTGCATTCCATTCTTAGTTAAAAAAATGGGCTTAAAAGGCGCGCATTGTTTTAACTTATTACTAGGCGCATTAGGCCTTGCCAGCTTTATGTTTATAACAGACCCCAAAATGCTGCTTATTCCTATGATTGGTGTTGGTTTTGCGTGGGCTTCAATATTGTCACTGCCTTATGCAATGCTAAGTAACTCATTACCGAGTAATAAAATGGGTGTTTATATGGGAATATTTAACTTCTTTATTGTTATTCCACAGCTACTTGCAGCCAGTATTTTAGGGCTTATTTTGAGTCATGTGTTTTCTAATCAGCCCATTTACGCTTTGTTAATTGGTGCTGCGTCATTTGTATTAGCAGCCATTGCTGTTATGCGCGTTAAAAATTCTAATTAAGAGTAAAAAAATGAAAAACTATAACCTAATTACTATTTCATTATTAGCACTTGGATTAACTGCATGCGGTGCTCAAAATACGAATCAGTCACAAACAGCACAAACATCTAAAACAACTGCGCCTGGTGCTCCGGGCAACGACCCGTTTTGGTCATACGCAGGTAAAACAGGGATTGGCACATCGTACGAGCAATACCAAAATGGTCATTACACAAGTGATGCACCAACAGGGGTAGTATCAAAAGTCTGGTTTTCAATAGCTAAAGGCATGATCACCGAAACTATGTTTGGCCTTATTCATCAAGCACAAATAAAAGATATGCAATTTGTGGTAACAGGAAAAGACTTTACTGTTAGCGAAGCAGACGATCTTGATGTCACTATTGATTATCTATACAAAGACGAGCAAGGCCGTCCGTTATCACTTGCTTATAAAATAGTAAGTAAAGATAAACAAGGCAGATTCACTCTTGAAAAACACGTTTTTACCGATCCTGATGGGCAAAGTTTATTTGTTCGTAGCGTGTTTAATACCGACCTTAAAGACGTTAAAGCCTATGTTGTGGTAAATCCATATATTGATAATAACGGCCTTGATGATTTTGCAAAAACTACCGAGCAAGGTTTAGTTGCTTGGCAAGGTGACAACTACTTAACATTGCAAGCAAATACTGAATTTGGCGCAAAAACGGTTGGCTTTACGGGTGTAAGCGATGGTTTGGATGAGCTTAAAAAGTCACAAGCATTAAATACCAGCTATAGCAATACTGGTGAGCAGTCAGGTAATGTCAGTTTACTTGCTGAGCTTGGCAATATTGAAAGTAATACCACGTTTGATTTAGTACTGAGCTTTGCACATAACGAGCAACAAAGTGCAGAGCAGGGCGCCCAAACATTAGCAAAAGGTTATCAAAGTGTACTTGATAACTACAATGGTAAAGGTGCGGCATTTGGTTGGCAAGATTACCTACAAAGCCTTACACCTATTAATAAAATGACGGGGCAAACGGCCGATAACGGTAAGTTACTTTATACCAGCGCAATGGTATTAAAAGCACAAGAAGACAAAACGCACGCAGGTGCGCTTATTGCGTCGTTGTCTAATCCGTGGGGCGAAACCGTATCGGCTAAAACAGGCTCAACTGGTTATAAAGCCGTGTGGGTACGAGATTTCTACCAAGTAGCTATGGCATTTATGGCACTGGGTGATACAGCTACAGCAAAAATAGCATTCGAATACCTTGAAAAAGTTCAAGTTAATAGCAAAACGCCAGGTAACAATGGCGATACAGGCTGGTTTTTACAAAAAACACATGTCGATGGCGAACTAGAATGGGTGGGTGTACAGCTTGATCAAACTGCGATGCCAATTATGCTTGCGTGGAAATTACACCAAGCAAATGTACTTAGTGATGCCGAGCTTAAAGACTGGTACGCACGTATGTTAAAACCAGCGGCGGATTTTTTAGTCGAGGGCGGCCTTGCTAAAATTTTGTGGAACGACACGCAAATTACACCACCGGCAACACAACAAGAGCGCTGGGAAGAGCAAAGCGGTTATTCGCCTTCAACTACAGCCGCAATAGTAGCAGGCCTTGTTACAGCCAGTGATATAGCAGCGCTTAGTGGCGATGATAAAAACGCACAGCGCTACCTAGCTACGGCTAAAAAGTATAACAACGATATTGAATCGCAAATGTTTACCACCGAGGGTAACTTAAAAAGCGAGAATAGCGATGGCGAATACTTTATCCGTATAGGCCAAGATACCGATGCAAACTCAAACACTAAGATTAACGCAAACAACGGGCGAGAAGGCTTTAATAAAAAACAGATTTTAGATGGCGGCTTCTTAGAACTAGTACGCTATGGCGTACGTGGTGCTAACGACGAAAGCATTGTTAAAACATTGCCTGAGTACGATGACGAAACGCTTGAAGATAACCTACAAGTTAAATACAGCTTTAGCTTTGACGACGGCAGCGGCACATTTGCAGGCTACCGTCGCTACGGTAATGATGGCTACGGCGAAGATGAAGTAACCGGTACTAATTACGCAGAGGGTGGCAGTAATACACCAGGCCAACGTGGTCGTGTATGGCCGTTTTTCACCGGTGAGCGTGGTCACTATGAAATAGCTGCAGCTAATGCGAACAACGCTCTGGATGATGCTAAACAAGCGCAAATTAAAAACAGCTATGTTAAAGGCTTAGAGCAATTTGCCAATGAAGGCATGATGTTACCAGAGCAAGTATGGGACGGCGTTGGTGTAAACAAAGCAGGTTATACACTGGGCGAAGGGACTAATTCAGCAACACCTCTAGCTTGGACACACGCAGAATACATTAAGCTGGTACGCTCACTCAGTGATAAACAAGTATGGGATCACTACCCAGTTGTTAAAAAAGCACTAAAATAGTAATTTTTCATATTTTTAAATTTAAAAGCCATGGTTTATAACCATGGCTTTTTAGTATCTGTGACCTAAGAGTTGTTAAGCTGACCTCCTTGCTTTTAGTTCATCAAATCTGATTATCCATAAAGCGTATGTTCACCTCAATCAGAACACTTTTATTGTGGCTGGTTGATCTTTCAGGATTTAAATGTGTTTTATCTAAATGCGGCTTAACCGAATGGAGCTGGTAACGGCTCCTGCGCTAATATAATGACTTACATCGCCTATGGTGAATAACCTCGACCCATAAGCGCCAATTTGCCTAAAACCAGACATACTGCTGTAAATTTAACCTCGAAAGGTAAATAGGCTCTAGTTAATTTATATCTATTTAACCTGAATTCTGGTTAAGAGATTTATGAACATATTGAACCACAATGATAGTTAAACTTATTTATCTCAAGCAGTTATTATCCAAAGTTCAGGTTATTTAATAATGATAAATATGACAACTTAATTTTTATTTACGTGTAATTTACTCGGGTTGTATTGCCAGTGCTTCGCTTTACCGTATTAGGGTAGTCAATGGGTGTAACTAATTTGTAACCTGTTAACAGGTAGTAAATAAAGCTGTTTTACATGCCTCTGACAACCCATACAAATTGAAAGGTGATACCCGTGCAAAAAATAAACACAATAACTTTGGCAATCGCACTTGCTTGTTCGTTGCCTAGTATTGCTCAAGAGTCTTTAGCAGATCAAAGCAATAGTAACGAGGTTAAAAAAAATGACACTGCATTAGAAGTTATATCGGTAACGGCGACTAAGCGTAAAACAAGGTTAATGGAAACACCCGTCGCAATTACAGCGTTAACATCGGCACAATTAAAACAAAGTGGTGTTAATAATATAAGGGATATAGCAAATCTTGTACCTGGGCTTGATATATCAACGGCAACAGATCAATCAGCACCAGTTATATCTATGCGAGGCGTGCGCTCTACCAATATTACTGAACTTGGCGACCCTGCTGTTGGCGTGCATTTAGATGGAATTTATTCACCAAGAATGCAAGGTGCTTTAGCATTAATGTACGATGTTGAGCGTATTGAAGCACTACGTGGACCACAAGGTACGCTGTTTGGCAGAAATTCGACCGTTGGTAGCATTAATGTTATTTCTGCAAAACCTGATTTTACTGATGATTATGGTAGTGTAACGTTAGAAGCGGGCAAATATAATACACGCAGTGCGGAAGGTTTTTATAACTTTTCAGTTAGCGACGATTTTGCGGTCCGTATTGCAGCTAAAGGGTTAAAACGTGATTCTTATTTGGAAGGTTATTACGATCCTAACCAATACGATACTCGCAGATTAAGTGATGCAGTACTAAATACAGACGTTATTTCACAAGATTCATATCAAAACATTGGCAGTACACTTACTCAACGAGAGAATTGGTGGATAGATGCAGCTGGTACCAACCCAGAGTCGCAGCAAGTTCGCGCGTTAACAGAAGCTGACAAATCAGATTTTTATAATAGTGCTAATGAGTATTCATTTAGAGTAAGTACGTTATGGTCGCCTTTAGATGGTAATTTCACCAACCATACCGTATTTCAAAAATATGTTAACGACAGTGGTAATAATGTTGATTTGGTAAACTGCGATAAATTACGAGGTCGCCCAACAGAGTACGGTGGCGATTGTTCAAACTTTTTACCTTCAGATAATACATATCAAGCGGTTGTGAATGTACCCGGTGAACTTAAATTAGATATAACGTATTTACGTAACACTCTTAATTATGCATTAACAGACGATCTTGATTTAGTGTGGTTAGTGGGCTTTGAAGACATGGAGCGCTCCTCAAAGCAAGATAGCGAAGCGGGTTTAGATGTTTGGGATGGTGCAACTTATTTTTTAGACGGTACTGGCGCTAAATCTTATTCTACAGAGCTGCAACTACAATCATCAGATATGACTGACCTTACTTGGATTGTGGGCGTTAACTATTTTCACGAAAAAACCACAACGCTCGGGTATTACGATAATCCAATGGACGATAAAGTATTTTGGGATCAACCTGATAGATCAACCGATGCATTCGCATTTTTTGCACAAGCTACGTATAAAATAACCCCCAAACTGCACGCCACACTGGGATATCGCTTTAGTGATGAAACAAAAGAAGATAAAGGCGGGCGCTCTTATCGTTGCTCAAATGCAGATGGCTGCGCGCCGGGTTGGTTTAATCGTACTGATTTAAATAACTTGCCAGCAGATTACTTTGAAGATCCTACTATTTACGCATCATTTTTTGAAAATGACAACAAAGGCAGTTGGACGCACCATGACTTTAGAGTGGGTTTAGATTACGACTTGAGCCCCGATACAATGCTTTATACTTATTTAGCAAGCGGCTTTAAAGCCGGTGGTATTGGCGATGTGTTTGAAGTAGTAAACGATAGAACCTCTGAAGTAAATCGATTCGAAACGCAATTTGATCCAGAAGAAGTATTAACATGGGAAATAGGCGCTAAATCGAGTTTTTTTGATAACTCGTTAAATCTACAAGCTGCATTTTTCTACACAGATTACACAGACATGCAGTATGCATCTGTTGGTTCTATTGGTAACGTTGAGCGTCTTTCTGCTGTCGAGGATGATGATGGCAGGCCTATTTTGGATGGCTCAGGAAACCCTGTATTAGATTACATAAATCAGCCTGTTATAGCGTATTACACACAAAATGTACCTGGTTCTACTATTAAAGGAATTGAGCTCGAATTTGATTGGAAGCCATATCCAAATGGTCGAATTACGGGATATGTAACCTGGACAGAGGCTCAAGTAACAGACGACTGGTTTACAAAGTGGGATTACGATGCTGAGTATTTATTTGATATTTCTTATGAGGACTCACTCAATCCTGAAAATCCTTTGTTACAAACTAATTTAAAAGGCAATGACTTGGCGATGACGCCTAAATTTACCGCTAATTTAAGTTACACGCATAGTTTTGATTTTGGTGAATACGGGTTTATACACAGCTGGTTTAATGTAAGTTGGAAAGATAAATCATATTCAACAGTTTGGAACGTTGATAAACACCTCGATGATATGGAGTTTGCCATCTCTGATGAAGCCACGCGTTATATAGATGACTCCCGTGATAGCTTTGCAATGTTTAATGCCTCTTTAAAATATGAACCGCAAAGCCAAAAATGGTTTGCAGAAGCGTTCATTAGTAACGCCAGTGACGAAACTGTTCAGCATTGGAACAGTACCTCTAAAGGCTTTGCTAAAGGCAGTTTTGGTATGCCTAGGTACTATGGTGCAAAAGTAGGGTTTAACTTTTAACCTATAGTGTCAAATATAGTATTAAAACGTACGTCCTGTGCTTTAAGCTGTTGTGTAATTGCAGTATTTGACGTGCATTTAAATCTTAATAGAGATCATTAAATATGTATAAAAAAATAGTCGTATTCATTTTACTAAGTGCGTTGTTAGTACCTGATGTACTAGCTAATAGTTTTAAAGATAATTTTACATGGGGTTTTGATTCATCAATATGGACACCCAGATCAGGCGATAATGGCAGCCCATTTGGCTGTACATTTGAACCAGGTCTAATCTCACCAAGCTCACATGGCATAACACTGGTAGTTGATAACAACAAATGTGCTGAGCTACAAAGTACAAATACGATAACCTATGGCAAAGTACAAGGAGCATTAAAAACAGGGAATACCCCAGGGACTGTATCATCTATTTTTACCTATACCTCATGGTTTGATGAGCCAGGACGGGCTTGGCAAGAAATTGATATTGAATTTTTACCTTCACTTGGCAATGTCGTTCATACCAATATTATTTATCAGCCAAATGGCGGGGTATATCAAAGTTGGGAAGAAGATATTGATTTAGCACAGTTTGGAGTAAACATTCAAAATGAGTTAGTAGAAATAGGATTTGAGTGGAGTGTAAATCAAATACGCTGGTTTATTTATAATAGCCAAGGTACAGAGCAAACAATTCGCGTTATGTATAAAGACAATGGTGATGGCAATTTAACAAATAACGAAATTCCTGCTTATGCATGGCCGGTTGATAACACCAAGTTGATGATTAATCACTGGCATGGTGATAACTCAGAGCAAGCTTATTATTTTCCAGGTCAGTATTATCAAAGCTCTGCTTGGGCATACTATGACTTCATTCAGTACACGGCTAACTAATTAAGCTCACTTTGTCGTTCTACAGTACTTTGTTTAATAGATCACTACATTAAACGTTGTGTGGTTCGTTATTTTATTACGGCTAATTAACCTGAACTCTGGATAATAAACCTATCTCGAGCAGCTATTTTCAGTGCTAACTGCGTTAAATTTACTTGCAATAGGCCAGCTATTGACGTGTAAATTCGCCTTGTTTTAACTGAAAATCGCTGGTTAGAGAAAATAAATTTAAATATCACCCTAATTCAATATGTTAGTAAATCTCTTAACTAGGGTTCAGGTTAATTACATAAAATCGCAAGGAAGCGTTTTTCGTAATAATGTTAGCACGAATGGCTAACAGCATTAAAAATCAAGTTATAAAAACTCTAAGGATCCCTAAATGCTTACTATTAATCGTCGTTTTTGGCGAAATACTTTTCCTGCTTTGTTAAGCGTATGTACTTTAAGCGTTAGCGTAATGGCTACAGAATCAGTAGATTGGCCAATGGTTAATACGCAATTAAAGCCTAATCTATCGGTTGAGCACCAAATTGATGAGCTTATGGCGACAATGAGTATTGAGCAAAAAGTAGCACAATTAATTCAACCAGAAATAAGCTATCTCAGCGTTAAAAAAATGCGAAAGTATGGCTTTGGCTCATATTTAAATGGCGGTAATTCAGCACCATACGGCAATAAAACCGCAGATTCAAAAACGTGGTTACGCTTTGCTGATGAAATGTATTTAGCCTCAATTGATAGCTCGCAAGACCAAAGCACAATACCCACTATTTGGGGCACAGATGCTATGCATGGCCATAGTAATGTATATGGTGCAACGTTGTTTCCTCACAATATTGGTTTAGGTGCAGCTAACGATGCAGAATTAATAAAAAAAATTGGCAAAGCAACAGCAAAAGAAGTTTCAGTAACCGGTATTGAATGGAGTTTTGCACCCACAGTTGCTGTAGTAAGAGATGATAGGTGGGGACGTACTTACGAAAGTTATTCAGAAGACCCTGATATAGTTAAACGTTACGCAAGTGCTATGGTGTCAGGTTTACAAGGTGATATAAACGACGATTTTTTAAATGGTTATCATCGTATTGCTACGGCAAAACACTTTGTGGGTGATGGCGGCACCGAAAACGGTATAGATAGAGGAAATACTGTGATTGATGAAAAAACACTGAGAGATATTCACGCGGCGGGTTATTTTTCGGCGATTGAATCAGGTGTGCAATCAGTCATGGCCTCGTTTAATAGTTGGAATTCAAGACGAGTTCACGGCAGTAAATATTTATTAACGACTGTACTGAAGAAAAAAATGGGGTTTGATGGATTTGTTGTAAGTGATTGGAATGCGCATAAATTTGTAAAAGGATGCGATCTTGAACAATGTGCCGGTGCATTTAATGCAGGTGTCGATGTAATGATGGTGCCAGAACACTATGAGGCATTTTATCACAATACAGTTAAGCAAGTTAAGCAAGGCGATATAAAGCTTGAGCGAATAAATGACGCGGTTAGGCGTTTTCTTCGCGCAAAAGTGCGTTGGGGATTATTTATCAAGGATAAGCCATCGAGTCGTGCAGAATCTAAAAATACAGACTGGTTAAATGCCCCAGAGCATAAAGCTTTGGCACGTGAGGCGGTTAGAAAGTCTTTAGTATTATTGAAAAATAATACACTAAAAAATAATCAAAATGTGTTACCAATATCTCCGCGTAGCAAAATATTAGTGACAGGTAATGGCGCACATAATATTGCCAAACAAGCGGGTGGTTGGAGCGTATCATGGCAAGGAACGGATAATACCAATGCAGATTTTCCAAATGCAGTGTCTATTTTTGATGGTTTAAAAGAACAAGTACTTGCCGCTGGTGGTGAAATTGAATTATCGCAAAATGCACAATTTAAGCAAAAACCCGATATAGCAATAGTCGTGTTTGGCGAAGAGCCTTACGCCGAGTGGTTTGGCGACATACAAGGGCTTGAATATCAGCAAGATAATAAAAAAGATCTCGTTTTATTAAAATCGCTGCAAGCACAAAACATTCCGGTAGTGAGTGTATTTATAAGCGGTCGTCCGCTTTGGGTAAATAAAGAGATAAATGCGTCGGATGCGTTTGTAGCCGCATGGTTACCGGGCTCACAAGGGCAAGGTGTTGCTGACGTTTTACTTTTAGATAAAAACGATGCTGTTAAATACGACTTTACAGGTAAATTAAGTTTTTCGTGGCCAAAATTTGACGACCAATTTATTCTCAATAAAGGCGATAAAAACTACGATCCTTTATTTGCTTATGGTTATGGACTTAGTTATAAAGAACCTAAAAGTGTAAAAAAACTATCAGAAAAAACCAGTCCAAAAGCTAATGAAAGTGACAGCCAAGGCACCTCATTTTTTGTTAGAAACTTAGCACCTAACGTTCGCTGGGCGTTATCAGACCAAACTCAAACCAACATGATGACTAAAAGCTCATCAGCCATGAGCGCCGACGGCAAAAGTATTTCTATGCAATCGGTTAACTTAGCTTATCAAGAAGATGGCAGACAGTTTGTTTGGAATAATACACAAGAGATTGCCATAGTGAGTTTACGTTTTGAACAAGCAACGACAGAGTTTAAAGACGTTGATAAACAGTTCATACAATTTGATATACGCGTTGATGATGTGCAATCGGATGTTGTTGAGCTTCGCGCAATGTGTGGGGAACAAGTATGTTTGACTAAAATAAGTCTAATGACTCAACTTACCCAGTTAAAAAATAAAGGCTGGCAAACTGTCGCTATAAAGTTGGGATGTAGTGCAGCGCAAACAAAGATGAACGAAGTCACTGAAATACTTAGTATTAATGCTCAGCATCCACTCAATTTAGCAATTGCGAATGTTGCGTTAGTGAAAGCGACACAGAGTAATAGCCTTATTATAGGCTGTAATGATTTATAAACTTTAATCGGGTTTAATACCTGTTTTCATTTTATTAGGATAGATGTGAAATTAGAATCTCGGCGTTATTTATTTTGGGCTTTTCAGTTGAGTGGTTGGGGGATTTATGCGCTTTTAACTGAAATAATGATAAAGCTACCTAGTAACGAGCCTTGGCAAATTCATATTCCGCATTTGTTACTCGACACCTTATGCGGGCTTTTCATAACGCTTGGTTTAAGGAAGTGTTATTTGTTCGCAAGAACAAAATCGGCAAACATAAGTATTCCACTGCATGTTTCAGCGCTGTTGATTGCAAGTATAGTGTGGACCGCTTTTAAATGGGCTGCTTTGCAGTGGTTTTATGGCCATTGGTGGTCAGCGATGAGTTGGTTTGACTTTGGCACCTGGAGTACGGCGTCACTTACTATGTTAGCAACATGGACGGGGCTTATTTTGGTATTACATCTTACCTTGATAACCAAGCGCAAAAACAAAAAGCTGCTGTTGCTCTTAACTTAGCAAACGAAGCACAGCTTAAAATGCTGCGTTATCAGTTAAATCCTCATTTTATGTTTAATAGCATTAACGCAATTTGTACGTTAATACTAAAAAAAGATAATATGCATGCAGTTGATATGCTTGAAAAACTATGCGATTTATTACGGTATAGTTTGTACACCGATCCGCTTGCTAAAATAACAGTGCACGAAGAAGTACAAATATTAAATACCTATCTTGATATAGAGCAATGCCGTTTTGGTAATAAGCTGAATGTAAACATTATTACCGAATCTCACTGCGATGACTTTTTAATTCCTTCTATGCTTATTCAGCCTTTAGTTGAAAACGCTTTAAAGCATGGAATGGATCAAGCTCAAAACATAACAATAACGCTAAGAATAGAGCAAAAGAATAATACGTTGTCTATTTCTGTTTTAGATACAGGCAAAGGTTTTAACACAAATACTAATTCTCAAAGAGGAATAGGCTTAAAAAATTGTGAACAACGATTAAGCTTAATTTATCCTCAAAATAATAAATTTAAAACAGGTAACAACGAACTGGGCGGAGCGTGGGTTAATATGGCAATTCCACTTGAGCGTACACAGGAGAATATGCATGCAGCTAAAAACACTGATAGTTGATGATGAGTACAGTGCTATAGAAGGGTTGATGATAAGGCTTGAAAGCTTTCCTCAAATAGATGTTATTGGTCATGCTAATAGTGTAGATGACGCCGTAAGTATTATAAATAAAACCCAACCAAACCTTATTTTTTTAGATATAGAAATGCCTGAAAAATCAGGCTTTGAGTTAGTTAAATACTTTATTGGGAATTATTGCCCTGCTGTTATTTTTGTTACAGCTTTTCATCAGCATGCAGTGCAAGCTTTTGAAGTTAAGGCGGTAGATTATTTGCTCAAGCCGGTTAAATTGCAGCGCTTAGGTGAAGCTATTGAGCGCGCAAGTGAACGTTTAAGCAGTGTGGTTAACAAGCAGCAATTACTTGAAATGCGCGAAAGTTATTTGAACGCGCAGCAACCAAAACTCACCAACTCAACAAAAATTGAAACGTTAGTTGAGGCTAATAACTTAATTATACAAGATGGTCGAAACCCTATACAACTTGTACCTTACAACGATATTTTATGTATAGATGCAGCAGGTGATTATATGTGTGTACATACTCAACAAGAAACATTTGTGATGCGAGCTCGAATGAAAAGTCTCGAAAAAGATACACTCCCAGCTGATTTTGTACGCATACATAAATCAGCTATCGTAAATCTGAAGCATGTAAAGCGTTTAGAACCTCTGCGAAATAGTGAGTACAATGCTATTTTAAAAAATGATAAATCTATGAAAGTAAGCCGTACTTACAGCAAAGAACTAAAAAGTCGATTACTTAATAACTCTGGTTACTTATTATCACAGAGTTTGAATTAGAAATAATGGTTTCAGTGGCAATTATATTGCTCAATTATTTTATCTTCTTCATTCTCTGGTTCAAGAATGAAGCTAAACCAGTAGCAGATAGACGAAGTGATGAAAAAGCAGAACTGCACGTCCTGGTTATAAAAATAAAAGGGTTTAATGAATAAAGCCTCGCTACAAAGGTTTTATTGGATAGGTAAATAATTTAAAACTTGAATTCAAGAGTTCTAATGATTGGGAGTTAGTAATGAATATTGATGAAAATAAAATAGATGAAGCTGCATTAGCGTTGATGTATCTCACATTACATGAGCACAATCGAGCTTGGAAGCAAGTTGATTGGGAAGTAACCAACCGGTTGTTTGAAAAAGGTTTAATCTGTAACCCTATTGGTAAAGCTAAATCTATCGTATTAACGGATGATGGGCTTAAACAATGTGAAATGTTATTTAATAAGTTATTTGTAAAAAATGAGCCCTAAAGTTTACAATTAAATTAACTTGAGCCTCTGGCAATTAATAGCGGCGGTAATAAAGTGCTTTGCACTTCTTCCCCGCGTATGAGTTTTAATAAATTTTCAACTAGCATTTGTCCTGCAACCGTCGTATTTTGCTCTATGGTCGTAAGTGGTGGGTTTACATAGCTCGCAATAGCAATGTTATCAAAGCCGACAACAGCTACGTCTTTAGGTACCTTGATATTTGCTTCTTTAAGCGCTCGTATTGCGCCAATGGCGATTAAATCGCTTGCAGCGAATAAGGCGTTAAACTTTATATTATTAGCAATAAGGGAGCGGGTGGCGTGATATCCAGATTCTTCTGTAGATATAGCGTTGGCCATCTTTCTTTCGTTTATTGTTACTTTATTAGCAAGTAGCTCATCTTTGAAGCCTTGAAAGCGTGCAAAAAATTCTGGACTATGATCTGAAGCATCACCTATAAACGCACAATCGCTACGATTATGTGCAATAAAATGGGCTGCAGCTTGCTTACCTCCACCATAGTTATCACAGCATACGGTTAGATCAGGGCGGTTATCAACCGTTGCTCCCCAACATACAAATTTAGTATTTTGTTCAAGTAGGCTTTTAAACTTTGGTTGAAAGTCGATGTAATCACCATAACCTAATAAAATGATGCCATCAGCTCTGTGGCTATCTTCGTAGTCAGCTTGCCAATCAGCACTAGCAGATTGAAATGAAACTAATAAGTCATAGCCTTCTTTAGCGCACGCGCGAGTTATGCTACCTAGCATAGCCAAAAAAAATGGATTAATTTGTGAGTCATCTGAGGTTGGGTCTTCAAATAATAACAACGCGAGTGTACTACTTTGTTGCGTGCGAAGATTACTGGCATTTTTATCTACTTTGTAGTTAAGTTGTTTGGCTACATCGTGAACACGTTTGCGTGTTTCTTCATTAACCAGAGGGCTATTACGTAAAGCACGAGAAACGGTTGATTGAGACACTCCAGCATAGTGGGCAATGTCGAATGAAGTAGCTTTACCTTTCATTGTTACAACTTAATTAAAGTAATAAATAATTGTGCCATTCTCGTTTATTAATGGATTTTTTCAAGCTTTTTATGGTTAAAGGCATTTATTTATTGATTTGACCATGACACCGGTGTCATAATGTGGGCGTTTTATCATTTTGTTGTCAAAACGTATTGGCTGTCTATATTCTTATAGGCAGCATTTTTACTGTGATAGCTGCTTTAGGGTGATAGCCTAAAGTAAATAAATACCAATGGTTTACCGTTGTAGAATAATAAGCATTAATCGCTTAAACAAAAGAGATAACACCATGAGCTTACACGCTTCTACCAAATTTGATCCTATCCTAGTTGCTGATGTCGGCGGCACCAATGCTCGTTTTGCTCTAATTACAGCTTTTGACGAGGCAAAAAACCAATTTATTATAGAGCATAACAACACATTTCCCAGTGCTGATTTTGGTTCGCTTGAAAATGCATTAGAGCGTTACTTATCAACCATCTCTCATATTAAACCTAAACGCGCATGTTTAGCAGTTGCAGGCCCTATAAAAGCAGGGCAAGTGCATTTAACTAATTTAGGCTGGCATTTTAGTGTTAACGAATTTAAACAACATTTTAATTTAGAAAAATTAGATGTTATTAACGATTTTGCTGCTTTTGCGTATGCGTCGCCTTATTTAGATCCTCTGCAAAATGTGACTGTGAAATCAGGACAAGCTGATGAAAATGCAAATATTGGTGTAATGGGCCCCGGTACTGGCTTTGGTGCTGCGTGTTTGGTAAGAACAGCTCACTCTACGTCAGTATTAAGTTCTGAAGGTGGTCATATATCGCTTGCGGCGGTTAACGAATTAGATACCGCACTAATTACAGAACTCAGAAAAGAGCATCAGCATGTATCTGTAGAAACCGTATTTTCTGGTCCAGGCATTACACATTTATACAAAGCAATGGCTGCAGTTAAAGGTGTTACTGCAAAAAACCTTGATGCGGCGCAAATTAGTAGCTTAGCTAATAGTGGTGAGTGTGAAGTGTGCGATGCAACTCTCAATCAATTTTGTGATTGGATAGGCAGCGTGGCAGGTGATTTAGCATTGGCTTATGGCGCATTAGGTGGTTTGTTTATTGGTGGTGGTATTTTGCCTCGCATGCAATCTCGTTTACTTGAAAGTCGTTTTGTTGAACGTTTTTCGCAAAAGGGTATTATGTCGCAATATACAGGGCAAATTCCCGTAACGCTTGTAACGCAAGATAACATCCCGTTAATTGGTGCCGCAGCATGTTTGCACAACAGTAAATAAGGTCGTTTCCTTGTTTGCATTTGGAAAATAGAGTGATGAAAAAAGTAACAATCAACAGCGTAGCAAGCCATGCTGGTGTTTCTAAAAAAACGGTATCACGCGTTTTAAATAACGAACCTAATGTTAGTGTGGCTACGCGTGAAAAGGTGCTTGCAGTATTCAAAGAGCTTGATTATACCCCAAATCCAATAGCACGTGGGCTTGCTCAAAATCGCAGTTTTATCATCGGTTGCCTCTACGATAACCCAAGTAAAAGTTACATTACGCGAGTGCAAACAGGTGCGCTAGCTGCTTGCCAAGAGAATAATTACAACCTTTTAATTCACCCTTGTGAATTTAGAGGTGAAGCTCTTATCAACAATATTGAGCAATTATTACAAACATCACGGTTAGATGGAATTGTTCTGACGCCACCATTTGGTGATTTTGCTGAGTTGGTTAATTTTTTAAAATCAAAAAAAATTCCTTATGCCAGAGTGGCATCAGCAATATTAGAAGATGATTCAATCTCTGTGCGCAGTAATGATGAGCAAGGTGCATTTGAAGTAACAGAACATTTGATAAGCCTTGGTCATAAGTCAATTGCTTTTATCAAGGGGCATCCAGATCATAGTGCTACGCAACAACGATTTAAAGGTTACAGACGTTCGCTTGCCAGCCATGGTATAGAATTTAACGAACGCCTAGTAGAGGAGGGTAACTTTAGTTATCACTCTGGTGTGGATAGCGCGCGTAGCATTTTAGATTTGTCACCAAGGCCAACAGCTGTATTTGCTTCAAACGATTACATGGCTGCAGCAGTACTTAAATTAGCAACTCAGCGTCAATTAAGAGTGCCTGATGATATTTCAATAGCAGGGTTTGATAATGCACCGATTGCACGCCATATTTGGCCAGGATTAACAACAATTGCACAACCTGTTGAGGAAATGACTAAGCAGGCTGTTACTCAACTTATTTCTCATATAGCACAGCCTCAAGATGAGCCATTTCAGGTAATTCTTGAATCTCGTTTGATCACACGTGAATCAACAGCTCAAGTTAAAAAATAGTCTAAATTTTTTTCACAGTAGCCCGAATATGAGTGACGCATATTTGGGCTTTTTTATTTTTATAAACTTGCTAAAAAGCCGCTTATACCTAAAAATTATAATGTTCATTAATCGGTCATGTTAAAAAGTTAGTCTATTTTTATTACTCAGGGTTGACACCGGTGTCATGGTCATGCGTTAATACAGTGACACCGGTGTCAGGGTTGTTGTGAGAGGCTCCCTGGTAGCGTACCTTTGAACGGGTAAATCAAAGATGCTCAGTACAGTTATTTACGTGGAGTCTGTAATTGCTACTGAGCCTTTATCCTCTAACTAATAGAGATGAGTTAAATTATGTTGCACCCTCGTATTCAAGAAGTTACCCAGCGCGTTATCGAACGCAGTAAAAATACCCGTCAAGCCTATTTAGATCGTATTTCGCACGCAAAAAAACAAACAAGAGTTCGTGCTGGATTAGGTTGCGGTAATATTGCGCATGTTATGGCTGCATGTAGCAGTGATGACAAAGCCCGCTTAAAGGCTGACGAGCAGCCAAATCTTGCTATTATTAACTCATATAATGATATGTTATCGGCTCATGTGCCATACAAAGACTACCCAGATTTAATTAAAGACATAGCAACAAAATACGATGCTACAGCTCAAGTTGCTGGTGGCGTTCCTGCAATGTGTGATGGTGTTACGCAAGGGCGTGACGGCATGGAGCTTTCGTTATTTTCTCGTGACGTAATCGCTATGTCTACAGCAATATCGCTTTCGCACGATGTGTTTGATGGCGTTTTTTGTTTAGGCGTTTGTGACAAAATTGTTCCTGGTTTATTAATTGGTGCATTGTCGTTTGGTCATTTACCTGTGTTCTTTTTACCAGCAGGTCCAATGCAATCAGGTATTCCTAACAAAGAAAAAGCACGTATTCGTCAAAAATTTGCACAAGGTTTAGTGAGTCGCGAAGACTTACTCGAAGCTGAAAGTGCGTCTTATCACAGCGCAGGTACGTGTACGTTCTACGGTACTGCAAACTCAAACCAAATGTTAATGGAAATAATGGGCTTGCACCTTCCGGGTAGTTCGTTTATTAATCCTTACACTGAGCTTCGCGATGGTCTTACAGGTAATGCTGTAGAAACCATGCTTAAGCAGCTTACCGATGATAAAGAAAGTCCGTGTTTAGCCGATGTGATCAGTGAAAAAACGATTATAAACGGTTTAGTGGGCCTGCTTTCTACAGGAGGTTCTACTAACCATGCAATCCATATTGTTGCGATAGCAAAAGCTGCCGGCATTCAGGTTACGTGGAAAGATATGTCTGATTTATCAGAAGTTGTACCACTGCTTACACGTATTTATCCTAACGGCTCAGCTGATGTAAACCACTTCCAAGCAGCTGGCGGTATGGGTTTCTTAATGCGAGAGCTAGCAAGCGCTGGTTACTTACACACAGACGTTAAAACAATGCTAGGCGATGGTTTAGCACCTTACATGACAGAGCCTCGTTTAGATAAAGACGATAGCTTGATCATGAGTAACTCAACCGGCCCAACTAAAGTTAAATGGGTAGATTGTCCAGCAAACTCACACGATGAAGAAGTACTTCGCCCAGTGAGCAACCCATTTAGTAAGCAAGGTGGTCTGCAACTTCTAACGGGTAACTTAGGTAAAGCTGTTATCAAAGTGTCAGCGGTTGCTGAAGAACATCAGATTGTTACTGCTCCTGCGAAAGTATTTAGCTCACAAAGTGCTCTGCAAGATGCATACACGCGTGGCGAATTAAACCAAGACTTTATTGCTGTGCTAAAAGAGCAAGGCCCTAAAGCGAAAGGCATGCCAGAGCTACATAAGCTAACGCCAGTAATGGCAACGCTTCAAGATGAAGGCTTTAAAGTCGCCATTGTTACTGACGGCCGTATGTCGGGTGCATCAGGTAAAGTACCTGCAGCTATTCACTTAGCGCCAGAGGCTGTTGAGGGCGGTATTATAGCTAAAATTCGAGAAGGTGACTTAGTGACGCTTGATGCGCCAAACGGAATTTTGAAAGTACATGTTAGCGATGAAGAACTTGCAAAACGTGAACTAGAACTTAGCCAACCAAATGCAACATTTGGTACGGGTCGTGAATTATTTACAGGGTTTAGAAATATCGTAAGCAGTGCCGATTTAGGGGCGAGTGCTTTTGGACTTGAATAAAAATTAGCCATACTGGGTAATGAGGAACAAGTAATGAGTATTGAAAAAATCTTAGCATCGGCACCAGTGGTGCCAGTGGTTGTAATCGAAAAATTAGAAGATGCTGCACCACTTGCAAGAGCGTTATATAACGGCGGTTTAAAAGCCTTAGAAATTACACTACGTACACCAATTGCCGCAGAAGCTGTAAAGCTAATGAAAGCGGAAGTACCAGAAGCTTATGTCGGCACTGGAACAGTTGTAGATAAAGCAAGCTTTGATCTTTCAGTAGCTGCGGGTGCTGATTTTATGGTGAGCCCAGGTGTTAGCGATGAGCTGATTGCTTTAGCAAAAGAGTCAGATATACCATTTTTACCAGGCGCTGCAACGGCGAGTGAAGTTATGCAGCTTGCGTCGCATGGTTTTAAGTTTTTAAAATTCTTCCCTGCAGAAGCCGCGGGCGGAACAGCAATGCTTAAATCAATCGGTGGCCCATTACCACATATTACTTTTTGCCCAACTGGCGGCATTAGCCTAGCAACTGCACCTAATTATTTAGCGCTTAACAACGTTATTTGTGTTGGTGGTACTTGGATGCTAGATAAACAACTAATTGAAAATAAAGACTGGCAAGCAATTGAAGCGCTTGCTCGCCAAGCAAGTGAACTTAAATAGGAGTCTAAAATGATTAATGTAGCAATTAACGGTTATGGCCGTATCGGTCGCAATGTATTACGTGCACTTTACGAGTCAGCTCAAAACAACGAAATTAAAATTGTCGCAATTAACGATTTAGCACCAGCTAACGTAAATGCACATTTAACGCAGTATGACTCAGTTCATGGTATTTTTTCTAAAAAAGTAACACTTGAAAACAACACTATGCTAATTGGTGATGACGTAATTACGTTAACGCAAGAGCGTGATCCTGCAAACTTACCGTGGAAAGAGCTAAACGTAGATATCGTTTTAGAATGTACTGGTTTTTTCACTAAACGTGATGACGCTGCTAAGCACATTACTGCAGGCGCTAAAAAAGTAATCGTATCTGCTCCAGGTACTGGTTTAGATGCAACAGTAGTACATGGTGTAAACAGCGACGTAATTAATGCTGATAGCAATATCATTTCTAACGCTTCTTGTACTACTAACTGTTTAGCGCCAATTGCAAAGGCAATTAACGACACTGTAGGTATTGAACAAGGTAGCATGACAACTATTCACGCTTACACCAACGATCAAAACTTATCTGATGTTTACCACCCAGATTTATACCGTGCGCGTAGTGCAACTCAATCTATGATCCCAACTAAAACAGGTGCTGCGGCAGCTGTTGGTTTAGTATTACCAGAACTTGCTGGTAAATTAGATGGTATGTCGGTACGTGTACCTACAATCAATGTTTCTTTAGTTGATTTTACGTTTATCACTAAGCGTGATACGACTACAGAAGAAATCAATGCAATCATGAAAGAAGCATCAACGGGTTCAATGAAGAGTATTTTAGAATATAACGAGCTTCCGCTTGTTTCTATCGACTTTAACCATAACCCAGCGTCGTCTATCTTTGATGCAACGCAAACTAAAGCCAATGGCAAACTAGTTAAAGTAATGGCTTGGTACGACAACGAGTGGGGTTTCTCAAACCGCATGTTAGACCAAGTTAAAGCATTAGGTCAGTACTTATAATTGACCTTGTAAAAGTTTAGCTTTATCCAACCAAGCCACGCATTGCGTGGCTTTTTTGCGTTTGGTTTATCTGTATATTTGCAATTCAAAATTAGCAGGGAACTATTTGTATTTTTTATACCCTAAATTTTGTTAATATGTGGGTGTGTAAATCAATGGAATTTCGTTGTATTTAATCAACTCAACGACGCAAGGAATAATAAAAATGATCAGAGCTTTATCGCGAAAAGTATTTCGCACAAATCATCTTCAGATAGGTGAGGGCAACATAAGTGGCTACATAGCCTGCTTTTTAGCAATACTGAGTTGCTTAGGCGTATTAGCGTTTCACTTTCCTGAATATTTAACCACACCAGAGCTGAGAAAAAGCTACAGCGTCGACTTTTTACGTCAGCTTATGTTTGCATCATTATTAGTCTCGGGCAGTTTAGGATTACTTAACTTTGTACGTAATACCAATAAGCGTTTAGGGGCTACAGCGTGGTTTTTTATTTTACTCGCTATTATGTTTGGCGGACCAAACGTTGAAGTAAATGAATTTGCTTCTGATACACCTTATATAGGGCTTGATTGGTTTATTTTAGATTTACTCGGTTCAACACTTATATTTATTGTGATTGAAAAGTTATTACCTCATCGTAAAGATCAAAAAATATTACGTAGCGAATGGCGAGGCGATTTAAACCACTTTTTTGTAAATCATTTAATTATTGGTTTTGTATTACTCGTTACTAACCACTTTGTGCATTATGGCTTTGGCTGGGCTGTATCATCTACAGTACAAGGTTATATAGAGCAAACACCCTTTATAGTGCAGTTGTTTTTAATAATACTCGTGGCTGATTTAATGCAGTATTGGGTGCATCGTGCTTATCACGAAGTCCCTTTATTATGGCGCTTTCATGGCGTACATCACAGTGCTAAAGAAATGGATTGGTTAGCGGGCTCTCGCCAGCATATTCTTGAAATACTCGTAACACGCAGCTTAGTGCTCACGCCTATATTTGTGCTTGGTTTTTCACAGCAAATAATTAGTTTGTACGTAATAATTGTGGGTTTGCAGGCTGTGTTTAACCATGCAAATGTACGTGTGAAATTTGGTTGGCTAAAGTATTTTATGGTTACACCGCAGTTTCACCATTGGCATCATGCGTCAGATAAAGCCGCGATTGACCGAAATTACGCTGCACATTTTTCGTTTTTAGATTATGTGTTTGGTACTGCTGTTAAAGGCCAAAAAGAGTGGCCACAAGCCTATGGTGTAGTCGGGGATTACATGCCAGTAGGTATGCTTAAACAACAGATTTACCCGTTTAAGCGCACTAAATAAGTTCGGAAAATCCGAATAAACATAAAATAAAAGCGAGCAAGGTGTTACATTTTGCTCGCTTATATTATTAATATTAAATTTATTTTAGCTCTGCTAATAACTCAATAAATGTAGGTCTTTGATTTAATGTAGGTTGCATGGCACACTTTGCCATATCGGACATTTTAACAAAGAGCTCACTTTGTCTATCATCGCCAGTTACTGTGCCTAATAAGTCTTCAATTAAGCACCCTAATGTACGTACTTCAATTAACTCGATTTGCTTTTGTTGATAATCACTTAACATGGCTAAGTTTGTGGCTGCACCAAAATCACCAAATAATACATCAGCATCTTTGTTTATCATGGTGTTATGCGCATACACGTCGCCATGGCTTACTTTACGAACATGCAAGTGATGTAAGGTACTTACCATTTGCTGTGCAATTTTTAAAATAGCGTGAGTTGAGTAATGACAATCATCATTAAAGGTATCACGCGTACAGGTTTCAAGGCTTGGAGGCCGGCCTAAATTAGCAAAGCTTTTATCTATTAGCTCCATTACTAAACCTAGCTGATCACTTTGCTCAATGTAGGCAAGTACTTCAATTAAATTAGCGTGATCGCCTGCTTGTAAGCAGCAATTTACTTCATCAAGCGGGTAGCCGTCGCTGGTAATTGCGCCTTTAAATAATTTAATAGCTACAGCGCTATCAGCTGCTTGCGCTAAATGAATAACGCCCGATGCACCTTGGCCAATAACATGACTAAGTGTGTAATCGTTAAGAGGCTTATTTTCTAAGCAGCTTTTTGTAAGGCACTGAGCTTTATTAAAATCGTTACCGGCAAACGCAATCCAAGCAAGTTTAGGTAATTCAAACAGCCAGTCGTCTACGTGTGTTAAGTTATTAGCAGAGAGCCTAACAAGCTCAAGGTTTTTACACTGCGCCATGCTACTTGGCAGTTGCTTAAGTTGATTGCCTGCAAGCGCAAGCTTTTTAAGCTGGGTATAATTACCAAAATCTTCAGGCAATTCGTTTAACGTATTATCGGTGAGTATTAGCCACTCAATATTTTTTGGCAGGTTGTTTAAAGCAAATTCAGAAATTTGGTTACCTTTAAACGCGACCATAATTAAAGCAGGGCATTTAGCCAGCACAGCAGGAATATGCTTAAACTGATTAAACGATAAAAACACACGCTTCAGGTGTGTTAAACAGGCAAATTCATCAGGTAGTGTTGATAAGTTATTATTTGATAAATCGAGAACTTCAAGCGTGTCAGCTAAACTAAAGATTTCTTCAGGAAATGTCGTTAGCTCTTCTACCAATTGCAGGCGAGTAGCACCAACAAGTTTGCCACTTTTAAGCTCTTTAAGGGAGTTCATATTAATACCATGTTCTAAAAATGAAAAAGCCAACATAGCTGTTGGCTTAAAGTCGTTCTAACTTACTAAATTGCTCTTTAGAATTGCGCGTTATGGTAAACGTTTTGTACGTCGTCGCAATCTTCTAACATTGCTAAAAAGCGTTCCATAACTTCAACGTCTTCGCCTTCAATCGGCGTTTCAATTTGTGGCACAAAGCTAATTAGGTCTTCGTCAAATTCAGTCACGCCCATTTCTTCAAGCGCTGTACGTGTATTGTTGTATTCTGTGTGAGGAGCAAAAACAGTAACTTTACCGTCATCTACTTCTACGTCAGTTACATCAACATCAGCCATCATAAGAGCTTCAAGTACTGCTTCGTCGTCATCACCGTCAAATACAAAAATAGCAAGGTGATCAAATAAATGTGAAACAGAGTTTTGAGCGCCAATTTTAGCATTTGCTTTGGTAAAACAAACACGTACATCAGCAAAGGTACGCTTGTTGTTGTCTGTTAAACAGTCAACAATAATCATACAGTTACCAGGGCCGTAACCTTCGTAACGTGTTGCTGCGTAGTCTTCACCGCCGCCGCCTTTTGCTTTGTCTATTGCGCGGTCAATAACGTGTGCTGGTACTTGGTCTTTTTTAGCGCGTTCAATTAAACGGCGTAATGATAAGTTACCATCTGGATCTACACCGCCGTTTTTTGCACAAATATAAATTTCTTTGCCGTACTTAGAATAAACTTTAGTTTTAGCACCCGCAGTCTTAGCCATTGAATCTTTTTTGTTTTGGTAAGCTCTTCCCATCTGCGTTTCGCCTTAATATATGTAAATAATAGAATAAAATTATAATGCGTATTCTAAAGGTAAATGCATTCAAGGGCTAGTAAGTATTAAAACAGATTAAAACGGTAACGTTTAAAAGCCATGTAAACTGTATTTTATTAATGGGATCATCGAGGGTTCTAGACGTTGGAATTATATCTATTATGTGTAAATTTAATTCAATAAAAAAGCAACCTGTATAACAGGTTGCCTTACTAAGTAATAAAAAGTAAGTGTTACTTACCAAATACGTACACGCTCATCTTCAGGAAGGTATAACACATCGCTTGGTTTCACATTAAACGCTTTATACCATGCATCGTGGTTACGTGGCGCCTGTGCTCTAAAGCGACCTGGAGCATGTGTGCCACCACGAAGTTGGTTAAGCATACTTTGCTCAGTACGTTTTTCTTTCCATACTTGTGCCCACGCAAGGAAGAAGCGCTGATCGCCAGTAACGCCGTCAATAACAGGGGCTTCTTTACCATTTAAACTTAGTTTGTACGCGTGATAAGCCATTGATAAACCACCCACATCACCAATGTTTTCGCCAAGGCTATTTCGACCATTAACAAAATTACCTTCGATTGGCTCGTATTTACTGTACTGCGCAGCCAGTTGATCGGCTTTTTTGTCAAATGCAGCGCGGTCAGCATCAGTCCACCAGTTACGTTGCACACCGTTTTCGTCAGATTTTGAACCTTGATCGTCAAACCCATGACCCATTTCATGACCAATTACAGCGCCAATACCGCCATAGTTTACAGCCGGATCGGCATTTGGATCGAAAAACGGCGGTTGTAATATCGCAGCCGGAAATACAATTTCATTAAACGAGCTATTGTAGTAAGCGTTTACGCGTTGTGGCGTCATGCCCCAGCGGTTACGGTCTGTTTTTTGTAGCTCTTTTTCAACACTTTCTGCATGGAAAAATTCACGCATGTTTTTCACATTACCGATTAAATCGTTTTTAGTAATGCTTAAACCATCATAAGACTGCCAAACATCGGGATAACCAATTTTTGGTACAAATGCAGCAAGTTTAGCGCGCGCATTTACTTTAGTTTCATCGCCCATCCACTCTAGGTTATCAATACGTTCACCAAGGGCTGTTCGAAGGTTTTCAACCAGCTCTGACATTTGTTGTTTTGATGACTCAGGGAAGTAACGCGCTACGTATATTTTACCAATAGCAAAACCAAGCGAACTTGTGCCTGACATTTCACTGATTGCACGTTTCCAACGAGGGCGAGGCTCTTGCTGTCCGTTTAGTTCTTTACCAAAAAAAGCAAAGTTAGTATTAAATACGTCCTCTGATAGTAAACCTGCGTTACCGCTAATAGCGTGATACGTTAGGTAGTCTTTCCATACTGCAATATCTTCTTGATTGATTAGCTCAATCATCGCTTTTATTGGCTCAGGCTGAGATACATTTAACTGAGGTACTTTATAACCTGTTTGCGCAAAATATAAATCCCAGTTAAAGCCAGGATAAGCAGTGCTTAAATCGGCACGTTCAACTTGGTTTAGGGTTAAGTCGCGATTACGGCGCTTTTCACGAGGCCAATGACCTTGTGCAATTTTGGTTTCAAGATCAACAATTGCTTGAGCGCGCTCAGCGGTATTTTCTACTCCTGCAAACTCAAGCATATCAGCAATGTGAGCAACATAAGCTGTACGGGTTTTTACAAAGCGCTCAGCGTCTTCAAGGTAGTAAGAACGATCGGGTAGGCCTAACCCACCCGCACCTAGTGACATTTCATATTTATTAGGGTCTAGGCGATTAAACCACATGCCGCCGCCAAAAGGGACTTTATTACCGGTTAACCAAGACTTACCAAACATCTCAGCTAAATCGTCAGTTGACGATATATCATTAATTTCACTTAATAATGGCTTGATTGGCGCCACACCTCGTTTATTAAGTGTTTCGGTATCCATATAGGCATTGTAAAAATCAGCAACGAGTTTTTCTTCTGCGTTTAAATCTTTACGTGCTGCTATTTCTTCAATAATAGCTTTAACATCGTCTTCGCTTCGCTCAGCTAATCCTGAAAATGCACCATAGCGGGTTTTATCTGCAGGCATTTCGTAGTTGTCATACCACGTGCCGCTGGCATACATAAAAAAGTCATCGCCTGGTTTAACGGCTTCGTTACGGGCTGTTAAATCAACACCAAAACTACCCAACTCTGCTTTTTCTGTTACTGCTGTAGTGGCTACTTTAGGTTGTTGTTCGTTTGCTTTTGTTGTTTGCGGCTCTGAACAACCGGTAATAAATGTGGCAGTTAATGCTGCGGCAATTAAACTCTTTTTCATTACTTACTCCTGAGTATCACTGATTGAATTAAAGCAGCAGTGAATCATTTTTATTGTTACGAATATTTAACTTATCGATTGTTATTGATATTAATCATACAAACAAACCTTTTGAGGTGAATCACCACAGTGCTCGATAAAACTAATATAAGAGAAAACAGAAAGGCTAATAGGTTCTATAAACGCTTTATTTAGCTCGAATACTTAAAAGTATCCGAGCTAAGAGGGGTTACACTCTATTTATTTTTTATGCTGAAGCTCCCACATACGGGCATATTCTCCGGCGAGAGTAAGTAACTCATCGTGCTTACCTTGCTCAATAATTTGTCCGGCTTTGAGCACAATAATGGTGTCTGCATCGGTAATAGTAGAAAGGCGATGAGCAATAACAATACTCGTATGGTTACTGGCAACTTCACGCATTGCAGCAAGTATTGCTTGCTCAGAATGAGAGTCGAGTGCTGAAGTTGCTTCATCAAAAATTAAAATAGGGGATTTTTTCAAAATAGCGCGTGCAATGGCAATACGCTGTTTTTCGCCGCCGGATACTTTTAAACCACGCTCGCCAACCAGTGTTTTATCACCCTTATTAAGTGTCGCTATAAAGTCTTTTAAATGCGCCATTGCAATGGCTTCGTCAATTTCAGCATCGCTTGCTGATGGTCTACCGTAAGCGATATTTTCACGAATCGTGGTGTTAAACAACACGGTGTCTTGCGGCACGATAGCAATGGCTTTTCGTAAACTATTAAGTGTAACTGAGTTTATAGCTTGATTATCAATACTAATTTCACCGGCGCTTACATCATAAAAACGATAAAGCAGTCGGGCTAATGAGCTTTTACCAGCACCACTGGCACCAACAATGGCTACTTTGCTGCCTGCTTTAACATTAAAGCTAAGATTATTAAGAATAGGGCGATGCGCATCGTAACTAAAACTTACATTGTTAAATGTTATTTCACCTTGGCTAATATTGAGCTCTTTAGCATTAAGTGCATCGGTTATTTGTGGCTTTTTGTTAAGTAGCCCAAGCATATTTTCAAGGTCGGTTAGCGCGCGTCTTATTTCGCGGTACACAAAACCTAAAAAGTTAAGCGGTAAAAACAATTGAATCATATACGCGTTAATCATCACAAGTTCACCAATAGAGAGCGTGCCTGCAACTACCTCGGTTGAGCCCAACCACATTAACGCGGTAATAGCACAGGCAATAATAAGTGCTTGGCCTGAGTTGAGGGCGAGCAATGACATTCTATTTTTTAAACGGGCTTTTTCCCAGTTTGCTAAAAAGGTGTCGTACGTTTTTGCTTCAAACTGCTCGTTATTAAAATACTTTACAGTTTCATAATTAAGTAGGCTGTCTATAGCGCGGGTATTACTTTGGTTGTCGGCAGCGTTTGCTTCTCTAATAAAGCGGTTTCGCCACTGAGTAACCACCACAGTAAAGGTAATATAAATAGCAACTGCCAATAATGTAATAAGCGCAAACCAAACAGAAAACAACGTGCCAAAAATAATTGCAACGGTCAGTATTTCAAATAAAGTAGGTACAATATTAAACATTAAAAAACGCATTAAAAAGCTTAACCCGCTCGTACCGCGTTCTATATCGCGGCTAATGCCGCCGGTTTGCCTATCTAAATGAAAAGCCAGCTCAAGTGAGTGCAAATGCTTAAATACCTTTAAACCAATATCACGCATTGCGTGCTCGGTTACGCGAGAAAATACAGCATCTCTTATTTCACCTAAAAATACGCTAGCAAAACGCAGTGCACCGTACATCAATAACAATAAAGCGGGGATAACTAACAGTGGGTTAATCGACTTATCTACAGAGTCTATAATTTCTTTAAGCGCCCACGGCATCAACAAAGTGGCACCTTTTGCGCCTATAAGCGCCAAAAGTGCGATAAAAACACGGCCTTTAAATTTTGTAAGGTAGGGCCACAGTGTTTTTACACTTTGGCGTAAATTCATGGCGTCGGGGCGTTTTTCTGTGCTTTGTCTGGGGCGCATTAGTGATCTCTGTTAAAACTAAATACTTAATTAATAAGCATTGTATTTTAAATGCTTGCCCTTATATACTACGCATCCCTTATTTTAGTTTTAAAACGTGAATGTTTAAATTTAGAGTGTTTTTAACTGCCTTTTTGCTACTTGCTGCACTTTTTAGTGTGCAGAGCAATGCTATGGGCGCCTCACAAAATTTAAATATTACTGTTAGTACGCAGGTTTCGCTTACTGATATTGCCGATTTAACTAAAATACAGTCTATTAGTAAGTCTGTAGATACTTCGCAGCATAAAAAAACGCATCAAACCGATTTTGACGCGCACCAACCAAGGTTAACAGCCAATAATTCATCATTGTTTTTGCACACTGTTCAAAGTGAGCCAGAATACGATGTGGTTTTTGAATTTTTTGCTCAAAATCTTGTTAGGCATATATTCTTACCACCAAGAGCGATTAATCCTATACAGCCTTGGTATACGCTTGTAACTAATAGTAAAAAGTCGCGTTTGAGTGGCTGGAAAGACGTTAATTTACTCTACAAAGCTGTAACTACCTACCACGCTTAATTTTCCTTATTTAATTTTATTAGGTTTTAACTTTTAAAGTTTTAGCCTGCAGATTAATTGTGCTTTTAAAAAGTACGTTGCTAGCTTTGCTGGCAATAAGGATTCAACATGTTAAGTTTTAAAAAAGATAAAAAGCCGTCTACGGCTAAGTTCAAATTAAGCTATATAGCCATGCTAATTGTATTGGTTTTATTAGCTATCAGCGCATTACCAAACCTATATCCAAATAAATCGTGGTTGCACGTAAGTAGTACGCCGCACAGCGAAACGCAATCTTTACCGAGCACTAAAACGCTAGTTACTTTTTTAAATAAACAAGGGCTAGAGGTTGAGCAGGGTTTAGATAAGCAATCCACTATTAATATACTTTTAAACGAGCCAACTAAAAGCGCTCAGGCGCAAGCGGCTATAAAAGCGCAATATCCAAACACGCAAGTTAAAATTGTTGAGCATGCAACCAGCCCAACATGGTTACAAGATTTTGGTTTATCACCAATAAAGCTGGGCCTTGATTTAAATGGCGGTGTGCTATTTGTACTAGACGTAGATTTAGATAAAGCCGTTGATGAGCAATTAGTCAGTGCGTATCAACAAGCTAAATCAATCATTATTAAACAAAAAGCACATGGCGTAAAAGCGCAGCAAACTCAGCACGGGTTTGAAATAAACGCATTGCCTAATGCAACCGACAAGTTAACCCCTGTTATTGAAGAGCTAAAAAGCCGATTTGCTAATTTAGCCGTTGTAACAAGTAATAACGGCAGCGTTAAAACTGCCAAATTTAGTTATTCAGAGCAAGGGCGCAGCAGCTTTGATAAAGAGGTTATGGGGCAAACACTTACAACCCTTCGTTCACGTATTGAAGAGTTAGGTATTACTGAAGCGGTAACACAGCAACAAGGCAAACATCGCATTCGTATAGAGCTACCAGGCGTGCAAGATCCAACCGAAGCAAAACGTATTATTGGTGCAACCGCATCGCTTGGATTTTATCAATTAAAAGAAATTGGCGGGCAAACATTTAATATGCAATCGGGCGGAACGATAAAGCTCGATCCTGTGCCAATTTTTACAGGGGACCATATTAATAATGCAAACATAGGCCGCGACGATTGGGGTAAACCATTGGTACAACTAAGCCTAGACGGCCAAGGTGGTGATGCAATGTCGGCGTTTTCAAAAGCCAATATTGGTAAGCCAATGGCGACGGTTTACTCTGAGTACTCTCAAAATGCTAAAGGTGAAGTAGTTAAAAAAAGCGAAGTTATTAACGTTGCCAATATTGCTCAGCATTTAAGTTCGCGTTTTAGTATTACCAATATGAAAAGCCAACAAGCGGCAGCCGATCTGGCATTGTTATTACGTGCAGGCTCGCTTACAGCGCCCGTTACAATTGTGCACGAACAAACAATAGGGCCAAGCCTCGGCAGCGAAAATATTAGTAATGGCTTAGCCGCGCTTATGTTAGGTATGGGTATTACCCTTGCATTTATGGCGCTTTGGTACCGCCGTTTAGGCCTTATTGCAAACGTAGCACTTATATTAAATTTAACGTCGCTGGTGGGCTTAATGTCATTATTACCAGGGGTTGTGTTAACGCTGCCGGGTATTGCAGGCTTGGTGCTAACCATAGGTATGGCGGTAGACACTAACGTAATAATATTTGAACGCATTAAAGAAGAACGTCGCCAAGGCCGTGCACCATATCAAGCTATTCAAGAGGGGTATAAACAAGCCGCAAATACAATATTTGATGCCAATATAACCACCATGATCACCGCACTTATTTTATACGGCATAGGCTACGGGCCCGTTAAAGGTTTTGCCATTACATTAGCACTGGGACTTTTAACGTCTGTATTTACAGGTGTGTACGTATCAAAAATATTAAGCCAAACGTTGTATTTAAAAATGGGTAAAAAAGCAGGAGTAAAAGCACATGCTTAACACTTTTTTGAAAGGTGAAAAGGGTACACGTTTACGTTTTATAGGCATGCTTTTAAGCGCCATATTAGTGCTGCTATCCGTATTTACGCTTACGCAAAAAGGTCTAAATTTTGGCCTAGATTTTACCGGCGGTTATTTAACTGAGTTTACAACCAGCCAAAGTGTTGAACTAAAAGAGCTTCAATCGTTTATTGCTAAAAATCACAACTGTGAGTTTGAGCTAACCGCGCAAGGTAATAGTCATTTTCAATTAAGAGAAGCACCAAGTGCATCAACAACAGCTAATAGCCTTGATTGGCAAAGCGCTGTTACACAAAACGATGATATAAACGCACAGGTATTATCGTCAGCTTATATTGGCTCACAAGTAGGCGATGAGTTATTTGATCAAGGCTGTTTAGCCATGTTTGCTGCAATGATTGCGGTAATGATTTACCTTGCAGTGCGTTTTGAATGGCGATTAGCGGTAGGCTCTGTGGTAGCGCTAATACACGATTTAATACTCGTTCTTGGGTTATTTTCACTATTACAAATTGAGTTTAACCTAACCGTGCTGGCCAGCTTACTGGCTATTATTGGTTACTCACTTAACGACTCAATAATAGTAGGGGATAGAGTGCGCGAGCTTTTACGTGTTCAATCGAACAATGTACTTAGCCCAGCGACTATTATTAATAATGCGATTAAAAGTACGCTAACACGTACCTTAATAACGTCGGGTACCACACTTGCAACGGTTGCCAGCGTTTGGTTACTTGCAGGCGCACCACTGCAAGGCTTTGCTATTGCATTATTTACCGGCATTGTAGTGGGTACGTTCTCGTCTATTTGTATAGCGGCAACCTTGCCAGAGCTATTGGGCTTAAGCGCTAAAAACTACGAAGTTAAAGTAGATGCCCACACGCAAACATTATTAGATATGCCATAAGGTTTTAATAAAGGATAAGCAAAGAGCTGCACCAATCAATCAATGGCTCTTTGCTAGTTTAATGCTAATTTAAGCCCCGCTAGTATTCCCAGCAAACTTGCGGGGTTTAAAATAATGGTTTTAAGCCTCGCAAAAATGTTAAACTAACTGCCTTATTTTTACTGCCTGTATTGTATTAATCCCCATGAATAAAACCCACGTTATCGAACATCTTCGTTTTGCGCTAGAAGCACAGCTTACAACAGCAAAAGTAGCGGCAAAAACCGCGCACGACACCGCCACACATGAAGAAAACATAGCCGAAAATAAATACGATACCCTCGGGCTCGAAGCCGCTTATTTAGCACAAGGCCAAGCCCAGCGCGTAAACGATTGCTATAAAAGCATAGAATTGTTTGAGCCTGCCTTTAACGAAAAGCCAACCGACAAAATAGCTATCGGTTCGTTGGTATGTTTAGAAGATGATAACGCAGCGCAAAAGTGGTTTTATTTAGGCCCAGCCGCTGGTGGTTTAACAGTAAATGTTAAACAACATGCAATTGCTGTTGTAACACCCAGCGCACCAATGGGTAAGCAGTTATTAAATAAACAGATTGATGATGAAATTACGTTAACAATTGCAGGTAAAGCCAACGAATATGTGGTGGTAGAGATTTTATAAAGCTTTTTTAAGTGAAGCGCCATCCGACCTACGTCAATGCTTTAATACCTGACGTGGTGTGTATTTCAATTTGTACAAAGGCATATAATGAAAAGTACCTAATAGTTTAAAAATGAGCAGGGTTGACGTTAGGTGCTCCCTTTTTAATTGATTTTAGTGGTTTTACAGCCTCGTTAGTTGAATTTCCCAAGTTGGCTACTCGGTGCTACTATAGTGATACATCTGTTTGGGGATTATTATGAGAGTAGAACTAGTAACAACATTGAAGCGTCAAGCAACGAAGATATTATCTGAACTTCATTCCTCTAAAGAACCTGTGTTGATAACTGAACATGGGCAACCATCTGCATACTTAGTAGATGTTGATGATTATGAATTTATGCAAAAGCGTATGCAAATTCTTGAGTCTCTTGCAAAAGGAGAGCAGGCGATAAGTCGTGGTGAAACCATCTCGAATGTTGAAGCTAAAGATAAAATGAATAAATGGCTGAAATAATTTGGACTAATCCAGCTTTGGATGATCTTAACGATATTGCTGAATATATCGCATTAAGCAATTTGCAGTCAGCGAAAAAATTGGTTTCCAAAATATTTGAAAAAGTTGAACGTCTCGAACTCTTTCCTGAATCAGGTAAAAAACCAATTGAGTTAGCTAACCTAAATTATCTTGAACTGGTCGTGAATCCTTGTCGTATATTTTACAAAAAAGATAACGATAAAGTATATATTTTGCACGTAATGAGACAAGAACGAGACTTACGAAAATTTTTGTTGCTAACGTAATATACAGCTAACAACACGCCCTGAGGTGGACAGCAAGCGCTAAAGCTCACTTTCCACCGCAAATTTTAACAGCGGTGAACCCTTACTTTTCAATGCAGTTAAGTAAGTTGATTCATCGTAGGGCGTATGTGTTTTCCAGCGCCTAAATAGGATTTGTATCCACTTAAATGCCATTGATCTGATGATATATTATGGAGCTTTTCTTTTCCTTCTTGCGGCCAATTATAGTGGCCAAGTAACGAAACGTTGCCCAAATGAATAACGTACAAATAATCCTGCCCGATCAACAAATGCCTGCCTAAAAATTTTGAGGTAAGCCATTTTAGCCTAAATAAAAGCCACTTAAATACCTTCTAAAATGCCAATTATAACAACAGTAAACACTTTTCATATCCTGCGTAAAAGTACAGTAATAGATTGAACAAAAATAGGAACTCAGATATGGATTGTTGATTAAAAAATAAGAAAACGAGTTAATTTACAGGCTTGTTATGCATAAAGGAGTATTCATGTCTGATTTTCTACCATTAGCTGGTGTATGTGTTGGAGCGTTGTTGGCTGGTTTATTTACCCTTATTTCTAATCGCCACAACTTTGACCGAGAGTTTCAAAAAGAAAATCTAAGGCTAAAACAAGCGCACCTGGAAGAAGGAATAAAGTATTTTAGTGCAGGTGGTTTGTTAATTAGTGCAATTGATGGTGTCAGCAAAGATATAGAAGCTAATGGCCATGCATATAGTGATGCGAAAGTGTTTTTGACTAATCACGATGGTAAATTTACTGACAGCCAAGAGAGCTTGGAATATTGTACTACCCTTAAAGTACTTTGGGATTATCATAATTATTTATCTGTTATCCGCACTGAAGTTTTTCGTTCTGGTGAGCATAATATTCCTCTTCAGTCTGATATGAAGAATTATCTTGAGTACCTAGGTCACAAAAGAACTGAGTTTTTTAGTGCATTGCTTTATAACTAATATTATTTATACAGGACCTTGAATCTGGCGAATGATTTTGTTTGTTCAATTAAAGTGTCTGTCTAGTTTCTGTCTCGATCACGACGCGGCACGGTGGGGTATTTACTCCCATCCTAATTATTACGAAAAAATCAACAAAAACAGTCTGGAGAGTGCATTTTATAAATAATGAATCACGCAAAAAGCTGATCTACACCTACAAAATGGCAAACGACTTGACTGTATAGGGCCTGCTTTCCTTTAGATAAAGTACGAAACTAATTAGGATAACACCTATAAATATCACCTCAAATAAGTACTTTAACACCACCTAAAACCCATATTAAAACAACACCCAATCCTCTTTTAATATTTCACGGCGTATCTGATTGAACCAAAAGAGGAACTCGTCTATGGTTGAGACATTAATAAAAATAAATTTAAGTGAGTTAATCAACTGGCTCGTTTGCATACAGTTAAGTGATATGACTGTTAGAATTTACACTGTGGAAGTTGGGTCAATACCGTGATAGATACTTCAAAGAACAAAAACGCAAAAATCATTAGCCAAGTCGGACAGTATATTTATGATCATAGCGATCAGGCTATTAGCTTGGATAGTTTGGCAAATTATACAGGCTTCTCTAAGTATCACTTTAATCGCATATTTTTTGCGGCGACAGGTTACCAGTTGGGTGAGTTTATTCAGCGGCATAAACTCGAAAAAGCCTTATATTTAATTAAACAGGGAAACCACAATATTATCGATGTTGCTCTTAGCGTCGGCTATGATTCTCCTTCATCTTTTTCAAGGGTGTTTAAAAAGAACTTCTCTGTTACGCCAAGCGATATAATTCAAGGGAATTTACCGAACAATGGCCGTGCTGGTAGCCTAAAGCCTAGGAAACTAAAAACTGATCAAAAATTATTACCCGTCTGGAAAACATTACCTGAGCGAAAAGTATTCGGTTTTTATGGTAAAGGTTTTAATGAGCAATCTTTCTCAACAGTGGCTGGAGAACTATTTGGGCGCTTAGGTACTATGGCTGAGCTTTTAAGTTATACAGAGTTACAGCCTATTGGTGTTTCTGTTGATAATCCGTGGGCAGGCGAGCAGACAGAAAGCCGTTTTTTTGCTGGCTTTGTTGAGGGACTCTCTACCCACCATGCGAAATTAGAAACTTTTAAGTGGCAGGCAGGCCGATGGGTCTGTTTTACACATACAGGGCCACACGATTGCATGTGGCAAACTATTTCGCAGATTTATGCCCAATGGGTACTACCTAATAGCATCAAGCTTAAAGATCAACAAATTGTGCAGCTATATCTGAATAACCCAATGGAAACTAAGTCTGAAGAACTTAAAACGGAGCTGTATTTTGCAGTAGAAAACTCTGCTGAAAAAAAGAAAAGTTAACATTAGGCTAAAAATGGCGTTTCTTAAAAAAACCGCACTTTCTGCACAGCTCAGTCTTAATAATGCACGTATATTTTAGGTATAGAATGTACAATTAAAAATAAATAGAGAGAACTATGAACCTAAATATAACTAGACTTTGTTGTGCCGGCATTATGTTATTTATTCTTTTTTTCAGTACTCAAGCCCTTTCTGGCAGTGCTACGGAGCTTAAGGCAACAGAAGTGGATTTTTTTAACCACAAAGTTAATCGACCCGTTAAAATCAAGTTTTGGTATCAAGGTGGTGCAGAGCTTTGCGAAGCAAAGGTCTGCTTATCACCCAAGCAAAAAAATCAGCGGGTTGCGATTATTTCTCACGGAGCATTTGGTTCTCCCCGTGAAATGAACTGGCTGGGCTATGCATTGGCATCACAAGGCTGGGTTGTTGCTGGAGTTGCACATTTTGGTGAGTCATGGGTTTATGGAGCTCAAAACATTGATCCGGGTTCGGCTATGCGCTTCTGGCAGCGATCTGAAGATGTAAGTTTTGCAATTGATAGTTTATCTGAAAGCGGGCTATTTAATACCTCGCTTAAAACGGACAATGTAATAATGTTTGGTCATTCTTCGGGCGGCTTTACCTCTTTAGCAATGGCGGGAGCTATTTTAGAGGAAGGTAAGTCGCAAGCTTATTGCTCGTTAGAGAAGGCAAAAGATGATAGAGGCTGTGACTATGGACAGCAAAATAAGCGTAAGCCAATGAATAAAGATATGTTAAAAAAGATTGGTTTGCTACAAGAAAAAATGCAAGACGAGCGAGTTGCAGCTGTTATTGCCTTAGATCCGGCCTTAGGGCATGCCGTTAGCGAACAGAGCCTAGCTAACATAAATGTTCCTACCCTAATTTTAGGCTCCATAGAGAATGACTTTCTACCGTACAGCACACATTCCAAATATTATGCGGAGCATATTCAAGGTGCGAATTTAGTCGGTATTGAACAAAACGCAGGTCATTTTGTATACATTGATAAATGTGACTCAGAGCGTAAAGTAAAAGGCGTATATTTGTGCAAGGATCGAGACGGTGTCGATCGCATAAAAATACACAAAGAAATACTCGGGCATATATTTAGCTTTATTTATAGAAATGGTTTAGCTAAAACAGATACCTAGTATTCAAGTTGTGTGAAGGTGATACGAAAAATTCACCTTCTTGTTTAGCGAAGTAAATATCTTCTAAAAGTGTCTTAATATGTGAAGTTACGGCAAAATGAAAAATAACTTTTAGAATATATGTATAACAGCACGCTCTAAGTTTACAGTAATAACTAAAGCTCACTTTAACCTGATGATTAGTCAGATCCGCTAAGAATATCCCCTCATTACGGTGAGGGGATTGAATGCTAAAACATACTTAAGCGATGGTTCACTTTATTAATTGTGTGAGGGGCTTTTAGATATTCACCAACTAATAGCCGTTACACAAAATCGATTACAGGCTCTAATTGCAAACTTTAATAACAGACTTCAAGCCTTGGGTAAATTTTTTATTATTATTTTTCATCTAACACCTGTGTTTTAACTATCCTAACCTGAACTCTGGTTAAGAGATTTACTAACGTATTGAATAATGGTGATATTTAAATTTATTTTCTCCAAGCAGAGATTTTCAGTGAAAACAAAGCGAATTTACGCGTCAATAGCTAGCTTATTGCAAGTAAATTCAACGTAGTTAGCGCTGAAAATAGCTGCTTGAGATAGATTTATTATCCAGAGTTCAGGTTATCCTATTTTAGTTCGCCTTTTTCACAAACTTAGCAGTTACCATCATTTCGCCAATGCCTTCTACTTTACAATCAAGTTCGTGATCTTTTTTATCAAGTACTCTTCTAACTACCGCTTTGGTGCCAATTTTAATTACTTGCGAGCTTCCTTTAATTTTTAAATCTTTGGCTACTGTCACTTTGTCGCCATCATTAAGTAATGCGCCGTTGGCATCTTTAACTAAAATAGCGTCTTCATCGTTTGTATTATTTGGGTTCCACTCATAGGCGCACTCGGGGCAAATAAGCAGTTGTTGGTCTTCGTAAACATATTCACATTGGCATTTTGGGCAAGCAGGTAGCGACATTTTTAAACTCTTATAACGTACTGTTTTGCGTATTTTAATCTGCATTAGGTGGAAAATATAGTTAATCAATATTTTTCATCTTCACGCTAAAAATATCTCGTTTGTGCGTTTTAAAAAAAGGGCATATAAAGCACATGTCGCTTAAGCAATTTAAGCGCTAACTCGTACAGTAGGTACCTGTTAAAGCACCCATCGTATTAAGTGATTCGCGCAATGCCCACTTAGTACGATGGGTGTTTCTATTTATAATGCTTAGTAATGTTACTTAAGCATGCTTTTTATATTTTGACTTAACTAGGAAAAGTCGTGTTTAAAACCTTAATTGTGGTTGATAACAACGAGCAAACGCTTGCTCAATCGTTCGAAAATGTAATTACGTTTAATACTTATTTACGTGATTACCCAAAACAAAATGAGCCAAAAACACGCATTATTAATCTGTGCGACTCAAGCCAATACTTGAGCAAAGGTTACTATTGTTCATTACTTGCAGAGGCGCGCAAGCACCAAGTTTTACCCAGTGTAAAAACCATTAATGCACTTCGTAGTGGCCAAGCTCCTATGTTAAATGTGAGCCAAATAGATGGCACACTTTACTTTGGTAATGCCCAAAACGATTTACAATCAAAAGCGGCAAAGTCGGTATTTAACCAATACCCGGCGCCTATTTTATTTGTTGATGAGCAAGGCTTATTGCAACAAGGGTCTTTGTCGTCTTTAAGCGAGCAACAGTACAGCGAATTTGTAGCCAAGCTAGATAACTTTACTAAAACGCAGTGGCGAATTGGTGCGGTGCAACGTCGTTTTAGATGGGACATGGCAATACTTGTTGATCATAACGAAAAAGTACCACCGAGTGATAAAGACGCCATTGCACGCTTTATTAAAGCAGCGGCTAAACACGGTATTAATGCACAAGCATTAAGCTTTGACGAAATTGATAACATTGCCCAGTTTGATGCGTTATTTATTCGCCAAACTACAGCGATTGACCATCCAACGTATCGCCTTGCAAGCAAAGCGCAAAGCCTTGGTTTAGTGGTTATTGACGATGCTGAGTCTATTTTACGTTGTTGTAATAAAGTGTATTTACACGATGCGTTTAATTATCAAAAAGTGCCAAGTTTAAAAACGCTTGTAGTAGCTGATCAAGCAAATGAAACGCTTGAGCAATTAGAAGAAGCGTTTACGTATCCGCTTGTTTTAAAAATGCCTGAAGGGTCGTTCTCAAAAGGTGTGTTTAAAGTTTCAAACCGTGATGAGCTTGCCGCTAAGCTTACAGAGCTGTTTGAGTTTAGCGCATTAGTGCTTGCACAAGAGTACATGTATACCGAATACGATTGGCGAGTGGGTGTGTTAAATGGCCGTGCAATTTATGCATGCCGCTATTTAATGGCGCGTAACCATTGGCAAATTTATAACCACGACGCGAAACGTTTTTTCTCTGGTGGCTTTGAAACATTAGCAACCTTTGAGTTACCAAAAGCGGTATTAGATGCAGCATTAAAAGCCAGTAAAACAGTAGGTAGGGGTTTATATGGCGTAGATGTTAAAGAGCATCAAGGCAAAGCATATGTACTTGAAGTAAACGACAACCCAAGTATTGATCACAAGGTAGAAGACGGCTATTTAGGCGACGAGCTATACATGATCATTATGGATGAGTTTAAACAACGCTTAGAAGCACGAGGCCGTGGGTAATAACATGAGCAACCTTGTTATTCGAAAGGCGCTTAGCAGTGATTTAAATGCACTGATTGACGTTGAAAATGCTTGCTTTAATAACGATAAATTAAGTCCGCGTAGTCTAAAACGCTGGCTTAGTGCAAAACACGGTATTTTACTCGTTGCCCAAAATGGCGAGCAAGTATGTGGATATGGATTAGTGTGGTGCCATAAAGGGACGCGTTTAGCGCGTTTATATTCGCTTGCTGTAAAACCCACAATGCAAGGTAAGGGCGTTGCAAAGGCACTGCTTACTAGCCTTGAAAAAGAAACGTGTGAGCGTGGGCGTATTTACCTTCGTTTAGAGGTGGCTGTAAATAACGAAGGTGCGATAGGGCTTTATAAAAGCTTGGGTTACAGAGTGTTTGGTCAATATAGCGATTATTACGATGACCACAGTGACGCACTACGAATGCAAAAAAACATTCGACAAACAAGTGAGTTAAAAGTGGCGCGTTTAACGCCGTGGTATCAGCAAACTACCGAGTTTACGTGCGGACCTGCTGCGCTATTAATGGCAATGGGGGCACTTGAGCCAACAACTGAGCTTAGCCAATCACATGAACTTGCGCTTTGGCGTGAAGGTACCACCATTTTTATGACATCGGGTCATGGTGGTTGCCATCCGTTTGGTTTGGCACTTGGGGCTAATAAGCGGGGCTTTAAAAGCGAGGTAATGGTTAATACCACCGAGCCTTTATTTTTAGATGGCGTACGCAACGAAAATAAAAAAGTGGTACTTGCCACAGTGCATCAGCAATTTGTAGATGGTATTGCACAGGCAAATATACCCCTTACGCATAAAGATGTAGAGCTTGAGCATATTGAGCAGTGGTTAAGTAAAGGCTTTAGTGTGCTGTTATTAATTAGTACATACAGTTTTGATGGAAAAAAATCGCCACATTGGGTGTGTGTTACGCACCTTGATGAGCACTGCGTGTATGTTCACGATCCGTTTTGTGAGCCCGGTAACGATAAACAGCTCGCAATAGATTGCCAATATGTACCTATTGCACGAAGTGATTTTAGTAAAATGTCAGCGTTTGGTAGCCAACGTTTAAGAACGGCGGTGGCTATAGCTAATAAAATATAAGGTTAACAGTGACTTTTTTAGATTTAATTGATGTAGCCCCGTATTCGTGGGCAGCTATTGGTACTGCGGCTTTTTGCGGTGCTATTATTGGTATAGAGCGCCAATTGCGTGGTAAACCTGTAGGTATTCGTACCTCTGCGTTAATAACTTTGGGTACGTATTTGTTTTTATCCACTGCGTTTAATTTACAAGGGGATGTAATAGATCATTCTCGTGTAGTTGGGCAAATAATTACAGGTATTGGCTTTTTAGGGGCTGGCGTTATGCTCGCAAAAGATGGTGCGGTAGTTGGCGTTACATCAGCTGCAACCATCTGGGTGCTTGCATCAATAGGCGTTATGATAGCGACCGAAAATCTTGGTGCTGCAATAAAACTCTCGGTGCTAGTGGTCGGTATTTTATACGGTGTAGACGTACTCGAAGCTAAATTTAAAAGCTTAAGTAAAGGCGTACACACTAAAGTAAAAAACTATCAAAAACGTTACTATCGAAAAGAGTTTAACGAATCAGAACGCCACTAAAAGTGGCGTTTTTTAGTGCTATTGAAATAGTTACTAGCCAAACAACTTTCTCCTAACTACTTTTCTGTAGCCGCTGGGTGTTTGGCTTAATACTTTTTTAAACACGCGTGTTAAATGCCCTTGGTCATTATATCCAACTTCTAAAGCCACTTCTTGAATTGATAAATTTGATGATGCTAATAACTCTTTTGCGCCTTCTACACGTAGTTGTTGCCAATACTCAATTGGGCTTTGGTTAGTAGCGGCTCTAAAACGGCGGGTAAAAGTACGATAGCTTAAGCTAAATTGGGCAGCAACTTCTTGCAAGTTTAGCTCGGTGGCTAAATTAGTTTTTAGCCAAAATTGAATTTGCGCAATTAGCTCATCGGGGTGGCGGTCAACTGCACCTTCTAAGTAGCGTTGATCTTCATAGGGTTTGCGTATTTCGTGCGAAAAATTACGCTCTACATGCTGCGCGGCGGCTTTTGTGTAGTATTGGCTAATAATATGCACGATCACATCTGCAAGCGCATTAAGGCTGGCCACCGTATACATTCGCTCTGACTGGGTTATAAAAAAGTCGGGCTTTAGGTGCACCTGCGGGTAGTCATGGCTAAATTGTTTGGCGTAATGCCAATGGGTGGTAGCAGGGTGGCCATCAAGTAATCCTGCCTCAGCTAGTAAGCAGTTGCCAGTACCTACACCAATTATATGACTGCCTTTACTAAAGCTTTCGCTTAGCCAATCAACTACCTCTTGATTTGTACGTACCACAGGGCGCGGATTTCGCCAAATACCCGGCACTATAATCAAATCGCTGTAGGGCGCGTTAGTTGTTATGCAATCAGGATTTATAGCAAGGCCTGCGCGGGTGGGTATAAATTCTGCATTTTTAGCCACTAAATTTATAGCAAGTGGCCTAAAGCTTTGCTTATCAAGATGCCCTTTAGCAAAGGCCTCGCCGGCTCTTAGCATTTCTATAGGCAGCGTTAAACTAGTCACTAATAAATGCGGATATACTGCTATAGCAATGTTTAGTGGTGGATTAGTGTGTTTATCAGTCATATAAATGCTCCGACCAGTACCTTTTGGCCTTTTATGCTGGATATTTGGCTATTAAAGCACAATGCGTGGTACATAATCCATTTAAACTGCCTCTTCTCCTTATAACACGTTTCTAAAAGGTAAATTATGACAGCATTACCCGTTATAGTAGGCATGGGTGGCATTAACGCCGCTGGCCGTACTTCTTTTCATCAAGGTTATCGCCGTATCGTGTTAGATAGTTTAAATGCTCAAGATCGCAGTGAAACATTTTTAGGCCTCGCCACACTGATGAATCTAGTAAGCGTTGTAAACGGCCAATTACAAGATACACAAGGTAATAATGTTGAGCAAAGCGACATAGAAGCACGCTTTGGTGAGCAAATTATTGCTGGTACACTTATTCGTAAAATTGAAAAAGAACACTTTGATGTCGATGCCACACCGTGGCAGCAAAAAATGACACTAACCGCATCAAGCGATAACGCAATTGTGTTTGAAACGCGTGCTCGCGACTTACCTGCACCTGTTCCAGCTAGCTGGCAAGTTAAAGAGCTTGAAGGCAAAAAAGTTAAAGTAACTATTGCAGCCGACTTAGACGTAAAGCACGACTCAACACGCGATAACCCAATTAAATCTGCTGGGCAATTTCCTACAGGGTTTGATCCGTCTGTTATGTATAACAGTCGCTATCAGCCACGTGGCCTACAAGCGACAATTTTTGCAGCTACCGATGCGATTAAATCAACAGGGCTTGATTGGCAGCATATTATGAATAGCGTAGAGCCAGATAAAATTGGTACCTATTCAGCATCGGTAATTGGCCAAATGGACGACAAAGGCCTAGGTGGTTTAGTAAAGGCGCGCCAACAAGGCGACCGTGTTAGCACTAAGCAGTTAGCACTGGGCTTAAATACAATGTCGACCGACTTTATTAATGCGTATGTTACAGGCAATGTAGGGACTACATTTTCGACCTCGGGCGCTTGTGCAACGTTTTTATATAATTTACGTGCAGCGGTTAATGACATACAAGCAGGGCGTACACGCGTTGCGGTTGTCGCAAGTGTTGAGTGCGCTATTACACCAGAAGTTGTAGAAGGCTTTGGTAACATGAGCGCACTTGCAAACGTTGAAGGTTTGCGCCGTTTAGATAACTTATCAAATGATGAAGAACCAGATTACCGTAATAGCAGCCGCCCATTTGGCGATAACTGTGGCTTTACATTAGGTGAAGGCGCGCAAGTTGCTATTTTAATGGATGATGCTTTAGCCCTTGAGTTGGGCGCTGATATTATGGGCAGCGTACCGGATGTGTTTGTAAATGCAGATGGCGTTAAAAAGTCGATTACATCACCTGGCCCTGGTAACTATATTACAATGGCAAAATCAGCCGCACTTGCTAGCAGCTTATTAGGTAAAGAAGCACTGCAAGAACGTAGCTTTATTTTAGCCCATGGTTCTAGTACACCGCAAAACCGTGTAACAGAGTCTTTGATTTATCACAAAGTAGCACAAACGTTTGCTATTGATAACTGGAAAGTAACAGCGCCAAAAGCGTATGTTGGCCATACTATTGCACCTGCAAGTGGTGACCAGTTAGCGATTGCGTTAGGCATATTTAGTCACAATATTATGCCGGGTATTACCACAATTGATAAAGTTGCTGATGATGTTTATAGCGACCATCTTGATATTCGTAATAGCCATCACGAGTGCGCTGATATGGATATTGCTTTTATAAATTCAAAAGGCTTTGGCGGAAACAATGCAACAGCGACTGTACTTTCACCAAAAGTAACAATGCAAATGCTTGCTAAGCGCCATGGCGATGATGTCATGACTAGTTACACACAGAAAAATAGTGTGGTTAGCGCTTCGCAGAAAACGTATCAAACGCAAGCAGATTTAGGCCAGTACGAGCTTATTTATCGCTTTGGCGACGGACTTATTGACGACAACGACATTGTAATAGACGAGCAAAGTATTCAGTTACCAGGCTTTGAAAAAGCAATTACGTTTAGCACAACAAACTCCTATCAAGATATGTTTTAAGCACACATACTTGTTAGCAAGGCGCTTTTTAAGCGCCTTTTTTAATGCCATAAATATATTTAGCTATTAAGTTTTGTCTGAGTGAAGCTCATTAAATGAACTGATTTTTGTATTTACACTTGCTTTTACGTCGATCGTTTGTTTCTATTATATAAACACTATCTAGGATGGATAAAATCGATGAAAAAACTCATATTAGCGCTTTCTTTAACTTCTGCTTTTACTCAACTCCCTGCGTTTGCTGACGACTTTGTCCCTGCAGAGGTGATTAATAAAAATTACGATCAACTTACTAATACCTCACCGCGTGCGTCTCGATTAGAAGGAATTAATTTAAGTAGTTATCTTGTTGATGAAAACGGCCAAGTGAGCGATATCGAAATTGTAGCTACAGCTGGTCAAAAAAAGTATCAAAGAGAAGCAATGGACTACGTGTCTAAGCTCAACTACAAAAGTGCAAAATTAAATGGCGAGACTATACCTGTAGCAAAAACTATTACTGTAAGTTCGCAAAATTTACATGTTGGATTTTCAAATGATAAAGCGTCTCGCGGCTTTTTTAATGATTATGAACAAGTTAGTAAATTAATTGATGAAAAGAAATACGATGAAGCTAAAAGCCGTATTGATGAATTAGAAAACGAACATACGAAAAATACGGTTGAGATTGTTTTGCTTGCATGGCTTAAAAGCCAGCACAGTTATTTTGTACAAGATTGGAAGAGCTTTGAACAGCACATCAACGAAGCGTTTTTATTTAGAGGTAACCTACCAGATCAAATTCAAAAGCGTGTGATAAAAAATGCATTACAATGGTTTATATCAAAACAAGATTATGTACGTGCCTATGACGCAATAGATGCGTTAGGCAATATTGAATCCATCACTTTTACACAGCAAAATAAGGAACAGTTATTAGCTCAAGTTAATAAAATTTATAAAAGTTCTGGTGATATAAAACAACAAATAGAGCTATCGCCTAAGCAGGCTGTATTACCTTTATTGTCAAAAAGTGAAGTAGCACTTGAAGCGCAAATGCCGCTAACTAAAGTTCAGTTACGATGCGAGAACAAAGTAGTAAATTACGATACAAGCACAATTGATAAAATTGTAATTTCACAAAACGATGTGCGTTGTGGGTTATTAATTAAAAGCGCTCAAGCACAAACAATTACACTTAAGCAAAGCGGTGAAAGCTTTTTATAAGTTTTACGTATTGGTTAATGATATAAAACCCCGCAAATATTATGCGGGGTTTGTGTTTTTACTTATATATATTTAGCAATTAAGCTATGTTTGTGGCTTCGCTTCCAAACAATGTATCGCTTAGCGAGTAGAGTTGTTAGGCCAATAACAACGGCTATAAATAAAAGTGTTGCTGTGTAACTCATGCCATAACCTTCAGGCAAACCAACGAGAGTATCTGCGTAGGTCATATCGCTAAAATTAAAGCCAAGGATAGGTATAAGTAACCAAGCAATAGCATGTAATAAATACAAATGCACAAGGTATGAAAACATACTTGTTTTACCCAGTACTTGTAAAAAGTTATGCGAAAAATCGGCTTTTAAACCACTTAATGCTTTTAAAGAAATAAGTCCAAGGCCAACTGTAAGTAATATAAACTGCAGCGAAAGCGGATACTTTGTTGGGTTTAGAAATGACATAACAGTGAGCAATGAGCTTGTATGTATAGCAAATTGTGATGTATCACCGTATATGTTAAATCCACGTAAAACGCCATAAAGCGCAAGGCAAGTAACCCCTAATAACAATGCGTGATTCATCACTTTTTTACTGTATTGTTGCGCTTTGTAATAAACACCAGCGCAATATGCCAATGCCATTAAGCCAACAATTGGGGCAACAGGGTAGGTTGTTCTAATTTGAAAATCAAAAGGGAGATCAAGTACATTTTTTTGATGTGCAATAGACCAAGCAGTATGTGCAAATGTATTAGGCTCAAAGCTTGTGCCATCAAATAAATTATGCCCAAACACGAGTAATAAGCCTGCTACAAAAATGGCATAAATGCCAAGGAAACGCAGCAGTCCTAAAATCACAAAGCCCCAGCCGATAGCCCAAATAACTTGTGCGTATAGCATTGGATATAATGGGTTAAAGCTCCAAGACCACGAAACAATAGTAAATTCAAACAAAATTAGGACTAAACCACGAATAATCAAGCTCTGTGAAAATGCTTTAGTGGATACATATTTATGCTCTGTTATAGCCGCAGATAGACCTGCTAAGAATACGAAGAGTGGTGCGCAAAAGTGAGAAACAAAACGCGTAAAAAAGGTGAGAGCATCAGTACCTGGAATCGTCATCGGATCGGTTACTGAGTAGTTTAGGCAATAGTACATGCCATGGTCTATAACCATAAATAAAATTATAATGCCTCGTAATATATCAATATGATGTAAGCGGTTATCGGTTGAAGGTAGCGACATAAGAGAGCTATATAGAGTGATTTAAAACTGTATTTATTATATGTTATATAGTATCAAATTAAAACCGTGTATTTATATTTTGCCAGTGATTATACACACGCAATGCGACCAATATTTGCTCGCATTACTTGTAATAATACAGCTAATTATCACTTAAACTTTTTTACATACCTTAGCGTTATAAAATTAATAATGGCAAGTAAAATGGCTATTTCGTAACGGCTGTAGGCTACGGCTATACCAATTAAGCCCATATTCCAAATACTTGCAGCGGTTGCTGTGCCGGAGGTTGATTTGTTATTTTTCAAAATAGCCCCACCGCCTATAAAACCAATTCCGGTAATAATACCCTGTAACATTTTAGATTGAGCTTCTGCGCCATCTAAAACCGACATAGCGATTAATGCATACCCACACGATGCAACAGCAACAAGAGGAAAGGTACGAAGGCCTGCACCATCATGGCTACGCTCTCTGTCGTAAGCCATAGGTAGCGCAAGTAGGTATGCAATACCTAAGTGTATTAAGTTATCGATGATTTCATTCCACTGTAAATCAATTTCCATTATTGAGCCTATGCGGGTTAATTTTGTTAATAATAAGCAAACAGCGGACCATTTCATAAATAACTAATAATCAATGACTTATTTTAGGAAGCTGAGTTTAATAAAAATTATTGAGGAAACTTTTACATGCCTTTATTACTATTTTACGCAATAGTTAATTTGATCTGAGTTTTAAAGCCCCGTATTCTTTTATCCAGACTAAAAGACACCTATGTGAATCTCTTGCCTTTAGATAAAACATTAAGCACACCCACTAACCTTGAAAAAACAGCCTTACTATTTTGCGTTGGGTTATCTGTTTTTGCTTTTTTATTTCCTGAATTACTCACAGAACACTTACAACCTACCATTAATAAAATTTTAGGTAGTAATACTTACATTTTTTTACAGAGTTACAATAAAAAACGTATACAATTTAGGTAATATTTTGTTTAGGATGAATGATGAAAACACTTATTGTACTTTTGTTTTTTTATTGCCTTTCTGGCTGTACAGTTGCGGGCGCTATTATTGATGGGCAAGCACAATCTCAGGCGCGTAATGATAAAAATAGTATTAGCCCGGCGCAGTCAACACCTTATAAAAACCCACTAGAGCCAGTACCTACAGATAAAAACGGATTTAACTTTACTGATATGGGATTAAAGATAGATTCGGCTCTTGTTAGCCTAGTTAAAGGGGAAAGCACTACTACGCAAGTATGTAGGCAGGTCACTAAAAGTCTAAAAGAGTGTGTAGAGGTAGAAAAGTCATCTCTACACACTAATGAGTCTAAGCAGTTAAAAACTGATGATGAAATAATAAGTGTTGGTCAATAAAGCTGCTTATAAAAAAGTAGCTATGATCGTAGCCTGCTTGCATTTCAAGTGTAAGCGGGTAGCCTTTTTTATCAGCAATAGCGACTAAGTTTTCTGGCTTAAGTTGCTCTTGTAAAAAGCCATCAGCATCACCTTGACTCACTAACATGGGTAAGTAATGAGCTTGCTCTGCGTTTTTCATCAACTCGCAGCTATCATATTGTGCCCAAAGCGCCTTATCATTTCCTAAATAGCCAGTAAATGCTTTTACACCCCAAGGGCATTCAATCGGATTTACAATAGGGCTAAAAGCCGAGGCACTTACAAACGCAGTCGGGTTTTTAAGTGCAACCATTAATGCACCGTGCCCGCCCATAGAGTGACCACTAATTGCTTTTGTGCTTGTTATCGGAAAATGTTGTTCAATAAGTGCTGGTAACTCACTAACAATATAATCGTACATATTAAAATGAGTGTTGTAAGGGGCTTGCGTGGCATTTACGTAAAAGCCTGCGCCTTGTGCAAAGTCGTAGCTGTCTTCATTAGGTACGTTTTCGCCGCGCGGGCTGGTGTCTGGCGCTACAATAGCAATACCTAGCTCGGCGGCTTTTTTAAATGCGCCTGCTTTTTGCATAAAGTTTTCGTCGGTACAGGTTAATCCCGATAACCAATAAAGTACCGGTACTTTATTTGCTTCACTTGCGCCAGGTGGTAAAAATACGGCAAAGCGCATAGTGCAATGTGTACTTTGCGAGCTGTGAGTATATTGCTTATGCCAACCGCCAGACACTTTTACACTTGAGATATTTTCTAACATACTTAATCCTTAAAAGCCGTAAACTTAAAAGTGTTACGGCTTATTATTAAACGTGCTTAGCTGCTATCAGTAATGAATGACTGTACGAATACTTTTGCCTTCGTGCATTAAGTCAAACGCTTCATTAATATCTTCAAGGCCCATTGTATGAGTAATAAAGTCGCTAAGAGCAAATTCACCCGCCATGTAACGCTCAACAATTTCAGGAAGTTGTGAACGGCCTTTAACGCCACCAAATGCGCTACCACGCCATACACGCCCAGTTACCAGTTGAAACGGACGGGTTGATATTTCTTGGCCTGCACCTGCCACACCAATAATTACCGACTCACCCCAGCCTTTGTGGCAACACTCAAGTGCTGATCGCATTACGTCAACATTACCAATACATTCAAACGAGTAGTCAACGCCGCCATCTGTCATTTCAACAATAACTTCTTGAATTGGCTTGTCGAAATCTTTTGGGTTAATTAAATCAGTAGCACCTAGTTTTGTAGCTAAATCGAATTTAGTGGTGTTTATATCAACACCAATAATACGACCAGCACCGGCCATTTTTGCGCCAATAATCGCAGACAAACCAATACCGCCTAAACCGAATATAGCAACAGTGTCGCCAGGTTTTACTTTAGCGGTGTTGGTAACTGCGCCCATACCTGTTGTTACACCACAGCCTAGTAAGCAAATCTCTTCTAGTGATGCTTCTTTATTTACTTTAGCGAGTGAAATTTCTGGCAATACAGTGTACTCAGAGAACGTTGATGTCCCCATATAGTGATAAATTGGTTGGCCATCTTTAAAAAAGCGTGTAGTGCCGTCTGGCATTAGGCCTTTACCTTGAGTTTCGCGAACGGCTGAGCACAGGTTAGTTTTACCTGAGGTACACATTTTACATACGCCACATTCTGCAGTGTATAAAGGAATAACATGGTCCCCAACTTCAACACTGGTTACGCCTTCGCCAACAGCATAAACAACACCAGCGCCTTCGTGACCTAAAATAGCAGGAAATATGCCTTCAGGATCTTGGCCCGATAATGTAAATGCATCGGTATGACACACACCTGTAGCGGTAATTTTTACCATTACTTCGCCTTTCTTAGGCATCATCACATCAACTTCTTCAACACTAAGTGGTTGATTAGGACCCCAAGCAATGGCAGCTTTTGATTTAATAAATTCAGACATGTGTTTTATTTCCTTTAACTGGCTATTAAAAAATAATTGTAGACCCAATTTGCTTGGGTGATGTGCTTATTGTATTTGTTTCTCAAATAATGATAATCTCAATTTTATTAAAACACTTTTACAGTATGGTAATAATGGCGCGTTGGAATGGAATAGATGAGTTTATAGCTGTTGGTGAAGAGGGCAGTTTTACTGCGGCTGCAAAAATGCTTGGGCTTTCGGTTGCGCATATTAGCCGCCATGTAACAGCGCTTGAGCAACGTTTAAATACACAACTATTAACCCGTACAACCCGTAAAGTGGTTTTAACCAAAGAAGGCGAAGTGTACTTACATCAAATAAAGCACTTACAACACGCTATGGACGAGGCAACTCAAGGCCTCGCTCAGCAACAAAGTACACCTAAAGGTAAAATAAAGCTCACAGCACCCGTTATGTACGGAGAGAGCTTTATTATGCCCATAGTGCATAATTTTATGAAGGATCATCCCGAGGTAGAAGTTGTTGCCACACTAAGTAACGAGCAAGAAAACTTATTAGAGCGCGGATTTGATTTAGCCATAAGGTTAGGGCATTTAAAAGATTCGAGCTTAAAAGCGCGTAGGTTAAGTGCGCGGCGCTTTATAATGTGCGCGGCACCACAGTATTTAACGCGATTTGGTGAGCCGCATACTTTAGGCGAGCTAAACAGCCATGAATGTTTAATTGGGAATAGTAGCTACTGGCGCGTAAATGAAAATGGGCGCGATAAACACATTAAAATAGCAGGGCGGCTACAGTGTAATAGTGGTTGGGCGCTGGTGGATGGCGCAAAAAAGGGGCTTGGTATTGTACAGCTCCCAGACTACTACATTGAAAACGAAATTAACTCAGGGCAATTGGTGCCTATTTTAACACCCTATCAACCACAGCAAGAAGGGGTATGGGGCGTATATCCACCAAGGCAGTTTGTGGCCACTAATGTACGGGTATTGCTCGATTATTTAGTTAAAGGGCTGAAAGCTTAACCGCGAATTAATGGTTAAGCATGTATTGCTGTAAATATAGCCAAGTATCAGATTTTTAAATTATTTCTTACATTTTACGCCATACCCAAAGGCACTTTTTTCGTGCTACTATTGCTCAATACTTTTACGATAAGTGTTAAAAATAATATGTTTCAACCGGTTAGCTTATTTATAGGGCTTAGATATAGTCGCTCATCTAAAGGAAATGCGTTTATATCGTTTATTTCGTTTTTTTCTATTGCCGGTATCGCTATTGGTTTAATGGCATTATTTACGGTAAGTAGTGTAATGAACGGGTTTGAAAATAGCCTAAAAACCAATATGCTTGGACTTATTCCGCATGTTGAAGTTAGCGCAGGTAAACACACTGCCACCCAAATGGGCACCCTTAAAACCGACCTCGAACAATCTCCTTATGTTGATCATGTAAGCTTATATCGCCACGGCGAAGCTATTTTGCAAACGAATAAAGACTTGCACGGCGTTTTACTACAAGGCCTTTATAACGACAGCGGTTCTTTGTATAAAATTACCGATAAAATAGTGCAAGGCGATTGGAAAACTGTATTAAACAAAAATTACAACATTGCTATAAGCCGTTATTTGAGTCGTAAATTAGGAGTTAGCGTGGGTGATAAGCTTCGCGTTATTATGCCTAATGCTTCAACCTATACACCTCTTGGGCGAGTACCCAGCCAGCGTTTATTTAAAGTTGCCGCAATATACGAAACCGGATCTGAGATAGATATGGCACTTGCGTTTACAAGTGGCGCTTCACTACAACGGGTATTAAAGCTGGATAAAAACACTGCCCCAAATTTAAGTGTTTCATTGCACGAACCTTTCGAACTAGATGAGTTTATTGAAGCAAGCCAACGTATTTTACAAGATCACAATTACAGTGATTGGCGCAGTACCCAAGGTATTCTATTTGCAGCCGTTGCTATGGAAAAGCGCATTATGTCTATGTTGCTTGCCCTCATTGTATTGGTGGCTGTATTTAATATTGTATCGGCATTAACTATGATGGTAAGCGAAAAACAAGGTGAAGTAGCCATACTACAAACGTTAGGTTTAACACCTTCGCAAGTGCAAAAAGTGTTTATGGTGCAAGGCTTATATAACGGCGTAATTGGTACCGCAATAGGCGCATTTTTAGGTGTAATATTTAGTTTATATATAAATGAGCTACTTGCATTAGTGGGCTTAAACTTATTGGCGGGTATAGAGCTTCCGGTAAAATTTGATATTTTGAGTTTAGTAATAATAGCGTTTGCCAGTATTGCTATGAGCTTTTTAGCTACCTTATATCCTGCGCGTAAAGCCGCAAAAGTAAAACCAGCAGAGGTATTACGTTATGAATGATTTAGTAATTAGTTGTGAAAATTTAAGTAAGGTTTATCAAGATGGCAGCAACCAAGTTGAAGTATTAAAAGGTGTTGATTTAGCGCTGCAGCAAGGTGAAATGCTCGCTATTGTAGGGAGTTCTGGCTCTGGTAAAAGTACGCTTTTACACATACTTGGCACATTAGATACCGCAAGCTCAGGTAGCGCTAAAATTAAAAACCAAGAAGTTGCAAAACTTTCGCGAACAGAGCAAGCCGCATTTAGAAACCAAAATTTGGGCTTTATCTATCAATTTCATCACTTATTAATGGAGTTTAGCGCAGTTGAAAACGTGGCTATGCCATTATTAATTAAAGGCTTGAGTGCAAAAGAAGCCAAAGCTCAAGCGCTCGATATGCTCGAAAAAGTAGGCCTTGCACATCGCAGCTCGCATAAACCGTCTGCGCTTTCTGGTGGAGAGCGCCAACGCGTGGCTATTGCCCGCGCACTGGTTACTAAACCTGCGCTTGTGCTTGCTGATGAACCAACCGGTAATTTAGATAAACAAAATGCGATTAAAATTTACGATTTAATAAATGAGCTTAACCAAAGCTTAAACACCAGTTTTGTGGTAGTTACACACGATTTAGAACTTGCCGATAAGCTAGGCAAAATAGCTTATTTAGACGATGGAAAACTAGCTATTAAAGAGTCGCAGCATGTTGCTTAGTGCATTTTTAAGTAAACGTTTTAGAGCCTATTCAGGCCACAAAGATGAAAAAAACGGCTTTGTTAGTTTTATCGCTAAAGCGTCGACTATTGGTATTTTATTAGGTGTCGCGGTTTTAATTGTGGCGCTGTCGGTAATTAATGGTTTTGAGCAACAACTAGTACATAGATTGCTAAGCGTTGTGCCGCAGGTGGAATATGTAGCACCAAGTAGACCCATTGCAAATTGGCCGCAAAAAGTTGAGGATTTACAAACACAACCGCATGTAACAGGGGCTGCGCCATTTATTGCAGTGAATGGGATGGCGCAATATAAAAGCCAGCTAAAAGCGATAGAAATTCGAGGTGTTGAGCCATCGCTCGAGAGTAATGTATCGGCGGTAAACCAGTTTACCAGTGGTAAATTGGTCAGCCAGTTAGGCTTTGACGATGTAATTTTAGGTAAGCAAATAGTAAAACAGTTAGATGCAAAAGTAGGCGACAACATTACGTTACTTATTCCGCAAATAGGCCAAAAAGGTCAGTCATTATTAGCGCCTAAACGCGTAACACTTAACCTTGCAGGTGTTATAGAAATGGGAGGCCCCATTGATAGTACCGCTGCGTTTATACATCTTAATAAAGCGCAGCAAACATTGGGTTACGATGAAACTCAAGTAACAGGGCTGCGGTTAAGTGTTGATGATGTGTTTTCGGCGCACCAAATAGCGCTAAAGGTGGGCCAAACTATTGACGACTACGTGTATGTTTCCAGTTGGTTTAGAACCCAAGGCAGCCTTTATCAAGATATTCAAATGGTACGTACTATTGTTTATATTGTGGTGTTTTTAATTATAGCGGTAGCCAGTTTTAATATTGTATCGTCCTTAGTGATGGAAGTACGCGAAAAACAAGGCAATATCGCGATTTTAAAAACCATGGGCGCGAAAGACAGTACTATTTTAGCCACCTTTGTAATGCAAGGCTTAATGCAAGCATTTGTAGGCGTGGCACTAGGAACACTAATTGGTGTGGTATTAGCGCTTAATATAAGTGAGCTTTTTACGTGGATAAGCCAACTATTTGGAGCCAATCCACTTGAGGGCGTTTATTTTATAGAGTTTTTACCAAGTAAATTAGTACTCGAAGACATTGGTATTACAGTGATTGTTACGTTTGTGCTTGCGATACTTGCCACTATTTATCCTGCATGGCAAGCAACGCGCGTAGATCCTGCCAAGGTGCTTGGTAACTAGGTATAAGAAGCTCAGATAAAAATTAATAGGGTGGTATTAGTAAACCTGTTAAACTAGGCGCTTATTTAAAATTAAGCAATAACTGCTTGGTTGCTATACCTCACTTTGGGATTTACTTTGACTAATAACGATATTTTACGCCGCATTCGCTACACTTTTAACTTAACTGATACTGCTATGGTCAATGTTTTTGCATCAGCAGAGCATACGGTCACCAAAGAGCAAGTAATTGCATGGTTAACTAAAGAAGGTGAAGAGGCTTTTACCCCAATAAGTGATACTGAGTTTGCTAGCTTTTTAAATGGGTTTATTAATACCCAACGTGGCAAACGCGAAGGTGAGCAACCAGAGCCTGAGAAAAAGCTAAACAACAATATTATCTTTATGAAGCTACGTATTGCTTTAAATATGAAAGCAGAAGATGTCATAGCAACACTTGCACTTGTTGATTTTGACTTAAGTAAACATGAGTTAAGTGCATTTTCTCGAAAAGTAGATAACAAACATTACCGTGTTTGTAACGATCAAATATTACGCTTGTTTTTAACCGGTGTACAAAAGCAGCATCGTCCAGAAGAGTCTGCTGAGTAATTGATTTTAGCTAATTAGTTTTTAACTAATTAGCTTTTAGTTAATGGGCTTGTGTATGCGCAATGCTACATAAAGCCTATTATCAATGGTAAACCCCAACACTTAATAATTAAATACATTTATAACAACACCAAGTTACTTATTGGTTTACTTGCGTGTAAAAATTATAATGCCCCCGTATAAATAGTTCATAGATTTACGCTAATTTTGGCAAAATGAAGATAATAATTGCATTCGTAAGCTATAACGCTGTAAAGCTCGGCCATAACAGCGTAGGATCAGCTTACTTTCGAATGAAAATTAGGTTTGCACTTTAGGTGCATTAACATATAAAAAATTATGCAACTAACTGCAAAACCATCACTTCCTAATGCGTTACTTATTTCTATTAGCACACCACAATTTAAAGGTGACGAAGCAACAGAGTCGCTTGCAGAGCTTGCGCGTTTGGTGACTACGTTAGGATTTAAAGTAGTAGGTACGCAATCGCAAAAGCAAAGCTCAACTCAAAAAGTTAATGTACTGGGCTCAGGTAAACTAGCTGAAATAGCTCACCTTACCGGCAATAAAGGGATGGTTGAAGACGAGCAAGAAGATAATTTACTTGATGAAGACCCTTTAACCGAAATATCCTCAGAAATCCCATCAAACGATTTAGATTTTGCATGTGCCGATGTAGTGGTATTTGACTGCGATTTAACGCCCTCTCAACTGCGTAATGTTGAGAACCAATTAGGTGTAGAAGTATTTGATCGCACTGGTATTATCATTGAAATATTTAGCCGTCATGCGCGTACTAAAACAGCAAAATTACAAGTTGAAATTGCTCGCCTTAATTATGTCGCGCCACGACTGCGTGAAACATCAACAGGCGATAAAGAACGCCAAATGGGTAAAGGTGCGGGTGAAACCACACTTGAGCTTAATCGCCGTAAGGTGCGCGATCAGTTAGCAGAATTAAAGCGCGAACTTGTTAGTGTTCAAGATGTAATGATGGACAGACGTACGCAGCGCTCTGAGCTATTCTCAGTTGCCTTAATTGGTTACACCAATGCGGGTAAATCGTCAATGATGCGCGCAATTACAGGTAGCGATGTAGAAGGCGAAAACAAACTTTTTGCAACGCTAGATACCACTGTTCGCGCGCTGTATCCGATTACCCAGCCTCGTATATTGGTTTCAGATACAGTTGGTTTTATTAAAAAATTACCTCATGATTTGGTTGCTTCATTTCATTCAACGCTCGCTGAGGCACATGATGCATCGTTACTGTTATATGTTGTAGATGCTTCAGATCCTTCTTTTCGTTCACAACTTGAAGTAGTACATAAAGTACTGGCAGAAGTTGGGGTAGAAGGTAGCAAAAAATTATTAGTACTGAATAAGTCAGACCAATTAAGTACTGAACAGCAGCAGTCTCTAATGGATGAGTTTCCTGATGCGATGATGACCTCTACGCGTAATCCAGATGATATTAGTAAATTGCACAAATACATTATTGGCATTGCTCAAGAGGACATGATTGAAGAAGAGATTGTTATACCGTACACAGCCAAAGGTATCGTGGGCGAAATTCGATCGAGTATGAGTGTTGTTAAAGAAGAATATGAATACAGCCATATTAAATTAACAGTGCGCTCGAGTGCGATTGATTTAGAACGTTTAAAAAAGAGAATGTTGAATTTATAATAAATTCAGTACAATTCAGTTCATAAAAAGCAAAGCCAATTGGCTGTGCTTTTTAGTATTAGTCCTAACATACGTAAATTTAACGCTGCTAGCTCTGAACATAGCTCTGAGATAAATTCCCTAGCCAGAGCCTCAGTTACTTAAAGACGAAACTAGGAAAAAGGATTTTCGCTTAGCTCTTCTTGCATTTGCTCACGCATTTTAAATTTTTGCAGTTTACCTGTTACTGTCATTGGGTAGTTTTCTACAAAACGGATATGTCGTGGCATTTTAAAGTAGGCTAGTTTGTCTTTTAAAAAGTCACGAATTGCTTGCTCATCAAGTACAGCATCTTCTTTTGGTTGGATCCAAGCGCACACTTCCTCGCCATACTTTTCATCGGTTATACCAAATATGGCAGCATCTTGAATGCCCGGGTAGGTGTAAAGTACTTCCTCTATTTCTCGAGGGTAAATGTTTTCGCCTCCGCGAATAATCATATCTTTTATACGCCCAACAATCGTGACAAACCCTTCTGTATCCATGACACCTAAATCGCCAGAGTGCAGCCAACCTTCGTCATCTATTGTGGCTTTTGTTTTAGCTTCGTCATTCCAATAGCAGCGCATTATGCCTGCACCTTTACTACACACTTCGCCAGGTTGACCAATTTTTTGAATGTTACCCAGCTCGTCAATTATTTTAACCTCGGTATGGGCAAGGGCGCGGCCAACTGTCGTTACTTGCCGCTCTATAGAAGAGTCTGTTTCGGTAATGTTGTTTATGGGGCTGCACTCCGTTTGCCCGTAAGCAATCAGTACTTGATGCATATTCATTTGTGTTTGTACTTTGCGCATTACTTGCTCTGGGCATGTAGAGCCTGCCATTACACCCGTGCGTAAAGTACTTAAGTCATAATCGTTAAAATTACTTAGCTCAAGCTCACTAATAAACATAGTAGGTACACCGTGCAGCGCTGTACATCCTTCTTGTTGAACTACATCTAGTGTGGTTTTTGCATCGAATGAATCGCCTGGGTAAATGGCTGCTGCACCTTTACTAACACACAATAAGCTACCCAATACCATTGCAAAGCAATGATATAACGGGATAGGGATACATAACTTGTCATCGCTCGTAAAGTGCATAGATTCGGCGACGAATAGCGCATTATTTAAAATATTTTTATGGGTGAGCGTTGCGCCTTTTGGGTTGCCTGTTGTGCCTGATGTAAATTGTATATTGATGTCTTGCTCAGCATTTAAGTTTTCACCTATTGCTTTTAATTCCAGCTCATGAGCAGCTGTTGGCAAGTTAACAACATCTTTAAAAGAGTGCATACCAGGTGATGCTTCATCGCCAATGCGGATTATATTCTTAAGAGTGGGTAGTGCTTTTAAATTAAGTGTGTACTTATCGCAAGTTGCAAGTTCTGGCGCTAAACCATTAAGCATTTCTAAGTAATCACTGCCTTTAAAATTTGATGCTGTGATCAGAGTAGAGCATTCAACACTATTTAAAGCATATTGTAATTCGTTAGGACGATATGCCGGGTTGATGCACACCATTATTGCGCCAATTTTTGCCGTTGCAAATTGGGTTAAGCACCACTCAATATTATTAGGAGACCAAATACCAACGCGCTCACCTGGTTTTACGCCAAGTGCCAGTAACCCCATAGCAAGCTGATTAACTTCTTTTTGAAATTCTTTATACGTTAATCTAATACCTTGATGATGAACTACAACAGCTAACGCCTCTGGGTTTTTGTCGACAATAAAGTCAAAGTACTCGCCTATAGTTGAATTTGTTAAAGGTGTGCTTTGTATACCTTTAAAGTAGCTTTGAGATAACGGCAAGTGATTTATTTGTTCTACTTCTTTTACCACAATAGTGTGTGTGTGCATTGCTCTCTCCATGAAAATGTGTGTGAGTTATTAAACTACAAAGTTAAAATAAACACATATTGTCGACAAAGAGAAGTGCGGTTAGACTAATGTATTATTCGATTAATAAAAGCTAATACTACTTTTTAGACATAAAAAAACGCGTCTTACACTGTAAGTACGCGTTTTTAAAAGAGTAATGAGTTTACATTTCGTCGCTGCGGTATGTTTTTTTCATGATGTAAACGTAAGCGTTTACAAAAGCATTTTCTTGGTACTTTTTAAGGCCTGTTTCTTCAAAGTCAATAGGGATGGGGTTGCGTTTTAACTGCTCTTTAACTTCAGTTGTAGTAAATAAACGTACATCTAAGTTGTCGATTAATTGAATTGCAGTTTCCATTTTAAAGCCTTTTGCACTGCCAGCAAACTTACCTTTAGGCTGACGCTCACGAATTGCAACAGAATCAATTTGGTAATCTTGCATTAGTTTTGCAAAATCGAATTGAAATTTACGCATTACTTCAGTGTCGTTACCGTTACCTAAGGTAAAGCGTGTTTGGCGCACATCGCGAATATCAAATACGTCATTATCTTTACTTAAAATACAAAGTAGTACATCACTACCGGTAATTTCTACACCACATGTTCTCATGTCTATTCTCTAAAATAACTTAATTACGCAGTATTATACGCAACGCACATTAAAATGCGAGTGTGGGTATAGTTGTAGGCGCGTAATTAATGCATTGATGCTTTTATATTTTAATAAAATGATTTTTTTGCTTTAAAAGCTACATTTTGTGGATAAAACGGGTGGATTTCACCCCTTTAAACTTGTAATTAAATGCGCGGCACGCGACAATATATCTTTGTAGTTGAATAGACTCCTCATCTACATATATTAGTCAATGCTTATTCGTAAAAGCGTTGTCGAGTCATTCTCATTTAATTTATTAAAAATACACGTGATACATTGTAGGTGTCACCACTGTAGCAAGGATTTATAATGCCAGTTATTACTCTTCCAGACGGAAGTCAACGTAGTTTTGAAAACCCTGTAAGCACGCTTGATGTTGCAAACGACATTGGTCCTGGTTTAGCTAAAGCGACCATTGCGGGCCGTGTAAATGGCGACCGTGTTGATGCATGTGATAAAATTTTTGAAGACTCTCGTCTTGAGATCATTACCGCTAAAGACGATGACGGCCTTGAAATCATTCGTCACTCTTGTGCTCACTTAATTGGTCATGCAGTTAAGCAACTTTTCCCAGACGCAAAAATGGCAATTGGTCCTACCATTGATAACGGTTTTTACTACGATATCGATATGGAACATTCATTATCACAAGATGATCTTGAAGCAATTGAAAAGCGTATGCTGCAACTTGCAAAAACCAACTACGACGTAGTGAAAAAAACAGTAAGCTGGCAAGAAGCACGCGATACATTTGAAGCGCGTGGCGAAACATACAAAATAGAAATTTTGGACGAAAACATCGCTAAAGATGACCGTCCAGGGTTATATCATCACGAAGAATATGTAGACATGTGTCGTGGACCTCACGTTCCTAACATGAAATTTTGCCAAAACTTCAAAATAATGAAAGTGGCGGGTGCATATTGGCGTGGTGATTCAGAAAATAAAATGCTACAACGCATTTACGGCACAGCGTGGGGCGATAAAAAGCAACTTAAAGCGTATTTAAAACGCCTTGAAGAAGCTGAAAAACGCGATCACCGTCGTATTGGTAAAGCGCTTGATTTATGGCATTGGCAAGAAGAAGCGCCAGGCATGGTATTTTGGCACAACGATGGTTGGAGCATTTACCGCGAGCTTGAAGAGTTTGTACGTGAAAAATTACGCGAATATGAGTACGAAGAAGTAAAAGGTCCAATGATGATGGACCGTTCACTTTGGGAAAAATCAGGTCACTGGGAAAAATATTCAGAAGCAATGTTTACCACTGAGTCTGAAAAACGTGAATACGCAATTAAACCAATGAACTGTCCTGGTCACGTGCAAATCTTTAACCAAGGTTTAAAATCGTACCGTGATTTACCACTTCGTATGGCTGAATTTGGTTGTTGTCATCGTAATGAACCATCAGGTGCACTACACGGTTTAATGCGTGTACGTGGCTTTACACAAGATGATGCTCACATTTTCTGTACTGAAGAGCAGATAATGGACGAAGTATCAGCGTGTATTAAGATGGTTTATGATACATATGAAACATTCGGATTTGAGAAGATTGTCGTTAAGCTATCTACTCGCCCAGAACAACGCATTGGTGAAGACCATATGTGGGATAAAGCAGAGCTTGCTTTAGCTGATGCACTTAAGCTAAACGATATTGAATTTGATTATCTTCCGGGCGAAGGCGCGTTTTACGGTCCGAAGATTGAATTTACTTTGTACGATTGTTTAGACAGAGCGTGGCAGTGTGGTACAGTGCAATTAGATTTTGCTTTACCGGGTCGTTTAGGTGCTACTTATGTAGCAGAAAATAACGAACGTCGTACCCCTGTAATGATACATCGTGCTATTTTAGGTTCTATTGAACGCTTTATTGGCATTTTAACTGAAGAGTACGCTGGATTATTCCCTACGTGGCTTGCACCAAAGCAAGTGGTAATTATGAATATTACCGATAAACAGGCTCCTTATGTTAAAGAAGTTGTACAAAAATTAAATAAACTTGGAATTAGAGCCGCTGCTGACTTGAGAAATGAGAAGATTGGCTTTAAAATCCGTGAGCATACACTGAAGCGTATTCCATATTTACTTGTTGTTGGCGATAAAGAAGTTGAACAGCAAGAAGTAGCAGTGCGTACTCGCACAGGTGAAGACCTTGGCAAATTTAATGTTGATGATTTTGTAGCTAAAATTAGCGAAGAAATTAAAAATCGACAGTAAAAACCGAGCGTGTAGGGCATTAACAAACAGCCAATTACACGCTTATATTATTGATATTCTTGGAGGAACGTACTATTAGAGGCGGCAAGAAAGGGCAACAAACAGCTCAAAAAAATCGTATTAACGAAGAAATTACAGCGCAAGAAGTTCGTTTAATTGACATTGAAGGCGAACAAGCTGGAATTCAGTCATTACAAGACGCGCAAACTATGGCCGATGCAGCGGGTGTTGATCTTGTTGAGATCAGTCCAAACGCTGAGCCGCCTGTTTGTAGAATCATGGATTACGGTAAGTTCATCTTTGAAAAAAGCAAAGAACTAAAAGAGCAGAAGAAGAAGCAAAAGCAAATCCAGATAAAAGAAATCAAATTCCGTCCAGGTACGGATGAAGGTGATTATCAGGTTAAGCTTCGCAACTTACGTAAGTTCTTAGAAGCTGGCGATAAAGCTAAGATTACTATCCGCTTCCGTGGTCGTGAAATGGCTCACCAAGAAATTGGTATAGAATTATTAAACCGTATCAAAACCGATTTAGAAGAGCTTGCTGTAGTTGAGTCTTTCCCAAATCGTGTTGAAGGCCGCCAAATGGTTATGATGATGGCGCCTGTTGCTAAAAAATAATTTTTAAGCGATAATACGCACCGAAATTAGCTCAGGTCTGCAAGCAATATGCGAATATTCACCTGAGTTAACCGGTTTTAAAGTAAGATTGCGGCATTTATGTTGGGTCTTCACCGGAACATGGCAGTAAGTCAGGCCTAAAAGTGGAGCTATAGCAATATATCTCACGCCTGCTTACTAATTTAAAAGCAATACAATTGGAGTTATTGCAATGGCTTATAAGCTAAAAAGTCACAGTGGCGCTGCTAAGCGTTTCAAAAAGACTGCTTCTGGCGGTTTCAAGCGTAAACAAGCGCATCTTCGTCATATTCTGACTAAGAAAACTTCTAAGCGTAAGTTACACCTACGTCCTAAGATGATGGTTCATAAAAATGACCATGGTCTAGTTTCACGTATGTTACCGTTCGCTTAATAGGGGTTTTTAGAAATGGCAAGAGTTAAACGCGGCGTTGTCGCACGTGCACGTCACAAAAAAGTTTTAAAACAAGCAAAAGGTTACTACGGAGCACGTTCACGTGTTTACCGCGTAGCTTTCCAGGCTGTTACTAAAGCGGGTCAATACGCTTACCGTGACCGTCGTGCGAAGAAACGTACTTTCCGTCAATTATGGATTGCACGTATCAATGCTGCTTCACGTCAAAATGGTCTGTCTTACAGCCGTTTTATCAATGGTCTTAAAAAGACTTCTGTAGAAATCGATCGTAAGATCCTTGCAGATATCGCTGTTTACGACCAAGTTGCATTCGCAGCGCTTGTAGAAAAAGCAAAAGAAGGCCTAGCCGCTTAAGCTTTTTTGTATAAGTATTAAAGAGGAGCCTATGGCTCCTTTTTTTGTGCCTGCTATTTAGTAGTTTTATTTCAATTACAAATACCTATCCGTAATAATATTTGCTCAAGTTGGGAGATTAAACCAACCTGCATAAATCTTTGAGTAATTTAACTAATTATACCAATCCGCAATAATACCTAATCAGTTTAAGGGATTAAATTTGACGTTAACTGCGTTAAAATATTTCTTATATAGAACAACTGTATAACGAAATTTTTGCCTAGCTCTAGCGTAATTTTCTTAATGTTATATAGACCCATATATGAGCAGATTGTTATTAAACCTAGCGTTAACGGCGCTAAAAATTCTGATTCAGTTCAACAATGAAGAGGAGTTTGAACCAGTTGTTTTTTTTAAAACTTTATATCGATTATTCGTTAGCGTAATAAAGCCTTAAATTTCAAACATAAGTGAGTCATATGCTATTGGCTGCTTTTTTTTGTTGAATCACCGCAGTTTTCTCATTATAAAAAATTAAGTTGATATAATTTATATAATTAAGGCGTTTGTTAGAGAATTTTATGTTTGCAAGTTTACTCGTTTTATCTGCAAGTGTGGCGTATGACGCACATTTACCTCCACTCATTGAGTGGCAGGGAAAAAGTGTAGAGCTTTTACAAAAACAGGGCCCATTAACAACCGATTTTGAGTTGTCTAACGGTGAGATATCGCCTAATTATGCAGATACTATGGCATTTGTTGATAGGCTCGTTGCAGCAAACCCTACTCAGTTTCAATCTCAAACTATTGGCTACAGTAACAGCAAACGTGCAATTAAGATGTTGATAGCGAGCGAGCAAGGTTTTTTTGAATCAGGACAAATGGCTAATAGCACTAAGCCGACTATTTTTATTCAAGCGGGAATACATTCTGGAGAGATAGACGGTAAAGATGCCATGTTTATGCTGCTCAGAGACATAGCCACGGGTAAGCGTCGTGACATTTTAAAAAAGGTAAACATATTATTTATTCCTATTTTAAATGTAGATGGACACGAACGTAGCAGTGCATTCAATCGTATCAATCAGCGAGGCCCTACAAAAATGGGCTTTAGAACAAATGCTAATAACCTTAATTTAAATCGTGATTTTACTAAATTAGATACCCCAGAAGTTAGAATCGTTTTAAAGGTTATTAACGACTACAACCCAAATTTATACATTGATGTACACGTAACCGATGGCGCAGATTACCAGTACGATGTGACTTATGGTTACAATCCAGTATTTTCGAGCGAATCGCCTGCGGTATCTGATGCTTTAAATCAATTTTTTAAACCCCTAATAGATGAGACGCTAGTTAAACAAGGACATACGCCAGGGCCACTTGTTTTTGTTATGGATAAGCGAGATTTTAAAAAAGGGTTAGCGGGGTGGGTTGCTACGCCGCGTTTTTCAAATGGTTGGGGTGATTTAAAGTCATTACCGACTATTTTAGTAGAAAATCATTCATTAAAGCCATACAAACAACGTGTTTTAGGAACTTATGTATTTTTAGATGGTGCTATTAATGCACTATCTAAACATGGTCATGAGTTAGCTAATGCAGTTAAAAAAGAACAAGAATTTGTTCCTAAACAGTTAATAGTCAAGCGTGGCTATGCCAAGCAGGCTGATACGATTGCACAATTTAAAGGTATTGAATATTCATCAAGCATGAATGCGCTCTCGGGCCAAAATGAAGTTAAGTATTTAGGTAAAGCACATACATATACTGACTTACCTATTTATTGGCAGAAAGATGTACAGCATACAGTTGAAGTACCCAAAGCGTTCTTTATTCCGCCTGTATACATTGATATTATAGAAAAGTTGAAACTACACGGTGTCTCTATTAATAAGCTGGAAGGTGAAAATACACAGCCTTTAAAAGTAGCAAAGGTGGCAGAGTATACGTTTGACAAAGCGCCATTTGAAGGTCGTTTTAGAGTATCAGCGAGTTTTGATTATATCCCTGCAATTAATGTTGATTTAGATGGTTGGTACCAAGTAACAACTCAACAAAAAGCAGGTGAGCTTGCAGTGCATTTATTACATCCTGAAGCGCCAGACTCATTTTTTGCTTGGGGGGAATTTAATACAATTTTTCAGCGAACAGAATACATGGAAAATTATGCGCTCATCCCATATGCTCGTCAAATGCTAAAAGATAATCCGAAACTTGCACTCGCGTTTGATAAAAAAATCAATGACGATAAGACGTTTGCTCAAGATGCGGACGCGCGTTTGAATTGGCTATATGAGCAAAGTCCGTTTTACGACCAAGCTTATTTAAAATATCCGATACTCATGTCGTTTGAAGAGAAGGTTGCTATACCGGATCAAAAGAATAAAGAAATATAATACGCCCTAGGGCGTGCAATACACAAATACTTGTAGGGCATAATAGGTGTGTTATGAAAATACTAGCTCATTTATAATTGGCTAGTATGGTTGACTTTTTACTTTGATGATTGAAATAACATATAAGTATAAAAGATAAAAATAAGCAGACTGTTTTTTAAAATAGCTGTATAATTTAACCAGTTTATTTGATAAATAAGAAATAAAATGTCTCTAAATCACGTAGATCGCCAAATTTTGGCACTTTTACAACAAGATGCCAGTTTATCAACAGCTGAAATTGCTGATAAAGTCGGCTTGTCACAATCACCTTGCTGGCGACGCATCGCTAAACTTGAGCAAGATGGATACATAAAAAGCAAAGTAGCTCTTTTAGATGAGAAAAAACTAGGCTTTGATATGCTTGTATATGCACATGTGCGGTTATCAAATCATGGTAAGAAAAACCTTGCTGAGTTTGAAAAGCTGATTATGAGCTACGACCAAGTGACTGAGTGTTACACTATGGCTGGAACAATGGACTTCATGCTACGTATTATTTCACAAGGCATTGAAGGCTATGAGCACTTTGTCCGTGATAATTTATTAAGCTTAGAATACGTACAAGAAGTACATTCTAATGTAACAATGACATGTGTAAAACGTAGTACTTCTCTTCCTTTATAAAAGCACTTTCTTTTTAAAGCTAAACTGCTTTAGTTTAGCTTAACCACACAATGACAATTGTTAACTGAGCGCTGATTTGATAGAATTTAGCGCTTTTTTTATACCCATTATACCATTTGAGGAACTCAATGTTTAACTTACTCAGTAGGGCGCCAAGCTCTGCTAAAAACGATATACTGTCTGGATTGACTGTGGCGTTAGCCTTAGTTCCAGAAGCTGTTGCGTTTGCCTTTGTAGCAAATGTAGAACCTTTAGTTGGTCTATATGCCGCGTTTATCGTTGGTTTAATTACGGCAATATTTGGTGGCCGTCCTGGTATGATTTCAGGTGCAACCGGTGCCTTAGCTGTTGTTATGGTAAGTTTAGTACTTGATCATGGTGTAGAGTACCTATTTGCTACCGTGCTCTTAATGGGGATATTGCAAATACTAGCGGGGATATTTAAGCTCGGAAAGTTTATCCGTATGGTGCCTCATCCGGTAATGCTGGGTTTTGTAAATGGTTTAGCAATTGTTATATTTTTAGCCCAGCTAGGGCAATTTAAAGTGCCTGACGGTATGGGCGGGCAAGAGTGGATGACAGGCAGTCCATTGTTTATCATGCTGGGATTAGTGGCATTAACAATGGCAATAATTCACTTTTTACCAAAACTGACTACAGCGGTTCCTTCGTCATTAGTTGCCATAGTAACAGTGACAGGATTAGTGATTGGTTTTGATTTAGAAGCGCATACCGTGCTTGATTTCTTAAAAGGAATGACGGGCGACGAAGCGGCAACAATAGCCGGCGGTTTACCAGAATTTCATATTCCTATGGTGCCTTTTAACTTTGAAACACTGCAAATTATTTTTCCGTATGCACTTATTTTAGCAGCTATTGGTTTAATTGAATCGTTATTAACGCTTAGTTTAATTGACGAAATAACAGAAACACGCGGCCACAGCAACAAAGAATGTATAGGTCAAGGCGCTGCAAATATTACCTGTGGTATGTTTGGTGCAATGGGGGGCTGTGCAATGATTGGCCAGTCTATGATAAATATAAATTCAGGTGGGCGCTCTCGTTTATCAGGGATAAGTGCTGCGCTTATGTTACTTGGTTTTATTATTTTTGCCTCAAGCCTAATTGAAATGATCCCATTAGCTGCACTTGTTGGTGTAATGTTTATGGTTGTACTGGGTACATTTGAATGGGCAAGCTTTAAAATGATGAAGCGTGTACCATTATCGGATGCGTTTGTAATTGTGCTTGTATCAGGTGTCACGGTTATTACCGATTTAGCAATTGCGGTGTGTGTAGGTGTTATCGTCTCAGCACTTGTATTTGCTTGGCAACATGCTAAACAAATATATACAACTAACTACATTGATGAAGAAGGCGCTAAAGTCTACGAGCTACATGGTCCGTTATTCTTTGGTTCGGTTAAAAACTTTTCTGAGTTGTTTGACGTAAAAAATGATCCTAAAAATGTGATTGTTGAATTTAAACATAGCCGAGTATCGGATCACAGTGCAATAGAAGCAATTGATACGCTTGCTGAAAAATATACAAAAGCCGGTAAACAACTTCACTTGCGTCACTTAAGTAAAGACTGTACTCAGTTATTACATAAAGCTCGCGATTTGGTTGAAGTGAATGTGATTGAAGATCCAACTTATAAAGTTGCTTCAGACAAGCTTGCATAATTACTTATTCAATAAATAGCATTAAAAAAGCGAAAGGTTACGGCCTTTCGCTTTTTTATTATCAGCGGTGCTGAACTTTGCGTTAAGGCTCTTAAAAACTAAGACAGTTGGCAGTGCTAAACATTCTTATAAATCGATATAATGTGTAAATATAATTATTATTAAAAGTTAATTTTACGCTGTTTTTTATTATCAAAATAAGAAAATATCAGGCCAAGCGAAAAGTTGATTTTATATAATTAGGCTTTAACACTGTGGAGTAAAAGTAAATTTTGAACTGGCAATCGTTAGTTGATAACCGACAACGCTTTTTTTGGCTTTTGCAAATTGCAGGCTGGATTGGTTATGCACTGGTAAATTACATCGGCTCTAAAGTATTTGAAATGCGTGATATTTACGTGTTTGTTATTTTACTCAATGCTTATGCCGGCTGTTTAATGACAGTGCCACTTCGTTATATCTATCGCACAATATGGAACGCCTCCCCTTGGGTGCTTATGTTGGTGGTATTTGGTGCCTCTTACATAACCGGTACTTTGTGGGCGGTGGTTCAAAAGTTCAATCTATGGGAAATTTACCGACACGGATATAGGCCTGAAGAGTGGTTTTATTACTTACAACAGGGTTTAGATTCAGTTTATATTATACTGTGTTGGAGTGGTTTATACTTTGGCGTTAAGTATTATCAATTGCTACAAGGTGAACGGCAAAAGGCGTTAAAAGCGACTACCATGGCACATGAAGCGCAATTGAAAATGCTAAGATATCAACTAAATCCTCATTTTTTGTTTAACACGCTTAACGCAATTTCTACATTGATTTTGGTGAAAGAAAATAAAGATGCTAATTTAATGGTCTCTAAACTTAGTGACTTTTTGCGTTATACATTGAATACTGATCCCATTAAAAAAGTTCCGCTAGAGCAAGAACTTCATGCGCTTATGTTATACCTTGAAATTGAACGTGTGCGATTTGACGAACGATTAAAAGTAAACGTTGAAGTAAGCGAAGAAGCTAAGCAAGCATTATTACCGAGCTTAATTTTGCAACCTATTATAGAAAATTCAATTAAGTACGCTATTGCACACTTAACAGAAGGCGGTGTGATTGATATTAAAGCGCAAGTGTTTGCTAATGAGTTACTGTTAGAGGTTGGCGATAATGGTCCTGGAACAGAAATAAAAGATGGCCAACTCGTCAATGCCCAAGGGGTTGGTGTCGCAAACACAAAAGATAGATTAAAAACGCTCTACGAAAATAATTATTCGTTTGTATTATCACATAATACGCCAAGTGGATTAAAAGTTAATCTGCGAGTACCGTTTGAGAAGGCTGTGAAGAAATGATAAAAATAAAAACACTTATTGTTGATGACGAACCATTAGCACGTAAAGGTTTAGATGTAAGGCTTGCAGAATTTACAGATATTGAAGTAATTAAATTATGTAGCTCTGGTGCTGATGCAATTGAAACATGTAAAAACGAAAAAATAGATTTGGTATTTTTAGATATTCAAATGCCAGGCATGAATGGGTTTGAAGTCGCACGAGCACTTAGCGAAAGTACGAAAGTATTACCTGCGATTGTGTTTGTAACTGCATTTGACCAATTTGCAGTGAAAGCGTTTGAGATTCATGCATTAGATTACATTTTAAAACCCGTTGACGATAACAGACTAAAACAGGCGGTAGAAAAAGTGCATACCTATTTAAAAACGCAGCAAGACAACGCCCATAAGAAAAAACTAGCGAGTTTTGTAGCCGGTATTACAGGTAATAATTGCGAAGAAATACTTAAGAAGTTAGCCACTGGCGATACATTGACAGACAGACGCTACCCAGAGTCGTTAGCCGTAAAAGAGCAGGGGGAAATTATTCGCGTTCCGGCAGCAACAATCCAATGGGTAGATGCAGCTGGCGATTATATGTGCCTACATTGCCAAGATGGACAAACACATATTTTACGTAAAACAATGAAAGAGCTAGAGCAAGAGCTAGATCCTCATTTGTTTGTCCGCGTTCACCGAAGTGCCATTGTTAACACAAAACAAATTAGTAAATTGGTTACACAAGTTAGTGGTGAGTACTTGTTGGTGCTTGAAAATGGACAAGAACTAAAAGTAAGCCGAAGCTACCGAGATAAAGTAAAAGCGGCATTAGCAAGTTAAAGCCAACGCTTTTATTACAGGCACAAAAAATGCGAGCTAAGCTCGCATTTTTTATATTTAGTAATTATACAACAGTTACGATTTTCATTGTGTTAGTTGCGCCCACGGTTTCCATTGAGTCACCGTGAGTAATGATCACTGTATCGCCAGATTCTAAAGAGCCTTGAGCAACTAAAGTATCAAGTGCTGCTTTTACCATACCGTCTTTTTCAGTTTTTGTAGAATCAAAAAATACTGGGTAAACACCACGATAAAGTGCCGTTTGACCTAACGTACTTGCATGACGTGAAAGCGAGTAGATTGGTAAACCAGAGCTAATACGCGACATCAGTTTAGCCGTACTGCCAGATTCAGTTAGTGTGATGATTGCTTTAACAGAATCTAAATGGTTTGCTGCATACATAGCAGAAAGGGCAATTGATTCAGCATTATTAGAAAAGCGACTATCTAAACGATGTTTAGAAACGTGTGTTTCTTTTTGAGATTCAGCACCTAAACAAACACGTGCCATTGTAGCAACTGTTTCTTCAGGGTAATCACCAGCCGCTGTTTCAGCAGAAAGCATTACAGCATCTGTTCCATCAAGAACAGCATTTGCAACATCCATAACTTCTGCACGAGTGGGCATCGGGTTATCGATCATCGATTCCATCATTTGCGTTGCTGTTACTACAGTACGGTTTAATGAACGAGCACGACGAATAATTAGTTTTTGCTTGCCCATTAGTGCAGCATCACCAATTTCAACACCTAAATCACCACGAGCAACCATTACAGCGTCAGACGCTAAAATAATGTCATCAACAGCTTCTTGTGTTTCAACGGCTTCAGCACGTTCAATTTTTGCAAGTAGTTGTGCTTTTGAACCAGCCGCTTCAGCTAGAGAGCGAACGTAGCGCATATCATCGCCACTACGAGGGAATGAAACTGCTATATAATCTACGTCAATTTCAGCTGCCGTGATTAAATCTTCTTTATCTTTTTCAGTAAATGCTGGAGCAGTTAAGCCACCACCTAAACGGTTAATACCTTTATTGTTAGATAAAACACCGCCAACAGTTACAGTACAATGTACTAAGTGCCCAGCTACTTCATCAACACTTAGTTGGATAAGGCCGTCATTTAGGAGGAGTAAGTCGTTAGGGCTAACATCGTTAGGTAATTCTTTATAATCAATACCTACAGAGTTAACATCGCCTTCGCCTTTTTCCATTTTTGCATCAAGAGTGAACTTTGCACCCACAGCAAGCGTTACTTTACCTTCTTTAAAAGTAGAAACGCGGATTTTAGGGCCTTGAAGGTCAGCAAGGATGGCAATATGCTTGCCTAATTTTTTTGCAATATCGCGTACAGCTTGCGCACGGTCTTTATGATCTTGTGCAATACCATGTGAGAAGTTTAAACGTACAACGTTGGCGCCGGCGCGAATAATTTTTTCTAAATTGTTATCTCTATCGGTAGCAGGCCCAAGGGTAGCGACTATTTTTGTGCGTCTTAGCATCAAATTCTCCTGTGTGCTTAAGATGTAAGCGGGTTAACGGTTGTTTTGTTATTTAAAATACAAATACAAAAAGGTAAAAATATTTTTAGTTATGGACAATGTTTGTATTATTGCCACTATTTTATACAAAACTATTGTGTCATCATTATGACACCGGTGTCAGAATGCGTCAATGTTCTTAAATTTTAAATAGCATTGCTTTTTGTCACCCTGAGAGCACTGATGTTTGATATAATCGCGTAGCTTATTTATCTATATTAAAAAAGCATGTTGTATTAGTTATGTGATTAGTCTTTTATGACTGTATCAGTATAATGCACACGGTATTATTTACATTCACTAACCAAATAGTTGTTACCGAGGAGGACACTAAATGCAAGTTGCATTAGTCGGGTTAGGCGTTATGGGGAAAAATCTTGCTTTAAACTTGATTGAAAAAGGGATTACGCTAGTCGCTTATGACAAAAATCCGCATGCGGGTGAAGAGTTATTAAGTTGTGCTAAATCGCAAGGTATGGCCGATAGACTGCATATTGTTTCTGATTTAAGAGACATGGTAAAGCGTTTAGAAGTACCTCGTTCAATCTTACTGCTTGTTCCTGCTGGTGAGCTAGTTGATACAGTTTGTAATGAACTGGTGGATGCGGGCGTTGATTGCAATGACATGATTGTTGATTGTGGTAACAGTAATTATAAAGACGGTATAACGCGTAAACTTAAGTACCAAAATAAATTTGAATTTGCCACTATGGGTATTTCTGGTGGTGCAGAAGGCGCTCGTCATGGCCCTGCAATGATGGCAAGTGGTTCTGAGGGTGGTTGGGAACGTATTGAACCTTGGTTTGAAAAAGTAGCTGCAAGCTATAATGGCGACTCATGCTTTGCGCGCGTAGGCCAGTCTGCGAGTGGTCATTTTGTAAAAATGGTTCACAACGGTATTGAATATGCACTGATGCAATTAATCGCTGAAGTGTACCAATTGCTTCGTTTAGGCACAGGCCGTTCACCCAAAGAAGTGGCTGCTATTTTTGATGATTGGTCAAAAGGTCAATTAAATAGTTACCTGCTTTCGATTTCTAGCCATATCTTATCCCTTGAAAATCAAAAAAATGTTCCGCTTGCGGACTTAATTGATAATAAAGTTGGCGCCAAAGGGACCGGTCTCTGGACTGCGCAAAATGCACTCGAACTTGGTATTGCTGTCCCTTCACTTGTTGCTGCTGTGCAAGCTCGTCATTTAACCAATGCATGCGATACAACTGCCGCACAAGAGATGACCTATGCAACTAAATCAACCAACAACGTTGATATTGATTTAGAAGAGCTAAAAGATGCATTTACGCTTGCAAGCTTATTGGCTTATCGCCAAGGTTTAGCGCTTATAAAGGGTGCATCGCGTACACATCAATGGAAAGTTGATTTATCTAAAACATTACAAACTTGGCGCGCAGGTTGTATTATTCGCGCCGATTATTTAGATAGCGTAGCGCAAGGCGTTGAATTTATTGATTCTCTTGATAAAGAAGCTGCGGCACTTCGTAAGGTAACAGGCCAAGCAATTATGTCTGGCTTAGCGTTTCCAGTGCTTAGCTCATCGCAAACTTATTTAGCGACGTTAACTACACCAAGTAATGGGCATTTAGTACAAGCCCAGCGTGATTACTTTGGTGAACACGGTATTAAAACCCACAGTGGTGAAATGTGCCATTTAACAGATTTAGTAGAGATAGACGCTAAAGTTAGATAATAAGCAATTGTTTAAAAGTTTAAAGGCACGCTTATTAGCGTGCCTTTTTGTTTTTAGTTGTGCGTTATTATCTGCTTAATTCACCACGTAAATTGTCTTGCATTAAATGGCGAATAGTCTCAATTTCAAGCTTTTGACTAAATAAGTAATGTAACTTAGTTAAACAGGCTTCTAACGTCATATCATATCCACTAATAACACCAATATTTAATAATGCGTTACCTGTTGCATACCCCCCCATGTTTACATGACCTTTTAAACATTGGGTTAAATTAACGATGACCATTCCGCGCTTACTTGCTTCACTTAGCACCGATAAAAATTCTGGATCTTGAGGTGCATTACCCACTCCAAAACTAAGTAAGACCAAGGCTTTAATATTGTCGTTTACTAAGCTTTTAACTACGTCTCGGCTAATACCTGGGTATAAATATAGCACCCCGATAGGTTGGGGCGTTATAGGCGTTACTTGCAGCTCGTTTTCAACGTAAGGGCTAAGCTGACCTTTAATAAGTTGAATACTAATACCAGATAGCGCTAAAGGTTCAAGGTTAGGCGATGCAAATGCATTAAAACCGTCAGCATGGGCTTTTGTTGCTCTATTTCCTCTAAATAGCTGGTTATTGAAAAACAAGCTTACTTCAGCAATCGGATAGTTTGCGGCTAAATACATTGCGTTAAGCAAGTTGACTTGTCCGTCTGAGCGCAATTGTGAAAGCGGAATTTGCGAGCCGGTTACAATCACAGGCTTAGTCAGATTTTCAAACATGAACGAAAGTGCAGAGGCGGTGTACGCCATTGTGTCAGTGCCGTGCAGAACAACAAAACCATCGTATTGTTGATACTTACTTTTAATATCATCAGCAATAAGTTGCCAATGAGCAGGCGACATATCAGACGAATCAATAAGAGGACAGTATTCGTGAATATCAAATAAAGGCATTTCATCACGATTAAATTCAGCGTTGTTGACCACTGTCTCAGTTAAAAAGCCTTCGGCCGGAATGTAACCACGGCTCGATTTTTTCATCCCTATAGTACCGCCAGTGTAAGCGATATAAATGCGTTTGCGTTTCATAAAAAAAGCCCAGTAAAAAAACTGGGCTTAGTATAACGTTAAGCAGCTTCAAATACAGCTGATTAGACGAAGCGATGCACTTTTATTGTGCAACGTCACACACTAGACAGCGTGCATATACACCTTGTGGATCGTTGTAATCTTTAAGGTTTTCAACTTCAGTACTTAATTGGTTAATAACGCTTTGCAAGTTAGCTTGCGTAGCGAGCACTGATGTTTTTTGTGATTGTAGGCCTAACATTGATTTAATCGACGCATTTCCAAAGATATCTTGCATCATTTTTTCTTGCGGGCTTAAATCATGCGTCATTGTTTTAACTTCGTAGTGATTTAGTTTTGCAAGAGCAGCTGCAGCATCAACTGCATCTTGTTTATTACCAAGCTTATCTACCAAGCCTAACTCTAGAGCTTGCGAAGCAATCCATACGCGCCCTTGTGCTATTTTATCAACTTGCTCTGGGGTCATATTACGTGCTTCGGCCACAACATTTAAAAAGCGACCGTATGCTTCTTCAACACTCATTTGAATTATTTGACCCATTTTTTCGTTTAGTGGGCGAGTGATAGAAAAACCTGCCATTTCAGTTGTTGCAACACCATCTGAATAAACACCAATTTTAGACAAGGTTTTTTCAAATGTCATAAACGTACCAAACACACCAATAGAACCTGTTATTGTACTCGGCGCTGCCCAAATTTCGTTTGCTGCAGAGGCAATCCAATAACCGCCCGATGCTGCTACAGAACTCATTGAAGCAATAACCGGTTTACCCGCTGCCTTTAGTGCGAGCACTTCAGCACGAATAACTTCAGAGGCGAACATGCTACCACCACCAGAGTCGATACGAAGTACAACTGCTTTAACTTTATCATCAAGGCGTGCTTTACGAAGAAGGGCTGCAGTAGAGTCGCCACCAATTTCGCCAGCTTTACGTTCACCGTCAACAATTGTGCCCTTTGCAACAACAACGGCTACTTTTTCAGTTAGTGGATTATCAAATGCAATAGGTGGTTTAACTAAGCTTAAGTATTCACGAAATGATACTTGCTTAAATGTTTTACCATCTTCTTGTGTGCCAACTAAGTCGATAAGTTGTTGGCGGATCTGTTGACTTGTTTTTAACGAATCAACCCATTGATGATCTAGTGCATATTTACCAGCGTCACCATTTGCGGCTTGCATTTTTGCTAAATACACATCCATTGTTTCGTCAAAGTTTGATTCATCAAAAGGGCGTACTGCAGCAACATCTTGTTTGTATTCGCTCCAAAGAGCGCCTAACCAAACACGGTTAGCTTCTTTCGCTGCATCAGACATGTCATTACGGATAAAAGGTTCTACTGCCGACTTGAAAGTACCAACACGGAAAATATGCTGCGTTACTTCAAGTTTTTCAAGTGCATCTTTGAAGTAAAGTGGGTACATGCCATACCCCTCAATTGCAACGCTACCGTAAGGGTGCATAGCAATTTCATCAGCATGCGATGCTATATAGTATTGCGCTTGCGTGTAGTAATAGCCTGATGCTATAACTTTTTTACCTGTTTCTTTAAAGCGGTCAATGGCACTTGAAATTTGCTTAAGCTTATTCAAATGTGCTTTAGGCATTTCTTGTAAATCAAGAAGTAACACAGTAATGCGTTCATCTTTAGCCGCTTCATTAATTACTTCAACGATATCATCTAGTAAAATTTCACTTGGTACTTCTGAACCTGATGTCACATCGCTGATAGCTGCTTCAATTGGATCAATGTATGTTTTTTCTTCTACGATAGGACCATTAAGATTTAATCTTAGGACAGAACCATCTTCAATAATTATCTTATCGTCATCGCTTGATATACCCGCAATAAAAACAATTACAAGTAATAAAAACAAAATGTTAAGTACTAATCGACGAGAAAAGTTAATCCCAGCCCAAATACCTTTAAATATTTTTGCTATCAAAATAGCTCCTTAATTTGGTACAGCTAATACGTTTATTCCATCTTATCCTAGAATAAAAAAAAATTTAACTGCTAAATCGTAACGAAGTGTTTATGAATGTGTTTAAGTGCCCATAAATACAGTATTTTTGAAGTATTTAATAATTTTTTTGCATCAAATTAATGCGCATTAAAAATTAGTTAATTATGTTAAGAGGTTCACAATTAAATGCAGTCAAATATTGCTTATTACTTGCCATTGAAGCAGAATTAGCTAATGTGTACAGGTTAGACCAGTTAACGGGGCAGAGGATGTTAGAACAACAACTACAATTAAAACACACACAATTACGTAACCGCTTAGTGATGGGCTCAATGCATACGGGCTTAGAAGAAGGCTGGCATAACCGAAAACGCCTACGTGCTTTTTATGAAGCACGTGCCAAGGGCGGTACCGCAATGTTAATTACGGGCGGGTACAGCCCTAATTTACGCGGTAAATTGACACCTATTTCTTCCTCATTTAATAGTTATTATGACGTATTTAAGCATCGCGCATATACAGATGCTGTGCATAAACATGGCGGGAAAATTTGCCTGCAACTATTACATGCTGGACGCTATGCATATCATCCATTCAATCAAGCGCCAAGTGCCATACAAGCACCTATTAATCCTTATAAACCTAAAGCTATGTCATTAGGGTCTATTAAAAAAACAATTAAAGACTTTGCGCACTCTGCCTATATGGCTGAAAAAGCAGGGTACGATGGCGTAGAAGTGATGGGTTCTGAGGGTTATTTAATTAATGAATTTATGGCGCCTCATACTAATAAACGCGAAGATGAGTTTGGTGGTAACCTAGAAAACAGAATGCGACTTGCGCTTGAAATAGTTAAAGCAGTGAGAGCAAAAGTATCTGAAAAGTTTTTAATCATTTTTAGATTATCAGTAATAGATTTAATCCCAAATGGCTCAACACCCGATGAAGTGACAATTCAAGCTATTGAACTTGAAAAAGCGGGCGTTGATATTTTTAATACAGGCATTGGCTGGCACGAAGCGCGTGTACCGACTATTGCGAGTATGGTGCCACCTGGTGCATTTAAAGAAGCTTCAAAACGCTTAAAAGATGTAGTTAGTGTCCCAGTAATTGCTGTTAACCGAATTAATACACCTGAAATTGCTAATGATATTTTAACTGCCGGGGAAGCAGACTTAATTTCAATGGCTCGTCCGTTATTGGCTGACCCTGAGTTTTTTAATAAGTATGTAAATAAGCAATCTAAGCAAATCAATATCTGTATTGGGTGTAATCAAGGTTGTTTAGATCACGTGTTTAAGAATAAACGTGCTACCTGTTTAGTTAATCCACAAGCTGCATTTGAGCTAGATTACCCATTAGAGCAAGCGACTAAAGCTAAAAATGTATTGGTAGTGGGGGCCGGTCCTGCTGGTTTATCGGCAAGTTGCTATTTAGCGCAAAAAGGCCATCACGTCACGTTAATTGATCAAAAAGAGCAGATGGGTGGCCAATTTAATTTAGCTATGCAAATACCCGGTAAAGAAGACTTTAACCACACTTTAAATTATTACACTAATGAGTTAGCACGTTTAAATGTGAGTGTTAAATTGGGTAAAGCTTATAATGACAGTATGCTTGAAAGCTATGATGATATTATTTTTGCTACAGGTGTAAGACCACGTGAAGCAACGATTAAGTGTAATGATGGTAAACGTGTTTTTGCCTACGACGAAGTTATTCGTGGCGAAGTAGAGCTGGGTAAATCAATTGCAATTTTAGGCGCAGGTGGCATAGGTTTTGATATGGTCGCATTTTTAAGTGAGCACAAATCACAAACTATTAGCGATTTTAAAACGCAATGGGGCATTGAATGTGAGCCACAACCACATAAAGATGAACGCCAATTATACATGTTAAAGCGAAGTGCAGGGCGCTTTGGTAGTGAGTTAGGCAAAACAACAGGCTGGATACATCGCCAAGTCGCAAAACAACATGGTGTTAAGCAAATTGCTGATTGCCAATATAACAGTTTTGATAAAAATGGTTTATCCATAACTGTTGCAGGTGAGACACAAACCTTACCAGTTGATACTGTTATTGCCTGTATCGGGCAGGTATCAAATAATGAAGTGCTCAAAAATCAACTTGATAATGCTAAAGTACATGTCATAGGCGGTGCTAAACTCGCTTCAGCAATTGACGCTAAGCGCGCGATATTTGAAGCATTGCAAATTGCCCGCAGTATTTGACGAACATAATGCTATATTTGTGCAGTGAAATACTTTTTGTTTTAGTGCGGTCTTGGTTGTTTATAGTCTATAACTAAATAAACAATGAACGAACAGGACATACATGAAAAATAAAATAATTGGTATTTACGATACAATTTTGGGTAAATTATCATTTTTAGATGGTTTCCCCGCTTTACTATTTCGTTTGATTTTAGCGCCAGTAATGATTATTGCAGGTTACAATAAACTTGCGATAAGCGGTGAAACCGAAAGTTTTTTTGATAACTTTTTAGCCTCTCCCGACGTTGTTCAATGGTTTGGCAATAGTGAATGGGGATTAGGATTACCTTTTCCCGATTTACTTGCTTTTTTAGCGGGGTGGAGTGAGTTCTTAGGCGGCTGGTTTTTACTGCTTGGTTTGCTCACTCGCTTAGTTAGCATTCCGCTGATGTTCACGATGGTTGTAGCGGCAACATCAGTGCATTGGCATAATGGTTGGTTTGCAATAGCACCTACAAACCCTGATACCAGTGCAGCACAAGTACTTGATTGGCTATCTGTTCCAGGTGCCAAAGAAAGCCTCGATAACTCTTTAGAAGTACAAAACCGAATCGGGATAATTCGTGGATTAGTCGAAGAACATGGTTCTTCCGATTACTTATACGAAAAAGGTAAACCATCGATTTTAAACAATGGCATTGAGTTTTCAGCAATCTACTTTGCTATGCTATTTAGCTTATTTTTTATGGGCGGCGGACGTTTTGTCAGTATTGATTATTGGCTAAAGCGAGTTGCTCTAAAAGAATAACGACTTAACATGTATTACTAACGGCTACTTAAATTATTATTTATGTAGCCGTTTTGCGTTTTAGACTTTCAATATTTATTTTTTCAGCATTAAAATGCTACCCTAACGTTTTTAATTTTAAGGAAATAGCTGTGAACGCAATCGAGCTTCTACTTACCCGTCAATCTGATCCAAAATTAACTGATCCCGCGCCAAATGAGGAGCAACTTGCAATTATTCAGCAAGCAGCATTACGTGTTCCTGATCATGGTTGTATAGCCCCTTGGCAGTTTATTATTGCCCAGGGTGATGCGCGCCATAAATTAGGCGAAATTTATCATCAAAGTGCAGTGACAGAGCTACAAGAAGAAAAAGTAATTAATCGTGCTAAAGAGCTTCCATTTCGTGCACCTATGATTATTATTGCGATTGCAAAATACCAAGAACACCCAAAAGTCCCTCGAATAGAGCAAATACAAAGTGCAGGATGCAGTGTATTGGCAATGCAACAAGCCGCATTTGCACAAGGTTTAGGTGGCGTTTGGCGTACGGGGTATTTTGCACAAAGTCAGGCTGTTAAAAAGGCACTTAATTTGCAAGAACACGATGAAATAGTGGGCTATTTATATATAGGTACGCCGACTGTAGATTGCAAAAAATCGGCTCGCCATAAACCTGAAAATTATTTTAGTTATTTGTAAAATAGTATGAACTTTTCCTAATTCTAATAGTCTTAAATCATTAATGTTGTATATTGCTTAGAGAAAAAATTAATGGTTCGGCTGTGAGAAGTGCTTGGAAGCATAAAGTATAATAATTCTTCTTCAGTTTGTTTTTTAATCGGTTGTTTTTTGATAATGTATGGAAAGTCTTAATAAAAATAACGATAAAGAAGACGAAAACGATGGGTAATTTATTTTTACGTGAAAAAGAAAACTGGTTAGCATGGTCAATCTGGGGTGTTTTGGGAGCTCTTGTCACACTCTATGTTGCTATGAGTACTAATATAGCGCATTTTGCGGCAGGTTCGGCTATTGGTGTATTAGTAATATTAACTTGGTGGATGCAACAATCTAAACGATTTGATTTTGGTCGGGCATTTAAAATATGTTGCTATGTATTAATGTTAAGTCTACTACCCACCCTTATCCTTGTTGTGATACCCAGTGGTGATTTAAATCAATTTGATATGATTTTTCAAAGCATAACGCTATTTGCACTGAGTTTGTTAGCATGTTTGATTTGTTCGTTTATTGCACGAAGACCAAAGCAGTATTACTAACAAGTAGATTATTAATAAATATATTTAATTTTTTACTCACTAGAGTGTATTAGTTCTTTACAAGCAATGCATTTCACTCTATTATCCGCGCCGTACGGAGAGATGGCAGAGTGGTCGAATGCACCGGTCTTGAAAACCGGCATGGGTTTATAGCCCATCTAGGGTTCAAATCCCTATCTCTCCACCATTATTTAAAAAACCGCCTTATTGGCGGTTTTTTGCTATGTGGAACTAAAAATGACAAAACAAATTCAATCAATCCCACAATTACTAATTAAACATACTTTACTATGGACGGTATTTGGTTACTGCTATCAAAGTGCTATTAGCTTATTAGTAAAAATGGCTATAGACGCTCAACCAGAATACCCATTAATTACCGCTTTAATTTATGGTGTTGGTTTTAATGTTTTAGCTGCCCATCTTATTACTAAATACGATAAGCATTGGCCAGTTATTGGCTCTGTTTTTATCGGTTGTATAGGGCTGCTTGTCGTGCCATTTTTACTGCTTGGCGAATCAGGATTACTAACAATGCCTCTACTTGTTGGAATTTTATTCAGTTTGCCGCTTTGCAGTTATATTGTTGGCCTAATTAAGCTAAAACTCAGCAAAAACTAGCCCCAAACGCGGTTTATTTTGTGATAGCATAGTCGCGTCTTTTAACTAACAAAACGTGAAAAACACATTATGTCAGATAATTTTACTACAGATGCTGAAAAAGCAAGTTACGGTATTGGCTTACAAATGGGTGAGCAACTTAAGTCTAATCCTTTTGAAGGCTTAAACCTAAATTCAGTATTTGAAGGCATGAAAGATGCGTACGCTGGTAGCGCATTTCAAGTTGAGATCCCTGAGATCCAAGCTGCATTTGAAAAAATCAACGAAGAGATTCAAGCTCGTCGTGAAGAAGAGTCTAAAGTACTTTCTGCAGAAGGTATTTCATTCTTAGAAGAAAACGCAAAACGTCCTGAAATCACAGTAACTGAGTCTGGTCTTCAATACGAAGTACTAGCAACTGGCGAAGGCGAAAAGCCAACAGCTGAGTCTACAGTACGTGTTGATTACCACGGTACACTTATTAACGGTACTGTGTTTGATAGCTCATACGAGCGCGGTGAACCAGCTGAATTTCCAGTTGGTGGCGTGATCAAAGGCTGGACTGAAGCATTACAAATGATGCCTGTAGGTACTAAATGGCGTATCTACGTTCCTCATGAGCTTGCTTATGGTGAACGTGGCGCAGGTGCTGCAATCGCACCTTTCTCAACGCTTGTATTTGACGTTGAACTACACGAAATCATTTCTTAATTTAAATAAATTTTAAAATTAAGAGTTTAAAAAGCCGTATTCGATCTGAATACGGCTTTTTTGTATCTGTAATCTAAGCTTTTATACCAATTCGATTAATTAAGTGGTCTATTTTGCGCTAAGAAAATTGTGTCCATAACAAGGCAAAAATTTCTTTAATTAATTGTTATCACTAATTGCTCCTGCATTGCTCTACCTCCTACATCCATGCAGTCGTATATCAGAATTTTTAACACAGTTAGAGTAAGATTTAATCCCTTAAATTGATTAACTATTATTACGGATATGTATTCTAACAATAAAAAAACCGCATTAATAAAATGCGGTTTATAAATATATAAGCTAAAACGATTTTTGATTATTAAAAATAACCACGAACACCAAAGCGAAAGTTTCTGCCTGGAAGTGGGGCGGTATCTTTAATAAAAGAGGTATGCACAAAGCCTAACTCGTCAGTAATATTATCTACATTTAGATAAAGTTGTGCATCTATTGCGCCGAATCCTAATTGGTAGTTAGCCTGTGCATCGAATAATGTATAACCATCTGTTTTAGTTTCAAAGGCCGTTATATCACTTTGATCAAAGTAATGCGTGCCAGTAAGTGTCAACTGTAAATCACCTAAAGTGTATTGCAGTTCAGAACCTAACTTATTAGCTGGAATACGCGGTAAATTACCTTCATCGTCTTTTAATTTAGCGCGAGTCGAGTCGCCAAATACTTTTACCATAGCGCTTGGTGTTATTTGGTAATGTGCATCAAACTCAATTCCATAAAGCTCAGCGTCTTTACTTGTGAACTGATAAACGGCAACGGCATCGTCATGGGCACCAATAGCTGATTCTAAACCATCCTCTTCGTCAAATACTAATCCTGTATTTTCTTGAAAGTAAAAGTTTTTAATATCGTTATAGAAAAAGTTAACGGTATAACCAAAATCGCCACTAAAACGTCTAAAACTTAAATCTAAGTTTGTTGAGGTTTCTTGTTTAATATTTTCTGGTTCGAAATGTGCTTCATTACCTTCAATGTTATACCCAAGACCTAGCTCATACGTACCAGTGGCAATGTGTAAGCCATTGGATAATAATTCAGCAGAGAGTGGTGCACGTTCTGAATGAGAAATACTCGTCGCAATACTATGGCCTGGTTTATATTGCCAAATAGCGCCAGCAGATACACTTACATTAGTAAAACTTTTGCTGTAACCGATTGTTTCTTCATCGTCATGGTCATCTTCAACTTCGTCGTGATCATGGCCGTGTTCAACTTCTGAAATTTGGCTTTTTATTTTATAATCTTCAACACGTGCGCCCAGCTCTACTGTCACATCACCAAATTCACGTTCTTCTAATAAATACACAGCGTTAGTTGTTGTTACGCTCGCTGGTGTAAATGCTTCTTCACCAATAGCATCGTAATCAGAATCACTGTAATGATAACCAACCATACCGTGCCAATCAGCAAATTTATGCTCTACATTTAAACGTGCTTCTGTCGTTTTATTTGTAAAGGTTGTACCAATTGCACCGTCTTCAATTTCGCTATGCGAATAATCAGTGTAGCCAACACGTAATTTGATTGTTTCAATCCAGTTATTATGCAGTGCGTAACTTACAAGTCCTTGCCAGCGGTCTTGCTCTAAATGAGCATAAACTGGGTCTTCAGCCGTTTCATCTTCATGCTCAGCATGCTCTTCTTCAGTTTCGTCTTCGTGATCATGTTCGTGATGATGTTCATGCCCCGGAATACCGTAATCAGTTTCTATATTGCCATATGAAAAACCAACCGTTAAGTGCTCCCCAACATAGCTAGTACCAAAGTTAACTGTTTCACTATCGATAAAGGTATTTTCTACTGAGTTTTCAATTTCTACATCGCCATCTTCATCAGAGATAGTAAAAGTAGGTGTTTGATAATCATCACCTGTACGTTTTGTACCATCAAAATGAAAATTAAAATTGTTATAACCGCTTTCTAATTTTGCAGCATATGTATTAGCGTTTGATACAGTGTCGTGACTGTATTCTGCCGCGCCCGTTAGTTCATCAATGTTACTAGTAGGAATGCGGTTATCTACTACATTTACTACACCACCAATCGCACCCGAGCCATAAAGTAGGGTACTTGGGCCGCGTAATACTTCTATCTGCTCTGCGGCTAAACTATCGCTTGATGTTGCGTGGTCTGGACCAATACGCGACGCATCACTGCTATCTAAACCATTTTGCATGATTTTAACGCGAGGGCCACCTAAGCCACGAATAATAGGGCTTGAAGAAACAGGGCCAAAGTAGCTGGCGTTAACACCTGGCAAACCCTTTAGCGTTTCACCAAGTGTAGGTTTAGATTTATTTCTAAGCTCATCACCAGATAAAACACTCACTGGAGAAATCATTTCTAGACTATTTTTATGAAGCGCTGAGGCATACACAACAACAGTTTCTACCGAGGTTGGTTTAAGAGAAACGGTTACATTGTTAGATAAACCTGTAACATCTATTCGAGAATCAATGTAATTATTTTTACTTATATGCAGTTGGCTTGCTGTATCAACTTCAATAGAGAATTCGCCAAGCTCATTACTTTTTACGCCTTGTGTCTTACCATGTATATGAATAGTCGCATTTTGAATTGGTTGATTTTTATTATCTGTTACTTTGCCATTAATTGTGGCAGCAAGTACTGAATGAGAACATAAAACAGAAAAAATAGCGGAGGAGATTAATGTTAGCTTTGTCATGGATATATTGGTTCGCGGTTATTATGTTGTGATATAATATAACACCGAGAAATGAACGAATCAACAATGTTATACCATAACTTTTATTTTTGCGTTAAATAGGCTAAAAACACCGATAAACAGTTTTATGAACAATCAAGTATCTATAAATGTAGTCAGTACATTTTATTAATTCGCCTAAAATTATTTATATTTAAATCATATAAACTAATTCATTTCAACAATAAAAAATAAATAAGATATTGTTTATTAAGCACTTACAAAGTGATTTTCGAACTTTTTATAATCAGAGTGTATCTTTAGATTTGCTGTTATTGTTAACAGTTAATTGTTTTGGTTTCAGTGTTGTGTAATTATCCTACCTAGTTTTAAATGCTTTTAGCTTTGCTACTTTAAAGCTCGCTATTAAACCAACACAATAATAGGCTCAACATGAATCACATACCTAAAGACGTAAGATTGACACTAATGCTTTGCTGTTTAGTAGGACTTGCAGGGTGTAATAATGGAAAAATATCAGAAAAAAAACCGAACAATACAGTCGTTGATTTTAAGAAACAGCTTGTTATTTTTGATTTCGAAAAAAACAATTACAGCGATAATATAAATACCATTAATGCTTCTACTAAACTTGTTGAGCAAAGTGGCAATCATAAATTACAAGTAAATCTATACTCTAAATCACACACCGAAAGCGATTTTGAGTTCGTTAATCCACAAGGTTGGGATTGGCAAGCTATTGGTAACTTTGCCCTTGCGATTGATATTCAAAATCCTAATAGCGCATCCACCCATATTTATGTGAAAACTACCGATAAGTCAGGCAAGTCACAAACACGCAGTGTCGTTGTACCCGGGCACTCAGAAAACACTTATTACATCGAGCTTAAAGGCGCTAACCTTAATATAAACTCAGGCATTCGCTCAAATCCACCCAGTTGGCATAGCGGTTATACACCTATTATTTATAGGGGTGGGCAAAAAAATATAGATGTAAGCAGCATTGTAAAGGTGTCGCTTGGTGTAAAGGGCTTACTTGAAGATAAACGTTTTTTAATTGATAACTTACGCTTGATAAAACCAACTAATTTTGATGTAAATTACCTCAAAGGGTTGGTGGATGAATTTGGACAGAATGCAAAGTTAAACTTTATTAACAAGGTTACGTCAACTGAGCAGCTATTAGTTATCTCACAAAAGGAACAAGCTCAGCTGCAAGCACAACCACTGCAAGGGCGCTCTAAGTTTAGCGGCTGGAAAAATGGCCCGCAATTAAAGGCTACAGGGTATTTTAGAACCGAAAAATACAAAGGTAAATGGAGTTTAGTCGACCCAGAAGGTTATCTGTATTTTTCGACCGGTATCGATAACGTCCGCATGGCAAACACCTCAACGATTACTGGCTACGATTTTGATCGAAGTTATATTAAACAACGCGAAGCTGGCGACTTAACACCCGAAGACTCACTTGGATTAAACCCAGCGCCTGTAGCTGCTTGGCCAACACGTTATCAAAACTCAAAGCTCAGAGCTGAGATGTTTAACTGGCTACCAAAACAGGACGATCCCCTTGCCGATAATTATGGCTACAGACGCGAAGTACACAGTGGAGCAGTTAAAAAAGGCGAAACGTTTAGCTTTTATCGCGCGAACTTAGAGCGAAAGTATCAGACACATAACAACAATGAATTAATGAAACAATGGCAAAAAACAACCGTTAATCGTATGTTGTCGTGGGGTTTTACATCGTTTGGTAACTGGATAGAAGAGCAGTATTACCATACTAAAAAATTACCTTATTTTGCAAATGCATGGATCATTGGTAACTTTAAAACAGTAAGCAGCGGTAACGATTATTGGAGCCCACTACCAGATCCATTCGATCCTTTATTTGTTGAGCGCGCCGATGTAACACTTGCAAAAGTAGCTCAGCAAGTCAAAAACAGTCCATGGTGTGTTGGAGTGTTTATTGATAACGAAAAAAGCTGGGGCATGATGAATTCAGATACCACACGTTACGGCATTGCCATTAATACACTTAAAAATAATGCCAAAAATAGTCCAACTAAAGCTGAATTTGTACTTTTAATGAAAAATAAATACAGCAAAATAAGTAAATTAAATAAAGCATGGAATACAACACTCTCATCGTGGGATGAGTTTGCAGAGGGAGTGACTTTAACCCAGTTTAACGATCACGTTAATACCGATTTATCAGCGATGTTGTTCCATTATGCTAATCAGTATTTTGCAGTGGTGGATGAAGCAATTACCAAACACTTACCAAATCAGTTAAATATGGGAGCGCGTTTTGCCGATTGGGGAATGACTCCTGAAATTAGAGCCGCCAGTGCAGCTCACGTTGATGTAATGAGTTACAATTATTATCGAGAAGGCTTAAACCAAGAGTTTTGGGAGTTTTTGTCGGATATAGATATGCCAAGTATTATTGGCGAGTTTCATAATGGAGCTCTTGATTCGGGTCTGCTAAACCCTGGACTAATACATACTCAATCGCAGCAAGAGCGCGGATCAAAATACCAAAATTATATGAATAGCGTAATTGATAACCCTTATTTTGTCGGCGCGCATTGGTTTCAATATATAGACTCACCTTTAACAGGGCGTGCATACGATGGCGAAAACTACAATGTGGGTTTCGTAAATGTGGCTGATATTCCTTACGAACCACTCGTTAATGCAGCTAAAAATGTGAATAAATCTTTATATGAGCGCAGGTACCGCAATGATAAAAATTAAACACATTATTAACGTTCTAACTGCTTTGTATTTAAGTGCTTTTGGTTTAACGGGGATAGCATTAGCCGAACCAACCGAAAAACCATTGTATGAGCAGGGGCCGTATCAAATATTTAATGAACAAGCGCTTGAGGTACTCAACTTAAAGATGCCATTGCAAATACTTGCCTCTGGGTATGAATGGCTAGAGGGACCCGTGTGGGTAAATCAAGGGGGGTATTTGTTATATTCTGATATACCTAATCATCAAGTATATAAATACACGCCAGGTAAAGGTGTTAGCCTATATCTAGCGCAAAGCGGCTACTCAAATGGCTTATTGGTCAATGCACAAAACGAGCTTGTTCTTTTGCAATCTCGCTCTCGTGTTGTATCTAAAATGAAAGCGCCTTTAAGCGCCCCAAAATCTGATTACTTACCTATAGTAAGTCACTTTAATGGTCAAAAGTTTAATAGTCCAAATGATGGTGCATTTAATAACAAAGGCACACTTTATTTTAGTGATCCACCTTATGGACTTCCTAAGCAGCTAAATGACGAAAATAAAGAGTTAAGTTTTCAAGGTGTGTATTCGGTTAAAGATACAGGAGAAATAACGTTATTAGACGACGAATTAATTTATCCTAATGGTGTTGCGTTGTCGAATGATAACAAAATTTTGTATGTAGCTGCATCGAATGAAAATAAACCCGCTTGGTACCAGTATTATTTAAATAGCAATGGAGGTGTTACTAGCAAATCACTGTTTTATCAGCTGCCACCAATTGCAAAGCACGGCAAAGGATTACCTGATGGTTTAAAAGTACATAAAAGCGGGATTATCTTTGCTACAGGACCCAATGGTTTATGGCTATTTAATAAAAAGGCTGAACTATTAGCTAAAATTACCACGCCAAATATGAGTGCTAATTTGGCATTTAATACTCAACAGAACCGTGTTTATATAACCGCGCATACACAGTTATTAGCGCTTGATTTAAAGTGAAAATAAATCATAAACCTTTGAATTGTAGTGTTAATTGTTAGTGTTTATTGGGTTTTTTATATGGGGCAACAAGGCGATACTTTTATATCTGTTAAACAGATCTGGCTCAAGTAAATATACCTTCAGTAAACTGCAAATTTATTTTTGACATTTTGCAGTTTAAAACAATTACCTTTAAAAAGTCTCACAAGTTAATTTCATTTTATTAATGACATGACCTTTACAATAATTCAATCGTGTTGTAAATTGTTAACAATGAACAGTGTTATGTGAACTAATTCGGTGGTTTAATGAAAGTATCATCACAAACAATAAAAAGTGTAAAAGTAGAGTATTACCAAATTCCGCTAGCTGAAGTATTAAGTGATGCTAAACATGGCGATCACACTCACTTTGAAATTATTGCATTACATATAATGACCCATGACGGCTTTGAAGGTATGGGTTACACCTATACTGGTGGAAAAGGTGGACGTGCAATTTATTCACTCCTTAATGACGAAATTAAACCGGGGTTAATTAACCAAGATTCAACGTCAATTATGGCAATCTGGGATAAGTTACAGTGGGATCTACATTATGTAGGCCGTGGTGGTTTACTTAGTTTTGCTATTTCAGCAGTTGATATAGCGCTGTGGGACATTAAATGTAAACGTTTAAATGCACCCTTATGGCAAGTTGCTGGGGGCAGTAGTGATAACACAAAATGTTATGCAGGTGGTATAGATTTAAACTTTAGTGAGCAAAAACTACTTGATAATATTGGTGGTTATTTAAATCGTGGTTTTAACGCCGTAAAAATTAAAGTGGGTAAACCAGATTTTAAAGAAGACATAGAACGTGTAGCTGCAGTACGCAATTTAATTGGTAATGACAAAATACTCATGGTCGATGCTAATTACTCGATGAGTGTGGAGCAAGCAATTCGCTTTGCAAAATCGATTGAAAAATATGATATTACATGGTTTGAAGAGCCCACCATACCAGATGATTACAAAGGTTTTGCTCGCATAGCACAAGCAACCTCAATACCGCTTGCCATGGGCGAAAATTTACACACACTGCATGAGTTTGGCTATGCAATTGACCAAGCTAAATTGGGGTTTTTACAACCAGATGCATCAAATATTGGTGGTATAACAGGGTGGTTACATGTAGCCAGTATGGCATATACCCATAACTTACCTATTTGCAGTCATGGTATGCATGAACTGCATGTATCACTACTGGCATCTCAGCCACATGCTGGTTTTTTAGAGGTTCATTCTTTTCCTATTGATGAATACACAACGCGTCCTTTAAAACTTGAAAACGGCAAAGCGTGCGCGCCAGATATAATAGGTACAGGTGTCGAGTTTGACCCACAACTCGTTAAACCACATTTAGTTAAGCACTCCTAGTAAAAAATAAACGAGTCGTTGTGCGGCCACAAGAGCAGTGAAGTGATTATTTAACAAGGAGTGATGAATAATCCACCATAAATTAAATCTTATGTGTATTGCTCTTGTGGGCGCCTTTATAAAAATAGTTACATTACTTACAGTGCAAGCTGTTGATATTAAATCCACTATAATAGGAGTATTTAACGTTAAAAAATTGTTTTCTAAAGAGGCAATATTTTATATTTAATTATTCAGAGATTTATCTGAATTGGCATTTACCACAACCCAAATTGCAAAGTAAGTGGTAAAGCTTTAGATTGCTATAAAGGAATGCACTCTTTGCTGAATAAGCAATACAAATTAAATTAGTTAGTAACTCTCACATCCCCACTAAAAGCCAACATAAACTGTTGGCTTTTTTATGCTTTTAAATTGTATTAAAAAGCATGAAACTACCATTTTTAAGCAAAATGCGTGTATTTCCATCATAAAGTTGCCCTTAATATGTTGTATCTAAATTCATTTATTACAGTGTTAGGTTTTATTATGACGTCAAAAATAATAGGTGTGAGCGATTTCCCTGATACATTTTTAACAAAACGCACAGCAAGTGGCATGGGACAAATGGACGATCAAAACGATCCCGTCAATATGATATTAGGTCTAAAAGATGTACGTAAAGCGGCGCATAATTGTGCTGTTTTTCAATCAGGAGCTAAACCAGGGCGTATTGTAATTCCATCAGAAGTCGCAATACGTAAAACACGTCAAATCCCATTTGAAGTAGACCCACCTGAGCACGGCGGTTTTCGTGAACTATTAAATCCATGGTTTAAGCGTCCATTAGATGAGGGTTACCAAGCGCGCTTACAAGCTATTATTGATGAAACAATAGACAATGCCTTCAAAGCCGAGTCGTTAGATGTGGTGTCACAATTTGCACTCCCGCTGCAATCTAAAGCGTTAACGCTGTTACTTAATACCTCAATGGATAAAGCACAAACATGGATAGATTGGGGTACGCACGTATTTAGAAGTGAAGATAGTGACCTTGATAGCGATAAAGCCAATATTCTATACGATTACATTGATGAGCAAATAGAAAACGCCATTGCAATCCCGGGTGATGATTTATATTCAGTGCTTTTAAATTCAGAGGCGAACGGTAAAAAGCTGAGTAAAGAAGAAGTAAAAGGTGTGATGATCCTGACCTTTGCAGGGGGGCGCGACACCGTTATAAACGCGATCACAAACTCTATTGCCTACTTTAGCGAAAACATCAGTGATTTAAAGCGTATTGATGATGAGCCTGAAATATTAAACAGGGCCGTAGAAGAACTCATTCGCTATTTTTCGCCGCTTACGCAAATGGGCCGCGTCGCTACGCAAGACACAAGCGTATGTGAGCACGCTATAAAAGCCGACACACGAGTTTCGTTATGTTGGGCGTCGGCTAATCGTGATGAAAAGGTATTCAAAGATCCCAACAATGTCGACTTCGACCGAAAGGTTAACCCGCATATTAGTTTTGGTTTTAGCCATCACAATTGTTTGGGCGCAACGCATGCTCGCCAAATTCTGCGTCAACTAGTGTTATCACTTGCTAATAAAGTTGCTCAAATAGAGACAATAAAAGCAGATGAAAATATTGAAAAACTAGGTGAATTTTCAAGAAAGGTAGGCTTTAACAGTCTGCACGTTAGCTTTAAATCAAAATAAAAACACCGTACAAAATAGTTAAATAAATACAGTAACAAGTAAAAGTAGAGGATTAATACGATGGCGAAAGTAATATTTATAACCAAAACAAACGATGCAGTTGAAGTTGAGGGCGACAGTGGCTCGCTAATGGAACTAGCATCAGCAAATGGTGTTACTGGTATTGATGGTGATTGTGGCGGTGTATGTTCGTGTGCAACGTGTCATATTTACTTAACACCGGATGACTTTAAAAAAGTAGGTACACCCGATGAGATAGAAAGCGACATGCTAGAGCTGGACGATAACGTAACGCAATACAGCCGTTTATGTTGCCAAATTGAGGTGTCTGACAATATTGATGGCATGACCTTCAGAGTAGCCAATTAAAAGCGGGTACAGCATTATGCAAAACACACATACAGAACCAAATCTACTTGAGCAAAGCGTGGTGGTTATTGGCGCAAGCCATGGCGGGGTTAACTTTGCTTTTACCCTTCGCCAGCAAGGTTGGCTGGGTAAAATTACGTTACTCGACAGCGATCCAGAGCTGCCATATCATCGGCCACCTTTGTCTAAAAAAACGTTGCAATCGGATGATGTAAAATCGACTCCATTAAAAGTAGAAAAAGCTTATACCGATAGCAATATAGATTTATGCTTGGGCCAGCGTGTTACTGCAATTAATAAACAAAGTAAAACAATTACGCTGAAATGTGGAAAGCAAATAGCCTTTCATAAATTAGTGATAGCGACGGGATGTTCGCCCTTTATTCCGCCTATTAAAGGGCTTATTGATACCGTTGACGATAAAGGAAATGCACAATATTTTGCGATGCGAACACACGCAGATGCAGTGGCAATAAAAACAGCACTCAATAAAAGTAATGATAAACAGGTTGTCATTATTGGTGGCGGCTACATTGGCCTTGAGTCGGCGTCATCGTTTATAGCGTTAGGTGCAAAAGTAACGGTAATTGAAAAACAACAAAGCATACTCTCGCGTGTTACATCAGCTGTTATGTCTGACTTTTTAACTCAATTGCACATAAGCAAAGGGGTAGATTTGCAAACAGCAAAAGATGTTGTACAAATAAAGCACACAGCTAATAAACATTATGTTGTATGCAGTGATGGCACTCAATATCCCGCCGATTTTATTTTAGTGGGCGTTGGGGTAAGGCTTAATACCGAGCTTGCAGTGACTGCAGAGTTAGCGCTCGAACAAGGTATTAAAGTAAATGAAGTGTGCCAAACTTCACACCCTGATATTTTTTCTATCGGTGACTGTACCTCACATTTTAATAAAATTTATCAGAGATGGATAAGACTTGAATCGGTTCAAAATGCAGTAGAACAAGCCAAAACAGCTGCACAGTTTTTAGCAAAAAATAGTGAACCGGTTCCTGCTTTACCTTGGTTTTGGTCAGATCAATACGAGTACAAACTACAGATAGTGGGTTTATCACAAGGGTATAACGAAATTGTCGTACGCGAAGAGTCACCGGAACAATTTTCGCTTTGGTATTTTAATAACGACACATTGTTGTGTGTAGAAGCGGTTAATCATGCTAAAGCCTACGTACTTGGTACACAGGCTATAAAGCAAAATATAAAGGTTAATAAGCGGATATTAAGTGATTTAGCAACACCGCTTGCAAAGCAACACCTACTTGAGACGTAGCTGCTGGCGATACTGGTGAGGGGTAACTTTAAAATGGTGCTTAAACTGCTTAATAAAATACGACGGGCTGGAGAAACTCAAGTCGTAAGAAATATCAGTTACCGAGGCATCACTTTGCCCAAGTAGTCGTGCGGCATTATATAGCTTGTGCTGAATAAGGTAGTCGGAGTACGGCACTCTAAAATGCTTTTTAAATACTCGTGAAAAATACGAAGGTGATAAATAACAAAGTGCTGCGGCTTGCTCTAGCGAAAGATTGAGGCCATTTTTTGTTTTTAGCTCATTAACAACGGGTGTTAACTTTTTAAAGCTAGCTGAACCACTCAACGGTTTTTGCTGGTTAGATAAACTACTTTTACCGTATTCGCACACCATGGTTATTAAACTATTAAACAGTTGTTTGCAGGTTTTACTTTTTGGGTTTTCGTTAAACTCGCTCAACATCCATGCGAGTAGTTTATGGATTCTTTTTTGTAGTTCAACGCTAAATGTTAGATGTAAACCGGTTTTCAATAGATCTAAAAACTCTTGTAGGGCTGGGTCGTTAAGGCGCTCAGGCATAAACTGCACAATATACCAAGATTTAGGACGTGGGTTTAAAGCAAAATCATGCGTTTCCATTGCAGGCGTAAAAACGGCCTCAAAATCAGACAAAGTTGATTCACCCTGATGGTAAAAATACGTGCCATCAATTTGTTCAAAAAATATAAATTCGTGCACCTGATGAAAGTGCATAAAACATGAATAGCTATCGTGCTGAAGATAACTTACATGATGAATTTCGAAATCGTAACCGTCTTTTATACAAAACGGTTCACAGTAAATTGTCGGTTGCTTCATAACATAATACTTATATTTAGAGACTTAGGAGTCTACATGTACAAGGCAAAAGCTGCAATTGCAGATGGAAAAGGCGGTTTTTTCTTCGATACCGTTAATGTCGGAAAACCAAGTACTGGCGAAGTAAAAATTAAAATAAAAGCCTCAGGTATTTGTCATACCGATTGGGATTCCATTAAAACGTGGAATAAAAAATTTATCATTGGTCATGAAGGCGCAGGAACCGTTGTTGAGTTGGGCGAAGGTGTAACGGAATTTACTATTGGCGATAAAGTAATACTAAATTGGGCAATTCCGTGTGGTGAGTGTTTCCAGTGCCAAGAGGGTAATTTACACATTTGTGAAGTAAATAGCCCCGTAACTGGCAATGGTTTATGCGGACACGCAGGTAAACAAGCGTGTGAGCATAATGGCAATAGCTTAGAGCGCTCATTTCATTTAGGTACGATGAGCGAATACACCGTTGTTAAGGCTGCTGCAGTTATAAAAATACACAGTGACATTCCTTTTCCAAGTGCAAGTATTGTTGGTTGCGGTGTAATGACCGGTTACGGATCAGTGGTTAATGCCGCTAAAGTAAAAGCAGGTTCGTCAGTTGCCGTATTAGGCTGTGGAGGCGTAGGACTAAATGCAATACAAGGGGCTGCAATTTCAGGCGCCGCTAAAATAATAGCAATTGATTTGTCACCGGAGCGATTAACACAAGCTAAAGCATTTGGTGCTACACATACTGTACTTGCTAAAAAGTATGACCCTGATTTAGTTCATATGATAAACGAAGTTAAAGCGCTAACAAATAGTCGCGGAGCCGATTATGCCTTTGAGTGTACAGCAGTGCCGGCACTTGGCTCCGCGCCATTAGCATTAATACGCAGCGCGGGCGTTGCGGTGCAAGTGAGTGGCATTGAGCAAAAAATAGATTTTGATTGCGAATTATTTGAGTGGGATAAAATTTATATAAATCCGCTCTACGGGCAATGTAATCCTAAGCGCGACTTTGCTCAAATACTAGACCTTTATGACGCAAAAAAGCTCAAGCTCGATGAGCTAGTCACAAAAACTTACTCGTTAGATGAGTTACAAACAGGCTTTGACGACATGCTAGCAGGGCGTATCGCTAAAGGTGTCGTCGTGTTTGATGATTAAAGGAGCATAAAATGGCAATTCATCGTTTAGAGGTATCAAATAACTGTTACACCGCTGATAACTTTGTAACGCTAACCGCGTATAGCAGTCACTTAAAAGGGCGAGGTGATATAAGCATTTACCAAGAAGCAACCAGTAATAAAAATGTACCTATAATTGTATTACTGCATGGTGTGTATGGTAGCCACTGGATGTGGAGCCAGCTAGGGGGCGTACATAAAGTGTATCAGCAGCTTCGTAGCAGTGGCCTTAACGAGTTTGTATTAGTGATGCCATCAGATGGAGCACACGCTGAGGGCAGCGGGTATTTGCCACTTAAAAATGCAGATTATGAAGCATGGATAGTTGATGATGTGATTAGCGCTGTTATTCAAACTCAACCAATGTGCTCGAGCTCATCAAATATTTATATTACGGGCCTTTCAATGGGAGGGTATGGAGCATTATGTTTAGGTGCAAAGCATCCAACTATTTTTAGCGGTATATCAGCGCATTCATCAATTACTGAGCTTGACGACTTTAATCACTTTGTTGATGAACATACTCTAAAGCCACTAAAAAAAACCACTGATAAGTACAAAGGCGACGTGTTTAAAACATTGATCGCGAATAAAAAGACATTACCGCCACTGCGATTTGATTGCGGAAAAGACGATGTACTTTTTAGTGCTAATACTGCGCTTGCAAAAAAGCTAGTTGATGAAAATGTTCCTCATACGTTCGATATTTTTGCAGGCACCCATTGCTGGGAGTATTGGCACGAACATGTAGCTAAAACTATGATCTTTTTTGCTCAATTAGAAAGCAAAACTCACACACAATTAAAATAAGGAGATAACACATGAAAGTCATTAGCTCACTTTTAATTGCATTTGCATGTACTGCATCATGCAATTTAGTCGCGCAGCCAGAAGTATCCGTAAATTTAAACGTAAAGCGAAGTATTGACGGCCTATCAACCTTTGATAGAAGCAAATACATTGTTATGCATTCGATGCTAACAACAACCGATTGGAAGGGGGAAGAAGATAAGCTTGACTACTTACTTAACGACCTTGATGTGTACTTTGGTCGCGATAATGGTTCTATGCCGTATTACGCGACTCAAGTTGAGCAAACCTCAAATAACCTAGGGTACGCAAGCCCTGAGAGTATCGCTGCTTATGGCAAAACTGCTCGCGAAGATTATTATGGTAAAACGTTGTCGAAGCTTCATAAATACGATAATAAAGCCCACGTAATGATAGGCGGGCAAATTAATCAGTTTTGGATTGGTAATCATAAAGGCAAAGGCGAATGGAGCTTTGCTAATACCGATGCTGTGGGTCAATATATGGGAAATTTTGTAAATGAATTTTATCGAAATGACAACCAAGGACCGAACAAAGGCCCAGCACGGCCACAATACCTTGAAATACTTAATGAGCCACTTTACGAACTTGTTGATGTACATCACGGTAAGCCTATCGATACATTTATTTTTCATAACGAAGTAGCCCAGGGCATACGAAAAGTTAATACAAGTATTAAGATTGGTGGGTACACCACTGCCTTTCCATGGTTTGACGATAACAACTTTAATCGTTGGGATGAGCGAATGAAGCTATTTTTAGATACCAGCGGTGAATACATGGATTATTTTTCGATTCATCTTTACGACTTTGGCTATTTAAACCGCGATAAAGGCGTTGCTAACTTTAAAGGAGCCCGTATAGAAGCCACTATGGACATGATGGAGCAATACGAAAAGCTTAAGCTAGGTAAGGTAAAACCTTTCATGATTTCGGAATACGGCGGGCGTGACCATAAAACAGAAGCAACGCCATGGACTGCAATAAATGACTGGCAAACTATGAAATCGTTTAGCCCTATGATGATGCAATTTATGGCTAAACCTAATCTCATAATTAAAGCCATTCCATTTAGTTTAGCAAAAGCAGAGTGGAGTGGTAATGAGGGGCGTGATTATGCTTGGCGTTTGCTACGCCACAATGACGAAAAAACAGGTGAAACAGGCGATGAATATGTATTCACCGACATTATTAAATTTTATCAATTGTGGTCAGATGTAAATGGCACACGTGTTAATACTGACTCAAATGAAGCCGACTTATTAGTAGATAGTTACGTAAACAAGAACAAGGCATATGTAATTATCAGTAATTTAGAAACAAGTGCTAATAGCGCCTTGCTAAATTTAACAGAGCTACCAAGCAATCCGATTAATAACATTAAAATTAAGCACTTGCACTTTGCTAATGGTGAGTCAACACTTACAACAACATCACAAAATATTGGTGTAAAAAATGAGTTACCAAAAAGCATTAACATAGGCGCAGAAGCCACAGTAATTATTGAATATACGTTCAGCAACAATATAAAAATTACTGCTGAGTCTGACGAGCATAAATACTATGCAACAACCTACAAACAGCCAATTAAAGCCAATACAGCGCTTAAATTTAACATTAACGATGTAAAAACAAGTGAATATGGTAAAGGTATATTGCGTTTAAGTTTTGGTAGAGAGCATGATTTAGCTCAACAACCTATCGTTAAAGTAAATGGCACTTTAGTTACTGTACCAACCGATTATGCCGGTGATGAGCAAGTATTTCGCCCACAAGTATTTAGCATGCTAGAAATCGAAGTTCCAAACGAGCTGTTAAAAACCAATAATACGATATTAGTTACATACCCAGATGATGGCGGATTTGTTAGTAGCGTGACGCTTCAAGCGTTTGAGTACAGTGATGATATTTAATTTAAAAAACTAACTATTTGTTATGTTATAAAAAGCAAGGTCACTAATTATTAGTGGCCTTAGTTATCACAGAAGTCTTATTAAATTTTAAAAATAGATGGCATAATTCGTATGCATTAGTGATTGATCTTAATGTGTATTATATTTGCTTGTGCTATTGGCGGAAAAGAATACAGATGCCTTGTTATCGACATGATTATCCTAACGTATTGAGGTTCTCATTTACTGTGTTAAAAGCTCTTCAAAATCTATTGCATAGATACACAGTAATTTAAGGCTTAATGGCACAGAACAACACCTGATTAAAAGGGATTATTTATCAAATTTATTGCTGTTATATTGATAGGCCCTTTAGCCTTATTTCCTGCTTGTACCTTACTTGCTATTGTATTTGCTCTGTTTGGATCTCAGCCCTCAAAAAGCTATTTAGATGCAATAGTATTTTCGGCTGCAATGGTCGGCGGAAGCTTATTTTATGTCTATCCCGCACTACTTGTTTATGGGGTACCAATATCAATTTTATTAAAAAAATTTAATGTTTTTAATTTACCTATGGTTCTTTTAGCGAGTGCAACTCCATTTATTATAATTATTTCAATAGGTTGGGTTGAGCCTATAGGGCCCTTTTTTTTAATTTGCTTTGGCTCTATTGTAGTTGCTATAGGTTGTTGGTATACAGATTTACTCTTTTTTAAAAATAAAAACTAACCAATAACCTGTTGCAGTTTAAAAGAGAATTATCGACTATCAATCATAAGTATATCGAGTTTATGTTGAGCTCTGGTTTGATTCTTTATGTCGATAGCTTCAATCATCTCGCATTCGTCTCTGATCATTTCAGGAATGAGGCTAGGGTAGTGGCGACAGTCCTCTGGGCGGTCGAGATAAATACTGCAGGTGTACATGTTTTTAGCCAAGGGATCTTTTTTAGGCGCAATTTCTAAAAAAGGGCAAGCATCTAGTCTCAATCCTGTTTTTGGGTCAAACCAAATTTCGTCGTTTTTCACGTATTCATAGATTTCGGGGTTAAAAAGCTCCCATAAATCAATTTCTTCTTTTGATGCGCTTAAATCGCCACCACCGTATTTAATACAGCACTTACCGCATTGATTACATTGTTTCATAATTTGCTAATTGAATTGGTTGTCAACGAGTTTAAGTTAGCTGTGAGTGTAGCACTGAATTTATTATTCGCTGTTTGCTTAATTAAAAAACCATCCCTTTAATTTGTGTGTACACAGTAGTTACGGCATTAATCTAGATGAAAAATCCCTTGTTACATTTTATATAGTGCAGACATTATTAAATGGTTTACTCTAAAGGTAGTTAAAAATGTTATGAAATCAGTTTGAGTAACTTGTGGTTGTTACAATTACTGTACAAAAATATTTGATCAGGAATTATCATGAAAGAAGCTGTTTCAAAGTTAAAAACAGAATTTAATGCAAAGTTATTGTATTGGAACAATCTTAAAAGTAACAAAGCTAAAGCGCTAATTCTCTTATTGTTTATAGCTGTTATTGCGCTTAAGGTATTTACAACCATCTTTACCTTCGATTGGCTTGCGAGTTTATTTCGCATTTAAGGTTACAAGCAATAATTTCGGTAAAATTTTAATCACAAAGTGTTTAACGCCTACCCGATGTTTATTATTAATGTATTATTACGCTATAGACCAAATTAAATAAATCAGTTGTTAAAACATGTTTTGTAATGGCTGAATGCTATATTTTGGCTAAATTGAGTGAGTAATTGAGTTTAGCTGCATTAAAAGGTAACACGTAATGATGAACACAAAAGTATACAAAGCGGTACACGACTTAGCAGAAGAACTAATGACGGCTGCTAATAAAAATGATCGTGAAAAGTTTGAGTCTTTATTTGCTCAATTAAAAGCTATTTGTATGGAAAACGAAAATACGTCTAAAGATCACCCAGTGCAATGGGAAACCCTAGCTGATTTTACCGAAGAGCTAGAAGAAGCGATCACCACTTATGAAAAAGCGTTAGAGAAGTCAATTGCAATTAATAACAAAGATCATATGTCATCGGTTGCTTTTTCAATGGCTACGTTACAGTTAGAAATAGGTCAAAAAGACGAAGCGATTAAAAACTTACAAAACGCTAAAGTCAGTGCTAATAAAATTGAAGACAAAGAGCTTAAAGCTGAAATACATGACTTACTAGAGTCACTTATTGAAGAGGAAGGTTAAGTATTTAAAAGTATAATTAGCCCCCATTGAATGTGATTTTTGTGGACTTAACTTGATATTAATAACGCGCTGGTGGTTTATACCCTCAGCGCTTTTTTATGTTTACTATAAATGACAAAAAGAAATGCTTTATTTTTGAGCCAGTTTACTCATAAAGTTTATATTTGTTAATCAGATCTGTTACTTATTAAATTCTATTCAGCAATTCTATAGATTACTTTTTATGAGTGAGTCCCACTAAAATAAGTTAGCCAATGTGATCATTAGTCATCTTCCTTTTGAATGAATAACAACAAATTGTTAACACTGAAAAACGTCTGAAATAATTAGAATGTAATTAAAAGTCACACATAAAATATTTTTTATCAAATGCTTGGGTTCTGGTTTTGCTAAAAACCAAGCATGCTGCAGCAAATTCAACCTCAAAAAGTTAACACTCTCTAAATACCTAGTTGTAAATAGGGTGTTCAGCTTGTTCATTTACGGCGTTAACTTAGTCCCGTTAATTACCACTAAAGTGTGAAATTTGAACAAAACTTTAACTAATCGTTGCATTTTGTTAATTGTTAACATTATATTGATTGTGAGTTCCATGCCTTTACACAAAGGATTAATTTTTACACCAAGATAGGTAACAGTTATGAAAAAAAGATCATTGTATTGTGCGGTTTCGAGTGCGCTATTACTTTCAAGTACCTTTAATGTGCACGCTGTTAAAGTGCAGTTTAATATTGATACAAAACATGCTGTAGGACAGTTTGATAGCTTCGATCGTCGTAAATTTATTACGTTACATTCATCAAATACCGAAAGTGACTGGTTTGGAAATAACGCTCAAAGCTTAAATGCGCCTAATGCTGATCCTGATTTAATGACCCATTTTTTAGAAGATTACGATGTGTACTTTGGTCGTGATACAGGGGGCATGAAATATCAACTAACACAATTACCAGAAGATTCAGCAAAACCAGGTTATGCAAGCGCGGCAACCGCAACAACAAATGGCGGCGGAGTAAAATGGAATTACACCAATATTACAACAGCTCAAGCTAAAACAATGCGAAAGCATGAAGGGCGTAACAGCGATTTAATTGTCGCTGCACAGCAACATCCTTATTATCCTGATGGCACTAAAATTGGTAATCAAAATTGGTCTTTCTCACAAAGAGATACTGCGGCTGAACCACTAGGTACAGCCATGGGCGACTACATGGCGCAGTTTTTACAAAAATACTTTAAATCAGGCCCATCAGATAGCCTTGGTCAAAAGCGCCCAACGTATGTTGAGGTAATGAACGAGCCACTGTTTGAACTGCACGACTTTCCGCATACCGGTTATGATAAAGAAAGCCTCTATGACATTTTTAGATTGCATAACTCAGTTGCTGATGTGATTAATGCTAACCCTGCACTGAATGATGTGAAAGTAGGGGGCTTTACGGTGGCGTTTCCTGATTATGAAAAAGGGTCACAATTTTTCGATAACTGGAAGCAACGCGACAAGGCATTTTTAGATATTGCAGGAAATAAAATGGACTTTATTTCGATGCACTTATATGACTTTCCAAATTTCCCAGGTGGCCCTGGTGGTCAGCATCAAATACAGTACCGAAAAGGCAGCAATATGGAAGCGACCCTTGATATGGTTGAGCAATATATGGCTTATAAATGGGGAAGTATTAAGCCGTTAGTTATTTCCGAATATGGCTCTCAATTACAAGGCTCATTTGGTACTAAATGGACACCGCAACGTGACTGGTTATGTCTAAAGGCAATGAGCTCTATGCTGATGAGCTTTATGGAAAGGCCAAACCGTATTGATAAAGCCATTCCGTTTATTCCATTAAAAGCAGAATGGGGCCGTATAAGCGACACTATTCCCTATTACTGGCGTTTACTGCGTCAAGCTAAAGAAGGTCAAGGTGAAACCGGCGAGCAATGGGTTTACACCGAAATGGTTAAGTTTTACCAGTTATGGTCTGATATAAAAGGGACGCGAATAGATAGCTGGGCAAGCGATATGGATATTCAAGCTGACGCGTATGTTGATGGCAAAGATGTTTATTTGGTATTAAACAGCCTTGAATTTTCGCCGACCAATATTGATTTAAGTGTTTTAGGCAAGGGTTCTAACAACGTAACGGGTGTAAATATTAAGCATTTATATCCTAATGCCCAAGGCAAACCAGTATTGGATAACAGCAACAGAACAACACTACCAAGCTCTGTTGTATTAGGCTCTGAGTCAACCATGATAATTAAAGTGAGTCACCAAAAAAATGTTGTTATTAACAATATTAATCAAGAGACTAAGCATTACGCAAGTGCAGTAGTTAAAAATATTGCAGCCAACGCGACCCAGTTCTTTACTATTAACAATGTAGATAAAGGGGCTAATGGCGAGGCTACATTGCGCTTAGGTGTTGGCCGCCCTCATGGTAAGTCGTTAACGCCAGTTGTAACTGTTAATGGGAATAGAGTCGCTATTCCTACTGATTTTAGAGGATATGATCAAAAAAATGGTGGCCTTGGACGTGAGCGTTTCTTTGGTGTTATTGAAATTCCAGTGCCATATAATAACATTAAAAAAACTAACAATATTGAAGTTACATTCCCTGACAGTGGTGGTGCAGTTAGTTCACTAACATTACAAAACTTTAAAATGAGTAAACGTATTACTCGCTAAAAACGTGTAATAAAGGTTTAGTAATAAACAAACTGCGGGTTTATCTATATGATAGCTTCGCAGTTTTTTTATTTGTATCGCTACTACTGCCTAACACAATACAAATAAACTAATACTAAATATGCTGGGAATGGCTTTAGGTGTATTTTTGCTGTTAAGCCTGTGAGTTTTATGCTTTACAATGAGTACAAGGTACTCATTATTAAAAATAAACACTATTCTCAGAGCGTTAAACTTAGCATGACTGTTTTATTAATTTAATTGGGTATGTTTTAGAGGAGTTCCACTGACCTACATATAAGTTGTCGTCTTGATCTACGCAAATACAATGCACGTGATTAAAAATGTCCCCGTTACTTTGCATCGGCTGTAGTTCTCCATTTATATACTGCGGTTGCGGTGCCCCTAAATTAGCTATTAGCGTGTTACTTTTATCAAATATACTAATAAAACCAGAATCGTCAGCATTTTTATTGTCAATATGCGACCAGCAAACTGGTGCATAAAATAGTTCACCTTTGAACACGGGACCGCCAATATATGCCCCATTAGCGCTAATTCTATCAAGGTACTTACCATCAAACGAAAATACTTTTAAACATTGCTCAAAACGAGAGCTTACTATTAATGTAGGATTTAAGGGATCACGTAAGTCTACTTCAACCCCATGGGTGTTGTGTAAATTGTAATTTTTGTCTTCATTATGGTGACCGCCCCAATGGTTTATATAGCGACCTTGTTTATCATAATGCAGCAAAAAGTCGCTGCCATAACCATCGGTGACATATAAATCCCCATTGGGGGCAATGGCAATGTCAGTAGGGCGAAAAGGTTGCTCGGGTTTATAAGCACCGCACGTTTGTGGATGGCCGATACTGTATATTAGTTTGCCATCTAAGGTCATTTTGGCAATAAAGCCAGCCTGTGGAATGACATTGTTAGTAGGGCTATCCCATTGCTCTGTGCTGTGACCATCCCAGTGGCGATTAACAATCCAGCCACTATCTACAACGTATAGAAATTCTTGCTCGCCTTCTTTTACAATTTTTATAGCGTGTCCACCAGGAAAAGAGCTTCCAAAAGCGTCAAGTAATTCACCGTTTTGGCTATACACTAAAATATTATTAGTCGTGTTATCGGTGATCATAAATATTCTCCCTTGTGAGTCCATCACCATCGCATGACAATTTTCTATAGGGTATTTATTGGGGTTTAACTTTCCCCAGTGGGCGTCTATTTTGTATTTAAATTTACCTTGGCCAATTATTTTCCCGTGTGGGTCTTCGTCATTTTTAGGAGTAGCGTGAGGTATAAGGTGTTTTTGCTCTGAGGTTAACATACAGAATTTTCCATATAAAAAAACCAGCTTATGCATTGGGCTATAATGCATAAGCTGGTTTAGGCTAGAAGGTTACTTTAAGTGCGTTCTTTTGCTTTAAAATTTAAAATAGCATCATCGTTAACGCGATTTAATGGATAATAAACAGCTTCGTTTTCTTTAAATGGCTGGTTGCTAATCGCATTGTAAGCACTGATCATTGACCAACGAGGTTCGGCAGCGCGGTTTTGATTTGATTTATGCAGTAAATTACAGTGGAAAAACAGTACATCACCTGGTTCAAGTTCTACATTTATAAGTTCATGGTACTTCATTGCTTCTTCTACAAACTCTAAACAGGCGCCTTTTTGGTCACCGGTTTTACTGTGATCCAATCGTCCCAAATGATGTGAGCCTTTAAGTACTTGCAAGCAACCATTTTCTTGCGTCGCTTTATTAATGGCGACCATACAGCTAATTGATTTTGGATAAAGCATGTAATTATCACGATGCCAGTAGCCAAAATCTTGGTGCCATTCCCAGGCGCCACCTACAAATGGTTCTTTCATCATAATTTTAGTGCTGGTGTGGTACACCTCTTCGCCAATAAGTGTTTCGCATACTTCAATTAAGCGACGACCGCGAGAAAACATACTGTATAAATCGTCGCCTGTTTTTTGCCATAAACAGACTTTACTTACAGCGCCATCGGCGTCTTTTTTGTCCCATGCTCGTTCATAGAGTGTATCGTCATTAAAAGCAGTTTGTTGTAGTAGCTCAATTTCATCAGCGCTGTAGTAATTTTTGACAATAATATAACCATCACGGTGAAAATCAGCTATTTGTTGTGGTGTTAAATAAGTGTGTGACATAAATGTAGTTCCATTTTTCTATTTATTTGTTTATTGTTGACAATACTTGATCGGTTATGCATTTAGGTCAAGTTTAATTTATATAAAAATACTGCATTTATATATGAATTGATTTTTATTTGCTAGGTGTTTGATTATAAACAAGTAAATTGTTTTTTGTAGTCAAAAAAATTTTTAAATTTATATATAAAGATACAAGTTATTTTAGGTTGAAATTTAAACAAAGGACATCTATGAACGATAAGTCAAAAGCAAAATATGCAGTGCCCGCTTTAGATAAAGGTTTGGATATATTAGAGTTTTTAGCTCTAAATAACGCACCTTGTACGCAAAGTGAAATAGCATCTGGTATTTCTAGAACACCTAATGAGGTATACAGAGTGCTCGTGGGCCTTGAAAAGCGTGGCTATTTAGTTCGCTCACTGGAGTCGGGCAGATATTGTCTGTCGTTAAAGCTTTATAATTTATCACGAAGTATCTCCCCTATGGATAATGTACTGCAATCGGCATTACCGCATATGGAAGATTTGGCTGTAAATAGTGGGCAGTCTTGCCATTTAAGTATGTTGTATCAAAGCCAAGCAATGGTTGTTGTGCAAGCGCGTAGCAAAAGTCCAATGCATCTAAGTATTGCTGAAGGGGCTTTATTTACGCTGAGTAGTTCCAGTGCAGGTAAAGTACTTTTATCAAACAGTAATGACGAAGTGCGCCAGATGCTAATTGAACACGATGAAACGTATAGTGCTTATGAAAATGAATGTCATCAGTTATTGAACGAGCTCGATTTAATTAAAGAGCAAGGATACCTTGTACAAAATAACCCACTGATCGCTGGTGTACACGACTTTAGCGTATTAATAGGTAAGCCTAATGCAAAGTTAATAGCCGCGCTTACCATTTCGTCTTTTGATTCAGCACTTAATACTTCTTCAAATAAGCAATGTGTTATTGATGAACTTAAAAGCACAGCACAAAAAATCACATCATTATTGGCGCGCTAAACCTAGTTTTAACGCTTAAGTATTAACTCGCGCCTTGGAGGAACCAAGGATAGCGGTTGTTTGGCATTTATGCTGCGTTGCGACACAGCACAGGCTCTGCATTGCCTAAAAGTCAAACATACTGCTGCAAATTCAGCCTCGAAAGATAAATTTAAATATCCTTATGGCTCAATATGTCGATAAACCTCTTAACCAGCGCCGCGAAAAATTAACTTTTATACCGCCTTTTTAGCTCACTAAATATTTATTCCCACTCATTCTTGAGCGAAAACTAAACGTTATTTGTAAAATAAATGGTCAATTTGTTTGACTTGGTTAGTTAAATTCCATTACTGTAAAGTTAATTGTTAACAATGTTATTTTAACAATGTTATTTTAACAATGTTATTTTAACAATGATAATGCCCATAGATAACCTGCTAATGGTTAAAAGTTATAAACACAATATTTAGGTGCAATAATGACTAACACACAATTCAAATTAAATGCGATTTGCGCGGCAATGCTGATAACTTCTCCAGTAAGTTACGCCGCACAGGAAAACGAGACAACTGTACAAAGTGATGTTGAAGTTATCCAAGTAACAGGTATCAGAAGCGCATTAAGTAAATCTGCGTCAATAAAGCAAGATTCATCAGGCGTCGTAGATGCTATATCAGCAGAAGACATTGGTAAGTTACCTGATACTAACTTAGCTGAATCGCTGCAACGTATTAGTGGTGTATCAATCGACCGTGCAAACAATGAGGGCAACCAAGTTAGTGTTCGGGGTTTTGGTCCTGGCTTTAATTTAGTAACCTTAAATGGTCGTCAAATGCCAAACTCTTCGGTTTTACAAGAAGCGGGAGTTTCTCGCAGCTTTAACTTTAGAGAAATCGCGGCTGAAAGTGTGTCGGGCGTATCAGTTTATAAAACGGGTAAAGCGAATGTAGCCTCAGGTGGTATTGGCGCAACCATTAATATAAATACAGCAAAACCATTTGATTTTGACGGTTTTAAAGCATTTGCAAATGCAAAGGCAATTAAAGACACCAGCTCAGAGAAATCAAACGTAACACCAGAAATTTCGGGAATGGTTAGCCAAACATTCGCTGATGATACGTTTGGTGTTTTACTTGCGCTGTCGCATTCAGAGCGAGAAAGTGGCCGAGAGCGCGTAGGTACATCGCAAGGTTGGGTACGTAACCGAGCAAATGCTGCCGGTGTTGATAGCAGTGCAATTGATACAACAGTTAATCCAACGGGTACTTATTGGGTACCTTGGACGCCAGAAATGGAGCGCTTTGAAACTAAGCGAGAACGCCAAAATGCGCAGTTGGTTTTACAGTATGCGCCTAATGATAATATTACAGCCACGCTTGATTACACGCTATCGCGCTTTGAAGAAACGAGTAATACCAATAAAATGGCGTTTTGGTTTGATAACCCAACAGGTACAACCGATGCCAACGGTACGTTAGTTGATATTAAAAATACTAACGATGAGCTAAATTTTTGGGCGTGGGAGCTCTACGAAGAAAAAGAAAACGATTCATTAGGCTTAAATTTAACGTGGCAAGCAAGCGATTCATTGAAACTTACGTTTGACGCTCATAACTCTACATCACACTCAAACCCAGATGGTGATACAGCTGAAACAATTGCAAATTTAAAGAATGTCCCAGGTTCGGTTAAATCCATCAGTGCTAACTTCTCTGGTGATATTCCGAGTATTGGGGTTGATGATTCAACATTGGCGGGTGGGGCTTACAACCCAGCTAATATTGTGTCAGATTTATATCAGCGCCGTGGTTATGAAATGAAAAATACCATTAAGCAGTATCATGCAAGTGGACAATGGGAGAATTTGAAGAGTGGGGCACTCAGCGCTATAAATTTTGGTGTAATGTATACCGATTACCAAATTGATACTTATCTTTCTGAGCAGTTCTCATTTGTGGATATTCCTCTAGACAACCTAGGGCTAACCTTTGATGAACAAGGTGACTTTGCTGATGAGTTTTCAGGTTCGGATCAGCTATTTCCATTTATTCCACGTTACAGTGCCAACGATTTTGTAGATATTGTCAGAGATGAAGGATTATTTATTGAGCCAAATATTTCTACAAATGGGGTTGAGGAGCAAACGCTCGCGATATATGTATCATTTGATCTTAAAACCGAATTTAACGATATTCCAATTGATATGAATGTCGGTGTGCGCTACGAAGACACCGATGTAACAGGTTATTCAGTCAAGCCTGGGGTTGTTGCTTTTAACTATCGTCATGCTGAAGAGCTTCGCCCTGTATTTGCTGCAACAGCAACACCGCAGGAGCTTGAAGGCGGTTATACACGTATATTACCAAACTTTGATATAAGCGCCGACTTAGATGACGGCTTTAAAACTCGTTTTTCATATAGTCGTACATTAGCTCGTGCAGGTATTGGTGGTATGTTCCCATCAACTACCATTAACGCCCGTCCTGAAGGACCGTTTAATGCATCGCAAGGTAACCCTAACTTATTGCCAATTACGTCAGATAACTTTGATTTCTCAGTTGAGTGGTATGGAGACGACGGAAGCTATGCATCAGTTGGTTACTTTAAAAAGTTTGTTGAAAACTTCATTGGTGCAGGCGTAGTGCAAGGCACGCTAAATGATGTAAATGGCGAGCCGTTACGCGATCCAAGTGTTAACCCCCGCCCTGGTTGTCCCGATAGTTCAGATACACCTAACCCAGCATGTTTAAGCCAAGCGACAGACCCGATTGTTACATTTGATATTGCAACGCCAGATAATCTTCAAAATCGTGAAGTAGATGGTTGGGAATTAAATGCGCAGTACATGGTGCCTGATACAGGCTTTGGCGTGGTTGCTAATTATACGATAGTGAATAGCGATGAATCGTTTAAACCGTATGATTTTGACCAAACAATTGCACTAGCAGGACTAAGCGATTCAGGTAATTTGGTCGGCTTTTACGAAAACGATGATTACCAAGTACGTTTAGCCTATAACTGGCGCGATGATTTCTTACTGTCTTTGGGAACTGAGCCTACATTTACAGAGGCGTATGGTCAGCTAGATTTTAGTTTTAATTACACCATTAACGACACCTTGGGTGTTAGCTTTGATGCACTTAATTTAACGAATGAAACAACACGCCGCCATGGTCGTTTTGCAGAGCAATTAGTATCTGCTGAGCAATATGGTCCGCGCTTTAGCATTGGCTTAAGTGCTAAATGGTAAGTTAGTTTTTGACAAATAATACAAAACGACAGCTCAGCACTGTCGTTTTTGCCTTTTAACTAAGGAGGTTGCTATGAACGATGATATTAAATCAATAGTAATAGTTGGCGGTGGAACTGCAGGATGGCTAAGTGCAGGAATAATTGCGGCGTATTTGCAAAAACATCACAGCAAAAAAATAAATATAACGCTGTTAGAGTCCTCAGATATTCCTACAGTTGGCGTTGGCGAAGGAACGTGGCCGACTATGCGCAGAACCCTTAAAGACATGGGTATTCGTGAAACTGAATTTATTAAAAAATGTAATGTGTCGTTTAAGCAAGGTGCTAAATTTGCTAAGTGGGTAACCGGAGAAAATGATGATTACTATTATCACCCGCTTGAGCTACCTACGGGGATGTTTGAAAATAATTTAGCCACCAGTTGGCTTAATATTAATAACGCACAACCTCCTTTTGCCCAGTATGTAAGTGCGCAGCAATCAATATGCGAAAGCGGATTAGCTCCCAAACAAATCACCACACCCGAATTTAGTGCAATAGCAAATTATGCTTATCACTTGGATGCAGGCTTATTCGCTACATTTTTAAAAAACCACTGCATTGATAATCTTAATGTTAAACACATTGTAGGCACTGTCGTCGGTGTAAACAATTGCACAAATGGCGATATTAAAAGCGTTAGCCTAAATAATAAAATAGAGATAGCAGGAGATCTATTTATCGATTGCAGTGGCTTTAAATCGTTATTACTAGGTGAGAACTTAGGGGTGGGGTTTAAATCTTGTAAAGATGTATTATTTGCTGATAGTGCGCTTGCCATACACATGCCATACAAAGATGACGAACCAATATGCTCGCATACTTTATCTACAGCACAAACATCGGGCTGGATTTGGGATATAGGATTACAAACACGCCGTGGCGTAGGGCATGTGTATGCAAGTAATTACATAAGTGACGATGAGGCAAAACAACAATTATTTGACTACTTAAATATTAATCAAGCGCAGCAAAGTAAGTATAAGGTTAAAAAGTTAACTTTTGAGCCGGGTCATCGAGAAAAGTTCTGGCATAAAAACTGTGTAGCCATAGGACTTTCTGCAGGCTTTTTAGAGCCATTAGAGGCATCAGCCTTATTACTGGTGGAGATATCCGCTAAATTTGTTGCAGAGCAATTTCCATACAATGAATGTCTCATGGCAATAACAGCAGAGCGTTTTAATCGTACTTTTAGCTACAGGTGGGCGCGAATAATCGATTTTTTAAAGTTGCACTATATATTGAGCAAACGTACCGATAGTCCTTTTTGGCAGGCGCATTGTTGCACGCAAACTATACCGCAAAGTTTAAAAGATAACCTAGCTATTTGGACGTTTCATACGCCAAGTGATAACCATTTTGATCATTCACAAGAAGTATTTCCTGCAGCAAGCTATCAATATGTGCTTTATGGTATGGGATTTTTAAGCTCAACAGAGCTACATAACAATCCAGACTGTTACTTTAAAAAGGCGCAAGCGCTGGTAAATAATAATTTGAGGCACACTGAACAATTACTTAAAAAACTGCCCACTAATAACGCATTATTGGAACAAATAAAGCAGTTCGGTATGCAGCAAATATAATAAAATTTTAAGAGCACGTATTATGGAAAATTCAGTATTACTTGATAAAAATACGCACAAAAACATTTATATAAAAACCGGCCATGGTGCTCAATATGGCGAAGCTATAAACTGCATTCCCGTTATTGCAGATGAGTTAGCTCAACTTGCATTAGACTACCCAGTCTATTTTATAAAAAATAATCAAACTGGCCAGTTTGAAATGTATGCTTTAACTGGCTTTGATGAGGGGCAAAACTTATTTTTACAAAATGATATATGGCATGCCACATACGTACCTTTACACTTACAGCGACAACCATTTAAGTTAGGAATAGGAAATAAACTTACTAACAAGACCGAGCAAAGAGATCTCGCTGTTACAATTAACGAACAACACCCAAGAGTAAATAATAGTGAGGGAACACGGTTATTTAACGAAACAGGGGAGCCAACCACATATCTAAATAATGTGAGTGAGCAATTGATAAAGCTTATGCATGGCGGCGAACGTACAACCGCTTTTATCAATACTTTACTAAAACACGATTTAATTGAAGCTGTGCAGCTAAACATCACTAAACCAAATGGCAAAACACAAGGCTACAATGGCTTGTATTCTATTGCCGCAGAGACACTACAGCAACTACCTGCAGAAACACTAAATATTTTGCACTCAATGGGTTATATACAAGCTTGCCATCTAATCTTATGTTCAAGCGGGCATGTTAAAAAATTAGTAAAATGGTTACACGATTTAAAATAGATTTTTTATTAATTAGCGTTACTTACCCCCACTGGTTTTACGTGTGCATTAGTTAATGCTGATACCGATGAAATAATAAATGAACTAGAACTGGACACGATTATAAGTTCACTTCTTAGGCTTTGGAGTTCGATTATTCGCCTTGGTTTTGGTATCATTTAACTTATCGGCTTGTATCGCAATGGGAAAGGTCAAGCCAATAAACATTGATGATTAAGAGAATGGACATGCTTGAGCAAATAGAACAATGGATTGATGCAACAAATATTAAATACAAAAATCAAAGAATTAGCTGTGAAAAATTTGCCAGTGAGTTTAATGGGTTTTATCCTACCGAATTTTTAAAAAATGCCTTTTACGTTATTGTCGATGAAATACCAAAACCTAATTTTCCTTTTTTGCGTGAAATGGGATTAGGCGATTTTATTGACATGAACGCTGCAGGCACCACATACAAAAACACTTATTACATGCTTCCTTACGTAGCTGATAATTTAGCAGTGCATTTTCATGAACTTGTTCACGTAGCCCAATGGAGTGAACTTGGCGCCGAGGCTTTTATGTTACGTTACATAACCGAAATTCAGCAGGTTGGTTATGATGCTGCGCCACTTGAAGTCATGGCGTATGGTCTTGATAAGCACTTTACAAATAATGGCAAGAAAATAAACGTGCCTGTATATGTGGCTCAATCGCTGTAGCTAACAAACACCTTTCAAAGGATTGCATATGACACGCTTTACTGTTTTTTTACTGAGCTTACTTAGTGTAAATGCCTATGCGGCATCGTTTGATGACGATATTGTGGCTGCGTTACTTGAAAGAACAACACATAACGTTACCTACGATGGGTCTTATCGCTCTATTGCTTATCCGGGTGGCGATGTGCCCGCTAATGTTGGGGTGTGTACCGACGTAGTTATTCGATCATATCGAATTTTAGGTATTGATTTGCAAAAGCTTGTGCATGAGGACATGCTAAAAAGCTTTGAGCTATATCCCTCTAAGCGTATTTGGGGTTTAACCAAACCTGATAAAAATATAGATCACCGACGAGTCCCTAACCTGCAAGTATATTTTAAACGGCATGGACAAGAGCTTACTAAATCTAATAACGCGAGTGACTACAAGGCAGGCGATATCGTCACGTGGATGTTGTCTGGTAATTTACCGCACATTGGTATGGTTATTAAAGAGCAAGATACACGTTCTGGTAGTCCGTTGATTGTACATAACATTGGGCGAGGGCCTGAAAAAAGCGATATCCTTTTTGCCTATAAAATTACAGGACATTATAGGTTTGTGCCTAAAAAGTACACAAATTCATTTAATTAAGTAATCTATTTTTTAGGCGATAAAATGGCGTTGTTGGTAATGTGTAAATTTTGTATCTTAGTTGTTAGGTGTTAAGTTGACGTGGTTTAATGGATTCGACTACCCCAGTTAAGAGATAATCAACTTAACTGGAGATCGATAATGACAAAACGTAAAAAGTATTCCAAAGAATTTAAACTTGATGCTATCGCATTAGTTGTTGAGCAAAACTACTCACAAGCAGAAGCCTCTAGAAATTTAGGGGTAAATCCCAACATGCTTGGTCGCTGGATAAAAGAAGCTGAAAATGATGATGGGCATGCTTTTAGAGGGAACGGTAATTTAACCCCTGAGCAAGAAGAGATCAGAGAGCTAAAAGCGCAAGTGAAACGCCTAGAAATGGAGCGTGAAATATTAAAAAAAGCGACGGTCTTCTTTGCCAAAGAAACGAAGTGAAATATTCGTTCATAACCCAATACAAGAAGACCTGGCCTGTGGCGACAATGTGCCGAATACTGGGTGTAAAAAGTAACAATTACTATAGTTATCAAAAGCGATTCTCAACTAAATCAGAGGATCCAACACATCAAGAAATGATTGATTGTGTCAAGGACATAGCGCACTTCAGTGATAATACTTACGGTGAAAGGCGTATTCAGAAAGTCTTAAATGCACTCGGTTTTCCGGTGAGTCGTTACAAAACAGCACAGCTAATGAAAGAGGCAAATGTCTGGGTGCGTTATAAAAAGAGATACAAAGTGACAACGAATAGTGAGCATAATAAGCCTATTTATCCCAATGTACTTGAGCAAAACTTCAACGTTGAAGCAGCTGATCAAGCCTGGGTACAAGATATCACTTATGTTTGGACTGCAGAAGGTTGGTTGTATCTGGCGGTAGTGATTGATTTATATTCGCGCAAAGTCGTTGGTTGGAGCATGGGCTCACGAATGAAAGCGCAGCTTGTCTGTGACGCACTGACTATGGCGATGTGGCAACGCCAGCCCAAAACAGGGTTAATTATCCATTCAGATCAAGGGGTTCAATATGCAAGCCACCAATATCGTAAATTGCTCAAGTCAAATGACTTCATTGGTAGCATGAGTAAGAAAGGCTGTTGCTGGGATAATGCTGTTGCAGAAAGCTTCTTCGGTAGTTTGAAGCAAGAGCGCGTGCATTGGAAAAACTACCCAACGCGTTATGAGGCTCAACAGGATGTAATGAATTACATCTGTATGTGGTACAACAGTCGTCGCTTACATTCGTACTTAAATTATCAAAGCCCAAATGACTTTGAAGAACGAATCGAAACATTAGATATGGTTTCTTAACTAGGGTGACTGAATTTAGTTGACCACGTCAAGTGTTAAGTGTTAAGTGTTAAGTGTTAAGTGTTAAGTGTGAATTTTGCTTATGTAATTCTGTATTTGAGTAATAGATAATTACTATATTACATAAGTTTCTCTTTTACAGAGGGAAACTTACTTTAACTGCTTAAAAAATTGATAACCTTCTGCATTTTGCAGCTTTTGAGTAAAGCTCATACCTAAGTTTTTTAGCTGGACTGCATTATTATAAGTACTAATTTTAAGTTTTAACTCACTCACGGCCTGCGCTGTTGCGCCAATGCTATCAAGTGCTAAAAAGTACAAGTAAGCGTATTGCACGTTGTTACTTTCAAGTCCCATTGCGTGTTTGAACGAATTAACAGCTGCGGATTTGTTACCACTTCTAATTAATGCCATACCGTTTGCATAATGCAGCGGCGCAGAGGTAGCTACTGCCTTTAAACCATTATTAAGCACGCTTTGCATTTTTTCTGTTTGGCCAAGTCGGTAATAAATGTCGGCTAAATTCACATAGCTTGCATCAAAGTAAGGGTCAACGCTAATGCCTTTTTGTAACGACTTTATAGCGCCGTTTATATCTTGTTTATTAAGCGCGAGCATACTTTGATTTATACTCCCTTCACCACGCCATGTATTTACGTTATTAGCATGTGCCAGCTCTATAATGGATTCATTAAGCCCTGTGAGTTGGCTCTGCATTTGACTTAGGTTTTGCGCTGCAGCAACACGCACCGACTTTAATTCGTCGGTTAATAGTTGCTTATAGCTTTTTAAGCGCTCTGCTTCGGGCAGCAAAAAGCCTACTTTAGCAATCGCCAAGCGAATAAGCGGAAGCGGTGAATCAACCCAACTTTTTACTGTGGCATCGTTTAGCTCAGCCCCTGAATTGCCTAAATAAGCAATCGCACTGGCGCGATCTATTTCGTTTAACGAAAAGTCATTAATTAAGCTCATATGTGCATTTTGCGATATGGCTTTTAATGAGCGCAACTCAAGCATACTGTGCTCGCTTGCACTTAATGCCGGTGTTTTACCATGCCATTTTTCAAGCGTGCTTGCTGCCCATTCGTTTGTTTGACCGTCGTGGCATTGCACACACGCATTGGGTGTATCGTATTTTATTGATATATCAGGGCGAGGAATTTTAAAGCTATGGTCGCGCCTGTCATCAACGCCCATGTATCTGTTGGTTGGCATATGACAGCTAACACATTGTGCACCGGTTGATTGTTCTTTATGACGATGATGCTCGGGTTTGTTGTATTCACTGGCACTGTGACACTGCAAGCATAGCCCATTCGTTTTTGTTTTAACTTTCATAGTGTGTTTATCGTGGCAGTCAACGCAGTTAACACCGGCTTTGTACATTTTACTTTGTGCAAAAGAGCCAAACACATACACTTCTTCTTTAATTTGGCCATCGGCGTGATACAAATTAGGTTCTAAAAATGAAGGACTAAATTGGTCCAAAAACGCTTGGTTGTTATCAAAACCATCAGTAAGCGGGCTTCTAAGCGAGTGGCACGCATAACAGCCTTGCATAAAGCTGTTATCGCGGGGCTCACCTTGCCAAGTAGCAATTTTATTATCGCCGATAATTTTCCACTGCGACATATTGGTTGGGCTTGTTTGAGCTGCCTTTATGATTTTTTTAGTTTTATGTTCGTCCGTTATATTATTGTGGCAAGATTTACAGCCCACATTTATATTTGAAAAGTGCGTATCAAAGTTTTCTTTTTCAGAGCTGTAATTGCGTTTTAAATTATCTGAGTGGCAATCGGCGCACATGCCGTTCCAGTTTTGTAAAGGTTGCAACCAATGGAGGCGGTCGTTGGGTTTTACATCCTCGTTAGCATAGTTTGCATACCAACGCTGCCCGCCAAGTGCTTTGGCGCGACTATCCCATGCAAAAGGAAATACTTGGTACTTACCTTTTTCAACTTCAATTAAATACTGTTGCAGCGGGTCAAAGCCAAATACATAACTTACGGTGTACGTTTTTTTAGTGCCTTGCTCAGTCAAATCAATTAAAAAGGCATCTTTTTCTTTATAAAACACGGCTTTTTGGGAAAAGTGGGTAGTAGTTACATTATTAAAATCCCCAAGCACGGTATCTTTATTGGCTAAAGCCATTGAACTTGCATGGTCTGATTGTTTCCAATCGAGGGTTTGTTGTTGATGGCAAGACTGGCACTCATCGTTTGCACTAGCTGAAAAACAGCTGCATAAAAAAAGAATAGCAAAGAGGCTCTTTATTGTACTTATCATTTTGGACTCGATCCATAGTCTTTATTTATATTAGCAAGTATTAAATTTTCGCTTGAGATTTATTCATGTATTTCATTGCAATCAACAGAGCTTGTTTTGGTAATAGCTGAAAAGTGACACTCGCCGTTATCAAGCCGTGTATAACTAAAACAGTTATTTTTAAGTTAAACTTTATAATATTAGTGGTTTTATTTGGATATTTATTGATGTTTTAAATCCTGACCACACTTGCAACCCTTATCCAATACTCAATTCCTAGTGATTTGAAATAGTATGACCCTAAATCTTAATTAGTTAAAATTGGAGTTTTATTTAACCATTGATAAAAGTGTCGTGTTAATTGTCAACAATACCAAAAGAGCATCAAATAATAAACTACATTAGCATTAATATTTACGAGTAATTAGATATTACATAACGTGGCGATGCAGCTTTATAAGTTACTTTTTATTATTTATGCGCTCAACCTCGAATAAAACAAGATTCTGTCGTTATTTAATGGGTAAAACACTATGAGAAACAAAACTAGATAATGAACCCAGACTTCAATTAAAGTAATTCAAGAATAACGATAAGCACTCTCTTACTATGAAATGCAATCAGAAAATTCTTCAAATGGAAGTTGCCTAAATAATGAGAAAGTAAGAGGAAAAGTTTTACCCAGTTCAATGTCGACTGTTACACCGGCTATATACATAAACAACGCAAGGAGCTTGAGCCCTGCGAGATGGTATGAATTTTACACTAAAATATGTTGTTTATTGTTAACAATTTGTGTTAGCTTAATTTCACGTGATTGTAAAAATACTTTTTTAAGGTAAAACTATGGCTATCCATTTATATGATCGAAATAAAATTTTTAAGTTAATTGTATTTGTATGTGGGGTTTGTACTTTATTGCTCAGTGGGTTAGTGCAGTCCAAACAGCCTAATATATTATGGATTATTACTGACGACCAGCGACCAGATTCTGTATCGGCCTATAATCAGGCGGTCTATGGGCAAAACAACAGCCCGTTAGGGTATGTTGAATCCCCGAATATCGACAAATTAGCTGCTGAAGGCGTGTTATTTACCCATGCTTTTACCAACTCACCGGTTTGTGGCCCGTCGCGAGGTTCAATGCATTCAGGACGATACCCGTTTCGAAATGGCCATTATGCTTTTGAGTTAACGCATCAAAACCCTGATTTTGTGAAACCGACTGTTTCTGAGGTGATGAGAAGCAATGGTTATACTACTTCTACTTTTGGTAAAGAAGACCATTATATTTATAAATGGGGTCCCGGGCAGGGCTTTCACAATGCTCAGTTATTTGATGTAAAAGTACACTTTAAAAATGATTTACAGAAAAATGGCCTAGGCGATTTATTTACTAAAGCGCAATATGATGAAAATTATAATGTAATTGGTACTACTGAAAACGTACTTTATCCCGATGGTACACAACGTAAATACTATTTAAAACGAAATAATGCAGAATTGACCACTGAAGATATTGCGCAAAAAAAGCTTACGGACAAAGAGTTTGATATTTTACGTGCTTATACTCGCGGTAATACGGATCTAATCCTTGGGGGAGAAAACCCCAAACCAGCTGGTGAAACAATAGATGCCTACATAGTTAAAGAGTTCCAACATTATTTGCAAAATGCAAATACAGAGTATTCCTCTTTATGGGGTAAAAAAATGCAAGGAGCTAATAGCGCTGTGCCGCAGTTTTTACATTTAGGTTTTCATTTACCTCATACGCCAGTACTCCCGCCCAAGTCATTTCGTGACAGGTTTAAAAACAAACAATATAAAGTACCAAGCTTTAATGAGTCAGAGTTAAAAAAACTACCTAAACAATTATTAGGTATTTACGAAACTTCAAAAATGAAAGGAATGACAGACGCAGAAATTCAGCAAGCGATTCAAGATTATTATGCATTTTGTGCCTACGGAGATTTTTTAATTGGTGAAGCTGTAGAGACCTTTAAGCAATACAGTAAAAAGAATAATCAAGAATATGTGATAATTTTTACAGTTGGAGATCATAGCTGGCACCTTGGTGAACAAGGTATGGAAGCAAAATTTGGCCCTTGGCAACAATCTGTGGGTAATGCGGCTATTGTAGTTGCTTCTGATAAGTCACTACTTCCTGCTAATAAAATTAATTCGGATTTAGTTGAGTTTGTCGACTTTGCACCAACAATTATGGCTGCGGGTGGGGTAGATGCAAGTGAGCCACAATATTCATACTTAGACGGTGTCAGTTTGTTTGATGTTTATAATGAATCTATACCAAAGCGTGAATATGTACTGGGTGAGATTAACGTTATTGTAGGCCCAAGAGCGTATTTACACAGCAAACGATTTCGTTTTTCTATGCGAACTCGGCCATTTAGTAATATTAACTTAAAGCCAAGCCAGCTCGGTAAAGATTTAAAGTGGGCGCTAACGGCACCAGCTGAAGACGTTGAGATGGCCTTATATGATTTAGACAAAGACCCAAAAGAACAGAATAATGTAGCCTACGACAAGCACTATGCTGGGCTTGCTAACTGGTTTAGGAATAAATTAGGTAATATTGTGTTAGGGGATAATCGCATTGAAGTTGATTGGAGTAAGGCTAATAGTTACCATTTGAGTGATTTCGCAGTCGGAGCGGATGATAAAAAATTAAATATTCCTAGACAGCTTATTCCTCGCTAAATAAGTAACTTTCTGTGCTAGAGAAAATGGTGTGAGGCGTTTAAAAGCCTCACATTCGCGCAGCGTCTCTTAACCTCTTTTGTGAATAATTCAGTAAACTTTTTGTATAAAGAGCAGGGAGTGAGAAGTAAATGAAGGAAGCTTAGTGCTTAGTATTGGCATGCTAAAATAATCGATAGTCTAAAACGAATATTATTAAGTGATGGAATCAAAATAGCAACTCAGTGATGGTTGAAGCATCAATAACAAGAATTTGGCTAAATTAACTAAATTTTAGTTATTATGCTATTTATTAGTTTGAGTAGCGCTCTATAGGCCTTGTTTTAAAAGGAGTGGATAAGTGATTCAATTTTTGCTCATTAAAATCACTCTATTCATTTAACAGGATAAAAAATGAATAAATCACTTACGGCTATACTTTTAATTGCTTTCTCACTCTTGCTCTATTCACAATTTAAAGAGTTAGCATATAAATTTGGATTTGCGGAACTGAAGCTGGTTGCTGTGTTAGAAAACTCAGACAAAATGAAGTTAAGTGTGATGCCTACTCACTTGGTTTTTTTGATGAAATAAAACTTCAAAATAAATATCAAAAATGTATTGATGTGTATCAAGCCCAAGGTTATGAACTCATCAGTAGAAGTTATAAGGAATAGGTATTAACACTGGACTATCAGTAAAAAGGTGGCCCTTTTATTATCTTCTTAAACTTAACACACCTACCTTTATATGAGGGCAAAATGGGGTCGCACTTTGTCTTTTGCCATTTTCTCATTTGTATTGCAGGCCGTGTAATAAGATAAGCGGAGATGCATTGAAAGTAGACCCGTCAGTCTGACACAGCTTTACTATTTATTTTTAAAACGCCTGCTCTTAAGCGTAGCGCCTCATAATCTCTTTGTGAATAATAACTCAAAGGGGCTTCCGTTGGCTTTAAAACTGCAAAAGCCGCTTTGCAGCGGCTATGATTCAGCATAAAATTTATTTCATTACTTAATATTATGTTTTACAGCCTTAACTGCTGCTGTGCTATCTTGTGCTTTTAGTGCTTCTAAAATAGCACGGTGCTCGTTTACACATTCAGAACTTGAAGTAATTCGCTTATAGTTTAAGCGCATACGCATTACGTACGGGTACCAAATATTAACAAGTTCTTCGCCACCAGCTTGGTATATTAAATACTGATGAAACGAAATATCAATTTTAGTTACTTCGGTATAATCTTCTCTATCTAGAGCGTCTTCTAAAGACGCTAAAATACTCTCAAGTTCAGCAATGTTTTGATCAGTTAAATTACCGTTTAACTCAGTTATTGCATACTCTTCTATGCTGCGACGAAGTTTAATCATTAAACGTTGTAGCTTAGGCTCTAGTACGCTGTTGACTGATGCGCCGCAATTATTTCGCGAAATCAACAGACCTTCTTTTGTTAATTGCAAAATCACATCTCGAATTGGACCTCTAGAGAGACCAAAGCGCTCTGCCAGCTCTTTTTCATTTAACTTAGTTTGTGGTGGCATTTCACCAGAGATTATATCTGAACGTAATTGTTCAGCGATTTGATCTTTTACAGACAAAATTTTTGTTGCTCTGTTACCAGCCATATTTATTCCTAGATTTAATTTACTTTATGTGACCTTAGCTACGGTTAAAAAATAGTCGTTATTCGAGTTAAGATCATGTACTTACCTCAGTGTATATAAAAAAAAAGGAATGGTCTATTGTTAACACATTACAACAGACCAATAAATGTACAATTAAATGATGAATGTGCAATTATTTTTTAAATCGTCGCTCATACATAGACTCATTCATCGCTTTAGCGGCTTCAATCATTTCAATGTAGGGTCTATCAGTGACACTTATAAAGCCTACGTTATAATTTTCGCCATCGTAAGCTCTGCCTGTAATCGGAGAATCTATATACTGAAACCAATGAGCACCTATAAAGTAGGGGTTTTCGATCACTGAGTTCATATAATCGGTATACATATTTGCTCTGTCTTGTTGATTAGCAGCATGTATTAACCCAGGATGAAATAATCCTGAATCAGATGAACCAACATGAAACTCACCAATTATAGCGGGTTTGTCAAATTGTGATAAAAACGCCCACTTGTCATCCCTTAGACCTTCTTTGTATGCGTTAAAACTTATTACATCAACATATTTAGCCGAGGCTTTAACAACTTCTATAGGCATGCCCCAATCAGGAAAACGCGCACCTAAATACATATGATTTGGTAGGTATTTATCCATAGCGGCATTTACCACACTAAAGTACTTATCAGCATAGGCGGTGAGTAATATAGAAAAATCGACAAGCTGCTCTTCATTTTTTATATCAACCGTTACACCTTTGTCAAACTCAACCCATGAGGCTAAGTTTAAGTGCCATACCTTATTAAGTTTAGCGACATCAGTATATTTTTCTTTCATTAAGCGAGAAAATTCAGCTTTAGTAGGCACTGTTTTAGCATCACGGCCTAATGTGTTTATTACAATACCATAATGGCTTTTAACAGAATCAGGGCGGCCAAAGCTTTTTTCGTTATCAATGAATACACCTACTGCCCAAGGCGAATTTTTAACTTCTTTTGCAACAACACTAACGGTTTCGTTAGCACGCACTGTAAATTCAGGGTCGAATACATCCGGCATGGCTCCCCAAAAATCGTTGCCGCTTGATACGGTTTTAAAATCACCTATAATCCAACCATTGGCAAAATAGGGCACTTTTTGATTATCGTAGTAGCTCGGATCTGTCCAGTTGCCTAATGAACTAAAGCCCCATGTAATCATTCTATCGAGGGTAACTTCTCGCCATTTTTGCATGTAATCTGCATTATTTTGACCATATTTGCGTTCTAAATTAGCAGCGTAGAAGCTATATGTTTCACCGTGTTCTAACGGACCCGAATGCGCACTTTTACGATAGCCAAAATGTTTACCGAGTGGATCGCTATAATCAGGTAGCCATTCAAATAAATTTTTACGCACTTGTGACGCTACAAAGCGGCTTTTAAGCGCTTCTTTATTTACTTGGTTTAAACCTTTTGAATCCTCAGGTGTTACACCTGCATCAGCTGGTTTAGCTAACAACGCTTGATCAAAATCGTAACCCGTCAGTGTTGTTGAGTTTGCAAGACGAATAATATCAATGCCAGTTGCAAGATATAAATAGCCATCAGGGTCGACTAATGACCATTTATCATTGTATTTAGCCGTTCTAAAATAACCAGTCGCTTCTAATTTTGGACCTTCTGCCCAGCCACCAAAGCGTGAGCGATTAGTAGGGCGTTTAGAAAGTAACTGTGTTGCTTCTTGTTTTTTGTCGCTCAATAGCTCGGCTTCTGAATGTACTTTCCCTGCAAATTCTTGTTTTGCATTTTGGCCAAATTCATCAACAATTTTGGTTAAAAAAGCGGTATTAAATTGAGGGTTTTTACGAAGTGAAATAGATTTTATTGCCAGCTCTTTGTCATGTAATGTACTTTGCACGCTAATTGCTATTTTAGCGATGCCTTTTAAGTTGAGATTTTTTTTACCCCACATAGAAATAAACTGTACCTCATCAGACTCCCACGTATCTGGGTTAGAGCGAAGACCAGAAGTAAAGTTAAGTTCTACATTTTCTTTGCCATCGGGCGTTGCAAGGTCGTGGCCGTCAAGTTTTGCGTAATACGTGTTGTATCCACCTACCGGCACATTAACGCTACGCGTATAGTTAGCACCGTCAATATCGGAGATATCTAAATAAATTTGTACAGAGTGTGTTCCCGGGTTTGCCAATTCAAAGGCAAGATTGAAATCATTAAATTCACTCCAATCCCAAGGTTTTTCCGGTGAAAAAACAATACTAGCGTACGAGTTTTTCTTAGATTGAAACTGTACATTTAAAACCGAGTTTTCATTTTTTACTATAGCGGAATTACTTTGGTAATCAACAGACGTCGCTGTATGGTGAGTGTCATCTGCAAATAAATACATTAATGTATTAGTAGATTTAATCTGTACGGCATCTGTTGTGGGGCGATCAACTTTAACGTCTTCTTGATTACAGGCACTTAACGCAAGCAAGAGCGATGTGAGGAGTATGTTCTTTTTATATGTCATTGCTGTTTAACCTTTAATTACAATTTAACATACCATACATTAAAAAAACAAATTTGAAAATTGTTAACAATGTGCAATTTTGACTTTTTAGAATATACACCAGTAAGGTAATGATTTTATTTAATTATTTTTTTATATTTATTACAAAACAAATGAACATAAAGTAACGTTCTTTAAAATATAGGTTGCAAGTATATTAATTTTAAAATACTCTCGAAATCACCCCTATGGTTAATTGTTAACAATATATGGTTTGGCACAACCCCTTACTTTATTCTCTACATAAAGTAACACACAATAACAACAAAGTTGGATTGAAGTATGAATGGTAGTAAACGTAATGTGTTTTTCTTTGCATTTATTGTCGCCTTTGGTGGCTTTATATTTGGATTAGACGCTGCTCTTATTTCAGGTACGGTTCGTTTTGTATCGGCAGAATTCAATTTATCAGACATTCAAATTGGCACAGTCGTGAGTGCACCTGGTTTTGGTGTGCTATTTGCTTTAGTCATTACCGGTTACATATGCAATATGTTTGGCCGAAAAAATACTTTAATAGGCATTGCGTTTATATACATACTGTCGGCAATTGCATCGGTTTTCGCGCCAAGCTACGAGCTATTAGTTGCTGCTCGTTTTATAGGTGGATTAGCATTCACGTCTTTATCGGTCGCTGCTATGTATATAGGTGAAGTTGCACCGTCTAAGTACCGTGGTAAATTAGTGTCTATGATTCAAATAAATATTGTTGTTGGATTATCCGCAGCGTATTTTGCTAACTACTTACTTGTTGATTTAGCTCACAGTAATTTTGAATGGGTAACACAGTGGAATGTGCAAGATAATTTATGGCGCTGGATGCTAGGCGTTGAGATTGTTCCTGCTATTTTATGGTTTTTATTATTATTTACTATTCCTCAAAGCCCGCGTTGGTTAGTTATGAAAGGCAACGAAACACGCGCTATAACTATCTTGCATCGTTTAAATAAAAATACTGAATTGGCCCAAGAGCAACTTAAGAGTATTAAAGAGAGCTTGGTTGATTACAGTGAAACAGGTGGGTATTTTTCTTCATTTAAACAACTACTCGAAAGTCGTGTTCGCGCCGCTGTCATTATTGCTTTTACTATTGCTATTGTGCAGCAAGTGACGGGGATTAACGCCATAATGTTTTATGCTCCAACGGTGTTTGAACAACTGGGAGTCGGCACTGATGCGGCTTTTTTTAACGCTGTTTTAATTGGTTTAGTCAGTATTGTATTTACTGTGGTAGCTATTGCTTTGATAGATAAGTTAGGCCGCAGACCCCTTGTTATTTGGGGATTAGCAGCTGCAACAATTAGTTTGTTTATGTGTTATTTAGGCTTTAGCCAGGCAGAATATAGTTTGTCGGCTGAGGATATAGCCTCGTTTTCAGCGTTAAATTCTATTACAGGACTGGAGCATATAATTGGTACTGTGTATCACAGTGATATTGAATTTAAGCAAGCACTAGCGAGCGTACTTACTGCTTCACAACAGCAATTATTTGAAAGCGATTTAATTTCACGCGCAGCAACTATAAACGCGCCACTTATATCATTTGGTATAGCGGGCTTTATTGCAGCCTTTCACTTTTCGATTGGGCCAATTATGTGGGTGATATTTTCTGAAATATTCCCGACTCGTATTCGAGGTGTGGCCATTCCTACCTTCGCATTTATTGCCAGTGTAATTAGCTATTTTGTTCAGCAGTTTTTCCCATGGCAGCTAAGTAATTTAGGCGCTGCAAACATCTTTTTACTTTATACCGTATCGGGTGTTGCCGGCTTTGCATTGCTATTTAAGTTTATGCCAGAGACTAAAAATAAATCGATAGAAGAAATTGAAGTCTACCTAGAAGGTCTACACGCTAAAAAAGTACAGGAGGGTGTGTGAGTACTTTAGTCGCTATTGGTGAATGTATGGTCGAGCTAGTACCAACAGGTATTAGCGAATGTAAGCAGTCTTTTGCGGGCGATACTTACAATGCTCTTGTGTATGCAAAGCGTTTTGCAAACACACTAAATTGCGCGCTATTTACAGCTGTAGGTAGCGACGTACTGAGTGCCAATATGCTCAAATGTTGGCAACAAGAAGGTATTAGCACGCAAAACGTGATTACAACAGCAGACTATAACGTGGGTATTTACGCTATTTCAACGGATGCTGATGGTGAGCGAAGCTTTGATTATTGGCGTAATCAATCAGCAGCGAAGCATATGATGAGTTTATATACTCAAAAGCCATTTAATTTAGGTTTGAAAGAATCAGACTGGGTGTTTTTCAGTGGCATTAGTTTAGGTATTTTAGATGATGAATCTAAACAAGGTTTACTCACATTATTAGCTGATTTTAAAAAACAAGGCTGCACAATTGCGTTCGACCCTAATTATCGCGCGCGTATGTGGCAATCAAAAAGCCACGCTATTGAATGGCTAGAGCGTGCTTATGCGCTTAGTAATGTAGTTTTACCAGGTCTTGATGATCACCGTGTGTTATTCGGTCATTCAAGCAGTGCAGAGATTGTTAAGTACTGTACACAATTTGATATCGACGAAATTGTTATTAAAGCTGGTAGTGCCGGGATGCAGGTTTATTGCAAAGATGATCTTAAAGCGTCATGTCCGTTTACACCCGCTGCAAAGCAAGTTGACAGTACAGCGGCTGGCGACTCATTTGCGGGAACCTACTTAGCCGCCAGAATGTGCGCACAAACCCCTCAAAATGCATTAGAAATGGCTGACAGTGTTGCCTCACAAGTTGTGCAGCATCAAGGCGCGATTTTACCTCTTGACGTATACCAGTCGCTAAATATAAGCCTAGGTAAGTAAGGAATTAACATGTCGGATAAAAAATTAAGTTTAGCAAGTAAGCGTGCAATAGAGCGTGGCTACGATAAATATGGCCCGCAGTGGCTGACAGAATTTGATGTAGAACCTTTGCTGGGTGATTTTGCCTATGAAGAAGGAGTTATACGTCGCGATCCTTCATCTGTTTTATACATTGATGGTGTTTATCATTGTTGGTACACCAAAGGTGAGGGGGAAACAGTTGGTTTTAATGCACAAGACTCAAGTGCAAAAGTGTTTCCTTGGGATTTAACGCAAGTTTGGCATGCAACGTCAAAAGACAGCATAACGTGGCAAGAACAAGGGGTCGCTGTGAGTCGAGGCGACGCTGGTAACTATGACGATCGCGCTATTTTTACCCCTGAAGTATTTGCGCATCAAGGTAAGTATTACTTGGTGTATCAAACGGTACAAACACCGTACACCAATCGCCAATATGAGCATATTGCTATAGCGCATTGCGATACCCCTTTTGGTCCTTGGATAAAATCACCTGAACCTATTGTTAGCCCAAGTAAAGATGGTCAATGGCACGGTGATGAAGATAATCGCTTTGCAGTAATAGCTAAAGGTAGTTTTGATAGCCATAAAGTACACGATCCGTGTTTGGTGTTTTTTAATAACAAATTTTACTTGTATTACAAAGGTGAGACCCAAGGTGAGGGAATGAACTTTGGTGGTCGTGAAATCAAACACGGTGTTGCTATTGCTGATGATGTATTAGGGCCTTATGTTAAATCGCCTTACAACCCTATTTCTAATAGCGGTCATGAGGTCGTTGTTTGGAATTACAAAGGTGGTATTGCTAGTTTGCTAACAACCGATGGCCCTGAAAAAAATACTATTCAATTTGCTCAGGACGGTATTAATTTTGAAATTATGGCGCATATAAAAGGCGGTCCAGAAGCAATTGGCTTATATAGACCTGCACAAGGGTTTGATCAAAACCCAGCGCCAGGCATTAGTTGGGGCTTGTGCCATAAATACGATGCCAGTTGGAACTGGAACTATATTTGTCGTTTTACTCCTCGTAAGCAAGTGCTCGACGCCGGTACCTTTCAAAACAGTAACTAGGGAAAGTAAACAATGAGTGAGCAACAAAATCAATTTGACCCGACAGAGCATCCACATCGGCGTTTAAACCCATTATTAAATGAATATGTGTTGGTGTCGCCACACAGGGCTAAACGCCCATGGCAAGGTCAAGAAGAAAGTGTAGATATTGAGGTTAAACCAGAATACGACGAAAGCTGCTTTTTATGTAAAGGCAATACGCGTATCAACGGCGAAGTAAATCCAGATTACAAAAACACCTTTGTGTTTACTAATGACTTTGCCGCCTTGCGTGAAGGTGTGCCTGATGTGGAGCAAACCGATCCCCTATTTAGCATGCATACAGAGCGTGGCACTGCGCGTGTTATTTGTTTTTCGCCTAATCATGCAAAAACACTACCAGAGCTCAGTGTTTCGCAAATTACAAATGTAGTAAGCACATGGCAAGAGCAATGCCAAGAGTTATCAAAAACTTACAACTGGGTTCAGGTGTTTGAAAATAAAGGCGCTGTAATGGGATGCTCTAACCCGCATCCACATGGTCAAATTTGGGCACAAAATAAATTACCGAGTTTGGTTGCACGTAAACATACAAACCTTAGTAACTATTATAAACAGTATGGCAGTAGTTTATTGCTCGATTACGCAAAACGTGAGATGGAATTAAATGAACGCGTAGTATGTGTAAACGATGATTGGCTTGTGGTTGTCCCTTATTGGGCTGCATGGCCATTTGAAACACTGCTATTACCTCGGTTTGCGGTTACTCAAATGATAGAGCTGACAGACACTCAACAAAGTACTCTAGCTGAAATTATTAAAAATATAACGACTCGTTACGATAACTTATTTCAGTGCTCGTTCCCTTACTCTATGGGCTGGCATGGCGCGCCTTATGATGGTCAAAGCCACTTATTTTGGCAATTACATGCGCAGTTTTTACCGCCATTACTACGATCAGCCAGTGTGAAAAAATTTATGGTTGGTTACGAAATGATGGCCGAAGCACAGCGTGATATAACACCCGAGCAAGCTGCCACTATTTTGAAGAAACAATCACTAACGCATTATAAAGAGAACACTAAATGAATGTTGAACAAAGCGCACGGTTAGCTTTTTTAAACCACTTTGGACGCGATGCCGACTTTGTTGTCAAAGCCCCTGGGCGTGTTAATTTAATTGGTGAGCACACCGATTACAATGACGGTTTTGTACTGCCTTGTGCCATTGAATACGCTACTTACATTGCAGTGTCACCTCGAACTGACGATGTAGTAAATGTACTTGCACTTGATTGCGATAACCAAACCGACAACTTTTTAGTAAATAAACCGCTTAATAGCCACAGTACGCAAACGTGGAGTAATTATGTTCGCGGCGTAGTTGATGAACTGCAAAAACGAAATCATCAACTCAGTGGCTGCGACATATGCATCACAGGTAATGTCCCGCAAGGAGCTGGTCTTAGCTCATCGGCTGCACTTGAGGTAGGTATTGCTTATGCGTTTAATCATTTATGTGAATTGTTTATTGAACGTAAAGAGATTGCAAAAATAGCACAAGCAGCAGAGAACAACTTTGTAGGGTGTAACTGTGGAATTATGGATCAGCTTATATCGGCGTGTGGTACACAAGGTAAAGCACTAGGGATAGATTGCCGCTCACTTGATTTAGTGGAAGTGAGCATTGACCCTGCTATGACCATTTTAATGATTAATTCCAACGTTAAACGCGGCTTACTCGATAGCGAGTATAACCTTCGACGCGAGCAATGCTATAGCGGCGCTAAAGCTTTTTCAAAGTCAAGTTTACGTGAGGTGAGTATTGAGGAGTATGAATCGCAAAAACATATGCTAAATAAAGACGTTGCTAAACGTGTAGAGCACATTGTTTATGAAAATCTCCGCACCCTTGAAGCTATGCAGGCTTTTACTCATAACGACATAACGAAACTTAGTACATTAATGGCTCAAAGCCATGGCTCTATGCGTGATTTATTTGAAATAACTACACCGCAGATAGACACATTGGTGGATATTATTAGCCAAGTAATACAAAACAATGGTGGTGTAAGAATGACTGGTGGAGGCTTTGGCGGGTGTGTCGTCGCATTTGTACCCAAATATACTGGTAAAAGATGTTATTGCTGCTGTTGAGTCGCAATACGAGCGTTTAACAGGCTTGAAAGAGTCTATTTATACCAGCTTACCGTCTGCTGGTGTATCACTCATAAGAACGTGAGGAAAATTCAATGAAAAAAGTACTGGTTACGGGAGGCGCAGGCTATATAGGTAGCCACACTGTTTTAAGCTTATTAAAAGATGGCTATAACGTTGTTGTGATTGACGATTTAAGTAACTCGAGTCGTGAATCGTTAACTCGTGTTGAAGCTTTAGCGCAACGTAAAGTTGAATTTATTCATGCCAGTTTACTTGATTACGATAAGTTATGCGCCGCATTTACAACGCATCAGTTTGATTCGGTCATTCATTTTGCAGGTTTAAAGGCGGTGGGGGAGTCAATAGAAAAACCGTTGGAATATTACTACACCAATCTGGTCTCTACGTTAAACCTATGTCAGTGCATGCTCAAATTTAGCGTGAATAAATTAGTATTCAGCTCATCAGCCACCGTTTATGGGCAAGGCGCATCAGTACCTTACACCGAAGATTTACCGCTTGGTCGCGCGGCTAGCCCTTATGGGCAAACAAAAGTAATGATTGAGCAAATACTACAAGAAATAGTGGCTTCTAAGACGGGACTACAAGTTGCAAGCTTACGCTACTTTAACCCAATTGGTGCAGATATTAGTGGTCAAATTGGCGAAGACCCATTAGGTATTCCAAATAATTTAATGCCCTTTATTGCTCAAGTTGCTGTAGGGAAGCGTGAAAAATTAGCTATTTTTGGTGGTGATTATCCAACTAAAGATGGTACGTGCGAGCGCGACTACATTCATGTAAGCGATTTAGCGCATGGTCATATAAAAGCGCTTAAATGGTTAAAGGATCAAAGCCATTCATTATATGAAGCATTTAACTTAGGCACAGGGACACCGTATTCGGTATTACAAATAGTTAATGCATTTGTACGCCACACAGGCATTAATATCGACTTTGATATTGTTAAGCGACGCGAAGGTGATTTAGCTGCATTTTGGGCAGATTCATCCAAGGCTGAAAAGATACTAGATTGGCAGTGCACGTTTACCTTAGAAGATATGATGATCGACACATGGCGTTGGCAAAGTAATAACCCCACTGGTTATATTGATTCATAGTACTCAATGTATTTTTACTGAAAAATGTTTATAACAAAAGGTCAACACGCCCTAATGTTCATACGTTAAATATTTTTTATAATTAAACAATTATTGTTAACAAAATACAGTTGACAATTGTTTGGTTATTATATTATTGTTTACAAAAGATTAACCTGCCAACATAATAAAACCTTAGAAAGGGAACACACACATGACAATCATCAACAAAGCGTTCAAATTGAGCGCGATTACGGCCGCAGTACTTGCAACACAATTGGTGTATGCCAAGCAAGACGAAAGCACACAAGAAAAAACGAAAGTAGAAGCCGATATTGAAATAATTGAAGTAAGCGGTTTAGCGGCGAGTCTTAAAAAATCCATTAATGATAAGCGTTTTGCTGAAAACGTTGTTGACTCCATAAACGCTGAAGACATTGGTAAGTCCACTGATCAAAACATCGCTGATGCGCTTTCACGCGTAACAGGGGTATCTGTACAAACTGTTGATGGTGAAGGCGCACGGGTAACTGTTCGTGGCGCTAATTCACAACAAAACAATATTAGTATGAATGGGGTGCAATTGGGCTCAACTGGCTATAGCCAAGGTGTCGATTTATCACAGTATTCTTCAGATATCTTATCTAAGATAGAGGTTGTAAAAACCCCAAGTGCAGATCATGAAGAAGGTGCGTTGGGCGCAAATATTAACCTTAGTACAACCAAGCCACTTGATTTAAATTATGAAATAAATACGGTAACACTTGAAGGCCGTTATAACGATCTGTCTGAAGAAGATAACTACAAAGTATCAGGTACTTTTTCAAGAAAGTTTTTTGATGATACGTTTGGTGTGGTGGTTACCGCAGTTAAAGAAACAAATACTTATCGTAAAGACCAATTTTCAGCAACGGAGTGGTATGCATTAGAGTCGCCTCTAGCTACAGATACAAACGGTAATATTGTTGAAAACGTTGTCGGTATAGCCCCTCGTAATGTTCAGTATCAATATCATGAAAGTGAAAATGATAGAACTAATTTTAATATTGGTTTGCAATGGATAGCATCAGAGAATACTGAATTTAATTTTAATGCTATTTTGGGTAAGCAAGATATAAATAACTCAATGCATGGTATTAACACGCGCTCGTCTCAATATGGAAATTTAATTGAAGGTGTTGACCCTGGCTTGGGCGGTACAGGCCCTGCATTATTTACAGATCCCGAAGCAAGTTGGCGAACTATTGATCTTGAAACGAATACGTTTACAAAATTTGTAAACCGTTTTAGTAATGGTGGACTTGTGCAATCTGAAGGCGATTTTGAAAATAAAAATCAGATCCTGTCATTAGATATGAATCATAGTTTTACCGATTCATTTGCGATGAAAGCAGGTGTTGGCTATTCAAAAACACAGCAAATACCTAATAACTCAGTTTACGTTGCATTACAAAACTTTGGAAATATTAATGCGTGGATAATCAATAATGTACCGCCAGAAGATATAGAGCCTGTTGGTTATGATTGTACTAGCAGCTCCGTGTGTACGCTAGTTGCGGGTCAGGGTTTAATTGATTATGGCCCTAATGACAATTTTGGTGATCCGCTGAATGTGTGGGATAACTACAGTACAACAGGTTTTAATCCTGATGAACTAAGGGCTCAACATCTTTCATATATGAGCCGTTCATTAAATGAAGTTGAAGATACCCAAAAATCATTATTTGTAGATTTTGATTACGCTCTTAATTTCGATAATTTTAGATCGATTGAGTTTGGTGCTAAATGGTCAAACCGTACAAAATACGTTGATGCGCAAATTGGTACATTCAGCTCAGTAGGTGAGGGCGTTGTGGTAACAAACCCTTACACTGGTAACCCGGCTGTATTGGGCAGTGGATTGCGCGATATTTCTGGCGATTTGATAACTGATGGCGAAGAGTTTCCAGTTGATGACTTTATGGCTGGTCTTGGTTATGCTCGTGATAGCATTACAGATGGTTGGAACCGTTTTTCAGCATTTAAAGCATTTGAAGTTGCCCAAGGTAGTACCGAAGTTGCTTTTAATACGGATGATTCGAATACACGCAATACTGAACTAGACAACTTAGCATTTTACACTAAGTTAAACTTTGAATTGATGGATGGTAAGATTTCAGGTGATTTTGGCGTTCGTTATGTTAAAACCACAGTAGAGGTTCAAGGTGCATCAGGAGTACAGTTTGCATTTGACCCATCTAACGCAGCTCGTTTAATGGACCCATTTAAACTGGCAGAGCTACGCGATACTAGTTTACCTGAATGTGCGCCAATTTTATTCTATGGTACTGATTATAATGCAGAAACACGTTGGTCTCGTGTAGACGGTTTGGGCTACGACACAAATGCTACAAAAGACTTAAGAGATGATACTGCGTTAGCTGACCAAGGTGCATGTCACGATTCTAATGCTGTACGTGGGAATCCAAATGAATCTGAGTGGTGGTTATGGCGCCATTCTGATGTATCAACAGAAAAAAATTATGTTTATGGCGAACGCAAGTTTGATGATAATGGCAACTTATTACCAACTGAGGATCGAAGCCTTCGTTCATTCAGTGTGACAGATGAGCATGACTATGATTTATTCTTGCCAAGTTTAAATATTAATTATTTGTATGATGAAGATACCATAATCCGTTTTGCGGCCTCAAAAACAATGGCTCGCCCTCAAATAGACTCGTTGCGCCCAGGCTTCAAGGTAAGAGAAACACAGTGGGGTGGTGAAAATCGTAATAATACTATCACGCTCACTAACCCTAAACTTGATCCATTAGAATCAATTAATTTAGATATTTCTTATGAGTGGTACTTTAATGAGTCTGGTCTGTTAGCTGCAACTTTGTTTTACAAAGATATGACTAACTTTGAAGAGTCAGAAACTATTGTGACTTATATGGATGATTTACGTGGTATAGGTTTAACTGAAGGTGAAACTTACGACCCGAATGATCTTGTACTTATTTCAGGACAAGACAGCCTTGAAGGATGTATGCCTAGACGTTTTCAAGGCAGTACAGACTACCAAGAAGAATGGCTATATTCTGATGATTTAGAACAGTTGTGTGCCAAGTTCAATACTACGCGTATTAAAAACGGTAAAGGCGCGTCGATCAAAGGTCTAGAGCTACAATACATGCAAACTTACGACAATTTGCCTGGTATTTGGTCTGGTTTGGGACTACAAGCTAACTACACATATCAAGATAGTGAGTATGACCAAGAAGTATCATCAATTGATAGCAATGTTAAGCTACCATCGCTTGCTGTTGCTTATACACCAGAGCATAGCTACAACCTGACAGGTTTTTGGGAAAAGGACGGTCATCAACTTCGTCTATCATACCAAGGTACAACTGATCAGTTAGTACAACGCTCTTGGGAAAATGGTTCTTTGTGGGAAGAGGGACGCCAGACGCTTGATTTTTCAGCAAGCTATAAAGTAAATGATAAAATGACGGTTTCACTGCAAGTAGCAAACTTAACGGATGAGGGCGTACGCCAGTACTTTACTAGTCGCTTCTTATCCGCTGGTGGTCAGACTTTCTCTGAAGGGAGTCCACTTGAAGGCGAAGCAACCAAGTCGCGTACGGTTTATCAATACCATACTGGCCGAACACTTAGACTTAATGCCCGTATTAATTTCTAAAACGATAAGATAATGAAAAAGCCCGCAGTATTACTGCGGGCTTTTTTATTTTTTAATAAAAATAGTGTCATTTTGATTTCTCAAGACAATACCTAGCATGAAATAAAACTTATAACTCGTTAGATAAAACAACAAGAAAGGGTAAAACATGTTTAAAGTATTTTCTAAATGTACGCTGGCAACAATAGTTGTCACATCGTTTTTTGCTGGTGCTGATCAACCACGCGAACTTGACTCCTCAACATGGCAATTACAGTGGAATGATGAGTTTAATTATGCAAATGCTGAATTAGATAAAAACTGGGTTTCTCAAAATGGGCCGACAGAAAACCCATGGGTATTAAGTAGTCGCTGGCGCGATAATGCACAAGTTAAAGACGGAATACTGCACTTATTAGCAAAGAAAGAACCTCGAGGTGGCCAAGACTGGACGACAGGTAATATTTGGTCAAAACGCTCATTTCATTATGGCTATTTTGAAGCTCGCTTTAAATATGCTGGTGCCTATGGCACGAATAACTCATTTTGGTTTTGGCCAAAACAAGGGGTTAAAGATGGCTTAAAGGCATGCGAGATTGATATTAATGAAGGGCATTTCCCTAATATAATTAATACCAACGTACATAACTGGACTGATACTTATACACTACCAAATGGCCGTGTTACTCACAGTGATAACCAGTTACACCACACTTTAATCGGCAAGCCTGATCACACTGTTGAGTTTAACAAGTCAGTTAAAACTAAAAAAATACGATTAACATCGACTAATCCTACGTCTCTTCATATTTCTGAATTTAGAGTCTTTGCGCCTAGCGCTCAATACCCTGATGCATTTGACGAAGAAAAAATAAAGAATATAAGCAATTTAGCGCAAGCTGACGATGTTTCTATAAAAACGAATGGGTTATTTAATAAGTTAATATCAGAAGAGTCTTTTGCTATTGATGGTAATCCGCAAACACGCTGGGTGTCAGAAAAGCATGGTGAAAAGTTTTTAGAACTCAGTTGGGATAAGTCGCATGAAATTGGCGCTATTCAATTTATAAATGGTTGGTTGCAAGAGCATGGTGTTGATAAAGGTGCTTATCGAAACCTAATTTCCGATTACAACATCGAGTATCACGATGGAGAAAATTGGCAAAAAATCACCTCATATAATGCCGCTAACGTTGCTGATTTTTCAAAAGAGTTTCATACCTATGGGCTTGAATGGGATAAAGATTACTTTAATTTTTATTTTGACGGTGAACTCTATTACACCATGAGAAATGATGTCTGTTTTAGTGAAACAACGATGTTATTTAGTTTAGCTATTTTAAAAGCGGCGATTGCAGGTCCTGTAAGTGATGATATTGATGGTACCAGCATGGCGATAGATTGGGTTAGGTACTATACCCGAAAAGAAAATAGCGAGGACTAAGGCTATGCATATTATTGATATAAGTGTAGTCGTTATATTTTCTTTATTGATCATTGGGTGTGGTTTAAGTTTTTCTGCTGCTGGAAAGAATATGAAAAGCTTTTTCTCTGCGGGAGGCGCGCTACCTTGGTGGATGAGCGGGTTGTCACTGTTTATGAGTTTCTTCTCGGCAGGTACATTTGTTGTATGGGGAGCTATTGCATATAAGCATGGCTGGGTGGCGATTACTATTCAATGGACTATGTGTTTAGCAGGGGTGTTGATTGCTTTATTTATTGCGCCTAAATGGCAGAAAACCGGTGTATTAACCGCAGCCGAATTTATTAAGCAGCGCCTTGGCTTAAATGTACAAAGAACTTATACCTATATTTTTCTCTTAATTGCGAGCTTTTCGACTGGTGCTTTTTTATATCCAGTGGCAAAAATAGTTGAAGTCGCTACGGGTTTATCTCTTGAATATACCGTCATCATTTTAGGACTATTGATCTTAGCCTATACCGCTGTTGGCGGTTTATGGGCGGTGATAATTACCGACATTTTGCAATTTGTGGTGCTCACTGCAGCGGTATTAATTGTGGTACCGCTATCATTTGAGGCGATTGGCGGCATTGAGAACTTTATCGACAAAGCACCTGATGATTTTTTTAACTTAGTAAATGATGAGTATTCATGGGAGTTTATCTTTGCCTTTGGGCTCTATAACTTATTTTTTATTGCTGGTAACTGGTCTTATATTCAACGCTTCACCAGTGTGAAAACACCAAAGGATGCAAAAAAGGTTGGGGGACTATTTGCGATTCTTTATCTTATTTGCCCAGTAGTTTGGATGTTAGCCCCGATGATTTACCGAACGATGAACCCCAGTCTAGTTGGGTTTGAAAGTGAAGGAGCTTATTTGCAAATGTGCAAAGAAGTATTGCCAGTAGGGATGCTTGGATTAATGCTAGCAGGAATGGTATTTGCGACATCAAGCTCAATTAACACGTCTTTAAACATCGTCGCAGGTGTTATCAGTAATGACATATATAAAACTATAAAACCAGATGCTTCCCAAGCTACGCTAGTTAAGGTCGGTCGAATTGCAACTGGCGTACTCGGGCTAATTACGATTATTGTTGCGTTACTAATTCCCTTACTTGGTGGTGTAGTTGAAGTGGTAATGACCATGGCTGCACTCACTGGTGGACCGTTGTTTTTACCACCCATTTGGTTGCTTTTTTCTCGTTATCAAACTGGAAAAACGATTTTAATAACCACTATTTTTAGTTTACTGGTGAATGCTTTTTTTAAGTTTGTGAGTCCTTGGTTATTTGATTTTAGCTTAGATAGAGCGCAGGAGATGATGATGGGGGTGTTATTTCCTGTATTGATGCTAACTGTATTTGAGTTGTACTTAAGAGCACAAAGAAAAACACCTGCGTGTTATGAAAACTATTTAGTCGAATTAAGCCAAATTAAACCGACGGCCGAATTAATAACTCCAGAAAAAAGTGCGGATAACAATCATGGTATTCGAGTTTTAGGGTTTGGTATTCTCTCTACTGGCGCGATTATGCTTTCGTTGGCCGCAATTGCAACTACCGGAAAAATCGAAATAACAGTAATAAGCAGTGGCATTTTTATATTAGGGGGTGTTTTAGTTTTTAAGTTTAGAAGTAAGGCAGTAAAGGTACGTATCAATGAGCAATAGCAATAACAAATTAAAGCAGCAAAGTTACCCATGGGATATTCCAGCTAAAAAACCAGCACGAGAATTGAGTGCTGCAATGTCGAGGTTATATGACAACTATTTAACCCCTCGTCCGGAAGACAATCCTTTATTTACTAGTTTTAAGTACACTGAGCTCACTGGGTTTAGCTATCATAATAATGATGGGACTATTTCAAGACGCGACCCATCTAAAATTATAAAAGTTGATGGTCTTTATTATGTTTGGTACACAAAACGGTGCACTCAATTCCCACCAAAAGGGGCGCAGCACTGTAACGAGTTGACTCCCTCCACTGATTGGGATTTATCCGAAATTGGCTATGCCATTAGTATTAATGGATTTGACTGGGTTGAACAAGGTATCGCCGTCACCAGGCCCAAGCACCCGCAGTTAGGTTGGCGCTCGGTTAGTACACCAGATATCTTGATTTATGAAAATAAATATTATCTTTATTATCAAGCCTTTAATGAAGCTAGCGGTAAGAAAGGTGATCATTGTCCGGTAACACTATCAGTTGCCGATACGCCAGATGGACCGTGGTTGCCACATGGTGAGGTTATTATTGAAAATGGTGAGCCGGGAAGTTGGGATCAATTCTCGATTCATGACCCTTATTTATTAATTTATAACGGAAAAATACATTTATACTATAAAGCCGCCTACGGAGATAGACCTGATTACTTAGTGGGTAATGGCTTGGCAACCGCGAATAATCCTTTTGGGCCTTTTGAAAAACACCCTCTGAACCCTATTTTAAACTCAGGCCACGAAACTACTTATTTTCCGTTTAAATCAGGAATAGCTGCTTTTACTATCAGAAATGGCAATGAAAGTAACACCATTCAATATTCACCTGATGGGGTGAACTTTTCGATTGCCGCAGTGACCTCCCTGATGCCAATTGCAGCAGGTCCTTATGTTGCCAATGCATTTGACTGTGCAAGCAAAGCAAACGGGATTGAGTGGGGCTTGTGCCACTTTTCAGACAAACAAGCGCGCAATAAACACAGTTTTTTAGCCAGATTTGATTGTAGTTTAATGGTAAATGAGCTTGAAAAAGAATTAAAAGTCACGGATGTACCTCACCAGCCTAGTGTTTATTTTGCGCAGTCATTAAGCCCAGAATTAAAAAATAAACGCTCATATCAAAAACAAGAAAAAGAGATCAAGAGTTATGATTAAGCAAAACTTTAATGAAGCTGCACGCGAAAATAAGAAACAACAATTAAATACTCAGTTTGTGGTTGCCGGTGGTGGCTTAGCAGGTACATGTGCAGCAATCAGTGCGGCGCGAGCGGGTAGCAAGGTTGTGTTAATTCAAGATCGTCCCGTACTCGGTGGTAATGCGTCAAGCGAAGTAAGATTATGGGCGTTGGGGGCAACATCGCATATGGGCAACAATAATCGCTGGTCACGCGAGGGTGGGGTTATTGATGAGATCATGCTGGATAATCTTAAGTTAAACAGACACGGTAACCCATTAATTTTTGATACCATTTTGCTCGACAAAGTAATTGCCGAAAAAAATATTACCTTGTTGTTAAATACCTCTGTGGTTGATGTAAATAAACAACACAGCACTAAGATTGCCTGTGTAGAGGCATTTTGCAGTCAAAATTCTACTCATTACATTATTAGTGCGCCGTTATTTTGTGATGCGACCGGTGATGGCCTTGTTGCGTTTAATGCTGGAGCGGGGTTCAGAATTGGTGCTGAATCAAAAGCAGAGTTTGGTGAGCTGTTAGCATCTGATGAAGAGAACATGGAGTTACTTGGCCATACATTATTTTTCTACAGTAAAAAAATGGATCAGCCTATTAGTTACAAAGCCCCTGATTTTGCTTACTCGTATGAAAAAATAGAGGCGATACCTCGCTGTAAAGATATTGCCGGAAGTGACTCTGGCTGTAAGTTTTGGTGGATAGAATTTGGCGGAATACGCGATACTATTTATGAAACGGAGGATATTAAATGGGAGCTTTGGAAACTCGTTTACGGAATTTGGGACTACATAAAAAATAGCGGCAGGTTTGATGATGTCGAAAATCTAACTTTAGAATGGGTAGGCACAATTCCTGGCAAACGCGAAAGCAGGCGCTTTGAAGGGGAATATATGATAAAACAGCAAGATATTATTGAGCAAACCCAGTTCAATGATGCTGTATCTTTTGGTGGATGGGCGATTGATATTCACCCCGCTGAAGGCATATACAGCGAACGACCTCCTTGCTCTCAATATCATTCAAAAGGGGTTTACCAAATACCGTACCGCTGCTTTGTTAGCCGTGATATAGATAATTTATATTATGCAGGACGAATAATCAGCGCAACACATATGGCGTTTGGCTCAACACGAGTTATGATCACCTGCGCACACGGCGGACAAGCGGTGGGGGCAGCTGCTGCTATGTGTAATAAACTCAATATCACACCCAAAGAGCTATTACAGCCAGAACACATGGCACAGTTACAGCAAAACCTGAACCTAAATGGCCAAAGTATCCCTGGGATTCGTTTAGATAAGCACAATAATTTAGCAGCCCAAGCCTCTATTACTGCATCGAGTGAATTAGTGTTCAATGGTTTTCAACCTAGCGGCCGTAGAATGCAATTAGATTCATCGTGTGCACAGTTGGTTGCTTTTGCAAAAGGCCAAGGACCAACAATTAGCATAACGGTTTTTGCTCATAAAGAGACAGAGTTAACGTGCCAATTACGCACTAGTATCAAGCATGAAAACTATACGCCAGATGTTATAAATAAAACTATCAGTTTGTCTGTCACGGCGGGCGAAAGTACGCTCGAGTTTGATTTTAGCGATTGCAGCTTAGAGATGCAGTACGGGTTCATTTGTTTTTTACAAAACAGTGATATAGAGCTTGCTACCACAGAGCAGCTCATTACGGGCACTATGGTTGTGTTCAATAAAGTTCACAAAGCGGTATCAAATAAAGGCAAACAAACAGTGCCTGAAAATAGTGGTCTTGAAGAGTTTGAATTTTGGACACCAGCGCGGCGGCCAAACGGTCAAAATTTGGCAATCGGTATATCTCCCGCCATTCATAATCACCAAGCGACGCAGGTAATTAACGGCTTTGTGAGGCCTTGGCTACAAACGAATGCATGGGTTGCTGACTTAGCAGAACCATCGCCAACCCTAAAGTTAGTATGGCCAGAAAAAGTAACGATGAGGCAAATAGTTCTTTATTTTGATAGTGACTTTGACCATGCGTTAGAAACCGTATTAATGGAGCATAACGAAGACCAGGTACCTTATTGTGTGCAAACCTATACAATTAAAACAGATTCTGGTGAGGTAATTGCACACGTTACGGGTAATTATCAAAGTATTAATAAAATCGATTTAGTTGAGCCTATAACAACGCAACACTTGATTCTAGAATTCGCTCATCCATCTAAAAATGTGCCTGCAGCACTGTTTGAAATTCAAATTAAGTAAAGGGAATTGAATAAATGAGTTTATGGCTAACAGGATTACATATACGACTTGAAAAGTGCGCTCAGCTGTTTGTTTTTATATCTTTTATTTTTTGCCTTGGTGGTTGTCAAAGTATCAGTGATGAACAATCTCGACTTAATTATTTTTTAGTCGGCAGCTACACAAATGAGCCTGATCAGGGCGTTTATTTAGTTTCTTATAACGAAAGTGATGATCTATTAATTAACGAACGCGTCGTTGTATTGGCAACCGACAATAAATAAATTGTATAGCATTGGCAGAGGACTTGATAAAAAATCTGTTATTAACGTGTATGACTGGAAAAGTAACGCGTTTACAAAGCTTAAAACGTACCCGATTGAAGGAAAAGGGCTATGTCATATTAATATTTCGGATGATCGCCAGCAGTTAGCTGTTGTAAATTACACGACAGGTAATAGTGAACTGTTTAATATTAATAAGGCAGGATTATTAGTATCACGGGGTCAATTTACTAATACAGGAAGTAGTATTACGCCCAGACAACGAAGTGCTCATTTACATTTTTCGGGGTGGGATAAGCAAAGTCGCTATCTGTATTTGACGGATTTAGGTACAGACGAGATTATTGTTTTTGATAGCTTAAAAAGTGATTTTACGCCAGTACACCGCATTGAATTAACGCCGGGGGATGGGCCTCGTCATCTTGCTTTTCATCCGGCTAAAAAATTAGTGTTTAGCTTAAATGAATTGAGTAACAGTATTAGTATCTTCAAAATATTACAAAATGGTGCGTTATTACACGTTTCAAAAACAAATATAATGCCCGCAAAAGTTGGCGAGCAACAAAACCTTGCATCGGCAATTCGTATTTCTGAGGATGGTCGTCATGTTTATGTTGCTGTGCGCGGTGAGAATGCAATTTATGGTTATCAATTAATGGCAGAAACCCGACTACAATTAATTAATAAAGTCTCAAGTAGCGGTTTACATCCTCGTGATTTTAATTTTTCAAAATCACAAAAGCAGCTATTAGTGGCTAATCAATATAGTAATAATGTTGTGATTATTAAGCGTGATTTAGCATCTGGGAAGTTATTTACGACTCAAAGTCAATTGCAAATTGACGCACCATCTTACGTCAGTTATTTCAATTAGGACTCTGATTTGAAAGAAAATATAATATCGTTAGATGGTAAAAGTGATGGTTCTATAATTGACGATATATTACAAGGCAATGTTGCTGCATATTCTCTGTTAGTTGAGCGTTATCAGTCTGCTGTGAGGGCCTTTTTAGTTATTCGACTAAATACCCCTCACGAAGCAGAAGATTTAGCACAAGAGACCTTTATTATTGCTTTTAAAAAAATCGCTGAGTTTAACAGTGAAAGTTCCTTTTTAGCTTGGTTGAGGGGGATTGCTGCTTATTTATTAAAAAACCATCAACGTAAACACCGAGCCGTGACATTAGGCAGCGCTGATGAGTTAGAGCACTTAATAAATCAACACATTGATGAAAATATCCATGAAGGGGCCGAGCTTGATATGTTTGATAATTTAACTATTTGCCTTGAAAAATTAACCGAGAAAATGCGCAATTTATTAACTGAACATTACACATTAGGTGTTTCATTGGCTGAGCTATGTCGAAAATATGAAGATAAACATTCTACTATGACTATGCGCTTATTTAGAATTCGTCAATCATTGAAAACATGTATTGATAAAAGAATACAGCAGCAGCAACGATGAGCATGACTGAACAAATGACGAAGCACCAACAACAGCTATTAGCCGCGTATTTGGCTGGCGAAGATGTTGCCGACGAATTGCTTGAAGCCTGTCAGCATGATGTTAATTTACTTGCACAAGTGAGTAAATATGTGACGAGTGAACGTTTATTAAAAGCACATCATCAATCGGATACGCGACCAGACAATTTTACCCGCAGTGTAATGGCAAAACTAAGCGAGCAACAAAAAACGATTCGGCCGAAAAGTACAATGAGCTGGTTTTCAAGCCCGTATGCGCTTGCTGCAAGTATTATGCTTTTTGTCAGCGTTATATTTTTGGCAGAGCACTTGGACTACACAAATAAGTTTGCTGAAGTCACAAAAATGACTGCTTCGCATAACGCTAATTTTTCTGTTGGCAGTCAATTAGGTCAAGGAGATATTATTCTTGAGCATGGTTACAGTGAAATTTTACTCGAAAATGGCGTGGTACTCGTTTTAGAAGCGCCGGTTAAAGTGAATTTGCAATCCAGAGATAAAGTAACGCTTCATCATGGTAAGTTAGTGGCCCGAGTACCACAAAATGCAATTGGCTTTAGAGTTGATACCCCAAGTTCAGAGATAATAGATTTAGGCACAGAATTTGGCGTCGAAGTGTCTAATAGCGGTGAATCTCAAGTACATGTGCTCGATGGTGAAATAAAAGCGCGTGGCAATAAAACGCAGTCTTATCAACATGTGAAAAAAGATCAGGCATTAGCGTTTGATTTAAATCATCAAATTACCAGCTTTGTTAGCGTACCTTCTGATTTTATGCGTGTATTACCTGGAGACTCAATAGAAGAGCCTCACTTATTACATTGGTCATTTGATGATAAGCAGCAACATAATTATCTCTCCATCGGCCGTGGTATTGATGGGCAGCAGTATGTAGCCAAAGATAAATCACCTATTGATGAACCGTTAACAGAGGTAGCGGGTGTATATGATAAGGCAATTAGCTTTAATGGTGAAAATAATTGGTTAGAAACACAGTACCCTGGTGTTGGCAGTGATAACCCCAGAACGGTCGCCTTTTGGCTCAAAGTACCTAGTGATTTTTTACCTGAAAATGCATACGGCATTGTGAGCTGGGGATTACAGCAAGATTATTCAGCGTGGCAAATTTCCCCTAATCCAGAGTTAATTGACGGGCCTTTAGGTAGGATCAGAATAGGGACCTATAATGCTCAAATTGTGGGTAATACCGACTTGCGAGATGATGAGTGGCACCATATTGCAGTGGTTTTATACGGTGGACTAAAGAGTAACTTAGCGACACATGTTTTGCTATATGTTGATGGTAAGCTTGAAAAAACGCAGAAAAAATCAATCGCTAAAGTCGCAACAAATTTACAGCACCCAGCCTCTCGGCCACTGACTATAGGCAAAAATATTGGTTACATAGAAGGCGCAACACATGAGAAGCAAATGTTCTTTAAAGGCGGACTCGATGAGCTTTATGTAGTAGAAGCGGCATTGAATCAACAGCAAATAATTCAACTAATGACTCATAACCAGTTAAATGAATAAAAATATGTGTCAGAGTGCATTTTCATAACATTACCTATTACTCGTTAAAGTATAAGGTAATAAAATGAATAAAATAATTAGATGCTTATCTATCTTTGTATACTCAACGTTAGTTTTAAGCGGTGAAGGTGTTGCAAGGGAATTTGACTTGCAACACGATAACAAGACTATTTTAATTGACGATTTTGAGCACGCTAGTAACAGTTATAAACTAACAAATAAAAATATAAAAACGACACAAGTAATTAAAAATAAAAATAAAGCATTAGAGCTTTCGTTTTCCACTAAGCATAAATTCTCTGGGATCACACTCAAACCGAATAAGTTATGGGATCTGAGTGTTTTGGGCAATAGCGCTTTATTTTTCGATGTTTCAAACGTAAGAGACTTTCCAGTGATGCTCAGTGTGAATATCACAGGTAAAGATAAACAAGTCCAAAGACGCACAATTGGGCTAACAACTAACGAGCACGCTACATTATATTTTGAGCTCAACTCCCAGACTTTAAATGTTGATACAGGACTCAGAGACACTCCTGGTAGCTTTAAAACAGCCGCACGAAAAATGATCTTGAGAGGCGCTAAACTCAATGTAGATTTTAGCCAAGTTGAAAGTATCGCTATCTATACAGAAACTCAAATAAATCCAACGGCTGTAACCGTCGATAATTTACGATTCGAAACGATACCCGATGCAAAACCAGATTTTTTAACAAACATCGTCGATAAATTTGGTCAATCTACACAGGTCAACTACCCGTTAAAGGTCAGCTCTGAACAACAATTAAGAGCAATCGCAAATAAAGAGTTAAATGATTTGTCGAAAGTAACCCCGCGGGCGGATAGAAGTAAGTTTGGCGGTTGGAAGCAAGGGCCTAAGTTAAAGGCAACAGGTTTTTTTCGTACGGAAAAAGTAAATGGCAAATGGGCGTTAGTTGACCCCGAAGGTTATTTGTTTTTTTCCTCAGGTATTGCCAACGCGCGAATGGCTAACACAACAACATTTACAGGTGTAGATTATCGCGATGATGCGGTCAGAGCGCGAGACCCTGATGATGTAACGCCAGAAGATTCAAAGGGCTTAAATAGTAATTTAGCTAAATATCAAAAATCAGCCTACATCGCTTATCCAGACCGAAGAGCCATGTTTAATTGGCTACCACAGTATAATGATAAGTTGGCAAATCACTATAGTTACAAGCGCTTATCTCATCTTGGACCAATCCAACATGGGGAAGTTTTTAGCTTTTACCAAGCAAATTTAGAACGTCGTTATGCTCAGCAATACCCAGATTCTTATATTGATAAATGGCGCGAAGTTACCTTAAAAAGAATGCAAGATTGGGGCTTTACTTCATTTGGGAATTGGACCGATGCTAGTTTTTATAATAATCAACAAGTTCCCTATTTTGCGAATGGGTGGATCATCGGCGACTTTAAAAGGTTGAGTTCTGGTTTTGATTATTGGGGAGCCATGCCTGACCCTTTCGATCCTGAATTTGTTAAAAGAGCTAACATAACCACTCAAGTTATTGCCCAAGAAGTACAAAATAACCCTTGGTGTATTGGGGTGTTTATTGATAACGAAATGAGCTGGGGAGGAGAGGGCTCAACAACCTTACGTTATGGCATTGTACTTGATGCACTATCTAAAACGACTGGGAATAGCCCGACCAAATCAGTGTTCAGTGATATGTTAAAACAAAAGTATAAAACCATTAGCCAGCTAAATCAGGCATGGAATAGAAATATTAAGTCATGGAAGGTATTTGATAATACTGGCGTTAACTATAAAAAAGACAGTAATTTTAATAACGCTATGATTGCCGATTTGTCGTGGTTGTTAATACGTTTCTCCGATGAATATTTTAAGGTTGTAAATCATTCTTTAAAATCAGTATTGCCTGACCATTTATATATGGGCGCGAGGTTTACTTCTTGGGGGACATCGCCAGAAGCTCGCTGGTCTGCTAAGAGGTATGCCGATGTGATCAGTTATAATTATTATCGTGAAGGACTAGACCCAATGACATGGGATATGTTGAAAGAACTAGATATGCCTACGATTATTGGGGAATTTCACATTGGTTCAGGTGATACTGGTCAACCGAATCCAGGCATTATCCATGCTGCTAATCAACGCGATCGTGCTGATATGTACAAAACCTATATGAAAACGGTTATTGATAATCCGTATTTAATTGGTGCTCACTGGTTCCAATATATTGATTCGCCAATTACCGGTCGGGCGTATGATGGCGAAAATTATAATGTTGGATTTGTAACAACAACAGACATTCCCTATCCAGAGTTAGTTGAAGCGGCTAAACAAGTTCATAAATCGTTGTATCAGCAGCGTTATGGTGATGTGAAAATTAAATAAACTCATTTAGCAGCCCTCATCGATGATTTTAATTGGCATTGTTGTTGGTATTCTTTTGGTGATAACTCGGTGTGTTTTTTAAATACTGTTGAAAAGTACGCTGAGTTATTAAATCCTACCGCATAGGCTGTTTCGGTGACTGTTTTAGTTAACAAGAGTAATTTAGCTTGGTTTATCCTCACATCAGCTAGATATTGATTAATCGTTGTTGCCGTTAATTGTTTAAAAATTTTCATTGTGTGAGAACGGCTCGCACCCACAGCACTGACAATATCTGCAATGGATATATCATGGTGGTATTGCTCAATAATATACGCTTTTACTTTATCAACCAGCTGCATGTCAGGGGTGTTACTATTTAACTGATTAATTGCGTGGTGTAATACTGTGATCACTTGATGCAGGGCACTATCAATATTGATGATAGTGTTAGCATCATCAAGGTGATTACCGATATTCTCCAGTTCACCAAGTAATGCTTTACTATTTCCGCAATGAAAAATGACCCTATCAAATATCATAAATGCGATTTCTTTTGCCCTGATCTGATAACAGCTTAACGAATTGTCACAGTAAATTTTTAGCTTAACTAATAGTTCGTCTAACTTGGTCGCTGTTAAATGTGGATTAGCAGTGCAGATAATCTCAAGTAGATCAGCACGCTCTTTCAGTGGATATGCTTTATTCAATTTGTCTAGGTAATATTGGCTAAAGTCGCGATTATTAGCTGCTGTAAATTGCGCTATGGCGAGTGCATTTTGGTGTTCTGTGTGTTGTTTAATTTTATCATTAGTAAATTGAATATCGTTATAAACCGCCCAGCTCCAAATTAGTGCACTTAAGCTTGCACCAACATAGTAAATCACCCACAGCTCAAATGCGTTGCCAATGCACATAAAAACACTCAGTGTAAGCGCGCCATAAACATGGGTTGCAACATACGCTTTGAGATTTGTTTGTAATAGTAAAATACAAGGGAGTAATAATTGCACGCTGATTAAAAGCAATTGGGATGAGTAAATATGCTGTGCGTTTATGTTTTCTAACTTAACTAACCAAGGTAGCTCATTGGGACTGTAAAAATATAAGGGGGCTGCACAAAGGAAAAAGCACGACCATGCAATCCCTAGTATAACGGGTGCTATTAATAAGGGTTTTGGTAATTGCAACTTAGCTTGTGTTAATAGTGCATAAAGTAAGCAGGGGATGCCAATACTAAAAAGCAAAATGTTTCTAAAAAAATCATACCATCTTTTCCCTTCATTAAGTGGCATTACATTAATAATTGGGCCGCATAAAAAAAGAATAAAACAGATTATAAAAGCGCAATAAAAAGGGTAGGCATCACCAATGCGTTCGCGCACAAGCGTAAAATAAATGAGTACCATAATGAAAATGTTGGCAGCCGCAAATGGGATCACGGTACGTAAAAATATATCCCAGTTTAATTCGGTGTAATACATAGCTATTTTTTATTTTTATAAGGCAAGAACCAAAACAATAGTGGTGATGGGGGTTACAAGTCAAGCTTTGTTAACAATTTACTTTTTTAGTATGGTAAATTTAAATTACCCCTCTTTTAGTCTGTTGATTAATAATGAAAAGATTATTTTATAACTCGTTATGGAGGATATTGAATGCAGCAAAACCAACACTTAATTTAAAGTAACGCATTATTTAAATATCAATTTAGATGTTTGTTATAAAGGGACTATATGCGTATTAATTTAAAATCTGTCTATTGGTTATTGCTGCTTAGTGTATTGAGTAATGTATGTTACGGCGAGGAAAAACCTAATATATTGCTGGTTATTGCGGATGATGCGGGTTATCACGACTTTGGTTTTCAGGGCAGTGAAGTAATGCAAACGCCAACAATCGATAAGTTGGCAAGTCAGAGTGTTGTATTTGAGCAAGCCTATGTTACAGCGGCTGTGTGTGGGCCTTCACGCGCGGGTTTGTATACGGGGAAATATCAGCAAAGATTCGGTTTTGAAGAAAATAATGTGCCAGGTTATATGAGTAAATCAGGCTTCACTGGCGACAAAATGGGCTTACCTTTTACTCAAGTTACTATGGCCGAGCACCTCAAAGAACTGGGTTACCACACGGGATTATTTGGTAAATGGCATCAAGGTAATCACGATGATTATCATCCAACTAAGCGTGGCTTTGATAACTTTTATGGCTTTCGTGAAGGTGCGCGTGGTTATTTTGCATACAGTAATGAGGAACAACAAGCTTACCCTTCCCAAAAGATGGAGCGAGACTTTAAACACTATATTGAACACGAAGGGTACTTAACAGATGCACTGGCGACTCAAACCAGTCATTTTATTGGTCAATCCGTCGTCAATAAACAACCTTTCTTTGCAGTACTATCGTTTTCAGCGGTGCATGCGCCGATGCAAGCAACGAATGCTGATTTAGCTCAATTTCCACATTTAACAGGTAAGAGAAAAATATTAGCTGCGATGAATTTTGCTATGGATCGCGCTATTGCTGTCGTATTAGATAAGCTTAACGCACTTAAAATTAGTGATAACACTCTAGTGGTGTTTATTAATGATAATGGCGGACCGACTGATCAAAATTATGCCAATAATTATCCATTAAGTGGTACTAAAGCCAATCATCTTGAAGGCGGGATCCGAGTACCTATGTTATTAAAGTGGCCAAAAAGGCTTTCAAGTAATAATACGCGCTATACGTATCCGGTGAGTTCACTCGATTTATTACCGACTTTTATTCATGCTGCTAATGGCAAAGTGACTGAGCAGATGCAGCTCGATGGCGTTGATTTGATGCCATTTTTATTATCAAAGAGCACACAACGACCTCATCAAACCTTGTACTGGAAAAAGGAATCTCGAGCCGCTATTCGAGACAAAGACTTAAAGCTACTGCGTTTTCCTGACCGGCCAGCTGAATTGTACGATCTTTCTGTCGATGTATCAGAGAACCATAATTTGGCATCGTCGCAGCCAAACCAAGTAGCGAACTTAATGAAAAAACTATTCCAGTGGGAACTAACACTAGAAAGACCTTTATGGCAATTAAAGCGTGAATACGAAGGTCATGCAATGACACGTATGGATAGCTATCGCATACATCAAAAAAATAATTAAAAAGAGGATTAAATAATGAGACGACACGTGTTATTGATACTGATAACTATGTTTATGAGTATAAACAGTTTTAATGTCAATGCCAGCGAGCAAAAACCAAATATAGTGGTGATCCTCGCCGATGATTTAGGGTATGGTGACTTAGGGTTTACTGGTTCAAAAGAGATTAAAACACCTAATATTGATGCATTAGCGAGTAATGGCACCCGCTTTAAAAATGCGTATGTGACACACCCTTACTGTGGTCCTTCACGTGTAGGCTTACTGACTGGGCGTTATCAAGCGCGTTTAGGTATGGAAAACAATGTAAGTTATATGCCACAAGATAAATATATGGGACTACCACTATCTGAAAATACCTTTGCCAATCGTTTACAAGACGTTGGCTATCATACATCGGTATTTGGTAAGTGGCACTTGGGTGGCGCACCGCATTTTCAGCCTAATAAGCGTGGCTTTGACTATTTCTATGGTTTTTTAGATGGCGGGCATAATTATATGCCTGATCAAGTGACGGTAGGCGGAGATGGTTATTCACTGCCGCTGATGCGTAACACTCAAGTGACCGAATTTGATGAATATTTAACGACAGCGCTTAGTCGTGATGCCGTGAAGTATATTCACCGACAGCAAGAATCGCCATTTTTTATGTATTTATCTTACAACGCACCTCACACGCCACTACAAGCACCCGCTGAATATATTGAAAAATATAAGCATATTGAAGATGAAGACCGACGTGTTTATGCAGCCATGATTGATGTTATGGATGAAGGAATAGGTATGGTAGTCGATGCACTTAAAGACATAAATCAGTTAGATAATACACTTATTATCTTTTTATCGGATAATGGCGGGGTATTTCCTGAAAGCTGGCAACCGACTAGCGATTGGGCTGACAATTCACCTTTTAGAAGAGGTAAAGCGGCTTTACTAGAAGGCGGGATCCACGTTCCTTTTATCGCTCATTGGCCAGGGGTAATTCCTAAAGGCGAAGAGTTTACTGGTTTAGTATCGTCACTTGATATTGCTGCAACCTCAGTTGCACTAGCGGGTGCTGATAATAAGAAATTAGATGGTGTTAATTTACTGCCATTTTTACAAGGCACTAAACAAGGCAGCCCACATCAGGCGTTATTTTGGCGCTTAGAAGAGGCACCGAATATTTATGCTGTACGTACCGCTGATTATAAATATATGAACCAACCACTACCGAATGTAGGCCGTAGTTTTTTTGATATGAAAGCGGATCCGTATGAGCAACATAACTTGGTTGATACATTACCCGCTGAACAAGCGAAATTAGCCAAGCTGTGGAATGAGTGGAATAAGCACAATACAAATAATGTATTGCAGCAATCATGGGAATACAAAGCACAAATAGATAAGTTTTTTGAGCAGTTAAATAAGCAGAATATTGAACAGGCAAAACAAACCCCAAATTACATTATCAAGTAAATATAATAAGCCCCCTGTCGTTATTCGCTTAATTAAGGGGGCATGAGAGTTGCGGCTATGGATTAGTTATTTAAGTTACCAACACTTATCAATTGATCTGTAGGTTGTTTATTTAAATGCTCAGAGCTGCCATCTCGCCATGTAACAATAACTGATGAGATTGAATCTGCCTGTGCTAATCCAAAATGTACAATATTAAGTAAGCTTTGCGAGTGGGTAGCACTTTGTGAACCAATAACTTGATATTGGCTCGCAGTTGCTGTTTTAATTTGTACTTTTGCACCATATGGATCAACCCCACTTTTTGAGTACCCAACTCGAATAAGGGTGAAGTGGGCGTGACTTAACTCTGTGGTATTTTTATATAAATGCCATTGGCCGTTATCTTCATCTCCGCTTAGTAGGTCGAGTTTTCCGTCTAGGTTGAAGTCAAATGCGGCTCCCATATCGCCGTGTGAGTCTAAGCCACGTTCGGTATCGGCGTTATGAGTGATTGTTGCTTTAAAGTTGTAATCACCTTGGTTAATGAGTAAAACATCGGCAACTCGCTCTTTTAGTTCACCAAAGCGATAGACCATAAAGTCTATTTTTGTGTCGTTATTAAAATCGCCAGGTACAACTCCCCAGTTATTACTGTTTGTTAATGCTGGTAATTTAGATGAAATATCAACTAGCTTACCATTATCGTTACGTAGTAATACATCAGGAAGGGCGAGATTTTGTGGTTGCCAATCGCTTTGATAGCCTTTTACATTTTTGAATGATGCGCGTACATCCCATGCAAGGTTATCGGTAAGTACCCATTCTACTCGCCATCTATTATTCCCTAAATACCCAATGTACCAGCCAGTTTTATCAAGCTTAGTTGGAAACCCGCGCGCTCTTTTCTGGCTAATGGTTGTGTTTTTATTGGGTGTATTTATTAATTCTTTTTTCTCGCCTATGTATACATCCATATGGCTTAATAGCTTGGCACGCGGGAAGTGATAAAAGTCACTTAGTATAAGGCTTCCTGAGTTTGTGTTGTCGGTAATGAGTGTTATGCCATCGTGACTTTTATTACCTTCATCACGCAGGTCTAGTCGTTTGCTGCCTTTATTAAACGATAGACTGTTATTAGCGATAGTGTAGCTTAGCTTTCCGCGAGCAAGGTAGTAGTCCATATCGCCGTCGTTATCTATATCAGCTTGCGCAACTGCGAGCGTGCCTTTGTAGGCTTCACTATTTGCACCTAATAGATCTTGAGTCGTATTGGCGAAGGTAAAGTCGTTATTACCTTGATAAATAGCTAAATTGTTGTATCCATCAAAAGCAAAAATATCGAGTATGTCATCGTTATTGTAATCGGTTAATAATACACGCTCGGCTTTTATATTTTCAAAAGTAGCTGATGGGTGATAAGTAAATTTTCCATTGCCGATATTTTCAAAAATGATATTACGAGGGGAGTTTTCGTGAATTAATTTTTCGGCGTTTACTTGGATAAAATCAAGATCACCATCGCTATCTATATCAACCCAGCGCACAGAACGCCCGCGAGCCCCCATTTTAGATAAGCCAGCTTCGACGGTTTTATCTTCAAATTTACCATTATTGTTTTTAAGTAGTCGCTGGGGTTGAGGTGTAGTGCCATTTCCACCACCTAGTGCAATAAGTACATCGAGATCACCATCGTTGTCGTAATCACCGGCCGACATACCGTGTAGATCTGCTCGTGGAAAAATATCGTTTTGTAGTGTGTATGTGCCATCTCCATTTGCCATAAATAAACGAATAGGAGTGGTGTCGTGATTTGTTAGCAGCAGGTCATAATGACCATCACTGTTTATATCGGCAATGGTAGGGCCGCCATATTTCCAGTTTTTTTGTGTTATTAAGCCAGCTTGTTCAGACACATCAGAAAATACAACGTTGTTACTTGTTTGGCTACTGGGCGTTTGTGTGGTTTGGCTGCATCCCGCTAAGTTCATAGCGCTAATTATCACTAAGCTAAAAATTGATTTTTTGTTTTTAATCACTATTGTGCCTCCTTACATTGTGTTAATTGTTGACAATATAGATTGAAAGTAAAACATACAAGTAAATTTTATTACCCAAGCCTTAATGTTTTTAACTGACTCGCTTTACTGCTCTGAAGTTATATTAAATATTAAGAGTGGCTTTACAAATTACATACCTAGGTGTAAATTGTTAACAATAAACCATATCAAAGATATGATAGTTCACTTTGATATTCCTCGTATCGGCATTGTTTTAATGATGCATTACTTGGTCACTATTTAATTAAACATTCTTGAAGGTATAAAAATATGCAAGCTGCACAATATATAGGTAACAAGTCATTTAACATTGTTGAAGGCACATCTATTAAACCTAAAGCGGGTGAGATTAGATTGAGTGTTGGATACGTTGGGATTTGTGGTACTGATATGCACATATACCATGGTGTGATGGATCAACGAGTGTCTATTCCGCAAACAATTGGCCATGAAATATCAGGTGTTGTTGCAGAAATAGGTGAAGGCGTTGAAGGCTTTGCTGTCGGCGAAAACGTGGTAGTACGTCCACTAGATTGGTGTGGCGATTGTCCTACGTGTAATGCAGGGCATACGCATATTTGTCAAAACTTAAAGTTTATGGGAATAGATACGCCAGGTGCTTTTCAGTCAAGCTGGACAGTTAAAGCGCGTACTTTGCATAAATTACCAGCAGGCGTTGATTTAAAACAAGGCGCATTAATAGAGCCGTTATCGGTTGCGTGCCATGATGTACGACGCTCGCGCTTACAAGCGGGTGAGAAAGTTGTTGTGCTTGGTGGCGGGCCAATTGGGCAATTAGTTGCTGCGGTTGCTAAAAGTGTTGGCGCAGAAGTACTCGTGTCTGAGCCTAACGAAAGCCGCCGTGCTTTTGCCGATGAGCTAGGTGTTAAATCGGTTAATCCCATTGAAGAAGATTTAGCTACCTATGTAGATAGCTGGACGCAAACAAAAGGTGCTGATGTTGTATTTGAAGTATCAGGCGTAAAACCCGCAATAGAGGCTATGACTGAAATAGCAGGGCGCCGGGGTCGTATAGTCATGGTGGCTATTCACAGTGTTAAACCTGAAATCGATTTATTTCAATTTTTTTGGAAAGAGTTGGAGTTATTAGGTGCACGTGTATACGAAGCGGCCGACTTTGATTGGGCTATCGAATTAATTTCATCGGGCCAAATAGATCTTAAACCTTTTATTAGTTCGGTTAGTTCGTTAACTGATATTGGTAGTGCATTTGCGAGTATGGATGGAAATCCAGAAGGCATGAAAGCGCTTGTTGAATGTAACCCACAATAATAAAAATTATAAAGGTATGAAAATGAATAATATGTTAGAAAAATTTAGTTTAGAGGGCAAAGTAGCCCTTGTTACAGGTTGTAAGCGCGGTATTGGTAAAGGTATTGCTCTAGGTTTAGCACAGGCTGGCGCTGATATTATTGGTGTATCTGCAAGCTTAGAGCTTGAAGGCTCTGAAGTAGAAAAAGAAGTTAAAGCACTTGGCCGAAATTTTAAAGCCTACCAATGTGATTTTGGTGATCGTGATGCGCTTTATTCTTTTATTAATGATGTAAAAAGTGATTTTCCAAAAATTGATATTTTAGTCAATAATGCAGGTACAATCCTTCGTGCTCCTGCGGCTGAGCATGGCGATGATTTATGGGATAAAGTGATTGAAGTTAACTTAAATGCTCAATTTATTTTAAGCCGCGAAATAGGCAAACAAATGATAGAGCATGGCGAGGGTAAAGTTATTTTCACGGCTTCTTTGCTCACTTTTCAAGGTGGTATTACAGTACCAGGTTACGCAGCTAGTAAAGGTGCTATTGGGCAATTGGTTATGGCGCTTTCTAATGAATGGGCTGGCAAAGGCATTAATGTAAATGCCATTGCGCCAGGTTACATTGATACCGATAACACTGAGGCATTACGCAATGACAAAGAGCGTAATGCAGCCATCTTAGCGCGTATTCCACAAGGTCGATGGGGAAATCCTGAAGACTTTAAAGGGCCTGCTGTGTTCTTGGCTTCTGAGGCTGCTAGTTACGTAAATGGCGCTATTTTATTGGTTGATGGCGGATGGATGGGGAGATAGTTCAATGAACTTTCATAATAATGTGAATTTTATAAATGGCGAATATGTTGCTTCTAAAGCAAGTGGCACGATTGAAATATTAAGCCCATCTACAGGTAAAAAAATTGGTGAAATACCAAAAGGCTGTATAGAAGATGCGCAGTATGCACTTGAATCAGCGAATGTAGGACAGAAAAAGTGGGCTAAATTGACAGCTCGCACACGTCAAAATATATTGCGTGTGTTTGCTAATAAAATTCGTGAAAATAAAGATATTCTTGCGCCAATGCTTGTTGCAGAGCAAGGTAAATTACTATCAGTTGCACAAATGGAAGTTGACGTAACAGCGACTTTTATTGACTATGCATGCGACCATGCACTTACTATTGAAGGCGATATTTTACCTTCAGATAACGATGATGAAAAAATATACATTCATAAAGTGCCACGAGGCGTAGTTGTGGGTATTACTGCGTGGAATTTTCCGCTGGCATTGGCTGGTCGTAAAATTGGACCTGCGTTGATCACAGGTAACTCTATTGTATTAAAACCTACTCAAGAAACACCTTTAGCAACCACCGAGCTAGGTCGTTTAGCAAATGAAGCGGGTATTCCTGCTGGCGTGCTAAACGTTATTAATGGATCAGGTTCTGTTGTTGGCCAAGCATTGTGTGAAAGCCCAATTACTAAAATGATCACCATGACAGGCTCTACTGCTGCAGGTAAGCAAATCTACAAAACTAGCGCAGAATACATGACGCCTGTAATGCTTGAACTTGGCGGTAAAGCGCCAATGGTTGTTATGGCCGATGCCGACCTTGATGAGGCTGTTGAAGGTGCGCTTTGGGGTCGTTTTGCTAACTGCGGGCAAGTATGCACCTGTGTTGAGCGTTTATATGTTCAAGAGTCTGTGTACGATGCGTTTATGGCTAAATTTATACCAGCTGTAAAAGCACTTCGTGTTGGGGATCCTATGAACCCAGATACGCAAATGGGTCCTAAGTGTAATCAACGCGAAATAGACAACATTGATCACATAGTTCAACAAAGTATTCAACAAGGCGCTTCTGTCGCCACTGGTGGTAAAGTTGCTTCTGTTGAGGGTTTTGAAGGCGGTTGTTGGTACGAACCCACGTTACTTGTAGACGTCAAGCAAGATAACATTGCAGTGCACGAAGAAACTTTTGGCCCAGTACTCCCTATTGTTAAAGTTAAAGATATGGAGCAAGCGATTGAATACTGTAACGACAGTATTTATGGCTTAAGCGCTTATATATTTACGCAAAACTTTTTCGATATTAATAAAGCCATTAACGAATTAGAAGTGGGTGAAGTTTATATTAACCGTGGTATGGGTGAGCAGCACCAAGGTTTTCATAATGGCTGGAAACAGAGCGGCTTTGGCGGCGAAGATGGTAAATTTGGTCTAGAGCAATATCTAGAGAAGAAAACCGTTTATTTGAAAGAAAAATAATATTCCAAAATTTAGCCGTAATGCAGCTTAAGCAAAAAGCCAATAATGTTTTCATTATTGGCTTTTTATTTGTCAGCAGATTACTTTAAATTAATACTTATATCGCCATTGGGTTTACAGCAGCACAACAATATTTCGCCTTCTCGCACAAACGCAAGTGGCTCTTCGTTATACTCAACACTGCCAGACACTAAAGTAGCTCTGCAAGCTCCACAGTAGCCTTCACGGCATTGGAATGCGACGTCTATTTTCATGGATTCTAAGCAGTGTAAAAGAGAAGGGCAGCCAGTATTAAATTCTATACACTGGCTGTTTTCTGCAAGCGTTATGCTTGCAGTAGACTTGTCACTCATTATAAATCAAAATCACCAAATTCTGATGCATCAACTTGAGAGTCTATTTGACCAACAAGGTATGAGCTTATTTCTGCTTCTTGTGGTGCTACTTGTACATTATCAGACACGAGCCATGAGTTGATCCATGGAATAGGGTTACTGTTGTTTTCAAACTGTGCAGGTAAGCCAATCGCAGTCATACGGGCGTTGGTGATGTATTCAACGTACTGACATAAAATATGTTTATTTAAACCAATCATTGAGCCATCTTTAAACAGGTATTCTGCCCATTCTTTTTCTTGCTCTGCGGCTTCAACAAACATTTTAATTGCTTCGTCTCGGCACTGAGCGGCAACAATCGCCATTTCTGGGTCGTCTTTACCGTCTTGCATAATATTTAAAATATGCTGAGTACCCGAAAGATGCAGTGCTTCATCGCGCGCAATAAGCTTGATGATTTTAGCGTTACCTTCCATCAGTTCACGCTCAGCAAACGCAAACGAACATGCAAAGCTTACGTAAAAACGAATCGCCTCTAAAATATTTACCGACATCATTGCAAGGTAAAGTTTCTTTTTAAGCTCAAATAAATTCACGATAACGGTTTTACCGTTAATTTCGTGTTTTCCTTCACCGTATAAATTGTAAAGTGATACAGAGTTAATTAGGTCATCGTAATATTTTGTTACCGCATCAGCACGTTCGCTAATTTTATCGTTGCTAACAATGTCATCAAAAATAAGCTCAGGTGCTTGTGTTACGTTACGGATAATATGTGTGTATGAGCGGCTGTGAATTGTTTCACTAAACGCCCATGTTTCTATCCATGTTTCAAGTTCTGGTAGCGATACGATAGGCAGTAGGGCTACGTTTGGTGAACGCCCTTGCACACTATCAAGTAATGTTTGGTATTTTAAGTTACTTAAAAATATGTGCTTTTCGTGATCTGGTAATGCCTGAAAGTCTAAACGGTCTTTACTTACGTCCACTTCCTCAGGACGCCAAAAGAAAGACAATTGTTTTTCGATTAGCTTTTCAAAGATAGGGTACTTTTGTTGGTCGTAACGAGATACGTTAACTGTTTGGCCAAAAAACATTGGCTCTTGCATTTGGTTATTATGGTTTCGGCTAAAAGTAGTATAAGACATGTTTATCACTCAAAAAAACTATCAGAAAAAGCGGGCTAAATGCCCGCTTAAAATAAAAATTAGTAACTATATTTTACACGCGCCGCCTTCACAATCATCATCTTCCACTTCTGGAGTGTCTTCTTGTGAATCTGATGCGCCATCACGGGTGTTGTGATAGTACAACGTTTTAACGCCCAGTTTGTATGCACTAAGTAAGTCTTTTAATAAGACTTGCATAGGTACTTTACCGCCTTCGAACTTGTTTGGATCATAATTTGTGTTTGCTGAGATTGTTTGGTCAACAAATTTTTGCATTATGCCTACAAGCTGTAAGTAACCATCGTTTGATGGGATATCCCATAATAACTCATAGTTATTTTTTAAGCGTTCATACTCAGGAACTACTTGTTTTAAAATACCATCTTTGCTTGCTTTAACACTAATATGACCACGTGGAGGCTCAATACCGTTTGTAGCGTTAGAGATTTGCGACGATGTTTCTGATGGCATTAACGCACTTAATGTTGAGTTACGCATGCCGTGCTCTTTAATGTTTGCACGTAATGTATCCCAATCAAGATGAAGTGGTTCATCACAAATCTTATCTAAATCACGTTTGTACGTATCAGTTGGCATAATGCCTTGAGAGTACGTTGTTTCGTTAAACTTAGGACATGCACCACGCTCTTTAGCAAGCTCGTTAGATGCTTTCATCAAGTAGTATTGAATCGCTTCAAATGTTTTGTGAGTCAGGGCGTTCGCGCTGCCATCTGAATAACGTTTACCGTTTTTAGCTAGGTAGTATGCGTAGTTAATTACACCTATTCCTAACGTACGGCGTCCCATAGTTGCATTTTTAGCAGCCGGTACAGGGTAGTCTTGGAAATCAAGTAAGTTATCAAGTGCACGTACAGCAAGCTCAGCTAATTCTTCAAGCTCATCAAGTGATTCTATTGCACCTAAGTTAAACGCAGAAAGTGTACAAAGGGCAATTTCGCCTTCTTCGTCATTTACGTTATTAAGTGGCTTAGTTGGCAATGCAATTTCTAAACATAAGTTAGATTGGCGAATAGGCGCAACTTTAGCAATGAACGGGCTGTGTGTATTACAGTGATCCACATTTTGTAAGTAAATACGACCAGTACTTGCACGTTCTTGGGCAAACATAGAGAAAAGCTCAATGGCTTTGATACGCTTTTTACGGATAGACTCGTCTTGTTCGTATTTGACGTAAAGCGCATCAAATTCTGCTTGGTCTTCAAAAAATGCATCATAAAGGCCAGGCACATCTGATGGGCTAAATAACGTAATGTAATCGTCTTTAATTAAACGAGAATACATTAATTTATTAAATTGTACGCCGTAATCTAGGTGACGAACACGGTTGTCCTCTACACCACGATTATTTTTAAGTACCAGTAGATTTTCTACTTCTAGGTGCCAAAGCGGGTAGAACAATGTCGCAGCGCCGCCACGTACACCACCTTGCGAACAACTTTTAACCGCTGTTTGAAAGTGCTTATAAAAAGGAATACAACCAGTGTGATACGCTTCGCCATTACGAATATGGCTACCTAGCGCACGAATTCGACCTGCGTTAATACCAATACCCGCACGTTGTGAAACGTACTTAACAATAGCTGATGATGTTGCATTGATTGAATCGAGGCTGTCGCCACATTCAATTAATACACATGAGCTAAATTGACGAGTAGGGGTACGAACACCAGCCATTATTGGTGTAGGCAATGAAATCTTAAATAACGATACCGCATCATAAAAACGTTTAATGTAATTAGTACGCGTTTCACGTGGGTAGTCAGCAAATAAACTTGCCGCTACTAAAATATATAAAAACTGTGCGCTTTCGTAAATTTTACCTGTTACACGGTTTTGAACGAGGTACTTACCTTCAAGCTGTTTTACAGCAGCATAGCTGAAGTTAAGATCGCGAGAATGATCAAGGTACGCATCAAGCTCATCTAACTCTTGCTCTGTATAATCTACTAATAAGTGAGCATCATAGCGTTTGTCTTCAACCATTTTAGTTACATGATCAAATAAACGTGGTGGCTCAAATTGGCCATAGGCTTTTTTACGTAGGTGGAATACAGCTAAACGCGCTGATAAATACTGGTAATCTGGCGATTCTTTTGAAATCTGATCTGCAGCTGCTTTAATAATGGTTTCGTGAATATCTTTGGTACGAATACCATCGTAAAATTGAATGTGTGATTTTAATTCAACTTGCGAAACCGAAACGTTATTTAAACCTTCGGCGGCCCATTCAATAACGCGATGGATCTTATCAAGATCAAGCGGCTCTTTACGCCCGTCACGTTTGCTTACAGATAACTGTTGGTTCATAGCTTTGCCTGTATTCCTTGGGGATTATGTATTTTGACCAATGTTTACACCTCAAATTAGCAAGGTGTAGTGCTCATTTATTATAGGTTTCACCAAATTAGTGAATTTAATTGAATAACATTTGGCCACAATATCTGGTGTTGTTCAATTTAGAGATCACAAGATAGTGTGGTCTGCATTGTTTTGCAAGGGACATAATTGCCCCTGTTTGTGGATAACTTTGGGATAACGCATTTGTGTTAGTAGACACTCACCTTCGAACAATCATTTAAGTTGAAATATGCAAAAATCAACTAATGATCTGCTAAATTTACGCATTTTAAAAATAAATTTCGACTGCTTTTTTTATCAGCAAGCTTTGCCTGAAAACTAACACAATCACAATATATAGTGTTTATTAATTAACATAGCACTATATATGGTTAAAACCATCAATTGGACTTAGCCAGTTTAAATTGGCTTTCCAGCTTAATGCCTCATCTTCACTGGGAATGTAACCCCAAAGTGCAGTCGCGGTATGCATACCTGCTGCTTTGCCTGCTTGTATGTCACGCTGTGCATCACCAATGTATAAACAACGCTTTGGCTGTACTTGCATAAGCTTTGCACAATGTAGCAGTGGTAAAGGTGATGGCTTAGCCTCTGCTAAAGTGTCACCACTTATTACTACACTGGCATTTTTTAAAGCAGGAATAGCTGCAACTAAAGGATCGGTTAAAAACCCAGGTTTGTTAGTCATGATCCCCCATTTGATCTTTTTCTGATCTAGGGCGATAAGTAACGATTCAACTCCGCTGAAGCAGCGTGTGTGATTTGCTATGTTTGCAGCGTACTCGTCAACTAATTGCTTTATAAGCTCGCTTTGGGGTTGTTTGTCCCATAACGCTTTAAAACCAGCCTCTAATAATGCGCCAGCGCCGTTAGATGCCGCAGGACGGTATATATCACTACTAACAGGCTCTATTTTATTGCTAATAAGCACCGCGTTTAAAGCGGCACCTAAATCATCAGCAGTGTCGAGTAGGGTGCCGTCTAAATCAAATAAAAATGCATCGTACTCAATAAGGGGGTGGGGGGCTTGAGAGTTAGCCATTAAGCTAACTTCTCAAAATAAAGTATGTAATTTACGCTAACGTCGTTATTAAGCGTATATTGCTTTGATAGTGGGTTATAAGAAAGGCCTGTACTTGCACGAACTTTTAAACCCGCTTGCTCTGCCCATGCAATGAGCTGTGCAGGTTTTATAAACTTTTTATGGTCGTGTGTACCTTCAGGCACCATTTTTAAAAGCTTTTCAGCACCAACAATAGCGTATAAGTATGCTTTAGGTGTTTTGTTCAGGGTTGAAAAAAACACGTCTGCGCCTGGTTTGGCTAGTGCGGCTACGGCATGAATGATAGATGCCGGGTCGGGAACGTGCTCAAGCATTTCCATACAGGTTATTACATCAAAGCGCTCTGGATTTTGTGAAGCAAACTCTTCAGCAGGCACTTTTATATAATCTACATTTACGCCAGTTTCTAAACTGTGCAACTTAGCAACAGTTAAAGGCTCTTGCCCCATGTCGATGCCAGTTACTTTTGCGCCCATGCGCGCCATGCTTTGGCTTAAAATACCGCCACCACAGCCAACGTCGAGTGTTTCTTTATCGAATAAGCCTTGCGTTTTGTTTGCTATAAAGTCTAAACGTAACGGGTTAATTTCGTGAAGAGGTTTGAATTCTCCGTCTAGGTCCCACCAACGCTCGGCGATGGCTTCAAATTTTGCTATTTCTGCGTGATCTACATTTTGATGTTCGGTCATAAAATACTTCCTCGTCAATCTGAGGCCATTATATAGGGCTAAATTGATAAATCGCAAAGTTTTGCGCCTGTAAATTAAAATTAATTGTGGTAGCATGGCTGTTAGAAATAATAACAATACTCTTAATACCCAATACCGGGTCGTTGAGAGCTGATACTGAAGGAATGTGATATCAAATGACTGATCTCGCCAATGAAATTCTGCCAGTCAATATTGAAGACGAGTTAAAAAACTCCTACTTAGATTACGCGATGAGCGTAATTGTAGGACGTGCATTACCAGACGTACGTGACGGCTTAAAACCTGTTCATCGCCGCGTTTTGTTTGCAATGAACGAGCTTAGTAATGACTGGAACAAGCCTTACAAAAAATCGGCCCGCGTGGTCGGTGACGTAATCGGTAAATACCACCCACACGGCGACAGTGCAGTTTATGACACGATAGTTCGTATGGCTCAGCCATTCTCACTACGTTATATGCTTGTAGATGGCCAAGGTAACTTCGGTTCGGTTGATGGCGATTCAGCTGCGGCAATGCGTTATACAGAAGTACGTATGGCAAAAATGTCGCATGAGCTATTAGCTGATCTTGAAAAAGAAACGGTTGATTTCGTTCCTAACTACGACGGCACAGAACAAATCCCTGACGTTTTACCAACAAAGGTCCCTAACTTATTAGTTAACGGATCATCAGGTATTGCGGTAGGTATGGCTACAAATATCCCACCACATAACTTAACAGAAGTTATTAATGGTTGTTTAGCGCTTATAATCAATCCTGAATTAACTATAACTGAGTTAATGGATTATATTCCGGGCCCCGATTTTCCAACCGCTGCAATTATCAACGGTAAGAAAGGTATTGAACAAGCATACCAAACTGGCCGTGGTAAAGTGTACATGCGTGCACGTGCTGAGATTGAAACGGATGAAAAAACAGGCCGTGAAACAATTATCGTTCACGAAATTCCTTATCAAGTTAACAAAGCACGCTTAATTGAAAAAATTGCTGAGCTTGTTAAAGATAAAAAAATTGAAGGCATTAGTGCACTACGTGATGAATCAGACAAAGACGGTATGCGTATCGTTATTGAGATCAAACGTGGTGACGTAGGCGAGGTTATTTTAAACAACTTGTATGCGCAGACTCAGTTACAAACTGTGTTTGGTATGAATATGGTTGCGTTAATTAACAACCAGCCTAAGTGTTTCAACTTAAAAGAAATGCTAGAAGAGTTTATTATTCACCGTCGTGAAGTAGTAACTCGTCGTACAGTATTTGATTTACGCAAAGCCCGCGATCGTGCACATATGCTAGAAGGTTTAGCTATTGCGCTTGCAAACATTGACCCTATTATCGAACTTATTCGTAAATCCCCTACACCTGCTGAAGCTAAAGTTGCTTTAACGGCACGTTCGTGGGAATTAGGTAATGTAAAATCAATGCTTGAAAAAGCAGGCGAAGATAATGTTGCACGTCCAGATTGGCTCGCTGCTGATTTAGGTATTCGCGACGGTCAGTATTTTATTTCAGAGCAACAAGCCCAAGCAATCCTAGATTTACGCTTACACAAGCTAACAGGTCTTGAGCATGAAAAAATCCTGAGTGAATATCAAACACTATTAGATTTAATTGCTGAGCTTTTACATATTTTGGCAACGCCAGAGCGTTTAATGGAAGTTATTCGTGATGAGTTAGTTGAAATTAAAGCACAATACGGCGATGAACGTCGTACTGAAATTAATGCAGCGGCTCACGATATTAGCTTAGAAGATTTAATTACCGAAGAAGACGTTGTAGTAACGCTTTCTCACGAAGGTTATGTGAAATATCAGGCATTGTCTGATTACGAAGCACAACGCCGTGGTGGTAAAGGTAAATCAGCAACGAAGATGAAAGATGAAGATTTCATTGAGCGTCTACTCGTTGCAAATACGCACGATACTATTTTATGTTTCTCTACGGCCGGGCGTTTATATTGGCTTAAAGTATATCAGTTACCACTGGCAAGTCGTGCAGCGCGCGGTAAGCCAATTGTTAACTTGTTACCACTTGAAGCTGATGAACGAATTACCGCTATATTGCCAGTACGCGAGTACGCAGAAGATAAATACATCTTTATGGCAACAGCATTTGGTACAGTTAAGAAAACACCATTAACGGCTTACAGTCGTCAACGTGCAAGCGGTATTATTGCTGTTAATTTAAATGAAGGCGATAGCCTGATTGGGGTTGATATTACCGATGGTAGCAACGAAATTATGTTGTTCACTGATGCAGGTAAAGTTGTACGTTTTAAAGAAGCTGAAGAAACAACGGTTGTTGATGAAAACGGTAATCCAGTATTAGACGAAGAAGGTAACCCTGAGATTCGCTTCAAAGGTGTTCGCCCTATGGGCCGTACTGCTACAGGTGTTCGTGGTATTAAAATGCCAGATGAGCAACGCGTAGTATCGTTAATTGTACCAAAAACTGACGGTGCTATTCTGACGGTAACTGAAAACGGTTACGGTAAGCGTACGCAACTTGAAGATTACCCATCGAAGAGTCGTGCAACACAGGGTGTTGTATCAATTAAGGTGAGTGAACGTAACGGTGCTGTTGTTGGTGCTGTGCAAGTTGACGACAACGATGAAATAATGATTATTTCAAATCGTGGTACCTTAGTACGAACTCGTGTTAATGAAGTTTCTACGGTTGGACGTAACACTCAAGGTGTTATTTTGATCAGAACTATTGACGAAGAGCAAGTAGTTGGTTTACAACGTATAGAAGAGATTGAAGTTACTCAAAGTGACTTGATTGATATTGAAGACGTTGAAACTGTAGATACGGTTATTGATGAAGTAGCGGATGATAATCCTCCTTCAGAATAATTGATATTGAAAAAGCGGCCTTGGCCGCTTTTTTTAATGTTGTTGAAAAAAATTAATAGAGTGTGAAATTATATTCATTCATTAAAATCGTAAGGTTGAGTGGATGGGGATTATACGTTCATGCTTAGTAGTTAAATTACTGGAATGAGGCAAAGGTAATGAGTAAATATAATTTTTGTGCGGGACCGGCTATGCTTCCGCAAGCGGTTATGAAAAAAGCGCAAAAAGAGTTTCTAGATTGGCAAGACTTGGGTGTTTCTGTAATGGAAATGAGCCATCGCAGCAAAGAGTTTTTAGCATTAACTGCAAAGTGTGAAGCGAGTCTTCGCCGCTTAATGAATATCAGTGATGAATTTGAAGTGTTGTTTATGCACGGTGGAGGTCGTGGCCAATTTAGTGCTGTTCCTTTAAATTTGCACCAAGAAGGCAAAACAGCGTTTTATTGCGAGAATGGCGTATGGTCGAAAAGCGCCAGAGATGAAGCGAATAAGTTCACTCAAACGTCTTTTACGGATGTACGTAATGATGCTGATGGTGAATTTTCAATTAAAGACGTTGCTGACTGGGAATTACCAGAAGATGCGGCGTACATTCATTATTGCCCTAACGAAACGGTAGATGGACTCGAGATTTTTGATGTACCGAGTCACCCAACTGCGCCGATTGTTGCTGATATGTCATCGACTATTTTGTCTCGCGAAATAGACGTGAACAAATTTGATTTAATTTACGCTGGTGCGCAAAAAAATATCGGTCCATCGGGTATTTCAATCGTTATTGTTCGTAAAACACTACTTGAGCGTGAAGGGCTAGCAAAGCCTGGTATTTTAGATTACGCCCTTGAAGCAAAACAGGGCAGCATGTTTAACACGCCACCTACTTTTGCATGGTATTTAGCTGCCGAAGTCTTCGAATGGTTAGAGAGAAATGGCGGCGTAAAAGCCATGGAAACACAAAATATTGCAAAAGCTGAGCTACTGTATAATTTTATTGATAATTCTGACTTTTACTCAAATATAGTCGCTAAGCATTGTCGTTCACGTATGAATGTTCCTTTTTGGCTAAACGATGAAAGCTTAAATGAGCAGTTTGTAACTCAATCCAATGATGCGGGTTTACTTGCACTTGAAGGGCACCGAATTGTAGGCGGTATGCGTGCGAGTATTTATAACGCCATGCCACTTGAAGGTGTTCAAGCCCTAGTAGACTTTATGGCTGCCTTTGCTAAGGAGCACAGTTAATGGAACAGCTACGTTTAGAACCAATTACAAAAGTAAATGGCACGGTAACCCTACCAGGCTCAAAGAGCTTATCGAATAGGATTTTGCTCTTAGCAGCACTGGCAAGCGGTACTACCGTTGTTGAAAATTTGCTTGATAGCGATGATATACGCCATATGTTAGGTGCTTTAAAATTATTAGGTGTGCATGTAACTTTAAATGATGAGCGAACAGTCGCGACAGTAAACGGCGTTGGTGGCGTATTTAAAACGCCTAGCGAGCCATTGTTTTTAGGGAATGCCGGCACTGCTTACAGACCTTTAACGGCTGTACTTGCTGCTGTTACTGGTGAATATGAGTTAGTAGGCGAGCCGCGCATGGAAGAGCGTCCAATAGGGCATTTAGTTGATGCTCTTCAAGCATTGGGTGGTGATGTTACTTATACTAAACATAAAGACTATCCACCACTTAAGATTATGGGTGGGCAAATTAAGGGCGGCTCAGTTGAAATTGACGGTAGTATTTCAAGTCAATTTTTAACTGCATTACTAATGGCTGCACCTTTGTTTAGTGGTGATACAAATATAACCATTAAAGGTACCTTGGTTTCTAAACCATATATTGATATTACGCTTGATGTAATGGCACGTTTTGGTGTTAATGTTGAACACAGTAATTATGCAACTTTTAAAGTTAAAGGTGGTCAACAGTATCAATCACTCGATCGAATTATGGTTGAAGGGGATGCGTCTTCTGCTTCTTACTTTGTTGCTGCAGCTGCGATAGCGGGTGGTGAAATTGAGATTAAAGGTGTAGGTGCTAAATCGGTTCAAGGTGATATAGGCTTTGCCAAAGTAATGGAGCAAGTAGGCGCGAAAATCGATTGGTATGATGAGCGTTTAGTTGTTCGCAAAGGCGAATTAAAAGGCGTAGATATTGACGCTAATGCAATTCCTGATGCAGCTATGACACTCGCAACAGTTGCTCTTTTTGCTAAAGGTCCAACTGCCATTCGTAACATTTATAACTGGCGAGTAAAAGAAACAGACCGTTTATATGCAATGGCAACTGAGCTTAGAAAAGTAGGTGCAGACGTTGTAGAAGGGCATGATTTTATAGAAATTACACCACCTGAACATTTCAATGATGTAGCAATAGATACCTACGACGATCACCGTATAGCCATGTGCTTTGCCATGGTTGCTGTTGGCGGGAAACCTATAACGATTAATGATCCAAAGTGTACTTATAAGACATTTCCTACATTTTTCAATGTTTTAGCGTCAGTCAGTGAATAGGGCTTTTATAACTAATTATAAAAAGTTACACACTAATAGCAGATATATTTTTATAACTGGCGTATAATATGGCGGTTTATTTAGGTGTGCATTGCAGGAGGTTTAAATGCAGGCGTTATTAATGCCCGTGATCACCGTTGATGGCCCAAGTGGTTCAGGTAAAGGAACTGTTTGTCGCTTGTTAGCCGACAAGTTAGGGTGGGATGTATTAGATAGCGGTGCGATTTATCGCGTTTTATCTTTAGCTGCACTTCATCACCAAATTGCATTAGACAATGAAGAAGGGCTTGTCCCTCTTGCTGCAAATTTAGATGTGCAGTTTTTGGTAGATAGCCAAACTAATGCAGGAAAAGTTATTTTAGAAGGCGAAGATGTAACGACTACTATTCGTAATGAAGAAGTAGGCGCTGCGGCATCAAAGGTTGCAGCATTACCTCGCGTTCGTGAAGCATTATTACGTCGCCAGCGAGCGTTTCGTACTGAAAGTGGCTTAATTGCCGATGGTCGCGATATGGGGACTGTGGTTTTTCAAGATGCGCCGTTAAAAATTTATTTAACAGCAAGTGCAGAAGAGCGTGCTCGTAGGCGTTTTGTTGAGTTGAATACGCGCGGCCTTGATGTTACACTGAGTGGTCTATTACAGGACATTCAAGCTCGTGACGAGCGCGATATGAATCGTGCCGTTGCTCCGCTTGTGCCGGCAGACGATGCTATTGAACTCGATACTAGCGAACTCAATGCTCAGCAAGTGTTTGATAAAGTTATGACTTTATTAGATGTTGCGATATCTGAAGGTAAGCTTCCTAAACGAAGCTAAACACATTTTATGCACCAGCAGGATGCCAGTGCTATTTTAACAACCCCATGCAGCATGGTTGCTTATTGGTATTAATATATGAGACGTATATTCGTATGTCAGAAAATTTTGCGCAGTTATTTGAAGAAAGCTTAAAGGGTTTTGAAGCAGAGCAAGGCTCTATTGTTAAAGGTACAGTAATCTCTATCGAGAATAACATTGTACTTGTAGATGCTGGTCTTAAATCAGAAAGTGCTATCCCTGCAGAGCAGTTCAAAAATGCTGCTGGTGAACTTGAAGTTGCTGTTGGCGACGAAGTAGATGTTGCACTAGATGCAATTGAAGACGGTTTCGGTGAAACTATCCTTTCTCGTGAGAAAGCGAAGCGTCACGAAGCGTGGATCCGTCTTGAGAAAGCATGTGAAGAGCAAGAAACTGTTACCGGTGTTATCAACGGTAAAGTTAAAGGCGGTTTCACAGTTGAAGTTGATTCAATCCGTGCTTTCCTACCTGGTTCACTTGTTGATGTTCGTCCAGTACGTGACACAACTCACCTTGAAGGCAAAGAGCTTGAATTTAAAGTAATCAAGCTTGATCAAAAACGTAACAACGTTGTTGTTTCACGTCGTGCAGTTATCGAATCTGAAAACTCACAAGAACGTGAAGAGCTTCTTGCTAACCTTGTTGAAGGTCAAGAAGTTAAAGGTATCGTTAAGAACCTTACTGACTACGGTGCATTCGTTGACCTTGGTGGTGTTGATGGTCTACTACACATTACTGATATGGCTTGGAAGCGTGTTAAACACCCTTCAGAAATCGTTAATGTTGGCGACGAAATCGCAGTTAAAGTTCTAAAATTCGACAAAGATAAAACTCGTGTATCTCTAGGCCTTAAACAGCTTGGTGAAGATCCATGGGCAGCTATCGCTGGTCGTTACCCAGAAGGTTCTAAACTTTCTGGTCGTGTTACTAACCTTACAGATTACGGCTGTTTCGTGGAAATCGAAGAAGGCGTTGAAGGTTTAGTACACGTTTCTGAAATGGATTGGACTAACAAGAACATCCATCCTTCAAAAGTTGTAAGCCTTGGCGACACTGTTGAAGTTATGGTTTTAGAAATTGACGAAGAACGTCGTCGTATTTCTCTTGGTCTTAAGCAATGTATTGCTAATCCTTGGCAGGAATTTGCTCGTCTACAGAACAAAGGCGATCAAGTTACTGGTAAGATCAAATCAATCACTGACTTCGGTATCTTTATCGGTCTTGACGGTGGTATTGACGGTCTTGTACACCTTTCAGATATTTCTTGGAATACACCTGGCGAAGAAGCTGTACGTGAATTCAAGAAAGGCGACGAAATCACTGCTATCGTATTGCAAGTTGACCCAGAGCGTGAACGTATCTCTCTAGGTGTTAAGCAAATCGAAGCTGACCCATTCAATAACTACCTTGATGCAAACAAAAAAGGTGCTATTGTTAAAGGTAAAGTGACTGAAGTTGATGCGAAAGGCGCAACTGTTGAACTTATCGAAGGCGTTGAAGGTTACATCCGTGTAGCTGATATCGCTCAAGAACGCGTTGAAGATGCAACTACTGTTGTTTCTGTAGGCGACGAAATTGAAGTTAAATACGTTGGTGTTGATCGTAAGAACCGCACTTTAAGCTTATCTGTAAAAGCTCTTTTCGAAGCAGAAGAGAAAGAAGTACTAGAGAAGCTTAAGAAAGAAGAGCCAGTGTTTGAAAACGCAATGGCAGCTGCTTTCGCAAATGCACAAAAAGACTAATATATAATTAGTTTTAGTTGGAAGGGCATCTTTTGCCCTTCCTATATTTCTTTTTAAGGAAACGATATGACTAAGTCAGAATTGATAGAAACACTTGCGGAACAACACGCACACGTTCCAGTGAAAGATGTTGAGAATGCTGTAAAAGAAATTCTTGAACAAATGGCCGGCTCATTATCTACTTCAGATCGTATTGAGATCAGAGGTTTTGGTAGTTTCTCTTTGCATTTCCGTGCTCCTCGCACAGGTCGTAACCCTAAGACTGGCGATACAGTTGAGCTTGACGGAAAGCATGTACCTCATTTTAAACCGGGTAAAGAATTACGCGACCGCGTGAATGAAAGTATTGCCTAGTTAACTTAGTGGAGTAGTTACTTGTTTAAGGTCTTAAAAATTATTCTGGTTGCGCTATGCCTAATTAGCGCATTTGTATTGGGTTCTCAAAATCCACAATTAGTACAAATTAATTATATTATTGCCAGTAATACATTACCTTTAGCTGTAATAATAAGTATTTGCTTTTTACTGGGTGTTTTGATCGGTTTTTTTATTAGCTTTAAATTATTTTCACAATTGAAGTGGCAAAACTATCGGTTGAAAAAGTTATTAGTACCTGAAGAAGATAAAAAAAAGCTTGCTGCTAATAAAGACATTTAATTATGATTGAGCTTTTGTTTTTATTACTCCCTGTTGCAGCCGGTTACGGTTGGATTATGGGGAAAAACAGTGCTAAAAACCAAGCTCACTTACTTAATCGTCAGATTACCTCTGAATACAGTAAAGGCTTAAAGTTTTTACTCGATAGAGAAGAAGACCAGGGCTTAGAGCATTTAATTAACTTGCTTGAAGTTTCGGCTGATTCAGTCGAGCACTATTCTACACTTGCCACTATGTTTCGCCGTCGAGGTGAACTAGACCGCGCAATAAAAATCCATGAACTACTTTTAAAACACCCAAGCTTAAATGAACAACAAGCTGCAACAAGCCGTTTAGAACTTGCTGAAGACTATATTATGGCTGGTTTACTTGATGGTGCTGAAGAACATTTAGTCTGGCTAGTTAAAGCAGGACATGTTGAAGCGCTCGAACCTATTATAACTTTGTATTCGCAAACTCGCGAATGGGAAAAAGGTATTAATATGTTTGAAGCCCATAGCGAACTATTTTCTAAAGAACAGCAATTCAAAGCTATTGCTAATTTTTATTGCGAATCTGCTCTGAGTGATGATAATCCACAATTAATGAGAAAAGCAATTAGCTTAAATTATAAAGCAGTGCGTCCTCTTTACGAATTAGGTTTATTGGCTTATATAAAAGAAGACTACGTTAAAGCAATTTATTACTGGCGTGAACTTGTTACTCAATTTACTTTGTTTGCTCCGCTATTTATTGATCAGCTCGCACATAGTTATAAACAATTAAATTTAACGCATCAATTTCATGAGCTAGTAGGTGACTTGTTAGAAAAGGGCGGTGTATTAATAAAAATAAAACACTGCCAAGCTTTGCTAGAACAAGGGCATACAAAACAAGCTTTTGATTTTTTAACTGATAGTTTAAAACGTCAACCTACTATTCGTGGTTTTAGTTTTTTACTGCAATTGATGGGTGATCAAAACAAAAACACAAAAGAAGTACTGAATCAAATTGATAAATTGGTTACTTCTTACATAGCGACTAAACCTGACTTTCAATGTCAGCACTGTGGCTTTACTAGCTACACGATTTATTGGAATTGCCCTTCTTGTAAACATTGGGAAACTATTGTTCCAAGCAGAGGATTAGACGGATTTTAATAACCCCTTTAATAATACTGGATTTAAAGATGATCATTTTAGCAAATTAAACTGAGTGTTTACTTAGTTGAAATTTTTGTAAAACACAGTCTATATAAATTTCATTTATCAACACTTAAAATCACCTGCTGAAGATATCGCATTAGATCTATTTATAGTTACTTTATAGCCATACATTAGGATAGTTATGTCTTTTGAACACTCAAAAAAAATTCTTATAGCATTAGATTACGACGATCAACAAATAGCTCTAGACTTTGTTAAGCAACTTTCACCAGAGACATGTCGCCTTAAAGTTGGCAAAGAGATGTTTACTTATTTTGGTCCTACTTTTGTTAAAGAACTAATTGATTTAGGCTTTGATGTTTTCCTAGACTTAAAGTTTCATGACATTCCTAATACAGTTGCAAAGGCTGTGACTGCAGCTGCAAAAATGGGAGTATGGATGGTAAACGTTCATGCATCTGGTGGCTTTGAAATGATGAATAAAGCTAAAACGGCCCTAGAAAAATTTGGTGATAAAGCACCTTTGCTAATTGCTGTGACTGTTTTAACAAGCATGGATGAAAAAGAGCTTGAGCGTTTAGGTATTGATAAGCCGGCGAAAGAGCAAGTTATCTATTTAGCTAAACTTGCTCAAGAGGCTGGACTTGACGGTGTTGTATGTTCAGCACAAGAAGCTGAGGTACTTAAATCCGAGCTGGGGGAAAGCTTTAAACTTATCACTCCAGGTATTCGTCCAGAAGGGAGTGCAGCAGGCGATCAAAAGCGTATCATGACACCTAAGCAAGCCATTGATGCTGGTAGTGATTATTTAGTGATTGGACGGCCTATAACGCAATCTGAAAATCCTTTGAGAGTATTAACTGATATTAACAAGTCCATTGCCTAATTCAATAAAAAGTAGTTGTTAAGTGCTATGCCCTTACTTAATTGGTATATTATGCTACATTAATAGTATCAAAATTCAGTAGGGGATCTATTTTGAAGTCGTTTTTTGGTTTGGTTTTCATTATTATTGCGGGTTTTTTAGTTAACAAGTATGTTCTTTCAAGTAAAGCTTATGATGGCGTGACAAAGGTTACAGATATTATTTCTAGCTACCCTATTAACGTATATGATTTTAAAAAGACGATGGCTGATTACGCTTATCATTTATGTTATAAAAATGAAGGCGTCTTAAGTAACCATAATATTAGTATAAGTGAATGTGTTGATAATCACGATCAGCGAAAACAAGACTGTGACAAAAAGGTATTTCGTTTAGCACCACTTAATCTAGAAACTAAAGAAGATGCGCTTGATTATTCCAGGCAATATACGCAATGCACTTTACCTTATAAGTATATTTTAGGTTGATACACTTTCATTAATATTTTAGGTTTAATAAACGATAAAAACCTTATTTTCAAATCAACTAATCTAAAAAATTAAAGCGTTTAGTAAGTATACTAAACGCATTTTTGTTACTTCAAACGGATTGATTTTGCTTCAATATCTATTAACTCTTGTTTAAATAAGCCACCAATTGCTTTTTTATAATTAGCCTTACTGGTAGAAAACATCTTTTTTATTGCTTCAGGATCAGACTTATCACCAAGTGGAATAACACCGCCTTCGTTTTTAAGTTTTTGCATAATAGTTTCACCAAGGTCACTTACTTTTCCCATACCTGGCTTTTCTAGTACAACATCAATTTTTCCGTCGTCACGTACTTTTTGAATATAGCCTTTAAGCTTTTGGCCCACAAATAAGCTTTTAAATACCATATTGTAAAAAACAACACCGAAGTGCGACTCTTCAATTAATACTTTGTAGCCAATATCTGTTTTTCCAGCAACAATTAAATCCACTTCTTGTAAGTGAGTATATTGCGGCTCATCTTTTGACAGGAAACGATTAAAGTTGTTTGAGGCACAAATACGTTGGCTTGCATTATCAAGGTACAGACGTACTAAATAAGAATGGCCTTCTTGCATGCGTGGTTTTTGTTCATTAAAAGGTGCAAGCACATCCTTCTCAAGCCCCCAATCTAAAAACGCCCCAATACTATTTATTTCTTTAACGCGCAGTAGGGCATACTCGCCAACTTGAGCATGTGGTTTCTTTATTGTTGCTGTGGCCAAATTAGCATTGTCTAAAAAGATAAATACACTAATACTATCGCCCGCTTCAAGCTCATGTTTTATTTCTTGTTTTGGTAAAAATACTTCACCTAAATCATGGCCGTCTAAGTAAGCACCTTCGTTACTCACTTCTTTTACAAATAATGTTTGTGTGGTTCCTAGGTAACTCATAATTATTCCTGCTCAGGCTTTTTTTTACGGCGCATTGGTGTATCGCCATCAATGTTCATCGGTGCTTTAATTGGTGCTGTAGGCTTTTTAGGTTTGGCTTTGCGCTTAAATGCAGGCTTTTTAACAGCGGCGGCTTTTTCTTTAGATTTGTCCCACGCTGCCTCAGGTTTTTTCTCTTTTAAACCTTTAAACTTAGCTTTTAAGCTCTCTACGCTCGCAAATTTTAATTCGTCATTTAAAAATGCTTTAATAGCTAAATAACTTGCCCAATCTTTTGGGCCAACTAATGAAATTGCATTTCCTTTAAAGCCAGCACGTCCTGTACGACCTATGCGGTGTACATACTCTTCAGCGTGTTTTGGTAAATCAAAGTTAATAACGTGCGTTACGCTTAATAAATCTAAACCACGAGATGCAACGTCGGTGGTAATCAATATTTTAAAGTTTTCGCGACTAAACGAATCCATGATATCTAAACGTTTGTTTTGCGTTAAATCACCAGCAAGCGCCACAGATTTGAAGCCTTTAGCATTAAGCGCTTCACTCAAACGGCTCGTGTCAGAACGCGTTGCTGTGAAGATAATACATTGACCAACATCATCTTGGTTTAAAAAATGCTCTAATAGCGCTTCTTTATGATCAAGGTGATCGGCAAGGTATAACGTTTGTTTAATATCGCTATGTTGCTCATTTGCTGCACTTAGCGTAATTTGCTTTGGTTTTTTTAATAGGTTACGTGATAGAGCATCTACTTGTGCATGGTCAAGTGTTGCAGAAAACAATAACGTTTGACGTAAACGGTGATTAGCTTGCTCGTTAATCATTTTTAACTGCTCAGTAAAACCTAAATCTAAAATACGGTCGGCTTCATCAAAAATAAGCAGTTCTAGTCCGCTCAATTGTAATGAACGTTTTGTAATGTGATCAGCTAAACGCCCTGGTGTAGCAACTACGAATTGTGGGTCGTTTCTAAGTGCTTTTATTTGGTCATTAAAGTTTTCGCCACCAAGTATTTTTACGGCCTTAATGGCTGTGCCTGCAATTAATAAACGTAGCTGAGTAAATACTTGCGTAGCAAGCTCACGCGTAGGAGCAACAATAAGTACACGAGGATCGCGTTTACTGAGTGCTTTTTGTTTCATAACCCTTTGTACAGCAGGTAATAAAAACGCCAAGGTTTTGCCCGACCCAGTTTTAGACTGAGCGAAAATGTCATGCCCTGCAAGTGCGGTAGGCACTGCATGCGCTTGAATATCGGTGGGCTGGGTGATCCCTTGATGTGCTAGTTGTGTTTCAAGGCGTGTATCAATCCCAAGATCAGTAAACTGCAATGTGTGTTTCTCCAAAATGAGCAAATTAACTCTATAAATTTATCAGCGCATTATAGCTTACACAGCTAGGTCGCTAACAGTAAAAACCAATCTATAGCGCTATTTTTTGCAATTAAACTAAAAAAGCGTAAAATACGCGCCCCATATGCGCCGGATTTACGATTCGGTAAACGCCAATATTGGCTAACAAGGCAAAATAGGAAATATAATGACTGTTGTTCATAAAGATAATGTAACGGGCGATCACTTTGTAGTATGTGCGCTGTATAAGTTTGTAGGTTTACCTGAATTTGAAGCTATCCGTAAGCCATTACTAGAAGTGATGGAAGCAAATGAAGTACGCGGTACTTTATTGCTCGCTGCCGAAGGTATAAACGGCACTGTTTCTGCAAAACGTGAAGGGATAGACAACTTATTAGCATGGTTAGATGAGCAACCAAATTTAAAAAACATCGTTACAAAAGAATCTTACGACGATGAATGTCCGTTTTACCGCACTAAAGTAAAACTAAAAAAAGAAATTGTAACGATGGGCGTTGAAGGCGTAGATCCGCTTAAAGTTGTGGGTAGCTATGTAAAGCCAAATGAGTGGAACGCACTTATATCTGACCCTGAAGTAATTTTAATTGATACACGTAATGATTACGAAATTGAAATTGGTACATTTCAAAATGCGGTTGATCCAAATACTAAAACCTTTCGCGAATTTCCACAGTGGGCTAAAGAAAACTTAGACCCTGAAAAACACAAAAAAGTGGCGATGTTTTGTACCGGCGGTATCCGCTGCGAAAAATCGACAGCCTACATGAAAGAGCAAGGTTTTGATGAAGTTTATCACCTTGAAGGCGGTATTTTAAAATACCTAGAAGAAGTGCCAAAAGAAGAAACCATGTGGGAAGGCGAGTGTTTTGTATTTGATAATCGTGTTGCGGTTGATCACGACCTACAAAAAGGCTCTTATGATCAATGCCACGCGTGTCGTATGCCAATTACAGAAGACGAAAAGTTAAAGCCTGAATACATGGAAGGCGTTTCTTGTCATCACTGTATTGAAGAAGTAACGGACGAACAACGCGCACGTTTTGCAGAGCGCCAAAAGCAAATAGAACTAGCGCAAGCGCGCGGTGAGGGCCATATCGGTAATGAAGCACAAGCTGTTTTACAGCAACGTAAAGAAGCTAAAAAAGCCCAAAAAGACGCTCAGCGCGGTAAATAAATTTATACAATAAGTGTTACATTTAAAGAGTCTATTTAGGCTCTTTTTTTGTGCCCAAAATTGTGCAGTAATTGTTTTCACACCCCGATGATAGTGTTAGTCTGAAAAATAGATTTAGTCATTTTAATGCGCATACAGGAAGGGATTTATGCAAGCCGAACAAGTTGAAATCGCACAATTTTTAGCACAACATCCTCCTTTTGATGACTTACCTCAAAAAGCGCTTAATGAGCTAGCTCAACAAGTAGAAGTGGCTTATTTCAGAGCTCAAACAGATATTTTGAGTTTTGGACAAGACATTTCTGATTTGTATGTAATTAGAAGTGGCTCTGTAGAAATGTATCGCCGAAATGGCGAGCTGTACAATCGTTTGGCTACCGCAGGTATATTTGGTCAAATGGGTTTATTGATGAACCGTAAGGTGCGTTTTCCTGCAACTGCTCTGGAAGATACGTTAGTGTATTGCATAAATGTTGAGCTATTTAATCGTTACTGTGATGAGTTTGATGCGTTTGCTGATTACTTCGAAACAGACGGTAACGTGCGTTTGCATCAAGCTATTGTCGAGCAAGCCGATGGTAATGACCTGACAACCGCGAAGGTAAAATCATTAATTCACAGAGATGTAGTCACCGTAGATGCAACTTCTACGATACAAGATATCGCTAAATTAATGACCGAAGAGGCGGTATCGTCAGTGTTGGTAACAGATGTAAATAAACCCATAAACGACGATCCTGAGGAAGATGATGGACAAGTAGTTGGTATAATAACTGATAGGGATATACGCACTAAAGTAGTGGCTAAAGGGCTTGGCTTTAACACGCAAGCAAAAGATATTATGTCCACTAACTTAGTGCTTTTAGATGCTAATGACTATATTTTCGAAGCTGTATTGGCCATGCTTAGAGATAACTTACATCATTTGCCAGTCGTACAGAAAAGACGCCCAATTGGAGTTATCTCCCTCTCTGATATTTTACGTTATGAATCCCAAAGCAGCTTACTGTTAGTGCGTGGCATACTGGCTCAACAAACAATAGAGGATTTGGCGCATTATGCGCGCCAATTGCCCAATGTGTTTGTTCGTATGGTGAATGAAGATGCAAACTCACACATGGTTGGTACAGCCATGGCTGTTATAGGGCGTACATTTAAACAAAGACTACTTGTATTAGCAGAAGAAAAGTTTGGTCCACCTCCCGTTCCTTATTGTTTTATTGCTCTGGGCTCAATGGCTCGAGACGAGCAACTTATTGTAACCGATCAAGACAACGCGCTTATTTTAGATGACAGTTACGACGACGAGAAACATAACGCGTATTTTCAAAATATTGCCGATTTTGTGTGTGATGGCTTAGCGCAGTGTGGTTACACCTACTGTGATGGAGAAATTATGGCCTCATTTAAAAAATGGCGTAAAACTCGCTCACAGTGGTTCGATCAATTTGCAGACTGGATAGCGCAGCCAAAACCACAAGCGCTGCTTAATAGCGCTATATTTTTTGATTTAGACGGTGTGTGGGGTAAAACTAAGTGGGCCGACGAGCTTAAAATATTTATAGCAAAACAAAGTAAAGTAAATCGCGTGTTTTTAGCTAATATGGCAGCAAATGCACGCAACAGAACACCTCCACTTGGCTTCTTTAAAGGCTTTGTTATGGAGCATAATGGCCAACATAAGCGCTCGATGAACCTAAAACGAAGAGGGACTGCACCTCTTTCTGATGTTATTCGGGTGCACGCATTAGCCATTGGTTCGCGTAAACAAAACTCGTTTGAGCGATTAGAAGATATTATTGACGCAAAACTTTTACCACAGGGCAAAGCGCAAGATTTACGTGATGCACTTGAGTACATTGCCATGATGCGAATTCGCCATCAAGCGTGGCAAATAGAGAAGGGCGAAGAGCCCGATAACGACTTAGACCCACATTTACTTTCTCCGTTCGAGCAACGAAACTTAAAAGAGGCGTTCGCTATTTTAGAAAAAGCACAAAGCTATTTAAAATTTAGCTACACAGCAAACTCTGGTATGAAGTAGCCTATGAATCCGCGTAATCATAAAGCAATTAATTGGCAAGCTAGGTATAACGAGCTTGCAAATAGCACCAAAAATAAACTCTTAAAACACTTTTATGCGGGTGCTTATAATCAAGACAAAGCTGCAATAAAAGACGTACCTTTTGTAGCAATGGATTTTGAAACAACAGGCTTAAATAGCCAAAACGACGATATAGTGAGTGTTGGTTTAGTGCCGTTCAATTTAGAGCGCATTTATTGTAAGCACAGTCGGCATTGGGTTGTGCAGCCTAGGCGTAATCTTCATGAAGAGTCTATTTTAATACATGGAATAACGCACTCTGAGGTAAATGAGGCCCCTGACTTTAATCAAATTATAGAGCCTTTACTTGAAGCGCTCAGTGGTAAAGTTGTCGTGGTGCATTACGCTGCAATAGAGCGCCACTTTTTAAACAATGCTTTATTACTAAGACTTAAAGAAGGGATTGAGTTTGCACTGGTAGATACAATGGAAATAGAAAAAAGAGCACTAAAAGCAAGGCAAGGGTTATTAGGGCGGCTGTTTAACACAAAATTAGGTTCTCTTAGACTAACAGATTGCCGTGCGCGTTATTCTCTACCTGCATATCAAAATCACAATGCGCTAACGGATGCACTTGCTACAGCTGAGCTTTTACAAGCGCAACTGAGTCACCATTATCGTGTAGACACGCCCATTTCAGAGTTATGGCTATAAGCGCATACAATTTAAAGTTATTAAACAAAAAAAACGCCGCAAAATTGCGGCGCTTTCGTTACTAGCTAAAAGTGTTACTTACTAAAAGTATTACTTAACTGGGCGAGGCTCAGTTCGTAAACCTAAAACTAAGCTTAAACACATAAACAACAATACAATAGTAAATGGCAACCCTGTAGAGACAGCGCCTGCTTGTAGTGCTTCAATTGCTTGTGTGCCACCAATCCAAAGTAAAGCAGCTGCAATTGCGCCCTCAACCGATGCCCAAAATATACGTTGTGGTACCGGTGCATCAATTTTACCGCCAGCTGTAATTGAATCAATTACTAATGAACCAGAGTCAGATGACGTAATGAAAAATACCAACACTAATAAAATTGCAATAAACGATAAAATATTTGATAGAGGTAATTCATCAAGCATTTGGAACATAGCTAAAGGTACTTCAGTTAAACCATTAGTGCCTAACGCACCAACACCATTAACTACTTGATCAATCGCAATACCGCCGTAAATAGACATCCATAAAACAGTAACTAGAGTAGGGATTAGTAAAACCGCAATTAAGAATTCACGAATTGTACGACCGCGAGATACACGCGCGATAAACATACCTACAAACGGAGACCAGGAAATCCACCAAGCCCAGTAAAACACAGTCCAACCATGCATCCACGTTTCGTCTTCACGGCCGTGAGGATTACTCAATGGAATAATATTTTCTACATAGCCCATTACGGTAGTTGGTACATTACCCATTGCTACAGCAAAGCCTACTAAACAAACAAACAATAATAATGAAAACGCAATTAGCATATTTACATTACTTAGCAGTTTCACACCACCGTCAATACCACGAACCACAGAGACAATGGCTAAAAGTGTTACACCCGCAATAACTAGAATTTGAGAGCCAATGCCACCTTCTGTACCAAATACGTGGTTAATGCCTGCAGAAGCTTGCTGCGCACCTAAACCTAAAGATGTTGCAAGGCCAAATAACGTAGCAAGTACAGCTAAGATATCAATGATATGACCAGGCCAACCCCACGCTCTATCACCTAATATAGGGTAAAAAATAGAACGAATTGAAAGCGGTAAACCTTTGTTATAGGTAAAAAACGCAAGAGATAAACCAACAACAGCGTAAATAGCCCAAGGGTGAAGACCCCAATGAAACATAGTTGCGCCCATTGCTAATTTTGCAGCTTCTGGTGTGTTAGCGGCTACATTAAGCGGTGTTTCGTACCAACCAGTAAAGTAAGCAACTGGTTCAGCAACGCCCCAAAACATAAGGCCGATACCCATACCCGCAGCAAATAACATAGCAAGCCATGAAACGCGAGAGTGAGAAGGTTTAGCGTCATCACCACCAAGGCGAATATTACCGTAAGGAGAAACAATAAGTGCTAAACAAAAGAGTACAAAGAAGTTAGCAGCCCACATAAATAGGGCATCAAAATTATTAATAATATCGGTCTTGATACTATCAAGCGCTGTTTTTGCAGTTTGTGGGTCGGTAACAAGTATGGCGATTAAAAAGATGACAATCAGGCCCGCACTAGTTCCAAAAACAGGGTTGTGTATATCAAAACCCCACTTTTGTACGTTGTCCTGACCTACGGTGTAGTCCGTATTGTCAATACTATATTTGTCATGATTTTCCTTCATGCAATACCTCTTTAGTTGTCCTAACAAGCCAAAATAAATTCGGCGTCATATCGAATTACATTAGTCTTTAAATATTAAATAAAAAGTAATACCGTAATTATTTGAAGACTAACTAATTTGAATAGTGATCATACAGCTAGTAGTGTATGAGTTAAATATTAAATGTAAATGAATTTGTATTTAAAACGCTGTTTATATGGCCAAATTCATGATTCTTTCATTTAAAAGCCCTAAATTTAAAAATTCAGTGAACGTTAAAATTTAGTTTGCTATTAAAAGTATTAATTTACTTGGTTAAGTAAAAAAAGATCATTTTTAAGTATCTTAATTAATGCTTAAATATTAGGGCTTGTTAGTCTTTTAGGATTGAAATTTGTTTAATTTAGGCGCAATTTAATCGCTCCTAGATTTATAGCTTAGCGGTTCGGTAACAGCTTATGCGTTATTTCTCATGCTTGCATGCACGTAAAAATAATCAAAAGCCGGCTAGCAAGGAGCAAATTTTTCTTCAAGGCTATTATAAATTTATAAGCTGATAAGCATCTTTAATCAAGTTGTAATATGAATATGATTTAACACAACATTAGGGTATGTTGAATTTTGGCGATTGAATTTGCAGTAGTGTGTTTGGTTTTTAGGCAAGGCAGAGGCTATGTAGTGTGGTCATTCCCCATAAATAGGCGATAACGCTGCATAAATACCAAACATACACTGCCCTTTGGGTTCTTTCTAGGGACGATTAACTCTTTGTTACTCGGTTTTTACTTAGCCCACTAGGTTACAAACCTCGTACCGCGATTTAATCGCCCCTAGATTGAACAAATTTCAATCCAAAAAGCTCAGCATGCCCTAAGCTATATTTTATAAATAGATAGGCAAAGGATTATTACTATTATGCGTGAAAGCGTTACAAACGATACCAATCAAAACGAACTTGTTAAACGCTTTTGCAGCGTTAGAGACGAAAGCCTAGCTATTATCGAACCACTCACTGTAGAAGATTGTCAATTACAAGCTATGGCAGATGCTAGTCCTACTAAATGGCATTTAGCGCATACCACGTGGTTTTTTGAAACGTTTTTACTTAGTGTTCATTGTAAACAGTACGCAGTGTTTAACCCTCACTATAAAATGCTTTTTAATTCTTACTACAATGGGATTGGAGAGCAATTTAAACGGGCAAACAGAGGAAGCTTATCTAGGCCAGGTTTAGAGGAGGTGCTAGCTTACAGAGAACATGTAGATAGCCGCGTGATTGAATTACTTAAGACTGACGTTAACCCGCACATTAAAGATATTATTGAACTTGGGTTACACCACGAGCAACAGCATCAAGAGCTAATGCTTATGGATATTAAATATAACTTTTCAGTAAATCCATTATTTCCTCAATATAAAACATCGCTTTTAAATAGCCAAAAAAAATCAGCTGATATTAAACCCCTTAATTTTATCAATTTTGAACAAGCCATTATTAATATTGGCACAAATGCCGACGATGAATTTGCATATGATAACGAGTGCCCCAAACACCAAGTACTAATTCATCCATTCAGTTTTGCTAATAGATTGGTCACTAATGGTGAATATTTAGACTTAATAAATGCCGGTGGATATAGCAATCCACAATATTGGTTAAGCGACGGTTGGGCGCATATTCAAAACACTCGTTTAACGCATCCATTATATTGGCATTGCATAAATAACGAATGGTTTGAGTTTACACACTACGGATTGCAGCCTTTAAATTTAAGTGCACCCATCAGCCATGTTAGTTATTTTGAGGCCAGCGCCTATGCTAATTTTGTAAAGGCTCGCTTGCCTACAGAGTTCGAATGGGAATATGCAGCTAAAAATACATCTTTAACAGACACTAATAATAACTACTTAACACCACAACAAGCAAAAGATGATACCGAAATAAACCAGTTAACGGATTCATGTTGGCAATGGACAAACAGTGCATATTTACCATACCCCGGTTTTAAACCTATTGAAGGAGTAGCAGGGGAATACAATGGTAAATTTATGAATAACCAAATGGTGTTACGTGGTGGGTGTGTGTTTACCCCTCAAAACCATTTACGACAAACATACCGAAATTTTTATTACCCACATCAAGCGTGGATGTGCAGCGGGATAAGACTAGCTAAGGATATAGTATGAGCCAAGTAACAGCGATTAAAAAAAGTAACATAACCGACACTGAATTTTTAAACGACGTGATAAGCGGATTAACTCAACAACAAAAAACGCTGCCGTGTAAGTATTTTTACGATGATAAAGGTGCTGCATTATTCGAGCAAATAACATCCTTACAAGAGTATTATGTTACACGTATTGAGCTGTCTATTTTAGAGCAATACTCGCAGTCCATTGCTCAAATGCTACCTGAAAACCTCTCTATTATTGAGCCTGGGTGTGGTTCGGGTAAAAAGGTCGCGTATTTATTAGCGCATATGGCAAACGTAAAAACCTTCGTACCGTTTGAAATTTCTGAGGAGATGCTCAGTTATTCACTTGCACATTTGTCGCCATTATTTCCAGATTTGGCAATTTCGCCATTACTAGGAGACTTTACACATAATCAAATGGTTAAACAGCTAACCAAAGACACCGCTTTAGATAGTCAAACCAATTTGGTGTACTTTCCGGGCTCGACTCTTGGCAATTTTTCTCCAGTTAAAGCCATCGAGATTATGAATAATTTCCATCGCTTATGCGGTGTAAACGGTTATGTATTAATTGGGGTTGATTTAGTTAAAGAGCGCCAAGTGTTACTTGATGCATATAACGATAAACCGGGAGTTACCGCCGCATTTAATAAAAATTTACTACAACGTATTAATAACGAGCTAAACGGCACATTTAATATAGATAACTTTAGCCACGAGTCACGCTTTAACGAGCAACATAGCCGTATTGAAATGCATTTAGTAAGTAATTGCACTCAAAGCGTGATTATAAATGATCAGCAAATAGACTTTATAGAAGGTGAAAGTATCCATACAGAAAACTCTCACAAGTACACGCTCGAGTCGTTTAAGCAGCTAGCAGCGCAAGCTAATTTAAAGTTAGAGCAAACATGGCAAGACGATAGTAACTATTTTGCATTGTGCTTGTTAAGACCGCTATAAACGTTTACTTAATATGCTTAGGGCGTGTTGATCTTTGATAGTTGAATTTGCAGCAATATGTTTGGTTTTTTGGCAAGGCAGAGCCTATGAAGTGTGGTTATTCCACATAAATAGGCGATAACGCAGCATAAATGCCAAACATGTGCTGCCCTTCGGGTTCTGCCTAGGGGCGATAAACTCTTTGTTGCTCGATTTTTACTTAGCCCACTAGGTTACAAACCTCGCGCCGCGATTCAATCGCCCCTAGATTGAACAAATTTCAATTCGCAAAGGTCAACACGCCCTAGTAAATGACAACTTTAGCATTGTTAAACTCATAATTTAGCAATGCGCCATTATTTGATTGCTGTATAAGCTTAACTTTATTTAAACCATGTAGTCTAAATAGCAGAGGGGCAATAACAGTTATTGCTGAGCCCGTTGCACTGTCCTCATTTACTCCAAACTGGGGTGCAAAGTATCTAAAATGCGCTATGGCATTTTTCTTGTCTTTATTTTTTATACTAAGGGCAATTACTGCATTTTTGTGGAGTTTACTCAAAGCTTTAAAATCAACGTGTAAGCTTTTTAAATCGTCTTTACTAAATTCTTCATTAAATAATACAACCGTATAACCGTTTTTATCGCCGGTACTGTAGGCTGCTTTTATTGCTGATGAAAACACACTTTTTAACTCACCTGCAGCTAATTCGCTTTTTTTAGGCTCTATGCTTTTTAGTAATAACTGGGCGCGTTGTTTTTTTACTTTTATAGTAAAACGCTCATGACTCATTGATGTAAGTACTTCTGGGCAATAACCAAAATGCTTTATTAAAAAATTAGCGGCCGCTAAAGTGCCATGTCCACAGCGTTTAATTTCACTTGTTTGGTTAAACCAACGAATATTACAATGGCGTTTAGTTATCTCATTTTGATTTAAAAATACGGTAGCAGGGTGGTTTGATTGTGATGCAATATATTGCATTGTTTTTGATGTTAACCCATTTTTATAAATAACAATTAAAGCACTAGAGCCTTTTAAGTTATTTGCAGGGCTATAAAAAACAGATTCGGTGGAAGTGAGTTTTATAAAGCGAAGCGCAAGCCATTTGGGCTTACGCTTCGTTAAACAAAGAGTGTTAACCTTTGCTTGCATACGCGTCGTTATGAACGCCCGCAGCACGACCTGATGGATCTGCATTGTTTTGGAACGATGCGTCCCATGCAAGTGCTTCAGGAGTCGAACACGCTACCGATTTACCATGTGGCACACATTTAGCTGATGCATCACCCGGAAAGTGCGATTCAAAAATAGTACGGTAGTAGTAAGCTTCTTTTGAATCTGGCGTATTAATAGGGTATTTAAATTTAGCATTTGCAAGCTCTTGATCGCTCACTTGCTCGTTTACAAACTCTTTTAACGTATCAATCCAGCTGTAACCAACACCGTCTGAAAATTGCTCTTTTTGGCGCCATAAAACTTCATCAGGCAAGTAGCCATCAAAGCCTTCACGTAAAATGTGTTTTTCAATTTTGCCATCTTTACACATTTTAGCTTCAGGGTTGATACGCATAGCAACATCAACAAATTCTTTATCAAGGAACGGTACACGTGCTTCTACGCCCCATGCTGCCATTGATTTATTAGCACGTAAACAGTCAAACATATGCAGTTTTGATACTTTACGGTTTAGCTCTTCATGAAACTCTTGTGCATTAGGGGCTTTATGGAAGTATAAGTAACCACCAAATAGCTCATCAGCACCTTCGCCAGATAACACCATTTTAATGCCCATCGCTTTAATTTGGCGAGCCATTAGGTACATAGGTGTAGAGGCACGAATCGTTGTTACGTCGTAGGTTTCTATGTGGTAAATCACTTCACGTAATGCATCAATACCTTCTTGGATGGTAAAAATGATAGGGTGGTGAATAGTACCAATCATGTCAGCTACTTTTTGGGCCGCGGCTAAATCAGGTGAACCCTCAAGGCCTACTGAAAAAGAATGCAACTTAGGCCACCATGCATCGCTTTCGTCGTTATCTTCAATACGTTTTGCAGCAAAACGCTGGGTAATAGCAGAGATAACCGATGAGTCTAAACCACCAGAAAGTAATACACCGTAAGGCACGTCACACATTAGCTGGCGTTTAACGGCCGCTTCTAATGCATCTTTAACGTCTAGGGCTTGTGCGCTGTTATCTTTAACTGCATCAAATGTTTCCCAATCACGCTTGTAATAAGGTGTCATTTTGCCATCTTTGCTGTACAGGTAATGCCCAGGAGGAAATTCTTCAATATGCTTACAAATTGGAGAAAGTGCTTTTAGCTCAGAAGCAACGTAAAAGTTACCGTGCTCGTCGTGACCAGTGTAAAGCGGGATAATACCAATATGGTCACGGCCAATTAAGTAGGCGTCATTTTCTTCGTCGTATAAACAAAATGCAAAAATGCCATTTAGGTCATCTAAAAAGTCAGGCCCTTTTTGTTTGTACAGCGCTAAAATAACTTCACAGTCTGATTGAGTTTGAAAAGTAAAATCAACATCTAGCTCTGCTGCAAGTTCTTTATGATTATAAATCTCGCCGTTAACCGCTAAAATATTTGTTTTTTCAGGATTGTATAAAGGCTGTGCACCGCTTGATACACCAACAATAGCTAAACGCTCATGCACTAAAATAGCTTTTTCAGATGCGTATACACCAGACCAATCTGGACCTCGGTGTCTAAGCAGCTTTGACATTTCAATTGCTTGGGTACGCAATTGAGTGGGATCAGATTTTATATCTAATACCCCAAAAATTGAACACATAGTAACTCCTCATTCCTATTATGTGTGCAGCAAAGCCAATTTGCTGTGCTGCGAAACCTTGTTTTATCAGAAAAAATTACTCAAGTCACATAGCTTTTACAATTAATTAAGAATAATTTATGCACCAAGTTATATTTAACTGCACCAAAGTGGTTAATGTGTGGTGCCTGCTGCTATTTTTACGTCACTATTATTGTTCAAAGCTTGCGCAACCATCACTTTTAGCGCGTTAATAACGGTTTCCTCACTCATGCTTGGTGCGCCATTGTGGTGCACAGCTTGTCTTGGTAAATAAGGAATATGCACAAAGCCACCTTTCATTACAGCGCAGTGATCATTTATGTAATGCATAAGACCATACATAACGTGATTACACACATACGTGCCTGCCGTATTCGAAATGGCAGCTGGTATATTACTGTTGTGCAATGCTTGTAACATGCGCTTTATTGGTAAGTTTGTGAAATAGGCATCAGGGCCATTTTTTTCTATTGGTGTATCGACAGGTTGATTACCTGCATTGTCTTTAATACGTGCATCGTCAACGTTTATTGCTATTCGCTCTATTGATATTTCACTGCGCCCACCGGCTTGGCCTATACACAAAACAACCGCCGGATTGTGCGACTCAATGGCGTTTATAAGCTGACTGATAGACGTATTAAATTCACAGGCAAGTTCTAGTGTGCATATTTTGTGTTTCATGATGATAGTTTCATCAAGCTTTTGCACTGCTTGCCAAGAAGGATTTATAGCTTCGCCACCAAAAGGCGCAAAGCCGGTTATTAGTACACACGCCATTGAAGAAGTTGATTTAGTCATTAAACACCAAGCTATACATTAAAATAATATTAACGGCGAGTAAGGTAACTGCCGTCGGAATTTGAACCTTTATTACATGGTACTTATCTTTTAAGTCTAAAAGAGCGGCAGGAATAATATTAAAATTGGCTGCCATCGGCGTCATTAACGTACCGCAATAGCCGCTATACATACCTAGCGCTACTAAAGGTGCAGGGCTTGCGCCATGACCTTCAATTAAAAATGGCATCGCTATACCAGCAGTCATCACCGGAAATGCAGCAAACGCGTTACCCATAATCATGGTAAAAAATGCCATACCTATACAATACAAAACAACCAGCATAAAACGGTTATCAGGGGCTATAAATAAAGTAACTAGTTCTTTAATAGAGTCGCCTGTTTGCGCCACAATAAATACCCCACCAAGCATGGCTAGCATTTGCGGTAAAATGGCTGCCCAACCAATAGAATCTACTAAACGGCGTGATTCGCTCACGGCTTGAACAGGGCTACCACCGGTTATTTTCCAGCCAACAAGTAATGCAAAAATACATGCAATGGTTAAGGAGGCGAGCGTTAAATGGCGTTGATCAAGTAAGTAAACATTGTTTATAGCAACATTATCAAATAGTACAGTAAAGACTACGGTAACAATTGGGATCATTAAAGCGGGAATAAATAACTTATTGCCTAGAGTTTTAGCGCTTTGATTTTGAACCTGCTCGCTGGGAATAGAGTAACTTCCCATGGAAACTAAATTTAAGCCGGCTAATAAAGCAATGAGTAATACGCTAATACCCACCATTAAATACGTTGTTTGTGCACCAAGAGTTGCAATAGCAAAATCACCAAGTAAAAAGCTACTGCCAAATAGAAACCAAAATAGGGCGGTTGTAAGCCTTTTTGGATGATTTTTGTCTTGCAGGGTGCGTACTACTAAAAACATCACCATGATGCCAATAAGCAGGTATATGTTTTCAATGGTCACGAGTGCAGTGCTTGAGTGCGATACATCGGCATCAATTACTTTACTCATAGTATTGGCTCCGGTGCATTGTACTTTTGAACCGCTTTTGCAATTTTACTTTCGAGTCGAGCTAGTCTAAATAAGTGGATAACCAAGGCGCATAGCGCGGTAGGGATTGCCCATAAACCAATATGCAGCGGTTCAATACCGGTTATGCCGTTTTCTTTTAAAAATGCATCCATAAGTAAAACAGCACCAAAGGCTATAAATATGTCTTCCCCAAAAAATACCGCAATATTATCAACTGCCGCCGCATGGGCGCTGATCATATCTTTTACGGGTTTAGGCAATTCGCCATATTTATTTGTAGCAGCTCCTAATGCCATAGGAGCAAGCAAAGGGCGAACAGTTTGTGCTTGCCCACCGAGTGAGAGTAAACCAAGTGCAGCCGAGCATTCTCTAACAATAAAATAAAGAGCGAGTATACGCGCGCTGGTGGCTGTTTTAATTTGTGAAATCCAATCGCGGGCACGTTGTTGTAATCCATAACGTTCAAGCAGTGCAATAACAGGTAAAATTAAAATGAAGCTCGCTAATTGGCGCGAGTTCATAAACTTTTCGCCAAACGTTTGCAGCAAGCTGATAAAATCAAGATTGACAGCCCAGCCGGTCGCAAGTCCTGCAAAGGTAACCACTAGTAAAGGATTAAAGCGCAGTGCAAAACCGATTACTACAACAGGAATGCCAATAAGCGGCCAATAATTTAAATCGAACATAGTTTTCCTATTTATTTTTAGAATGTTTTTATAGGTTATTTTTAAGTGCAAGGCTCAATTGATGTAGGTGTCCGTCAAGTTTCTGCTTCGCCTTTGTTGCTTCTTCAAACGTTACATATTTAAACTCAACAGTATCTAAAGGTCTAAATTGTGCAAATTGATGTAAGTCTGCTTCAATAACAGTGCCTAAAAGCGGATAGCCCCCTGTGGTTTGGCCATCATTTAGTAACACAATAGGCTCTCCATTTGGTGGTAGTTGAATACTCCCAGGACTCACCCCTAATGATGGCAAAGAGTGCGAATGCCCCAAATTATTTTTATGCTCAAGCCTTACGCCCATTCGGTTGCTGTTACTACTAACTTTAAATGCGGTAGATACAAAGTTTCTAAGTAAAGGCTCGCCTAATAAATTAGCATGAGGGCTTTGGTGCAGCCGTATAAGCTTGCGCTGGGCGGGAGCCATTGCGCCTACTTTTATAAACTCTCCATAATAAGGAGTAATAGGTATTTCATCACCAGTGGTGAGAGCTCTACCTTCAATACCAGCAAAACATGCGTTTAAATCTGTAGATTTAGAGCCCATAACCTCAGTATTTTGTATACCGCCTTTCACTGCTAAATAAGCTCTTAAGCCGGCTCTACCAGTAGCAAAGTTCAGTACTTGTTTGTTTTTTACTGCATATGTCCAGCCAGAATAAATTGCATGTCCATCAAGGGTTGCTTGCAAATCGGCACCATGCAGTGCAATTACTGTGTCGCAAGTAAATTCCAGTTCGCACAAACCCACAGTTATTTCTAAAACGGCATCATTGTCGTTATTGTTAAGTAATCTATTAGCAATGATTTGTGCAATGGGGTCCAAGCTACCCGCTTTGCTTACACCTAAATGGCGGTAGCCCTCACGGCCAGAATCTTGAATTGTAAGTAATACACCACTTTTAAGTACTTTAATCATGATTTGCCCCTTTATTAACGAGCGGAACAAATTCAAGCGTATCGCCTGGTTGAATTAAACAAGGTTGCTCAGAGGTCGAATCAAACAAAGCAGTATCTGTATGACCTATTATATGCCAACCACCTGGGGTATCTGCGGGGTAAATTCCGGTTTGTGCAGCACCTATCGCAACAGAACCTTTAGGAACTTTAATGCGAGGCTCGTCACGCCTTGGTGTATGTAATTGCTCATTTAAGCCATGTAGGTAAGCAAAACCGGGCTGAAAGCCTAAAAATAAAACGTGGTACTTGGTGTTACTATGAATATTAATAACCTCATCGGCACTTAAATTATGATAGCGAGCCACGTAATTAATGTCCTCACCCTTGTAGGTTGTTTCGATTAAGTGATGCTGCCCCTTAAATGTACTCGTTTTAATATCATTCCACAGCGAAGGTAGCACTTGTAACCACTGTTTTAAGTGTTTATCTGATTTTAAATAAAGAGTTAGCGAGTTCATGGCGGGCACCAAATCGCTAAATTCATCAGTGCTTTTACAGTGGCTAGTTAAAGCCCAAATTTTCTTTTGAATAGAGAGTCTATCTGTAGCGTCTAAATGCGATGCATCAAACAGTAAGCTACTGTTTGTTAATGCATAAATATGAGGAGCTGGCTTCATTAAATAAACCTATTTGTACAACATAATTTAAACGTAACACAGTTTTATTAATTTATTTACACCATTGCGACTAAGTGGTTATTTTTATTTGCTCAGCTTAGTTTAAGAATATTTTTATATTCAATTAATCGTATTTAATTTATTGAGGACTAAAACTTAATACGCTTCGTACTAAATAAGTAATTAGCTTGAAATGAAAATTAAGATAAGGAGGTCTTAATTAGCACGCACTTGTTTATGAGGTACTTTATGAAACACCAGCATTTATTATATTTATCAGGCGCTGCTATTATATTTAGCGCAGGCAGTTTTGCTTTATCTATGGAAAAGGTTGAGCACAGTAATGTCGAAGCAACCATGCATGTAGAAACTATTGTACTTGGATCCGGTTGTTTTTGGGGAGCCGAAAAACGCTACGAAGCGCTTAATGGCGTTATAGATGCTGAGTCGGGTTACGCTGACGGCAAAGGCTTTAAAGCAACGTACAGAAACATTACTGATCAGTCTCGTCGTTTTGACGAGAACAATTATGCTGAAGTTGTACAAGTTATGTATAACAGCAATATAATTTCAGCAGAAGATCTATTAAAAAACTATTTTGAAAGTCACGATCCTACGCAAAAAAATCGCCAAGGGAACGACATCGGTACGCAATATCGTTCAATCGTATTAACGACTACCGATGCGCAGGCTAAAGTTGCAGAGCAAGTTAAGTCGAAATATCAGCAACTTTTAACAGATGCGAGCTACGGCAAAATTGAAACAGTTATTAAACCGCTTCAAGGCTTTGTATCGGCAGAAGAGTATCATCAAAATTATTTAGAAAAGAACCCTAATGGCTATTGCCCAGATCATTCTACCGGTGTTGTTTTTAATAAAACACCCGTAGAAAAAGTAGATAACACTGCTTTATTAGCAGGAAAGCAAATCGTAGTCTTAGATTCACGTGAATACTGCCCATACTGTGAAAAATTCAAAAAAGCAGTCGCAAATGACTACAAAGGGACAATACCAATGTCGTTTCGCCATGCTGACCAACTTGATGATTTAACTATTAAGTCAGCCACGTGGGCAACACCGACCATTTTGTTTTTAGAAAATGGCGTTGAGGTATATGGCCGTCAAGGTTACGCAACGCCTGAAGAGTTTTATAAAGCATTAGGCGCTTTTAAATTAGGTAACAGCGATGCTTACAAAGTTGCATTTGATGCGCGAACAGATAGACCTTACTGTAAAGAGTACAAAGAGTTTAAAAATACACCTGACGGTACTTTTGTAGATAAATTAAGTGGTGAGCCACTATTTGATACAAGCGATAGGTTTAACTCAGGTACTGGTTGGTTGTCGTTTACTCATCCAGTAAAGAACAATGTAACACAGCATGACGACAGTAGTTGGGGTATGACTCGCATTGAGCTTCGCTCAAAAAGTACTGGTATACACTTAGGGCACTTGTTCCCAGGTGAAGGTCCAAGAGGGCGCGATCGCTATTGTATTAACGCAACCGTACTTGATTTTGTACCGCGAGATAAAAGTTAAATTAAAATTATTCCAGACATAATTTAATTTTCAAAAAAATATTAGGGCGTGTTGATCTTTGTGGATTGAAATTTGTTCAATCTAGGGGCGATTAAATCGCGGGGTGAGGTTTGTAACCTAGCGGGCTAAGTAAAAACCGAGCAAAGCTTCCGCGTCCTGCTCACGCCCCTTACCTACATCCATGTAGACAACAAAGAGTTAATCGCCCCTAGAAAGAACCCAAAGGGCAGCGCATGTTTGGTATTTATGCTGCGTTATCGCCTATTTATGGGGAATAACCACACTAAATAGGCTCTGCCTTGCCTAAAAAGCCTGCTGCAAATTCAACCACGAAAGGTCAACACGCCCTAGTAAGCTTTAACTTACTAGGGTTTTAATAGGAGCTGTTGAGCTTTTAGGATTAAATTCGTTCTATCTAGTGGGGGGAATCGCGGCGCAAGGTTTGGTATTTATACTTTGTGAACGGCTATGTATGGCTAATATCAACACATTATAAGTTTTGTTTTGCCTAAAAAAAACATGCCGTTGGAAATTAAACCTTTAGAGATAACAGTTCCTAAAGTATTTAACTTATATTCTATATATATTATGTAGTTGCAAGTAAATAAAAATAGCTCAAGCTAAGTCACCACCTAACTTGAACTATTTTTCACACTGACAATATCTTCACACACAATATAAAGATTCTGCTTGCTAAAATTTCGTAGTCTTGTATTACAAATCATGTGGTATGAACCAAGAATAAAAACAGTTCAAGCTAAGTCACCACCTAACTTGAACTGCTTTTCACACTGACAACATCTTACACACACAATATAAGATTCTTTTCACTGCAACATTTGAGAAACTAAAACCCAAAAAATTGCATTTATTACTTTTTATGAAACAGTTAAATTAAATTGTTTCGAGCTGATAATGTAACTTTAGTATTTAACCTTATTCTCGACAAACGATAAAAACGAAACCAATGAGTGAAAAAAATTAAACTATAGACTTTAGTCTAATGTGCGTTGCTAAGCTTATGTATTTAAATAAAAATTCAAAATTGCAGGGAGTTATACCAATCTGCTTATATATGGGGTCTATTTAACGTTAAGAAAATTACGCTAGAACTAGGCAAAAATTTTTGTATCTAGTTGTTCTCGGCAATTGCTCCCTGCATTGCTCTACCTCCTGCATCCATGCAGTCGTAAATAAAAAATTTTTAACGACGTAATAGTGCAATTTAATTCGTTAAATTGATCAAAGATTTATGCAGGTTGGTATTAGACGAGTTCAGTAATACAACACACAGTAGGTTGTATTACTGAACTCGTCTAATCGGGGGTTATTCTTGGATTTTTCTAAACGTATTTACAACCCACTTCGCAAATAAATCAAGTGGGTGATTAGGTATGTTGGATTCGTGTTGTACTAAGTAGTATTTATCTTTAGTTGTTAAAGGCTGTTCAAATAATTTATAGAGCCACTTCTCATCTAACCAACTTTGACTAATTGGCAGTGGAATAAGCGCAATGCCCATGCCTTGCTGCGCAGCACGTGCTACACCAAACATACTGTCTATTTGGATAATTTGCGAAGGAGAAAAGTCATCAATGCCTGCTTTTTCAGCCCATTGATGCCACGCCCAAGGACGCGCTTTATGTAGAATTAGCGGAACTTGGTTTAGTGCTTTACGATGATCATTTTTCCACTGATTGAGCAGTTTTTCATTACACGCAGGGATATATTCAAGATTAAATAATTCAGTTACTAAGCCTTCAGTAGGTTTACTAGAGGACAATACAATAGACAAATCGCTATGCCGTGTTATTTCTTTGCGTGTTTTAAGCGTATCCATTTGTAAATTAATATTAGGATGCTCTGTCGTCCACTCGCTTAATTTAGGCATAAGTAGTTCGCTTGCAAAAAACTCAGGCAAGGTAATTGTTAAATTAGTGTTTTGTTGCATCTGACTAAACTCGTTAATGGTACCTTCTAACATGGTAATGATAGGAGATACGGCATCAAAAAAGTTTTTACCAGCTGTTGTTAAACTTATTGAACGTGTTTTACGCTGAAAAAGTTCAATACCAAGCTGTTCTTCAAGTTGTTTTATTTGATGGCTTACTGCCGAAGGTGTTAAGTACAGCTCATTAGCTGCATGCTTAAAACTTAGGCTTCTTGCTGCAAAGCAAAAAGATCGAAGGCCACGAATAGGAGTTTGCATGTTTTCCAGTATTAAGTTGTTTATATAGCCTAGTATAGGCAAAAATCGAACCAGTTAGTAATGTTAGTAATTTCAACAAGTTAAAATTACTCATAGAGCAAGTTCACAAAAGTGGTGCATGATAACAACAAAGTAGTGCAAATGCTCTAGCTAACTAATCATCTATTTATGCAACTATTATAGATAAAAATTTACTACAGATGTATGAATTAGCCTAAAAAGAATGCAAAAGGACAAAAAAAATCCCTCTTGCGAGGGATTTTGGGTAACTCAGCGCCATTGGCACTGGGAATGAGGTCGGTACAGGGTAAAGCGTTATTTTTAAGCTAAAGCCTAAAAAACCATTTCTGGAACTTCACCGTCAACAAGTAATTTACCTGCTGTTTTACTAATGATTTCATCAACAGATACGCCCGGAGCACGTTCTAATAGATGAAATGCGCCGTCTTTAACTTCTAATACGGCTAAATCTGTTACTATTTTTTTTACGCAATTAACGCCAGTAAGCGGTAAAGAGCAGGCCTCTAATAGTTTAGAGTCACCATGCTTACTTGCATGGGTCATAGTAACAATAATATTTTTCGCGCCAGCGACTAAATCCATCGCGCCACCCATGCCTTTAATCAGCTTTTTAGGGATCATCCACGATGCGATGTTGCCGTTCTGGTCAACTTCAAATGCACCCAGAACGGTTAAGTCTACATGACCACCCCGTATCATGGCAAAACTATCTGCACTATTAAATATGGCTGCACCTTTGGCTGCTGTCACGGTTTCTTTACCCGCGTTAATCATATCGGCGTCTAGCTCTGCTTTTGTGGGGTACGGGCCCATGCCTAAAAGGCCATTTTCGGACTGTAACATAACTTCAATATCATCTGGTACATAGTTTGCGACGAGTGTCGGAATTCCTATGCCCAAATTTACGTAGTAACCATCTTGAAGTTCTTGTGCAACGCGCATTGCAACTTGTTCACGTGATAATGCCATAATTATGCTCCTGCTTAATCTCGTGTTGTTACACGTTCAATGCGTTTTTCAAAGCTGCCTTTAATAACGCGATTTACAAAAATACCTGGGGTATGAATTTGGCTTGGCTCAAGCTCACCCGGTTCTACAATTTCTTCTACTTCGGCAACGGTAATTTTGCCTGCTGTTGCAGCCATTGGATTAAAGTTCATGGCAGTGTGTCTAAACACTAAATTACCAAAGCGGTCGGCTTTCCACGCTTTAACAATAGCAAATTCACCCGTTATAGATTCTTCTAAAATATACGGGCGACCATTAAACTCTTTTACATCTTTACCCTCAGCCACAGGAGTACCGTAACCGGTGGCGGTGTAAAACGCAGGTATACCCGCGCCACCAGCTCGCATTTTTTCAGCAAGTGTGCCTTGAGGCGTAAGCTCTACATCAATTTCGCCACTTAATAACTGCTGCTCGAATAGGGCGTTTTCGCCAACGTACGAGGCAACTACTTTTTTAATTTGTTTGTCTTGTAATAAAATACCTAATCCAAAGTCATCAACACCACAGTTATTAGATACTACAGTTAAGTTTTTTGTTTGCATCTGCTTAATTTGTTTAATTAAGCCCTCAGGAATACCACATAAACCAAAACCACCGGCAATAATGGTATCGCCGTCTTTTAATCCTTCCATTGCAGCTTCGTAACTAGAAACTACCTTATCAAAACCGGCCATGAGTCTCTCCTCATTGTGTGCTATTTGTTGTTAATTATCTTTAATCATCATTTTATAAGATAGCCATTTAACCTGAACTCTGGTTAAGAGATTTACTAACATATTGAATTAGGGTGATATTTAAATTTATTTTCTTTAGCCAGAGATTTTCAGTGAAAACAAGGCGAATTTACGCGTCAATAGCTGGCCTATTGCAAGTAAATTCAACGCAGTTAGTGCTGAAAATAGCTGCTCGAGATAGATTTATTATCCAGAGCTCAGGTTATTTAGTGTGTAGTGCCACAGATACTTTGCTCACAGGTTGCTTACCAAGTGCTTTGGTTATTTCCCAGCCAGCGTCACTTAACCTTTGTAAATCAATTCCATGCTCAATGCCAAGCCCTTGTAGTAAGTAAACTACATCTTCGGTGGCAACATTTCCTGACGCACCCTTAGCATAAGGACAGCCACCAAGGCCCGCAACTGCCGCGTCAACCGTTGCAATACCTAGGCTTAAAGCTGCGTAAATATTTGTGAGCGCTTGGCCGTATGTATCATGAAAATGCACGGCCAACTTGGTTTTATCAATGTGCGTTAAAAGTAACTCTATTAACTGCGTTACTTTTTTAGCGGTGCCAACACCTATGGTATCGCCAAGGCTTACTTCGTAACATCCTAAATCTAACAGCTTTTGCGATACATTCAGTACTGCTTGCGGGTTAATTTCACCCTCATAAGGGCAACCCAGCACACAGCTTACATAACCACGTACACGAATATTATTAGCTTTAGCAAACGCCATTACTTCGCTAAAACGTTCAATACTTTGCTCAATTGAGCAGTTTATGTTTTTTTGACAAAACGACTCACTCGCAGCGGTAAATATAGCAAACTCTTTAATGCCAACAGCATGCGCTGCTTGTGCACCTTTTAAGTTAGGTGTAAGGGCGCTTAAATTTACATCGGGTAAATTAAGGGCTGATATTACATCCGCTGAGTCTGCCATTTGTGGCACCCATTTTGGGGATACAAACGCGCCAGCTTCAATATCTTTCAAACCTGCAGCACTTAGGGCGTTAATAAGCGCTACTTTATCGGCTGTGCTTACTGTTTTTTCGTTTTGTAGGCCGTCTCGCGCACCTACTTCAACAATACGTACTTTATTTGCAAAGGCACTCATTATGCACCTTCCTCTGTTGTATCTTCGACAATAGCAAGTAAGGCTCCGTGCGTTACTAATTCGCCTTCACCAAAACAGTAGCTTTTTAAAATGCCGTCGTGTGGTGCGTTAAGCGTGTATTCCATTTTCATGGCTTCAATAATTACAACCGCATCGCCTTTGGTAATTGTGCTACCAATGTCAATTAAGTGCTTAACTACCGTGCCATTGAGTGGGGCGGCAAGTGGCAGTGCTTCGCTTTCATGCGAACTAATATAATGTTTATCAACTAGTTCAAGCTTAGTTTGCAGTGCTTTATTCATAACAGTGACAATATTGCCAACAGTATTATTACCTACAGTAGTTACGTGCGCGCTATGTTTTTCACCGTTAATAAATACACTGCAAAGATTATTATTTAATGTGCCTTGTAAACTAAATACATCCTCGTTATGCGTAATATTATAGCCCGCTGTGGTTTTTATAGCGCTTAGCTGTAAATCGGCAAAAGGGACTTTAATTACTTGTGGTGCATTGAGTGTAAAACCATTCAGCTGTTGCCACGGGCTTGCACTGCTTTGCGCATTTTTGGTATTAGTTAACGATTCTAAATACGCAAAAGCACCAATAAGCTGACTTGCTTGTAATAACGATTTGTCAACCGCAACTAACGAATCACCTTGCTCAGCAATAAAGTGTGTACTTGGCGCACCTTGTTTAAACTTAGGGTGGCTTGCTAAATTATGTAAAAAGCCAATGTTAGTGCTAAAACCCGCTAAATGAAATTGCTCAAGAGCGTGTTGTAAACGGCTCAGTGCTTGTTCGCGATTGTCATCGTGCACAATAAGTTTTGCAATCATCGGATCGTAAAACGGGCTGATTTCGTCGCCTTGTGCAATGCCTGTATCAATGCGTACAAATTCGCTGTTAAGCGGTGTGTGTAGTGCTTCAATAGTGCCCGAGCACGGGATAAAGTCGTTAGCTGGATCTTCTGCGTATATACGCGCTTCAAAGCTATGACCCTGCAATTGAATATCGCTTTGTGTCAGTGGCAATGTTTGCCCACCCGCAATATTAATTTGCCAATTGACTAAATCTACGCCCGTTACCATTTCGGTCACAGGGTGTTCTACTTGTAGGCGCGTATTCATTTCCATAAAGAAAAATTCATCGCCACACAGTAAAAATTCAACCGTACCTGCGCCTCTATAATTTATAGCTAGTGCACAACGTACAGCTGCTTCGCCCATTTCTTTGCGTAGTTCGTCAGATAAACCCGGAGCAGGGGCTTCTTCAATTACTTTTTGGTGACGACGTTGCAAAGAACAATCACGATCACCTAAATAAACACAGTTGCCATGGTTATCTGCAAATACTTGCACTTCAACATGGCGAGGCTGGTTAACGTAGCGCTCAAGTAATACTAAATCGTTACCAAAACCGGCAATGGCTTCACGTTGCGCACCTTGTAATGCGCTCATAAAGTCTTGTGCTTTTTCAACCACACGCATGCCTTTACCGCCGCCGCCAAAGGCCGCTTTGATGAGTACAGGGTAGCCAATTTTTTCAGCTTCACTTTGTAAAAAAGCAGGGTCTTGTTTATCACCATAATAACCTGGTACTAATGGCACATTAGCAGCTGCCATTATTTCTTTAGCGCGGGTTTTAGACCCCATTGCTTCAATGCTACTTGCTGGTGGTCCTACAAAAGCAATGTTATTAGCTTCGCAGGCTTTAGCAAATTCGCTGTTCTCAGATAAAAAACCATAGCCTGGGTGAATACAATCAGCGCCGCAGTCTTTGGCAACTTGTAAAATTTTGTCTGCTACTAAATACGAATCTTTACTTGGCGCAGCACCAATATGGTAAGCCTCGTCAGCCATTTTTACATGCTGGGCATGTTTGTCTACATCAGAATAAACCGCGACCGTGGTTAAGCCCATTTGTTTTGCAGTGCGCATTACTCGGCACGCAATTTCTCCACGATTGGCAATCAGTATTTTTTGTAATCGTTGTGTGTTCATAATCAATCCTACAGTTGCCAAGCGGGTGGGCGTTTATCAAAAAAAGCACTTAGCCCTTCTTGACCTTCTTCAGATACGCGAATTTTTGCAATACGCTCTGCGGTAAGCTCAATGAGTTCATCGGTTATTGGTTTATTTGCTACATCGTTAATTAATGCTTTTGCGGCTTTTACTGCAACAGGTCCGTTATCAATCAGTGTTTGCAGTATATTATCGACCGCACAGTCTAAATTACCGGTTACTTGATGAATTAAGCCAAGTTGCTTAGCAGTATGTGCATCAAACACTTCAGCCGTTAAAAAGTACCTGCGAGCAGCGCGCTCACCAATCGCTTTAATTACATACGGGCTAATAACAGCCGGAATAAGACCCAGCTTTACTTCGCTTAAACAAAATTGTGCATCGTCTTTACTAAGGGCTATGTCGCAACAGGCTATTAAACCCAGAGCACCACCAAAAGCAGCGCCTTGCACAGCGCAAATTGTAGGATGAAGGGATCTTGCTAATACCTGCATTAATTTAGCTAATTGCATTGAATCAGCTAGGTTATCGGCGTAGTTGTTATCAGCCATTGATTTCATCCAAGCTAAATCGGCACCAGCTGAAAAATGCTTACCTTCTGTTTTTAAGACCAAAGCACGAATATCAAGCGTATTTGCATGTTCAATACACTGAATAAGTTCGTGTATTACTTCACTGTTAAATGCGTTTCTTTTTTCTGGGCGGCTTAACACAAGTACAGCCACATTAGATTTTGTTATTTGTAGTGTTACTGACATTTTGCGCTCCGGTTACATTCTAAATACGCCAAATTTCGAATCACGTTTTGGTGCGTTGTTCGCAGCCGATAACGCCAGCCCTAATACATTACGCGTATCGGCAGGGTCTATAATGCCGTCATCCCACAAGCGTGCGCTTGCGTAATACGGATGACCTTGCTCTTCGTACTGATCAATAATTGGCTTTTTAAAATCACTGATTTCTTGCTCGCTCATGCTTTGGCCTTTACGTGCTAAACCATCTTGTTTAACTTGCGCCATTACACCCGCTGCTTGCTCGCCGCCCATTACAGAAATACGGGCATTAGGCCACATCCACATCATGGTTGGTTCAAATGCACGGCCACACATTCCGTAGTTACCTGCGCCATAAGAGCCGCCAATAAGTACTGTAAATTTAGGCACATCAGCACACGAAACCGCCATCACCATTTTAGCGCCGTGCTTAGCAATACCTTCGGCTTCGTATTTTTTACCCACCATAAAGCCGGTAATATTTTGTAAAAACACTAAAGGAATATTGCGCTGAGCACACAGCTGAATAAAGTGCGCGCCTTTTTGCGCCGACTCACTAAATAAAATACCGTTATTAGCCACTATGCCAACGGGGTTGCCATAAATGCTGGCAAAACCGGTGACGAGCGTTTCACCAAAGTAGCGTTTAAATTCATCAAATGAGGAGTCGTCTACTGTGCGCGCTATTACTTCGCGTACATCAAACGGCTTTTTAAGGTCGGTGCCTACAATGCCGTAAAGCTCGTTTATATCGTATCGCGGTGGCTTTACATCCTCTAGAAGAGGGGCGGTCGGACGTGTGTAGTTAATGCGCTCAATACATTGGCGCGCAATAGACAGCGCATGGGCGTCGTTTTCAGCGTAGTGATCGGCAACACCCGACACTTTACAGTGCACATCGGCACCGCCAAGCTCTTCGGCGGTTACTTCTTCGCCCGTTGCTGCTTTTACAAGCGGCGGACCGGCTAAAAATATAGTGCCTTGATCTTTTACAATAATGCTTTCGTCTGCCATAGCAGGTACGTACGCACCACCTGCGGTACATAATCCCATTACCACGGCAATTTGTGGAATGCCTTTACCCGACATACGGGCTTGATTGTAAAAAATACGACCAAAATGCAACTTATCTGGAAATACATCATCTTGCTCAGGCAGGTTAGCACCGCCGGAATCCACCAAATAAATACACGGTAAGTGGCAACGCTCTGCGATGTCTTGTGCGCGTAAATGCTTTTTAACGGTAAGCGGAAAATATGTACCGCCTTTAACCGTGGCATCGTTTGCAATAATCATGCATTCAACGCCTTTAACACGGCCAATACCGGCTACAACGCCTGCACAAGGTATTGCTTGTTCGTACACACCAAAGGCAGCAAATTGTGAAATTTCTAAAAACGGTGAGCCTTCATCAATTAATGTACTTATACGGTCGCGAACAAATAATTTACCACGGCCTTCGTGGCGCTCTTTTAATGCAGCGCCTCCGCCTTGGCTAATTGTTGCTACTTTACTGCGTAAATCATCCACCAGCGCTGACATATTTTTATGGTTTTGCACAAACGTTGGATCGTGAGGATTAACGCTCGATTTTAAAATAGTCATGGTTTAATCCTTAACGGCTTTCTGTGAAAAGTTCGCGGCCAATAAGCATGCGGCGTATTTCTGATGTACCTGCACCAATTTCGTATAGCTTAGCGTCACGAAGAAGACGGCCCGTTGCGTATTCGTTTATGTAGCCATTGCCACCTAAAATTTGAATCGCATCAAGTGCCATTTTAGTTGCAAGCTCAGCTGCGTATAAAATTGCACCAGCGGCATCTTTACGGGTCGTTTCACCACGGTCACACGCTTTAGCAACCGTATATACGTATGAGCGGGCAGCATTCATTTGTGTATACATGTCGGCTACTTTGCCCTGAATTAACTGAAATTGACCAATCGGAGTATCAAACTGTTTACGCTCATGAATGTACGGTACAACTATGTCCATACACGCTTGCATTATGCCAAGCGGGCCCGCTGCAAGTACTACGCGCTCGTAATCAAGGCCACTCATAAGTACTTTAACGCCTTCGTTTAAGTTACCTAAAATATTCTCTTCTGGCACTTCGCAGTTTTCAAATACTAGCTCACAGGTGTTTGAGCCGCGCATGCCCAGTTTGTCGAGCTTTTGCGCTGTTGAAAAACCAGGAAAGTTGCTCTCAACAATAAACGCGGTAATGCCTTTAGCGCCGGCGTTTAAATCTGTTTTAGCGTAAATAACTAATGTGTGTGCATCTGGGCCATTGGTGATCCACATTTTATTGCCGTTTAAAATGTACTTATCGCCTTTTTTTTCGGCTTTGAGTTTCATCGATACAACGTCAGAGCCCGCATTAGGCTCGCTCATTGCAAGAGCACCAATGTGCTCGCCACTAATAAGCTTTGGTAAGTATTTTTCTTTTTGAGCTTGTGACCCGTTACGGTTAATTTGATTAACGCACAGGTTTGAATGTGCTCCATAGCTTAACCCTATAGAGGCACTGGCACGGCTAATTTCTTCCATAGCAATAACATGTTCTAAGTAACCTAAACCGGCGCCGCCAAGTTCTTCAGATACGGTCATACCTAGTACGCCCATTTCGCCCATTTGAGTCCAAAGTTGATTTGGAAAAGCGTTATCTAAGTCCGTTTTTTCAGCAAGCGGGGCAATCTCCTGACTCGCAAAACTGTTTACGTGGTCGCGGATCATATCGGCGGTTTCGCCAAGGCCAAAGTTCATTTCTTTATATAGTGAAATAGTGCTCATGATTCATTCCTGTGTGACGTGTGTGTTGTCAGTGTGTTTTTATTTTAAAAATAAACTTACTCGTCTATTTTATTAAGCGTGTCTCTGCAGCGGCGCTCGGCCGTCACCAACTCCATAAGAACAACTTTAATGTCGTCCATTTGTTGAGATAGGTCTGCTTTTTTTTCTGAAATAAGGTCAAGCATAGTAACCAACTGCTTAGCGCTTGATTTATCTGCGTCGTACAGTTCAAACAAACGACCGGTTTCGGCCAATGTAAAGCCAAGGCGCTTACCACGTAATATTAGTTTTAAACGCACTTTATCGCGTTTTGAATAAATACGGGTTTGACCATTACGTTCTGGAGTTATTAACCCTTGGTCTTCGTAAAAGCGAATAGAGCGGGTTGTAATGTCAAATTCTTTAGCGAGTTCGCTAATGCTAAATGTTTGTTCATTACTGGTCGGTATTTTGGCTGAGCTTGCAAAGTTTGTTTGATTATCTGGTTTCATAATTGTATTTACCTCATTCGAATAACTCCAATATAAGTGAAGTTTACGTAAAGGTAAAGCTTGGTGTGATTTGAAACTATTTATAAAGGGATGTTTAAGCGAGGTAATGATTTATATTGCTAATATTCAATGGGTTATTTTTATTTTATGAGTGTAGTCTAACCGATGGAAAATAATCCTTACACTTATAAAACTAAAAATTAAGCTGTTTTTAGTTGACGTTGGCGTAAACGTTAGTATTGTGTAAGGGTATTAAATAATAAATGAATACTAAATTAATAGAGCAAATATACTAACAACTATTTGCATATAAATAAAATGGAGTTAGTTATGACTTTAGAATCAGTGGTAATTGTAGCAGCAAAACGCACCCCAATGGGTGGTTTTATGGGAGCGTTAAGTGATGCACAGTCTACCGAGCTTGGCGCTACCGCCATTGCCAGCGCACTTGCACAAACTGGTTTAGCTAATAACGCTATAGATGAAGTAATTATGGGCTGCGTATTACCAGCAGGCCTTGGACAAGCACCTGCACGCCAAGCAATGTTAAAAGCAGGCCTTGCACTTAGCACTGGCGCTACAACAATTAACAAAGTATGTGGCTCTGGTTTAAAAGCGGCCATGCTTGCAAACGATTTAATTAAAGCCGGCTCTATTCAATCTGCTATTGCTGGTGGCATGGAGAGCATGACAAACGCACCGTACTTTATACCAAAAGCGCGTGGCGGAATGCGCATGGGGCATGGCGAAATAAAAGATCACATGATGAGCGACGGCCTTGAAGATGCTTACGATAACAAAGCAATGGGTTGTTTTGCACAAGACACCGCCGATGAATACGGCATTGGCCGCGAGCAAATGGATGCGTTTGCATTAGGCTCATTAAGTAAAGCTAAAGCCGCGATACAAAATGGTAGCTTTGATAACGAAGTTGCACCCCATACAATGCAAACACGCAAAGGCGATGTAACAGTATCGATTGATGAGCAACCAGGTAACGCTCGCCCAGAAAAAATTCCTACCTTACGTGCAGCCTTTAAAAAAGACGGCACCATTACAGCCGCTAATTCATCGTCAATTTCAGACGGTGGCGCAGCGCTTATATTAATGAGCGAATCAAAAGCAAAAGAGCAGGGCTTAACACCGCTTTGTAAAATTGTGGCGCACAGCACGCATTCTCAAAAACCAAGTGAATTTACAGTAGCGCCAGTAGGGGCTATGAACAGCGTGCTTGAAAAAGCAGGTTGGGCTGTAAACGATGTTGACCTTTGGGAAATTAACGAAGCATTTGCCATGGTAACCATGCTGGCTATAAACGAGTTAAAACTTGATGAAAGCAAAGTAAACGTTAACGGCGGTGCATGTGCACTTGGCCACCCAATTGGTGCAAGCGGCGCGCGTATTTTAGTAACGCTAATTCATGCCCTTAAAAACCGAGGCCTTAAAAAAGGCATTGCGTCTTTATGTATTGGTGGCGGTGAAGCGGTTGCTATGGCCGTAGAAGCTTACTAATTACAGTTACATCAATAGCTAGACGAATACTTACACGAATAACTATAAAAGCGCTGCACTAATAATACTAACAAAGCAGCGCTACCAATTTTAAAAGAGAACACACAACTCACACACTAGGATTTAATCATGCACCAAGTACCACTACTTATTAATGGCGAATTTATTCAATCAGCATCAAAAGAGCTTATCGATGTTATAAACCCAGCAACTCAAGAAGTACTTGCACAAGTGCCATGTACCACAGAATCAGAAATGGACGCGGCAATTGCCTCAGCTTCTGAGACGTTTAAAACATGGAAAGACGTACCTATTACTGAACGTGCTCGCATTATGATGAAGTACGCTGCGCTATTAAAAGAACACCACGATGAGCTTGCTACCATTATTTGCCACGAATTGGGTAAAACATTTGAAGATGCAAAAGGCGATGTTTGGCGCGGTATTGAAGTAGTAGAACAAGCCGCTAACGCACCATCATTAATGATGGGTGAAACAATGGAGAACGTAGCGCGTAAAATCGATACGTATTCTTACATGCAGCCACTTGGCGTGTGTGCGGGCGTTACTCCGTTTAACTTCCCTGCAATGATCCCACTTTGGATGTTCCCGCTGGCTATTGTGTGTGGTAACACCTTTATTTTAAAACCGTCTGAGCAAGATCCACTTACACCAATGCGCTTAGCTGAGCTATTTATTGAAGCCGGTGCACCAAAAGGCGTATTACAAGTTGTTCACGGTACAAAACCACAAGTAGACCGCCTATTAGAAGATAAGGCAGTGCGCGCTATTTCGTTTGTTGGCTCGTGTGGTGTAGGTGCTTATATTTATTCTAAAGGCACACAAAATCTTAAACGTGTGCAAGCGTGTGTTGGTGCTAAAAACCACATGGTTATTATGCCTGATGCAAGTAAATCGCACGTTGTAAACAACCTAGTAGGCGCATCGGTCGGTGCTGCTGGCCAGCGTTGTATGGGCATTTCGGTTGCTGTATTTGTAGGTCAAGCAAGTCAGTGGGTAGATGAAATTAAAGCAGGCTTTGAAAATGTACGCCCAGGCGTGTGGGATGATGCAAACGCGGCATACGGTCCACAAACATCAAAAGCAGCAAAAGCACGTATTTTATCACTCATTGCTGGTGGTAAAGAGCAAGGCGCTACCTGTTTAATTGATGGTTCTGACTTTACGGTTGAAGGGTATGAGCAAGGTAACTGGGTTGGCCCAACGTTATTTACCGATGTAACCAAAGAGATGGATTTATACAAAGAAGAAATATTTGGTCCAGTACTGGCGTGTATGTTTGTAGACACGCTTGATGAGGCAATCGCACTTATTAACGACAGCCCTTACGGTAACGGCACCTCGTTATTTACCTCAAGCGGCGCAGTGGCTCGTAAATTCCAACACGAAATTGAAGTAGGCCAAGTAGGTATTAATGTGCCAATTCCGGTGCCACTTCCGTTCTTTTCGTTCACTGGTTGGAAAGGCTCATTTTATGGCGATACTCACACGTACGGTAAACAAGGTATTCGTTTTTATACAGAAACTAAAACGATTACATCACGTTGGTTTGAAGACGACATTGCGTCGGGTCCAAACATGAGTATTAACTTAAAATAATCGTAATTAAAAAATTAGTAAATAAAAGAATAATTAATAAAAAAGATGGGCGCGAAGGCTACTTCACACACAACACACACATAAGCCTTCGCCGCTCGTCACAAACTATCCCTGTGACGGGAAACACTAACAACACAACTAACACAATTAAAGAGGTCTACCATGGACTTTAACTTATCAGAAGATCAACAAGCCTTTGCTCAAACAGCACGCCAATTTGCCGAGTCAGAACTTGCGCCCCATGCCGCAAAATGGGATCGCGAACATATTTTTCCTAAAGACACGATTAAAGCTGCGGGCGAGCTTGGTTTTTGTGGTTTATACACGCCAGAGGAAGCAGGCGGCCTTGGTTTATCTCGTTTAGATTCGAGCATTATTTTTGAACAACTTGCTATGGGCTGTACCGCAACAACGGCTATGTTAACCATTCATAATATGGCTACCTGGATGGTAGCAAGTTTTGGTACCGATGCCGTTAAAGACAAATACGTAGAGCAATTAGTAATGGGCGAGTTACTTGCCTCTTACTGTTTAACAGAGCCAGGCTCGGGCTCAGACGCCGCATCACTTAAAACCAAAGCCGTGCTTGAAGGTGATGAGTACGTTATTAATGGCTCAAAAATGTTTATATCGGGCGCGGGCGAAACCGAAGTATTAGTGGTAATGGCACGTACAGGCGGCGAAGGCGCTGCGGGTATTTCGGCATTTGTAGTGCCTGCCGACGCAAAAGGCGTGCAATACGGCAAAGCTGAGGAAAAAATGGGTTGGAACGCACAACCTACACGCCTAATTAGCTTTGAAGATGTACGCATTCCTGCACATAACTTGTTAGGCGCAGAGGGCGAAGGCTTTAAATTTGCGATGCAAGGCCTTGATGGCGGTCGAATTAACATTGCCACATGTTCAATTGGTACAGCTCAAGCGGCGCTTAATACAGCCCGTGAATATTTAAAAGAGCGTACACAATTTGGTAAGCCATTGGCTTCGTTTCAAGCATTGCAATTTAAAATTGCCGATATGAACACCGAGCTTGTAGCTGCGCGCCAAATGGTTAGGCTTGCTGCATTTAAACTTGATAATAACGACGTTGAAAAAACCACTTACTGCGCCATGGCTAAACGTTTTGCTACCGATGTTGGCTTTACTGTGTGTAACGACGCACTGCAAATTCATGGTGGTTACGGTTACATAAAAGAATACCCGCTTGAGCGCCATGTACGTGATGTACGCGTTCATCAAATTTTAGAGGGCACTAACGAAATTATGCGTGTGATTATAGCGCGCCGTATTTTGGCTGAGTCTGCAAGCGACGTTTTATAAGGAGCAATGTATGTCAGAATCTAAATCTAATCCGAGTATTGAACTTACAACCGAAGGTCATGTTGCTATTTTAACTATGTCTAACCCGCCAGCAAACACCTGGACAAAAGACACCCTAGTTGATTTAAAAAATACCGTTAACGCGCTTAATAATAATAAAAATATTTATGCATTAGTACTGACTGGTGAAGGCGAGAAGTTTTTTAGCGCGGGTGCCGACCTAAACGTATTTGCTGGTGGCGATAAAGGCGTAGCCGCCGATATGTCGCGTGTATTTGGTGAAGCATTTGAAGCGCTTGCTAATTTTAGAGGCGTGTCGGTCGCGGCCATTAACGGTTACGCAATGGGCGGCGGGCTAGAGGTGGCGCTTGCGTGCGATATACGTATTGCGGAAGAGCAAGCACAAATGGCGCTCCCTGAAGCTAAAGTTGGCTTATTACCCTGTGCGGGTGGTACACAAAATTTAGCATGGCTAGTAGGCGAAGGCTGGGCAAAGCGCATGATTTTATGCGGCGAGCGCTTAAAAGCTGATAAAGCCTTGCAAATCGGCTTAGTAGAAGAAGTAGTACCACAAGGTGAAAGCTTTGCGGCAGCACTAAAACTGGCCAACCAAGTGGCCGATCAAAGCCCCACCTCAGTGGCTGCATGTAAAACATTGATTCAAAAAGGGCGCCAACAACCAATGGCAAGTGTATTACCTCTTGAGCGCGAGTTATTTGTTGGTTTATTTGATACCGAAGATCAACAAGAAGGTGTAAATGCCTTTTTAGAAAAACGCCGCGCTAACTGGGTAAACGGCTAATGAGTGCTTTAACATTATTAAATAGCGCCGATGAGCCCGTGGTATTTGAAACCGCAACCGCAGAAAACGGCAGTTTAATAGGGATTATTACACTCAATGCGCCAAAAGCGTTAAATGCACTTAATTTTGAGATGATCAAATTACTTGAACCACAATTGCGAGCTTGGCAAGATGATGATGCTATTGCAATGCTCTTGTTAAAAGGCGCAGGCGATAAAGCATTTTGTGCAGGCGGCGATGTTGTAAGCCTTCATCATGCAATGGCGCAAGGTAAACCAACAAGCTTAGTTGAAGAGTTTTTTACACTAGAATACAAGCTTGATTATCTTATTCATACCTTTGATAAACCTATCCTCGTTTGGGGTAACGGCATAGTGATGGGCGGCGGTTTAGGGCTAATGGCCGGTGCTAGCCACCGTGTTGTTACAGAAACATCACGCATTGCCATGCCAGAGCAAACCATAGGTTTATACCCTGATGTAGGCGGTAGTTACTTTTTACATAAAATGCCACACAGTGTTGGGTTATTTTTAGGGCTAACGTCGGCATCAATTAACTGTGACGACGCGCGTTTTGTATCGCTTGCCGATCACTTTATCGACAGCACTAAATATGATTCCATGCTTGCGCAAATTTTAGCAGCTAAATGGGGCAAAACCGCAAGCTTAAATCATGAGCGTTTAACTAAGTTATTAACCGATTTAGACAACCAATCTGCGCGTATGCCTAAAGGCAATATAAAAGCTAATTTAAAAACGATTCAAAAGCTGGGTGAATTTACAACCTTGCAGGAGCAAGTTGATTATATTTTAGGGCTAGCTACTGACAATAAATGGCTACAGCGCGCTCAAAAGTCACTTAAACACGGATGCCCACTAAGCTGCGCACTTGTAAGTGAGCAATTAAAAACAAGTAAAGGCAAAAGCTTATTAGCGTGTTTTAAAATGGAGCTGGGTATGTCGGTTCGCGCTGGCGAAGTAGGTGAGTTTCAAGAAGGTGTAAGGGCGTTATTAATAGATAAAGACGGCGCGCCTAATTGGCAGTACAAAACACTTAGTGATGTCCCACAAACAATAGTAGACAGCTTTTTTGCTAATCGCTTTTGCGAAAACCACCCACTCAATGGCTTAGACACGCCAACACACAAATAAAGGAAAGACGATGACTAAACTCAATATTGGTTTTATCGGCTTAGGTAATATGGGCGGCCCAATGGCGGCTAACTTAATTAAAGCTGGACATACTGTGAGTGTGTTCGATTTAAACCAGTCGGTCGTAAATGAACTTGCAAGCAAAGGCGCAAAAGCAGCAGTTGATGCAAAGCAGTGCGCAACCAATGCTGACGTACTTATTAGTATGTTACCTGCGGGCAAACATGTTAAATCGCTGTATTTAGGTAATAACGACGACAGCGGTTTAATTAACGTGCTGAGCAACAATACATTAGTAATTGATTGCTCAACAATAGATGCAGAATCAGCACGCACTGTAGGCAGTGCACTTGGCAAGCAAGGCATAAGCTTTGTAGATGCACCGGTATCGGGCGGCGTTGCAGGCGCAACTGCTGGCACTCTTACTTTTATTGTAGGCGGCGAAAAAGCCGCGTTTGATAAAGCACATATAGTGCTGAGTGATATGGGTAAAAACATATTTCATGCAGGCGATATTGGCGCAGGGCAAGTGGCAAAAATATGTAATAACATGCTACTCAGTATTTTAATGGCAGGCACCAGCGAAGCACTGCAAATGGGTATAAATAACGGTCTCGATCCTAAAGTACTTAGCGACATAATGACCGCAAGTTCTGGCCGTAACTGGACGCTTGAACTTTACAACCCTTGCCCAGGTGTAATGGATACAGCCCCTGCAAGTAACGATTACAAACCTGGCTTTATGGTTGATTTAATGGCTAAAGATTTAGGACTTGCCATGGAAGCCGCGCAGCAAAGTAATTCTTCAACCCCTATGGGTTCAATGGCTAAAAATTTATACACTATGCTACAGCACCAAGGTGCGGGTAGTGATGACTTTAGTGCCATTTTTAAACTGTTTTCTAAGTAGGAGCAACGCGTGAAAATTAAAAATAACACGGTAGTAATAACCGGTGGCGCACAAGGTTTAGGCTTTGCAATGGCGCAAAAGTTTGCACTTATGGGTGCAAACATTGCATTAATAGATATGGCACAAGACTTATTAAACACCGCATGCGAGCAATTAACTCAGCTTGAAGGTGTAGCTAGTACTATTAAAGGTTATGCCGCAAACGTAACAAATGAAAGCGAAGTAGAAAACGTATTTAATACCATTAACAGCGATTTTGGCCACATTGGTGTGCTTATAAACAACGCCGGTATTTTACGCGACGGCATGTTTATAAAGGCTAAAGACGGCAAAGTCATTAAAAAAATGTCTCTTGAGCAATTTCAATCCGTGATTGATGTAAACCTGACGGGTGTGTTTTTAGCAGGGCGGGAAGCTGCAAGCCACATGATTGAATCAGGCAAAGGCGGCGTTATAGTTAATATGTCGAGCGTAGCGCGCGCAGGTAACATAGGCCAAACAAACTACGCAGCATCAAAAGCAGGCGTGGTGGCACTTACCACCACATGGGCTAAAGAACTTGGTCGATTTGGTATACGTGTAGGCGCTATTGCACCAGGTGTTATAAGCACCGCCATGACCGACGCCATGAAGCCCGAAGCCAAACAACGTATGCTCGCGGTAACGCCAGTAGGGCGCTTAGGCGAAAGCGATGAAATTGCGCATACTGCACAATACATAATCGAAAACGACTTTTTTACCGGCCGTGTTGTTGAAATAGACGGCGGCATTCGTTTGTAAACCGAACTGGATTAAGCTTGATTTTAAAAGCATGGCGCTTGTGGGCTGTGCTTTTTTGTTTTAAATCGGGGAGATTTATAATCTTGAAAAAGGGCTGATAACCCCGTTAGCACCTTGTTGTAGTATATGGGTAGGATACCAGCTGAATTAAAACGTTGAATATTCTAGCGTTCTAAGTAACTCATTAACTGCGTTAAAAACTTCTCATATAGACAAACAATATAACTAAATTTTTGCCTTGTTACTGAGATATTTATAATCTTGAAAAAGGGCTAATAACACCGTTGGCACCTTGTTGTAGTACGCACGTCACTGTGCCCAAATTGTGTTTGTACTGTGCGTATATCAGCGCCGCTTTGCAGTAAGTGCGTAGCGAAAGAGTGGCGCAAAGTATGTGGTGTAACGTGTTTGTTAATATTTGCATCAAAAGCGGCTTTTTTAACAGCGCGTTGTAATTGCTTTTCATCAATATGATGGCGCCTTAACTGTTTACTCTCGGGATCAAGATTTAGGGCCTGTTTATCTTTCGAGGTTAAATTTGCAGCAGTGTGTTTGGTATTTAGGCAAGGCAGAGCCTATGTAGTGTGTTATTCCCCATAAATAGGCGATAACGTGGAATAAATGCCAAACATGCGCTGCCCGAAGGGTTCTGTCTAGGGGCAATTTACTCTTTGTTACTCGGTTTTTACTTAGCACACTAGGTTACAAACCTCACGCCGCGATTAAATAGCCCCTAGATTGAACAAATTTTAATCCTGAAAGGTCAACAGGCCCTGATTTATGTGATGAAAATAAATATTGCCAGCCTAGCTGTCTATTGTGGTTTGGATATTTTTTACGTAACAAATGCGGCATATACGCACCGCAATACAAAGGGTTTTTAAGATCTAACTGTAGATAACTATCAACTAATTGTATTTGGGAACGTAATTGCGGTGTGAGCTCTACGGCAAGGGTTACAACACGATTTTTACCTCCTTTGCCATCCCAAATTCGAATGCAGTTATAGTCAAAGTCAATATCGTGTACTCGTAAACGCAGTACCTCCATTAATCGCATACCACTGCCATAAAGTAATCCACAGGGTAAATAATGCTTTGCTACAAAGTGTTTAAATAGCGCTGAAACTTCTGTTTGAGTAAGCACAACGGGTAGTTTTCTTGGGCGTTCACTTTTTACAAAGTCTAATGATAATGAAAGGGGGCTCTTAATTATTTCTTTATATAGGAAACTTAGCGCATTTAGTGCCTGCGCTTGGGTGCCTTGCGCTACGTTTTGCGAGTTTACTAAATGGTTCAAATACGATTCCACTTGAGTGTCTCCCATAGAGCTTGGGTGCTGCATATTATTAAAGCGGATATAGCTAGCTATCCAAAAAAGATAAGCTTCAATAGTGCTCTTTGCATACCGTTTGCTATACATATGGTCTTTAATCATGGTTAGAAAGAGAGATTTCATAAATGATATTCAACTTTTAAAAACATACTGTATATATAGACAGTTGTTCGTATTTTGTCCAATAACATTATTAAAAGTCGTTTTGGTGTATTTTAACAACAATAACTTTACAAAATACGTAATTACTTGTTTACATGGGAGTTGTTTAGTGGAATTATTAAGCAATGTAATATACGCCGTTTTGGGGTGTTATAAACTCCCAAAGTGGTGTTCAATAAGCTGTTACATGGCTCAATTGAGCTTGGCACTCTAAGGATAGATAATGCATAAAATTGATTGGATAAGAATTAGAAACTTTCGTTCATGCGATGATGTTCTCCTAAAATTTGAATCCTATGCACCTCTTGTTGGCTATAACAACGCAGGTAAATCAAATATCTTAAAAGCCGTAAAGTGGTTTTTAAGACCTACAGGGTTACAAGATAAAGACTTTACTAATACCGAAGAAAAAGTATTGGTAACAGCTAAAGTTTCAGGTATCAGTCAAGAGCTATTAGATTCCATAGATGAAAACCACAGAGAGAGCATAAGCCCATTTATAAATGATGAATCTCTTTATATTAAGATGGAACAAAGATCACCTGGCGGAGCCAAAGGGTTAAGAAAACTATTTGTTTCTGTCGGTGGGGAAACTGACGAAGATGACTGGGAGTGGCGAGTTAATCCGAATGGTCTTCAAGAAGCAATGCACGATTTATTTCCTGAGCCAATTTTTGTTCAATCGATGGATAATGCTACTGATGATGTTTCAAAATTTAAGACAACATCAACTATTGGTAAGTTACTACAGCAATTGAGTTCTAGAATTGAAACCGAGCAACATGAGCTAGTAGATGCACTCGATACTATAAGCCGAAAACTGAACTTTGACGGAAATGAACGGTTAGAGTCATTAAATCAATTTGATCAGATTGCTAGCGAAAAAGTGCAAGATTTCTTCCCCGGAATATCACTAAAAGTGCACGTACCAACTCCTTCCTTATCAAAGCTATTTACAGATGGGACAGTAAAGGTTCAGGAGCAAGGTCGTGATATTGCAGATGTTGATTCCTTGGGACACGGTGCACAACGGTCAATACAAATGGCATTGATTCGGTTGTTAGCAGAAGTACAAACCCAATCCGCAGTAGGTCAAACGACTCTTTTACTCATTGATGAACCAGAGCTGTATCTTCATCCGCAAGCAATAGAGCTTGTTAGAGATGCTCTTAAGTCACTTTCAATGACTAACTATCAAGTGGTGTTTTCAACCCACTCTTCATTAATGGTTGAGCAGGAAGATGTTCCATATACAAATATCGTCAGAAAAAATGTTGGCGGAAATACTTTAGTAACTGAGCGTATAGCTGAAGCAATACAAGAAGAAATCGAAGGTAACTTAAATCAAGCTCGCATTCTTTTTGAAATATATAACATGAACCAAATCCTTTTTGCGGACAGAATCTTAATTGCAGAAGGGGCAACAGAACAATCTGTTTTACCTGATTTATTCAAAGCTTGTAGTCGAAGTTTTAGTACCCATAAAACTGCGTTAGTGATAGCTGATGGTTGTCGTGGAATTCATAAAATGGGTAAAATACTAACTAGAATTGGAATACCTTTTAAAGCTTTAGTCGATATAGACTATGCATTTACAACTGCTGTTAATGCTAACCTAATTGCCGCTGATGATGCCGATATTTTAAATGCTAAACAAGCTCTAGCAGAATCTGCATTTAGAAATAATTTTGAACTTGATGGAAATCATTTACCTAAAAAAACAGGATCAAGAAAAGCATACATTGCCTATGAATTATTTGCTGAAGAAGATGCATCAATAGATCTAATTTCAAATCTACATGAGAAATTAAAGCAAAACGGTTATTGGTTATGGAAAAAAGGAGCAATAGAACAGCACCTATCACTAGAAGCAAAAACAACAAATGATTGGATAACTTTTAAAGTGAATATAAAAGAGCATGGTTTTGATGAAACTGTCGACGATCATCAAAATATAAGGGATATGGCTGTTTGGGCTACATCGTAAAAGCCATGTAACAAGGCACTCAAGTGTACTAGCTCAGACTTGATCTGACAGTTACCCATTTTTCTAATGGTGACTGTTAGTTTAGATTTGAGCTAAATTCTTTTCTGCCCAAACCTTTTTTCCATCCAGTAATGTTTCAAGTGGTGTTCGACCGCAACATACTTTTCCTTGATGAGTCCGATCATTGTTGTAGTAATCCATCCATTCGTCCAGATCTTTTTGTAGTTCTTCCATTGAATCGTACAACTTTTTGCGGAATGTGATTTGATAGAACTCGTTCAAAATCGTCTTATGGAAACGCTCACAGATACCATTTGTTTGCGGGGACATTGCTTTCGTTTTTGTATGATCGATGTCGTTAATTGCCAAATATAGCTGATAATCATGATGCTCAACTCGCCCACAATACTCAGTTCCTCGGTCAGTTAATATTCGAAGCATAGGCAATTTGTGACCTTCGAAATAAGGCAATACTTTATCATTGAGCATGTCAGCCGCTGTAATTGGCGTTTTCGTTGTGTAGAGCTTCGCAAAGGCGACTTTACTGTAGGTATCCACAAAGGTTTGTTGATAGATACGACCAACACCTTTAAGGTTACCAACATAAAATGTGTCTTGTGAGCCAAGATAACCGGGATGCGCTGTTTCAATTTCACCACAGGCTTCATCGTCATGTTTTTTCTTTTCTAGCGCAGCAACTTGAGCGTCAGATAAAATAATGCCTTCATTAGCGACTTTGTTTTCCAATGCTTTCAATCGTTTTTTGAAGTTTTCTAAATCGTGACGCAACCAGATTGAACGAACACCACTACCTGAGACAAACACGCCTAACTTACGAAGCTCATTGCTGGTTCTATGTTGACCGTGAGCAGGGATAGTCAACTGCATAGTTAATGACGGCTTGCTCTGTTTCTTCGTCAACGCGATTCTTTATATTTGGTGTACGGCGGTTCTTTTCGATTAATGCATCGATACCACCTTTATTAACGAGTTCTTGATAACGATAAAATGTATCTCGTGATACGCCCATGACTTTACAGGCTCTTGATACATTGCCTAGTTCTTCGGCAAGGTTAAGTAAACCAGCTTTGTGTTTTATGATTGGATTGTTAGTATGCAACATGAGAGTTACCTTTTTGTTTGTTTTGATTTAAAGATTCGACACCTTTATCAAAACGGGTAACTCTCACTTTTTCAAGTTGAATTGTCAGATCTTGTCTGAACTAATACAACTCAAGAGGGAAAATTTAAAGTTGGCTGTTTTCACTCCGTTCAACATTTTAGCCAACAATAAATTTCCCCTTAGCGGGGCGTTGGTATGACTCCCACTGTCAAGTTAAACGCACTGATCCCTGCCTAACTTTTTTAAGCCATAATTACTTTAGCTCGAATTAGAGCGAGTTAATACATAGGATGAAGCAAGTAATGTCGTCGGTTATCTTGCTGATATTCGTTGGTTATTACTATTTCTAGTAACAGAGCAGACCTTACTTATTTCGTCGTGGCACCTGTCTTCAGTCTATGTTCGTGGTTCAATGAAGCGTTAGCTACATTGCCATCCTAACGCCGTCGGTGGTTGTGCCACTCCCGATGCTTGATCCTATGCATTAACTCTAATTCGTTTATCATGCAGGTACTCTTGCCAATCTAAGTTTTGTATTTACTGGCGTTAGCACCACTTCTTTTGCAATTGCCCATATGTATGCAATCATTTCTCGAGCAATGGCGGTGACAACCAGGTTGTAATGTTTCCCTTTGGCTATCATTTTTTTATAGCGCTTGCAGAGCCTAAGTTGTGCTTTCCACGCAATATCAATAATGTCCTTTGGTAAACCTTCTTGTCGTTTTTGCATATCTGTCGATATATTTGCCGCATACCGATAAGTGTGTGCGCCTTCAACGAGAAGGCGCCTCGCTCGGCCGTTTCCGCATTTTGTGATGGCGCCAATATGGCGTTTGCCACCACTCGAGTGCTCACTAGGTACAAGACCAAGATAACTCATTAATTTGCGGGGGTGGTCGAAGCGCGATAAATCGCCAAGCTCAGCAACAACGCCGGTGGCGACCAACAAACGAACGCCACGCATAGCTTGTATTGCTTTTACTACAGGATAATAACGCCACTGGTGAACATGGTGTGTTAGTTCATTGTCTAGCCGTTCAAGTCGGCTTATTCGTTCATTAATTGTGTGTAAAAACTCTTGTAAGACGATGTGCTGCGCGGGATGTGGCAACACAAGCTCAGTGAGCCAACGTAAATGTTTTTGTGACCAATTTGCAGTGCCTCTGTAATTAATATTATTGCGAAGCAGCAGTGCCTTTAATTGATATTTAGCATCTTTTAAATCCTTCATTGCCACTTCGCGTGCGCGAGATAAATCACGTACGGCTTCATCTTCAGGCTCGGGAACATAAATAGGTGTTAAATCTTCAGATTTAAGTAATTTAGCGAGCTTAAGGGCATCACGTTTATCGGTTTTAATCTTCTCACCTGGCTTTTTGGGAATAAGAGAGGGTGCAACCACATAACAGCAATGGCCGAGACTGGTAATTAATCTGTAAATCCAATAACCACATGGTCCAGCTTCATAAACAAAATGAAGTGTTGCGCCAGGGTATTTGGATTCAAACTGACGAACAAGCTTTTGAACAGCCACTTTGGAAGACGAAACTCGGCCAAGATGAACGGGTTTCGCACCTCTATGTTCTTCAATATAGGCGACTTCATTGAATTCTTTATGTGTATCAAGACCGATAAAAAGTATGCTATGTTTATTCATGTTAGCCTCTGCTGTTTAGTTAATTGACAAACTAATTATGGCTCTGGCTTTGAATTAAGCTAACCCACGAAAAGCGGAGGCTAACACCGTGTGGGAGTCATTATGTCTATATTTATAAATCAAGCTTCAGTAAAGCTAAAATCAACCTAAAGGAGTCAATCTTGAAAAAAAAACTGATCGCATCATTAATTATGATATCTAGTAGCGTAATGGCGGGTACTGGTGATGTAGGGAAAATAAGTGAGCTATTTGTAGAAGATTCGGGAGCTATGGCTATTAAGCTTAGTAATGGTTTCCCAAAATCAATCGCTAGTAGCGAATGTCCAACCAATAACGGCTGGGCGGGGGTGACTATTGACTCTCCTGAATTAAAATCTGCATTGTTAGCAGCTAAAGCTACACAATCTGAAGTTTCTGTCAGTATTTATGGATGTACGCGTAGTAATGCGTGGTTTAAAGTCAGGAGTGTCTACGTAAAATAAATATAACAACACGCCCTGAGGTGGACAGCAAGCGCTAAAGCTCACTTTCCACCGCAAATTTTAACAGCGGTGATCCCTTACTTTTCAATGCCGTTAAGTAAGTTGATTCATCGTAGGGCGTATGTGTCTTCCAGCACCTAAATAGGATTCGTATCCACTTAAATGCCAATGATCTGATGATGGTATTATGAGGTTTTCCTTTGGCTTCTTGCTGCCGATAATATGCTTTAGCCCAAAATGAATAACGCACAGATAATCCAGCCCATTCCACAAATGTTTGCCTTAAAAATTTAGTGCATGAGTATCGCCAGTGTATCCATTCCTTTTTGCCACTGCGTTCGGTTACTGGAGCAATGCCTGCGTATTTTTGTATGTCAGCGGCGCACTTATAGCGGTCACGATTTGACCCCATAGCGGCTAATAATCGAGGTGCTAATTGTGGCCCCGCCCCAGGTAAACTATCAAAAATAGCGCGATCTGTATGTTGCTTATAAAGTGTTTTAATTTCGTCATCAAATCGTGTTATTGCCAACATCAGTTGTTGGCAAATTAGGATAACACCCATCCTAATTGTTTCAAAAAAATTAACAGAAACAGTGTGATGAGTGTATTGTTATAAATAATGAATCACGTAAAAACTGATCTATGTAGACAAAGTGAAAGTAAAAATAGACAGCCCAATCGGGCTACGATAGTGGTTTATTAAAGAATAGCAAACGACTCGGCTGTATCGAACCGGCTTTCCTTTAAATAAAAAGCGGAACATTACAGTGAATAAAGGCATGAATAAATTGACCTTACGGAGCCAAGTGAAAGTGAACGCCCAATGGCAACTGTATTGCCTTGTTCATAATATAGAAAAGCTGCAAAACACGATGCATTAAGAAGGGGAAGCCCTTTTAACCTAATTATAAGCCACTGAAACACCAGTAAATCCTTCCAAAACGCCAATTAAAACAATATCAAACACTTCAATATTCTGCGTAAAAATACAGTAATCAATTGAACCAAAATAGGAACTCAGCTATGGTTGATTCATCAATAAAAATAAATAAAAAACGAGTTAATCTAAAGGCTCGTTAGCTGTATAAATATAAGTATGTATAAATGAAAATTTTAGAAGCAAAAATTGAAGATGCACCTATTATTCTTAAAATTCAAAAGGAAGCGTATATTTCAGAAGCTGAATTACATAATGATTTTAATATACCCCCGCTAACCCAGAGCTTAGCTGAACTTGAGTCTGAATTTAATAATAAATGTATTTTAAAAATTGTTTTGAACGATCAGATTATTGCAAGTGGACAAGTTAAATTAAATGGTTCAACTTCCTGTATAGGACGTATGGCTGTAAAAAGTGACTTTAAAGGTAAGGGTATTGGCTCCAAGCTACTTAGTGCATTAGAGCAGTTTTATCCTGAAGCACACCAGGTAGAATTGTTTACTGGTATTAATAGTAAAGCCAACCTTGGCATGTATGAGCGCCGTGGGTATAGGCGTATTAAAGAAGAGGTTTTGGGCAAAACCACAGTAGTATTCTTAGGTAAGTCGTTAAATACAGCTAACAAGGCCTTAAAGTCGGATTCGTAACAGTTTGCTCGGTTCCACTTCGTTTCAGATTTAAGCAAACTGTTACTCACCGCATAAGGCGGGGTTATATGCCATGGAGGTTGCAATGTTCATAGTAGTAATCGGATTTTCTATCGTACTTTCTTTTCTTTGTATGTTGCTAGCAGCCGCACCTTTTACTCCAGCGATAGGTGTGTCATTTATTATGTTATTGTTTGCGGGCTTTATTGGTTACAAGGGCTTCCTCCAATCAAGTATAGTGTTGCTGTTAATCAATACTCTCGCTGTTATTGGAAGTCCAGGTATGGATATCTCTAATACCGATACATTAATTTTCGTACTAATACTCTTTCCAATTTCATATGGCGGTGTTTTAATTGGTGTAAGAAAATTAGTTGTGAGAACCAGCACCTAATCGGGTAGCCGGAGGTCTCTAACCTCCAGCCCCCACACCACCCATCATGCGGGTTCGCAATGGGCGGTTCATCTCCCGTAATGAATACCGATCCAAATATCTCTCAATGACACTAAACCTTGTGACGCTAAATAGTCATTGCCTAGCGCAATGTTAATTCCTTTTGTTTTTGAGCTTCGACAAGGCCCTTTACTGTTGATACCACAGGCTATGGCGAGTCGTTCGCTAACACCCAGTTTTATTAAACTGCGTACTTTCGTGCGTGGTTTACGCCATTGCCGCCAGTAGCACATTTTTATCCTACGGCGGATCCAATGATCTAAATCCACCGTTAACTGATAAGTGTTGGCTATTAGGTAATAGTGACCCCAGCCACGTAAATACTGCGTGAGTTTATGAATTTGTAGGGTCATTGAGATCCCCCAGTTGCGGTTAGTGAATTCTCTTACATTTGCTTTAAATTTTTTTTAGCGGAATATTACAGTGAACAAAGGCATGAATAAATTGACCTTACGGGGTCAAACGAAAGTGAATGCCTTTAGTTTATGCTGCGGCAACTGTATTGCCTTGTTCATAATATAGAAAAGCTGCAAAATGCGATACATTAAAAAGGGGAAGTCCTTTTAACCTAAATTAAAGCTACTCAACCCCCTTAATAGCTTCCAAAACGCCAATTTAAACAATATCAAACACTTCAATATTCTGCGTAAAAATACAGTAATCAATTGAACCAAAATAGGAACTCAGCTATGGTTTGTTTATCAATAAAAACAAATAAAAAAACGAGTTAATCTACAGGCTCGTTATGTGTTTTTCAAACTATGAGTAAATTTAAAGTTTTATTAATCCCTGTAGCTACTTTACTAGGAGCGCTATTAGGTTATTTTCTAGCACCGCCACAACCACTTTATCCCTTTGCAGGTGAAAAGCATGAACTTGAACTCATTTACTATATTGAGCTTCATATAATTATTTATTTAGGTTTCTTTTCAGCATGCATTACATTTTTATTTTCTAAGCTCCTCAATACTTCCATAAGTTTAGCCATCGGTTCATTAATTTCAGTTGGTTTATTTATTGGCGCAATAGGTGATTTAAGGAGCGGAGCTATACCTTATTACAGTTTTCGCGAAATAGTTGTATATGTTGTTGGTTGTATTTCTTGGTATGGTATAGTTCATTTGTTCAGTCGCTTTTCTAGTAAAAACAAAGTGGTATAAACACATAACAAGCCAACTAAGCTGGACTATAGCTAGGGAAAGTATGCAGAAAATTTTAGTTTTAGCGGTTATTTTAGTTTCTGGTTTTGTGAAAGCAGAATCTGATCCTTGTGAGTCAACCCAATACCCAGTTAAATGGGAATCTGAATTAGTGCATCCCGAATCTTATGAGCTTCCAGCCATTTTCTACAAAACTAATTATTCAAAGGTAATTTTACCTGTATCAAAAGCGATAGACTTTGTTAAAAATAATATGGCAAACCATAAGGCATATTTAAAAGACGCTAAAGCTTACATACTTGAAAGCTTATCTAAAATGCCAAAAAACAAACTTATAGACCACTCAAACCTCTTAATTCCAACAGATGGCTTGCAAGGACGAGAGTTGAGTAAAGCCATTCATGTTATGGCTGGATATCAAGGGCTATTCGAGGGATTACTATTAAAAAATGAGGCGTCAGTTAGTATTAATGGTAATTGGGTAAATTCATCAAGCGTTACTTACATGGTAGGCAATGATCCTGCTCTCTTGGATGACTTGAGTTTTGTTCATAAGTTAATTGTTTCTAACTCAAACCAAGTAGTGTTTGAAAAATGCTGGTTAGATAGAAAATAGCCATATAACAAAACGCGCTGAGGTGGGCGACTAGTAAAATTTGGCTATTAATTGTGGGAAGCTGAAAATAGTAAGTAATATTTTAAAAACTCTATAACAAGGAACGTATATGAATTTATCTGAAGGCAAAACTGTAATTGAGTTTGAAATATCAGAAACAGGCCACCAAATTGTTGAAGCTAAAATTAACGGTAAATTGTTACGTTTTATTTTAGATACTGGCGCTGGGACATCTGTTTTAGACAGGGGATGCCTAAGTGAGTTAGGCATTGAAGAGACACTCAATGTTGAGAATGCAGCAGGCTTGGGCACTTCGGATCACGCTATGGGAGATATAGAAGTTGATTCAATTGAGTTTGGTAGTGCCTTGTTTGAAAGCCCTGCCTTTGTATCACTTAATCTTGACCATGTACAGGTGGCGGGTGGTGAAAAGGGAGTACATGGCTTGTTAGGCTCTCCCTTTTTTATTCAATACCAAGCAGTTATCGATTTTTCAAAAAATAGGTTAGCGTTTTTTAATAAAAAAAATTAAATAACTAACCTAAACTTTGTTCTTTAGTCGGTTTTAGCTAACGCACCATGTTTATGGATTTTACTATGGCATGGTGCGACAGTTGTTATTGTTTACAATTTGTATTTTAAAGCTACTTTTCTAGTTCTTTTCTAATAATTCTTTTCTTATAATTTCAGCCCCAGCGCTCAAGGCATTTAGTTTACCTCTGGCTATATGGTGAGGTAGTGGAGCCATGCCGCAGTTGGTACACGGGTAGAGTTTGTCGGCATCTACAAATTGCAGTGCTTTACGTAGCGTATTAGCTACTTCTTCTGGCGTTTCGATAGTGTGATTTGCTACATCAATTGCGCCTACCATTACTTTTTTACCGCGAATAAGTTCTAGTAAATCCACTGGTACATGCGAGTTATGGCACTCTAGTGAGATAATATCGATATTAGATTGCTGAAGCTTAGGGAATGCTTCTTCGTACTGTCGCCATTCGCTTCCTAGTGTTTTTTTCCAATCTGTATTTGCTTTAATGCCGTAGCCATAGCAAATATGCACGGCGGTTTCGCATTTAAGACCTTCAATTGCGCGCTCTAAACAGGCAATTCCCCAGTCGTTTACTTCATCAAAAAATACATTAAACGCGGGCTCATCAAATTGAATGATATCAACGCCTGCGGCTTCTAATTCTTTTGCTTCTTGATTGAGAATTATGGCAAATTCCCACGCTAGTTTTTCGCGGCTTTTATAATGGTCATCGTAAAGCGTGTCAATCATTGTCATTGGGCCTGGCAATGCCCATTTTATTGGTTGATTGGTTTGCTTGCGTAAAAATTTAGCGTCTTCAACAAACACAGACTTTTGACGGCTAACAGGGCCCACAACGGTGGGTACGCTTGCGTCGTATCGGTCACGAATTTTTACTGTTTTACGTTTTTCAAAGTCAACGCCATTTAGGTGCTCTATAAATGTAGTTACAAAATGCTGCCTTGTTTGCTCACCATCGCTAACAATATCAATACCTGCTTGTTGTTGGTCAAATAATGACAAGCGAAGGGCGTCGTGTTTTCCTTGGGTTAATTCATCACCTTGTAATTTCCAAGGTGACCAAAGTGTTTCTGGCTCTGCAAGCCATAAAGGCTTAGGTAAACTGCCAGCGGTAGATGTAGGTAGTAATTTTTTCATAATAAATAATGCCGTATATTTTAGTTAATTATTAAACGTAGCGTTAAGCGTGTTATTACTGGTTGTTACTATTAGTTGTTATGACAGATAGCGAGTAGAGAATTGCTCAAGAACTGTTTGGTACGGCTTGATAAAATGCTCTTGTGCAAACTTGCCTTGCTCATTTGCTAACTTGCCGCGCTCTTCTCGGTCATACACAATTTGCGTTAGTGAGTGATCCAAGTTTTTTAAGTTTGGTTTATATGATTTACCCGCTGTTGCGTTGGCATTATAAATCTCTGGTCTGTAGATTTTTTGAAACGTTTCCATCGTACTAATGGTACTTATAAGCTCAAGATTGCTGTAATCATTAAGTAAATCACCAAAGAAAAACAATGCTAAAGGTGCTGCACTATTTGGTGGCATAAAGTAACGTACCTGCAAGCCCATTTTTTTGAAGTATTGTTCAGTTAAAGACGATTCATTTGGCTCGTATTCAACGCCAAGTACCGGGTGTTGGTTTTCGGTGCGGTTGTAGGTTTTGTTATCTGACACACTTAGGCATATAACCGGTGGTTTTTTAAAGTTTTGTTTGTATGTATCCGAATTTACGAATGACTGAAATAGCTTGCCATGTAAAACCCCAAAGTCATCTGGAATGCTAAATTGAGACTTACCTTTATTATGCTCTTGTAGAAGTACGCTAAAATCGTAGTCGCGCACATACGATGAAAAGTTGTTTCCTACAATGCCTTCAATGCGCTTATTAGTTTTATGATCAACAATGTTTGTTTTTAATATTTCGATTGATGGGAAGCTTTCGCCGCCATCTTCAATACCTATTTCAACAGAGATAATTTCAAGCTCAACAGCATAACGCTCACCTTTGGTGTTATCCCAATGGGCTAGGGCATTAAAACGGTTGTTAATCATGTTTAAGGCGTTACGCAAGTTTGCTTTGCGGTATTCACCTCTGGCTAAATTAGCAAAGTTGGTTGTGATACGCGTATTAGTTGATGGATGATAATTTTCGTCGAGTGAAACGCTCTTAATATTAAATGTAAAATCTTTTTTCATCGTATTTATATCCAATTTTATAATTTAAACCTGATTGATGCTCTGCGCTTTATTAGCCTTGCAACTTACTTAGCTGGCTTAGCTGGTTTAGGTATTCAGCGGCTTTAAGTTGTTAGTAATAGTGTTTAGCGCTAAGGGATGAGTAATTTATACGTGGATTGGTATATGAAGAAAAACGGTTTAATTTCACATAAAACATGAGTCATATTCATTAATCATTATTGTTAGATTCCATTACGTAGCAGTTGACGAGAAAAAGGCAAAAATCAGTAAAAATAACGGATAGATGTTTAGCCGTTTAGACTTCTTTGGTGGTGGTGTGCACTTTATTCATGTTGAACATGAGGAATATTCAAAGGTGTTTTTTATAGCAATAACAGTACATTAGCCAAATTTCAGTATGTTAAGTCGTTGTTTTTACTAAGAGTCATCACTGGATAAGTTTTAATTAGCTATGAAGGCAGACACTTCAGCTGATCTGAATAATAAACCGACCTTTTTGAGTACGTATATAAATGCTTGTAAATTAATAAAAGCGTTATAAACCATATTAATGGCAATGCCAGTGCGTTAACTAAGTTATACTCGTTTTTCATCACCTCACCTATTGAGTATTCGTGGATATCAAAGGCACTTGTATTGCATCAACTATTGATGAGCATGGCCCTGTTTATGTATATCAAACAAAAAAGAATCTTATTCTCAGCTTTGACGGAAAAATTTATCAAAGCTGTATTAAATTAAATAATATTAACGGGTTAAGTTTAGCTTATACGCAAGCGATGATGGCTGCGCTTTTTTTTATACCCAATTTAAAAACCGCGATGATAATGGGACTTGGGGCGGGCTCTATAGCAAAAAGTCTTTATCATGCGTTTCCTGCATTGACTATACATACCGTTGAATACCGTAAAGCCGTTGCTGATATGGCTATAAAATATTTTGAAGTTCCTGTGTCAGAACGTTTGTTTATTCATATTGATGATGCGGCAAACTACATGAAAAACACGCAGATAAAAACGGATGTTATTTTTTCTGATTTATATAGCTCAGAAGGGATGGAATCAGATCAAGTGCAATCATCCTACTTACGCGATTGTAAAAATGCGCTCACTTTTGATGGTGTTTTAGTACTTAATATTTGCCATACCAAAGTTGGACAGAGGGAAGCGTTCGATCAACTTCTTGCGAAAGAATTTGCAGGACAGATTTTTAGTTTTATTATTGAAGGCGGCAATAAAATTGTTTTTGCTTTTAACAATAAAATGCCTGTACTTAGTGAGGATGAATTACTTGCTAAGGCTCACGCGTTACAAAAATTAATAAACGTACCAATGACGCGCTATGCCGAGCTTTTATTTAATTAAAAATGGTTAGTTTGATGTACTGTTAAATGGCGCGTTTAAATCCATCCGTCTATCTGTTGTTCATTTAAACTTGGTTAAACTAATCATACTCTGAATAAAAATAATAAAGTACGTACCCGTACGGAAACTCTCATACATGGATTACTGTAAAAATATAATCGCTAAATTTATAAGCGCGATGCAAAAGCGGCCTGGATTATTGGCTGTGTTGGCGTTTTTGTCGGGCGTTGCCAGCTTTGCACTTGTAGATAGAAAAGAGTCTTTTTCGCAAGTTATTGCGATATTTTTACTTATTAGTTGGTTGTGGCTAATTATTGATAATTGGCTACGAGACAAAGTAGAAGAAAAATTTGGTGTGGCTGTATCTCCTAATGTAATGCGTTTTGCGCTACAAATGGTGCAACAAGAAAGTCTATTTTTTGCTTTGCCGTTTTTTTTAGCGGTTACACAGTGGGACCATCCTCAAGCATTTTTTACCTCCCTCATTGTGTTATGTGCGGTTATATCGGTAATCGACCCCTTTTATTATAAGAAGCTTGCTAAAAACCGTACGTTATTTAGTGTGTTTCATAACTTTGCTTTATTTGTTGTTTTACTTGTTACCTTACCTATTTTGTTAAACCTTACAACGAGCCAAAGCTTAGCCGCAGCCCTTGTAACGGCTGTAGTGGTTACTCTACCGAGTTTAAACAATTTAATGCCTAATGCGCGCTGGTGGCGTTTTCCTATTCTTGTATTTATTTTATGTGCTTTGAGCACTGCTGTGTGGCAATTAAGAAGCTATGTGCCTCCTGCAGCGCTGCGATTAACCGATATTACGTTAGCTCATGAAGTTGATTTACAACATAAAAAGCCAGTAGGGAGTGTTAAACAGTTAGACTCTTATACACTGCATCATCAAGGTTTATATAGTTGGACTGCTGTTAAAGCACCAAGAGGCTTAAATGAAAAAATATTTCATGTGTGGCTTCATAATAAAAAGGAAGTTGATCGGATCACGTTAAATATAAACGGCGGGAGAGAGCTTGGTTACAGAGCATGGACCCACAAGGTAAATTTTCCTAGCGACTCTGTTGGTAAGTGGCAGGTAAAAGTAGTCACTGAATCAGGTCAGTTAATAGGTTTAACGAAATTTACTGTTACACCTTAATTAACTAATCCGGCTGTATTTTAAACACATAGCTGATATAGTTTTTTCTATTACAAACTAATGGACATAGTTAATGAGTATTGCATTTGAGATTTTTATTTGGCTAATAGTTGATACTGGCTTGAGCTTTTTATTTTACTCGACCGGTTGGCTACTATTAAAAGTGGTTACGTTTGGGCTGTATAAAAGCGAGTTTAAAGATTTTGCATTTTATAAAGCGAGTAAAGCTAGAAGAGTCGACTTAACCTTCTTAGTAGGTTTTGGTTTTTATGTTGCACTGATTACCCTTATGGCTTACTTGACTCACTAGCTAGTTTTAATCCACAAAGATCAACAGACCAATGGTTACTAAAGCTCAGTTTTAAATTTAATTATTATTATGCTTTGAATCAATAAACAATGCGTATGTGTAATACACAATAACTAAAAAATGTTAGTGTTTAGCTATCGTTTAAAAAAGTTGAGAATTACATATGAAGTTTTTAGTATTTTTAGGCACAGTACGCGATAGCACTCCACCAAAACCAGCTCGCTTAGGCTTAAGGGTTTCTAGGGCTTGTATAGAATGCTTAACAGAGCATTTTGGCGATCATGAGTTTGAGCTAATTGATGCGTTGGACTTTCCTAGCGAAAACGTATTTAAACCGCACTTTGCATATGCTAAAAGTAATGCACCTACAGAGCTCACTCTATTAGCTGATAAAATTAAAGCCGCAGATGGATATATAATGATTAGCCCTGAGTACAATCACAGCATGAGTCCAGCTCTCGCTGACTTACTTAATCATTTTGGTAGCTCACTATTTTCGTATAAACCAAGTGCAATAGTAACTTACTCAGCAGGACAGTGGGGTGGCGTAAGAGCGGCCATTAGCATGCGTACTTTTTTATCTGAACTTGGCTGTTTGCCGGTATCGGCGATGATCCACGTGCCAAAAGCGCAAGATGTGTTTAGTGAGGATGGCAAACCTGTTGCAGGAGAGAGTCAATCATCGTGGTTTAATTATTTCTCACGCACGTTTGGCCAACTAATATGGTGGGCGCAGGCTGCTAAAGAGCATACCGAGGTGGTTGACCCACAAAGTTTGCTAAAAAGCTTTAAAACAGATCCTTCTCAGCGCAATGCGCCTTAATACCTGCTAACTAATTGTGTCTTGAAATATCTAGCCTTACTAAGTGTGCTAACGCTTAGTGCATGTAGTTCTGTTCCCCATAAAATTGAAATGAGCCAAAGTACGGCTGCAAATATGAACCTTATCGCTTTAACTGAGCAAAGTGCACCAAAGGGTGTTGCTGGCACTTATCAGTTTCATATTAAAGCGGCGGGGGCTCAGGGGAGTTGGTTGTATTTAAATACCGAAACTGATTATCGTGACAGGCGTTCTATTACGGTATCAATACAGCCCAATGTGCTAGCAGAGCTTCAAAGTAAATACGGACAACCAGCAGACACCTTTTTTATTGATAAAACAATAGAAGTAACAGGCGAAGCTAAACGAGTAACTATCGATTTTACGAGCCGTGGTAGAGCCACTAATAAATATTATTATTAAACGCACATAGCTGTGTCATCAATTAAGCAGCTTCGTGTTATAGAAAGTTAGCAAAAAGCAATGGACTGTGTTTATATACAGTGCATTGTAAAAAGCTTACTTTGAGCTTTAACGTTTACACTTAAATTTACTGCTATGGCGCTACTTTAGCGCTGTTTTATTCCACGATTTCAAAACTCTTATTTAACCTATTGTAATCTCATTACATAAAACTAATAATTGGTTAGTTTTATAAGTTTGAGTACCTGTATTGAAAGCCAAAGAAATCCGCAATTTTTATATCAACGAAGAGCAATCTGTTTATTTGCTTTCGCACCGCGATGCTAAAAAACACCGCCAGTGGCTTAATATTTGTATTAAGCAGCTAACACTGCTGGGCTACAAAAACGTTGAAATGATTGGCTCGGGTGCTTTTGGTTTTGTGTTTGCAGGTGATGACGATAACGGCTTACCTTGGGTATTTAAGTTTTCGCGTATTACACTTGCCCAAAGTGTACGCGACCGCCTAGAAGACGAAGCGTATATGCTTTCGCAAATTAATAACCCCTTAGTGCCTACCTTTTATGCGTTTGAGCGAATTAAAAAACAAGGGATTTTAATGATGGCGCGCGCCATTGGAGAGGACCTTGAAAAAGTATCGCTTAAAACAGGGCGCTTTAGTGCCGCGCAAATAATGGCGTTAGCTGTTAGGTTACGTAATGTATTAATTGATTTACGTAGCCACAAAAATGGCGTTAGCCCACAACCTATAGTGCATGGCGATATAAAACCTTCAAACCTTGTTTGGGATGCAAACACTGATGCGCTGTCGTTAGTGGATTGGGGCAGCTCTGTGTATGCACAGCTCGATAGTGATGGTAACCCTGTTGCGAGTAACTTTATGGATTTAATGTCGGGCGATTTAAGCACAACTAATGCTCGTATGGGCGATGTGTACTTTATTGGTGAAGCGCAAATGTCGGGGGAGCAGTCATCCCCACGATTTGACGAACAAGGTGTAGCCGCCACGCTGTATGCGCTAGCGTCGGCGCAGTCGTGTCGCTTTGGAGCACAAGCCATCCCTGCAAGCAGCTTAGGTCTCCCAAAAGAGCTGGCTAAAGTTATTGATGGTATGCTCTCTAAAAGTAAAGCCATACGCGATGGTGCTGGTGATTACTTTATGCGTAACATTACAACTATGGCCAAAATGTATTTACCTGAACTTGATAAAAAACAAAAAAAAGCAGATATCCCTTTTTGGTATGGCAACGACGAGCAGCCCGACACGGTGGTATATAGTTCACGAAAACAGTTTTTACGCCAGGCCGATCATAACCAGCAATTACTAGATATAAACGACGCGCAACTTGACCGCTATTATAAAGAGTTTTTGTTTGATACAGGCGATACCGAAAAAGCATTTTTGGCATCGATAAGCCGATTAGCTAAGTATCCTGTAGTAGGTGGGCTTAGTTTTCATTGGAAGGATGAGTCGATGTTTGTTGAATCGTCTTTAATTATGCATGACGAATCATTGGGTGATGCGTTTAGCGATGCGATTAATAACACGGTAATGCTTGCGCAAGCGATTAATCAAAAAGGGTTATTTAAGTGTTGTTTGTTTGATGCCCGTAAAACTATTCAGTTAGAGCGAGATGGCACCGGTGCATTTAAGTTTGATAGCCTACCAGAGCTTGAATACGAAGTTGTAAGCATGAAAGCAAACGACATAACCCGCCCGCATTCATACTTTGAAGACGGTAAAGACCCTGATGAGCAACTACAGCTACCTAAAAAAGTTATTAAATGTGTATTTGAGCTTAACCAAATTCATCATACAGGGTGTATTATTTTTGAAGCACTGCCCGACAGAATGAAGATTCACCATTACTACCGATTATTGGATTCGACTAAAGAAGTTGAGTTTAAACGTTTACTTAATAAACTTATGCAATACGCGGTAAATATTACGGACGTGGGTGTTGCGGGCTTTATGAAACTCCCATATAAAAACACACGTGAGTTTAGTTTATGTGAGCAGCAACAAGAGCATTACTTTCCTAAAAACCCCAAGCTTGTACATTTATAGAAAGAACCCTTCACTAAAGAGTGTTAAATAAGAAGACAAAGATAAAAAGAGCACAAATTGGTTTACCTTGTACTCTTTGCCACTTAATTATTTAGGTCAGTATTACTAATTATAAAACACCTTACTAAAGGGCGACGTTGGTGATAGCTCAAATTGGTGAGTTAGCTTTTGCGTTTTATTAGTCGCTGTAATTTGATAGTGCTGCTTGTGCTCATTGTTACTAAATAGCTTAACGTTAAAGTTAACCTTGGTTAGTTTACTAGGCAAAGAGTAGCGCCCAGTAATGGTTACTTGGTCTAAATTGTCGTTTTTATGTGTATGAGACGCTTCTGGGTTTAGCAAAAGTCCGTCAATAGTAAATTTATATTGATGATCCGCTAAATAAACGTTCTTTTTAATTCGCTTAGTTATTAGCTTTTTATGAGCGTTAAACTCAATTATTGACACTTTGCCATCCTTGTTTTCATCAACCCCTTTAAAAGCTGACATAGGGATTGAAAGCACAATAAACACGTTATTATCTACAAAGTTTAATGTTCCGTGTTCTGCAACCATTAAATGCGCGTTTGCTAAGGTTGGTGTGCTCAATAAACCTAACGTAACCATACTTAATAGACATTTTTTTATGTAAGGCATAGCTTACTCCTAACTAAACTTCGCCTTTAACGCAGCGTTGAAAAAACGGGTAAGTGTCTGTTGCGTAGTAGTGGTATATCCCATCAGGAAACTCAGGTGTTACGCCAACGCGGCCATTACATTCATCTAAATCACCAGAGCCTGCTACGTATTCCCAATCTTGTGCAAATGTACCTAATGGGTATATATCGGTAGAAGGGCGGTTTGCGCTTACAGATGTTATGTGTTGGTAGCTACCGGTCATTACTGTTAGCGCTGAAGTTGCATCATTTGAGTCTGAATAGCCGTAACGTGCATAAATAGGAAAACCGTCTGCTGCCCAGCCTATTAGAGTCATAGTTGAGCTATTACCACCTCGCAGTATTACAAAGCCTTCAGGCATACCATGATAGTGATATGTGCCATCGGGTTGTACGTGTGCATTGTTGTCGTCTGTTCCAAAACTAAACGTGTCTTGGCTTAAAGCTTCTATATTCCAATTACCGCTGTTGTCGCCTAAATCACAATCGGTGCCTGAATCATCGCAACTTCCGCCTGTGCCGGCGTCTATTTTAATGCCGTTAAGTACAACGCCTATCATTCCACGAGGCCCCCCAAGCATGGTTGCTTGTGTTGTTTCTACAGGCTCAAGTGTGTAGCTTTCATTCACTGATTGTTCAGAAATAGTATTTGGGTTATCGGCATTAGGGAATGTACCTACTTCGTGATCAGGTATGCCATTAGCGACTAAGTCGCGTGTAGTTCCTGTGCATGACCAATCTGCAGCGCTGGTGGCTTGTACTGATTCTGACTCGTTATATTCACTGTAGCTATATTCACAAAGCACGCCTTGGGTTGAGCTACTCGTACCTGTACCGTTATCTGAGGTGGTTGGTGATGAATCTGTAGTTGTTGAGGTATCAACTATGCCTTCTCCAGCTCCACAAGCAACTAACGATGAAACAACTAGAGCCAAGGTGCTTAGCTTTATAGCATTTACCCGATTTGAGTTTTTAATATTAACTGCGTGTAGTTTCATTGCTGCATACCTGATCAATTAAGTTACTCAAACAATAATCAGCAATTGTGCAAATAGTGTGTAAACAATGATGACAAATTAGCAATGATGTAAATAGGCGAAGTATTAAAGCTAAGTTGAGATTTAACTTTATTGGATTGTGTTTTATTTTAAAATTTCAAAAAGTTAAACTAATGCAAAAATAGCTAATATAAAAGGTTACCTTAATGGCTAAAACAAAACCTGAAGTGACGTTACAAAGTCACGGTATTTACTCTAAGTGGGACAGCGAAAGTAAAGCATTGCCACAAATAGAGCAATTTACAACAAATGTAATAGCTGAGGTAGATGTTGAGTTTGGCTTAATCGTAAATATTAAAAAGGGTAAAGGCGAAAAGCTTCACTATTGTATATACCATCCAGATATTCCAGACAGTGAAGGTGATGTAATGGACCCCTTTGAAGGCGATGTATACGTTAAAAACAGTGATTGGAACTTTTATTTAGGCGACACGCTTTGGTTGCCAATAGAGAATAAATTGGGTGATTGGCGTATGACTATTGAGCTAAATGGGAAAATTATTGCTGATAAAACTTTTAAGGTGGCATTAGAGGCAGAGCGTACTGAAACAGATTTTTGGAAAAACCGAGGGTATTGATTTCTATTTGTTAGCTATATGGTGTGGATGTAATAAAAATTAATAAAAGAGAATTGTAGAGCCATTTAAAATAGCTCTACAAAATTAAATTAGCGTGTTTAGTTACCCCAAGGGTTACTAGAATTAGAGCGTTGTTTACGATCGCGAGCACGTTGCTTTGATGCTTTTTTTTCTATAATACGTTTAGCATCAACAAAACTAAGTTCACACGGCTCCCCCGGTTTATGATCAGCTGGGATCACGCGATCGCGTGGCGGTAATTCGTATTGAACATCATCAGGCTTAGGTAAGTTTTTAAGGCGATAAAGGTAAAAGTTATCTACTTTTTCTTGTGCCCATTGTGTTTTACGTAAAAATTTAACCGCTGACTTTATATCAGGATTGTTTTTAAAGCAGTTAAGTTGTAAATAAGCGTGTAGGAGCTCCCACCCGTATTGTTCAACCAGCTCTTCAACCACTTGTTCTAATTTAACGCCTTGCAGTGGGTTATTACTGAAAAGTTCTTGGTTGCTCATAGGTGTTGCCTCGTTATTAAAATACAAATTGCATTATAAATTTAATAACGGGGCTTTAACAGTGTAAATAGCTTAACTTTGACAATTAACTACAACACGACCGCGAATTTTGCCTTGCATAAGTAGCTCTGCGTTATCAATGGCGTGTTCTAGTGAAATTTCAGTCGAAATTTTATTTAAGTAATCAGCGTTTACTAATTTAGCTAAACGATCCCACGCTTCAATTCTGTCGGCTTTAGGGCGCATTACGCTATCAATGCCTATTAGTGACACACCACGTAATATAAATGGGGCAACTGAGGCAGGTAAATCCATGCCTTGGGCAAGTCCGCAGGCGGTTACTACACCCCCATATTTTAATGATGCACAAATATTGGCAAGTGTATGGCTACCTACAGAATCTATTGCCGCTGCAAAGCGCTCTTTTTGTAAAGGCTTACCAGGGTTTGAAAGCTCGTTTCTGTCAATTACATGTTTAGCACCTAACTCTTTTAAATACTCACTTTGATCTAATCGACCTGTTGCTGCTGTTACGTTGTAACCAAGCTGGTTTAATAAATAAATAGCAAAGCTGCCTACGCCACCATTGGCACCGGTTACCAGTATTTCGCCAGATTCAGGCGTAATACCTTGTTTTTCAAGTGCTATAACACTTAGCATAGCGGTATAACCCGCAGTGCCTATTTGCATTGCTTGTTTTGGTGAAATACCTGCAGGCAAGGGGATTAACCAATCGCTATTAAGTGCCGCTTTTTGAGCAAGCCCGCCCCAATTTTTTTCACCTACACCAAAGCCATTTAATATTACGTTATCGCCGTTTTTAAATTCATCGCTGGTGGAATTTGTAACCGTACCCACTAAATCAATACCTGGCACCATAGGAAAACTGCGTACAACGGGGCCTTTACCAGTAATTGCTAAACCATCTTTATAGTTAAGTGTGCTGAATAGCACGTCGATAGATACGTTTTCGTTTGGTAAATCACTATTTTCGATAGTTGATAATGAAGCGCTATAGTTATTATCTTCTTTATTAATAACAATGGCTTTAATTGGGTTACTCATAGGATATCCTTTTAGACCGATCGTCTTTTAATTGGTAAGTAAAAACGCATTAGGTTAATAATGCGCGTAAAAACATTTCTGTATACAAAGTAAGTGGAGTATTTGATTTTGTGAGCTTGGCGCGCATTACCGCACCTTCCCAACCAATCCAAAAGTACTCACTCATAAGTTTTGTATTTACATGGCTTGCAATAGTGCCTTGTTGCTTAGCTTGGTTTAAGCAAACCTCTACCTGGTTTTGCCAAGTAGTGTAGCTTTGCATTAATCTGATTTTAAACTCTTCACTTAAATGGTTAAGTTCTTGATTTAAGTTACCGACTAAACAGCCACGTTTGTAATCGTATTTTTTCATCCCTTTAATTGCGCTTTGGGTAAAATTAACGATTCGTTCAAGTGGGGGAACATCTTCTTGCTGTAGGTAATGGGTAAGCTTGGCAATAAAATAACTGTCGTATGCATCAACTAACGCAATGCCGTAGGCTTCTTTACTTTTAAAGTAATGATAAAAAGAGCCTTTAGGTACAGCCGCTTTTTTTAAAATAGTATCGAGCCCCGTGGCGCTAAAGCCAAATTCAGTTAAGGTTTCTAGGCCCGTGCGAATAAGTAACGCTTTGGTATCGGCGTTCTCTCTGGCTATTTTAGGTGGGCGACCACGGCGTATTGGTGTTGATGTATTTTTGTTCATGAGCTTATATTAGACCGATCGACTTTAAATAATCAAGTATAAATTCAAATTGTTTAAAAATACTTCAAGTTAGGGGCGGGCTACTAATTTAAGATTAATGAAATAAAAGTGTCACGATTACATTTTTGTTTGGAACTTAGTCTATATTAGTCGGTCACAATTAAAGCACATAAGTGCTTTTTAGCGATTATTGAGTCGCATTTTATTTAGCATAAAACCGGTCAAATTGAATGTTGTATGACCACTTACTTTTTTAAATGTTAATTCATTTTTGCATCAGCAGCTTAGTTAAAGTCAAACAATTTAATTGCTTTTATGATTTGAATTTTACATTTTTATTAACTATTCATTAAATGTAGATTTCACTAATGCTACACAATATATAAATAAAAAAGGTGAGGATATTACCGATGAAGAGACAGAAAAGAGATCGTTTAGAAAGAGCTCATTCTCAAGGTTTTAAAGCAGGTTTAGCAGGTCGCTCAAAAGAGCTATGCCCTTATCAACAAGTAGATCCCAAATCAGAGTGGTTAGGAGGTTGGCGTGAAGCGATTGAAAACCGCAACATGTACAAAACCTAAAATCAATAATCGAATTTAAGCAAAAAGGCCTCCACGTTGGAGGCCTTTTTGTACGCATTTAAAAATTAAAACGCGCTAGTGTCTTGGAACAAGCCCACTTTTAAATCTTTTGCTTCGTAAATTACTCGGCCATCTACTTCTACAGTGCCATCTGCAACGCCCATGAACAATTTACGTTTAATTACGCGTTTCATTACAAGGCGGTAAGTTACTTTTTTATTAGTTGGTAAAATTTGGCCAGTAAATTTAACTTCACCCACACCTAGCGCACGGCCAAGACCAGGGCCACCAGACCAACCTAAGTAAAAACCAACTAGTTGCCACATAGCATCTAAGCCTAAACAACCAGGCATTACTGGGTCGCCTTTAAAATGACAATCGAAAAACCAAAGGCTAGGGTCAATATCAAGCTCAGCAACAATTTCGCCTTTCCCATGAATACCGCCATCAGCAGTAATAGAGGTAATGCGATCCATCATTAACATGTTGTCACTTGGCAAACGGCAGTTGCCTTCACCAAACATTTCACCTTGACCACACAGGATCAACTCTTCTTTTGTATAGCTATTTTTAGGTTCCATAACACTTATCTTCGCTTAGAAATTGCCAAGTACTTTAGCGTACACTTGTACGCTAAACAACTCGGAGCAGTTAAAAAATCAAAATATTGCATATTAAATCATCAATCAATCAACGCGATTGGTTTTTGCACTATAAAACCGCGCAATTACAATCAGAAATCATTATAATTAACGCTGTCTTATAACCAGTCTAAAGGAAGTTTATGATCCTTTTTGTTAACTCACTAACTGTGATTGATTTTTCTTACTTATGTAACAAACGCGGCGCCGTTGGCGAGAGCTGGATTGTTGATTTAACTTTGCACGGTAAACTTAACGAAGAGTCTATGGTTTTAGACTTTGGTTTAGTTAAAAAGCAAATTAAAGGCATTATAGATGAGTGTATTGATCACCGTTTAGCAATTCCTACAGGGCTTAATGGCACTGTATCTGAATTTGACGAGCATAAAACACTCGACTGTACATTTGGTGAAAATAATCACTTAGCTATGAGCGCTCCTCATCAAGCTTATTGCATGATTAACGCAGACGAAGTAACTGTTGAATCGGTTACCGAATTTTTAATTGCGACTATTTTACCGAAGCTACCAGATAACATTGAAAAAATTGAGCTGTCTCTTAAGCCTGAACATAGCCAAAGTTTTTACTATCATTACAGCCATGGCCTTAAAAAGCATGACGGTAATTGCCAGCGTATTATTCATGGGCATCGTTCTCAAATTGGTATTAGCCTAGATGGTATCTCTATGCCGCGCTTGCAAAAAGAATGGTCTCAAAAGTGGGAAGATATTTACTTAGCCACCAGTGAAGATCAAATTAACGCAGCTGATTTAAAACACATACCAGCCAAAGCTGGTGATGTATGTTTTGCTTATACATCGGCACAAGGCTATTTTGAAATGGCTATTAGCGAGTCTCGTTGCGACATTTTGCCAGTAGATACTACTGTAGAATGTATTGCTGAACATGTAGCTGGCCAAATTAAAGCCCAATACCCAGAAAAAGCAGTGAAAGTGACCGCTTATGAAGGTGTTGGAAAAGGATCGATTAGTTATGTTTAAAACACTTTTAGCAACAGCGCTTGTTGCCTCTGCTAGCTTTAGTGCTATGGCGCTTGAGTTAAAAGGACATTTAACACAAGGCGGTTTAGTTACTGGAAAGCTAGAAAACGCTAAATCAGTAAGCTTAGATGGCAAAAGCTTAAAACTTTCACCAAAGGGTGATTTTGTATTTGGTTTTGGGCGTGACGCTGAAACTACTCATACTTTAAAATGGGTAGATAACAATGGTAAATCGCATTCACAATCAATAGCTATCACTAAGCGCGAATATAAAATTGATAAAATTACCGGCGTAGCTAAAAAGTATGTATCTCCACCAAAAGAGGTTAGTGCGCGTATAAGCCGCGAAGCAGTTGCTGTGCGAAAAGCGAGAGAAGTAGAGTCTGATTTATTGTACTTTTTAGACCCTGTTTTAAAGCCTGCAGAAGGGCGCATATCGGGTGTTTACGGCAGTCAGCGCTATTTTAATGGCGAGCCACGTCGTCCGCACTTTGGCTTAGACATTGCCAATAAAACAGGCTCTCCTGTTTACGCGCCTATTAGTGGTGCCGTGGTATTTGCTGAACCTGATTTATACTACTCAGGCGGTACATTAATTATTGATCATGGCCATGGTATTACCTCAACTTACATTCACTTAAGTAAGCTTGATGTAAAAGTGGGTGATAAAATTGAGCAAGGTAACAAAGTGGCTGAAATTGGTGCAACAGGGCGTGTAACGGGTCCTCACCTAGATTGGCGTTTTAACTGGAAAGGCGAACGCCTTGATCCAGCATTACTAATGCAAGATACATTAGCAAACAAAAAGTAGAGATTATGACTGACGTAAATCGCGATGCAATAATTGCTCAGCGTATTGAAGACTCAACCACATCGGTAACTAAAACCGTGTTTCCAGGGCGTACTAATCATCACAATACTTTATTTGGTGGTGATGCACTGGCGTGGATGGATGAAGTGGCATTTATAGCAGCGACTCGTTTTTGCCGTAAGCCTTTGGTAACTATATCTTCTGATAGAGTCGACTTTAAAGAGGCCATACCAGCAGGTACTTTTGCAGAGTTAATAGCTAAAGTAGTGCATGTAGGTAACACCAGCTTAAAAGTTGATGTAGATATATTATTAGAAACTATGCACAAAGACGATAAGCATTCAGCCATTAGTGGCAGCTTTACGTTTGTTGCAGTTGATGATAACCACAGACCGACTCCGGTAGTATGCGACAAAATGATTTATGGTTTTGATTAACTTAAAGCTTTGAATATACGCTAAAGTAAATTTATATAAGCACCTTAATTGGTGCTTATATAAAACCAGTAAAAGAACACATCATACTAAATATTCATTAAGTATAACCTCAACAACAGAGCTAGTATTAACTAAAAGAAAGTAATCAAACTGGGGGGAATTGATAGGGGTGTGAGTTGCTGGATTTGGATACTAAAAAGGTATGCTTTTAATATACCTTTTTAGTTATATTTAGCTTTTAATCACATTTATTAACACTTATATAAATACATCTTAAAGCACCATTGCTGCAATCCAGCCAAATATTAGCAGCGGAATGTTAAAGTGAATAAACGTTGGAATAACAGAGTCTCTAATATGGTCGTGCTGGCCATCGGCATTTAAACCCGATGTTGGGCCAAGCGTTGAATCTGAAGCAGGGGAGCCTGCATCACCTAAAGCGCCCGCAGTACCAACAAGTGCAGCGGTAGCCATAACAGAAAAGCCAAGGTCTAAACATAAAGGAACAAACAAAGTTGCAATAATAGGCACTGTTGAAAACGAACTGCCAATTCCCATTGTAATTAATAACCCGACTAACAAAATAACACCGGCAGCAAGGGGTTTATTACCATCAAAAAGGGCGGCTGCGCTGTGTACTAAGCTTGCTACATCGCCAGTGGCTTGCATAACCGATGCAAAACCTTGTGCCGATATCATAATAAAGCCAATCATGGCCATCATCGCAACGCCTTTACTAAATACGTCGCCGTTTTCTTCCCACTTAACTACACCGAAAACACTAAATATCATTACACCTACTAAGCCACCTAAAATCATTGAGCCACTTAGGTTTTGTGCAACAAGGGAGGCAAGTACTGCAAAAAGCCCGACAATTATTACTTTTCTAGGGTTTTCTACTTCAGCTGATTTACTCACAGTTGTTAATGGGAGCTCGGTGTATTCACGACGTTTTCTGTAGGTAATAAATACCGCAATAAGTAATCCAACAAACATACCTAATGCAGGAATTATCATCGCCATAGGAACTTGTGTATTTACAATCTCTAAGCCGTTATCGACCAGGTTTTTGTGCAAAATAGAGTATAAATAAATACCGCCAAAACCATAAGGTAGCACCATGTAAGACGTTGCTAACCCAAATGTTAAAATACACGCTATAGCACGCCTGTCTAATCTTAACTGATTAAAAACAACGAGTAACGGCGGGATTAAAATAGGAATAAACGCTATGTGTACGGGTACTAAGTTTTGCGAAGAAATCGCACAACCTAAAATAATTAATAAAATGAAGTAACTTAAAAACGTTTCATTCCCGCTGCCTTTAGCATTTACTTTAGCAAGTAACTTATCAGCGAGAATGCGTGTTAAACCCGACTTAGAAATCGCAACGGCAAACGCGCCGAGCATGGCATAACTTAGTGCAATTTCAGCTCCGGCAGAAAGGCCAGAGTTAAATGCATCAACACTTTCTTTTATACCCAAGCCTGCAGTAAGACCTGCAACTAACGCGCTTATTATCATGGCAACAATGACGTTAACGCGAGCCAGAGATAGCCCGAGCATTAAAATAACGCCTATAACAACAGCATTCATAGTATTCTCTATTTGGAAATTTTAATTAATTTTATCAGATCTTTAGCCTGAGTTTTACGCTCTTTCGTAAAAGGTTTTTTACCATAGCGTACTTGGTTAAATAACTGCCTAAAAGTGTTTATAGATTGTGCAGAATGAGGAAGTTGACCAGCAAAAAAGTCTAACTGCTGACTCGGTGTTAAATTATCGGGTGTATTTATTTTTTGTTTTTTAGCCCATGCTTTTACTTCATAAAACTCTTTAACCATAGGCGCTAATTTAGCTGGGCGTTTTGGTAAGTTTAAATAAATAAAATAACCTATAAAACAAAAACCAGCTGTTAGTAAAACCATTAATGGTACAAGCCAAATGTTTTTACTACCAAAAATTGATTTTAAAAAATCATTTTGTTTTTCTTCGTCAAAACCAAGTACCCAGCTAGACCATTGATAATCGAGATTTTCAAGTTCTAACCTTAACCAATTAATAGCGGGGAAACTACTTAAACTCACGAAACCAAAATCAAGGTTACTTTTAAATTCGTCATTCAGCTCTTCGTTTTGCGAAAGTGAACCATTTAAACGCTCTGGTGCGACAACAGCAGTTGCATCAAAAATAACCCAACCTTCGTTTTGTAAATATACTTCTACCCATGCATGTGCGTCGTACTGGCGAACAGTGAGCGTATTATTATCTTGGTTTAATTCACCGCCTAAATAGCCACTTACTAGTCGAGCGGGTATACCTGCGGTTCTAAAAATGTACGCGGCGGCACTGGCATAGTGGCCACAAAAGCCACGTTGGTTTTCAAATAAAAATTGATCTATGGTGTTATCGCCGCTCATAGGCGTGGGAGTTAATGTGTAAGTAAATCCCGTACCTGCAAAGTATTGTAATAAGCGGTTATAAAAATCGCGATCAGAGTGTGTATTTTGCTTTAAGGTTTTAGCAAGTGATGATGTTTTTACATTCTTTTTATAAGCGAGGTATTTGTAGCGTTTTTCTTCAAATTCGCCAAGCGGTAAAGTTGTGAAGTTAAAGCTATTTACATCGTATTGTAAGTTTTTAGCTTGGCGACTTTTTTTACGTAATAAACCTAGCGAATTACCTTCAACATTTTGTGAGTTACTACTGGAATAGGCTAAACCATAGAGCCATTTTTGTGTAGCAGGCTCTGTAATAACTGAGTAGCTTGCAATAAGTTGCTCATCATTTTCGCTCTGCGTATTTGTTTTTACATTATTATATTTTAAAAAGTCAGACGTAAGCCACGCATTGCCATTAAACTCATCATGGACTATTGCTCGCCAATAATAAGGCGCTACAGGTTTTTCTTCATTAAATTTAGCTCTAAACACAAGTTCATCTGAGTTTGAAAGCTTTGCAATATCGAATGGATCGACTTGTTCAGAAAGCCCTGTTTTAGCAAGCTTAGGCCCAGGAAGCTGCCAAAAGGCGGGCATTTTTGGTAAAAAAAGCAGTAAAAATATAGCTAAAGGAAGCGCTAAAAGTAGCAGTTTACCGCTTTGTTTAGAGGCTATTTTTAAATTATGTTTGGACTCGAGTAGGCCAAGTACTGCAAAGTTTAATATGTATAAACTACTTACAGTTAAAGTCGTTAAAATGCTTTGGTTAAATAAATACACCGATGAGAGTGAAAAAAACGTAAGCGTTGTAATTACATGATAGTGTTTTTTGGTTTTAGCCTGCAGCAGCTTAAATAAACTAGCAAGTAGCAGCATGGCCACAAATAAAATAACCGTATCCGACATGCCTACTGTGTAGAGCATTAAACCGAGTGACACACCTGCGAGTATATTTGCCAGCCAAGTATTTGGCTTTGGTTTATTACACAGCGTTATGTAAAAATTCCAGGCACAAATAAGTGAAAGTACACCAACAAAAACAAGCGGTAAATGTGATACAAAAAATACAATCAAACATGCATATATAAAAGACAGCGAATAATTTATTACTTTTTCGTTTTTAAGTATGTCCATTACACATCACCATTAAATGAGCATAATAATTCTAAGCATTGCTGCTTATGTTGCTGTCCGGTATTTGTATTTATTGTTTTATTCGGTAGCTTTAACATAAAAGGGGTGTTTTTTTCGGTTGCTTCACACACTAAAAAGCATAACTGGCTTAAGCGCTGCTCTGTATCTCCATTCATTAACGTAAAATCGAGAAGCGCATTTGCTGTTTTAAAGTCTACAAACTCTTTAACTAACAACTGCTGTGTTTTTGCGTAATGCTTCCACGACACTCTTTGCAAGCCCATCTCTGGTAAATGTGGGATAAGAGACTCAAACTCTTCGCTACCAGATTGTGTAGAAATACCTTTATCGGCTTGCTCATCAAGCATAGAAACATGCGCATCACTGTGTACTTGTTCAAGCGACGGATATACAAATACACCTTCTTGTAATTGAATGTAGCTCCAAACAGTTATTAAGCCAAAGGGATAGTTACTCGCTATTTTAATACGTTGCACTGAGTACTTACCGCGTGAGCTGTAGGGTAAGTTGAGTGTAAGTAACTGAGGTTTACTATCAACTTGGCCGGTATGTTTGTGAGTTTGCTCACTACCTTGATATGTTAAATTAATAGATTGGGTAACAGAAGGGCTTTGTAATTCAAATACAATACTCGGTTTTTGAGGAGCGTAGCTACTAAATGCATCTTTAAATTTAACTGTTAAGCCTTTAGCGTTACTGTAGCCCATTAATACAGCAATAATCATCACCACAAACATAAGATAAGACATTATTAAAATTAAATTATTTTGATAATTAATGCCCATCACAAAGTTTAAAATTGCCACAATTACAAAGTACCAACCTAGGGATGATGGCAATACATAAATTGTTCTGTGTTCAAGTGTAATTGAGTTTTTTAAATGTTTATTTTTTAATAACTTATTAAATACACTTTGCTTAAATGACTTAAATAAAGAAGGGCGCTTAGCTGTTTTTTTTGGCATGAAAATTTATACTGGAACTAAAACGTTTTTTAAAATATTGTTTACTTGTGCTTCACCTGACTCGTTATGCAAACCTAATCGATGCTGACACACACTTGCAAATACGGCTTGAACATCTTCTGGCATTACAAAATCACGACCATCAATAAAGGCCCACGACCTAGCCGCTTTAGCCAGAGCCATACTGGCTCGAGGTGATAACGATGCAGCAAAAGCGTTGCTTGTGCGTGTGTAATTAACAAGCTCTATGATGTAGTCAATAACTGGGCTGCTTAAAGTGATTTGGTTTATTTGGCTTTGAATTGCCGCTAACTCTTGTTGGTCAATACGCTTAGGTAACTGACTGTAATCTCGTTTTTGCATATTCAAAATTAAGCGTTTTTCGGCTTCTTTAGGAGGAAAACCTAAGCTAATGCGCATTAAAAATCGGTCTAATTGCGACTCAGGTAACGGGTAGGTACCTGATTGATAAAGCGGGTTTTGTGTTGCAATCACAAAAAATGGATTTGGCAGCGTATATTTTTTTCCATCAACTGTTACTTGTTGCTCTTCCATTGCTTCAAGCAACGCACTTTGTGTTTTAGGGCCAGCACGGTTTATTTCATCAGCTAAAACAACTTGGCTAAAAATAGGGCCTTTATGAAACGTAAAACTGTGCTCGGTAGAGTTAAATACATTAGTACCCAAAATATCGGCTGGCAGAAGATCACTGGTAAATTGTATACGCTGATACGATAAACCTAACACAGCTGACAATGCATGAGAAAGAGTGGTTTTCCCCATACCTGGCAAATCTTCAATGAGTAAATGCCCTTCGCTAAATAAGCATGTAAGTGCCAGTTTTATTTGTTGTTGTTTACCAAATATAACACTCGAAAGATCTTCTATAATCGCAGTAACAGTACTTTGCATGCTAACCTTATTATTATTCTATTAGTTCGAGGCGCTTCATTACGGTGTCTACTTTTTTTGCATTAAATGGTTTCGCAATAAACCCTTTAGCACCTAGCTCCCACGTGTTTTGCACATTTTCAAAACTGTTATGACCAGAGCACATTACAACGTGTGCGTGAGGGTAGGTAATATTAATAAACTCTAGGATATCTGTGCCATCAGAGTCAGGTAAATCTACATCTAAAAATATTACATTAGGCGATTTTTCATCAATAACCGGTTTAGCTGAACTAAAGTCTACACTTTCTAAAATATCTTCATAACCTAGTTCGGTTAAAATCTGGTTTAGGTAATCACGTATTTCTTTAACATCGTCAATGATGAGGATGGGCTCTAGCGGGCGAACAAATTCCATATGTAGGTTACTTCTATTTTGAATACATCTAAGTGCTTTAATACTAAGCTAACCCCTTCATAAGCTCAAGAACGTTACTTAAAAAACACTAATAAATAAACAGTTTATAGGTCTGACCAACAGCCTATTTTAAAAGGATCACCTGCTTTTATATTTTCTACTAACTTATGTTTACATGAATTGTATTGAGCAATAATGATGTATCTACAACAAATTCCTTAATCCAGAACCTTATTTCCTCAAAATTTGATGTAACAAATTTGCTACTTAACTTATTGATTCAAAAATATTTACATATAAATTCGATTTTTTGTAAACGTTTTGTAATAAAAAATCGTTGACCTTCTAAATTCATTCTGTGATTATGCTCACCAGATGAGCTTATGCCCACAAGTGCAATTTCATTAACTATTTAATGTTTTGCTCAATTGGCCTCATCTATACACACTGAATTAATACCAATTTCATTAAATGAATATGCAATTTAATAAAGTTGGCATCACACACCACACTCAATAAAGAGCTTATTATGTTGAATAATAAAAAGACTAAATTTGCAATTTCTCTCATAGCGGCAGCTATGGCTACATCGGCTCCAGCACAGGCTGATATTTCTGAATATTTAGATCGCGTTGACGTAGACTTTTTACTAATGCAAAACTTTCAGTCAATTCAGGCTAAAGACGGTGCATTTCGTCCAGAAGATGAAGAACAAGAATCAGGATTTGGCCGTATTAGAGCAAATCTAATGCTTAAATTTCATATTAACGAGTTCATTACTGCCGATATAGATATTGCAGAAGAGCCTAATGACTTTGGTGGTGAAGATCGTGACTTTTCATTTCACAACGATTTTGCAGGTGTTGAATTTGACTTACTAGGCCTTTATGGCACACCAAAAGAAAACGCAAATTTAACACTGCGTTTAGGTAACATTGGTGGATCGCCTTTTCAATTTAAAGGTTTTCAAGACGGCGCAGATAACCAAAGTAATGCTCTTATTGGTAATGGTATTACCGATTACGCAACCGCAGAAAACGGTGCACAGCTAAGTTACAGCGAAACTTTCGATAGTGGTGTAGTACGTGCGTATAATGTCACAGGTCACATTACGACTTCAAGTTTCGGTGAAGCATTTCAAGAAGACAGAGGTTATAACTACCGACTTCAAGGTACTTTAGAATTTGAAGGTGGCTTTAAAGCAGGTTTAAACTTATTAAAAGCGAATCAAGGCGACCAGTTACGTTTTGAAAATGGCGTAGCAAGTCTTGATGGTGTAACCACAACAAACTATCGCTTTGGCGATGGTGAAAACTATAATTTCTCAGCGTCACCTTCGAATGAGCGTGACACTCACGTTGGCGCAATGCCAGGGCTTGAGCAATCAATCATCCAGCTTAACTTAGCTTATCAACCATCTGACGAAACTAGCTTAATTTTTATGGTTGGTAAATCATCTGATGACTACACGTTTGCAGATGCCGCTGGTAATGCAGTTGCCGGTATTACCTACTTTGGTACAAACGGCATAGCTGATGAAAATGGCACTACTTTTGATTCAAACAGTGTAATAGAAGGCGACTCATCGGTTGAGTACTTCGTGTTTGAAGCACAACAATATCTAATCCCTAAAAAACTATATGTAGCGGCTCGTTATGCAGAAGCCGAAAACACTTCCGACTTAATTGAACAAACAGACAACACAGTAGAGCGTATTCAAGTAGCCGCAGGTTACTGGTTTAACGATAAAACGCTTTTAAAAGTTGAGTATGTTAACCAAGAAGAAGGTGTTAATTCGGGCGGACAAATCGGTAAAGGATTTGACGGCTTCACTTCTGAAATATCTGTTAAATTTTAAATCATTATCCAACTAGTCTAACTATTTAAACAAAGGACCTAAAAAGGCACTTTGCGGGCAGTTTTATGCGTTAAAACTGCCATAAATAGAATTGGTAATAGATTGAAATTTAATAGCACTTGTTAAAACATAACGTGTATGGGGAATACCCGATGAAAAATAAATTAATTATGCTCGCGTGTGGCTTTATAAGCATGGGCGCTGCGGCAAAAGAAACAATTACAATAGCGACTGTTAACAATGGTGACATGATCACCATGAAAGAATTAAGCAGTGACTTTACCAGCCAAAACCCGGATATAGATCTAAAATGGGTCACTCTAGAGGAAAACATTCTTCGCCAACGTGTCACAACCGATGTTGCAACAAAAGGCGGCCAATACGATGTTATGACCATAGGTACTTATGAAGTACCAATTTGGGGCAAGCAAAATTGGCTAAAAGAGCTGGATAATTTAGGTGAAAACTACGATTTAGACGATTTAATTCCGGCAATTCGAAGCGGTTTAACGATTAATGACAAACTTTATGCTGCGCCATTTTATGGCGAAAGCTCAATGGTTATGTACCGCACTGACTTAATGGAAAAAGCAGGGCTGACTATGCCTAAAGCCCCAACATGGGACTTTATACGCAAAGCTGCTAAAGCGATGACAGATAAAAAAGAAGGTGTTTATGGCCTTTGTCTACGTGGTAAAGCAGGTTGGGGCGAAAACGTTGCGCTTATTACATCCATGGCTAATTCGTTTGGTGCGCGTTGGTTTGATGAAAATTGGAAACCTCAGTTTAATACCCCAGAGTGGGAAAATACCCTTCAGTATTATGTCGATGTGATGAAAGAATCTGGTCCTGCTGGTTCATCTGCAAACGGTTTTAATGAAAACCTTGCACTATTTCAAACCGGAAAATGTGGTATTTGGATTGATGCAACCGTTGCAGGCGCATTTGTTACTAACAAAAAAGATTCAGAAGTTGCCGATAAAGTAGGGTTTGCACTTGCGCCAGATAATGGCCTAGGTAAACGCGGTAACTGGTTATGGTCTTGGACTTTAGCCGTACCGGCAAGCAGCAAAAAACCAGATGCCGCAATGAAATTTATTAGCTGGGCAACATCTAAAGAATACACTCAACTTGTAGCCGACAAAAAAGGTTGGGCAAAAGTACCGCCAGGTACACGTAAATCACTTTACAGTAATCAAAAGTACATGGACGCAGCACCGTTTGCGCAAATTACCTTAGATTCTATTCAATCTGCAGATCCTAAAAATCCAACCGTTAAACCGGTGCCTTATGTAGGTATTCAGTTTGTTGCTATTCCTGAGTTTCAAGGAATTGGTACAGCTGTTGGGCAACAATTTTCAGCAGCATTAACTGGCCAAATGACCGTTAAGCAAGCACTTAGTACGTCTCAGCACCTCGTTGAGCGAACAATGCGTAAAGCTCGCTATCCTAAATAGCATGTAATGGGCGGGTAAGTACTCAAACTTACCCAATATTTTATGTCAATTCTATTTACTTGTTAGTTATAAACACTATCAAGGGTTTCTGATTTTCACTTGATAGTTAACAAGTAAATAGAATTGGCTTTTTTAAGGTCACCTTTATGGCAACAACTAACTCGCGCACGCTTGCTCGGTTTATGCTTCTTCCTAGTGTAATTTTATTACTTGCTTGGATGATAGTTCCGCTGTGTATGACACTGTATTTTTCATTTATTGATTACAACTTACTCGTTCCTGGGGATAAAGAGTTTGTAGGCTTTTTAAACTATGAATTTTTCCTAACTGATCCGGCTTTTTTTGAATCATTTTTTAACACGCTTTATCTAGTAACTGGGGTTTTACTTATCACTATATGTGGTGGTATTGGCTTAGCTATTTTACTAGACCAAGCAATATGGGGACGAAATTACGTTCGCATTATGGTACTAGCCCCATTTTTTGTAATGCCAACTGTGTCGGCATTGGTATGGAAAAATATGCTAATGAACCCAGTTAATGGCTTATTTGCACACTTTGCAATTTGGCTTGGCTTTGAACCTATCGACTTTTTTGCTCAAATGCCGTTATTTTCAATCATCATAATTGTGTCTTGGCAGTGGTTACCATTTGCAGCATTAATACTGCTAACAGCAATACAATCATTAGACCGTGAACAATTAGAAGCGGCTGATTTAGATGGAGCTGGGCCATTTAGTAAGTTTTTTTACATCGTTTTGCCGCACTTATCGCGCGCTATAACCGCTGTTATTTTAATCGAAACTATATTTTTACTGTCAATCTTTGCTGAAATATTAGTTACAACTAGTGGCGGCCCTGGTTATTCGTCGACCAATATTACGTACTTAATTTACACGCAATCACTACTTCAATTTGATGTAGGTGGCGGTTCGGCAGGGGGCATAGTTGCAGTTATTATTGCAAATATAGTCGCTATATTTTTAATGCGCTTAATTGGCAAAAACTTGGAGGGTTAATTATGACTATAAAAGATAGCCGTCGTTCCAAACTAATTTATACCATTGCTGCATGGACAATAAGCGGCATGATTTTCTTTCCAATTTTATGGACGTTAATCACCAGCTTTAAGACGGAAGCTGAAGCAATTTCAGCAAGCCCAAGCTTATATGCGTTTGATTGGACGCTCGAAAATTACCGCGATGTACTGTCACGTTCGCCATACTTTAACCATTTTTGGAACTCTGTGGTTATATCGTTAGGTTCAAGTTTGCTGGGTTTATTAATTGCTGTACCTGCAGCTTGGTCTATGGCTTTTGTACAAACTAAAAAAACAAAGCATTTATTAATGTGGATGCTTTCAACCAAAATGTTACCGCCAGTAGGGGTACTTATTCCGATTTATTTATTGTTTCGAGACTTTGCGCTACTCGATACAAAATTAGGTTTAGTGATTGTAATGACACTCATTAACTTACCAATAATGGTATGGATGCTGTACACCTACTTTAGAGAAATACCAAACGAAATACTTGAAGCTTCACGTATGGATGGCGCAACAATTGGTGAAGAAATATTCCATGTTCTATTACCAATAGCCTTACCGGGTATAGCCTCAACGCTATTGTTAAATGTAATTTTGTCGTGGAACGAAGCATTTTGGACACTTATTTTAACCGCTGCGAATGCTGCACCTTTAACGGCATTTATTGCCAGTTACTCAAGCCCTGAGGGGTTATTTTACGCTAAGTTATCGGCAGCATCTGCCATGGCCATTGTGCCAATTTTAATACTTGGTTGGTTTAGTCAAAAACAATTAGTGCGTGGATTAAGTTTCGGCGCAGTAAAATAGGAGAATACACATGGGCAGCATCACACTAAAACAAGTCACTAAAAACTTTGATGAAGTAAACGTAATTAAACCACTCGATCTAGAAATAAAAGACGGTGAGTTCATCGTTTTTGTTGGTCCGTCGGGCTGTGGTAAATCAACATTACTTCGTATGATCGCAGGGCTTGAAGATACCACCAGTGGTAATATAGAAATTGATGGCATTGACGCTACAAAAACACCGCCTGCAAAAAGAGGCTTAGCAATGGTGTTTCAATCCTACGCGTTGTATCCGCATATGACAGTGCGTAACAATATTGCTTTCCCTTTAAAAAGAGCCAAAGTTAGCCCAGCAGAAATCGAAAGTAAAATTGCTAACGCCGCTAAAATTCTTAATTTGACCGATTATTTAGACCGAAAGCCTGGGCAATTATCGGGTGGTCAGCGCCAGCGTGTAGCGATAGGGCGCGCAATTGTTCGTCAGCCTTCGGCATTTTTATTTGATGAACCGCTTTCAAACCTTGATGCGTCACTACGTGTAAATATGCGTTTAGAAATATCTGAATTACATAAAAGTTTAGCTACAACAATGATTTATGTTACGCACGATCAGGTTGAAGCTATGACAATGGCAGATAGAATCGCGGTATTTAATGCCGGTATTATTGAACAGGTAGGCACACCTTTAGAGCTTTATAAAAACCCAGTAAACAAATTTGTAGCTGGTTTTATTGGCTCTCCAAAAATGAACTTTATAGATGCTCCACAAAATGAAGATGCGAATGTTAGTTGTATTGGTATACGACCAGAGCATATAACACTCTCTACTGAGCAAGGAACGTGGGCTGGTACTGTCGGTGTAATTGAGCATTTAGGATCGGAGAGCTTTTTACATATAAATATTGAAGGCAAAGGGACCGTAACAGTAAAAGCAGATGGTGATTGTCCGTTAAAATATGGCGACAGTATTTACCTAAGCGCACCGGCTGATAAAGTATTAAAGTTTGATAATAACGGTTTAACAATTCGCTAGAGCCAATCTTTAATTACCTTAAATAGCACCTTTATAAGGGTGCTATTAACTAAATTCTAATTACATAATCCTATGAAACCTAGGTATTTTTTATTAAGGAATGGTATATTTACAACTATAAATAACAAAAACGTTATTAATAAATAGATACTCCAAAATTAATAAAATAATTTATATAGCAGCACATATAATTGAAATTATGTAATGAAAATAAGGACTTAGTTTTCCTTCTATTTTAAGAGGTTTACGTGGTAAAGCTATCAAATACAGAAATTAGAAAGCTAGATGATGCAGCCAGAGCAGGGTGGTTATATTATGTTGGCGGTAACACACAAGATGAAATTGCTAAAAAGCTAAATATATCTCGTCAATCTGCACAAAGAATGGTCGCATTATCTGTGAGCCAAGGATTAATTAAAGTTAGACTTGACCACCCGATTGCCAAATGTATGGATTTGGCCGAAAAATTAAAAAGCCGTTTTGGGTTAGATTCGTGTGAAGTTGTACCGAGTGATCCGTCTGAACCATCATCTACATTAGGTTTGGCTCAAGCTGGCGCGGCTGAAATAGAACGTCATTTAAAATCAGAACAACCCAAAGTACTTGCTATGGGAACAGGTCGAGTTTTACGTTCATGTGTAGATGAGCTAAGAACTGTTGATTGTCCGCAACATAAAATTGTAGCAATGCTAGGTAATATGGCTTTGGATGGATCGGCTTCACCTTATGATGTTGTAGTAAGAATGGCCGAACACACCAATGCAAAACATTACCCAATGCCATTGCCAGTTTTACCCAGAAGCATTGAAGAAAAAGAACAGTTACATGCACAACAAAATATTACCGGTAATTTAAAACTCGCTAAAGATGCCGATGTAACATTTGTGGGTATTGGTAGCTTAGGTGAAAAGTCGCCATTACATATAGATGGTTTTATTGATGCGCAAGAACTTAAAGAGTTACAAGATCTTGGTGCTGTTGGTGAAATGATTAGTTGGGTGTTTGATAAAAACGGTAAGCTTTTAGATTGCACAGTTAATCAGCGTGTAGCAAGTACGCCATTAAAAACAAATGCTAACAAACAGATTTATGCGATAGCTGCTGGTGAAGAAAAAGTGTTAGCCATTTTGGGCGCAGTAAGGTCAAACATGATCAGTGGATTAATCACTAACGAATATACAGCTGAGCGTTTATTAAGTATTGATTAAACAAATTGAGAAATAAAGTATCTGTATTTTAATGTCCGATACCGTCTAGTATTGGACATAGTAAGGGCGCATTTAAGCGCTCTTTCTATGTATACATTAACTACCTATAATTTATATTATGTTAAATAAGGTAAGTAAGTATATAACTAAGTTACTCACCCTCATTAATTAACGTATAAGCGCTATATTTTGACTGTTTTATAAGCATTAACCTACTTATCTTAATGGTTAGTGCCTTACCCATTTACGGTATTAGCTTCTTGAACATATAAAAATACCGCTTGGTTATTAATATTATCAAGCGGTATAAACAATGATTACCTAATAGCTACTTTACCTAATTGAATCTAAGTTATTGAAAATAATGGTTTTTAAATTATCCTACTAATTTACTAGAATGTTTTATCATTCATAAATTCACTAATAAGCTCAGACAATTTATCTGGATGTTCATCAATAACCCAATGAGCGGCTTTATCTATCCAAATCAATGATGAATTTGGAATTGCTTCTTCTAACATTGGTGCATACTTTGGCTTTTGAAACTTGTCTTCTTTACCCCATATTATGAGTGTTTCATGAGGTAAGCTTTTAAGATCGCCTGTAATAGCTTCGGTATATTCTTTATTGAGCCTACGCATGTTACTAAATAAAGCGGCTTTTCCTTTTTCATTACTCCATGGTGCTAAGTATATTTTCATCAACTCTTCAGTCATTACGCTCGAGTCGTAAACACCTTTGGGCATGAAATCTCTTAATGTATCCACAAATTCGGCTACCGTTGTTTTTTCTTCTACACCTGGTTCTAGCAAAGGTTCAAATTCTGGTATTGGCCAAGAATCAAAACACACGCTATCAATTAAAACCAACCCGTTTACTTTTTCCGGATGATTTACAGCCATTAATTGAGCAACACCACCACCAATATCATGTGCAGCAATATTAACTTTAGAAATACCGAGCTCTTCTATAAACTTACACATTATTCTACATTGCGCATTTATAGATACATCAGTGTTACTTGGCATATCTGATTCACCAAAGTTAAGTAAATCTGGTGCTATTACCCGGTATTTTGATGCAAGTTTTGGCATCACATTTCGCCATAAAAATTTATTAGTCGGAATACCGTGTATCAATAATAAAGGTGTTCCTTGTCCCATTTCTTGATAAGCAATTTGATGACCTTCTACTGTAACGTACTGTGTCTTGTTCATAATTTTGCCTCGTTAACTTTAAAAATTATAATGTTTAGTAAACTATAAAATTTGAATATAACCTTATAAAGCAAATTCCGTCCCAAGATGAGTATTTATTAGTTATTAAAAAATCTTAATGTTTTAAAAGTTAAACCCTTGCGATACATGGGCTTTAGGCTAAATAAGTTTATTTGTTTTTATTATTATAGAGTTTGATAATTGTGATTATCAAACCGCTTTAAGAAGTGTGAAACGTTTGCTCGTATACATGCAACAATTACAAAAGCGTAGTTTGTAATATTTTGAAGGAATAATGTGAAGGAATTATTTTATTAAATAGTTTTTACAAATTTAAATTAAAGGTTCATATACACAAAAGCACTAAATAAATATTAGTGCTTTAAAATTACAATTTCATTTTTAGTAAACTATAAATAAAAAATAGTTTACCGCCCTACTGTTTTTTATAAATCAGTCCAATAAGGATTTAATATTTTCAATAAGCACATTTTTTTTAACTGGTTTTAATAATTGGCCATCAAAACCTAAATTAATATATTTATTTTCACTAAAAGTATGTGCAATAATTTTTGTTGTGGTTTTATCAATGTGCTTTCTTATTTTTAGCATCGCATCTGTGCCCGTAAATTCAGGCATAATTATATCCATTAAAATAATGTCATAATTATTTTGTGAAACCATAATAAGTGCTTCTGCCGCACTTGAAGCAAAATCAACGTTAAAACATTCATCTTCAAGCATTTTTTTTATAACAATCTCAATTAAAAGATCGTCATCTACCAACAATACATTGATAAGTTTATTTTGGCTTTGTGTTATGGAGGAAATGTTATTCGGCATCGCTTTATTAGCTGGCTTTGGTTTTACAAACTCTTTAACATTACTTTCTGATGACATTGATAATTTACTCCTAGTATTTTTTGAGTTTGTAACTTATATAAAATTAATTACTTACTATGTAGGTATATATCGGCAGCTTGAAGAATTTACTTAATAATATATAACCACTGTTCTTTATATAAAGCAATTATTGGCCCAAGTAATTTATGTTTAAAATTAGTAACTTATTTACTGCTCAATAAGATTTTTAATTGTGATTAGCAAATTGCGATGCAAAATTAATTTTATTAAGCTGTTATCCGTGAGGTTCAGAAAGGCGGGTGTTTTACTGTATAGGAAGTAAAACACAGACTTGATTATCTATGTTTTACAGTTTAACTAAGATAGTTTTAATGCAGTGCTGCCGTGAACGGGATGCTTTCACAGATTTTTGCTTCAGCTATAAGCAATTCTTCTAGACGTATATCCACTTCCTCTTTTTCGAAGTACTCGTAAGCAAGTTCAACAAAAAGATTTTTATGCTTTTCTTCTGATTTAGCGATAGCAACATAAAAGTCTTTTTCTTTACCCTCAGGAAGTGCTTGTGCAACTAAAGAAAAACGCTCGTGCCCTCTTGCTTCAATTACACCGCCAACCAGTAATCGGTCCATTAAAAAACCATCACGACCATGTCTAAACAGTGCACGAATTTGTTTTATATACGGATCTTTTTTGTCATCGCCTAAGTTTACATCACGCTCTAAAAGTAATTTAAGTACTTGTTTAAAATGTATTAATTCTTCTAGCGCTAAGTCGGTCATAGCTTTTACTAATTTACGTTTGTCTGGGTAATGCGAAAGCATAGACATAGCCATACCCGATGCTTTTTTTTCTGCAGCGGCGTGATCTTGTAAAAAAGTATTAAAGTCAGCAAGGACAACTTCGGTCCATTCAAATGGGGTGTGATATTTTAATTCAAACATGTTCTGTACAACTTAAATAATAATGCGGGGATTTTAACGTATTTGATTTAAAAAATCTTGTAAGGCAGTAATTTATCTATGCGCCCTTTAGCCGTAGATTCAACTTTTAACGGGTGTTTAATATCGTTCCATGCGGTGACTTTGCCGCCCATATTCATTTTTTCAAAATCAGTTTTATCACTTTTTAATGCTAAAAAGTTGCATAACTTTTTGTAGCTTTCTGGTTTTGCTATATCAATGGATAAAAAATCGTTGTCGCGGTTATTAAAGTACGTTTGAGCGTCATTAAAATGTGTTTTATAGCAGTGAGTTAAGTAACTATCGTCGCTAATATTATTAAGCGAAAGCTCACTAAATGTGTTTAAATAACAGCGTTTTATATGAATATTAAAGCCCCCGTCGCCGCGCGTTAAATTAGTGTGCATACGCGTTAAAAGCTGCTTTATTGATGCAAGCCATGCATCAAGTTCGCGCTCTAAATAAATAAACTTAGAGTCTGGGTAATGAATATCAAGCGCTTTAAAATCGTTAAATATGGGAGTGTCGGCAATTGCGCTGGCATTTTCAAAGCAAGCATTAGTATACGCGGTATGCGCTGTTGTAATGCCAAGCTCTAAAAAAGCATGGCACACACTAGTTGTGCCGGTACGTGGTAAACCTATTATAAATATTTTGCTCATTAACTTTTCTTTAATTAGCCGCGTGTTACTAGTAACACAAAGGCGCTGATAATCATGACTAAAAATGTAGTAATAGTACCAATTTGGCGATATTTAAGGCTTTTTTCTACTATACCTAAATTTTGAAACACACGCCCTACTAATAACGCACCACCTAATATATGGCAGTAATGGCTAGCAAGCCCTTGGTACTCTGCTAAAAAAAGCAAAATTAAAGCAAATGGCACGTATTCCATAAAATTTGCGTGGGCACGTACAGCACGTTGTAGCGTTGCATTACCGTTATCACCAAGTGATATCTGCTCCGCGCGGCGCACTTTTATTACGTTAAAGCTCAAATAAATGTAAAACAATGCAAGTAATGCAGCATAAGTTGAAATGATCATGGCGTTTTCCTGTTATTTTATCGCATAAGCATGCGCTTTATTATTGTGGGCGTGATAATAACATATAAATTTGAGCAGCATTATCAGAAGTTTAATAAATGCCTATGCTAAGCTAAGGGTATTAAGTAAGTAGAAAATTACATAAGGATTTTATGTTTGTACCTCGCAAAGTAGCCGACAGTTACCGTGAAATGATTAACAGTATTGGCTTTTACCCTTCTATGCTTTCAGTGGGCTTTTTAGTATTTGCCATTATAACTATGTCGGTTGAATATTTAGCACCTGTTGAGCAGCTAAAATCGTTTATATCGGTTGTACTTGTAGATAGCGCAGAAAACGCGCGGACTATTTTAAGCACTTTAGCAGGCAGCATTATTTCGCTTACCGTGTTTAGTTTTTCGATGGTAATGGTGGTTTTAAATTCGGCCAGTGCGAGTTTATCGCCCCGCGTAGTGCCAGGGCTTATTACGCGTAAATCACACCAAATGGTTTTGGGGTTTTATTTAGGCAGCATAATTTACTCAATTATTATGCTTATAAATATTAATAAGCTTGATGGTGGCAGTACGGCAATTCCTTCAATTGGTGTGTTGTTCGCACTTATTTTTGGCTTGATTTCATTAGGTTTATTTGTATTTTTTATACATTCAATCTCTCGTGCTATTCAGGTTGATAATGTGTTAAATGGCTTATTTAGCCAAACTAAAAACGAAATTAAAACAATAATACAAAGGCAATCAGATCACCCAGTTGAAGACTTTCCAGACTTTAGCAAGTGGCACTCTGTTGTCAGTAAAACGGAAGGATATTACAAAGGCGTACATACAGATAAGCTCTGCGCCATTTTGGCAGAGCAAGATATAAAGGTATATATCTCTGTTAACCAAGGTTATTTTACAGTTAAAGGTTACCCGTTTTTAAAATGTAATAAAGATATAGCAAACGATGAAGCGCTGATAAATAAAATTCTCGACTGCTTTATTTTTTATATAGAAGAATACATTAGCGATCATTACCGTTACGGTTTAACGCAAATATCAGAAATTGCGGTTAAAGCAATGAGCCCAGGCATAAACGATCCAGGTACTGCGGTTAAATCAATTGATATGCTGAGTATTTTACTTATTCAAAGGCTTTCAATTAACGATATTAACTACTCGTTTAAGCACAGTGACAATGCCCCATTGTTATACCTTCATGAAACAAGCTTTGATGAGTTATTACACGACAACTTTACACCGCTTCGTAATTACGCCAAAGGCGATGCATATGTAATGACGAACGTGCTTGAGGCGTTTAAAAACATTTTGTTTATTGCACACAAAGATACTGATGCACGAAACAGCTTGTTTAATTATTTAAATGCGATTGTTGATGACATCAATGAACATGTCACAAATGAATACGACAGGAGAGAAATAACTAATATGCTCAATGCAATTGCCCGCATTAGCGAAGAGCAAGGTGAGAAGTTGGTGGCACGTTTTGAGCACCACCAAAAATAAAGTTTAATCTATGTAGTAAACAGCGTAGCTTGAGGCTGTTACTTTAATCTCTCCAGCATGGTAGGCATCAGGTACATAATTACTTGGTGCGCTATCAGCCATCATTACTTTTTCTGCACGCATATAAGGCTGTGATTGCACATTGAGTGGACTTAGTGATGCGCTATACAAACCTTTTAAATCAACGCCATAATCTTCACTAAACTCTTTTGCTGCATCGCGTGCATCTTTTATTGCTAATTTTTGCGCTTTTTTATGTAGTTCGTTGTAGTTACTTGCTAAAAATTGCGTTTGGTTAATTTCGTTAATTCCGTTGTTAACTAAGCTTTGTAGTAACTCTGGGTATTTGTTTATATCGCTGAGTTTTACTGTTAATGTGCGAGAAACTTTGAAGCCTTTAAAGTCTTGATTACCGGTTGTGCGGTTATATTGACTATCACGGTTTATTGAAATTTGCCCAGCATTTATATCACCTTCTCTAACCCCTACTTCTTTTACGAGCTTAATTGCTTTAGCGATGGTTAAATCGGTTTTATTTTTAGCTGCAATTAAGTCCTTATCAACTTCGGTAATACCTACACTAAGCTGTACGTAATCCGGCATTGTGGTAAGAGTGGCTTCGCCCTTTACGTAAATATGAGGGGCATCGGGAGTAGCTGCAGCAAGTGCATCAAAGCTAAGTACATTTAAAGCCAGCGCGCTACCTAAAACAAGGGTAAGAGTTTTCATTAAGTCGATCCTTTAATTTTGTTAAACCCAGTAAACACCGTACGCGGTTAATTAAATATGAACAAGCACAAAAAAAACAGGCATTTGCCTGTTTTTTGTTAAGCATTGTAACTGTGCCTACAACGTTATTTATTTTTAATTATGTATAAACCTAATTAAACACTACAACGCTTATAGTTACGGTATTTTGGTAACCAGTAATTTTTGTCTATTGCGGCCCATAAAGCATCATCAGTGATCTCAAGTGCAACACCTTCTTCAATCGCTTTTTTAGCAATAGCAAATGCAATACGTTTACTTAGCGTTTCAATTTCAGTAAGCGCAGGTAACAAACTACCTTTACCTGTATTGGCACGCGGCGACGACTCTGCAAGCATTTCACTAGACACACTTAACATTGCATCCGTAATACGCGTTGCTTTAGCGGCAATAACCCCTAAGCCAATACCTGGGAATATATAACTGTTGTTACATTGTGGAATTGGGAACGTTTCGCCATTGTACTCAACGGGTGCAAATGGGCTACCGGTTGCAACAAGCGCTTTACCATCTGTCCATTTAATTACATCTTCTGGGTATGCTTCTACCTGCTTAGATGGGTTACTTAATGGGAAAATAATAGGTTGCTCACAACCTGCGTGCATTGCACGAATTACCTGCTCGGTAAATAAACCTGGTTGGCCTGAAACACCAATTAAAATATCAGGTTCTGCACAGTGCATCACATCAAGAAGTGATGCGTATTCACCGCTGTAAGTCCAATCACTTAACGAGCCTTTAGGTTGTGCAAGTGCTTGTTGGAAGTCGCGTAAGCCTTCCATACCTTCACTAAGCAAACCAAAACGGTCAACCATAAATACTTGGCTACGCGCTTGTGCTTCTGTAATGCCTTCAAAAACCATTTGGCTAATAATTTGCTCAGCAATACCACAACCAGCAGAACCAGCACCAACAAATACCACTTTTTGCTGGCTCAGTGTTGAATTTTTAACGCGACACGCAGCAAGTAAAGAACCAACCGTTACAGCCGCCGTACCTTGAATATCATCATTAAAGCTACAAATTTCATTGCGGTAGCGCTTAAGTAATGGCATTGCATTTGGCTGTGCAAAATCCTCAAACTGCAGCAATACATTTGGCCAGCGACGTTTAACCGCTTTAATGAATAAATCTAAAAACTCATCGTATTCGTCTTGAGCAATACGCTTATGGCGTGCGCCCATATACATAGGATCGTTCAAAAGCTTTTCGTTATTAGTACCTACATCAAGCATTACAGGTAATGTGTATGCTGGGCTTATACCACCACACGCTGTGTAAAGTGACAATTTACCAATTGGGATACCCATGCCACCAATACCCTGATCGCCTAGGCCTAAAATACGTTCGCCATCGGTAACAACAATAACTTTTACTTTACCTTTGGTAGCGTTGCGTAAAATGTCATCAATTTGAAAACGGTCTTCGTACGAAATAAATAAGCCACGTGCACTGCGATAAATGTCTGAAAACTTTTCACAAGCGTCGCCAACTGTAGGCGTGTAAATAATAGGCATCATCTCTTCAAGATGGTCACGCACTAAACGGTAGTACAGTGTTTCGTTGTTATCTTGGATTGCACGCAGGTAAATGTGCTTATTCAAATTTTCGGTAAAGCTAGAATACTGCTGATAACAACGCTCCACTTGCTCTTCAATTGTTTCAAAGCGTGGAGGAAGTAAACCAGCAAGATTGAAATTTTCGCGTTCTTTTTTACTAAAGGCACTGCCTTTGTTTAATAGCGGCGTTTCAATTAGGCCAGGGCCAGAATGATGAATATATAAGTAGTTAGGATCAGTATTTGTTGTCATATTTCCAAGCTTTAACGGAGTCTTAAGTTATGATCTGTCATTATCATTGTTAGAAGTTTAATTGCAATGACAATTAAGTTGGTCAGACCATTGAGAAAAACACTTGCAAGCCGCACTGCCTGCAAGTGTATTATACATAAATTAAAATTTGATAGTGACGTGATTATCAGTTAAATCAGATAATGCAACACCTTCACGGCGCGGATCGGCGCCGCCATACAATTTGTTATTTTTAATTTCAACGGCATGTAAGCCTGAGTTCAAATCGAGAACACGTACATTGTGTCCGCGTTTAGCAAGCAAAGGTGCAATAGCTTCAAGCGTTGTGCCTTTTTCAAGGCTGGTGTAATCGTTACGATTTGTTGTACGTGGTAAGTTTATAGCGTCTTGCGCTGATAAGTTCCAGTCAATAACGCCAACAACCACTTGCGCAACATAATCAATAATGCGACTACCACCAGGAGAACCCACAACTAAACGTAAGCTGCCATCTTTGTTAAATACCATTACTGGTGACATAGAGCTACGCGGGCGTTTACCAGCCTCTACACGGTTTGCTACAAGCTTGCCGTTTTTACGTGGCGAAAGCGAAAAGTCAGTTAGTTGGTTATTTAAAATAAAACCATTAACCATAACCGTAGAGCCAAACGCCATTTCAATTGAACTGGTCATCGAAACTGCATTGCCTTTACTATCTACAACAGATACGTGTGAGGTAGAAGGTAATTCGTATGAATCATCCATTGCATAACTTAAGTACCCTACAGGATTACCAGCTATGGCTTTTTGATCTGTTTCTGTAATTAATTTAGCGCGCGAGGCAATGTAATCTTTGTTTAGGAGCTCTTTTGTAGGTACTTGGGTGAAATCGGGATCGCCCATGTACATATCGCGATCGGCAAATGCTATGCGCGAAGCTTGGCTAAAGTAATGAATCGCCTTTTCGCCGTTTGGCTTAAGTGCGCTCATATCTTTATGTTCAAGTAAGCCTAGCATTTGCAGTACCGCAACACCGCCACTGCTTGGTGGAGCCATTGAACACACATTATAGGCACGGTATTGTATACATACCGCATCGCGTTCTTTGCTTTTGTAATCTGCTAAGTCTTGTACGCTTAATTTGCCTGGGGCAATTTTAGAGCGCTGTACAGCATTAACCATTTGTTTAGCGTTTTCGCCTTTGTAAAATGCATCAATGCCTTGCTTTGCAATGTCTTTGTATAAATCTGCAAGCGGTTGATTCTTTTTAATTGTGCCCGCTTCAATCAGTTTACCATTTGGGTAAAAGTATTCGTTGATTATCGGCATGCTCATTACACCGGGGTTTAACTGGCGGGCTAATAAGCCATGTAAACGCGGCGAAACTACAAAGCCTTGCTCAGCAAGTTCAATAGCGGGTTTAAAAAGTTCTTCCCATGGCAATATACCGTATTGTTTATGCGCACTTGCAAAGGCATGCAAAATACCGGGTACACCAACAGAGCGTCCGCCTACAACGGCTTCAATCCATTTAACGGCTTTACCGTGTTTATCTAAAAACAGCGTTTCATCTGCATTTGCAGGTGCGGTTTCGCGGCCATCAAAACTAGTCAATTTATTGTTAGCTTTGTTGTAATACATCATAAATGTACCACCGCCAATACCAGAGGATTGCGGTTCAACTAAAGTAAGCACTAGTTGAGTTGCTATTGCAGCGTCAACGGCACTGCCGCCTTGGGCTAAAATTTGTTGACCGGCTCTTGAAGCATACGGATTTGCCGCTGCAACCATGTACTTGTCACCTACCACAACTTGCTTGTGACTAAGGCCCGTTGCTGCTTCTGGTTCGCGAGTTTCTATCGGTTGCTGTGCAAAAGAAGGCAATGTTATTGCGCACAGTCCAATAGCAAATAATGAGTTAAGTTTAAAATGCATAAAAAGTCTAAAAACACTTAATAACGATAAGGTAATTGGCATCTTAAAGTTAAACGGGCACAATATGCAAAAATTTATACTAAAAAATTACAATAAAATGCTTAATTTACCTATTCAACCTCGTTATATATTACCGCCTATTATTCTGCTGCTTTTTAGTACCATTTTTGCTGCATTTGATTTAAATAATTTACTTGAATTTAACCGAGAGCTAATTAATCAAGGCGAACTGTGGCGAATTTTTTCTAGCCAATTTGTTCATGCTAATTGGGCTCATTTGGGATTAAATGCCAGTGGTGTTTTATTAATTTGGTTACTGCATGGCGAATACACATCACCTACTCGTTACGCCGTTAATATAAGTGCGCTGGCACTGTGGTGTGGACTTGGCGTGTATTGGTTTTGCCCAAGCATACATATTTATACCGGATTAAGTGCTCTGCTGCATGGCGTAATTATTTGGGGGGCAGTTAAAGATATAACTGTAGGGCTTAAGTCGGGGTATTTATTATTTATAGGCGTATGGATTAAAATAGCGTTTGAGCAATTTAGCGGCCCTAATGCTGATATAGGAAAGCTTATTAACTCAACTGTAGCTATTGATGCACATTTAATTGGTGTTATTGGCGGGACTCTGCTTGCCATACCACTGATTATAGAGCTCTTTAAAAAGAAAAAATAAAGTTAGATTTTGTTTAATCCAATAAAAACGCCGCATTAGTTTAGTCAACCAATGCGGCGTTTTTGTTTTTATAATTTAAGCGTAAAGATTAAAGCGTTTCTTTAAATAACTTATAAATACGGCGGTATTCGTCTAACCAACTTGAAGGCTGTACAAAACCATGTGGTTCAACAGGAAATATAGCTGTTTCAAAGTTTTGTTTTTCAAGCTCTATTAAGCGCTGTACTAAACGCACTGAGTCTTGAAAAAACACGTTATCGTCAACCATTGGTGCATTAATGAGTAAACGTTTGTTTAAACCCTCAGCGTAATAAATTGGCGAGCTGCGCTCATACGCAATCGGGTCAACATCAGGATGGTTTAATATATTAGCCGTGTAACCTGTGTTGTAATGTGCCCAATCGGTAACAGGGCGTAGTGCCGCACCTGATTGAAATAACTCAGGCGCAGTAAACAATGCCATAAAGGTCATAAAGCCGCCATAAGAGCCACCATAAGTACCGACTGCTTTGGTATCAACGTTGGCATTTTGCGCCATCCATTTAACGCCATCGGCTAAATCTTGTGTTTCAGGTGTGCCCATTTGACGATAAATCGCAGTACGCCAATCACGCCCGTAACCTTTAGATGCGCGGTAATCCATATCCATTACTATATAACCTTCATCAGCGAGCAATGAATGAAACATAAATTCACGAAAATAAACCGAAAACCCCATATGTGAGTTTTGCAAGTAACCCGCGCCGTGGTTAAAAATAACCGCTTTGCGATTTTTACCTACTTCACCTTCAACGTAATCAGCTGGGTAGTATACTTTTGCGTATATAGGTTGTTCAGTATGGCTCGATGGCACGGCAACAATTTTAGGTGCAGTTAGTTTTTTAGCTAAAAACTCATCCGACACTGTGTGCGTTAAGCGCGTTGCTTTTGCGTTGGCTTGTGCGTCTGCTACATAAAGCTCATTAGGCATCGTAATTGTAGAGTGCTTAAGGAGTAACTTGGTTTCATCAGGGCTTAACGTGTAGTCAGTCATGCCATTTAAATCAGTAACTTGCTCACTCTTACCTGTTTGTGGGTTAACACGGTAAATTTCGTACAGGCCTGGGTGTTCAACATTCGCTTTGTAATAAATTGCGCTGTCGTCGCTGGTAAGCGTTAAGTTAGAAACCTCAAATTGGCCTTGTGTAAGCGCAGTTGCACTACCATTGACTGGCTTTTTATAAAGCTGGCTGTAACCCGACTCTTCCGATAGGTAATAAAGCGTGTTTGAGTTATGTAACCAACCAAAGTCGTTAAATGCGTAAGCAATCCATGCATCGTCATGTAGGCGGTGTTGCGACACAAGTTTGTTGTTTTCAAAATCAACGTTCGCAAGCCAGCGATCTTTGTTGTCCCACGCTTCAAGCATGACAGCCACTTGTGAGCCGTCGTCGTTCCATACTATTGGGCTTTGCTCAAAACCCCAGTCCATAATAAGGTTAATGCCACGAGGCGCCTTTTTAGACTTATATGTTTTACCATCACGTGCATAATTTTCTTTTTTAACTGCGGCTAAAACATCTTCATCAAAACCCGGTAAGGTATTAAAGCTAAGTGATGTTTGCTCTTTGTTAGTTAAATTGATGTAGACAAGCTGTGAGGTTTCTTCTTTAGCATCTGCAACACGGCGGCGTGCTTTTTTAGGCTCAATAGTTGCATCATTAGTGATGTAATTTGGCATAATATCGCCATCTGCGCGCCAATCTGTTTTTTCTTTAACTACGACTAATAACGCATCACCATTTGGCGAAAGCTGTGCCTCTGCAACTTTATTACCGTTACCTAAGTAGTAAGCCGTGTTAGTAATTGAATCATTTTGTTCATTAATTTGCTCATTGCGTGCTTGCTGATCTTTTTTATTTTTTTGTTGAAGCGCCACAAATTTAATCAGTTTATGCTGCTCTTTAGCAATATACGTGCTTGGCTCTTCAATCCCTTTAGGCTTATCAGCAAGTTTTAAGTTAGCAAGTTCATTGGTTAATCCTGTTTTTAAATCAACTCTAAAAAACACATTACCTTGGCGGTAAACTAAATCACCATTGTTTAAAAATTGTGGTTTAGACTCACTTGTTGATGTCGCTGTAATTTGTTTAAGTTCACCTGTTTTTAGGTTTTTAACAAATACATTGCCTTTAAACGTGTAGGCCGCCATTGTTTTATTTTTAGAATAAACGGCTTTATTTGAACCCACAGTATGAAGTTTATTAAGTGCTACCTGCTCTGCTGTTTGGCTGTTAACAGATTGGCTAAATAAATTGCGTAATGTATTACCTTGCTCTTTTTGAGCATAAATAATAGTAGCTGAATCGCTTGCCCAATAAGCGCTCTCTGGCTGATTACCCATCCAATCGGGATCGGCCATTGCTTGTTCTAGCGTTATTTTTTGTGAGCCGATATCTGCTGGTGTGTTTACAACCGCAGCAACCTTGGTTGCTGGTAAAGCACTTTGCTGTGTTGAAGAGGTGTTAGCGGTAGCGCTACAACCTGCAAGCATGATACTTGAGGCAACGGCTAAGGCCACTAATGTTTTAGATGAAGAAAAATTAAAAATCATAGTGCTTCTATACGGTTATTATAATTAGGCCGTATTTAAGCAGAAGCACTCAAGTTATTGCAATTATTTAAGATAAATAGCCATTAAACAGGGTAAAGCTCAGTTTACTAATTGTAATAGACGTTATTCAATTACTAAATCAAGCCACACCAGTCGATGATCGCTTGATGCGTTTCTGTCTTTAATTAAACGATATTCATTACTGGTTTTAGTTGGCCAAAACACCCCACCGTCCTTAATTTTTAAGCCATAGTTTGACGGTAAAACGTAATCAACACGGGCTTGCCAATTAGCACTGTAATTTTGTGCATAAGGCACATCATACTGCTCTTTAGCACCTTCACTTTTTGGAACAAAGTGAGCATTTATTAATGGGTTTTTAAGTAATTGGTCGGTGGTATTTGTACGGGCTTTATCGCCTTCAGGGGCTGCGTTTAAATCGCCTAAAATAACAAAACGAGAGCGAGCTTTTAAACCGCCTTTTTCGCCTTTATCGTCGTAAATATACTTAGCATTTGAAACGTAATCGGCTATTAACCTTACTTCATCGTGGTTACGCTTGCCGTTTCTGTCCTCTTCACCGTCAAATACAGGCGGTGTTGGGTGAGATGCAATAACATGAATGGTTTTATCGTTTACGCTAATAGGTAAATCCCAAAACGATTTAGAGCTTAGTCTAAGTGCTTGCCATTCTTGTGCGTTATACCAGTTTTCGCCTGTTTTAGGCATTACAGGCATTTGAGCATTTGGCATGTCTTTATATTTAAAAGTTTGAAGGGTTCTTACTTTATCAAAATCGATTGGGTATTTTGACAAAATAGCCATACCATAATGCCCTTCAAAAAAGCCAAAGCCTTGTGCATCGCCCATCACGCCATTTTTTTTGCCATCATTATCTAAATCAAACTCGGTGGCTAGGCCTGTATTTACTGGGGCTATATAAGAGTAAGGATAGTTAATAGCGGCTTGTTTTTGCTGACTTACGTTTAAATAATACTGATTAAAGTATTCAATGCCTTGCTCTTTTGGGATGTAATCAAATTCGTTAAGTAAAATAATATCAGGGCGAACACGCTGAATAATTTCCGCTATGTTCTTAATTTGCTGGTGGTTTGCTTTAAGTGAGTTAACTAAGGCATCACTTTTAACTTGCTCGCCTTTAGGTGTGTGATTAGTTGCATCCATACTTACATTAAAAGTAGCAACACGAAGAGAGTCTGATGCAAATGTATTTAAGCTAAATAATGCAGTAATGGCTAGCACGCCAGATATTGTTTTTAGTTTCATTGTTTTACTTCACAAATTTAAAATTAGACTTTAACAGTATTACATATTCAAAGCCCATTTTTATGACAAAAAAATACCGGCTTAAGCCGGTATTTATATAAAGGTATGATAACTATTCACTGAGTAGTAAATTGGCAGCTGCTTTTAAAATACCAGGGTACTCTTGTTCAGGTAGGTATTCTGAAAGTTCGCCAAGCTTATCGGCGAGTTCATTTATATTTGTAGCCGATACATTTATATGGCCCATTTTACGCCCTGGCTTTGCTGTTTTTCCGTACCAATGACTTGTAACATTCGCTATATGTAAAATTTCACTCGGTATACTTGATTGTCCTAATACATTAATCATTGCTGTAACGTGTTTAAGTTCTGTATTACCAAGCGGTAAACCTGCAACAGCACGCATGTGGTTTTCAAACTGGGAGCAATGGCAACCTTGTTGCGTCCAGTGGCCAGAGTTATGTACGCGCGGTGCAATTTCGTTAACGAGTAATGTGCCTTGTACATCAAAAAACTCTATAGCCAATACGCCAACGTAGTTAAGCTCGTTTGCTATTTTTGTAAATGCATTGTTTGCTTGAGCTTCAACATTTTGATTATTTTTACCGGCAATAGAGAGCGTCAATACACCATTGGTGTGCTCGTTTTCTGTTAGCGGATAAATAGCAACATTACCGTGTTTGTCGCGCGCACCAATAATAGATACTTCACGATCAAACGGGATCATTTTTTCAGCAATTATCGTATGTGGCGCAAGCTGCGTGCCTGATGCAATAAAATCAGCCATTTGTGACCAAATTTCATCTATTTGATCATCCGATTTTAAACGCCATTGGCCTTTTCCATCGTAACCCGCTTGGCATGTTTTAATTACAAGTGGCTTACCTAGGGTTTTAACGGCAAGTTCTAAATGCGCTTTTTCAGTAATTAATTGGTACGGCGCACAAGTTACGTTTGTTTTATCAAGCAATGCTTTTTCAAGCGAGCGATCGCCACCGGTTTTAATTGCAGCTTTACCTGGGTAAAACTTATTGCTGTTACAGCAAAGTGTTAGTACGTCATCAGGAATATGCTCAAACTCGGCAGTAATGGCATCAGCGTTTGATATAGCTTGCTCAAGCGACGTGCTATAAACATCGCCTGTTAGTGGGTGCTTAATTTGCTTGCTGCCTACATCATACGCCACAACGTTTAAATTAAGCGGCGCGCCGGCAAGGCTCATCATACGTGCAAGTTGCCCTGCACCTAATATTAAAATATTCATTATTACTCTGCAGGGTTTGGATTAGCTAATATAGTGTCGGTTTGCGCTTTACGAAACGCTTCAATTTTTGCAAAAATTTCTGGATTTTGACACCCTAAAATTTGTGCAGCTAATAACCCCGCGTTTGCTGCGCCCGGCTCACCAATTGCTAGCGTACCTACTGCAACGCCTTTAGGCATTTGGCAAATAGATAAAAGTGAATCAACACCATTTAATGCTTTTGATTTTACAGGCACGCCAAGTACAGGAAGCGACGTAAAAGCAGCTGCCATACCTGGTAAATGCGCAGCGCCGCCAGCGCCAGCAATAATAACTTTAATACCACGTTCTGCGGCTGAACTTGCGTAATCAGCAAGTAATTGAGGAGTGCGGTGTGCAGACACGACTTTGGTTTCGTACTTAATGCCAAAATGCTCTAGCATAAGTGCTGCATGTTCCATGGTTGGCCAATCTGATTTAGAACCCATAATAATGCCAACAGTCATAAATACTCCTCAGTAATGTATTTTAAAAATAGCGGACTTATGTCCGGTTTTAGGCGGGTATTATACCCAAACCAAGTTTAATTGCGACTCACAAAAACAAAAAAAGCCATGTTTAAACATGGCTTTTTAGAGTTAACGGGTAAATAGCTAATTAAGCTTCTTTACTCGCTAGGTATTCTGCGTAGTTGCCTCTAAAGTCGATAACTTTACCGTCTTTAATTTCCCAAATACGGGTCGCAACCGATGATACAAACTGACGGTCGTGCGAGACAAACATCAATGTACCTTCATAAGCTTCAAGGGCTAAGTTAAGCGCTTCAATAGATTCCATATCCATGTGGTTGGTTGGCTCATCCATTAGCAATATGTTTGGTTTATGCATCATAATTTTACCAAACAACATGCGGCCTTGCTCACCACCTGAAATTACTTTAACTGATTTTTTAATATCGTTTTGAGAGAATAACATACGGCCTAAGAAGCTACGAACCACTTGCTCGTCGTCGCCTTCTTGTTGCCATTGCTCCATCCACTGAAACAAGTTCATGTCGGTTGCAAACTCATCAGCGTGATCTTGCGCGTAGTAACCAATATTCGCGTTTTCAGAAAACTTAAACTCACCAGTTTTAGGTGCTAAGCGCCCTGCTAATGTATTAAGTAATGTTGTTTTACCAACACCATTTTCACCAATAATAGCAATACGTTCGCCAACTTCTACTAAACCTTCAAGTCCAGAAAACAACGTATTGTCGTCAAAACCTTGTGTTAGGTTTGTCATTTCAAGCGCGTTTCTGAATAACTGCTTTTCTTGGTCGAAACGAATAAATGGCGTTTGACGTGAAGATGCTTTAACTTCGTCTAACTGAATTTTGTCGATACGTTTAGCGCGCGATGTTGCTTGCTTAGCTTTAGATGCGTTAGCAGAGAAGCGAGAAACAAACTGTTGAAGTTCAGCAATTTGGTTTTTCTTCTTCGCGTTTTCGCTAAGTAGCTGCTCACGTGCTTGCGTTGCTGCAAACATGTATTCGTCGTAGTTACCTGAGTAAATCCGTAGCTCACCGTAGTCAATATCGGCCATGTGAGTACACACAGAGTTTAAAAAGTGACGGTCATGCGAGATGATTATCATGGTACAGTCGCGTTGGTTTAACACGTCTTCTAACCACTTGATGGTGTAAATATCCAAGTTATTGGTAGGCTCATCAAGTAGCATTATATCTGGGTCTGAAAACAACACCTGTGCAAGTAGCACGCGAAGTTTAAAACCAGGTGCAATTTCTGACATAGGGCCAAAATGTTGGTCAGTGCCAATACCTACGCCTAACAGAAGCTCGCCTGCTTTAGATTCAGCAGAGTAACCATCCATTTCAGCAAACTCAGTTTCAAGATCGGCTACTTTCATACCGTCTTCTTCACTCATTTCTGGTAAAGAGTAAATACGGTCACGTTCTTGTTTTATTTTCCACAGCTCTTTGTGACCCATGATCACAGTATCAATTACTGAGTATTCTTCGTAGGCAAACTGGTCTTGGTTTAGTTTAGCAACACGTTCATTTGGATCAGTACTTACATTACCTGAAGACGCTTCGAGCTCACCACTTAGAATCTTCATAAATGTTGATTTACCACAACCATTTGCACCGATTAAACCGTAACGGTTACCATCGCCAAATTTTGCTGAGATATTTTCAAATAATGGTTTAGCACCAAATTGCATGGTGACATTAGCTGTACTAATAATAGCGCTACCCTCCAAAGGAGTAATGATGTATTTAAATTGCGCGCAGTTTAAACCAAAATGGCCTGTTTTTCTATGAAAGTTTAAAGGCAGACCACTACGTTTTAGCCATTTATTATGACTATCTAGTTGGTAGCTAAAATAACGGATTAGATTTAATGGTTTCGTTAATTTTTATGCAAATTAAAATCCAAAAATTATTTTTTATAAACAGGCATGAGGGGTTAGAAATAGGGATACAGATTAGAGTAAAAGCACTTTTAACGTGTTTGTGTGTTTACTTAACTCATTTTGCTGCAACCTATAAGAATAAAAAGTTATATTTATGAAAATAAAGCGATTTTAGAGCTTTTGCACTAGTTACTATTTTTTAACCAAGATGAAATTAATTCAAATTATAATTTTAACACACCACTTATTACCAATCCTTTTTCCCTACAAAACAACTAAAAAAACAAACCTCAGCAACACTTGAAAAACAAAATTAACCTTTAGTGAATATCTATTAAGTTTAACGCTTAATTTTAGTGAGTATTTTTCACTTTTGAGCTGTTTATTGCTTTGTTAACCTTTGAATCTGAATTTTTACCTACGTAAAAAACTGACCAATTTACACAGGGCAACACACAAGATGAGCAAAAAATTAGCAACACTTATTAGCGCAAGTATTGTAATCGCACCCGCTGTTTCGGCAGTAGAGTTATACAAAGATGATAAAAACACTGTTGAAGTAGGTGGATATCTTGATGTACGTGTAATTAATACACAAAACGAAACCGAAGTTGTTAACGGTACTTCGCGCATCAACTTTGGATTTACCCGAAAGCTTAAGAAAGACTGGACTGCCCTTGCACTCGTAGAATGGGGTGTAAACCCTGTCGGCAGCAGCGATATTATTTATAACAATCGTTTTGAGTCTATTCAGGACGAGTTTTTGTATAACCGTTTAGGTTACGCAGGCCTTTCGCACGAAAAGTACGGGCAACTAACTATTGGTAAACAATGGGGTGCATGGTACGACGTGGTTTACGGCACAAATAATAGCTTTGTATGGGATGGTAATGCGGCTGGTGTTTACACCTATAACAAAGACGATGGCGCTGTTAATGGCACTGGCCGTGGAGATAAATTAGTGCAGTACCGCAATCGCTATAACGATTTCAGTTTTGCAGTACAAGCGCAGCTTAAAAACAGCGAATTCTATACCTGTGACATAACCGACATTTCAGAAGAAGAATGTGAAGCGCTATGGAACTCTGGCGATAGTGCAGCCCAAGAAGTTGAATTTAATTACACATTTGGTGCGTCTGTAACTTATACCCCAACTGACATGCTAACACTTACAGCAGGTGTTAACCGTGGTGAGTTTGATTTAACGTTTGGCGATGGTTCTACTCGCAATGTTGAAGATTTAATTTATGGTGCAGGTATTATGTGGGGCAACATTAATAAGCCCGGCCTATACGTTGCTGCGAACGTAAATAAAAACAAAAATCACGACACAGATAACATTGGTCGCTTAATTAAAGACGTAATCGGTATAGAAACATTTGCATCTTACCGCTTTGATAACGATTTTCGCCCTTTTATTGCCTACAACATGTTTGATGCCGGTGATGATTACGTAATTCAGCCAAACTTTAACGCCGACCCAGACGATGTATTTAAGCGTCAGTTTGCTGTTATTGGCCTTCACTACTTAATTGATGAAGACACTATTGCCTACGTAGAAGCGCGTAAAGACTTTAGCGACTTTGAAAGCGATAACGACGATCAACAAGCACAAATGGAGCAGTCGGAAGATGACGGTATAGCATTTGGATTTAGATATAAGTTTTAAAAAAGACTACAACTTCCCTAAGCACAACCCTTTTAGCCCTTTTAACTTTTTTAACTGGGCTTTTTTTATTTTTCTATACTTTTTTGAATGCTTGGCTTAGCGTTTAAGACTATTTTAACAAATGCATTAACAGCCGCATTGGTATCTGCTTTTTTAACTTGTAATAGCACCAATCACGATGCCCCTATTTTTTACGTTTACCGTTTTGCTGCTCATTACAATGAGCGAGGAAAACTTTAATTAATCACTCATAGTTCACACTCGGCATTTATATTTTTAGTGGATGTAGTTATCGCAGGCTTTATTATTTTGACTACCTCTTTGATTACTTTTTTTTAATTTGACTCTATTGCTAAGTTTAGCATTATAACAATATTTAGTATGATGTGTTCTTTTGCTGTAAAGCCACCAGCCAATTTATGTTAAGTTGATTTAAGCGTAGAAACTATATTGAAATTGCAAAGTACTTACACTGCTTATTGCTGATCACAAATACGTAAGGCTGATTAAAAGCAGTAACAAATAGATGTGTATATGCTCATAGGTACTGACTGCATTCTAACTCAACAGTCATGTACTGTATATAAACACAGTTCGCGTATTTCCTGACAAAAATAATTTAAATTAGCTTAATTTTGTAAGTCGTTGATAATACCAAACTAAGTAAAGTACTATAAAGCTAATTAAGCATTCTAAATACACAGAACAGCGTTAACTGTATATGCATACAGTTAACGTTTTAAATCAATCTAACCTACTTTTTAATAAACGTACTATAACCAGCTAATGCCTTAGCCACACTAATTGATGGATTATCTGAATGCTCAGCACCTTTGTTTATAGCACTTTGCCACACAAGGTTATTGTTAGGGTTGGCTGTTAAAACGGTCTCTAAATTACTAAACGCTTTTAACATTAACGGATGCTCTGCCCCACCCACCGAAAGATATAAATAAGTAGACGATTTAACTTTGTTATCTTGAGCACTTAAAAACGCTTCTAAATTATTAACTACGGTCATATCGTCATACCAAGCCGCTGGGCTAAAAGCAAAATAGCCATTAAACAATTCAGGCTTTGTATGCAGTGTATAAAGCACAAAGCTACCACCTGCCGAAAAACCACTTAATACACGGTTATTACTAAGCTTATATTTTGCTGATAAATAAGGGAGTAACTCAGTTTCAATAAACGCTAAAAACTTGTCGGCTTCACCATTTGGTTCAATAAGTGTTTCATGCTCTGGACGCGCTTGTGTATTTACATCTTGGCGAGCATAAGGGGGCACTAAATCGCGATTACGTGTATCTGTAAAAAACAAATTAGGAATAGACACCAATATAGCCTTATCCCCTTTTTCGCTCTTAGTTTGTTTTGTAAGTGCTTTATCCCATGTATCTAAATTAAAGTTACCATCGGTTTTAATAATTAACGGATACGCTTTTTTAGGATTGTAATTAGCGGGCAATCTTATAAACACTTTGCGCGACTCATTAAGCACGCTTGAGTTAATTGTTACATCTGTATAGGCCGATACATAATGGTTATAATAACGTATAGCTAAAATACCAATAGCAAAAATGACTACGGCTAAACTTAAATTAATAAAAGAGTGTTTTGTTATTTTTATTGCCATGCGGCATTCCTTTCAATGTTTAGGAGTTATTTAATCGAGCTTAACCCATTGTTTTATTTCAAGCGCGGTCATAATAAGCTCAACCGAAAACGCGGCTAAAATCATGCCCATCACTCGCGTTAAAATAGACGCGCCGCCAGTACCAATTAGCTTAATAATTTTACCCGAAAGCAGCAACAGTATTAATGTAATACCCAACACACCAAGTGTAACAAGCGCTGTGCCTATTTGAGTAGTAATTGGGTGTATGTGGTTATCGGTAAGTAGTATTACCGCCAAAATAGCGCCAGGAGTCGCCGTTGCAGGTATAGCAAGCGGAAACACGGCTATATCGTGATCGGGATCTTGTTTGGCTTTGTTAGAATCGTTTCCAAAAATCATTTGCAGGCCAAACAAAAACAATATAATTCCGCCTCCTAACTGAAACGACACCAACCTAATTCCCATCGCATTAAGTATTAGTTGCCCTATTAAAATAGAACCCAATAATACGCCCCCGGCATAAAGCACCGTTTTAAATGCAGTTTTACGGCGTTGTTGATCAGTTAAATGAGAAGTAAGCGCAGCAAACAGCGCCATAGTGCCTATTGGGTCAATGGTCGCCCAAATTACAAGCGCATCTTGAGAGAGTTTATCTAGGGCGTGTTGACCTTTCGTGGGTGAATTTGCAGCAGTATGTTTGGTTTTTAGGCAAGGCAGAGCCTATGTAGTGTGGTTATTCCCCATGAATAGGCGATAACGCCGTATAAATACCAAACATGCGCTGCCCTTTGGGTTCAATCTAGGGACGATCAACTCTTTGTTGCTCGGTTTTTACTTAGCCCACTAGGTTACAAACCTCGCGCCGCGATTTAATCGTCCCTAGATTGAACAAATTTCAATCCACAAAGATCAACACGCCCTAGCATATAAAATCCTTGTTAAGCGTAAATGTTTAATAAAACACGGGTAACAAATTCATTTGCTTACGCTTAACTATAATAGAAAGCCGTTATTTTTTGTATTTTATTTATACTTGGAGGCGTTGACCTTTCAGGATTGAAAAAAGATAAGCACTTATAATTGCCGTCTTGAGTTAAAGTGATTTATGCCAAATAGAATTTTCTCTTAAGCTAAAACCTAACTTAATAAGTAAATTATGGGAACGTGCATTATGTGCACTCACCTCAGCCGACAAATGTTTAAGCGCAATATCCTTAACTAGGGTTTCAATAAAACCGCTCACTACTTCAAACATTATGCCTTTATCCCAAAAGTCGGGGTGCAGCTCAAACCCTATAAAGGCACTACTTTTACACGGCGTTAAATTATAAAGCCCACAAGTACCCATTAACTTCCCTGATGTATTATGTTCAATTGCGACTCTAATCACTTCGCCTTCGTAGTAGGCACTAATATCATCTTGTATTAATTGTTTGATTTGTGTTTTGCTAAGCGGTGTTTCGTAGTCGTTAAATTCTGACACATCCGGGTGGTTTAAAATATTAAATAAACACGCAGCGTGTTTGTGGGTAATTAAACGCAGCGTAACGCGTTCAAGCTTTGTGGTATTAAACATTTTATTTAAGTGGTTAGTTAAATTAGCTCTTTATGGGCACGCATTATTAACTTACCATACCCCATTAACAAGCATTATCTTTAAAGCAAAAAGAGTGGATAACGTAATGAGTGACGATTTTAAAGTAATACAACCCACTACCACAGTATATTGCCCAAAGCGCGGCGAAGGCTGGACCTTAACAGGCATTACTAATATTAACGAGTTTACCTCAGTAATGTTTGACGGCACACGCTATACACTGCCAGCACGCGAAATAGTAGAAGAACTTCTTCCTAACCAGTTAGCGCGTGAGCAAAATAGCTAAACAAACATATACACAGTAAAAAGGCTGCAATTTGCAGCCTACTATCTAATTAACGAGTTAAAACGTATCGTCTTCGCTATAAACATTAACGTTTAGCTCGTCATCATTTTCAAATACCACAAACGAAATAGGCTTACAGCATACTTGGCAGTCTTCTATGTATTGCTCATCAATATCTGCAGCATCAAGTAAAACTTCAATACTTTCTCCACAATAAGGGCAGCTTATTGAAGTTTCTGTTAACTGGTTCATTTATCACCTGCTAATTTATATCACGAATGTTGTCACTTTAATGAACACGTAAACATAATTCAACACCCCATTAAATAACGCATACTTGGCTAACCCAATTAAACCATGCTACTAACTTAAATAGTGATCTTGTTGCTAGCCTTATCCCTATAAAACTTGTCAAAGCACAATATTTTTCACCATAGATAAGTTGGCCAGCCCTCTACAATGAAATTGTATTAGCACTTAGCGGGTCTAACTTTATAAGTATTTATAAACTCACAGTACAGATGGATAATTTTATGAAAAAATCACTCGCATTAGCATTAACATCTGCCGTTATTTTGTTTAGTACATTTACTCATGCAGCTAAAACCGAAAAAGCCGTTCTAGCTGGAGGTTGTTTTTGGTGTATGGAAAGTGATTTTGAAAAGCTAGAAGGTGTAACCGATGTAATTTCGGGGTTTACTGGCGGTAAACTTAAAAACCCGACATACAATGGTAATCATAAAGGCCATTACGAGGCCGTAGAAATTACTTACGATCCGGCCATAGTAAGCTATCAAGGTATACTTGATCATTACTGGGTAAATATTGATCCTTTTGATGCAAGAGGCCAATTTTGCGATAAAGGCCCTAGTTACTTAAGCGCTATATTTGTACAAAACGACGAACAACGTAAATTAGCTGAAAAAACAAAAGCAGCTGTTGTAGCCGAGTTTCCTAATCAAACTGTGGTTACACCTATACTAAACGCAAGTACCTTTTACCCTATTAAAGGTAGGGAAAGCTTTCATCAAGATTATTACAAAAACAACCCAATCAGATACAACACTTATCGTTGGCGTTGTGGTCGCGACAGCCGCCTAGAAGAAATTTGGGGCGACAGAGCAACTCACTAGTATTTATTAAGCAACTTAAATTACACCAACAAAAGGCTGCATATTGTGCAGCCTTTTACTTATCTACAAAACTAGCTTTCTCTGTTTCAAATAAGTATACAAACCTTCATTATCAATAAATAGTATATTCTGTTTCCCAAAGCAGGCTGTTTATCTACTAAATCAAATGCAATAAATTGCACTCCTAGATTGATATAAACAAAATTAAACAACTGGAGTGACACAAAATGTTTGCCAACCAATTACAGCTAGCGCGTGCTCTAGAATTACCAACACGACAAGCCATGCTTTACCGTGAACAATCAGTACAACACTTTTGGAATAGCAACACCGACCTAATTACAAACGCGTGGATCGAATGGGAAACAACATCAATAGATAGCTCAACGTTTACGCTTGACGACACACTACTTGATAAAAACCTACGTGAAGCAGTAAAACAAGCATGGGACGATCCATCAAAAGAGCTGGCCGTAAAAGCGTTATTACACGAAGTTGCGCCTGATGTGTTTCAATTTCAATTTTTTGATCCTGAGCGCCTAGCAGTATTACGCGGATATTTAGAACAAGTATGGAATTCGCAAATTCCTATGCGCCCGCCATACGGCATAGTGTTAAATCGCCGTGGTGCCATGCTTGATAGCCGATCAGAAGGTTATTTAGCCGCGCCAAGCTTTCAGGCATTTTATAACGAAATACTAAACACTTATATGCGCCCTATTTCGCGCTTATTGTTTCCTGAAATAATTGGCTACGATACACAAACATTTGGCTTTTCTATTTATTACGACCCAAGTACAGATGCGTCAATTCGCCCACATACCGACGCATCAGCTGTAACGCTTAACATTAACTTAAATTTACCAAGTGAAGAGTTTACAGGGTCAGAAGTTGACTTTTATCACCCGTACACAGGTGACATTAAATCACTTACGTTTAAGCCAGGTACTGCCATGTTACATCGTGGCAATATTGCACACGCAGCTAAACCTATTACCAGTGGTGAGCGAACTAACTTTGTATTGTGGCTGTATGGAAAGCGCGGTCGATTACCAGCACAAGGGGCACCACGGATTCCTATTGATGCTAAACAGCGCTGGATTAACCCTAAAAAAACTAACGATGGGTATGCACCGTTTTAATCGAGTTTTTAACTAAGTAAAAGGCTACTTAATTTAAGCAGCCTTTTTGTTAATATCGTTTTAGTTTACGTTTAAAATTTATACGTTGCAGATAGCCTTACACTTCTGGGGGTGCCCGGTTGAACCCACGCATCAGCAAATGAGTTAGTGTAATAGGTTTCATCAAACAGGTTATCTACCTCTGCACGCAAGCCAATTGCTTTGGTTACATCAACATTTATAAATGTACGTGCTGTTGAATAGCTTGGTAGCTCAAAATCGGTACCAAAAAAGCCGTTTCGAGAGTCTACATAAACTAAACCTGCGCCAAACTTAATTGCTTTGCCATATAACTCGGCTGATTTAACAAGCTGTAAACTAAGTTGATGCTTAGGAATATTTAATAAAGAACTACCCGCTTCAACGGTATAGCCAAAGTTAGCATCAAAAAATGAGTTTTCAATAGTTGCATCAACATACGCATACGATAGCCATAGGCTTACATCATCCGTTAGCTCACCGTTTATATCAATTTCTATGCCTTTGCTTTTTGCTTCGCCGATTGCGGCAAAAGTAAAGGCAGTAGGATCGTCAACCACCAGCATGTTGTCTTGTTCCACTTTAAACATCGCAATGGTGCCAAATAAAGCGCCATCGTTTAAAGTAAATTTAACCCCCAACTCTGTTGAAGTAGATTGATTTGGTTCAAACCCATCGCCATTTGTATCAGTGCCCGATAAAGGCCTAAAGTTTTCGCCATAAGCAGCATAAACAGATACAAACTCGCTCGCCTCATACACAACACCCAACTGGGGGCTAACACGTGACTCATTTTGTTTTGATTGCGTATCAGCTAAACGATTATTGAGTGTTTGTTCGTAATCATCAAAACGTACACCAACGCGAATATCAAGCTTATCGGTTAGGCTTATTTGGTCTTGTATAAATACACCTAACGACTCTTGAACTTCTAACTTATCGGTATTGGCCGTCGGCGTAGGTAACTCATACGCCCCATATACAGGATTAAAAACATTTATATACTGATCGCCACGAACACGAAGAACAAATTGATCATTTTCGAACTTATCAGAATCAACACCTACTATTAAGCGGTGTTCTAATCCTGCAACCTCTAAATTACCCGTCACTTCTGCTCTAAACACCTGATATTTTGCATCGTAATCACGGAAACGTCTAAAGCGATTTACCTCTGCATCAACTACACCCGCAAAACCGGTTTCGGTAGCAAACCCTTCAAGCGACGTATCACGGTAGTTAGCGCCCAGTAATACGCTCCAATTATCATTAAAGTCATGAATAAACTCCAATTGATGACCCAGTACGTCAGCCTCTATTGGACCATCACCTGGCTCACCTAAAAAGCGACTTTCAGGAATAAGCCCAAGCTCGCCATCTATTGCTAATACGCCTCTATCAAAAGGAACTTCTTGGTCGCTGTATTCAAGCTCATATATTAATTGGCTGTTGTCATTAATGTTCCATGTAATTGAAGGGCTAAAGCCCTTTTTTGTTGTTTCTATCGTATCTCGAAAACTTTTGGCATCTTCATAAAAACCAACCAGCCTAATTGCTACGTCGTCATTAAGGGGGGTTGTGTAATCTACATCAGCGCGGTAGGTATCAAAGCTTCCTACGCTTAGCTTTAGCTCGCCGCTCGTATCAAACGTTGGGCGTTTAGTTACTAAGTTTACCGTACCGCCAGGTTCACCACGGCCAAATAAAGCAGCACGTGGACCTTTTAACACCTCAACCGATTCAATACCCGACAAATCACGTGAGCCACCAAAGCCACGCCCGGCATTAAACCCATTAACAAGGTAGTTACTTGGTAAGTTTTCATCGCCGACAAAGCCACGTAGCGCAAAGCTATTCCAAAGTCCGCCAAAGTTATTTTGACGCGCTACCGACGCCGATAAATCAAGCGCTTGATTTAAATTTATCGCACCCGCGTTTTCAAGTGCTTCTAAATCTATTTTTAATTCTGACTGCGGCGTTTCTAAAGGGCTAAAATTTCCTTGATAAGCTTGGCGTGTTCCAGTAACAGCAAGCCTTTCAATAACACTCATATTTACACTATCAACTTGCTCACTTTTATCAGCTGCTATTACCTGACTGCTAAATAAACTCACTAAACATGTGCTTAAATAAGTAAGTTTCAGCCCTTTTTTATTAGTATTCATTATAAACCTTGTTAATTAGTTGACTCATAAATTTTATTTTAACTGAACGCCTATGACCTCAGGCTCATCCTTTTCATTCAGTATTGTTTTACTAAAACTAGGCATGTTGTTAAGCGCAGCTTTAGTGGGCTCACCTTTAATAAATAACCAAGGGTAGTAAAATTCCCTTAGGCATTTATGAAACCCTCGTATTTGATGCTCGTATCTAAATGCCGCTATTGCATCTGTTTTGGCTTTTCGCGTTAAGCTGCGTTGTAACAATAATGCAGGCGAAAACCACGATACCATTCCAGCTAACTGATACTTTTTGCGTGCTGCATCGCGGTACGCATGCGAAAGTTCAGCCGCTTTTTCATCCCCTACTTGTTGAAAGGCGTAATACCATTTCCACTCAAACTCGCTTTGCATATCAACATGATCTTTCCACTGTGGATTTGACGCTACAAAAGCATCCATTGTAATTTGTTTTGGTAAGTCCCATGCATCGTTAACCGCCTCTCGCTGGGTAAGTACAATTTCGCCACCTTTAGGTGAATGCACTATTTTGTTAATCGCTAAATCACCTAAAATAGGAATAATAAAAGCAACTAGCACCCATATACCTATTAAAGCGGAGGCAACACGCGGCGCACTACTTGCTTGCTTGCCCATCCAAATACAAAGTGCAGCCCAAAAAACTAGATAGGCAACACACATAGTTGTTATCAATAAAACATCATAAATTGAACTACCAGCTACATAAGCGCCACCATAGAATGGCAACATTAAACACACGAGTAATAAAATAAACCTCACCAATATGCGTGCGCCCCATAAAGCAAAGTAAGAGCTCGACGTTGTGACTAATAAATCGTAACGACCACTGGTACGTTCGTTGGCAAATAAATCATGGAACAGCAAAATCACTATCAGCGGTGCCAAAGCACTTAACACAAACGCAAAATCAATTTTACCTGCTTGGGCAAGCTCAGGGTTTTGCGCATCGCTTTCGTAAATTTGTCCCTCCAGAGCGAGTAAGTTTACGCGGTGTTTCCATGGGTAAATATCGCGTTCACCCAAAGCAGCAAACGCTAAATTTGAAGGCGCTGAATACGTTAAATGAAAAGTATAATAAGCCAACATACCTGCATCAGTTTGCTGCGTTTGCACATTTAATCGTTCGGTTAGATCAGCTGATTTTAAACGTTCAATAGTTTCGCGTTGCTGACTTACTTCACTCAACCCACTGATAACGGCAAAGGCAGACACAGCAAATGTACAAAGTAAAAGCACCACTAAATATTTTTGACGAAGTAAAAAGCCAAATTCTCGCTTGAGGTGTAAAAATAAATAGCTCATAACAAACGTTTCCCTACAAACTTAATACCGCCGGCCAACACTGCAATCCACAGTAATAGCTGTAAAAATGCAGATGTACTTCGCTGGGCTCGCACCAACGCACTATCGCTATGAAAGGTAAAGTTTTGCAGTATTTTCCAATTATCAGCGCTAACACGTGCTTTTTTAGTGGCTGCGGCATCAGCATTGCGGTTCATGTCGTCTTGGTAATCAAGTTCTTCAATATGAACTTTGTTAAGCCCTTGCACAAAATCAAAACGTAGCTGCTCGGTTTCGCGTAAAAAGCGATGATGCGTTTCTATACTTGTACCAACCACAATCATAGAGAGCGAGCGAATCGCTACCATTGGCGAAACCCAACCAAAATAACGCGATACCTGCGTTTGCTTAAGCTCAGCTTGCATACGTTGCTGGGCAAATTGATTAAGTACTTCAGTTTGCTTAGCCTCTGATTCGCTTGCCACTAACCCTCTAAAGTTTACCGGCAGCTCGTCAATGCTATTTACATTGTACTTTTTAAGAAGTGATTGTTTAAATTGCTCAAAGGCAGGGTCGTTAGTGTTATGGCCATCGCCTAGCTTTCTAAGCTCGGCTTTTACAGCAAAATCTGTTTCTATTTTACCGGCAGATGGCACAACTGTAGCTGCTGTCGTACTCGCTACGCGTGGCATAACAATACACAGTAAAATCCATACAAAGGCAAGTGCGGTAAAACTGCCACTGTTTTTACTAAACACACTAGAGGCCAGTAAAATAAGTAATACCCACACAGTTAAATATAAAGCGTAGCCAACAACAAAACTTACAACTGCCAGTAAGCTTTCACCTGTACCAAGTGTGAATAAAGCCGATACCGTAAGCGGAGTCAAAATTAAACCCACAACAGAAAGTAGCGCTAATCCTTTACCTGCAATTAGCGTTACACCCGATGTACCTTGCGATAACAAATACGAAAGCGTTTGCGATTCGCGCTCTCGGCTAATACCGCTGTAACCAATTAAAATCAGTAATAACGGCGCTAATGTTTGCACTATAAAGGCAGGCGTTAAACTGCCTAATTTAGTTAATGCAGTCCCTTGGCGACTATCTGCAAACATTGCGCTATTTTGTCTGTGCCCTTCTAAAAATATAGAGTTGCCTGTGTAAGCGTCAATACCGGGGTCGAGCGTACTAAGCGGCGCAGGCGTTCTAAACGCATAATGCCCGTAATGCACCATTCGGTGAGGATGTCGGTCGGGTTGATCAACAAAGCTTTTATCGCTTGTTGTTTGTAATTCATGGCGAGCATGGCTAAGTTCTAGCATGGTAATTGCGGTAACCACTACCGACGAAAGCGTTAGCAATAAACCAATAGCCAGCACAGTCATTGCTAGTTTTGAGCGTAGCCAATAGCGCCATTCATCTTTGGCAACTATAACCACTTTTGAAAAGTTATTTATGCTCATTACGCGCCTCTTTGCGCAAAGGCTGCGTGAACTTGTTCGGTATCAATGCGGCCGTTTTCGGGTGCATCGAATTCGCCCACCAGCTCACCTGCTCTTAGTAAACCAATTCGGTTTGCTACTTGGCATGCGCCATATACATCGTGTGTAACCATTAAAATAGTGGCACCCGTTAATGCAAGCTCACGTACTAGCTGGTTAAACTCATCAATAGCAACAGGATCAAGGCCCGATGTAGGCTCATCAAGTAAAAATATCGGTGCTTCACGCAGTATCGCAAGTGCAATCGCTGTTTTTTGCCTCATGCCTTTTGAATAAGTTTGCATGTTGCGATCCCATGCATCTTGTTGCAATGCAACACGATTAAAAGCCACGTTAATTTGCTCAAACGATTTTGTAATATCAGCGAGTGATAAAAAATATTCAACATTTTCACGAGCAGTTAAATGGGGATATAACGTAGCCGACTCTGGCAAATACGCGGTTTTACCTCGTACAAAATCAAGCGCTTTACTCACCTCTTTACCCACGACTTTTACAGAGCCTTTAGTAGGCTTATTAAAACCCAATAACGTTTTTAAGGTGCTAGATTTACCCGCACCATTTCCTCCTAGTAGCGCATAAACCTCACCTGCCGCCACGCTGAAACTTAAGTTTTTTAAAATGATGTTGTTTTTAATGCTAAAACTTAACGAGTCTACTTCAATAACTGCTTCGTTTTTAGTGGCTTGGGTCGTATTTGATGCTTCATTACGTGTTTGTTCCACACGCTGAGGTTCTATTGGTGATGTTTGATTAATTGCTGTTGATGTTGTCACATTCAAACTCTATTAAGGGGAAATTAGAATACCGTGAATGTTATACCATATCAAACAACAGTTGCAACACTATAACATATTAATAATTAACAATAGATACATCGTGCTGGGTTTAATTAACGAAAAGTTGTTCTATCCAAAATTACCATTTAGTGGAACAACTAAGCACGATAAAGAATAAAAATTGTAAAAAGCAGCAACTAATCAAAGTGATAAAACATATTTAAAGACCAATCTATAAAGAATAGTGAACAATAAACTTTTCAATTGTTAGAATGCCCACCTATTTTATTATCAAGAGATACAATGGCAAATTTCAATACTCATCTTAATACTGCCGTAATCATCACAGGCTTATGCTCTGCCACCTTATTATCTGCAGGCCATATTGATTTAAAGGGCGCACTCTGGTTATGGTTTTTAGGCTCAATTGGCGGCTTATTACCCGACATAGATTCAGATAACTCCACGTCACTCGATACTATTTTTAACTTATTTGCACTCAGCGCTGTATTACTGGTACTGCATTACATAACCACCAAGCTCATTATTGAAATTAGCTTTGTTGAGTTAATCGTAGTGCCCTTATTGGTTTACGGATTTATGAAATACATTATTAGACCTATTTTTGAATGGATCACAGTACACAGAGGTAGTTGCCACTCTTTACTATTTATACTGTTATGCGCGCTATTAACAACTCAAGTAACATGGAAACTGAATGATCAATCAACCACACAAGCAGCTGTCTTTGCCTGGTTAACGGGTGGGTTTATTTTACTTGGCGGGTTAATTCATTTATTACTGGATGAAATTTACAGTGTGGATTTAAGTAATGTCACCATTAAACGCTCTTTTGGAACCGCTTTAAAAATAGCTGACTTTGATAATAAACTAATTACGCTAGCTTCAGTTATTGCCATTGCAGGTTTAATCTATGTTGCCCCTCCCACAGAACAAACTATTACTGCGTTAAGTGACTGGTCTCATTTTAGGCTTTTATCTTAACGCCATAAGTAATAAGCCGTTTAACCATATACTCAAAATGTGTGCCCTCTTGGTAATTAAATGTTGATTTACTAAGAGGGTATGAGGCACTGCGCTTTTAGACCACACATTGCTTGAATTAAAACGATTTTGCCAATTAAATTTAGATTCAAAAAGTCATAGCTTTAGGCTATTTTTTATTAATTAATACTTTTATAGGTTTACGTGAAATAATTAACTCGTTTTACCTGTCTTTTACCCAAGTATGAGAGCTATTACAGCTTTTAAAAGCATTAAATATAAAATTATAAGAGGTCCAAATGGAATTTACGAATAAACGCACCATCCTAATTACAGCATCTTTATTGTTGGTGTTAGCGATATCACAGGCTATTTTTTCTGCCCTTTACAGTGCTCAAATTAGCTTTTCAAGACAGTTCGCTTGGGGGCTAGAAGCACTCGTTTTTACTTTACTTGTTGCCTTTGCGGGTTCTGCCATGGTGCAAGCAAAAAATTCTCAGCTGGGATGGTCAGCTATCGCGTTTAGCGCAGTACTTAACATAGTTCAGGTAAGCATTGGCCTAACTTTGTTTTCTACATTTGGAAAAGTTGCGGGTACCGTAGAAGGCGCACAACCTTTAATTGGTGGCGTGGTTTCTTTGTCTTTCATGATTTACTACGCAGCCAAAGTATTATTGGGATTAGCAGCACTTGTTTTTGGACTGTCTTTTATTGCTAAAGGTGGCAAAGCGATTGGAGGCCTTACAGCCTTAGCTGGCGGAGTTGCAATGTTAGCCAATGGTATTTTAATAACCTTTGGCCGTGATGGATTTCTCCCATCAGGTGTTGCTGGCGCTTCGGGCATGATTGCAACGTTACTTTTGGCAATCTGTTTAATAAGCCTTTACCGTAAACAAGACTAAGGCTAATACCTTATTAGTAAGGTAGTTACTTAAATAAGTTATAAACATCGGCGTGTATTAGAGTGCTAATTCGCCGATGTTTTACGTTTAATGTGACAGCCATCTTATTTTTTAAGACTAATTCACAAAGTGGGTATGAGGCGCTGCGCTTTTAGAGGGGATAATAGCTTGAATCAAAACCTTTAAACCAGTTTATGCTTTGATGTATAAAGTAAAGATTTGACAGCAATTACTTTTGTTAGCTTTTGTTTGATAATAAACTAACACCATTTGCAATATGAGTAAAAGCCGAATGAGACAATGTAAATATTTGTTCGGCATATTGCGGGGTGATAGTACATGCGATGCTAGCAGCAACACTATAAGCAGTTTGTTTCCAAGCTGTTTTAGTGCCCCCATCTAGTTTTTTATTCAATAGTTGAAACGCCGCCTTAATGTAATCCAACTCTTCTTTATGAAGACCGGCTAATTCTGTCAGCTGTTTTTCTACATAATCTAACTTTTGCTTTAGTTCAACTATTTCAACTTGTTCAAATTTTCCTTCTCCATCATCAACTCCTGAAACAGTAGAATCAAGCATATCAACATATGCAAAATGTGATATGGGAGTTCTATATACTTGGATTTGAGATCTCCTCAAGCTATCTTCAATTTTTAATAATTTCAATTCATAAGAATAATCAAAAATAACTACGCTTCTGTGACCTTTTTTTAGCACTACATCTAAGGAATCAAATCCATCATGACTTGCAATGATAATTGCGGTTCCTGATTCATAACTAAGCTCAAGATTGAGGGTTAACTCCCCATCAAAAAACTCTTTGTAATCACCAAAATTAATAAATTCTTTTTCTTTATTTTCCAACTTGGACTCCAATACAATAAATAAGAAAGTTAACGCTTTGCCAAGGGTAAAATGCGAACGTTGTTGGGCGAAGCCCAGAACTGGACTAAACTAGACAGCGGACTAAACTAGACCGGACTAAACTAGACAGCCACTTTAATTGAAAAAACAAAACTATGCCAAAGACCGGACTAAACTAGACAGCCACTTTAATTGAAAAAACAAAACTATGCCAAAAAATTCGCTCTTCAGGTTAAGAATTTATCTTTTATAACTGGGTCACTTTATTTCATCCGTTAAATAAGTCATTAGCCCTATTAAACCTAAATTACACGCATGAAAATAACTGCATAATGCAGTTGTGATTTATTACTGAATAGTTTTACTGAGTAGCTTAAGCTTTATGCAAGTAGCTTTTCGCAATTGCTAATATTTGATCGCCGTTTACGCTTTAAATTTTCACAGTAACTTGCTTGTGAGGCTGGCCTGCCTACTGCGCCATGAAATACGCGCGTAAATTGGGTTGTAAGCTTTAACCAGTTTTCTGGGGATATATTTAACCTTTCAAGCAAAGGAAGGTTCATATTATCAATATACCCGCGTTTATCCTCTCGTATTATTCGTCCTGTTAATTCAACAAGCTCAAGGTACGATTTAAGCTCAAACGGCAGCCCTTTTGGCATTGTTTGACGAGGCTTGCCTGCAAAGCGCAGTAGTGGTTTTGGTTGCTTACCTTCTTTTGCGTGTGTTATGCGTTGCTTGATGCTGGTATGGTTTGACTCTTCGGGCGTTTCTGCCATTTTTGCTCTAATTGGGTTTAAATCAACATAGGCCATACAGGCAGCAAGGGCTGCTTCATCTAATAATGCTTGAGACGTAAAGCGCCCCTCCCAAAAGCGGCCTGTGCAATTATCTTCTTTATTTGCTCTGCGGGCAATGTCTTCATTTAATAATCGCATAAACCAGCTGATACTGGATAGGCGCTCGCGGTAGTCATTTACTGTTTGATTGAAAAAGATGAGTTCGGCTTTACTTAGCTTTTCACCCTGTATGTATTTTTGCGTAAGTACAATACCTTTACAGAGCTTATGCCAGCGAATGATAATCGCTTTATCGTTTAATCGATTCGCTTTTTTATCATCAACATACAGTACTAAGTGGGTGTGATTACTCATAACAGCGTAAGCACATACATCAATACAAAATACCTTCGCTAATTCAAGCAGCTTATCTTCAACCCAGCCTCGTCGATGCTCGTAAGATTGACCAGTAAAACGGTCTTCTCCACATAAAAATGCACGACGAACACAGCGTGAAATACAGTGATAGTATTTTGTATCAACCAAACTTACTTGACGCTTTCTTGCAATTGCCATAAGACACCCTGCTCGTTTTTTGCACTAACTAAAACGTAGTCCTAAATTTTGAAAAGAGCAAAATTTAGGATGGGTGTCATTGTTAATCTTTGGTTTTACCCGAATTCATTTTGCAAGTGCACCACTGACCATAACCCACCAATAAATATGACATTCTGAAGTATTTGCTAATGTAGTAAGTGCGACCAAACTCATTATCGAGGGAATTCAGAATGTCTTATGAACATCTTAACAGTTTCGAACGAAAAGCTATCTACTATCGATTCAACAGTGGCGAAAGCTGCCGATCCATTGGTAAACTATTAAATCGACACCATACAACTATCATGCGTGAAGTTAAGCGAAATAAGCCACCCTACTATGATTATTTCGATGAGGCAGCGCACGAAAAAGCGATGGCAAGAAGGAAGGTCTCTAGGCATGCAAGAAAAAGAAACAATAAGGCACTGTACGAGCTTGTGCTGAGTAAGATAGCAATGGGATGGTCTCCAGATGCTATAGCAGGTCGGCTTAAGAAGGATAACCCGTCAGATGAATTAATGCATGTCAGTCATGAAACAATCTATCAATGGGTGATTAAGGATTTTAAAGCAGGTGGAGAGCTATACAAAGACTTAGCTAAGAGGCATAAAAAAAGACGTAAACAACGTAAATATGGCGATTTACGTGGGCAAATTAAGAATAGAGTAAGTATTAGCGAACGACCAAAAATAGTCGAAGACAGAAGCCGAATAGGTGACTGGGAAGGTGACTTAATTGAAGGCAAAAAGGGCTCTGGTTTTTTGTAACCCATGTTGACCGTAGCTCTCGATATTTAATTGCGCAAAAAATAGAGACTAAGCAAGCTGAGTCATTCAATACGGCTACAGTAGAGATGTTTAAAGAGATTCCAGAGCATAAACAGTTAACTCTGACCTTGGATAATGGAAAAGAATTTTCGAAATTTAAAGCTTTGGAAGAAGAACTAGATTTTATTATTTACTTTGCTGATCCTTATTGTTCGTGGCAACGAGGAACAAATGAACATACAAACGGTCTGATCAGGCGTTATTTCCCAAAGAAAACTGATTTTTCAACTATAACTAATGAACAACTCCAAGAGGTTGTAATGAAAATTAATACTCGCCCAAGGAAAATACTAAATTATCAGACAGCTGAAGAAGTCTTTATTAATTAGTGATTTAAGGTTTGGTGCACTTGGAACCTGAATTCGGGTTACCGTCGGGCTGCGTAGCAACTTCAAAGTAAATAGTGTCGCCAACTTTTGGCTTGCGGCTCATGTGTTTGAGCGCTGATATGTGTATAAAGGTGTCGTGTTCTAGGGTGTCTGATTTAATAAAACCAAAACCTTTGTCGGTTTTCCACGACTTTAACAATCCTTTGTTCATTTATCCACCTGTTCTGCTTAAGCTGCGATTTACGTAAATTCCATTTAGTTAACACTTGTTATTATATGTTCCAGAATTAAAACCATGCAACTAAATATTCATGTTACGTTAATTTAAGCACTCAAAAAAAGCAGCTTAATACTTAAGCTCGTATGTTAAATGTCTAACTATTTTGCTATGGAAAAAATTATATAATTTTATGCATTACTAGAATTTAAAAAGAGGCCAAGAGCTAGAGCTTTTGGCTTCTTTTCGGTTAAGACTGGATATAGATTAATTTTTGTTACATCTTGGGCAAGGAGGAATAACGGTACCGTCTCTTACAAAGGTATTACCTAGGTTTAGACTTGCTACGTAATTACCATCGTATACTGTAGCTTGAACAGAGTAGAGGCCAGCACCTGCATGAGGTAAAATAGATATCTGCTTTATTGAAGACAATTCGCTTACATTTATGGATTTGCTGGTAGTTGTGTTGAAGTTATCGCTAGTTATATTGACTTGAACTCTTACCAATTTGTTCTGATTTTTTGCTGCTTCTGAGTATTTATCCACTTTATAGTTTGTATTAACGACTATTTGGCCATTACTAGCATTATATGAGGTATCTCCTGAAATTATTTGAGGGGGCTTTTGAACCCACACACTTTCAGCTGAGCACATCCCGTTAGCTCTATTAACCCACACTAACCCAGCTCCGTATGATTTACTAAAGCTCATATTTCTGTATGCATTTGCTTCAATACTAGATTTGTCAGTTCCTACATATCCAAATTCTGAATTGTTGAACCTGATATTAGCGAATGTATCAAACAAATTAGCTTTAACTCTGAAACTTTGGTTTTGAAGTACAAACTTAGGGCTTTCAATTCTCACATAATCGTAAGAATCAATAATCTCTTTTAAGCTTTCAACTAATTGTTTCCAAGAATTTAATTCTGCTTGATCATAATTTCTATCGTTATCATTATAAATATCATAACCAGCTTCCACGCCATTACCAATATCATCAGATGTTAATTCGAAGCTTTCAGCTCTACCATAGGTACAATTGTCGGGTAAATCAAAGACCCCTGCATTAGAAGATACGCTATATAATGATGAAAGTATAAATATAGAGGGTAGTAATTTTTTCTTACTTAACATAAGTAATTCCGTTTATAATTAATACAAAGAGACTTATAAAATACACGAAACGGGAACGAACGAAACAAATAATTAACAAATACCTTGTAACAAAATATTTCTAAAAGTTTAAGCGATAATCTATTTAGATGTAACAATTATTAAGAACGTCCACTTTTGCACAAGCCTTTCCTCCTTATGAATTAACTTAAACATGCTATGCATCGAAATTTAAAATTGCGGCCAAATGTCCTTTAATTCATGTCAACCATTGCGCGTCCAACCATTAGCATAATAGCTTGTTTACACTCGGTTTTTTTATTAGTTATTTCTATCTGAATGAAGCTTTTCTAATGTGATTTTTCATTCGTTATTTGCTTAATTTATCTATACAATCCACTCCTTATTTTTACGTACAGATTTTAAGTTATTATCTCATGCTACTAACCTTTGTTTATATTATTGGTATTACCGCAGAAGCCATGACCGGTGCACTTAGCACTTAGCGCTGGGCGAATGAAAATGGATTGGTTTGGCGTAGTGCTAGTAGCCAGTGCGACCGCAATTGGTGGTAGCAGCGTACGAGATATATTACTAGGCAATTACCCGCTTACATGGGTACAACACCCTGAGTATCTATTAATTACATGTATTGCCGGTATTGTCACTACGTGGCTGGCTAAATGGGTGGTTAAATTTAAAGGCATATTTATGCGCCTAGACGCGCTGGGTTTAGCTGCCTTTAGTATTATTGGCTGCCAAGTGGGTCTAAATATGGGATTACATTACGGTATTTGTGTAGTGGCCGCCGTTGTTACTGGCGTATTTGGTGGGTTACTGCGCAATTTAATATGTCGCCAAACACCGTTAGTATTACACAATGAGCTATATGCAAGCGTATCTTTAATTGTAGCGTGCTTATACCTAGCATTGCACCATTACAATATTGACGACAACATAAGCATTATTGTGAGCTTGGTTGCAGGTTACTTAATACGTACGCTTTAAATGGCGCTTACCTACCTTTAGTTTATTAGAACCCGCTAAGTAACTTAAATAAATTAAATGAGACAGGCTTGACGTGGTCAACTAAATTCAGTCACCCTAGTTAAGAAACCATATCTAATGTTTCGATTCGTTCTTCAAAGTCATTTGGGCTTTGATAATTTAAGTACGAATGTAAGCGACGACTGTTGTACCACATACAGATGTAATTCATTACATCCTGTTGAGCCTCATAACGCGTTGGGTAGTTTTTCCAATGCACGCGCTCTTGCTTCAAACTACCGAAGAAGCTTTCTGCAACAGCATTATCCCAGCAACAGCCTTTCTTACTCATGCTACCAATGAAGTCATTTGACTTGAGCAATTTACGATATTGGTGGCTTGCATATTGAACCCCTTGATCTGAATGGATAATTAACCCTGTTTTGGGCTGGCGTTGCCACATCGCCATAGTCAGTGCGTCACAGACAAGCTGCGCTTTCATTCGTGAGCCCATGCTCCAACCAACGACTTTGCGCGAATATAAATCAATCACTACCGCCAGATACAACCAACCTTCTGCAGTCCAAACATAAGTGATATCTTGTACCCAGGCTTGATCAGCTGCTTCAACGTTGAAGTTTTGCTCAAGTACATTGGGATAAATAGGCTTATTATGCTCACTATTCGTTGTCACTTTGTATCTCTTTTTATAACGCACCCAGACATTTGCCTCTTTCATTAGCTGTGCTGTTTTGTAACGACTCACCGGAAAACCGAGTGCATTTAAGACTTTCTGAATACGCCTTTCACCGTAAGTATTATCACTGAAGTGCGCTATGTCCTTGACACAATCAATCATTTCTTGATGTGTTGGATCCTCTGATTTAGTTGAGAATCGCTTTTGATAACTATAGTAATTGTTACTTTTTACACCCAGTATTCGGCACATTGTCGCCACAGGCCAGGTCTTCTTGTATTGGGTTATGAACGAATATTTCACTTCGTTTCTTTGGCAAAGAAGACCGTCGCTTTTTTTAATATTTCACGCTCCATTTCTAGGCGTTTCACTTGCGCTTTTAGCTCTCTGATCTCTTCTTGCTCAGGGGTTAAATTACCGTTCCCTCTAAAAGCATGCCCATTATCATTTTCAGCTTCTTTTATCCAGCGACCAAGCATGTTGGGATTTACCCCTAAATTTCTAGAGGCTTCTGCTTGTGAGTAGTTTTGCTCAACAACTAATGCGATAGCATCAAGTTTAAATTCTTTGGAATACTTTTTACGTTTTGTCATTATCGATCTCCAGTTAAGTTGATTATCTCTTAACTGGGGTAGTCGAATCCATTAAACCACGTCAGCTTGAATCTGCTAGGCAATCACACCTGTCTCCCCTTTTATTACTCTTTAATGCTCTCTATCACTATTTAATACTCACTACATCGCTTAACGCGGTTTTAGAGCCACGGTTACTGTGAGCCATTACACTAAAACTGCCGTCTGTTTCGAGCACTACGGCGGCTACATCTTCAATGGCTAATATGCCTGCACCACGAATAGCAGCGCGAATTTCTGATTTAGTTACCCGCTGCGATTTAAGTGCAGCAGTGCAGTATTCACCATCACTCATTAAAAACGTGGGCTCTGCTTTTATAAGCGCTGCAAATTTTGACGAGCGCACACTAAGCCACGTAATAATATATTGCAGCCCTATTAACACAACAAACGCCAATATGCCCTCAGCTAACGGAACACTTTTTGAAATAATAACAGACGCCAATATAGAGCCCAGCGCAATGGTGACTATAAAGTCGAACACGTTCCACTTTGAAAGCGTACGTTTACCCGATATACGTAGCCAAAACACCAGTGCAATATAACCCAGTACACCTATTGTAAGTACACGTAATAACCCCTGAATATCATCGTAAAACATAGTGGCTCCTTGTATTTAAAATTACTTATAGCGTTTAGTTAAACCGTACACGCATACAAATTAAAGCTATATGAATAAAAGGGTAAGTAATGAGTTAAAGCAGTTTAAATTTAACTTATGGTTGATTATGATAGCTTAAGCATTATATCTCTATTTTCGCTTCTTAATTTATACAAAGGATTACCATGTCTAGCTATAACGAATCTCCAGAGCAAATTGAACAAGCCACTAAAGGCTATGTGATGCAGCAAACTATGTTGCGTATTAAAGATCCCAAACCGTCGCTCGAATTTTATCAAAATGTATTAGGTATGAAGCTGTTAGGTAAGTATGACTTTCCTGAAATGAAGTTTACATTGTACTTTTTAGGCTACGAGCCAGAGCAGCCAGAAGGTGATGATAAAACCAAAGCTAAATGGGTATTTGGTCGCCCTGCACTCATTGAGCTTACCCATAACTGGGGCACAGAAAACGACGACAGCTTTGAGGGATACCACAGCGGTAACCAAGAACCTAAAGGCTTTGGCCATATTGGTATTAGCGTACCGGATGTTTACGAAGCCTGTGAGCGCTTTGCAAAATACGATGTTGAGTTTGTAAAAAAACCAGATGATGGCTCAATGAAAGGCTTAGCATTTATTAAAGACCCTGACGGCTACTGGATTGAAATACTATCTGCCGAAGGTATTACTGAAATTATTCTTTCTCAGTAATTATTATTTCTCGATACAAAAATATTACACATAAAAAAGCCTGCTAATGCAGGCTTAGGGTTATGTAGTAAGTAACATTTAAACGTTACTTACGTAGTGCGTCTATTCGCGCATCAAGCGGTGGGTGCGATGAAAACAATTCAGCAACACCTTTGCCACTTGCAATACCAAAGGCCATCATTGAGCCTTCTAATTGCGAAGGATGGTTTTGCTTTAATCGCTCAAGGGCTGATCGCATTTTATCAGCACCAACTAGTTTTGCTGCGCCGCTGTCGGCTGCAAATTCACGTTTACGGCTGTAACTTGCAACCACTATGCTTGCTAGCACGCCAAATAATACTTGGAATAACATATCGAATAAGAAGTATGTCCAGCTACTGCCGCCCTCTTCTTCATCGCTATTAATAAAGTTATCTACAATGCCTGCCAGTACTTTTGCGGCAAATATTACAAAGGTATTTACCACGCCTTGTATTAGCGTAAGCGTTACCATGTCGCCGTTAGCCACGTGCGATACTTCGTGGGCAAGTACGGCTTCGGCCTGATCTTTGGTCATGTTGTGCATTAAGCCTGTGCTTACTGCCACTAACGAGTTGTTTTTACTTGGGCCCGTTGCAAATGCGTTCATTTCTGGGCTGTCGTAAATAGCCACTTCTGGCATTTTAATGCCTGCTTTTTTTGCTTGCGCAGATACCGTTTGTACAAGCCAATGTTCGGTTTCGTTTCGAGGCTGCGTAATCACATGCGCACCTGTTGATTTTTTAGCGATCCATTTCGACATAAATAACGAAATAAACGATCCACCAAAACCAAATACTGTGGCTATAAGTAAAATTCCGCCAAGGCTACGATGGCTTAAGCCCAGCGCACTCATTATTATTGAAAGCACTACACCTAATACCAACATAACCGCTAGGTTAGTTAATAAAAACAAAAATATACGTTTCATATTGTCCTCACAAAAATAGGTTTGATCACCGAACATAAAATTAAATTAGGTTAAAGCAATCACTGCGCCATGACACACTATGTCATAACGTTAGCGCTATTCTGTGACAAACTATGTCATAACACAAGTGTTATTTATGTGTTTATTGATAATTTTTTTAAGAAGGGTTTTACATCAAATTTAAGACTAAAGTTTCTTTATTGATCAGCTTATTACAAGCTGTTATTAAGCTCTGCCATATCAATCGGAAAACCACGCTCGTGTGCCAATATGCGTGCAACTTCGTCAATTTTTTCGCTGCTATTATGTTTAAGGTACGACCATTGGTGGGTACTGCGGTGATGATTTACAGCAGGATCGCTACTTATTATTCCCAATTTTATAAACTCACCCACTATTTGATCTGCCGCTATTAACGTTGACGATGCTTTAACATTTTCGGCCCGTGCGTAGCTAATATGCGAATATAAGCTTACATCGGCTACGCGCAAGGTGTCGTCATCACCCGGGATTTGTTGTCCGCCATACAGGGCATTATTTTGTGTGCTAGCAGTTTTAAACGCAGGGACAAACTCGGCTACATAATCAATTGCTGTTTGGGTACGTGTTTGCAATGCTGCTTCATCCCAGCCATCTTTAATATAGTGCAGGTACTTATTGGGAAGTTTAGGTTGTGGGCTCATTGGCGTTGCATCAGCTAACCCATCATTAAACAATGTAATGTTGTTAGTCATGCCATGTATTTGAAAATACCCGTTAGGGTAAGGCGTTAGCTGCGCCATACCTTCTGGCGTACCACGGTTACCATAAATAATTATTTCGGGTATTTGCCCACCAGCACCTTGCCAATGAGTAATGTAAGAGGCTTTAAATTCAACCATGCGTTTTACATCTACCCCAACCAGGTCGTCAATAATACCGGTTTGAAAACCACACGCATTAATTAGGTAATCTACCTCAATGGTTTGTGAATCGGCTTGTGTATCAGGTTGTTCATCAAGGCTTGGCTCTGATTGGTATTCAATGTGCCATTTAAGTGTTTGCTTATCATTATTGGTATTTATAACTGGCGATACGTTTTTAACACTGGTGCTTGTTAAAACATGAGCGTGTTTGTACTGTGCAAGGGCGAGTTGTGCACTGGCCGATAAACGAAATATATTCCAGCCATATTCTTGTGCAACAATAAGCGGAAACTTTAGCTTATCTAAATCTAAATGCTTAGCAACGGGTATCATCCACTCATCTAACGACGTGGGCTTGGCTACTTGTTTTTGCTTAGCAAGCTTTAGCATTTGCTCATAACTATATAACTGATAATAATGCTCTGGCTCGCCTAACACTTTGTTAGCGCTGTCTTGCTGTACAAGCTCGCTGTAGGCTTTTACTAATTTATTTAAACGCGGAAATAAATCTTCCGGTGAGTCGTCATCGCGCTTAGGCACTGCAAATACTGTGGGGCGAACATCTATGGTGTGAGGGTAAAGGCGAGCAATATCTATACATTGCTTGAGTAAATCTATGCAGTCTTCGTCGGGTATTTCACGATATAAGTTGCCACCTGCATGCAAATGGCACATTGGAGGGCCATCAATTAACGACTTTTTCTTTTCAAGCACATAAGTTTCTAACCCTAACGCAGCAAGTCTAATGGCTATTGTGGCGCCAGCTGTGCCTCCACCTATTATACCTACGCGTTTTTTAGGTAAGCCATAGTTTAGTGCTTTTGGCTCAGCGCTTACGTGCGCATCTGGGGCGTAGTTTTCAATAAATGGGTGCGTCATATAGTCGTTATGTCCTTAGTAACATTGTCTTTAAGCAAGCTATGTATTTATAAATGTTTATATGTGTACTAAGGCTGACTATTTCAAGATTTACCTAAAAAAGTAACTTTTTTAAAACCACTTAAGTGTTTATAGATAACGCACTAAGCAAGCTTTTGTATATTTGTAACTTAGGAGTTTGCTCGCTGTATGGGCTTATGGCAAGTATTGGAAACGGTAAACGTGCTTTAAGTGAATCAAAGTTTGCTTGGTATTCGTCCATATTTTTATCTACTTGGTTTGCAATCCAGCCAACGCAGTTTATACCCATACTTTGCATATGCGCAGCAGTTAGTAATGCATGATTTAAGCAACCTAGCTTCATGCCAACAACGAGTATTACTGGCATTTGCTCTGCTTTAACCCAGTCGTATAAATACTCCGTATTGTTAATAGGTAACGCCCAACCACCAGCACCTTCGGTAAGGATAATGTCAGCGCCCTGTTGTTTTACGTTTTTATAAGCATCACTTAGTTTATCTACAGTAATACTAATCCCAACTTGCTCAGCGGCTATGTGCGGTGCAATAGGGGGTGCAAACGCAAACGGATTTACTACGTCGTATTTAGCGCTCACTGTTGCGCTTTCCATTAGTATGAGAGCATCGGCATTTACCAGCTGATCGAACGCCATTTCGCAGCCAGCAGCAAGGGGTTTAAAGCCAATGGCTTGTTTTTTGTGTTGGGCAAGTAACTTTAATAGCAAACTGGTAACGTGGGTTTTTCCGGCATCGGTGTCGGTGCCTGTTATAAAAAATTCTTTCATGCGTTGCCTTTAATGTCTTTGGGCTTATTTAGTGTTTTTGTAATGATAACAGCACCACATGATAAGACACACATGCTTTGTTATTTATAAGCGGATACGCACTGCATACTTTTTGTAGCGCCGATTTGGTAAGTAATCCTTGGCGCGTATTGGTATGATTTTGTGTCGTTGCACCAATAGCCTTAATAGAGGCAATAGCTTTTAAAGGTGTTGTGTATTCATCGGTGTAAATACGCTTTTTAGCGCTGTTAATAGTAAAGCCTGCCTTTTGGACTGATTGGTTTATATGCTGTTCACTATTAAAAGTATTTATATGGCTGTTAGAATCAAGCGCTGCAAAGGCTGTTTTTATTTCGTTAAGTGAGCCCTCTACCACAGTGCTTATGTACGCCTGCCCGCCTGGTTTTAATATGCTGTAAAGTGATTGCATTAAAGCCGAAAAATTAGCAGACCACTGCACTGCAAAATTACTGTAAATTACATCAACACTGTTTGCTTGCAGCGGCAAGTTATCCATATCGGCGCATATTTTTGATGTAGTTAAATCACTACTTTGTAGCATGTTTAAGCTCAAATCCATTGCAATAACGCTTGCAAATACGCTTTGTAATGTGTGTGTATTAACAAGCGGGCCTGCGCCTAAATCAACACAAAGCTTATTTTTATTAATGCCTGGTTTTATGAGTGAAAATAGATCGCTCGCAGCATGTTTTTGTACATTTGCATGGGTGTTATAACGCGCTGCCGCCTTTGAAAATTTACTTTGGGTGGACTTTTTAAGCTCCTTGTTTAGCTCCTTGCTTAAATCCTTGTTTAACTCTATATCCAATTCGCTACTTACTAGGCACGGTTTTACAAGTTGTGTTTGCACTAGGTCTGTTTTTAATACTGGCTGAGCAGTCATGCTATTGCACCTACTAAATGCTTAACTAAGTGCGTTATATCTTGCTCCGTATGAGCGGCAGTAAGTGTAATGCGCAAACGTGAGGTGTTATGTGCCACCGTAGGCGGACGGATAGCGGTAAGCCAAATACCCTGTTGTTTAAGTTTATCTGCTGCTTGCAACGTTTGCTCAGCACAGCCTAATACAATGGGCTCTATGGCTGTGTTTGATTTCATTACTGCAATATTATGGGTTTTAGCGAGTTGCTTAAATAATGCAATATTGGCATTTAGCTTATCGCGTTTATCATCAGCTGTTTTTATGCTTTTAATACGCGCAAGTGTGTGGCTTGCCACAAGCGGCGACATAGCAGTTGAATACGTGTAATCGCGATTAAATTGCAGCATGTAATCAATAAACTGTTTACTGCCCAATACACACGCGCCACTACTAGCCACTGCTTTACCAAAGGTAATGACTAATATATCTGGCAGTGTTTGGGTAATAAACGCTTCGCAACTCCCCAAACCTGTTTTACCTAATGCACCAAAGCCGTGTGCGTCGTCAATCATTAGCCATGCGTTGTGCTGTTTTGCAAGTGCGAGTAATTCTTTAAGAGGCGCGGTATCGCCATCCATCGAAAACACACCTTCGCTTATAATTAGCTTGTTTTGCGCTTTTGATTTTTCGAGCCGTGAACGTAAGTGATTCATGTCGTTGTGATTAAAACGCACTAATGCCGCGTTTGAGTGCATAGCCCCGTCAATCAAACTTGCATGATTTAACTTATCTTGAAAAATAGCGCTGTTTTGTGCAGCCGCTTTATCTTGAAACAGCGCTTTAATTACGCTGCTATTAGCGCTAAACCCTGAGTTAAATAGCATTGCTGCGCCATAACCAAATTGCTCACATAAGTATTGTTCAAGCGCTTTTTGCTGAGCCTGATAACCCGTAACCAATGCTGAGCTGTGACTCCCTAATGCGTGGGAGTCATTAAGGTTAACAGCCACATCACCAAAACCTAAGTAATCGTTACTGGCAAAATTAAGATAGGTTTTATTATTAACCGTTATGGTGCGCGCTGTTGCATGTTGTACTACGTGGCGTTTACGAAGTAACGCATCTTGCTGGCGAGCCTGCAGATGCGTATTTATAAAATCAAAAGGCATTGATATAAGCCTACGCTTCGTAAAACAATTCAGAGGTTGCTTTGTCGGCTACTTGCGATGAAAGCGAGGCTTCTACTGCTTCGTCTGAATAGTCATGACGCGTTTCTGGGTTCATACCTAATTTTTTGATTAGGTTCATATCGGCATCAGCGTCTGGGTTTTCGGTGGTAAGAAGTTTGTCGCCATAAAATATTGAGTTAGCGCCTGCAAAAAAGCACATCGATTGCATTTGCTCGTTCATCGCGTTACGCCCTGCTGATAAACGTACATAACTGTGTGGCATCATAATACGTGCTGTTGCAATGGTACGTATAAATTCAAAGTGATCTAAATCGTCTGCGTTTTCAAGCGGTGTGCCTTTAACTTTAACTAACATATTAATAGGCACGCTTTCTGGCTGTTGTGGCAAATTAGCTAGCTGCATAAGTAACCCATAACGGTCGCTTGCTTGCTCGCCCATACCGACTATTCCGCCCGAGCATACTTTCATACCGGCATCGCGTACGTGGTCAATGGTATTTAATCTATCTTCAAATGTACGGGTTGATATAATTTGCTCGTAATACTCAGGCGATGTGTCGAGGTTATGGTTATAGTAATCAAGGCCTGCGTCTCGAAGCTCATGGGCTTTTTCGTTAGTGAGTTTACCCAGCGTCATACAGGTTTCTAACCCTAGCTCTTTTACTTCTTTAACCATTTGCGAAATGTATGGCATGTCTCTGTCTTTTGGATCTGACCATGCAGCGCCCATACAAAAACGCGTCGCGCCTTTTTGTTTTGCAAGGCGTGCTTGCTCTACTACTTTTTCTACTTCTATTAAGCGCTCGCGTTCTAAATCTGTTCGGTAATGGCCCGATTGCGGGCAGTACTTACAATCTTCTGGGCAAGCGCCTGTTTTAATTGATAACAACGTAGAAATTTGCACTTCATTTGGGTTGAAGTTAGCACGGTGAACCGATGCGGCTTTAAACAGTAAATCGTTAAATGGCATTTCAAATAATGCTTTAACTTCAGCGTGGGTCCAATCGTGACGAACAGGTGCAAGTTCCATAATACTCTCTTATTTTTTTCTCAGCGGTGATATTGGTTTAGTCTACGAGTTGAAGTACCATTGTCAACGATGTTCACCAAGTTAAAGTTTACATATGATTAAAAAGAATACGATTGACCTTGATTTTGATCGTGACCACATTTGGCATCCATATACGTCTATGACTAAGCCAATTCCGGTATACCCCGTTACACATGCAAATCACAACATTATTTACCTTGAAACTGGTGAGCAATTAATCGATGGCATGGCCTCGTGGTGGAGTGCAATACATGGCTATAACCACCCTGTTATAAATAACGCCATGATTGAGCAAATCAACTGTATGAGCCACATTATGTTTGGCGGTATTACGCATAACAGCGCGGTAGAGCTGTGCAAAAAAATAGTAAATATAACGCCGCCTAGTTTAACTAAAGTGTTTTTAGCCGACAGCGGATCGGTAAGTGTTGAAGTAGCAATAAAAATGGCGCTGCAATATTGGTTGAGCCAAGGTATTACTACAAAACAAAAATTAATGACGCCTTACAAGGGCTACCATGGCGACACCTTTGCAGCCATGAGCGTATGCGACCCCGTTAACTCAATGCATAGTTTATATTCAGGCTTTTTACCTGAGCATGTATTTGTGCCTGCACCGGTTAGTAAATTTGATAGCGAGTTTAACCAAGCTGAAGCCAAAGAGATTGAAGAATACTTTAAAGCAAACCACAGCCAAGTAGCCGCCTTTATAATTGAGCCAATAGTACAAAACGCGGGTGGGATGAACTTTTATCACCCTGATTATTTAGCCTGCATACGTAAATTGTGCACCCAATATAACGTACTGCTAATTTGCGACGAAATTGCCACAGGCTTTGGCCGTACAGGTAAATTATTTGCTGTAGAGCACGCCAATATAGAGCCCGATATAATGTGTATTGGTAAAGCATTAACTGGCGGTTCAATGACGCTCTCGGCCACTATCACTAGCGATAAAATAGCCATTGGCATCAGCGAAGGTGAAGCCGGTGTTTTAATGCACGGCCCTACTTTTATGGGCAACCCGCTTGCCTGTGCTGCAGCCTGTGCAAGTATTGATTTATTACTTGAGCAAAACTGGCAACAACGAATAAAGCAAATAAACACACAGCTACAACAACTTAATAAATGCAGTGAACTAGATGTGGTTGCCAATGTGCGTACCTTAGGTGCAATAGGCGTTGTTGAACTAAACGAGGCTACTGGCAATGTTGATGTTGCTAAAATTCAGGCTTATTTTGTAAAGCAAGGTGTATGGATACGTCCATTCGGTAAACTAATTTACCTTATGCCACCGTATATAAGTGACGACACCAGTATAAAAACACTGTGTGATGCCATTTATAATGCCATTAAAGGCAAGTATTACGCTTAATAGTCGGTCTCAATAACTAATCCTAATACAAGTTATAGCGCTATTTACTGTAACTTACCGCTACATTTAGTGTTTTTATCTATTAAGCGAGTTTGTGGTTATTGATCTCACTAACCATAAGCTATATGATAATGGCTATCATTTACAATTACTCTTTTTGGACTTTTCTGCTATGAATTTATTATTTAAACCAGCCAAAACTTTAGGTGCAAGCCTTTTACTCGCCTCGGCGTTTATGGCTCAACCAGTATTAGCTAACGGCCCTATTGGCGAGCATGTTAATCATCTTCAAGCTAACCTTAAAAGTTACGCAGAAGAAGTAGAATGGATGGTAGGCAAAGTTGATACCATGGTAAGCGACTACGATACTAAAGGCGCAAAATCTGTAAAAACTGATGATTTAATTGAATATTGGGAATCAGTTAAGTTTCACAGCGCAATAGAAACTAACTTTGTACCAGTATACGCTTCTATTTGGCAGGGTCTTTATGGCGTAAAAATGGCCATTGATAATAAGCAGCCTGCTGATGAAGTTCGTAAACAGCAAAAAGCGATGAACATAGCCTTGTGGCAAGGTCTTGGGGCTGTTAAGCTTGCTGCAAAATTCCAGCAAAAAGGCTTGTTAGACACTGTAAAAGCAACCGCTACAACTCAAATGACACAAAGTGCCACAATTGATGAAATTAAGCACAAATTAGACCGTGTAGTAGCTAAATTTGCTGAGCGTTTACGAGACGAAGCAACTGAAATTGTTCACGATACTTATCTGCACCTGTTTGAAGGCGTTGAAGGTACTCTTATTGAACAAGATGCAAAACTAGTTGAAGTGCTGGAAAAAGACTTTAACGTAACACTGCCACAAGCCATTAAAAACAGCAAAAGCGTAGACGAAGTACGCGATGTGATCAGTGACATGCAAACAAAATTAGACCGCGCTAAGGTTTTAATAGAAAAAGCCGAAAAAGCGCGTAAGGATGTATTTTAAGTGAAGCGTAGGACCTTTATTCAAGGCCTAGCTGCGTTAGGGGTGGTTGGCTCATTGCCACTGCCTTTTTCTCGTGCGCTAGCCGCTGATATAGCAAACCCTGTTTCTGTTGACGATTTACCAAAGCTTAAAGGCGAGTTAACGCTTTATTTAGGCCGAGGCGAAGGGGGTTTGTATGAAAACGTATTACAAGCAATCCAGAAAAAAAATCCAGACTTTAAACTCGGTATACGCCGTGGTCCTACTGCTGCTTTAGCAAATACCATTGTTGCAGAAGCTAAAGCCGGCGTTCGCCGCGCTGATTTATTTTGGGCGGTTGATTCAGGCGCGATTGGTTTAGTAACCGATGCTGGCCTTGCACAACCTATCCCTGGTGTTTTATCTGCTCAGTTACAACCACAGTTTAGATATAAAGAATGGGCACCAGTAACTGGCCGTATTCGTACATTGCCATATAACACGTCGCTTTTAACCAAAGATCAAATTCCAACAAGTATTATGGAAATTGCCGACAGCGATTTAAGTATTGGCTGGGCGCCCGCCTACGCTTCTTTTCAATCGTTTGTAACCGCAATGCGAATTTTAGAAGGCGACGACAAAACCGCTAAGTGGCTTAAAAAGATTCAAAAACGTGCTAAAACATACGCTGGTGAATTAGGTGTTGTGATGGGCGTTGAACGCGGTGAAGTTGATATTGGCTTTGCAAATCATTATTACACTTTGCGTTTAAAATCAGGCAAGCCTGATGCCAAGCTTGATTTAGCATTTACACAAAATGATGCGGGCTGTTTAGTTAATGCATCGGGTGTATTAGCGCTTAACGACGATCCGCTTGCTACTAACTTTATGCGTTACTTACTAAGTAAAGAAGTACAAGGTTACTTAGCCAGTGAAGCGTACGAAATTCCGTTAGTAAATGGTATTACCCAACCTGAGGGTTTACCGTCACTTGCTAATATTTCCCCACCTAAAGTAGATTTAACACAGCTTGCTGATTTACGCCCTACTATAGATTTGATGCGTAGCAGCGGCGTATTGTAATGAAAATACCTGCCTCTTATCCAATGGCGCTGCTTGCAGCGCTTGTTGCGCTAACCCCTGTTTATGTATTAATTGTGCTTGCAAGCGATGCAAGCTCAGTGTTTGACACCCACAATCTGCAAATTTTAGGTAACACGTTATCGTTAATGGGTTTAACGGTACTCGGATCTATTTTAATTGGTGTGCCACTGGCGTTTATTAGCGCGTATGTGCATTTACCATTTAAAAAGCTCTGGCTGGTTGTATTTGCAGCCCCACTGGCAATTCCCAGTTATATTGGCGCATTTACACTTTATGCTGCTTTTGGCCCCGGTGGCGAAATAAACACCTTAACAGGAATAGAAACACCATCAATGTATGGCCTAACAGGTGCCGCCATTGTAATGACTCTGTATACCTTTCCGTTTGTAATGATGACGACTCGCTCATCTTTACTGAGCCTTGATGCAAGCATGGTTAATGCCGCGCGTACGCTGGGCATGTCGATGACGCAAAGTATATTTAAAGTTATATTACCGCGCGTAGTTAACGGTATTGCAGCAGGCTCATTGTTAGTCGCGCTTTATACGTTATCTGACTTTGGTACACCTGCCATGATGCGCTTAGATACTTTTACCCGTGTCATTTATGTTGAATACAATGCCTTTGCTTTAGGGCGCGCTGCCATGCTCTCACTGCAACTAATGGTGATTGTTGGCTTTTTACTTTTAGTTGAATCACAAATAAAAACCGCGCCTGAACGCCAAGGCCGCCCGTTAATTTTATTTCCAAGTAAATTACAACTAAGTGCGCTGTTTGTTACGTTTGCCCCTATTTTACTACTCGCTATTGGCTTGCCTTTAGCTATATTTTCACTTTGGCTAGCACGAGATGGTTTTAGCTCGTTTGATTTTAGCATTGCGTGGAACTCAACGTATGCATCGCTCATTGCCGCAATTGTCGCTGTGATAGTGGCCATTCCAGTAGCGCATGCCGCGCTTAGCGGCAAAGCGGGTCGCATAATGGAACGTGTTACTTACTTTGGCTTTGGTATCCCGGGTATAGTAATGGGCACAGCCCTTGTTTACGGTGGTTTGCAATTGCCGTTTTTGTATCAAACACTGGGATTGCTTATTATTGCTTATATGCTGCGATTTTTACCGCTTGCAGTAGGCTCAATCAGAACAAGTACCGAGCACTTAGATCCAAGATTAGTAAAATCAGCTCGCGTACTTGGCGCAAGCCCACGCGAAGCGTTTACTCGCATAACACTGCCTTTAACTATGCGCGGTATTATTGCCGGTGCTGCACTGGTATTTTTAGAATCAATGCGTGAGTTAGAAGCTACCCTACTACTTGGTCCAACCGGCTTTGAAACCCTCTCAACTTATTTATGGCGTGTATACGAGGCGGGCTATTTTGGCCGTGCCGCTATTCCTGGATTATTGTTAGTAGTGATATCTGCCTGCGGCTTAGCTATTATGATGTCTGGCGAAAAACGCAACCAGTTTGAACATTAAGGATTTAAAAAACAATGCTATCTGTAAGTCAGTTGTCTATAGATTATGGCAGTAACCGCGTAGTAAGCGATTTAAACTTATCGCTGGGTGAAAACGAAATCCTTATGCTTGTAGGGCCAACAGGTTGTGGTAAAAGTACAATTTTACAAGCCCTTGCTGGCCTTATACCTATTAGCGAAGGCGAAATAAACACGGACAAATGGCGCGCGACACCCAAATTAACAATACCTCCTGAGAAACGCAGTGTTGGTATGGTATTTCAAGACTTTGCGTTATTTCCGCACTTATCTGTGCAGCAAAATATTTGCTTTAGGTTAAAAAATACAGCCCCTGCCGATCATTGGATAAACCTACTTGGGCTTGATGATTTTAGAAATAAAAAACCAGCAACGCTTTCTGGCGGACAAAAACAGCGCGTCGCACTTGCGCGCACCCTTGCCCACCAGCCTGACTTCGTATTACTTGACGAGCCGCTTTCTAACTTAGATGCAGCCCTTAAAGATATGCTTCGTTGGGATATCAGAAACGCACTTAAAGCCGCTAGCGTGCCTGCAATTTGGGTAACACACGACCAAGAAGAGGCGCTGTCGGTTGGCGATCGCGTAGGTATTTTAAAAGGCGGAAAGATTCAGCAAATAGATGCACCGGAGCGCTGTTTTAGTACACCAAACAATCGCTTTGTCGCACGCTTTTTAGGTGAAGCCAGCTTTATTAGCGGCCAATTTAACCAAGGACAAGCCACTACTTCAATTGGTAATGCGCCCGCTCATGGCGTTGACTGTGAAAGTGGCGACGTTGATGTACTACTTCGACCAGACGATGTGTTACTTGTACAAAGCAGTGTTGGCAATAACGGCGAAGTAATTTGGGTACGTTTTGAAGGTGGCAGCCGCTTGTGTGCTGTAAAACTTGCATGTTCTACGGTTGTAACTAGCAGAGTAAGCCATGAAGTTGTTGTAAATCCTGGCGACGAAGTGCATGTATCACTAAGTACCTCGCACCCACTAGCGGTTTATAAATCTATAGATTAATATCTATACCTAACTCAAAATTAAGAGGAAACCTCATGAACGGACCAAACCCCAATAATCCTTCACCAATGGAAGGTTTTCCTCAAGTAGGTTTTTTAAAAAACTATATTACTTCTACCAATATTGAAGTAGGCGATTATACATATTATGACGATCCTGATGGTCCTGAGAATTTTGAAAAAAATGTGCTTTACCATTTCGATTTTATAAACGACAAACTACTAATCGGTAAGTTTTGTGCGATAGCTAAAGACGTTACTTTTATAATGAATGGCGCTAACCATCAAACTTCTGGATTTTCTACTTATCCATTTTTTATATTTGGTAATGGCTGGGGAAAATTTGCACCAAAATCAAATGATTTACCCTTTAAAGGCAATACAGAAATTGGTCATGATGTTTGGATTGGTTATAACGCTACAATTATGCCCGGGGTAAAAATTGGCAGTGGCGCTATTATTGCCAGTAAATCAGTTGTTACCTGCGATGTACCTGCTTATAGCGTTGTAGGTGGAAATCCCGCTAAAGTGATAAAAACCAGATTTGACGATAAAACAATAAATACGCTGCTAGATATAGCTTGGTGGGATTGGAGCAATGAAAAAATCACTGCTCATTTAGATGCCATTACACAATGCGATATAAAAGCCTTATCTAATCTCTAAGTGATTACCACTCAAACATGTACGCCATTTTATTTATTGTTTTTAGTGGGATGTGATGGGAGTTGCGTTTAGCGTATAAATGCTGCATTGATTTGTCTTTCACTTCACCCACTATCACTTCTTTTACTTGATAACCTAAAGCAACGGCAGCTTGAGAGTAAGCTATAAATTCCCACTTTTTAATATTAGTGTTATCTACAATTACCAAAGGCGTGCCTTGGGAAAGTGCATTTATAAAACGCGCTAAATTTAAATTGTGAAATTGCGGCAACTTAAACTTGTCAAAATGATACTCGCCTTGCTCATTAATAAAGTAATCATCTGTTGAGCAAATTAGGTACTGGCTTTCGTCAGCGCCGCCTAATTCGTCGGCAAGGTTTTGCGCGTAATAAGACTTACCACTTCCAGGTAGCCCACGTAATATAAAAACTTGTTTCATAGCATCGATTTTTTAAGTGTGAATAAAAATAAATTTAATTAGTTTGTTAATAATGCCACAAAATCACTAAATTTGAGAGTAACAAATAACATTAGAAGTAATAAACCCTCTAAAACTGCTTAAAAATAAACCGCATGCATAAAAACTTTTAAAGAGTTGCCCACAATAGTTTTTTTATTTAACTTTACTAGGTAAGATACAGGGTTCAAGTGCAGCGCCGTTTATGTGCAATTAATGCCCGAGTGTTGCGCACAGTTAAAATAAAATAGTTAGGCAACTTATATCATTGGAGTGAAGATGAGCCATTTAGCGATTTCAGAGCTATTAAAAGGCAATGTTGCGGTAGACAGCCAAGTAACAATTAAGGGCTGGATCCGTACTCGCCGCGATTCAAAAGCAGGAATTTCATTTTTAGCCGTTCATGACGGTTCGTGTTTTGATCCTATTCAAGCGGTAGTTCCTAATTCACTGAATAATTATGATGAAGTTACTAGCTTAACAGCCGGTTGTTCTGTGTCGGTTACTGGTGTTTTAGTACAATCTGCTGGCCAAGGTCAATCTTACGAAATTCAAGCTAACTCAGTGACTGTGTTAGGTTGGGTAGAAAACCCAGATTCATACCCAATGTCGGCAAAACGCCACAGCATTGAGTACTTACGTGAGCACGCTCACCTTCGCCCTCGTACAAATATGATTGGCGCGGTAACTCGTGTACGTAACTGTTTAGCACAAGCTATTCACCGTTTTTACCACGAGCAAGGCTTTTACTGGATCAGCACGCCAATTATTACGGCAAGTGACTGTGAAGGCGCTGGCGAAATGTTCCGTGTATCAACGCTTGATATGCAAAACTTACCACTTACAGACAAAGGCGATGTTGATTACAGCGAAGATTTCTTCGGTAAAGAAGCATTCCTTACTGTATCTGGTCAGTTAAATGGCGAAACTTACGCGTCTGCAATGTCAAAAATTTATACATTTGGCCCTACATTCCGCGCAGAAAATTCAAATACATCTCGCCACCTTGCAGAATTTTGGATGGTAGAGCCTGAAGTAGCGTTTGCTGATTTAGAAGATATAGCAAAACTGGCTGAAAACATGCTTAAGTATGTATTTAAAGCGGTACTTGAAGAGCGCCGTGATGACATGGAATTTTTTGCACAACGTGTAGAAAAAACCGCAATTACGCGTTTAGAAGAATTTGTAGATAAAGACTTTGCACAAGTTGATTACACAGACGCTGTAGAAATCCTTAAAAACTGTGGCAAAAAGTTTGAGTACGCTGTTGAATGGGGTGTAGATTTACAGTCTGAGCACGAGCGTTACTTAGCTGAAGAGCACTTTAAAGCACCGGTAGTTATTAAAAACTACCCACGTGATATTAAAGCATTTTACATGCGCCAAAACGAAGACGGTAAAACCGTTGCCGCAATGGATGTTGTAGCACCTGGTATTGGTGAGATCATTGGCGGTTCACAACGTGAAGAACGTCTTGATGTACTTGATGCACGCTTAGAAGAAATGGGCTTAAACAAAGAAGATTACAGCTGGTACCGCGATTTACGTAAATACGGTAGCGTGCCACATTCGGGCTTTGGTTTAGGCTTTGAACGCTTAGTTGCTTATGTAACAGGTATGGGCAACGTACGTGACGTTATTGCCTTCCCTCGTACTAAAGGCAGCGCAACTTACTAATATTTAGTAAGATGTTTATAAATACTTAAAACCAGCCAATTGGCTGGTTTTTTTGTGTCTTGAATTAACCGTATAAAAAAGCCGCAGCACTCAAAGAGCACCACGGCTTTCAACCAGAATACGTTTGTTTATTTAAAGGCTATAAAGCACTCTCTAACTGTGGCAGTACTTCAAACAAATCAGCCACTAAACCGTAATCAGCGACTTGAAAAATAGGTGCGTCTGGGTCTTTATTTATCGCGACGATTACTTTTGAGTCTTTCATGCCCGCTAAATGCTGAATAGCACCGCTAATCCCCACGGCAATATATAAGTTAGGTGCTACAATTTTACCTGTTTGCCCTACTTGCATGTCGTTAGGTACAAAGCCTGCATCAACTGCAGCGCGCGACGCACCAATAGCTGCACCTAATTTATCGGCAATACCATTGAGTAATGCAAAGTTTTCGCCGTTTTGCATACCGCGACCACCCGATATGACCACACTAGCTGCTGTAAGCTCAGGGCGTTCTGATTCTGTTTGCTCAACACTTACAAAGCTGCTTAATTGTGAATCTGATACTGTATCAATACTTGTTATAGCAGCAGCTGATTGCTCACCTTGTAAATCGAAGCTACTAGCACGCACAGTAATTACTTTTTTACTGTCGAGTGATTTAACCGTGGCGATTGCATTACCAGCATAAATAGGTCGTTTAAATGTATCTGCATCCACTACTGCGATAATTTCAGAAATTTGCGCAACATCTAATAGCGCGGCAACACGTGGCATAAAGTTTTTGCCCGTTGTAGTAGCACTTGCAACAATGTGGCTGTAGGTGTCGCTAAGTGATAAAACTAAATCGCTCATGCTCTCAGCTAACTGATGTTCATAAACGCTATTATCAGCAACTAAAACATTAGCTACGCCATCAATGCTGGCAACTTGTGAGCTCATTGCGCTTAAGTGGTTACCTGCAATTAGTACATCAATAGGAAAACCCATTTTTACTGCGGCGTTAATAGTTTTTGAGGTTTCTGGTTTTAAGGCACCGTTGTCGTGCTCTGCAATTACGAGTGTTTTCATTTAAATCACCTTTGCCTCTGTTTTTAATTTTTCTACAAGCTGTGCAACGTCTTCAACAATAATTCCTGCGGTGCGTTTAGCTGGCTCTTCTACACTTATTAATTGAATACGCGGTGTTAAATCAACACCAAGCGAATCTGCTGCTATTACTTCAAGCGGCTTACGTTTGGCTTTCATAATATTTGGCAGTGATGCATAGCGAGGCTCATTCAAACGTAAATCAGTTGTAACAACCGCCGGTAAATTAAGTGCTACCGTTTGCAGCCCGCCATCAACTTCGCGTGTTACGTTTACTTTGCCATCTTTAATAACCACTTTTGATGCAAATGTACCCTGCCCACGATTAGTAAGCGCAGCAAGCATTTGACCTGTTTGATTATTATCTGAGTCGATTGACTGCTTACCTAAAATGACAAGTTCAGGCGTTTCTTGCTCTACAATTTTAGCGAGTAGCTTTGCAATATGAAGTGACTCGAGCTTTTCATCGGTTTCGATGTGAATGGCTTTGTCAGCACCCAATGCTAATGCTGTACGTAATTGTTCTTGCGATGCTTTAGGACCAATAGTTACGGCAACCACTTCACTGGCTGTGCCGGCTTCTTTGAGGCGAATTGCTTCTTCTATGGCAATCTCACAAAACGGGTTCATTGCCATTTTTACGTTGGTTAAATCAACGTCGCTGTTATCACTTTTAACGCGTGCTTTTACGTTGTAATCAATCACTCTTTTTATTGGTACGAGAACTTTCATAGGAACTCCATAATTATTTAAACCTACAAGGTAACGTGCACGTCAACCTATTTATTTTATGAAATTAGACTACTTCCTGTTGACGTAAACGTCAACCTAAAATAACCTTTAACTATTCACAGTCTGTAACGTTTAATTTGCAAGGTTAAAAATAGGCTGTACACCTTATTTAAATGCGTAGTAAACATTCAAATAAGTCCGTCATAGATAAAGAGGTTATTATGGTCGAACGTGAAACCATGGAATTTGATGTAGTAATTGTTGGTGCAGGCCCTGCTGGGCTTTCAAGTGCAATTAAACTCGCGCAATTAGCACAAGAAAAACAACAAGAGTGCATGATTTGCGTAGTCGAAAAGGGTTCTGAAGTAGGTGCACATGTACTCTCTGGGGCTATTTTTGAAACCAAAGCTTTGGATGAACTACTACCTAATTGGCAAGAGCTTAGCGCACCGGTTACAACCAAAGTAACTAACGATGAAATTTATTGGTTTAACAACGAGCAAAAAGCGACATCAATCCCCCACTTTGCTACACCAAAAACATTTCATAATGATGGTAACTACATTGTATCTATGGGTAACGTGTGTCGATGGCTTGCAGAGCAAGCTGAAAACTTAGGCGTCGAGATTTTTCCAGGATTTAGCGCACACTCTTTAATAATTGAAGATAAAGCAGTAAACGGGATTATTACTGGCGATATGGGCGTAGACAAAGACGGTAATGAAAAAGACGGTTACATGCCAGGCATGGAGCTTCGTGCAAAATACACTATTTTTGCAGAAGGTTGCCGTGGTCATTTAGGTAAACAATTAATTAATGAGTTTGCACTTGATGCAGGTTCATCGCCGCAGCATTACGGTTTAGGCTTTAAAGAAATTTGGCAAATTGATGAAAGTAAACATGAGCTTGGCAAAGTTGTTCATGGTACAGGTTGGCCACTTAGCGGCGATACTAATGGTGGTGCATTTATGTATCACAGTGAAAACAATCAAGTCGTTGTTGGTTTAATTGTTGATTTAAATTACGCAAACCCACATTTGAGTCCGTTTGATGAGTTTCAGCGAATGAAACACCATCCAGTTTTTAAAAACGTACTTGAAGGCGCTGAACGTATTGCTTACGGTGCGCGTGCTATTGCTAAAGGTGGCTTGCATTCATTACCAAAAATGCATTTTGCTGGTGGTTTACTTGTAGGGTGCGATGCAGGCACACTTAATTTTGCAAAAATTAAAGGTAATCACACAGCAATGAAATCGGGAATGATTGCCGCTGAGGTTATTTTCGAAGCGCTGCAAAATGAGTTAGCAAATACCGATTTAACTAAATACCAGACAGCGTTTGAGCAATCGTGGGCATATAAAGAGCTATATCAATCTCGTAACTTTGGCCCTGCAATGCACAAACTTGGTAAGTTTATAGGTGGTGCGTATAACACGCTTGATCAAAATATTTTTAATGGCGGTTTACCGTTTACATTTAAAGATAATACGCCCGATCACTCTACCCTTGTTGATGCAAAAGCTGCTGACAAAATTGCGTATCCAAAACCAGATGGACAACTTAGCTTTGATAAACTCTCAAGTGTGTTTTTATCAAATACTAACCACGAAGAATCACAGCCGTGTCATTTAAAGCTTAAAGATGCGTCAATTCCTATTAACGTAAACCTAGTTAAATTTGATGAACCCGCACAACGTTATTGTCCTGCTGGCGTTTACGAAGTACAAGAAATAGCAGGCAATAAAGAGTTTGTTATTAATGCCCAAAACTGTGTGCACTGTAAAACTTGCGATATTAAAGACCCCAGCCAAAACATTACGTGGGTAACACCTGAAGGCGCTGGTGGACCAAATTACCCTAATATGTAACTAAATTATGCGTCGTATAGTTATATAACTACGTTTTTTACATATAAATTATAAACATATCCTAAATTGCAGGGGCTTCGGCCCCTTTTTTGCGCTATGCTCATATGCAGTATTAATAAATGAGTAATATCTATGCCGTCGTCAAAAGTTGTTTTTCGTTTTTTAGCAGAGCCTACCGATGTAAATTTTGGTGGTAAAGTTCATGGTGGAGTCGTCATGAAGTGGATTGACCAAGCTGGTTATGCATGTGCAGCTGGCTGGAGTGGTCATTATTGTGTGACTGTGTCAGTTGCTGGGGTTAAATTTAGACGTCCAATATTAGTAGGGCAAATTGTCGAAGTAGAAGCTAAAATAGCGCATACCGGTAAAACAAGTATGCAGATATTTATTCAAGTACGTTGTGGCGATCCAAAAACACAAAATATGGTTGAAACAAATCACTGTGTTATAAGTTTTGTCGCAATGGATGAAACGGGTTATCCAGTAGAAGTGCCTGAATTTAAAGCTGTGACAGACGAAGATTTAAAATTAGAAAACTACGCTATTAAAATGAAAGAAATAGCAATTGAAACTGAAAACCTGTTACACAATGTATAACTTTTAGCTGTTCTGTAAATTCAAAATGTAGCTGTGTAAAAAACTCATGTTGTTTTGTAAAACGTACAAAACTGTTTAGAAAACAAATCACTACAAAAGCTCGCATTGCTTAAAAACCAAACAACCCCTTGCGATAACCAGTACTAAAGTAGGTATTATGAGGGGTTTTTACTTGTTTTTAAAATTGGCATGTTCACTGCACTTATTAAATTGAAGTTTGATTGACTTAATCGAACATTAATTTTTAATTTGTAAAGGAGCTATTCACAATGATTAAAACACTTTCTCTTTCTGCACTTGCATTAGCAACACTGGGTTTTAACACAGCAGCACACGCTGATATTTCTGATTTTGATTCTCCACGTATTTATACTGGTATCGGTTACGGTCAATATTCTTTTGAGTTTGAAGACAGTGACAACGACACTGACTTTGACGACGATGCACAAATGCTCAAAGGGTATGTTGGTACTCAATTTAACGAGTACTTAAGCTTAGAGCTTGCTTACCAAAACTTTGATGAAGTTAGTGACATAGACAGTAAAGCTGAGATTGATGGCGTATCACTTGCCGCACGCCTAGGGCTTCCTCTATCTGAAAGCTTCACTGTATACGCAAAAGTTGGTTGGCTTGAATGGGACGCAGACTACACACAAGACCTACCAGTAGGAAGTATATCAACCTCTACAGATGGTGGAGATGCGTTTTACGGTGCAGGTATTGAATATGCGCTTACAACAAATGTTCAATTTCGTTTAGAGTATGAACGTTACAAACTTGACGATGATATTGATCCAGACATGGATGTAGCGTCTGTATCAGTTCAATACATGTTTTAATGAGTCTTTAACATGTATTAATAGGGTAAGCTTAAGAGCTTACCCTTTTTTGTTTTAAGGCCTGCTAATTTTCATCATATAGACCAAGCAGTCTATAAATAATAAACTTATTCACATTAATGCCATAGTCGCTAAATAAAGGTAGAATAGCGCTCTATTTTATTTGTATCCGAGTACTATGAGCGATTATACCATTTCGGCTATTGGCCACATTGAATCTCCTTATAAACAAAAGTTTGCTATACCTAGGCAACCTCGTTTAGTGCCACAAGCCAAGGCAAAACTTATTTTTGCACCTGATTTTAATCGCGAAGAGTTTGTACGTGGTTTAGATGAATTTACTCATATTTGGTTGTTATTTCGTTTTCATGAAACGGCCGATAAAGGTTATTCTGCCATGGTTCGTCCACCTCGTTTAGGTGGCAATGAACGAAAAGGTGTATTTGCTACACGCGCTACATTTAGACCAAACGCGATTGGTATGAGCGCAGTAAAGCTCGAAGGTATTGAGTATAAAAACGGACAACTTAGTTTATTACTCGCTGGCATTGATTTACTTGATGGCACACCAATTATCGATATTAAACCGTACTTACCTTATTCAGATGCTATGTTTGACGCCAGTGCTGGCTTTGCTGATACACGCCCAGAAACACAAATGACGGTTGAATTTAGCCCTCAGGCAATTGAGTTTGTTGATGCGCAAACACAGTACCCAGATTTACATGATTTTATAGCTAATGTTTTAAAACAAGATCCCCGCCCTGCCTATAAAAAACAAAAAGATGGCGAGCAAAGCTACGGTATGACTTTGTACAATTATAATATTCGCTGGCAAGTCAATGGCGAGCATAACCTAGTAACAAGCATAGAAAAAAACTAAATAACTCACTTAGCGCTTTAGTGTAAAAGCATCCGCTGTTAAACTTAAGCTCTATTAAAAGAACATAATTACTCTATTTCGGAAAAAACATGCGTACAAGCCAATATATACTCGCAACACTTAAAGAAACGCCATCAGATGCTGAAATCGTATCGCATCAGTTAATGCTTAGAGCCGGTATGATCCGTCGCGTCGCTTCGGGTTTATACACTTGGTTACCCTCTGGTTTACGTGTACTACGTAAAGTAGAAAACATTGTACGTGAAGAGATGGACAAAGCTGGCGCCATTGAAATGCTAATGCCAGTTATTCAACCGGCTGATTTGTGGGAAGAGTCTGGTCGTTGGAATGAGTTTGGTCCTGAGCTAATGCGCTTTACTGATCGTCATAATCGTACATTTGCACTTGGACCAACGCACGAGGAAGTGATTACTGATTTCGTTCGTAAAGAAATTAATAGCTATAAACAGTTACCAGTTACTTTATACCAAGTACAAACTAAAGTACGCGACGAACGCCGTCCTCGCTTTGGTGTGATGCGTGCTCGTGAATTTACAATGAAAGATGCCTACTCTTTTCACCTAAGTGAAGAATGTTTAGATGCAACATATCAAGCGATGCACAAGGCATATTGTAATATTTTTGAGCGCTTAGGTCTTGATTACCGTCCTGTTATCGCAGATACAGGCTCTATCGGCGGAAGCGTATCGCACGAGTTTCATGTACTTGCTGAATCAGGTGAAGATGCCATTGCATTTAGTGATGGCAGCGACTACGCCGCTAATATTGAAAAAGCAGAGGCGCTTGCACCAAACGATCCACGCCCTGAAGCATCAAAAGAGCTTAAAGCGTTTCCAACTCCTGACGCTAAAACTATTAACGAGCTTAAAAAACACTACGGTGTTAAGCCACATCGCGGTGTTAAAACGTTAATTGTTTATGGCACGCCTGATGAAAACGAAGTACGTGGTCTTGTAGCCTTAGTACTGCGTGGCGATCACGAATTAAATGAACTAAAAGCTGAAAAGCACCCGTTAGTAGACTCTCCGCTAGAAATGGCAACAGAGGCTGATATTGTTGCTGCTATTGGTGCAAGACCTGGTTCACTTGGCCCGGTTGGCCTGTCGATGCCAATTATTGTTGATAGAACGGCTAACGTACTTGCTGATTTTGTTGCCGGTGCTAATAAAGATGACGAGCATTACAGCGGCATTAACTGGGATCGTGATGTAACTAATTATGAAGTTGCTGATATCCGTAATATTGTTGAAGGCGATATGAGCCCATGTGGCCAAGGCGTTTTACAAATTAAACGTGGTATTGAAGTTGGGCATATTTTCCAGCTTGGCACTAAATACTCACAAGCAATGAAAGCGGGCGTATTAAACGAAGACGGTAAAAACCAAACAATGACCATGGGTTGTTACGGTATTGGTGTTTCACGTATTGTTGCTGCTGCTATAGAGCAAAACAACGATCAATACGGGATCATTTGGCCAAAATCAATCGCGCCATTCGATTTAGCAATTGTGCCAATGAACATGCACAAATCGCATCGTATTCCTGATATTGCAAATGACCTTTACCAAGGTTTAAAAGATGCAGGTCTTGATGTGTTATTTGATGACCGTAAAGAGCGCCCTGGTGTTATGTTTAACGATATGGAACTCATTGGTGTGCCATTTACGCTAGTAATTGGTGAGCGCAACCTTGACGAAAACAAAGTTGAGCTTAAAAACCGCCGCACCGGTGAAAAGCTAATGATTGATATCGACACAGCAATTGATGCAATTAAAGCGGCTGTTAAAGGTTAATAACACGCACGCTTAAAATAGACTAAAAGGCCGCATTTAAAATGCGGCCTTTTTGATGAGCGATAATAGCAATGCATAATAATAGCTGCTCAATGACTCACCTTTTCTAGCTTTGTAGAAATCTTTTAATTACGTGCCTTGGTGTAAATTGTCATGGAGGCTTCGCTAAAGTGTCTCATAAGTGTCATTAGATTTATCTACAGTGTTTAATTATTACACTATGGATGACGGGCATGACAAACAATCAACTGCGTAAAAAACAACATTATCCAGCCATTTGGATATCTGATGTTCATTTAGGTTACAAAGATTGTAAAGCTGATTACTTACTTGATTTTTTAAACTCGGTAGAATCCGATACACTTTATTTAGTCGGTGATATTATCGATTTATGGTCAATGAAACGTCAGTTTTATTGGCACTCTTCACATTATCAAGTATTAAATTCTATACAACAAAAAGCAGCTAATGGGACACGCGTCATTTATATTCCCGGTAATCACGATGAGACGTTTCGTAACTACGTTGATCAAACTTTATTCGGTGTTGAGGTCCATCAACAGTTTATTCACACCACTAAAGCTAATAAGCGATTCTTGCTTGTTCATGGTGATGAATTTGATATCGCAACTCGCTATAACAAACTCATTAGCATAGCTGGTGATGCCGGATACGACTTTTTATTATTTTTAAATCGTTGGATAAATCGTATACGTAAAGTATTTGGTGGGAATTACTACTCACTTGCCGCGTGGATCAAAGCGCGAGTACACAAAGCCCGTGAAGCTATTGAAGCCTTTGAGGATGCCGCTATCCGCGAAGCTAAAAAACAAAAAGTAGATGGTATTATTTGTGGACATATTCATCACCCTAAAATAAAAGTGGATGATGGGATTATGTATTGCAACGATGGGGATTGGATTGAGAGCTGCACGGCACTTGTAGAGCAAAAAGATGGAAAAATTGAGTTATTACATTGGTCAGATACGCAAACCGTGCTCGACAGTGCTGATATTACAAAACTAGCTGCACCGAAAGTCAGCTCAGTAGAAGCTAAACCAAAAAAATCAGCTGCATAGCAGCTGAACACTTACACAATGGATGTGATTCAGTTTAACCAAGTCAATAGCTTACTCTTTAGCGTTTGTGGCTTTATTGGCTTAGTAATATAATCGTTCATCCCTGCAGCTAAACAGCGATCTCTGTCACCTTCCATCGCACTTGCTGTCATAGCAATAATTGGCACGTACGAATATTCACTTCCCGCTTTACCACTTCTTATTGCGCTAGTAGTATCGTAACCGTTGAGATTTGGCATTTGACAATCCATTAAAATAATATCGAAGGTTTGACCCTCATGTAGTTTTAATACCTCTAATGCTTCTAAGCCATCTGATGCGGTGGTTATTTTTACTTTCGTATGTTTTAAAATAGCTTTAGCAACTTCAACGTTGATCATATTATCATCAACTAATAATACATTATAATTCGATAAGTCTGGCTCTATAGGTTCTTCAATTAAATGGTTAGCTGCTGCAACCACAAGTTCATTATTTGCGCCGAATAAACTCGCTAACTTGTAGCTAAACTGATCTTGGGTAAGTGGTTTATTTAAAATATGGCTATATTCGGCCACTATCGTAGACTGCTTGTTTACTACCATATCACGTAAAATCAGCACATATTTCTTATCATATTGATTACAAAAACTAATGAGGGCATCAATTTGTGGATGCTCATCATCTATAATTAATAAGTCGGCATCAAATGCACTATGTCCACTAAAATAATCTAAGCGGACAATTTTATCCTTATCTATTTTACACGCGTGTACTAGTAAATTTGTGACGTTGTTAAATACGTTATCACGCGCAATTAATGTTGCCACGTTAATTGATGTCGCTAATTCAATGCTCGTATTTAACTTTTTCTGCTGTGCAACATGCAACTCTACCGTAGCAATAAAAACACTGCCAATCCCTTTTTTACTAGTAACCGTAATATTACCTCCCATCAACTGGGCTAACTTTTTGCAAATAGATAAACCTAAACCTGTTCCACCAAAGTGACGAGTCGTACTTGAATCCTCTTGTGTAAACACCTCGAATAATCTATCTAAATTTTCAGGAGCAATACCAATCCCGGTATCTTTGACCGTAAAACTCATTAACAGTTTAGAATTGGTGATGTACTTAGAGCCAATTGTTAAGCTAACCTCACCTTTGTGGGTAAACTTAAAGGCATTATTAACTAAGTTTATCAAAATTTGTTTTAAGCGGTGACTGTCACCAATCACCATCCGGTCGATAACGTCTTTTGTATCTAAAAAAACTTCAAGTCCTTTTCGTTGTCCTTGCAATGCTAAAGAAGTAATCATATCACTGCATACGGTGACAACATCAAAAGTATGATTATCAATATCGAGTTTTCCGGCTTCAATTTTAGAGAAGTCTAAGATGTCATTAATTAAGTTCATTAATGAATGTGCACTGCTGTTAGCTAATTTTAAATAATGATGCTGTTGCTCAGATAGCCCCTCCTCTTTTAACATTTCTAGCATGCCTAATACGCCGTTCATTGGGGTACGAATTTCATGAGAAATGTTAGCAACAAAGTCACTTTTTGCTTGGCTCGCTGCTAGGGCTTGATCTATAGCGCGTTCTAGTTCTATGGTTCTTTGGGATACTTTAAGCTCTAAAGTACTATTTAAACCTTCAAGTTCTGATTGTATGTTTTTCAGTGAAGTAATATTTCTTAAAATCGCAGCAACTTGATAGCGGTTGTTATACACATCAAAAATACTACTGAGTGTTATCGAATAAAATTGCTTGTTACCAAATGCATCAGTATAAATAGCTTCGAAGGGCATTTTTGCCCCATCAATTATAGTTTCTTCAATACAATTAATATCCGCTTTATTTAAGTTGAATAGTGAAATGAAATCGTTTTCTTTGTCCTCTAGAGCACTGCCAAATACATTTTTAGCCGTGTTATTAAAATGAACAATTTGTCCCGTTTCTTCAATTGTAAAAATAGCGTCCAAAGAATTTTCTATTACTTTGTTATTTTGCTCTTTCAATGAATGTATAAGTAATTTACGGTTTATGAATCTTTGATATATAGAGGTTATTATTAAAAAGATGCTAAAAAACACTACGAGTAAAATAATGAAATTTTGTCGCCTTTCACTCACTTTCAATAATAAATCATGAGTATTTAAGCTAACAGCTAATTCAAGAGGGAGCATCGCGATATCTCCTTCAAAATAAATCCGTTTTTTTAAGTAGTATTGTTGAGGGTAACTATTTATTGGCAGTGTATTGCCTACAGACATTTCTTCGGCTTCATTAAATTCATCATCCCAAGTCCTACTTTGGTTAAACTCAAAGCCAAATCGTAAGTCAGTATCTGGATGGTATAAAAATTCACCTTCATTATTCATTAAGTAAATAGCAATGCCCCTTGGAGACTCTACAATTAAGCTTTTAAATAATTCGTCTGCAAAATAATTAGTGACTAGTACTGCAAACACTTGCTTATGTTCGTCGAAAACAGGTTTAGCAACTCGAAAAGTACTAATGTAAGGCTGCTGTATTTCGCCATTTTCTCGATTGTAATTTATAGGGGAAATGTAAACTGAATTTGCATCTAATATACTGGCTTTAATTACGTAGTCACGTTGTCCTTTTTGTTGTAATTGTTCTCCATCGAGCCTAACTAGGCTGCCGAGCTCAGTGCGATCGACCCTAACAACTTCTCGGCCACCGTCTGCTAGTGTAATATAACGTGCCTGTAATATGCTTTCGTCTGTGCGCATAAAACCCGAAAATATACTTGCTAAGCGCTCTTGCCAGACCGCAATTGGCGTACCCAATAGTGGATCTATCAATTTATGTTCTGAGGCGCGAGAAATACCTTGGATTGGTGGTGTAGCATCTAGAAATCGGATAGCAGTAACGCTGTCTTTAAAGTGCTTTTTTAAAGACAGCGTTTTTGTTTCTAATTCTCTTTTTAATTCAATTTGAGCCGTATTATAAACGTCACTTCTTACTTTTTTCTCAAATAAATAAAGCGAGGGTAATGAAATAACTATAAATGTTATTACTACCAAAAGTATCAGCTTGTTATTTTTTGTGCTTCTTAAAAAAATATTCTTTTTTAACATTTACTTTCGCCACTAAATTGAACTACTAAACAGTATAGAGTATTAAACAATTAAATATCCTAAAAACCAGAGCTTACAGGTCTATAAGGGGTAATTTTCAATATTTAGCTTTTAGTTACTTAAAGATTGATAATCTGAGATGGCATCGTAAATCCATTTATGTATTAACCGTGCAATTATTTTATTAGTAACGGGTAACTATTTACGTATAGTTTTTCAGCATTACGCCCTGTTTATCATTCAAGATTGAAATTTGTTCCGTCAAGGGCCTATATCGCGGCACATGGTTTATAACCTTTGGGCTAGCTAGCTGCTCCTGCGTTACCTTACTGACTTACATTAAGAATAAGTAAAATGTCTGCAGATTACTAACGCGCTTTACCTATCTCAATATAAGCGGCAAAGAGTCAATAGTCATAAGTCATAAGTCATAAGTCATAAGGGAGAATGCAATTGGCAGCGTATGTTTGGCATTTATGCTGCGCTATCGCCTATTTATAAATAATCCCTTATAAGTAACACCACATTATTTAGGCTGTATTTTGACTAAAAAACAGGTCTATTTTTGAGATTTCACCCACAAAAGTTCAACACGCCTAACTTAAATTAATAAACACCGAGGTAATTATAAGCATAGAGTACGTTAATACGTTCTGAACAGATCTGAACATTGGGAACTAATGACCATGAGAGCAACATTCGTAAACAGCTGTTTAAAAGGTTTTTTATACCAATCCGCAATAATACTTAATCAATTTCAGGGATTAAATCTGACTTTAACTGCGTTAAAATTCCTGTTATACGACTGCGTGGATGCAGGAGGTAGAGCAATTAGTGATAACAATTAAATAAAGAAGTTTTTGCTTTGTTATCAACATAATTTTCTTACTTCAAAATAGGTCACGTAATTAAGGGTATTGGTATTATTGATGATTTCCATAATTAAAATCAACATATAAAAATAGCAGCTAAACGCTGCTATAAAACTTAAATATACGATTACTGGCTTTGGTAATAAATTACCAAAGCCAGGATAACTTTATATCATCTAAAAAGTACATCTTCGCGATTAAACCACTTAACGCAAAAGGCCAGTAGCCCTGCAGCAATGATTGCAGTGGCTAAAAATATTAAGCCTATGAATGTGTAATCAACAGTCCCTTTTACTATTTCTTTAATCGCTAAAGCCACGTTTGTAACTGGAATAAATGCTGTTTTAGCAGTGAGTTCCATATTTGGCATTATTGAAATAATAATCGGGAAAAATACGCCCATACTAAGTGGTGCCATATAGTTTTGCGCTTCTTTAAACGTGCGAGCATAGATAGATATAGCCAGAGCTAAGGCCGAAAATATAGCTGCAACCGGTAATAATAGTAAAAATATCATCAGTAAGTCGGTAACTGCTAATGTACTAAATGCCGCTTTAATAAAATCAAGATCGGCAAATGCGAGCGCCAGTGCTATCCAGCAGCCCATACTTAAGACCGTTATGGTTGTGGAGGCAATGGATGTAGTTAACAAGGTTATAAATTTACCAAGCACCAGCTCTGTACGCGTAATAGGTGTAAGTAGGAGTGTTTCTAGCGTGCCACGTTCTTTTTCGCCAGCGCCTAAATCAATAGCGGGATAAGTTGCCCCCATCAATACTAATGGAATAAGTAAATAAGGTAAAAACCCGCCAATTTTTTCGCCAAGGTTTTCACGTTTATCGGCTGTATCCACTTTTATGACTTCAATCGGATTAAGAATAGATTTTTGAACAGACTCTTCAATACCAAAACTGATTAGCTTTTGAGTTTGCAGCACGTCACTGTATTCTTTTGCGAGTTCTTTAACGCGTTCGAATAAAAAGTTGATAGATTTTGAATCGTTAAAAACAACCTGCCACTGGCTTTGTTTTCCATCGTCCAATGTTTGCACAGCATGACTTGGTAAATAAATACCCATATCAATATCGCCAGCGATTACGCCTGCTTTAAGCTCATCAATATTGTTAAAGGTTTTATCCCCTTTATAAAGCTCAAAACTTTTGTGATAAAACACTTTGTCAGTAAATTCTTGTGCGTATTCACCGTTGATAATCGCGTAAGTATTTACTTTTTGCTCAGCGTCCATTGCAGCTTGCGAGCTTATAAATGCCATTACGGCAAACAATAACGGAAATATAGCAACAGGGAGCGCGACTACAAATAATAGCGTTTTTTTATCGCGTAATAACTCTCTTAATTCCTTTTTAAATACCTCAAACATCATGTTTCTCCGTTAATATATTCATAAACGCTTGGTTAAGCTCATCACTATTGCCTGCTTGTTTAAACTCTTCTACTGTCCCGTCAAAACAGCTAATACCTTCGTTAATTACGGCGACACGGTCACATAAAAGTGCAACTTCATCTAGATGATGGGTTGAGAAAATAACAGGTGTCCCCTGCGCCTTTAAACCTTTGATAAATTTAATAACTGTTTGTGTTGTCATTATATCAAGGCCCGTTGTTGGCTCATCAAGCACAACAACTGCTGGGCGATGAACAACCGCACGCGCAATATTTGCTTTTTGCTTCATACCTGTTGAAAGGTTTTCTGCCCGTTTATCTACAAATTTGTGCATATCAAGCAATGTAAATAGCTCATCACAACGCGTTGTTATATCGCTTTTGTTCATGCCATGAAGCTTTGCAAAATACTCTATATTTTCTTTTACAGTTAAGCGGCCATACAACCCTGTAGAGCCTGATAAAAAACCAATAGACTTACGTCCCAATAGCGGTTTTTTTACAATATCGTTTCCGGCAATCGTTATTGAGCCTTCATCGGGCTTTAACGCGGTTGAAATCATTCTAAGTGTCGTCGTTTTACCCGCACCATTTGGGCCGAGCAATCCAAGTACCTCACCTTTAGCGCAACTAAAATTAACGTCTCGTACTGAGTGAAAGTAGTCTTTATCTTCACGAGGATCGATGTCGTCTATTTTATTTTTTTTGTGATCTTTAGTTAGCTTAAATTTCTTTTTAAGCCCAGCAACTTCTATCATGTTCGCATCCTTCGTTTCGCTCTAAAATAATCTGTATTGTTGTAAAAAGAGTCGTCTTTGTTTTCGTCATGCCAGCCAGGCACACCTAATAAAGGCAGTGGTGAAAGCTTTTTGTTATCGGCTAAGCAGTTATCTGTATTAATCATCTCATAAAGGGCTTGGTCAAGGTACTGGTATTGAGTTACTAAATCTTTACAAAATATTTCATTAGGTACACAAACAAATAACGCTTTACCCGTTAAACCTATATAAGGCTTTGTTAGCATTTCATAATTAGCATGACCAAACATAAAAGGTTTTATTGTTTTACCCCACTCATGTCTGTGTTCAACGAATGCAGTTTTCCATTGGTGATCGCAAAGCCACTGCTGCCATTTACTCTCACTTATAGCTAATACAACGCCACATTCATCAAAAAGCGTTAGTGCATTACGATGCTTGGTACGCTGTTGCAGTCCATGCTCAGCTATATCTTGTACATGTCTATGGTTTATTAACGCTTTGGTTTTAGGAAATAAACACCATATAAACCCACCGAACAAGTCATGCCAATTTTCACTGCGTGTAGGCACAACACCCATCTCAAAAATTACTTGCTCGTAATACCGATCGCCAAAGTCTACCTTTGTATCTTCTTCAAAAGTAATAGGGATATTATTCTCATTTATAGCGGTTAAAAATGGAGAAAACCACTGCGGCGCCGGCCAATCTGTCAGTTCGTTAACTTTAAATAGCTCACGTAAATGCGCAAATGCACCTGTTTCTAAACTACTGATTTGCCACTGCTCGGGGGGAGTAAAACGCTTCATTTAAACCTTTAACAATTTATGCCTATAATTTACGATAAGTTTACCGCAAAAACTGGTTCTGCTTAATAGAAGTTAATATACTAATCACAACTTAAAACAAAAAAAGAGCTGACATGAAACATTATTTCTCTCTCACACTCCTCGCTACTGCTGTTTTAGCAGGTTGCGCAACAACAAGTATCACTCCTACTGATGTAACAAATGGTTATAACAGTATTCAAGCTAATGAACTGGCTAAACATGTAAAAGTACTCGCATCGGATGAGTTTGGTGGCCGTGCTCCTTCATCACCTGGCGAAAAGCTAACGCTTGATTATTTAACTGCGCAGTTTAAAGCTTTAGGCTTAGAGCCTGGTAATGGCGACAGTTATTTACAAGAAGTGCCATTGGTTTCTTTAGAAGCTGATTCGAACATGGTGCTTAGTATTGGTGGTAAAGACTATCAATATAAAAAAGACATGGTTATGGGTAGCAGCCGCATTAGCGCACAAGAAGGCATAGAAAATTCTGAACTCGTATTTGTGGGCTACGGCGTTAATGCACCTGAGTACAATTGGAATGACTACGAAGGGTTAGACGTTAAGGGCAAAACGGTTGTAATGCTGGTTAACGATCCGGGCTTTGCAACAAAAGACCCTGCTTTATTTACTGGCGATGCAATGACTTATTACGGTCGTTGGACATACAAATATGAAGAAGCAAGTCGACAAGGTGCAGCTGGCGCAATTATTATTCATGAAACAGCACCTGCATCTTACCCGTGGTCTGTTGTTGAAAACTCGTGGAGCGGTGAGCAGTTTGGTTTTCAAAAAGAAAACAACAATATGGATCGTGTAGCTGTTGAAGGCTGGGTTACAACTGACGTAGCAAAAGAGCTTTTCACTAAAGCAGGTTTAGATTTTGATACCGTTAAAACAAATGCTGCTAAAGGTGCTTACCATGTTGATATGGGCGATTTAACTGCTTCTGTTAATGTTAAAAATACGATTAAAAAATCAGTGTCGTATAACTTTATTGCCACGTTACCAGGAAGCGAGCAAGTAGATGAGCATGTTATTTACTCAGCTCACTGGGATCACTTAGGTACGGATAAAACACGTAAAGGCGATCAAATTTATAACGGTGCTCATGACAACGCAACGGGTACAGCTGGGCTAATTGAAGTAGCTGAAGCCTTTACTAAGTTACCTAAGCACCCTAGCCGTTCAATGACATTTTTAGCGGTAACTGCTGAAGAGCAAGGCTTACTTGGCTCTAAATACTATGCAGCAAACCCAGTAATTGCAGCGAATAAAACAGTCGCTAACATAAACATGGATAGCTTAAATTTATTAGGCAAAGTAAAAGACATGAATGTGGTTGGTATTGGTAAATCACAAATGGATGAGTTTTTAGCAACTGCAGCTAAAGAGCAAGGCAGAACAATATCAGGCGATCCTAAACCGTCATCTGGTGGCTATTACCGCTCTGATCACTTTGCATTTGCTAACATGGGTATTCCAGCCATGTACGCCGGTGGCGGCACAGTAGCTGCTGATGAAGAAACGGCTAATTACCGTAAACGTATGAGCTTAGTACTTCGCGGTTGTTACCATCAACCATGTGATCGTTATAGAGATGAATGGGATTTATCGGGTGCTGTTCAAGACTTACAATTGTTTTATAAAGTAGGTTTTGATATTTCTGAGCAAGAGCAATGGCCAACGTGGAATACAAATTCAGAATTTCAACGTAAATAATATAAGTCGTGTTTACCATCAAAGGTTAAATTTACAGCGATGTGTTTTTTATTTTTAGGTTAGGTAGCCTATTGTGGTTATAACCCACAAGTAGGTGATATTGACACATAAATGGATACGCACATTGTTTTATTTTAATCGGAAATTCAAACAAGCATTCGACTTAATTAATGTAAATGATATTGATTATCGTTTAATTAAAATATACAGTGTGACTTAGATAATTTATTAGGTCGCATTGTATGATTCTACTCTCTCACTTTGGTTTAATAACTCCCGCGTCAAGACAGTTTATAGGCCAAAACAAACGTTTATTGCTACCTTTATTTATATTGGTTTGCTTAGCATTACCTACCTTACGTGAAATTACTGTGATTGCGTTAAGCGATGCTTTTTTTCAAGTGAGTGTGTTTGTTGCTGCTACCCTTTTGATTTATTACTACGCTATAGAGCATTTACCTCAACTAGAGCTGAGTTATTTAAGTGCTAAGTCGCCTATTTTAGAAATTAGTTTTGCTGCTGTTTTAGGTGCATTACCTGGCTGTGGTGGCGCTATTATAGTTGTTACGCAGTTTACTAAAGGTCAAGCGAGCTTTGGCTCTATTGTTGCGGTGCTAACAGCAACGATGGGCGATGCTGCTTTTTTGCTACTTGCCACACGCCCTACTGAAGGTTTAATTATTATGGGGATAGGATTAACTGTCGGTATAGTAAGTGGATTACTTGTTAATGCAATGCACAGTAAAGATTTTTTACGCCCAACAGCGCAAGAACAAAAACATCAAATTAAAATTTTACCCACTAATATTATTAAAATTAGTAAACCTGTGTGGATGATAACAATTGTACCTAGCTTAATCATTGCTTTCTTAATTGCATTTAATGTCGACTTCACAAAATTTGGCACAAATATAGATACTATGATCAATTTTTTTGGTGCCGCAATGGCACTCTTTGTTGTCAGTATTTGGGCATTTTCGTCAAAGGGTGAAAGTTATAAAGAAGTGACCTCAGAAGATGATACGTGCAATCCTCCTTCTAAAATAATTAAAGTATTACAAGACACACACTTTGTAACTGCATGGGTAGTAGCCTCTTTTATGTTATTTGAAATTTTAGTCAATATTGCAGGACTGAACTTAAAAACGTGGTTTGTACATTATGCCTATTTAGCACCGCTTATTGCAGTTGTTATTGGGTTTTTACCTGGCTGTGGCCCGCAAATAATTGTCACTACATTGTATATTCAAGGCATTATTCCCTTTAGTGCTTTAGCAGGAAACGCGATTTCTAACGATGGTGATGCGTTATTTCCAGCAATAGCAATGGCTCCTAGAGCTGCAGTGATAGCTACGCTTTATACATCTATTCCTGCTTTGGCCGTGGGCTATGGCATTTATTTTTTAAGTTAAAATTGCCATATACAAAAAAGCTCAGCAATTGCTGAGCTTGGTTTTAATTAATTTTCTTTATCAGCTATTTTTTGTAAATTACTATTTATTTTAATAACACAATCACAAACTCACACCAAACTCTTGCACCAATTGCTCCGAAAACAATAATGCCAATACCAGTAATAAAGCCACCACCATAACTTGTGAACATAGCAGTAATCCCTGAAACTAATGAAGCAAATAAAATTAGCCAGTAGATAAAAGTGATTATTTTAGGGGTTATCATTGAATCGAAAAAGAAAAGATCTTTCATTGTAATCCTTATTATTTTTTATAAGTGGATTTGATATTCGTACCTACATTAAAACAAAATTGCAGAGTTCAAATTAAGATAGTATGAGGGGGTTTATAAATTGACTAAGTAAAAGTCAATATTATTTCAAACATCCCTATATCAAACCACAATCCATTGAGTGTTGATTAAACTTGTTCAACAAATAAATCTTAATATAAAGCAATTTATTTTAAAACAAAAAACCAGCAAATTGCTGGTTTTTTATCAGTTTTAAACAATTATATTATTAACTCATAGCCATCATCATTACCGATGGATTTTCTAAGTACGATTTCCATAGGTTATTAAAACGAGCAATAGTCCCGCCATCAATAACGCGATGATCGCCAGACCAACTCACTTGCATAATAGCTTTACTCACAACTTGCCCACTTTCGTCAAAACGCGGTAAGTGCTGCAGTTTACCAAGCGCAACAATAGCCACTTCTGGTTTATTAATGATAGGGGTTGCGATAGTGCCGCCAATTGCACCAATATTAGAGATGCTAATCGTCCCACCTTTTAAATCATCCGGTGCAACACGCCCTTCTCGCGCTGAATGAGTTAAGCGAGTTAAATCATTGGCTACATCTACAATGCTTTTACTCTGGCACGATTTAATATTAGGCACTAACAAGCCAATTTTTGAATCAACCGCTATACCAATATTATGATCGCTATAATAGGTAAGCTCTGAGCAATCATCATTCACTTTTGAATTCAGTACAGGGTACTCTTTCATTGCTAGCGAGAGTGCTTTTACAAAAAATGGCATCATGGTGAGCTTTACGCCTTGTGCTTTGTACTGCTCTTTTAAGGAGCTGCGCAAAGCTATAAGCTGTGTTAAGTCTATTTCATCACTAAACGTAAAGTGCGGAATAGTTGAAACCGATGCCACCATTTGCTTGGCCATGGCCGCTTTAATGCCTTTAATTTGCTCTACTCGTACACCACCGCTTTGATTCTGTGTTTGGTTTTGTACTGCACTTTGAGAAGCATCGCTATTAAGCGGTGAAGTATCAATAGTATTTGGCACTTCGCCTTTTACAAACTCTTCAATATCTTGCTTGTAAATACGGCCATTTTTTCCACTACCTGGAACGCACGTTAAATCAACATCTAGCTCACGTGCTTTACGACGAACCGCGGGGGATGCAACCGCTTTTTGATTGATAACTTTAGCAGCTTGCTGCGTTTTAACAGAGGCAACTTTTTCAGCGACGGCATTAGTTTGAGCCCTTACGACCGCTTGGTTTATATCAACATTTGGTTTTGCTGCACTGCCTGCAATTGTCATTTGAAACAACGGGCTATGTACTTTTGCTATTTCACCTTTTTGGTAATATAGTTTTTTTACTGTGCCTGTATATTTTGCCGGAATTTGTACTAATGCTTTGTCGGTCATTACGTCACAAACCGCTTGGTCTTCTTCTATTTCATCGCCTTCTGCGACTAACCAATCAACAATCTCACATTCGACAATACCTTCACCAATATCTGGGAGTATAAAGTCCTCAACTACATCAGATACATTGTTATTAGTTTGATTTTCAGCTTGAACTGGCTCCTCTACTACTTCATTACTCGTACTATCACCAGTTACATCCATAGCAAATAAAGGTGCATGTACTTTAGCAATTTCACCTTTTTGATAATATAGCTTTGAAATAATGCCATCATGCACTGCCGGAATTTGTACTAATGCTTTGTCTGTCATCACATCACAAATTGGCTGATCCTCAGATACGGTATCGCCTTCTTGAACTAGCCACTCAACAACTTCGCATTCAACAATGCCTTCACCAATATCGGGTAATATAAAATCTTTAGCCATGGTACCCCCTAAAAATCCATTGATTGTTTAATTGCAGCCAACACTTTTAGTGCGTCCGGTACGTATTCTTTTTCAAGTGCCAACGGGTATGGTGTATCTAGGCCACATACACGTAAAATTGGCGACTCTAAATGCAAGAAACACGCTTGTTGTATTGTTGCTGCTATCTCGGCACCAAAGCCATTAGTTATGGGCGCTTCATGACTCACGATTAAACGGCCGGTTTTAATAACCGATTTAGCAATCGTTTCAACATCCCATGGTAAAATACTACGAAGATCTATTACTTCACAGCTTATACCTTGCTCGCTTGCTTGCTGTGCTACCGCTTCAATAATTTCCATTTGAGCACCCCACGCTAAAAGCGTAATATCGGTACCCTCTTGTACTACTTCAGCAGAGCCTAATTCAATACTGTAATCTTCTTCTGGCACTTCGCCTGTTGATGCACGATATAAACGCTTAGGCTCAAAAAATATGACCGGGTTATCATCTTTAATTGCAGCACGTAATAAACCTTTAGCCTGATAAGGGTTACGCGGTACAACCACTTTTAAGCCCGGTGTATGTGCAAAATAAGCTTCGGGTGATTGCGAGTGATATAAGCCACCTGCAATACCACCGCCATAAGGCGTACGAATAGTTAAGTTACCAACATTAAATTCATTACCACTGCGATAACGAAATTTAGCAGCTTCATTTACTATTTGATCGAACGCTGGAAAAATATAATCAGCGAATTGAATTTCTGCCAATGCAGGTGCACCAAATGCCGCTAAACCATTAGCAAAGCCTAAAATACCTTGCTCGGTTAAAGGCGTATTAAAAACACGATGTTTACCGTACTTTTCTTGTAAGCCTGATGTTGCTCTAAATACACCACCGAAGTAACCAACATCTTCACCAAAAATACAGGCTTGAGGGTGTTCATTCATCGTAATATCGAGGGCAGAGTTAATTGCGTGGAGCATGTTCATTTTAGCCATTACTTAATTCTCCCTGCGGTTACTGGGTAAGCATCTGGATGCTGTTTTATATGTTTTTTTAATTGCTCGTACTGGCGTTGCAATAATGGAATTGGTGTATCGTAAACGTCAGATACCAGTTCTTCTAAAGCGGGCTTTGCAACAACTTCAGCACGTTTAAGCGCTGCTAAAATTTCTTCACGAATCGACTCTTTTGCTTTTATATCGTCTTCTTCGTTTAACCAGTCTTGTTTGACCAGCCATTTTCTAAATTTATCAATAGGACAGGTTTGATTATTTGCTTCTTCATCTTTAGATCGATAACCACTTGGATCGTCTGACGTAGAATGCGCGCCTAATCGATAAGCAATTGATTCAATAAGTACAGGTTCACCTTGTGTTGAGGCTATTTCCCGTGCTTTTTTAGTCGCTGCATACACAGCAAGTGCATCTGTGCCATCAACACGAATTGTTTTAATACCATAACCAACACCACGCGAGGCGATACCATCGCCTTTAAATTGCTCATCAGCAGGGGTAGATATGGCATAGCCGTTATTACGTGCAAAAAATATAACCGGCGCTCTGTGAACAGCGGCCATATTTAAACCGGCATGAAAGTCACCTTCTGATGCAGCACCTTCGCCAAAGTAACAAATAGTCACATTATCAATTGTGCTGGCAAGCTCGCCTGTTTTAGCGTCGATGTGCTTTATTTTTTGGCCATATGCATAACCCGTTGCTTGTGGTATTTGCGTACCCAATGGCGATGAAATCGTCATGTAGTTTAGCGCTTTAGAGCCATAATGGATTGGCATTTGGCGACCTTTGCCTAAATCCAATTCATTTGAAAACATTTGGTTCATAAATTGATCAAGTGTAAAACCACGGTAATGCAATGCAGCTTGTTCACGATATTGCGCCATGATCATATCGTCTTGATCAAGTGCAGCAGCAGAGGCTGTAACTGCGGCTTCTTCGCCTAGGCATTGCATATAAAAACTAACACGGCCTTGGCGCTGCGCGCCTTGCATACGTTCATCTAACAAACGTATAAAACGCATTGTTTCATATAACTTAATAGCGGTATGTTTTGAAATGTCAGGTGCGGTTGCACTAGGATGGATGTCGCCGTCCTCAGTTAAAATACTAAGGGTTGGAATATTAAGTGCTTGACCATCAATAAATTCAAGCGCGTGGTTAATATTCAGCGATACGTTATTTGGATTACTCATAACCTACCTTCTTTTGTTGTCGGTAAAACAGTGCCCCTTTAAATTATTATTGTGGGTGATTGTTGCTGGTTAAACTTTGCAACATCTGCACTATCTTTAATTAAAGCTGCCAACACTTTACGTTAACGTAAAGTGTTATTCAACAAATCTGGGACGAAACAAAAGCAAATACTGGCTAAATAAGTGGCAAGTTAACGATACGGTTACTTTAATTAATAGTAATCATATAGTTAACTTTAAGTTACTAGTGGTCTGATGAGTCAAATTAGATGAAATTACTATCAATATCCATTGGAATAACAGTAAGGAGTGCTCTTTGCCCTGATGCTACGCTCGCATTTGGAAAAATAATAGCCTCTCCTTCAACGTCAGCGTAAATCGCTGTATCACCGTCGGTTGCAAGTAGTTCACCTTTCGCAAAGCCAGTAAAGTTCTCAGCATCGTCAGAAAAAGGAAAACTAAAATCGTGCTGCGTTCTATTAATTGTGCGGTGCACTGCAAATAATTCAAAATCGTTTGCATTAAATTCAGGATATTTAACTTCATTTTGACTAATTAATGCAGTTAAGGTTTGCTTTGTTTTTTCAAAGCGGGCCATATCATTTTGGCCAAATGGTTTAACCTGACCCAGCTCTACCGTAAAAGAGTCAGCACCGTGTCTAAATGACGAATAATAGCTAAATGTTGTTGCAGGAGATTTCATCATAAGCACGGTATTTACACCACAGCTCAATAAAAATTGTAACTGCGACTTTTTCCATGGCTTACCATGTAAAAATGGATACACAGCAAATTTTTCGTTTTTAGAGCCTCTAATTGCGGTGTGTAAGTCGTAATGACTTCGGCTGCGGCCTTGCTCACCACGGGCATAAAAATCGCTTACGTACTGCTCAAGCTTTGCAGCGCGGTTTCGCTCATTATTCATTGGTACACCTTCAACTGTATGGTGACCATTAAATAATCTATTTAAGTTTTCTTCTACAAAACGCAGGCCAATATTAATTGATTGTGGATTACCGTAAATAAACAAAACACGCTGCTTAAGTATCAGCTCGCCTTTTATAATTTGTTTAATGAGCGTATCACAAATTTCAATTGGCGCAGTTTCGTTACCGTGTACAGCGCTTGAATAAATTACATCTTTGCTTGTTTTAACAGCAGGTTGAAACTCAATTACACCGGTATCGTGTATATTTACACGAGTCCCATTATCTAAAACAAACTCAGCTGCATCTAAATGCCATTCGTTGTCACGACTAAGCGTTAAAAAATCGCCCGTTTGTTTTAATTCATTTAAGTAAGATGGATTGGCTGACATATAATAAGCCCTTTAAAAATAATGTGGGAGTATACTTTTATGCATATATTTTTATAAATACACAAGGTATAGAAACGAAAACGGCTGAATAAATCAGCCGTTTTAAAATTATTAGATTAAGTTAGCTTATAACTGAATCTACAAGCTTTTTAGCTTCTTTTTCAAGTAACGCTAAATGCGCTTCACCTTTAAATGATTCAAGGTATATTTTATAAATATCTTCAGTACCCGAAGGACGCGCTGCAAACCAGCCATTTTCAGTGACCACTTTTAAACCACCAATGGCGGCATCGTTACCTGGTGCATGAGTCAATTTTTGCAAAATAGGCTCGCCAGCAAGTGTATCTGCTTTAACATCAGAAGCACTCAATGCTTTTAAACGTGATTTTTGACCGCTTGTGGCTGGTGCATCTAGGCGTTTATAAATTGGAGAACCAAACTCTTGTTCTAATTCTTTATAAAGCGCTGATGGCGTTTTACCTGTCACAGCAAGTATTTCTGCAGCGAGTAGCCCCATTATGAAGCCGTCTTTATCTGTACACCATACAGAGCCATCAAAACGTAAGAATGCCGCACCGGCGCTTTCTTCGCCACCAAACGCAAGTTTGCCTTTACTTAAGCCTTCAACAAACCATTTAAAGCCTACGGGTACTTCTTTAACTTTACGGCTGTTACGAGCAGCTACTTTGTCAATCATAGAGCTAGAAACCAATGTTTTACCAATTTCTACGGTTTCATTCCAATCACGGTGTTTAAGTAAGTAATCGATTGCCACTGCTAAAAAGTGGTTTGGATTCATTAAACCATCTGGCGTTACAATACCGTGGCGATCGTAGTCAGGGTCGTTACCAATAGACACATCAAAATCATCTTTTAATGCAATAAGATTCGCCATTGAATAAGGTGATGAACAATCCATACGAATTTTGCCATCTTTATCAAGTGGCATAAAAGCAAAACGTGGGTCAACAACATCATTAACAACGGTTAAATCTAAATTATATTTTTTAGCAATAACAGGCCAAAAATTAATACCCGAACCACCAAGTGGATCGATACCAATTTTGATACCTGCATCGCTAATTGCTTTTAAATTAACGATATTTGCTAAATCATCAATATAAGGAGTCATTAAATCTTCGTAGCGGATAAAACCTGAACGCGATGCTTTAGCGAATGGGAATAACTCAACTTCAACTAAATCTTCTAATAAAAGTTGATTAGCTCTGTCTTCAATCCATTTAGTGACGTCGGTATCAGCAGGTCCGCCATTAGGTGGGTTGTACTTAAAGCCACCATCTTCAGGAGGGTTATGCGACGGGGTAACTACAATCCCGTCTGCAAGCTCATTTGGGTGTAGCTTGTTATGACTTACGATGGCATGACTGATTACAGGTGTTGGTGTAAAGTCACCGTTTTCTTGCGTTATCACTTGCACTTCGTTAGCAACTAAAACTTCAATAGCTGAATTAAATGCAGCCTCACTCAATGCGTGCGTATCTTTACCTAAAAATAACGGACCAAAAATATCATTTTGTTTTCTGTAATCACAAATAGCTTGAGTAATCGCCAAAATGTGTGATTCGTTAAATTTAACATCGTAAGAACACCCACGGTGGCCTGATGTACCAAAAGCAACGCAATGCTCAGGGTTCTGCTCAAGATCTGGTTCATTTAAATAATAGGCAGATACTAATTTTGGAACATTAACCAGTGCCGATTGTGGAGCAGTTTTACCTGCGCCTGAGTGAATAGCCATTATATTTCCTTACAGGTAATCGCGAATTTTTTCAGCTTGCTCTGCACTGTAACCAAGGCAAAGAGCCACTTCATGAAGCATCATTTTTTTACGCGTTGTATTAGAATTCGTCATAACCCAATATTCACTATCAGTTATGTTTTTAGGATTCATGCTACTGCCGCTATTAACTAAGTCTTCTTTGCTGGTAGCAAAGTAAACACGGTCGCGGCCTTTTATATCTAATACAGCCGAAAAGTCAGTTTTATGTGTACGGTAAAATGCACTTAAAATAAACAAAAAACGTCCAACAACGCCCTTTTGCATTGCCAGCTCTTCTTTATTTAGTACATTAAAAATATTATCACTTTTTTGCTGCACAGGTGCGTGAGCTACAGGTGTTTGTTTTTTTGTAGTCTCAGCAGCCGTTGGGTCTGAGCTTTTTAATGTAGCAGTGGACGTAGTCGCAGTTTGATTGTTTTGAGTTAGTTCTACGTTTGCGGTTAGAATTTTTTCGCCGCTCAGATTTAATAAACGACGTAAAATAGTGGATGCACTTTCACCAATACTTTGCGTATTGCTTGCAATATATTGATATAATTCGTCGTCTATGTCGATTTGTTTCATGTTATTCCTGTCATTACGGGTCACATTTCTTTCTCCCGTGTGATTATACCCAAACCAATCAGAAATGCGAGTTACAACAAGCACTCCCGTAAACATATTAATATTTACTTGATTGTTGTTGATTTAACAAACAAAAGCCCAATTGAATAAATAGTCGCTGTATTTTTTGCTTTTTAGAGCAATGCTCGGCAAACTATGGCCAAATTTTCAGGAGGCTAGTATGCAGTTAAATTACAAGCAACAAGGGCAAGGTCCTAACGTTATTTTGATCCACGGGCTTTTTGGATCATTAGAAAACTTAAATGTTATTGCAAAGCCATTAAGTGAACACTTTAATGTTATAAACGTTGATTTGCGTAACCATGGTCTGTCACCTCATAGCGATGAAATGAATTACCCAGCAATGGCACAAGATATTGTTGAGTTATTAGCCCGTTTAAACATAGACAAGGCCCATTTAGTTGGCCACTCTATGGGTGGTAAAGTGGCAATGGAATTAGCACTTACCCATCCTGAGCTGGTAAATAAATTGGTTGTACTTGATATTGCACCTGTTAGTTACCCCGCTCGCCACACAAAAATACTGCAAGCATTAAAAGCAGTTTCAGCACAATCAATCGACGATCGAAAACAAGCTGATGCAATTATGCAGCCTTTTATCGAAGAGCTTGGAGTTCGACAATTTTTACTTAAAAGCCTCGCTAAAAATGAAGAAGGTCGTTTTGCGTGGCGATTTAACTTAAATGTGCTCAATGAAAAATATTCGACAATCACATCCAATGTTAATGAAAACAATTCTTGTTTATGCGATACTATTTTCATTAAAGGCAACGATTCTGACTATATTTTGCCCGAACATCGTACTGCAATTACAACACGCTTTAAAAACACCAAGGCTAAAATTATTCATGGAGCAGGTCATTGGCTTCATGCTCAAAAGCCCCTTGCTGTTAATAAAGCGATAAATGACTTTTTAACTGCGATTTAAAGTAATTTTAATCGCGTGTTTTTGATTCTGCGCACTAAATATATCAATATTTATATGCTATAGTACGCGCCGTTTAATTTAAAGGTTATACGTTGATGGTCAGTCAGTTAATTAACGAATTTGATACCCTAGGGTTGTATTTTGGCTTAGCCGGTATTTTCATATTCATCGGCATGGCAATTAAAGACGTACTAAAAAGTGGTAATGTACCAAAGTTCGGACAATACATTGTCTGGGGCGTGCTCTTTTTAGGTTGTTCAGGCTTTATTGCTAAAGGGCTTATTCAAGTATTTTGGCAAGGCGCAGGTGTAGGTTAAGCATGGCGAAGTCAGAAACAGATAGAACTACACTCGATTTATTTGAATACGAAAAACGCCCAGGCAGGCCTAAAACCAATCCCCTTTCACGGGATATGCAGTTAAAGGTAAATAAACGTAATCAAATAAAAAGAGATAAAGCACGTGGTTTAAAACGTGTTGAATTTAAAGTTTCATCACAGTTATATCAAGCATTAAGTGATATGGCAGATGCACAAAATATTAGCCGCAGTGCGCTGATTGAAACGATTTTACAAGAAAGATTGGCTATTGATACATAAAAGGTTTTAAATCCATGGCAAGTGTAGGCATTTTTTTCGGAAGTGACACAGGTAACACAGAACACGTAGCAAAAATGATCCAAAAAGAATTGGGTAAAAAGCTAGTGGCTGTTCATGATATTGCAAAAAGCTCTAAAGAAGAGATAGCTGAATTTGATTTAATCTTATTCGGTATTCCGACTTGGTACTACGGCGAAGCGCAATGTGACTGGGACGACTTTTTCCCTGAGCTTGAGGAAGTGGACTTCGAAGGTAAGCTTGTGGCTATTTTTGGTTGTGGAGACCAAGAAGATTACGCAGAGTACTTTTTAGATGCAATGGGCATGATCAACGATATCGTTACTGAGCGTGGCGCTATTGTTGTGGGCCATTGGCCAAGCGAAAGCTATGACTTTGAAGCGTCTAAAGGCATGGCTGATGAGAAGCACTTTGTAGGCCTGGGTATCGACGAAGACCGTCAACCAGAGCTAACTGAGCAACGTGTTAAAGCATGGTCGGCTCAAGTGTATGAAGAAATGTGTTTAAGTGAATTAGCTGACTAATTTTCTACATATATCGCGAGCTGTTTAAATAACTATCAAACAGTTAGCGATTTAAGCTTTAATAGCAATATAAATCAATTGTTCTTTGCACTTAACGCTTAGGCACGTTATCCTGTTTATTGCTAATGTGTCGTGTACATCTTTGCAAGATGTCTAGTATAACCAAATAAAATTGAGACAGATTTAATGACTGATCATAACTTGGAACTTAAAAAAGCCGGTTTAAAAGTAACTTTACCGCGTATTAAAATATTAGAGATTTTACAATCTCCAGATAACCAACACATCAGTGCTGAAGATGTTTACAAAATTCTTTTGGATCTAGGTGAAGAAATTGGTCTTGCGACTGTATACCGCGTACTTAACCAATTTGATGATGCAGGTATTGTAAGCCGTCATCACTTTGAAGGTGGAAAATCAGTATTTGAACTCTCAGGAAGCACGCACCACGATCATTTAGTATGTCTGAAATGTGGTAAAGTTGTAGAGTTTGAAGATGATATGATTGAACGTCGTCAACTTGAGATTGCTGAAGAAAATGGGATTACCCTTACAAATCATTCTTTGTATTTATACGGTGAGTGTAATGATAAAGCAGCGTGTAAAGAGTTTAGCGACGCAAACAGCTAATAGCGCTTTTTAAAGCAATAAAAAACCTGCTAATTGCAGGTTTTTTTGTGTCTAAAATAAATACTTAGTAAATATACCCAGTAAATACTGGGGATACTAAACCTGAACTCTGGTTAAGAGATTTACCAACGTATTGAATCATGGTGATATTCAAATTTATTTTCTCTAGCCAGAGATTTTAAGTGAAAACAAGGCGAATTCACGCGTCAATAGCTGGCCTATTGCAAGTAAATTCAACGCAGTTAGCGCTGAAAATAGCTGCTCGAGATAGATTTATTATCCAGAGTTCAGGTTTTTTAGATATTACTTATTGAGTTTTAGACCATGAATCACGAAGACCGACTGTTTGGTTAAATACAACGTTCTCTGATTTCGAATCACGAGAGAAATAACCCGTACGCTCAAACTGAAAGCCCTGCTCTGCTTGAGAATCAGCAAGCGATGGCTCTAATTTAGCGTTTGGCAAAACAACCAATGACTCTGGGTTTAGTGTTGTTTCGAACTCATCAGCAGCTGCTGGGTTTGGTACGCTAAACAAACGGTCGTATAAACGCACTTCTGCAGTGATAGACTCTGGTGCTGAAACCCAGTGAATAACGCCTTTTACTTTACGTCCATCACTTGGGTTTTTACCAAGTGTTTCGCTGTCGTAAGTACAGAAGATAGTTGTGATTTCGCCATTTTCGTCTTTTTCAACACGCTGCGCTTTAATAACATAAGCACCACGTAAGCGTACTTCTTTATCAAGTACTAAACGTTTGAATTTGTTATTTGCTTCTTCTTTGAAGTCTTCACGTTCGATATAAATTTCACGCGTAAACGGTACATCACGACGACCCATTTCTTCTTTATTTGGGTGATTAGCCACAGATAAAATTTCAACCTTGTCTGCATCGTAGTTTTCAATAACTATTTTAACAGGATCGAGTACACCCATTGCACGTGGTGCATTTTCGTTTAAGTCTTCACGGATACAGGCTTCAAGCATGCCCATTTCAACCATATTCTCTTGTTTTGTTACACCAATACGCAAACAAAATTCACGAATTGAACCTGGTGTATAGCCACGACGACGTAAACCTGCAATTGTAGGCATACGTGGGTCGTCCCACCCTTCTACATGCTTATTAACCACTAAATCACTAAGCTTACGCTTAGACATAATTGTATATTCAAGATTTAAACGTGAGAACTCAATTTGCTGCGGGTGACATTCTAAACTGATGTTATCAAGTACCCAGTCGTATAAACGGCGGTTATCTTGAAACTCTAATGTACATAATGAATGTGTAATACCTTCAAGCGCATCAGAAATACAGTGCGTGAAGTCATACATAGGGTAAATGCACCACTTATCAGCTGTTTGATGATGGTGAGCAAAACGCACACGGTAAATAATTGGATCGCGAAGCACCATAAATGAGCTTGCCATATCAATTTTAGCACGCAGAACACATTCACCCTCTTTGAATTCACCAGCACGCATTTTTTCAAATAACGCTAGGTTTTCTTCAACTGACGTGTCTCTATATGGACTGTTTTTACCTGGCTCTTTTAATGTACCACGGTACTGTCGCGCTTCGTCTGCAGTTAAAAAACAAACGTACGCTAAGCCTTTATTTATTAGCTCAACTGCGTAACCATATAAAGTATCAAAATAGTTAGAAGAATACTTTATGTCGCCATCCCAATTAAAGCCTAACCACTGTACATCCTCTTTAATAGAGTTAACGTAGTTAATGTCTTCTTTTTCAGGGTTTGTATCGTCAAAACGTAGGTTACATAAACCGTTGTAGTCTTTTGCGATACCAAAATTTAAGCAAATTGATTTTGCATGACCAATATGTAAAAAACCATTTGGTTCAGGTGGAAAACGTGTATGCGTTGTAGCATGTTTCCCGCTTGCTAAGTCTTCATCAATTCGGGTTCTAATAAAGTTACTTGGGCGATTCTCAATTTCCGCCATAGGAGTGTGATCCTCTAATATTACGTAATAACAAAACTAATGCATTATTACAAAAACATACACTAACATACAGCAATAGATTAAGGTTTATTTTAGATATTGATTAACTTTAATCCACAGGTTCCATTGTTTATGAATAAAATTTGTTTTAACGCAATATTTAAGTCATCAAAACCGATTATAGTAATCGAATAACCTACTTTATAAGGATCCGAAGATGGCTACACTTAATCAACACCGCGTATATATTCCAACAAACGCACGCGCTAATCACTATTTATTGGCTGAAATAACACCTAGTGAAGCGTTTTACAGTAGTTTTACCACTATAGATTGTTGCTATGAGCGCATTGCGCGTCAATTATTTGCATGTTGTGATGAATATGAGCTTCATAATGTACATTTACTTGCCAACGATAAGCTACCGGTTGTACGATTTCATGATGAGTCATACCAGTTAGAAACGGATAAGCAGATGCTGTTTTTTTATAATCCTCGCTATCACGAAGCGCATAAACTTTATTACACACCAAACACGAAAAGTAAAAAAATACGTTTACTTTTTTTAGCCACCGGTGAGGACTTACGTGCGAATTCAGCTTTGTTTCACAATAAAGTACAAAAAGTATTGACCCTTTTACAAGAGCAATTATTTCTAAATCAACCTCAATTTAAACTTCGCGATCACCAGCATCTTACTTACGATTTGTTTGCTAAAGACAAAGGCAATAAAGAAAGTTATGGTTATAAGCTAAGAAGCCTCTACCCTCGTTATCAGTCGAGGCAATGCAATATACCGGGTGACTATGCTGAAATGACTTACACGACTTTTACTATTCCAATTTCTCGTGCAATCAAAACACAGTTTCAAACAATGGTATACGATCAGGATTTTAAAAAGTTTTATGACTACTTTGCTGATAGCTTTAAACGAGCATGTGAAATTAATAAACTAACGCATGGCGCAATGGTTGCCAATGGTGCAATACCAATTATCCGTAACAGTAAAATAGATAAAAATGAAGGCAATGTAGAATTGCAGAAATTAAGTTTTGATGTTGAATCAAATGAAAGTCAGATTAAATATTTTTATGATGAAACTAAACTAGTAGAAACCATCCATTTCGTTGTCGTTGCGACAAACCAAGATAAGCATGAGATTGGGTATGGGCGCTTCATGAACCAAGTAGAAAAAACGGTTCACGCTTTATGTGAAGAGCTTGCTATAAATAAACAACGACAAGATTTGTCTGTGCGCTTCTTTCAGCACATTAGTTATCCATTCTAAATTTAACCCAATAACAAAAAGGCCCGCATAAGCGGGCCTTTTCAGAGGGAACAAGCAATTACCAGCCTGTTTTCTCTTTAAGTGCTTTACCGATTTCAGCAAGTGAACGTACAGTTTTTACGCCCGCAGCTTCTAATGCAGCAAATTTCTCATCAGCAGTACCTTTACCGCCTGCGATGATTGCGCCAGCGTGACCCATACGCTTACCTTCTGGTGCAGTAACACCAGCAATGTAAGATACTACAGGTTTAGTTACGTTAGCTTTGATGTACTCTGCAGCTTCTTCTTCTGCAGTACCACCAATTTCACCAATCATTACGATTGCTTCAGTTTGTGGATCTTTTTCGAACATTTCTAAAACGTCGATAAAGTTAGTACCTGGAATTGGATCACCACCAATACCAACACACGTAGACTGACCAAAACCAGCATCAGTAGTTTGCTTAACCGCTTCGTACGTTAAAGTACCAGAGCGAGAAACAATACCTACTTTACCAGGTTTGTGGATGTGACCAGGCATGATACCAATCTTAGTTTCACCAGGAGTAATAACACCTGGACAGTTAGGACCGATCATGCGAGTACCTGTTTGATCTAGTTTAACTTTAACGTCAACCATATCAAGTGTAGGGATACCTTCAGTGATACAAACAATCAGCTCGATGCCAGCATCGATAGCTTCTAAAATTGCATCTTTACAAAAAGGAGCTGGTACATAGATAACTGAAGCAGTTGCGCCAGTTTCTTGAACAGCATCACGAACTGTGTTGAATACAGGAAGACCAAGGTGCGTTTGACCGCCTTTACCAGGGCTTACACCACCAACCATTTGTGTACCGTACTCAAGCGCTTGCTCAGAGTGGAAAGTACCTTGGCCACCAGTGAAACCTTGACAGATAACTTTTGTATCTTTATTGATTAATACAGACATTATTTGCCCTCCGCAGCAGCAACAACTTTCTCAGCAGCGTCTGTTAGTGATTCAGCAGCGATGATGTTAAGGTCAGACTTAGCTAGAACTTCACGACCTAGTTCAGCATTAGTACCTTCTAAACGTACAACTACAGGTACGTTTACGCCAACTTCTTTAACTGCGCCAATGATGCCTTCAGCAATCATGTCACAACGAACGATACCGCCAAAGATGTTAACTAAAACAGCTTTAACATTGTCGTCAGAAAGAATGATTTTGAATGCTTCAGAAACACGTTCTTTAGTCGCGCCGCCGCCAACATCTAGGAAGTTAGCCGGTTTGCCGCCGTGTAGGTTTACGATGTCCATAGTACCCATTGCTAGGCCTGCACCGTTAACCATACAACCAACATTGCCATCTAGAGCAACGTAGTTAAGCTCGAAGCTTGCTGCGTGTGCTTCACGTGCATCTTCTTGAGATGGATCGTGGAACTCACGGATTTTAGGTTGACGGTAAAGTGCATTACCATCAATACCGATTTTTCCGTCAAGACAGTGAAGGTTACCTTCGTCTGTAATTACTAACGGGTTGATTTCAAGTAGTGCGAAATCAAAATCAGTAAACATTTTACCAAGACCCATAAAGATCTTAACAAACTGCTTCATTTGTACTGGGTTAAGACCCAATTTGAAGCCTAGTTCACGTGCTTGGTAAGCTTGAGGACCTACTAACGGGTCGATTTCAGCTTTGTGGATAAGCTCTGGTGTTTCTTCTGCAACAGTTTCAATTTCAACGCCGCCTTCAGTAGACGCCATGAAAACTACTTTGCGAGATGCACGGTCAACTACTGCACCTAGGTACAATTCGTTAGCAATGTCAGTACAGCTTTCAACTAAAATTTTAGCTACTGGCTGGCCTTTCTCGTCTGTTTGGTAAGTAACTAGGTTTTTACCCAACCAGTTAGCTGCAAACGCTTTTACTTCGTCGATAGTTTTTACTAGCTTTACACCGCCAGCTTTACCACGTCCACCTGCGTGAACCTGAGTTTTAACAACCCACATATCACCGCCGATTTTTTCAGCAGCTGCTGCAGCTTCTTCAGGTGTATCGCAAGCGAAACCTTGAGAAACTGGTAAACCATATTCGGCAAAAAGTTGTTTTGCCTGATACTCATGCAAATTCATGATGCTTTATCCAATTTTTTATACTAAAAGAGCTGAATATTTTTGAAAATAAACAACTATCCCAAATTGCGCACCTAGTATAGATCCCAAGGCTTAACATGAAAACCCCAGTACGACCAAAGGCGCAAAAAAAAAGCTGTGAATGTTCATTCACAGCTTACATTTCATACAACTAGATTAAACATCTAGCAATAAGCGTGTTGGATCTTCAAGTAACTCTTTAATAGTTACTAAGAAACCAACAGATTCTTTACCATCAATGATGCGATGATCATAAGAAAGTGCTAAATACATCATAGGTAGTATTTCAACTTTACCATTTACAGCCATTGGACGGTCTTGAATTTTATGCATACCCAAGATTGAAGACTGTGGCAAGTTAATGATAGGTGTAGATAGTAATGAACCAAATACGCCACCATTAGTGATAGTGAAATTACCGCCAGTCATATCTGCAAGCGTTAGCTTACCATCACGACCTTTAAGTGCTAATTCACGAATACCCTTTTCGATTTCAGCAACAGATAGTTTGTCACAATCTTTAAGTACCGGAGTAACTAGTCCACGTGGAGTAGATACTGCAATGCTGATATCAAAATAGTTATGGTAAACAATATCGTCACCATCAATTGATGCATTAACATCAGGGAAGCGTTTAAGTGCTTCAGTTACCGCTTTCACGTAGAAAGACATGAAACCTAAACGAATACCATGGCGCTTTTCAAATACTTCTTGGTACTGCTTACGAAGGCTCATGATTGGTTCCATGTTCACTTCGTTGAATGTTGTTAACATTGCAGTTGAATTTTTAGCTTCAAGAAGGCGTGTAGCAATCGTTTTACGTAAACGAGTCATAGGAACACGTTTTTGAGTGCGGTCGCCCATCGGTGCTGCAGGAGCTGAAGCTTCTGCTTTTTTAGCCGCTGGTGCTGGTGCTTTTAAGAATGTATCAACGTCTTCTTTAGTTACACGGCCATTTTTACCCGTGCCGTTAATTTTAGAAGCGTCTAGGCCTTTCTCAGCAATTAAACGACGAACTGATGGTGTTAACACATCAGAGCTTTCGCTTGAATCTGCTGCTGGCGCTGCGTCTGCTTTTGCAGCTGGAGCCGCTGGTGCACCGCCTGCTTTAACCGAACCAATTACTTGCTCGCCTAGTACAGTATCGCCTTCGTTGTGAATGATATCACCCATGATGCCATCTTCTTGAGCTACTACTTCAAGAACAACTTTATCTGTTTCAATATCTACCAAGTTTTGGTCGCGTGTTACTGCGTCACCTGGTTGTACATGCCATGTAGCAATTGTTGCGTCTGCAACTGATTCTGGAAGTACAGGTACTTTAATGTCCACTTCTTTACCTTCTGGTGCTGGTGCTGATTGCGCCGCTGGCGCGTCTTCTGATTTAGCGGGTGCTGATTCTTCTTTAGATGAACCTTCACTTGCTGGCGCTGCATCAGCATCACCAAGTAAACCCATAACTTGATCGCCAAGTACGGTTGCACCTTCTTCTTGTGATATTTCTGTAATTACACCGTCATGCTGTGCAACAACTTCTAAAACCACTTTATCTGTTTCAATGTCTACTAAGTTTTGATCGCGAGTTACTTTGTCGCCAACACTTACATGCCATGTAGCAACGGTAGCATCTGCAACCGACTCAGGAAGAACAGGAACTTTAATTTCTGTGCTCATTGCTTATCCTTTATTTTCTATAGTAAGCGCGTCGGCAACGAGCGCTTGTTGTTCTTTAGTATGTACTGACATGTAACCACACGCTGGTGATGCAGACGCTTTACGCCCTGCATATTTTAATTTAGCACCTTGTGGGATTGCATCAATAAAGTGATGTTGTGAACAGTACCATGCACCTTGGTTTTGTGGCTCTTCTTGACACCATACAAAATCAGTTACGTGTTGGTAACGCTCCATAATTGTTTGCATTTCGTCGTGTGGGAACGGATATAACTGCTCAACACGAACAATAGCAACATTATCTTGTTCAAGTTTGCGACGCTCTTGTAATAGCTCGTAGTAAACTTTACCACTACAAAATACAACACGTTCTACTTTCTCAGGGTTAATATCATCAACTTCGTCGATCATATTATGGAAAACACCGTGCGAAAGCTCTTCAAGCGATGAAGTAGCAAGAGGGTGACGCAGTAACGACTTAGGCGTCATAACAATCAGTGGACGACGAAGTGGTCGAACTGATTGACGACGAAGCATAGCGTAAACTTGTGCCGGAGTAGACGGAACACAGACTTGCATGTTGTGATCAGCACATAGTTGCAGAAAACGCTCTAAGCGTGCTGAACTATGCTCTGGACCTTGACCTTCGTAGCCATGTGGTAACAAAATTGTCAGACCACATAAACGGCCCCACTTTTGCTCACCAGAACTTAAAAATTGGTCAAATACAACTTGTGCACCGTTGGCAAAGTCACCAAATTGCGCTTCCCAAAGTACTAATGACGTAGGCTCAGCTGTTGCATAACCATATTCAAAAGCAACGACAGCTTCTTCAGATAAAACAGAGTCGAATACTTGGAAAGTACCTTGATCTTCACTTAAGTGCTGTAGAGGTATATAAGTAGCACCATCTGATTGACTGTGAACAACAGCATGACGATGAAAGAATGTTCCACGACCTGAATCTTGACCCGTCAAACGGATGTCAGTACCTTCAGTTGCAATTGTTGCATAAGCAAGTGTTTCTGCCATACCCCAATCAAGAGGCTTCTCACCAGAAGCCATTAACTTACGATCATCGTAAATCTTTTTAACGCGTGACTGTGCTTTATATTGCTCAGGATAAGAAGCAATTTTCTCACCAAGTGCCTTAAGCTCTTCAACAGGTACGCTGGCATCGTAATCAACATCCCATTCATGGCCAACATACTTTGCCCAATCTGAAGAATGTGATGTCTCTGGCTGAATTTCTGAAACAACACAATTTCCTTCATCTAATGCGTTACGATACTCATCGGCTAAGGCTTTTATTTCTTGTTCAGAAAAAGAACCTTCAGCAATAAGTTGATCGGCATAGATTAAACGTGGAACTGGATGCTTTTTAATTTTTTGGTACATTAAAGGCTGCGTAGCATTAGGCTCATCAGCTTCGTTGTGACCATGGCGACGGTAACACACTAAATCGATTACTACGTCACGCTTAAACTGGTTTCTAAAATCAAGTGCAAGTTGAGTAACAAATGCAACTGCTTCAGGGTCATCAGAATTAACGTGGAAGATAGGTGACTGAACCATTTTAGCAATATCAGTACAGTAATCAGTAGAGCGAACGTCGTCTTGTTTTGATGTAGTAAAACCAACTTGGTTATTTACAACAATACGAATACTACCACCACAACTAAACGCGTTAGTTTGTGATAAATTAAATGTTTCTTGTACAACACCTTGACCTGTAACCGCAGAATCACCATGAATTGTGATTGGTAGCGCTTTAATACCAGAGCTATCACCTAAGCGATCTAAACGAGCACGAACTGAGCCCATAACTACTGGATTTACAATTTCAAGATGAGACGGGTTAAACGCAAGCGCCATATGAACATTGCCACCTTTAGTAGCAAAGTCAGATGAATAACCCATGTGGTATTTAACATCACCAGAACTTAATGTTTCTTTGTGTTTACCAGCAAACTCATCAAACAACTCTGATGGATTTTTACCTAGTACGTTCACAAGCACATTTAAACGACCACGGTGAGCCATACCAATAACAGCTTCTTGTTGGCCGCTTTCACCAGCGCGGTGAATAAGCTCTTTTAACATTGGAACTAATGCATCGCCACCTTCAAGTGAGAAACGCTTAGCACCTGGGAACTTAGCCCCTAAATATTTTTCAAGACCATCAGCTGCCGTTAATCCTTTTAGGATACGCAGCTTTTCTTCTTTTTCGAATTTAGGCCTAGACTGAACAGATTCTAAACGCTGTTGTAACCAACGTTTTTCTTCTGTCGATGTGATGTGCATATACTCGGCGCCAATCGAACCACAATATGTAGTTTTTAGTGCTTGGTATAGTTCACCTAAAGGCATAGTATCGCGGCCAACGGCAAACGATCCTACATTAAATTCGCGGTCAAAATCAGCTGCTGATAAGTCGTGGTAATCTAGCTCTAAATCTCGTACACGTTCTCGTTCCCAAATACCTAATGGATCTAGGTTTGCATTTTGGTGTCCACGAAAACGGAAAGCATTAATAAGTTGTAGAACTTTGACCTGTTTAAGGTCACCGCCACTACCCTCTGCTACCACTACTTCTCTATGCTTGTTTTTGGCAAGCTGTGCAAACTGCGCTCGAACTTCTGAATGTTTTACTTCAACATCCACACCATCAACTTTAGGTAATTGTTCGAACACTTCTCGCCATTCTTCTGGCACAGAAGTCGCATCGTCTAAATACGCTTCATAAAGCTCTTCTACATAAGCAACGTTACCGCCGTTTAAATGTGAAGATTCTAGCCATGCCTTCATCACACCTTCGTGCATTTATAAGCCCTTTTCTTTAGCGCAGAAATTAATAGTTATCATAACAAGATGGCTAATAATCTGTATTAGCCATCTTACGTTTACTAAGTAATCAAACCGCTCGGTTTAATAACATAGATTTGATTTGCCCAATTGCTTTAGTCGGGTTAAGACCCTTAGGACAAACGCTAACACAGTTCATGATACTGTGGCAACGGAACACACTGAACGCATCGTCTAAATCCGCTAAACGTTCTTCAGTTGCTGTATCTCGGCTATCAGCCAAGAAACGGTAAGCGTGAAGAAGCCCTGCTGGACCAATGAACTTGTCTGGATTCCACCAGAACGAAGGACACGATGTCGAACAACATGCACACAAAATACACTCATAAAGCCCATCTAATTTATCACGCTCTTCGATGGTTTGAAGACGTTCGCCTGCAGCAGGCTGATCATTAATTAAATAAGGTTTTACTTTTTCGTATTGAGTGTAGAACTGACTCATGTCAATAACAAGGTCACGAACCACAGGTAAACCTGGTAATGGGCGTACTACGATTTTACCTTTGCCATTTTTTTGTAGCGTAGATAAAGGAGTAATACATGCTAAACCATTTTTACCATTCATGTTAACACCATCAGATCCACACACACCTTCACGGCATGAACGACGGAAAGATAATGTAGGATCTTGTTCTTTTAAAAGAATAAGTGCATCCAACACCATCATGTCGTGACCTTCCTCAGTTTGCAAGGTGTATTCTTGCATACGAGGAGCGTTGTCAACATCTGGATTATAACGATAAACTGAAAATTGTACTTGTGCCATCGTCTATCTCCTAGTAAACACGTGCTTTAGGTGGGAAAGCTTCACGCGTTTTAGGCGCATAGTTTACATCACGCTTGCTCATTTCATCCGTTACAGGATTAAATACTGAGTGACATAACCAGTTTTCGTCATCACGATCTGGGTAGTCAAAGCGAGAATGTGCGCCACGGCTTTCTGTACGGAAGTTTGCAGCTACTGCAGTTGAGTAAGCTGTTTCCATTAAGTTATCTAGTTCAAGACATTCGATACGCTGCGTATTGAAGTCTGATGATTTATCATCAAGACGAGCATGTTGCAGGCGTTCACGAATTTCTTTAAGTTCTTGAAGACCTGCAGCCATTGAGTCACCTTCACGGAATACCGAGAAGTTAAGCTGCATACATTGTTGTAGGTCTTTTTTGATTTGAACTGGATCTTCACCTTGGCCAGCCGTTGAATTTTCCCAACGATTGTAACGTGCAAGAGACGCTTCTAAGTCTGATTCTGAAGCAGCTTTAGATATTTCAACGTCATTTAGGTACTTACCTAAGAAGTTACCCGCAGCACGACCAAACACAACTAAATCAAGTAATGAGTTACCACCTAAGCGGTTTGCACCGTGTACAGATACACATGCAATCTCACCTACTGCAAATAAACCTTGAACTACTGTTTCGTTGCCTTGAGCATCGATTTGTAGCGCTTGTCCATTTACATTAGTAGGAACACCACCCATCATATAATGACACGTTGGAATTACTGGAATTGGCTCTTTTGCAGGGTCAACGTGAGCAAATGTTTTAGCAAGGTCACATACGCCAGGAAGACGTAAGTTAAGTGTTTCTTCACCTAAGTGGTCAAGTTTTAACTTAAGATGTGGACCCCAAGGACCATCACAACCACGACCTTCACGGATTTCAGTCATCATTGAACGTGCAACAACGTCGCGAGACGCTAAGTCTTTTGCGTTTGGTGCGTAACGTTCCATGAAGCGTTCGCCATCTTTATTTAAAAGATAACCGCCTTCACCACGACAACCTTCAGTTACTAGCGTACCAGCACCTGCGATACCCGTTGGGTGGAACTGCCACATTTCCATGTCTTGCATAGAAATACCAGCACGTGTTGCCATACCAACACCGTCACCAGTGTTAATGTGAGCATTAGTGGTTGATGCGAATATACGACCTGCACCACCAGTAGCTAATACAACAGCTTTAGATTTGAAGAAGGTAACTTCACCTGTCTCAATCTCAATTGCAGTACACCCTACCACATCACCATTATCGTTTTTAACTAAATCAAGTGCATACCATTCAGAGAATACATTTGTTTTGTTTTTAACGTTTTGTTGATATAGAAGGTGTAATAGCGCGTGACCAGTACGGTCAGCAGCTGCTGCAGTACGTGCGGCTTGTTCACCACCAAAGTTTTTCGATTGACCACCGAAAGGACGTTGGTAAACACGGCCATTTTCAAAACGAGAAAATGGTAAACCCATGTTTTCTAATTCGGTAATCGCTTCTGGGCCAGTTTGACACATGTATTCAATAGCGTCTTGGTCACCGATAAAATCGGAACCTTTAACGGTATCGTACATATGCCATTCCCAGTTGTCTTCGTGTGAATTACCAAGCGCTACTGTAATACCACCTTGTGCAGATACAGTGTGTGAGCGAGTTGGAAATACTTTAGAAATTAATGCACACGTTTTGCCAGATTCAGTAATTGCTAAAGCAGCGCGCATACCTGCACCACCTGCACCAATTACTACGGCGTCAAATTCACGAACAGAATATTTCACTTAAACACCCCATAATACAATTAGACCAATAGCTACGTACGCAACGGCCATTAGGTTTAATATAAAACCTAAAACAGCACGTAACTTCGCACACTTAACATAGTCTGTAAGAACTTGCCAAAGGCCAATGCGGGTATGAACCATAACGCACACAAGGGTAATTAATGTAAACCCTTTCATTGCTAGGTTAGAGAAGAGGCCTGTCCAGGCTTCGAAAGTGACTTCTGGCGTCGCTAAAAAATAGCCGATAATAAAAATCGCATACGCGCTGATTATTAATGCCGTGGTACGTAAAGATACGAAATCTTGTACACCATCACGTTTAAGAGTTGCTTGATTTAAAACCATATCCACACCCCTGCCAATACGGCAAACACAACACCAAGAGCCATTGAAACTTTAGCGCTGAGGTTACCTGATTCAAGTTCTTCCCAATGTCCCATATCCATAATCATATGACGGATACCACCAATAAGGTGATAACCTAATACAGAAACAGTGCCCCAAGCTATAAATTTGGCAATGAATCCGTTAAACAGACCCTTGACGAATTCAAAACTTTCAGCTGAAGAGAGAGACTCAGACCAAGCCCAAATGACAAACGTTAAAGCAAAAAACAATGCAACACCGGTGACGCGGTGGAATATTGACGCTTTAGCCGTTGCCGGCATAGATATAGTTGTTAGATCTAGATTTACAGGTCTTTGCTTTTTCACAGTTACTTGCCCATCTTGCTCGCAGTGGAGCTCATCTACTTGCTTTTCTAAAAACCCACCAAATATTACTGGTGGAACTATCAAAGTAAACGTATTAAAACAGTTAAAGTTCACATTTAAGCAAAAGTTAAGCTGTAAAAAAATGTTTACCCAAATACAATGCGGTTTAAAACCACTGTTAGTATATATACCCACAGGGCTTTTTACAATTCTTGTTTATTTATAGATGTTTGCGAATTAGCCAATGGTATTATATTTAATTAATACAGAATATTTATTATACATATATGCATAATGTTTATAAAAATTGACTTTACACCCCTCTTTCACGTTAAAATGCGAAGATGTGCTTAAAACAGATTTCAGAACTTTAAAAATCTAAAAATCAGAATAGATATCTTAATAGGAGATACATAACGATGGCAGATAAAAAAGCCACAGTCCAAATTGATGGGCTAGATCCAATCGAACTTCCAATTTATCAAGGCACTGCTGGCCAAGATGTAATCGACGTACGTACGTTAGGTTCACATGGTCACTTTACTTATGACCCAGGTTTCATGTCGACTGGTTCTTGTGAATCTGCAATCACCTACATTGATGGTGGTAAAGGCATTTTACTTCACCGCGGTTACCCAATCGAACAATTAGCTGACGACTCAAACTACATTGAGTTATGTTATTTACTGTTAAATGGTGAATTACCTTCTAAAGAGCAATACGAAGTTTTTAAGAATGAAATCACTACAAGCACTATGCTTGACGAGAAGATTGCTAACTTTTTCCAAGGTTTCCGCTTTGACGCTCACCCAATGGCAATGCTTTGTGGTGTAGTGGGTGCGTTATCATCTTTTTATCATGAAGACCTTGATATTACTGATGCAGAACAACGTAAAACAAGCGCAGTTAAGCTAGTTGCTAAGTTACCAACTATTGCTGCAATGGCTTATAAAACAAACATCGGCCAACCGTTTGTATACCCACGTAATGATTTAAGTTATGCAGAAAATTTCTTACATATGATGTTCTCTGTACCTGCTGAAGAATACAAAGTTAACCCTATAACAGCTAAAGCAATGGATAAAATATTCATGCTTCATGCTGACCATGAACAAAATGCATCAACGTCTACAGTACGTCTTGCAGGTTCGTCTGGTGCTAACCCATACGCTTGTATTGCTGCTGGTATTGCTTCTCTTTGGGGCCCTGCTCACGGCGGCGCTAATGAAGCATGTTTAAACATGTTAGAAGAAATCGGTTCTGTTGACCGTATCGATGAATATGTAGCAAAAGCTAAAGATAAAGCTGACCCGTTCCGCCTTATGGGCTTTGGCCACCGTGTTTACAAAAACTTTGACCCACGCGCTACAGTAATGCGTCAAACGTGTCATGAAGTTTTAGCTGAGCTTAATATCCAAGATCCATTGCTTGATATTGCAATGAAACTTGAGAAAATCGCGCTAGAAGACCCGTACTTCGTAGAGAAGAAATTGTACCCTAACGTTGATTTCTACTCAGGTATTATCTTAAAAGCGATTGGTATTCCAACAAGCATGTTCACTGTTATTTTTGCAATGGCACGTACTGTTGGTTGGATCACTCACTGGGACGAGATGTTATCTCAACCTGGTCATAAGATAAGCCGCCCTCGTCAGCTTTATACTGGTTACACTGCACGTGACTACGTATCAACTGATAAGCGCTAATCCGCTTTAGTATTGTTTGAATTTTTTAAAAGGCCGCTTTGCGGCCTTTTTTATTATTTGTTACTTGAGAATAATAAAAAAGTGTCTACAATTCTCGCCTTAAAATGACTACATTGATGAAGCTAATGACTGTTTTAGAGTTTGACATAAATAAAATTCGAAGTGACTTCCCTACCTTAAATCAAACTATAAACGGCTGCCCGCTTGTTTATTTAGACTCAGCTGCAACCTCGCAAAAGCCTCAATCAGTTATTAATGCAATTACTGAGTTTTATACTTCTCAAAACGCAAATGTACACCGTGGCCGTCACTCGCTCAGCGAACAAGCTACTAATTTATACGAGCAAGCACGAGATAAAATGGCTCAGTATTTTAATGTGTTCAGCAACGAGATTGTTTGGACAAAAGGCGCTACAGAGGCAATAAACTTGGTCGCTAACGGCTTAAAAAAGCGTTTAGATAAAAGTCATACCATAATGATATCTCCACTTGAGCATCACGCAAACATAGTGCCTTGGCAAATAGTGAGTCAACAAACAGGAGCTAAGTTAGTATCGCTGCCGCTTAATAAAAATGGCACATTAAACACGCAAGAATGCTGTGAATTTATAAAACAAATAAGGCCTACCCTATTAGCTATTACACAAGTATCTAACACACTTGGTAATATCACTGACTTATCGCCATTGATTAGAGTAGCAAAAGAGGTAAATTCACTTGTTTTAGTCGATGGTGCGCAAGGTGCACTGCATTTAAAGCCTGATTTACGGAAATTAAACTGTGATTTTTATGTCTGCTCAAGCCATAAAATGCTTGGTCCAACAGGCTTAGGTGTACTTTATGGTCGATATGAGGAATTAAACGCCTTAGATATATATCAATCAGGCGGTGAAATGATCGATAAAGTATATTTAACCCACAGTACTTATCGCCCAGCACCTGCAAAATTTGAAACCGGCACACCGAATATTTCCGGCGTTTTAGGCTTTAGTGCTGCATTAGACTATTTAAATGAATTAGACCACGGTAAAATTCAGCGCTACGAGCAAAAATTATTTAATTATGCAGCAAAAAAATTGGTAATGATTGAGGGTATTACAATATATAGCAACCTATCTGACAATATTGGTACGCTCTGCTTTAACTTTAATAATGAACATCCTTACGATTTGGCAACTTTACTTGACGGATATGGGGTTGCGGTAAGGAGCGGACACCATTGTACACAACCTTTAATGGCACATTTAGGCGTTAATGGAACAGTTAGAGCTAGTTTAACCTTTTACAATACCTTTGAAGATGTAGATATATTTATCCATTCGCTTAAAAAATGTATCGCTTTATTGGATTAAACGTCACTTTAATAGAATTAATTAGGATAACTCATGACAAATACGTTTAAAAAAGTCACTGAATCTATAAAAAATGCACCCGCTTGGCAGCAAAAATATCGTGAAATAATGCTGTTGGGTAAAACATTACCTATATTACCAGAATCGCTGAAAATTGATGATGCCCTTGTACCAGGCTGCGAAAGTAAAGTGTGGATGTTTGTAGAGTTTGATTTAACAGAGAGCTCTTTAGTCGTTATAGGTGACTCAGATACACGTATTGTAAAAGGCTTACTAGCCTTAATATTAGCGCTGTATAACGGTTTAACACCAGAGCAGGTAATTAAAATTGATGCGTATGAAGAGTTTGAAAAATTAGGCTTAATTAGTCACTTAAGCCCTTCTCGTGGCAATGGAATTAAAGCCATGATTGAAAAAATAAAAACCATGGCACAACAAAAAGTGCTCTAAGCTCTATCACAATCAAGCGTTGTAAGTAGACGCTGCTTTTTATCCAAATATTTTCGAACAGCTTTTGCCGCAACAAAAAAGCCGAAGCTTCCTGTGATCATAGTCACAGATCCAAAACCGTTATTACAGTCCATATTCATCGAGCCATCAGCACTTTGCTTAGCATGACATACACTGCCATCGCTTCCTGGGTAAACCAATTGCTCTGTTGAGTAAACACAATCAATATTGAACTTACGCTTAGGGTTATTACTAAAATTATACTGCTTGCGCAAAATATAGCGCACTTTTGCAAGTAATGGGTCTTGCGTAGTTTTAGCTACATCACCAAAAGTTATTTGGCTAGGATCAGTTTGCCCGCCAGCACCACCGGTTGTAATTATAGGGAGTTTATTACGTTTACAATGCGCTATTAATGCCGCCTTTTCTTTAACTGCATCAATACAATCAATCACATAATCAAAACCTTGAATATGTTCTTGAATATTATCAAGTGTAATAAAATCATCTATTACATTAATTTGGCATTCTGGGTTAATAAGCTCGCAGCGCGCTTTCATTGCATCGACTTTAGCTTGACCAATAGTGCCCGTTAACGCATGAATTTGCCTATTTACGTTAGTGGCGCAAATATCATCCAAATCAATCAATGTTATTTTACCAACACCAGTACGCGCGAGCGCTTCAGCCGCCCAGCTTCCTACACCACCAATACCTACTACACAAAAGTGTGCTTCTTGAAGCCAATCAAACTGTTGATGACCATATAAACGTTTAATACCACCAAAACGTATATCTGTAACTTTTTCGCTCATTTACCAATCCAGTTGCCATGGCGATTGCCATGCTTGAAAATCTTGATGTTTAATTAACGCCAAATACTCATCACCACTATCGGGTAATAAAGTTAGCTGTATTTGTTCACCTTGCCATAGAAAGCTTAACGCATATGCATGTAAATAGGTACGATTAGAAGGTGTGCCTGAATACATTGCATCGCCAAAAATAGCTGCGCCCACACTTTTTAGTGCCACTCTTAATTGATGCGTCTTTCCTGAATAAGGTTTTAAAATATACCCTCTAAATCCTGGCTTATAACTCAGAGAATAGAATCGGGTGATTGCAGGGTTAAGTGTACTCGTTAGTAACTTAAATGAGCCACGGCGAGATTTAGCCATATCGCCTTTTATCCACCCTTGCTTCTTTTTAGGTTTAGCATCACTAATCGCTAAATAAAATTTATTAATCGCATGCTCAGTAAACATAACAGTAAAGGCGGCTGCAGAGGCTTTGTTTCTTGCTAAAATAATAAGCCCTGATGTCACTTTATCTAAACGATGAACACCATAAAGTTTTTGCGATAATTGTTGTTCGGCTAACACAACAAAACCAGGCCCCTCCTCTGAATGAAAATTAAGACCTGCTGGCTTTTCTAAAATATAAAAATCGTTATGTGTATAAACAACGTTTAATATCTTACTTACTTGCTCACTCACACGTTTTTACTTTTAATATGCGCTATCACTTTAGCTAAGTCATCGGGCGTATCGACACCTGCATGGGGAGCTATTTGAGCTTGTTCTATTTTGATTTTATAACCATGATACAAAACACGTAACTGCTCAAGCGATTCAAGCAATTCAAGTGGTGATACACTCAGTTCTATATATTGTTTAATAAAACCCGCTCTGTACGCATAAATACCTACATGGCGTTGGAACGGTGATAAATTAAGAGCCGTGCTACCATCCATCATTGTATTTCTATCAAACGGTATACTTGCACGAGAGAAATACAGGGCATTTTTATTTATATCACTCACCACTTTAACGGCATTAGGATTAAATACTTCATCACGCTCTTCAATAGCAACACTTAACGTTGCCATTGGTGCTGTTGAATCACTTAATAGCGCAGCAACTTGAGATACGTTTTCTGGTGCAAGTAATGGCTCATCGCCTTGTACGTTAACCACAATTGTATCGTTATCAAGTTTAAGTAAATCAACTACTTCTGCTAACCGTTCAGTACCAGACTGGTGATCTTCGCGAGTCATTACTACGTCGCTAGTAAATAAACTTACTGCATCAAATACTTTTTGATGATCGGTTGCTACAATAACTTTGCTAGCACCTGATAAACATGCTTTTTCGTAAACATGTTGAACCATTGGCTTACCGCATATATCGGCAAGTGGTTTTCCTGGTAGTCGGGTTGATGCAAAACGCGCAGGTATAACAACTACGAATTCCACTTTTCAACCTCTTCTAAAGATAACTCACGCGCTTCATTTTCAAGCAATACTGGAATATCATCTTTTACAGGATAAGCAAGTTTAGCTGCCGTGCTAATTAGTTCGTTATTTTCTCTATCAAAACGTAATTTACCCTTGCCTACTGGGCAAGCAATTATCTCGAGTAGTTTTGTATCAAAGGCCATTGAGTATTCCTTTTTCTTTTAATAATGAATTTAGTTTATTTATAACGCTATCGGTAGGTTGTGCATCTACTGGTAAATAATACCAATTAAGTTTGGCAAAGGGCTGACATTTAACGGCGTCTTTTTCGGTCATTATAATGTAATCATCGCCAAACTGGGCAAAATCATCGGCTGTATAAGCATAGTGATCTTTAAAATGATGAGTCGATAATAACGTAATGCCTTGTGCTTCAAGTGAGTTTTCAAACCGTTTAGGATTACCAATTGCACTTATTGCATGTGCATGAGTCACTGTGTGTTTTACATCATCACTTGAATTAACTAATCGTAAGTTACTTACTTTTAGCGTGTAGCTATTATTAGCCTCACCACCATTTTCAATTACTATATCCACATTTTGTAAGCGTTTAGTTGTTTCGCGAAGTGGCCCTGCTGGCATAACAAAGCCATTACCAAAACGGCGTTCACTATCAACAATACAACACTCAATGCTACGTGGCATTTTATAATGCTGCATTCCGTCATCAGAAATAATGACATCTAGCGTATAGTTATTTTCTAATAAATCGATATTGTGTTGTCTATTAGGACCAACCGCTATTGGGCATTTTAAACGGTGATATAAAAGTACAGGCTCATCTCCAGCCTGTTGGGCGTTAACAACTGAAGTGACTAACAGCGGGTAATTATCTGATTGCCCACCGTAGCCTCTACTAATAATACCCACTGATAGACCTTGCTCGGTCAAATACTCATACAACCACAAAACAAAAGGTGTTTTACCATTGCCGCCTACACTTATATTGCCGACTACAATAACAGGCGTTTTACACTCAAACGCTTTAATTATTTTAGCGCTGTACAAGCATTTTCGAAATGTCGATACAATCCAAAACAGAGCACTCAATGGTAATAACAATAAAGTAATTAGACCAAATGGTTTATACCAACTTTGTTCTATTTTGCTCACGCCTGATCACCAAACTGCATTTTGCAAAGGGCTGAATACGTACCATCATTTGCTAATAAGCTATTGTGATCGCCACTTTCTATTACACGACCGTTATCAATAACATAAATTCGGTCACTGTTTTCAATAGTAGATAAGCGATGCGCAATAACAATTGAGGTTTTGTCTTTCATTAGCGTTTCTAACGCTTGCTGAATAAGCTTTTCAGACTCTGTATCAAGTGCTGATGTTGCTTCATCTAAAATCAAAATAGGTGCATCTTTTAATATTGCACGCGCTATAGCTATTCGCTGGCGTTGACCACCAGAAAGCATTACGCCATTTTCACCTACCATGGTGTTTAATTGTTCTGGAAGATCTTTAACAAACTCCCAAACATGCGCTTGTTTTGCTACTTGTACTAATTCGTCATTAGTTACATCATGCTTTATGCCATAACAAATATTGTTGGCAATCGTATCGTTAAATAACACGACTTGCTGAGAAACCAAAGCAAATTGGCGACGCAAATCTGTTAATTTATAATCCTGCAGGGCTATGCCATCAAGTAATATTTCACTCGGCAGATCTAAATCATAGTAACGTGGCAATAAATTAGAAATAGTTGATTTACCCGAGCCTGAGCGCCCTACTAAGGCAATACTTTCACCCGCTTTAATCGTTAGCGACAAATCGTTTAATACGGCTTCATCTTTAGTTGGGTACTTAAAGGTTACATTTTTTACTTCAATTAACCCTTTAACTTTATCAACAGCGACTGTGCCAGTATCTTTCTCTACATTTTCATCAAGTATTAAAAATATACTTTGAGATGCAGAAATGCCACGTTGCATATCGCTATTAACATTAGCCAATTGTTTAAGTGGGCGCAGCAACATCATCATTGATGATATCAAAACAACAAAATCCCCAGAGCTTATAGTATCAATCATAGAAGGCATCGATACCACCCATAAAATAACAGCCATAGCACTTGCGGCGAGTATTTGAATAATGGATACACTTAAGGCTTTTGTCGCATCCATTTTAATGCGCTGCTGACGGTTATGATTATTAATTTTAGAAAATTTATTTATTTCTTGCTCTTGTCCACCAAACCCGTGAATTACTTTATGTCCGCTAAGCATTTGTTCAGAGCTACGTGTAACCTGCCCCATAGCTGATTGGATACTTTTAGAAATATGACGAAAACGTTTCGATACAACCGCTACAATAATAGCGACGAGAGGGATGATGACTAGAAATATAAGTGAGAGCTTCCAACTGGTATAAAACATTACACCAAGTAAAAAGACGACAAAGGCCCCTTCACGTACAACAATAAGTAGCGCTTTAGTTATTGCTTGTTGAACTTGCTCTGTGTCAAAAGTGATTTTTGAAATTAAATCGCCCGTGGAGTTTTTGTCATGAAAAGAAACGGGTAAATGCAATATGTGCTCAAATAACTCTTGGCGTAAAGATCGTACAACTTGTGAACCTACATAGCTCAAACAATACGATGACATAAAATTAAAAATACCACGCCCAATCACCAGTGCAATAACAACAAATGGAGCATACTTTAATACATCGCTATTTCGTTGGTTCAAACCTTCATCAATAAATGGTTTCATTAATTGAATAAATAGCGCGTCCATTCCTGAATAGCCAATCATTCCTATAATAGCGACGAAGGCTACACTCTTATATGCACCGACGTAAGAAATTAACCGTTTATAAATTTGTGTAGTACTTTGATCCATAACACTCTCTTCATACAATTACAGACTCTATTGTATCCTTAGGCACACTAAAACAAAACGTCAATTTTTGATAAACCAGTAACTTTCATCCTCGCGAGCCGCTTTTACTCGAACATTATCATTGTAAAATTCAATACTTATTTGTCCTTGTTGACCTGTCACATATTGAGTTGCCTTTATTTTGTCGTAACGATCAACAACCTCCTCCTTCGGGAAGTGCCATTGTCCTTTGTAAGCACTAGAATGAATAACAATTTTAGGATTTACATCACTTATAAACTCATTACTAGACGATGTATCACTCCCATGATGTGGGCTTAGCATAACGGTACTTTTTAAAAAATAGTTCTCTTGCAATAATTGCAACTCTCGTTGTTTAGATATATCACCCGTTAATAAGACACTGTGGGTTTTATCAGCAACACGAATAACGCATGAATCATCATTCTCATTTTTGAAGTTTAACGTTTTAAAGCTTTCAATTTGAAGGCCAAAAATATCTATTTTGGTTACTTTGCAAATGTCTTGTAAGTTATTGGGATGAAATGTGGTAAAACGAGTTTCGTAGCCTGCTTTTATAAAATGATCTACACCGCCCGCATGATCGTTATCTTCATGACTTAAAATAGCTGTTGATACAGTAAGATTGTTTGACTCAATAAAGGGCAGTAAAATACTACGGGTACGACTAAAACGATTAAAATAACTAGGCCCAAAATCATAAATTAGTGCATGTTTATCTTTTTCTATTAGCACCATTAATCCATGTCCTACATCAAAAACATGTAATTGCCATTTTGGCTTATCCACTATTAAGTAGTTAAACAATATGACACTTAATGGGATACCTGCTAGCCATTTATATGGGACTAAATAAAAAATCGAAATAGTAATGTATGAAAAAACAACAACAATAGCGTCAATATTACCTATATTTAACCAACGAATATAACTAGGTATTTTCAATAGCCATTCGAATAAATAACTTAATCTTTCATCAAAAACACTAATAATTATGCCTATATCAAGTAAGCTGCTAATAAATGTGATAATAATTAGACAAGGCATAACGACTAAAGAAAGTAATGGGATAGCAATTAAGTTCAGTACTAAACCAACTAAGCTCACGCCATTAAAGAAGTATAATGAAAGTGGTAATAAACCAATAAATAAAGCAATTTGAACGACAGTTAATGCAACGACCTTATTTAGAAATGATGTATTAAAAATCGGTATTTGCTTAACAACTAGAAATATAATAACCACAGCAATAAACGAGAAATACAGCCCAGCGTTTAATACATTAAAAGGATTAATTATAAGCAGAATAACAAGTGCATATAAAATACTTCGCCAACGTAATGGTTGTTTTGCCAAAAAGTAGAGTGCTAAATAACACCCAAGCATGATTAAGGCGCGTGTAGCTGAAACTAAAAAATCACTCAAATATACATAGATAAACGATCCAATAAAGCCAACTAGACTATAAATAACAGACAGGTTTTTAGTCTGCTTACCAGCGTATTTTATTTGTTTAAATAAAAATCGCGTAATTATATAGCAAAAACCAAATATTAACCCGATGTGTAATCCGGATATTGCCAGTAAATGGCTCAACCCCAATGATTGCATTAATTGCTTATCTGTAAAGCTCATTAACGACTTATCACCCGTTAATAGTGCATAATATAGCCATTTAAGTTTTGTATTACTGTAAGTCCTTTTTATATATTCCCTATAATTTATAAGGTGGCTGTGTTTTTTATTACGCGCAACAATAAGTTCTTTATTGAGTATTTTTCCTTTAAAAAATATTCGTTGTGTAAAAGCATATCTCTCGTTATCAAATACATTAAAATTTTTAGTACTTCGAAAGTTTTTTATAGCTATTGTTGCTTTAAAAGTATCACCAACAAAAAGTATTTGTTCAGAATTCACACTCAGCATTGCACTCGGTGCCCTAAAATATGCGTATTGAGCAGTATCAAATTCTATTATTTTTACTCTTATGTATTGAGGTTGCTTATTTGAAATTATATCTTCGACAATTAGCTCAGCTGCATATGCATACTTTTCATCCTGTTTTGGGCTTTCAAAATTATAAAAAGTATAATAATGCAGTGATACACAGCAAATAGCGCAAATAAAGCCTAACAATACATTTAAAAACGGCTTAAAATACAAACTCACAATAAGGACTGATATTGTGAATATTATAAATTCGAGAGTTTGATAATAAAATACGGTTGCGATACAGCCAATTACAAACCCAAGACTTATCCACACTGATGTAAATGGTTGCTTTAAATGGCTAAAAAAACGATCCAAAGATTTTTACCTGATCCAAATAAAATTAGACATCATAAATATCTAAGAATTTTTGGGCACCTTTTGCAAGATGCAAATCTTTGGCACTTAAATAGACGGTCCGCTCGAGGAGCATTTGCTGTTGGGCTATTTTTTGCTTTCATCCCTGTTCCCTTTCAAATGGTCTTAGCCGCAGCTGGAGCTATTGTATTTAGAGTTAACTTACCTATTTCGGTTGCTTTAGTTTGGCTTACAAATCCATTAACTATGCCCCCTATATTCTACGGGTCGTATTTAGTTGGTACATTAATTTTAAACCAGCCAGAGCAACACTTTGCCTTCGAACCTAGCTGGGCTTGGTTTCTAGAAAGTATAGAAACCATTGGACCCGCTTTTTTAATTGGCTCATTGGTATGCGCCTCTATCGCGAGCATAATTGCTTACTTTAGTATAGATATTATTTGGCGACGTTCAGTAGTCAAAGCGTGGGCAACACGCAACAAATAACCAAATATTTATAAGCTCTAATTACTATAGACGAAAAAAATCCCAACTTAATGAAGTTGGGATTTTTTATGCAAATCACTTTAGTTAATTAAAAACGGAATATACGTCTTATGCCAACTAAGGGTAGTAATAATAATGTGAACCAAGGAAAGCTCGCAGAGTTACGTTCATAAACTTCTGCTTCAGGTGGTGCACAGTTTTCAACTTCACCATTAGCAATAGGAGTTAACTTTACTGCAACTGCGACACTTTCAAATTCAATATTGCCTTCAATATCAGTAACAATTCCACCTAACGAATCACGTTTTTCAACTGTTTTGGTTGCTACACCAAAAATCTCATTATTTTCGTTAATTACTTTAGCTTCAGCCATTGTATAAGCATAATTTGTCTCACCATCAGTTTCATAGCATGGTAATAAGTCATTTAGGTTGGTTATTTTATCTTCGCCAATCTTGTATACAAATGCCTCTTTACGACGTGAGCTATCTGAAACACCTACCTCACCTTCCCCAACAATATAACCTTGGCTATTTATATCATTACCATAAGAACTTGAACTAGAAAAATAGTCATTAGGAAATACCGTATTGCCTGTTGCTATATCATGATAAAAAAACTTATTTCGAAGTGTTCCTTCAATTCGTTTAATAGCATAACCCGTAACAACATCATTATTACTTATTGCTAATGCTTTACCGCCTTGCCAATCATCTTCTTGATTTATAAAATCAACTACCGCACCATCTTTATAATAAACGGGCATGGTTAATATAATGTCATCATCTTTGTAGTATCGCGTATGCGATGAACCTACAGCAACACCATTACTATTAACCGCAAGTGCAGTACTTATAAATGCATCATCTTCAGTTTCACCTTCATCAGGTGTCAGTGCTAAACCAAGTTCTTCGACAGAAGTAATATTTAACGATTCATCAAGTTCCCATTTAACAGCACGCTTATTAAATAAGCCTCGTGAAATATTAGAATTTAATAAATTAACACATACAGATATAGGTTCATCTTCATTATCACAACTATCTTCAATATTTTCTAACCTATCTGCTGGAATATCTATTGATATATTTCCAACAACCGTGTATCCGCTGTTTGTCTTTATAATATCGTTAGCACGACTTGTACCGCCATGTTCATTAAACTCAGGGACTAACGGAACTTGTAAACCATCTGCGCCAATTACGATGCCTCGTTCAATAAATTCATGAGTGAACCATGTTTCAGCTTCGTCATCTCCATCAGGAGTGAATAAAACTTTATCGTAGGGAGCACTGCCCCAACCAACTGAAACACCATCTTCGCTAACAGCATTGTACAAATTCGTAGTAGAGCGCGTTAATCCATCGTAATCAACTGAAGCTATATCAAATAAAGGCTGCTCTGTTAAAGTAGAATCATTAAAATTAACGCCTATTAATGAACTTATTTTCTGATACTCAAAATTTGTAGAAATCGATGATAAAAAGCTAATCATAAAACTATGAGCGTCAGAGTTAGTCGCTACAGCATCATTGTTTTCGATATCATCAAGCGTAAAGGTAATTACTTTATCGCTTAACTCAAATGCATCTTCTGTATTACTGTAACTATTCTTGATAATACTTTCTGAAAAATCTATATAGCTTGTATCAATTGGTAAATTATATAAACCATTAGCGACACCAATAATATGGCCGCTTTCACTAACATCGGTAACGTAAGAGTGTTTAGCGTTTTCAGAAGACCCTAACTCAGTTAATTGATATGTCGCACTTATTGCTGAAGTGCTTAATGTCGCTAAAATACTGGCAGCGAGTAATTTATATTTCATTTTAGTCCTTACTACTGATTCTGTAATTCTTCAAGTTCTTCCCAGCGCTCAAGGGCAGCTTCAAGGTCAGACTCAAGTTGTGCTAAATGGTTCAATGCTTTAGTTGTTACATCACTCTCTTGTTTAAAAAAGTCTGCGTCACTCACTACAGCTTGTTGAGCTTCAATTTCAGCTTCTAGTTTTTCCATTTTATTCGGTAGTTGCTCTAATTCAAGTTTTAATTTGTAAGAGAGTTTATTTGTCTTAGCTGCAGGTTTGGCAGCTGGAGTTACTACTTTTTCAACTTTTTTTACTGGTTGTTGCTGAATTTTTTTTTCTTGTTCAGCTAAGTAACTAACATAAGCTTCATAGTCGCTATAACCACCAACGATATCTGTTACTTTACCATTGCCTTCAAATGCCCATACACTAGAACATGTATTATCAATAAATTCTCGGTCATGGCTTACAATCAGCACTGTACCTTGATATTGATTAATAATGTCCTCTAGTAACTCTAACGTTTCAATATCCAAGTCATTCGTTGGCTCATCGAGAACAAGTATATTAGATGGTTTTAAAAACAGTTTAGCTAATAGCAGTCTATTTTTTTCACCACCAGAGAGTGCTTTAACCGGTGTACGAGCGCGTGCTGGCGGGAATAAAAAGTCTTGCAGATAACCTAAAACATGACGTGAACGACCGCCCATCATCACTTCTTGTTTACCTTCGGCAACGTTATCTTGAACTGTTGCTTCTTCGTCAAGTTTTTCACGGTACTGATCAAAGTAAGCAAATTCTAAATTAACACCTTGCTTAGTTATGCCGCTATCTGGTTCTAAATCACCAAACATTAGTTTTAATAGTGTTGTTTTACCAATACCATTTGGACCTACTAAGCCGATTCTGTCACCACGCATAACAAGTGTCGAAAAATCATCAGCAATAACTTTGTCTTTAAATGCATGGCAAAGGTGCTGAGCTTCAAATACTAATTTACCAGAGCGATCTGCTGTTTCAATATTAAAGTCAGTTTTACCAACTTGATCAACACGTTGTTTGCGCTCATTACGTAGCTGCTTTAACTCTCTAACACGCCCTTCGTTACGTGTTCTACGCGCTTTAACACCTTGGCGAATCCACGTTTCTTCTTCTGCTAAGCGCTTATCAAATAATGCATTTTGCGCTTCTTCTACTTTTAAATCATGCGCTTTTTGCTCTAGATAAGTCGAGTAATCACCTGGGTACGAAATAAGTTTACCGCGATCTAAATCTAAAATACGCGTAGCAACAGCACGAATAAACGCACGGTCATGTGATATAAATACAATGCCGCCTTTAAATTCTTTTAAAAACTGTTCAAGCCACATGACACTTGCCATGTCTAAATGGTTTGTCGGCTCATCCAGTAGCAATAAATCAGGCTCACTTACAAGTGCACGCGCAAGTGCCACTTTGCGTAACCAACCACCAGAAAGGGACTCAAGTTTAGCCTCTGGCGTTAGCTCTAATTGTGTTAAGACTAATTGAATTCGGCTATCAAAGCGCCAGCCATCAGCGGCTTCAAGTTGGTTTGATAAACGTTCAAGCTTGTTTAATAACTTATCAGTACACTGTGTTTGCAATTCGTTACTAACATGATGAAAATCAATGAGTAAGTTAGCAATTTCTGGCATACCTTGCGCAACGTAATCAAATACAGTGCCACTTGCACCTTTTGGTGGATCTTGCTCTAAGCGAGAAATTCGAATGCCACCGAGTTGATTTATTTCGCCATCATCTAAAACAACTTGTCCATCAAGTACTTTTAGCAGCGTTGACTTGCCCGCGCCATTTCGACCAACAACACACACTCTTTCGCCACTTTCTATAACCGCATCTGCTTTGTTAAGCAAAGCATGTGTACCAAAAGCAAGTTGTGCTTTTAAAATTCTTATTAAATCCATAGTTCTTATTTGCTCTTATTCTGCTTGTGCTAAAAATTCGCGCACAGAGTGTAAGGTAAAAGGCCAATATAATTTCTCGCCTTTTTCACTTTTTAATACAGGAATAGTAATTTGATACTCAGCAATAAGCTGCTCATCAGTCATAATATCGATTAGTAATAACTCACTGTTGTCATTTAGTACATCAGTGATAAGTTGCTCAGCTTGCTCGCACAAGTGGCAACCATCAGTATGATATAAAATCCATTTAGCCATGCGTAATTAGCCAGCTATTATGGATTTTTTTATTACGTTTGAAGTCTGGTGATAGTGTTTTATCTGAGATATTAACGGCTTTTAAACCTAAACCAATCAGGCCAACTTCATCCATTACAAAACCACGTTTGTTATTAGAGAAAATCAAAGTACCTGATGGACTTAAAATCTTTTTAACCCACGTTAATAATTTAATGTGATCGCTTTGCACATCAAACGCGTCTTTCATACGTTTTGAGTTTGAGAACGTTGGAGGGTCTAAAAATATCAAATCATATTGTGCTGTCGCATGCTCTAACCACTTTAAACAATCTGCTTGTTCAAAACGGTAACGTGTATTACTGATATTGTTTAAATCGAAGTTATCTTGGCCCCATTTTAAATAGGTTTTAGATAAATCAACTGTTGTAATTGCTTTAGCGCCACCAAGTGCAGCATGCACAGAGGCAGTACCTGTGTATGCAAACAAGTTTAAAAAGCGTTTATCTTTTGCATTTTCTTGAATATAACGACGCATTAAACGGTGATCTAAAAATAAACCTGTGTCTAAGTAGTCAAATAAATTAACTTTAAACTTAGCACCAAACTCTTCAACTACCATAGTTCGGTTTTGTTTAGACATGGCCGTATACTGGTCTTCACCCTTTTGCTTTTTACGCACTTTTACAGCAATATTTTCAGGCGAGATATCAAGTTGTTGCGAAGTCAATGTTATTACGTCTTGCAGGCGTTTTTCTGATGTTTTTTCATCAATTTCTTTAGGCGCTGCATATTCAAAAATAACCGCTGAATCACCGTAAATATCTACAGCAACATTGTACTCAGGGATATCCGCTTCATAAACACGATAAGCGTCTACTTTATTTTGTTTAAGCCAGTTTTTTAAGCCTTGCTTATTCTTTTTCAATCTATTTGCGAATGACGTAGAGCCTTCAAAATTAAGCGCTTTTTTATCATCGGTGGTCAAACTTACTTGCTTATCATCTAATTGATATAAGTTGAGTTCAACATCAAGTGGGCCATTTTTAAACTTATAACGCTTAAGACGCACAAGTTTTAAAAGTTTAAATAAGCTCTCGTCCATACCCAATAAGGCAAGTTTCCAATGATTAAAGTGCTTTTTAAAGCCAACACCTAAATTACGGTGTAAATCAACAAGCTCAGCCATAGAACCAATACGCTCACCATAAGGTAAGTTTGAAATTACCACACCAGGTAACTTAGCAACGGCTGTAAGCTTAGTGGCATCACTTTGCTTAAACTTAATAACATCATCAAGCTCAGCCCGTTTGGCATTATCAATCGCTTTACTTAAAACTTGTTCATCGTAATCGTGGCCAATTAACCACAATTTAGGGTCGGTAATGTTAGCAAGTAACTCTTCTTTAAGTTCTTTAAACTTAGCGGCTCTAAAACTGGGTAAACGTTCAAAAGCAAAGCCTTCACGGAATAATCCCGGCGCTTCGTTTCGTGCCATGCCGGCCGCTTCGATTAAAATAGTACCCGCACCACAACATGGATCGAATAAAGGCTGTTTTACATTATCAAGCCAACCACTTCGCTTAATTAGTGCAGCCGCTAAATGCTCTTTAATTGGCGCTTTACCTTGGCCTTGACGGTAACCACGTTCAGACAAACGAGGGCCAGAATAGTCAATATACATAGAAACGCCGTAACGATTTAGTCGTGCAACAACACGTACGTTAGCGTCTTGCTTATCAACGTTGGGACGCTGCTCGTATAAATCATTAAAATAATCAACAATCGCATCTTTTATTACAAGACCAGAAAATTGTGTGTTTTTTAATGAGTCATTGGTACCGTTGAAGTCGACAGCGAATGTTTGAGTAGGTCCAAACCACTCTTGCCAAGGTTGCGATCGCGCAAAATTATACAGGCTATTTTTGTCATCTACGCCTTCTTTTTCTTCAATAAGCATAAGCACACGCGTTGCAAAACGACTTGATAAACAAACCTTTTGCGCCAGTAATGAGTCAGCCTCAAAACGAACAGAACCAACAGTTTGCTTAGACACAGTTGCGCCAAGTTCTGTTAATTCATCAACCAATAAATTTTCGATTCCGATAGAAGTAAGTGCGATAAATTGCAAAGTAATAACCCTTAATAGCTAATTGCGCAGGATTATAACATAGGTTGAGTGACATACACGCCATAAAGACACGCTTAAAAACTTAAATTTGATGAGGGTCTGTTGAACTTTCAAGGTTAAATTTGCAGCAGTCTGTTTGGTATTTAGGCAAGGCAGAGCCTATGCAGTGTGGTCATTCCCCATAAATGGGCGATAACGTAGCATTAATGCCAAACAGGCGCTGCCCAAACGGTTCTTCCTAGGGGCTATTTACTCTTTGTTGCCTAAGTGGATGTAGGTAAGGGGCGTGAGCAGGACGCGGAAGCTTTGCTCGGTTTTACTTATTCTTACATGGATGTAAGCCAGTATGGTAACGAAGGAGCAGTTACCGAGCCCACTAGGTTACAAATCTCGCGCCGCGATTAAATAGCCCCTAGTTTGAACAAATTTCAATCCGCAAAGATCAGCAGACCTTAGGCGGTTTGACTTTGGTATTGCTGATTTAGGATGGGGTGGACTCGATTATTCAAAATACGGATTACTTCAAATTGTGCTAAAGATAAGTTTTCGTCCAATTTAAATGTTTCACTTAGATTCAAACAAATAGATGCATCAGAGCAGTGCTCTACAATTAAGAAATCACCCGATTGCGCTTTAGATGTTAATTTTACTATTGCCTCTACGCTTGGCTCTGTCCCGGTGTATTCTTCAAAAAACCAACTTTTTGCTAAAACGGGCTTTAAGTGATACTTAACAGCGGTCGCATTTAGCGATATTTGACAAACTTGAGCCGCAGTCCACAATTCAAATCCATCAAGGTAATTATAAACTTGCTCGTAAAATGCCGCATCTTCGAGGCTAAAGCGTGGATTCTTAAAAACAGAATCCGTTAACTGTCTTAACTTATAAGGCGTACATAATTGCATATCGTCATTTAAATCAAGTAATAAACGGTTTTTATCAGGACAAGCAATCCACTGCCATTGCTTTGATGCTTGTAACATTTACTCCTCCTTGGGTTTATTAAAATAATTAGACGTTGCTTAGAGTATAACGGCTTCTGACCATTTTTTAAATATTTGTTTAGAACATTTATCGAACGATCAAAAGCTTAGATAACTGATCCTTATAAGCCGTTAACGATCGTCTTTACCAATTGTGGACCTTTGTAGATGAACCCAGTATAAACTTGAACTAAATTTGCGCCTGCATCTAACTTTTCTTTTGCAGATGTAGCATCGTCAATACCGCCTACTCCGATGATTGGCAACTTACCTTGTGTTAAACGCTTTAATTCGCTTACGACCTCTGTAGAGCGCATTCTAACAGGGTGACCTGACAAACCGCCGGCCTCTTCTGCATATTGCTGCCCCATAACTGCAGCTCGTTCAAGTGTAGTGTTAGTTGCAATCACACCATCAATTTTATTATTTAAAAGTGACTCACTTACTTGCTTTATTTGTATTTGATCCAGATCCGGCGCAATTTTTATCAGCATCGGAACTTGCTTATTGTGTTTAGCTGCTAGATCAAGTTGCTCGCTTTTAAGGCTTTGCAGTAAATCATCAAGCGCTGCACCATATTGTAAATCACGAAGTCCAGGGGTATTTGGTGATGAAATATTTACCGTAATGTATGAGGCATGCTCAAATACTTTACGCATACAATAAATGTAGTCATCTTTACCTTGCTCATTAGGTGTATCTTTATTTTTACCAATATTGATACCGAGTATCCCACTGTACTTTGCCGCTTTTACGTTAGCGATTAAGTTATCAACGCCTTTATTATTAAACCCCATGCGATTAATAATTGCATTTGACTCTGGCAACCTAAAAATACGAGGTTTATCATTACCCACTTGAGGGCGCGGTGTAACCGTACCGACTTCGATAAAACCAAAGCCCATTTGGCTAAATGCATCTATACATTCAGCATTTTTATCAAGCCCTGCAGCAAGCCCAACTGGGTTTTTGAATTCAAGGCCTAAAAAATTAACTGGTTTGTCTGCAATACTTTGCGACCAAGCGGCACTTAACGGTGTGTTAGCGAAGCGACGTAGGTTACTTAGAGCAAACTCATGCGCCCACTCCGCATCACGGGTAAACATAAAACGGCGAGCTAAATCGTAAAACATGAATATAATCCTCTATTAAAATACAGACAAAAAAATACCTCAGACAAGGCTGAGGTATTGTATAACAAAATAATCAATTCATTTATTTTTTGTGGAATAAAAACAAATGAAAGGCTAAATTATTTTCCTGAAGTATTACAATTATGGCTCAATAACATTAATTCACGAAGTGCTACAGAGAACTTAGCAAAATCATGACTTTGTGAAGTTTTAAATTCAGCCAACATCTGTTTCCAACGAAGTAATAATAACTCTTGGTTATCCATCCATTCATCTATTTGACTATCAACATCTTTTTCATCAGCTTCAAAGCTATTTAATACTACTTCAGCTAACGTACGTTGTTGCCAATCTAGCTCTTCACGGTAAGAAGAACGAGCAAGCGCTTGCCAATGGTTTGCAACCGGTTGATGGGTAATTTGATCTAAGAACCAATGCAGACCCATTCGCGCACCAAGTTTAAAGTACGTATTAGATACCATTGAGATACCTCGGCCCGAACTATTCGCAATTTCCGCTAAGTCCATTACCGAGAACAAACTTGATAATGCCACAATTCGCTTAGCAATAGCTTCCGGTACACCACTTTCAATTAGCTTATTAGCTTCTTGTACTATGCGATCATTTTCTTTCTCAACGATATAAGTATTTAAGTTTTCACTTAAATCTTTGAATGTTGGTGCAAAATACTCAATTCCTTGCTCAATCGTTTGCGCCTTATTACGATGACGTAAGAACCAACGTGTAGTTCGACGCACAGTACGACGAAGTTGGTAAAGCATCTCAGTTTGTACAGCTGCTGGAATCTTATTATCTAATGCGCTTATAGAAGACCATGTATCGCGCATTTCAAAAATTTCACTGGCAATTGAATAACACATAGCTATTTCAGCTTCGCTTGCGCCAGTTTCTTCATGCATACGTACCATGAAGTTTAAACCCATATCATTAACGATATTGTTAGCAAGTTTAGTTGCAATAATTTCTTTACGTAGTGGATGGTTGTTCATCGCATCGTTAAACTTCTCACGTAATGGCCGTGGAAACGATTTAACAAGCAGCTGACGGTAATATGGGTTTTCAGTAATTTCATCACTTACTAAAGACTCTTTTAATACCATTTTAGCGTAAGACACGAGCACTGAAAGCTCAGGGCGAGTTAAGTCTTTACCTGCGGCTGCACGTTCTGCCAATTCTTCATCACTAGGAATGAACTCGATAGCACGGTTTAGCTTGCCGTCTTTTTCAAGCGCATGAATAAAACGTATTTTTTCTTTAAGAGTAGACGTGCCCTTCGATTGCGTAATTGAAATCGTATGCGTTTGGCGATAACAATCTTTAAGCACTAATTCAGAGACTTCATCAGTCATTGAATAAAGTAGCTCATCACGTTGTTTACGGGTTAAATCACCTTCCGCAACTAAGCCATTAAGTAAAATTTTAATGTTAACTTCGTTATCAGAACACGCAACACCCCCTACGTTATCGATAAAGTCAGTGTTGACACGCCCGCCTTTTGCTGCAAACTCTATACGGCCAAGTTGAGTTGCGCCTAAGTTACCGCCCTCACCTATAATTTTTGCACCCAACTCATTACCATTAATGCGAAGTGCATCGTTTGCACGATCTCCAACATCTGCATCAGTTTCTTTAGAGTTTTTAATGTACGTTCCGATACCGCCATTCCACAGTAAATCGAAGTTCATCATTAATGATGCTTTCATTAATTCGTTTGGTGTCATACTTGCTTTTTTAGTGCCAAGCATTTTTTTCATTTCAGGGCTTAATGTTATTGATTTAGCCGCGCGAGAAAAAATACCTCCACCTGCAGAAATAAGGTCTTTGTTATAATCTTCCCAAGATGAGCGTGGCATATTAAATAGACGTTCGCGCTCTGGGTAAGATGTCGCTGCATCTGGGTTAGGATCAATAAAAATGTGCATATGATTAAATGCAACTTGTAAACGAATATGTTTAGACAACAACATACCATTACCAAACACATCCCCTGCCATATCGCCTATGGCGACCACTGTAAAGTCGGTAGTTTGACAATCGATATCCATTTCACGGAAATGACGCTTAACTGATTCCCATGCACCTTTAGCAGTGATACCCATTTTCTTGTGGTCATAACCAACTGAACCACCTGAAGCAAACGCATCACCTAGCCAGAAGTTATATTCATTCGCAATACCATTTGCAATGTCTGAGAAGGTGGCTGTCCCTTTATCAGCCGCAACTACTAAGTAAGCATCATCTTCGTCATGACGAACAACATCTCGAGCTGGCACTATTTCACCACGTTCAATGTTATCTGTAATATCTAATAAGCCGCGAATAAATATTTTATAACATTCTTGGCCTTCTTTTATAAACGCTTCGCGTTCAGTCGGTAGCTGTTTACATACAAAACCACCTTTAGAGCCAACAGGTACAATTACTGTATTTTTAACTTGTTGCGCTTTTACCAGACCAAGGACTTCTGTACGGAAATCTTCACGACGATCAGACCAACGAAGTCCACCACGAGCCACCTTACCATAACGTAAATGCACGCCTTCAACACGTGGGGAGTAAACAAAAATCTCAAATGCAGGAAGTGGCAATGGTACATCAGGAATTAGACTAGGTTGAATCTTAAATGAGACATAAGATTTAAACTGACCTTGTGCATCTTTTTGATAATAATTAGTACGAAGCGTTGCAACAATCATATCAACGTATAAACGTATAATTCGGTCATCATCAAGGTTGGCAACATTTTCAAGTTCTAGGTAAATTTGTGCTATTAATTTCTCAAGTGTTTTAGCACTAGCCGGGGCTTTAATTGAGAACTTTTTAGCGAACAAATTAACTATTTGCGCAGCAATATTTGGGTAATTAGCAAAAGTACTTTCAATATACGTTTGCGAGAACGTAACACCAATTTGACGCATATATTTAGCATAAGCACGTAAAATAGAAGCTTCACGACCTGCTAGGCCACCCATTAAAACTAAACGGTTAAAACCATCGTTTTCTAGACGGTTGCCCCAAACATTTGTTAATGCAGCGCGAAAACGTGCTGAAATTTTATCAAAGTCAGCCATTCCTTTGCTGTCTATTAGCATAGAAAAATCCATGATCCAATTAATACGACCATCACTGGTTTTAACTGAATATGGCGTTTCGCCAACAACACGTAGACCAAAGTTTTCAAGCATTGGCATAACATCAGATAAATGAATTGGCTCATCTTTATGGAATAAGCTTAATCGTACAATATTGCTATTAGCTTCTTCTTGTGGACGATAAAACAACATTTCTAGTTTATTTTCGTCGGTCAATAATTCTAGTTTTTCAATATCTACAACTGCGGCACTGGGAAGCACTTCATCCTTATATGAACGTGCAAACGCATTACAGTATTTACGGTTTAAATCGTTACCGCGTGCTTCACCAGCTGATTCTAAAAGCGCAGACTGCAACTTGTCTTCCCAAGTACGCGCAGCTTCTATTAAATTATTTTCGATGTCTTTCACGTTATATTCAATATTGTTATCGGTCACACGAACAGTGTAATGGGTACGCGCCAGTGTTGACTCAGAAAAGTAAGTAGTAAATTCGACTTTGTTGTCAGAATTAAATGCGTTGCCTAAAATATCTTGCGTTTCACGACGAAGCGCTGTGTTGTAACGTTCTCGAGGAACATAAACCATACATGAGAAAAATCGGCCGTAAGCATCTTTACGAACGAATAAGCGACACATGTCACGCTCTTGTACTTGTAAAACCCCCATGGCAACTTCAAGTAGTTCGTTTTCACGCGCTTGAACTAGCTCATCGCGGGGATAGGTTTCTAAAATATTTAAAACCGCTTTGTAAGCATGCGTACCTTTAGCAAAGTCACATATCTCCATGATGCGGTTAATCTTACTCTTTAATACAGGGACATCCGCAGCGCTATTATTATAAAAGCTTGAAGAAAACAACCCAATAAAACGGTCTTCGCCAATTACATTCCCTTCATCGTCAAAACGTTTTATACCAACATAGTCAATATAAGCGGGGCGATGTACACGAGAAAGTGAATTGGTTTTTGTTAAAATTAATAAATTACTGCTACGCGCTTCTTGGCGTGCTACTTCTGGTAATTCTGATAATAATCGTGTGTGTTCTTCAGTTGAATTTTTCATCAAGCCAAGGCTAGTGTCCATTTTGCCTTTTAATTGGTAGTCACCTTGCACAGGGCTCAATTCATATTCGCGATAACCCATTAGTGTGAAATTATCTTTAACTAACCAATCTAAAAACTCTACCGTTTCGGCAACTTCGTTTTCATTTTTATTGTGGCGACGCTTAGGTAGCCCTTTGGTGACCGCAATTAATTTTTTACGAATAGGCTGCCAATCTTCAACTGCAACAGATACATCAACGAGTACTGATTCTAATTCTTTTTTGAAAGACTCAATTACAGAAGAGTCTGTTTGACGATCAATTTCAATAAAGAAAACCGTTTTAGTCGACGTCGATTCTTGCTCTGCTTTTAAATTAGATAAACCCGATATTTTTGTGTTTTTGTCACGTTGAATTTTAAGTGGGCTATGAAGTAATAAGTGAGAGGCGATATTTTCACGAGTCATGGCCATACGCACTGAATCTACTAGAAAAGGCATATCTTTAGCAATAATTTCAACAATTGTATGCGATGACTGCCAGCCATCTTTAGCCACTTCGGGATTGAAAACGCGGATAACCGCATTATCAGTTGTATTCTTTTCTAGCGAATTCCAAAGGCTTAGTGCAGCGCCATATAAGTCACTATCGTTACGATTAGCCAAATCCTCTTTAGACATGTTGCTGTACAAGGCTTTGGCAAATTTTTCAACGAGTAACACATTATCAGCGTGAACTTTTTTTTGGATCAGCTTACAAACATTATCTAGGATAACCGAGGCTTGGCCTTCATTTCGTGTCATTGTATGTTCCTTAATCTATTACTGCCTAGTGGCAGAATATTTGTACAGCCATTTATTAGCGTGGAGTCAGTTAAATTCTAACCCTTTTACAGCTAATAAACAGCCTTTTCGATGAAAACATTTTAAGCTTTTCAGCTATTTGGTCATCTATTCACAAATTATAGATATAAATGGCCATTACTGGCCATTAAGGAGCAAAATTATTCACTTTATTTCTTCTGGTCAGTCCAGAGTAAGCTTCCAATCGCAGGTAATAACAGTACTGCACCTAACATATTTACTAAAAACATGAAGGTAAGCAGTATTCCCATGTCTACTTGAAATTTCAAATCAGAGAAAATCCATGTGCTAACACCAATTGCAAGCGTAATACCCGTAAATAACACGGCACTACCACGTTCAACCAATGCATTGCGATAAGCAACACTCAGTGGCACGTTTTGTTTAAGCTGCCCCATCATTGATGACAGGATATAAATGCCATAATCAACACCAATACCGACTCCTAAAGCAATCACCGGCAATGTAGAAACCGTTAAGCCTATTTCTAGTTGAACCATAAGTGCTTGTGCAAGTGTTGATACAATATAAAGTGGTAATACCACGGCTATTGTTGCTTTTAGGCTTCTGAAACTTAGTAAACATAAAATAATTACTGCACCATAAACGTATATCATCATTGGTATTTGTGCTTCAGATACTGACTCATTTGTTGCAGCCATTACCCCAACTGGCCCAGATGCTAATTTAAAGGCTAATTTATCAGTGCCCTCTTCTATTGAAAATTGTTTAACGTTTTCAATTACGCGGTCAATCGTTTGTGCTTTGTGGTCATCTAAAAAGATAATAACAGGCATAACAGAGCAATCACCATTGAGTAAACCCGTACTCGTTTCTACTCTTGAAGTGGATTGCACTAAACTAGCAGAATTTCGTGGAAGACTTTGCCACTTAAGGTTACCTTCGTTATAGCCTGCATTCACTGACTGCGCAACGGAACTCAAACTAACAACTGATTGCACGCCGGCTACATTTTCAACTTTATATTGAAAGCGACTAATACGCTCCATAACATCATGTTCAGTACACGCTGCAGGATAGGCCTCAACAATGACCTTTAAAATGTCAGATGAAATTGTATATTTATCTGATATTAAGAAAGTATCTTGATTATAGCGAGCATCTTGATGAAGGGAAGGCGCTCCGGCATGTAAATCACCTATGCGCATTTTATCTGCTTGCCAATAGCCCAAAGCAAATAACACCAAAGTAAAGCCTATAATCATTTTAGCAATTTTAGGATCGGTTGCTTTAACGAGTATGTCACGAATCGCATCAAGCAGATTTGGTTTATCCGCATCACCTGATTGAATATGCACACTGCCTTCAAATTTCATGTAAGAAGCCCAAACAGGCAATAAAATTAAATTAGTAAATATAATAACCGCAACACCTAAACTGGCTGTTATTGCCAGCTCACGGATAATACCAATATCAATGGTCAATAATGTTAAAAAGCCAACAGTGTCTGATAAAAGTGCAATACCACCTGGAATAAGTAACGTTCTAAAACTTGATTGACAGCAAATCCTAGTACTTTTCCCTTCACCTACTTTTTTGCCTATTGCATTGATCATCTGCACACCATGACTTACGCCAATAGCGAAGACTAAAAATGGCACCAAAATAGACATAGGATCAAGGCCAAAGCCTAAACTCGAAAGTAAACCTAGCTGCCAAATAACAGCAATGATGGAACACGCAATAGGCAAAATAGTTAGCTTTAAACTACCACAAAACAGCCAAACCATAATAAAAGTAAAGGCGATAGCAATGGCAAAAAATACAACCACTCCCTTTGCGCCTTCAGCTATATCCCCGGCCATTTTTGCAAAGCCAATAATATGAATACTTACTTTGTCTGTACTTAAAGGCTCTCTTAAATCACTTTCTAGCTTTTGTGCAAAAGCTAATGTGTCTAATTTTTGTTGTGTTTGAGGATCTGTTTCTAAAAGTTGAGCCGTGACCATCGCGCACGAATAATCGCTGGCAATCATACGCCCTACAACTTTTGCTTTTTCAATGTTTTCCTTTACTACACCTAAACCACGCGTATCTGCTTTAAAGTTTGCCGGAATAATTGGACCACCTGCAAAGCCATCTTCGACTACTTCAACAAAACGAGCGCTGGGGGAGAATATAGAATTTACTAATGGACGGTTTACTCCAGGTATAAAATAAAGCTGATCATGAACCGCTTTTAGCTGAGTAAAAAATTCTGGATTAAATATATTACCACTGTCGTCACAGACTGAAATAAGAATACTGTTTGCACCACCAAACTGCTTTTCATGCTTGGTATACACTTTCATATAATCGTGGTTTAACGGGATATTTTTATTAAACGATGCATCAAGTTGAATTTGCGTTGCTTTAAATACAAGTAAGCACGTTATAAGTGCAAAGCTTATAAGCATGATTAAGCGATGTCTAAAAATCGCTTTTTCTATTAAATCTAAAATCTTATGCATTAAGGGGTCAACTCCTTCACTTTAATGCCATCTTCTGTAGCCATGATTAGGTTATTATTTATAATCACACCATCAAGTATTGCTTTACCATCAGCGAGTTGCTCGTGAGTAAGTAACCCATCTTGTAAATGAAAAATAACTCCACTGTTGGCCAGCATTAACCATTGTTCATTGTTATAATTAATGATGCTGTTAACGGTTGCAGCTTTTACATTTTCTAAATGCTGCCACTCTTGCTCCTCTCGTTGTTTCGTAAATACGTTACCGCGTAGACCTGCAACAACTTCTTGTTGTTCATCTGAATTAAACGCAAAAAAGGAACCAGGGTAAATTTCTTCTAAACGTTCCCAAGTAACACCATTGTCAGAACTTCTGGCCATTAACCCCATTTCACCAACGATTATTAATCCGTTAGTCGTTTTTTCTATACGATTAAAATGCGGTAAAATTGAAGCTGTTTCAGCCTCATAACCTTCAGGATCATTTTCTTTTAAATCATTTAAATAATCGCGATCATCACTAAATAACAAAGAGTCTAAAAAACGCTTTTGCCAATGCTTTCCACCATCTGTGGTGTGGTAAAACATACCATATGCGCCAACGGCAAAGCCTTGTAAATCGTTTTCAAATAAAATATCTAAACACGGTTTATCTAATTCAGGTTTTACTTGTTGTAATTGCCAATTAAGACCACCATCAGTGGTATTAATAATTGTTGCATCGTGGCCACACGCCCATCCATTATTTTCGTTACTAAAATCAACGGCAGTTAAGAGCACTTGAGTTGGAACTAGTTCAGCTTGTTGCCATGAATCACCCGATGTACTTTTAATAACAGTACCGTGTTTACCAACAGCAATTAAGCCATTACCCGTGTTAGTTATATCGGTGAGTAAGGTTTTAGCTGCATTTGTTGCACTGATTGCATAGTTAGGGGCTTCTTGTGCAACACTCGCACCGCTTATTATCAGGCTGGCATATACCAAATACTTCATAAATTTTAATCGCCTTGTACGAGAGAGTTGTTTGTCTTTTTACTAGGGAGTGCGTTGCGCGCTGTAAGACAAACGCGATGAGAAAGGAAAAAGCACTTAACATATTGTTAAGTGCTTAGTTTAATACTATCTACCTGCGCGACGTAAAGCACTTGAAGTAAATTCGTTATCGTTAAATGACTGTGAAAAATCGTACATTTTTTCTTGGTTATCTAAACCAATTGCTAAATAACGACGAGAGTTCAAATCATGGTAAACCTCAAGCGTACTCCACTGTGTAGGTACTTCGTAATAGTTAAGGCCATAAGCCATTGCTACACGATAAAGTTGGTCGCGGTTATCATAAATATCAGTGACCTGTACCTGCCAGCTATCTTCATCAATGTAAAATACACGTTTTTTATAAATATGGCGTGTATCATCTTTCAAGTTAGCTTCAACAACCCATACACGGTGCTTTTCGTAACGCGTATGTTCTGGATTAATATGACCTGGTTTTAAAATGTCATCATATTCAAGTTTGTCACTATGTAGCTTATAGCTATTATACGGCACATATAATTCTTGCTTACCTTTTAACGTCCAATTGTAACGATTAGGCGAGCCATTAAACATATCAAAGTCATCGGTAGTACGTAAGCTATCCGCTGCAGTACCTGGTGCATCATATGCCACGTTAGGTGCGCGACGAACACGTCGTTGACCTGAGTTATAGGTCCAAGCTTGGCGTGGTGTTAATATTTGGTCCATCGTTTCATGAACTAATAACGCTGTACCCGCTAAACGAGCAGGCTCTGTTACTTTTTGTTTAAACTTAAACAAAATGTTTGAGTCTTGTAGCTCAGCTGGTGTTGCGCTTGGGTCTGAATATTTAACTAATAATTGCTCATCAAAGCCAACATAATTGTAAGAACCTGATGCGGTTGGTGCAGCTTGTCCACCAAAACGCTCAATAGATTGGCCACGATAGCGCAATAAGTGATTCCAAATTGCCTCTAAACCAGTTTTAGGGATAGGGAAAGGGATACCAATTGCAGTATTTTTAATCCCGTTACCACCTTCAACTAGCTCTGCCGTTGCTGCAAACTTTTTCGTTGCATCATAAACAAATTGAGGATACGAAGCAGAACGACGTGTTTCGTATACTGGCATTTTGAACGTGTCTGGATACGCTTCAAATAAAGCAATTTGCCCGGGGCTTAAATTTGCTTTGTATTTTTCAATATTACTTTTATCAATAGTGAAAAGCACTTTATCTGTTGAAAACGGGTCAAGATGATGCATACCAGGTTCATAACCTGCTGGCGCAGATGTAATCCCGTTATTCCATGCAGGAATAGAACCATCAGCATTGGCTGATTTTTCTGCACCCATTGGCGTTAAATCTTGGCCTAAGTGAGCAACTTCATCAGCACTTAATTTGGCTAATGCCGCGCTGCTTGCAAACAAGCTACAAAAAGCAGTAGCAATGAGGGTAGGTTTTTTAATCATAGTAATGTTACCCCTAAATAGAATATTTTAAATTGAAAGAAACGTAATCGCGGTCTGAGAATGTATTAACACCACCGCCGCCCCAAAATGAGTTATAGCTCACATCAAGTGACCATGCATTTTGGTAATTAAAGTTCATGGTAGCACCTAAAGATTTACGGTCTTCAATAAACAAGAACATAGGATCTGGTGTATTACCATTTACGTCATGAGAGAAAACAAAACGTGGTGAAAAGTTAATACCATTGTAGAGATTAAAATAATCACCTTTAGCAATTAAGCGGTAACCCCAAGAAGAAGCGGTTGCAAAAGACTTTTCTTCAGCACCATTTGATAAACCAAGCTGTAGCGTTGAATAATCGGTAGTACCTGGACCCGTAATTGTTCCACTTCGGCCAGTACCAGATACATTTAAGCGCATTTCATCGTATTCAGGCATATTGTGAATTTTTACAGCGCCCACTTCACCAACAACAGCCCAGCTATCAGCACCTAACGAAGGGCCAAATAAATGGGTCGCAGTGAACTGAATCTGTGATGTATCACGTTCAATATAACCTTGGGCAACTTCACCTGAGCCAACTGAGCTTATAGCATCACCAAAACTCATTTGCGAAATACCCGCAAAATCAGGACGAATACCCGCAACAGCTAACTGTTCAGGCATTGCTGTGTAGAGTAATTCTACGTCATCAATTTGCAGTGGTTCATCTTGACGAAAAGCAAATTCACCGGCAAAGGCTGTTTCGCCTATCGTGGTATTAAAACTTAAACCGTATAATTTGATATCTTCAGGGTAATCGTTTTCCGCTTTAGAGAAAGCAGTTAAATCAGCAACATTATCAGACGTAATTTCTGTTGTCATAATCATTGCTAAATCTTGTGCAATAGCTGCTTGAGTAAAGTTTGATACACGACCAGATATAAGCGGACGACGACTATGATAATTCACATGATACAGTGCAATTTCAGTATCATTAAATTCAGGCAAAAATACACCTAAACGTAAACCGTATTGGCCGCCATCTTCAGGTTCTGTTTTACCGTTACCGCCTTTACCTTTAAGTGCAACTTTAGTGGGGTAAGCAAGGTACATTTGAGCAAGTAAAGCACTGCCTTCAGCACTAGATGGATCAATCCCCTGTGCAGCTGCCGCTAAAGCAAAGTCAGATGTTAGGTTGTTTAGACTATCAGTTAAAAATGCAACATCAATATCAGGGTTAGATGTAAAACCTAACTGAACATTTTGCTGATAACCATTTTCTGCCGCAAAGTCATTAGTAGAAAAGTACGTACCTGCTGCAGGCAAACGCGTTTCTTGCCATTGATACTGATAAAAACCTTCAAGCGTAATATTGTCTGTTATACCCAATGAAGCCCATAACATGCCCACCGGAATAAATGCCTCTTTAAGCTCAGCACCAGGTGCTTTTAAACGATCTATATCTACAGGGTTTACATTAATACCATGAGATATAAGCGTACTTTCGCCCCAGTTAACAACTTGCTGACCTAAACGCACTGACAATGGGTTGTTACCGTCATTTAAATCAAAATCAGCCCAAACAAACGCATCTAATAAACGAATGTCGGCGCAGCTTTGTGCTTTAGTATCTTTATCGTCACATGGGTCAACACCTTGACCTGATGTAGGATTAGCATATGCATGATTGCCATCCATTAAGGCAAAATCATAAAAATACATAAAACGTGTAAACAAACCGTAGTTGTCTTTATTTATTGAAAGGTCGTGTGTACCTTTTAATAATTTAGAAAATGAATCACCACTATCGAAATTCAAATTACCCGCGTCACCATTATTTGAGTAAGAGCCTGGTTGAGCCCACACATCTTGAGATGAATAAACGGTATTACTTAACGCAGGATTGTAACCTGCCCAGTTAAACGCCGGGTTATTACTTTTACCAATTAAGCTAAAGTCTCGGTCTTCTACACGGACACTTTGCCCATATGAAAAGGTTGAATCGAAGGTAATATCAAACCCTCCGGCTTCAAATGTTGCAGCTTGTACATTAGCTGTTGATAAACCAAGGCTAGCGACTGCTAAACCTATAGCGATTTTATTTTTAACAAAAAGCGATCTTCTTATCATTTTTGGTTCCCCCCTGTCGCGGGTCATTTTGTGTGATCAAGTTATTGTTTTTAGTGTAATCGTAACGATAGAAGCGAAATGGATAAATTACAAATAGTCGCATTCAATCTGTTATATATTTTCATTCTGGTTGACGTTTACGTATTGGTAAGACGTCGTACCAGATAATTTATACACGTAATTTAACAATAGAACAAATTGAAATTAACAAAAAGACAATATTTTATGATTTTATAACATAAAAACAGCGTACTAAGCCACTCGTTCAATACGAATAAATTTATTTTCAAGGGTTAGTAACATTCTGAAACGCCCTCTTATACCTAAGCTAGTAATAAATGGCCTTAAGTGATTAGCAGAAAAACGCACTGTTTTCCCGCCATCTTCGACAACCTGCAATGAGCTAAAACGACCATGGTAGTAATCCATGCATTCGCTGTAGCTCAATCTTAAATTAAAATAATATTCGATCATTTACTTAAGTGCTTTTTCAACCTTTTCAAATAAATCGGCGCTTAACCCATCTAAATTAGCTAAACGTTCTAGTTGCAGTCTCATTGCTGTTGAACGTGTATTATCGTATCGCTTCCACGACATAAACGGCGTTAGCATACGAGATGCATTTTGAGGGTTTATAGCATTTAATTTAATGAGTAAATCACCTAAGAGCGCGTAACCTTTACCATCAAGGCGATGAAACTGAGACGTATTGAAATGGCTAAAGCTACCTACAAGTGCTCGTACACGATTGGGGTTTGAAAAATCAAAACACGGATGTTCGTAAAGCGCCTTAATATTATCAATTGCATTGTCACCAGTTTGCATCGCTTGCAAAGCAAACCATTTATCCATTACTAATACATCGTGACGCCATTGACTATCAAAGTAGTTTAACAATTCTTCACATAGCTCATGTGACGCTTTAACAGCGGCACTTAGTGCACCTAAAACATTCGTCATATTTTTTGAGCTTGCAGCATGTTTAATAAAATCAGCAGCGTGCGGGTCATTAGTTTTAGCAAGGTAATGAAGGCATAGCTGCTTTAAAGACCGAATTGCAACGGCGCTTGCATTTACACTGCCATCATCGATTAACGATTCAAAACACGTTATAAACTCGTTAGTTAACTCATCCGCTATTTGCCTTTCAAATTGCTCAGCAATATTGACTATTTCATCTACTGGAATTACTTCAAATTCAGCAGCCAACGTATCAAAACTTGGTAATTTTAATAGCTCTGCAATAAGCGCTAGATCGCCCTGTTTTTCATTAACTAATCCACGAAGCGCATTAATTATCTCATCACTAAGCCCAACACTTTCAACACTATTTAGATTCGCTTTCATTGCTTTAATAAATAGCTGCTGCTGTGCATCCCAACGAGAAAAGTCACTGCGTGCGAAACGCATAATATGAAGTAGCTCATGTTCATCTGTCTCTTGGTTTAAAATACATGGAGCAGAAAAGTCTTCAAGTAATACTGCAACAGGTTTAGCAGTCATATTATCAAAGTGAAATGTCTGTGATGGTTGAGTTACATTTAGAACGTGGTTAACTTTTTCGCCTTGGTACTCAAGCTCAATACTTTGTCCATTTACATCTAACAGTTCAATTGCAAATGGAATGTGCAAAGGTGCATTACTTTGCTGGTTCAGCGGTGCAAATTGTTCAATTGTTAAACTGTATGTATTTGAATCCAGATCAAAGTTTTGAATAGCATTTAAACGAGATGTACCTGCTTGACTATACCAACGTTTAAACTGATCTAAGTTAACGCCTGATGCGTCGCTCATTGCACTTACAAAATCATCACAAGTAACAGCTTGTCCGTCATGGCGCTCAAAATAGAGTGCCATACCTTTTTGAAAGTTTGGCTCGCCTAATAATGTATGCATCATTCGGATTACTTCGGCGCCTTTATCGTACACAGTAACCGTGTAAAAGTTATTCATTTCAATAACTTTTTCTGGACGAATAGGATGAGCCATAGGGCCAGCATCTTCGCTAAACTGGTGTGTGCGCATTACTTTTACAGCGTCAATTCGATTAAGCGCACGAGAGCCTAAGTCACTACTAAACTCTTGATCCCTAAATACAGTTAAACCTTCTTTAAGCGATAACTGAAACCAATCTCTGCACGTTACTCGATTACCTGTCCAGTTATGGAAATACTCATGCCCTACTATAGATTCAATCGTATGATAGTCTTTATCTGTCGCTGTTTCTTGGTTGGCTAAAACACATTTACTATTAAATATGTTTAAACCTTTATTTTCCATTGCACCCATGTTGAAAAAATCAACGGCTACAATCATATAAATATCTAGGTCATATTCTAAATTAAAACGCGCTTCATCCCACTGCATTGCTTTTTTAAGTGAGGCAATAGCATGTGGTGTTTTAGATAAATTACCTTTATCTACAAATAGAGCAAGTTCAACATTTTTACCGCTTTGAGTAATATAGTTGTCTTTTAATACATCAAAATCACCAGCAACCAAAGCAAACAAATAACTTGGCTTTTTAAACGGGTCTTGCCATTTAGCAAAATGACGCCCATCTTGAGTTTCACCACTGTCTACTTGATTACCATTAGATAGGAGCTGAGAAAATTTTGTATCTGCAATTACGGTCACATCAAATGTAGATAAAACATCGGGGCGATCCATGTAATAGGTTATTTTTCTAAACCCCTGCGCCTCACATTGCGTGCAATACGCACCACCTGATAAATATAAACCTTCTAGTGAAGTATTAGTCTCAGGTGATATCTCGGTGACAATACTTAATTGGCAACTATCCGGTAGATTATTAATTATTAGTTGCTCGCCAATAATTTCATAATCCGTTATATCAACAGTATCAATTGATAAAGAGAGCAGGCGTAAATCAATACCATCAAGCACTAAGGGTGCTTTGTTATCACCTACTCGTGTAAGTGTTAATAAGGAACTTACCTTCGTTGTTAATGGCTGTAAGTCAAATGTTAGCTCAGTGTGGTCAATTAAAAAGTCTGGGGCTTTGTAGTCTTTAAGATATTGTGCTTGAGGTTTACTTGATTCAGTCATAGATGCTCCAAAACAGCTCCTTTAAATTTAAAAGAGCTGTTTAAAATTAGGCCGATTGTTTTGGTTTGATACGTAAAATTTTAATACCTAAATAGGCATAAACAACCGCTAATACAGGGTTAATTAAATTAAAGAAAGCGTACAGTGCATAGTCAAACGGATTTATGAGTAAAACGCTTTGCATGTAAGCGCCACAAGTGTTCCACGGAATTAATGGGCTGGTAATTGTACCGCCATCTTCCAATGTACGAGATAAGTTAACAGGCTTCAAACCACGTTTTTTATATTCATCTTTAAACATACGACCGGGTACAACAATAGCAATATATTGATCAGCAGCTATCACGTTAGTACCAATACACGTTGCTATTGTTGCCGCAATTAACGATCCCGTACTTTTAGCTATTTTAAGAATACTTTTAACAAAAATATCAAGAAGACCTGTTTTTTCCATGATAGCGCCAAACATAAGTGCGGTCATAATAAGCCAGGTCGTTGTAAGCATTCCAGCCATACCACCACCACTAAGTAGCGAGTCCATTTTATCATCGCCGGTGTTTATGCTAAAACCGTCAAAAAAAGTGGTCCAAACAAGCTTAAAGTAGCCTACTAACTGTCCTTGAGAGACATCAATTTGGCTAGCAATTAAATCAGATTGAAACAACATGGCCCAAACAGCGCCCACAACAGCACCAATAGAGATAGCAGGAAAGGCTGGCATTTTTTTAATTGCTAAAACTAACAATACAATTAGTGGTATTAGCATTTCAAAACCAATATTAAAATTTTGTTGTAAAATAGCTGTAATTTCGTCAATACGCCCTGCTTCACTTGAAGCCGTTGCATTAAAACCCATAACTATAAATATAATCAGTGCAATAACAAAGCTAGGTACTGTCGTCCATAACATATGTTGGATATGCTCAAATAAATCAGCCCCAACAACTGCAGGTGCAAGATTTGTAGTTTCTGACAGTGGGCTTAACTTATCACCAAAGTACGCGCCCGATATAACCGCGCCGGCTGTTACTGTTTGTTCAAGCCCAAGACCGGTTGCTACGCCAAGTAAAGCAACACCTATTGTTGCAGCCGTAGTCCACGAACTACCAATACTCATTGCAACAATGCCACAAATTAAGCAGCTAGCTGCATAAAACCAGCTCGGATTGATAACCTGTAAGCCATAATAAATTAAGGTCGGTACAGTTCCTGATAGTAACCAAGTACCAATTAATGCACCTACCATGAGTAAAATTAGAATAGCACCAAGTGAAAGCGTTATGCCTTCAATCATTGCTTGCTCTAACTTTTTCCAAGTATAACCATTTTTAAGACCAATTAAAGCAGCTGCAAAAGTTGCGAACAAAAGTGCAATCTGGTTAGGACCTGATGAAGAATTATCACCAAATAAGTATACGGCAGCGCCGAGTAGGCAAATTAATACAGAGATAGGAACTAATGCATCAAAAAACGAGGCAGGCTTGATTGGTTTATCTTCCAATGGCTTCAAAGTAGAGACTCCTACACACTCAATGTGTGTTTAATTATTATTTTTAGCACGTAAAGTGCATTAATTGAACTTTAATAATCTAGCTCAACTTTATGTAATGGGAGATTATAACAATTTAGTAAATTATAGGTAGCAAAAAAGGCGCAAAAGCGCCTTTTTTATAGAGGTAAAACCAGCGGTTACTTCTTAGCTATGCGACCATAGTTAATATAATCTTGGGTAATTAAAGCGGCTTCTTCTAAAAATGGATCAAGCTCTTCAATAACCTCAGGTAAATCATCTAAGTTTTCTACCGGATCTTTACCTAAACGCTTAAGACGTTCATTAGTACGTACAAGTGCACGTGCCTCACCTTCGTCTTTTTCTTTAATGCGGTCTGCTTCAACTAAAGAGATCGTTTTACGATCTTTCTCTTCGTTGTATAAGGCAATATCATTAAATACATAACCAAACTCAGGTTCTGATTTAATTCGTACCTCATGTTGCTTCTCAAGATAGGTAATAACTGGCGTTAAATTACCAAGTTTTTTATATTTCGCTTTAACAATGCTATCCCAAGGCAGTGCATTGTCTTGTTTACTTTCGCCCCATTCTGCAGGATCGATTGCTGATGGAAACGAGATGTCTGGAATCACACCTTTGTGTTGCGTACTACCACCATTGATGCGGTAAAATTTAGCAATTGTATATTGCACGCTACCCAATGCATTATCATACAAGTCATAAGCACGGCCTAAGCCTTTGTGCTGTTGAACCGTGCCTTTACCAAAGGTTTGCTCACCAATAATAACTGCGCGGCCATAATCTTGCATTGCCGCTGCAAATATTTCTGATGCTGACGCACTGTATCTATCAACTAATACCGTAAGTGGACCATCATAATAGGTAATGCCATCGCGGTCTCTTTGTTCTTCAATACGGTTATTTAAAGTGTGTATTTGAACTACAGGTCCTTGGTCAAAAAACAATCCCGAAAGCTGGGTAGCTTCATATAATGAACCACCACCGTTTTGGCGTAGGTCAATAATAATCCCATCAACCTTTTGCTCTTTAAGCTTAGCAAGTTCAACTTTTACATCTTTCGAAAGATTATTGTAAAAGCCAGGGATTTCAATCACACCCACTTTGCTTGTTAAATCTGAATATTTAGCTTCAAAAACTTCTGATTTAGCGGCTCTGTCTTCCAATCTGATTTTATCACGGGTAATTTCAACAACTTTTGGTGTGCCGTGAGCATCAGCGCCTTTTAAATACTGAAGACGTACTTTAGTACCTTTAGGGCCTTTAATTAAATCAACAACGTCATCTAAGCGCCAGCCAATAACATCAACAAATTCTTCACCATCTTGAGCAACACCTATGATTCTGTCATCGGCTTTAATTTGCTCTGTTTTATCCGCAGGACCACCAGGTACTAAACTGCGAATAACTGTGTAATCTTCGTCTGGACTCAATACTGCACCTATGCCCTCGAGCTCTAGGTCCATATCCATTTTAAATTGTTCAGCACGACGCGGCGATAAATAAGACGTATGCGCCTCAATACTGCGTGCTAAAGAATTTAATACTAATTGAAATGCATCTTCTGGATTTGATTGCACTAAACGCTTTTCTGCATTTTTATAGCGTTTGGTCAGCACTTCTTTAATGCCTTCCCAATCTTTACCTGTCATTTTTAAACGCAGTGCATCGTACTTAACACGTTCGCGCCAAATTTCATCAAGCTCGGCTTGAGATACAGGCCACGCAGCATCTTCACGATCAAAAAAGTATTCATCTTCTTTATCAAAGGTCATTTCTTTTTCAAGTAATGCTAGGGAATACTCGTAACGTTCAAAACGGCGTTTAAGGCTTAAATTAAAGATATCAAATGTGAAACCCAATTTGCCGGTAGTTATAGCGTTATCAAAGTCATCGCGGTATTGGTCAAAAGAAGCAATATCGCTTGCTAAAAATACGCTTTTATTAAAATCAAGGGATTCGATATAACGATCGTACACTTTACTAGAAAGCTCATCGTTAAATCGAACCGGGATATAGTGTGAACGAGTAAATAAGCTAGCCACGCGTTTGCTGGCAGTACCATGTTGACTTTCTTGCTTGAGCAGTGGTAAATCGTCAATAGTGACGGCTTCTACAGCAGCAAATAATGAACCTGAAAACAGGGCAGCAACTAACGGAATGAGCGTAAACTTTTTACTCATACAAACTCCTTAATTTATTTACAGTTTAAACGATGTATAAACTGTCAGCTTTGGTTTTGACTTGCATGCCTGTCACTAATTCAACATGAACGTCATCTTTGTTCACTTCAGTGATTACTGCATTTACAAGTGCTTGGCCAAGTTTAACCTTAACCTTATTATTAACCTTGACCTCAGTAGCTGGTAAAGGTTCAATTTTTCCTGAACGTTTAGCAGGAGCTGCTTTGGCAGGTTTATTAGCTGCAGAAGCGTTTTTATCACCTGTTTTACTAGCATGCGCTGGTTTTTTCTTAAAAGATTTAGAATCTGAGTCTTGGCGTGGACGTTGTTGTTTTTTACGTTTTGCCATTTTAGCGCGGCTTTCTTCCAATGCTTTTTGTGCATGGTCGATATGCTCTTGCTCAACTTTTTCACCTTGATTACCATCAAGATCAATACGAAACTCTGACTTAGTTACCGCTTCTAAATAACGCCAGTTAGACGTGTATTTTCTGAGCGCTTGACGAACTTGAGTCTTGCTTACTTTGTCAGAGCCTTCAATACGCTCAGCGATATCTTTGAAAATACCTACTTTAAGCGGCTTGATGCCATCTTTTTGTTTAAAACATTGTGGGAATTCTTGATACAAAAATTCCAATACTTCGTTAATATCTTTTAGCTTGTTTGTGGTTTCCATTTTAGAACCTATTTTTCACATCTTTTCATCAAGGGACGAATCGACGTAGTGTGTTACCCAGTCGACCAGCTCTTCAAAGTCGGCTTCTATTACAGCCATATCGCCTCGAAGGTGTTCCCAAATACCATTAATCGTTTCATCAATAAATTCACATTCAGAATCGTCCGGAAGACGATCCCAGGCAATATGAATCAAATCATTGAGCGTTTCCGCTACATGTTCTTCTTCGCCTTCCCAGTCGCCAACATCTTGCACAGCAAACAGGTAGTCTTGAACATTTAGCAAATCTTTCATTACAGGCTCGCCTCTAAGCATTTCACTAGCGCTTCAAGTCCGGCTTTATCGTCAGTATCAAATCGACCAACACTTGGACTATCGATATCAAGAACAGCAAATACTTTACCATTTTTCAAGATAGGTACAACAATCTCAGAATTTGACGCCGCATCACAGGCAATATGACCGTCAAAAGCGTGAACATCTTCAACTAATTGTGTTTCTGCGGTTGCCGCAGCAGTTCCACATACTCCTTTTCCTACTGGAATACGAATGCATGCAGGATTACCTTGAAACGGGCCTAGTACTAATTCAGTAGGAGAATCCATAAAGTAAAAACCCGCCCAATTCACATCTTCTAAAGAGGTAAATAATAACGCGCTTATATTTGCCAAATTGGCAATTACATTAGATTCACCAGCTATTAGTGATTCAGTTTGCTTAACTAATGACTGGTAAAAATCGTACTTTTGCATACCAAACTACTTCTTATTAAACAGACAGTAGCTAAAGGTACTCTTTGTCGTTAAAAATTGGAACCTTTAAAGGGTAAAAAAAAGGAAATTGCGCTGTTTATCAGCGCGCTTGGTCAATAATTCTGCGATTATTTTTTTGCACAATTACGAAGGCCAAATAAAAATAGTCCTGCGGCGAATCCAGACATCACACTATTAATTAAAAATATCTCGCCTGTTGAAGCACTTAATAGATAACTAAAAATAGCCCCACCTAATAACCCAAGTGTTAAAACACCTGAATAATTAACTTTTGAATACTTAAACATGAGTAAATAACCCGGCACAACAAAAGCCGCCATTGTTAAACCTACAATATGTGCATTTGATATGGCTGTCATCAATAGTTGAAAGAACACTGATAGAAAATCACCCTGCAACGCTAGTGCATAATACAAACCTAATAAACTGCCAACAATCACCGGGGACAATAATGAAAGCGCGACGCTTTTTGCAAGTTGATGTTTCATCTAATAATCCTTAATACAGCGTATAAAATTTAATGTATTAAGCATGCACCAAGATCTAAAGCTTAGAAATAGAGACTATGGTCGTAACTTATGATGATAAAACATACAACATAAAAGCTAGGTAATTTAATAAAGTAATAAAAGCCCAGTTTTTAAAAGAAATAACAAATAGCTCAGTAGTTACAACTGAGCTATTTTTTGTGATAAATCGATATTTTTATTTATCGCCAACTCTTCAAGCACTATGACTCTTTCAACTAAAACGTCTAACTTTCTTTGCAGCATAATAATCGTATTTTTCTGATTTTTATCTTGTAATAAAAGTGACTTTTCTTTAGCGGTCGTTTTATAGGTAAAGTAATTTTTAATTAGCACTAAAAGTAAAAAAGGCGACAAAAAAATCATTATAATTAAAAATAATTCAAACATTATTATCTCCTTTAAGTGTTTTGTGTTGCTAATTTATAATGCTGAGACGAAAAACCTGGACGTTTTTTAAATAGTGTAGAGAGTGTTATTTGGCGCGGTTTACCACGACGGATAAGTAAGTTTACGTAGAGTATGCTTAAAATTATTGCAGTTGCCTTGAACAAATTGCCTTTTAAATCCCCTGCTGCACCACCTGACATGCTAAATATGCCATAAGCCGCATTCATAAATATATGCATCCATAATGGAAACCAAATACGGTATCCACATTCGCAAAATAACCACGCAAACCAAGTTCCTGCGATTGTTGTAATTGCAACAGCCATCACAGCTGAAATAGCATCATGTCCTTGATAAATATGACCCAAACCAAATATCGTTGAGCTAATTAATGCGGCGGGAATAAACCCCCAACGACAAAAACGAAATAACACGCCGAACAAAGCAGCTCTAAAAATTATTTCTTCAAAAACTCCCGCGTATATTGAACCTGTAATTATCCCCGTAATTGAAAAGTTTAGCGCGTTACTCAAATAAGCGTAACCTATCACCATAGGTGTGCAACAGACTACCGCTGCGAGTAAATAACGTTGAAAACCTTCAATGTCGACACCTAAAACGTTGTACCAACTCTCATGTTTAAATAATAATGTTGCCACAACTAACAATGGCCCATAAATAAACAAGTATTTAGCAGGAAATAACAAAAGGGCTGATTGTTGATCAAGGTCAGATAGGACACTTACCCAGTTATCCCCCCAGAACTCTTTCATCATGTAATGACAAAATATAAATGTGGTGATTAGTAGCAGTGCTTTAATTGTATGTTTCATACGTACCTTCTTAAGTTACAATTTTAAATTCAACTTAATCATGGCAATCACTAATTATGAAATCGATCAATTAGGGCTAAATTTCATTTTTAGGTGCTAACTACATGTTTTTGGGGTCATCAACAAACATCAGGGGTTAACAACAAGGCTTGTTTAATGACATCAACATAAGTTCGCGAAACTGGAATTGTGAAATCAAATGAGTTCATCGATAACTGTAATCCTCCGGCATTCCCTTTACTTACTGCGACTAATTGTAAATTAACTGCATAAGACCGATGACAGCGATATAAAAATGTATTTTGGGGTAATTGTTTTAATAAACCAGTTAACGTTATACGCAGCAATTTATGAGAAACAACATCGTTTTCTATCGTTGCGAGCTCACAGTAATTATCGGCTGACTTAATAAACAATATATCCGATAGCGCAATTGTTAGCTTGTCACCTTTATTATCGCCAATAAGTGTTATTAGACGGTGTGGGGGGACGTTATTTTTTTCTACCTCTTCACAAGCACGCTGTTTAGTCTTAACAACCGGTATTTTTTCAGTTGTTAAGACCATATGCTTTGCATGACGATTGACAACAAATATGAAACTAATCGGGAATAACCCAACTGCTAATGTATATACAATGAAGAGTATTTGGTTTTGCCAATGCCAAGCCCCTAACATAGCAACAACAAAATATCCGTGGTTAAACAAAGCAGTAATTAAAATATAAAGGCTGGGGGTCACTATTATTCGAAATTTATTGCTAAGATTTAACCGAATTAAAAAGATCTCAATAAAACCCGAAAGCAATAAAGCGCAAAACGTGACTAAGCCGTAACCTGAAAGGCGGAGTAATTTATAAGGTTCAGTATCGTTGGTTGTACCAAAAGGTTGGAATACGAATAGAATAAATAGAGTTACTATCGAAAATAAAATTGCCCTGTATACAACCAACTTTCTTGACGCTAAATCATCTTTAAGCCACAACGTCATATTTTACATACCTTTAAAAACTCGCTTGCTAATAAAATACCACAAATTCATCGCTAATTACTGGTTTCATTTTCTCAGTAAATATAAAATGATAAGTAATACCAATTAGCTTATATACGAAGTCTATTTAACGATAAAGAAATTGCGCTATAACTAGGCGAATTTTTATACCTAGTCGGCTTGGTAACTGCTCCTGCGTTATCCTACAGGCTTACATTCATGTAAAAATAAGTAAAAATTGAGTAAAACATCCGCGTCCTGCTCACGCCCCTTACCTACATCCTATATGTAGGCAAACCCAAGAGCAGCGCACGCTTGGCATTTGAGCTGCGTTATCGCCTATTTATGGGGAAATAACCACATAACATAGGTTCTGCCTTGAACAAAAACCAAACAGTCTACTGTAAATTCAAGCTCGAAAGATAAAAAGGCCCTAATCTGCCCATATAGACTCTATTTAACAATAATGAATTTTATACCAACCTGCATAAATCTTTGATCAATTTAACGAATTAAATTGCACTATAACGTCGTTAAAAATTTTTTATTTAGAACAACTAGATATAAAAATTTTTGCCTAGTTCTAGCGTAATTTTCTTAACGTTAAATAGACCCCATATATAAGCAGATTGGTATTAGTTTTCTATAGATACAAAAAAGCCCGCTAAATTAGCGGGCTATTTTGTTATATGGTGGAGAGATAGGGATTTGAACCCTAGATGGGCTATAAACCCATGCCGGTTTTCAAGACCGGTGCATTCGACCACTCTGCCATCTCTCCGATACTGCTAAGTTAAAAGTAAGAGTGTACTAATAACTATTTAAATGAATGATACTTTAATTACCACACACTTATTAAATAAGTGGTGGAGAGATAGGGATTTGAACCCTAGATGGGCTATAAACCCATGCCGGTTTTCAAGACCGGTGCATTCGACCACTCTGCCATCTCTCCGCACGGCCTGCATAATAGGGAAACCCATCCCTTTTGTGAAGCTTTTTTTTAAATTAATTGTTTAAGTGCTTAAAAAACAATTAATTTGTTTAAAGTTAAGACAAAGTGTTTTTAATTTAATCGCTAATGAACTTTTATTTAAATATTTGACTCTATTGATCTACAAAGGTTTGCCCAAACATATAAGAGTTGGTAATCTAATTTTAGTTAAATTATCGAAACACACACGTTTCACTTAAAGGAGCTCTACAATGGCGTTTAATCAATCGTACAATACCGCGAAACCGGTAATGTCTACCATTGAAACAAACAAGGTACTTAAAAACACCTACTTTTTACTAGCTATGACACTTGCATTTAGCGCAGTTACAGCCGGTATTTCAATGGCACTACAATTACCTTACTTTATGGGAATTGTGTTTACACTCGTTTCGTTCGGTTTATTATTTGTTGTAAATAAAAAAGCAGATACAGCATCTGGTGTATTTTGGGTGTTTGCTTTCACAGGTTTAATGGGGGCTGGCTTAGGTCCATTGCTTAACCATTATGCCGCATTACCTAATGGCCCAATGCTTATTATGCAAGCCTTAGGTTCTACAGCGCTTATCTTTTTTGGTTTGTCTGCTTATGCACTAAATACTAAAAAAGATTTCTCATTTATGGGTGGCTTTTTAACTGTTGGCTTAATCGTTGTAATTGTAGCAAGCATCGTTAATATCTTTATTGGCAGTTCATTGATGTTTATGGTAATTAATGCAGCAGTTGTACTGATTATGTCTGGTTTGATTTTATTTGATACAAGCCGAATCATAAACGGTGGCGAAACTAACTACATTCGTGCAACAGTATCTTTATACCTAAGCGTATATAACTTATTTACCTCTTTGCTTGCTCTACTTGGCGCAAGTGATGACTAATTAAATAGTTCTGTTAAAATAGCCCCTTTATTGGGGCTTTTTTATTGGAATTGTTTTGGCACGCTTTGTTCTTTCATTACATACACCACCATCCGATCACGATACCACGCAACGCATAGTTAAATTTGCGAATGCATGTTTAGCCCAAGGGCATACCATTGATGCTATTTTTTTATACCAGCAAGGTATTTATCATGCATCTACACACTTTGATTTATCCTCAGACGAACTTCGAATTTCAGCACTTTGGCAGCAACTCGCTGATCAAAAACTAAATTTAATGCTGTGTGTTACCGCCGCGCAAAAGCGCGGGTTGGATATTAAAAACACAGGTGTATTTAAAGTCGCAGGGTTAGCTGAATTTGCAATGCTTGCAAGCGACGCAGATAAATGGGTGCAATTTAAATGATAAACGTATTAGTAATGAGTCAGTGCAGCCCATTTGACGATTTAAATATTCGTGATGCACTTGATATGACATTGATATTTGCTGCTGTTGACCAAAATATAAGTTGGTTGTTTAGCGGCCCCGCCGTTTTAGCTTTAAAAAAGCATCAGCAACCAAATGATATTGGCTTAAAAGACTTTTTTAAAAATATTAAAACACTCGAAATTTACGATATTGAAAACATTTACGTGTGTGAAAAATCATTGCTTGATTATAGTTTAAATAAACATGATTTACTCATAGAGGCAAAAGCACTCAACTTTAGCCAACAACAAACATTAATTAAAGCCCAGCAGCATGTGGTGAATCTATGAGCACGTTACATATTTTTTCAAAGCCGCTTAACTACTACTGTGCAAATCAATTAGAAAATTTAATTTTACCAACCGATAGCATTTTGCTGGTTGGTGATGCCTGCTTTGCAAAAAAACAATTTAGGCAGTTTGCAGATACACTGTTAATACTTGAACAAGACGCGCAAGTACGTGCAATAAAATTAGCAGATAACGATAAAGCAATTAGCTATGAAGACTTTGTGGCACTCACTTTATCAACTAACCAATCAATTACGTGGTAACTCATGCTTGAATTTAACAACCAACAGATTGAAACCGACAAACAAGGCTACTTGCTCGACCATACTTTATGGTCAAAGGAGCTGGCGCCTGTAATTGCTACTCAAGAAAACATCACACTTAGTGAGCAACACTGGGAAGTCATCAATTTTGTTCGTGATTTTTACATTGAATATAACACCAGCCCAGCAATTAGAATGCTTGTAAAAGCAATGGCTAAAGCACTCGGTGAGGACAAAGGTAATAGCCTTTATTTATATAAATTATTTCCTAAAGGCCCAGCTAAACAAGCAACAAAAATTGCTGGATTACCAAAACCAGCTAGGTGCATATAATGAGAGCTAAATCAGGCAATAATCAAACAACACAAGCCAAGCCTAAAAGAAGTACTGGGCGTACTTATTCTCGCAGTGCACTTAATAAAACGCCATCTGGTAAAAGAGAAATAAAGCCGCAAATAGCATCTAAAGACAGAAAAATTGTGTTATTCAATAAACCATTTGATGTGCTATGCCAATTTACAGATGACGCAGACAGAAAAACGCTTGCAGAATTTATCCCGATTAAAGAAGTATACGCCGCAGGAAGGTTAGACAGAGACAGTGAAGGTTTATTGCTTTTAACAAACTGTGGAAAATTACAAAACACCTTGACTGCTCCTGATAAAAAAACGAATAAAACCTACTGGGCACAAGTTGAGGGTGAACCAACGAGTGAATCAATTAATGATTTATGTAATGGCGTAGAACTTAAAGACGGACTTACACTCCCCGCTAACGTTAAAATAATTGATGAACCAACAATTTGGGCGCGAAATCCGCCTGTACGTGAACGAAAAGCAATCCCCACTACTTGGCTAAGCATTACCATTAACGAAGGTAAAAACAGACAAGTCCGCCGCATGACGGCGCATATTGGCCACCCTACTCTTCGCCTCATTCGCTATAGCATTGGTAACTATACGTTGGATGATATTAATTGTGGTGAATATAAAGTAATTAAGGGCATAGTTGATGCATAAACCGCATGTTACGGTTGCAGCAATAGTAAAAAAGCAAAATGAGTTTTTACTTGTAAAAGAGCGCGATAAATTTACAAAGCAAATTTGTTACAACCAACCTGCGGGTCATTTAGAGAAAAATGAGACACTTGCACAAGCTGCAAGCAGAGAGTTACTTGAAGAAACAGGCTTAGCGCTTGAGCCTATTGGCTTTTTAGGTGTGTATAATTTGCATGCCGATAACGCAGTGCACTATTTACGGTTCTGCTTCTTATTTGAAGCACCTCCGAATATACCAGTCCTAAAACCGCTAGATAGCAACATTATTAGCGCAAATTGGCACACCTACGAGCAAATAAAATCACTACCGCTCAGAAGTCCCCTAGTTTTAAAGTGTATTGATGATAGTCTAAATCGGCCAATATTAAGTCTCGAAACTATATACAATTAGGCTTAAACTATTTTAAGCCTAAGGCCTGTTTATCTCTCGAGGTTAAGTTTGCAGCCGTATGTTTAGTTTTTAGGTATCTCTGCGCCTGTAGTGCGTGGTTATCCCCGATAAATAGGCGCTAATGCAGCATAAATACCAAACAAAATAATATGCAGGTTATTTAATTAGCACTTAAAGCAATACAATTGCGGCCTTGTCTCTTTGCATAATAAAGTGCGCTGTCGGCTGCTTTTATAAAATTTAGCTCATCACTAGCTGTGCATTTATCTATTGTATTTATACCCATACTTACAGATAAAAAACCGGTAAAACTACCTTCATGCGCAATGGCTAAATTTTCTATCGCTTTTTGTATCTGCTCAGCTATAAACAAAGCACCTTGCTTGTCCGTTTGTGGTAATAAAACTATAAACTCTTCCCCACCATAGCGAGCAACAAAATCCTCAGGGCGACTCACTGTTGATGCTATTTTTTGAGCCACATCATATAAACAAGTATCACCCGCTACGTGTCCGTATAAATCATTAAATTCTTTAAAGTGATCTATATCAAGGATGATTAATGACAATGAACCTTCGTACGCCTTCGCACGCTCAAACTCATGTGTTAACTTTTCGTCAAATCGACGTCTATTCGCTATTTTCGTCAGCGCATCCAAAAAAGCCATATCTCTGAGTATATCTTCTGCTTGTAAACGCTCAGTAGCATCTTTAAAAACAGCCAAAAATTCTTCCCCAATATCAATTCCTGATACCTCCATCATTACTTGAGAACCATTTTTACATGACACTCGGTAGTTATTAGCTGGAATGTCGTTGTTATTTTTCAGGGCTAGTTGCAAAGAATTGTCCCAAAGTGTTTTAACGAACTCCCTATACTTGATATCTGGGTAAGCTTTTTGCCACCAAACATTTAGGTTGGGGACATCTTTGACCGTATAACCAAAAACGTCTACAAAGCGTTGATTTACTCTTAAAATATCGCCAGTTCTTGCACATACATTACACACTGGCATAGGTAATGCTGCGAATAATTTAGCGTAGTGGCTAAGTTCATGTTTACGCATTGGATGCTGTGTACTTTGCGATAAATAACTCATTGCCGTATTATTTTTTTCAGTATTTATCTTTTCATCCATTTCTAACGCGAAATACCATTCAAGCCACCAATATTCAACGTGAGCCAATGCTTTTTTTTCAATACGATCTTGAAAAGATGATTGCTTAATGAGGCCGAATAACTCAGTTATATGATTTGGTTCTTGATAAATACGAAGGCTTTTTAGTTTTATAAGTTCATAGAAAAGATGATAAGCGGCTTTCTTAAATTCAGTATTTGTATTTGCTGATAAATCATTTGGTGAAAAACTAGACTTTAGAGTGTAATGCTCTACGAGTGATTTTATCTCATTTATTTGATAAGCATAATTCATATATTCATTCCGTTGACTATATAGGTAACGTCCCTAAAACTGATACTATTTAAACAATATCAACTATTTACTATTTCCTAAGTGTATATTTACCCAAGTAGTTTTAAAAGAAAATACTATTAATAAAATTCAATATTTGCATGATAAAAACTAATAATCTTAGTGTCTGCTGACCTTTAGGATTAAAATTTGTTCTATATAAGTGAAATTAAATAGCGCGCGAAGTATTAGCCTAGTAGGCGTTATCTACTCCATCGTTACCGTACATACTACATCCGTCGTTAACAATGAGTAGATTGCCCACGGACAAACCAAAGGGCGCGAATGTTTAGTATTTATGCAACGTTATGGCTTATTTATAAGAAATAGCCACACACCATAAGCGTTACCTTGCCTAAAAATCAATTTACTGTTTCAAATTCAACCGCGAAAGGTAAACAGGCACTAATTAATGCGTGAAGTTATGTCCGCTCAAACGGCTCTTAAGGCTAGTTTGCTATTTGTTATACAAATAAAATAGTGACAAATTATGTCTTTGCTGCCCTACGCTCTTTAAGCACAAACAAAATACATGCTATAATCGCGGCCTTTCCAAGTTAACAGCAATCTGTATAAGCGAAATTATTCATGAGCGAAAATAGTCACATTAAAGTCATTGTTGGCATGTCCGGCGGTGTTGATTCTTCTGTATCTGCATATTTATTACAACAACAGGGCTACCAAGTTGAAGGCCTGTTTATGAAGAACTGGGAAGAAGACGACAATGATGAATATTGTGCCGCCGCTGATGATTTAAAAGATGCGCAAGCTGTGTGTGATAAATTAGGTATTGAGCTTCACACTGTTAACTTTGCAGCAGAGTATTGGGACAACGTATTTGAGTACTTTTTAGCAGAGTACAAAGCAGGTCGTACACCGAATCCAGACATAATGTGTAATAAAGAAATTAAATTTAAAGCCTTTTTAGAATTTGCGGCTCAAGCACTCGGTGCTGACTTTATTGCAACGGGTCACTATGTTCGCCGTGAGCTTCGCGATGACAAATACGTTATGTGTCGCGGACTTGATAACAATAAAGATCAAAGCTACTTCTTATATACCCTAAGCCATGAACATATTGGCCAAACGTTATTTCCGGTAGGCGATATCGAAAAACCAGAAGTACGCCGCATAGCAGAAGAGCAAGACCTAATCACGCACGATAAAAAAGACAGCACAGGTATCTGCTTTATTGGTGAGCGTAAATTTAAAGACTTTTTACAAAAGTTCTTACCAGCACAACCTGGCGTTATTGAAGACACTGACGGTAATAACGTAGGCGAGCACGAAGGCTTAATGTACCACACACTTGGACAACGCAAAGGCTTGTTAATTGGTGGTATGAAAGAAGGTTCTGGCGAACCATGGTACGTAGTTGATAAAGACTTAGAACGTAACGTACTTATTGTGGGCCAAGGTAAAGATCACCCTCGCCTATACAGTAATGGTCTTAATGCAAACCAATTGCATTGGGTTGATCGCATTGGTCCTAAAGGTACCACTCGCTGCACAGTAAAAACACGTTACCGCCAAGAAGACTTAAGCTGTACCCTACTTGTAGGTGAAGACGGCATGGCCCGCGTATTGTTCGACGAGCCACAAAAAGCAGTGACACCTGGTCAATCTGCCGTATTTTACGCAGAAGATGTGTGTTTAGGCGGTGGTATTATTGATTCGGTGATCAAGTAATGAATGAACACCAAGTCATGGCGCTTGCCGCCATGTGTCAAGTAGCTAAGCAAGTTCAAAAAATTGCCCAGTACGGCAGTAATAATGAGCACGACTTAGAAGTATTACTTTCAAGCATTATTCAAACATCACCGGCTTCGCCAGAAGATGTTTACCAAGGTACTGACAACTTACGTGATGGCTATAAAACATTAATGGCGCAGCTAACCGCAGGCGCTCAAAAAGATGTTGAAATAGTAAAATACGTAGGTGGTTTAATGCAGCTTGAGCGTGCGCTAAGTGCAAACGATAAAAGCTTAAACGAATTAGGTAAACGAATTGATGATATTCATCGTCGTTTAGATCACTTTGCTATTACCGACGAGAGCGTTGTTGCCGGTTTAGCAGATATATACTCGTCGGTGCTGAGCCCCCTTGGGCACCGAATACAGGTTTATGGTAAACCCGAGTTATTAAAACAGCAGCTCACTCAAAATAAAATCCGTGCGTTATTATTAGCCGGCATTAGAAGTGCAGTATTATGGCGACAAATGGGCGGTAAACGCCGTCACTTTTTCTTTGCAAAAAGAAAAATACTCGCCATTGCTAAAACAAAAATTTAACTATCGTTCAAACTAAAATTTAGGAGTTATTATGGAGCTTTCAGCGTTAACGGCTATCTCTCCAGTGGATGGTCGCTACGGCAGCAAAACCACTGAACTGCGCAGTATTTTCAGCGAATTTGGCTTAATCAAATACCGCGTAATTGTTGAAGTGCGTTGGTTGCAAGCGTTAGCTGCAGCAAGCGATATTAAAGAAGTGCCTGCATTTAGCGAAGAAGCTAATGCACTTCTAAACGCCATTGTAGATAACTTCAGTGAAGCTGATGCACAGCGCGTTAAAGACATTGAACGCACGACAAATCACGATGTTAAAGCGGTTGAATACCTACTAAAAGAAAAAGTCGCCGATAACAGTGAGCTTCACGCAATTAACGAATTTATTCACTTTGCTTGTACTTCAGAAGATATTAATAATCTATCTCATGGTTTAATGCTAAGCGAAGCGCGTAAAAACGTTTTACTTCCTTATTGCGATGAACTTTTAAGCGCAATTAAAGAAAAAGCGATTGAGTACAAAGCAATCCCAATGATGACTCGTACGCACGGACAACCTGCTACACCATCGACTATGGGTAAAGAGTTTGCTAACGTATACATGCGTTTAAAACGTCAACGTGACCAAATTGCACAAGTAGAAATGTTAGGTAAAGTTAATGGTGCTGTTGGTAACTACAACGCTCACCTTAGCGCATACCCAGATTACGACTGGCATACACACGCAGATAAGTTTGTATCAAGCTTAGGTTTAACACTAAATCCATTTACGACACAAATTGAACCGCATGACTATATTGCAGAGTTGTTTGACGCAATTGCACGTTTTAACACTATATTGCTCGATTTTGATCGTGACATGTGGGGCTACATTGCCCTTAATCACTTTAAGCAAAAAACAATTGCTGGCGAAATTGGCTCATCAACAATGCCGCATAAAGTTAACCCAATTGATTTTGAAAACTCAGAAGGTAACTTAGGCTTAGCAAACGCTATTTTTGCTCATCTTGCACAAAAATTACCAGTTTCTCGCTGGCAGCGTGACCTTACCGATTCAACGGTATTACGTAACTTAGGTGTAGGTATGGGTTATGCGATTATTGCATACCAATCAACACTTAAAGGTGTAAGCAAGCTTGAAGTAAACGAGCAACGTTTAGCTGACGAGCTTGATCAAAACTGGGAATTGCTAGCCGAGCCGATTCAAACCGTTATGCGTAAATATGGCATTGAAAAGCCATACGAAAGACTTAAAGATTTAACACGCGGTAAACGTGTAAATCAAGAAATAATGGCTGACTTTATCGATGGTCTTGACCTTCCAGAGCACGCTAAAGTAGAAATGAAAAAACTAACACCTGCTAATTACATTGGTCGTGCTGTTGAGTTTATTGATGATTTAGTTTAAAAACTAAATTGCTCTTTTAAAAAGCGAAAGGATCATCCTTTCGCTTTTTTTGTTTTACCCCATTGCACTAACTAGTAGGCATAATGTATGTATCAATTAAAAATAAATAATTTGTCTGAGCAAGAGTTTTTAAGCCATTATTGGCAAAAAAAACCGCTTTTAATCAAACAAGGTTTTACTGATTTTCAAGACCCACTTGATGCTAATGAGCTTGCCGGTCTCGCAATGGAAGAAAGCATAGAGTCACGCATTATCACCAATCATAAAAATGATTGGCAAACGCACCAAGGTCCATTTGAAGACTTTGAGCAGTTAACAGACGATCACTCTACTTTGCTCGTGCAAGCAGTTGATCACTGGCATAGCGATGCTGCACAACTACTAGAACCATTTAGGTTTATTCCAAACTGGCGCATAGATGATTTAATGATCAGCTATTCAACGCCTAATGGTGGTGTTGGCCCACACTTAGATCAGTACGATGTATTTATTATTCAAGGCGAAGGCAAACGTCATTGGCGTGTAGGTCTGCCTGATCCGACACTTAAGCAGTTTGCTCAAAACAAAAAATTACTGCAAGTAGAAGCATTTGAAGCCGTAATAGATTGCATATTAGAGCCCGGCGATATTTTATATATTCCACCAGGGTGTCCTCACGAAGGTTACGCTGTAGAAAATGCACTCAATTACTCAGTTGGTTTTAGAGCCCCTAATCAACAAGATTTATTGTCGAGCTTCGCCGATCATATTATTGATACCGAAAGCGGTCAAAAACGCTACACCGATGGTAATCTCACACTCAGAGAATCTAAAGGTGAGCTTAATAATATTGAAGTCACTAAAGTTAAAACATTAATGCAAGGACTGCTTGAAAACGACACGTTATTCAAACAATGGCTAGGAACAACCTTAAGCCAACCTAAACATGAAATGGACTTAGCGCCTGCTGAAGAGCCATTTTCAGCTGAGAAAATAACGAATGCATTAACTAATAACACCATTGTGTTTGAACGCTTAGGTGGCACACGCGCTATTTATCAATTGCTTGAAGAAAACATTTTGTTAAGTGTAAACGGCGAAAATTACACTGTGTTATTAACTGACTTAGCTGCTGTGAAACTACTAACTGACGATATCGAGTTTGAAGCCTCGCAGTTAAAATTTTTAAAACCTAGCCTAGTATTTATTCAAACCTTTACTACACTCGTTAATGAGGGAATTTGGTTTAACTAGGAGTTTGCCATGGGCTATCAAGTTGATAAAGTAGAATGGGCTATACGTAAGGATATGCTTCAACTAATTCGTGAGCGTGTTTTTGTTTATGAATTACACATACCTAAACGTATAGAATTTGATAGCCTAGATAAATTTGCGTTGCATGTACTTGTTACAGACGACACTCACTGCCCCGTTGCTACAGGCCGATTATGTACTGATGGCTTAATTGGTCGAATAGCTGTACTACCCGCACACCGAAACCGCAATGTATATAAATCGCTTCTTAATTTCATTATTGATTTAGCATCAAATCAGGGGATAGAAGCTGTCAGTATTAATTGTATTCTAGATGAAGTAGAACGTTTTAAGCGAAATGGCTTTATTCAGCAAGGAAATGTGTTTATGGAGGCGGGAATTCCTAGGCAACGTATGCAATGCTCTGTTTCGGCGTTTAATACAACGCCTTTCACACTTGTCCATTAGATTAAGAAAAGGGCAATAAATAAACCATCACCCTCTACTTTTTTACTTAACCCAAGCTGTAGTTACTTTTCCTCATTTGCCCACAGAGGTTCATTTTCATACATTTCGTACAAGCCATGTGCTCTATTTATAAGTAAGTTAGCAAAATCTACCTGCGTTTTGTCACGGGCGCCTGTACTCATAATTTGATCCGCTTTTAATTGCCACTGCAAAGAAAAGTAACGCATTGCATCGCGGGCATCTGTAGCCGCACTAACCTCAGCATGATCTGTAGGTAACCGCCCTGTTACCACCCAATATGTTTTACCATTTTGTGCTTTAAATTTCCACATTGCGCAAAGTGGCGCTAAAAATCGGCTATCTTTATCAACTACTGATTTTGGCATAATGCCCTTTTCAGCTAAGTGCTTTTGCGCTGCCTGAAAACATTCACGCTGCCATGCAACACGTTGTTGCTCAGCTAAAGCTTGCTCTTGTGCTGTTAACGGTTTTTTTTCTTGTTGCTGCATTTTTAATAACCTTTTACTTCTTTTTTTACACTCTAAGGGCTTAGTAAATAAGGTGCAAGTATAAAATGGCCGTTTACACCTTCAAGCGCTCTGTTTGCTGAATTTTCAGCCAAACTACTATTTTATATTGTGATCAAACGAACCTACATCACCCGGAAAAACTACTGGAGACTCAACACCGTCTTTACTAACAGAGGCTACACCAAAGTAATAATTATCAATCACTACATTTTTAAGTGTGAACTCTGAAACCCTGCCAACGTATTTACTAAACTGCCATTGCGGCTCGCTGGTATAGCGCCAATAAATTTTGTAACCCGCTATATTTTCATCACTACTTTGTTGCCATGAAAACGAGGTATTAGCTGTAACAGCGCCCTTTATTTCAACTTCTTTTGGCGGTGCGGGTGCCCACGCCATTGATGCCATTGTTACCGCATTAAGTGAGGTTAACTTAGCCGTATAATCAAAATCAACGCCTTCAATTGTATCGCCATACTCAACCCCATTTTCAGTGCGTAAATCTTGATGCTGACGATCGTAATGCTCGTTAGTTTCCATAATACGTACTGCGGCAAAACCGGCATCATAAAATGGACGATGATGCCCACCACGGCCAAACCTATCTAATCGATATACAAGCATTGTATCTAAATTAGGAATGTATCTATCCGCAATAGTATCTATGTAGCGCGCTAAATTACGACTCGCAGAATCAACTTCACCACCTCTAAAGCGGCGAGTATTAGCTTGCTCTTTTGTTTCTACAACACGGGTACCTTCTGAAAATATACGTGCAGTTGTATTATCGGTTACCCCATTAATACCGGTAATATTGCCAATCATATCGTTGTTTAAAACGCCATGAACTTGCCAGTCATGCTTTTGCGCGTAAGCCGTTAATATTTCCCACCAAACAAACCTTGCTCTTCGCCCGAAAGCGCCGCGTAAACTACCGATCCATTAAATTTGTATTTACTTAAAACACGAGCAGCTTCTATTACACCTGCCACGCCTGATGCGTTATCATTTGCTCCAGGTGAATCACTCGTAAAGTCCATAACATCACTTACACGAGAATCTATGTCACCCGACATCATCACCATGCGATTAGGCTCGCTCGACCCTCGCTGAATAGCCACTATATTAACCACTTCAACAGGATTAGGAATGCGTTTTTCGCCCGATATAGTGTCCTTTACTTCAATAATTTCTAGGCAACCGCCACACTGTGCGGATATTTTTTCAAATTCTTTTTTATCCAGCGCCTAGCCGCACCAATGCCTCGAGTATCCGATTTAGTTTCTGAAAGCGTATGGCGAGTACCGAAATCCACCAGCGTTTGAATATCACTACCAATACGTTCGGCTGATACTTTAGCTGCTATATCATGTAGTTTTTGCTGTTCGGTATATTGAAGTTGTGTTTTCCCATGTGCTGATAGTGCAAGTGTGCAGGCGCCTGCAATTGCAGTAAATTTAAGTAACGTTGTTGTGATTTTCAAAGATGTTTTAAGCATTTAGTAGCTCCTAATTATTATAGTGTAACCATTACTTAACTAAGATTTTATGGCAATACATTTGAGGTAGATGTAGAAAGGAGCACGCTAAAGCGCATTTACAAGAGGTTACGCGGATAGTAAAAGCTATTTAATTCCAATAGATACTGGGCCAAAACTGATTATGTATACTTTAATGAGTGGTTTTAATACCAAATTCTTTTAAAAACGCCTTATGTCCTCCTAAGCTTGCAAGCACACCAACAGAAAACATAAATATTAATACAAATGCTAAACAGCTCAAAAAATCAGAATTATTTGCAGGATTAATATAGTAGTTAAGTAAAAAACCACTTAATACACCTATAAAAGCAATTTTGTTAAATAAAAAGTAACTTGGGATCTCAAATGCCCAAACAGAGGTATTGTTTACAAACTGCCTATATCCATACGTAATAAAAGCCAGCATACCAATAATACTAATTAAAAAAGTAGATACTGTCGTTAATACACTCATATTTTTATAAATAAGCGCATATCCTAATTGTAAAGAATAAATAAATACTGCAAACCATACTAAAACAGCTGGCCCTAAAATTAATCCCATTTTCAATCCTTGAATAATACTTAAGCAGTTAATTGCCAATACACTATTATAGTAATAAGTAAAATTACATGTGTTCTGCAAAATAATCTATTTAAAAATTTATTTTTCGTGGCACACTATGAACGTGTTTATAAAAAAGTTTAAGTTATGCGTCAGCTAAAAAACGATACCATTGAAGCAAACCAAATCAAATCAGAACAAACTGATTTTGGCCCTATAACTGTATTTCAAAATCAACAGTATCGTTGGCTAACACTTGCACAAAAAAAAGATGAAGATATTACTATTCAAGGTGTTATGTGCCTTGTGCATCCAGAACAAGTAATCGTCCCTGTAAATCAATGCATGTTGCTCTTTTTACTTAAACCTGTAAATACACTAAACATATTAAATTTAGGCTTAGGAACCGCAGGGTTTGAGCGAATCATGTATCACCTGCAAAACCATACGCCTTACATAAATATCATTAATACATTTAGTACAATCGAAATAAATCCAAATATAGCCTCTATTGCAACGCAATTATTTAACCTACCAAGTAACCACAATATCCACTTACAATGCGCTGAGCAGTATATTTCAAAATGCACAGCTAACTTTAACGTAATTACTATTGATATTTTTAGTGGTGAACATCATCAGCCTTTTTTAACCAATGACAGCTTTTGGCAAAACATAAATCGCTGTAGTGAGCCAAATACTCAAGTAATCGTTAATTTAAACCCGCAAACAGGTCAAGAATTACAAGCCCTTTTGGTACTGATAAGGCAACATTTTAAATGCTTGGCGCTAATAGAGTTTAATGAATATAAAAATATAGTATTGATATTGTGCCAACATACGTTGATGCATATTAACGTTGATGAAATACAAAACTCACCTTTGTTTATAAATTTTGCGCCAGACCTTTATAAAAGTATTAACAGCATTTACCACATTGAATAAAACGTCCTACCGCCCAGGTTCATGTTTTTCATAGCACGGTAAGCTTGTTTCTAACAGCTCCCAGTTAGCCTTAGATGTAACAAAGTTATGCGACAATACTTGTTCAGTAATATCGCTATCAAATATACCTAGACGAATTCGTATTCTGCTTTTGTCATCTGCATTACTACTATAAACAGGAGAGCCACAACATTTACAAAAATAGCGCGTACGCCCTGCTTTAAAACTATATTCACTGAGTCGTTCTTGCCCTTTCGTTATTGTGAAGTCATCTGTATTTACAAAGCCATTAGTTGCAAATGCAGTCCCGCTATTTTTTCTACATAGTGAACAATGGCAATGAATAATGCTGGTTATACTACCCAATACTTCAACACTTACTTCACCGCACAAACACGAACCCGTATACATAAAACGTCCTAATAATTTAATTAATTTCAACTCAGCTAAAATTTGCTGAGCTGATTGAATACAATGACAATATTACATTTTTCAAGCTCAATCAAACCATAACTAATGTTTTAGTGATTGACATAAAAAAGTTAAATTGGTTATATGACTTTTAATAAAAACCATAGCCGAAATTAAAATTGGTTAACCAAATATCATTAATATTACGAGAGCCAATTATGTCTTCTAAACACATTTTATTTCTTTGCTTATTCAGCACCCTATCAGCATGTTCAACCATTCAAAAAAACACATCGAGCGATTGGCTGCTTATTGATAACTTTGAACATTCACTTAGCAAGTGGCAAAGTGTTGATACTCAAAATGAAACCAAACCACAAGTTAAAAATCCACAAATAACAATTATACAACCAGAACAAGCAATCGCATCTGTTAATCATTATTTACTAAAAAAGCCTGCGGCTGAAGGCATTTTAGGAAATCGTAAAGCGCTTTCTTATACAAAACTTCCACAAGCGGTTGAAGTTGGTGACACCTACACATTTTATATGCGTATAAACGTGGCTGCTTTTCCTAATAACCATGCTTTTGGATTAAGCAACCTTACGCCAGAGCTAATTAATAAACATGCGTACGATGCGTTTGAGCCTACACTTCGCGTAACCGATAAAACAGAATCAAACGGGCTTGTAAACGATGGCGCATTAATGGTTAAAACCGACAGCGGGTATAGCAACATTCAAAACTACACTACCAAACAATCGGCCAAGCCACTGCAAAAAAATACCTGGTACGACGTATGGTATGTTGTTAATAACGCAGCAGCCTCAGAGCAAGGTCAGCAATATGATGTTTACGTAAAAGGTGGTGAATTTAGCAAGCAAACACTGGTGTATAAAAATGCACAATTTAGAATGAAGCGCGAACAACCTCTTATATACTTTTTAGCAAACTGTAATACGGGCCCAATTAAAAAACCTTATGGTAATGGTGGGCTCAAATACGATGATTTATACATGAGCGAAGGAATAAATCTAAGTAACCCAACGCAATAAATAAGAATAATACTCATAATTAATGACCTACAAACCTGCATTTAAAAATACTTAAATGGTATGATACTCGCCATTATTTGCCATTTAAGTTTTTAAAATGTATCGATTATTTGAAAAAATGACAAAAGCATTTCCTGAGGACCAACCCACTCAGCCGCCTTCTACTTTATTTGCTTTTTGTCGCCACTACACCAAAGGAATGGAGCTGTCGCTACTACTTATGTCAATCAGTGCGGCCATGCTTGCTATTTTAGAGGTTTCTCTATTTAGCTACATGGGCCAACTTGTCGATTGGTTAACGGCTTACACTCCCGAAACCTTGTTTATAGAGCAAAAGTCTGAACTTATTAAAATGGCTGTTATGCTGTTATTAGTATTGCCCATCGTCGTATTTTTTCATTCTGCTATTTTACACCAAGCATTACTGGGCAATTACCCTATGTCTATCCGCTGGTTAGCGCATCGTTATTTGCTGCGCCAAAGTGTTAGCTTTTATCAAAATGAATTTGCAGGAAGAATAGCCACTAAAGTACTGCAAACTTCTTTAGCCGTTCGCGAAACAGTGACTAAACTACTCGATGTATTAATGTATATCGTGGTTTATTTTGGCTCTATGGTATTTTTAGTTGCCGAAGCCGATTGGCGCTTAATGATCCCTTTATTAGTTTGGTTAGCTTTATACATCTGCGTGCAGCTTTATTTTGTACCGCGCCTTAAAAAAATTGCCAGCTCACAAGCCGATGCGCGCTCAGAAATGACTGGTCGTATTGTTGATAGCTACACTAATATTTCTACCATTAAATTGTTTTCGTATACCCAACGTGAAGAGCAGTACGCAAAACAAAGCATGGATGTATTTTTACAGCCCGTGTACAAGCAAATGCGCTTAGTAACCAGCTTAAACTTTGTTATTCAAAGCTTAAATTATCTATTAGTATTTTCGGTTGCCGCTGTATCACTTTATTTATGGTCGCTTAGCGCAATTAGCGCCGGAGCCATTGCAGTTGCTGTTAGCTTAGCGCTTAGATTAAACGGTATGGCGCAGTGGATCATGTGGGAAATAAGTAGCTTATTTGAAAACATTGGCACCGTAGCCGATGGTATGAAAACACTGTCAAACCCTATCGAAGTTGCCGATAAACCAAACGCCGATACACTTAACGTAAGCCAAGGCGCCATTGAGTTTAACAACGTACACTTTAACTACGGTAAAGCGTCAAACGAAACTAATCGAAGCCCAGTAATGAACGGTTTAAACTTAAATATTAAACCTGGCGAAAAAATTGGTTTAGTCGGTCGCTCTGGCGCGGGTAAATCAACACTTGTTAACTTATTACTGCGCTTTTACGATACAGACTCAGGAACAATAAAAATTGATGGGCAAAATATCACAGACGTAAGCCAAGAAAGCCTACGCCGATATATAGCCATGGTAACGCAAGATACCTCCTTGCTTCATCGCTCAGTAAAAGACAACATTTTGTACGGTCGCCCCGATGCAACCCACCATGAAATGCTCAACGCCACCAAACAAGCTAAGGCACTTGAGTTTATAAACGACTTAGTCGACAGCAAAGGCAATAAAGGCTTTGATGCACAGGTGGGCGAACGCGGTGTTACGCTTTCGGGCGGTCAGCGCCAACGTATTGCTATTGCACGTGTGCTACTTAAAAATGCACCCATACTTATACTCGACGAAGCCACCAGCGCACTCGACTCTGAAGTAGAAGCTGCAATTCAGGCAAGTCTTGATGATTTAATGACAGGCAAAACAGTTATTGCCATAGCGCATAGGCTCTCAACCATTGCGCAAATGGATAGATTAATTGTACTCGATGATGGGGGCGTGGTTGAACAAGGCACTCACGAGGAACTAATCGCTAAAGCCGGAATTTACGCTGCACTTTGGACTCACCAAACTGGCGGATTTATAGGAGTAGATTGATCATATAAGACCCTAGATATTAGCCTTTATTTTGATGCAACTAAAAACATAAAAGCGAAGCTGCTAACAGGCTCTTCGCTTTAAATGTAAATTTTTTGTGTCATGAAAAATTTATCTAAATATTAGTGTCGTTCACTGCTTTGTAAAACGTTCATTCACTTCATATTTCTAATTATTAAAATATTAATAACTCAACGTCTCTAGCATAGCTCTTTACTATAGATTTAAATAAAAATTGTAAAAATAAAAACAAATTATTTTTCAATTTATACATCAAGTTATAAAAACAATCCAACCTTGCTTCATTAAAAATATTTCTCTAGTTCCAATATTAGGTATTTATTAGCAGTAGTAATATCTCTATTTTGATAAAAGTTAAACTGATTGATACAGAGAAAAAATATCTCGCCAAAGCAAAAACACAATGTTAACAGGTGCGATTAAATTATTAGCAGAATAAATATTTAATTATCTATTGTTAACAAAGTATAGTTGTGCAAATATTAAACAGTTGCTTTGGTGTTACTTTAAAATCTGTACAACAAAGTTACATTACACACTATTTCACTTTTATTAAAACGTATCCATGTCGGTGTGCTTATGCTGGTATTTTCATAAGCTTGAGTTTGAATATGGATACAAATAATAGAAGGTACACACAAAAGAGATTGTTTCATCTAGGGCCTGTTTATCTTTCGATGATTAAATTCACTAAAGTCACTCGCACTAGTTAAAGAAGCATATCTACATTAATTTGCATGGAGATTTTATATGAATATATTAAAACTACTATCCTGTTCTACTTGCGCAATACTCTGCACAGCAACACATGCTGCAGATTGGGACGCATATAGTATTCCGGCTTCTGCTGGATCAGGTAAAACATGGCAATTACAAACTGTTTCCGACCAATTTAACTACCAAGCCGGTACTTCAAATAAACCGGCAGCATTTACCAATCGTTGGAATGCTTCGTATATTAATGCTTGGCTTGGGCCTGGTGATACTGAATTCAGTTCAGGTCATTCCTACACTACTGGTGGTGCGTTAGGCCTTCAGGCAACTGAAAAAGCAGGAACAAATAAAGTGCTTGCAGGAATTGTTTCTTCAAAAGCAACTTTTACATACCCACTTTATCTTGAGGCAATGGTAAAACCGAGTAATAACACTATGGCTAATGCCGTATGGATGTTGAGCTCTGATTCAACTCAAGAAATTGATGCAATGGAGTCCTACGGCAGTGATCGTGTAGGGCAAGAGTGGTTTGACCAACGTATGCACGTAAGTCACCATGTTTTTATACGTGAACCATTTCAAGATTACCAACCAAAAGACGCAGGCGCATGGGTATACAATAACGGCGAAACATACCGAAATAAATTTCGTCGCTACGGTGTTCATTGGAAGGACGCGTGGAACCTAGATTACTATATTGATGGTGTATTAGTTCGCAGCGTTTCGGGTCCGAATATAATTGATCCTGAAGGCTATACAGGCGGCACAGGGCTAAATAAACCAATGCACATCATTTTAGATATGGAACATCAACCTTGGCGTGATGTAAAACCGAATTCAACCGAGCTAGCTGATTCAAACAAAAGTATATTTTGGATTGATTGGGTACGTGTTTACAAAGCAAACTAAGTCATTCTAAAATATCTGTAATATTAGGTTTTATTACTTCTCGTTATACGACACGGAGCAATAAACTTTAAGGTCCCCAAAACTACTTAATGCGGCTATTACAGCCGCATTAAGTATAATTAACCTGCACTCTGGATAGTAAATCTATCTCGAGCAGCTATTGACGCGTGAATTCGCCTTATTTTCACTGAAAACCTCTGGCTAGAAAAAATAAAATTAAATACTTTAGTAAATATCTTGACCAGAGTTCAGATTAATTAATCTCAAAAAATAAATACATCACCACCCCTCTATTTAATTAAAAATAAAAATCGGCATCTACTATTATCTTCATAAAAATAAATTTGTTCATAAATACTTTGTCGGCTTAATAATTAAGCTAACAAGCTTTATGGTGCTAGCAGCGCTTGCTGATCTTTGAGGATTAAATTTGTTCAACTCAGGGGGAATTTAATTGCAGCGCGAGATTTGTAATCTAGTGGGCTCGGTAACTGCTGCTGCGTCCTACTCACTCCTTACCTACAACAGGCAACGATGAAAGAAACCGTGGGCAGCGCGTGTGTTCTTTATGTATAGTTGTCACCTATTGGGGAATAGCCACACTACATAGGCTCTGCCTTGCCTAAATACCAAACGCACTGCTGTAAATTTAACCTCAAAAGATAAGCAGGCGCTAGTGTGTATCAGCGTTATAAAATTTTATTTTCGCTTGATCTATTTCACTCGATGACAATCTTAATGTTTCGTATAATAATTCAAAATCAAAATCATTTTGTCCGTAAACAAATTTTAATATTGATTCTATTAATAACATTCGCTCATCTTGATCCGATATATCATTAGCAAGCTCTGTAGCAAAAGGTAAATCACGTTCAATAGATTTTTCGCCAACAATACGTTTTGCGTAACTAGCTTCATTACTCGGCATTAATGACTTCAGCCAATCACGTGCCATATCAGGATCATTTTCAATTAAACGAGAGCCAATATTGCTCATTACCCATTTTTTAGCAGAAACTGGCAGTGTGGGCGCTAAATCAATCAACATACCTAATTTATTATAAGGTATATCAATACTAAGGTTATTTAATAGCTTATCACGGAAAAAAGGATCTTCTTGCGCTAATGCCACGTCAAACGAACGACCTATATATTCCTCGTTAGTCGCCATATATTTCAGTAGTTGCACTATTCCTACATGCCTACTTGCTTCATCTTCAATACTATTAACCCAGTTCAAAGACTGTTCTAAATTTTCTGAAGCGAGTTTTTTTGTGTAAAATTTAATGGTCTCAAATTTTAATTGAGAGTTAGGCAATTCTGAAATTATATTTTCAGCATCATTTGGTTGCTGCTGTATTAATTGCATCAAAACAAAACCCATTAAATGCGCATACATATCTGGGCGTGGCTGTTGGCTAAACCACTCCATCACTGCGCCAGCATTTTTTCTACTCCATTGATTTAACAGTTTATCAATCACACCAGATTTAACGGCAGGGCTCAAAGAAAATCTTACGTCTTCAATGGCTGTAATGGGGCTCTCATCCATAAGCGAAGAGTATGCAACAGTGATTAAATCAACTTGAGTGCTATTATCAAATCCTTTATTTTGAATCCACTCAGACAAATTTTGTAGATCATATTGAAAAATGACAGGAACAACACTATTTAGTAAGCGATTACGCATTATGGTATCCAGCCCAAGCATATGCTCTAAGGCTGATGGCCAATTTACCTTAATCCATGCCAAATAAAGAGGTTGCGTTGTTGCAAGTTTAATCTCTACCGTTTCATCACGTAATTCAATAAGAAGTAGTTCAATACAAATAGAAAACTCATCATTGACTTTCATATCGCTTAATTTCGTATCACAGCTATCAAACACAACTCCCAAGTGCTGTTCCGCCTTAGTTGAAACAAAGCGTGTTGTCTCTAAAGTAACTTCACTTTCGGGTGAGTCATCAGTATCAGAGGCATCTGGACTTAGCAAAAAAAACTCGGCTCGTAGATAAAAAACAAATAGTGCGGCAATCGACAAAGCTAAAACTATTTTAATTTTAATAAGTGCCTCCTTATACCAATTTTAATACCGTAAATAATACGTTTTATGCAGGCCCTGTTCACCTCTTTGGATTAAATTTGCTCTATCTGAGACGATTTAACCACGACGTAAGATTTGTAACCTCGCGGGCTAAGTAAAAACCAAACAGCAAAGAGTAAATTGTCTGGATAATACATAAAGGTAGTGTAAATAATTTACTAAGATAGTTAGATATTTCCTGCCTATTTATCACGCGTCAATTAATATAATAAATACATTAAATTAACACCAAAGACACATAAACAGAGGTAAATAAAATTTAATCAAAATGCTCACGGTTAAAAATAGCCCTATCATTTTAATGAGACCCACTCCCTTTACAAAAAAAGCGAAGTAATTATAAAATCACTTCGCTTTGATTATAGATATTGTGATGAACAATATTTATTACTTTAATAGATAAGCTATACAATTAACCTCAAACCAATCATCACTAGCATAACCACATTTGCAATCACACCAATTAAGAAGAAGTAACTACGCGGGCTTGGGTTTTTCTCTGTTGCTATAGCGTAGTACAGCACCATGTGAATTAAACGCGCAATTAAGTACACCCAAATACACATTGCAAATATTGGGCTTTGGTAATTAATTACAAATGCAAATAACACAGTACCTATAAATAATGCGCTGTTTTCAAGCGTATTATGAAATGTACGATGCGCCCTGAATATAAAGCTGTCGTGCGATAAATCTTCATCAATTTTACCTGGCACCGCATTAGGCTCTTTTGCTTTACTAAACGTAGCCACTGCCCATTGTACAACCAACATAATTAAATACAGGTAAAACGCTAAGTAAGCCGAAAGTGTAACTTCAGTCATTATTAAATCCCTTATTGTGTTTTTAATTGGTATTATCCAGCAAGTTTTAGGCCGCACTTAGTTTGTTGATAAATATAAGTTTAATTTAGTAAAACTATTTATGAATGTAAGTAATTCCACCTTTTTTATAAAAATTACCGACTAGATAAACCTTATTATCCAAACGCGACTGATTTACGAAACCGCGATAATGCAAATATAAAAAATACACTGCCGATTACGAATAAAGCCAAAAAGTAAGGCCAAACTACATCCCACCCCGCTCCTCTATATAAGATGGCTTGAGCAAACTTTACAAAATGAGTCGTAGGTGCAAATAACATAATATTTTGTACTATATCAGGCATGCTTTCGCGAGGGGTAACCCCGCCCGACAACATTTGCAATGGCAATAATATAAGGATCATCAGTAAGCCTAATTGCGGCATGGTACGCGCCTGCGTTCCTAATAATATTCCCAATGATGTTGTCGCAAATAAATGAATGGCGGCGCCCAATAAAAACAACGCTGCTGAGCCATGAATAGGCACTTGTAAAAAGCCTTCAATTACAATAAAAAGTGAAAAAGTGGTCAGTAATAAAATAACTAAACCATTGGCCCAAATTTTAGCAATTACAATTTCAAATGGCGTTAATGGCATTACTAATAAATGCTCCAGCGTACCGTGTTCACGCTCACGTATCACCGCAGCTCCGGTTAAAATAATCGAAATCATGGTAATAACGTTCATTAATTCCATCACACTGCCAAACCACACACTGGTCATATTGGGATTAAACATTATGTGCGCCGATTGCTTAATAGGCAGTGTGTATACCGTTCGATAGCCTTGAACAAATTCATTAATTTCAGCACTAATAATTGTTTGAATATAATTATCACCAATAAATGCTTGCGACATACGTGTGGCGTCTATATTCACTTGTAATGTAGGTTGCTTACCTGCAAGAACGTCACGCTCAAAGTGTGGCGGAATATTTAGCACAAAGGTATAACTTCCGTTATCAAGCGAAGGATCCACTGCACTTAACGCAATAACGTCAGGCGTTTTAAAGTAAGGGTCGTAAAATGCATTAATTATACGCTTAGATAGTTGTGATTGATCGCCGTCAACAACTGCAATAGGTGCATTATTTAACTCAATGGAAGTTGCCGAAGACACAACATAAATTAATCCTGTAAAAGCAAAAAACACAAATAATAACAGCACTTTATCGCGCCATAAGCTACGCAGTTCTTTGATACCTAAATTAAGAATATTACTAAGGCATTGCATGGCTATTTATCCTGCTTTGGAAGTAAAAATACACTGGCTAACGTCAGCACTGGTATAAAAGTAAGCAAAGGTAAAAACTGCGCCGATAAATCAGAAAAATTAAGTGCTTTATTAAACACACCACGGCATGCTTCTAAAAAGTATGTAGTTGGAAATAGTTTTCCGATTATTGCAGGAAAGTCTTCTAAGGATGAAACGGGGTCAATCAACCCGCAAAAATTAACAGCAATCATCAATACAACCACAGTTGATGCCGCTAATGCCGATATTTGTGTCTTAGTAAAAGCCGAAATTAACAGCCCTACACCAGTTGTTGCTGTTACATACAATAAAGCAGCCAAGCTCAACGCCCATAAACTTCCTTTTAGCGGAACACCAAATACAGTGACAGCTAGGGCAACTAAGCCAAAAAAACTTACCATACTAACTAAAATGTAAGGCAGTTGTTTACCAATAATAAATTCGAGTCGCGTAACCGGTGTAACATATAAATTAGTGATTGAACCTAATTCTTTTTCACGTACAACACCCAACGCCATTAATATTGCAGGAATAAACACTAACAAAAGTGGAATAACAGCAGGCACCATGGCCTCAATACTTTTAAAGTCTTGATTATAACGATAGCGTGATTCAATATTCGCCGGTACCAAATTGGGTATGACTCCATAAGTACGCAATGATAAGTCAGTTAGATAACTGTAATACGAACTCGTCATATAACCCGATATAGTTTCTGCCCTAAAAGGCATGGAACCATCAATCCAAACTACAATTTCTGGCGTGCGCTCGCGTTTCAATTGCTGGCCAAAATTAGGTGGGATCTCAACGGCCACACTTAACTCGCCGCTGCGCATTCGTTTATCTAACTCTGAAGGGCTTTTAATATCAGCTTTTTGTATGAAGTAGCGCGATCCGGCAATATTTTGAACGTAATCGCGACTCTCAGGGGTTTGATCTTGGTCCATCACCGCAAAGCTCAAATCTTCAACATCAAAGGTAATCCCATAACCTAAAATAAACATTAAAATAATTGAGCCTAGCAACGCAAAGGTTAAACGAATAGGATCGCGCCATAGCTCCAGCGTTTCGCGATGAGCATAGCCAAACAAGCGTAAAAAACTAAAAGCGGTATTCGCTTTCTTTTTACCAATTGGCGGTATTTTAGGTTCAATCTCAGGTAATGGTTCAGGCTCATCGACCGTCGTTGTTGACAAAGCAGAACTCGCTTGAGACTCAAGCACCGCCTCTTCTAAATAAGCAATAAAGGCATCTTCGAGCGTATCTGCACTGCGCGCTTTGCAAAGTGCAGCGGGTGTATCACTGGCAAGTATTTTTCCTGCGTGCATCAACGAAATTCTATCGCAGCGTGCGGCTTCATCCATAAAGTGAGTCGAAATAAAAATAGTAACGCCCTGCTCACGCGATAACTCAATAAGTAATTCCCAAAAGTCATCACGTGCAACAGGATCTACGCCCGAGGTAGGTTCATCAAGTATAAGCATTTCAGGGCTATGCACTACCGCAACCGCAAGCGATAAACGCTGGCGAATACCTAACGGTAAATCGACAGGAAAATCATCACGGTATTTTTTAAGGTTAAACCGTATAATTAATTCATTAACGCGCGGCGCAATTTGCTCTGTTGGTAAATGAAATAAGCGCGCATGCAACACCATATTTTGCTCAACGGTTAATTCATTATAAAGTGAAAATGCTTGCGACATAAAACCAACGCGCTTACGAGTTTCTATATTGTTAGCATCAACAACTTGACCAAATAACTTAGCTTCGCCACTGCTTGCCGGTTGAAGGCCTGTCAGCATTTTCATAGTTGTGGTTTTACCACAGCCATTTGATCCCAAAAAGCCGAAAATCTCGCCTTGTTCAATACGTAAACTAACGTTGTTAACCGCTGTAAAATCGCCATATATTTTACTAAGCGCTGTAGCCTGAATAGCGGCTTCATCAGTTTTTAGATTATTCTGACGAGGAGGAACCACAAGTACGTGATGATCATGACGCTTTTCTTCAGGTAGTAATGATATAAATGCTTCATCAAGGGATTTTTTCCCTGTTTGAGCCTTAATCTCCTCTGGGCTACCAGTACCTATAACTTTGCCATCGTCCATGGCGATTAGCCAATCAAAATCATCTGCCTCTTCCATATAAGCGGTCGCAACGAGCACACTCATACCATTATGCTGAGCGCGAATATGGTTAATCAATTGCCAAAATTGGCGACGAGAAAGCGGATCGACCCCCGTTGTTGGTTCATCCAAAATTAATAACTCAGGGTCATGAATTAACGCACAGCATAAACCGAGTTTTTGTTTCATCCCGCCTGAGAGTTTTTCTGCAGGGCGATCGGCAAACTCAGTGAGTCCAGTGCTTTTTAATAAGTTTTTGATTCGGTGCTGACGCTCTTTTTTTTCTTGCCCAAAAAGCCGACCAAAAAAATCAATATTTTCAAAAACAGAGAGTGTCGGGTATAAGTTTTTGCCTAATCCTTGTGGCATATAAGCAATACGTGGCGAAGTTGAAGTACGAAAGCGGCTACTACGCATATTGCCCCCTAACACTTCAACGTCACCATTTTGAACGGCACGTGCTCCTGCAATAAGTGCAAGCAAACTCGACTTACCTACGCCATCAGGGCCTATAAAACCCACCATACTGCCCGCAGGTAACTCCAGATTAATATTATCCAACGCTAAATTATTGCCATAGCGATGCGTAACCTGAGTAAGCTTAACCACACTAAAAGGCTTTTTAGCTTTGTTGCTCTGCTTTTTGCCATTGTTTTCATCAGCCATTATTCAGGCACTCTAACCTGCAACTGCATAGGCCAATTTTGCTCTGGTGCTAATAAAACATAAGCAAGTCCAGGCACGCCTGTTTTAACTTGTTCAATATGATCGTTTAATAATTTTGAATCTAGCTTCACTTTTACTCTAAACATCAGTTTGTCACGCTCGTTACGTGTTTCTACCGATTTAGGCGTAAATTGTGCTTGCGCTGATACAAAAGTAACTTTAGCGGGTAACGTGTATTGCGCAATTGCATCTATTACAATGCGTGCCTCAGAGCCTATTGTCACTTTGCCAGCTTGCGCTGTTGGCAAATAAATGCTCATGTACACATCGGTTAAATCAAGCAAAGAAAAAACCTTACCACCACTGCCAAGCACTTCACCTGGCTCTGCTAATCTATATAATATTCGGCCACTAATAGGCGCTTTAAGGGTGCTATCGGCAATATTACTTTGTAATCGCTCAATACGCGCTTGTGCTGCGTCTATTTCTGCATCCGACTGCACCACTTTTACATTTGCCGCTTTTAAAGCCGCTTGCGCTGTTGCAGCGCTTGTTCGTTGCTGATCAACTACTTCTTTTGAAATATGCCCTTGTTTGAGCAGTGCTACAGAGCGACGTAACTCGGTTTCTGCAAAAGTAAGTTCACTTTTATGTTGTTCTACAATTGCCAAAGCATATTTACGTGACTCAGTAGCAACACGTAACCCAGCATTAGCCTCACGTAATTGTGCATTTAAATCGTCAGTATCAATAACCGCCAATGTTTGACCGGCTTCGACCATGTCACCTTCTTGTGCTAAAACCTCAATCAAGCGCCCCGGCAATTTTGTTGCAATATCGTACTCGGTCGCTTCAATGCGGCCATTTCCATAGGCTACGCTCTCTGGCAATTGTTCAGATAGCAGTGCAGGTTGCTGAGTTTGCCAAACATACCAACCACCCCCACCCAATATGATCACAGCAGCGATTGTACTGAGAGATTTGAGTGTCGATTTAATCGTCATGCGGTAAAACTCCATGTATATAAAAGTAGGTAAATGTAGCCAGTCTTGGCCTATTTATAAGATTAGGCTAATACTGCACTATTTTTGGTATTAACTATCACTGTATGAGTTAATTGTAATATAGGTGTGACTCTACTTTGTTACTTCACGATAGTAGATGATTTTAATGAATTTTAAATGTCAGTATCCCTATTAATAATCTATCATTACCGCAGCTTATAAGCTTGATGTAGGTCAAAAAACATTCAACTCAATAATAAAGATTTCAAATAAGCTAACAACCAATCAAAACGGTTAATATTTTTAAACGACAAAAAATATAATTAAACAGCCCGATTATTTACGTATATTTTTTACCATTAATATCTATTTTCGAACGTATACATTCCTTTATAAACTTCAACATTTGGTGGCTTTTTATAGTTGTTAAAGTAATCGTAACCTTCTTTAAGGTTAAGCCAAAAAGGGTACCATTGGTTTGCTTTATGCTTTGATAAAACTTCATCCTCAAGCATAAACGGAAATGAATGAACCCTAAAAAAAGATTGCCCCGATTTTAACGCTGCAGCACCCAACGCGTAAATCTCATTTATATATTCATCAGTCATCGCATAACACCCAATAGAAACACAGTTGCCATGCACCATCAGTGCACTGCCAGTTCGGTTGTGTGTCCGGTCATATTTATTTGGAAAGCCCAAATTAAATGATAAGTGATAATTGCTCCAAGGATTAAGCCCACTAGCATCAACATAATAAAAGCCTTCAGGGCTTTGGTTGTCGCCTTCTTTTAATTTAGGGCCAAGATCACCTGAAAAAGTACAAATTTCATAATTTTTGAAGTGTATAAATGTGCCATCATCCGACTCCAGCCAGACTTCAAGAATACCTGGGTCTTTGAATATTCGAATAAATATAGGTGCACCATATTCAAGCCCTTTATCAGATAGTTGCTTTTTTAAAGTGGGTGCAACCATTGATATCGCTTTTTCAGAACGTGCACTGGTAGGAAATTCTGCAGCAAAAGAATTAAACATAAAAAAAACCAAGAATGTAATTAATTTCTTCATAATAAAAACACCCTTTAAGACCTTAATTTTAGTGTGATCAACACAACACCGTGGTCGGTGCTTAGATCGTCTCGATCATACTCGGGATTTATTAAGTGCCTGTCGTAAGTGTTATAACCACTGACTTCAAAAAAACTGTCATCGTAACTAGCATCAAACTCACACGACAATAAAATGTAATCAAGCACAGAGCTGCTCGCACCATAATAATGTGTTGCCGGCCTTAACGGTGCTGCCTTTGTTATGTTTATATTTTTTACTTGGCTTTTATCCGCTGAATCAACAATCTCGCTGTTACTGTTATCACAATCACTTTGTACATCGTTTGTTATTGCTTCATCATTACTTAGCTGCGACTTAACAAACAAATCCCATGAATCATTTAAACAATATTTAGCAAGGTAGGTTTTAGCGTCAAACGCAGGTGCAAAGCGTAGCGTACTCGTCAGTAAATGGCTTAATACCCCATCCGCAAGTTCATTATTAAAGTCCCCCATTAATAGCATGGGTTGCTGCGTAGCTTCACGGCGAGTAATCATTTGTATCATTAGCAATGTAGCTTCACTGCCACGCTGAATAGTTGAGCCCCACCCACCCGCTACGTTCGCTTTTAAAATCTCAATTATGTTTTGCTCGGGTGCAAGCTCTTTATTGTGCTCATCAACATTAATCATCGGGCGCTTAGATTTAAAATGCACCACGTAACAATCAGTATTGCCTATATGAGGCAAAGTAACGGTCGCTCTCAATACCTTACGACTAAAAGTAAACTCACTATTAAGGCCAAGCGTACTTGCAAGCTCGCTGTCATGCTCAACCGCTGCTACTTCAACTATGGGATATTTAGAGGCAATCGCTACTACTGGCCGTTTATAAATAAAATCATCAATCACCTCTGGCGTATCAACTACTGCAAAGTAATTATAGCCTTGCTCAGCAACTAGCTCTTTTAACGAATCAATACTAAACACTTCCTGAAAACCAATCACATCAGGGGCATGATCTGTTAAGTAATCAACAACCCAACGCTGCTTTTTAGCCCACTGCTGCGCGGTATAAATTTTCTCAAATTCATAGTATGCATTGGGCGGCTCAAGGTAGTTAAACAGGTTAAATGTGGCTATTTTTAGTTGGGTGTTCATGATTTCTGACTCAATGGCAGGAATAGAGTTTGCACTTTCTTGCGTACATAACGGGGGAAGATTACTGATAAAATTAGCCTGTATAAAATTAATAAAAATAAGAAGTAACCCACTGCGAAATTGATAAACACATAAAAAATTAACAGCTTCTTACAATTCATGACAATACCCGACAAGCCCTGAGAATTACATGTCTACTGATATGTTAGCCTTTGAGCTATAAATTTACGACTTAAATACCTCATTTCTAGAATCAGTTACTAAATGCAATAAAACTAAAAATTATGGAGATTATTATGAACACCAGTAATAAAGGACTACGTATTTCATTGTTGTTTGGCTTTGCAACTATTTTAAGTGGCTGTGGTGAAAGCTCAGATGAGCTAGATAATAAATTAACTCATGAGGCAAGAGTATCTTTTGTAAATTCACTAGACTACATGGCCGATCTTCATCTTAAAAAAAGGAACATTAGCACAGGTTATAGCGGCCTATTTGATAACGATACTATTATTTCAGCCGATGTAGCAAGTAACACAGTAAGCACAACTTATCGTTACAGCTATAAAGCAATTAACAATATGATCAATTTAGGTGTTAAAAACAGCATTACCACAAACCAAGAAGAGCGTATAACCAAAACTTTAAGCAATAACGATAACCTATGGGTTATTGCCTGGAAAGCATCGGGCGAACAAACTGTTTCGGTGATTAGTAAAAAGCAAAACAATAATGCAGACGTATTTAATGTACGTTTATTTGCTAACGGTAATTACACTGTTTTAATCGATAACACTAAAACAATAACCACTGAAAAAGGCAAAGTCACCGACTACTTAAGCGTTAACAGCTGCGCTAATGGTTTAAAAATTGATGATAAATTTATTGATTTATGCACTGGTGATTTTGGCGCTTCTTATTTACTTATTATTGATAAAAACGGTAAACGAGTAATGGCTGAGGAATAACATTTATAGCGCCTTAAATGCAGTAGCTTTAATATGCTACTGCTACAAACACTATTATTTACCATGCACTTACAACAAACAAATACCCTTTTGAGCGTACCGTTTTAATTTTTAAAGAATTACGCGCATCATCGCCCAATTTTTTGCGTAACTGACTAATATGGTTATCTATACCACGTTCAATACCGTCATAATAATAACCTTTTAACTGTCCAACAATACTATTACGAGACAAAACCGTGCCAGCATTTTTAGCCAGCAGTATTAAAAGGTCGTATTCACCATCGGTAAGTTGCACTGGCAAACCACCTAACGTAACCGTTCTATTGTGGGATGCAATAACGAGTTCTCCAAAGCTTATAAAACCTTTAGCTTGTGTGTTTATCCCAGCAGCTTGCATAGGTTGCTCACGCCTTAAAAACGCTTTAATTTTAGCAAGTAATAAACGAGGTTTTACCGGTTTGAGTAAGTAGTCATCTGCGCCAATTTCAAGCCCAACAATTTGATCAATTTCTTCTTCCCGTGCGGTAAACATCACAATATAACCATTGTACAAAGGCCTAACCTCACGACACACCGTTAAGCCATCTTTTTTGGGCAACATAACATCCAAAATAACTAATGCAGGTTGCCACTGTAGAATAGTTGTAACCGCATCCTCCCCATTAGCCGCTATTTTAACCTCATACCCTTCAAGCGTTAAATACTCATCAATAGACTCTGCCAACGGCAAATCGTCTTCTACAACTAAAATTTTTGGTTTCATAACGTATTCCATGTCATACCTATCGGCTTATATACAGGCTCTATTTAACGATTATAAGATTGATCTCTTACTAAGCAGAGTTATGTGTCTAATCATTTTAACTAATTGCAAACCTATCCGTGACTTACATGTTAGTAGGCCAGTGCAAAATAAAACGTGCGCCACCTAAAGAAGACTCATCAACACTCGCCTCACCACCATGCCAATCTAATATTTGCTTCACAATAGCAAGGCCTAAACCGGTTCCGCCTGTTTGTAAATTACGACTTTCATCTTCTCTGTAAAATGCCTCAAATATCTTTCTTCGAGCTGAGTTAGCAACGCCATCGCCGTCATCCTCTACATATAGTAACCAACCTTTCCCCACTTTTTGATAACTGATCTGAATAACATCTCGCCCATAAGCAATCGCATTTCGAATCAAATTACTTAAAGCTCGGCTCATATAAAACTTATCAAGCAGTGCTTCACACTCAGCATTTTCAAGTAACGTAATTGTTTTTCTTGGGTTTGCTTCTTGCCAAACAATTAGCTCTTGTTTTATCCATTGATTAAGCTCAACGGTTTCTAATGCTAATGTTGGGGCTTCTCTATCAAAGCGAGCGTGGGTAAGCATTTCAGACACAAGTAAATTCAATTCATTTAGCGAAATTTCAATACGATCTAACTGCCCTACCTGATAGTCGTTTGTTGTACTGCCACGAAGTAATTCTAAGTTAAATTCGATACGCGCAATAGGTGTGCGTAACTCATGCGACACCGCATTAACCAAATTTTTATGTGAAGAAATTAAACGCTGTATTTTTTCGGCCATTATATTAAATGTTTTAGATAAGTTATTTAAATGACTAAAACGAATAAGCTTAGCCCGCGTTTCAAACTTGCCTTGCCCAAGCAGCGCAGCAACCTTGTTAAGAGATCGCATAGAACGCCACCCAGGAATTAACCAAATAATAATAGGGATCAGTAAAAAAAAGCCGAATATAAAATAAAACACACTCAACATATACACAACTTTACTTTTTAGCTCAGGGCTAAATGGGCCTAGCACAATAACCTGATCGCTATTGCCAATACGTTGCATCACTATATCGGCGGGATACCCTATAAAATCAGAATCGTTTGATGATATAGAAACCATCACGCCCTGTTCTAATTCAGCCATTTGCTGCGATGTGTAATTTAATTCGCTCAAGGTTTTCATTATCACAGGATATGCAAATTCATGGCTTAGCGAATCAATAACCTGCGGCCACTCTTTTTTAGGGTACTGTATTAACCTATTATTAAGTAAATAAAAAGTGCCCATCATCCAACGCTGTGCTTCATTTACTAAATGCCTGGGCACAGAGTTTGGCTTAACAATAACTAAGAGCTGGCTGTCATCAATTTTTCGATAAACTAAATCAGCAAATGGGTCGCCTAAAATTTTATTTTCTGTAAGTAAGGTGTTTTGCTCGCTCGAAAAATCACGTTGATTATATGCTTGCAAAGAAAGCGCAAAGCCAAAATTAGCCTGTATATTGTTTAAATAAGCTAATCTGTCGTTTTTAGGTATACCTTTAAGTTGGTCGGCAAGTAAATCAGTAGAACCCGATGTTAAAAACTCTAACGCCCATTTTTCAGTGGGATGCCTCACCTTGTTTTCAAATTGCGGAATAATAAATAACTGAATACTCACCACTGAAGAGATAATAATAATTAGTAAAAAAAGTAGCGATTTTTTCATGTGTTATATGAGGTCAATAAGTAAACATAAACCTTATCATACATTTATATAAATACTATTGTTGATTAAGCAAACACTAAAATCTGACTCAACTTTCAAATAAAACATAATCGCCACTTACTTCAATTAAGTTAAGTAGTCGTTTAATATGTACAAATAACAACACCTTCTATAGCAAAGTTTAAAGCTGCTCGTTTAAAAGCTTGATTTTACATTTTAAAATCATTATATCTCTCAATAAATAGCATTCATGCTACTAACCAGATAAAATTCGCGGCAATTAAATATGAGCGAAGTGAAGTTGTCATGAGTAGAAAGATTGAACTATTAGCCCCAGGCGGTGATGTGAACGCGGTAAAAGCCGCCATTGTAGCCGGTGCTAATGCGGTTTATTGTGGGTTAGATACCTTTAATGCACGTAACCGAGCGTCTAATCTTTCGTTTGATGAGCTTAACGGCGCACTTCGCTTGGCCCATGAATACGGCTGTGAAATATTTTTAACGCTAAATGTAGTGATATTAGAGCACGAAATGGGTGCGCTATTTAAGCTATTAAATCAGCTGGTAAATACCACGCTCGACGGCATTATTGTACAAGATTTAGGGTTGTTCAATATAGTTAAAAAGCACTTTCCTACTTTGCATATTCACGCATCAACGCAGTTAACTACGCATAACGAATCACAGGTTGAGTTTTTAGCGCGCATTGGCGCTACACGCGTAAATTTATCGCGCGAGCTTAACTTAACTGAAATTAAAATATTGACTGACGTAGCGCACAAATGCGATGTATTAACCGAAGTGTTTGTACATGGCGCATTATGTATTGCGTTTTCAGGGCAATGTTATTCAAGCTCAGTGAGTGTAGGTAACTCGGGTAACCGTGGTCGCTGCTCGCAAGCGTGTCGTGATGAATACGAGCCAACGGCGATGGGTAACAAACACCCATTAAATTTAAAAGACAATTCAGCCTATTTTGACCTACCAGAGCTGGTAGCCGCAGGTGTTGATTCGCTAAAAGTAGAGGGCCGAATTAAAGGCGCTAACTACGTACATACGGTTATTGATAGCTGGCGCAAACAAATAGATACCTTTGTACAAACAGGTAATTTAATTGAAGACGATTCAAGCTTATATAAAGTATTTAACCGTAATTTTACTAATAAGTTTTTGCAAGGTGACATGACCAAAAACATGTTTACCGACAACCCGCGCGACCATAGCTTTGATCACGCAAATGAAAAAAACAACGCAATTTCGGTCGTGCAAATTTACGATGCACAGCAAGAGCTTTCTACCCAAAAAAGTGAAATTGATTCGTTAGTTAAAAAGAAAATTGAATTTTTAGATATTTCAAAACGCGAGCTTACATTAGAATTTACAGGGCGATTAAATCAGCCATTCACTGTAAACATAGTTATTGAAGATAAAAACGATATTACGCTTTCGAGTAAAAACGAAAAAGAGCCTCTACGCTTTGAAGTTCAATCGCAAATGCCTATGCAAACCGCCGATAAATCAGTTGTTGATATTGCTGCCATTGATAAGCGCTTTAAAACCTTTAGTAATGCCAATTTTGAAATTAAAAATATGGATTACTCAAACTTAGGCAACAACTTAAGCATTCCGTTTAAAGAGCTAGCGCGCATTAAAAAGCAAGTCGCGTTTTTATTAAACGAAGGCAAAGACGTACTCGCCCCTGTTGAACTGCCAAAACTAGTAAACCACCCTAAAGCCGATAACAAAACAACACTCTCTATTTTAATATCGGACATAAAAGACGTTCACCTATGTGATTTAACAGGTGGCGATGTTTACTTTAAATTACCAGAGAGCTTTAGAACCGATAACGATAAATACATTAATGTATTTTTAGAGCACCCACAGTTAATTCCGTGGTTTCCGGCGGTGTTAATTGGTAAAGATTTTGAAGAAGCGGTACGTTTGCTCGAGGTTGTAAAACCTAAGCTTATTATTAGTAACAACACAGGCGTTGCATTTAAAGCAGTACAAATGGGTATTGACTGGATTGCAGGCCCGTTGTTAAACACCACAAACTCTTATGCGTTACTAACACTACAAGAAGATTTAAACGCAAAAGGCGCGTTTATTTCAAACGAAATAAACAAACCACAAATGCGTAGTATTAAACGCCCTAACAACTTTAAAATGATGTACAGCATTTATCATCCAATACTAATGATGACCAGCCGACAGTGTTTTTTCCAGCAAACCGTAGGCTGTAAAAAACCACGTATTGACGCAAGCTGTATGCTGAGCTGTAAAAAAGAAACCACCGTTACCAATGTAAAAGGCATTAGCTTTGCCATTGATAAACAAAAAGGCGGCTACCCGAGCATTTATAACCATGAGCAATTTTTAAACATGGATATCGTAACCGATTACGCAGACAAGTTTGACGAGTTTATGATTGATTTAACCGACATTGGCTCAGGCGATAAAGAAAAGCTAGATAAAGCCGTGTTGCTTGCACATTTTCAAGATTTAATTAGCGGGCAAACACACGCAGCTGATCAGTTAAATCACATGGTAAAAGTAAAAACACGTCAGCAATATGTTGAAGGCTTAAACAGCTAAGGTAAGTATTAAAATGACACTGCCATTATTATATTCATTACAACACTGCCCATACGCAATGCGTGCACGAATGGGTATTTTAATGTCAGAGCAACACGTTTTACTACGCGCTATTAAAACTAAAAACAAGCCACCGCATCTTTTGCAAATATCGCCAAAAGGCACGGTGCCTGTTTTATTACTGCCGAATAACCAAGTAATAGATGAAAGCCTCGATATTATGCTCTGGGCTTTAAAACAAAATGACCCGCATAATTTACTGCATACTCAAGACCCATTAGCACTTGAGCGCATGCTTGAGTTAATTAAGCTAAACGACACGCAATTTAAACCCGTGCTTGAAAAGTATAAATTTTATGCCCGCACAAAAGACATGGCGCACCTTTATTACCAAAAAGCCTGCGAAGAGTTTATTAAGCAATTTGAAGCAAAACTAACCACGCATAAATACTTAATAGGCGATGAAAAAAGTCTAGCCGACTACGCATTACTGCCATTTATTAGGCAGTTTGCCCGTGTAGATAAACATTGGTACTTACAAAGTGAATACACGCATGTTCGCGCATGGTTAAACGAGTTTTTACACGCCCCCATGTTTACCAAAGTTATGGCCAAATTTGATTTGTATATGGACTGCGGCGAAGAGTTTTTATACGGCGTTAAAAAACCTTAACTTAGCCTTTGTTTTATATAAGTTTTATTGTCATAGCTAGCTACAAAGCTAAGCATTGAATTATTCTCATCATCGAATTTAAGCCCTTTATTTACGCTATACTGCCCTACCCATTACTAACAAACGCTATGCATTATGAACTACTCAAACTTTGGCACTAAATTTACACAACCCAACGGCATCACTCAGTTAATGGAAGATTTAGGCGGTGCTAAAAACAGCAATAATCCTAATATTGTTATGCTGGGTGGCGGTAACCCCGCATTAGTGCCACAAGTAAATGAGGTTTTTTTAAGTGAATTACAAAAACTCGTTGCCAGTAATAAGGTATCGCAAGTATTTGGCCTTTACGATGGCCCAACCGGTAACGACGAGTTTAGAGCTGCATTAGCAGGCCAACTAAGTAAAGAGTACGCATGGGATATTAGCGCCGATAACGTAGCACTTGGTAATGGCAGTCAAGCTAACTTTTTTGTGTTGTTTAATATGTTGGCAGGCGAAATGCCGGATGGCAGCCACAAAAAGATTTTATTCCCCCTTGCGCCAGAGTACATAGGTTATGCCGACCAAGGTTTATCGGCTGATATGTTTGTTGCCATAAAGCCTGATATCGAAATTTTAAATACAGGTAGTGCATCAAAACAGTTTAAATACGTAATTGATTTTAAAGCGGTTGAGCAAATATTAGCTAACGACAGCAGCATAAGCGCGCTGTGCGTATCACGCCCTACCAACCCAACAGGTAATGTAATTACTGACGATGAAGTAAAACACCTTGATTTGCTTGCTAAGCAATATGGTATTCCACTCATTATTGATAACGCATACGGCGATCCGTTCCCAGGTTGTATTTACACCGACGCAAACCTAACGTGGAACTCAAATATAATTTTATGTATGTCACTTTCAAAACTGGGCCTACCGGGTTTACGCAGCGGTATTGTGGTTGCCAATAATGAGATTATTAAAGCAATTGGCCGCGTAAATGGCAGCATGGTGTTATCGCCAAATAGTATTGGCCCAAGCTTAGTGACACGCTTAATTAACGACAACGAACTACTCCCACTGTGCCGCAACGTTGTACTGCCTTTTTATCGCAATAAAGCACACATAGCGATTGAGTTGTTTGATGAAGTGTTTGCCGAACTGCCTGTTTATTTGCACAAAGTTGAAGGTGCATTTTTTATGTGGCTGTGGTTTAAAGATGCAAAAATAACAAGCGAGGTACTGTATCAACAACTTAAAGAGCAAGACGTGTATGTGATCCCAGGTCACAATTTTTTTATTGGTATTGACGACAGCTGGGCGCACAAGCACGAGTGTATTCGTATTAACTACGCTACCGATGCAGATACCCTAAAAAAAGGCTTAGAAGCAATTAAAGCAGTTATGGCGTGAATTTATAAAAGCTGTGGTGAGAGTCTACTATCGTAGGCTTTAATCACATTTTATAAGCCCCACTTACTATAAGGCCACTTAGCTTTATTAAGTAGAAGGTTGAGGCTCTTTTATTGCCTTAGTTTTTAGGGCCTTAGTAAGCATCGCAAAAACAAAGCCCCCTACTGCGCCTGCAAGCAGTTGAGCATAAAAACCCCAGCCCCTTGCGCCCGCTATAATATGAATATTCATAATTGATTCAATGGCAATTAACACAACAGTAAATGCCACAATGCCAGCGATAATAAATAACTGAGTACTGTATTTTTGAACCTTTTTGTTAAGCTTTACGGTAACAAAAAAAGCGATGGCAAGTGCTACGGCAATAATAGCGCCGTAGGTAGGTAATAAGCCTAACCAATCATCAAGGGTTAAACTAGCACGATCACTAAAGCCCACCACCACACCTACATTAACTAATTGATTGACAACGTATTGACTATGAAACAAGCTAGCAAGTGTGAATGTAAGTAACCAAGAAACTAAAAATGAAGGCAATATACGTGTTAAAAACGACATGGTTATCTCAACTTAAAATAAAGCTTTTTTCCTATACTGGCCATGCTAGCAAAGGCTTGCCCCGTAAACAATGTATCTCTTTTTTTACTTTGCTTTCGCTTTTTTCGTTTTCTGTTAATGCCGATGTTGCGTTACCAAAGGAGCAATACAGTACAAAAACACTGGCTACGCAATTACAGTCTCCGTGGAGCATGGTTGAACTACCAAACGGCACGTGGTTAATTACAGAGCGTGATGGTCACGTCGTTATAGTTAAAAACAATGCGCAATCAAGAGTAAAATTAAACCTAACAGGTTTATACGTTGCAGGCCAAGGTGGTTTACTCGACATTGTATTATCACCAGATTATAACGACTCAAAAGAAGTTATTTTTACTTATGCCCAAGGTGATGCAAGCGCAAACAGGCTTGTTGTTGCCAAAGCCACGTTTAATGGTACTGACTTTTCAAAGCCTAACGTTATTTATAAAGTAGCGACTGATAAAAACACACCGCAACATTACGCAGGACGCGCCCTTGTCCTACCTGACAATACGTTATTAGTTTCAACAGGCGATGGGTTTGATTTTAGAGAGCAAGCACAGGTTATCATCAGCCAACTTGGTAAAATATTACGTATAAACCTAGATGGCACCATTCCAACAGATAACCCATTTATTAATCACAAAAACCTAAATGCACATGCTGTTTACTCACTTGGTCATCGTAACCCTCAAGGCTTAGTTTATGATTACGATACGCAGCAAATTGTAAGCCACGAACACGGCCCTGCAGGCGGTGACGAGCTAAACTACTTAAACGCTGGCACTAATTACGGCTGGCCGGTAATCACCTATGGCAAAGATTACTCGCAAGCGCGTATTTCACCATTTACCGAATATAAAGGCATGCAAAAACCAAGCGTTAATTGGACGCCATCAATAGCGCCTTCCGGCATGGCGTATTACGGCTCTAAACATACCGCCTTCCCTTCATTACAACAACATTTGCTAATCACTACTCTCGTCGATAAAAAGCTCTACAGCGTTAATCTGGTAAGTGGTAAGTTTACGCAGTCTCACGTCTTCCCTGAGGCCGCTGGAAGATTAAGAGATGTATTAATAACTGATAAAGGTAACGTCGCGGTATTAACAGACGGCAAAGAGGCAAAGCTAATGTTGATAACATCAAATTAATTCACAAAGGAGATAAGAGCCGCTAGGCTTTTAGAGTAAGGTAGCGGCTTTATTACGTACTTAATAACGTTTTTAAGTTTTCAACTGCGTACCATATACTTACTGTGCTTGTTATTTACCCGATTCTAATTGCTGTTTCAATAACTCAATAAGTTGAGTGCTAAGCCCTGTAATTTCGGCCTCCAGCACCTTCACTTTAACTTGTGACTTTTCATCATCTTTACTGCGTAATAATGCAGTTTCCTGTAGTAATTTTTCAATTTTTTCTCGTATTTCAGCAATCTGTTCATCAAGAGGATCTCCTTCAGATTGCGATGCTTGATTTACATCTTCATTGCCTGATAACTTACGTAACGCCTCTCGATTTTGATCTTCCAGACTTTTTTCTTTTCCTTCTTCGGATATATCCACTTGGTCACTTTGAACAGCTACTTTGTGCACAGTCGCTTTTTCGGTTACTTCATCAGCTACCACCTTTAAAGTTTGTTTTTGCGGGTAAATTTCTAAAGGTCTAGAGTTTATGTGAACTGACATTTTATCCATTTTAATATTCCTTGTTCAGTCAATTATTGGTGAGAAGTAGTTAACTATAAATATAATGCTTTACCAAAAGCCAATTGTAATAGCCCTTGTTTGATTCTTTATTAGATTACACTCTACTCACAAGCTTGCCCATTGTTGTTTTAAACCAACAAGGTGAACAATACCAAAAGATAAACAAATAATAGAACTCCAAACCCAAAACTCAGGCGAACGCCCCATAGGGTTATTTATTAAAAAGAACCCTGCAACACCGCGGGCTAAATAAATAAAAGTTATTAATACAAGAGCTAGGCGGATGAATGGAAGTTTAAAAATAACACCTGCGGCTGAAAATGCATACAATGACCAAGTTGATAGAATCAGAACAATTACACTAGTAATAAGAGTTGGTTTAATACTTCCTTGCTCAGAAAGTAATGCCATTTGCTCTCCTGCACCGAAGAACCGATACCAAGAACCTCCAAAATAGATACAACCCAAATGCAAAGTTGCTACAACAGCACTTAATGTACCTGCAATTATTAGAAAAACATTCATAGAGCGATAAAACCTTCGTGAGACTTAGCGAACCTGTAAATTAGCTTGTTTATTTATCTCGATAAACAAACCATAGCCGGATTTCTATCTGGGTACAATCGATTGTTGAATGTTTACGCGTGATATCAAAGCTCGCATTAAACTACATTAAACTAGACAGCCACTCTAATTATATAAACTAAACAGTCCCTAGATTCTAATTGGAAGTGCAAAATTTAGGATGGGTGTCACTATTATTTTGCTTCATCTAATAATGCTTGAGACGTAAATCGTCCTTCCCAAAAACGGCCAGTGCAGTTATCTTCTTTATTTGCTCTGCGCGCAATGTTTTCATTTAACAACCGCATAAACCAACTAATACTTGATAGGCGCTCGCGGTATTGATTTACTGTTTGATTAAAAAAGATAAGTTCTATTTTGCTTAGCTTTTCGCCCTGTATGTATTTTTGTGTAAGAGCGGTACCTTTACAGAGCTTATGCCAGCGAATAACAATCGCTTTATCATTCAGCCGATTCGCTTTTTTGTCATCAACATACAACACTAAGTGCGTATGATTGATCATGACAGCATAAGCACAGACGTCAATACAAAATACCTTGGCTAACTCAAGCAGTTTGTCTTCAACCCAGCCTCTACGATGCTCGTAGGATTGACCTGTAAAGTGGTCTTCCCCACATAAAAATGCACGGCGAACGCAACGTGATATGCAATGGTAGTACTTTGTATCAACCAAACTTACTTGGCGCTTTCTTGCGATTGCCATAAGACACCCTACTTGTTTTTGCACTAAAAAAAGCCTAGTACTTCGTTTCAAAAAGTGCAAAAATTAAAGTGAGTGTCTAGTTTATAATGTCTATGGTACTCGCTTAACAACTTGTTGGATGACAGCCATCGCACCTGTAACGAGTAAACTACGTAATGTTGTATTTCGACGTCGGCTTATTTTTCCTAAACTTACTTTACCACCTGAGCTATGTTGAGTCGGTGTCAAACCTATACAATCAGCGGCATCTTTGCCGGCTTTAAACCTGGCTAATTCACCTGACGACAAATTAATAAAAAGATGAATGGCATTTAAAATCCCAACCCCTTCTAGTCGCATTAGTTTTTTACAGCTTGGTGTGTCGTCAATCCATTTAGCCAATGCTAAATCATAGGCAGCGATTGCTTCAGTTAACGTTAAATATAAATCCAGTGAAACTTTAAGCATTTTTCTAAATGCATCACAAAAACCATTTTCGGCATCTTCCAATGTATCTTGGATAGTACCTACAAACTGACTTATCGAGCGCTCACTGCTTATATTAAATTCACGCAGTAAACCAGTGAGTTGATTTTTAAGCGCTACTTTTTGTTTAACACTGTGCTCTCTCAATTTGAGCATTGATTGCGCTTGCTGTTCATTAATTGATTTTGCAGTAATAAAGTGAACATCTGGTAACAGCGATGCTTGTAAAACAGCCAAAGCATCATTTTTATCTGTTTTTGACTTTGACGAACAGACATAACTAATCGCGCAGATATTAGTAGAGAATTATGACCAAGTGAAGTTGCAAATTGATGCCAATAATTAGCACTCGCACAGGCCTCAAAAATAATCGTTGAAGGACTAAGCGATATCAAGTACTCACTAAATTGTTGCAGTGTCATCTCATTATTTGAATGCACTTTATTATTTGCAGAACTACAAACTTGTATTAATTTATGAGCTAAATTGACACCAATTCTTAACTTATTCATAATTGAACTCCGAAAAATAATTTCTACTTCAGTATAGAAGTTGGGAGTCCAATTATCTTGTTATGCGTAAACAGTATTAAAAACATACATAAGCCCAGAACCAACCATTAGAATAATAAAAGAGGTGAAAGCAAGAACTTTAGTTTCAATATTTCGTTCAATCTCACCCGTTCCTATTCTTGTATTTGATTTTTTATCAATTTCTTTAAAAAATCTACGAGTACCTATATTTTCATTAAAAATGCTATGAAACACATGATTTCCAACTAAAACATATATAACTAGCCCTAACACTAATAGTCCAACAGGGAGGTAATTGCCGTTATAAAGCCCCGCAACGGCTATAAAACCAGCCGATCCCATAGCAGTATCAGAAAATATTTTAGATACTGCATGAGCACTTTTGTAATACTTATCCGTAACTTTTTGCCATGGTAACAAAATACAACTTACTAACATTATGGATGTACATATGACTGTTCCATATATAACATTTAGATATGTTGCATTCGCGAATATGAACTCAAAAGAAAATCCGAGTTTTGAAAAGGCCCACACACACAGACTAATAGAAAACCACAACATGAATGGAAATGGACTTACACGGTCATAATTGGTGTTTATATACCCTAGATATTTTACAAACTTCTTAATCAATTGAACTCCTTTACGCATAACGAACCTGTAGATTAACTCGTTTTTCTATTTGTTTTATTGATAAACAAACCATAGCTGAGTTCCTATTTTGGTTCAATCGATCACTGTATTTTATGCAGAATATAAAGTGGGAATTTGGTGTTGTCTTAATTGGCGTTTTGGACAGGATTACGGGTACTTGAGTGGCTTTTATTTAGGGTAAAAGCACTTAACCTTCTTAATATATAGTATTATTTTGCAGCTTTTTATTTAGAGGAAAGCAGGCGGTATACAGCCGAGTCGTTTACCATTCGTTAATAAATAGCTGTCGTCGACCTATGGGGCTGTCTATTTTCACTTTCATTTTATCTACATAGTTCAGCTTCTTACGTGATCCATTATTTATAATAATGCACTCTTCATGCTGTTTTTGTTGGCTTATTTCGTAATAATTAGGATGGGTGTCATCCTAATTTTTAAAGCTTTGGAAGAAGAACTAGATTTTATTATTTACTTTGCTGATCCTTATTGTTCGTGGCAACGAGGAACAAATGAACATACAAACGGTCTGATCAGGCGTTATTTCCCAAAGAAAACTGATTTTTCAACTATAACTAATGAACAACTCCAAGAGGTTGTAATGAAAATTAATACTCGCCCAAGGAAAATACTAAATTATCAGACAGCTGAAGAAGTCTTTATTAATTAGTGATTTAAGGTTTGGTGCACTTGGAACCTGAATTCGGGCTGTAAAGGGCCTTGTCGAAGCTCAAAAAAAAAAGGAATTAACATTGCGCTAGGCAATGACTATTTAGCATCACAAGGTTTAGTGTCATTGAGAGATATTTGGATCGGTATTCATTACGGGAGATGAACCGCCCATTGCGGACCCGCATGATGGGTGGTGTGGGGCTGGAGATTAGAGACCTCCGGCTACCCGATTAGCTTTCTGGTGCCACTTGAACGAGTTTCTGTTTAACATTATAGAAATAATAGATAGCCAGACCGAAACCAATAACAAAACTTAGAGAGTGCCCTGCTTTTGGATAACCTACGGATTTAAAATCTAAATATAACGCTGGTATAAGTGCAAAAACGATAGCACATAAGAATATATACCCTCGTTGAATTTTACTAAAAATCAAAAATAAGCCAAAACCTGCCAAGCCAAAAGCAGCTTGTGATGCACCTGTACCTACATTCCATGGTGGAGGTGTAAATTGAGTACTAAATAGTGTTCCAATAGAACCTGCAAAAAGCCAAATAATTAACATGTACTTAGAACCAACGGTTCGCTCAATAATAATACCCAAGAATAAAATAGATAATACATTGTAAATCATATGCTTTTGATGGACATGGATTAATTGAGAAGATACTAGCCTCCATATTTCAAGGTGCTTTATACCCTCTACAGTTAATCCACCAAAATTAGCAAGTTCCGTTATTCTTGATTTACCGAGGACCGAGCCACTAATTTGATAAGCGACATAAAACGATACGCAAACAGTAACTATGCATATTAAAAAGGTAACGACAGGTTTGTGATTAATCTGCATACTATTTCCGAAAGCTAACGTCATATAGAACACCACTTCGGGGGTTTATAACACCCCAAAACGGCGTATATTACATGGCTCAATAATTCCACTAAATAACTCTAATGTAAACAAGTAATTACGTATGTTATAAAATGCTCGTTGTTAAAATACACCAAAACGACTTTTAATAATGTCATTGGACAAACACTGTCCATGCACACAGCGCATTTAAAGGTTGGTTATTATTTTATGAAATCTCTCTTTCTAACCACAATTAAAGGCCATGTGTATAGCAATCACTATTGTTACAAACTGCACAAAGAGCACTATTGAAGCTTATCTGTTTTGGATAACTGCCTATATCCGCTTTAATTATATTCAACACGCCCTAGATCTATGGGAGATACTCAAGTGAAGTTATGTTTAAACCATTTAGTAAATTCGCAAAATGTAGCGCAAGAAACTGATAAAAGGGACAGGCGTATATTTTTGTCAAATAAATGCAACGCGCTAAAGCACGTCCTACATATTAACTGAACCTTATTACCTTTAACTTAAAACAAAAAAGCCGCTGTTTATTACAAACAGCGGCTTTCGTATTAAGATTTACAAGCTTAAAACTTGCATAACTTAAACTTGATTTTTATTGTTTACCAATTACTTCAAGTCCACCCATGTATGGCCGTAATACTTCTGGTACTACTACTGTGCCATCGGCTTGTTGGTAGTTTTCTAGTATGGCTACGAGTGTACGGCCAACGGCTAAGCCTGAACCATTTAGTGTATGTAGTAACTCTGGCTTTTTAACACCTTCACGGCGAAAACGTGCTTGCATTCTACGCGCCTGAAAGTCAGCCATGTTTGAACATGATGAAATTTCGCGGTATGTGTCTTGCGCAGGTAACCATACTTCTAAATCGTATGTTTTAGCTGAGCCAAAGCCCATGTCGCCCATACATAAAATTACTTTACGGTACGGAAGTTCAAGCGCTTGTAGTATTTGCTCTGCGTGACCTGTTAACTCTTCAAGCGTTGCCATTGAGTCTTCTGGTTTTACAAGTTGTACAAGTTCAACTTTATCAAACTGGTGTTGACGAATTAGACCACGTGTATCGCGACCATAACTGCCTGCTTCGCTTCTAAAACACGGCGTGTGGGCAACTAAGCGAATTGGTAAATCGCTTTCATCGTAAATTTCGTCGCGGGCGCTGTTTGTAAGCGGTACTTCAGCTGTAGGAATTAAGCTAAAGCCGGCTTGTTGTTCGCCGTCGTCGTTTACAAGGCCTAATGTGTGGAACAAATCGCCCGCAAATTTAGGTAATTGGCTTGTGCCGTAAAGGCTTGCGCTATTTACTAAGTACGGTACATACATTTCTGTGTAGCCGTTTTTATCAGCGTGTGTATCTAGCATAAATTGCGTTAGTGCACGGTGCATACGCGCAACTTGGCCGCGCATTACGGTAAAGCGTGCACCACTAATTTTAACGCCCATTTCAAAGTCTAAACCGTTTAGGTCTTGGCCTACATCTACGTGGTCTTTAACTTCAAAATCAAACTTTTTAGGTGTGCCCCACGTTAAAATTTCAACGTTGTCGTCTTCGTCTTTACCTGCAGGTACTGACTCGTCTGGCAAGTTTGGAATTGCTAACGCAATGTCGTTAATAGCGGCTAATACTTCATCTTGCTCTGTTTTAGCGGCGTCTAGCTCACTGCCTAAGTTAGCCACTGCATCAAGTAATGGCTGTGCGTCTTCGCCTTTTGCTTTGGCTTGACCAATTGCTTTTGCGCTTGCATTACGTTGACTTTGAAGTTCTTGCGTTTTTACTTGTAATGTTTTGCGTTTTTCTTCAAGTGCCGTTACCGTCGCTACATCGAGTTCGTAACCGCGCGCCGCTAAACGTGCTGCAGTTTGTTCGATGTCTTGACGTAAAAATTTAGAATCTAACATGTTAGTTTTTTAACCTTTTTGCATTACTAGCTGAAGGCCCAGCCAAGCCATAAAAATACACACCATCACGTTTAAGATGATATTGAGGGCCATTTTAATAAAGTGACCTTGTTGTAATAACAACAACGAGTCCATTGAGAATGTTGAAAAGGTGGTTAATGCACCTAAAAAGCCAATACCGATAAGGGTTTTAGCGGGGCTTGCGGTGATAATTTCTTTATCTATCAAACCGTACAAAATGCCCATTAACAATGAACCCAGAATATTAACCGTCAACGTGCCAAAAGGGAATCCCCTACCGAGGAGTTTTAGCATGCTTTCGCTAATAAAAAACCGTAAACACGCACCTGAGGCTCCGCCAAGGGCGATCATCATATAAAGTTTAATCATTTTCGTATCGTCTAAGTGGGCTTTGCGCATCGCGCTCTTTTAGGTAATCGAGTTTTTGTTTAATTTTTTGCTCAAGTCCGCGCTCGCTCGGTAAGTAATATTCTTTGCCGTCCATTTCTGGCGGTAAATATTTTTCACCTGCGGCAAATGCGCCTTCTTCGTTATGCGCATAACGGTACTCAGCGCCATACCCTAAGTCTTTCATTAAGTTAGTTGGCGCATTGCGTAAATGCTCTGGTACTGGGTAACTTGGCTCGTTTTGAGCGTCTGCTTTGGCTTGATTAAACGCCATATACACCGCATTACTTTTAGGTGCGCTGGCTAAATACAGTGTGGCTTGTGCAATTGCACGCTCGCCCTCGCTTGGGCCAACACGTTGAAATATATCCCACGCATTTAAGGCCACTTCCATTGCGCGCGGATCGGCGTTGCCAATGTCTTCTGTTGCAATGGCAAGTAATCGCCTTGCTACATATAAAGGGTCGCCGCCACCGGCTAGAATTCGGCAATACCAATACAGTGCGGCGTCGGGGGAGCTACCTCGTACTGATTTGTGAAAGGCTGATATTAAATCGTAAAACTCATCGCCGCCTTTATCGTATTTAGCTAAATGCGTTGGTAACACTTGGCTAAGTACGTGCTCGTCTACGTTGTATTGACCATTTTGCTCGGTTGTTAAGTCAACTGCTTGTTCAAGCAAATTAAGTACTTTACGCGCATCACCGCCACTTGCTTGGCACAGTGCCTTTTTAGCGTTGTCAGCAATAGTGATGTGCTTTTGGCTTAGCTGCTCGTCTTGTTTAAGTGCACGTTCTATTACGGTATATAAGTCGGTATCGGCAAGCGATTTTAAAACATACACGCGTGCTCGCGACAATATAGCGTTGTTAAGGGCAAACGATGGGTTTTCTGTGGTTGCACCTACAAATATAAAGGTGCCGTCTTCTATGTGCGGTAAAAAGGCATCTTGTTGGGATTTATTAAAGCGGTGAACTTCGTCAACAAACATAAGGGTTCGTTGGCCACGGCTTTCTAGGTTGTCCCGCGCTTGCGTTACGCTATCGCGTATATCTTTTACGCCTGCGGTTACCGCTGACATTTGAATAAGTGAGGCATCAGCGTGATTGGCAATTATTTGCGCGAGTGTTGTTTTGCCAACACCCGGCGGGCCCCATAAAATTAAACTATGGCATCGCCCTGCGACAATGGCTTGATGCAGTGGTTTATCAGCGCTTAATAAGTGCTGCTGACCAATGTATTCATCAAGCGTTGTAGGGCGCATACGCGCGGCAAGTGGGCGTACATCAGGCCCAAAGTTAAAACCTAAATTACTCACCGTTACTCTGATCGTCTATTTCAACACCTTCGGGAGGCGTAAATTCAAACGTGCTTTTATCAAGCGGCGCATTAACTTGTGCATCATTAAACGTAAATGACGATAGCTGCCCTGAGTTATCGGTAACGACTAGTTTAGCAAGGCCTTGCTCATTACCTGCAAAGGTTATATCAAGTTGCTCAACTTGGCTTTCTACGCCTTTATTTGGTGTTACGCTAAAACCTGTATTTGTTGCAAGTACGCTGTACTTTTCCCATTGTGCTGGATCTTTTGAGGTAAGTAACACAAACGGTGTTGAATCGATTAAACCGCTGGTTTTCATAATCGTTACTTGCTCAGCAAAGCTGTCGAAGTAATAGGTTTTATCACCGTTTGATACAAATAACGTATCGTCTGGGTTTGTTTGCTGCCAGCGAATCATCATAGGCTGTTGAAGCGCTATTGTGCCCTCGCCTTGCATAACAGCCTGGCCTTCTTTGTCTGTTACTTTTTGTGCAAACTGCGCTTTGAAACTTTTTAAAGTGGCAAGTTGGTCTTGTAATGCTTGGCTGTCGTCAGCAAAGCTTGGTGCGGCAAGTACGCTGCCTAATACTAATAATAAGGCGTTAACTTTTTTCATGAATTTGCTCCATTAGGCACTAATACATCGCGAGCACCGTTATGACCTGGTGAACTCACGATACCCGATGTTTCCATTTGTTCTACTAAACGTGCTGCGCGGTTATAGCCAACACGTAATTTACGTTGCACTGACGATACCGATACTTTGCCGGTTTCAATTACAAACGACACAGCTTCGTCGTATAACGGGTCTGATTCTTCATCTGCGTTTTCGCTAGCTTCACCTGGTAATAAAATATCTTCACTGGCATCACCATTGAGTATTTCATCAATATAATTTGGTTTAGCACGCGCTTTCCAATCGTTTACTACGGCGTGTACTTCGTGGTCGTCTACAAATGCGCCGTGCACACGCTCTGGTACGCTAGTGCCTGGCGGTAAATAAAGCATGTCACCCATACCTAGTAAGTTTTCGGCGCCTTGTTGGTCAAGTATTGTCCGTGAATCTATTTTGCTCGATACCTGAAACGCCATACGTGTTGGAATATTAGCTTTAATTAAGCCGGTAATTACATCAACCGACGGGCGCTGCGTAGCAAGCACTAAGTGAATGCCTGCCGCACGTGCCTTTTGGGCTATACGTGCAATAAGTTCTTCTACTTTTTTACCTACAATCATCATCATGTCGGCAAATTCGTCTATTACTACAACAATACTTGGTAATTTACCTAGCTCGTCGGGGCCTTCTTTCATGCCATCAGTGTCTTTAAATAATGGATCAAGAATTGGGTAACCCGCTTCATTGGCTTCAAGCACTTTTTGGTTGTAACCTTTTAAGTTACGCACACCCAATGCTGACATTAATTTATAACGACGTTCCATTTCGCCAACACACCAACGCAGTGCGTTAGCGGCTTCTTTCATGTCGGTCACTACTTCACACAATAAATGCGGAATGCCTTCATATACTGAAAGCTCAAGCATTTTAGGGTCAATCATGATCATACGTACATCGTCAGGACCCGATTTGTACAGCAAGCTTACTATCATGACATTAACGCCCACTGATTTACCCGAACCGGTTGTACCGGCCACCAATAAGTGTGGCATTTTACCTAAATCAGCACATACCGGCTGACCGGCAATGTCTTTACCAAGCACCATGGTAAGTGGCGACGGATTTTGCTCAAATTTAGGGGCGTTTATAACTTCTGATAAACGAACTATTTCACGGTGTTTATTTGGAAGTTCAATACCAACATAGGTTTTACCTGGAATAACTTCTACAACACGTACACTAATTGCCGAAAGCGAACGGGCTAAATCTTTAGCCAAGCCCGTAATTTTAGACACTTTAATACCTGGCGCTAAATCAAGTTCAAAACGTGTAACAACGGGGCCTGGGTATACCGCTACAACTGTTGCTTGTACGTTAAAGTCGAGCAGCTTTGTCTCTACTAGGCGCGATACTGTATCGAGTTCTTCTTGCGAAATTGGGTTTTTAGCTTTGTCCGGTCTATCGAGTAAATCGAGTGACGGTAATGGCCCCGGTGGTGGCTCTTGCGTTAATAATTGCTCAAATTTTTCTTTTGCTGTTGGTGGTGGCTGATAGGCTGCTTTTGGCTTAGGCATTGGCCTTGCTGGTGATACAACCGTTGTAACTGGCTTTTCAGGTTCTACAACTTGGCTTTGATCAAGTGCATTTAATGCAGCAGCCGTGTCCATTGGCTCGTCGTCTATGGCGCTAAAGCCAATTTCTTGATCGAGTATATCGTCGAGTTCATCAAACGGCATAAAGTCGTCACTAATTTGTGGCTCGCTAAATGGCGTTTGCGGTTTGTTAATTGCATTTTGTTTATCTGCTTTTTTAGCCGATGTAGGCAGCTCTATTTGCTCTTTTATATCGTCTTCAAAATGGGCGTCTACTTCATCGTTATTATTTACTTTACCTGCAGCGTGTTCTCGGTGCATCCAGCCTTTTGCATACGACACGATAAAACGATAAAACCTAACCATTAAATCGCCAAGATAATCAACAAAATCAACCCACGATACACCCGTTAATAGAGTTAGTCCGGCAAAAAAGAAACACAGCAATAATATAGATGTACCGGTAAAGTTAAATGCAGGCATCATGGCTGATGCAATAACATCGCCCACTACCCCACCAGAAGAGAAGTTATAAATATCGTCAAAGTTGATACTGCTAATAGCGGTAGCTGAGGTAATAAATAAAGCAAAACCAATAACTCGCAGCGCTAAAGTAGTGTAATCAAGCTGTAAAATGCGGTGAGGTTGTTTAAATAACAAGTAGCCAAATAATTGAATGGCAGCAGGTACTAAATAAGCCAACCAACCAAAAGTAAGTAATAAAATGTCAGCTATCCATGCACCAGCTGTGCCCGTAATATTTTTTACGTTTCTAAATTCACCAGTTTGCGACCACGAAGGATCAACTGGATCAAAGCTGATTAAGGCACATAAAATAAATATTGCTGTAAAGGTACTGATAATCAGCCCTGTTTCTAATAGTCTTTGCACACCGTTTAGGCGCATAGTTCCCTATTCCTCTTTATTATTCTATTTTATTCACACTTACTTAGCAGTGAAATACCTTAGCAGGAAATGCAATTTGTTGCACTTTATCTTAACCTTGATGGCCTGATTATGAACACGTTTTTATAATTTAGGCAGATAAAAGCAAATGTCAGCCTATTATAAATACTGTTAAGCAATATACGGGCGAATAATTACACCTTCTTCACCTTTTACTTCTTCCATTACTACATAAGTACGGCTTTCACTTACATTTGGAAGTTTCAATAGTATGTCGCCTAATACGCCACGGTATTCTGACATATCATTTACGCGTGTTTTAAGTAAAAAGTCGAAATTACCCGACACCAAATGGCATTCTATAATTTCTTCATGCTTTTTTACAGCAGCACTAAACTCATCAAATACATCGGGTGATGTTTTGGTAATTGTTACCTCTACATACACCGATAAACCTTGCCCAAGCTTAGCAGGGTCGACCACTGCTTTGTAACCTAATATGTAACCTTCTCGTTCTAGTTTTTTTACCCGCTCGAGACAGGGCGTGGCGCTTAGGCCAACTCGTCTGGCCAGTTCAACATTGGAAAGGCGTCCATCATGTTGTAATTCCATCAAAATTTTCCGGTCAATTCTATCTAATAACTGATGCATAGTACCAACTAGTTTTTTATGCTGTTTATTTTTATTATTTAGATAATAACACTAGAACCCACTTTAAAAAAGGTGAGACACACTGGCTTATGATGAATATAATAGTGAAAAATGTTAATCCGTTCTTAATAAGGCAAATGTTATGATTATTGGTGTACCTAAAGAAATTAAAAACCATGAATACCGTGTAGGTATGGTTCCTGCGAGTGTTCGTGAATTAGTAAACCACGGTCACCAAGTGATTGTAGAAACTGATGCAGGCATGGGGATTGGTTTTACTAACGAAGACTACACACAAGCAGGTGCTGAAATTTTAGCAACTGCTGCTGATGTTTTCGCTAAAGCCGACATGATTGTAAAAGTAAAAGAGCCACAAGCTGTTGAACGTGCAATGCTACGTGAAGACCAAATCCTTTTCACTTACTTACACCTTGCACCTGATCTTCCACAAACTGAAGACCTTGTAAAAAGCAAAGCTATTTGTATTGCATACGAAACTGTAACTGACTCACGCGGTGGTTTACCGCTTCTTGCGCCTATGAGCGAAGTGGCTGGTCGTATGTCTATTCAAGCTGGTGCACAAGCGCTAGAAAAGTCTAACCACGGTCGTGGCATGCTACTAGGTGGCGTACCAGGCGTTGAAGCTGCTAAAGTTGTTGTAATTGGCGGCGGCATGGTTGGTCGTAGCGCAGCTCAAATGGCTGTTGGCCTTGGTGCTGAAGTTGTGGTTCTTGATCGTAACATCGACGTATTACGTGCACTAGACGCGCAATTTGGTAATAAAGTAAAAGCTATTTACTCAACTGCTGATGCACTAGAAAAACACGTACTAGAAGCTGATTTAGTAATTGGTGGCGTACTAATCCCAGGTGCAGCTGCACCTAAACTAGTCACTGCAGAGCACATTAAAGCAATGAAACCTGGCTCTGCAATTGTTGACGTTGCAATCGACCAAGGTGGCTGTATTGCTACCTCTAAAGCAACGACGCATGCTGATCCTACTTTCATCGTTGATGAAGTTGTTCACTACTGTGTTGCTAACATGCCAGGTGCTGTTCCACGCACATCTACGTTTGCACTTAACAATGCAACATTGCCTTTCATCATTAACCTTGCAAATAAAGGTTATAAAAAGGCGCTACTAGATGACGCTCACTTCTTAAAAGGCTTAAACGTAATTAAAGGCCAAGTAACTTACAAAGAAGTAGCACAAGCGTTCAACATGGAATATGTTGACCCACGCACAGCGGTAGAAAACGCATAATTTAGCGTTTTCTAGTTAGGTTGGTATTAAATAACATAGTAACTTAACTACAACTCATAAAAAAAGCAGCTAATTAGCTGCTTTTTTTGTGTCTGATTTAAAATGAATTTATATAAAACGCTTGATTATAAAATCTACTTTTACACGCTTAGCTTGGCCAAGTAGTTTTTTAACTGGCTGCGGGTAATCATCCATCGTTTCTAAATCATCTGGGCCTGTTAAACGGCGACAGTGTTGTAAAATTTCATGCTTTTCGTTATCAATGGCATCCATAATTGTTTGCTCTGGATCTTCTATTAAAATACCATTTTCGATATCAAGGCCCCATGCACGCGGATTTAAGTTATGCCCGCTCAGTAAATGTTTTGTTCTATCTGAACAAATACCTTTTAAATGAAACGAATTACTTCCATCTTTCCACAAATACACATTTAAATTGCCGTTATCGATATGGCGTTTTTGCGTTTTTACAAACTTATGCAAAATAGTTTCGTATAAATAAGGTAGTGCCCCTATTTTACTAAACGGCTCACTTGGCGGTAAATAAAAGTCATTTGCTGTTTTATCGCCTACCACAATAGTCACTTGTTTGCCTTGCTTTAATAAACGGCGCAGTGATCGCATAAGCGGCGCCGGAAAATTAAAGTATGGCGTATACAACACAAGCTCTTGCTCTGTGGTATCAAATAACGCTTTTATTAAACGATTTAATTCGTTATTACGACGGCCAAGCCCCAAAAATAAACGAATACCTAATGCTTGCGTATTTAGTTGCTCTGCTGCGTTATAACTGGCGGCCTTTAAATCACGCATTAATTGCTTTTGGTCAAGTTTGAAGTCGTGTAAACGTTTAAGCGGTCGTGTGTCTATGCGTGGCACAGCAACGGAGCTAATTAGCTTTGTCTCAATAAAATCAACCACTGATTCACACAGTTCGCTCTGCGTTATTAAAAAGTAACGATCGAGTCTGTAGCGTTCGTTATACTGCAAATACACGTTGTTTAAGCTTGCGCCGCTGTAAAGTAAGGTATCGTCAATGACAAACCCCTTTAAATGCAATACGCCAAATAATTCTTTAGCTTTTACAGGTACGCCATAAACTTGTACGTTCGATTTAAACTTTTCTAAATCGTCACAGTATAAACTTGCATTGCCGTCAGACTTCTCTGCACCAATAAGACCACGTTGCGCACGATGAAAATCCACCAGCACTTTTATTTCAAGTGCTGGGTTTGTTAATGACACACGGTGCAAAGCTTCTAAAATTTCGCGACCTGCTTCGTCATCTTGTAAATAAAGCGCTGTGATATAAATTCGTTTTTTTGCGCTACTGATCAAACGTAGCAATTGCGTTCGGTAATCTTGCGCATTGGTTAAGACGTTAACGTCTTTTGAAGTCAACCCGAATGCGGGTTTTTCCTGCCAAAATAACATAGTTGCCTATTCACTTGGGTCACATGATTTATCAGTGACAAATAAAATTAGGTAAAACATAACAAAAAAAATCAAAGTGGTCATGAATTAACGTTGTTTTGTTGCCTGTTAGTCTATTTATTGAGCTACTTTACTTTATTAAACGTAAAAGCCACAATCTCTAGTACACAATACTGCACAGCTTTTCGATTTGCTAAAAAAAATAATCTCGGATTTTGTTTACTTCTGCCTTGTTTTTCTTAGAATCGAGCGCATTAAAGACCGTATTAAACGTTTAGGAAAAAATAATGACTGAAGCAAAACATTGTAAGCTACTAATTTTAGGCTCTGGCCCAGCTGGTTATACTGCCGCAGTATATGCAGCACGTGCAAATTTAAACCCTGTTTTAATTACAGGCATTCAACAAGGTGGCCAATTAACAACCACGACTGAAGTTGAAAACTGGCCTGGTGATGCACACGGCTTAACAGGTCCTGCATTAATGGATCGTATGAAAGAGCACGCTGAACGCTTTGAAACTGAAATTGTGTTTGATCACATTAATAAAGTAGATGTATCTAAGCGCCCTTTCACACTAACTGGCGACCAAGGTACTTACACATGTGATGCGTTAATCATTGCAACGGGTGCGTCTGCTAAATACTTAGGCTTAGAGTCTGAAACTAATTTCCAAGGCCGTGGTGTTTCGGCATGTGCTACATGTGACGGCTTTTTCTATAAAGGTCAGAAAGTAGCGGTTGTTGGTGGTGGTAATACGGCGGTTGAAGAAGCGCTTTACTTATCTAACATTGCTGACGAAGTACATGTTATTCATCGTCGTGATAGTTTCCGCAGTGAAAAAATACTTGCAGACCGCCTTGCTGAAAAAGCAGCAAACGGTAACGTTGTAATGCATTACAACCGCACGCTTGACGAAGTATTAGGCGACCAAATGGGTGTAACAGGCGTTCGTATTAAAGATGCACACTCTGATGCAACTGAAGAACTAGATTTAGCCGGTGTATTTATTGCTATTGGCCATAAGCCAAATACAGATATGTTTGTTGGCCAACTAGAAATGAAAGATGGCTACTTAGTTGTAGAGTCTGGATTGAACGGTAACGCGACTCAAACAAGTGTAGAAGGCGTTTTTGCTGCTGGTGATGTATCTGACCACATTTACCGTCAAGCAATCACATCAGCGGGTACAGGCTGTATGGCTGCCCTTGATGCAGAACGTTTCTTAGATAATTTATAAGCAATTAAATAAATTATTATAGGGCTGATTATTCAGCCCTTTTTTTATGCCTAAAATATAGTTACACTTTTACGATCAATTATAAGATAAGTACTGTATGAGAAATCAGCTATACCAATTAAGCGAAAACGATATAGCATTCCCCAATCCGGAATACGCATTAGAATCCCCTGATGGCTTACTCGCAATTGGCGGAGATTTAAGTTTACCTCGCCTAAGTAATGCCTACAAAAGCGGAATATTCCCTTGGTTTAGTGAAGATGAGCCTATTATGTGGTGGTCGCCGAGCGAACGCGGGATTTTTGAACTGGATGATTTTCATATAAGTAAGAGTCTGCGTAAGCATTTAAAAAAGCACCCTGTGAGAGTAACCATTAATAATGCCTTTGAAGAGGTGATAGAAGCATGTCGCGATCAACGCCTTGACACCGATGGTACCTGGATCACTTCTGACATGCTCAGCGCTTACGTTAATGCACACAATGCGGGCATTGCTCATAGTTTAGAGGTGTGGAGTAACGGAGAGCTTGCAGGAGGCTTATACGGTATTATGCAAAATGGTGTATTTTGTGGCGAGTCGATGTTTCATCATCAAACCAATTGCTCTAAGCTTGCGATGTGGGCACTGGTAAATTGGCTTAAACGTCACAATGCGCATTTTATTGATTGCCAGTTAGAAAACCCTTATTTAATGACCCTAGGTGCACAAGTAATTCCTCGCTCAACATTTTTGACTAAACTAAAAGCTGCACATAACTATATCGTTAACCCTATTATGTGGGAGCCACAAGAACTTGACGCAATCTATGAATGAACAACTTCCTGCACGTGTTGGTTTAACCCAAGAGTTTGACTGTAGTTATTTGCCCAACAGACAAGAACAACTTTTAGTTATTCTAGATCCTAGTTGCTACAGTACCGACAAATTTGAGTCATTATTAGGTTTGGGGTTTCGTCGCAGTGGTAACCAAATATACCGTCCGCATTGCCCAATATGCAGTGCATGTAATTCTGTACGTGTATTAGCACAAGACTTTATCCCCTCAAAATCGCAAAAACGTAAACTAAACAAAGCAAAAAGCCAGTTTGAAGTGAAATATTCGACGCAAGAGCGACCTGAGTACTATCCGCTTTATAGTAAGTACATAACAATGCGTCACCAGGATGGAAGTATGTATCCTCCTGAAAAAGAACAGTTTCAAAGCTTTTTACTTTGCAGTTGGCTCAAAATCACATTTATTGAACTATGGCACCAAGATACTTTAGTCGCAGTTGCCGTAACTGATTGTATGAATAGCGCTATTTCTGCAATCTATACCTTTTTCGACCCCGATTTTGAACACTATAGTTTAGGCTCTGTGATGATATTAGAGCAGCTTAGATTTGCAAAAGAGCAAAATAAGCAATACGTGTACTTGGGCTATCAAATTGATGAATGCAACAAAATGAAGTACAAAACTCAGTTTTTACCAGCTCAAAAACAGCTTAATGATGAGTGGGTGGCTATTTAATTTGCAAATATAGCCCCTGCGCCTTTACTTATTGGTGTATTTTGGGCAAAATCTGCAGCGTTTAACTATTAAAGAGGTGTTACGCTAAACATGGCGAAAGAAGACGTAATCGAAATGCAAGGGACAGTCCTTGATACTTTACCAAATACAATGTTCCGAGTTGAGCTAGAAAATGGTCACGTAGTTGTGGCTCATATTTCAGGCAAAATGCGCAAAAACTATATCCGTATTTTAACCGGCGATAAAGTAACGGTAGAAATGACTCCTTACGATTTATCGAAAGGTCGTATCGTATTCCGTGCTCGCTAAGTAAGTGCGTAAACGAGATTTAGTTTTTGGCTAGTGTTTTACTAGCTTTAAGCGTTTATTAAATGTAATTGATAGACATTGACTAGCAATTACATTTAATAAACAAAAAGCCCAGTTTTTACTGGGTTTTTTGTTGCCTATAAAAAGGGCAAAAAAATGGCCCGCTATTATGTAGCGAGCCATTTTATTTAACTAAACTTTTTAATTAACGTTTTACGCTGGTGTTAAGCTACTCTCGTAATCAAACCGAATCTTCTTGTCTTTAACCGATACTTTAACCGTACCGCCATCAACAAGTTCACCAAACAGTATTTCGTTAGCTAATTGCTTTTTAAGCTCTTCTTGAATAACACGTGCCATTGGTCGTGCACCCATTGCTTTATCGTAGCCTTTATCTGCGAGCCATTCACGCGCTTTAGACGTAAGCTCAAGGTTAACCGATTTTTTATCAAGCTGGGATTGCAGTTCCACAATAAATTTATCAACCACCATTAAAATAACTTCACGTTCAAGGTGATTAAACCAAATGATGTTATCTAAACGGTTTCTAAATTCTGGCGAGAATACTTTATTAATTTCGCCCATTGCATCATGCGTGTGATCTTGCTCTGTAAAACCAATCGACTTGCGTGTGGTTTCTTGCACACCAGCGTTAGTTGTCATTACCACAACTACATTTCTAAAATCGGCTTTACGACCGTTATTATCGGTTAACGTACCGTGATCCATTACCTGTAGTAGGATGTTATAAATGTCTGGATGCGCTTTTTCAATCTCATCTAAAAGTACAACTGCATGTGGGTTTTTAATAACAGCTTCTGTTAATAAACCGCCTTGCTCAAAGCCAACATATCCTGGTGGAGCACCAATTAGCCGACTAATAGCATGGCGCTCTACATATTCAGACATATCAAAACGAATAAACTCAACACCCATGCATTTAGCAAGCTGTTTAGTGACTTCTGTTTTACCTACACCGGTAGGTCCTGCAAATAAGAACGAGCCAACTGGTTTTTCTTCGCTTGATAAACCAGAGCGAGATAAACGAATAGCTGATGTAAGCGCGTCAATAGATTGATCTTGCCCAAACACAAGCATTTTAAGATTACGGTCTAGGTTTTTAAGCGTTTCTTTATCTGTTGACGATACGCTTTGCGCTGGGATACGTGCCATTTTAGATATAATTAGTTCTATATCTGCCACTCCAATGGTTTTTTTACGTTTAGAGCTAGGTTGCAGGCGCTGACTTGCACCAGCTTCATCAATTACATCAATTGCTTTATCTGGCAAGTGGCGTTCATTAATGTATTTAGCACTTAGCTCTGCTGCTGCTTTTAATGCTTTTTGAGTATAACGAATACCATGGTGCTCTTCGTAACGCTCTTTTAAGCCATTTAATATTTTGGTGGTATCGGCAACACTTGGTTCAAGTACATCTATTTTTTGAAAACGACGTACTAGTGCACGATCTTTCTCAAAAATATTTTTATACTCATTGTAAGTTGTTGAACCCATACAACGTAACTTTCCACTTGAAAGCAGTGGTTTAAGCAAGTTTGATGCATCCATAACGCCACCAGACGCTGCGCCGGCACCAATTATGGTATGTATTTCATCAATAAATAAAATAGACCCAGGCTGTGCTTGTAGCTCTTTTAATAAGCTTTTAAAGCGCTTTTCAAAATCTCCACGGTATTTAGTACCCGCAAGCAATGCCCCCATATCTAGCGAGTACACAACTGCATCTGCAATTACTTCTGGTACTTGCTCGTTAACAATACGATACGCTAAGCCTTCGGCAATTGCTGTCTTACCAACACCTGCTTCACCAACTAGTAATGGGTTGTTCTTTTTGCGACGACACAATACTTGTACCGTGCGCTCTACTTCGCTGTCGCGCCCGATCAGTGGATCTATATTACCTTCACGTGCTTGAACGTTTAAGTTGGTTGTAAAGCTGTCTAGCTTGCTTGCTTCTTCATTTTGAACTTCTTGCACTTCTTCATGAATATCATCGGTGTCATCCCCTAACTCATCATCGGCTTTAGAAATACCGTGTGAAATAAAGTTAACAATATCTAAACGCGATACATCGTGCTTTTTAAGTAAATAAACAGCTTGGCTCTCTTGCTCAGAAAAAATAGCAACTAGCACGTTTACGCCAGTAACTTCATTTTTACCTGACGATTGCACATGAAACACCGCACGCTGTAATACACGCTGAAAACCAAGCGTTGGCTGAGTTTCACGTTCTTCTTCTAGATCTGGGATGACGGGTGTTGTTTCGTCAATAAATTCTAATAATTCGGTTTTTAAGCCAGAAAGATTAACACCGCACGCATTTAGGGCTTCTCCTGCTGAAGGATTATCTAACAGCGCAAGTAAAAGGTGCTCTACGGTCATAAACTCATGACGGCGAGTGCGCGCTTCACGAAACGCGGCATTTAATGTGAGTTCTAAGTCTTTGTTTAGCATTGGCAACCCCTTACTGAGATAATAATTTATACCACAACAATCGGATGTTTGATCACCCTAGATTGGTATTTATACCAATTGTATAAAATTGGTATTTATTCCTGCTCACAACTACAAAGCAGTGGATGCTCGTTATCACGCGCGTAGCGGTTAACTTGTTCGACCTTAGTATGGGCTACATCGGCGCTGTAAACACCGCAAATACCCTTACCTTTTTCATGAACCTGAAGCATCACGTCGGTTGCTCTATCGCTATCCATATTAAAAAACGTCGTTAAAACTTCTATTACAAAGTCCATCGGCGTGTAGTCGTCGTTATTTAAAACAACTTTATATTTTCGCGGTGGTTGTAGCTTTTGCTTTTCACTGTCGCGAACTGTGTCAATTACACCTGAATCTTTCATACCACTCATAATTAAATATAGTCTTGTCTTTGTAACTCAAGCAAACTTGAATAAAAAATAAATAAAATGTTAAAAAAATAACTCAAAACACTTGACTGGTTGGCTAAATAAACTACAGTCAAACATAGATTGATTAAACCTTAATCAGTCTAGCAAATTATACGGTTTAGAATAACTAAATTAGTCAACTTATTGAAGGATGTAGAAGTATGGCTTGCGGTAAAGTTAAATGGTTCAACAACGCCAAAGGTTTTGGTTTCATCGTAGAAGACGGCTGCGAGAATGATATTTTCGCTCATTACTCAACTATTGTAATGGACGGATATAAAACACTTAAAGCTGGTCAAGATGTAACTTTCGAATTAGAACAAGGGCCTAAGGGCCTCCACGCTAAGAATATTGCCCCTGATGGCGACATTATAGAGTGAACAATGTTCTGTTCGACTAAAGCGAGTGACCTTTTTAGATCCTCGCTTAATTCCTTAAGCATACTTTTTATCTCTTCATCCTTATTTATTGCCTCTTTTTGTCCAAATTCAACCCTTTTCCTTGAATTTATTTTATATACCCCAATGTTCTAAGAGTTAATTGTTTAACTGAGTATTGAGCTCGTTCATACTCTAGCCCTTTTTATTTAAGCTTGTTACACTCTTAATGCTAGAACAGCGCATTAACACAACAGTTATCATACTTTTGCCAGTTTTAAATGTACTAGGCTAAAGGCTGATTTATTTTTGTTGATTTTTTAGCTATAAATACAATTCTAGTTCGTCAGGTGTGACTATTCTGCTTTTATAAAAAAGCAACGCTGAGTACCAACACCTAACAAACTATTCATTACGAACGTACGTGTTTATTAACTTGTTTAATAATATTTACTCATTAGTAATGATTTTCTTTGCATTGTTGAATAAGACCTTATCGGTCGACTATCTAGGAATGATGATGACATCAAAAATTATCTATACAAAAACGGACGAAGCTCCGGCACTAGCAACTTACTCGTTGCTACCGATCATCCAAGCATATACAAATGCGGCCGGTGTTGAAGTTGAAACTCGCGATATCTCATTAGCAGGTCGTGTAATTGCTAGCTTCCCTGATTATTTAACACAAGAACAACGCATTGGCGATGCACTTGCTGAACTTGGCGAGCTTGCTAAAACACCAGAAGCGAACATCATCAAATTACCAAACATCAGTGCATCTGTTCCACAGCTGCGTGCTGTAATTAAAGAGCTTCAAGCAAAAGGTTACGCGCTTCCAGAATACCCTGTTGAACCTAAAAATGATGAAGAAAAAGCAATTCAAACTGCTTACGACAAAATTAAAGGCAGTGCAGTAAACCCAGTACTACGTGAAGGTAACTCTGATCGTCGCGCACCAGGTTCTGTAAAAGAATATGCACGTAACAACCCACATTCAATGGGGGCGTGGAGCAAAGATTCTCAGTCTTACGTTGCAAGCATGAGCGAAGGTGATTTCTTTGGGTCTGAGCAATCAGTCACTGTAGATACAGCCACTGATGTGCGTATTGAACATGTTGCAACTAACGGTGACGTTACTGTTCTTAAACAAAGCACACCTCTTTTAGCTGGCGAAGTAATTGATGCATCAAGCATTAGCGCTTCTAAGCTTCAAGCTTTCTTGGCTGCTGAAATTGATGCTGCTAAAGAAAAAGGTGTTTTATTCTCGCTTCACATGAAAGCGACAATGATGAAAGTATCTGATCCAATCATCTTCGGTCATGCTGTAAAAGTATTCTACAAAGATGTGTTTGCTAAACACGGTGAGCTTTTTGAAGAGCTAGGTGTTGATGTAAATAATGGTTTAGGCGACGTATATTCTAAAATTCAAACATTAGACGATGCTAAGCGCAAAGAAATCGAAGCAGACATTCAAGCTGTTTACGCTAACCGCCCTGCTATTGCTATGGTTGATTCTGACCGTGGTATTACAAACTTACACGTACCAAGTGACGTGATCATCGATGCATCGATGCCTGCAGCAATCCGTTCAAGCGGTCAAATGTGGAATAACGATGGTAAATTACAAGACACTAGCTTTGTAATTCCTGATCGTTGTTACTCAAGTGTTTACCAAGCAACTATCGATTTTTGTAAAGAAAATGGCGCGTTTGATCCAACAACAATGGGTAGCGTTCCAAACGTTGGCCTTATGGCTCAAAAAGCTGAAGAATACGGTTCACACGACAAAACATTTGAAGCTAAAGCGGACGGTTCTATCCGTGTTGTTGATGCAAATGGTAATACATTACTTGAGCACAGTGTTGAGCAAGGCGATATCTGGCGTATGTGTCAGGTTAAAGACGCACCAATCCAAGATTGGGTTAAGCTTGCAGTAAATCGTGCTCGCGCAACAGGCGTTCCAGCTATTTTCTGGTTAGACGAAAACCGTGCACATGATGCGCAGCTAATCAAAAAAGTAAACAAATACCTACCAGATCACGATACCGCTGGCCTAGATATTCAAATTTTAGCACCGCTTGAAGCAACATTGTTCTCATTAGCGCGTATTAAAGAAGGTAAAGACACGATTTCTGTAACAGGTAATGTATTACGTGATTACCTTACAGACTTATTCCCAATTTTAGAGTTGGGTACGAGTGCTAAAATGCTTTCAATTGTTCCACTTATGAACGGTGGTGGCTTATTTGAAACTGGCGCGGGTGGTTCTGCACCTAAGCATGTTCAACAATTCGAAAAAGAAAATCACTTACGTTGGGATTCTTTAGGTGAATTTTTAGCACTTGCTGCATCACTTGAGCACCTTAGCGTAACTACGGGTAACAACAAGGCACAAGTACTTGCTGATACGCTTGATAAAGCGACTGGCACATTCCTTGCTGAAAACAAGTCTCCTTCACGTAAAGTGAAAGAAATTGATAACCGTGGTTCTCATTTCTTCCTATCTTTATTCTGGGCACAAGAACTTGCTAAGCAAAATGATGACAGTGAACTTAAAGCACAGTTTACTCAAATTGCTAGCGACCTTGAGTCTAATAAAGAGCAAATCGTAAGTGAGCTTAACGATGCGCAAGGCCCTGCAGTTGATTTAGGCGGTTACTTCCAGCCTAACGATGATGCAGCCTTTAAAGCGATGCGTCCAAGCACTACATTTAACGATATTCTTGCTAAATTAGTATAAATATCGGTTTAAATTTAAAAGCCGCTTACTTGCAAAAGTAAGCGGCTTTTTTATGTCTAAACTTTACAAAAAAAGGCCGCTATTTATAAAATAGCGGCCTTTGAATAATTAAATTTATTTATTTAATTAATTAATTATTTAGTATCATACCAATTCGCTTAATTAAGTGATCAACTTTGAGGCAAGAAAATCTTGTCGATAACAAGGCAAAAATTTCGTTATTTAGTTGCTCTATATCAGAAATTTTTAACGCAGTTACCGTCAGATTTAATCCCTCAAATTGATTAAGTATTATTGCGGGTTGGTATAAGCACGTGGCATTTTTGAATCTGTCGTATAGCGGTCACGCAGTTTATCTTGACGAGATTGTGTAGATACCTCAACCCCATTGATAAACATTTTGCTCACATGACTGCTTAGTTCAAACGGGTCATTACTCCACATTACTACATCAGCGGCTTTACCAACTTCAAGGCTACCTGCATTAATACCAAATACATCAGCAACGTTTGATGTAACCGCTTTTAACGCACCTTCTTGGCTCATACCGTACGACACAGCATTACCAGCATCAAAACGTAGCTGATAAATGTTGTGGCTTGCATCGCCGCCTACTGTTAGTAATACTTTAACGCCCGCTTTTTCAAGCACACTAGCATTATCTAAACTCGCATGAAGCGAATCAAAGCTTCCTGGTAAGCTATCCATTGCACTAATGATCACTGGGATATTTGCTTTAGCAACGCGCTCTTTAACTACAACAGCATCTTGCGCACCGTTAAGCACTAAATTAATGCCAAATTGCTCTTTTACTTTAATGAGCTCAATAATATCAGCCGCACGTGATACGCCAACCACTAATGGCATTTCGCCAGTGAGTACTTTTGCCATGACTTTATCTTCAGTACTTGGTTTGTCATCATCTTTTTTGGCTTTTTTACCAGCTTTAGTTTTGTGCTCATCAAGCTTATTAATCAGTGTTTGCAAAGTAAAAGCACGAGAGCCTTTGCTGCGCTCACCTAAGTAAACAATTAAAGCGGCCTGTTTTTGTATGTCGCTGTCAAAACTACCACTTAAATCAACAACACTCGCAAGGCCTGAAAAAATGCTATCGCCGCCATGTGGAGTAATTACATCGCGTGTTACGCCGCCTTTACGAGCATAAGGCACTAAGCTTGAATGAGCGTTGTAAGCCAAGCTTACGTCAAAATCGATACCGGCTTTATCCTCGCCTGCATCGCGTGAGCCCGCAACTGCACTTACTTCAACTAAACCAAGTTGATTAATACTTGCAATAAAGCCAGGGGTTACAATTTGACCTTTTGCATCAATAACCTTATCGGCTTTCACTTCAGTTGGGTTAATCGCGGTGATTTTACCATCTGTCATTACAATGCTTGCCGCTTCTAATACACCTTGATCAGATGACGTATGTAATGTTGCATTAATAATTGCTAGCGATTGTGCGCTTACAGCACCAGATGCTAATAATCCTGCAGCAACCAGAGAAAGCGAAAACGAACGTGATAAATTTTTCATTCTGGGTGCTCCTTATTGTTGACCTAACATAAAATCACTTACTGCTTGATACGCGCTGTCGTTTCTATCGTAAACTTTTGCACCATCAACAAACACTTGTTCAGCTTTAGCATAAACACTAAATGGGCTTTGATTCCAAATAACAACATCGCCCTGCTTACCGGCTTCTAGTGAACCTGTTTTGTCATCAATACCTAACGATTTAGCAGCGTTAGACGTGATCCATTTAATAGCGTGTTGCTCAGAAATATCAAAACCATTTTCGTTAGCGCGGTACATAACCTTGCCCGCTTCTTGGTTTAAACGCTGAATAGTAGTATCTGAATCTGAGTGAACAACTGCACACGAGTTTTTAACCGCATCAACAATAGCCACGTTTTCTTGTACCATATCGTAGGCTTCCATTTTAAAGCCCCACCAGTCTGGCCAAAGTGCAGCACACGAACCATTTTGGGCAAGTAAGTCAGCAATTTTATATGCTTCTACACCGTGATGAAAAGTACCCGCGTGGTAACCAAATTCTTTTGACAGGTCAATCATCATTGCCATTTCTTCAGCTTTATAACAATGATTATGAATCATCACTTCGCCTTCAAGCACACCGCGTAGCGTATCGTGTTTAATATCACGTACTGGTGCTTCTGGGTTTAAACCTGCCGCGTAATCGGCATCGTACTTATCCCATGCACGTTTGTATTCAGCAGCCTCAGCCCATGCCATACGGTAACCAGCCATATTACCCATACGAGTTGAAGGCAGCACGCCTTTGCGACCATAAACACGTTTAGGGTTTTCACCACATGCCATTTTTAAACCATACGGCGCGCCAGGAAATTTCATGCCTTGCATAGTGTGTGCAGGTACATTTTTAAGCGTAACACCGCGACCACCAAATAAGTTAGCTGAGCCTGGTAAAATTTGCAGAGAAGTAATGCCGCCTTCGCGGGCGCGGTTAAAGCCTGGATCTTGTGGCCAGACAGAATGCTCAACCCACACTTCTGCAGTGTTAGGGCTGGTCATTTCGTTACCATCTTGATGCGACTCAACCGACGGGCTTGGGTATGCGCCTAAATGTGAATGTACGTCAATAATACCCGGTGTTACCCATTTGCCTTGTGCATCAATTGTAATATCAGCAGTGGCTGTTAAGTCTTTACCGACTTGTTGTACTTTGCCGTCAACAAGTAATACATCTGTTTCATCTAAACGCTCACCAGTACCTGTTAAAACGGTGGCATTGGTAATTAATGTGCTAGATGTAGAAACTGGCTGATAAGTACTTGGGTAAGGGTTTTTGTTAATTGTTATTTTATCGTCTTGCGGGCCGTTTTCTTGGCAACCTACAAGTGCAGCAGCTAAGCCCACTGCTAATAAAGAAGGTGCAAATTTTTGCATGTTGTTTGGATCTCCTGTTTTTTTGCTACTTTAGCGAAAGCTAAGGAATAAAGCCAAAAAAACAGGTGAAAACGCAGTTAATTAAGATGAATATCTGTAATTATTTCTTTATATAATTGTTATACAACTTTTCAAGCGCACCTTCGGTGGTAAGCGAGGGGTCTTTGCTTATAAAGTGCTTTACCGTACGCGTCACAAAATCAGAGTTTTGCTTATGTAGCTTTGAAAAATCTTTAATAAGTGTATTACCGTCTTTAGCTGCAGTTACTTTGTCATGACGGTGACGATACTGGCTCAATGCTTTATTAAAATCACCTTGGTAGTCTTCAACCAAAATTTTATAAAAGTCACTTTTTTGTACGTTTAAATCATTAATGCAGTAATTTAGCGCTTCTTTAAAGTCGGTAAATATCATGCCCTCTACATCAAACTCTTTCGTTTTTTCACGCACAGCTACTTTGGCATCTTCTGTGGCATAGCTAAAACCCGTAAAGGCTAAACGCTCAGCGGCTTCTTTTCCTAATTTCATACCCGCTTGAATACTATGGGCAAACTCGTCGCTAATGTCGCCAAGTTCGCTTTCTTCCCACATGTTATAAACGCGCAGTGGTTTAGCATATTTATTTGAGAGCTTTTTTTTAAGCTTGGTAAAACGCTCATCAATCGTCATCAGTCTTTCGTTATGTAAAAGTGCATGACACTCATAACACGCAGGGATAGAGATAAAGTCAGCCTCTTCACCTAAATCAACAATGCTTTGTAGCATATGCAATGGTGGACAATGGTCGCGCTCTGTTGCTTCACAACCACAATAAAAACACTGGTTAAAATGCTGCTGATCGCAAGCGTATGCTTGCTGATAATAACTGGCTAACGTTTTGCTCACCGTTGCTCCTAAAAAAACACGACTAAATTATGGGGGCGATAATAACAGCCTGAAAAAATAAATCAGCTGTAATAAAAAAATTTATATAAGTGTGTCAAAAAACATACTTAAATTGCTATTAATTCATACATCTAATTATAAGTGTGTATTAATCACATACTTGCTTACAGCTTGTTGCATTTGGTTAACAGCTTTTTTATTCAATTCGTTTAATACTTACCCTGCACCCGCAAATAATGAGGAATAAATTATGAACATATTAAAAGCAACTTTATATACTGGCTTAGTATTAAGCGCGGCACTTATTACAACGCCAACTTTAGCAGCAAAATTTGTTGCTGCTGATACAAGCCCAGGTACACAGGCTTGTATGGCTGTTGCGTCTAATAAAGCCTATAAATTGCGTGCAACACTGCGTGATTTACGTACCAGTAAAGCCGCCATCAACAAACTGCAATGTAATAACTTACCAATAACAGAATTTGTATCACTTTATAATTTAGATAAAAGCGCTAATTATCTAAATATTGAAGCGACAACACGCACATCAATTAAAGATTTAGCCAAAGTAAACATGCCTACAGTAACTATTATTACAAGCCCTAAATAAATGGCAGCTAAAAAGCAATTAAGCAGGCTGTTAAACCGCTTGCTTAATTCATTTTAAGTTAGATAATCACCGCTATTAAGCCAAATAAACCACCAAATACACCGCCCCACACAACAAGCCAGCCTAGGTGCTCGCGGATCATAGTTTGAATAATCTCTTTCACCATCTTAGGGGTAAGCTCATCTAAGCGCTCATCAACTAGTTTAAGCACTGTTTTATATAAACTCTCTGCGCTGTTACCTTGTGAAAGTGTTTGGGTTACTAATGCTTTAAAATCGTCAGTTTGAGAGATCTCACCAAGCGACAGTTGCATTTTTTCAATAAACTTTTCACGCATTGGCTCTATTGCCGCTGTACCGCCAAACATTCCTAGCATACTGCCAAACTGAGATTGCTCTATTACTTCTAACAAATTGTCAAAAGCAGGGTTTAAATCAACATTGCTAATTATTGGCTCAAAGTCGATATTTGGCTGTGCTTTATTTAGTAAATTATTAATTTTTTGCTCTGAAAAAAACTCCGTTAATATTAAGTTTCTTATGGCCACTTTAAAACTTTCAAATTTAAGTGCTATAACGCCTGAGCCATATAAAAACGGAACCTTTTCGAATAACATATGAATAGCCAATAAATTAGTTACCGCACCAGAAAGTGCAAATAAACCAACAGATAGCACAATTGCTTGGTTAAACACAAAACCTACAACAACACATAAACCTGCTAGCGAATTGGTTATTAAACTTTTGTTCATTCTTACTCCATTACAGTAAATGTAGTTTTATGCAATATAGCCGTTAATTTTACAACGTTTAGATTGTTAAATTAATTCCTTTTTGCCATAGTTTAACTATCTGTTTAAAAGGTGAGCAATTGTTATGTGGAAAACAGTAAACGAGCACATCAGCCAAGCTATTCATTATGATTTTAAACACACCCACAAACGCCAACTACAAAGTTCCAGCTCCGATAAACTATTTCATTTAAGTAACGGTACACAAAACTACTTAGTAAAAGTAGCATTAAAAAATGAACTCGAACGTTTTGAAAGTGAAGCTATCGGTTTAGAACTTTTAGCACAAAATAGTGTATTTATGGTGCCCGATTGCATTGTAACAGGTGCAAACATAGAATTTTCGTTTATCGTTTTAGAATGGCTAGTACTTGATAAACAACCTCATGATACGTGGTCTGCTATGGGTAAAAACTTGGCTAAAATGCACACCATACATGAACAGGCTATGTTTGGTTTTGATGTAGACAATTATTTAGCTACAACCATACAACCTAACCGCTGGCATAAAAAATGGGACGTATTTTATGCCGAAGAACGTATCGGCTGGCAATTACAGTTACTCGCTGAAAAAGGCATTAACTTTGTTGAACCCGAACGCTTAATAAATACGATAAAAGAACAACTCCATAGCCATCAAGTAAAGCCATCATTACTGCACGGTGATTTTTGGCGCGGAAACATGGGGTTTATCAATATGCTTCCAACCGTATTTAATCCAGCTTGTTATTATGGTGATCGGGAAGTTGATATTGCGATGAGCGAGTTGTTTGCCCCGCTCCCTGAAAATTTTTATACTGCCTACAATCAGCAATATCCGCTTTCGCAAAACTATCAAAAACGAAAATTGATTTATCAATTATACCCAATTTTAAATCACGCTAACATTTTTGCTGGACACTATCTCACTGAAGCAAAACAACATATAGAAATGCTCACAGCAACCAATGTAAAATAAGTGTCACAATCCTCCAGACCGACTATATTTAGTAAAGTAAGGAGTTCAGCTTTGATCCATTAAGTTTTTGCTAGAGTTATTTGCAACCACTTAATTATTTATAACTGGAGTGATTATGAAAGACTTTTTGTCACAACGAATCGCCTGCCCACATTGCGGACACCACATTCATTTAGACTTAGATGCAAGTATGGGCGATCAAGATTATATAGAAGACTGTGCAGCCTGCTGTAACCCAATTCATTTAAACATGCATATAGACTATGCTAACAATAAATTAGAGCTACACGTAGACAGCGACGACGAACAAATATTTTAATTTAAACTTGATGGCGTAAGTAATTTTCTACCGTGTTTACAATAGTATAAGTTTGCTGATCTACTTCAATATTTAGCTTATCACCTACTTGTGCTGCACCAATGTTTGTAATAGCGAGCGTTTCGGGAATAAGGTGTAACCAAAATCCTTGCTCGTCAATTTCACCCACGGTTAAGCTTGCGCCATTTATAGCAACAAAGCCTTTATATAACACATACTTTTTCCACTCTTTTGGTAAGCTTAATTGAATTTTACAGTTATTCTCAAGCTTCACAATTTGAGAGATTTGTGACGTACAATGAATATGCCCAGACACTATATGCCCACCCAATTCAGTACCAAACGTAACTGAGCGCTCGTAATTAACTAAGCTGCCTAGCTCAAGCAACCCTAAATTAGTTAGCTTTAGGGTTTCGTCAATCACATCAAAATGTACTTGCGCCACCACATCATGGTTACTTAGTTCAACTTGCACAACAGTTAAGCAACACCCGTTAATAGCTATACTTGCGCCTAAATCTAGGTGTTTTACATATTCATCACTTACCGATATAACTAAACGTAGAACGCCGGCTGTTTGAGTTTTAGAAACCACTGTTGCTTGCGTTTGCACTATTCCTGTAAACATAAAATCACTTAAAATTATTACAAAGTGATAGTTTAACGTATCAACTAATAAAATCATTCACAACTGAGATTTTTATTTGAAACACAATAGATTACAATTGTGTTCTGTTTTATTAAATAGCTGTTTTTATGACCTTTTGTAATTGGGAAGCTAAACGCTTACTCTCTCTTGCTCTTCCTGTTTTTTTAGCTCAAGTTACCCTTGTTTTAATGTCGGTGGTCGACACTATTATGGCCGGTCAAGTAAGTCCTACAGATTTAGCGGCACTGTCTATTGCCACAGGTATTTGGAATCCTTTGTTACTTGCATTACAAGGCATTTTATTAGCGCTCACCGGTATCATTGCTCAGTGCGCAGGTGCGAATGACAAAAAAGGTATTAGCCATTATTTTCAACAAGCCCTTTATTTAACCGTACTATTGAGTGCTATAGGGTTCGGTATCACTTATCTAGCCGACATAATTATATTAAGGCTCGATACCAGCCCAGCAATTGCAAGCCTTGCTTTTGACTACATTCATTTTGTTAAATGGGGTGTATTCGGCTTTTTAATTTTTACCACTTATAGAAACATGACCGAAGGCATGGGCATGACTAAACCCGCTTTTTACATAAGCTTGCTGGGTTTAGCTGTGAATATTCCGGTAAATTATATTTTTATAAATGGTTTGTTTGGTTTACCTGCCTACGGCGGCGCGGGTTGTGGTATTGCAACAGCAATTGTTTTAACTGTTATGGCAATTGCACAAGTGACTTACTGCCAACTAAGTAAAAAAGTAGACGCTAAAGGCCTGCTTACTCCATTTGAAAAACCTAACCTAGCCACCATTGTAACTATTACAAAATTAGGTATTCCAATTTCATTAGCCACCTTTTTTGAAGTAACCTTATTTGCCTGTATTCCTCTATTTATAGCGCATTTAGGCGCTGTGGCTGTATCAGGTCATCAAATAGCAGCCAGTGTAACTACATTATTGTTTATGATGCCGCTAAGCCTTTCTATCGCTATTAGTATCCGTATTGGTAATCTATATGGTCAAAATCATTTAAAGCAATTAAGGGTCGCCGTGTCGACCAGTTATATTTTAGCGATTGTTATCGCACTGTTTTTAGCACTTATTACATTTACAGGTCGTGATTTAATTAGCCAGTTGTACACAGATAGTCCCGAAGTAATTGCCCTTGCTACCTCAATTATGATTTTAGCCTGTGTTTATCAACTACCTGATGCTCTGCAAGTAGCAGCAAACGGTGTATTACGGGGTTTAAAATACACAGCACCTATTTCCTATATCACCTTTATATCGTATTGGTTAATCGGCTTTAGCTTAGGTTACGTATTGGCAAGAACAGACATAATAGTGCCAGCAATGGGGCCACACGGTTTTTGGGTCGGAATAATAGTCGGGCTAACCGTTGCCGCCGTATTGTTGATGCTCACAGTAAATAAGCGCTTTAAACGTGAACCATTCATTACCGAGTAAATTAATAATAAAGCGCTCACTACCAGTCGTTATATTGCTGTTAGTGAGCGTTTTTACGCTAACTAGTTGCAGTAAAGCACCTAGCTCAATAAATAATACCTACATAACGCGTTTAAGTGACACACTTAACACCTCACCCATTACACCGGTAGTGCTTGAGCAATTAAAACTAACAAGACCGTCAGTGCTCAGCGAGAGCAAAATTACCCTAAGCATAGTTGAATTTGCTGGGCTTACCCGCTGTAGGCTTAATGTACTTATAAGCGAGCACAATAATCAACTTGGCAAAACAGCAACTGCGGCGAGCCAACTAAAGTACCAAATAAATTTCATTCAAAGCGCTGATAATTGCTTAAATACACTTGATGACAATACCGCTATTTATAGCAAAATAAGTGACGCAAAAAAACAAAAGCAAGCACACTTAATGCACTACTTTAATACCATGCTATTTAAAGAGCCTGAGCTCAACCGCACTTGGTTACTCACATCAAACGAGCTTTCAATGCAACCTGCAGGGTATAGCGACACTGTAGAGGCGCTTACGCAACTTGTTACTATAAAAAAACAGATAAAATCTCAGCAATTTAGTCAAGTTAATACTGACAGCCTGTTTAATGCATTAGAGCAACTCAACAAATACAGATTTAACCAAGCGCTTATTCAATCCGCTAGGCAACAAATAGCACTCAACAACAGCGCAACACAGTTTGTAAAAACAATAAGCTTCGGCGATCTTTGCCCTACGGGTAAAAATAAAAAAGAAGCTAAAATAATAAGTAATGTATTTCAAAAATATTATTTAAAACAAATTCAGCCATACCAAGCACAACTGACCGGATACCTTGAAGTATTACAACCACTTTACAACCGACTTTGGTTTGAAGAAAATATAACGGTTAAGCAAATTAATTATTTAATAGATGAAAACTCACCCAACAATTTACTAAATCAATTAAAAGGCTCAGCAGTAGATCATGTAGTTTGGTGGCAAAAATTTTATAAAACGTGTGAAATAAGCCCAATATGAATAAAAAAACGGCAAATAAACTCAAAAATAACAAACTTGCTTGATTCACCACCCGCCACGCTATATATTAGCCGCCGTTGTTAAGTAATTAACAACTTACTTAAACAGTAATACGACTGTAGCTCAGTTGGTTAGAGCACTACCTTGACATGGTAGGGGTCGGTGGTTCGAATCCACTCAGTCGTACCAACATTGATGAAACGTATAATTGAAGGAAAGAGCACTACCTACTCTTGACCACCCGGTCCAAGGGTCAGTAACTCGAATCCACTCAGTCGTACCAACATTTAAGTAAAATAAATAAAAGTACATCTGAAGGAAAAAGCACTACCTACTCTTGATCACCCGGTCCAAAGGTCAGTAGTTCGAATCCATTCAGTCGTACCAACGTTTAAGTAAAATAAATAAAAGTACATCTGAAGGAAAGAGCACTACCTACTCTTGACCACCCGGTCCAAGGGTCAGTAACTCGAATCCACTCAGTCGTACCAACATTTATTCTTAACTTAAAGAGTAAATCTATTTAAGTTAAACCTCAAAAATTGTACGACTGTAGCTCAGTTGGTTAGAGCACTACCTTGACATGGTAGGGGTCGGTGGTTCGAATCCACTCAGTCGTACCACTTCAAAGTAATAAAAAACCAAAAAAACACTTCCCACTCTTGATCACCCGCTCCAAAGGTCGATGGTTCCAATCCACTCAGTCGTACCAATTCAAAGTAATAAAAAACCAAAAAAAGCACTACCCATAGGTTCTGCTTTAGGATTTGCTCTAATTATTAGAAACAAATTCGACTTTAAACTCGCCTAAACCTTCATATTTAATTGACGTTACCTCATTTATATCTAACTCCATCACACCGTTATAAGAACCGGTAATGAAAATTTGATCTGTTTTTAATTCAAAGCCATTAGCCGCTAAGAAATTTATAGCCCAATAAAGTGGCTCCTGTGGCAAGTGAGCTGGGTGTTTACCAATATGATTTGACTCCCTATCGCCTTGCTTAACAGTAATATGTATGTTGCTGCTCTCATATACTTTTTTAATGTCTACTTTAGGGCCTAAATAAACACCTTGATTAGACAAACCATCCGCTAATTTTTCGAAATGTGTAGCCGAATAATCGTCTGTGAATCTATTTTGAATAAGCTCTAAAGCAAGGTGGGCACTACCAATTGCATTATCTACCTCTTCATTTTTATATTCTTTAAAGATATCTAAATTTTTATTCAACACAAAGGCAATTTCAGGCTCCATTAATGCTTTATCGTTCTTTGTAATAAGCTCGCAATGTTCGATCGATTTAATTGGCATGTGAAGAAGAGGAGCTAAAATGTATGCACCATTGTCTAATGGCAACATACATTTCCAGCCATAAACCGTGTTATTATTTAGCTTAATCATTAATTTTTGTACATTAATTACGTCATTCATTGAGCTAATAGTCAGGTTTTCAGGGAAATCTGAAACTTCATTATTGTGCCCTCTTTTATTCAATAAATACTTTGCAATACTGGTAAACTTTGATGAGTTAGTCATTTTATTCCTATTAAATCAATTTATAACAAGGCTTAATCACGGCGTGAAGTTTGTAACCTAGTGAGCTCGATAACTGCTCCTGCGTTACTCTACTGGCTTACATTCATGTAAGAATAAGTAAAAACCGAGTAAAGCTTCCGTGTCCTGCTCACGCCCCTTATCTGCATCAATATAAGCAACAAAGAGTTAATCATCCCTAGAAAGAACCCAAGGGCGCGAATGTTTGGTATTTATGCTGCGTTATCAACTATTTATTGGGAATAACCACACTACACAGGCTCTGCGCCGCCTAAAAACCAAACAAATTGCTGTAAATTCAACCTCCCAAGTTCAACACGACCTAAGCATTTTCTATTCAAAGTACGGCTTTTAGATTAAGTATTTCCTGATAATCATGCAGCAACATACACACCAAAACATACTACATTTACATACATTAAGTGTATTGTTTAGCTTTGCTTATTATAGGTTTATTACAATTTATCAAACAAACGGGCACGCAATGTTGGGTTGTGAATTTGCTCTATTAGCGGAGTAAGGCCAACTATGGATGAGCCTGTATAGTCAATATAGCTCTGTATCGCGTAAAATTTTGCTTCCTCACCCTCTAACATATGTATCCATTCTAGTGCCTTATTAAGTTCACCTTCTGGCCATTGACTAATAATAGAGTACGCTAAATCTGGCTGTAATAATGATGGGTAAGTATAAAATTCATCTTGTAGCTTTTGTGGGTTTTGACTCGTTAATTGTAGCGCTAGTTCATGTTGAATTAGTTTACGATCATTCGCTTTTATTTGTGTATTTATTTCAAGGTATTCTAGTAACTGAATAGGATCGTGTTTTGCCCACACTTTTAACAAGCTGAGTTCAGCCTCTTTTTTGATATTGGAATTATCTAATGCATTTAGCCAATCAATTGCATAATAAGGATTTACTTTCGCCTGTGCATTTAAGTATTCGTTAACAATATTCAAATTTGAATAAAACTCTTGTGTACTTAAGATGATGTCACTTGCTATTGATAAATTTTCTGAGATTAATATACGCATTACTTTACTGATATATAACGTACGTTCCTTAGTAGCACGTTGCTGATTAAGCCAACTCAAACAAGAATAAGGCGCTTTTTTTATCCACATTTTTAAAATGTCGCTTATTTTTTCTATACGTTGTTGTTGAGCGCCTATTAATAACGCTTTATTCAACATAATTATATATTGCGGCTTTTTAACTATAGACTTAGAGGCACTGTTGCTATTAAGTATTTTTTTTGTAAAACGTGGGGGAACGTCTACTTTATAAAATTTAATATTACCATCTTCTATTGGCTTATCATTAGGGCTATTTGCCAAATGTATACATACACAAGCTATTATTAAGCACATAAAAGTAAGACCCAAGCGGCGTAAATTTGTATTCGTCATATTATTAAGTCCCTAAAATCATTGCTCTGCGACTTGAAAATAGCATGCCTCAAATCCTTTTGAGGCTAATTAGTTTTAATTTATATTACACTCACGGCTAAAGTATCTATTTTGCCTTTATTTTTAGTTTTAACCGTAATTGTCGCGCTGCCTTTATTTTTGGCTTTAACAACTCCGGCATTATTCACGGTAGCTACATTTTTATTGCTAGTAGAATAAATAACATTTTTGTTCGTTGCGCAGGCAGGTAACACCGTCGATTCAATCGTTGCTGACTGGCCTTTTCTCAACGCTTGTGTTGGTGAACTTATACTCACACTGTTAACACCAACCCACGTATCAGGGCATGAATTCCCGCCCTGAGAATCCCCTCCATCTGGATTTGTATTATTCCCAACTTTTACCCATGATCTAACATAATCAACTTCCATAGACGTTGGAAAACCTTGCTCTGAGTTATTAGCTGATGGATAAAATTGATTACACTTCCACTCGGTATGCGGGGCGCGAAGACCTTGCGATAGAGTTAGATTCATTTGGCGATGCCAATAAAGATTTTTTTTCTGACCTACAACAACGCCATCTACATACCACGTAATGTCATCTTTAGTTACATTAACTCCATAGGTATGAAAATCATTACGCGGATCAAAAGGTAGGTGGTAGCCGCTATGGTTTGTATCAGGAAATGTACCAGGGCGCATCCAAGTAGGCTTGCCATTTTTTACTACAATATTATGCAGATCATGGTCTGACTCTCTTACCGAGCGTTTTTGAGTTAGCTCCACTACATCTATTTCGCTGTACTGCACATCGCCTTCTTCAGTTAAAGAGCGGTCAATTGTGCTGTACATCCAAAATGCAGGTGAAACACCAGGAAACGTACTTGCGCCTTTAATGCGCGCTTCATAATATCCGTAGTTGCCTGTAGCTCTAGACTTAGCTACCCCTGATGTATAATAAAGTGGATAATTAGTCAGTTGTTTTTGATTACATCCATCCCAAAAGTTACGCTGATGCGTTTCACGCTTAGTTGTAAGCTTTAATTTTCCATCGGAGACGGTTGCATTTTCATTCTTCCAAGACCAAACACCGTAGTTTTCAGTTTGAAAATTCCACTTAGTCGCGTCTTTTACATCGAACTCATCCGAGCGCTTAACTTGTAAAATCCATGTTTCGCCAGGTTTTGCTATAGGTGGTTGCATGTCTGCTTGGGATGCTGAACTTATTAGTAGCATACCTAACGCTGATACCGGTAAAATTACTGTATTTGTAAGGTTCATTATTTATCCATTAGTTGTCAGTATAAACCGAATCTGTAAACACATAAAAACTGTGTACAGAATTGCGTGGTCAGGCATTAATTTACACAGGGAAACAAGGTTATTTAACTGCATAATTTAATGCCTAACATCAGCCGATAAATTGCACGAATGCAACATGGCCGATTAGCTAATTTAATATGAAAATAATGGTATAAACCTCAAAATATGGGTACTAAGTTCTCTAAAAACGGCTTTTACCCATTATTTAGTTGTAGTTTTCCCAGTAAAAATATCTTTAAATTGCCTCGGGGTAAAGTTTGTTCTTTTTTTGAAAACCGTAGCAAAATAATTTGAATTATTAAAACCAACCTCAAAGGCCGTTTCTGTTACGGACTTTTCAAGCAACATAACCTTTGCTTTTTCTATTCGTATATCAATTATTTGATTGTTAATTGTATTACTTGTTGCCTGCCTAAATTGCTTTATTAAGTAAGAACGACTTACTCCAATGGCACAGGCAATTATGTCAATGTTAATGTTTTTAGAGTAATTTTTGTCGATATATCGCTGCGCAGCTCTTACAACATCTTCATTAACACTAACCCCTTTGGTATTAGTGTTATGCTTTACTAAATGTTTGTCGGATAGAAAAATGTAAGTAACTTGGGAAAAATATTTATTAACGTATTTAAAGACCGAGGCTAAGTAACGTTTATTTAGCTGTGATTTTACGACGCCGAAACATACTATTAAATTAGCTTTTTTAAGCTTATTCTTGAGCAAAAGAGAGCTATTTATAAACTTATTTTTATCCAATGTATGATTTTTTTCAGGTTTAAAGAGTGACGCTGGCGCAGTATTTAACCTAAGCGCGTTATTTGTAATGTATATATCTTTAAATATTGCTGCAGCCCAAATTAGACCACAAACACTTGTACCCGCATAATAGAATACCCAATGCTGGTAAACACTCCCTAGCACAGCGACAACACCTAAACATAATGCACTGTATATATAGCCATGGTTTTTCAGATTTTTCCCATGCAAAAGCAAATATCCACATGGCAAAATTAATAACATCATAATAGCCACTACCTGTAAGTAATAAACATGGTTTATTACCAGCCAAGTAAAAGGTCCAATAACGACCCCAAAATCTAAAAGCACGTTTATTTTAGGGTGAGTCAAATCAGTTAATACCAAATAACTAAGTGAAAATACAAAGCCAAAAGCGTAGCTGAAATATTGTACTGCATGGGGCAGCAATATGTCTGATTGTCTAAAAAGGGCAACCAATAAAGAAGGAAGTCCGAACCAAAAAAATAAAATAGTACGCCCGAGCTGCAGGTAAGGTTTAGTATGCTCAATAGGAAGTGCGTTAAGTAAAGGCCCGCACAAATAAAAAATAAATGTAATAAAAAATATTACATAATAGTTATAGGCAGTACCAAAACGTTTACGTACGAGAGAGAAGTAAACCAGTGCCATAAAAAATATATTAGCTACCAATAACGGAATAATACAACGCATAAATATATCCCACGTTAATAGGTTTTCTATCAAACTTTACCCTACCTTTTATGTATTCAATTAACTAACATATTATGTTTATATAAATAACACAAATAAGCCAGTTTAATTTTGTGTTTAAGTAGCATGTGGGAACTAAAATCGCGAATACAAAATGTGTTTTACAAATTTAACTTGACGCCAATACATGTGATGTTTAGATTCGTATGACGTAACATTGCTTTAAGTTTATTTATCAAATATACGGGGTCATTAGTAAATACCTTTAATCTGACACAACTACACACCAATATGGAGATCACTATGTATCATAAGAAAAAGATTGTGCTTGCTATTTTAGCTACCCTTTCAAGTTGCTCTTTTGCACAAGCGGCTACACAAAGCGAAGGTAAAGGTGACACTGAAATAATTGTAGTTACGGGCGTTCGCTCAAGTTTAGAGGCCGCGTCCTCATTAAAACGTTACAGCGATAGTGTTCAAGATAGTATTGTTGCTGAAGATATTGGTAAGTTTCCAGATCAAAACGTTGCCGAATCCTTGCAGCGTATTCCAGGTGTTTCAATTAACCGTGTAAATGGTGAGGGCTCAAAAATAACAGTTCGTGGTTTCGGCCCAGAATTTAACGTTGTTACTTTAAACGGACGTACATTAGCAACCTCTGAAATTGGTCGCTCATTTGATTTTCAAGTATTAGCAGCAGAGCTAATTTCGGGGGCTGATGTAGTTAAGTCTCCCACCGCTAAAACGCCTGAAGGCAGTATTGGTGCTTATGTTAACGTTAAAACAGCACGCCCTTTAGATAATCCAGGATTGCATGTGCTGGGCTCTATAAACGCTAAATACAGTGAGCTTTCTGGCGAAACAAGCCCTGAATACTCTGCATTATTTAGCAATACGTTTGCTGATGAAACATTCGGGTTTAATATTGCTCTTTCGCAACAAAAAAGTGATAACCGATACGATTCAATGGGTACAACTCGCTGGTTATTACTTAATAATGAGCCAGGTGTTATTGAAGGCGACATTCATAATTTAGATGGAAATGTGGTGACGCCGAGCATGCTTCGCCATGCAGGTCGAATTGAGTACGCATTAGGACAAGAGCATCGCGAACGTATTGGTATTAATACCAGTTTTCAGTGGGCGCCAGATTCAAGTTTCACTAATACATTTGATTACATGTATACCGACCTCTCGGTAGAAACTCAAACTCAAGGTTTACAAGCCGGTTTACAATATCCTAATTGGCGAAATGTGGTCGTGTCAGACAAGGGTACAATTTTATCAGGCACTAAGTTTTCGGGAAGAACACTGGGCGGAACCGGTGACAATGTAGATTTTAGAATTGATGGTTTATTTCAAGAGCTTGAATCAAAATCAAAAACACAGGCGTTTGGATTTAATTCTGTAAAAGAGTTTGATGTATTAACGCTTGAGTTTGATATAAGCCATTCAACATCTAAATCAACGCCGCGAAATGACTTATTAGTTCCTAATTATATCTCACCTGAGCGAAACGACAGTTTAGATTTTGATTTTAGAAACACTGATACCGTTAATTTAGACACAACCATTGATTATGCTTCGCCGACAAGCGTAAGAGCACATTGGAATCAAGTTTCACATTACGAATTGCAAGACACGATTACGGAGCTACAAACAAAAGGGAAATACCTACTCGACTTAGAGTTCACTAAAAGCCTAACCTTAGATTCAATCGATTTTGGTATTGCGTATTCAGATCGTGAAAAAATAAGAGATCGCTTTGAAACATTCCATGAAGATAACTGTGGCTTAGTAGCACCCGATGCCGATATTTGTGGCGAACTTAGAGACATGCCTGATGACATATTTTCAGCAAGTCCCTATTCAGATTTTTTAAGCAGTGAGCCGGGTAATTTTCCGCGTGACTTTTTGTTTGCTGATATAAATAAATACCATAGCGCTATTCGTGATATGACCAAAAACCCAAATTGGCCAAACGAGCAATATAACGAAATTGCATCATCAAGTGTGAAAGAAGAGAAAATAAGTGCTTATTCGCAGTTGAACCTAAGCGGCTTAATTAGTGATTACGATTGGCGCGGTAATGTAGGAGTTCGTTACGTAAAAACTGATACAAGTTCAAGTGGTTACGGTAAACGACGTTTAGGTTATACCGGTGAACTTGATAATGGCCAACCTTTACTAGTAGTTGATTACACAGACCCAGGAAGCCTTAAAGCAAAAAATAGTTACACTAACTGGTTACCTAGTGTTAATTTTAGTATTAATTTAAGTGATAATTTATTGGTAAGAGCCGCAGCTGCTAAAGTAATGTCGCGCCCTGCCATTGACGACATTGGTGTACAAACAACGTATACAGATATGCAAGCAGGTAGCTTTTCTCAAACAGGTGGCAATCCTTATTTAGCACCCTATAAGGCTGATCAATACGATTTATCTTTTGAATATTATAGTGATAGCGGCGATGCTTACGCAGTTAACTTTTTCAAAAAGGATATATCTAGCACAATTGCACAAATAACTTATTTAGATAATACACCCGACATTTGGGATGGGTCGCAATATATTGATTCATCAGTAAGTATTGATGGATACGGCAATGTAAACGAAACCATTAATACGAAGCAAAACCAATCAGGCGGCTCAATTAGTGGGGTAGAACTTGCTGTACAACATAACATGGATTATTTACCGAGCTTTTTAAATGGCTTAGGTGTGCAAGCAAACTATACATGGGCTGATACAACAAATAAAAACACACAAAAAATAGAGCTTCCAGGTGTCACCGACCCTGGTGATAAATTGGAGGGATTTGCCGAAAACTCTTATAACATTGTTGCCTACTACGATAAAAATGCATTTCAAGCGCGTTTAGCCTACAACTGGCGAGATGACTTTTTAAGTAGCCGAGCAGGTATACGCAGTGGTGGATTACCAGAGCATACTGCAGCCTATGGTCAGCTCGACTTTAGTATGTCTTATGTGGTTAACGATAACTTTACGCTTACGGGCGAAGCAATAAATATAACTGATGAACGTACCTACCAATATGCCGATGTAAAAGAGCGTGTAATTAATACCCAATATACTGGTCCGCGCTACCGTATAGGTTTACGCGCTAAGTTTTAACGCTTTATTGCAGTAACCCAAATTGTTATAAAGATCGCTCATCAGCGATCTTTATTATATTCCCACTATGCAACGTTTAAAATTAGTTACCCCCCCTATTTTGTACACATTACATTGACCAGCCAAACATAATATGTTTATATTGAAGGTATGAGCGAACTTATATATTACGACCTAAAACAAACATCAGGAATGGCAGCGAGCCTTTCTGTTCAAGTGGCTAAAGAAATTGGCAGACGCATTGTGTCTGGATCATTTGAAGCCGGCAGTTTAATTGATGATGAAGATGCACTCGCTAAACGCTACCAAGTAAGCCGTGTGGTAGTACGCGATGCGGTAAAAATCTTAGTAAGCAAAGGTCTACTTGATGTACGCAGAGGTATTGGCACGCGTGTACTACCTCGAGATAGATGGAACATGCTGGACGATGACGTATTAGCATGGCATTTGTCAGCACCACCTAATCGTAAGTTTTTAGAGCAATTAATGGATGTTCGTTTGGCTTTTGAACCAAAAGCTGCTCGCTGGGCTGCAGAACGCGCACGTCCCGAAGATTTAATTGAAATTGCAGCTGCATGCGATCGCATGGCTGAAACAGATAATAGCGCAGAAGATTTTATTATTGCTGACTCTTTATTTCATAAAGCCATTATAAAAGCAGCTCAAAATAGCTTTTTAGCCTCAATGGAAGGCGTTATTTATTCTGCACTTTTAGTCAGTATTAAAGTAACAAATAAAGACCCCCGCGATAACGGTGCATCCATTCCATTTCATCGTGAAGTCTACGAAGCAATTGCTGCAAAAGATGCCGATAAAGCCGAATTACTCACCGAAAAACTCCTCAAAGATGCCAGCTTTCGTCTTTCTGCTACAGTAAATAGCAAATAGCCATTGTTTATTGTCGCAAATTCGTATAAATAGTATGTATAAATAAATAATACGGACACTAAGATACTATGAGCGAATTAACGTACTACGATCTAAGACGCAGCAGCGCCATGTCACCCAGCTTACCGGTGCAGGTAGCTAAAGAATTAGGCCGTAGAATTGTTGCTGGCACATATACTCCTGGCTCGCTAATTGATGATGAAAACCGTTTAGCTGAACGCTTTCAAGTAAGTCGAGTTGTTGTTCGTGATGCAGTAAAAATTCTTGTCGGTAAAGGACTTTTAGATGTCCGCCGAGGCATTGGCACTCGTGTAAAAACGCGTGATAACTGGGCTTTACTTGACGATGATGTTCTTGCATGGCATTTAAGCGCCCCACTTAACCCCGAGTTTTTAACTCAATTAATGGAATTTCGATTAGCATTTGAACCAAAAGCAGCCAGTGTAGCAGCCCAACGCGCAAAGCCTGAGGATATTAAAGCAATTGAAAATGCATTAAATGAAATGCAAAGTTCGGTAAGCGATTTAGATAAATTTGTTATTGCTGATGCACATTTTCATGGCGCTATTTTACGGGCTTCTCATAATGAATTATTCATTTCGATGGAATGCGTTATTTTTTCAGCGTTACTTGTCAGTATTAAAGTAACGAACCAAAGTGCACAAAGTAATCATGCTTCAATTCCATTTCACAGAGAAGTATTTGATGCTATTGCTACGGGTAATAGTGAAAAAGCTCAAGCCCTTACCGAAAAGCTTTTAGCTGATGCTAAAGCCAATTTAGCTAAGTTAATGGATATTTAATTTATTCTAAATAGCACCGCTAGCTCATCATTTAAAGTGAGAGGAATGATGAGCTAGCGATGCAAACACAACAACGTTTTTTATAAATTCAAATTAACTAAAGGTAATATGCAGCGTACTTTTTAGCATTAGCCGTAAACTCTTCTAAACCCATTCCTACTTTATATAAACCACTCCCTAAACCAAACCCTGATGCGCCTGCATCAACAAACTCATCTTGATTCTGAGGCGACACGCCACCGACAGGATAAATATCAATATTGGAAAGTACTGTGGTAATCGCTTTTAAACCTTTTGGACCTGCGGTATCTGCCGGAAAAAATTTAAGTGCGTCTGCACCAGCATGAAGTGCGGCAAAGCCTTCAGTCGGTGTATAAAATCCTGGTACGCTATACAGTCCTTTTAATTTACTAAAACGGATTAGCTCTACATCGCTATGCGGCGATATAATAATACGGCCACCCGCTTTAATTACTTGATTAACTTCGTCTTTGGTAACAACCGTACCTGCGCCAATAATGGCTATATCTGCGTACTTATCACTTAATAGCTTAATACTTTTAAATGCATCAGGAGAATTAAGTGGCACTTCAATTACGCGGTAGCCAATATCAATAAGTACCTCTGCATAATCAAGCACTTCGATTGGAGTAATACCTCGTAAAATAGCAACCAGTGGTAATTGTTTCATAGCGTGAGTTAACGAAATTAATGACATAATTGAGATTCCTTTTCAGTGACTAAACCCGCATTTATAGCAAGCGTAAACATGCCTTTAGTTGATGCTGTTGCACTGCTTAAAATAGAAGAAGTAAAGCCAAGTTCTTTTAACGCTTCACAATAGAGAGTGTTCAAGCTCGAGTTACCAATCAAATAAACATGCTTAATGTCATTTAACTTACTTCTAATACCCGCGAGCTCAGCGCCAATAAGTAAACCAGATATGTAACTTGGGACGTTTTGTAGCGCTAATTGTTTATCTAACTTCAAAGTACGCGCACTAAATAATGCACTTAATAAACTGCTTTGAACCTGACTAACCCCAACGCCTTTTAAAAAGCTGGGCATGTCTGTTTGAGTGCTAACTAGTGACTCTAACCCTTCACCTAAAATGCTTTGTTTAGTCAATAAATCAAACATTTCACCGGTCATGAAGGTGGTAAGGCTGGTGATTACTGTTTTATTTTGAGTATCTTTAGCAACTTCTACCCATTTAGAGTGTGTGCCTGGTAAGCAAAACATAGTCTCACCCAAGGTTTGATTACTTAGCTCACCCGCTGTTTGCTCTACATCTAAAACGGCGCCAAATACTTGTACTTCTTCACCACGCATTACATCACATACGTTATTTTCCATAACGTATTTAATACCCGGCACAATGCTAATTCGTAGATCTGCTTTATTATTTGCTTTGCAAAGGCTTACGCTCATACTGTCAAGGTTGGCTGGCGTATTTACATAGCCTGTATCTTGCCAACCAATTGCGCCGCCTACCATTCCAGCCATAATAATCGGCATTTTATATTCTAATAACCAATCTGATATATAGCTAAGTAATACGGTTTCTAAACAACCATTTTTAATCGAAAGTACGCCCTGCTCACCATTGACAGTATCTAAAATCATGCCTTTGTTATCGACTAAGAAAGCTCTAAAGTTGGAGCTTCCCCAGTCAACAATAATTAATGCTGGTAAGTTGCTTTTGTTATTACTCATGAACTCTGCCCTTAATTATTAAATTGATACTTCGTAATGTTTAATAAAATCAAGATCAGGCTCAATACCAAGGCCTGGACCTTGTGGTAGCGCAACAGTTCCGTTGTTATTTTTAACTTGCTCGTTAATGTTTAGAGACTCTTGCAATAGCTGCTCTCTAAATAAGTTTGGCGTTGTATCGTACTCAAGCATAGGCTGTACTGGGTGTGCAGCACCAGGTAAATCAGGTAATGCAGCCAATAAATGTAGGTTAGTGCCAACCGCAATAGCCGAACCCCACACATGGTTTATAACAGGAACAAAATGCGCGTGCGCCATCGCTAATACTTTTTGATACTCGGTAATACCACCTAGTGCACATACTTCTGGTTGCAATAAATCGACGCAGCGGTTTTTAATTAAATCTCTAAAGCCCCAACGAGTAAATTCAGCTTCGCCACCAGCAATGCTCATATCAAGTGCTTCACATAAATCGCGGTAGCCTTGATGATCCTCTGGTGCGACCGGTTCTTCGAACCAGTACACGCCTAAATTTTGCAGCTCTCGACCTAGCGGAATAGCTTCGCGCGCGGTGTATGCATGGTTAGCGTCAACCATTAGCCGCATATCGCGACCAATGCCTTTTCGCACAGCTTCAACAAGCTTTATATCGCGATCTGGTGAAAGGCCTATTTTCATTTTCATTGCCGTAAAGCCCATTTCTTTAATACGTTGGCTTTCTTCGGTAAAGCGTTCTTCTAGGTTAGGAAACTTTTGTAGCATCATTCCGTAACCATAAGCAGGAATGCGGTCTCTAAAAGCTCCCCCTAGTAACTTATAAACGGGTTGATCTAAAAACTTACCTGCAATGTCCCACAGAGCAATATCTACCCCTGATAAGGACTGAATAGGCATACCTTTTTGACCATGATCGCGCAGTAAGTTATAAACTTTATGCCAAATTACTTCTCTGTCGAGTGGGTCCATTCCCAAAATCATGGGTTGAATAACATGCTCAACAATTGTTTTATTAGCAAATGCCACGCCACCACCGCCAAAACATTCGCCCCAACCTGTAATACCTATGTCGGTACGAACTTCAACTAAATGCGCAGTGCGTTTAGCGTAATATTGCTGCGAATAACCAAGTTCTTCGTCTAGGTCATATTGTAAAACGTGGCTAATAATTTGAGTGATTTTCATTGTCTGTTCCTTAAACCTTTAACGCACGTGAAACACGTTTATATGCAAGGTAGTCATCTAAAGCTAATAACGAGCAATCAGCCCCAACACCCGATTGTTTAATGCCAAAGTGCGGTAAATTAATACTGTATTTAATACCGTTTACTTGTACTTCGCCAAAACGTAAATGCTTTGCAAAGTGAGATATTGTGTCTTCGTTGCTGCTAAAAATAAATGAGCTCAAACCAGCATCGGTGTCGTTCGCATCTTTAAGTACCTGTTCTTCATCGCTAAATGTAACAATGCTAATAACCGGGCCAAATATTTCTTCTTTGTAAATTTTCATGTTCGAGTCAATATTGGTAAGCACCGTTGGCTCGTAAAAATAGCCAATAACACCTGCGGGCTTTTTACCACCACACTGTAATTTAGCGCCATTTTGCTGTGCATCTTTGACAAGATCATCAATACGCTGCCATGAGTTAGCATCCATAACGGGGCCCATATCAATGGCCTCGTTTTTATCAAAACCAACTTTTACTGCTTTTGCACGAGTAAGTACTTTTTCAATAAATTCATCAGCAACGCTTTCGTGTACAAATACACGATTTGGAGTAACACAAATTTGCCCTGCGTTGGCAAACTTAACGCCACAAATTACATCTGCTGCGTTATCTAAATTTGCATCGCTACATACAATGGCAGGTGCATTACCACCAAGCTCCATTGAATAACGCTTGATTGACGTAGCACCTGTTGCAATTACATGCTTACCCACATTAGTAGAACCAATTAAAGTAAGTACAGAGGGAATAGTTGACGCTGAAATAGCATCACCTACGGTGCTATCCGTGCCCGAAAGTATGTTAACCACACCAGCTGGCAAGCCGATTTTTTCACATAATTCGCCTACAGCATAAGCAGACAAAGGCGTTTTACTTGACGGCTTTACTACAAGCGGACAACCAGCAGCCATTGCTGGGCCTAATTTATAAGCTAAGTTTAATAATGGAAAGTTCCATGCTAAAAATGCTGCAGCCACACCAACAGGTTCACGCGAAAGAACGTGGCTGTGCGTACCTTCATTATCTGTTAATTCTTCATCGGCGATATTAACAATGGCATCAGCGTAAAAATTAAGGCTATCAACTAACATTTGAAAGTCGTCAACTGTTGACTGCCATGGTTTAGCCATTTCTAAATGCACACATTCACGTAAATGTTGCTCGTTTGCAATTACCGCATCACGCAGTTTAAGCATCCATTGAGCACGCTCTGTTGCAGGCGTTGTAGACCAACTTAAAAATGCTTCTTGCGCAGACTCTAAGGCCATGTTTGCCTCATCAATACCTGCAGCCGAAATTTCGCCTACAACTTCGAGTGTTGCAGGATTAATAATTTCAGTCGTTGCGTCACTCGTTATTAATTTTCCACCAATATACAATTGTTTAGAAAGCATTCTGTCGCTCCATTATTATCTACAACACCCTAAGGGCTAAATGATTAAAGTAAGACACTTGGCCTCAATACATAATAACTATTTAAACATATGATGTTTGATTGAGCAAACACAAAATACATTTAATTAACAAAAAAACTCATATGCCAAGATTTATGAGCATTGCCTCTAATTAAGCCTTCATCTTCACTCGCTATGGCTTTGTGTAAAGAATCGTTATTGCCTATGCAAGGTTCTATCCCAAGTACAAAAGGGGGTATATGCTCATTGGCAGACCAACCATTGTAATTAAACCAAAGCCCTAAGTGACTTATGCTTGTTGATGAAAATTCAAACCCGCAGCTTTGATTGGCTTTATCATCAACCAGTTTTACAATTATATTTTGATCTTTATGAGTGCCCGTATTTAAGTGTTTGCTAAAAACCTTACTTGCAAAACCACTGTTATACGGCATGACTTTGCTTAGCGGCGGGACTCTAGTTGAGCACTCATTCCAGTCAACAAACACACTATTAACGTTATAAAAACGACTAAGCCCTTCATCAACTTTAAACTCCATCTGTTTGTTATTTATTAAAATACGCATCTCTGGCTTTATGGCAAAAATAGGATGCGCTGACCAAATAAAAGGGAGATTATGAGTTGTGTTATTTTTTACGTGGTAATCAACAAGCAGCCGCTTATTGTGTTTTTTTAAAGTAAACGTTCTTATAAATGTAAAAGTAGAGTCAAAAACCTCAGCTTGTAAACTAAGTATTATTTCTTCATCGCTGATATGGGTATTCGTTATCTGCCATGACTGGCACCACAACTCCCCATGATCATGTGAAAAATGCGCTTTATCGGGGATATAATCATACAATTGAGGAGAAATACTCGGAAAACATTCATCCCAGCCACCACTATCATGCTCAGAAAAATCATTGTTTTTTGAAGGTTTTAAAGTAATTTGTTTATCGTGTGCAAGCCACTCTCTATTGTGATTTAAACTCACAATAGAGATGACTTTTGCACCCAACTGAGGAATGACTGTGATAGCAAGCTCACTATTTTTTAGCAAAATAGCCTCAAACCCATGAGCTTTACAGTGTGTTAAATTAAGCACTTTAATCGTGATAAATTACAGAACGGCCACCATCAATAATTAAGCTTTGCCCTGTCATAAAACTCGAATCTGAACTGGCTAAAAATACGGCTGGATAAGCGATTTCTTCAGTTGTTCCATTTCGTTTTAAAGGATGTACATCGCCCATTGCTTTGCGTGAAGCTTGCGGATCGTCTGTTTGCTCCCACGACTTAAACGCCATAGGTGTTTCTATCATGCCTGGGCAAAGTGCGTTTACTCGTATGTTGTGCTTTGCGTATTCAACGGCCAAGTTTTTAGTTAACCCTATAACCGCATGCTTAGTTACCGCATATGGAAAATATCCCGGTACAATTTTATAAGAATGTACTGAACCTACATTTATAATACTGCCACGGCCTAAGTCTTTCATATGCTCAAGTACAGCTACAGCACACTGCCACATACCTTCAACATTAACCGCAAAGCTATCCCGCCACATTTGTGGAGTAACGTCATCTACGTTGCGCCCGGGGCTAATTAAAGCCGCGTTATTAACTAAAATACTGGGCTTGCCGAGTTCATTAACTACTTTTTCAACCATGCTTTTTATAGCCGTTTCATCACTAATATCGGTATGAGCAAAAATAGCATCAAAACCTTTGCTTTTTAGCTCTGCTACAACACTTTCACCCATTTCTTTATTTATATCAGCAACACACACTTTAGCACCTTGCTCACAAAATACGCGTGCAACTGTTTTTCCAATACCATCGGCTGCGCCAGTGACAATAGCAACTTCGTTTAATAATCGTGATGACATAGTCATATTCCTTATTTATTGAACCCAGGGACCAAATCGCGTTCAATGGCCTCAATAGACTTGCCCTTAGTTTCGGGAAGTATGAATGCCATAACAATACAGCCTACAATAGCGACGCCTCCGTAATATAAAAACGTGTTTGCTGCGCCCATATTCTCTAACTGCCAAGGGAAAAACTGCTGAATACTCCAGCTAGAAATACTCTGTACTAAGGCAGCAAATGGTAGCGCAACGCTGCGTACTCGGCTTGAAAATATCTCCGAAAATATCACCCACATTATTGGCCCTATCGACATATTGAAGGCCGCTAAAAATGCAAATAATCCAAATAAAACATACGCAGGACTAATATTTATAGAAGCATTAATAATTGCACCAGTAACAACTGGTAGCTCTTTTTTACTGTAAATAGTGGCAAGATCTGCTTTTAGAGCAACATCGGTGCTGTATATTTTATTTTCGAAAACGTGCAGCTTTATAATATCTACTTTTTGCTCTTCAACTTTGGTTATTGCTTCACTGTTAAGTGAGTACGTGGCATTTTCAAAGCCATACCAAATTGATACATGCGCAACAGCAATAAGCAGTAAACCGGTAATCGTTAATGTTCTTCTGCCGAGCTTTTCAACAAAGAATATGGCGACCAATGTAAATAATACAGATACCGCACCAAGTACTATTGTTTGCAAGAATGAGTTTTCGACGCTCATACCTATTTGTTCAAATACCGTAGGTGCATAAAACAATACCGCGTTCATGCCGGTTGCGCCCTGCACTACTGCGTAACATACAGCAAGTAATACAACAAAACGCATAGGCTTACTAAACAAGACTTTAAGTTGTTCAAGCGCACTGTTTTTTGAATCTTCTTGAATGGTTGCTTTAATATCATTAAGTACTACTTCGGTATCGTTGTTATTGATTCCCATACCTTTGAATACGGCGCGTGCTTCTTCATCACGTTTTTTGCTCATTAACCAGCGCGGAGATTCAGGAATAGTCATTAATAACGAAAACCAAATAATATTAGGCACAATTTCAAAGCCAAGCATATAACGCCAAATATTGGCTTCATTTAACCATTCAATTGAGCCCATGTTTTTAACAAAAAAGTAATTAACAACAAACGCAAATAAACTACCTAACGTTATAAGCAACTGATTAACTGATACAAATTGGCCTCGTTTATTAGCGGGTGCAATTTCACCAATATACATGGCTGAGACAGTTATAGAGGCAAATGCGACCCCTCCTATAAAGCGTCCAACAACCAGCATGGGGTAACTTACTGCAAAAGCAGAAATAACCGTAGAGAGTGAATACGTTAAAGCAATGCCAATAAGTACCTTTTTACGACCAAATTTTTGACATAAAGTACCTGTAAAAAACAGTGCGATGATTACGCCAACAATGGCGCAACCAACAACATTACCTGTTTGCAAACTGGTTAGCTCAAACTGCGAGCTAACATAGCGTAACGCCCCCGATATATTGGCCGCGTCTAGGCCAAATACAAATCCGCCAAATGCTGCAATGAGGGAGTACTTAATTGCTTTTGTTGATTGTGTGTGTGTGTCTTTCAATGTATTACCCTTAGTTTTATTTTTATACTTTTACTGTGTTGGTAATGAGTGCTCTACAACATATAAAAGAATAACATTGATAGAATTAGTAAAAACAATATAAACATATGATGTTTATCTGTGCAATGTGTTTTTCCTCTCACATCTAATTAATGTAAGAGGAAAAACACAAAATTAATATTTAAAGTAAATACTTAAAATTAAAAGCCGTCTATTTTAACGCAAGGCTCAAACACGCCTTTTACCGCATTTTTAAATGCAAGCGTAGTGCCGTGAGGTATGGCATCAAATGGGGTATCTTCTAGGCCACATTGTGCTGACGTTACGTAAAGTGTTGTACCGTCATCGCCAAACGCTGGGCAGGTAGGGCGAGGTGTTTGAGTCGCTAAGCTTTCAATTACCTTTGCTTCGGGTGATATGCAATCTACACGCGCGCCATCCCAAAGTGCAATCCACATGTTGCCTTCGCTATCAATTACAGCCCCATCAGGTGATACAGCTGAACTTGAATAGTCAAAAAACAACACACTCTCCCCTATTGGCGAACCCGTAAGTGAGTCGACGTCAAATCGGTAAATTTTTTGCGTTTTCGAATCTGCGTAATAAGCTTTAGCACGCGACTTATCAAAACAAATACCGTTGGGTATCGTTAAATCACTAACAACCTGAGTAAGTACTCCGTTGTGAAAACGATATATAGCCCCTTCGTTTTCTTTAGCATCGCCATGCATTGTGCTTATCCAAAACCCACCCCACGGATCGGCACGTCCGTCGTTACTTCTGTTGTCAGGTTTATCTGCTTCAACACTGCACAAGAAAGTTTGCTTATGCGTACTGGTATTATAGGCACTTAGGCCTTTATCACTTGCTAGTAATAGGGTTTCCTTGTTTACCCAAGCCAGAGCGGTAACCATATCATCTAAGCGTTGCCCAACTTTATGGTCGCCTTTTTTGCTGTACAAAATATGATTTGGAAAATCAACCCAATAAAGCGTTTGTGTGATCGGGTGCCACAAAGGGCCCTCGCCGACAAAATTTAGTGTGTTATCAAAAACAGTCGCTGTAAGTGTATTCATTTAACTCTCTAACTAGTTACCAGTTGGTATGTGAACCATCACGCTTTGATAAATGCGGCGCTTCGGTTTCTACTGGGGTTGCCAATCTAAAGGCGGCTTCGTTCACTTCAACACCTAAACCTGGTACTTCAGGAATAGTAAATTTATTGCCTGTTAATACATGCTGCTTCGGAAAAAGAAGTGGATCATGGGCGCCAAATTCACTAAACGGACCTTGGTGTGTTTCCATTAAGCCTAGGTTTGGTAGTGCTGCTGCAAAGTGATTTGTTGCTGCTGTACACACGGGACCAAGCGGGTTGTGTGGCATAACATCTATATAATGTGCCTCAGCCCAACCAGCCACTTTCATTGCTTCTGTTAAGCCACCAATGTTACACACATCAACACGTAAATACTGCGTAAGCCCCTGTTCTATATAAGGCTTAGCTGCCCATTTAGAGCTAAACTCTTCACCAATTGCAAAAGGAATATGCGTTAAAGTACGCAGTGTTTTATAGGCATCAGGAGATTCATGACGAATCGGTTCTTCAATAAAATCGAGTGTGTCGGGCTTTAAACGTTGGCAAAACGAAGCGGCCTCAGCCACGCTTAATCTGTGATGGTAATCAATACCGAGTGTAATATCAGGCCCCAGTACTTTTCGTAATTCATTTAAGCAACGCGCTGTTCGCGTTATAGATTCTTGTGGTTCAAAAAACTGTAAATCGTCAAAACGACTCGGTATGACTCTTATTGTTGTCCAGCCGAGCGCGATAAGCGCTTTTGCTTCTTTAACTAAATCGTCAAATTTATCAGGATCTGCTTCTGTATAACAACACGCAAAGCACGCTATGTGCTCGCGTTGTTTACCCCCTAACAACTGATAAACAGGCACTTGTAATGACTTACCTAAAATATCATAAAGTGCAATATCAATTGCCGAAATAGCAGCCGTAATTACACGGCCCCCTTCAAAATAATGACTACGATAAAGCTCTTGCCAAATACGGCCTATTTTACGCGGATCTTGCCCTTTTAAAAAACCCGAAAAGTGCTGTATTGCGCCAATAACTGCCTGCTCTCGATTTGATAAACCCGATTCGCCCCAGCCAACTATGCCACATTCGGTTACTACTTTTACTAATAGCTGATTACGTTTTCCTACGCAGCCTAAAAGCGCTTCAACGGATTCTATTTTCATTATTATTACCTATGCGTTATTAAGGTTGAGTTGCTGGTAAACGGTATTTATCCATGCGGTCTATATCATATTTTTCATATTTTCTTTTTAATAACCAGCGCGGGCGCTCTAACGTTAATTCCCATTCAAACAATGATTTAAACATAGTTTTAACACGTTCAGGATTTTTTGCTGCTAAATCTGTTTGTTCACTAATGTCAGAGCTTAGGTCGTATAGCTCTGCTGGTCTGTCTGGGTAACGAATGAGTTTCCAATCGTTATCGCGTATTACAGCTCTGTTTTCTTTTTTCCAGTACATCACTTTATGTGGGCGTGCTGTGTTTTCACCTTGAATATAAGGGAGTAAATCAACGCCATCAATATCACTACCTAACGCTTTACCTTTAGCTGCACTGTAAAAAGTAGGCAGTAAATCGAGTGTGCTTACTGGGTAGTCGTAAGTCGAACCTGGTTTAATATGCTTTGGCCAACTAATTAAAAATGGTACACGAATTCCCCCTTCTAACTGGTTTGATTTAGTACCTGCAAGTGGTGCATTATTTGATGCGTTTTTATCAGATGGGCCACCGTTGTCGTTTGAAAAAACTACAATAGTATTGTCATCTAAGCCTAGCTCTTTAAGTTTATCAAGTACGTAACCACTGGCTCTGTCTAGACCTAGGGTCATTGCAGCAAGTTCTTTACGTTTACCTGTTAAGTTTGGAAACTTAGCTAAATCTTTAGGATCTGATTCAAGCGGAGTATGTACTGCATTAAAAGCTAAGTAGATGAAAAATGGTTCGTCTTTGTTTTGTTCAATGTATTTAGCGGCTTCTTTACCTAACACATCGGTTAAGTACTCTTTTGGCTCTTCGTAATTACCAAAGTCGCGTTCTAATTTTTTATCAAAAAAATGTTTGTTTCCATTTTTCATTTCTTGTTCTGAATAGTTAAAGTAGCTTCTGTCGCCACCTCTAAAACCTAAAAAGGTATCAAAACCACGTTTTAAAGGATGAAATCTATCGGCGTCACCTAAATGCCACTTACCAAATACCGCTGTTTTATAACCCTGCTCCTTAAGGTAATCGCCCATTGTTTTTTGATCTAATGGCAAGCCCATATCTGCACCTTTAAGTGCCGAGTTATCACTCATAAAACCCGGTACATTAATTTCTTCGTAACCAAAACGTTGCTGGTACTTACCTGTCATTAAACCTGCGCGTGAAGGACCACAAGTAGAATCACTCACGTAACCTTGGGTAAAACGGACACCGCTTTGGGCGAGTTTATCTAAATTAGGTGTTTTAAGCTGCGTACTACCTTGAAAGCCAAAATCACCAAAACCTGCGTCATCAGCAAAAATTAAAACAATATTAGGTTTTTCTGTTTGTGCTTTTGCCATTGCATTAGCACTAACGCAAAAGCCTAAACATACAGAAAGAAGAACAAGTAGCTTATTCATCACAGTTTCCTATTTAATATAATAGTTAAGCACATAGCTAAAAAATATTAATTACACCATAGCTAACATATTGGTTATATTAGACTATTACGGCTAGTTAATTTTATGGTTGAGTTGTAAATAATGCGTTTATAAATCACAATATCGCTACACTAAACAAAACATAACAATATTGCAAACATATGATGTATGATATTTTGAAATTAATTTTTCAATTTCTTACTATTACTTAAGCCTAATTAATAGTGTCAGTTTAAAGGCAAAGCCTATTTACTGAGTGCTTAGCTGCGGCCCGTTATTTAATTTTAAGTATGCATTGGTGTGCTATTAAAGGTGAATTCTAAAATGATAAATATAAAAAACAGCCTTTTTGTTGTTCTTTTTTTATGCAGTTGTTTTTCAGCGATTGCAAATGAGGAATGCCAGTCTTGTCATCAACAACAAACCCATGATTGGAAACAGTCAGACCATGCAAACTCAATGGCTTTAGCCAATGAAGATACCGTGCTTGGGGATTTTAATAATATAACCGCGACCCATTTCTCTCAAAAAGCCGTGTTTTATAAAGAAAAAGATGCCTTTTTAATTGATTTGACCGAGCAAGGCACTAAAAAAACGTACACCGTAAGTTATGTATTTGGCTTTGACCCGCTGCAACAGTATTTAATTGAAGTTGAAAAAGGTAAGTACCAAGTATTTCCTTTTGCATGGGATAGTCGCGCCAAAGCACTTGGCGGGCAGCGTTGGTATGCAAACTACGCTAACGAGGATGTAAAACCCAACGACCGCCTCCATTGGTTGCAACCACTGCAAAACTGGAACGGTATGTGCGCCGATTGCCATTCGGATAATTTAAAGCGTAATTACAATACTGAAAAAGAAAACTTTGATACGCACTTTTCAAATATAAATGTGGGCTGTAAATCTTGCCACAACGATATAACGGACGAACATAAAACTAAAAAAATCATAAAGGCAGCTCAAACAAGCCCGACCAATACGTCGCAGTGGAAAATTATCGGTGATGATAAAATTGCCACTTGGCAAGGTGAGCCCCGCGATAACAGCTTTATGCAAGGCTGTTATGCGTGCCACTCGCTTAGAAGCCCGCTTACTGATGGTTTTGATAACAACCAAGCGTTTTTGGACCAATTTAGTCCTTCATTTTTAGAACCTAATTTGTATCACGCCGATGGTCAAATTAAAGAAGAAGTGTATGTGTTTGGCTCTTTTGCACAAAGTAAAATGTACAAAGCCGGTGTTAACTGCGTTGACTGCCACGATAAACACACTATGAAAGTTAAAACAAAAACGAATGGGCTGTGCTTGCAGTGTCACAGTGCCAGTGAATACAACAAACCCGAGCATCATCGTCATAAAGAACAATCAACCGGTGCGCAATGTGTTAATTGCCATATGCCTACAACTAGGTACATGGGCGTTGATGACAGGCGCGACCATAGCTTTAAAATTCCGCGCCCTGATATATCAATAAAATACGATACACCCAATGCGTGTGTGCAATGCCACGACGGTCAAACAAACGAATGGGCAGCAAGCACACTTGAAAAATGGCATGGTAAAGCACCGGCATTAAGTGCAAGCGAGCACAGTATGCTTGAGTTACGCTCACTCAAAGCCATATCGCAAAATGCACATATGCGCTTGATTAATGACTTTTCGTTAAACGAAATAGATCGCGCCAGTGCAATTGCTTATTTAGGCAATTCAGGAGCTGAGCTAAACGATGCCACAGTAAAAAGTTGGGTTAATTCACCGCTTCCGCTTATTCGCTTGGCGATTGCTAAAGTAGGCTTTTTGCTGCCCGAAGCAGAGCGCTTAAAAAGCTATAAGCAACTATTAACCGACGAATTAAAGTCGGTGCGTGTTGCTGCAGCGCAAAACCTAAGCCAAACAACAGCGCAGTTAAATGGGCTTAATCAATCAATTATAGAGCTTGCACACGCTAATACTGTAAATACATGGCGCGGTGAAGGTAACATTAATCAAAGTATGCTCGCGCTCAACAAGCAAGACATAAACGGCGCCATTGAATCGTTACAAAATGGCATTAGCGTTGACCCTTACTTTGATGCAAGTTATGTAAATCTAGCCGACATTTATTACCGACTTGGCCAAACAGAAAAAATGCAAAGCACGTTGAATACAGGTTTAAAAGCAGTGCCTACCTCTGCGCCGCTACATTATGCAAACGGTATGGCGCTTATTAGAAACGGTAACAAACCCGCTGCTGTTGACTCGTTTAAACACGCAATGGCACTTGAAAGTAACAACGTGCAATACGCCTATTTGTATTTTTTAGCGCTTGATAGCATTGGGCTAACAACACAAGCTTTAGATGAATTAAAAGTACACATTGCGCACTATAATAATGCAAACCAACTTAAAGGGTTAGGCATTAGCTTTGCTCAAAAAAGTAAAAATAGAGATGCTTACCTCTTTTTTGTTACGTTAAAGTAGATTTTTAAATATATATTATATTTTATTCTAAAATTCACCTTTAAATTTAAAGTATTTACTTTCAACAACCTAAGTTTCATCTTGGCTATTTACACATAATAGAACAAGGTGAGACTTCACCTATTTTAAAGAAACATTTAATAAACAACAATTCAACATATTGCAACCATAAACATCATATGTTTAAATTGTTAACATGAATATGATTTGATAAAGCTTATTTCACTTGTTGTCTGTAATACAAAATACAGTGGTGAGTAACATTTTGTTAATCTGATTCTAAAAACAGGTAATGCCGTCGCAATATCTGCACACACATAGTAATTATAAAGAAACGGAGTAGTTAAAATGCTTAAACACAGTAAATTGCATACAGCAATATTGCTTGCATGTTGTTCTTTATCGGCTTTCACATCGACCGTATACGCACAAGAAGAGTCAGTTAAAAAAAACACAGATGACGATTTTGAAATTATTGTAGTAAGCGCACAAAAGCGCGATCAAGCACTTAAAGAAGTTCCTTCGTCTATTGAGGTGCTTAGCGGCGATTTAATTCAAGAAATTGGCATCGATAATGGGTTTGATCTAGTGACCTACTTACCTGGTTTTGGTATTGATGATAGTAGTGAAATAAGAACCACCACATTAAAAACACGTGGCATAGGTACTTTTACAAATTCAATTGGCTTACAGTCTTCAAATTTAGTCGTTATAGATGGCGAAGTGCTACCGCGCCAATCAATGCTCAACTTGCCTATTTCAGATGTTCAACGTGTTGAAGCTATGCGTGGGCCGCAAGGTACACTCTTTGGCCAAAATACATCTACAGGCCTATTACATTATGTAACTAAAAAACCTCAACTAGATGACAGGGTTTCAGGTACGGTTAGAGCACAAGTTACTGAGTTTGATGGCACTGATTTTAGCGGTACTGTAAATGTACCACTTAACGAAAACTGGGCAGCTCGATTTAATGCACAATACAGTGATATTGATGGCTGGATAAAAAACACCATGCCTGGTGAAGAAGACTACACTATTGGCGCAAAAACAACAAAAGCAGGCCGCGGCCAACTTTTATACGATAACGGCCAAGAATTAAATGTACTATTTCGCTTAGAATATTCAGAAACAGACACAAACTGTTGTTCACTTACTCGCTTAGGTGGCATTAACCCAGATTTTGGCCCACGCCCAATCGTTAATGTAAAAGACGATGGCACTATTGAAGGCACCACTTATAACCGTGTTAATCCTGAGTCTACTTTTGAAGAAGCTGGCGGCCCGGTTACATCACGAAACGCTGAAGGTAACTTTGGTAGAACAGAGAACTTTGGCTTTTCAATATCTGCTGATTACTACCTAAATGATGAAATTACGCTTAGCTACAATGGTAGCTACAGAGACTTTGATTTATATAACAGCTCAGCATTTTTCACTATTAATTTTCCTGTAGAGCGAACCGCCTTTGGTGGCAACGAATCGGTTGATGTACTTCAACAAGAATTTCGTATCTCATCGTTTAACAATGAAAAGTTTGATTGGGTATTAGGCCTTTTTTACCATGATACCGACGGCCAACGCTCAGAGGTTCGCGATGGCTGTATTGCAGGTAACCGAGGATTTATTGAAGGAGGCGAATTAACTGGTTGTTATTCAAGACAGTCAACAGATGCTTTTTTAGCTAACTATGCAGCCACTGGCGATGACGACCGCTCATTATTGACGCCATCTCGTTTACTAAATAGTGGTGATTTTACAACTGGTTTTGAAAACGTCGCTATTTTTGGACAACTTGAATATCAAATAACTGAGCAATTAGATGCTACTTTTGGCTTTAGATTATTACACGAAAAAAGTAATGCGACCTTTGCCCGTACAGATTTGGCAACACCTTCTACGGGTGTTGGAATGGAAACATTCGATGAAGTATTAGAACTTGCTCAAACTGATCCATCGCTTATTTTACGCCAAGACGCGCCAACTAAGTTTGATAACTCAGACACAGCCTTTATCTATAAAGCAGTTGTTGGATATGATTTTACCGATGATATTCGCGGTTATGTAAATTATTCTACCGGCTATAAAGGCGCATCTTATTTTGTAACAACAAATACAGATCCTGCGGACGCAGACAACTTCCCTACCGATCCTGAAAACTCTTCAAACTTTGAAGTAGGCCTGCGTTCAGCGTATTTTGATAACGATTTACTGTTTAACTTTACCTACTTTGATATGAGAGTTGACGATTATCAAGTACGTGCCAGCCGTGTAATAGATGAAGAAAATAACATTATTTTTGCAGGCTACGTGAACGCAGCACAAGCGCGTTCAACCGGTATTGAAGCCGATGTAGTGGTTAAAATATCAGATAAATTGAAGTGGTCATTTAACTACGCTTATTTTGATGCACGTTACGAAGACTTTGCTGATACACCTATAAATTGTCCTGCTGGTGATGGTGGTTTACTTGCTTCTCGCTGCACTACTGATTCAACAGGTCGTCAGAGCTTTGATCAAACGGGTTTATCTTTCCCTAATAATGCTGAGCAACAATTTTTAAGTACTATTTCATACAATACACAAATTGCTGATACTGGCTGGAAAGCAAATACTAGTGCAGTTTGGCGTTATAATGGTAGCCATACGCAATCAATTAATGAACTTGCCTTTGGCGAATCAGCTAACCCATCGTCAAGCATTTGGGATGGTTACTTGAGTGTAAGCAAAGATAACCTTCAGTTTAGTGTCTTCATTAAAAACTTATTTGATAAGTCGTACACTACTCGCCAACGTATAAACTCTGAAGGTTTTGGGGAAGCATTCTATCCTCGTGACTGGAGTCGTTATGTGGGTGCAAGTGTTCAATATAGCTTTTAATTAAAGTATCAATACAAAAAATAGCGCTTAATAAGCGCTATTTTCTTACTTACACTTAATTACTTACAACGGCTCTTTTCTACCAACTAACTCCCCGTTAGCATCATTTATAACCGCATTACTAATATCTATATACTCATTATTACTCCAACGAACCGATACATTATTTATCTGTGTACACGTACCTAAACCAACGTGTAGCTTGTTATTTTCACTTTGTGAAAAACCTGCACCCGTTGAGCCTACAACACGCTTATAAGTATGCCCACACGCTTTTATAGTAGCAGTAGCTCCCAATGCAGACACGCCAGCGTTAGGTGAGTAACCAATATTAGTGATCAAAAAATTATGCTGTGCATCTAAAACACTGTTATTAGTAAATAGGTGCCAACGGCCCCGCTCGTTTGAGTAGATTAAATCAAGGTCGCCGTCATTATCGTAATCAAAGGCCTGTGCACTCCCCCCGGTTGCTCCAAGTTCAGTTGAAATAAGACCATGATTTTGTAAAGCCTCAAATCCTTGACCGTGCTGATTTAAATACAGTACCTGCTCGTTAGCTCTTGCTGGATTACCATAACGTAATACAATTAAGTCGCTCCAACCATCGTTATTAAAATCCCCGGCTACTGCACTGGTTGTAGGCTCGCTAAGATTAATATTTAGCTTGGCTGTTGCATCAACAAATTTACCTTGCTGGTTTTCTAATAATACCGCTGGTAATGGCTCAAGCCCTTTTACGTTGGGTGAATTAATCACTCTTTTAATAACACCCGCTGTAGGCGATTTAGTATCCCCCGCGACGCGCCAAGTATCATTACCTAAGTAACCTATATATAAACCTTTTTTACTTAAATTTTTAGGCCAGCCGGTTGCTTGCTCTTTTTTTACATGTACCGTACGTTCACTGCCGCCGTGCCCTTTTAATATTAAAGGAGCGCTATTTTCTCCAATAAACACATTAAAATGAGGGTAAGCCATTTGCAGGTTTTCTATTTCAAAGTCACCCGATATTTTAAAGTCTTCAAATTTAAATGCTTCGTTACGAGCAAAAAAAGCAAAGTTTTGAGATTGAGCATCGTAAAAGGTGTGTTGTTCAAATTGATGTTTAGCGCGCGTTAAAAATAAATCAAAATCACCGTCATTATCAAAGTCGATTTCGGTCATGCTACTTACATGACTAATATTACGGTTATTCCCTAATACAGCCTTACTTTTATTTTTATAGCCTAAATCAGATTTGCTCTGCACTGCAACAATGTCATCTCCACCGTAAAAAAATAAATCATCGTGCCCGTCATTATTAAAATCACTTACTAAGGTTTTATAACCAAGCCATTTAGCATTAGGTAAGTAATCGACAAACTTAAAATGATTATGTCCTTCGTTTTTGTATATATGGTTCGCTCCTTTTTTTTGCCTATTTAATGGAAAAGCAGAAAGTACTAAATCTAGTACGCCACTGTTATTACCATCAACTAATTTAACCGAACGTCCGCGTGTGCGTTCAAAATCATCAAACGTTTTTCCGCCTTCAACAGTGCGGTCATGATTTATTTGAAACGACACAGGTAAACGAGGTTTTAAGCCACCACCACCTCCTTGGGCAATTATTAAATCCATACGACCATCTAAGTCGTAATCAGCAACAGCAACACCATGTGTGTCGCCTTTAATAATTATCTGTGGTGCTGAAAAGGTATTATCTTTGTTATTCCAAAAAATTTTTACTGCGTGGGTATGCTCAGTAATTAATACATCTTGATAACCATCTTTATCAAAGTCTACAATCAGCGCGCTATCCCACTTACGGCGCGATAGGGGCTCAAAAGGTATAATGTTTTGCGATTCTCTAAACATTAATTTATTACTGCGGTTGTCGCTTAGTGTTTCATTGCTTACCCTTTGAGTAGTGTTACATCCACAAAGCAGAATACTTGTAGCAATCAGTGATAAACAAAATAATGTGCTTGCTGGCTTAGTATTTTTTTTCATTTAACCCACTCCTTACTTAACTGACTGTATTGGTTTTTGCTGCCAAACACGGATGTATTCAATTTCAAAGTCGACTACACCATCATCTTTTTTACCTTCAGGGCTATTACGTTCAAGCTCTTCTTTACTTTTTGGTACGCCATGCCAAGGAAAAGTCTCCTGATCAAGCCATAAAAACAGTGGCTTAGTGGCTACATAGCCTGTATCAACCCCACGATGCTCTTTAGCCCAGGCATCAGCTTGTGCTGCAGATACTTCGCTAAATAATTTACCGTCAACATAGTATTTAATTCCATCAGCACTCCAATCGATTCCATACACATGAAAGTCATCAGCCACTCTAAAACCTAAGTCTTTTCGCTCTGTATAAGTGGGCTTGCCCATCACCTTTTTATTCCAATCGCGGATTGACCACCATAATTCACTGTCTATGTGATCTTTTTTAGGATCAAGCGAGTCGCCAAATAATTCAAAAAAATCAACTTCTAACTTTTCACCCATCGACCAAAATGCACTGCTTATTTGCGCATCAGCGGCTTTACTTTTAATTTCTATGTACCCGTACTGAAATGACTTTCTGCCAATAAAGCATGCCGTTGTCAGGTTTTCGTATTTAAGTGCATCGCCAAACACGGGCTTATGTATTTTTTCTTCAAATGGAAAGTCTGGCTCCCAACGTGTTTCAAGCTTTAGCTTACCATCTTCTAAACGGTAGTTATTACCCGAAAATTGCGAAGGTGCTCGGCCTTTCCATACTTTTTTATTTGGCTTATCTGGGTGCTTATAAACGGGTTTACCCTTTTCTAGTTTACCCACAATGTACCAACGTTCTTCATCAATAGTGCTGGCTTCAAATTCATCACTTACTTGAGTGTTTAAAACCCATGCGCCTTCATTTAACGGATCGGTTAGTGGCAATACATTTTTAACACGCAGGCTCTTTTGCGTATTACTCGCGGAATCACTACTGCAACCGCCAAGAGTTATTACCGATAACAGTGCTGCTGTGAACGTCAATTTATGCGCTTTTATATTTTTTAATTTGTAGTTCATGATGTCTCATTATTTGGTATATAAATTAGTGTGAAAGTTAGAAGTTGGTGTATAAATAGATTTTTCATCGAGGCTTATAAGCAAACAAAGCGACTTTAAACTTATTTAGTTTAAAATCGCTTTAACAAATACTATTTTGTACACGTGTTACCTAAATGTCGGTACGAATAACAGCATAATCATCTATTAAAAGTGAATTCCCTGTTGGTAATCCATACACTTCCCAAAGAGTAAACACATCGGTTACTGAGCTCCACGTTGCTGGAATAGCCCATTCACGTGTACTAGTTGAATCCTCTTCAAACTCGATATATTGCCACTGCGTAGTGGCTGCGAGTGCTGCGCTAAATAAGCCGGCTTCTGAGTAACGACCTGTAAATCCATTTGCATCCTCAGGTATGCCGTCATAAACCCACGGTACAACAACATGACGTAACGTAACGGGTTCAACTGGCACTTGATTTAACTTAACCCACACGGCATAACGGTATGTTTTACCAACAGATTCAGCACCACGCCCATAGTTGGCGCTATACCAGTTACGTTGTTTATTCCATACTTGCTGAGTTGCAAAAGAGTACGGTGTATTCGCTTCACCTTGAGTAGCAGTGCCCGCTGTAATTTCAAGCGATCGACCATTACCCGACACAGAGGTTGCCGATACGCTATAAGTGGCATTGCCTTTATAAGGTGCGCCTTCACCATTGAGGTTAAAGTCGGTGTTAAAGCCTGCTTCGTGTTCAGACACACCCGGCTCACACATTTGGTTATTAACAGTATTAACCGTAATACTTTTTTGCGAAATGAGTGATAAAGGTGTGCTTGCTGTATCGCCATCAATAAGTTCAACCGTTACCGTATTTGAGCTGTCTATTGTTGTAGGTGCTTTAACGGCAAGTACTTCTCCAAAGCCACTTTTAGCGGTTAAGCTTTTAGTAAATGAAACCTCATCACCAAGTGTCCAATCAAAAGTATATTCGCCACTTAACTCTGCGTTTAGTAAAGCAGGCTGCACTTTTACACCACTGGCCACACAGATTGGAACGTCCTTGTTACCTGAAGAAGCGCCTAACTCGTTTTTATCGTCGTTTGTTATTGCAAGACTAAAAGCACCTGTCACTGTAAGTGTGGCGTTTGCTGAAGCTTCGGGGTTATCAACACTTGTGGCTGTAATAGTCGTTTCACCGGTATTTTTAGCGCTAATAAGGCCATTTTCATCTATAGTTGCGATATCTTCATCTACAATTGAATAAATAAGTGCGGGGTTACACGCGTAACTTGGTATCGCTGATGCGAATACACTTGCTTGACCACCAGCAGGGATTTCAATCGGCGAGACGCTTACTTCAGTTACAACGTCATCAATAGCATTGACAGTTAATTGTAATGTACGAGTAGGCAGCGCACCGCCCGGAGCAATAACTGCACCATTATTGATAGAATATGTAATGTTATAAATAACTTGACTCGGAAAGTCTAAGTTACCATCAGCAATAGGGTTACCATCGCCATCTAAAGCGCCTCTTATATCGGTTTGGTCGCATTGTCTTAATGCCGCCGAAAACGCATCGGTATTTATAACTAATTTAGTGCTATCACTTGATTGCGTGAAAGGTGAAATTCGGTGTGATGCAATAGTATTAGCACTTGTTTGTGGGGTAGTGAAATTATTATTAACCACAAACTCTAACTCACTTACGTTTATGGTTGCACCTGACTCAGAGGCTGGTTTACCGTCGATTGTTACGCCTTGCAGTAAATCAATTTCTTGAACTCCGGACTCCTCATTTAATGTGCTCGTGATCACCGCGGTATCGATTACAAGAGCTAAATCAGATTTAAACTGCGGATCATAACCTTCATCCGTTCCGCCGCACCCTGTTAATACTGAAAATATAACACTGCTAATTGCTGTTTTTATTAGTAAGTTATGTTTCATCTTACTCTCCAAGATTTGTAAGGCAGCGCGCCTAACGTGGCCCGCTGCTAATAGTTTCTCAATTAAAAGGTACCGCGAAGACCAACACGGAACTGACGACCTGTTTTCCAAACTGATGCTGTACGCGAAGTAGTTACACTGCCATCTTCAATTGCATTACCTTCATCAAGCACAACCTCTTGCGAGTTAGCTTCAAACGCATTACGCGTAAATGAACTGGTGTAATAAATTCGGTTAGTTTCATCAGTTAAGTTAAGTGCCTGAAAAGTTAAGCTAAAGTTTTTATTAATTTTATAACTTGAGCTAAAGTCCAAACGATGGGTTGCCTCTTGCCATGTAGCACCGCCAACTAAACCTCGGTTAACTAATTGCTCCCCGGTATAGCGACTCGCTAAACGTAATTGAATCCCTTTTTGTTCCCAATACAGTGTTGTATTTAGGGAATGCTTTGGAGTGTAAGGTTGTGGTAGTGGTTTTAAAAATATATCGGTATTACCTACCTGCTGACGATCAGATTCTGAATCTTGATAGGTATAGTTCATGTTTAAACCTAAGCCACCCCAATAACTTGGTAAAAAGTCATAGTTTTGGTTGTAACCTAGTTCAACACCTTTGATATCTGCGCCTTTGCCATTGGTTACTGTGGTTACGTTTACAACGTCACATTCAATGCGCCATTGGTCAAAAAAGCCCGCAACTTGCCTAAGTGGCATACAATCTTCTTCGCCACCTGGTGTTCTATTCTCATCGTAATCAAGTAATAAATCGGCTGTTTGTAAATCGTATTCAGTCCTAACGTCTTTGTAGTGATACGGAACCACAACCGTTTCTTCAAAGTCTTTCATATCCTTGTAAAAGAACGCTGCCGAGAGCAAGCCTGAATCACTAAAGTACCACTCATAAGACAAGTCGAGATTGGTTGATTTAAGCGGTTTTAAATTTGCATTTCCTGCTGAGCCATTAGCAGAGTCCCATTGTTGTTCAAAAATTTGTGTACGTGGGTTTAATGAATCAAAACGAGGACGTGTCATTGTTCTACTAACAGCAAAACGTGCAATCATTTCTTCGTTAACTGCATAGTTTAAGTTCAAGCTAGGTAAATAAGCGTCATGTCCGCCTTTTTTAGTTACCCATGCAACGCGGTCTTGTACTTCACGTCCGCTACCTTGTGTCCCTGTAAATGAGGTTGTTCTGTCTAAAAACGGCCAAATTTGTCCGTTGCTTGCAAAGTGTGCCCACGCATTAGCTGACGTTGGAACTAAATTTCCGTTGCTGTCGTAAATTAAAGAAGGTAATGCATTGTTAGCTATAATGTTGCCATTTTCATCTACAAAAACTTGCTGATTTACACCCAGTCCGGTGTTGCCATCAGCCCCAGGAATTACAAACTGACCCGTTTGCGGATCAACAGGGAAAGTAGCCGGGTTTGAGCGGTTATACGCATGGGTGATTTGCCATGCCCAACAGTTTTGTAGCTCAGCATCGTTTGCTGGTGTGTAACGATGATCAGGCTGACCCGTGTCAGATACCCCCATAACAGCTGCCGGACAGGCATCTAAATTTGTATTTGCTAAACCGCGCTCAACTAACAAATTGTACGCATCAACCATTTGTGGAAAACGCGTATAGTTAATACCGCCTACACCAGTTGCTGTTGTGTCATCTTTTACATACCTAAGGCCTAAGTTACCTGTTAGCTTGCCATCCATCAGCTCAAAGTTTGCTTTAAAATAAGCGGCTTTTGTTTCGGTTTCAATATTACGACTGCCTGTAATGGTTTCGCGTATACCTACTTCACCTGCATCTTTGCCTGAAACAATTTCAAGCGCTTTTTCGGCATCAAGTAACGGCCAGCCATTAAAAAACTCTGCAGAGCGGTCTGATTGAATATCTTCACCAAAATTATCGTAAGGATAGGCACTATCAGCGATTATATCGGCTAAGCGAATTGTACCAAGCCCACGTACTTCAAAAGCTTGATCAGGGTCTTCTAAATCTATTAAGTCACTGCCATTTGTGGTTGCTCTATTTTGAATAGAGACATCTTTTTTACGATTTGACCACTTAACTCCAAACTCGATCGATCTGATAAAGTCACCATCAAGCGCATAGTCAAAATCAACAAACAGTGATTTGTTTGTATCCGCTAATTTATTTTTACGCAGCACTAAACTACCTAAGTGATTGTGCTGCATGTCATACGGGTTAAAACGGCTGTATACCGCATTAGACGTACCATCAAAGGCATCAAACTCACCTGGAGTAACGCCAGTTGAGTAACTACATTCTCCACTGCCGCCACAGTCGTAACCAACCATTTCGTGGCTGCCATCCGGCATTGATTCAACTATTTGACGACCTGCCGTGCCCCATGTAGCTGTACTAATAGAGATAAAACGATCTTTCTCATCATCGTCTGGTGTTTCATCTGTTGTTTTAGAAAAACCAGCTCTTACATTCATATTTAATGAATCAGTTACCTGATAATCAATATCAAGTGACGCTACATTAGTATCAATTTCTCTAAGTCCGTAGGAGCGAACAAAGTTACCGCCTGTAGAGCGGCTACTTGATTGCTGTAAGGTATTGGTCGATAAATCAACCCCGTTTAGTGCTGTATTGTCATCACCGGCATAAATTAAAGGTGTTACAGGTCCCATGTTTAAACGCAGTCGTTGACTGTCGGTTAACACATCTTGCTCTGTATGAGTTACATCTAGCTGAATATCAAGTGACTCTGTTGGTTGGTATTGAAAACCTGTAGATACTGACAAGCGATCTCGTTGGTCATTATTTAATGTAAAATCAATAACCTCACGCGCTAAAACAAATAAATCACCTTCATGTAATATTTGCGTTTCAGGGTCGTAATTATTAAGTGAACTCAGTGGGTTTAATAATGCTTCTCCATTCTCACCAAAAAGCTTATTTCCATCAGCATCACGTTGATTGCCAAGTACCCTAATTGCTTTGCCTGTAACGGTGTCATGTGCTGTACGGCCTGTCGCATCATCTAAATCAACGATAGGAATTGCGCCGTTAGCCCAATCGGTATTGATACGATCTTGTCGTGTTTTTTGTGTATCTTTAGAGGCGGTGATAATAAAGCCAAAGGTGTCGTCAAAGTATTTATCAGAAAAGCTAAAATTAATGCGTGAGTCACTTTCATCAGAAAACTCGTTGTAGCGCCCTTCAACCGTAAAAGAACGACGTGGTTTGTTTAAATTTAGCGGTTTTACAGTTCTCAGTACAACACTTGCGCCGAGTGAGCCCTCATCATTATCAGCAGAAGATGTTTTAATTACATCGATAGATGACAATATATCTGACGAAAAAGAGCTTAAATCAACACTGTTATCGTTAGTCGCGCCCGCACTAGAGCCATCGGTACTTAGCCCGCCGGTAAGTGCTACACCATTCATTGATATTTGATTTAAAGAAGGTCCGGCACCACGAATTGATATACGTGTTCCTTCACCGCCTTCTTCTTGAATACTCACCCCTGTTACTCTAGATAGTGCATCAGCGATGTTTTGATCTGTTGATTTACCTACATCTTCAGCATGAATTGAGTCACTTACGTTGTCGGAAAAGCGCTTTGCGTTTACCGCTTTTCGTAAGCTACTTTTGATCCCTTGGACTTCAATTATTTCGATATCTTTTTGTAGTTTTATTTTCTCTTTTTCTTCATCTTCTTGTGCAAAAGCAGATGATGAAATAAGCGAAACAATAATAGCTGCAGAGACTGCTGATAACCTAAAGTTATGCTGCATTGTGTGCTCTCCTGTTTATCGGCATCCTTTTTCTCAATGCCAGTGTGTGATGATGTTGTCTGTTTTTATTGTTAGTTAAGCGCCACAGATAAAATGAATCAACGTCCTGGTATCCTAATTTCGTTTCATAGTGTTGCTTAACTTGCGATCAAGTTAAACATATGATGTTTGTATTTACAAGTTGTTTACTTTGCTTTTTACATTTTTGTTTCTTTTTCAAACGAATAAATTTAAGTTATTGTTTTAAATAATTAAAATTCATTAATATTTAAGTAAAAGTGGCGTAGATATTTTATTTTTTTATACAAAGCAAAAATAAAGAGACAGAAGCCCTATTAATAAATAAAAAATGTTGTTCAAAATGACCAAAATTGAGTTGTTTAGAAGAAATTTATAAAGGTTTAAACTATTAATTTATGCGGATTAGAGTGTTACAGCTACCAAAAGCTACCAAAAGCTACCAAAAGCTGCCAATTAGTAGCTTTTGATAGCGATAAACCAAATGTATTGCCCATAAATCTTAAGCTCAGACATTACATGGCAATACACACGTTTTTAATTTACAGGTAATTTAAAGAGATAGCTTAGAAGCAAATTTATGGTGCTAACCTAAAGAGTAACTGTTATTGATCGTATAACTTAATTTCACTTACTGTATAAGGCTTACTATGCCCAGTATTGGTAATGCCTGGGCCTGTAAGCAAGTCAAAATTCGACATAAGCAAAGAGCCTTTATAATAAATAATATCGGCAGGTTGGTCTAACTCGCCATTTTCTGAATTGTTATCGGGGTACGATGCAATAACGGTTACATTTTGGTTTGTATCAATTTTTATAACTTGATTAGTTAAAAAACCTGCAGCGTATAAATTACCTTGAGGGTCTATAGTAAGGCCATCAGGTCCGCTTCCTTTTGGAAGTGTTGCGTAGGTACTTTGGCTAAGCAGGTTATTGTTTGCATCAAGCGTTAATTTATAAATTAAGTCGTCACCTAAGTTGGTCACAAACAAGTTACCCTGTGCGTCAAACACTAAGCCATCAAGTCCAAATTTACGTTGCTTATTAACAGTTTTAGCTAAAAACAATAAATGTGGATCATTTATATTGTTTGTCACTAATATATTCGTATCTGTGGCCTTAAAACGATATATCCCACTGAGAGTCTCGGCCTTATTTTTACTTGGCACACGCAATTGAGTTACGTAAATATAGCCATTTTGATAGCGTACACCGTTTGGCGAACTCATGCCTTTGGCAACGACTTGAGTGTTAATAACTGCATTATTCTTTAAGGTAAGTTTAAGTAATCGGGCTCTGCCAGCGCCTTGGTTATCGGCTACAAATAACGAACCATCGGGGGCATAGGCAAGGCCCATAGGACGACCCTTCCCTTTATTATTTGGCCCCGATAACTGGGCTATTTTAGTAAACGTGTTGTCATTATTAATATTAACCAGCACACCCGCTTGTAGCCCTTTATTGGCATAGTTAACGCACGATAAAGTAAGTTCTCCTGTAGGAGAGACAGCAAAAGCGTCTGGGGTTGGGCAATAATCAGGGAGTGATGCAAATAAACTCGCACTATTAAGCATTGTATTAGACGTTTTAACAGACGCTAAAGATGCACTTACTTCCCCTTTATTTATGCTTTTATTATTGCTTTGAGCCATGTGAGTACTGCAACCAAACACAGTAAATAAGCACACTAAACCCGCTAATTTATTTTTAAGATGAGTGATGTTGTTTTTATTCATTATTGCTCTCTTTTGCTCTTAATTTTTGCGAAAAAAAAGCAAGGCTTGTTACCAAACCTTGCTTTTTACCTCTCATAGTTAACTCTTTTGCATTAAAGATTGGTTACTTTATCTATACCAATCTTAGATTTACTTATCACTTCGCCATTGCTGTAACGCACACTCACGTTATCTATTTCGTTGCACTGACCCAAACCAAAATGAACCACGTTATCAAATGATTGTGTATAAGGTGCTGCATCAGGCGATACTCGCTTTGTTAGGGTTTTACCACAGCCTTTAAGTGTCGCTATAGCACCAATTGGGCTTGTATTATGCTTAAGTGAATTACTTATACGCAGTAATGCATAGTGATTACTGTTATTGGCTTGATTACTAAATAAGTGCCACTGACCTCTGTCGTTATTCATAATAATATCGATCTGGCCGTCTAAGTTGTAATCAAATACATTTGCGCCTGAACCAATGGTACCTAAGGTATTTGTAATTAATCCCGAATGAGTAGCTTGGCTAAATGTATTATCGCCATTATTTAAATACAGTATTTGCGACGTAGGGGTTACCAAGTTACCTTGTTTAACAACAAATAAATCTTGATATCCGCTGTTGTTAAAATCACCTACACTCACTCCCGTGGTATTTAAATTGGTTTTAACACCGGCTTTATCACTTACATCAACGAATTTTCCACTTTCATTTTTTAATAACAAATCTGATGGTGCCACTGGCTTTTTATTTTCTGCATAGTGCTTAACACCGGTTACCACTCCCGTAGTCGGTGAAAACGTATTACCCGCCATGCGCCACTTATTATTACCTATATAACCAACATAAAGTCCTTTATTAGGTTGAGTATCAGGCCATCCTAAGCCGTTACTGCTAACAGTATTAACGTTTTGACCGCTGTGCCTTTCACCTTCAAATTTGTATTTATAGGCACCTTCTCCTACAAACACATCTTGATTCGGATAAGGGGATTGGTAATTAACTATATTGAGCGTGTCGCCAATAAGTAAGTCGTTGAATTTAAATGACCCGCGTTTAGTATAAAAACCAAATGTTTTGCTTTTAGCATCAAAAAACGTATCGCCTGCTTGTAATGGGTTAGCACGACTTATATATAAATCAAAGTCACCATCGTTATCAAAATCAATTTCGCTAACACCCGTCGCATCCATTATTTTATTAGGTAAAATGTTGCCGGTTACGTCACTAAAGGTAAAGTCGCCATTGCCTTTTAAAATACGTAAAGCGCCGTCGCCGTAAATCACTAAATCGTCAACTTTATCGTTATTAAAATCGGTAATAAGGACTTTTTGACCGTCTCGATTAGTTTTTGGTAAATCAGTTGCGTGGGTTATATTGCCAGTACCATCATTTTTATAAATAAAATTACTGGTTTGTTTACCGCTATTAGCCTGCGGGAATCCCATTAGTAATAAATCTAAGTTGCCGTTATTATTGGCATCAAAAAACTTACTAGTGCGCCCACGTAACGTTGGCAATTTGGGTGAAAAATCACCGCCTTCAATAATTTCTCTTTTGTTAAAGTGAAATAACTTAGCATTACGCGCGTTATCGCCAGAGCCACCACCACGCGAAAGCAAAATGTCCATTTTGCCATCTTTATCGTAATCGCCTACGCCAATACCGTGCATATCACCCACAATAAGATCGCGCCCTTTGTCGTAAACGCCTTTATTGTTCCAATACAAACGAATGGTATAACCATGATCAGTAAGTAATAAATCAGGGTAACCGTCTTGGTCTAAATCGCTTATTAATGCGTTATCCCATTTACGGCGGTTTTTGTTTTCTAATTTAATTGCTTGGTGTTGCTCAGTAAATAATGTGCTGCTAGTTGTTAGCTGAGCGCCCGCTAGGGCACTCGCTCGTTGACAACCTAGTAAGCTTGCGCTCATGCATAATAAAGAAACATGCCATACAATTGTTTTTACTTTCATAAAGCCTCCTTGAATTTGATGAAACTTACTTGGTTGTCTTAAACGTTTTATCAAATCGTGGCATGGCATCTAATCGCCAATTCGCACCTTCAGTAGTTTCGTGAAACCATTTTGGCTGTTGGTTATCCCAGCTCCATTTTTCCATTTCGCGAACCATGTCGGTTAACAGTGCCTTGTTAGATTTACTTACATCATGTTTTTCAGAAATATCGTTTTCGATATTAAATAACTGCCACGGTTGCTGGTTAACTTTTAATGCTTTCCACTGGTTCATACGAATTGCAGCATCGCTGTAACCTTTACGATGGCGAAGTGCATAAATAGGCTCATCTTTATGTGGGTTTTCATTTTTAATAAACGCAGGCCACATATTTGTACCGTCTAAATGTTGGTTTTCTTCAACTTTAGCGCCCGCTAAAGCTGCAAATGTTGGGTACAGATCAAGTGCCGATACAGGATGCGAAAAGCGTTTGCCCGCAGGTACATGCTTAGGCCAATGAAACAACATAGGGACTCTAAAGCCACCTTCTTGTGTACTGCCCTTACCTGCTTTAAGTGGGAAGTTATTAGCACCTTTACTTAATTTGCCACCGTTATCACTCATAAATACGATAAGCGTATTATCATATTGATTATTTTTTTTCAGGGTTTCTACTAGTTTACCCACGCCGCGGTCAACTGCGTAAACCATACCTGCGTAGGTTTTACGGTCTTTATTTTTTATATTAGGAAACATCGCCATATCTTCATCCTTAGCTTGCAATGGCACATGCGGTGCGTTGTAAGCTAAATATAAAAAGAATGGATTTTTTTTGTTCACTGCTTTGTCTACAAAATTAACGGCTTCGCGCGAAAGTGCATCAGTAATGTACTGCGTTTCTTTTACTTCTTTGCCGTTGTGCTCTAGCGGTGTAATGTACTCAAAAATATTTTTTAAGCCTTGTGCCTGTTGCTTTTTATACTGGGGTTGGTACTGATCAGGAAAGTAATTATGCCCACCCCCTAAAAAGCCATAGTATTCATCAAAACCACGTTTATTTGGATGATACTGCGGCGCATCGCCCATATGCCATTTACCTAATGCACCGGTAAAATAGTTGTTTTCGTTTAGTAGTTTACTAATAAACTTGGCGTCAGTAGGCACGCCTACGTTTGAGCCGCGTGTAGGTAAATTAAATTGTGAGCCAATCTTATGTGGATAACGACCGGTCATTAATGCCGCTCGGCTTGGGCCACAGAATGGGTGCGCTACGTAAGCGTCTGAAAAAGAGGTACCCGATTTAGCAAGATCATCAATATTTGGGGTAATAATGTCCTTAGAGCCGTTAAAACCGACATCTGCATAACCTAAGTCATCTGCAACAATAAGAATAATATTGGGTTTTTGTTCACTTGCGTGTCCCCCCGCAGAGCCAATTAATAATGTAAGCGATAATAAAGCGCTCAATAATTTTGTGTGTGTTTTCATAGTGCCAATCTCAATTTTGATAATAAAAAACAATAGGCCAATTAAGGCCTACCAAAGAGCATTACTCGGCTATAAAAAAGCTTTCATGTGGTGGTTAAATTTTGTTAATGATGGGTCGTCAATACGGTTTAACTCTCCCGCCATTTTATGCACTAAATCAGTAAGCTGTTTTTTGTATTTAGGATTATCTATTTGGTTTGTGATTTCGTACGGATCATTTTTTAAGTCGTATAATTCATCGCGGCTATCACCTGGATTCCATACAAATTTCATTTCAGGGGTACGTATAGCTCTAATACCAAACCATCCGCCGTTGTACCATTCGTAGGCATATAACGAAATATCATCTTTACCAGCATCTGCACTATCGCCTTGTTTCATTAATGGTAAAAGTGAACGCCCGTCTTCGTCGCCATCAAGTGGTAGTGTCATCCACTGGCGAAGTGTTGGCGCTATGTCGAGCATAGACACTTGGCGGTTAATTATTTTAGGCTCAAGGCTAGGGTCACGAATAATAAGTGGCATACGCATTAATTCGTCATACGCATATGGGCCTTTGTCATAAAGGTTATGCTCACCTAACATACTGCCCTGATCGCCGACTAAAATAATGTGCAGGTCGTCGTATAAACCTTCTTCTTTGGCCGTATTAATAAGCTCGCCAACTGCGTGGTCAATCATGGCAATAGCGCCATAGTAAAAACTATGTGCTTTGCGCCAATCGGTTTCAGTCATGTGACTTACATCGTGCCAGGGCCACCAAATATCATCTTGCGCCATTGGTTTATGTTTACGTTTTATACCAAAGTTTTTGGGAAGTTTTATATCTTTGTAGTCGTACATGCTGGCGTAAGGCTCTGGTACTCGGTACGGTGGATGAGGTTGTTCAAAGCTAACAATACCAAAAAATGGCTTGTCTGATTTAGCCGCATTTTGCAGCATTAGTTTGCCTTCGTTTACTTCTTTAGCCGTTACTGTATCAGCATATGTACCCGCAAGTGTTTTGTAGTAATCATGCTTTTCGCCATTTTTATCACGTTCTCCTGCGTTCATACGGGCTACATTTTTTTGCGTTTGATAAGGCGTAAAAGGACGGCCGTTACGTTCTTCATCTTTATCGTGTCCCCACATAAAGTTTGCACCGCGCAGTGCTGGGCCTTGTGCACCTAAATGCCATTTACCGACATAACTAACATCGTAGCCTATGCTGGTTGCACGTTTAATTACGCTGCCTTCACTGAGTGATAACTCCGAAAGACGAGAATGATAAAGACCTACGTTATCGTCAAGACCCGTTTTATGTCCCCAGCGCCCAGTAAACATAGCCGCGCGCGAAGGTGAGCATAATCCAGTAGAAGTCATCGCTTGATCAAATCGCGTGCCTTCGTTTGCTAATGCATCAATATTTGGCGTTGAAACTGGCCCATTACGGTATGAAAATGTGTCAAAACGCATATCATCAAACATTAAAATAAGCACATTAGGTTTTTTGGTTTCTGCTCGCTTATTTTCAGAATTATTTGCATATACATTAGGTGCGGTTAGCGCGCAGCACCCGATAAGCATCAATAACTTTATATTGGATACTTTCATTGTGTGTGTCCTTTTATGCTGAAAGTTATGCTAAGCCTATATGCTTAGCCCCGTAGGCTATTTAAAAAACAATATTGTAATGAGTGTATCTATTCGACACCAAATTGATAAAAACAATATAAAAATATGATGTTTAATCTTGCAACAAAAATACCTACTACGTTAAAAGCAATCATTTATGAGTTACAAAAAAACCAGCATATAAAATATATACTGGTTAATTTTCACTTGCTATTTAGCTGTAACTTCTAATAAAAGCACACCCTCTGAAGGGATATCGAACGTGTTCTCTAATTGATTACTCGTCATTAAATTTTTAACTGTAATCGCTTTGCCGTTTGTAAGTGATAATTTTAAATTTGCTGTTCCATGGCCCAAATTTAAAATATTAACCAGGTAGCTGCCGTTGTCTTGCTTAACCGTACGCCATGTTGTGGTTTTAAATGACTCACCATTGTCTACTTTTACAATAACATCAGGCGTGCTGCTCGAAACCTCTGCTAGTGCAGTTTGTTTAATGGCTTCAACGTCTGCACCTTTAGGCATAACAATAAGCTTACCTTTATTGGCTAACAACTTAGCATTACGCGTATGTCCGTACTCATCTAAAGACAAGCTTTTCGCTGAGTCTAAAATAACGGTACCACCTTTATTTAAGTACCCTTGAAGCGCACTAAACTCTTCATCTGTAACAAAGTTATTGCGATAAACCAGTATTGCATCCCAATTGTTGTTATCTTGCTTTTCAATTACATTTTTAGTGACAAAACCAAGTGGGAAACCTTCAAAAAATAGATTTTCGTAAAGCTTATAACCCTTCGTCATATAGTCATTTGTATTGATCGCTGTTGTTTCAGAATAAAACAATCGAAGAGGACGACGCTGCTCTCTAAGTTCTATAATTTCCTCAGAAAAACTATTAAGATCAAACATCACTTGAGTAACTTCGTTAGTTACATGTGGCTGCATGTTATTAGAGCCTGCAAATGCACCACCAAGACCTGGGTCAAAAAAGTCGAGATCACCTTCTAAGCGATCCTCAGGTGAACCATCTGGATCACGCGCCCAAAACCAACCCATATTGGCATCCATTCCAAGTAGAGTTGCAAGCCAATAAACACTTCGAACATAACTTGTACGTGTATCTAAATCTCGCCACTGACCCGAAGATAAAAAGTGAGATTCTGAATTTACATTAATTTTATTAGGTGCAACTGATTCCATAAAGTCATGAAACATCGTTACAATGCCCCAATTGTAAGCGTATTTCTCAATCCACTTAGAGGACTTACCAGGACGGATGTTTTCGCTTCCAAAAGACTTAGCATCGTGCCCTACCATAGTTGTTAACTCGGCTAATGCTTCTGTATCAATACCACCAGAACGCGAATCATCCATAAACATGCGCGGCATAATTTTTATATGGGTATCGGCGTTTTCATTTACAGAATGCAGCTCATTTTGAACGTAAGTAAACCAGTCAGTACTTCTGTCCATATTATAACGTGTCCAGTCGTACCACTTAGGCTCGCCTTTAATCGCAGGATCGATAGGTATCTCAATAGCTATATCTGAAAATTGACTAAAATGCGTTCCCCAGTTTTCATTTAACTCGTTAATATCACCTTGGTACTTTTTATCTAACCAGCTTCTAAACTTGTTTAATGTGTATGAAGAAATACTGGTCATTTCTTGGAATTTTTGTGTCCAGTGGCCTTTTTCAGCATACCAGTGTGGTTCATTAGCTAACACAAACCCTACTTCAGTTACTTTTTTACCTTTAGTAAGCTCGCCCGTTTTACGGATTATTTTACCCCAAATATCTCGCGCTAATGGGTTATCAATATCGAATCCAGTAAATAACGAGCGGCCTTTTCTAACTTCTGGTTCTTGCTCTTCAACCCACTTTGGAATGCCCATTAACCAATAAACCAAAAAGCCAATGTTGGTATCAGGGATGCGCGTTAGCTCTTTCATTAACTCTTCGTCAAAGGTGCCATCTTCACGTACTAAAAATGAATTAATAGCGCGGTCATGATCCACCGGATACAAATCTTCACCACCATGGTAAAGCGCACCTAAATGATCGTTATAAACATCTTTATTAGTAAGTGGCTGGCCAACACTCTTTGAAAAATAGTCATATAAAAAAATAGGCTTATCATTACTAACAAACATATTGTCTTGTGCTTTTGTGTTTTGCCAATCAACCTTATTTACAGGGCGACGTTTAATTTCACCTGAAAGCTCTTGCCCAAGCTCTTTAATGCCTTTATCTAAAATTTGGATGACTTTTTCGCGCTCAAAATTTGGTAACTCTTTTGCTAGTTTTTCTTTGTCGGCAGCGTAATGACGCTCGTAGCCAAATAACTTTACAACTGCGTCGTAATTATTTTCATCCCAGTTAGCAAATTTTAAGAACTGTTCTGCAAACCAGATAATGCTCTGCTCACGCGTTACATCAATTTGCTTACTTTGTGCTTGTTGCATCATTTTTTTTAATTTTGCTATTTTTAGAGTCGCAGTTTGCTCGTATTTATTTTGCGTTGCGCTTAGCGTTTCATTGTTATCAACTTTAGCTACGCTTTCTTGCTGCGAGCATGCTGTTGTAAGCAAAAATAAGGGGGCTAGTGTGAAGCCTAAAAGATGTTGTCTCATATTTTTCTCCCGTTGAGGTCGTTATCTGTTAACAGGTTTTTGCACTGTTGTTATTATTTAATATCGACAACATACATCATATGTTTATATTTGTAATTCCTTTTCTTTGCCAAAAGTAAAATATTTCATGGTGGGATCCCACACTTATTTATAATAAATATTTAAATATGAAATACTTTATATCTAATTTATATATGAATACTTTTTGTATTTCGATTGGCACTCTAGTTGATGATAAATTAGGGCATTGATAGAGAGAAGTTTATCTGGGCGCTTATATTTTCAAGGTCATTGGTGCCATCTACATCAATCTTTTTTGTACGTTCGTAGGAGAATCGACCTGAAGATCGAATGCTCAATTTGGTTTTTCACAAAGTACTGTTGTAGTGATAATGTAATCTATAATGGTATTAAAATTTAAGGACAAATAAATAGTAGTACGAACTTAATTACGTGGTTCATGCGCTACTTTGACATGGTAGAAAGTGGCAATTCAACCTACTCGAAAATACAAAGTAGTCATCAACTACTTAAAATAACATTCTGAATTTAAGAGTTTAATATCGACTAACAAACACTTCGCCTTAAAATTACTTGCATTAAAACGAAGTGCACACCCCTAATTAATCTATGGTCTGTTGATCTTTGCGGATTAAAATTTGTTCAAACTAGGCGCTATTTAATCGCGACGCGAGATTTGTAACCGAGTGGGCTCGATAGCTCCTGCGTTATTCTAATGGCTTACATCCATGTAAGAATAAGTAGCTCCTAGAAAGAACCCTTTAGGCAGCGCCTGTTTGGCATTAATGCTACGTTATTGCCCATTTATGGGGAATAACCACACTGCATAGGCTCTGCCTTGCCTAAATACCAAACAGACTACTGCAAATTTAACCTCTAAAGTTCAATAAACCCTTATGTAAAATTAGATTAGAGATAAATTTAATACCAGTTCGCTTAATTAAATGATCTATTTTGAGGATGGAAAAACGTGTTGATAGCTAGGCAAAAAATTCGCTATTTAGTTGTTCTCGGCAATTGCTCCTGCATTGCTCTACCTTCTGCATCCATGCAGTCGTAAATGAGAGTTTTTTAACACAGGTAGCGACACGTTTAGCCCCGTAAAATGATTAAGTATTATTGCGGATTGGTATAATCATTGTGTTATTACGTTATAAGGGTAAATATTTTCGCGGTTTTGGAATGCCAAAATTGCCGTATTTTTAATTATTCCTTGCTCAATGTTTATTGCACGGCGAATGGTTTCATCTTTTTGCCACTGCAAAGCACCTTTGAGTATCGTTTGTAAATATACAATGAGCGCCGCAGAGATTGAACGCGTCGCGCTTTCCCATAAATAACTCGGTGTATGATCAACGCCATAATAATCCGTGTTGTTATATCGAAATAAAGGGTTTTTAAACGTTGTCGGCTTTGCAAAAAAGAATCCCATCCCCTCATCACAGCTAACATCAATAATTAAGCTGTTTGGTTTTAAGCACTCGGCTTCTGATTCAATGACAAAGTTAACCGGATGAGCTGTTTCTTGATAAGTCCCGTTCACTATAATATCGGCTTCGCTAATAAGATCGCTAAGTGGCCGATTAGTCCCATCATGCTCAACAACCATCATGCGAGACTCTCCTTCAATACCTTCTCGTACCTTAACATAGTGACAATCTAATATTTCTTCACGCACTTCGTGATCAGGACGCTGAATACAAATTGTAATATCTCTAAAGCCATGCGCTTTAAGAGCGTAAATAGCGCCTCTACTCACTGCACCAAAACTAAATATAATCGTTTTACGTTGATCGCCATAATGACCATCAATACCCTTAAGTTGCAAAGCATGTATTACTGCGCAATACCCTGCCATTTCATTGTTTTTATAAAAAGTATGGCGCCCTACATTTCCGTTTGGTGACCACACATACATATCTTCAAAAGCAATTAAGGTAAGTTTACGTTCAATTGCCGCTTGTGTTATTTCATGCTGTTGAACGCAGTGGGCATAACCCCAAATAGTGCCTCCTTCGCGCATTTCTTCTAAATCAGCAAGTACAGGCTTTGCAATAATGGCCGTTCCAATATGGGTAAGTATTTCGCTGCGCGATGCAATGCCACCCGTTAACGTTGCAATATATTCATCGCTAACATTAAAAGCGGTGCCATAGCCTTGTTCAAACACCATTTGTTTTCTAAGGTTTTCTGGAATTCGTAATAAGTGCTCTGGGTGAATAGGATACCGTCTTTCATCTGTCTTGCGGGATGTTCCGATAACGCCGATAGTTAATTCACTCATGCTAAGTCCTGTTTATAAAGTAAGTACGCTTGAGTTCACCAACGAATCATCATACTTCGCCAATAAACTTAGGCGGTGTTTTTATGTACGTTTTTGGCTCGGATGAACCAACTCTATTTTACAAAGGTGTAATTTTGGCAATAAATAATGAAGAGCAGTGAGTTAACTTGCATTAAGTTGCAAGCTGAAGACTATTACCTTTTGAGTAAAAGTGCTGACTGAGTATATCAGAAATAAGTACTACTAACTTGAGTATCTCAAAATGAAATATAGAGAGTACTAGCCTGTAGAGCAGATTTAATCCACTTTAAATTGGGCTAGCTGAACGTTCAGCTTTTATATCAACTTCGGCTATGCCCATGAGCGAACGGTGGCACCAAAGTCACTTGTTATGTGATTTTTATCTTATATCATTGCTCTTCTTAAATTTTTTTACTTTAGCGCGCATATTTTTCATTGGTGATGAGGTATTAAGCTGGATCATTCTACCTAATGTATATTTTTTATACCAAGCAACACCGTAAAGATCATGCTCACTTAATGAACTAACTAGCGACAAAATATTATTTGTTGTTATTTTAAACTCAGAGATTAAGTCATTGTAGCTCCAATCACGATACTCAAAATAAAAACTTTGAGCTAGCCTTCCTAGTTCATTCCATTTATAACCAGTTGCAGGAAGCTCCACACATTGCTTAGCTGACGTAAGTTTATTCCACTGAATTACTAGCTTTCCCCAACCAATTAGATAAGCAAGCGTATCACTAACACTTATTTCTGTTCCTTTAACATTCCCTTCTACTCTAACAGTTCTAGATAGCTCTTCAGGAATGCTTGAGTAGTCCGCTAGAATTTTATCAAATATTAGTTGAATTGCTTGTTCCAATTCTTGTTTATTTTGGGGGACAGATGACAAGGGTGACTCCATTAACATAACGAGGCCGTAGAATAACTCCAACAGCCAAAATTAATTAAAAAACGAGCCCCAGCAATTAACTCTAAGCATTTTTAGAGCATTAGGTAATCCATTTGGATCCCATAAAACAGGCTGTTTTACTTCCATTTAAGTGCCTTGTTAACTGCTTTTTACTACGATTGCTAACGCAGCCACAATTAACGACGCAATAGCTGTAATCCAAGGGCCTAATTGCGCAATTTTATTGCGCCGTTCTTCGGCGGCCTTAAATATTACAAAGTCTAAAAGCTTAGTTAAATACTCCACTTCAAGCGGAGGTTTTTTAGAGTCTTCATTCTCATCGTCAGTTTCGTTTAGCCACTGTTTAGCATGCCGAATTTGTAAGCTATAAAAATAGTCAGCAGTTTTTTTGCTTTTATTCTTCGATTTCCTAAATAGACCTTTAAAAGAACTAAGAACTACTTCAATTTCATCTTTATCTATTGATAGTGCTTTTGCTAAATTTGATGGAGTGCGTGCAGACCAACTGCTCATTGATAAATGTGTAACCAAAGCAATTAATGATTCTTGATGTTCTGAATATTTGGGATTCTGACTCATGGCTACCCTTGGCAGTTAACGAGCCTGTAGATTAACTCGTTTTTTATTTATTTTTATTGATAAATCAACCATAGCTGAGTTCCTATTTTGGTTCAATCGATTACTGTATTTTTCATAGAATATAAAAGCTGGTTTGGTATTGTTTTAACTGGCGTTTTGGAAGGGTTTACGGGTGTTTCAGTGGCTTTATTTTAAGTTAAAAGGGCTTACCCTTCTCAATGCATCGTGTTTTTCAGCTTTTCTATATTATGAACAAGGCAATACAGTTGCCGCAGCGTAAACTAAAGGCATTCACTTTCATTTTGTCTACATAGCTCAGCTTTTTACGTGATTCATTATTTATAACAATGCACTCTTCATACTGTTTTTGTTGGCTTTTTAGTAATAATTAGGATGAGTGTCATCCTAATTGAGCTTTAGCGCTTGCTGTCCACCTCAGGGCGTATTGTTATAAGTTTACTTTATATCCTGTCGGCTAATCTTAGGCACCAATGATTCAAACAATACGCTATCTGAATAAGCGATATGTTCCGTGTGCCGTGAATAACTAAAACCTGGAATATTTGATTCTCTTGAAAAATAATGCATCATTGCACTTTCACATAGAACACCCAAGCATTTATTACTCATTCCTGCTTTAAGTTTTTCAAGTTTCTGCCTTATAAAGTTATTTGAAGCTCCTCGATGGATCGCTATTGTTGCTGACATTGAATCTGGGAAAAGCATATTCGTTTTTGGCAATAGATCTGTCACATTGATTGCAACCAAACCTTTTACTTTACTTTACTTGATTTGTGTAATTGAACTCTTTTAATAATTTGTTTGTTCGCTTTTTTTACATTTTTATCTATTCTGTTTTCAGATTTAATACGTTTACATTCAACAAACAATGTACCATCAATACCAAGATCTACGACTACATCACAAACCCCTTTTAATGAGACAGGAAAACCTGCTTTAATAAAGCGACACGCCACTGATAGTTCAAATAAAAAATCTCTAGCTTGATCATTATCACTGTTAGCTCGAAACTCTTGACCAGAAACAATTATTTTTATTTGTTCTATGAATTCTGAAGAGTTGATTGATTTTAAGTTATTGTAAATTCTTATTATTTCATTAACTTCAATGTATGCATTATCGAATTTTCTTTTAAATTTTATTAACTCATCTTTATCGTCTGGAACTGATGATGTTTTTGCCATTTCAATGAACTTATCAAAATGTCTTTTATACAAGCCATATCTATTTTTTGAATAAGAAAAACCCAATTCATTAAACCAGTCACATACTTCACCGTACATATCAATTACGTCTTCGAATTGATGTACAAAATTATCAGGGCGATTATCCACGAACCTTTCCTAAACTTATAACGAGCCTGTAGATTAACTCGTTTTTTTATTTATTTTTATTGATAAATAAACCATAGCTGAGTTCCTATTTTGATTCAATCGATTACTGTATTTTTCATAGAATATAAAAAGCTGGTTTAGTATTGTTTTAACTGATGTTTTGGAAGGAATTACGGGGATTTCAGTGGCTTTTATTTAGGATAAAAGGGCTTACCCTTCTCAATGCATCGTGTTTTTCAGCTTTTCTATATTATGAACAAGGCAATACAGTTGCCGCAGCGTAAACTAAAGGCATTCACTTTCATTTTGTCTACATAGCTCAGCTTTTTACGTGATTCATTATTTATAACAATGCACTCTTCATACTGTTTTTGTTGGCTTTTTAGTAATAATTAGGATGAGTGTCATCCTAATTGGTGATTTTGTTCAAAATTTAGGATAGGTGTCTTGTTAATTTTTATACATGTTGAATAAAAGCTTGATATCCTGACAGAGGGAGCCAAGCTTTTAAGATTACTTTGGTGAGTACAATTTATTTCTTGGCGTGATAGGCTTTTGAGATTGCGTAGCTATCCTCGAGCCAGTTCCAACTTTTAACCTTGCCATCCTCAACCTGAACGCGTACCGCCCAGCTGAATTTGCCAGTATCTACACCGGAATGGTTAAGAATTGCGCTCATGGTGCCCATAAATACGGCTTGGTTATCGTATGCAAAGCTGTAATCAGTCGTCCAGCTAGTGGTTTTAAGGGCTGCTCCAAATTCGGGAAAAAATTTATTTAGAACTGTGTCTTTTCCTTCCCAATTACCAATCCATGGCAATGACTTGTCGCCTTCGTTATGCCAAACAAAGTCATCGCTCATTAACGACTTAATTTTTTCCATATCACCAGAGCCCGCAGCCCATAAAAATGCTTGGGCCGTTTCAAGGGTTTTTGTTGAGTCAACAGTCTTTGCATCGCCTGCCTGTACAGCTGTTAGTTGGAACAAAGCAAAGAGGCTAGCGAGGCCAATGAGTAGTGTTTTTTTAGTCATTCTCTTTCTCCTGGTTGTCAGTATTCGAAGTCGAATGCATGAGAAGCAGGAACTTTTCGTCGCGTATGCTTAGGTTTCGCTCTCGCTCATTGCATTTGTCTAATAACTATACCTGTGCTAAATTTTAATAAAACTCGCTAATTAAACACATTAAGTATGCAAAAATGCACAACATAAGGTGGGGGGACCTTCAATACCTTCTCTCAGTTGCAAATGAGGGGTCGTTGTCTGCTGCTGCCCGGTCACTTGGGGTAAATCACAGCACCGTTTTGCGCCGGCTCGACACTTTTGAGCATCGCCACAAGTTAAGGGTATTTCATAAGCTTCCTACTGGATACAAATTAACGGTTGAGGGACAGAAACTCTTGGAGTCAGCAGTTGCGTTAGAGTCGACCGTGAAGGAGTTGGAGCGCAAGATTTTTGGACAAGAAATGAAGCTGGAAGGCTTGCTGCGCATAACCACAACAGACGCACTTTTCCGCTTAGTATTGGGTAATCATTTGGCTGCTTTTCACCAGCTTTACCCAAAAATTCAGTTAGATCTGAGTCTGACGTCACGTCGATTAGATATAGCCCATTTGGATGCAGATGTAGCGATACGCCCAGCTAGCGAGCTGCCAGATCCCTTAGCTGGTATGAAGTTGTGTGAGATTGCCTTTGGTGTATATGGAACTCCAAATTACATAAACAGCCTTCACGGTAAGCATCTGCTCGACTCAGCATCGTGGTTAGTCATGCACCAAAGTAAAGCATCGCTGCAGTTTTTTGAGCGCATATCGGAAGAAAAGATAGTGATGAAAACGGACTCTTTCGAGCCTCTGCTAATCGCGGCGGAGCAAGAGATGGGGCTGGCGTTCCTGCCCCGATTTATTGGTGATAGTTCTGGCACTCTGCAAAAAGTTGATGTGGAAATAAAACAGCAAAGTATAGATCTTTGGATTATGACGCATCGCGATCTTAAGAAGTCTGCCAGAATAGAAGCATTTTTTGATTTTATGAAAGAAGCAATTAAGCCAGATCATACTCGTTTGGCGGGTTTCGGCACTTAAACTCCGAGATTTCGGCACTCGATAATTTTTAACGTGTGCCTGCCCTACTTATTCAAGATTCGACGTCTCCCCGTCTTCAGTAGCAGATGGCTTTAGAGTCCTGGGTCAATGTAGCGGCTTTCGAGGCCAGTAGCTCTGTATAAGCCGATGGGATCATTTTAAAGCTCCTGTAAGTGTGCCACTCATCACTTGCGGCCTAACGAGGCTGTAGAATAACTCCAACAGCAAAATCCAATTAAAAATCGAGTTCCTGTAATTAACGCTAAGCGCTTTTAAAGCATTAGGTAATTCATCTGAAAACCATAAAATAAACAAGACAGCCACTTTAATTAAGCAACAAGATTGCACCATTAAATTTAATTTTTAGGTTAATAATTTATCTTTTATTACGGTAAAAATGGTCAAAAATAACATTAATACCTATTGACAGAGTTAAGGCTCATATATGATGTGAGTTTAGTTAGCAGTAGCCCCTAGTTTTGACATATCATAAATCCATTTAATTCTAGACTCTTTAGTAGAGCTTATAATAGGGCCAATCATTTTACTTTTCACAGAACCAAAACCAACGAATTTGAGTGTTGTTGTCTTTAATTGTTTGATAGCTGGGGCACCTTGAATCCAAAAGTAATACCATGGTGGGGTATCCATCGTCATCACAATTCGGGCTGTTTTCCCTTTAAGTAATTTTTTGGGAATAGAGTTACCTTTCTCGTATTCAAATGCAAAACCAGGCAGAAATGTTCGATCAATAAGTCCTTTTAATTTTGCAGGTACTGACCCCCACCAAATGGGTGTGAAAATAACTAAATGATCGCACCACTCAATATAGGCCTGAAATGACTTTAACGTATCTTCTAAGGAGGCTTTTTCATCATATCCGCTGGAAAGATCGATGTTGAACTCCATATCTGATATTTTTATCAGCTGGACCTCGTGTTTATTTTTAGCTGAATCTAAGTAAGCCTCAGCTAAAGAACTTACAAAACTATCTTTCTTAGGATTTCCCACCAGAACTAATACCCGCTTACCCATCTCATTATCCAATAATTAATTATGTGAGATGGAGTTTACCGTCTCCCCATTAGGGGAGAGTCAAATGTTTATTTAGGGATTTATCTGGTTATAGCATTTATCAATATTATTGACTTGCTTATTTATATCCTCAATTTTGCTAATTAATTCTTTTCTTATCTCGCTTAAAAATTGTTTAATTTTTTTCCAGTCAACTTTGTTATCATTGTAAACGATAACGCCTCTAAGTTTAGACAGCGTTATTCCTAAATCCTTTGCCTCTTTAATTAATATGAGAAGCTCTATATCTGTTTCATCATATACTCTATAGCGGCCTTTTCTTTCCGGCTGCCTTATCAATCCTTTTTCTTCATAGAATCGAATTGCCTTAATAGATAATCCTGTTTTTTTTGATGCTTCACCAATGTACATATAATACCGACTTATAACGAGGCAGTAGAATAACTTCAACAGCCAGATTCAATTAAAAAATGAGTCCTATAATCAACTTTGAGCATTTTTATTGACGTAATGCCGACTATCTATAAGACCTACTAGAAGCACTACTAGCCTCTATTTATTCTTTCACTTTACCTTTAGGAGGCCAAAAATGGAGGACACCTTCCCTATTTTAGCGCGAAAATATCCTTATTTTATAAGTTTTTATTAATACCAAAAAGTATAAGCTATTGCTATTAATAAATATTATGCTTGGGCTAGATTGTTTTATCATGTAAAGGTGAGTAAAGTTTCATTTAGCTAATGACAACTAATCCTCAATGACCGCTATTCGCTGAAGTACTGCTGGGTGCCATTAATGGCCATAAAAATCTTAGCCACTGGTTAGTTACCTTTGCTTTATTTAGAAATAGCTTTTTGAAGACCATAGGTTAATAACACTGCAAAAGCACTGCGGTGAGACAACCCTGCTAATACTTTGGATTGGATACTTAACCCTCGACAATTTCGTGACTTTAACTGAGTCTCAAATGCTAGCATTTCTTCAACCATGCTGCCCTCCTCACTACCAATGTATATAAACACTTGTGCTTTCATGGCCTTATTGCTTTTTGCATAGTTACTTTCCAGCCGAAACATCGCTTTATTGTCATACCAGAACGATGGACTACCTAAAATGTAATACTCAAACAATTCAGGATGAGTGATCAAAATGTTGGCGCCAAGCAACCCGCCATATGAGTAGACAACAAATATCTTTTTGTCCGGCTTAATTCGGTACATATGGTTAATAAGAGGTAAAACTTCATCTGAAATGAAACTTATGTACTGGTTGGCTTGACCAGAATGCTTTTGAGGTTGGAGCGAGTGCCCCCTTCATTTGAGGCATATGTTGGTGTGTAGTCACTTGTACGACTAATCAAAGGGTCATGTCCTTTGGAGTATGAAATCCCGACTATAATGACATCCTTAAAATATCTGCCCCCATTAGATGTACAATGCCACTCGCCGCTGCAACGAAGTAGCCCGTGTCTTTCAATAATACCAGAGGGTACTTTTTATTGCTTTGTGAATAATTGTTGGGCAAGCGTATATGAAGCTCATATTCTAATCCACTTTTTTCATGTTTGATTTCAAGGTATGCGTATTTCGAATTTTAACTTCTGTAATCTTCTTCGCACTTAACGCTATAGAGCAAAAAACAACAGCAAAGGCCAGCTTAAAAACATTCTTTCTTTTCCTTAGATGTGTAAAAACTAAATTTTTTGCTGCTTTTTATTCGAAAGACTTCTAATTTTATTTGCAATAGGCCTTTCGAAGAAAACATACGATACATACGCAAAAAACACACTTAAGTTCAGTGATAACAACAACTTAAGTTCGTTGTTTAAATTTAATTTATTAACTATTCCGATAATAGGCATATGCAATAAATAGAATGAGTAAGACACCTTCCCTAAAAAGTCACCAATTTTATTTGCTAAAACAATATTGTTATTTGGTACTAAAAAAACAACACAAAAGAATACTGTGCTCATAACAAATAAAACTTCATAACTAAGCCACATCTTTTTTTTGTCGCCCTCGTTAATAGGTGAAAACTCAGGATACAATAGAGGTATTAAACATAAAGCTAATATAAACCAGTTACTTTTCATATAACTTGGCACTTTAAGTGATTTGTAATGCAAACCAAATATAACGCCAATAAAAAAATACGGAAACGTTCTTAAAGTACTAAAAAAGTTGTAAGGAATACTTTCAATTTCACCAAATAACCTTGGGAAATCAGCTAAATACCAAAACATCATAAAGGCTACGATTAATAAATATATATACCCTTTCCTTTCGCCTGCTAAAGACCAGAAAGCTACAAATATAATATAAAATTGTATTTCTGGTGGAATTGACCAAAGCACACTTTCGCCATGTATAAACAAAAGGTGCCCTATTAACGAATTAAGATCAGTTATGTTGTATAAAATATCATAGTTATTTTGTGTTAATAAGTAAGAGCTAAATACAATTACAAGGTATAGGGGTAAAACTCGGCCAGCTCTGGCTAATAAGTATCGTTCAATATTTGCTCTGCTAAACTTAGTGTCTAAATAAAGAAGTGACATTAAAAACCCACTAAGAAGGAAAAATAACATTACACCATAGGCTCCAGAACCACCCCCTAGAGAGCCATTTAACCAATGAGTTATATCTGAAAAGTGGGTAACAAATACAATAAGGGCGGCTAAAGCTCTTAAAGAGTTTAATTTTCTAATTTCCATGAAGTTGATTTAATCCTTAGCTTATTACTTTTTAAGTTGTTCAAATTGAATTATCGGCTGTATGATCTTAGATCTTATACAATACTACTGAGGCTTTTTACGTTTTAACCAGGCTTTAACGGGTACTATCCATTCTTTTCTGGGGATAAAAAAAGCGCCATGTTCTTTACCCGTTGAAATCGAAACTTCTTTATAAGAACTAACAGTGCCAAGATTCCTAGCAACTACATTGTCACACGAACCAACAGAATCAGATGTTTCATATACTGATAATAAATGACCATAAATAGCGATTTCTGCTCTTTTAGCTAATCCGCTTGTACAAGCCGCTAAGATTACAAAGTTAATATCCATGTTTTTTAAATTACTCGATGCAATTGCCGTGATAAACCCACCACGGGAAAAGCCAACTAAGGTTATGTTACTTGCAAGTACGCCATTTTTTAGTAATTTAGTTACTTGTTTAGATAGCTGTTCAGCATATTTAAAAGGATGGGTTTTCGCTGGTCGATGAGTAGCAATTAAATGATAGCTTGAGTCACCAAGTTCCTTTTTAATAGCTGGAAAATTATATTGCCCCCAGCGCTCATGGACAGGTTTAGGATCTATGCCCTCTACAATGAATCCGTGAGAATAAAAAACATATTTATCAGATGAATTTATTGTGTCTGGGAGACTATCAAATATTTCACTGCCATAGCTAAATGAACTAAAAAGAATAGTAAAAATAATAAAACATTTTTCTTTAAACATATCATACCTTTATAAAGCTATAAGTGCCTGAAATAGAAGCTATTACCTTGTAGTTTTAGCGCCGAGCACTAAACTAGGATCAACTCTTTGATTGTCTTTAATTACTTCAAAATGAAGATGAACCCCTGTCGCTTTACCTGTATCACCAATAACGCCAATAACCTGCCCAGCTTTAACCCAAGAACCGACTTTGGCCTTACTCGATTCTAGATGTGCATATAACGTTTGGTAGCCATTCTTATGTTGAATTAATACAGTATTTCCATAGTTCGAATGCAAGGTTTTGTTATCTGAAATAACTATTATTCCATCAGCAGCAGACAGCACAGGGCTACCTCTTTCTCCAACATAGTCAACACCACGATGTGGCTTATAATCTCTAACCTTGCTGATGCTACGAAATGTTGAGCTTATCGTATGGTTATCTAGTGGGTGCTGCCAAGTTAGATTGCCTGTCATTGCGGAATCTTTTAAAAATATATGCAGACTAAAAATAACAAGTAACATTAAAAAGAACTTTAAAGTTAAAGTAAGTCGGCTTTTATTCGTTGGATAAGCAATGTGTGTAAGCCTCGCTTTGTAATCATCAGCGCAAAGCGCACCAGAATTAAATTGAGCGACTGGATTGTTGTTATCAAATTGAACGCTTTTTTTTAATGATTGCAACAGTGCCTTGGCATAATCATGTTTGTTAAAATTAAAGCGACATATTGTCAGCCTGTCACACTTGTGTTCCATAGCGCGAATAAACTGCCATTCCATCTTTTTAACAAATGGGTTTATCCATAAAAGGGTGCTTAAGACCCTCCATAAAAGAATTGTAATATGATCTTTGTTTGTAATATGCGTTAGCTCATGTTGGATCAAAATGTTTTGTTGATCCTTTTTTAGCGATGAAAAATAGTTAGGTAGCACGATATAGGGCGCCGCTATGCCAATGACAAAAGGGCTATGGTTTAGCGAGGAAATTACAACCTTCACTTTACTAGTCGACAGCTCATTTATTAACTCAGATGCTCTTGATAAGCTTTTGAGGTTTTGCCAAACAGCTAATAGTTTAATTAATTTTAAGCAGGTAAAACCAAAGTAACCAACAATTAGCGCTGTTGCGATTAAATCTACTTTCTGCAAACTTGCATGAGTAATACTGGCTTGTTTTACTATTTGTACACTTTCTAAGCTTGAGTTTATATAATCCAAATCAGCAATAGGTATATTAATAGTGCCAAGAGACAAAGGGATAAAGGGTAAAAAGCTAGCTAAAAGCGCTGACCACCAAATACTTGGCGAGGTATTATCGTACTTGGTTATATAAGATGAGTAAGCATAAGCAAAGCCAGAAAATATAAGCCAAGGAAAAATACGATTTACTATGAATTGAATAATGAAAGAGTCCACTACTTTTGTTTTTCATCCTTTGAGAGTTGATTTAATAGTTCCTCTAATTCATCGATTTCTGCTTTATTTATTAAACGGCTATCAGCGAACATAGTGACAGGTAGAGGTTCATCTAACTCTAAGACATTGGTTGCGAACTCCTGCATGTAGGATGCAAGCGTCGGTATTTTCTCAATTAATGCCTTAAAGGTTTTTTTGTTGCCTGAGGAACCTACTTCTAAAATTCCCTTATTGCCCATTCTTTCCAAGGTTTTACGTGTAGATGAGTATGACCATCCATACTTTAATGCCAAGTATTCATGGATTTCTTTGGCTGTGCGTGGCTGCTTTTTCCAAAGTAATTTCAGTATTTCTAACTCTGTTGAATTTGGCTTCATATAAAAATTTAAAAAGTGTGACTTGTGTCGCACTTTAACATTCGGTATGTTACAAAGCAACTTTGTGACACATGTCACACTTTGATTTTGGAAATTTATGAAAATTTATTTTAAATATGTGATTTATAGCTTCCGTTTGAATTTTTGTAACCCTTCACTCGGAAGAATCGAACTTCGAACAAGTTTTTGCAGACTGATTTAACTACTTTTTTAATCGCTGGGTATACGGCCAAAAATTCCAATATTAAACTTATAAAGCAAAATTAAGGAAAAATATCAGATGAAACTGTTTTTTGTAAAATGCTTAACTTTTATTATTATGTTTAACGTAAGCTGCAACAATGCAGCAGTTGCTGAAGATCGTAGTTTTGAAATTGCTAACAGCAAGGTTGTGACGATTGACTCTGAAGTACTGGGCAAGAAATATGATTTATTTATCAAAGTGCCTCGTAGTTACTTCTTGGAAGGAAATAAATCATTTAAGTATCCTGTACTTTACTTAAATGATGGTGCTTATACCTTCAAAGTTGCTGCTGGTGCAACTCACATGCGAAACATGGATAACGTCATTGTGGTTGGTATTTCATTTGCTCATGGAGAAAATGGCCAATTCAGTCGAGTTAGGGATTTAACCCCTGTAGTTAACAAGAGCTGGACAAAATACACTACAGGTGGAGCAAACAAGTATTTAGAGTTTATTGAAAAAGAAGTCTTTCAATACATTGATCACAATTACCGAGTTAACGCTAAACAGCGAATATTGTCTGGGCAATCATTGGGAGGTTTATTTGGCGCTTGGGTACTGTTAACCAGGCCGGAGCTGTTTTCTGCTTACATCTTAACTAGCCCTTCGCTTTGGTTTAAAAATGATTGGATATTTGAATTAGAAGATAAGTATGCCAAGAAGAATAAGTCCTTGAAGGCCAATGTGTTTATGGCAACTGGCGCATTAGAGACTTTAGATAATGGTATGAAAGAAGATATGGTCGCAGGTCATATGAAGTTTGCTAACCGTTTACGAGCACGCAATTACCAAGGATTAAAACTAGAGGATGAAGTAGTAAAAGGAACAGATCACTACTCAACTTTTCCTGTTGGACTTTCAAAAGGGTTGGTACTATTTTACGAATCACAAAAATAACGCTAGTGTGATAGTCTGCTTTTCACTGCAGACTATTAGCTTTATGTGCTTTTTAGTTGCTTATTACACAAACTGCGCAACTACGTCTTTTTACAAAAACTACGTCACGTCTAATGTTATTCATTTTCACAACATGGCCGAAAGTTGATAACCCAGTTAACAACCAAAAACAATAAACAAAGCGGTCACTCTAATTACTAAAACCCTCACTTAACAAGCGAATTCAATTCTAAATTAGGGTACGGAATGACAATTAAATCCCTACAAAAGTATTGATTCAGATCATGGTCGCATAGAAGAAAGGATAGTGACTTCATGCAACCAACTTGATTGGCTTATTGAATGGTAACGACTATATATCATAATTTATTCACTGCGATAAATTAAAAATCACTCTATTTTAGCTGTTTGTTAAACATCATGAAACGATTTAATGATAAGTATTAAGAAGGTGTTAGCAATTTGATTGCTAACACCTTTTATTTTTTCAGATTACAGACTAAGTAATAAACCTTTTTTTAATTACAAATTGTGCCCGTAACATTTATTGCTGGTGCTGCTGAACTACTCGTAGACTTAGAGTTCTGTGTACCAAACTCAATAGATTGTCCTGGTTGTATCGTGCTATCCCAGCTATTAGGTGTTGCTGTATATGGATTTGAACCTGTAACCGTTCCATTCCAGCTATTAGTAAGACCGTACCCTGAAGGATATGACCAGGTAACAGACCAATTGCCTGATACAGCAGTATCACCATTATTGGTTACTTTAATATTACCTGAAAAACCTGAATTCCAATCATCCCCTAATACAAATTCACAAGTCACACTGTTGCTTGGAGCTGGTGTAGGATCTGGATTAGGTGTAGTACCACCACCATTTTTAATGAACTTAAAGTAATTCACATTAAATAAGTAACCGCTACCCGTAAAATTAGTCCGAATAGTTTGATTACCCGCAGCTAAATCAACTGTTGTAGAAACCGTTTGATAGGTCTGCCATCCGCCAGTGTTTGATACGTTAATAGAACCAATACTGTTTGTTCCATTTAGTAAATACGTTAATGTACCACCATTAGAATCAGATGCTACACGCGCTTCAACGGTATAAGTACTCGCCTCTGCAACATTAACAGCAAAGTCTAAATAATCACCATTTTGAATATAGCCGACATTTAAACCACCACCTGAATCACCAGTATCTTCAGTTTTCGTACCACTTTCAAGTACAAACGCTTCAGCTTGAACAGTTCCTGGAATAGAAAGGCGATCTGTTGGTGTAGTGCCACCACCATCATCAGTAACACTAACCGTTACGGTTGCGTTGTTACTTGTTGTTGTACCATCGGTTATTGCATAGGTAAAGCTATCAGTACCGGTATATCCAGTATTTGGCGTATAAACTAAACTATTACCATTTTGGCTAACAGAGCCATTACCCGCTTGTGAGTAAGTAGTAATACTGATTGAATCACCATCTGCATCACTATCATTTGAAATCACATTTTTAGATACATTGGTATTTTTGGTTGTTGAAATTGAGTCGTTGTTGGCTACAGGTGCATTATTACCACCGTCTCCAGGTCCTGGATCAATTACGCTACCTTCACAGCCGTTATTTGGACAATAGATTCGGTAGTTACCACTCATCGCTAACATACCGAACATATATAGAGTTCCGTCATAATAACGATACTTTCCCTCCGGCACAGGTGTATTCCAAAATGCATCAACAAACTCCCAAGCATCTGACTTATTAGACGCTAAACTTGCTATCGCGTTCATAGCAACTAAACCGGGTGAATGGTCGGTATTATTTGGATCATATAATGAACCATTTAGGTTATATAAACCTGCGTAGGTATCAATCCCCTTGCCTTTAAAGAAAGATTGTAAACGTGTTGCCCACGTAACTTGCCACTCATCTTTTTTAAACCACGAATAATCCATTGCGGCATTGCTAATAGTACGCCATGCATCATATTGAAAAGTTTCTTTCCATTTTTGGAAACTGCCATGTGGACTACCATCAAAGTTGGCATAATCAGGTGATAAGCCGGTACTAGAATTTGCAGTTGTCTTAAAAAATTTACGACTTTCAACCGCCATTTCAGCCCATAAGTCATTATTATTATCAGCCCATCGAGCCCACAATTCATAAAAGGCAGGTAAATGATATGAAGGGTCGGTCCAGTTACGGTCAGTAGGGGTAGATGGCGAGAATACGATTTGTTTGTTCGCTTTATCAATTAAGGTATATTGTTCTAACTGCCCTTGATTGTTATAACGTGTTTCACCATTACCAACCATGTCTTTTAATATTTGGTTTGCGTGTGCTTCATAGTTATAAATACCTGAGCCATTACCCCATCGGTTAGCAGCAAAAAATAGTGCTGTTACAAAGTACTCTTCACCATCAGGCGCCGGCGCAGCATCTTGCACTTGGCCACTTGTACTTACTTTCCATGCAAAATAACCTTTATTGTTGCCTGATTTATTTAAAGAATAAGTATTGGCCCATTTCCATAATTTATTAAAGTCATCTTGGCGATCCATTTGAACAGCCGCCATCATACCGTATGACATACCTTCGGAGCGTACATCGTTATTACCCACATCCCAAATGTAAGCCATATCATTACCAGTAGGAATGAAAATCGCTTTATTAGCTGTATCGGTAGAATGGAATAATTGATCATAAACTTTATTTAAACGCGCTGTTACTTCTGACGAAGAATAACCAAACTCTTGGAACATACTACGATATTGACCAGAGTCGAATGCTCCTTGGCTTGGTAACGTAGGCGCAGCAGGCGCTGCAGGAATGTCGCCAACACGGTGTAATTCATAAAAATCTAAAAAGGTGTCATTGCCACCATTATCAGATTCTAAAACAAACTTAAGTTTTGTATTACTGGGTTGACTCGATAATTTAAAATCTATACTCGATACGCTAGCAGATGAACCACTAAAGCTGGTTGCGCCCACTTTTTTATCGCCAAGGTATACACTAATACCGGCAGCGCTGTTATCGGTACTTGCACCACGAATATCTAAACGAAATTTCCCCGGTATGCCACTCACTTGGGTATTTACTTCCACGCCATCATTGTTAGCAAATGCCGCGACACCGTTAAAAGGTGTATCTATAACACTAGAATAACCAGGTAGTAATGTACCGCCTTCTAATTCACCACTTGCCAATTGTTGAGCGTAAGCACTTGTTGTTAATATACTTACACCTAAAATCGGCAATAATAATTTATTAATTTTCATAACAATCCTATTTTTAATATTTGATTACTTTACGATCCATGTTTTTTATTATTTAGAAATACATGAATGTAGAGCTACTTGCTAAACACTTGTAATAAACTCGTAAAACACTGCGTACAACAATCAACTCAAATATCACAACCAGCAAAACCAGATTTCACATATCACCTAGTTTATTTATGTTGTTTTTTTGAATAATTAACAATCAATGCACAGATGATTACAGATGTTAATGTCATTTTGACAATAATAGCTTAAATAAATAATATTTTTGTCATTAAATATTAACAATTAAGGGGGGGGGACGGCGATGCAAGCAGATTAAATAGGAATAATAAAAATTGAAAAATGATGTTAAACGCTATTGCAAATCGTGATATTGAACAAGCGACTTACACTTTACTTAAATGCATTAGTAATTTAACTATTGAGAAGTGAGATAGTTGCTGCGAGTTTATAAAGTGTTTGGGTTTAGTAAAAAAAAAGCTTAACGAGTGAGGTAGTCTAACAACGCCAAAACTATTGCTTTAGTTTTGGCGCTTATTAAAGGGGTAATATTTACCCTTTCATTTGTTCAAGCTCTTTGCCTTTGGTTTCGTGTAAAAACTTAAATACAAATATAACTGAAACAAACGCGCAAAATGCGTAAAAACCATAAGCCCCAGCTAAACCTATACCGGTGAGCATAACAGGGAACGACCAGGTAATTAAAAAGTTAGCTATCCACTGGGCAAAGCCGGTAACTGCAAGACCAGAGCCGCGAATTTGGTTAGGGAACATTTCGCCTAACATAACCCACATTACAGGGCCCCACGATAAGTTAAAAAAGAATACATACGCATTAGCGGCAATTAAAGCAACTATGCCCTGCTCTCCTAATTCTAAGTTACCTGTTGAGCCAATATCTGCGTTTAAAAAGGCATAAACAATAACCGAAAGCGTCACCGTCATACCAACTGAGCCGGTTAACAAAAAAGGTTTTCTGCCAATTTTGTCTATAAAATACATGGTAATAAACACCGCTAAAATACTTACAAAGCCGCTTATTATATTAATGAGTAACGCGTCAGATTCAGTAAAACCGGCTGCTTGCCAAAGTACCGCGCCGTAGTAAAAAACAACATTAATGCCGACTAATTGCTGAAATGTAGCTAAGCCAATTCCTATCCAAACAATGGGGCGTAAACGTTTTTTAGGTTTATCAATAAGATCAGATAATTTAGGTTGGTGTTTATCGCCAGCAAGAGACTCTGCTATTTCATTTAATTTAAGAACGGCAGTTTCAGCACCATATAATGACGATAAAACACGTGCAGCAGCGTCTTTTTTACCAACCATAATTAAGTATCGAGGGCTTTCGGGAATAAAAAATAAAGCGATTAAAAACAAGCATGCAGGTAATAACTCAACCCAAAACATCCAACGCCATGTTTCAAAGTCGAGCCAAAATATAGCCGTAGAGCCGCCAGCCGTATTTGCTAAAAAATAGTTACTCACAAATGCGCTAAATAAACCAAATATAATAGCCACTTGTTGCAGTGTAGAGAGCGTGCCTCTGTATCGTGCGGGGGCAATTTCGCTAATATAAGCGGGGGTCATAACCGATGCAGCCCCTACAGCTAAGCCGCCTAAAATGCGATAAATCACAAATTCAAACGATGTGACCGACACACCCGAGCCCCAAGCACTTATAATAAATAAAGCAGCGGCAAAAAGTAAAATTGGACGCCGACCAAATTTATCAGCCAATCGACCTGCGCAAAACGCACCAATGGCACAACCAATTAGCATGCTCGATACGTTAAATCCCGTACCCGCACTACTGGAGCCAAACGCCGTTTGTAATCCATCAACAGTGCCGTTAATTACGCCGCTGTCAAAACCAAATAAAAAACCGCCAATGGTCGCAACAAAGCAAACCAGTACTATTAAAAGTACATTTTCTTTCTCGTTCATAAGTATCCATATTGTGTGTTGTTGTTATTTTATATAGATTTTGAAGCTCAAAAGGGTGTGCTTATTTAGTTGTTTTTATTGGTTGAGCTTGATTCTCTTTCTATTAATTCAAAATCTAAAATATGTCTTAAGTCTAAGCTTTTTACATTGCTTAAATCGTTGTACTGACCCGATGCAAGTAAAGTAATCGCAAGCTCAGCCATTTCATTAATGGGCTGTTTTACCGTAGAAATATTTGGCCAAACTATAGTTGCAAGTTGCGTGTCATCAAAGCCAACAACCGACAGTTCGCTTGGAATATTAATACCTTGTTTTTGAGCTATTGAGATTACAGCGGCCGCCATATCATCGTTAGCAGCAAAAATAGCTGTTGGTTTATCATCAAGCGAAAGTAATTTTATTGCCGCTTCCATGCCCGATTGATAAGTAAAACTGCCCTGCTCTATATACTCAGGTGGCGTTATTATTTTATTAGAGCGCAGTGCATCTAAATAACCTTGGTAACGCAAACGGCTAACACCTTGTTTAGTGTCGCCAATAATATGTGCAATTTTGCTGTGCCCTTGATTTATTAAATGCTCTGTAACATCAAACGCCGCTTGGTAATCGTCCATGCATATATAAGGGGAGCGATTTAATTTTGTATCTGGCGTTATTCTTACAAACGGAATATTTGCTTTAGTAAGTACATCTAAAACCTGTTCGTTGTCGCACATAGGAGGCAGTAAAATCATGCCATCAACCTGTGTAACATCAATAAGTTGCTTTACCGATTCAATTGTTTTGTCAATATCGGTATGCGCTTCGTCAACAACAAGGTGGTAGCCCAATGCACGGCATTTTTTAAGCGCTGCCAATAAAAATTGGCTTATGTAAGAGTCACTTGGGTTATCGTATAAAAGCCCTAAAAAGAATGACTTAGTACTAGCAAGGCGCCTAGCAGACACATTTGGCCTGTAATTTAATTGCTCAACAACAGCCATTACTTTTTCGCGGGTTTTGTCGCTTACTTTTTTGTCTTGGTTGAGCACGCGCGAAACTGTCATCATTGATACACCAGCCTGCTCGGCTACATCTTGTATTCTTGCTCTTTTAGGATCGGCCATTACTGTTATTACCTACTCACAATCAGTGGATTGTTATAATTAACTTTCTTAATTTTCATTATACATAATTGTAAAGCTTGATATTGTTTACAGCGCGTTTTAAATGATTACTTATTGACAAAGTCTTATACTACACTGAAAATGTTAGCGCTAACAACAAATTTATAATATTCACACCCAACAATATAAAAAACTTAAAAAGGCCTATATTATGAGCATGCTGCAAAACCCAATTCTAAGAGGCTTTAACCCAGACCCAAACATTGTCAGAGTTAATAACGACTACTACATAGCCACTTCAACATTTGAATGGTTTGGCGGTGTGCAAATTCACCACTCTACCGATTTAATAAATTGGCGAGTTATAGGCCAAGCACTTAACACCGTAGAGCAACTCAATATGCGAGGAGTGCCTGATTCTTGCGGCGTATGGGCTGCGCAACTTAGTTACAATAATGGCCGTTTTTATTTGGTATATACCAATGTAAAAAGCTTTGATGGCCCTTACAAAGACACGCCAAACTATTTTGTATCAACCACTGATATTACCGGTAACTGGTCACAAGCGACTTACTTAAATTCTAGCGGTTTTGATCCGTCTATTTTTCACGATGATAACGGTAAAAGCTATTTACTAAACATGCTGGTTGATCACCGCAACAACGCACTATTTGGTGGCATAGTAGTGCAAGAGCTTTGCCTAAAAACCAATAAATTAATAGGCGATGTTAAACCTATATTCTCAGGCACAAAACTTGGTTGCACTGAAGGCCCACATATTTTAAAACGCGGTGATTACTACTATTTGATTACCGCTGAAGGTGGCACTGGGTATGAACACTGCATTAGTGTTGCGCGCTCTAAAAACGTATTTGGCCCTTACCAAGTACACCCGCACAACCCCGTTATTACAGCAGCCCACGAGCCGAGTAATACGCTACAAAAATGTGGCCATGGAGATTTTTTTCAAACACAAACCGGTGATTGGTACACGGTATTTTTAACATCTAGACCACTGACTGAGCGTGGCCGCTGCATTACAGGGCGTGAAACAGGGATTGAGCAAATAATCTGGAAAGACGATGACTGGCCTTATGCCAAACACACAAATAAAGCCCCGAGAATACACGTACCCGTTGAAGGTTTAACGCTAAACCCACAGCCGCAACCCACAACACATATTGATTTTAGTAAAGATGATCTGACTGTTGATTTTCAGTCATTGCGCATACCTATGTGCAAAAATTGGGTGTATAAAAACACTCAAAAAGCATCGCTTACCCTAGTAGGTAAAGAGTCTTTAAGCTCATTGCATCAGCAAAGTTTTATTGCCAGGCGTGTACAGGCTCATCATACTGTTAGCAGCACATGCGTTGATTTTGCGCCGAGCAGTTTTCAACAAATGGCGGGGCTAGTATGTTATTACAACACCGCGCATTACTACTATTTGCATATAAGCGGCGGCGATGTAGGCGATGAAACCACACCGCGTTATTTAAATATAATAAGCTGCGATAAATACCAAACAAGTACGCCTGTTGCACCGCTTTTGCTTAAAACAAACAAACCTGTTTACTTAAAAGCTGATTTTAATGGCGCTCAGCTGCAGTTTTACTACGCCAACGAAAAAAACTGCTGGATAAAGTTTGGTCCAGTGCTCGATGGCAGCATTTTATCTGATGATTACGTGCAGCAATCACCGCAAGGGTATCGCCCGTGTTTTACCGGCGCTTTTGTTGGTATGGCTTGCCAAGACTTATCGGGACAAAATAAAGAAGCTCACTATTCATTTTTTAATTATGACGAACCTAGCGGCGAATAAATCGCCGCCAGTTAAGTTTATTATTTGATTGAAAGCTTTTTGAAACTGCTTTAAAGCTCATTCAAAACTCTTTTAAAGCTCTATTAAAGTTCTCTTAAAACTATTTTAAAACAGGGCTTTAATACGCTCCATTTGTGATTGTAAAAGTAAACTTTGAGAGTGGCTCATAATGTCACTCTCTCGTTTGTTTTCGCTCAGTAAGCGCCCTACTTCTTGCGCTTCAAAGCTATAACCTTGTGACTGCCTGCCATCTTCAAAATGCTCAATTAAGTCATCAAGCTCATACAAAGAGCACTCGTAAGCCCTAAATGCATCGGGTATTTTTATATAACCTTTGTCGCCAATAATATACGCGCCATTTCCTAACCGGCATTGAAATGACGTTGCTAAGCTCACCATTACATCGCCACAATTAGCAGTAATAAGTACATCGTCTTCCACGCCTTTGTAGCGAATATTTGCTCTTACGTGTAAATTTTCTAAGTCGTTATTTAAAAAGTAATTAGCGATAGCCAGCGGATAAATTCCCATATCAAGTAAACAACCGCCCGCTAAATCTGGGTTGTATTCACGCCCATCGGGATTAAAAGGCACAGGATAGCCAAAGTCAGCTTTAACATGTTTAATAGTGCCAATTCGCCCTTGCTCTACCCATTGTTTTGCTTTTTGTATTGCAGGTAAAAAGTACGTCCACATGGCTTCCATTAAAAATACGTCGTGCTTTTTAGCCAGTAAAGACAACTGCTTGCACTCTTCAGCCGAAACCGTAATGGGCTTTTCGCACAATACATGCTTACCTGCTTTAATAGCATCGCTGGCATTTTTAAAGTGAAAGTTATGCGGGGTCGCAATGTAAACTACATCAACGTTTTTATCGTCAAATAATGCCTGATACCCTTCGTAGGCATTGGCCGCACCATACTTGCTCGCAAAAGCGGTTGTATCATCCCCATTTCTTGCTGCAACTGCGTACGCAACACCATTATTTGTATGTGCTAAGTCTTCACAAAATTGTGCGGCAATTCGGCCACAACCAACAATACCCCAGTTTATTTTTTTCATAGTGTTTCCTTATGATCTTAAAAAGAAATTTAAGTGAACTCCAACAACCAAGCAATAAACTTGCAAATTAATTGTTAAACATAGTTTAAAACTAGCTTGACTTAACAATATCAAATCATTAATGTTAGCGCTAACACTAAAACAACATTAAGTATCACATTTATGTTCCTTGGTATCGATTTAGGCACTTCAGGTGTAAAAGTAATTATTTTAGACGAGCAAGACCAATTGCTTGCTCAAGCAAGTGGCTCTTTAAGCGTTTCACGCCCAGCACCACTTTTTTCTGAGCAAAACCCTTCAGATTGGTGGCTTGCTACCTGTAGTGCAATCGAGGATCTTAAAAAGACTCACCCTGCATTACTAAAATCGGTAAAGGCTGTGGGCCTTTCTGGGCAAATGCATGGCGCAACGCTGCTTGATAAAAACAATAATATTATTCGCCCAGCCATTTTATGGAACGACGGGCGCAGTGCTGCACAATGTGTAGAGCTTGAAAAACGCGAACCAAATTCTCGTAATATTACCGGCAACATAGCAATGCCTGGTTTTACTGCACCTAAATTGGTGTGGTTAAAAGAGTTTGAACCAGAAAACTTTGCAAAAGTAGCCAAAGTATTATTACCAAAAGACTACCTACGCTTTTTAATGACCGGTGATTTTGCATCAGACATGTCTGACTCAGCAGGCACACTGTGGCTAGACGTAGAAAAAAGAGCATGGTCGCAAAAAATGCTTAGCGCTTGCGACTTAACAGAGCAACACATGCCTACCCTTTTTGAGGGCACACAAATTACTGGCAAATTAACAGCCCAAGTTGCTGCTAAATGGGGTATGGAGCAAGTGCCTGTTGTTGCAGGTGGTGGCGATAATGCCGCAGGCGCTGCTGGTGTTGGCGTAGTAAGGCCTAAACAAGCGTTTTTGTCATTAGGTACTTCGGGCGTTTACTTTGTTGCTAACGATAAATACCTGCCTAACCCAGAAGGTGCTGTACATACTTTATGTCATTGCATTGAAAACACCTGGCACCAAATGTCAGTGGTGTTAAGCGCAGCAAGCTGTTTAACCTGGGTCACTAAATTAACCGGTTTTAAAAACGAAAGCGCATTGCTTGAACAAGTAAGTAAATGCGATTTTAGCAAACCAAGCTCAGTCATATTTTTACCTTATTTAACTGGCGAGCGTACGCCGCATAATAACCCCGATGCCAAAGGCGTATTTTTTGGTTTAGATAGCGATACCGATGCAGCAGCCCTTGGCCGCGCAGTACTCGAGGGCGTTGCTTTTGCCTTTGCCGATGGCCAACAAGTACTGCTTGATGCTGGTGCACAAATTGACGATGTAACCGTTATTGGTGGTGGCGCTAAAAGCCCACTGTGGGGAAAAATCATCGCAAGTGTACTCAACCGCCCCCTAATTTACCGAGAAGGCTCAGAAGTTGGCCCCGCATTTGGCGCAGCAAGGCTTGCCCGAATAGCAGTAACACAACTCCCTGCACAACAGGTGTGTGTTAACGGCAAAGTAACGCAAACAATTGAGCCAGACCCAGTCATGCAAAACTTTTACGCACAGCAATACACAACATACAAAGCACTTTACCAAAGTATAAAAACATACTTTTAATACACTATTATAAAATTAATGGAGCACATTATGAGCGAACAATTTTTTACAAACGTTGAAAAAATCAAATTTGAGGGTGAAAACTCTAAAAACCCATTTGCATTTCGTTATTACGACGAAAACCAAGTAGTGCTTGGCAAAACAATGAAAGAACATTTACGTTTTGCAGCCTGTTACTGGCATAACTTTTGTTCTACAGGGTTTGATATTTTTGGTGAAGGTACGTTTGACCGTCCTTGGATCCAACCTGTAGGCAATCAATTAGAACTTGCTGAACAAAAAGTAAAAGTAGCCTTTGAATTTTATGAAAAATTAGGCGTTCCTTACTTTTGTTTTCATGATGTTGATATTGCCCCTGAAGGCAAAACACTACAAGAAAGCCACGATAACGTAACGCACATAGCTAACATTATCGAAAAAGAAATGCAGCGCACAGGTGTAAAACTACTGTGGGGTACTGCTAACTTATTCTCAAATCAGCGTTTTTGTGCCGGTGGTGCAACAAACCCTAATCCTAATACGTATGCATATGCAGCAGCACAAGTTAAACATGCAATGGAAATTACGCATCGTTTAGGCGGCGAAAACTACGTACTTTGGGGTGGTCGTGAAGGTTACGACACGCTACTAAATACAGACCTTGCACAAGAAAGCGAACAGTACGCACGCTTTTTGAAAATGGTTGTAGAGCACAAGAAAAAAATTGGTTTTAAAGGCACATTATTAATTGAGCCAAAACCACAAGAGCCAACTAAGCACCAGTACGATTACGATACAGCAACGGTTGCAGGCTTTTTATACAAGCACGGCTTACAAGACGAAATTAAAGTAAACATTGAAGCAAACCACGCAACACTTGCGGGTCATAGCTTCCACCACGAAATTGCAGTTGCTTGCGCAGAAGGCATTATGGGTAGTATTGATGCTAACCGTGGCGACATGCAAAACGGTTGGGATACTGACCAATTTCCTAACGACGTAGCTGAGTGCACACTTGTTGTTTACGAAATTTTAAAAATGGGTGGTTTTACAACGGGCGGCTTTAACTTTGACACTAAACTTCGTCGTCAATCGTGTGAGCGTGATGACTTATTCATTGGTCACATTGGCGGTATGGATACGATGGCTAAAGCATTACTCAATGCAGCAGCAATGATTGAAGGCGGCGAGCTGACTGATTTTGTTGAAAAACGTTACGCTGGTTGGAAAGAAGACCTAGGTCAAAGCATTCTAAATGGTGAGCAATCACTTGAAAGCCTTTCAGCCTTAGTACACGAGAACAACATCGATCCTAAGCAAGTTTCTGGTCGCCAAGAACTGCTTGAGAATATTGTTAACCGCTACGTATAAGGACATCGCCTCGGTTTTAAAGCCGAGGCGTACATCATTATGAACTTGTTAGAACAACTCAAAAAAGTAACCACAGTCGTTGCCGACAGTGGCGATGTAGAGTCAATCAAAGCCCTACAACCGGTTGATGCAACAACCAATCCTTCGTTAATTTTACAAGCTGCAAAATTACCTCAATATAAACATTTAATTGAAGACGCTATACAAAAAGCTGGCAACAACGTTGACGCTATATGCGACCAACTTATTGTTAACTTTGGCTGTGAAATACTAAAAGTAATACCTGGGCGTATATCGAGCGAAGTAGATGCGCGTTTATCGTTTGATACCCAAGCAAGTATTGCCAAAGGGCGTAAGCTTATTTCACTTTACGAGCAAGCGGGTATTTCAAAAGACCGCGTACTTATTAAACTTGCTTCAACATGGGAAGGCATTAAAGCCGCCGAGCAGTTAGAAAAAGAAGGCATTAAGTGTAACTTAACGCTGCTTTTTTCGATGGCTCAAGCCATTGCGTGCGCACAAGCTAACGTAACGCTTATATCTCCGTTTGTTGGTCGTATTCTTGATTGGTACAAAGCCCGCGATAATAAAGAATACACCCCAAGCGAAGATCCTGGTGTGCAGTCGGTTACAGGTATTTATCAGTACTATAAAAAGTACGATTATAAAACCGTGGTAATGGGCGCAAGCTTTAGAAATACCCAGGAAATAATCGAACTTGCTGGCTGCGATTTACTGACTATCTCGCCATCATTACTTAATGATTTACAAAGCCAAGAAGGTGAACTGGTTACAAAGCTTGACGCTGCAAACATTGCCAAAGGACCGCAAAGCGACATAACCCCACTCACCCGCGAGCAATTTTTATGGCAGCACAACGAAGATCCAATGGCCAGCGAAAAGCTCGGTGAAGGTATTCGTAACTTTGCCAAAGATCAGCGTATTTTGGCTAAATTGGTTGAAGACTTACTAAACTAATTTCCCTCAAGCCTGCTACATAACGTGCGGGCTTTTTTAATTTTATTTGAGGTAATACATGACTCAACTTTCTTCTCGTGCGCCTTTTGCTAATGCCATTCGCGCACTCAGTATGGATGCGGTACAGCAAGCAAACTCAGGGCATCCGGGCGCACCTATGGGTATGGCCGATATAGCCGAAGTACTGTGGAACGATTTTTTAAACCACAATCCAACCGATCCAAATTGGCCAAACCGAGACCGCTTTGTACTTAGTAACGGTCACGGCTCTATGCTTATTTATTCTTTATTGCATTTAAGCGGGTACGAACTACCACTTAGCGAACTTAAACAATTTAGACAAATGCATTCAAAAACCCCAGGTCACCCTGAATACGGTTACACCCCAGGTGTTGAAACAACCACAGGTCCGCTTGGCGCAGGTTTATCAAATGCCGTAGGTATGGCTATTGCCGAAAAAGCCCTAGCAGCACAATTTAACAAAGAGAGTTTTGATATTGTAGATCATTACACTTACTGTTTTATGGGTGATGGCTGTTTAATGGAAGGCATATCGCACGAAGCATGTTCGCTTGCAGGCACATTAGGCCTGGGTAAACTTATTGCTTTTTGGGACGATAACGGCATATCTATCGACGGACACGTTGAGGGCTGGTTTACCGACGACACCGCTAAACGCTTTGAAGCGTACGGCTGGCATGTAATAAAAGATATAGACGGCCACGACCCAGAGCAAATTGCAAGCGCCATTGCACAAGCAAAACAAGTGAGCGATAAACCTACCCTACTGTGTTGTAAAACCGTGATTGGTTTTGGCTCGCCAAATAAATCAGGCTCGCACGACTGCCATGGCTCGCCATTAGGTAATGACGAAATAACTGCGGCGCGCAAATTTTTAAACCTACCAAATGAAGCATTTAGTATCAGTGATGATATTTACGCCCATTGGGACGCTAAACAAAGCGGTAATAAAAAACAAAAACAATGGCAACAACTGTTTAGCGACTACACCAAAAGCCACCCTGAGCTTGCTAAAGAATTTGAGCGACGCGTAATTAAACGCACCCTTCCTGACAACTTCGAAGCTATTGCAAACAACTATATTGCACAGTGCAACAATGACGCCGCTAACATTGCCAGCCGAAAAGCCTCGCAAAACACCATTGAAGCCTTTGCCCCGCATTTACCAGAGTTACTGGGTGGCTCTGCCGATTTAGCCGGTTCTAACTTAACGCTGTGGTCTGGCTCTAAAGGCATAAGCGCAGATGACGCCGGCGGTAATTACCTGTTTTATGGCGTGCGTGAGTTTGGTATGAGCGGCATTATGAATGGCATATCACTGCACAGTGGTTTTATTAATTACGGTGCTACATTTTTAATGTTTATGGAATACGCCCGTAACGCAGTAAGAATGTCGGCACTTATGGGTATTCAAAATATATTTGTGTATACCCACGACTCTATTGGTCAAGGTGAAGACGGTCCAACTCACCAACCTATTGAGCAACTAGCCAACCTACGTATGACGCCAAACCTAGTCACATGGCGCCCATGTGACGCAGTAGAAACTGCAGTATCGTGGAAAAACGCGATACAAAATCAGCAGCAACCTACGGCGCTTATTTTTAGTCGCCAAGGGCTCAACCACCAGCCACGTACCGCTCAGCAAATTAGCGACATAGAAAAAGGCGGCTATATTCTTAGCGATAGCAATAAAGCGCCTGAGCTTATTTTAATTGCAACGGGTTCTGAAGTTGATTTAGCAATGCAAGCCGCAAAAGAGCTTACAGCACAAGGCGTTGCAGTGCGTGTGGTATCAATGCCAAGCACCACATTGTTTGATCTACAATCAGACGATTACAAGCAAAGTGTATTGCCAAACTCGGTAGCAAACCGTATTGCAATTGAAACATCACACCAAGATTACTGGCTTAAATATGTTGGCTTACAAGGCAAAGTAATTGGTATGAGCACTTTTGGTGAGTCGGCGCCAGGTAACGTGTTATTAGAGCATTTTGGCTTTACCACCAAAAATGTAGTGAGCACCGCGCAGGCGTTAATTAAAGCCAACGCCTAATACATTTTGTACGCGTAATGCGCGCAATAATACAATTTTATCCAATTAATGCGCTAAGCCTTTCAAAGCTCGGCGCATTTTTATAATTAACTAACAAAGGTGAACTATGAAATACTTACTATTAATTATGCTTTTTAGTGCAAGTACTAGTTTTAACGCATGGGCAAGTGACGAGCAAAATGATGAACTAATGCTAACGATTTTTTTAAAGCACGACCAATCAAAAAACCTCTCTGAAATAAAAGAAATACTCAACAACGCTAACTTTTACAAGCACTTCCCGCCAGAAGGCGCTACAGTAGAATCTTGGAAAGTAATGATGGGTATAGGGCAAGTAGTTACCTTGCGCTTTCCGGCAGCGTTATTATCAAAAGTAAATTTATCGATTGAGCGCTATGGCTGGAAAGCCTACAGCACTGAGTTTTATCCAACATACGATCTGTACCCAATCGTAAAAGAAGAAATTAAAAAAGCTAGAGCGAACAATTAAAAGAGTAACCAACATGACAACTTCAATTGTTCAATACACACTAAGTAATGAAGCAAACGACACTATTTCTATTATTAACTACGGTGCCCGGCTTACCAGCTGGGTTACCCATGTTGATAGTAAAAAACGAAATATTATACTTGGCTATTCTAATATTAATGACTATTTAAATGACACATTTTACTTAGGCGCTGTAGCCGGCCCTTATGCAAACAGGCTAAGTAACGCCCAAATAAACATTGATGATAAAGCCTATGCACTTAATAAAAACGAAGGAGTAAACCAACTTCACGGCGGCCAAAAAGCATTAAGCGACTTATTTTGGCAGCTCGATTATCATCAAAAAAATGCGTTAAGTTTAAGTATTACTCTACCCGATGGATACAACGGCTACCCCGGTAAAACTATATTTAACGTGCTGTATACCTTTACCACTAACAGTAAAAACCAAAGTAATCTTGATATTAAATTTACGATTACCAGTAATAAAAAAACCATTGCTGGGCCTACAGCGCATCCGTACTTTAATTTAAATGGCATTACTAACAGCGCACAAGGGCATACATTAAAACTTGCCGCCGCGCATTATACCCCCATAGATACAAATGCCATTCCCACAGGTTTAATAGCCCCTGTAGCAAATACAACTTTTGACTACACAAATACGCGTGTACTTAATAAAACCGATAAACTCGATAAACTCGATCATAACTTTGTCACCGAACAAGTGCTTAATCTGCAAGCCAATAAGCAACACGCAGAGCTTACAAGCGCCGATGAAAAAGTAATGCTGAGTGTGCTTTCTAACTACCCTGCTATTCAAGTGTACACGGGGCAGCACTTAAAAAATCCGTTTAACCAATTTGACGGTATTTGCCTAGAGCCGCAATTTTGCCCCGACAGCCCTAATAACCCACACTTCCCATTTAGCTATTTAACACCACAAGTGCCTTTACAAACACTCATAAGTTATTGTTTAACTACTATGTAAACCAAAAAAGGATCGCTATTAAGCGATCCTTTGCGGGAGGTTAAATTTTTAGTGCGATTATAAATCGCTTACAAAGCTTTTAAGTTTTAGCTCACGGTCAATTAATAATGGGTAATCGGTGCGCCCTTGCATTGGCCAATCGTTGCGCCAAGTACGTGCATCGCTTATACCCCAAAAAGTAACACGGCTTACTTTATCGTCATGCTTTTTAAGTATGTCAAACACAGCTTTGTAGCGCTCGCCTAACTGGGTGTTTACTTCACTAGGTAAACCATTCGGGTATGGGTTAAATCGCTCTTGCAGCGCAATATCTAACGAAATATCAGCGCCTTGCTCTTCACCTTCAGGGAACGGTAATACCGAAATATCAAGCTCGGTTATCATCACATCAATACCCGTTGCAGCGTATGCCACAATAGAGTCTTCCATTAACGAAAGCTCTGGGTTATCAAGCGAATAATGCGCTTGCATACCAATACCATCTATTTCAATGCCTTTGCTTTGTAAATTTTTAATAAGCGCAATTGCACCGGCTCTTTTTTCTGGCTTATATAAGTTGTAATCGTTGTAGTATAGCTTGGCATTAGGCGCTGCCTGCTTAGCGTATTTAAAAGCATATTCTATAAAGTCGTCACCAATAATGGTGCTCCATTTAGATTCACGCAGTGTGCCGTCTTCGTTAAGTGCTTCGTTTACCACGTCCCATGCAAAAATGCGGTTTTTATAACGCCCTGCAACAGCATTAATATGGTTTTGCATGCGCATAAGTAATGCATCGCGGGTTAGCGGCTCGCCTTGTTCGTCTTCAAAAACCCAGTCAGGCGTTTGCGAGTGCCACACTAATGTGTGCCCAACTAATTCTTGGTTGTTCTCTTGTGCGTACTGAACTAACGCATCAGCGGCTTCAAAATCATAGGTTTCTAGCTCTGGGTGTATACGCTCCCACTTCATTGAGTTCTCTGGCGTAAAGGTATTAAATTGCGCTTTAGCCACATTTAAATCTTCAGGCAAAGCCCCTAATATTTGGTCGCGGCTAATCGCTGTGCCAATTTTAAAGTGCTCTTTAAATTGCGCTTTAAGCGTTAATTGCTCCGGCGCTTTTAATGTTGGTTTGCTTTGCTCTGCTGAGCCATTACAGCCAAGTGCGAGGCTCGACATTCCTAATAAAATAGCAATCGTAAATTTATTTTTATGCATGATGTACCTGTTGTGTGTTTTTTAGTGTGCAATCTAAACTTAACACCATGTAGTCTTTTTGACAACAACGTTTTGTTAAAATAGACTGAACAAAAATAACACAGTACACATTCCTTAATCACACACTTTACTAGCAACAAAATTAGCAAGGACACACATGAAAAAAATAACAATAAAACGGCTTCTGTTAATTAGCGCATTTTTCGCCTCATTTATATTCAGCGCCCTAATTCGCGCGGAGCAAACCAGCACTCACGTGCCTATCTGGCATAAATTAAGCTTAACCCTTGAAGGCCCGCACACCAGCGAGCTTGCCACGCCTAACCCTTTTACCGATTACCGCTTAGACGCCACATTTACCAGCCCCACTAATAAGCAATATACAGTACCTGGATATTATGCAGCCGATGCAAACACTGCTCAAACACATGCAACAGCAGGCAACAAATGGCAGGTTTTGTTTTCGCCCAACGAGCTTGGCAAATGGCGCTATACACTCTCATTTGTTAAAGGCAGTAATATCGCAAGCGTGCCATTAAATACTGTTACAAATGAGCAATCAGCCGGATTTTTTGATAAACAAACAGGCGAGTTTAATGTTATCGCCGCCACTAAATCATCCAGCAGTAAAGACTTTAAAAGCAAAGGTAAGCTTGAATACGTTAATAAACCCTATTTGCAGTTTAATGGCTCAAAAGAGTACTTTTTAAAAGCCGGTGCTAACAGCCCCGAAGTGCTGCTTGGCTTTTCAGGGTTTGATGCCACTCCCACAAAGCGTAACTACCAAGCGCACATAAAGCATTGGCAAAATAGCGACCCTACATGGCAAACAACCAATACAGAGACTGATAATAGTAGTCATCAATCTTCTAAAGGCATTATTGGGCTAATAAATTATTTAGCGTCGCTTAACATTAACGCGTATTACTTTTTAACCATGAACGCCTACGGCGATGGCGACCAAGTTTGGCCATGGCTTAGCAAAACCCAAACCACACGCTACGATGTATCTAAATTAGCTCAGTGGGATATTGTATTTAGCCACATGCAGCAAAAAGGCATAATGACTCACTTTGTAATGAGCGAAACCGAAAACGAATCACTGTTTGAATGGAACGAAAGCCAGCTTAAAAACGACTTTGCTGTTAGTCGTAAAATTTACTATCGCGAGTTATTTGCCCGCTTTGGCTATCATTTAGCAACCACGTGGAATATAGGCGAAGAAAATGGCTGGCAAGATCCAAGCGGCGACAATAAACAACAAAAAGCTAATACCACAAAACAAAGAAAGCAATTTGCCGATTACTTTCAATCACTCACCTACTACCCTGAGCATATTGTGATACATAACGGCCCGTCGCTCGACTACCACATTTACGATAAACCAAACGACAACATTTTGGGCTACCCCGCCTACACAGGGGCAAGCTTACAAGGTGAACTTAAAACAAACACCACTTATAACGATGTTTCAAAGTACCGCCAGCTTACTCAAAGCAACCCTCACCCGTGGGTGATCACCATGGACGAAGCCTATATTTATGAGTATGCAAATAATGTAGATACGTGGCGTAAAAGTAACGTGTGGGCCACATTTATGGCAGGTGGCGCAGGTATTGAGTTTTATTTAGGCGGTGGCGGCGACCTTGTTGAACAAGATTTAACGCCTTATAAAAATTACTATTTAGCGATGACTAACGCTGTTGCGTTTTTTCAAAAATATGTGCCATTTACAAAGCTTACACCAGCACCTGAGCTTACAAAAACAGGCTGGTCGTTAAGTGATAACTCAGCGTTTTACTTATTTTATTTTAGTAACGCAAGCCAAGCTCAGGTCACATTACCAAACGCGTGTTATACCCTCGACTGGTTTAACCCACGAACTAACAACTACATAAACGGCAAACGCTTTTGTATAAATACCGCAACGAGTACACAACTGGCAACACCACCCAACACACCTAATAACGACTGGGTTTATTTAATTAACCTAAGCGCTAAATAATAAGGATAACAAACATGAATCATTTAACAGCTAAACATTGTGTAACCGGCGTATTACTTTCAGCCGCAGCCATCTTTGCATTGCCTGTAAACGCAGCTGATAAATCCATTCAACTTACATCAGCTATTGTGAGTCAAAAAGATGCGCACATTACTCACTACGAAGGCGGCGATTTTCATACTTACTTTTACGGCGATACACCACTCACCAAGGGCGCTATTACAGGCGTTGCGGTTATTAAACCTAATAACGAAATACACCCCGCCCACCAGCATCCTGATGAAGAATACTTAATGATTTTAGAGGGTTCAGGTACCTGGACGCTTAATGGCAAAAGCCAGCCTGCTCATACTGGAGATATCTTATTTGCAGCCCCTAACGACGTACACGGCATTTATAATAACGGCGATGTGCCGCTTAAGTTTGTGGTAGTAAGATATCAAACTAAGTAGGTTTTAGTGGCTTTTTTAGGGAAGTAATTTAAATACGTTTTTCACATATATGTAATTGTTATATCTGATAGTTTTTAAATTGCTCCCACACGGCCTCTCCTACAGGTCCCAACACTTCTCCCCTTTTCTTAATAATGTAATATTTTAGAGGCGTTATATTTTGCACATCACTAAGTGACAGCATTTTCAGAGTATTATTTGCAATACCTTCATCAGCTAAATAACCTGGTAATTTGCCCCAACCCATTGCACTTTCGATAAGCATTTTTTTAGTTGGAAAGTCATTTACATACCATCGTCGCTGACCTTGCTGTACACCCCACTCTATGTTTTTTGAACCAGTGCCTGAGTCCTGCACAATTATTTGGTATTCGTTCAACAAATCAGTGGCTTGCCTTAGGTTTGGATTTCGCTTTAACAACAAAGGGGAAGCTACATTGATTAATGAGCCGCTATTTAACAAATGCTTTTCAATTTTCTCTTCTTGTACAGAAAATTCCATTGTTGGTGTTATACACAGATCGGCACCGCCATCAAGTAAGGCTTCAATTGCACCTGTTATGTACTCTTGCCTGATTATTATTTGAGTTTCAGGGAACTGATTTTGCATATTTTTTAGTAATGGTAAAATACCTTTTAAATTAAATGATGCTTCAATTGCAATCGTTATACTTACCTCGTTCCCCTGTGCTATGTGGTGTGCAACTTGTTTAAGTTGTGCTGCATCATCTAGCAATTTCATAGCCTTATGAAACATAGTTTTTCCTGCACTAGTAAGCTCTAACCGATAACCATTACGACTAAATAAGGCAAAGTTAAGGGTATTTTCTAGTTGCTTAATACCTTGGCTTATAGCTGGTTGAGTTTTGTGTAAAAGAGCACTTGCTTCACTCAATGATCCAACCTGAGCAACAGTAACAAACATACTAAGCTGTTCTAATTTCATAATTTACGCCAAACATGTAAAGCTAAAGTTTATATCTTATAAAAAAACATTCAATATTAATTAATAAGAACTGTGATTATTCTAACGTCAAAAGCTAAGCATCTGCTTAAATCACTCTTATTAAAGTTGGGAATAACATGAGCACAAAAGTAAAAATAATTTTTATGTATACATCACTAGGATTAACAACACTTGCCTTTATAGCTGCAGGCTCTGCAAAACTAGCAGGAGTTGAGCAAATGCACTTATCTTTTGCACTCATGGGTTTACCTGCTTGGTTTGGCTATTTTATTGGTGCAAGTGAACTAGCAGGTGCTATTGCTATTTGGATAAAAAAACTAAGCATTTTAGCTGCAAGTGGTTTGTTAGTTATTATGGCTGGTGCAACATTTTTTCATGTAGTTTACGACAGTGTTGCCAATGCAATACCTGCCGTTATTTTATGTGCTTTTTTAATTAATATCATAATTAACCGAGTCAATGATATAAACGCCTTGGATAGTAAGTAACCTAGAGCTATTTTCAATACAATGAATAACGATATATTCGCTTCTATCGTTATTCAAACCCTCATTTACAAAATGACAAATGCTTTCACATCTCTAATTTAGCCTAAAGATAACAAACTCGATCTCTAAACAAACAAAGGCTAAGGTTGTTTTATTCATTAAATTTTAATTTTGAGTTCATACCCTGTATTTAATAATTAAATAGACGACGTACTAAAGTTTATTACTTGGGCTTTTAATATGCCTAATTAACTAAGGTGTAAAATATGAAAAAAACATTTTTAGGCATTTTCTCGATTACAGTAATAACTTACTTACTGAGCGGCTGCACAACGTCAAATAACGGTAATATTACAAAATTGAGTGAAGATAAAATAAGTACTAGATTAAATAAATTACCTTCCTCGCTAACCTCTAGTGATTTGTTCAATACCACTGTTGTTGAACCCACTCAGCTATTTGATAACCTTTATTTTGTAGGATATATCAGCGTAGGCACTTTTGTTATCACTACAACTGAGGGCATTATTTTAATCGATACCATGTGGACCCCGCACGATGCCAAACATGTGATTGTTCCTGGACTAAAAGAGTTAGGCTTAAATCCTGAAGATATTAAATACGTTATAGTTACTCACGGCCACAGCGACCATTATGGTGGCGCTCACTACTTTGAATCACATTATGGCGCTAAAATTTTAATGAGAAAAAATGAGTGGGACTACATCCATAATCCAAATGCACCTGTATTAACTGATCCTTTCGGTAACTTTTCTACCGAAATACCATTACCTAGCACTTACACCCAAGTTATCGATGGCGAAAAAATAAGTTTAGGTAAAACTAATTTGACGGTACTTGCTACACCAGGGCATACGCCTGGTGGGTTGTCTTTGATAATACCTGTTACAGATAATGGCATACCTCATACAGTTGCACTTTGGGGAGGTACCGGTTTACCGGATACTAAAGAAGCAAATCAAACTTATTTGCACTCTTTAAATTATTTTCAAAAAATTGCAAACAAAAACGATGTTGATGGAAGTATCTCAAACCACCCGTTTTCACATGATCTAATTAATCAAATTAATACATTAAAAAATCGTAAATCTGATCAACGAAACCCCGTGGTAACCGGTAATAAGGCATTTAATGAGTACATAGACGATGTATTACGAAATAACGTTCAAAAGAAACTTTCGTCATTTGAGTCAAACTAATATAGCTTTTCACGCACCGGCGTTATCGCACCGGCGTTATCGTGCTAATGTATTTATAATGACGGTATATGTCGCTTTAAAGCGATACTCATTACTAATATAAAAGCATAGTGCACTTCTTTTTATGAAAGCCCTCAAAAAAATAGTCTGTATAAAAATACAGACTATCAAATGTGGGGTTAATTACTTTTAGTTTGGTTTATTGTTCTACCAAAGTGACCGATACGTCGTCTACATAAAAATCAGCAGTCAGTTCGTTTGACTCAACATAAAGTAAAGCGGCGCTTTCCTCGGTTGTTATTGAATGGGTATAAGTGCCCGAAAGCTGTACCCAATCGCCTGCAACTACGTTTTTAACAGTGGTTAGCTCGAGGTATTCAGTGCTCGCATGCTCAATTTGCAGTGTGAGCTTAACTCCTGGCGATACCGCTGCATTATCGTCAGATAACTTAACCCACGCAGATACATTATAGGTTTTACCTGCTGTAAATAGGCCTTTTGCATCTTTTTGTAACCCATTCCACGTTTCAGTTCGCCCTTGTACTAAAGCACTATTATTTCCGCTGTGAGCTTGGGTTGTTTCAAGTGAAATAGTAGCACTGCCTCGTGATTGCCATGAATCAAGACCGGCTTCAAAGTCACCATTAGTTAGCAGCTCTGCTGAAGGCTCTGGCTCTGCTACTTCAATTAGCTCTTGCAGCGCATCGGCAACACCTTGCAAAGCCGGTTTTGGTGTATAGTCATTAAAGAATAACAGTGGCCATTCAGTTGTCGGTTCTGGCCAAGTTTGTAACCAACTATCACCATCAATTACACCCCAAATAGTAATACCACCGCGCTGATCTTCAGGTACCGTTTCTAGGTAGGTTTTAACAATATCGTAATAGTACTGCTTTTGTTCATCCGCTCTTTCACTTGTTAAGTAAGTTAGAGGAATGCCGCCTTCGTTGTTCATACGAACATCTAGCTCGGTAATTTTCACTTTTATTTTAGGGCGAATATCGACCACTTTTTGAAGGTGTGCCTGAATGGTTGAAATGTCAGGGCTGTTAAGTGAAATATGAGATTGAAACCCTATGCCATCAATAGGCACGCCGTTGTTGTGAAAATCGTTAACCATAGATATAACGGCATCTAATTTATCGGCGTTCCAAATCAGGTTATAATCGTTGTAATATAAATCAGCATCAGGGTCGGCCGCTCTTGCTGCTTTATAGGCTAACGGTAAAAATTCGGCTCCTATATTTTCAAACCATACAGATTCATCGGCGCTGTCGTTTGTGGTTTTTTCACCACGATATTTACCATTTTCCATAAACGCTTCGTTAACTACATCCCAGCTAACTACGGTATCGTTATCGCCTTCTTCTTCAAAATGAGTGGCAACTTGAGTGATGTGATTTTCCATCATGGTTATCCACGCGGCTTTATCACCTTGAAAACTTTGCATCCAAGGCGCAATTTGCGAGTGCCAAACAAAAACATGGCCATGTACCGTGAGTGAGTTCTCTTTGGCGTAGTTAACTAGCTCATCAGAATCATCGTAAAAAAATCCGCCTTGGGTTGGTTGTAAATAGGTAGGCTTCATAATGTTTTCAGCAGAGAGCTGATTAAAGTGTTGTTCAATAATCGCTTTAATCTCTGGTCTGTCTATTATGCTGTTACCAAAACCACCCGCTGGCACAGCCACACCAATATTAAAATTAGGTGCTAATGCTTTTAAACTTTGTGCAGTTACTTCGCTGTATTGAACATCGGGTATTTCTTCTGCTGGGACATCGTCTAAAATAAAGCCTGAAAATTCGTCTAGGTATATAGGCTTGTTAATGTTCTCTTTTTTTGAAAAGTGAATTGCCAGCCTAACTAAGGAGTCAGCTTCAGCTGTTGCGGCTGTTAATGTTATTTTTTGCCACTCGCCTGTGAGTGTTTCTTTTACTAGGCTAAGTTGACCATAATCTGGCGCAGGTGTTTGAATCCAAAAATCGGCACTGGTTCCTTCTTCCCCTTTGGCCCAAACACTAAACTCGTAATTTTTACCTCCAGTGATAGGAAGGTCTTCATAAGCTATTTCAATTCCCCAAGGGTTGTCACCCAATGTATTAACAATAACCTCAGCTGCTTTGGTGCCTTTGTAAGTATTAACGCCTTCTTGCGATTCAATTACCTCTATAGTAGAAGTAGCGCTTGATTCTTGATCTGGTCTAAATACCCAATTCCCGACGGGCGTTGTTTGCCCTGAAGTGTCTTCTTCAAACCCACCATTTGTTATTTCAGCTGCTATTGGCGCTTCAGGCGCTGGAGTATCAGGGGCTACTACTTCAGGTATGGGTTCAGGCACTGGTGTATCTTTATTATCCCCCCCGCACGCCATTAATAGTGATACTAAGGTCACTAATCCGGTGTTACGAAAAATCGATTTATTCATTTTTTATTCCTTAGACTAAAGCAATAAATGAGTCGTTTTTGAACTAGGTGCAGTAAAGCCATTTGAGTGAATAAAATATGATAGAGTCTTTCTACTGCACCATAAATTATATTATTCAATATGACTATAACTAATTATAAAAACAAACAGTCATTTATATTTATTATTTTAATATCTCTTCAAACGTTAATATTTACCTTGTACAAGAGCACAAATATAAAATTAAAATCATCGAGTTATAGTTAAGGTTTAAATTAAAATTTATTGTTTTATATTGTGTGTGTGAATATACAATTATTAAATTAACCTAAAACCAACATTGTTATAGTCTATTTAACAATAAGTATCAAGGCTAAAATTTAACCCGTTGCATATTGAGTATGCTTTGAGTTTGAGAAAAATAATTAAATAGAAGGTGTAAGTGATACTTGTGCTTGTATTACTTCGGTAAGATCAAGGTTTACCAGCTCATCGCTTAGTAAAATGACTTTTATTAGCCCCTATGTGGAAATTTGCAAACAAAAAAAGCCGAGTATTTAAAAATACTCGGCTTTGACTACACAATGCGGTTTACTGAACTACATCAGCAATTGTTTTAATAACTGGCTTAGGGTTTAAATTACGATCCCATAGTAATGGGTAGTTTGTTCTGTTTGGGATTGGGTAGTCGTTTTTCCACGACATACCATCGTGTAATCCCCAAAAGGTTACGCGGTCTATCTTGTCGCGCTTTGCATAAAACAATTCAAACAAGGCTTTATAACGGGCGTTTAGTTGCGCCTCTACGTCGCTTGGCAAGCCATTTTTGTATGGGTCGAGGTAGGTTTCAAACTCTTCTAGCTGAAATTGTGGTTTCATCATATCGGTGCCGGTAATTTGCCCCTCTTTTGTTAACGGCAGCACGTCTATATCAAGCTCGGTGATCATCACTTTTATACCCAGCGCGGCGTAGGCGTCAATGGCTTGTTCAATATATTGCATTTTAGGAAAATTAAGCCCCCAGTGCGCTTGTATGCCTATGCCGTCGATTCGAATTCCTTCTTTTTGCAGCATTTTGATCATACGTATAATGCCGTCTCTTTTTTCTGGTCGCCATGCATTAAAGTCGTTGTAATAAAGCTCAGTATTAGGTGAATACTGCTGGGCGTATTTAAACGCGGCTTTTACCATCGTATCACCATTACCTATGCGGTTAACCCACACAGTTGGGCGATAAGAGCCGTCATCAGCTATTACTTCGTTTACTACATCCCACGCATCTACTTTGTTTTTATAGCGCCCTGCTACCAGCTCTATGTGTTTGCGCATTTGCTCAAGCTGCTCTGCAGGGGTATTTGGCTCATTTTTGCTATTTGTAAAAAACCAGTCAGGCGTTTGGTTATGCCACACTAAGGTGTGCCCTACCGTAAACATGTTATTTTGCTTGGCAAAATCTATAAACGCATCTGCACCACTAAAATCAACCTTACCTTGCTGTGGGTAAATTACTTCTGCTTTCATAGCATTTTCAAGCGTCACTGTATTAAATTGCTTAGCAATAATTGACTGTGCGGCGGTGTTTTGACCTGTCACTATATCTTGATTTACAGCAACCCCCATTTTGAATGAGTCTGCAAAGGTGTTTTTAAGGGCTGGGTCTTGTGCAGCGTCTACGCTTAATGATCCTGCAAGTAAAAGCAGGCTAAGTGTGTATTTTTTATGCATGTGTGTGCTCCGTTGAATCGTTATTATTTTCGATAAATATCATACAACGAAAAAAATAAATGATATAGTCAATGTGACCATTAATTATAAATTAAACAAACCTGAGTAAACGTCCATGCTAAAAACACACAAAAAAACGCTAAGCTTAGTTATATTAATGCTCTGTATAAATAAAACAGCGCTGGCACAACAACTTCAAAACCCAGCTTTGTTAAACGCTGTAAACAGCCAAAGCAATGAGCAATCACCGCTAATAAAGGGCGTAATACCCACACTTGTTAGTGACGATTTTTTGTTTTTAGAAGGCCCAACGTGGTCAAGCCAAGACAATGCGTTTTATTTTTCAGAAATGAACTTTGCAAGCCTGCAAGCACTAGGCCCCGACTCCACCATTTATAAATTGCAATTGCCTAATACCATCACCACTTATTTAAAACACAGTGGTACAAATGGCCTGTATGCAAAAAGCGGCAACCTTTATAACCTTAACCACAATACGCAGTCGCTTTCTAAAATTAATATAAAAAGTAAGACCAATACCGTAATAGTCAATAAGTTTGATGGGTTAAGCTTTAGCTCGCCAAACGATATGACTATGCACAGAAATGGCGATATTTACTTTACAGATCCTAATTGGCAACTAGGCGAACGCACTCAGCAAATACCTTATACCGGTGTGTATAAGTTAAGTAATATGGGCGTACTTAGTTTAATTGACGCTACGCTTGAAAAGCCCAACGGTGTTGCACTATCCCCAGATCAGCATACCCTTTATATTGGTGATTTTAGTAACCGCGTAAGCAAATACACTATTGATGAAAACGGTGATATTTCACCACGCGAAGACTTTATTAAAGTAACCTCCCCCGATGGTATAAAAGTAGATTCTGCTGGCAATATTTACGTTAGCAGCCACAGTAAAGGCGTTATTAATATTTATACGCCAGAAGGTGCATTCATCGATAAAATTGAACTGGGCCCTAATGTAACTAACCTTGCGTTTGGTGGTAAAAACCGAAAAACATTATTAATAACTACCGCTAAGGGATTGTTTACGCTTGATGTAAAAGTAGCGGGTTTGGCTAATTAGCTAAATTAGTTAAGCAACTTATTAACGAGAAAAGTTAGCTTACTCGTTGTACATAAAAAACCGGTGTAACTTGGTTACACCGGTTTTTTGCTGCCTAAGTTTTTGCTGCTTAGGTATTGTTATTTAATTAAACGTGTTGTTATAAAACTTAAAATTGCCCGATACATGCAGCATAGCTAACATATACAGCGAACCATTGTAGTAACGATAATCACCTGTTGGTTGCGATAAAGACCAAAATTCGTTAAAAAACTCATTTGCTTGCCCAGCGTTTGTTGAAGCAAGTAACGCTACTGCATTCGCGGCTTTTTGACCTTCGCCTGCACAGCCTTTGTTTTGCGCTCCACCGTACGAATACACTTGCTCGTAACAGTTATTGCTGTTGTTAGTTTTTGCATAACTTAAAAAGCCCAGTGCTTTATTTACTGCGCTTTTATGCCACGCTTGAGCACCCATTAAATGCGCGTCTAAACCCACATTCATAATTACGCGCCATGCATCAAATTCATACCATTGACCTGGGTTTGCTTGGTCGTTAAAAATGTAGCCAATAACAGGGCTGCCATCTAAGCGCGATAAAAATGTAGGTAAGTTCCAATGCGGGCTACCACTTACTTTTGTAAAATGGTTTTTAAGTAAGGTTCTACTTTTTGTGGCTACTTGTCGCCAGTAAGTTTTGTCTGCTTGGTTAGTTACGTTATTTGCAAAGTAGTCATAAAACGCAGGTATGTGATAAGAAGGGTCTGTTAGGTTATCAATGTAAGGCGAAAAGCGGATTATTTGGTTTTGCATCAGCTTGTTTTTAATTGTGTTTAACATGGTAATGGCATCAGCATAATAATCAAATTCGCCCGAATTACCCCAACGAGCTGACGCATTAAGTAATGCAAAAGCAAAGTATTCTTCGCCATCGGGAGCGGGGCCCTCATCTACTTTATAAACAAAGCCGTTTTGATTAAGCTTTAGTTTCCACGCGTAAACACCTTGTTTTTTTACATCAGGGTGATTGTCTGGATTTTTTTGATACGCTTTAGCAAAGCGCCACAGGTTATCAAATTCTTCTTGTTTATTAAGCATGACAGCGGCGGTCATTCCCCACGATTGCCCTTCTGTTCTTATATCGTCGCCTTCATCTGGGTTAATTGCTTTTATGTAGTGTGCTTTATAAACACCGTTTTCGGTGTACGGGTAGTAAAGTTGTTGAGTGTTGTTATAGCCAAACATATTGTCAAAAGTACTATTCACCTTTTGCTGTATGTTCGTTTTACCCATTTCTTGTGCAAGGTTACGGTAAGTCCCAGAACTGTCGGCGCCTACACTCGATGGGTTATTATTGAATGCAGCAAGTGCTTGATAGCTTATTAGTGTTAACAATAAAGTTGTTATTTTAAAAAATACTTTCATGTTTATCCTCTTTATTTGGATTATATCAGCGTGCAAATTAAATATAGTCTTTTTGACCATTTGATCAAGCAATTCTCAAAAATATTTGTTTTATAAACTAAGTGAAGTGAGTGAGGTGTTTAAATAGTGCCTAAAATGCAAAAGGCCGCTTAAAAAGCGGCCTTGAACGATGTAAATAATACTAAAAAGTACATTTATGAGTTATTCATTAATTAATGCTTTTTAACCCTTTACCTGTTGCAGCCCAATAAATTCCGCCATAAATATGCTCGGTTAAAAATTCACTTTTATACACTGCATTAGTATGCCCAAGGGCTGTGTAAAATGATCGACCACCATCGTAATTGTGATACCACGAAATAGGATGAAACGCCCCCATACCCGAGCCTGTTTTGTTATTACCCCAATCGGCAGCTGGGTTGTAAGTTTGCTCATCAACCGTGAGTAAGTAGTTTAACTTAGTTAGCTCTGGCCCAAATTCGTACCACTCGTCGGTCCAAAGCATTTCCTGCGGCATATGGTTTAAGCCAATAAAGTGAGTATTAGGTACTTTACTTAGTACGCCAGTTTGAATAATAGGATGAATGTTAAAGGTGCGCCCCACCAGCTTTTGGTACCACGCCCAGTCGTATTCGGTATCTGATGCGCTATGAATACCAACAAAGCCTTTACCTGCTTTTACAAATCGCTCAAGCGCGGCTTGCTCTTTTGGGTTTAAAATATCGCCCGTGGTTGATAAGAATACCACTACATCAACATTTTTTAAGTAATCGTCGTTAAAATAATGGCTTTCTTCGTGCCAAATTAAGTTGAAAAAGTGCTTATCGGCTAAGCCTTCTAGCGCTTTAACGCCTTCGGTTTGCGACTTATGGTGCCACCCTGCGGTTTTTGTAAATAGCAGCACATTAAATTGCTTTTTAGGGAGGGTATCAAACCCTGTAGCATTACTTTTTTGCACTGTTGCCATACTCAGTGCCAATACAACAAAGCTTAATAGCCAACCTTTATATGCGAATCTAGATAAAGAAAAAGACATAGTATTCCTATTTAAAATGAACAAACATATTAGCCGTTAGCCGCCCTGTTTGTGGACACGACGAAATATCGGTAGACGTGTTAAGTAAACTGGTGTGCAGCAAATACCCAGGAAACACAATAAGCCTATTTGGCTTATATTCTATGTGCTTGTAGCACTCAAACTCACTGTGCTGCGTGGTGCAGTAACTAGGCTTTACCTTACTGTGTTCAAGGATGTGTTGAGCATACATTAAATACGTGTTTTTGCGCTTTGTGCTTATTGTTTCAAACCCTGTTTTTTTATGCCTAAAAAACCCAGTGCCGCCATGCTCGCCTTCGCCAAGGTAATGAATAATGGCAATTAAGTTAGGATCGTTTGTATCAAAGTGTGGCAAGGTTTGTATTGGTGATAGCTGCTTCTGCGTTTTAGTAATTAACGATAAGGTATTATCTTTTGGGTATGGGGTAAGTGTTTGCCCAATATTAAATACGTTATAAAACCCCTGTATAAGCGGCTTTAGGTAATCAACCACACATTGCTTTGGCAGCGGCATGCGTAAACCTGGGTATTGAGTGAGTTCGTCAGGCTTAAACTCGTCACTGCTGTCCTCTGCACTTTTAGCTAAGTTTATAAGTTTTTGCGGCACACTCAGGTAGTTGTCAATTATAATAATTGGCGTTTGCTCTTGCCCTATCAACTCATACTGCGGCTGTAAGTTATTACCAAGTGTTAGCATAGTGCTTAGTTAGCCTTGCAATAATGATTAATAAAATCGATATGGCTCGGTAAACTATTTGCTTTTTTAGCCACATGGTTTTTTATTGAATCTAAAAAGTGCTTTAACTCATCATCGCTCATGCTATCAACAATCGGGTGATAATTTTGCGGCACTAGCCCTTGCCCTAACATCACTTGTAACCACGAGGCTTCACCAAATAACTCTTGCTCTACTTTATAAACATGCCCACTTTGCTTAAATAGCTCGATGCGTCTGGCAAGCGACTCTGGTATTGGCATGTTTTTACAATAACGCCAAAAGTCGCTGTCAGTGCGCTGCGTTACGTGGTAATGCAGCACAATAAAGTCGCGAATATTTTCGGCTTCAAAGCGCATTTTGTTATTAAAGTCATCTTGATAGCACGACTCGATTGCTTTGGTTGGCATGTTTTGCATTAATCTTATAATGCTTTGCTGAATTAAATGAATACTGGTTGATTCAAGCGGCTCAATAAAACCACTTGCCAAGCCAATAGCAACACAGTTTTTGTTCCAATGTTTACGCCGTGTACCGGTGCGGTATTTAATAACGCGCGGCTCATTAATAGGTTTGCCTTCTACGTTATTGAGTAGCGCTGTTTTGGCTTCATCATCGCTCATGTATTTACTACAAAACACTAAACCATTACCACGGCGGCTTTGCAGCGGTATTTGCCACTGCCAACCACATTTATGTGCCATTGCACGCGTATATGGCACTATTGGGCTTACTAATTCGGTTTGTACTGCTACTGCGCTGTCGCACGGGAGCCAATGGCTCCAATCTTCGTATCCGGTGTGTAGTGCTTGCTCTATTAATAAACCTTTAAAGCCGGTGCAATCTATAAATAAATCGCCCTCAATAATTTGCCCGTCACCTAAAGTAAGTGATTTTATAAAGCCATTAGTGGGCTCTAAGTTAACTTTGCTTATCATGCCTTCTATACGTTTAGCGCCGTTTTGCTGTGCAAAATTTCGTAAAAATTTAGCGTACAAACCGGCATCTAACTGATAAGCATGGTTACGGTCTTGATTCGGTATTACGGCAAATTTACCCAAGCGACTTGCTACGTGCTCTGTGCAATAATCACCAATATCGGCAGCTACACCTTGTTGCATACCTTTTAGCCAAAAGTGCTGAAAACCTGCAGCCCAACAACCTTGCCCCACATAACCAAATGAGTGAAAGTAGCTTTGCTGGTTTTGTTTCCAGCCCTCAAACGATATGCCTAATTTAAACGTGGCATTAGTGGCTGCCATAAATTCTGATTCGCTAATTTTTAGTAAATCATGAAATATATGCAGCGTAGGAATAGTTGATTCCCCGACCCCTACGGTAGGTATTAAATCGGATTCAACCAAGCATATTTCAATATTTTTACCTAGCAGTTTTGCCATTGCAGCGCTGCACATCCAACCTCCGGTGCCGCCACCTGCTATTACTATTTTTTTAATTGCATTTTGATTCATAATCCAAACCTTACAAGTACGCTTAGCGTCTTAATTTATTTTGTAATTCGGCTCTTAATTTACGCGCTGTTAGCTCATTCATCGGCTTTGTTAAAATAGCCTGTGCGGGCTCTGGTATGTGGGTAAATTCGTTATCAGCAAATACGTAGTAATTAAACAAACGTTGCCATGCGGCGCGCTCATGCTTTGGTAAGTTACGTATATTTAAAATTGCGTGGTGCAACGCATTAGTCGGCTGCCCATACACCGCTGGCGTATTTTTAAACCAATAATTAAACAGTATATTTAAACTGCCAAGCCCCTCTACTTGGTGCCACCACATGCTGGGTAATATAAGCGCATCGCCTGCTTCAAGATCAACGGTAATTGCCGCTTTTATTGCCTGCTCAAACTTAGGGTATTGCGTGAAGTTGGGCGCAGTTGTGGTAGTTAAGCTTATTGGCTGACCGCCGGGTGCTTTATCAAGCGGGCCTATGTATAAATTATCTATTTGATCGGGGGCAAATAAAGTAAAACGCCTTTTACCTGCAACGCAACATGCTAAATTTTGTGCTACGTCGTAATGTGCTGGTACGGTAACCTTTCCGCCTGCCCATACATTAAATAAACAGCCTTCGTTTAATGCGTTAACGTGGCAGTGATTAACCAAACCAGGTAAGCACTGTGCAATGCTAGTAGAGCCAATGTATAAAGTGTCGGCTTGTGGATTATTTGCAGTTTGCGTTATTTGCTCAAGCGCATTAATAAATGCCGCTTGCTGATTAGTAAAATTAAAACCACTCATATCGGGGTTATACCCTACAACCCCATTTTGACTGGCGGGTATTGTGCAAGTGTTAACTAAAAAACCTTCGTAAAACGGCGTTAAATAATCAATCGCTGCACTGTCTGACTTTTTGGCGGCAATAACGAGGGGCCAATCGCTCACAAACCCTTTCAGTACAATAGGCACAGGCGAGTTTAAAAGTTCCTTGGGTAACGTACTGGGAGTTAAGCCACTCAGGGTTTGAATATTATTTGCTAAATTTTCCATAGCTAATTACTTATACAGCGTGCTTTTGTAGCATAAGTTGCTCGTTTTTAAGCGCCACTAAATCACGCACATGTACTTGCGATGCAATGATCATGTATATAGACGCTAAATACCCTTGTGAGTGAAGCTGCGCAATTGCATCGCTACTTAGCTGGTTAAGCGAGTCTTCGTTTATGGTATAAAAACCGAGTAAGTTATGTTTAAGCCCGTTTAATAAATCAAGCTCTAGCGATACCGATTCAAGCAAACCATGTTTAATCAAAGTTTTAATAAATGGCTGATTTTCTTGCAAACCATGATGCAGGTTATCAAGCACATTTATTATGTTTTCGAGGTAATCGCTATTCCCGCCGTGTTCTAAAAATAAGTTAATACCCTGCTTTATTGACACTTTTGGCGAGTCTAAATCAATGCTAAGCATGCGCTCTTGCGTTGCCACACCGTTTTGCATTGTATTTTGAGTCGCTATAGCAAAAGGCAGTCGCTGCATACTTAGCGGAATGTAGTGTGCTTGCCATTGCTGCTGGTTTACTAAAAATAAGTTTTCGTCTTTATTTATGCCGTACAAACACACCGGCGAAAATGTATTTGTTGTATCGTCTTTGATAAAAAATATTGGGTAATGTGCTTGAGCGACTCTAAATTCGCTCACAAATGTTTCGCTATACCAAACCCCGTCACCTAAGTGTGTGCTGCGTGCAGGGTTTATTTTTAAATGCTGATGTTCAACATTATTTAATAATGCATGATTGGCCATGGATTGTGTGCTCCAATTGTTGTTGTGTGCCTTTACCTATTGCTACACATTAAATGTAACCAACAAGTTAAATTCATATTGACTATAACAGCTGGATATTATTATTACTAGGTTAATTTAGGCAAATAAAAAGCCGCAAAATGCGGCTTTTATAAGGTTACTACAAGTGTAATTTATTAAAAATTATAACGAACACCTAAACCGTAACGAGAGCCTGTTTGAGTGATGTTATAAATCAGCTCTTGCTTACGCCCGTACGATGTTACGTACTCGTCAGTAATGTTTATACCTTCAATAAATACGGTAAGTCCCTCTACTGCGGGTACTTCGTAACTTACGTTAAAGTCTATTTGGTAATACTCATCGGTGTAAATTGGTGCGGTTAAATCGCCATTTACACGACGCTCATTTAAAAACGAGTCGCGCCAGTTATACGCAATACGTGCTTGTAAGCCTTCTTTATCGTAAAAGAATACCACGTTTGCCGTGTCACTTAACCCGACAAGTGCTTCTGTATCCTCAAGTGAGTCATTGTCATATTCAAGACCCGAGTCAACCATGGTGTAGTTAAAAATACCACCAAAGCCTGACTCACCAAATAAGTGCTGAATATTAAATTCAAAGCCATCAATGGTATATTCTTGGTCGCCATTTACAGGCACGTTTATTCTAAAGTTAATTGGATCATCTGTTTCTGGGTCACCAACAATTGTGCCGCCGTCTAATTCACCATCTTCATCAAACTTAGGTTGCACATTTGGATCATCAGCAAAGTTTTCAAATATGTAATTTCTGATGTCTTCGTTAGATGCATTACCACCTAGTGCGCTTGATGCGGCTCTAAATTTTTCACCATTTAATGGGTCATATAAGTTAAATATATTTGAGTCGATAGTGCCTGTAGTTATCCAGTTTGTTACGTCTTTTTTAAAGTAACCAAACGAAATATAGCTACCTTCGCCGTAATACCATTCACTAGATAAGTCGTAGTTAATTGATTCAAGCGGTTTAAGTCCTGGGTTACCAGAGCCACCCGAATAACCACTTAAGCTACCACCGGTATTAATAGTTGTACCGCCTTGTAGTTGGCCGTAACCCGCTCTTGAAATAGTTTTGCTCGCTGCTGCACGAATCATTACATCTTCAACAATTTCGATATTAAAGTTAATATTTGGCAGGAACTGGCTGTAATCTGCAGATTGGCTTAGCGTTTCAATACCGGTAACACCCGTTACTGATGTGGCTGTATCTTCGTTCCATTCTACGCGGCTGTAACCGGGTGCAGTTGCTTTAGAAAATACATCTGTTTTTTCGTAGCGTAAGCCAATTTGCAGGTCGAAGAACATGCCACTCAATTCGCCTTTGTAATTTACTTGTGCAAAAGCAGACTGCGTTTTTTCTTCTGTAAAGCGGTTTGTTGCTGCATCCCAGTCGGTTGAGGCACAAAATTGTCCCTCGCCGTTTGGTCCTGCCGCTGCGCCGTCAGCTGCTTTACAATCACCGTAAAGGTTATCTACGTTGGCAATGGGATCTGCGTACTCTGCTGCATTTACAATCGCGTCAAAGTCGGCAAAAAAGATTGTATTAAATAAATCATATTCGCCTTGTGTTGCAGTGCCTTCAAAGTTGCCCGCCTTAGCTTGAAACTTATCTAAAATAGTATCTTGGCGCCAATCAATATCAGCAAAGTCGCCCTCAACACCAACTCCACCCCAATCTGGGCGCTGTACTTGCGTATGACGATAATGGTTATTTACTTTATTAACTGCAACACCAAAATCAATACTTAAACTGTCGTCAAAGAAGTACTTACCTGAGATTTGTGTTTGATCGATTTCTGAATCGTATTTGTCGTTTGCAAACCAGCTACCAGATAAACGCATGGTGCTCGGGTTAAAGTTTTCAATGTTACCAATAGCAATGCCGGGTAAGTCGCCGGTTAAATCAAGCCCGGTACGTGAACGTGTGTACGACGGTAACTGAATATTATTACGTGTACCGTGGCGTGGATCAGTTGCTTTCATTGATGCTTTTGAACTGTGATGATCAAACTCTAGATTAAGTTGATCCGATACCGCCCATTCTAGGTTAAAGCCTAATGAATCTGTTTTTTCTTCGCGACCCCAAGAACCTACCGTAAGCGACGTATCGCGGTAATCGGCATCACTTTGGATGTCATAAATTTCTGAGTAAATAAGTGGGTACGCGTTAGGCTCGCCCGCCCAAACAGATTCACTTCTGTCGCCAGCGTAGTTAAACCAAACTGAGGCATCAGTGTGCTGCTCTTCAACGGTTGTTTTAAAGCCTGTGTAATCAAGGGTTGCTGTAATGTTTTCAACAGGTTGATATTGAAATACCAACTGACCATTTACACGTTCACGTTGACGCTCTTCAAACACATAACGTGGTTGTTGCGGGTTTGAGTAAATACCTGATGTAGGTCTGTTTGCTCCGCCTTCTGCGCCTGCAGGTACACCACCCCATCCTGTATTTGTGTAATCAGATGCTCTGTAGCCTTGATCTTGTATAAACTGTTGCATACCGCTTTCACGGTCTTGATAGCTACCTGAAATAGATATACCAAATTTATCATCACCAAATGTTTGCGAATATAAACCGCTTAGCTCTGGTGTAATGCTGCCCTCGTCGGTTGATTGATCGTCTACAGCTTTTACGCCAAACGATGCTTTTATACCTGGGCTATTTAAAGGTCTGTTGGTTGTTAAGTTTATAGTTGCGCCAATGCCACCTGAGGTAACACTTGCGTCTGATGTTTTATAAACTTGCACGCCCGATACGCTTTCAGATGCGACATTTGCAAAATCAAATGTACGGTCACCTGTTGTATTTGGAAGTTGGCGGCCATTAATAGTAATTAAGTTATTAGCAGGTCCAAATCCACGTACTGTTACGCGGCTACCTTCACCACCCGCTCTATCAATTGATACGCCGGTAATACGTTGTAGCGATTCAGCAAGGTTGGTATCAGGAAATTTCCCCATGTCCTCAGCCGAAATAGCATCGACAATACCAGAAGAATCGCGTTTAACATCCATAGAGCGTTGCAATGAACCTCTAATGCCGGTTACTTGTATTATTTCTACATCTTCACCGACAATGGTTTCGGCAGCGTAGCTTTGGTGAGGAAGCGTAACGGTACCCATTGCAGCGAGTATGGCTGTTGAAATTATCTTTTTCTTAAACATCATGATGCCTTTTTCTTATTTAATTATTATTGACGTACTGCAAGACTTTAAGAATTACTCGAAACATAATTGTAAACTATTTGTTTCTATTTACGGTCAATTAATAATTATTGTGTGTGTATGTTTTAAACGTTTTACAAAGACCACAACCAGTTTTAAATATGTGCCACCTAACTAAAAACCGTTAAATAACAGCATGTTTATGCTAATTCTTTGTGCTAGTTTTTTGCTTTAAAATATTTTCATTTTGTCATATGCCCTCAACTTCCTCTTATTTAGACCATTAATAAAAAATTAATGGTCACATTGACTATATCTTTTTAATGCAAATAAAAGCTGTAGCGGTGCTTACGCAGATAATTTGCCTTGTTTATAACTATTTTTATTAAGCGTGTTCATATGGGCTTATTGTTTGAATTTTTCCGTTTGAGTCGTGTTCTAGCTTAGCCATTTTCATACTGCGTAAATGAGTTTGCCCGCCCGATAACGTACTGTCGTGATAAAATAAAAACCAATCATCATTGTGCTTAACAATTGAGTGATGCGTGGTCCAACCAAGTACTGGGTTTAAAATAACGCCCTGATAGGTAAATGGTCCGTATGGGTTATCGCCCGTAGCGTATACAATTTTGTGTGTATCGCCCGTTGAGTACGAAAAGTAATAAACACCGTTGTGTTTATGTACCCAAGGGCCTTCAAAAAAGCGGCGGTTGTTATCGCATACTGTAATTGGCGAGCCGCTTTCATCTAGTACAACAACCTCTTTTACGTCTTCGCTTAGGCTGATCATATCTTCCGATAATTTTGCAACGCGCGCAGGAATTGCAGGTTCACCATTTTTTGGATACGTGCTTTGTTCATTAAATTCGTTGGTTTGCCAATTTTGTAATTGGCCGCCCCACAAGCCACCAAAATACAAATAATGGCTTGAGTCGTCATCTTCAAATACAGCAGGGTCAATACTAAATGTCCCTTGAATGTAATCGTCTTCGGCTTTAAATGGACCTGTTGGACTGTCACTTTTTGCAACGCCAATTCTAAAAATGCCTTGCTGATCGCGCGCCGGAAAGTAAAGGTAATACTGACCAAGCTTATGCGCGGCATCGGGTGCCCACATTTGCTTGCTTGCCCATTTTACGTCGTCTACACAAAGTGCTACGCCATGGTCTATGGCTTTGCCTGAGCTTTCGTCAAGCGAAAACACATGGTAGTCGCGCATTGCAAAGTGGTCGCCGTTATCATTAATTTCATTTTTTGATTCAATGTCATGCGATGGATAAATATACACTTTGCCGTTAAACACATGTGCAGACGGATCGGCGGTATACATGTGATCAACTAACACATTGTGGTTTTGTATTAACGAGTTGGCTCGTTGTAGGTCTTTTAACTGTTTAAGTTCAGCGTCACTTAACCCATTAGATGGGGGTGCTACTTGCGCTGTATTTTGCATTTTTACTCCTAGTATTGCCTGCCCACTTTGCACTTTTAAAAGGTGCAAAATGGACTGCTAAATTAGTTTATAGTTTTGTTATCAGCCAGCTGCGTTTGAATGCGCTTTACTTCAGGCTCGGTAAGTTTGTAACGTGTTATAAAAATTAAACATGCCACGGTACAAATTACTGGAATACCAGCAAAGGCGAGTAAAATGCCTGATAACGTGTATTCTGATTGCTCTTGATTAGGCACGTATGCATAGCCAGATAATATCCACCCTGCAATAGCACCGCCAATTGCAAAGCCTAGTTTTATTGCCAATAAATGACCAGAAAACGTAACAGCGGTTAATCTGCGACCAATTTTTAATGCCCCGTAGTCAACCGTATCTGCCACCATCGAAAACATAATTGGGGTAATTATCATGTGGGCAAAGTTAGCAATAAAGTAGACGATAAAAATGGTGACTATGGCGTCGCTCTCAAGTACGTAAAACATGCTGTGAGAAATAATTACGACCACTAAAGCGACTATAAATAATGTCTTTTTTTCAATAAATTTGGTTAAAAAGTTGGTAGACACAGCGCCTAGTACTGAGCCAATTGCTGAGAGTGTTAAAAAGTTAGAAGTAAGTGAGGCTTCTCCTACGTAGTACTTAATATAATGCGGTGCTACAGAGGCTCTAACGCCAATTAATATTAATGTTGCTAGACTTATAACGGCTATTACAACCCATTGATCGTTTTTAAATAAGCTTAAAAACTCAAGAAAGGCATTCTTTTTACTTTGCGCGGGTTTAACTTGTTTGGTTTCTTTGGTCATTTTAAAACACAGTAAAAAACAAGCCGCTGCAAGTCCGCCTAAAAACACCATGGCTAGCGGGTAACCTACTACATCGTCGCCGTCACCAAAAAAAGCAACCAGCTTAGGCAGTGCCCATACAATTACAAGCAGTGCTGCCATTGCCATTGCAAATCGGTATGACTGAAGCGATGCACGCTCTTTAGGATCGTTTGTCATTACTGCACCAAGTGCGCCGTACGGTATATTAATGGCGGTATAACACGTCATTAAAAGCCCGTAAGTAAAGTAGGCATATATAAGCTTGCCCGTAGAATCAAAATCTGGGGTTATAAATGCTAAGCAAGCAAACACACCGTAAGGCACGGCTAAAAATAATATATATGGGCGGTAAGAGCCCCAACGGCTGCGCGTTCTATCGGCAATACTACCCATTATTGGGTCGGTAATACCATCAAATAAACGAACCGCTAATAATAAGGTGCCCGCAGCGGCTGCAGATAAACCGTAAACATCGGTATAAAATATCAACATAAAGTTAGCGACCATTTGAAATACAATATTACTGGCTGTATCACCAAGGCCGTACCCTATTTTTTCTTTAATTGTGAGTGTGTGTTTTGTGTTGTTCATGTGTGCTCAATTTTCAATGCAAATCGATATAGTCAAAAATACTATATGCATTTTTGGCGCATGTAAACATTTATGTTACATTTTTAATCTACTGGTAATTTATTTAATACATGGCGCTAATTAAGCGTTAAATTTACTAACATACAAAGGCATTATTCGTTCAATAAAAAACCAACACCAAACCTAAGTCGAATATCGGCGTTAACGCGTAAAAACAGGTACAGTGTATAAAGTGATTAATTAAATAGATGTGATTGTTTTAAATAGGAATTATAAAAGCTTTTTATTTGCGCTTTACCCACCTTTTATATACCCTTAATAGTCTTTATAACAATATCTTCGTATAGCTTTGGCTGAGTAATTTATGCACTATAAAACATCAAACATTTCTAACAACATCGACGAAGAATCGATTCCTGATGACTGCATTAGCAATCTAACCGTAGATAATATTGTATTTGCTATTCATGAAGGTAAATTAAAGGTGTTGCTGGTTAAATATAACCGCGGCCTTGCAACAAGCCAGTGGGGTTTAATTGGTCATTGGGTTCGTAAAGATGAAAACTTAGACCTTGCAGCTCTGCGTGTTGTTAAAAGTACGACCGGTGTTGAAAACCTGTACCTAGATCAGTTAGGTGCGTTTGGCAACGTAGACCGCTACCCTGCTAGACGTATTATTACTATTGCTTATTATTCGCTCGTTCGCTTTGAAGAAACCAACCTTGTGAGCGGCGACAATGCCTTAGAGTGTGAATGGTTTGATGTGAATAGTGTACCGGCTTTAATGTTTGACCACGCCGATATTTTAAAAAGTGGCTTAAACTACTTACGCTATAAAGTAAGGCACGAGCCGATTGGTTTTAGCTTACTTCCAGAAAAATTTACCCTGCTTGAGCTTCAAGAAATATACGAGTCGATTTTAAATAAATCACTCGATAAACCTAACTTTAGACGTAAGTTTCAAAAAATGAACTTACTAATAAACTGCAAAGAAAAACAAACAAATGTAGCTCACAGAGCCGCGACTTTGTATCGTTTTGACATAAACGTGTATGAAAAATTAAGAGAGTTTGGTTTTACGTTTGAGTTTTAAGTATGCAAATATTAGTCAAAGCAATTAATTAAACAATCTTGATAAATTCTCTTAGGGAAATGAGCTTTGAATAACGACCTAATAGCTTTGTTATTCATTGCTTTGTTCAACAGGGGTAAAGCGCCACCCTTTGAAAACTAACTTACTTGCAGATCCATTACCACCAGATGAAGAACCACCAAAGCTTGCTTCATTTAATGCCGTGTCAAAGTGAATACCACCGGCGCCGCTTACAATAACGGTGTCTCCTAAAATAGACCCTTTAAAACCGACAGCCGAAGTAACTTTTACTTTTGTAAGTGGTGCGTATATAACAGCGTAAAGCTCTCGTGTACCGCCTGAAAACTCTATCCCAGTGTCATTTCCATTGTATGAACTATAAATACTAAAAACGGGTCGGCCTTCATTTGTAACTCCATTGTCAGGTACGTAAACTTGTGCCCCATTTCCTATCTTAAGCTTTCCTTTAATTATGATAGTTAAGCTACTGTTATCAGGGATCGTTAGCGAACTTGCGCCACTCATTGTAAAATCGCCAGCAACAAACATAACTGCATTATGATTACTTTTTACCTGCATTCGCCCTTTAATTGTCACATCATCAAAATAAAATATTTGAGTTGCTGAATCAAGAAAAGTAGCAGTTTTAGCATTGATGGCACCATTTGGAGTGCTACCAAAATCTACTAAAAAGTTAGCCGTGTTAGTTTCTAACTCGAGTAAGTCACCAGCTCTGCTATTGTTATTTATAAAAAGGTCAGGGCTTGTTGTATTAACTGACACGCCATCAATTGCTGTTGCAATACCAAGTGGATCACACGCAGTTAACCCTCTATTATTTTCACTCTCTGGTGTTATTTTTTCAACCGGCTCAATAGTTGGCATTGATATTTCTGTACTTGATACCCTGTAAGGTGAAAAAGCATATTCAGGAGTATCACCTTTAAAAGAGCCACGACCTGCATACCTTAAATCTTTACCTGCAATAGTGCTGCCCCACTGTTTAAGCGTCACATTGCCTTGAACACGCACTCCACCGTAGACACTGCCACCTGTTTGCTCATAATTACCTGATGTATAAACGCCGTTACGTATTGTTGTTTGATTAAGAGCGACTAAATCATATGAGCGAACAGTTCCCAGAATGGTATTACCTGTAATAGAAATTGGACCTGATGAACTAATATCACCACCAACCTGAGTTTGCTTTACTGATATAGACTGGTTTGCTGAAATACTACCCGAGACAGTACCACTACTTTGTGTGAAGCTTAAATATGCTGATGCATCCCCCCCAATGACCACGCCACCAGAGAGTATTAAATTTCCATTACTATGAATATTGCCTGTGACATCTGCGCCTTGCCTAATTGATAAGTTACTAGAGGATAAAACATCACCTTCAATTGTACCGCTACCATTTAGAGTAATATCACCAGTATCGTTAACTGTATTGACGAAAGACTCTTCTGAAGTATTTTTACTGCCATCATCTAGAGTGTCGTTATAATCCCCTAAAGACGAATCATAACTATCAATTAAGCCACTACCAGTAATTGCAACACCAGAGCACCCTGTAACCCCTTGGGAGAAAACAGAATCACTGGTGGTTCCGCCTTGACCTGCAACAAATTCGAATATGGCTTGCATTTGATCCTCGCCTTCAAAGCGAGTACCTTCACTTGAAATTAGTACATCACCGTTGCTATCAATTTTGATAGTTGCGTTATAAGTACTAGATTCAAGTGAACCAGTGCCTGAAACTTGGGTATTGTTAGCAATTAAATCATTAATAGTTATAGTAGGGTCTGCAAGTATTTCTGCTTCAAGTTTCTCTATGCTTGAAAATACCCCTTTTTCAGACATTAATCTTGCGTTTAGTTTTTTTTGAAAGTTACCACTCAAACGCTCTTGAATAACACTATCCCTAATCGTGCTCAGTACAACAATTGAAGCCATTGATGTTAAAATAAGTACAGTAACAAGCGTAAAGCCGGATGTGTTTTTCATTTATTGAAACGCCTTATTCATTACTATCTGTGAAAGAGATATATCAATAACTAAACGCTTATTAAATTGGCTTGGTAGATTTATAGGCTCAACAAAAATGCTCACCATATTATTATCAATTGCATAGCTAATTGTATTAACGCCTTTTAATATTTTGACCTTGCCGTTGCCAATATCGCAAAATAATGAGTCGTTTTCGTGGCTATATTCTTCGGTAAATGCAGCATTAATTATAGAGCCTGTGCAAGCAAGTACACCCGCTTCTTGAGTAACTTTTAAAATTTTATTGCTATAAGTAGGAATTGAGTTGGTTTGCTTTAAACTTCGTGTAAATATCTTGCTGCTAAATCGGATCACATCTAGCGAATTTTCTAAGTCTTTCACCGTCGTGGTACTATTGTTAATTGAAGAATAAGCCAAACTCACACCGCCTAATAAAAACATACCAGCAGCAAGCGCGACCATAAGTTCGATTAAAGTAAAACCCCTGTGCTTATTAATTAACTGTTTCATGGAGTACATCCGGCGGGTAATGTTGGGAAACTGCCCGTAATTACAACGCGATTTTCTAAATTATCAGTCAAGCGCTTATCTTGCCATGTTACTTCAACCGACAGCTCATTTGAAAAATTAGCAGGTAAAGTGAGTGTATATGCATCAATTTGCGGAGATAAATAGCTTCTAAAACCAGCGTCATTGTATAAATCTGGATTGGTTTGTTGCAACTCACATAAGTGAGGCCAAATGCGCTCTAAAACATTATTAGCTTCAATGATGGACACCGTATAATTAAAACTATTTGTAATATATTGCAATGATTTTAATTGCCCTGATGCTAATCCTAATAAAGCAATGGTCGCAACAATTAATGCAATCATAACCTCTAAAAGAGAAAATCCTTTGCTGTAGTTTGTTAGCATATTTCAGGGTCCTCAGCTAACCAACTTTGTCCACTTTGTAAAATACATAGAACAAAATCGGCAGTTGTACTGTCGCTATCGCTCACTAAAATTTGATACGTTTTATCTAATTCACCTGAGTTTGTAACCTCAATATCTTTTAAATCTACAGAAATACTACTGTGTGTAATTTCAAAAACATTTAAAGTAGTTTGCGTCGAATTAATTGCCGTTTTTGCCAGCCATTGATTATTCTCAACTTTAAGGAAAGTAGTTTGGTCTCTCTTGATTGCCTCACTGCGTGCAAATTTAAAAACACTGTGCAGTTGATTCGAGTTTGTAACTAGTCTATCTCGCTTTATAAATGTAATAAACGAAGGAGTCGCAACTGCTGCTAAAATGCCGATTATAGTTATTGTTATTAAAATTTCGAGTAAAGTAAAACCAATGTTTTTTTTTACCAACATTGGGATTTACTCGCTGATTTAGTGCCGCTTTGGTTTACTGATAACTTGCCACACTCATCACCACTTTGCGCGCCTTTAGGTGTAACTTCTATTATGAATTCAGAACCATTTGAAGCGCCTTTACTTGCATCACTTGTATATTTAAATGAGTAATAATCTGAAGCCGAAAAAGTAAAGGTAGCAGGATAGCCACCAACACGAGTGTACTGTCTTTCTAAAACAGCCGTTTGCTGTAATAAAACCTGTTGAACATCGGCTCTGCGACTTTGTTGTATATAGCTCGTATAACTTGGAAGTGCAACTGCGTATAAAATCCCAATTATTACAATTACTATCATTAATTCAGTAAGGGTAAACCCACTATTTTTTTTTAGCCGCTGCGTTTTCAATTATTTCATTCCATTAATTTACAGTCAGGATACCGTTCTTAAAAATAAAGATGTGCGTATATTTATTAATACTTAGTAACTTTTATTTGGTCAATTATATAATAAGTTTAATTTTTTAGAAGCTTCAAGATAACTTTAGTCATGCCGTTATTTAATGAAACAACAAAATCATCCAATTAGTGTGAAGCCCAAAAGAGCTTACCACATATAAACCTCCCGTTGAGCTTGTTATATATTAACAAGCTTCTGAAAATTGTTATCATTTAACAATATACATCACTTATTGATATTTGCAGCAACATGTTTAATCTTTAGGCAAGGCAGAGCCTATGCAGTACGGTTATTCCCCATAAATAGGCGATAACGTAGCATAAATACCAAACATGCGCTGCCCGAAGGGTTCTGCCTAGGTGCAATTTACTCTGTGTTACCTAAATGGATTTAGGTAAGGGGCGTGAGCAGGACACGGAAGCTTTGCTCGGTTTTTACTTATTCTTACATGGATGTAAGTCATTAGGGTAACGCAGAAGCAGTTACCGAGCCCACTAGGTTACAAACCTCACGCCGCGATTAAATCGCCCCTAGATTGAACACCTTCCTATACCTATATTTGAATGACTCTGCATTGTAGTTTTTCTCATCAAAATGCATTGCACTTTGCAAAAAAGAGCAATAACAACCGGCCCCTTTTCTTTTAGAAATAATTAAATTATTATAAATCAATAGATTAAGAATTTATGTGTCTTGGAATAATTCCTGCTATATCAAATTAGGAAAATAAAACACAAAGGCATAACAATGAAAATAGTGTGTATAGGCGGCGGTCATGGATTAGCGCAGGTTTTAAGCGCAATTAAACCAATGTGTAATAGTTTAACAGCAATTGTCGCAACAACTGATAACGGGGGAAGTACGGGAAAAATAAGGGAATCTCAAGAATGCATTGCTCTGGGTGATATTAGGCGCTGTTGTCTGCAACTTGCAGAAAATAGAAAGGCACTTAACTCAATTTATGAACACCGGTTTTCAGAAGGTGTGTTAGACGGCCATTGTTTAGGCAACTTAACGTTATTGGGCTTAACTGAGCTCACCAAATCTCCCACCAAAGCTGTTGCTTACTTTAATGCAATACTTGGTAATTCAGAAACCGTTTTACCTATGACAGAGATCCCGACAGATCTAATCGCCACCCTTAAAAATAATAAAGAGATCTTTGGTGAGTGTGCTATTGATGCGTTAGACACATTACCAACAAAAGTGCATTTGTCTAAAAATGTGCCCGCAGCGCCAGGGTGCGTAAGTGCTATTTTGGAAGCCGATTTAATCATAATTGGTCCAGGCAGTATTATTACAAGTGTTATGCCTGCCTTTTTAGTAGAAGAGATCTCTTTGGCTATTCAAGAAACATCTGCCTGTCGTATTTTCATTGAGAACACAACACTAGAAAATAGCGTCATGAAACACACGTCAACTACTGGGATCGACTGGCTACAAGAGCACCTAGGTTTTAAAATATACGATTTAAGTATTTCACCTTCTGCAATTGAAGAGATTTTTAACGACAATAAAAATGCACTACAGTCCAGAGAACATTTACATGATATTGACGAACTAAAAAACATATTCTCGGAGTTACTTAAAGTACCAATTCAGCTTTGTGAGCAATCTTGATTGCTTGCAATAATAAATGCCATTTCGTTGAATGTTTGCTTGCTTTGCACTTCGACTATTTCTAGAAGATTATGTAAATCCTTTTTTGAGTGCTCGGTTTTTATAAGTTCCTCAATATATTTACATGTATCACCTAGCGCTATCGCACCAAAGCTATAACAACTGCTTTTAAGACTATGTGCGTTAATTTCTATTTCATCACGCTCATTTGAATTAAGTATTATCGCCATTGTTTTTTTTGATTCGTCGACAAAAAATTTTAGTAGTTCAACAGCTGTGTCGTCGCCAATATCATTCTTGAGCTGTTCTATTACCGCTAAATCTATCATATCTACCTTTTGGAGTTTATTATGAATTACCAAGTTATTTTGTTTGTTGACTCTTCCATGTTGGGGGGGATTGAAACCCACATCGTTGAATTATCAAAACTACTGAGTAAAAATAATGTTCGTAGCTCAATTTTATTTTATAAAAATCATGGCAATCAAAAATTTTATGATTTATTGATTAAAGAAAACATAAGGTATGACTTTTTACAAGGGAAAATTAAAAACCTCGCTAATAAACTACTCAGTTATGATAACAACACTGTCGTTCATACGCATGGCTATAAGGCAGGTATATTAGGCCGATTAGTATGTAACATTATAAACAAACGCTGTATTAGCACATACCATGCTGGCGAAGTTGGGAATGGAAAAGTTAAATTTTATAATAAACTAGATCAATGGCTTTCATCGTTATCTATAAATTTTGCGGTCTCAAACAAAATAAAAAATACAATTAGCAATGTAAAATTACTTGAAAATTTTATCTCTTTACCAGCGCCTTCAAAACCGGTTATTCATACATCAACTATCAAGATTGGGTTTGTTGGCAGGCTTTCTTATGAAAAAGGACCAGATATATTTTTTCAATTAGCTGAAAACATGAAACAGTCTAACAATGTTGAATTTCACATTTTTGGTGACGGCCCTCTAAAAAATAAAATACCTGTTATAAATAACCTACATTATCATGGCTTAACTGAACGCAATAATATATGGAATCAAATAGATGTCTTACTTATTTGTTCTAGAGAAGAAGGCTTGCCTATGACATTATTAGAAGCAATGTCTCAGCATAAACTGGTTATAAGCAGTGCTGTTGGCGCTATACCAAGTATCATTAAAAATAACAAAACTGGTTTTTTAATGAGTGTTGGTGATGCTAAAGATTGTCAAAAAAGCATAGAGCAATTAATTGATTTCCCTCCCCAAGCAAAAATTAACTTATTAAATGACGCATATAACATGCTAGAGGAGCGTTTCTCTGGTAAAAAACAATTTTTATTGCTTCACCAAGCGTATACAGGAAAATAAACTATTCATTTTCTTCCCAGCTTTTAATCTTTCGATAAAGTGTCGATGGGCTAACATCAAGTAGTGAAGCGGCTTTAGGTATATTTGATGAACATATTTTTATTACACGTTCAATATATTCTTTTTCAGCTAGCCATAATGCTTTAACATCATTTTGTGTATTCGGTAAATCGTCAATTAATATATTCGCAGGTTTAGTTTGAAGACTCATTGGCGCTGGTTCAATCGCTTTTTTTGAATTTTCAGGTAAAGCGGGAAGCATATCAATATCTATAAATGCCTCTGGATGGAGTACCAATACATTACGAATCACATTTTCTAACTGCCTTACATTACCAGGCCAACTATATTGCATAAGTAATTGCTTAACCCCCCCTGCCATGCCTTTATATGGATGACCTTCGTCTTTCGCTATTTTAACAAATAAAGCTTCAGCAATTTCTATAATATCTTGGCCGCGCTCTCTTAGTGGCGGTAATTCAATAGGTATAACATGTAATCTATAATATAAATCTTCTCTAAACCGGCCACTTTCCACTTCAACTAATGGATCTCTATTTGTTGCACACACAAATCTAACATCTACTTTTACAACTTTCTCACTGCCAACTTGTTGATAGCTACCTGTTTGTATAAAGCGAAGTAATTTACTTTGTAGGTTAATGTCCATTTCACAAAGTTCATCTAAAAACAATGTTCCACCATCGGCTTGACCTGCAGCGCCAACGCGATTCGCAATTGCCCCCGTAAAAGCACCTTTTAAATGACCAAAAATTTCACTCTCAATTAAATCTTTAGGGATAGCCGCGCAGTTTAGTGCAACAAAAGGTTTATCAGCGCGATTTGAAGCTTGATGAACTGCACGAGCACATAGCTCTTTTCCCGTACCACTTTCACCTGTAATAAATGCAGTGGCTTTACTGGCGGAAGCAGAACTTATAATTTGATAAACAGATTGCATCTGTTTTGAACTACCAATCAAATCAAAGTATTTTCCGTTTTCGTATTTGTTTTTGTATTGGCTAACCGTTTGTTTTAAGTTTTTAATTTTTAACGCATTATTAACTGTAATCCGAAAACGGTCGGCTTCTATTGGTTTTTCTAGGAAGTCACATGCACCTAGCTTTATTGACTGAATCGCTATTTCTTTTGTAGCATGCCCTGTTAATACAACAACTTGTGGACAGTTTTCTGGATCAAATGTAGCAAGGATGTCTAATCCATTCATATCCGGTAGCATTACGTCGAGCACGATTAGATCAGGCTGCACCTTATTAATAATCGCTATTGCAGTTGCACCATCACTTGCCACGAGTGTATTTACTCCTGTCGGTAATAAATATGACTGGTACATCATTGCAAGAGATTGAGTATCTTCGACAATTAACACTGTTGGTGGCATAGTTAATTCCTTGTTAGTAAGCCAAAAAGAAGCTGTGAATCTGTAATGATTTAACTATAAAAGGTTAATTAAAGCAAATTCAATTAATTACAATAAGCGAAGCATCATCAATTTCTTTTGAAAGCGTAACCTGTGAGTTTTCCCATAACGTGTTAGCAAACTCAGCATGAGCGTGTTTATCTAACGGTATAATTTTAGTTAATTCACATATTTCATCTTTATCGGTAAAGCGGTTTTCAGTCCAGCCATCCGTGTATAGTAAAATATGTTCAACGTTATCAAGCGCTGCTTCATAAAGTGTATAACTATGATCTTGAGCGAGACCAAGCAGTGGACCGGTGCCTTTTAATTGACAAATTTCGCCTGTTTTTCGCAAAACGACAGGTGGAGGATGACCTGCATTTAACCAATATATTTTATTATTTTTTAAGAAAAATATGACAAGCGTAACTAAACTAGATTTACATAGCTGTTGTTTATAGATCGCGTTATTTAAAGCCACTAACATTTTTTGATAAGGAAGACCGGTTGCCAAAAAGCCACTTATAAAACCTTTAATAGCAAAGCTTTCTTTTAATGCTTGTAATCCGTGTCCCATCATATCACCTAGAATAAAAGCACTGCATTCATCATTAATGGGCATAAAAAAATCACCGCCGTTACCCAAACTAATTGAACCAAAAATATGAGCGGTTTTCTCATCTTGTAAATGAATTTTAGAAGGCGCTGACTCAAAAGTAGTTTGATAAGACAAGTAAGCAAAACGATGAGTTACACGTTCGATGCTTTGTAGTAACTTATTTTTTTTAATCGGTTTAATTAAATAATCGTCAACACCTAAGCGATTTATTTTATGTATCACTTCATCACTGTCATCGCCAGTTAACATAACAACTGATAGTTGCGACTTTAAATTAGACTTATTAAGTTTTTCTAATAAGGGCTCACATGTCCCATTTTTTAATTTATGATCCAGTAATAAAATACTTGCGTCAGCGGTTAAAATTGCCTGCCATCCTGATTCTATACTTTCACAGGCAATCACTTGAAATTTATCATTTAGATAAGCGCTCATGAGGGCAAGCTGAGTGACATCATCATCAACATAGATAATCGTTGGACGCCTATCTATTTGCTCTAAAGGGAATGAAAAAAAGTTTTTGCCATTTTTCGTTATATAATCTGCGTCCTTAAAATAATAACGAATTAACTCAACTCCCATTCCTCCTTCAACGAGTTTTCCAGAGTCTATTTTCCACGATGAATTGTTGTTTTTAAAAAGGTTATATGGGGCTAGCTCATCAATGAATGTTAATATGTAGCTGTCGCTACTAGGCTGGCTAATACGTAATAAAATTTGATGCTCAGAACCTTGGTTGTGTCTAATTAGATTTGTTAAATACTCTGTAGTAACTAAGCCTGCGGCATCCACCTCATCCTTTTTTACATTGAGCGCTCTTAAAACGTGCTTTAGAATGAGGCGAATCTCAGTCAATGTTGGCCATAGTAGTTCAAAGCGTCTTTCAAATAATATATCCATTGCACCCTCAATGATGTTCAAACAACCATCTTTGTTTATTAATTCTTGCTTTAAGAGTAGTACATAACTTTGGCCATTTTGTCGTATGCTTTTCTAAAAGTTTAACTATACGCTCACCTAATGGCGCAAAATTATGTTGGCTTATCAATATTTTGATATTGCTATGCCCTGCTTGCTTTAATTCTCTCACACCTTTGCAAAGCGACTCTTCATCGTTAACCCCCAGCCCCACGGTAACGAAGGTTAATTCACTGCATAAACTTAAGGAATGCAGTGGCACATTATTCCTGTTCAATTTTAACACCGGTGACATGTCAATTAATATATAATCGTATTCTTGCTTTAGCCGATCAACTGCGTCATTTAGTACATGTTTGTTCTTCGCCGGTTCAATCCTAGCTAGGTTTTTAATGGTTAATAAACTGATACCTTCATAATTAGTCACGCCTAATTGACAAGAAATATCATCAAAGCACCATGGTTTAGAAATTGTTGGTAACTTATCATCTGAGCAAAATGTATTGATTGGGTTTAAATCAATTATTAGCACTGATTTAAGTTGGCTTTGTAATCGCTTAGCAACACTAACACATGCACTAGATGACCCTTCTGAACCTGATAAAGAGATAAAAGTGATACAACGAGCTGAATTATCAATCATCATGTTACATATAACTTCCAGCTCATAATACTGTTTTGGTATTAATTTCATAAGCCCACCACTAATGCAAGAATAGTAATAACATCTAAAAAGTTATCTTTAAATTGACTAAGTAAATCCTGCCCTTTCTCTGGTATGTAAAGCGTATCACCCGCTCTTAATACTGGAATATTTACTGAATTTGGTGATTTAATAAACGCCTCTAAATCAAATACACGAGACTGTTCTTTACAACATGAATGATTAACAACAACTATTTTATCTATCAATGCTGAGTTAGAAGGGCCGCCTGCTTCAGCTAATACATCTAAAATGGACATTGTATCGTCAAAATTGTATCGACCCGGTTTTTGTACAGCCCCCATTATACGTACTACCCGTTCTTTAGGTGTACGGAGCCAATCTTTGTCTTTTTCAGGTACAAAAATGGTGTCTCCTGGTAATACATTAGGAAACAAAGTTTCATCGCCTGTTTCAAAGTACATGGCGAGATCTAATTTACTTACTTTAGCTCGATTACCATTACGGTGAGTGATTCTAATATTACGAATATCTGCCGTCGCTGTTGGGCCGTCTGCTGCAGCTAAAATATCAATAAAGTGCATGTTTTCGTTAAACGAGTAACGACCTGGCGAACCTATTTGCCCCATAATATAAATAGACTTACTCGACTCTTGGCGGATCCATTGGGATTTATTATCCGACGGATCAACTGGTAGCTCTTCAAATATAACTGTATCACCCGCAACTAAATTTGGCAGCGGTGTGTCACCATTAGTAATAGTATACTTTTCAAGATCAAAGCGTTGTGTAACATCACCATTACGCAGTATTTTTATATCATTGATATTAGCGCTTTTTGTAGGCCCCCCTGCATGAGCTATTAAGTCTGTAAAATCCATTTCATTACTCCATTCATATCGACCTGGAGAATGTATGGCACCAATTATTTTGATAGCTCGTTTAGTTGGAATTTTAAGCCAGCTTTTTTCGTTAACATCTGTTTTTTCAGGTACAAAAATTACATCGCCAGGGTTTAAATCTGGTACTTTGGTCGTTACACTGCCTTCGCTATAACGCTGTAAATCAAATAAAATACTGTCTCCTTCTGGTGTTAATATTTTGATATGGCGAGTTTCAGCAAATCGTGTTGGTCCGCCTGCATTGGCTAAAATATCTAAAAAGTTTGTGCTATCGGCCGCTTCGTACGCGCCTGGTTTTTGCACTTCTCCCATAATATAAACCGTACGTGACGTTGTGTTTACGTCATCAACCATAATAGGCACATACACAGTAGAACCAGGTTTTAGCAGTTGCATAGTGCTATTTGAGGGTTTATCTAGGTACCCTTTCAAATCAAAAATAACAGGTGTTTTATCAACAATGACTCTTATTTTAGTTACATCAGCATAACGAGTGACCCCTTCTGCGCGCATCAGTGCATCTAAAATACTCATATTTTCTTTAAAGGAAAAACTCCCTGGATTATGTACTTCACCTAGAATAGTTATCGCGCTGCTATCACTGGCATCCCCTGTTGCACTGAGTGTTTGCGCATCAAAGTCTATTTGCACATTACCAAGCAAAGGCGATACCGGCACAAACACAGTATCTTTGCTTTTTAGAGAAGGTAACAGGCTAATATTTCCTGTATCTAAATATGATTTATAATCAAATTCAATTACCTCATTACCACGCCTTATCTGTATTCTATCTAGCTGAGCACCGGGTTTTAAACCGTTTGCTTTAGAGATAACCATTTGAATATTGCCATCATCAGGAATACTCACTTGCGATGGTGTCACTACATAACCAAGTACATTAATAAGAATATCTCTGCTGTGGATCGCTACATAAAAATCATCCATTGCAACAAATAGTTCAGCAAGTACGGGGGTTAACTCACTTTCAATTTGCATAGTCGTTTTGTCAGCCACATTAAATTGGCCTATTTCTGGGAGGTTAATTTGTCCTCTTTTATCCACTTCAAACGTTGTATCAAATTCTGCTTCACCTGGAATATATAGAAAAAGCTTATTTCCCACTTGCACTATGGCATTACTTTCATCAGAAGCTGAGTAAACACTGAATGATAAAATAAACACCGCAATCGCGAATATATATTTCATAGTTTACTCCTCTTTGCTTTTAATAATTTTTGTCCAATTAACAAGTGCTTTAGCGTTATCATCTTGCATATTATTATTGCTTGCATTGAGGACTATCGCTTCAACTCGCCTATCAGAATGGCGGACACTTTCCGTTGGGGATTGCTTGCTATAGGGCTTTAAGCTTCCTTGTGTAAGTGTGGTAATACTTTGAGTTTTAACACCATAAACGACGAGCCAATGTTTTACTGTTTCGGCTCTTTTTAATGCAAGCTCATAATTATTATTCCCTTCACCAACTGAATCAGTATGACCCACTAACAAAATTGAAATACTATCTAGTTGCTTAGCTAAATCAGCCGCTTGAGCAAGCCTTGCTGCATATTTAGGGGTTATTTCAAACGCATTAAATGCAAATTGATTATCACTATTTAGTAAATCCGCTACTTGTTTTTTAACACTAGATACAGTCGTTTCTGAAGTGCTATTAACTGCACAATGAGTGAGCTTTTGAACCGTGTCAAAATGGTTTGTTAGTTGATTGAGCCCATGGTAGTGAATCAGTAAGTCATGCTCTGCATCTTCCCACATTTGCGCAGCTATAAGCCTTCGAATACGATTTTCGTAAATTTGAGCTTTTAAAAGCTGTGCTGGCATACATGCTTTTATATCTTGTGATTTTAAAAGTTCTAATTTAAAAACAAGGTGTTCAAATTCACTTCTCACCACATCTTCGGGTTGTGTAAAGTTATTATCTGTTTGCTCATCATTTAATGGATAGTTTTGATATTTTTCGGCCCAACCCCCTTGCCCCTCATCAGGCCAAGAAGCACACCCACTTAAAAGCAAGGTTATGATGAAAAAAATGTGTGCTTTCATATCGCTCTCCTTATCGTTAAAGCGAATCAATAAATGGAATGGTTTTATCCACTCTTAGAAGATTCATTAGCTTAAACGGCTGCCCTGTTACATTGAGTAATGACAATTTATGGCTTCTTTTTTCTATTCTTTTATAAAGAAAGACAATCGCGCCAATACCCGAAGAGTCAATAAACTCAGTCTTTGAAAAATCCAAGATAATAAAGTCTGTACCTGTATCAACTAGCTCTTCAAATTCATCTTTAAATCCATCAACAGTAAAACCTGAAAAGTCATTTGGAAGCGATACTATTTTATGTTCATTTTCACTGGTTAAATTTATCATCGTAGTTACCTATTAAATATTAAATTCAATATAACTATTACAAGAAACGAACCAACTTTAAGGCATTGATAATTAATGGCTTTTAATTTAGCGGTGGGAACGCTTGAGGATAGTAAAGCATAATGCAATTCCCTTTTAAAAGTAGGATTGCATTATGCAAAAATAATTATTGCCCTTTTCCAGTAAATATAACAACGAGTGTTTTCAAAAAAATAGTCAATTCCATATAAAACCAACTACGTGGAGATGATGTACTTAACATATAAGCATAATCCCAACCTATTTTTTTCCTTGCATCATCAATACTTTCATCATATCCATTCATTACTTGAGCAAGCCCCGATATACCTGGCTTTATACCGTAGGTACGCTGAGAGAAATAAGGAATATCTTTTTCAAGCTTGGAGTAAAATACAGGTCGCTCTGGTCGAGGACCAATGAGTGACATATCGCCTACCAGCACATTCCATAATTGAGGTAATTCATCTAAGCGCGTTTTACGAATGAAACGCCCTATAGGTGTAATTCTAGGGTCGTCCTTACTTGCCCATACCGCGCCACTTGCTACTTCAGCATCAACCACCATCGAGCGAAATTTAAGGACATTAAAAAGGGCAACAAAGTTATCATTACTCTCTCCCACTCTAAGTTGATTAAACAGTACCGGTCCACGTGAACTTACTTTAATTGTTGCAGCCACTAAAAGCATGATCGGAGACAGTAAAGTTAGTCCTACCACAGAGCCAACAATATCAATTATGCGTTTTATAACTTTAATGCTGACGTTTGGTTCAGCTTCTCTATCATGAACCCTTTCCCAGTGTTTTTTATAATCACCACGTTCAAATTTAATAATGCCCCATAACGCTAAAAAATAAGCATTAAGAATATAATTAACTTTATCAACGATAGGGATCTTGGCCTTAATGTTGAGGGTACTTTTAATCACAAAGAGACTATGGACGGCTACAATCACGCAACACAACAACTTAACTAACAATAAGCTCGAGAAAAATGCCATTGAAAACAGTAAAATATAAATTAAAGCAAGCAATATTGGCATTACGCCACGCAAAACTTTATGTGAAATAAAGTTAAAACTAACCCACCCTAATCTAGGATTGAATAGCTCAAATAATATTTTAATTTGTTGCCAATTGCCTGCTCCTAATCTCACTCTTCTAGCATAGTCATGGCTTTGCTCATCGCACTCTCTTTCAATAATGTTAATATCGCTATTTACGACCGCTTTGCCGCCATTTTTTAAGGCTTTCATAGACAATATAAAATCATCATTTATTGTATTTTCATCCAATATATCTGTGTATTTTGAACGAATAGCAAACATGGCTCCTGGCACACCAATCACCGCACCAAGTGATGATTCCATGCTTTTTACATTATTTTGATACTGCCAATAGTGTTGTTGCTCTGGGGTTGCGTGTTCATCTAGAACATAAACACCTGTAATGACCTTAATATCAGGATCTTTAAAATCAGTATCAATTTTATTTAATACATCAATACTTAATAAGGCACTCACATCAGTAAACAGCAAGACGTCGTAATTTGATTTAGTTAGTGTAATTAACTCGTTAATACCATGTGCTTTGCCTTGGTTTTGTTTATTATAATGCAAGTGGCACACTACGTTTTGCTGAGCAAGATGTGATTGAGCTAACATCGCTTCTTCGTATGTGTTATCTGTACATCCATCTAAATAAACATGAATGGCATAAAGCTCAGTGTTATAGAGCATAGCGCCGAGGTTATGTAATTTTTCTTTAATGTGCTCTTGCTCATTAAAAGCACACACCAAAATACCAAATCGATTATTTTTTCTTGTATTCCCCTCAGGGAATATACGTTTATGATCCCGTCGACTAACCAACTTTAACAGCGCTAAATAGCCAACGTGATGGTACACAACGGTTACAATCAACACCATGAGAACAATTATTAAATAAGTCATGATTTTCCCCTTACGATGGTAAGCCATTATAAAAATGGTCGTACTCTTCACTCATTTTATTAGCATCAGCGATTGAAAAAATATGCTCCCTTATACATTCTCCCTGTTTCATATTAATCGCTTTAATAACCGCAAGTTTAAGCCCCATTTCATCGCCTGGTTTAACCAATACACCTTGCTTATGGGTTAATACTTCGCTGATCCCCCCAACATCAGTGGCAACAATAACTTTACCACACGCCATAGATTCCAAAATTGATAGCGGTAACCCCTCTCTTTGAGAGTAAAGACACATTACATTGATTGCAGAGTAAAATAATTGCATGCTTTGTACATTGCCTAAAAAATGCACTCGCTCTGAAACACCCAATGAGCTAGCATAATCAACGAGTTTTCTGCGTAAGCTACCACTGCCAGCAAACACTAATTCGATGTTTGCTGGCAATGAAGATAAAACCCTTATAAGCGGAAAATGCCCTTTCCCTAGCTCTAAACGAGCAGAACAACCAATCAAACTCACCTTTTTAGGTAAATTTAATTCATGCCGAGCGTCCAACTCATTGGTACTAAAAAACTGTTTAAAATCGACTCCATTTAGGATTGTTCTATCGGTTCTAATTGCTGTTTCGGTATAAAAATCTTTCGCCACAACTTGTGCATCCGCGACCCAGTATATTTTTGTTAGCTTATTTAATAATTTAGTTATTAAACGTTGCTTAAAACTTTTTAAATACCACGCGTCATGGATAGTCGAAACGTGTTTTATCTGGCGATTTTTTAAACTTACAATACTTGCATAAAGCATTGGCCCTATATGATGGCTATGGATGACATCTATATTGTGTTTTTTTAAAAGAGCTGACAGTTTTCGAACTGTATTTAGATCAAATTTTTCAGCCTTATTTAGGCAAATTAATCTGTGCTCAAACGCAGCTAGCTGCGGCCAATCTCTAACTGCTTCACTAAAACTTCCTTCGAGTGAAACAAAAACACTCGTATCAGAAAATTGACTTTTTTGCATTAGTGTCGCGGCCATTTTCTCAAGGCCACCTATTTTGAAATGTTGAACCAAATGTAATACATTCATGTTATTTCCTCTGATCAATAGAGTTCACTGATGAATTGAAAACCAAATCCACAGGTGTATTTCTAACAATGGGTAAAATAGTCACGACCTCAAGAGCTGAGAGCTTCTCTATGGTTTGAATATCCTTAAGGTGGCTATCGAATAAAGTCGCAACAAACACTATTGTGCTACTTGTAAAGATACCTAAAATGATGCCTACAATAATTGATACGGCAAAAGATGTGTTGATAGGTTGTGTCGGACTATATGCACGCTCGATGTTTTTTACTTTATCTGGGCCTTCATATTTAACTAACTTTCCTGTTACCTTCGCCATTTCGTAACGGCTTAACATATCTTTATATAATGATTGCTTAACATCGTAATCACGTTCTAATTTTCTTAATTGCTTTTCAATATCACTTGTCACTAAAAGTCTTTCGCTTACTGTATTAACTTGCTGTTCGAGCATGCTGTATTCTTGCTGGTGCTGAGTAACTGAGTTTTTTGCTTCTTCTAAATTAAGAATTTGAGAGACAAGTACACTGCTTTCGTTATCCCCGCCACTGGGTAAGGTATTGGCCATCTGCCAAAGCTGATCAAGGTTAGTAAGGTCAAGCTCCTTGCTACTTTCAATTAATGACTGTTGACGATTTCTTATACTTTGCATCTCTCTTTTTTTTGAAATTACCTTACTGTGCTTTTCTGTATAACGTGTTTTTAAAAAGCTAAGTTCAGACTCTACTGCAATAATTTTTTCTTCAATACGCCCTAGGATTGGATTGGCTTGTCCCATTTTTGTTGTCAACGCTTTAAGCTTGGCTTGCGCACCCGATAAAACGATGGATTTTTGCTGTTGGTCACTCAATAACTTATCGAATGTTTGTCGATTACTGTGTAAAACGGCAGGCAAAGTATTGCTATTTTTAGCTTTGAACATAGCCAGTGATTCTTCCGATACCTCAAGCTCATCCCGAAGACTGACTAGTTGCTGATAAAAAAACTGTTCCGATGTATCAAGTGATGCTCTTGTTGGGGCTAATAAACTTTCAATAAATTTTTCGACCACTTTCTCCAACACCATCTTCATTTTTGTCTGGTCATGCCATATGAAGTTCACACGAACAAGTTCATCGCCAACAAGTGATAAAGAAAGTGCTTGAGAAAGCTCTTGGTGGATTTTTTCTATCTCAGCTGAGGTAGCCGTTTCAGAAATCAAGCCTGTTTCTTTTGCAACAGCTATTAGTACTTTTCGGCTAATTACAAGTGTTCTAAGTGCCGCCATTCGATTTGATAAATCGAAAGAAAAAGATAAATCATCTAGGTATGGATTAAGTAACGAAGACTCTTCAATTAAAATAGTTGCATGGTTTGTGTATTGCTTTTGCGCAGTCACAGCCAAGATAATCACGACTGAAGGAACAATCAAAAGTGGTAAAATGAACAGCTTTGCCCTTGTATAAACACTATACAAGGTTAAATAAAGTAACCTTTTTATTTGCTCTCTTACTAACATAAACCCTACCTATACATTTGCATATTGCTATGCGAAATTTAGCTGCTATTTGCATAATAAAAATTTAAGCTGCAAATAGCGTACTTTAATAAGGTAGTTGCACAGGCTGCGCCAAGATTATCGTTTACTGCCTAAGGCGCTTTATTTAACATTAAAATATCATGTTGAACGAGCAATGCTTTTGACTCCCAACTATGATCTTTAGCGATGTCCTGTTGCGCTGACTTAAGAGAGCTTAACTGTTCTTTATCTAAGGCAATTGCCTGATCTATTTTATTTATAAAATCGAATTGATTTTTTGCTATGTAAATATTCGACTTATAACGTGTTACGGCTGGAAAGTCCGTAGCAACAATCGGGCTTCCTGCGGCTAAATACTCTTTTAACTTTAACGGATCACATGCTCTAATTTGCTCATTATCTACAAATGGTAAAATAGACACATCCCAATGTGCCGAAAACTCCACTAAACGCTCGTGATCAACAGCTGGCACATGTGTAACGTTTTTAAACTGCATTAGCTCAGATGTGCAAGCAACAATATCTCCGACCAAAAGCAGTTGATAATTTGGTCGCTCCGCAACAAGCGCTGTTAATAAACTGATATCTAACCACTGATTAATACTTCCATAAAACCCAATTACTGGTCCATTTAAAACATCTATTTCTGGGGCTCTCTTTACATCAGACGTAAATAAATCATAACTCACACCATGGGGAAGTAGCTTTGTTTTATGAGCCGGCATTTTATTGTTTAAAAAATCACTCACAACATAAATTAGGTCGGCTTTCTTAATTAAATTTTTCTCAAAGGATGACACTAAATTAGGATCGACACCTGCCAATGCATTAAAATCGTCACCACAGTAGTAAATAAGGGTGTCTTGTGCTTTTTTAGTGAAAAAGTATTCTGCGGTAGGCACACTTAACCAATACGTTAACGGGCCATTACTTTGAATATCTTTAAAATAAAAAGAAAAAACCCACCTATTATAACGCCTCACAAAGCGATTATCGTGCCATGGCAAGACTGGTAATCGGTAAACTTGCATCGTCGAAGGTGTTTTAATTGCCGTATTTTCAGGTTTACTAAAAAGCTGCTTAAACTTTCCCCAAACTCGTTTTATATCGTGTAATTTAAAGCGAGGTTTTCGCATACCTATTGAGTTAACCCAATGTATTTCATGATTTTTAGCCAATTGAGAAAATAAATGTTGCGTACTACTCGGGTGACTTGCCCAATCTTCGCCAAAAACGATAAATTTCATATTATTATTCCTTGATGTGTTTGACCACTTTAGCCGGATTACCTGCTGCAATAGTAAAAGGCGGAATGTTTTTCGTAACAACGCTTCCTGCGCCTATAATTGCCCCCTCGCCTATAGTAACGCCAGCAAGAACAGTCACTCCAGTACCAAGCCACGCACCACGTTTAATAATAATGTCGCCAATTTGAGACTCATCATCACTCTCCCCAAGTGCTCTTCGTTCACAATCAACTGGATGGCCAGGAAAACCGGCTAAAAAAATACGTCCCGCGAGCCGCACATCATCTTCTAACGTAATATTTCGACCTACCGAAAATGCATTCTGCCAACCTATATCTACATTATTACCAATAACTAGAGTTGGCGTGGTAACGCTACCCATCCGCCCACAAAAAGTCGATATACCCGACATCCGTACATTATCGCTGCACTCAATTTTAAGCTCCCCCAAAACTTGTGGCATACCTGAGTAAAGAAACAACTGTTTTTTACTCCCTTTTATCTGACTTTTAAACAGTGGGGTGTAATAAAGTATTCTTAGTAATTCATGGGAAAATGTTTTTAAAAATTGATGTAGGTAATAGAATCCAGAGTGAAATAACGGAATAACCACCATTTGTGGATTGCGAAGATAAGTTGCAAAATAAAACAGCGATTTCGCAACAGGGTGAGGGCTATTCTTAAGCCAGTATTTAAAATGTATTAACATACTATGATTCCTTATTGCTTTGTATTGTGAGCTTTTCTAGCGCAATTGTTAGTGCCAGAATAATATATAAAGGCCAAGTAAATGCTTGTGTTAGGAATGTACCAGCAACCATAAACCCAATAATGCCAGCCTTTAATGCATTAGCATTAACAACAACTTGGTGGTTGTAGTTAAGTTTATTAATGCAATAAACTCTCGAAAGACTTCGGTAAATACTGGCAATTAAAACCAGAAATATACATATTCCAACAAAACCTGTTTCACCTAAAACCTGAAACCAGGTGCTATGTACTGCATGATTCTTGCCATCCCAATGAGGACTGTAAAAGTAATAATTTACAAAAAAGTTATCTACACCAACGCCTGTTAAGGGGTTCGACAGCGCCATATTAATTGCCGCTTGCCACGCGTATATTCGCCCCATTGCAGATTCATCAACCCCATCCTCTGCAGCTCCACCGCTTTGCCTGTCGCTTATACCAGCAAAAACCATCATAGCTAACATCGCAACACCTGCACACATTGCAACAACGACAGGATTTTTTACTTTTTGATATAAAAAGAAGCTTAAGATAGCCGCAATTCCGAGTACCCCACCGCGACTTTGCGTAGCAATAACACCGGAAATAGTAAAAATTAAACCGATTCCTGCAAATATTCGACGGTATATATTAACTTGTGAATTGAATAACTCAGCGGCTAAAAAAGAAACGGGAAACATTAACACTAAAGATAAATCGTTTGGATCACCCAGTTGTGAGCGATACTCACGAGAAATAGTCACCCGAGTACCTTCAATTAGACCAATGCCATTAATTTTGTTGTTTAAAGCAACCAATGCAACAGCAACACCAGAGATCATGATCCCCATGCGAACAAAACTAAAATGAGAGAACCGTGTTAGCCACCAGCTGATAGCAAACACCATAATAAATACCTTAACCAGTACCCCTATCCAATACTCTATTGCCAGCCCTTTGTTTGTTGCACTAAACACACACACCGTAAGCCAAGCAAACCAAATAACAAAAATCAGATGTGTTGAGCTCCAATGTGGCTTTAAGGTTTTTGAAATAAACAAATGCCATGTAATTCCTAACAGCGAGGCGAGCGCCAACATTTTAGGTATTTTGAGGGGCATTAAAAAAACAAAGGCTTCGTGTAATCTAAAATAACTAAATAGAATAAAAAAAATAATAAATACAGTACTTATCTTAACCGCTAAGTATCCTGCAAATGGCAGCAGTAATAATGCAAATGCAGCAATAGGACCAAATAAAATATACAGCACAAGCGTTAGCGCTGTAATAAGCAACCCATTTATAATTAAACAATGTTTTTTATACCAATTAATCATGCACTCTGCCCTTCAATATGTGATGAATGACATTGCTAATTATTTGATTATATTTATGACAAAGGATCATTAAAAAACAGATAAATGTGATGAGTTGGCAGATTACATATTGTGGAAAGTCAAAAGCACTCATCATATAAATGACTAAAAAACATCCCCAGCTCGGCACAAGGTTTTTTACACTAAACGATAAATATTCAAGCTTTTGACTTATAACAAAAAAAAGTATTGCTTTTAATAACTGGGCTGCCATTAAAGCAATAACAGCACCCAGTACAGCTAATTCAGACACCAAAAAGAAAAGCAGTATCAGTGCTGTTAAAGCACTAATAACATTCACTACAGTGACAAAAAAACCGTTGAATTTGGTATAACAACCAATATTTAATAAATCACTGTGGTGTCTTAGTACCACAATCACAATTAAACTCGGTAACAGCCATATATTTAATTGATAGCTATCGGGTAAGACTACGGCTAAAAGATGAGGCGCCACTATCGTCATAAACGCACAAAGTAATATACCAATATCCAAACTAAGTTCGCATAAAAATACATAACGAGTACGATCTTGTGCTAACTCATTAAAACGACGAGAAAACCACCACATTCTAATCGGTTCAAAAGTAAACGACGCCATTAATGCAAACTGCACTGCAACGTAGTATTGAGCTAGTTTTTCTTTACCTACACTTGCTACAATAAACCAGTTTTCAGCACCGTTATTTGCGTATACAAACAATGAAGAGATAATAATGCTTAATAAGAACAGACTATTTTTATAGCTAATATTCCAAGGAATATATTTAAAGCCGATGCTAATCTGCTGAAAAACAACTGATAATGCTATAAATAATACACAAGCACTCGATACAACACCCGACACCATCACACCGGTTACCCCATAGCCTAAATAAAGCAATACAAGCGTACACACAGTTTGAACAATGCCCTGTAGTATAGCTAAAATACAAAACTGCTTAGCCATCTCGTAGTATCTAAAGTAACAAAATAAAATTGAAAGCAGCGATGATAGTGCTAAATTAACAGCCAACAGTTTTATATCTATCAAAGTTAATGAAACAGGCAATAACGCGCTAAACGGCTCTACAAAGTAAACACATACACACACAACGATACAGCTGAAAAAACCACATAAAATAAATGCATCTCTAAATAATGCTCGCTTTTTTTGAGGGTTGTTTATTTGTTGCTTAAAAAGTAATTCCGGTAAGCCTAAACATAAAAGTAATGACATAACCGCTGATATTGACACTAAAAAAGTTAGCTCACCAAACTCAGTTTGACTCAAAATACGTGTAGAAATAGGTAATAAAGCAAACCCCAGCACTTTAAGTGATAAGGTAGATAAACCAAAATATGCAATTTGCTTAATTCCATTCATAATTTCACCTACACAGTTTGAATCCAGTTAGATAGCTTTTTAGCTTGCGAATTTGCATCAAACTTTTTAGTCACTAATTTTTTAGCATTTAGTCCTTTTTCGTATCTTTCATACGGGCTAAGATCACAAAATTCAGTTAAAATTCTTTCGAGACCGCCAATACTAGAAGGCTCACATTTAAACCCAACGGAGTCATTAACAATTTCTTTTGCTCCCATCAGTTCTGTCGTTATTACAGGAATGCCACTGGCCATCGCCTCTTTTAAAACCACAGGACCGGTATCACGGTCACCATTACTAGACACACAAAAAGGAGCCACTAAGGCAGAGTAATCACTGGTGTTTTTTGCTAGCCATGTGGGGCTTTTTGCACCTAAAAACTTAACTTCATTAACAATATTAAGTTCTTCACATAAATAAATTAGATCATTTAATAAAGGCCCTTCCCCTACAATATCTAGCGAAATAGAGTATTTTTTATTTAACTTTTTTATTGCTGGTAATAGAAATTGCAGACCTTTTTTTTCAACTAATCGCCCTACAAATAAGAGCTTTACTGACTCATTTAGACGACTTGGTTTGGCGTTAAACATACTTAAATCGATACCACAGTGCAGTAATTGAACCTTACCTGCGCTGTAATTATTTAGCTTTATCTGCATGTCTTTACATACCGCAACTGAGAAAGCACACAGTGATAATTTAAGTTTTAAATCAGAATCGTTCACGTAAACATCGTGACCGTGCCCTATTGAGGACACGCTAACACCTGCAATTTTGCTGGCAACTATTGAATATGTGAGCGGGGCATGCATGAAATGGCAATGGATATGAGAGATTTTACGAGAATGAATTATCTCAGCCATATTCAGTCCATAACCCATTAGCGATACAAGAGAGATAGCGCTAAATTTACTGGCCAATATGCTACTTTTAAGTGCCATAACAGGGTGTTGTAATGCAAAACTAATAGCAGACTGAGTCGATTTTTTTATTACAATAATACGAACGCTATTATCTAAATTGATGCACTCATTCAAGTTTTCGAACGTCAGCACACTTACTTTATGTCCTGCTTTAACTAAAGCATTGATTTCAGTAACGACAAACGTTTCTGATGGAATGTGAAAGCTGGGGACAACAATACCAATATGTTTCATTTTAAAAACTCCAGATAAACTTAATGTTACTTCGCAAGAACTATGCCCTGCAAAAAACGGCTTAAATGAGCATTAAAAAATCAATATGCGAAGATAAATCGCAATATGCAAACCATTAAACAAAAAATCGCCCCGAAGCGTATTAAAATCGTTGGCGCTTATCTTGCGTAGTCTAACTACCTGAGAAAATGAAGGTTACTTAATATGAGCATTGAAGTAAGCGTTATTATTCCTAATTACAACTGTAAGCCCTATTTAGCAAAGGCAATATCAAGCATTGTTAGACAAGAGAATATTAGCTACGAAATACTCGTCGTCGATGATGGTTCAACTGACGGCAGTGTCGAATGGTTAGAAAACCTTCAAAAAACACTGCCTGAAATTCGAGTCATTGCACAACCAAATACAGGGGTTGTAAAAGCGAGAAACAGAGCAATATCTGAGGCTAAAGGCGATTACATTGCCTTTTTAGACGCCGATGATTACTGGACAGACGACAAGTTATACAATCAAATTAACTATATGAAACAAAATAGTGACTGTGTTTTAAGTTTTACTAATTACATGCATGTAAATGAAAAATATGAACCAATTATTGATTGTTTCTCTTATTGGCCGGAGTTCTCAAAATTTATAGATAAAAATAGCACAGGGTATCAAAACCTTAAATCACCTATGGACTTACTCCTATTTGCTAATGTGATAGGCACGTCTTCTGTGGTGGTAAAAAAATCAGCTATCAGCTTCGTTGGAAAATTTGATACTTCACTCAATAGCGCAAGTGATTGGGATTGTTGGTTAAAATTAGCTCGAATTGGTGATGTTGCATTTTCACTTCAAACATCAATGGGCTATTTAATGAGGGCAGGCTCAATCACAGCAAATAGAAAAAATAGACTTAATGCAATGAAAGTAATCATTTCTCGATGCAAAAACGATACTGGATTTGATACAAAGCTTAAAGCTAAAGCGAGAATGTTAGAGTGTTATGGTGAGTACTACAGGGAAATCGGGCTTAAATTTAAAGCCTTACGTATTACAGCGGCTGCTTTTATGTTATTTCCCCACAAACGAAATTTTCAGCACCTATTACATGATATAAAACAGACGATTAAGCCATCGTGAGCAATTTTTATATACCAAAGCCCATTAAATAGCTTACGCAAACCGACTTTTAAAGGCTCAGCATAAAATCCTGAGCCTTTAAGGTTAATCAATAATTAAATCATAACTAAGCATTCTATGATCACTGCCTTTAAAGTCACTCACTGTTAATCTTTGCAAATTAATGCCTTCACTTATTATACAATGATCTATGGCTAAGCCTGTAAAAATAGATCGCCCACGTTCAAAAGGCATAAAGCTCACATACCGCTCACTTTCTCCGTAACACGTTTTACTATCATCCCAATTAAAGTATTGAGACCAAGGGACAATATTTAAGTCACCAGCGATTACCCAAACGCCCTTTTCATTATGTGCTGCCGTGTTTAGTGCTGCTAATAACGTATTTCTATTTTGCCAATGTTGTCTTGACCGTGGGGAAGGAGGATGAGCTACAAAAACCGTGACAATGCGATCTATAAATAAAAACTTCAATTTAATGTAACCTAATCTATCAGCATCCAGTTTAACTTGATGCTTATACACCATAGGTATTCGTGATAAAACAACTATGCCATAGGGAATTCCTTCTATCTCTTCATAGCCAAACATATCAGTTGTACTTAAAAATTGGTTCAGTAAATTACGATTTTTGTCGCTGAATTCTTGTAAAATCAACACATCCCATTTTTTTTGCAACAACGTTGCTAAATGAGTTTCTATATATTTATTACTATAGTTTAAGTTTATTTGCTTAACAGATAATACCGGTCCACTGTAGGATGTTGAGCTAGATAGATTAAATAACACAGGGGTAACCCCTACAATACACACAAGTAGTAATGCGGCTCCTAATTTAAATAGTTTGAGGGTAATTAATAGCAGCGCACACACTAACGCAGCTGACAATAATTGTAAGCGCAGAGACACAAACACATCTGCATAAAAATGCCCTAAAGGATTATACGCAAGTGCAATAAATAACAATGCGGCTAACAAAAGAATAATCCGCAAAAAAAATCGTTGCGGATTATTAATACCTAAGGCTCTAAACATAAATTTTTGACCCCGTGAGTGAAAACTTTCAAAGGTTATCGCATTATAAATAACTGTTGTTGTTCGCCTGAATTATATTTCCATGAATATAAAAGTGGCTGAGTAGAGCTATCGTAAAACCAAATTTCGGCTATTAACTCAATATCTTCGCGACTCAGTGTAAGCTGTTTTTCAAGCATACTATTGACCAATGGCCCTCTATAAACGCAGTTATTATAATCTGCCCGCTGTGCTGATATTTTCTTTTGGCATACATTTAAATACGCTCTAACCTCTCCCAATCCAAGATCAACATCAAGATTAAGTGAGTATTTAGTGGAAAGGTTAAATTGTTCATCAATTTGTAAAGCTGCTATTCCTGCAGGTTCATTTGAACTTCCCAAAGGTAGAGATACCGTTGCCTCAGGAGCTTTTGATTCTTCTGAACCCGAGCCGCCACATGCAATTAAACCTAGTGATAACATTGAAATTATAATAGCGTTATTCATTATTGATCCCCTTTTACAACATTATTAATACTGTAATCATTAAACCATTTTGTTTTTTGCGCACCCGATGACTCTGCAAATTCGGCAAAGCTGCCATAGGCATCAGTTATATCAACACCCTCAAGTGGATGGAGCCATTGCATACCAACTTCCATTGCCCAAGGTAAGCCACTTTCACTAAGGAAATACAAACCTTTACTCTGATCGCTCACATCATCAGAGCCAACATAATTATAAAATGAGGAGTCAAACGCTTCAGTCGGCGCTTGATTTTTGATATGCACTTCCCAGCTTCTGGATTCTTTTCCTACCAAAAAGTCTCCATGATAAAAACCATCTGTTGCAAAAATAAAGGGGTCAAGAAGCGTACCTGGAGAGGCTGTGATTGCTTTTGGTAATTTTAATGGAATGGTCATGCTAAATGTGACTTTAACGTTATCATCACAGTTATTTTCTGTTCTAAAGTATTCACAACCAGACTGTTTAGAAACATACTCCCACGTATCTTGCATAAAAATTAGAATAGCTTCATCGCGGTTTTCTTCTAAATAACGGCCATTTTGCAATTGCCCATCAATAACCAAAGAAATAGCACTCTCATCAACTTCATTTCTTAAAATTGAGAGTGGATTACCATTTACCGTTTCCTTTAGCCTCACAGCAAAGCCATTATGATAGGTCGCACCAATACCTATAAGTTGACCATCTATTTTGTAGCCAACTACACTGCTGCCTTCTATTAACTGAGTCGTTCTGTAATTTAGTACGACATCATTAAAATCGTAATCACCTGCAAACGGCCATTTATCTTCGTAAGCAAGCGTTACCCAATCACTCTCACCTGGATACACAGCACTGGCAAATGTAGTTACTTCGTAATCTTCAACTTCGCCGCCAAGTACTCCCCCTGTTGCAGTGATAAGCGAGGCTTCGGTACCATCAGTTACTCTAAATCGAGCCCATGTTTGGCCTGACTTTGTATTACTAGGAACACTGACAAGAATACTGTTATCACCCTCATTAAGCTGAAGTTTGGTGACCGTTCGTTCATCTTCACTAAATACTCCGTTTTGATCCCAATCAAACCATGCATATAAAAAGCTAGTCGCTGATGCCCTAACTATGATTTGGCTATCTTGACCTGCAGATATAGCAGTTACAAAACTAACCCCATCATCCGATCCATCAATCGGAAAATTAACTAAATCAGCTTCTGTATTTATATTTTCGCCATCAACAGAATCTCCTAGATAAATTAACTCACTGCCAGTGCTATTAGGATCAAACAGATGCCTAGCGCCACTTTTTTCAAGACTCGTGTTATACGGTGCTGGTGCATCACCAAAATCAATTGAGCTATCGGTGACTTTAACCTCAGCTATGGCACAACGTGCCCCATCGTTTTGGCTTGATTTAGGGCCTGATGTAAATACGTTAGCAACCGGCGTATAGTCAACAACTGGGCTAATGCTTAAATCAACCTTATGAATTTTACCGCTTTTGTTATTACTGAAATAAAATTGCCCATTTATATCAAAGTATGCAGCTCCAAAAGCCCCAGTATCATCACCAATGTCTACTTGAGTAATAAATCGAGCGGTATTAGCTGCTATGTCTATTTCATGCAAGTCACCATTAGATTCTACAGCGTATAATAAATTACTCTTTGGGTGAAAAGCGAAATCAAATATACCTAGCTTCCATGTATCTGAATCAGGTAGAAGTGTGGCCGTAATAGAGGCATCTAAATCACCATCTAGGTTGATAGAATAAAGACCAAAATTTGGAGTATAAACATAATATGAAGCGCTCTGAGTTCCTTCATCTTCAATGACTTGAATATCACCAACGTAAAAATTTGTTGCAGGAAGACCAGCAACATCTAAGCGTTTCATTTCAAAATCATCACCAATTTGCACAACACTACTTGGTAATTGCTTACTAAACCCGTATAAATATTGATCTTTATAATTAAAGCCTATTGCGTTAACACTTTCATTATTAGCCTCATTTGCAAACGTCAGCTCTGTCGTTAAAACGGTAGGTTTAGCAGACACTAAATCTATTCCATACAGTTGTGCTTTTGAGTTTTGCATTAAAAAAGCCTGACTTGGACATTCATCAAATGGCTGACTTAAAACAGCACACGGAACTAATGATAAAAGTGCTGTGGATAATTGGGTTAATTTCATAATTAGTTGCCCTTATTTATTAAGTAAATAAATCAGTGCAGACTTCATTCCAAAATTTAGTACATTGAATTCTTTATAAAAAAATAAAATAGAGCGATTTCTATGCATGTTGCAACTCTATTAATTTGCATTATGCGAATTAATACCGTGTTTATAAAATAGATATGACGGAAAAAGTTCTAAGCATAAGAGGTGTTAAAATCATTAGTATCGCAAATAAAACAGCTAGCTTATGAACTCTATAAATACCAAGATCTTAACTTTTCATCTAACCATAGGTGCTTTTTAAAATTTAAATGCCCTTAGGTAATCTATCTTCCTTGTTTGTCAGCGCTTTATCTGTAAGCTTTATTTAGGTGTGCGAGAATCACTGTTATTTAAATAAAATATTCCCTTATACTTTGGGAAACTAACTCATTAGGTTATTTACATGTTTGATCACGTAAAAAGAGATTGGCTCTCTAATGTTCGTGGCGATGTGCTTGCTGGTATTGTTGTGGCGCTTGCCCTAATACCTGAAGCGATTGCCTTTTCTATTATTGCCGGTGTTGATCCAAAAGTAGGTTTATACGCCTCATTTTGTATCGCCGTTATTATTGCCTTTGTAGGCGGACGTCCTGGCATGATATCGGCGGCCACCGGTGCAATGGCACTGTTAATGGTGACGCTAGTTAAAGATCATGGTTTGGAATACTTACTGGTTGCTACCTTACTCACTGGTGTACTACAAATATTTGCAGGCTTTTTAAAGCTCGGTGAATTAATGCGGTTTGTATCGCGATCTGTTGTAACAGGGTTTGTAAACGCGCTGGCGATTTTAATATTTATGGCGCAGTTACCTGAGCTGACTAATGTTACTTGGCATGTTTATGCGATGACCGCAGCGGGCTTAGGTATTATTTACTTATTCCCATATATTCCAACTATTGGCAAAATACTTCCCTCTCCTTTAGTGTGTATTGTTGTTATTACACTGGTTTCAATATTTTTAGGTCTTGATATAAGAACCGTTGGCGACATGGGCGAACTGCCAGACACTCTACCTATATTTTTATGGCCCGATGTCCCCCTAACACTCGAAACACTGCAAATTGTATTACCGTATTCAATTGGTCTTGCTGTTGTCGGCTTACTTGAGTCAATGATGACCGCCACTATTGTTGATGACTTAACTGATACAACGAGCGATCGTAATAAAGAATGTAAGGGCCAAGGTATTGCTAATATAGGCGCAGGCTTATTTGGTGGTATGGCGGGTTGCGCTATGATTGGGCAATCAATTATTAACGTTAAATCGGGGGGGCGCGGCAGGCTTTCTACCTTTATTGCAGGCTCTTTTTTAATCATCATGGTGGTGTTTTTAGATGAGTGGCTGCGTTTAATTCCTATGGCAGCCCTAGTTGCCGTAATGATTATGGTATCGATTGGTACATTCTCTTGGACCTCTGTTAAGGATTTAAAAAAGAACCCGCTTTCATCAAACGTAGTGATGATTTCCACCGTTATTGTGGTTGTTGCCACGCATAACCTAGCCATTGGCGTTTTAGTTGGTGTGTTGTTAGCTACGTTGTTTTTTGCCAATAAAATTGGTCGCTTTATGGTAGTTAAAACCAAGCATGATGAAAGCAACGATAAAATAACCTATGAAGTCGTTGGCCAAGTATTTTTTGCCTCAGCTGAGCAATTTATTGCATCGTTCGATTTTAAAAATGCAGTTTCTAACGTCGTAATTGATTTAACCCATGCACATTTTTGGGATATAACTGGTGTATCGTCACTCGACAAGGTGGTCATTAAATTTAGGCGTGAAGGCGCAACGGTTAATATTATTGGTATGAATAGCGCAACCGAAACTGTAATTGATAAATTTGGTGTGCATAACAACCCTGAAGAAGTCGAAAAACTACTTGGCGGACATTAAGGAGAATGCAATGACTAAAATAATTACCTATGTAGATGGCTCAGCCATTACTAAAAATGTAACCGACGCTGCTATTTGGGCTTCAAAAAAGCTAAATAAACCAATTAGCTTTGTGCATACAATTGAAAAAACGCAGCAAACTAATATCGGCGACTACTCTGGCAGCATCGGGCTTGGTGCGCATTCGACACTTCTTGATGAAATGACTAAGCTTGACGAACAACGCTGCAAAGTAAGTTTAAAAATGGCTGACGAATTATTAAACTCAGTAAGTGAGCATGCTAAATCGGCAGGTATTACTAATTTTGAATTAATTAAGCGCCACGGTGATTTGCTCGATACCGTTATAGACTTAAAAAACGACACACGCCTTATTGTTATTGGCCAAAACGGTGCGGGGCATAGTAATAGTTTTGCGGTGCTGGGCTCACATATAGAAACCTTAGTGCGCAATGCAACACAACCTATTTTGCTTATTCCAGAAACATTTAAACAGCCTAAATCATTTATGATTGCGTATGACGGCCGCGAAACAGCCGACAAAGCGCTACAACAAGTGATTGATGGCGGCTTGTTACATGGTTTGCATTGCCATTTAGTGAGTATTAAAAACAACGAAAAAGACCTTGAAGAAAAATTTGTTAATGCACAGCACAAGCTTATCAGTATGGACTTTGAAGTGTCGGCAAGCTTTTTAGAGGGCAATATTTTTGACTCGTTAATGCAATATAAAGAGCAAAATAATGTAGAACTAATTGTAATGGGTGCATTTGGGCACTCTAAACTAAGGCAGTTTTTTGTGGGCAGTAACACCATTAAAATGCTCGAAAACAGCGATGTGCCTGTGGTTATTTTAAAATAAGCAGCTATTTTAAATAAGTAGCTATTTTAAATAAGTTTAAAATCAATCTTAAAAGCCTAAAATCACTTAACTGATTTTAGGTTTTTGTTTTTGGCTTAGCTTCAAACTTTTCAAATAAAAACTGAATAAACGACGTGACCTTTTGAGCCACAAACTTTCTATGCGGATAAATAGCAAATAAGCCAAACTCAAAGGTTTTATAGCCTTGCATAACCTGCACAAGCTTGCCCGATGCAATATCGTCTCTCACCACTATTTCAGGGATCAAGCCAATACCGCCACCCGCTACAACCACCTCTTTTACTGCTTGCGGATTATTAACCGAAACACGCGAGTTTACGTTTGCCGTTAATGCCTCACCAGTAGGTGAAACAAGTGGCCAATGGCGACCTATTTTAAAGTTGCTATCAATCACCGTAGCATGTTGTTCAAGCTCGTTAACACTCGCTGGTGCGCCAAAACGCTGAATGTATTCGGCTGACGCACATAAAATTAGAGGGTAGCTGGTAATTTGCCTCGCGATTAAATTAGAGTCAGACACACTGCCAATTCTTATTGCTAAATCAACCCCCTCTTCTAGCAAATCAATTGTTTTGTCTGAAAGCACTAAATCAATACTTAAATCGGGGTATCGGCTCAGTAACTCAGGCATTAATGGCGCAAGGTTTGATTCACCAAACGACACCGGCGCACTCACTCTAAGTTTGCCGCTAGCAAGCGCTGTTTGACCCGATAAGTTATCGAGCATTTCACTGTAGCTTTCAATTACAGGTACTACGCTTGTGTAATAACTTTGCCCCGCTTCGGTAATCGAAATTCTGCGCGTGGAGCGGTTAAATAATCTAACCCCTAAGTCTTGCTCTACAATGCCCACGTATTTACTAACCAGCGCCTTTGAAAGCCCTAGTCTGTCGCCTGCGGCTGTAAAAGAGCCTGTTTCAACAACCGCTATGATTGTTTTAATGCCAATAATAGTATCCATGATTGTCAATATAGCATTGACATTTATTCCTTACTAGCTCGGTTTTTCAAAACTGATAATAGTGAAAGAATAGCGTTATTAAAAATCACTATTTAAAATTAAAAACAGGACAACCCATGAGCAATCTAACGCTATACCGTTTTACTTTATCTGGTCATTCACATCGTGCAGAGTTATTTACATCGCTTTTAAAGCTTGATGTAAATATGGTTGATGTGGCACTGCAAAACGGCGCACAAAAGCACGCTGACTTTCTAAAAATGAATATTTTTGGACAAGTACCGGTACTAAAACATAACGACGACATTATTAACGATTCAAACGCTATTTTACTGTACTTGGCACAAAAGTTTGATGCTAACAGAACCTGGTACCCAGAAGATATTACTGTTCAAGCGCACATTCAGCGCTGGTTGAGCGTTGCTGCAGGGCTTGTGGCTTCAGGACCGTGTGCAGCGCGTTTAGTTTCGGTATTTGGCGCAGAGCTTGATCATCAAAACGCGATAAACATTGCCCATACATTATTTAAAACAATGGATGCATACTTACAAAATCGCGAATACTTAGTAGGCACTCAGCCAACTATTGCCGACATTGCCAACTTTTCGTACATAGCGCACGCACCGGAGGGCGGCGTATCGCTTGAGCAATACCCAAATATTTTAAGATGGCTAAACAACGTACGTAAACTTGATGGTTTTATAGCAATGCCTGAAACAAAAGCGGGTTTGCTGGCTTAGTTTTAAGTTTTTAATACTGTTTTATAAGAGGCTATTAAGCCTCTTTTTTTGTGCTTGTTTAAGCGAAATCTGAAATTTAGTGTAAGTGAATAGGCCGACATTTTGACTGGCAGACAACTATAAATTCAATTAGTTGATACAAATCTATGCGAATAATTCTGTGAGAAATTTCATGTGAAAATAAGGGGAATTTTTTCTGATAGAGCAGTTAGAAGATATCTAAAATTTGGCGGTAGGAATAAATATAGGGGAGCACTCAGATATTCGCGAAATGTATGGCGGTGTCACAATGCCTAAAACAAAAATAGGTTTACTTGCCCAGTGATAACAGCTTACTACTGCTTTAAAAGAAGTCATCGTGCTTTTTTTTATAAGTTTCAAATGTACTATTTACATGTTTAAAAACTTAAAGATTATTTCATAAGCTCATTTTTTAATTAATTTTCGCTGTTAGAGTTATTCTACAACCTCGCCATGTTCTCTTTCATGATATAGATGTATACTCAACTTAATACGTTATCAAAAGGTGATTGTGATGAATAAGAAAGTAGAAGCTTACGGTGTTTCAGCAGTTGCTAGACCTAAGATTAAAGCAACTAAAATTTTAGATTTATCTGGGGAATCAGGTAAGCAAATTGTAAAATCTGAAGCTAAACTAGCTATAAGAACGCACAGAAAAACATTTACTAAATTGGCTCATATGTAATGGAAATAATTTGCTTTCCATTTGAAAGGGTTATTGAAATTAATGCTTTTATTTTAGAAAGTGAACCCGGTATGAAAGGTGCTGTCGACATTCCTAAATTACAGGGTGCTTTAGGGCGAATAGATAATGCAATTATCTACGATGGATTGGATGATGTATTTGAAATAGCAGCTAAATATACAGCAAGTATAGCTATAGCTCATGCATTACCTGACGCAAATAAACGAACAGGGCTAGTTGTTGGTCTAGAGTATTTGTCATTAAATGAATACGAATTAATTAGCGATAACGATTTAATAGCTGATGCTGTAAAAGATTTAGTTATCGGTGAAATTAGTGAAAATGATTTTGCTGATGTATTGTATGCACAGTATTTCCAAGAAAACCCTACCAATAAAAATACATAATCGGATAGCTAAATAGTCATTACCTAAAACAGTATTAATTCCATTTTGGGCTTCGCAAATTTTTTACACCTCAAGTGCAATTTTAACCTACAGCTCTAAATCAAGCTCATCAACGCCTTTAGCAGGTACGGCGCAGCAAATTAGCGCCTGCTCTGTCTCTACTGGGTAACTTACGTTATTGCGATAAACCACAGCGCCTGCATTTATTCTTACGGCGCAACTGCCGCAGCTACCGTTTCGACAGCCAAATTCAGGTTCTAAACCATGGGATTCGGCTACATTAAGTATAGTGTTATCGCCTTTATTCCAGCGTTGTTCAAAGCCCGATTTACTAAATTTAATTACAGTGTTGTCTGCTTCTTCAGCGCTCATCTCTTTGCTTTTATTAGGCGCTTCGTTTGTGTTAAGTACTTTGCGCTTAATACTGGAGGGTCCAAATGCTTCAGCAAATATGTTTTTATCCTGCACACCGAGCAATAACAGTTCGTTATATACGTGCTGCATAAACGCAGCAGGTCCGCATAAAAAGAACTCGTAATCATCAAGTGGTAAATAGTATCTAAACACATCCGCATTTATGCGCCCTTTTAAATCAAAGCTTTCGTCTTTTAAATTAAAGCTCTCATCTTTTACGTTAAAGCCATTGTCTTGCTTTTCATCAAGTTCAGGCTGAGATAAAAGTGAGTAGTAATCAATTGCGCCGCCACTCGTATCTGCTAACGTTTTTAGCTCGTTATAAAACGCACGCTGTTGGGTGTTTTTAGCACTGTGAAAAATATGTAAAGGGCGTGTATAGCGGGTTCTTAACCCTTCATTGGCAATATGTTTAGCCATTGAGATCATAGGTGTAATACCTATTCCGCCACCAATGAGTACCGCTGGTTTAGTATTGGTTGAGTCAATAAAAAATTGCCCTTGTGGGTATTTAGCTAAAATAACGTCACCTACTTTTACGTTATTATGAAAGTAGTTAGACACCTCACCACTGAGTTCTTTTTTAATCGATAACCGATAAAAGAGTTCATGAGGGCTTGATGAAACGGTGTAGGTTCTAATAACAGGTTTGTTATTACTGTTATTACTACTACTTGGTATTTGTACAGTTAAATGCTGCCCAGCTTTAAACGGTAACAAGGTTGTATTGTTATGCCCTTCTAAATAAAAGGAGGTAATTACATTACTTTCTTTCGTTATTTTAGTTACTTTTAAAGGCTGCCAAGTATGTTTTAGTTTTTCGGCTTGTTTGTTTTTATCAGCCTCAAGCCACGTGCCCGTCATTTTAGTGTTAGGGGAATAAGCATCAAATTTAGCACTAAACGGGAGTAAGTTTTTTAGCCACATTCCTTTAGTGAGGGTAAATTTCCAGCCTCGGTCTGCGCCAATAAAGCCCTCTAACTCTGGATGCCCGTCCCATAAGATTTCAACGCTGCCGGTAAGCATTAATACATTACCCGTGTCAAAATCAGGAAATAACAAACCTGCTTTTGGGTTTAATAAAAAGTTACCCAAGGTATTAAAAAAATTGTTACCTGCGTAATCAGGAATCGTTAATGTGTTGCCTTCGCGCTTTACAAAGCCCGGCAACCCACCACGGTGAGAAACATCAACACCTTCAATTTTTGGATTGTTTTTAGCGGTTATAAAACTCGATACAAAAAATGTATCGGTTGTGTCAATTAACACACTAGCTGCGTTATCAAGTGTATTAAATTCAACTTTTTGTACTGCACTACTTTTAACTAAAGGATCTCTATTAAACGTTAAGTCGCGCGTTTGAATATACTGCGGGCAATTTCCAAAGGATTGATCAACATTAAAACTCACCTGATTATCACTAATTGCCTCACCAACGCGCACATTTAAACGGTTACGCCTACGCGTGCCTAGCTCAATGCCTAATAAACCAATTGGCGAACCGGCAATATTTAACGTGTTATGTAAGGGGTCGTTTTTATCAACCGCGTGGGTCATTAATAACGACGTAGGAGTTGTGGCGCTTAAAAAGCCTGGCTGCCCTGAAACAATAGATACCCACGGATTAGCGTTTTCATCAACACTGCCTGCAACCACAAATGGTAACTGCTCAAAAAATGCTTGATGCTGCTCTGGCATAAATGAGCGCACGCCACGTTTACCAAATGCTGCCATTATTTCTCGTTTACCGAGTTTGTCTTGTATTGCCAGCTCGCCTTCATGAAAAGGTGAAGCACCTATTGAGTCTGTGTTTATCATTTTGCTTGTAATTCGTGTGCGTATTTCATGGGCTAAATTTAACTCAATACACAATGAATGATAATGGGTGTTTTATTGACTGATAATGCACAAAACAATGACAATACTTGCACCCTCTTAGTGCCAAGCGCGCACCAACATATATCAAAACGGGTTTTTCACTCACTCTAAAAAAACATTAAATACTATTTAAACAATAACTTAAAAAACTGGCTATATTTTTGCAAACACTCTGTTAACAAGCCAGTTTTACTTACGGCAAAAATTTAGGTTGTTGGCACTATAGCTATTAGCAACCATCGGCAAAGAAGCCCGCACACAATTATGCATAATGCGTATTTGTGGCGGGCTTTTTTGTTATTTGTATTTAAACCGTCACTTTAAGGAATGCCATATGCAAACCTCGCAAAAAATACTCATTATTGGTAATGGTATGGTCGGACACCACTTTGTTGAGCAAATGCGCCAAAGCGATGCCAACGCAGACATTACTGTACTTTGCGGAGAAGCAAATCTTGCATACGATCGCGTGTATTTATCAAGTGTATTTGATGGCAAAACAGCCGCCGATTTAGCACTCACCACTCACGACAACTATAAACAACTTAATATTAATGTGCATACCAGCCAGTGGGTTGAAGACATTGATAGATCAGCAAAAATAGTGACCACATTAACGGGTGAGCAATACCCGTACGACAAACTTGTACTCGCGACAGGTTCGTTCCCATTTGTGCCGCCTATAAAAGGTAACGACCAACCCCATTGTTTGGTGTATCGCACATTAGAAGATTTAGAACAAATAAAAGCCAGTGCCGCTGTAAGTAAAAGCGGTGTTGTTATTGGTGGTGGTTTGTTGGGGCTTGAAGCCGCAAATGCGATTAAGCAACTAGGGCTTGATACCCACGTAGTTGAATTTGCGCCACAACTTATGGCTGTTCAACTTGATGGACAAGGCGGTACGCTACTAAAAAATAAAATAGAAAAACTTGGCGTAACAGTACATACATCAAAAGCAACCAGCGAAATAGTAAAAGGCGAAACCAGTCGCTTTAGATTAAATTTTTCGGACGAGTCATTTTTAGAAACAGATCTAATTTTGTTCTCAGCCGGTATTCGACCGTATGATCAGCTAGGTAAAATTGCTGATTTAGAACTGGGTGAGCGCGGCGGTATTATTATTAATAACCAATGCCAAACATCTGATCCTGATATTTTAGCCATTGGCGAGTGCGCCCTGTGGGACAAAAAACTATTTGGCTTAGTAGCGCCGGGTTACAACATGGCGCGCGTTGCAGCAAGTCAATTAAGTGGTGGCGAGCTTGAGTTTTTAGGTGCCGATATGAGCACAAAACTTAAGTTATTAGGCGTAGAAGTAGGCTCGATTGGCGACGCTCACGCAAAAACGCCAGACTGTAAAGAACTTATATATCAAGATGCTATTCGCGGCTGTTATAAAAAAATCATACTAAGTGAAAAAGGTAATAAATTACTGGGTGCTGTACTTGTTGGCGATACCAGCGATTACGATACTTTACTGCAGTACATGCTTAACGACATGGACTTACCAGAAAACCCTGAGTGTTTAATTTTACCAGACAGCGGCGGCGCGCCGTCGTTATCGGGCAGTGCCCTACCCGACACAGCCACTATTTGTTCGTGTCACAATGTGAGTAAAGGCGACATTGTAGGTGCAATTGATGGCGGCTCGTGCGATTTAGCCTCGGTAAAATCATGCACTAAAGCAGCAAGCGGCTGTGGCGGTTGTGCTGCGTTATTAAAATCAGTTGTTGATAACGAATTAGCAAGTCGCGGTGTTGAAGTAAACAACCATGTATGTGAGCACTTTGCGTATTCACGCCAAGAACTACTGCACATGGTAAAAGTAGAAAGCATTAAAAGCTTTGATGACTTACTAACTAAACACGGCAGCGGTCATGGCTGTGAAATATGTAAACCTGCCATTGGCTCTATTTTAGCTTCAACATGGAACGACTTTATTTTAGAACCCGCTCATGTTGGCTTGCAAGACACTAACGATACATACCTAGCAAACATGCAAAAAGATGGTTCGTACTCTGTAGTACCGCGTATTGCTGGCGGCGAAATAACCCCCGACAAACTCATTGTAATTGGACAAGTAGCCAAAGACTTTAACCTGTACTGCAAAGTCACTGGCGGTCAACGTATTGATTTATTTGGTGCGCGCTTAGAAGAGCTTCCTGTTATTTGGGAGCGACTTATCGAAGCCGGATTTGAGACCGGTCATGCCTATGGTAAGTCTCTTAGAACCGTTAAATCGTGTGTGGGTAGTACGTGGTGTCGTTATGGTGTGCAAGATAGCGTTGGACACGCAATAGAAATAGAAAACCGCTACAAAGGGTTACGTGCGCCGCATAAATTTAAAATGGCGGTATCGGGTTGTACCCGCGAATGCGCCGAAGCACAAAGTAAAGATATTGGCATTATAGCCACCGAAAACGGCTGGAACTTATACGTGTGTGGTAATGGCGGTATGCGCCCTCGCCATGCTGATTTATTTGCGACCGATTTAGACACACCTACTCTTATTAAATACATTGACCGCGTAATTATGTTTTACATTAAAACGGCTGACAAATTACAACGTACATCGGTATGGATGGAAAACCTTGAAGGCGGTTTAGACTACCTTAAAAGCGTAGTAATTGACGACAGCTTAGGCATTTGCGACGAGCTAGAAGCGCAAATGGAGTTAATTACACAAACCTATGCGTGTGAGTGGAAAAAAGCGATTGAAAGCCCTGATGCAGCCAAACGATTCCGCCAGTTTGTTAATAGCCCCGAAACCGACGATAACATTTTGTTTGTACAAGAGCGTAACCAAATCCGCCCTGCTACAGAAGCCGAAAAGCGTGAGCAACGTAATACACAAAACCGTATTCCAGTAATGGAAGTTGAAGAGGAGCAAGCTGATGTCTTGGCATAATATTGGAACAATCGACAACCTAGTGGCTAATAGCGGCGTATGCGCATTAGTTAATAATCAGCAAGTGGCTATTTTTTACATTCCGCAAAACCCAACGGCTGTGTTTGCCATTAGCAACTACGATCCTATTGGCAAAGCTAATGTATTATCGCGTGGCATTATTGGCTCAATCGACAATAAATTAGTTGTTGCATCGCCTTTATATAAGCAACACTTTTGCCTAGAAACAGGCGAATGTTTAGAAGCACAAGCAATACACTTACCGGTTTTCAATGCAAAAATTGAAAACGGCAGTGTATTTATAAGCTCTGAACCAAAAGTTACAATAGCTGTGGCTTAGGGGAATAGTATGAGTGTATTGTCTTATTTTTCGGGTATTGAAAACGTGTGGCTAAATAAGCTCGTTACTAAGCTAACAAGCACAAATAGTCGCAGCGTCAAAAGCGGCAACGTTTATATAATTGGTGCGGGCCCAGGAGACGCAGAGCTAATTACAGTAAAAGCGCAGCGTTTAATTAATGCCGCCGATGTTGTTTTATATGATTGGTTAGTAAGTGATGATTTGTTAAAAACGCTACCTAAAAAAGCGCAGCGTGTATTTGTAGGTAAACGTGCGGGTAAGCATTCGATGACCCAAGCCAACATATGCGAACTACTGGTTAAATACGCGCAACAAGGCTTAAATGTAGTGCGTTTAAAAGGCGGTGATCCGAGTATATTTGCACGTATTAACGAAGAAGCCGATGCGCTTAGTAAGCATAATATTAATTTTGCTATTGTTCCGGGTGTCACAACGGCTTGCGCTACTTCCGCTTATACGGGTATTCCGCTCACTGCACGCGATGTAGCGCGTAGTGTTACATTTTTAACGGCGCAGTTTGCCGATCCTAATAAGCAACCTCATTGGCAAAATTACGCGTTTATGCCTGCAAACAACAACCCAACTTTAGTGGTTTATATGGGGCTTTCGCGCTTACAAACGCTAAGCTGCGGTTTGCAATCAGTGGGTTGGCCAAGTAATACACCCATTGCACTAATAGAGAATGCCACTACCACTAAGCAAAAGGTAATTACCAGTACGCTTGAACTGATAGTAAATGAGCATGCTAAACACAACCTTCAAGGCCCTACCCTAATTATGATTGGTGAAGTAATAAATCATAAAATGGCAATTAGTCCTGAGTTATTAAACAGTATAAATGTTAACGCATGATACAAAATGAATAATGCACTTTCGCGCTTACTATCTCCCCAGGAGTAAGCGCTTTTTTTGTTTTTAATTTGGGTTCAAGTTGTGTGCAATAACATGTTTAAATGCACCAAATAAGTTAAAAGTAATGGTAAGTTAAATTATAGAAACACAGTGACAAACAAAAATAACACTTTAAGCAATTGTATTAGCTTGATTTTAAATTCAATGATGAAATTTATTAATGATTGGAACAATGGTTGCACTTTAAAAACAAAAAAGTGTGGAATAATACCAATGGCGACAAGCAATCCTCTCACAAAACAGTTTTTATTAGCGGCTAAATATCAAGAAATACACGCGCTAAAGCAATTACAAAACAGTTGTGCCTCGCTTACTAAATTAGGCGATTTTGTACATCAGTTACAAAAAGAGCGCGCGATGAGTAATATATTTTTAGCCTCAAATCGTGAACGTTTTAAAACCCAATTACAAGAGCAAATTCCTTTAAGCAGCAGCGCACAAACTGCATTTTATGATTCTCTTAAACAAACATTTATAAAAGACAACGCCGATACTGGTCATACTCGGTTATTTAATTTAATTACCTATAGCCTGCAAACACTTGAGGCATTGCCCGTACTACGCAACCAAATAGCACACCAAAACATTAGTGCAGTGCATGCTACGCAGTCGTTCACGCAGTTAATTGCTAGTTTACTCAATATTATTTTAGAAGCCGCAGACGGCGCAAGCGATCCTAAAATAACCCGCCTATTAGTTGCATTTTTTAACTTTATGCAAGGCAAAGAATACGCAGGACAAGAGCGAGCATGTGGTGCACAAGCATTTGCAGCGAGTAAATTTACCACTGAGCAAAAACAACAACTCGCGCATTTTGTACAAGAACAAAACCACAGTTTTGACTTTTTTAATGAGTACGCCGATGCGCACCTTTTAAAATGCTTTGCCACATTAACAACACATCAGGTTAATAATCAGGTAGAGCAACTTAGAAGTTTACTGCAAAAACTCGATGACGAGAACGCCCAACCTCTCTCACAACTGAGTGAAGTATGGTACGAAGTAACCACCACGCGCATAGATATAATGCACAAAATTGAACAAAATATAGCAGATCAATTAATTGATACCGCAGCAATGCAAATAGCCTGTGCTCAACGCAGTTTAAATACCAATAAGCAGGTACTTAACAATATGGCAGAGCAACACATAGCCCCGACTTTTGGGCAATTAGCCATTAAGCAACCAGAGCCAGAAGTAAGCCAAAATATAGCGGCCGATAAGCTCAATAGTAATAAAAGTATGTATGATTTAATTATCGAGCAAAGCCAGCATATTAAACAAATAAACCAAGCGTTACTTGACGCTAAAAAAGTTATTAGTGAGCAAAAGGTCATTCACCAAGCCAAGTACATACTTATTGAGCAGTTAAAGCTCACTGAAGAACAAGCCCATAAACAACTTCAAAAGCAAGCGATGAATTCACATAAAACGTTATACAGCGTAGCGCAAACAATTGTGGAACTGAGTGATTGAAGTAATAAATAATCTACTTTCTGGTTAATAAAATGGTCAATACTACAATTCAAAAATTTTACTTAGCCTGTATTGCAAGTAGCATTAGCTTTGTTCAATTTCCACTAAACCCAAATTTAGCCGTGTGATTAAACTTCATTAATTAAAGTTTAATTTTGCGAGCTTAACACGCCCTATTATACCTTTTCTGATTAAACTAATTATGACCAACTCCCTTAATTAAGTGAGCTACTTTGAGATAAGAAAACCTGATAGATAACAAGACAGAAATTTCTGTTATTAGTAGTTCTCGACAGTTGCCTCTGCATACATAGTCGTAAACCAGTAATTTTAACGCGGTTAGCGTCAGAGTTAATTCTCAAATTGATTAAGCATTACTGCGAACTGATATTAAACCGTATATTAAAATGCCTGTGTAATTGCTTTTAAAAACCTAAAACACGGTGTATTTAAATTAGGTAAGCTTTTAATTTAAAAAGTTAATTTATAAAAATAGATTATTTAAGCAAACTCATAATAATCAACTACAATAAGTTAATTGCTTGTTACATAGCGTTTTAATGTGAGGGCATTTTATATTAAGGCCTGTTCATCTTTCGAGGTTGAATTGGCAGCAAACTGTTTGGTATTTAAGCAAGGCAGAGCCTATGTAATGTGGTTACTCCCCAAAAATAGGCGATAACGCAGGAGCAGTTGCCGAGCCCACTAGGTTACAAACCTCGCGCCACGATTAGACAGCTCTTAGATTGAACGAATTTCAATCATGAAAGTTCAACAGGTACTAGTTAAGTGATTAGATTGAAGGAAGTGTTAATGCCTAATGTAGGACGCTATATTGAGAATATATTACCAACAGATTCGAATTTTTTTGTTGATAACGACATTCAAAAAAACTTAGAGCACATTGTTGAACTAATCTTAAATGTTTTTGATGCTACGGCATGCTCTATTATTGCAAATTCACCACAGGGTCAAATTGAGTTGTACCAATATGGTTCGAAAATAGCCATAGCCGCAGAGGCGCTAAATAGTGAAGTATTTAATGAATCTATTATCGAGGGTAACTCAAAAAGCACTTCAAATACTCCCTTAAATGTAAACTCCAAAATGCGCAGGGTTATATCACTCATTATTTTACCATCGAACTTAAAATTGGGTTGGTTGATATTTGAACGAAAAAGTGAGTCCGCATTTACAGAAAAAGATAAAACGATATTAGCCACCATACAAAAAAATATTGTAAATCAATTACTCCAACTTAATTTTATATTTAAAAAAGAAAAAGATGCTGAACTTCATTCAATGATCTCTGAGCTAAATAGAGATTTTGTTTTTATAAAGGACGAAAACTTTAAAATTGTATACGCAAATGATGCCTTCAAAAATAGTTATCCAAAAGAAATGCAAAACAAAATAATCGGCTTTACTACAATTGAACACTACGAAGAAGATGCGGCTACTGCATTTTTAGCGCAAGACAAAATTGCTTTAGATTGCGGCATTAGTAAAACAGTCGAAAATTTAGCAATGCCTAATGGCATGCAGATTACTGTAGAAACTATAAAACAACGCTTTGAAGATAAGTCTGGTAAATATTATATTTTAGGTGTGTGCAGAGACATAGCTGAAAAAGAAAATTTAATATCTAAATTACAAAAAGCAAACAGTGAACTTGACGAGTTTACCAGTATTGCTTCTCACGATTTAAAATCGCCATTAAATGCAATTAAACGTTTACTAGAGTGGATTTCGGATGACTGTAAAGATCTGCTTCCTGAAGAGCATTTAGAAAACTTTCAGTTAGTAATTAATCGCACTAATAGAATGCAGGTGTTACTAGAAGATTTACTGAGCTATTCGAGAGTAGATCGCTGTGATTCTACCCGCTCTGACTTGTCTTTAGAAAATGTCTATCTTGAAATCGCTGAATGTTTAGAGATCCCAGAAACGGTAACTGTTCATATAGATGCAAATGATAAATTATTAAACATACCTGTAGTCCCCTTCAAAACAGTCATTTTAAACCTTATTAGTAATGCTATAAAACATAACGATAAAGAGCTTGGTGTTATACACGTTTCTCTGCGGCCTTCTCATCATTATTATCTTATTGAAATAACAGATAATGGCCCTGGAATAGATCCAAAGTATTTTTCACTCATTTTTAAATTGTTTCAAACTCTGCGATCTCGTGATGACGTAGAAGGTAGTGGTATTGGTCTTTGTGTAGCAAAAAAGCTCATTATTAATTATGGCGGTAAGATTGAAGTAGCATCTGATGGAAAGCTTGGCAGTACATTTACTATTTTTTGGCCAAAAATTTAGCAATAAAATTGTTTTATTAATTAAAGATGAGTATTGGCATAGTGCTAAACCCTTAAGGAACTTATGTATATTTTAATAGTTGATGATGACTTAGTAGATCGTAAATTAATTAAAAAGATGCTTATTTCAGATGGCTCTCAACTTCATGATATTACTGAAGTAACATGTGTTACCGAAGGTTTAAACGCTATTGAAAGTTCGCATTTTGACATAATACTACTCGATTATAATATGCCTAAAGAAGATGGTATCGAAATGCTTCTTGAGATGCGAGCAAAGCCAAAACTTGGTAATACTGCAATAATTATGATTAGTTCATCAGAGAACTCAACCCTCGCAATTGAGTGTATAGAAGCCGGTGCACAAGATTTTTTACCTAAGGGTGATATTACACGTAGTAGTTTAAATAAAGCACTTATATACGCTAAAAAACGCTTTGAAGCTGAACAACGCATGCATGACAGTTACCTCGCTGTAAAGCATATGGCAGAAAGGGATCAGCTAACGGGTTTGTCAAACCGATACCATTTTGAAGAAATATTAAAAGTAATGATTGCCAATAATAAACGGACTAAAAATAGTGTCGCGCTTTTGGCATTGGATTTAGATAATTTCAAACATATAAACGACACATTAGGGCATAATGTAGGCGATCAGATTTTAATACAAACTGTAACAAGAATTAACCACTGCCTAAGAAGAGACGAAGGGTTTGCTCGATTAGGGGGAGATGAATTTGCTGTTATTATTGGTGGTATAAGTAATATTAATCAAATAGGTATGATAGCAAATAGGATCCTAGCTAATGTTTCTGAGCCTTTTTTACATGATGGTAGAACGATTAACTGTAGTGTGAGTATTGGCAGTGCTATATATCCTCAAGATGCGACGGAGTCACATGAACTGCTTAAATGTGCTGATATTGCAATGTATCGCTCTAAGCAAAACGGTAAAGCAAAAATTAGTTTTTATAAAGAACAATATCAATACGAGTTTAGTCGTCGCGTTGATATTCAAAACAAAATTAAAGAAAATTTAGAACAAGAAAACTTTCGAATATTTTACCAACCTGTTTATTGCTCTAAACGGCAAAAAATATCAGGTGTAGAAGCTTTAATTCGCTGGCCAGATTCCGATATTAGTTATACTCCTGATGAATTTATACCCATTGCGGAAGAATGCCGATTAATTGTGACGCTTGGCGAGTGGATTATTTCAACAGCTCTACAGCAATTATCATTATGGCAAACTCGTTTTAAAATTCCGCTAAATTTATCAATAAACATTTCCCCAATACAGCTTCAGAGTGAAGGATTGCTCGCTTATTTACTCGCAGCTGTAAAGCAATATGATGTGAATGTTAATAGTATAATTTTAGAAATAACTGAAACAGCCTTTATCAAAGATAACGAAGAAGTTACTGATATATTAACCACCTTATCTAATAATGGCTTTAGAATTGCTTTGGACGATTTTGGTATGGGCTATTCATCTATATCTCATCTTATATCTTACCCCATTGATATTGTTAAGTTAGATAAAAGCATGCAATCATCTGATGGTGAAAAAGGGAAACGACTAAAAGTAATAGAAGGGTTGTCTCTGATGCTTAAAAAATTAGATTTTGATATTGTCGCCGAAGGTATTGAAACCCAAGCACAGCACGATTTATGTAAACAATTAGAAATAGACTATTTACAAGGCTTTTTATTTTCAAGGCCCATGCCTGCAAACGACATAGACTTATTACTCACTAAGAACGCCGACGATTCAATCTAGAAATATTACCTATATTGAAATCGTCAAAATAAAATAACAGAGGCTGTATTTTGCTAAACCGAAAAACACCTAAAACTCTATTTTCACTCAATATAAACTAATAATATATTGAGATCGTAATAATTTTTAATCTCCCTGTATTGGAGTATCAATAACAGACAGTACCTTCTCTTTTAGATCTTCAGCCTTAAAAGTTCCCTTAACTAAATAGCCTTTAACAAAATCATGCGCCATAATAATTTTTTTCTCTTCTTCTCGTTCTGATGAGCTGAACATCATGACTACGCAAGAACTTATTTCAATGACTTTCCTGAGCTTGGCAAACTCGTCTAAAAATTGAATACCATTAACTCTGGGCATATTAATGTCTAAAAAAATCAATATTGGGGGAAAGCCATCTGGGTGTTCTTTTCTATTCGCTTCATAATTTTCGAGAAATTCTAACGCCTCTTGACCATCTTTTTTTTCAAAAATGGTAAGCTCTAAGTTAGCTTCTTTTATTAATCTTTTAAGGATATACCGATCAACTTCATTGTCATCGATAATTAATATAGGTGGTTTTACTTTTTTCATCTTAATTTATCCATAGGTATTGTTATTTTGAATGTTGTACCGCTATTAAAACTTTGCAATGATATTTCTCCATCTAAATACTCTATATGTTTTTTAACTAGTGCCATACCCAAACCTGAGCCGCTACTTGTCTCAACATGAAATCGCTTGAACATATCAAACACTTCGCTTTGATGCTTATCAGGTATTCCAATCCCATTATCGGTAACTGTAATATTGAACGTCTCTTGTTCGTTAAAAATATCGCAGTGAACATAAGGCGCATCCTTATTTGTGTCGTAATATTTCAACCCATTTGATATCAAATTTTCGATGATTTGAGCAAAACGCGCTTTTTCTGATTTGATAGGTGTCGATAAATTAATATTCGTTGTTAATGTACAAGGATTATCTTTCATTAACCAAGCCAGTCGTTCTTCCATATCAGTAATTAACTGATTAAAATCAATTAATTCTTCGTTTTCATTACCTATATCTGCTTTTGCTAATAATAAAATATCAACAACAAGTGTTTCTAACTTCTCCATTTGTTGGTAAATAATTTTCGCATTTTGACAGGCCTCTTTAATATCACCAGCTTCTATATCTTGAATAACAAATTGAGCCAAAGATTTAGCGCCCGATAACGGTGACTTTAAATCATGTGATGCCCGATAAGCAAACTGAGCCAGTTCATCATTTGCCTGCTGCAAAGAAGCTGTTTGGCTGTTTACAATAGCTTTTAGCTCTATACTATTTTCTATGTTTAATAAATCATCTTTGATACGCTGTCTTGCTGCTATTACCAATGCTTTTAATTCACCCGTGGTATTTTTATCAAGTTCGTCATCTAAATTAGTACTATCTTCAGGTTTACTAGTTAAAAGAATGGTTAAATTGCGTATAGAGCTAGATATGGTACGTGACAGGTAACTGATTAGAATAATATTAAAAAGGGATATAATTAAAACAAGTGGTATTAAAGTGATCAATATAAACGACACTGTTTTTCTGATTGGTTCTTCAAACATTTCTGAATGTTGATTGAATCCATCAAGTGCAACATTAAGGTTTAGTAAAAAATCATCTCTACTGAGTTCACCTTTCTTATATTGAGTAACTGACAGTAGTGCTTTATCCGCAATTTCTATATCATTTTCGCAAATAGTTAAAGCTTGATCAGTCTTAATGACTTTCATAATAACACGGTTTAAATAATTAACTTCATCAAGACAATCAATAGGTTGCTGCTTTATAGCCAATATATCAAACTCTATTGTATTTATGTCTACAGGGGTGTCGTTTTTTATTTTTTTTACTGTCTTTGTTAATTGGTTAATATACTTTAAATGAAGAAAATTAAGCTGATGAAACTTAGCGCCTTTAGCTATTTCAAAGGCAGAAAAAACGGTAATACTTACTTCGGCTGTCGTTAAGATTACTATAAGCATCAATTTGTTAGTTATATTCATATACGAAGCCTGTTTTTCTATTCGCTATTGGTTAATAACCGTAACACTATATTTATTATAGTTTTTCTAACCTTAGTTATAGCAGGCATTCTTTTTTTTACTAGTTAATGTATAGGTTTTGCTCTTATTTAGAGAATTTAATTACTGCATAAAAATTACACAGCATTCATTTGGCCGATTCAACTTTAATAGCAAGTTTCTTTTTTAACTTTTCTTGCCACTCTACAGCAAGCTCTGGCAGAGTTAGGGCCTCTAAAAGTACGTCTTCGTAACCTACGTATTTTTTGTCAAAAAACGCCTGAAACAGCTTTTTAACTGAAATTTTATGCGCCGCTTTTTTTTCTATAGTGACTGCGTCGCCTGTTTTGGCAACACCTTGCTCAATGACTCTAAAATATATGCCCGTGCAGTAATACTGCGTGAACAGTTTAAGGCTGTTTTTATTATTAAGGGCGATAGCCAATTTAAAACAGGGTACACGAGGCTGGCTTACTTCAAGTAATGCAGTACCAATTCGAATATGATCGCCTATATGTATATTCGCTTCATCAAGGTCTGAAATCGTGAAGTTTTCACCAAATATGCCACTGGTTAAATCCTCGTTTGCAAGCATTCTCCTCCAATAGTCATAATGATTGTGCGAAAAAGCATATACCGCTTTATCTACGCCGCCGTGGTAAACTAAATCAGCTTGCTCATCACCTATAATACTTAGCTTTTCAATAGTTACCGGTTCGTTAGTAGCCGTTTTAAATATACCTGTTTTGACTTCTTTGCCGTTATGCACAACCGTTTTTATTTTAGAGATATTGGTAGAGATTATTTTCATTAAGACTCCCATTTACCTAATGCTTGTTTGTCACTTTGTTTAAACTCAACCCAGTTTGATGAGTCTTTAAAGTGCTCTTTTTTCCAAAACGTGGCGTGGTTTTTTAAATAATCCATTATAAATTGTGCGCCTTCGAACGCGGCTTGGCGATGGCGGGACGTTACGCCTACAAATACAATTTGCTCGCCAAGTGCTAAGTAACCAACGCGGTGAATAATGCATATTCGCGCCAGTTGCCAGCGAGTTTGAGCTTGCTCTGCAATAGATTGAAGCAGTTGCTCGGTCATACCAGGGTAGTGCTCAAGCTCAAGTGCAATAACATTATCGCCACTGCTGAACTCTCTTACCAAACCTGTGAAAGTGACAACAGCGCCATCGCTTTTATTATTACTACAAAGCGTATTGTGCTCGTCACCTACATTAAAATCATCGGTTTGTACTTGAATATGTATGCTCATTAGCCACCTGTAACCGGCGGGAAAAAGGCAAGCTCATCCCCTGCTTTCACTATTTCATCGCTTGATGACATAGTTTGGTTAAGCGCTGCAAGTAGCTCACGCTCCTCCAGCCACGGTTGCCAATGCGGGTATTGGCTCACTAAGCTTAATTTAAGCTCTGAAATAGTAAGCGGCTGCGTAATCTCAAGGCTTAATTTACTGCACTTTAACCGCTCTTTTAGTTGCCCAAAAAACAATAACTCTACATTTTGGGCGCTAGATATAACATTGTTTGGATTAATCTCGTTGCCAACTGCCATTTTTTCCCCCAGCTTTTTGAGTAACACGCATGCCGCTAATTTCCATTAGTGGGTCGGCTGCTTTACACATATCAAACAAAGTAAGGCTAGCCACAGATACCGCTGTTAACGCTTCCATTTCAACCCCCGTTTTACCGGCAAGTTTGCAGTAGCTGGTTATTTTAATTTGGCTGTTTGCTTCATCAAGTTCAAAATCAACAGCGACTTTACTAAGTGCAAGCGGATGACAAAGCGGAATTAAATCAGCGCACTTTTTAGCGCCTTGAATACCCGCAATACGTGCCACACCTAACACATCACCCTTTTTGTTTTGATTAAGCATTACTTGCTCAAAGGCAAGCTTACTCATGCTAATAAATGCTTCAGCTGAGGCATCGCGCAAGGTTACGTCTTTGAGCGATACATCAACCATATTCGCTTGGCCGTTTTCGTCAACGTGGCTCAGCATACTATTGCTCACGCGATTCACACTTTTTACCAATGGTAATGTGCGGTGCAAAGTTACACGGTTTATGTATTGAGTTAAGTTGATCTTTTATTATGCCTGTCCACGCAGTTTTACATGCGCCTGTAGAGCCTGGCATACAAAAAATAACGGTGTTATTAGCAAGTCCTGCCAATGCACGAGATTGAATAGTAGAGTTACCAATTTCACCGTACGATATATGTCTAAATAGCTCGCCAAAGCCATCTACGCTTTTATCAAACAGCGGCGCAAATGCCTCAGGTGTTGAATCGCGCTCGGTAAAACCTGTACCGCCAGTCACTAAAATAGCGTGAATGGTGTCATCGGCTATCCACTGCGATGCAATAGCGCGCATTTGGTAAACATCATCTTTTACAATTTCTTTATCCGCTAAGTGATGACCCGCCTCAGTTAGCGCTTTAATTAAGTAATGACCAGAAGTATCGGTAATCGCATCGCGCGTGTCGCTTACTGTAAGTACGGCAATGTTTAAAGGTATTTGTGACTCAGTTGTGTGGCTCATAATGTTCTTCTTAATTGATTAATGCTTTGGTCAAAATGCTCATTTACAGCTTTAAATTGCGCCGGTGTATTGGTGTTTATTAATGCGTGCGCTTTATTACATAAAAGCGTTTGCACACCAATGCTTTGGGTAAACTGTTTTATTGATTTATGACTGTTAGCGTTTGTGAGTATGTGTTTTAAATGATTTTTTACACTGCTTGTATTACGAATATACAGCGGTAGTGGTTCATTTTCAAAGTGCCAAGCATGTATTTGTGACTGATTTAATTGATTGCTCACACTTTGTACTTTATTTGACTGAGAAGCCAGCACAATTGTGCTTAACAAACTACTCGTAAGTAGAGGCATATCTACCGCAGTAATAAGTAAGTCGTGCTCAGTGGCTATTAATGTGGAATAAATTCCGCCAAGGGGTCCACTATTTGGGTATATATCTTTAACGTACTTTTCTGAGGGATAATCGCTCGGTGAATAATGGCTCGATGATTTAACTGGATTTGTAACGTTGCGACTTATAAGTATGTTTTTAGCGCCTGCGTCTTTTAATAAATCACACGCATTATGCAATAGCGTTTTATTTTTTAAAACTAAATCGGCTTTGTCTGTGCCCATTCTTGATGACTTACCACCAGCAAGCACAACGCCTGTAAAATCTCGCTTAGCTTTTACTTCCATATTAACCACCTAACATGGCTAAGTGAGTTGTCGCACCTGTTAAGCGTTTATCTAGCTCATGGCTTATTTCTTTATTGCCCATAGCGGCTCGAATTGCCTTTACGGTCGCTGCAGTATCGTCCTCGTTTAGTAGTTCGCGTAAATCTATACCTTGCTCGGCAAACAAGCATAAGTGTAATTTACCCAGCGCCGACACCCTTAAGCGATTACAACTTTCACAAAAGTCTTTACTGTAAGGCATTATTAAACCAATACGACCATCGTAATCAGGATGACAAAACTCCTCAGCGGGTCCATTTAATTTCCCCCTAACGACTTGTAACCAGCCTTGAGCTAAAAGCTGGGCTTTAACTGTTTGCCCACTTAAGTGGTTTTCTTCAAAAAATGTTGCGCCGTCACCTGTTTCCATTAATTCTATAAAGCGCACTGTAACTTTGTGGTGTTTTACCCACGCTAAAAAATCCTTCAATTGGTTTTTATTAAACTGCTTGGCAAGCACTGCATTTATTTTTATATCTTTTATGCCCAGATCTACCGCGCGTTCAATCCCTTTTAAAATAAGGTTAAGTTTGTCGTGCCCTGTTATGAGTTTAAACATACTCGGATTTAAACTATCAATACTAACATTAAGCGCATCAAGCCCGGCTTCTGCAAATTCATCAATTTTATTTAATAAATTAAACCCGTTGGTAGTAATGGCTACTTTTTCTATACCAGGCGTATTTTTACAGAGTTTTATAATATCGGTTACGTCGTTTCGTAAGCATGGTTCGCCACCTGTAATACGCACTTTTTTAGTACCTAGTTCTGCAAACGCATTTACCAGCGTGCTAATTTCGTTTTTATTTAAAAAATTACGCGGCGTATCGCACTGATACCCGTTTGGTAAACAATAACTACAACTAAAATTACATACATCGGTTATTGAGAGGCGCAAATAGTTAAACTGCCGACCAAATTGATCATTAAGCATATGCTTCCTTTTTTCTTTACATTACAACCGCAACATCAATGCTGCTAGAACCTGCTTTGTAATGTTGTTTTATTAATTGGCTTAATTGTGTTTTACACGAACCGCAGTTCGTCCCACATTTAAGTTCAGACCCCAATTGCTCGACTGTGTTTGCACCGTTTTTAATGGCGTTTATAATTGGCTGCTCTCTTACTTTAAAGCAGCTACACACTTGCACGCCTTGGGTAAATTCTTCATCGGGGGTCGCATAAAGCAAAGACTGTAACTGTGTAAAAGTCAGTAATGGCACTGCAAATAAATGGTTTATCCACTCAAGTGATATTTCTTTTTGTTCATTAGAAATAACACCAACAAACGCTAATTGATCGTTTTGAATACACTGCACATGCATGGCTTTTGCCGTGTTCATAGCCGACCACTGCCCTTGTAAACCAGTTAAGGTTTGGCAGTAATACAGTAAATCACTTTGTGGCTCATTAAGCGCCAATTGGTAATTAAAGCAATTGCTTGCATTAACTTTGAGCCAAAAATCACTGTTTATAACAAGTTCGTTTTTAGCAAACAGCTGCATATATTGCACAAAGGGTGCTTTAACTATATTAACAGCGCCGTGTTTGCACTCAGCCTGACCAGATAGAGGGTCAACTACCGATTGATACAACCCACTTACTGTTGCTGATGACGCAAATTGCTTATTCCAATGAATAGGCATAAAGCATTCACCTTTTCGCACCGAATCGGTTACTTTTGCATGCGCGGTAACCTGCCCTGTTTGGGCAATTGCACTTATTAAATCGTTTTGCTTAATTGCTAATTTACTGGCATCAAGCGGGTTAATTTCAATGTACGGGCGTGTAATATGCGATGAAAGCGCAGTGCTTTTACCGGTGCGACTCATGGTATGCCATTGGTCGCGTATACGCCCTGAGTTCATTACAAAAGGGTAATCATTTGATGTTTTTTGCACCGGTAATTGCGGCGTTATGGGTATAAAACGCGCCTTTTTATCAGCGGTGCTAAATTGATTATTTGTAAAAACCTGACCATTTTTATAAGGCTGATTTTTAACAACAGGCCACATAATGGGTTTTAAATTATCATACTGATTTTGTGTGAGCCCAACTAAACCAGAGAGGTTTAATACTCGGCTGCCGTTATTTTCAAAGTCGGTTAATTGTGCCCATTCTTCAAAAATGCCACTTGGATCTGTAAAATCAAACCCTTCAAAGCCCATTTTTTTAGCGACTTCGCACATAATTTGCCAATCGTTTTTAGCTCCTGAATAAGGCGCTACTAACGGGCGCTGCCTTGATATTCTGCGCTCTGAGTTGGTTACTGTGCCGTTTTTTTCACCCCATCCGGTTGATGGAAAAGCAACATCGGCAAATTTTAACGTATCACTTTTTGCAATACAGTCAGATACAACCACCAGCTCACAGGTCTCTAATGCTTTTTTAATAGCGGCGTTATTGGGCAAGCTCACCATTGGGTTTGTTGCCATTATCCACACTGCTTTTATTTTGCCTGCGGCTATTTCATCAAACATATCGATGGCATTACTGCCTGCATTTTTAGCGATCGTTGGCGAGAGCCAAAAGCGTTGTACAAGTGATTGATGCGCTTCGTTTTCAATATCTAAGTGCGCCGCTAACTGATTAGCCAAACCACCTACTTCGCGCCCGCCCATCGCATTGGGCTGCCCAGTAATTGAAAACGGACCACTGCCTGGTTTAAGTAATTTACCTGAGGCTAAATGCGCATTAATAATAGCGTTGCATTTATCTACACCCGAGCTTGACTGATTTATACCCATTGAATAAAAGCTAATCGCACTTGGGCTGTTAGCAAATAGCGCGTAAAACTCAGTAACTTGCTCAATTGCTATATCGCAAAAGTCACTAACTGCCTCACAGCTCCATTTTTGTGCTTCTTGCAATGCGCTTTCAAAACCGTTTGTGTGCTGAGCAATAAATTGCGTATCGAGGTGGTTATGCTCATTTAAATAATTAAGCAAACCGTTATAAAGCGCAGCGTCACTGCCTGGTTTTATATTTAAAAATGTGTCGGCAAGCTCAGCGGTGTCGGTTTTACGCGGGTCAATAACGACTACTTTCATATTTGGGTTAAGCTGCTTTGCACGCTCCATTCGCTGATACAAAACCGGATGAGTCCATGCTGCATTAGAGCCAATTAAAATAAGCAGCTCAGTTTGCTCTAAATCCTCGTAGGTACACGGCACTACGTCTTCACCAAAAGCGCGTTTATAACCTGCCACAGCAGACGACATACACAGGCGCGAATTTGTATCAATATTGCCTGAGCCTATATAGCCTTTCATTAATTTATTAGCAATGTAGTAATCTTCAGTAAGTAACTGCCCCGATACATAAAAAGCCACCGCATCGGGTCCGTGCTTTTGTATTATGTCGTTAAATTTATTTGCAACATGGTCGGTTGCTTCATCCCACGTAACGGCTTGATTATTAATAAGAGGCGACGTTAAGCGGTTATCACTGCCTGTGGTGTCGAGCAAATGCGTGCCTTTTACACATAAACGACCAAAGTTTGCGGGGTGCTCTCGCATGCCTTCAAGCTTGGTTGGCACATTATTAAAAAGTGAAATATCAACACCGCACCCTACACCACAGTAAGCACAGGTTGTTTGTTTTAAACTGGTTTTATTTATAGTTGGTGACGTGTTTGCGGTTGTCATACTACTGCTCTCTTTTAGTGTGCTTTAATTTATGCAGGCTGTTTTACAGGCTCATTAAGGGTAACTACGTTAATAGTGTTACTTGCTTTAGCGAGCGCGCTATTTATTACGTTTTGAACGAGCTTTTCACACCCTCCACAACCTGTACTGGCTTTGGTGCTTTGCTGCACACTTGCCAAATCTATGCAGCCGTTAGAAACTGATTGTTCAATGGTGTGTTTAGTTACTTTATGACAAGCGCAAATAATGGCGTCATCAGGCAAGTCATCGGCGCTTAGCTCTGCTATGTCGCCGGCAAGGGGCATAATGAGCGCTTCGGGATCGGTGGTAAGTTTAATGTCGTTTAAATGATATTGCAGCAAATTGTCGTAATCGCTGGTATCGCCAACAAGTACCGCGCCAATCAGCTTATTACTTTGTGAATTAGTGACTATTTTTTTATAAATACCATTGGCTTGGTCTTCAAAGTAATAGCTTATTGCGCCTTCGCTGCGTGCATGTGCATCGCCGATAGAGCCTACTTCAACACCCATTAATTTAAGCTTGGTGCTCATATCGGCACCGCTAAATTCATCGGCTTTATTGTCTAAGCCAGTACTTTGTAAACTACCTTGCTGCGTATCTTGTAAAATATGACCAACTGCTATTTTAGCCATGGCGTAACCAGGTGCCACTAAGCCAAAAATAAAATTATTCCACAGTGCACATTCACCAATAGCGTATATGTTTTTGTCGCTCGTTTGGCAGTGGTTATTAATTACAATACCGCCGCGTTCGCCTATCTCTAAATTAAACTCGCGGGCTAAATTATCATAAGGGCGAATACCTGCCGAAAATACAATCATGTCAGTTTCAAGGGTTTTACCGCCCTTAAAACACATTTTATAACGGCAACTTTCACCTTCTACTATTTCCTCGGTTGCTACCGATGTATGCACAGTAACGCCCAAGTCTGTAATTTTGTTTTTTAGTAACCGACCGCCCCCCGCATCAACTTGTACGCCCATAAGTTGCGGTGCAAATTCTATTACGTGAGTATGCAGACCCAGTTGCTTTAATGCGTTTGCAGCTTCAAGCCCCAGTAAACCGCCACCAATTACCACGCCTACTTTGCTGCCGTGGGCTGAGTTTTTTATTGCGTGTAAATCGTTAATGGTGCGATAAACAAGGCAATGCTCACGATCTTTACCCGGTATAGGCGGTACAAATGGGAATGAACCTGTAGCAAGCACAAGTTTGTCGTATTCAAACAACTCCCCTTTAGCGGTCGTTACAGTGTGCGTATCACGATTTATATCAACCACTTTAGAATGAGTATGAAAGCGTACTTGCCAATCGTCATAGGTTTTATTGCATGTAAGTGCGAGGTCGTCTGCGGTTTTGCCTTTAAAAAAAGAGGATAGTTGTACACGGTCATACGCTAAACGGTCTTCACCGCTAAGTACCGTAATTTCAAATTGTTCATCAGCCTGATTTTGAGAAACTAGCTGCTGCACAAAATGGTGCCCCACCATTCCGTTTCCTACCACTACAACACGCTGCTTACTTAACATTTACCCACCTTAAAGTGATACCTATTTTAGTAATTGACTAAAATTGAAATCGAATGATTTGTTATAGGATTGTTATAGCAATATGTAAGCCAAATATATAAGCATTTAAAATCAGCAAGTTGTCTATGTTGGTGCAGGGGTGAAAAGCATAAAGCCCCACAAGATGGTGCAACTGCACCATCTTGTGTCGCTATAAATTACAAGTGAATATTAGAAGATAAAGAGGGTTAAAATTTAGCGCTCATCCATACCCACAATTTTTGAGTATCGACTTTATTAGCAGCAGTATCGCCCGCTGAGTAATCAGCGTATTTAACACCCACTGCGTATTGTTTATTAATAGGTTTAACGTATTGTACGTTTAGTTCAGTACCCAAATCGTCAACCCCATTTGATTGCTCATTAGCATCAAAACTGTGATAAGCCACCAACCATTTTCCGTCAAACGCTTTACCATTTAAGCTTATGTAAGTGTCGTCCAAGCCTTGTGCGGGTGTATTTAAAAACGTATCTGCCCAACCATTAAATTTATGTAACGTGGCAAGCGGTGTTGCAAACCCGTAATCGCCATTATCAGAGCCAAGTGACTCTATGCCAACTTTTAATGTTACTGTTTTTATACCCAAACCATTTAAATCCACAGCGCCTTCAAGTGCATAGTAATCGGCATCAAAATCACTCACGCTTGTTGAGGCAGACTGCGTTGCATACTCCGCTTTGTAATAAAATTTTATGTCGTTTAGGGTTTTATTACCGTTAAAAGAAACGCCATAAGTGTCTAAACTGTCGTCTTGTAGTGCATCGTCACTTAATAAGTAACTGTATAAAACCACTTTACCGTAGTCTGTTTTAAAGCTTGCATTAATTAGATGATCGGACGATTTAATGTCTTTATCGTCAGCAAATATGCGGTTACGCTTATTTAAATAACTGTACTGTAAATCTATGTTATTAAATGCGTAATTAATGGTTGCTGCATCAAAGGTTTGTCTGTCTTGACGCCAACCTACGTGCCCAACAAAACGCTGCCCATCAAGGGCTATTACTTGGCGCCCTACTTTTAGCGATAGACCATCGCGGGCATATTTAACAAAACCTTGGTCTATCTCGGTGTTTTCTGGGTCGGCAATAACAGAGTAATTAGTATTTTTCCCCACCGTATTGTTGTAATCATCTACGCCCAATAGGCTGCGAGTATCTTCTACTTCAATAAGGGCTGAAAAACCATTAACCTCGTCTGTTTGATGCGTTAAGCGGGTTCTAAGTGTTAAGCCGCTTGCATCTTTTAGAGCATTTTCTTGATCAACGCTTTCAAAACGCAGTCTAAAATCAAGATCAGTTTGCGAAGCTTGGCTTATTGAAGGTGCAGTGAAGCAACCCAGTATAAAAATAATAGGTAAGTTGTTCTTATAGTTAAGCATTTTGGTTCTCTAAGTTTTAATTATTAATACACATACCAAAGCAATAAATAAACACAGCGAAATACATTTCCACACCATAACTGGATCGCGTTTCATTATTGAACTTTTATTAGCGGTACTTTCTAAATAAGGATTAGGTTTGTTGATATCGTTTATAAACTCAGAAAAAGCTTGGTATCTGAGCTCAGGTTTAGGGGCAAGCGCCTTCATAAGGGCTTGATCTAACCAAAACGGAATATCGGCTCTGTATTTACGAATACTTGTGTAATGCCAATGGCTGTAATCTTTTGGCGCTACGTGGTTAAGTGGCAGTGGTTTATAAGGCAATTTTGAGCACAATAACTCATATGCAATCACGCCAAGTGAAAACAAATCACTTTTAAAATCGGCGTGCATAGTAATGAGTGTTTCGGGTGCAGTGTAGTCGGCAGTGCCTTGCGGGCAATCATCCGCAATTTGTTTAACCGACTCGTCCATAGCCGCAACACTTACTGTGCCGTAATCTATTAGCGTTACTTTGCCGTGCGCATCTATCATTACGTTATCGAGTTTTAAATCACGATGTACCATATCGAGTCGCTGAAACGCCCTTAGTGCATGTACTATTTGTTCAATAATACTGCGTACTTGGGTTATTTCTGGGTGCGGCACGTCGTGCTTCCAATCACTGAGTGTTTGCCCGTCCATGTACTCACAAATATGATACAAAAAACGACTTTGCGATTGCGTACTCAGTACTTTCATCACGTTTAAATGGTTTATGCGTTGCCCTACCCAGCCTTCTCTTATAAAGCCTTGAAGGTAGTGCACATCGTCTTCAAAATTAACCGAAGGTGCTTTTAAAACCACTGGCGGTATATCGGGCGCTTGTTGCACTAAATAAATGTGCGAGCGACTACTGGCATGTAATTTACGAATAACCGTGTAGTCATCAATTTTTTGCCCAACATTAAGCGCAGGTGGAATTTTTCGTCGTGTTAGCGAATGATAAAGTTCATCTAACTTTTGCTCGGCAATATTTTCTACTTTTACCAGTAAGCAACTTACGTTGTCGTCACTGCCTCGCGCTAATGCAAGTTCGGTAATTGCTTTAGCTGCACTTTCTAAATTAGTGTGCTCTAAATTAACGTGTTCATTAACTAATTTAGCTATATCGCTGTTTGGGAGCACATCGTGTACGCCATCGCAGGTTAATATATAAATATCGTCTGCTTTTAGGTCAACTTCGTATACATCTATTTCTTGATGAAGTTGTGCGCCAAGCGCACGCGTTAGCGTATCGTTTACTTTGTGATCCCGTGTTATTGCCTCTATTTTATTTTCTCGCAAGCGGGTAATACGCGTATCACCTAAGTGAAATATATAACCCGTTGCCGACTTTAAAATAAGCGCTGTAAAAGTCGTCATCCAATCGGCTTGGCGCTGACCAAGGTGATTATAATTAACCGATTGCGAATAAAGCCACTGATTTAAACTTGCTAACACCTTCGATACTGACTTTTTAACCGCCCAACTTTCGGGGGTATTTAAATACTCATTTATAAAATGAGTAACCGAAAGTTGAGACGCTTGTTTAGCATTTTTTGCTGATGAACACCCATCGGCTAAGCAGGCAATAACGCCTTTAGACTCTTTTTCTTGCGCTTTGGTATTAAGAGCTGCAAACGCATCTTGGTTTTCTACTTTTAAGCCTTTTGCGCTGTGTCCGCCAAATGAAACGTTGAGTTCATTTTTTAGCGCTTTAACGTGGAGTGTTTCATCAAACATAGTCAATAATGCCTTAAGTCACTGAAATAAGTTCAACGGTGCCGTCTTCATTTACTTCGGTAATATGTCCGTCTGGCTCGGTCATAAAAAACAGTGCGCCTAAGCCAAGTATTGCGCTGCCCGCAATAATGAAAAAGAAAGTTTGATAATCAACAAGTGACAATGCCGTTAAGTACACTACTGCACCTACATTACCGTAAGCGCCTGTCATACCAGCTATTTGCCCAGTTAAACGGCGCTTAATTAGCGGTACTGCCGCAAATACAGCACCTTCACCAGCTTGCACAAAGAACGAACATGCCATAGCCGCAACAACTGCAAGCCATAAAGGCCAAGATGCATCAACTAAGCCCATTACAAAATAACCAACAGCAAGACCCGTTGTAAGTACAATAAGGGTAATACGACGACCTAATTTATCTGAAATCCAACCGCCACCTGGGCGAGATGCTAAGTTCATAAATGCATAAGCAGAGGCTAAAATACCCGCGTACACCATATCAAGCGCAAACACATCCATAAAAAACAGCGGTAACATAGAGACAACCGCAAGCTCAGAACCAAAGGTTGTAAAATATAAAATATTTAAAACAGCTACTTGCTTAAACTCATAACGATGCGACTCGGGTACAGGCTCTTTAAAAATATGACCATTTACGTCAAAGGTTTTATACACTTCGTAAATATAAAGCAGAACTAAAAAAGCATACACGGCAAGTACAAAATTAGCCGAAATTAGGTTAGCACCGGTTGGTGAAAGCTTCCAAGTAAGTAATGCTAATGCGCCATACATAGGGATTTTCATAATAAGGAGTAATACAAAGTCGCCTTTACTGGTTACTTCCATTGCGCCTACTTTTTTAGGTTTAAAGTATGTACCGCCTTTTGGTGTATCGGTTACATTTAGGTACCAAATAATACCAAATATAACGCTTAATACACCGGTTAAACCTACTGCATAACGCCAACCATCTTCGCCACCAAACATAAGTGCAATAATTGGCAATAACATAGCCGCTGCTGCTGAACCAAAGTTACCCCAGCCGCCATAAATACCTTCTGCTATCCCCAGCTCGTTAGCAGGAAACCATTCACTCACCATACGAATGCCCACAACAAAGCCTGCACCAATAAAGCCTAGCGCAAAACGGGCTATAGCGGCTTGTTCAAATGTGGTTGCCATAGCAAACATAAAACACGGAATACTACAGGTAATAAGTAGCGCCGCATAAACAATCCGGGGACCAAATTTATCGGTCAGCATACCCACCACAACACGGGCAGGAATAGTTAACGCTACATTTAAAATTAGTAATGTTTTAACTTGTGCCATGGTAATACCAAGCGAGCCCGCAATTGCACCCAATAAAGGAGCATGGTTAAACCATACAAAAAATGACACAAAAAAGACCATCCAACTTAGATGTAATACTTTCATTTTTCCTTTAAAGGATATTAAGTTAAATCCAGAACTCGGTTGCATGTTTATTTCCTCGTAAACGTATTATTGTTTTATAAATGCCCCACTCTTTTATATGAGTAGCAGCCCAAACTTTGTTAAATTTTAGTTAACCCAATACAGCAATTACTGAGCCACTAATTAAAAACCATATATTTCAGTTGGTTATATGCATTTATTATTTTAATGCGTTATAGTTGCACTATATGAGTGAGGGGGTATGGGCTGTTACAGTGCAAATAAAAAGCGTTACTACTTGCTCTAGGATTTAACAAATTGGTATTGTTCAAAAAAAGTATGAGATGTTTAAAAATGCAAAAAGCACCGTTAACGTACCAACAGCAACTACGCTATTCTCGGCACATTATGCTGCCGCAGCTTGATATAGACGGACAAGAGAAGCTATGGCAATCGCATGCTTTAATTGTTGGTGTGGGTGGGCTTGGATGTGCGGTAAGTCAATATTTAGCGGCATCTGGCGTTGGGACGCTTACCTTAGTTGATAACGATGAAATAGACGTGACCAACCTGCAAAGGCAAATACTGTATAAAGAAAGTGATATTGGTAGCTCAAAATGCAGTGCTGCAAAAAAACAGCTTAACGCACTTAATAGTGAAATAGATATAAACACCATTGAGGCATTTTTTGATGTAAATACCTCTACAAAACAATTATTTAATAACATTGATATAGTGATTGATTGTTCAGATAACCTAGCAACGCGTAATGCACTTAATAGCGCCTGTTTTAAAGCTAAAGTTCCGCTAGTGTCAGGCTCTGCAATACGCATGGAAGGACAAGTCGCGTGTTTTACTATGGATGAAAATAGCCATTGTTATGGTTGTTTATCGCAATTTTTTAGTGAACAAACACAAAGCTGCTCCGAATCCGGCGTACTTTCTCCTATTGTGGGGTTAATAGGCAGCATTCAGGCTACTGAAGCGCTAAAAATGCTTGCTGGTTTGCCAAGTGGTTTAAGCGAGCACTTATTGCTGGTGGATGGTTTAAGCATGGAGTTTAATCGTTTTAAAATAGCTAAAAGCAGTCAATGTGCAGTGTGCAGCATTTAGTTATTCTAGATTACTGATTGTTGTATAAAGCACATCGCCCACTTTAAAGTCGTTTTTGTCCCACACTCGTCTTGAAGCCAAACAATACAATGTTTGCCCATCTACATTAAGCGTTAACTGCCACTTATTATTAATAAGCTCAGCCTGAGTTAATACCGACTTTAAAACATTACTGTGCGTTGTTTGCTCAGGCTTTAACGCACTAAACGACATTTGCTCACTTTCTATAATTAGCTTATTACTACTATCTACAAGTGCAGGAAGCACAAAAAGCGGCTGCTCACTTTGCTGTAATTGCAGTTGATATAGCCCGTAGTCTTCATCAAATTTAACCACATCGTAATTAATTAAGCTCAGCGGTGTTTGCCTGTCGTTTGCGTAAATAGCTTTTGCAACGTGCGCACTTGCACCTTGGTTTATCACCTTACCTTTATCAAGCTGAATAAGGGTATCGCAGCAAAATAGCAGCTCTTTTAATGAGTGACTTACTATTATAAATTTAATATTAAACTTAACGGCTAACTCATTGAGTTTAGTGAGCGTTTTAAAACGCAATGACCAATCAAGCGCACTAAAAGGCTCATCGAGCATTATAAATTTTTGACCGGCAAGCAAAGTGCGCGCAAATACTACACGTTGGCGCTCACCGCCCGATAAGCTTTGTACGTCACGATTTAGTAAGTCTTGTAATTTAAGTGTTTTAACAACGTATTGAAGCGTTAAGCTGGTTTGTTTATTCCCGCAGTGTTTTTGTGTAAACGCTAAATTACCTGCCACATCTAAATGAGGAAACAACGGACACGATTGCAACTGAAGCGTTATACCGCGTTTATCGCTTGGCAGCTCATGCACTGGCTGATTATTTACATAAACACTTTTTGCAGGCTCTAAACCGCTAATACAACGCAGTAATGTTGACTTACCGGAGCCAGAAGGTCCGAAAACACCCAATACATCAAACGACTCAAGCTCAAGGTTTATATCTAAATCAAAATTATTGAGTGCTTTAAAAAGGCTTAACTTAATCATGTTATTGCTTAACCCCGACAATGCTTTTATTAAACTTAAATAACAGCACTAAACAGGCAAACGAAATAGCCAGTAAAATAAGTGAAAGCTGATGCGCCGCCGTATAATTTAACGATTCAACATGGTCATAAAGCGCAATAGACACCACCTGTGTTTGCCCCTGAATATTACCGCCAATCATTAATACCAAACCAAATTCACCCAATGTATGTGCAAAACCTAAAGCAAACGCGCTACCAATACTGGGTTTTAAAAGCGGAATTATTAAATGCACAAAGCGTTTAAACGGGCTCAACCCAAGCGCAATGGCAGCTTCGTTATAGGTTTGATTAATATGTTTAAACCCAGCCACAAGCGGCTGCATTACAAAAGGCAGTGAATAAAAAAGCGAGCCGATAACCACGCCCTGAAAACTAAACGCAAGCTGCGTACCCGTTAGCCAAAACCAAAACTGCCCAAAAGCGTGATCAGGCGAAAATAAAACAAGTAAGTAAAACCCTAATAATGTAGGCGGTAGCACTAAAGGCATTGCAATTAATGCCTCTAAAAATGGTTTAAATTTACCGTTATAGCCAGCGAGCTTGTATGCCAGTGGAATACAAAAAATAAGAAGGAGTACTGCGGTTATAAAGGCAAGTTTTATAGTTAACCACAGCGCGGTTAAATCACTTTGAAGCATTGTTATCCTTTATTCTGTAACCTAATTCAATTAACTGCTGCTGCGTAGCTTCTGCCATTAAAAATTGCATAAGTTGCTTAGCGCTAGCATGCTTTTTAGTCGAGCTAATAATAACGCCTTGTTGAATTATATCGGGATATTGATTGGTAGGCAGCACGGTATAATCTAAATATTTTTGATCTTGCGTGTTACTGTAAGCCGCCTTTAGTGATGAAACAGCCACCAGCCCTACTCCTACATTACCACTTTGCACAAACTGAAACGCATGTGTAATGTTATTCCCGTACACATAATTTATTGGTTTTTTAAAATGGTTATTCGCGTAATGCTCTGAGGCACGCCCGTATGGTGAAAAACGCGGATTAGCAATGGCTACTTTATCATTTACTTTTTCAGCTTTGGGTTGCCACAAAGCAAGTTCGCCTAACGCGTAAGTGATTAAGCTGCTTTGCTCGGCATAGCCTTCTTTAATAAGCGATTGCGGGCGAAAATCGTCAGCCGATAAAAACACATCAAATGGCGCGCCATGCACTATTTGCGAATATAAAACACCGCTAGAGGCGGCTGATATTTTCACGTCAACATTTGGTAATGGAGATTTTTTTAGTAGGGTTTGCAATACCGTTTTAAAATTACTCGCCACGGCTACTTGTAGCGTTTCTTTTGCGTTTACGCTGCACGAAAGCATGCATGCTATAAGCAAAAAATAACCCAACCATGTATTGTAAAGCTTTGACATTATAAGTATTGTTTCAAAATAAAATGATTTAAGTAAGCAATATATATGAACGATGTTTGCAATGCACCCGGTTTATTGCCAATTGAAACTGCAATACAAAATATACTTGGCTCGATAACGCCTGTTAAAGACGTTGAAACCATCACTATAATGCAAAGCGTTGATCGCGTTTTAGCAAGCGATGTTAAATCAACTATAAACGTACCAGCGCATAACAACTCTGCAATGGATGGCTATGCGCTATGTATTTCAGATAAAAGCTTAACCTATACACAAGTAGGTAGCGTGTTTGCGGGTCAAGTTTTTGAAGAAACGCTTACCCCAGGGCAATGCGTAAGAATAATGACCGGCGCCGCCATTGCACCCGGCGCTAACGGCGTTGTAATGCAAGAAAACGCCTCGGTTAATGGCGATAAAATTACGTTTACTGCGCAACCAGAGCTAAATGAAAACGTACGTTTTGCTGGCGAAGATATAGCAATCGACGATGTTATTTTAAAAGCAGGGGATAAATTAAAAGCCGTTGATGTGGGGTTACTTGCATCTTTAGGAATTGCCAATATAGACGTAGTAAGAAACTTAAAAATAGCCGTGCTTTCTACAGGCGATGAGCTAATTGAACCTGGTCAGCCTCTTAAACAAGGCGCTATTTTTGAAAGCAACCGCGCTGTTATTATTAGTGCGCTGCAACAAAAAAATATAGACGTGCTTGATTTAGGAATAATCCCTGATGACAAAGAACTCATCACTAATGCATTTTTGAAAGCGAACGAACTTGCCGATGCCGTAATAAGCTCAGGCGGTGTATCCGTTGGTGAAGCCGACTTTACTAAAGAAGTGCTCAACGAAATTGGCAATATCCACTTTTGGAAAATAGCCATGAAACCAGGCAAACCTTTTGCCTTTGGTAAATTAAGTAACAGTTACTTTTTTGGCTTGCCAGGTAACCCTGTGTCGGCTGCTGTTACGTTTAATCAATTAGTAGAGCCTGCACTGCAAAAGCTGTCGGGTCTTGGTGAAGTAAACCCTAAAATGCGCTTTAACGCTGTTACTACATCCGTTATTAAAAAGCGCCCTGGCAGAGCTGACTTTCAGCGCGGTACTGCAACAACTAACGAACAAGGTGACTTGATGGTTGCCCCGTTTAATAAACAGGGCTCGGGTGTACTTTCGTCGCTTAGTAAAGCTAACTGCTTAATTGTAGTGCCAGCACAAAGCGGCAATATCGAAAAAGGCGCAACAGTAAGTATTGAGTTGCTATAAATGCTTACTATTAGACATAAAAAACCAACTAATGTTGGGTTTTTATGTCTAATATTTAAGTCAATTAATTAGAACAACGATTCAAAATCGCCATTTGAAAATAAAACCCCGGGGATGCCACGAACGGCAGTAACGTCAGCTATTTTAGTATCACCAAAATATAAACCTCCACTGTAATTACGGCCCTTTTGTTTTACATCTAACCAACGGCCATCTTCGCCTTTCGCAATGAGGTTAATATTGCCACTAACATCACGAATACGTAAATCCAACGCCCTATTTTTTACACTAACAAATATATCTGTAGAAGTAAGTTCAGATAAATTTTCAACATCACCTACGTATGCAAATTTAAAATCGCTTGCACCACTCAATGGAAAATCTAATTCAAAAGTAAAGGCTAAATCGTCATTATCTTCACCAATAAAAGGCGAAGCCTCTACTGCTGTGATATGAAATGCAGTGTTTTGAGTGTCGCTTACGTAATTACCATTAAAATCAAAGGTAGATAACGTAGTTGACTCCTCACCTAGTGAATTAACAAAACGATTTAAGTTTAATGATAAGTCACCTTCTAGTTTACCCGCTGCTTTATTGATAATTACATTGGTCGTGATCTGCGCTATACCTGTATCAGCTTCTGGGTTTAATTCACTTTGAGCATCTATACCATCAAATTGAATCACCAGCTCACTCACATCAACACTTAATACCGTAGCGCCATTTGTGACAGTTGCACTCATTACACCTTCAATTTTATCTCCCAGTACACCACTTACCCTAAATGTTGGGATTGATAAATCAATTGCTATAGGTAAATCATCATATGTGCCAGTAATAGCCCATGTATAAGGTGATTGGCTATAAATGATATCCAAATCACGAAGCTTATATTGTCCTGCTGGCGTAGAGCCTTCTGCAAGTGGAGAATAGTTTGTAATAACTTCATTTAAAGCATTAGTAAGCGCACTAAGAGTTCTTTGTGTGTCTTCATCAAATGCACCTTCAAGCTCAGTAAATTTTGCGTCTAATTCATCTGAGTAAGCTTTTTCTTGAAGTCTTGCAACACCTATTATATTTCGCGTATCAACAAGTAACTCTCTTGAATCTAAGCTTTGTACTTCTGCTGAACGAGCCTGCCAATTTGTGAATGTAGTTACGCTCGCAATGGTTTGCTTAACTTGACCAGCGACATTTTTCAGCAAAGCATTACCTTGGTCGCTAAATAAGTTATCTGTAACATACTGCACTGCTAAATCGCTGTAATCTTGCCACGCTTGCTGGTCAGTCTCCAAGTTAGTAAATGCATTAAAAGCACTTACAACGCTAAACGTACTATCAGCAACACCAGCTAAAATTGCCGCGTAAGTAAATGCGTTAGTAACCATTTCTGCTTCAACACTTGCATTTAAATTACTGTGCGTTAAATGATAAAAAGGCGTGGCTGATAAACTAGCCTGTGTAGCACCAAAACCTTCGTCAGTAATTGCTTTACTCAATGGCGATAAATAAACCGTATTTACACCAGGAGCACTAAAAGCAGCTGCTTTGTAATTAAGAGTAACGGCTGTTAATTCTTGATAGTCGATTAAACGGTTCGCGTTTAAGTCATTTGCATCACCACGAACTGTTCTGCCGCAACCGGTAAAGCGTGGGCAAGGTAGCGTTGTATCACTAGGTATAAACTCAAAGCTATTAAAAGTAAGTGGAGTTACATTTATACTCGCAGTATTGATGTTTTCGACTTCAATTGATTCTTTCACCACCCCATCACTATCTAAAACATTAAGCGTTCCCTGTGGTGATTGCCAATTAGATACATAAAAATTTACAGAAGAAGATGTTGAAACTTCACTCACTGCAACAGATTCTGAACTGTCACTGTCTGATGAAGAACCACAACCTACCAATGCAATAGCGACCCCTAAAGGTATAATTTGTTTTAACATCTTCATTCCTTAAAACTTAATGTTCACGTACCAATTCACATTCGCATAATAGGCTTTATCTAAATCTAAGCTATCTGTTTGTAAATTAAGACCAAAATATTCACTTTCTATACCAACCAAAAACGCTTCACTTTTTGTTTCGTAGCCTGCTTGTACTTTCCAATGATCCCAAAAGTGAATGCGGCCTTTTAATTGGCTAAACGTGTCTTTATCGTAACGTTTTAAAGTTAGTTGGGTTGAAAAACGCTCGTTTATTCTGTAATCGGCAAATGCTTGTAGTCGCATTTCCATCTCAAAATCATGCGATTCGGTATTTCCAAATGCAGACGTTTTTAATGATACTGTTGGCTGAGTAATAATATCGCCGTTGTCATCTTCGCTAAATGGGATCTCAGTAGTTTGACCCTTTACAGAGCCGCTGTCTTCGTACTCTGTTTTATAGAGCAAATCTTTTACGCTAAAACCAACTTGAAGCTCATCATTTACTTGCCAATCAGCAAAAATATCTAGGCTATAGCCAAGCCCTTCAGGTTTTTGTGAAGGTGAAAACTTTTTAAATAATATGTCTTTTGAAAAGTTGTAATCGACAGTTACAGCGCCTTCAACTTCATCACTATAAATTTCACCATTTACAGTGGCATCTTGATAGTGCGAGCTGGCAAAAACAGAAAGTTTAGGTGTTATTGTTAATGCATTTTTATCTAAAAATTTAAAATCATAAGATACAAATACACCGTTAGACGTTGCTTGTTTAGCATCAAGGTAATATGTATAAAATCTATCTTCAAACTCTAGATCATTTTTTTCGGTATGAGTATATTTGGCTGTATCAGGATCAAAGTTAAGAACATAGTCGTAACGACTTTGTAAACCTACCTTAAAATTACCGTAGCCAACACCTACTTCAAATATATTATAGGTAAATGCACTGTCACCCGATTTTAATGGAGCATCAAAATCATCTACAAAAGCTTGTACTGGTTGTGCTTCTGTATAAATTTCTGCGTCAAAGTGGGTAAAAATTTGAAATTGGTTATCTGCGGAAGCAAGAGGAGAAATAAAAGCTGTTGAAAATCCTAACAAGAGAATTTTTTTTTCATAATTTAATCGCTTTCTATAAAAAAAGGGAAAAGCGCTGCTTTCCCCTTTTATAGTTTAAATATTACTTAGATGAATCAATTAAATCAACATCAGTGTAATCAACTACGTCACCATCAATGTAAGTAATTGAAAGACCGTTTGTTGTTTTAGCTGCAGTACCAAAAGACATCATCATCTCATTGTACATAGCCATAACGTCACCAGTGTAACCTGCACTTTCATTACCAGTAATAGACAACGTGTAACCCATTGCATTATTTACTGTAATATCTAAAGCACTTGCTTCTTCCATGTCGCTGTCAAGGTATGTAGTCATTACTTTAAAGTCTACATCACCAGATACACCTTCTAATGAAATAGAACTTGAATCTGTTTCTTCATCAGCTGTAATGCTTAACACGCCGTTAAAGCCAGAATCGCCATCCATAATTTCAATATGGTTAGTCGTTTCAGTCATTATGATTTCTGCATCATCTACATTATCAGCCGTCACCGCGCCATCAAAAGTAAATACTAAACATGAATCGATTTGAGTAGCATCAATTGTACCTGCTGCAAATTCAACACAATCCGTCAATGCTGCTACTTGCGTATCAGCAGTTACAAGCTTAATAGATGCATCATTTTCGCCTACCAGCGTAGCACCCCAAGCAACAACTAGCTTATCACCTTCATAAGAAGCCGCTGCGTTAATCATTTCACCTGTAGTAGCATTGCTAAGCATAAGTGTAAGATCATCTAAGCTGTAATTGTAAGCCCAGTTAGGGAAACGTGTAGATGTACCCGATGCAGAATCACCCATACCAGAAACTTCATCGATTACATCAGCTACAATTTCAGCAGCATCAATAATAGCATCACCACCAGTACTCGTTAGCACTGTCATAGTCGCTAATGACTCTGACGTAGCTTTAACAGAAGCTAGTACAGTTAGTTTAGGAAGCGCTTCTTCTGCAGCAACTTGAAGCGCTAACGCAGCTGTAAACTGCTCCGCTGCTAATTCAGCTTTATCAGTAGCAACTTTAACCATTGCATCAGCATCATCAACTAATGTTTGTGCTGCGTCTTTATCTTCATCTGTTACAGCAACATCTAAATATGCTTGTGCAGCTGCTTTAGCTTGCGCTATAGCAATTTCCAATGCATCTACAGTTGCAGCAAATTCAGATGCGGCAGAGACTGCTGCTGTTGCAAGCTCTAGAGCAGCCGCTGCATTAACAGCGGTATCGATCGTCGCGTTTTGTGCATCAGCAAGCGCTGAAGTAGAAGCAGCTTCTGCCGTCATTGATAGGGTTTGCTTCGCATCTGCAACATCTGCTGCATCAATAGCAATAGCTTTAGCCGCCGTTACTTCAACATCAAACTCTGTAACAGCCGCATCAACAGCAATAACTAATTCAGCAAGCGCTGCGTCAAACGCACTTACTTTGTCAACTTCTGTATTTGCATCAGATAGTAGATCTTCTGCATTATCAAGAATTTGTTGGTATGTATTATTTTGGTCAACAAGTAATGTTGCTGCTGAAACAAGACCTTGAGACTTAATAAATAATTTATTTACTTTATTTGCTAAATCGGCAGTTTCAGCTTCATTAACAAGTGTAGCTACTGCACTTGCAAATGCGACAGCACTTGCTGCATCAGTAACCGTTTCTCCACCTAGAGATTGAGCATCTGCTAAGTTAGTCTCAGCTGTCACTACTAAAGCTTGTAAAGTAACAAGTTCAGCTTCTGATGCTGTAACCTCTGCTGTAACAGAAACAGCTAATCGAGCATAAAAATTGTCATCAGCTTCACAGTTATCTGTACAACCTAACTTTTCTAATGCTTTTTTAACTTTTTTAGCAATAAGCGCTAAACTAGCGTCAGTTGCTGCGCCATTTTTAATAGCTTTATTTTTTGCTGCTTTTGCTTTAGCAGCAATGCCAGCCGCTTGTAAAATAAATGCATCTTTTTCAGCATCTGTTGCATTTGGATTAACAACATTGAATGCATTTATAATTGCAGCTTCAATAGCATCATCATCACCAGTAGCAATGGCTAAAAAAATGTTAGATGTGTTTGTTACTGCTTGTTGAAGTTTAGCCGCTAACGCTGCAATTTCAGCATCATCACTACCGCTTAACTTACCATCTTTAATGCCTGTTTTTAATTTACTTAGCACATCGCTGATAGAGTCTAAACCTTGAATAGATGACGCTATTTGAGAAATTGCTAAAATACCTTCGCTTAACTCTTCTTCACCGTCTACATCACTTAAATCAACTGCACCACCAATTGAAGGGTCAGCAAGTAACTCTGGTATTTGAAGTGTGCTATCAGGTCCCATTAATTGGAAAAAACTGCGTAAACTTACTTCAGCAATAGTAGGAGGACCAACCTCTCCTCCAGCTGTAATAATTAACTGAGAACCGATAGTCGTAAACAATGTTGCATTAGCTGTTAAAGAACGAGATACACCTGGATCGCCTTGAGCTCCACTTGCACCTGACGTATCAGCTGTAATTGCTGGGACAAATTTGATTACTGAAAGTTCTAGATCAGTTTTGTACCATTCACCAAATTCAATTGCAGTATCGCCATCATTTACATCATCAACTTCTGGGGCTGTTGCGTAAGAACCACAACCTAAGTAAGCATCACATCTTAAAAAGCTCTCATCGCCTTCTTCTGACGTTTTAACTGTGATGTAAACTGGTCCAGTAAAGTTATCTTCTAAGAAAATGCTGTAGCGTCCGCTTTCATTTGTTAGAACATCATCAGGGTTACCTGCAATTTTGTTTGCTTCTAAATCAGCATCGGCTGCATCTTGCGATAAACCTTCTCCAGAGAAAGATTCAGCTTCAGAAGAGGCTTCTAATCTAAATGCAACAGCTACACTTTGACCAGTTGCATCTAATGTAGAAACGCTTACTACCGCGTTCATCATTGCGCCTTTAACAGCTTTACCAGTTACTTCAACATTAAATTGAGCATCATCTGATGAGCTAAAAGATTCAACAGGAGGTACGTATACATTCCTATCGTTATCAGAACCACAAGCTGTTAAGCCCAATGTAAGTGCAACTGATGCTGCAATTGGTGTAAATTTGATCATACGCTTCGACATTTATTTCTCCTTGATAGCTTGAAATGAGTATCAGAAATTAGTTTAGTCACAATTTGCATTGTTCAAGTTTACAAAAATAATAAACGAACACGCAATACTAACCTTTGTTACTAGAATTCTAAAAATACCATTAAGCCATATATTTTTGCTACATATTTATACATTTTATTAAATGTATTTTGATTTTATCTACATACTATTTCTTTATGACCCTCAGTAATCTAATTAAAAATCATAAAAACTCAGGACGCTAAAATATAGTATATCCATTTTGTGAATTGAATATTACATTTAATTTAGTTTGTTAATATTATTCTTCAAGTAAATGCGATGAATCGAAGAAAAAAGCGGTTTTTTTACTGAACTGGAATGAAAATTAACTAAAAAAATATGACTATGACAACATTCAAATTTTTTCAATCGCTAAGCATTGAGCCATATATTTGGTTTTTCTTTTTATTACCTAAGGCAATTTAATCGCGATGCGAGGTTTGTAATCTAGTGGGCTCGCTAACTGCGTTGAAAATAGCTGGCTAGAGAAAATAAGTTTAATATCATCATGATTCAATATGTTAGTAAGTCTCTTAACCAGAGTTAAGGTTAAGTAATAACCGAGCAAATAGTCCCCAACACGAACCCAAGGGCAATGCATGTTTGACATCTATGCTGCGTTATCGCCTATTTATAGTAAATAACACCATAGGCGTTGCCTTGCCTAAAAACCAAACATACAGCTGCAAATTCAACCTCGAAGATAAATAGACCCAGATATTGAAATAATTACTACATAGAAAACCCCACTGCATAATCACAAGAGGGACTTTATTTTAATAAGGAACCCTTACAACCCCTTCCATTAATACTCGTGCACTGCGGCTCATACTTGCTTTGGTAACTAGCCAATTACCTGCAGTATTTTTAGCTTCAGCACCTACTTTTAGCGTGCCCGACGGATGACCAAAGTTAACTTCACTCAATGCGCCGCCACCAGCGGCTATATTTACGAGTGTGCCTTCGATTGCTGCGGCCGTGCCAATAGCAACAGCCGCTGTGCCCATCATGGCATGGTGCAGTTTACCCATCGACATAGCGCGCACTAATAAATTGATATTTGCAGCTTCAATAAGCTTTCCGCTAGACGCTTTGTAATCTAAAGGTGATGCAACAAACGCAACCTTTGGCGTATGTTGGCGAACTTGCGCTTCACTAATGTTAGTGATTAAGCCCATTTTAACAGCGCCATAAGCACGAATGGTTTCAAGCTTTTCAAGCGCTGCAACATCGTTATTTATATCGTCTTGCAGCTCTGTGCCGGTATAACCAATATCAGTGGCTTTAATAAATACAGTAGGAATACCTGCATTTATCATGGTTGCTTTTAAAGTACCAACACCTGGAACCTCTAAGTCATCAACTACGTTACCTGTTGGAAATAACGCGCCATCGCCATCAGCGGGGTCCATAAATTCAAGTTTTACTTCAGCTGAAGCAAAAGTAACACCATCGAGTTCAAAGTCACCGATTTCTTGCACTTCGCCATTTGTCATAGGGACATGCACTAATATGCTTTTTTTAATATTAGCCTGCCACACCCGCACGATAGCAACACCGTTATTAGGTACTCTGCTTCTATCGACTAAACCATTACTAATGGCAAAAGCACCGACTGCTGACGTTAAGTTGCCACAGTTACCACTCCAATCTACAAAAGGTTTATCTATAGCCACTTGACCAAACAAGTAATCAACATCGTGTTCGGCTTGCTCACTTTTACTTAAAATGACGGTTTTACTGGTACTTGATGTAGCACCGCCCATGCCATCCGTTTGCTTAGCATACGGATCGGGGCTGCCAATAACACGCAGTAATAAATTATCGCGCGCCTCGCCTGCTACTTGAGCAGGCTTTGGCAAATCAGTTAAATTAAAAAATACACCTTTACTGGTGCCGCCACGCATATAGGTTGCAGGCACTTTAATTTGCGGTTTAAACATAATGCTTGCCCTTATGCAGATTGTGTTGCTTCTAAAAAGTCTTGAGCAAAGCGCTGTAATACACCACCAGCTGCGTAAATAGAAAGCTCTTCTTGGGTGTCGATACGGCACTTCATAGGCACAGTAAGCACTTCACTGTCTTTACGGGTAATGCTTAAATTAACGGTGGCGCCTGGTTTTAAATCACCCGTTACATTGTACGTTTCACTGCCATCCAGCTTTAGAGTTTTACGCGTTGTGCCTGCTTTAAACTCAAGCGGTAAAACCCCCATACCAATTAAGTTAGTACGGTGAATACGCTCAAAGCCCTCAGCTGCTATTACTTCAACGCCTGCAAGTCTTACGCCTTTTGCAGCCCAATCGCGCGATGAACCTTGACCGTAATCGGCACCGGCTACGATAATAAGCGGTTGTTTACGCTCCATGTAAGCTTCGATTGCTTCCCACATACGGGTATTAGTACCTTGTGGCTCTAAGCGTGCGTAAGAACCTTGTTTAACGTCGCCGTTTTCGTCAAGTACCATTTCGTTTAGCAGCTTTGGATTGGCAAAGGTTGCACGCTGCGCTGTTAAATGATCGCCCCGGTGCGTTGCGTACGAGTTATAGTCTTCCTCTGGGACGTTCATTTTGGTCAGGTATTCGCCAGCAGCGCTGCTTGCCATAATTGCGTTTGATGGCGATAAATGATCCGTTGTAATGTTATCGCCAAGAACTGCAAGCGCACGCATACCGGTCATTGTGCGCTCACCCGCAAGTGCACCTTCCCAATAAGGAGGGCGACGAATGTAGGTGCTTTCTGGGCGCCAATCGTAAAGTGGGTCGTTATCTTCACCGTAATCTACGGTTAAATTAAACATTGGCTCGTATACTTTTCTAAATTGCTCAGGCTTAACGCTTTGCTTAATAACTGCATCAATCTCTTCGTCAGATGGCCATAAATCTTTAAGTGTAATATCGTTACCTTGTTGATCTTGCCCAAGTATTCCTTTTTCAATATCAAAGCGAATAGTACCAGCAATGGCGTACGCAACAACCAAAGGAGGTGACGCTAAAAATGCTTGCTTAGCATAAGGGTGAATACGCCCATCAAAGTTGCGATTACCCGAAAGCACCGCGGTAGTGTATAAATCGCGATCGATCACTTCTTTTTGAATAACAGGGTCAAGCGCCCCGCTCATACCATTACAGGTAGTACACGCAAAACCAACAATGCCAAAGCCAAGTTGCTCAAGCTCTGTTAGTAAGTTTGCATCTTCAAGGTATGATTGCACTGCTTTTGAGCCCGGTGCTAATGAAGTTTTAACCCAAGGTTTGCGCATTAAACCCTTAGCATTTGCGTTACGGGCAAGGAGTGCTGCAGCTATTACATTGCGTGGATTACTCGTATTAGTACAGCTAGTAATAGCAGCAATAATACACGCGCCGTCTGGCATTAAGCCCTCTTCATTTTCAACAATACCCGAAATACCTTCTTTAGCTAAATCGCTTGTTGATACTCGGCGGTGTGGATTAGATGGACCTGCAATATTGCGCCCCACGCTTGATAAATCAAACGTAAGCACACGCTCATATTTTGCGGTTTTTAAGCTATCGCTCCAAAGGCCTGCTGTTTTTGCGTAGTTTTCTACAAGGGCAATTTGTTCTTCTTCGCGACCTGTTAAACGCAAGTAATCTATTGTTTTATCATCAATATAAAACATGGCTGCAGTTGCGCCAAATTCAGGCGTCATGTTCGAAATGGTTGCTCTGTCGCCAAGTGTAAGCGCGTCGGCACCTTCACCGTAAAACTCTAAATAAGTAGAAACAACACGTTGCTCACGTAAAAATTCAGTAATGGCCAACACAATATCGGTAGCGGTAATACCTGGTTGGCGCTTACCTGTTAGCTCAACACCAACAATATCAGGTAAGCGAATATAAGAAGCGCGGCCCAGCATTACGCTTTCAGCTTCAAGCCCGCCTACACCCACCGCAATAACACCCAGCGCATCAACATGAGGCGTGTGGCTGTCGGTACCTACTAGTGTATCTGGAAATGCAATGCCATCTCGGTTTTGAATAACCGGCGACATTTTTTCAAGATTAATTTGATGCATAATGCCGTTACCCGGTGGAATAACGTCAATATTTTTAAACGCAGTTTTAGTCCAGTTTATAAAATGAAAACGGTCATCATTTCGTCTGTCTTCAATAGCGCGGTTTTTTTCAAATGCGTCAGGATCAAAACCGGCATGCTCTACCGCTAGTGAATGATCCACTATTAACTGCGTAGGTACTACCGGATTCACTTTAGCCGGATCGCCGCCTTTTGCTGCAATTGCATCACGAAGCCCAGCTAAATCAACAAGTGCTGTTTGGCCTAAAATATCGTGGCACACTACACGCGCCGGATACCACGGAAAATCTAAATCTTGTTTGCGCTCAATCAGCTGATTAAGTGCATCGGTTAACATGGCAGGGTCGCATCGGCGTACTAGGTTTTCGGCAAATACACGCGATGTATAAGGTAGTGTGGCGTATGCACCTGGCTTAATTGCATCTACGGCTTCTTGCGTATCGTAATAGTCGACATTTGAGCCCGGTAGAGGTTTACGGTATTGGGTATTATTAATTATGGTCATAATAAATTCGCTAATTGATGACGGTGTTTGCTCACAGCTAGCGTGTTTAATGAAAAGTTGAGAAAAACTGCTCGCTAGTGGCTATGTGCAATAAAAAAGTGAGCACATGCGTGCTCACCCATTTTTTAACGTGACTCTATTGGTGTGTAACTACGTGCATCGGGCCCTGTGTAATCGGCACTTGGGCGAATAATACGGTTGTTAGCACGTTGCTCTTTTACATGGGCAGTCCAACCAGTAACACGGCTCATTACAAATATTGGCGTAAATAATTTAGTTGGAATATCCATAAAGTGATAAGCAGATGCATGGAAAAAATCAGCATTACAAAACAGTTTTTTCTCGCGCCACATAATTTCTTCACAACGAACAGACACAGGGTAAAGTACGGTATCGCCCACCTCTGCCGCTAGTTTTTCAGACCATTTTTTAATAATTATATTGCGTGGATCAGATTCGCGATAAATAGCATGACCAAAGCCCATTATTTTGTCTTTACGTTCAAGCATGCCCATAATTTCTTTCTCAGCATGTTCAGCGCTTGTAAAACCTTGAGTCATATCCATTGCCGCTTCGTTAGCACCACCATGTAATGGACCACGCAGCGTACCAATCGCGCCAGTTACACAAGAATGAATATCAGATAAAGTTGAAGCACATACACGTCCCGTAAAGGTAGAGGCGTTAAATTCATGCTCTGCGTATAAAATTAGTGATACGTTCATCACTTGCGCAAATAACTCGCTGGGTGCTTTGTCGTGTAACAGTGTTAAAAAGTGTGCGCCAACAGAGTCGTCATCTGTTTGTGTTTCAATGCGTACACCATCGTGTGTAAAGCGGTACCAGTAACAAATAATACTTGGGAACACAGCAACCATACGATCAATTGCATCATTGGCTTGGCTAAAATCGTTTTCCATTTCAAGGTTACCCAACATTGAGCAACCGGTACGCATTACATCCATTGGGTGCGCGTCTTTAGGAATATTTTCAAGCACGGTTTTAAGTGCATCTGGTAAGCCGCGTAAACTTTTTAGTTTAGCTTTATATTGAGCCAGTTCACTGGTTGTAGGTAACTCACCGCGTGAAAGTAAAAAAGACACTTCTTCAAACTGCGCTTTTTCAGCAAGTTCGCTAATATCGTAACCACAATACGTTAAACCAGAACCGCTTTGTCCAACAGTACACAATGCTGTTTGACCAGCCACTTGTCCGCGTAAACCCGCGCCGCCTAATGCTTTATCTACCATGATCTTCTCCTATCTTAAATTTGTGTGTGATTTTATTATTTGTCAGATTTTGATGAAAAAAGTGTGTCGAGTGTGTTCTCGTACGTGTGGTAATCTAAAAAGTCGTAAAGTTCAGAGCGCGTTTGCATATTTTCAATTTGGCTTTGTTGCGAGCCTTCATTCAAAATTGCTGAATACACGTTTAATGCTGCTTTGTTCATGGCTCTAAATGCACTTAGTGGGTAAAGCACCATTTCAACACCTACATCGCTTAACTGCTCTTTTGTGTAAATAGGTGTTTGGCCAAACTCAGTAATGTTTGCCAAAATTGGAACGTTAATCGCTTTTGCAAATGCTTGGTAATCAGCAAGGTCGTGTACGGCTTCTGCAAAAATAGCGTCAGCACCGGCTTCAACACAGGCAGCTGCACGGTCAATAGCGGCATTTAAACCTTCTTTTTGAAATGCATCGGTACGGGCCATAATGTAAAAATCGCTATCGGTTTTTGCATCAACCGCCGCTTTAATACGGTCAACCATTTCACCTTGGCTTACAATTTCTTTATTAGGACGATGCCCGCAACGCTTTTGCGCTACTTGGTCTTCAATATGAAAACCCGCTGCCCCCGCTTTAGTCATTTCTTTTACTGTGCGCGCAATATTAAATGCGCCGCCCCAACCGGTATCGGCATCCACAAGTAGTGGTAAATCGCTAGCACCTGTAATACGGCGAATATCTTCAAGCACGTTATCAAGGCTTGTCATACCTAAATCAGGCATACCAAACGAGGCGTTTGCAACACCGGCACCTGAGAGGTAAATAGCTTGGTGGCCCATTTTTTCTGCCATCATCGCTGTGTAGGCGTTAATAGTACCTACCACTTGTAACGGGCGGTTATTGGCAATAGCGTGTTTAAATTTTAATCCTGCTGACATTACTTTCTCCTCACTTTGAACGGTTGCTACGTGGAGTAACTTATAGTTTTAATCTGTAATTGTGACTGTTTAACTGCTCTGCTTAGCTTTTAACTTTTAGCAGCTGATACTTTTTGCTTAGCTAATAAGTCGAATTTGGTTTGGATATTTGCTTGCGATGCGCTTATATGGCGCTTCATAAGCATTTCAGCCAGTTCGCCGTCGTGGTTTTCAATGGCGTTAATAATCGCTAAATGCTCATCAAATGCTTTTGATACACGCGGCCCCACCATGCCCATTTGTACACGGTACATCCGTATTAATTGATAGAGCTCATTACACAATAAATGAATTAAATGCGCGTTTTTACTGCCTTGAATAATACGGTAATGAAAATCTAAATCGCCGGCTTCTTGATAGTAAGATTCACCTTCTTTAACACGTTGTGTTTGTAGGTGCTGATTAAGTAATTGCTTTAAGCCTTTTATTTCTTCGGGTTCCATATTGTCGGCAGCCAGCCTACACGCCAAACCTTCAAGTGAGCAGCGAACTTGATAAACTTCAATCAAACGCTCAGCGGTAAGGGCAACTACTCGGCAACCTACGTTAGCTTTACGGTCAACAAGGTAGCAACTCTCTAAGCGATTTAACGCTTCTCTAAGCGTTGCACGGCTTACACCATAACGCTTTGCAAGTTCAGGCTCTGATATTTTACTGCCTTGAACTATACTGCCTTCAACAATCTCACGGCGCATATCTACAAATACCTGATCTGATGCGGTAGTAATAGGCGCTTCGTTTAAAAGTGTGTGTGTCATAAGTTATTTTTTAGATTGTCGACAATTAGTGTGGTTACTATGAGCTTATTAAAAAATCATGTCAACCCTTAAACCTATCAAAATGGCTAAAAAACACGCTCATTGTCGACACTATTAACCTAAAGTCGCATAAAAATGGTTTTAAAATGGACTAAAACAATGAAGTGTCGACAGGGCAATAAATCAGATGTTACGTCTTTAAGCGCTGAAAATGCATTATATAAATGCTATTATCGCGCTTTATTTTTATAGTATGAGCCAACGCGTGAACGCCAACACTTTTATTCCTGAGCACTTTATTGATGACGTAAAAACCTATTTACCAGCGCATCTAAACTTAGATGACTTTTTAAATGCGTGTCGCAGGCCACTCAGAAAATCTATCCGCGTTAATACATTAAAAATTAGCATTGAAGAATTTGTAGAACGTGCAACTGAAAAAAAATGGCTGCTAACCCCCATCCCTTGGTGCAGTGAAGGCTTTTGGTTAGAACGCCCAAGCGATGAAGAGCAAAACCTAGCCCTCGGTAATACCGACTTACACCTAAGCGGTGCGATGTACGTACAAGAAGCAAGTTCAATGCTGCCGCCTATTGCCTTAAAGCAAAGTATTGAACTCACAGGCACTCAAAATAACACCGTGCTTGATATGGCATCAGCGCCGGGCTCTAAAACCTCACAGCTAGCTGCGCTTATGAATAACCAAGGCGTGCTTGTTGCAAATGAGCTTTCGTCATCTCGTTTAAAGGTACTTAGCGCCACCTTAAAACGCATGGGGGTCGGTAACTGTGCGCTTTCGCACTTTGATGGCGTTATATTTGGCAACTACATGTTTGAATGCTTTGACAGCATATTATTAGACGCGCCCTGCTCTGGCGAAGGTACTGTGCGTAAAGACGCCGACGCACTAAAAAATTGGTCAATAGAATCAAACATACAAATAGCCCAAGTACAAAAAGACTTAATTAAAAGCGCATTTTACGCATTAAAGCCAGGTGGCACGTTAGTGTATTCAACCTGTACACTTACTCCGCTCGAAAACCAGCAAGTATGCGATTATTTACTCAGTGAATTTGGCGACTATATAGAGCCACAATCCCTAAGTGATTTATTTGAAGGTGCAAGCGAAGCCAAAACTAATGAGGGCTATTTACATGTATGGCCGCAAACCTTCGATAGCGAAGGCTTTTTTATTGCTAAATTTAAAAAGCACGCAAGTTGCGATAACCCAAATCAAACTGTTAAAAAAGGCGCGTTTCCGTTTAACGAGTTTGATAAAAAGCAAAGTGCCGCGTTTATGCAGTCGCTTAAAAAGCACTTTGAGTTAACTAATCTTCCTGGTAACTTAATGCAGCGCGACAAAGAGCTGTGGTTATTTCCACAAGGGTTTGAAGCCGTGCAAAATAAAATTAAGTACGCACGCTTAGGTATTCAAATTGGCATTATTCATAAAAATGGCGTAAGGCTAACGCACGAGTTTGCAACCGTATTTGGCAATGAGTGTAAAACTAATGTATTTGCTTTAAATAACGAGCAAGCAAATGATTATTTTCAAGGTAAAGATATACGCTTAACTGAAGCAACTCAGACAATAGGTGAGGTGGTATTAACTCTGTGTGGGTGCCCTATTGGGCTGGGAAAATGGCAAAAAAATAAGATTAAAAACTCACTGCCGCGAGATCTCGTGCAAAATACGCAGTTAATAAGCTGGGTATAAAAAATGGATAACCATTTTAAACTGCACATAAAAAATCTAAGCATTTGTTATTAAATATAACTAAATGCAAAATTTAGTTATGCATTTTATCATTACTTAACTACACTTTTAAGTACTTTCTTCTTCTCCCTAAGAATCTAGAAAGTTTTTTTAGTTAACGCAAGACTCAACAGAGAGTCATTCTAAAGCCCAGAGTTTTCCTAATTACTCTGGGCATTTTTTAATTTTCAACTAAATCAAACTCGGTTAATTCCCCAGAGCCATGAATCAATTGATAGCGCGCTAAATTGCCTTGTTCGAGTGTTATTACACTAATCGCAGAGTCACTTACTAAATACTTTTGCCCTTCGCCCTTAGTTTGGTGTTTATCTACTTCCATATGCCAACGTTTAGTAAAAAAGTTAAGTGGGCTTTTTGGTCCATATAAAATTGAATCTAGTTTATCGAGTACGTTTATTAATTTACGTGGAAATTCGTTTTTAATACCACTGGCGGTAAGTTGCCAAATTCGGTTTGGGTGATTACCAAAACGTTTTTGCACTGAAAAACAAAATGAATAGTGCACGTCTCCCGATAAAATAAGCGTTTCGTTTGGTGTATCAGTTCGCCTAAACGTATCGAGTAGTTTTTTAGCCGATCCTTCGTGTGCCATCCAGTTCTCTACATCAACCATAAGCGGTTGCCCGCAAATATTAAATATGGCTTGAATAGCTTCTATTGATTTAACACCAAATACGGGGGCTGGTGATACAATAATAACCTGATCGTGGCTTAATAGGCTTTCCTCAAGCTCTGTTAGGCGTTCCCAATCAAGTAGACCTGAAGGCTCGTTAAAATTTTGCTCATTTCGCCAACGGTGCGTACGTGTATCTAGCACCACTACTTTTGGGGTTGTAGTTAACTCGTAATGCCAAAAACTAAAATCGTTTAGTGGTTTATCAAATGCTTTAAACTGCCATAAATTATTAGCAGTACGGCTTTGCTTAAAAGGTGTTAGTAACTCGCCTGTTTTATTTAGTGCGTCGTTCCCCATTCCTTGGAAAAGCCAATAACTAATTAAGCCGTTATTAATGATTCGTTTACTACTTGGATTTTCATTTATAGCTTGCTCCCACCCAGCGGTGAGGTTCCAATCATCGGTTACATCGTGATCGTCAAACATCATTAATGTCGATACATTGGCAAACAACCGCTCTACTTCACTTAAGCCTTTTGCATAATCAATCAGTGCTGTTTTTTCAGCGTCAAAAATAGTTTTGTTTTGCTTGTTTTGACCTGAATACGTTGTATTTTGTATATCAATGCATTGCCAAGCAGCAGCACTAAAATTTAATAAATAAAGCGCTATGTATTCTTCAAAATGGATAAGGTGATTGTAGGCTTTTACACTTGAAAAGTGAGGTTCGTCTTTTTTTAGCCAGTAACCTATACCTAATTTTGAACGTTTTTGCCAAGGCGTTTTTGGTAAATACAAATGACGATTATAAAGTTGCTCTTTTATATCGTCCGGTAACTCAATGGCAAGTGGTTGCTCTTTATAAATACCGAGTTGCTTAACTAACTGATGAATAGCTAATAACATGGGGCCTGCTACGTCATCGGCGTAAACCTGATCGCCACTGAGCAAGAGTAGTTGTGCACCTTCGTTATTGTTGGCACGCTGGGTATTTTGCCAGTGACTTGCAGACACTAAGCTATCTTTTGCTGGATGATGTGCATTACGGCACGAGCCATGCAAAATATCACTGAGTTTATCGGGGATTACAAATGCAGGCGTTGTTTGACTGCTATAGCACCAAGGCGATAAATCGATTACTGTATCGTCAATTACAAGCTCATAGTTTAATAAGCTATCCAGAGGGAGTTTGTTCTCTATTGGCTTTATAATGACGAAATGCAGATACAAATGTTCCCCTAAAGAAACAGTGTGTTGATCGCTATAACACTCAACATTTAATAAGTTTATTTGGCAGTTTGCAGACTTGCTGGTAGCAAACTGAATACAGACTCCAGTTTTCTCTGCACGGCGCACCATTGGCCCCATTAGTAAAATAGGAAGGTTTGCCGTGTGAGTTTTCATGTATTTAGCCTTTAGCTGCTAATTTAAATAAAGAATAAAAGTTCTCGGTAGTCGCTTTAGCCAGTTCATTAAAGCTAATGCCTTTAAGTTCGCTAATGTAATAAGCAACGTCTTCTACGTATGCTGGCTGATTTGTTTGCCCACGATACGGTACCGGTGCTAAATAAGGCGAGTCGGTTTCTATTAATAAGCGATCGAGTGGGATTTTTTTTACGACTTCTTTTAGTTCTAAAGCATTTTTAAAGGTAACAATGCCGGAAATCGAAATATAAAAGCCCATGTCTATGGCTTTTTTGGCCATATCCCAGTCTTCAGTAAAACAATGCAATACGCCACCGCAATTTTCCGCTTTATGTTCACGCATTAAGTTTATGGTGTCGACACGTGCATCGCGAGTATGAATAATTAACGGCTTTTGTAATTCGTTAGCTACTTCAATATGCCCAACAAAACTGGCTTGCTGTACTGCATGTGTATCTTTTGAATAATAATAATCAAGGCCTGTTTCGCCAATAGCGACTACTTTGTCGTGCGATGCTAGGTCAATTAACTGCTGCTTGTTAAGTGCGTCTTTTTGATCAAGTGGATGTACGCCACAAGAAGCTGATACATCGTCGTAATGCTGAATTTTATCAAGCATACTCGGGAACTGATCAAGTGTTACACTTACACATAAAAAATGCTCAACCTTTTTAGCACGTGCTTTATCAAGCACTTGGTCAAGGTTTAAATCAAGTTTATCAAAATCAAGACGGTCTAAATGGCAATGCGAATCTACAATCAAAATTGGGCCTGTTTTTTACTACATGGTGTAAGTCGGATTACCGGAGTTTAACATAGTCCCCAGTAGTTTTTCGATCTTAGAATTAAGGTTTGTTTTATCATCTAAGAAAGTAATACCTATCCCTGGTGGGTTAGAGCTTTGTGCACCTTGTGGGGTGATCCACGACACTTTACCCGTCACTACATCATCTTCTAGTGCATCAGGCAAGGTAACTCTAAGTGCCAATGAGTGCCCTACTTCGTAACGCATATTAGTGGGTACAAATAAGCCACCTTTTTTTAAATAAGGCATATAACAACGATATAATTCATCTAGATCATCTATATCAACTAATAGCTCTTGCATGTTTAATCCTTTTTATGAATTACGTAATATGTGCGCTAATCGCGATACTGCAAGCGGTAAATTAAGCCCAAGGATTTTTGTGTTATTTTGCAAAAATTCACTCAGAGCCTGTTGCGCAATCTGATATGCATCAAAGCTCATGCCTTGCATTAACTGCTGCTTTAGTTGCTCACTTAAGAACAAAGTAAATATGCGAACAAGCTCAGGCTGTTTATTTATAATATCGACTAACACTTTAAAATTATGACTTTGTTTAAACTCAGTTGCAAACTTATAAAGCATATCAATACTTTGTAACTGACTTTGCTCTTGCCAATGCTTAACTTGTAATGGTTGGCTATAAAAAAGTGGCAACCAGCTATAACCTTTAATTTGCAATGACTCAAGCCATTGCTGGGCAAGTTGTGTGTTTATTACTTTTATATCTGTCTTAGCACACCGGCTTAATATCGTGGCCGGAAGCTGTGCAGCTTGGCTTGTTGTAAGTATCAAAAATCGGCTATTACTTGGCTCTTCTAGCGTTTTTAATAATGCATTTGCTGCGGCGGTTGTCATTTTTTCACAATTTTTAATAACAACTACTTTGTTACCATTTTGCGCCGCAGAGTGATTCATAAAATCACTGATCCCGCGTATATCGTCTACGCCAATACTTTGCCCATCAACCTGCGTTAAACGTTTATCAGGGTGCGTGCCTGCAAGTGTGAGTAAACAACTTTTACAGTGGCCACACGGTGCTAAAATACTATTAGCAGCTGCTGATTGCTGTACTATATTTTGGCACAATAAGGCGTTAGCTAACTGATCGCTTAACTCGAATTTACCAACGCCAATGGGTCCACAAAACAACTGTGCATGATGAAAACGCTGGCCACGAAAGCTCTGCGCTAAGCGTTGCTGTGTATCGTGTAGCCAAGGCAGTGCCATATTATTTTAGCCCTTCAAAAAATGTACGTAGTACGTTAGTTATATCGCGATGTACTTTATCAATACTTTGATTTGCATCAACGGTTTTAATTGAGCTGTCGTCGTTAGCAAGCTCAAGGTAACGCATGCGAGTGCGCTGAAAAAACTCAATAGCTTCTTGCTCTATTCTATCAAGTTCGCCTCGCCCTTTTGCACGTTCAAGGCCAATAACAGGGTCAATATCAAGGTAAATAGTTAAATCGGGCTTCAATCCTTTTAATACCATTGATGATAACGACGCTAGTGTATTTGAGCTAATACCTCGTCCGCCACCTTGATATGCTTGAGATGATAAATCATGGCGATCAGCCAATATCCATTGACCTTGCTCAAGCGCAGGATTAATGACGTTATGCATTAACTGCGAACGCGCCGCATACATGATCAGCAATTCGGTTTCAAAGGCAATTTCTTCTTCATGCTCTGCTTTTACAAGTGTGCGCAGTGATTCGGCTAGTGGTGTTCCGCCTGGTTCACGTACATTTATAAAGTCGATCTGTTTTTTGTTTAAAAAATCTTGGCATAAGGAAATTGCTGTTGATTTACCAGCGCCTTCTAGCCCTTCTATTACTATAAATTTTGGTTTCATAAAAATTTAGTTCTTTTTATTTAGTATGTACGTTTTAACTGCTGCATTATGCTGCTTTAACGTGATTGAAAATTGATGACTGCCATCGCCTTTTGCGACAAAGTAAACATACTCACTTTGGGGTGGATTAACTGCAGCTAAAATAGCAGCTTTTGATGGCATTGCTATAGGTGTTGGTGGTAAACCATTAATTCGATACGTATTGTAAGGCGTATAATCGCGCAAATCTTTACGTTTAATATCACCATCAAAATCAGCGCCTAGCCCGTATATTACGGTGGGATCGGTTTGCAGGCGCATATTGGTGTTTAATCGATTAACAAACGCTGATGCAATTAACGGACGTTCACTAGCAAGGCCTGTTTCTTTTTCAATAATTGAAGCCATTATTAGTGCTTCGTATGCTGTTTTATAGGGTAGATTAGCAGCGCGCTGCTGCCAAGCATCATCTAATGTTTGCTGCATTTTCTGTGCTGCACGTTTTAATACACCGCTTACAGTATCGTTATTATGATAATGGTAAGTGTCGGGGAATAACCAGCCTTCTAAGTGCATATTATTACCCAGTATTTGTGTACTTAGTTCATCACTTTTTAAATCGTTTTGTAAATTATCGGCTTTTTTAATAGCACTTAGTACTTCACGTAAGTTTTGCCCTTCAATAATGGTAAAACTAAAACTGACTTGCTGGCCTTGATTAATTTTTTTTATATTACTGATAACACTATCGGCTGTTAGCTCGTAAAGCCCCGCTTTTAAGTCGGTGAGTGTGGGATCTAATTTGGCAATTACCTGATAGCGCCAGCAACTTTCTACCCAGTTTTTAGCTTGCCATTGGTGGCATAACTTATTAAAGCCAGTGCCATGCTTAACTTCAAATTGTGTGTTTTGAGCTACCTTTAACGGGCTATTTATTGTTGCTTGTAATTGCTGGTAACCAACAGCAGTGGTTATAACAGCTAAAAAGAGTACCGATAAAATAACTTTTAACACTCAGCCTCCTTGGCTAATAATTTAGTTAATAATGCGTGGCTGTCGTCTGTATTAAATACCTGTTGTTCAATACGTTTTACTGGTACTGCTCCCATTAAGCTATTACACACAAATACGGCGTCTGCTTGGATTAGGTCTTCTACTTTCACGCGTTTAAATTCAACTGGTAATTTAGCACATAACGATTGTAGGTAAACGCCCTTTATTCCGCACTCATCAAGCAGTGGCGTAAACACACACTTATTTTTAATCGCAAAAATATTAGCTGCTGAGGCTTCAATTATATTGTTATTGTAATCAAGCACTAACACATCGTCGCAGTTTTGCGTTTGCATTGCTTTTTTAACTAGTACTTGCTCAAGCCGGTTTAATGTTTTAAGACCCGCTAAATGAGGTTGTGCAGCTAATTTAATTGGGCTTATTTCGAGACTTACACCCTTTTTAGTAAGCGCACTGTAATTACTAGGGTAATCTAATACACTCAATAAAATAGTAATATTACACTCACTTGGCAGCCCATAACCACGTCCGCCTTCGCCTCGCGTTACAAGTATTTTAAGCACGTTCAGTGGTGCAGCTTTTATATACTGAGCAATTTGATTTTCAAGGCTATTAAAGTCTAACTCAGGAAAACCCAAACGCTGTGCACATTCAATCAAACGCGCTTTATGGTGAGCCCAATACTGTACTTGCCCATCAACAACTTTAGCCGTTGTAAAAAAGCCGTCACCGTAATTTAAGCCTCTGTCACACGTGCTTAAAGTGCTGTTTTGATCTACTGCTATTATTGTTTGCATTTTATTTGGCATATAAAAAAAGCCCAGTTAAACAACTGAGCTCTTATAATTTGATTCGTTGTTAAAAAAGATTATACCTTTTTAAACAGCAACGAGCCATTAGTACCACCAAAACCGAACGAGTTACACAGTGCAAAGTCTAGCTTTGCATCACGTGCAGTGTGCGCAATATAATCTAAGTCACACCCTTCGTCTGGGTTATCAAGGTTAATAGTTGGCGATACTTTTTGATCCGTTAACGATAAAATCGAAACGATTGATTCAACAGAACCCGCAGCACCTAATAAGTGACCCATCATTGATTTAGTCGAACCAACCATTACATCTTTAGCTGCATTACCAAAAATAGATTTAACAGCGGCAGTTTCGGCTTTATCGCCAGCATGCGTTGATGTGCCGTGTGCATTAATGTAGCCCACTTGCTCTGCATTTACTTGCGCATCGTTTAATGCATTTTGCATTGCAAGGGCAGCGCCTGCACCGTCTTCTGGTGGTGATGTCATATGGTACGCGTCGCCACTCATGCCAAAGCCTACAAGCTCAGCATAAATTTTAGCACCACGTGCTTTAGCATGTTCGTACTCTTCAACTACGACAACACCAGCACCGTCAGAAAGCACAAAACCATCGCGGTCTTTATCCCAAGGGCGAGAAGCCGCTTGTGGATCGTCATTGCGGGTTGATAGTGCACGTGCAGCATTAAAGCCACCCATACCAATTGGTGTACAGGCTTTTTCGGCGCCACCGGCAACCATTGCATCAGCATCGCCATAAGCAATCATACGCGCAGCATGGCCTATGTTGTGCAAACCTGTTGTACAAGCCGTTACAATAGAAATATTTGGGCCACGAAGCCCATGCATTATTGATAAATGACCTGAAATCATATTAATAATGGTAGATGGCACATAAAATGGCGATAACTTACGCGGACCACTATTTAATAGTTTAATGTGGTTTTCTTCGATAAGCGTTAAACCACCAATACCTGAACCTACAGCCACACCTATGCGTGTTGCATTTTGCTCTGTTATCTCGAGGCCAGAATCTTCAAAAGCTTGAACACCCGCTGCAATGCCGTACTGGATAAATAAATCCATTTTTTTTGCATCTTTTGGTGACATATAAGCCGATACATCAAAGTCATTAATTAAACCAGCGAACTTTGTACCAAATTTTGATGTATCAAAGTGGGTTATTGTTTGAATACCACTTTTACCATCTAATAAGCCTTGCCAGGTTGATTGAACATCATTACCTAGCGGCGTCAACATTCCTAAGCCAGTTACGACGACTCGACGTTTAGCCACGGTTTGCCTCCAATAAGGGATATTTTTATAAGGTGGATGATCATACCCAAGCTACCTCAAAGTGCTAGTCCCAAAATAGATTAAAAACGCATAACACTAGCAAAAATAATTTTTAGTTAAGATTGGGAGTTAAGGTTTGTTTTTGAATCACGAACTTTGAGGTGGTTTGGATATATAGATTAAGGGCAGCGAATGCTGCCCTTAATTTGCGATTAATTACTCAGCGTGAGCTGTAACGTAATCGATTGCAGTTTGAACTGTAGTGATCTTTTCAGCTTCTTCATCTGGGATCTCAGTATCAAACTCTTCTTCAAGAGCCATTACTAGTTCTACAGTATCAAGAGAATCTGCACCTAAGTCATCTACGAAAGAAGATTCATTTTTAACTTCTTCTTCTTTAACACCTAGTTGTTCAATGATGATTTTCTTTACGCGTTCTTGGATATCGCTCATTCTTCTTTCCTTTATTAAAAACGCCAATGCGTTATTTTCAGATTGCGGCGTAGTTTACGCCGCATAATTCTCTGATTCAATGATTTGGCCATAAATAATTGTCTGGTCAAACCTCTGAGTGTAAGTTTTATCTTTTATCGCTTATTTTCACAGCAATTTCAAGTATGTTTAAAGCAAGTTCACAAATAATTCAATGTTTTTGAGTTAACTAACTTAACTTAATTTTATTATTTAGCCGATATTATGACTACTAAACCATGTACATCGCACCATTTACATGCAAAGTTTCGCCTGATACATACGCAGCTGCGTCAGATGCTAAATAACACACTGCAGCAGCAATTTCGTCTGGTTGACCTAAACGCCCTGCTGGAACATTGGCAAGCGTTGCTGCTTTTTGCTCATCAGTTAAATCATCTGTCATATCAGTTTGAATAAAACCAGGTGCCACTACGTTAACTGTAATACCACGAGATGCGACTTCGCGCGCCAGTGACTTAGAAAAACCAATTACGCCCGCTTTAGCCGCCGCATAGTTAGCTTGCCCTGCATTACCCATAGTGCCTACTACTGAGCCAATATTGATAATACGGCCTTTCTTTTTCTTCATCATTGGACGAAGTACCGCTTTAGATAAACGGAAAATCGAGCTTAAGTTAGTGTCGATTATATCGTCCCACTCAGTCTCTTTCATACGCATTAATAGGTTATCACGTGTGATACCTGCGTTATTAACAAGTACGTCAATATCGCCAAAATCAGCTTTTATTGCGGCAAGTGTCGCTTCAATAGATGCAGGATCCGTTACATTTAATGCATAACCTTTACCACTATCACCCAGGTACTCACTGATTTTAGCAGCGCCTGACTCGCTTGTAGCAGTGCCTGCAACTTTTGCACCTTGCGCAACTAATGTTGTTGCAATTGCTTTACCAATACCACGGCTAGCGCCAGTAATTAGGACAATTTTGCCCTCTAATGAAAATAAATTAGACATTTTATATACTCTTATTTAGCTGCAGCGATTGAAGCGGCATCGTTTACTGAGCCACAGATCATTGCTCTATCAATTCGTTTAGCAAGTCCTGTTAATACTTTACCAGGACCAAATTCGTAGCTTTGTGTTACATCTTGCGCAACCAAGGCTTGTACTGTTTCTGTCCAGCGAACTGGGCTGTATAGTTGACGTACTAGTGCGTCTTTAATTGCATCAGCGGTCGATTCAGCTTTTACATCAACATTATTAATTACATCACACTTAGGTGTATTAAATGTTAAAGCGGCTAAGTCTACCGCTAGCTTATCCGCTGCTGGCTTCATTAGTTCACAATGTGAAGGTACGCTAACCGAAAGTGGTAATGCGCGTTTAGCACCAGCATCTTTACATGCTTGTGATGCTCTATCTACTGCCGCTTTATGCCCTGCAATAACAACTTGACCAGGAGAATTGTAGTTAACTGGAGATACAACCTCACCTTGCGCTGAGGCAGCACACGCCGCTTTTATTTCTTCATCGCCTAAGCCAATAATCGCAGCCATTGAACCTACGCCTGCAGGCACAGCTTCTTGCATGTATAAACCACGGTTTTCAACAAGCTTAACAGCTTCACTCAAGCTTAGTACGTCGCTACATACTAGTGCTGAATATTCACCTAAGCTGTGACCGGCCATAACAACGTCGGCATCTGGGTTTGCTGCAAGCCAATCACGGTAAATAGCAACACTTGCAGTTAATAATGCTGGTTGTGTACGATGAGTTTGATTTAATTTTTCTTCTGGGCCATTAAGAACTAGCTCTGCTAAGTCGTAACCCAGTGCATCTGATGCTTCTGCAAATGTTGCTTTAACAATGTCAGAACTCTCTAGTAGCTCTTGTAACATACCAACGCTTTGCGAGCTTTGACCTGGGAATAGAAGTGCAATTTTTTGTGCCATACTTTGCTCTTTTTAATTAAACAAATAAATAATGAAATACACGGCACATCAATTATTGATTAACCGCCGTGTCTTTAGAATGTGTTTTTTCGAAAATAGCGGCTATTTTATCAGGAAGTTGACGTTCAACCTCCTTTACCGCTTCATCAATTGCTGCTTGAAATGCTTTAGCTGACGCATTTCCATGACTTTTAACGACAATACCGCGCAATCCTACCAGAGAAGCACCGTTATACTGGTCGGGGTTCACCCTTTTATAGAGTTTTTTTATTATTGGACGCAATATAAACGCCATACATTTATATAAAAGGTGCTTTTCAAGCGCAACTGTAAACTTATTCATAATAAGCTTGGCAATGCCTTCGCATGTTTTAAGTGCAACGTTACCCACAAAACCTTCGCATACAATAACATCAGCCTTGCCAGAAAAAATATCGCTTCCTTCGCTATAACCAATGTAATTAATATGTGGGCTTTGCTGCATTAATTGTGCAGCCTGTTTAATATCATCGTGACCTTTAATATCCTCAGCGCCAATATTTAATAAGCTAACGCGAGGGTTATCGCAGCCAAGTGCTTGGCCAGCAACTACAGAGCCCATAATGCCAAACTGATACAGCATTTGCGCATCGCAATGCACATTAGCACCTAAGTCGAGTAAATATACTGGGTTTTTAAGCTCTGTAGGAACGGATGAAATGAGTGCAGCACGTTTTACACCTGGCAGCATTTTTAGCACATAGTGAGCCATAAAAAATAGCGCACCAGTATTACCTGAACTAACACACGCTTGAGCTTCGCCTGACTTAACTAAATCAAGGGCAACACGCATAGATGAATCTTTTTTTGAACGCACAGCAATTGCAGGTTCACAAGCATTAGTGACTATTTCACTACAGTGACGAATTATGAGTCTAGGATGAGGTAAGGAATCGAGGGATTCGAGTTCTTTAGATATAACGTCTTCATTGCCACATAAAATGAGAGTTAAATTGGCATGAGCGTTTACTGCGTGAACGGCAGCAGGAATAGATGAACGGGGGCCGTAATCGCCCCCCATCATATCTAACGCTATGGTTAGATCATTCAGCATATAAGTAATCTCTTATTTAGAAATTACTTGAACGCCTTTGTAGTAACCATCTGCAGTCACATGGTGACGACGATGAGTCTCACCAGATGTTTGATCTACAGTTAAAGTTGGACCACTGATCGCATCGTGTGAACGGCGCATGCCGCGTCTTGCACGAGACTTTTTGCTTTTTTGTACAGCCATAGTCTTCTCCTAAGAATCTTTCTTAAGTTGTTTCAAAATATCAAATGGATTAGGTTTATCATCTTCCGCCTTTAAAACACCAAAGCTGGCAGGCTTTGCTGAATAACTGCATGAAGCTTCGTTGTGGGTAGCTACTAATGGAATTGCTAAAATTAGTTCGTCTTCAATTAAATCAAAAACGTTAACTTCACCATTTTCATCAAGCGCTACTTCATCGTAGTCTTCTGGAAAAATATCTAACTCTGTATCTTCACCTACTGGTGAATATGCAAAGTCTTGAACCAAATCCAACCCTAAATCACCATTACAACGTTGACAAATGACAGTAACGTGTGTGGACAAATTGCCTCTAATCACAGCGAAACCTTGATCATCATTCTTGCAATGTATTTTTACCGCTATTTCACCTACTTCTTCCTGCACAACTTTCTCTAAACGAGTAAGTTTTTCAAGCGGTACAATTCCGTCATACTTTAAACGGTGCTGCGCTGCTTTGCCTGGATGAAGAGTGATGGGAATTTTCACCTTTTGCATAGGGGCTGCATCATATAGATAGTTAGTTTGTTAGTCAAAGTAAAAAACCATTTTTACTTGGTTTTTAACGTGTTTTACTCTCGGATCTGATTTATCCTAACTCAATCTGAATTATCTTAGGGAAACAGTCCGTGAAGCACCCACTTATTTTAGCGTCAAGCTCGCCTTTTAGGCAGTCTTTATTACAAAAATTTAATTTACCATTTGATACATTTTCACCAGACGTTGACGAGTCAGCACTTGAATGCGAAACACCTACCGAACTGGTTAAGCGTTTAAGTGAATTAAAAGCCTCTGCAGCTAATAAACACTTTAACAAAGGGTTAGCTATTGGATCAGACCAAGTAGCTGTGTTTAATAATCAAATTTTAGGTAAACCACACAATAAAAACAATGCCGTAAAACAACTAAATTTATTTAGCGGTAATACTGTAACATTTTTAACTGGGCTTTGTGTTTACGATATTGTAACTGGAACAAAAAAAACCTGCGTAGAACCGTTTAATGTGACGTTTAAAACACTCAGTGATGCACAAATTAGTGCTTATTGCGACGCAGAGCAGCCATATAACTGTGCTGGCAGTTTTAAAAGTGAAGGGTTAGGTATTTGTTTATTTGAAAAGTTAAGCGGAGACGATCCTAATAGCTTAATTGGGTTGCCACTAATTAAACTCAGCCAATTACTGGCTGAGTTTGGTATTGATGTACTTACCGCTCAAAACAAGTTCTAGTTAAATAAATTAGCCAAGCAAAACCTGTTGCAGCTGCAGATAGTTATCTACCGTTGCAACCGGATTAAGCTCATTTAATTGCTGTGCGTTGTGCACCCCCATGGTTACACCAATTCTATCCATGCCTGCAGCTTTTGCCATTGTCATGTCTATTTGAGTGTCACCAATCATTACGGCATCTTGAGCGCTTATGCCAAGTTCTTCAAGTAATTGATACAGCATATCCGCAGACGGTTTAGACAGTGCGTCATCGCTTGTACGTGTTGCACTAAAAAAATGTCTCAGTTGGCTTTGATCAAGCAAGCGCTCTAATCCATCTCGACCTTTACCTGTGGCAACAGCTAAAACAATGCCTTGCTTTTTTAAAGCAGTTAAAACGCTGACAACATTAGCAAATACAGGAGTTGGCGTGGTATCAACACTATATTGGTGTTTATACCCTTTAATTAGCGCTTGATGCTGCGCGGTATCATCAGGAAATAAAACATCAATTGCTTTTTCAAGCGACATACCAATAATATTTTTAATTGCTAAATCACTTGGTGACACTAAATTAAGTGACTCAGCACTACTACGAATACAGTTAACTATTTTAGTGACTGAATCCATAACGGTGCCATCCCAATCAAAAATGACGAGCTTATATTTTTTAATTGGCGTCACTGCAATCACTGTTTTGCGTCTCGTAATTTTAGTAATGTATTTTTAAGCGTTTTATCAAGGGGCGCTTCAATACGCATCGTTGTTTCGTTTTTAGGATGATAAAAACTTAAATCGTGTGCATGTAAAAATAATCGGTTTAAGCCAACTTTACGCATAGATTCATCAAACCCTTGATCGCCGTATTTATCATCACACGCTATTGGATGGCCTTTACACTGCGTGTGCACACGAATTTGGTGTGTACGACCTGTAACAGGCGACGCTTGTACAAGCGAGCAATCATTAAAACGTTCAAGTACTTTAAAACGCGTATGCGAAGGCTTGCCCTCAGTGTTATCTACACGTACTACGCGTTCACCCGATTTAAGCGTATTTTTACGCAGCCCTTCGGTTACATTTTTAGTTTTAGAGTCCCACTGCCCTTCAACTAGTGCCCAATAATTTTTTTCCATTGTTTTTTCACGAAGCTGTTCATGCAATGCTGTTAACACCGAACGACGTTTTGCTATAAGTAAACAACCCGATGTATCACGGTCAAGCCTGTGAACTAGCTCAAGACTGCGCTCCTCTGGGCGAAGCGCGCGCAAAGCTTCAATTAAACCATAACTTAAACCACTGCCACCATGAACAGCCATGCCTGAAGGTTTATTTATAACGATAAGGTATTTATCTTCAAATAAGATATCGTTTTCAAGGCGAGTTACTTTATCTAGTTTTGATGGTACAAACTCTTCACGCTCAGCAACCCTGATAGGTGCAATACGAAGCACATCGTCAAGCTGTAGTTTATATACAGGCTTAATACGCTTTTTATTAACGCGTACCTCACCTTTGCGCAAAAGTTTATAAATAGCGCTTTTAGGCACCCCTTTTAAATGGGTAATAAGAAAGTTATCAATACGCTGACCTAAATGGTCTTCATTGATCGTGACATAAGTTACTTGTAAGTCGTTTTTTTCTGACATTGCCTAATCACTAATTTAAGTAAAATAATTTAGTTGCTAACACTGTAATAATAGTGGGATAATCAGCAGCGCAAATATTTAGTATTTGCAAATAACAACGGTGCTTTTTAACACATTAAAACATTCGTGATGCACATTCTGGGTAGCCGATCATACAGATCCGAGTTAAGTTTTCCAAAGCTTTTATACATACCTAGTCAACACGTGCGATCAATTAACGGCAATGCGCGTAATATATTGCTGGTTAAGTTTGAACATGAAGTGGTTTTTAATGCGATTGAGAAAGCAATGAACAGATAATTTGTCTGATAGTGACGACGTAAAAACACGTCGTTCAGCATTTGCTCAATTATTGTAGTACCGTACAGCAGCTTATTTAGAACTAAAAAAATCTAATAAATAAGCGTTCATTAACATTGGTAGCAACTTTTGCTCTTAAAATGGATATTAGTGATACATAAATATGTATTACTCACCAACTTAATGAGCCCTACGCACCTAATATGAATGACATTTAGTAAGATTGATATGACAGGCCAACTTCTGGGTAAAACATGTAAACGTAGCTGAAAAGCCGACTGTTTTAACACCATTTAGAATTTAATAACGGTAATACACGTTATTGTTTGCCAGCATTTAAAATACTGCGTACGAAAATACAGAGCCGTTCCGTTAAAGACCCAGTCGTGAGGCTGCACATTCTAAAAATAGGAACAACTGAACAGGCGATAAAAACATCGTCATGTCAGCGACATAAATAAGTAGAGTAACAATATGAAACGTATGCTAATCAATGCAACGCAGCAAGAAGAAATGCGCGTAGCACTGGTTGATGGCCAGCGCCTATATGATTTAGATATAGAAAGCCCAGGTCACGAACAGAAAAAAGCCAATATTTATAAAGGCAAAATAACCCGCATTGAACCATCTCTTGAAGCAGCATTTGTTGAATACGGTGCTGATCGCCATGGTTTCCTCCCTTTAAAAGAAATAGCCCGTACTTACTTCCCTGCAGGTTACACTTTTCACGGTCGTCCGAATATTCGCGACGTAATCAAAGAAGGTCAAGAAGTAATAGTACAAGTTGATAAAGAAGAACGAGGCCAAAAAGGCGCAGCGTTAACTACTTTTATCAGCGTTGCTGGTAGTTACTTAGTTCTAATGCCTAACAATCCTCGTGCCGGTGGCATTTCTCGCCGTATTGAAGGTGATGAGCGCACTGAACTTAAAGAAGCACTAGGTCGTTTAGAATTACCTAAAGGTATGGGCTTAATTGTTCGTACTGCTGGTGTTGGTAAGTCATTTGAAGAACTAAACTACGATTTAAAAGCATTATTAGTACACTGGGAGGCTATTGGCCAAGCAGCCGACAGTGCTAAAGCGCCTTTTTTAATACACCAAGAAAGTAACGTGATATTTCGCGCCATTCGCGATTATTTACGTCGCGACATTGGTGAGATATTAATTGATAAACCACGTGTTTTTGAAGAAGCTAAAGCGCACATTGAGCGTTTTCGTCCTGATTTCATGAGCCGCGTTAAGCTTTACCAAGGCGATACGCCATTATTTACACATTATCAAATTGAAAGCCAAATCGAGTCAGCGTTTCAGCGTGAAGTGCGTCTTCCATCTGGTGGTTCAATAGTTATTGACCCTACTGAAGCATTAACATCTATCGATATTAACTCGTCTAAAGCAACAAAAGGCGGTGATATTGAGGAAACAGCACTAAATACTAACTTAGAAGCTGCTGATGAAATTGCACGTCAGTTACGTCTTCGTGACCTAGGTGGTTTGATTGTAATCGACTTTATCGATATGACCCCTCCACGTCATCAACGTGAAGTAGAAAATCGCTTAAAAGATGCTGCTCGCCCAGATCGTGCTCGTGTTCAAATTGGTAAAATCTCACGCTTTGGTTTACTTGAAATGTCGCGTCAGCGCTTGCGTCCTTCATTAGGTGAAGCAAGCCAAGGCCCATGCCCTCGCTGTAGCGGACAAGGGACTATTCGTTCTAACGAATCAATCGCACTTTCTATTCTTCGCTTAATTGAAGAAGAAGCAATAAAAGACAATACGACACAAGTAAATGCACAAGTGCCTGTTGCTGTTGCCGCTTATTTGTTAAATGAGCAACGACGTAGTGTTCATCGTATTGAAAAACATCATAAATGTGATGTAGTGATTATTCCTAATCAACATATGGAAACACCACATTACGAAGTTATGCGTTTACGTAAAGACGAAACACTTGAAACGGTAAGTTACGGACAAGTTATTGCGCCTGAGCCTGAAGTATTTGAGATGTCTAAATCTCCAAGTACTCCAGTACGTGAAGAACCAATGCTAAAAGGTGTAGTAATGCCTTCTACACCAGCTCCACAAGCAGCGCCTGCACAAACAGCTAAGCCAGTGACCAATGAGACTAAAGCTAATGGTGGCTTATTTACAGCAATCACTAAGTGGTTTAAGTCGTTATTTGCTACTGAAACGGTAGAAGAGAAAAAAGAAGCCGCTGAAAAGCAGCAAGAAGAAGCACGTAATAACCGCAGAGGTAACGATAACCGCCGTCGAAATAACAATCAACGTCGTCGAAATAATCCTCGCACTAAGCCTCGTGCTGAACGCAGCAATACTGATCAAGATGAAGCTAAAACTGATTCACCAGTAACTAACGAGAACCAAGAAAGAAACGAAAATCGCAACAAGCGCCGTCGTAATCCTAACTCTCGTAAGCGCCCAGAGCATAAAAACCAAGAAAAAGATCAAGTTAAAACTGAAGCCCCTGCAAAGCCGGAAGTAGAAACTGATTCTAAACCAGCACAAGCTGCAGAGCCTAAAGAGCAGAAGCCTAAAGTTCGCCGTCAACGACGTAATTTACGTAAAAAAGTACGTTTAGAAGACGAAAATGCTGAACAAGCAAAAACAGTAGATAAAATAACAGAACAAACTGTGGTAAGTGATGAAAAACCACAAGTTAAAGAGCAAGTTACGCCTACTGTAGAAAAGCAAACGCAAGCTCCAGCAGAAAAAACAGCGCATATTAAAGAAGAGAAAGTTGACGTTGTTGATTCTAACGATGAAACATCTGCATCTGATGAAGAACAAGAGCAAACACGTACACGTTCACGCCGCTCTCCTCGTCATCTTCGTGCATCTGGTCAACGTCGCCGCCGACCAGAAGGTGAAGGTTCTGAAAACAAATCAGACGAAACACCTGCATTTGTACCAGTAGCAGATCAAGCTGCAGCTGAGTATGAAGCTGAACTTAAAGCTAAATCGCAAGAAACCGCTGTTGATGCTTCTGAAAAAGTTGAACAAGCACTTGCTGTAGAAGACTTGGCTAAAGTTGAAGCGGTTAAAGAATCAGCTGAAGTTGAAGCCCCTGTAGTGACTGAGCAAGCAGCTGAAATTGAAGCACCTGTAGTGACTGAGCAACCAACTAAAGTTGAAGCGCCTGTAGTGACTGAGCAACCAGCTAAAGTTGAAGCGCCTGTAGTGACTGAGCAACCCGCTAAAGTTGAAGCACCTGCAGTGACTGAGCAACCCGCTAAAGTTGAAGCGCCTGCAGTGACTGAGCAACCAGCTAAAGTTGAAGCACCTGTAGTGACTGAGCAACCCGCTAAAGTTGAAGCACCTGCAGTGACTGAGCAACCTGCTAAAGTTGAAGCGCCTGTAGTGACTGAGCAACCAGCTAAAGTTGAAGCACCTGTAGTGACTGAGCAACCAGCTAAAGTTGAAGCGCCTGTAGTGACTGAGCAACCAGCTAAAGTTGAAGCACCTGTAGTGACTGAGCAACCAGCTAAAGTTGAAGCACCTGTAGTGACTGAGCAACCAGCTAAAGTTGAAAAATCAGTACAGCATGTTAAAACCGTCGTTTCGCAAGGATCTGCAAGTGCGCCAATGGCACAACCTACTCCTGTAGCTGATAGCGAAGTAAAACATATCTCTGTTGCAATGGCTCACGACAAACGTGAACTAGTACCCGACAGTGGCTTACGTGCAGGCTCAATCAAACCTGCTGGTCGTGCAAGCTCTGCAATGACTAAAACAATGAGTGCTGATTAGTAACTAACGCTCATTTAAAAGCCCCGCTATTTACTCAATAGCGGGGCTTTTTTGCTTTAAGTGCTATGTAAAGTGCTTCTAACGTGAGCAAGCTCTACAAGTAAACACCAAACGTTAAATCCATAAACTGTATGCTGGCGTTTAAAAATAACGTTTTTATCAAAATTGTTAACTAGCAGTACCTTTTTAATGCATTGCAATACATTAAGACTCACCTCACCATTTTTAATTCACCATTTAAAGCTTTGAGAAGCTGCGCTTCTAACGTGAGCAAGCTCTACGTCTACAGGTAAACACCAAACGTTAAATCCATAAACTGTATGTTGGCGTTTAAAAATAACGTTTTTATCAAAATTGTTAACTAGCAGTACCTTTTTAATGCATTGCAATGCATTAAAATTCACCTCACCTCTTTTAATTCACCATTAAAGCTTTGAGAAGCTGCGCTTCTAACGTGAGCAAGCTCTACGTCTACAGGTAAACACCAAACGTTAAATCCATAACCTGTAGACGCACAGCTTGCTGGCCTTTAAAAACGACGTTTTTACCAACATTGTTAACTAGCAGTACCTTTTTAATGCATTGCAATACATTAAAACTCACCTCACCTTTTTTAATTCACTATTTAAAGCTTTGAGAAGCTGCGCTTCTAACGTGAGCAAGCTCTACGTCTACAGGTAAACACCAAACGTTAAATCCATAAACTGTATGCTGGCGTTTAAAAATAAGTTTTCTCATAAAAAAACGCGGTCTACTTGCCGCGTTTTCAATAAAGCTAAAACATTATTTATGTAACGTTTATTCTTGCTCTTGTTCCATAAAACGTTGTAACTGATCTTTTAAATTTGGCGGAATACCTTTAATCACTAAGGTATCAGTCGCTTCATTATAAGTAACGCGCTCACCTAAATGTTTACGCTCAAAACTTACACTTACGCCACCACCTAGACCTGAAAACTTAACCATACTGGTTACCGTTTTTTTATCTACAGGGAAGGTTTCTTCTAAGTCATAGCTTTGTTCTTTACAAAAACTGTCGAACGGGCTGTCATCGCCTTTAGTGAGCGTTGCTGAAAGCTCGCTTACGCTGGCATCTTCGCCTGTAGTTACGCAATCATTACAGTAATCAAATACTTGTTTACGTAAGTCGTCTTTTTCTGATTTATCAAACTGTTGCTCTGATAAATAATCCTCTACTGCGCTAAGCATTACTTGGCTTTGCTGTTTTGAATCAATACCCTCTTCACAACCTAAAAAGTCTAAGAAAAAGTCAGCAACTTTACGTCCAGCTCGTCCTTTGATAAATGAAATATAACGATTGTCGTCAGCTTGTGTATCCCACGCTGTTAAGTCGATGCGAGCAGCGAGTTGCATACGCGATATATCTAAATGGCGAGAAGCTGCTAAATCAAGCTCTGAAGTCATTGAATAATGTTCTTTGATGTTAATCATCGCAATTAACATGTAATCGGTAGCAACATACTGATAATGACAAAATACTAAATAACCTGTTTCACTAAAAGCATACTTATCAAGCTCTTCTTTTAAGACTGTTGAAGCTTGCTCTGTCATATGCCAAAAGCCCAACTCATCATTACGGTAACTTTGCATTGCTGATGCTACAATACTGTTTTTATCTCCACTGAAAGCACAATAACCTTTACCAGGTTTACCGTTGTACGCATGATGTAGCTGCTCAATGAACACGGCCACTTTATCGTTGATGATCATTTCATCATTTCGAAGGTGAATTTGCGTATCGTCGTCTTTTTTGTCTACATAATGAACGACTAATTTTTTAACGTCTGTTGTCATCTTTGTTTTTCACGCCTCTAGTGTTAAAATACGGGAATATAACTATTTTATTGAACCAACTGATGCCAATCTTATCAAAATACTCTAATGAAGAAGTAGAACAAATCGTCGATCAGCTTATTGATGTGCTAACTAAACATAATGCACCGGTTGATTTAAGCCTTATGTGTTTAGGAAATTCTATCACGCATATCTTAAAAGAGCATGTACCAACAGGGAAAAGACAAGCCGTAACTGAGAACTTTGCAAAAGCATTATCGCAGTCGGTTAAATAAACTCTATGAACTTATCGCAGCACAATCAGTTTTCATCAAAAGCGAGTCAGTTATTAAGCTGGGGGCATTGGTTCACCTTTGCCAACATCGGCTTAGCGCTATTTATTAGCTTAAGCTATTTATTTGCCGATTCGCCACCAACTAGCTTTATGGGCATAACTTATATGCTAGTGACATGGCTTAGCCACACTAGTTTTATTGCCTTTTTAGCATTTGTGCTGACGGTATTTCCGCTTAGTTTGATTTTCCCCTATCCTAGGCACATTCGTGGAATGGCTGCTGTAATTGCTACGTTTGGCGCATCACTGCTTACTCTTGATGCTTATGTGTATGTTAATTTGGGCTATCATTTAAGCACTTCCGCTTTGCCTGAAATCATCTCACTACTGTGGCATCGATTAACAAGTTCGCCTGCTTTAACAACTCTTTTTGCCGGCGGTATTGTTCTGCTAATCTTAGGTTTTCAACTCGTTGCCAGTAATCTTACATGGCGGCATTTAGCGCGTCTAAAACAGTTTAAATTTGCACGTTACGCAAGCTCATTTTTAGTTATATGTTTTGCGCTTAGCCACAGCATTCATATTTGGGCAGATGCTAACTTAAAATTTGATGTAACAAAGCAAGATAATGTTTTACCACTTTCATACCCTACAACAGCTAAAAGTTTGTTAGCTAAAAATGATTTACTAGATATCGAAACATATAAACAAGCTCATAGCGTTAAAATTAATAACCAAAATATTAACTACCAAATACCAACTCCTCTTGAGAAATGTGAAGATTACACTCAGGCTAATATCGACATTTTTGTTTTTGAAACCGACCAACAATTAGCCGACTTTATTTCAGAAAATAAAGGTCTACATAAAACAGAGCAGTTTTTACAGCCAACTAATCATAGCGACATGCTATTTAGTTTGGTATACGGTTTACCTGCCTTTTATAAAGTTGCGATAATTGAAGAGCACACTCTTCCCGCATGGCAGAGCCAACGTCGCAGTATTGAAGTAAGTGGTATTAACGAGCTGAGCTTTATTAATGACCAAGCTCACACTAACAGTGCGATTAGAGTTATTAGCGGTTCAAAAGTTGTATCCCCACGCGATAACGCAACGCAAATCTTTGCTTTTAGCTTAGTAAATGATACTCAAGAAGTGGTAAGTACATCAACCTTATACAGCTCAGATAAAAGAATCTCAATGGTTGAAGGCTTAATTCAACCAAGTGATTTAATTGCGACTAGTGTCGGTCAGTACTTAAATTGTAAAGCGATTGCCAAACAAACAATGTTAGGTGTTAACCTATACAAGAAAAAAGACAATATGGGTGTTAATTACTCCCAAGGTGTAGTCATAGCATACAAAAAAGATAGGATCACATTAATAGACTCAGATGGGAATTTTAAAAACATCTCTGCCGCTGAAGGGTTCTCTATTGAGCAAGGTTTAGATATTCCATTTTTAGTACAAAGCATTAAGAAGTTAAAAACATTCACTCAATAACTGTAATCCTGACCTAGCTTGCTATAACGTCAAGCTAGGTTATAGTTTTTATTTTGGAACTGCGTTTTTAGCAACGCAAAATAAATTCATGGATGCCCTGCTATGATTAAACTTGTTAGTTACTTATTTTATTCACTTTGCATCTTTATCTGCTTTTATAATAACGCCACGACTTACTACAAATGCGTGACAGAAAAAGAGACTGTTTTTTCTCAGTTTCCTTGCGATCATCGCGCAACTACACACAAAGTAAATACCACAAACATACTGCAAAATGGCCCTGAAGTTGATTATAGAAAACAACTAAACGATCTTGAGCGAGAAAGGCTTTTGGCTGGGTTACAAGCTGAACTTCGCAGTAACAACCATAAATTAACGATACTCGATCGTGAAAAAGAGCGAGCTGAATACAAGCAACAACAGCGCCTTAACCATATTTTAGCCGACGATGAGAAAAATATAATTACTAAAGATATTACCAAGAACATTAAACGAATTAATAAAGAATATAAAAAAGAAGTATCTGCTATTGCTAAAAAAATTAAAGAACTAGAAAAAAAAATATTAATATACAAATAAAACTCTCATAAAGCATTATGAGCGTGTTCGTAATTTAGCTTGGTTTTAAACTTAAAATAACATACCCTTAACACAATAGAGTATAAACTCTAACGTATAATAAGGAATGCTTATGCAGCCACATCGTATTGCTGAACTAATTTTAACTGGCTTTAAAAAGCACTATAAGCTATTTCAAAAAACCACGGCAAAAGCCCCTCTCGCTTTTGCTAATAAAGATTGGCAAGCAATTAACGATATAAGCCGTTTACGTATTAGCTATTATGATGATCGTGTTAACGAAACGACACAATTTTTAAAAATAGAACATCCTACAGATACCCTTGATGAGTCTCTTTGGCTTGCAGTAAAAAAAATATATCAACACTTTTTATGCTTTCACCCACAAGCAGAGCTTGCCGAAACATTCTATAACTCTGTATTTTGCCGTCTTTACCATAGACGTTACTTTCATAATGACTTTATATTTGTACAAGCCACATTAAAAGACGCGCCATCTGTACCGGTTGAATCCGAGTATAGAAGTTATTTCCCGGTAGTTGATGGTTTAAAGCCTACGATAAAACGTATTATCAATCACTTTGATTTTAAAGCCCCATTTGTAGATTTAGAACGAGATATACGCTTGCTTGTTAAAGCATTTTACAAACAAGCCCCCGATACTCACCACCAACCTTGGCAAATGCGCTTTGATATATTACATACTGCATTTTATCGTAACAAAGCGGCGTATATTGTTGGCCGTGTAGTTTCTCAAAGCGGTGTGCAACCTTTTATTATTGCAGTACTACATCATAAAGATAAAGGCTTATACTTAGACGCCTTGCTCACTAAATCATCACAAATGCGTGTTATTTTTGGCTTTGCGCGTGCTTATTTTATGGTGGAAACTCATGCACCATCAGCGTTGGTAAGGTTTTTAAATCAGCTAATGCCAAACAAAACAATTGCAGAGCTATACAACGCGATCGGTTTTCATAAACAAGGCAAAACTGAATTTTACCGCGAATTTTTAAGTCATTTAACGCATTCAAGTGATGAGTTTACAATTGCACCTGGTACACCGGGCATGGTGATGATGGTATTTACCCTCCCCTCTTTTGGTTATGTATTTAAAGTCATTAAAGATAAGTTTGGTGAAAGCAAACCATTTGGTCGCAACACCGTTTTAAAGCGCTATCAGCTCGTAAAGAGTCACGATCGCGTTGGGCGTATGGCTGACACTATAGAGTATTCTAATGTCGTATTTCCTTTGGCTCGTTTTGATAGTAATTTGCTTGAGCAATTACATAAAACAATTGGCTCCTCTATGATAATTGAAGGCGATTGGTTGATTATAAAACACCTTTACATTGAACGGCGCATGACACCACTAAATCTGTTTTTAGAAAACGCTAATGACGAAAGTGCAGCAGATGCAATAGAGGAGTACGGCCAAGCACTTAAAGAAATGATTGCCGTTAATATATTTCCTGGTGATATGCTATTAAAAAACTTTGGGGTAAGTAAGCATAAGCGTATTATTTTTTATGATTACGACGAAGTACAATACCTTACAGATATGAACTTTAGAGAATTACCTAAAGCTAAAAATTACGATGACTATTTAATGAGTGAACAAAGTTACTCTGTCGCTCCACAAGATGTTTTCCCGGAGCAGTTATGTACTTTTGTTACACCTAACCCAACTTATAAACAGTTTTTATTAAGTACACATCCCGAATTAGTTGATGTTAGTTTTTGGAAACAAGCACAGCAAAACATAAAAAATGGGCATGTGAGTCATATTTACCCATACCCGACAGCACAGCGCTTTATTCACCACTGGTAGGCGCTAAAGGACACACAATGAATATAAGTAAAATAGATTTAAATTTACTGGTTTACCTCGACACACTACTACGAGAATGCAACGTAACACGCGCTGCAAACCAGTTGAGTATTACACAACCTGCAATGAGTAATGGCCTTAAACGTCTTCGTAACCTATTTAACGATCCTATTTTAGTTCGTACCAGCGATGGTATGGTCCCAACTGAGCGTGCTTTGGAGTTACAACCTGTTATACGTGGCATATTAATGACTCTCGAAGAAACTCTAGCACCTAATCGAGAATTTGAGGCAAGCCAAAGTAAACGTGTGTTTAGGATTATGGCCAGCGATTACGCTGCAAGTACCCTAGCGCCTAAACTGCTTAGTAAATTACATGACGAGGCACCCGACACCACATTAGATATACTTACCCCAAGTGATGTGACTTTTCATGATGTAGAAAATGGTAAAGTTGATATGGCTATCAATCGTTTTGAAAACTTACCACAATCTTTTCATCATAAGCGTATTTGGAAAGACAGTTTTTGCTGTTTAGTAAAAGCCGATAATCCAATAATTGAAAGCTTTAGCCTTGATAGCTATTTAAAAGCACGCCATATTTGGGTAAGTAAAACAGGTTTTGGTGTTGGTGTAGGAATGGATCCAAAAGACGTGCAAAAGCTAGGGTGGGTTGACGAAGCCCTCGCTCACTTTGGTAAACATCGTAATATCGCTACATTTACGCGTAATTACCATGTAGCGATTCATTTAGCAAAAGAGAAAAACCTTATTGCCACTCTACCATCTAAAGCCGCTAATATTTATGTCGACGATCCAGGACTTAAAATACTAGAACCTCCTTTTCCTATTCCTCCTTTTGAACTTGATATGATTTGGAGTCCACTGCTACACCGAGATGCGAGTCATATTTGGTTGCGCCAAAAAGTAGCTGAAGTTGCCGAGGAACTAAAGTAGCTTTATTACACAATACTTTGTAAAAATTGCTAGGCTAATAGAAAAAATTAACCTAGTAATTTAAAAATAAATAACAAAGCAATTAATATCAAATACTTATACATGAAAGGCATTATGGAATGACCTTTGCTTTTATTAGATTGAAGTTTATATTCATTTAATTAAAGAGGTCATTATGAACACCCATCAAGGATCAGAAGTAAATCATATTACAGACATCATTCAAGTAATGAACAGTGGCATCGACTTTTATGAAAAAGCCCTAGAAAAAATTGAAGACCCTGCAATTGGCGCTCTTTTCCAGCGCATGATCGATGCACGTAAAGTAAGTGTTGAGCGCTTGCAGCCCTATGCTATTAATGAAAAAGGGGAACGCGAAGATGGCTCTTCGTTCGCTATTGAAGCACGCCGTGCATACACTGGACTGCTTACAACATTTAGCTCACACAACGACAGCACCTATGTGAAGGAGCTAGAGGAAGTTGAGGATAAAACCCTTGAAGAAATTAAAGCCGCGATGGATAAACCACAACCTGCTGACTGTGAAGCTGCTTTGGCTAAAACACTACTAACAATGCAGAGTTGCCATGCAGAAATGAGTCGCATGAAAAACCATTAAACTTGATTTTGACGCCAAGCACCCAGCCATAGCGCTGGGTTTTTTATTGTCTTAAAGTATTCATTTATTTTATCTTACATATAACGACATAATTTATACAAACATTTAATATTATTAGAATATTTAATTAACTATATTTTATTTTAGCTGTGCTAGTTTTATTAATAGGATCCTGAAATCTTGCTGTGGCGCCGCAGCTTTAAATTATAAATAAGGTCCCAATATGAAAAAAAAACTAGCTCAACTGCAAAATAATGCTGATGTAGATATGACTCCAATGTTAGACATTGTATTTATACTACTCATTTTCTTTATTGTTACTACATCTTTTGTTAAACCTGTGGCCATTGAGTTAAATCGTCCGCTCGATAGCCCTCAAATAGATAAACCGGTTAAAAATGCTTTATTTAGTATAGATGAAAGTAATGGGGTTTATTTCTCAGGTAGGTTGATTGACTTAGAGCAAGTGTCGACTAACCTAGCAATGTTTGCTGCAAAATATGAAATAAGTTCAGTATTGATAAAAGCTGACGAAAACAGTAATCACAACACCCTAATGAACGTGATGAATAATATTAAAGAGTATGAAAACTACTCCATTTCTTTAATCTCGAAATAATACTAAGCGGCTTAAATGTGGTCTATTTAACGATAAGAAAATCGTGTCGATAACCAGGTAAAAATTTCGTTGTTTAGTTGTTCCATATCAGAAATTTTTAACACAGTTAGCGACAGGTTTAAGCCCTCAAATTGATCAAGTATTATTGCGGATGGGTATTATACCAATCTGCTTATATATGGGTCTATTTAACGTTAAGAAAATTACGCTAGAACTAGGCAAAAATTTTTGTATTTAGTTGTTCTAAATAAAAAATTTTTAACGACGTTATAGTGCAATTTAATTCGTTAAATTGATCAAAGATTTATGCAGGTTGGTATTAGATATAGGATAACTCTTTAAAGTAACAAAAAAGGGCCTTGCGGCCCTTCAACTTTAAATAACAATAGGAGAGTTATTTATTAAAAACGATATTCTGCGCCTATGTAGTAATAAGCACCATTAAAACCAAATGGAGCTGAACGGCGAGAGTATTCAAATACACCGGAGCTGCTTACTACAGTGTTACCGTTAGCATCAACGATTGTGCCTGAACGTGAGTTACCAATTTTGTTTTTGTCTGGGTAAACGTCAAACAGGTTATTAGCACCAATATTCACAGATAAATCTTCTGTTACGAAGTAATTAACTTTAACATCCGTTAAGATTTCTGCCGAATAAGTTTGGCTATCACCATCCTCTACGGTGTATTCACCAAAACGATTCAGTGATAAATTAACCGTCCAGTCATCACGTTGATAAAGCGCGCTTAAATTAATGCGATCCTCTGGTTGCCACTCTTCGATGATTGAAATCTCTTGTTCCGAGAATACATCTTCAACCGGCACAGTTTCTAAACCAGAACCTGATGGCGTAAATAACGATACAACATCAGTTTCAGTAAAGTTAGCCGCAAGTGTAAAATCAAGCGTACCGCCTAAGCCTTCTGTATTCCATGTTGCAACAAAATCGATACCACGAGTTTCTGTATCTGCACCATTTAAGAAAAACTGACCAGCGCCTGCACCTGAGCTAACTAAGGCCGCATCTAAGCTTGAAGAAAGCCCTTTACCCAAACGGTTACTAATAACAATACGGTCGTCAATATCAATTGAGTAGTAATCAACTGTTAAGTTGATGTTATCTGTCACGTTGTAAACGATACCTAAACTACGGTTTTCAGATTTCTCTTCTTTGAGTTTTGGAATACCTAAACTTTGTGCAAGTGTTGAGTCATTTCTAAATGTCCCTACTTCCTCAGCAACTAATGTACCATTAGGGCCTGTCACGAACTGCGTACTAATATTGTTAAAGTATAGTTGTTGCATAGATGGCGCTCTAAAGCCTGAACTTAATGCACCACGTAATGAAATATCATCTGTAACCGACCAGTTACCCGCTAGTTTAAAGTTAACAGTATCACCAAAACCTTTGTAGTTATCGTAGCGAAGTGCGCCAGATATAATAACATCTTCAATAAAGTAAGCTTCTGCATCCATATAAAATGAAATAACATCGCGTGACTCGTCAACCGACGATGCTGGAGATGAACCACCAAAACCTTGTGTGCCACCAGATGCATCTTCACTGCCTACACCACCACTTAACCCATCGTAAATACTTACGCCATTGTTTGTATCATAATCTCGGTATGCATATTCATTACCTTCTAGGATACGGTATTCGTCAGTACGAATCTCAGCACCCATTGCTAAAGAATAATCATCAAAGTTTTGTGTGAAATCAAGATTGATTGTTTGTAGTGAGAGCTCCATGCCATAAGCGTATGCTTCACGTGGAATAGTTGTACGGATATCAGCTGCACTTAAGCCTTGGTCGTAACGTAAAAAATTAGCGTATGAAGCATTAATTGTGTCACTTGTCGTGTAATCAATGCTGTTTTCGCCGTAAGTGTAGGATAAGTCTAAGCTAGCATCGTTATCAAATTGTGTCTTATAACCAAAGTTATATGAAATATCATCGATCGTTGTGTTGATTTTTGGTAAAAAACCTAGCGGAATCGTCGCATCATTATCTTGTAGTACTGGGTTGCCACCCGCATTTGCATTGTGACGGAAAAATGCAGCTGATTCGTTATCACGCGTTGAATAAGTAATAAAGCCATAAAGCTCGCCATCGCCTAACTCATAACCTGTATTAATTGTTAAACCAAACTGTTGAGAGTCGGCATCACCAATTCTAAATGTATCTCTGTCTGCGGTCACTTCTCGTGGATCGCCAGCCAGTAAAGTACCGTCACTTAATTCTGTACAACCGTAAAATTGGCATGAACCATGTAAACCAGCACGGTTAGTAGGTGAACGGTCGCGATAGTTAATTGTTGCATTTAAATAACCGTCATCGCCTAGTGCAAAACCTTTGTTAAAATCGACGTTAACTGTTTCGCCATCACCTTCTGAATATTGACCATAATTGATAGCCGCTTTACCGCCTTCACTACCATCTTTAAGTACAATATTAATTACACCGGCAATTGCATCAGAACCATACTGAGCCGCAGCGCCATCACGCAGAACTTCAATACGTTTAATAGCTGACGCAGGTATTGCATTCATGTCAGTACCCGCAGTACCACGTCCTACTGATGTATTAATATGAATAATACTTGCTTGGTGGCGACGTTTACCATTGATCAACACTAACGTTTGATCTGGACCTAAACCACGCAGTGTGGCAGGTCTTAATGCATCGGTACCATCACTAATCGACGAGCTTGAAAAGTTAAATGAAGGGGCAATAGACTGTAACATACGGCCAACTTCTGTTTGGCCCGTATTTTCAAGCGCTTCTGCACTTAGAATATCTACTGGAACGGGTAAATCTTCAACTGAACGTCCCGCTACACGGCTACCGACAATAGCAATTTTTTCAATTTTTTCTTGAGCAACTTCTTCTGCTGCATTCACACCTTGCGAATTTGCCGCAAGTAACGCTGGTAATATAGCTGCACTGACCGCTGAAAGCTTCATCATGTTGTTATCATTCCTGTTGATTTGTTTGAGTTTTATACTCAGTAATCCATTTTGATCAACAACCGCATCGAGCTCAGTTCCACCTAGTAATGCCTGTAAAGCATCAAGTTGGGTATAAAATCCATATACCGAATTTGCATCATACTGCTTAGCTAACTCATAAGAAAACACCACGGTTTGCTCTGTTTGCTTAGCAAATTCAATTAAGGCTTTGTCTGCTCGCTGCGCTTTTATATCAAATTGCACCATTTGCCCAGTGGTTTGCGTCGCGGCTTGTACACTGATGCTAAAAATAGCGGGGACAAGCACACTTAAACCACCCAATAAATACGTATGGTTACTGCGCATCTTATATAAACAGCTGACAAACAAAAATCCTCTATGGTTTTGTTTCTTTTTTTTAATCTTTTTTTTACGTGATATCTTTATAGGTGCAACTTTATCTAACATTAGCTTGATTTGCATAGCTGCTACTTATGATTCTGTATGGCGTTTAAGACTAACTACATGCTCGCCTAAGCGTTCATGATCAATCGAAAAATTAGTTTGTAAGCTCTCAAGTAAGCCAGCTACATCGCCGGCTTTAAATACACCAGCCACTTTAATACTAGCAAGTTCAGCTGACGACAATTCAAAACGCGTTGCGGTATAACGGCTTACTTCATTTAAAGCATCGCTTAATTGTTCACCATTGAAAATTAACATACCATTTTGCCATGCTAAATCGCGCTGAACATCGCCCGCAGAAAGTTGCGTTATCGGCTTTGTTATACTTTGCTCAATAATCGCTTTCTCGCCCGAAGTAACAATATTTGCATTAATTTTGCGAATTTTTTGCGTACTATTATCAGCAAGTTGATATGCTTTAAAATCATTAGCATCTACAGCAACACTTGGGTCGGTAATCATCACTTTACCTTCGGTAACCACAAGTTCTAAATCTGATGAAGTATTGCGTTGCACATTAAATACCGTGCCTAACGCGGTAAAGCTTTTATCACCAGCCATAACACTGAACGGACGCGTCGTATCTTTAGCCACATTAAATCGCCCTTCTCCACGACTGAGTAATAGCTGCCTGCGCCCTTTGCTGTAAGCAACTTCAAGTAAACTATTGGTATTTAACTGAACAATCGTTCCATCGGGTAAAACATAAGTAGCTTGCTCACCTACTTTCGTTTTATAAATTTTAGTATAATTAACTTTAGCAAGTTCTTGGTTATAACCATTTTCTAAATTGATCAGTAAATAGCTACACACCATTAATGCTGCAAATAAACTGGCTGCAATCGAGTAAGAAAACATCCATCTATTTTTAGACTGTTTGCTACTACGGTGCGGGAATAAATGACTTAATTCGTTTAAAACAGATATTTCATCCCAAAGCTGAGCAAGTTCATATACAGCATCTTGATGAGCAGTGCTTTGCATCATCCACAATTTAAATTGCTCTTTTTCGTCAGCACTTAAGCCGCGATCTATTGCACTTATCCAATTACAGGCTTTTTCGAGAATTAAATCTTTTGAGGTAAATTGATGTACGTTGCTCATTTTGAAACCCTCTCTAGGGGTAACGATTGCACTGACATAATACTTGCATCAGGAAGTTCGTGGGTTTTGTCATGCTCTCGCATATACAACATAGTCTGTAGTAATCCTTTGGCAATGTGCTTTTCAACCGTACTTTGACTTAATTGCATCTCGCTCGCTATCTCTTTTTGGCTCATGCCGTATACTTTTTTTAATATAAAACATTTACGAATTGATACACTTAATTGCTCTGTGGCTTTACAAAAAAGTAAAAAGCGCTCTTTAGATGTGTATTCATCTTCTAGCTGCATTGATTTAAGTAATACAGGCAACTCACTGTCTTGCTCAAGGGATTCGTTAAATTTATTATCCCATTTAGCAATATGATTAAGTGCTAAATGCTTTGCTGTTTTAAGCATATAACTGCGAGTAAATTGAATATCTTGCTTTAAGTCGGCTTCATAGCTTTTTATAAATGTTTCTTGCACAATGTCTTCTACGTCATCGGGCTGAACTATTCGAGAGACAAAGCGCTTAAGTTGACTTGAAATATCAACAAATGTTGACGTAAACGTTATTTTTTTCGTCATCCTTAACTAGCACCTGTTGTTATTTTTATTACCTTTAGATTACGAGTTTTGAGCATAAAAACAAGCAAAATGTTAACTTTGGGTTATTTATATGTATTGTTTTTAAAAAGGAAAGTTTATGAGTAAACTTTTAGACTATATACGATTAAGTTTTTTTGCGTGTGGTTTACTTTTAGGTGTGCAAATTCCTGCATTTGTAAGTGACTTTGGCCAAGCACTATCAGCCCAATTAATTGAAGCTAATAATGCCGTTGCGCCTTTTAAAAGCGACGCAACTAAGTATTTCAATAATGATTTAAATAAGCTAATAAAACACTATCAAAATATTGATGATGAAATTGTGAACAAAGGGGCAAGTAATATCAGTACTCTTTACGAACGACAGCAAGACTTACAGATAGCCGTAAATAGGTTTGAGAAATCTCCGTATATATTTACTATGATCAGTGGCATGAGCGATATAAAGCAACAAGTATGGCAACGCTTTGAAGGTCAAATCATTTTAAAAAAAGACTCTATTATAGCCGCCATTGTTGCAGCCATAATAGTAGCCTTGCTTGCAGAGCTTACTGGTTATTTGTTTTTAACTGGAGTAAAACGCTCATTTAAACGCTTATTCGCAGCTCAAAAATAGTGATTTCATAAAATCATAAAATACATCGGTTTTACGGGTTGTTAAACTATTTTGCGGACGTAAAAACCAAACCGGTGCATCATCTTGTGCCATTACGCCTGGCATTACTTCTACTAAAATACCATTTTTAAGATCTTCATTAATCGCTATTTTTGACTTAATAGCAATACCATGACCTGCAATAGCAGCTTGTGTCATATTATCGGAGTTTGAAATAGTAAAACGTGTTTTAGCATTAAAGGTATGGATTTTTTTGTGTTCGTCAAAAAGCTTTAACTGGCGTTGCCACGGCAGGCAAACCCAATAATGTTCACTCAATTGCGTTAAATTTTTAGGCATGCCGTACTTTTCTATATAGCTAGGGGCTGCACACAGTATGCGACTATTGTTTACGATTTTACGAGAAAGTAATCCTGAGTCATTTAATTTTCCCACCCTAATTGCAACATCTTGAGCGTCATCAACCACATTTACAAAATGATCCGTTATTAAAAAATCAAGCTTTAGTTCAGGGTAAGCTTGCTCAAACTCATTGAGTTTAGGCATTACGTATTTTGAAAAAACCCATGGGGGCATTGTCACTCTTAGTAAGCCACTTACCGATGAGCTACGCGCACCAATACTATGCTCAGCATCGCGTAAAGCTTCTATTATGGCGCCAACTCGGGTGTAAAATATTTCTCCAGCGGGAGATAACCGTACTCGTCTGCTATCTCTAAAAACAAGCACTGTAGCAAGCTCTCGTTCTAGTTTACTTAAGCGATGGCTCACTGTTGCAGGCGATAAACGCTGCTCGCGGGCAGCAGCAAGTACTCCCTTATTTTCAACTACAGCTATAAATGTTTCTAGGTCGCTCAAATTATACACAAACTTGCCAATCTCTATTTTCAATGTTTAACATTTTCGAATGAAGCTTTCAGTTTTGCAATGTTTATTTAAATAACTGGAACACTATAATTGTAGATAGTTTAATTATTGAGGTTCAATCATGAGTTTAAAAGCGCAAATAGATGCCTATAACGTACAAAAAGAGGCCAAGTTACCAGCTGACGTTTTAGCATTAATGAACACTACAAACGAAGAGCTTATTGCACAGCATATTAAAGACAATGCGTTGCAAATTGGTCAAAAAGTAGAAAATTTTAGCCTAGCCAATCATAAAGGCGAAAACGTTGAGCTTGCGGATTTATTAAAAAAAGGCCCAGTAATTATTAGCTTTTATCGTGGTGGCTGGTGCCCATATTGTAATTTAGAGCTAAAAGCACTTAACGACTACTTACCACAATTTAAAACTCAAAGTGCTCAGTTAGTCGCAATATCACCACAACTACCTGATGAGACTCTCTCAACTGCACAAAAAAACAACCTTGAATTTGACGTGCTTTGCGATGTGAGCAATAAAGTAGCTGAGCAATTTGGTTTATTATTTACACTTGATGAGCGTATCCAAGCGTTATATACACAATTTGGTATTGATTTTGAACACTACTACGGCGATAAAAGCTTTAAATTGCCGCTACCGGCTACCTATGTAATAAACCAAGAAGGTGTTATTACATACGCATTTTTAAGCGAAGATTACACCCTACGCGCAGAACCTATTGATGTTATGGCAGCACTTGAATCGGAGAATAATTAATGTCTATTTTAAAATCGTTAAAAACACTCACTCTTTCACTACTTGTGGGCACAAGCCTTGTATCTGGTTACGCCGAAGCTGATGAACCAAAAAAACAAGCAAAACCTAAAGTGCTTATTTTTGATGTAAACGAAACCCTACTTGATTTAACGTCAATGCGCACCTCTATTGGTAAAGCATTAGGCGGACGTGAAGATTTATTACCACTGTGGTTTTCAACTATGCTGCACCATTCATTAGTAGATACTGTAAGTGGTAGTTATCATGACTTTGGGCAAATTGGGGTGGCGTCACTCCTCATGGTCGCTCAAAACAACAATATTGATATTACTAGTGAACAAGCTAAAACAGCTATTGTTACACCTCTTTTAACGCTTCCTCCACACAGCGATGTTAAAGAAGGACTGGCGAAACTCAAAGCACAGGGCTATAAATTAGTGAGCCTTACAAATTCTTCAAACAAAGGTGTAAAGGCACAGTTTGAAAGCGCTGGTTTAATATCTTACTTTGATGCACGTTACAGCATTGAAGATATTAAAATTTACAAACCAGACTTACGTGCTTATGAGTGGGTACTTAAAAAGTTAAATGTAGCTCCAAATGAAGCAATGATGGTAGCAGCCCATGGCTGGGATGTTGCTGGTGCTAAAGAAGCTGGCTTACAAACCACTTTTATAGCACGCCCGGGTAAAGCACTTTATCCATTAGCTAAAAAACCAGATCACGTTGTGAAAGATTTACATGAATTAGCCGCTCTACTTAAATAAGTATGCGCTGATGAATCAATACCCAAGCGGCCAATGTTAGGATGACATTGGCCGCTTTTTTATAACTCCTAGAGCGTGTTGAACTTTACGGTATTTATTCTCATAATCAGCATGTTAAAAAATTGAACGTAAACAAAGTATTTAGCCCGCTATGCGTTATTTTATCTGCTAGCAATTTAGTACTCACAACGCTACTATTAACTAAATACGTGGTGGAGAGTGTAATGAAAAGTCAAAGATTAGATGAGTTTGAGCAATACTTTCAAATTGATGAAAGTATTAGAGTGAATTTATTAGCTGTGACAAATAAGCAAGTCCCTAAGTCACAACTTGAGCTTGAAGACGATATTCCTCCATTATTTAAATTAGCCAACGAAGTCAGTGAACTCGAACAAAGTTCTTTGCGTCCTCTGCGTAACTTAGGCGATATAGCGCAAGAGTTAGCCGCTTTTTTACAAGCACAGTCGCGTAAAATAGATTTAATAATGAGCCATATTTTGGCCTCAGAACAAGCCCAAGATAACGCAATCCAATGTGACAGCTATGGCGGTGGCGGTATTCGCTTTACATCACCAGAAGTACACTCAATTGGCCAAGCATTTAGAACAAAACTGTTTTTACATCACGAAGCATCTGCTGTGTACTGTTATACTGAAGTTGTGGCAGTAGAGAAACAAGATAGTGAACATTACCAATACACCCTGCTTTTTACCGCAATTAGAACCACCGACCAAGAACTTATTGTTAGAGCGAGTTTACATGCTCAAACCCGCCAACTTAAAAAACGTCAAGAACTTGAACCAAACCAAGGCGACCTAAACAGTGATAATTAGCTGACATCTTTATGTAAAATGCTAAACTAGCGCCATCTTAATTAGTATATAAAATTCATGAACTTTAGACTTTTACCAGAATGGGCCGAGCAAGACGCTGTTATGCTTACATGGCCTCACAAAGACACCGATTGGGCCGACAACTTAGCGCGTGTAGAACCTGTATATATTGAACTTACTAAACACATAACAACGCAGCAACAGCTTGTTATTGTGGCGCATAACAGTGCCTTAAAAGTGCATATTACAGCTTTACTAAATAGTGCTAACGTCTCTCTTAATCGTGTTCATTTTGTAGTAACGCCTACTAACGATACTTGGGCGCGCGATCATGGTCCGCTTACTTGCGCCGCTATTGATTCACCAGAGCAATTAAAAGTATATGATTTTACTTTTAATGGTTGGGGCAATAAATTTGAAAGCGCGTTGGACAATCAAATTAATCGTACTTTGGTAAAAGAGCTAAGTAGCACAAACAACCAATATCAAGCGCTCGATATGGTACTTGAAGGTGGCGGTATTGAAATAAACGAGCACGGTGTGTTGCTAACAACCAGTGAGTGTTTGCTTAATAAAAACCGTAACCCTGATTTAAACCCAAATGATATTGAAGCACTTTTAAAAGAGCGCTTAGGCGCGACCAGTTTTTTATGGGTTGAACATGGCTATTTAGCGGGCGATGACACCGACAGCCACATTGATACCTTAGTGCGCTTTGCACCAAATAATACCCTTGTATATGTGCAGTGTGACGATAAAACCGATGAGCACTACAGCGCACTTGATGCAATGGAAAAACAACTAAAAACCTTTAAAACTGCCGATAACACCCCATATAACTTAATTGAGTTACCGTGGCCAAAAGCCGCTTATGACGATGAGCAAACACGCTTACCGGCTACCTACGCTAACTACTTAATTATTAATAATGCTGTGCTTGTGCCAACGTATAATGATGCCAATGATGAGCGTGCTCTTGCGCAAGTTCAAAAAGCATACCCACAACACACTATTATTGGCGTTAATTGCCAACCAATAATTGAACAATTTGGCAGCCTGCACTGTATTACAATGCAATTACCTCGTGGATTTTTAGCTGGAGCAGCACAATGACAAGCCCTGCAAAATTAACCGTTGCGTTAGTGCAACAAAGCAATACCGATAACGCTCAGGACAATATGGCAAAATCAATGAGTGCCATTCGTGAAGCCGCTCAAAAAGGTGCAAAACTGGTTGTACTTCAAGAGCTACACCGAAGCCTCTATTTTTGCCAAACCGAAAATGTTGACGTATTTGATTTAGCCGAAACCATTCCAGGCCCTAGCAGTAATGCCTTAGGTGAGCTTGCTAAAGAGCTAGGCATTGTTATTGTAGCCTCTTTATTTGAAAAGCGCGCTACGGGCCTTTATCACAATACTGCGGTTGTATTAGAGAAAGACGGCAGCATTGCGGGTAAATACCGTAAAATGCATATTCCTGATGACCCAGGTTTTTACGAAAAATTTTACTTTACCCCAGGTGATATCGGTTTTGAGCCTATTCAAACCTCGGTGGGTAAATTAGGCGTGCTAGTATGTTGGGATCAATGGTTTCCTGAAGCTGCACGTTTAATGGCAATGGCAGGCGCTGAGATATTAATTTACCCAACCGCTATCGGTTGGGATCCTAACGACGACATTGCTGAGCAAACTCGTCAAAAAGATGCGTGGGTTATTAGCCAGCGTGCTCATGCTGTTGCCAATGGTGTACCGGTAATTAGTTGTAATCGCGTAGGCCATGAAAGTGACCCAAGCGGACAAAGCGATGGTATTTCGTTTTGGGGAAATTCGTTCATTGCAGGCCCACAAGGTGAACTATTAGCAGAGGCGAATAATACTGATGAGCAAATTTTAGTAGTAGAAATTGATCAAAAACGCTCAGAAAACGTAAGACGTATCTGGCCTTTCTTACGTGATAGACGAATTGATCACTATAAAGACCTAACAAAAATATACCGAGACTAAGTAAACTTAACTCAAGATGGCTCTTACTTGCTAAGAGCCAACTATAAATGGAGTAATAAATGGCGTTTGAGCAATGGGCAGCCTTGCCTTGGGTAAAATCTCAAAAAGATAAAATTCAATGGGGCCAGCTAAGCGGAAGTGGTTTAAGTATTGCCATTGCTGAAGGCGTTAAACAACAAGACAACTTAGTCTTGATTGTTACGCCTGATACACCAAGCGCACTACGCCTTGAAACAGAATTAGAATATTTATTACCCGATAACCCGGTAATGGTATTTCCTGATTGGGAAACTCTGCCATACGATCACTTTTCTCCCCATCAAGATATTATTTCAGCCCGTTTAGCCACTTTAAATACCTTAAAAAAAGAACAACAAAGTGTGTTAATTGTGCCTGTATCTACCTTAATGTTGCGCACAGCCCCAGCCTCGTTTATTTACGGTTCAACAATAAACTTTAAAGTGGGCGACAAGCTAGACACACATAACTTTCGTGACAACTTAGAGCAAGCTGGTTATTTAAATGTTCAACAAGTAATGGAGCACGGCGAATACGCTATACGCGGCTCTATCGTTGACTTATACCCAATGGGTAGCCCGCACCCATTTAGACTCGATTTTTTTGATGACGAACTCGATACCATTCGCTTATTTGATGTAGAAACGCAGCGTTCTGATGAAAAAGTAGATAAAATTGAGCTACTTCCAGCGCATGAATTTCCTACTAACGACGCTGATATTGAACGTTTTAGAATAAGCTACCGTGAAAAATTTGGCGCAAGCTCGCAGCAAGACTCAGTATACATGCAAGTAAGCAAAGGTAACTGGCCTGCAGGTATTGAATACTACATGCCGTTGTTTTTCGAAAAGCTAGCGACTATTTTTGACTACCTGCCAGATACAACAACCGTTATGCAGCTGGGTGATTTAGAGCATGCGGCAGATAACTTTTGGCACGATGTAAATGTACGCTATGAAAACCGCAGAGTTGACCCACTTCGTCCATTACTTGAACCCAATGCACTTTATCAGCCTATTGAAGAGCTGTTTTCTAATTTAGGCAATTTTGCACGTATTAGATTATCCCTTGCAAAGCTTGGTACTAAAGCAGGCAATAAAAACTTAAGCGTTAGCGAGCTGCCTACTATTCGAATCGACCATAAACAGCATGAACCTTATGGCGCGTTTATAAATTATGTAGCAGAACAAAAAAAGAAAAAAGGCCGTATATTACTCAGTGTTGAATCAGATGGTCGTCGTGAATCATTGCTGAGCATTTTAAAACCAAGCGGTTTAAAATTTAAAGAATTTGAAACACTCGAACAATTTACAAAAAGCGCGAGTGACGTAGGCTTAATAGTAAGTCCGCTTGAGCAAAGTGTAGTACTTGGTACTAAACCAAGCCTTTCTATTATTACCGAGCAAGAACTGCTTGGTATAAAAGTATCTCAGCGCAGACGCCGCAAGCACAAGTACGAAGCCAGCCAAGATGCGCTAATCCGTAATTTAGCTGAGCTTAAGGAAGGCCAACCTGTTGTGCATCTCGATCATGGTGTTGGCCGTTATCAGGGTTTGCAAACAATTGATGCTGCAGGTGTAGTTACTGAATTTGTAACAATTACTTACGCAAGTGAAGCTAAACTTTACGTGCCAGTATCTGCATTGCATATGCTTAGTCGTTACTCTGGCGGTGAAGAAGCTAGCGCCCCGCTACATAAGCTTGGCTCAGATGCATGGGAAAAAGCAAAAAAACGTGCGGCTGAAAAAGTTCGTGATGTAGCAGCAGAATTACTCGACATTTATGCACAGCGCCAAGCAAAACCTGGTAATAAATTTACCCTAGACGCCCCTGCATATCGCCAATTTAGCGATAGCTTCCCGTTTGAAGAAACAGACGATCAGCGCAACGCCATAGAAGCAGTGTTAGGCGATATGCAATCAAAACAAGCCATGGACCGCTTAGTGTGTGGTGACGTAGGCTTTGGTAAAACAGAAGTAGCCATGCGCGCTGCTTTTGTAGCAGTTAACGATGATAAGCAGGTAGCTATTTTAGTGCCCACCACCCTGCTGGCTCAACAACACTATGAAAACTTTAAAGACCGCTTTGCTGATTTTCCTATTGAAGTAGGTGTACTTTCGCGTTTTAACTCCACTAAAGAGCAAAAAGACACGCTTGAGAAAATGGCCAACGGTAAGCTCGATATAGTTATTGGTACGCATAAACTTATTCAACATGACATTAAGTTTAACGATTTAGGCTTGTTAATTGTTGATGAAGAGCATCGCTTTGGTGTTCGCCAAAAAGAGAAAATTAAAGCACTGCGCGCTGACGTAGACATACTCACACTGACTGCAACGCCAATACCTCGTACACTTAACATGGCCATGAGCGGCATGCGCGATTTATCAATAATCGCAACGCCGCCTGCTAAACGTTTAGCGGTAAAAACCTTTGTGCGTCAACGCGATGTAGAACTAATACGCGAAGCAGTACTGCGAGAAATTAAACGCGGTGGCCAAGTTTACTTTTTGCATAACAATGTAGAAACTATTGAGCGTGTTGCACAAGAAATTAGTGAATGGGTGCCGGAAGCGAGTGTGACTACAGCTCATGGCCAAATGCGCGAGCAAGAGCTTGAGCAAATAATGACTGACTTTTATCATCAAAAATACAACGTGCTGGTATGTACCACAATTATCGAAACAGGTATCGATGTACCTACGGCCAATACCATTATTATGGATAGAGCAGATAAACTCGGCCTTGCGCAATTACACCAATTACGTGGGCGAGTGGGTCGAAGCCACCATCAAGCGTATGCCTACTTACTAACAGGTGACCCTAAAGCGCTTTCTAAAGATGCGAGCAAACGCTTACAAGCAATCGAATCGTTAGAAGATTTAGGTGCAGGTTTTGCCCTCGCTACACACGATTTAGAAATACGTGGTGCGGGTGAGTTACTTGGCGATGATCAATCAGGTCAAATGCAAACCATCGGCTTTAGTTTGTATATGGAAATGCTCGAACAAGCAGTAAATGCGCTGCGCGAAGGTAAAGAACCAACGCTTGAAAACCTACTTCAAAAACAAACCGAAGTAGATTTAAAACTGGCTGCATTATTACCTGATGACTACATACACGATGTAAATGCACGCTTAGGTATGTACAAGCGCGTTGCTAGTTGTGCTAACCTTGATGATATGGATGAACTACAGGTCGAGTTGATAGACCGTTTTGGTTTGCTGCCTGATGCTGCTAAAAACTTATTTAGCCTGCAGCAACTTAAAATGCAAGCCAGTAATTTAGGCATTACAAAAATTGAAGCGAACCCTAAAGGCGGTTACTTTGAGTTTAGCCAAGATACCAAGGTTAACCCTAGCTTCATCATTGGCTTGATACAAAGTGCGCCTAAGGTTTACAAAATGGATGGCGCAAATAAACTGCGCTTTGCAATTAGTGAGGCAAATGCCCGCGAACGCTTAAAAATGGTCACTGCAATGATTGCAGATTTCGAAAAAAAGGTTAGCCATTAATGTTGCTAAAAAAATCGCTTGTTGTTTTATGCTGCTTATTTAGCAGCACTGCATTTGCAGAGCGTTGGTTTGAGGTTGAGGTGCTTGTATTTAAACAACTCCCCGCCCCTTACTTACAAGAAGACTTTAGCCTTAAACACAAAGCTATCGAAGATAAGAACACCCTAGACTTACTAACACCTCTTTATAAAGAGCAAGCAATGCAAGCGTGTATTGATGGTGACGTTCGTTTTCAAAAACGCTCATTTACCGACTCTTTAGTTAATCTAAATCCACAGTCGAATGTGTGTGACGATAGTATTGACTATATACAAAGCTACGATGAACTCCCGGTAACGCCAATTGCTGAAACGCAAGAAACTATGGAACAAACCTATCTCTTATCACCTGAACAATTACAGTTTAAAACTCAATACACAGAGCTTGTACGAAAAGGATTAACACCTATTCTGCATACTGGTTGGCGCTTTGAAGAAGCGAGTAAGTCCCGTGCACCAAGCGTGCGCTTAATTGCAGGTAAACATATAAGAAATAACATAAACACCATTCCTAGCTACTCAAACCCCGATTTTGTCAGCTTACTAAACTCCCAACCTAAGCTATTTAACGATCCAGATAAACTAAACGTTAATTGGGAATTAGAGGGCTTATTTAAAATCCATCTACGTCATTATCTCTACATAACAGCCGATTTTGATATCAGTCAAAAGCTAGAAAATGGCGACATAGAATCAGCCCGCTTTTCACAGTTTAGACGTGTGATAAGCAGCGAGATTCATTACTTTGATCATCCTCGTATAGGAATGATTGTACAAATAAGAAAATTTAATCATTAATCGTATTTACCAAATAGGAAATAACAATGAAAAAACTCCTCATTATTGTGGCTACACTTAGCCTTGCAGCTTGTTCAAAAGTAAGCTTAGAGAATTACGAAAAAATAGAAATCGGAATGGATAAAACTGAAGTAGAAACACTATTAGGTAGTGCGGATAACTGTGTAGAAAAAACACTTCATACTAATTGCGTTTGGGGTGATGAGACTAAAAATATAGAAATCACATTAGTATCAGATAAAGTAACTTTATACAGTAAGCACGGTTTAACTAAATAGACGTATACTTATAGAAAAAGGAGGGCAGATTTAAATCTGCCCTCCTTTTTTATACTAATTGCATTAAATTAGTGAGTTATTTAATTCGCTAGAATGATCATGTTTTTAATAAAAGGTGTATTATTTTGTAGAATAAATAAGTTCTATATTGACTATTTTACTGCGATTAAGGGTAATTTTATAACGTTGGTAAAGCTTTTTATCCTCTTCAGTTAACACCAGCACCATGTTTAATTGATAGCGCCTTTCTACTGCCTGCTTAGAAATTTTATTACTGTCTAAATGATATAACTTGCCCTCTCCCCGCTTTAAGTAACGTGCAAATGGTGCAAGGTTAAAATGTAATGTTTGCTGTAGCGTATCGTAACCTGGTAAAAATTCTTTTGCGCTTACACGCGTTTCACTTGCAAAATGCAACCACTGAGCCGCTTGTTTATTTTGCTGACGACGTTTTGAAAAAATAGATTTAACTTCTTTAGGGATTTTTTTAAAACGTGTGTATTCGAGCCAAATAAACTGACTCGCTATTTTATCTTTAGTAATGCTATTTTTAAAACTAAATCGCCATTTAGGTCTACCCTGCACAATAGCCCGCCAGATTACACGTGTTATGTCTTCTTTAAATATTTCTCGTAAGCCATAGATCAGCCCTAAAATCAAAATAAGGGTTGCAGTTACTTCTGTAAAACTTGAGCGCGCGTTTAATATTACCACCATCACAAAAGCCATTATAACGGCCGTCACTGTGCCTTTAACCAAACGTTTTAGATAGCTATTCAAAAATCGCGTTTGCCGCTGTAATATAACGCCATGCTCAATTAAGCGTTGTAGCAACCGCATCTTATTCGTTATTCGATTAGCATCTTGCATGGTGGTTTCAGAATTATAATTTTTATCAGCGCGGTACGTATTTTCATTTTTACAAAATTGCAGTAACTCATTACGTTCTTTTGCATAATCGCTGCTACGTGGACCTTCATCTAAAAGCTTTAAAAAAGATTGCTCAACATGCCAACTCAAGTAATTATCGGCATTGGTAAAAAATGGCAGTAACTTTTCATCATCAGGCGTATATCGACGCAGCTTTTTTAAAAGTCCTTCACTTTGTTCGTACACTTCATTGGCGCGTTTATAAAAATCATCAGCCTCGCTAATTTTTAACGCATCTTTTATATCGGCGTCGAGTGCTAAACGTACTTGGTAACAGAATAAATTAAGGTTTTGGCGGTAATCTTGTTGCTCACCTTTGTTTTTACTAACAAAACGGCTTCTTACTAAGGGTAAGTGAATGTTGTTAGCGTTATACGCTAAGTGCGATTTAAAATGGTTATTAAAGTAAGATTCTTCAGTGAGAGTTTGTGGGTTAATACCCATTTCATTGGGTATAGAAAAATACAGATCAATACGCTGCTCAGAACGGGGGTTCAGTTCTGGTTCAATGACAAAAGATAAGTTTTCGTCTTGTTTTAACAATCAGCTCTCCTTCTAATTTACTCTTTAAGTGTACTTGCCTCCTTCGTTTTGTTCAATAAAAAAGGCCCAGTAAATACTGAGCCTTAATGAATTTATATTGCTAATTAAAGTTTAATATTAACACCAGCAAATAAACGGCGACCTAGTACATCGTATGTAAATGGGTCAGTGTTTGAGTCATTGTTACCTGAGTAATACGGTGGCTCTTTGTCAAACATGTTATTAACACCAGCAGAAACGGTCAATACATCATTGATCATGTAAGATGCGCTAATGTCGTGGTATACAACTGATGGTGTAGTTGGTGCATAACAGCTATCATCGCTAACACATGCAAAGCTATCCATACCCGCTATGTAACGAGCTTCGTAAGTAGCATCCCAGTTATCGCCTTTAACTTTTAAGCTAAAGTTTGACTTAATGTCTGCGTAACCACCTGAACCACTGGTAATTAATCCTGAATAATCTACGATAGCACCAGTATCAACAACATACTCATCTAAGTAAGTTGTATCTAGGCCTGCTTTCCACGCTAAACCTAACGCATCAAATGAGTAGTTAAGGTTTAAATCGATACCAGATGTTTTCTCTGAACCAATGTTACGTAGTTGGTTATTGAAAACAATACGGCCATCAGCTTGGAATACGGCTGAAGTACTAGTACATACATCATTAGAGCTACTATTTGCATTACCAATACATTGGTCAACTACAAATTGGTTGTTGTAAGTAGAAATAGCATTTTCGATTTCAATGTCGTAGTAATCTAACGTCATTGAAAAGCCTTCAAACCATTCTGGCTCATATACAACACCAAATGTAAGCGTATCAGCTTCTTCAGGTGTTAGGTTTTGGTTACCACCAACAGTTACTTCTGCTTGGCTATCAGCACCTGGGTAACTAACTTGCTCGTACGATGGCGCGTTACCTGAATAAAGCTCATCTACAGTTGGTGCACGGAATGCTGTAGAACGAACACCACGTAGCATTAGTTCATCATTTACACGCCAAGTTAAGCCTAGTTTCCAAGTTTCATCTGAACCGAATGTGCTGTAATCAAACGCACGAATCGCTGCACTTAGTTCGATAGAATCAGCAAAAGATGCATCAGCTAATAAAGGAATTGCAAATTCAACAAACGCTTCATTTACATCAAAGCCACCGCTTGTTGGATCTACACGAGGGTCATTGCCTAAACCTTGTGCTGCAATTGAATCAGGTGTGTACCAAGCTTTTTCTTGACGGTGTTCAACACCGGCTGCGAATGCTGCATAGCCAGCAGGCATTTCAAATAGTTCACCTGAAAGTGATGCCGCTAGTATAAATAACTGGCTGCCACCTGAGTTTTGTTCTGTGTAAATATACTCTTGTACATTTGACTGAGCCCAAGCGGCTTCATCTAACGGATTAAATGTACCGGCTTCAATTGCAGAATTAATTGCAGAAACATTGTGCAAGTTACTCATTTTATCTACAGAGTCGTTACGACCAAAGTTTGCAGAAAAATCCCAAGAGTAATCGCTAATTTCACCTTCAGCGCCTAGCACGATACGAACGGTATCAACCGTTTGAGATAAATCACGCGTACCACTTTCAGCCATACGACGACGGTAGCTAATCTTGTCATTGTAAGCGTAGTTAGTTGCTGTAGTTACGTAATTATCATCTGCATCTTTTACAAATGCATTATTAGCAACTTGACGTTTATCATAAGTTTGGCTTAATAAACTATCACCCATGCTATCAGCATAAGTAAAACCAAAATTAATAGGTTGCGGTGCTAATTGTTGCTCAGACCAACGCTTGGTATAAGTAAATTCACTGAAAAGCCTAGTATCATCACTTATTTCATATTTACCAACACCTGTAATGTTTAAACGTTCCATAGGTGTGTATAAGTAGCTCTTTGCTGCATAGTTATATGCATCAGCTGCATCGGTAAAGCGATGTAAGCTACCTCCAAGTCCGCTTAAGCCGCTATCATTTGCAACGCCTTGTTGTTCTATTTCGCCATCACTGTTTACTATGCCAGCAGTGTTTACGTTGTAAATGTGTCCGCCTTCGCTGAACGAAGAACCACCACAGTAAAGACCATTGTCGCCTTCAAATAATGGGCAATTTGAAAAACCACGATCAGCTTGGCTTGCTTCTCCACGATTAGTGTACTGCGCACCAAAAACGATATTACCTTTATCGAATGAAGTACCTACAGTAAAGTCAATCGACGTTTCAGATGCATCATGTTTAGATGTCATTGCTGAATTAACGTTTAAATCTAACCCTTCAAAATCATTTTTAAGAATGATATTTACTACACCTGCAACCGCATCTGTGCCGTATACAGCTGAAGCACCGTCTTTAAGCACTTCAATTTGTTTGATCATTGATACTGGAATAGTGTTCAAATCAACAGTTGATGAAGCGCCAGTACCTGAGTTGATCATACGACGACCATTTACAAGCACTAAAGTACGCTGTGAACCTAAGCCACGAAGATCAATAGATGCATTACCGCCTGAACCATTGTTCACGCCAGGATTAGTCATTGCACCGCCAGTGGCTGTCATTTGTTGAAGCACACTGTCTACAGATGTTGCGCCAGAAGCTCTGATTTCATCTGCGCCAATTAGCGTTACTGGGCTAGCGGTTTCCATGTCAGAACGCTTAATGCGAGAACCCGTAATTTGAATCTTTTCGATTGATTTTGCTGCTTCGTCAGCCGCTAAAACTTGCACACTTGAGAACATCGGGATTGCTGCGATTACAGCTAAACCAAGAGTTGATTTTTTCATTAAAGAACCCTACTTGTTGGAAATTTACCGTGATTGGTAATGCTCACTTGTTATAAGAATAGTGAGTCAGGTCGGCAACTTAGGCGCTTTTAACTGAACGAAAACTTAACGAGCGGTCAAATTTTAATTTCCGTAAAAATAGAATAACCAGTAAAGGTACACACGTTACAGATTGTTTCATTGTTAATTAATAAATACACATAAATATCAGTGACTTATATGATTTATGATACATTCGAAAAACACCTGAAATCAAAGTGATTCACTTTGTAATCAAATGTAATTAGTGGAAAAATATCCCGATATTTGATTAATTAACAAGTTAATCACAGCGCATTATTAAAACCGCAAAACTAAATGTTAATTACTAACCATATTTATGCAGAATGAGCGATTAATTAGTCTTATTTAGCTGCTTAGGAGGCGTTTCAGGAGAAATTTTTTATTCAGGAAACATTAAAAATTGAACTTTTTAAAATCACATCAAAAGTAAATATAATTTTAGCCATGGCTTACTTTTAGATATTTATTTTAAGAGCATACATTTACTTTTTAGCTTGAGTAAAAGCCTGTTTCGTACCGTTGCTTTATAGATAGCTGACAATAATTATTAAACACCAAATACTCGCTGTTCAAAATATCTCTTTAAAATGTTTTTTGCTGGCCTAGTAGTTACAAGTGATCAGAACTGGGCTTTGCTTAACCTGAAATCGGATTACTTATTCTTTAGTGTAGGACTGTGGATATAAACTAGGAATGGCTATCAACAAGGTTAGGTCATAAATTGCGTCATCACTTTAATAAGTTCCTACCCAATCAATAAAAACTTAATACGTACTAATTTATGTAAAAGCTTTAAGGACTGTTGACCTTGCAGAATTAAGTTTGTTCTACGTAATGGAATTTAATCACGGCGCGAGATTTGTAACCTTGCAGGCTAAAAAAGCGAGCTACAAAGGGAAATCATCCCTAGGTCTAATTCATAGGTCGGCACATGTTTGGCATTTATACTGCGTTATCAACGCTTGGTTGAAATTAAAATACTGCACAGGCGTACGCTGCCTAAAAACGGTGCATTCTGCTGAAAATTCAATCTCGAAAGATAAACCGCTTCTGGGTGATCTAATTAATTTAAATATCGTAACTTTATATGTTAGTACGTTACATAAAAATTATAGTTAATTACTTGTTCTACCGAAGATGTTTGATTAAGTATTGTGAGCTCCAAGCGCCAAAGCATATTCTTTTCAGAGCAAATACCGACCATAGTGTTGCTTTGCCAAAGTTCACCCTTTTTTATGAACTGTTGAGGTATGTACCCCATATACATAGTAACGCCTTTTAATTTTGCGTCTGTAATGTGCAATCCGTTTGGTAGCTCACTAAAAATTGTAAATGGAGTTTCGGGGGAAAGTGTAGAATTGCTTAACCATACTTTAACACCACTTGGGAAAGTACATCGTAAATTGGCATCACATTGCGTTGTTTTTAGAAGCTGGGCTTCATTTTTTTCAGAAAAATCACATGCTATTAATAAAAAAAACGCTACAAAAAATATGGGTAATCTATATATAAGCATAACAATCTCGCTGTAAATAAAAGCGAATACTAATAATCGGGTCTATAAATAACAAGTGGGAGTGTTACTATTAGTCGAAATATGGCACAAACTGTATCAAAAAATAAACAACAAGCTCACAAAGTTTGATTGATGTCATAATATTACGTAATTGACCTATCTTTTTTAGGTCAAAAAATTTATCATTTCACCCGCAAAAATTAAGGGTTTCTCGAGTTTGTTTTCTGAAGCATTCATGCTTTGAACGTTTTAGGTAACATGCTTGTGAAGTAATAGTAGGCCCCACTTTTTAAAAGTGGGTAATTCATTTCTAAACGCATTTATTGCAGCGGAAGCCAGAAAATGAGCCAAACAGTAGCATCACAAACTGAGTATAACTATAAAGTTGTACGCCAATTCGCTATTATGACAGTGATTTGGGGCATCGTTGGCATGAGTATTGGGGTTCTGATTGCTGCCCAATTAGCTTGGCCAGCACTTAACTTTGATACACCATGGTTAACATACTCTCGACTACGTCCGTTACACACGAACGCAGTAATTTTCGCATTTGGTACTAGTGCACTTTTTGCGACGTCTTATTACGTCGTACAACGTACTTGTCAAACGCGTCTTTTCTCAGACAAACTCGCCGCCTTTTCATTTTGGGGCTGGCAGCTGGTTATAGTATTAGCAGTAATAACGCTTCCTTTAGGTATTACTAGCTCAAAAGAATATGCAGAACTTGAGTGGCCAATCGATATTTTAATCGCTGTGGTTTGGATTGTTTACGCCATTGTATTCTTTGGTACTTTAATCAAGCGTAAAGTGTCGCACATTTATGTTGCTAACTGGTTCTATGCTGGCTTTATAATTACTGTTGCAGTGCTTCATATTGTAAACAGCATGGCTGTGCCTGTGTCGTTAACTAAATCATACTCAATCTATGCAGGTGCGGTAGATGCTATGGTTCAGTGGTGGTACGGTCATAACGCTGTAGGTTTCCTATTAACTGCTGGTTTCTTAGGTATGATGTATTACTTTGTACCAAAACAAGCAGGTCGCCCAGTTTACTCATACCGCTTATCGGTAGTTCACTTTTGGGCACTAATTTCATTATATATCTGGGCTGGTCCTCACCACCTTCACTACACTGCGCTTCCTGATTGGACGCAAAGTTTAGGTATGGTTATGTCTATTATCCTATTCGTACCGTCTTGGGGTGGTATGATTAACGGTATTATGACACTGTCTGGCGCGTGGCATAAACTACGCACTGATCCAGTACTGCGTTTCTTAGTTGTTTCATTGTCTTTCTACGGTATGTCTACGTTTGAAGGTCCTATGATGGCAATTAAATCTGTAAATGCGTTATCTCACTACACAGATTGGACAATCGGCCACGTACACTCAGGTGCGCTAGGTTGGGTTGCTATGATTTCAATTGGTGCTATTTACCACTTAATTCCTGCGTTATTTGCGCAAGGTCGTATGTATAGCGTTAAATTGGTTAATACCCACTTCTGGTTACACACTGTAGGTGTTGTTTTATACATTGTTGCAATGTGGATCTCTGGTGTAATGCAAGGTCTAATGTGGCGTGCAGTGAATGCTGACGGTACATTAATGTACAGCTTTGTGCAGTCTTTAGAAGCGTCGCATCCTTTCTACATCATGCGTTTTGTAGGCGGTGTATTCATCGTAACAGGCATGTTAGTTATGGCTTATAACGTTTTCCGTACAATTTCAGCTGAGAAAGAATCTCTGAAGTTAGACGCGCAAGCACAATTAGCATAACGGAGTGAGATGATGAGCAATAAAAATTCACAAAATAAACATGAGATAGTAGAAAAAAACGTTGGCCTTATGGCTATTCTGACTGTTTTTGCTATCAGCTTTGGTGCATTAGTTGAAATTACTCCGCTAATGTTCCAAGACGACACAACTAAACCAGTAGAAGGCCTACGCCCTCTTAACGCTTTAGAAATGGAAGGCCGTGATATATATGTACGTGAAGGTTGTTATAACTGTCACTCACAAATGATCCGCCCTTTTCGTGATGAAGTTGAGCGTTACGGTCACTACTCTGTAGCAGGCGAATCAGTATGGGATCACCCTTTCCAATGGGGTTCTAAACGTACTGGTCCTGACCTTGCTCGCGTTGGTAAACGTTACTCGGACGATTGGCATTATGCTCACTTAGTTGACCCACGTGCCGTGGTTCCTGAGTCGAATATGCCAGGTTTTCCTTGGTTAGCAGAGGATAAGGTAGATACAAGCCTGACTCTGAAAAAACTACAAATTTTCCGTGATACTTTTGCTATTAACCCAGAAAACCCTAAACACCCGGGCCTAGGTTATGGCAGCGACGAAGAACTTAAAGCTGATGTTGAAAAAGTTAACGCTATGAATAACGGCGAAGGCGCAACAGAGATACAAGCTCTAATCGCGTATTTACAGCAACTTGGTACCCACTTGAAGTAAATTATTATGGATTACGGAACATACAGAGGCATTTTGACTCTGGTAATTTTAGTATTGTTTATTGTGATTGTTGTATGGGCATACAGCAAGCGTAGCAAAAATCGTTTTGATAGCGCTGCTAATGCCATTTTCGAAGATGAAAAAAAACATAACAACACACTCTCTAACGAGGAAAAGGAGTCTGAAAAATGACTAGCTTTTGGAGTATTTGGGTTATTGTATTAACCCTTGCATGCTTATGCATCATCTTTGGCTTATTAGTTTGGAACTTAAAAAACTATGCTGGCGTAAAAGAAGGTGAAAGCTGTGGACATGAATTTGACGGCATTGAAGAGCTAAATAATCCACTACCAAAATGGTGGACTTACATGTTTTTCGCAACTTTTATTTGGTCAGTATATTACCTTGCAGCTTACCCAGGTTTAGGTAACTGGGAAGGTTTAGGTAAATGGACTAGTTCTAATCAAGGTATTACGTCTTTAGCTGAGTCTAAAAAAGCAGTTGCAGAGGCCAAAGCTGAAGGTCGTTTTGTTAAACTCGATAAAGAGTACGAAGCCGCAGAAGAACGCTTTGGTCCTATTTTTAATCGACTTGCACAAGTGCCGGTTTTAGATTTAGTTAATTCTAAATTTGAAGGTGACGCAGCGCAGCAAGTTGCTCTAAAAAATGGCGACAAACATGAGCAAACAGATGGCCAATTAGCCATCGAAATTGGTCAGCGTTTATTCTCACAAAACTGTGCGCAATGTCACGGCTCTGATGCGCGTGGTGGAACTGGCTTCCCTAACCTAACTGATAAAGATTGGTTATATGGCGGTACACCAGACAAAATTAGAGAAACTCTGCTTAATGGTCGTATTGCAGCGATGCCTGCTTGGGGCCCAGCTCTTGGCGAGCAAGGCGTTAAAGAAATGACAGCACATGTGCTGAGCCTTTCTGGTCGTACTGTTAACCAAAAAGATGCAGCAGCAGGCGCCGCTAAGTTTGCAATGTGCGCCGCATGTCACGGTGCTGATGGTAAAGGGTCGGTTGCACATAACCTACCATTTGGCGCACCTAACCTGACTGATAACATTTGGTTATACGGTGGCTCTCAACGCGCTGTTGAAGAAACGCTTAACCACGGCCGTGCTGGTGTAATGCCTGCTTGGAAAGACATTTTAGGTGAAGATAAGATTCACTTATTAACAGCCTACGTTTACAGTTTATCGCAAGATAAATAAGCACGCGGTTAATAAAATGTTTATAAATTAATTTATTTAATTCAATAGATTAATCCAGATCAAAAAAGCCTCCACTGTGAGGCTTTTTTTTAGTCTTTTACGTATAATTCCTATAAAATAACGCTTCCTAAACTAATTTTAGAGACACTATGCAACCTACTCCGTGGTATAAAAATTTTTGGCCTTGGTTTTTAATCTTTTTTCCGTTAGTTGCCATTATTGGCTGTATTAGCTTGTTTATTACGGCGATAGGTAACGGCCCAGATATGGTTGTTGACGACTACTACAAAAAAGGGAAAGCAATAAACTTAGAATTAACCAAGTTTGAAAAAGCAAAAGCACTTTATTTACACGGCGAATTAAATGTTACTAATGAACGTGTAAGCTTTAAATTTACAAAAGGCGATAGCAGCAATGTGCATGTATTAAAGCTCTCGTTTTACCACCGTACTATTAAAGCGCATGACTTTGAGGCCACACTTACACCTAATGCCAATCAAGAATTTACTGCATTACTTGATAAGTATACGCCAGGTGCATACTCTGTATTTATTGAGCCAATTGATGACAGCTGGAAACTAAAAGAAAACATTGTTCTACCGACGGCTGAAACCGTTTTAGTTACTCCTAACTATAAGTAATCATTACTATGTCTCACTCTTGCTTTCATTGCCTTGAAAGTGTGCCAAACGGATTTAGCGCAAACGTTATAATTGACGATATTGCCCAGCCAATGTGTTGCATTGGCTGCCAAGCAGTTGCACAAAATATTGTTGATCAAGGTATGACTGATTATTATAAATACCGAACTGTTCGCGCAGGCAAGGTTGAGCAACTGGTACCTGAGCAACTCGCATTTATAAAAAGTTATGACAACGAAGACATTCAAGACGAATTTATAGCTACTAACGATAATATCTCAGAGGTATTGTTGAGTGTTGAAGGTATAACCTGCGCAGCGTGTGCATGGCTTATCGAAAAACAACTCTTAAACTTAAAGACTGTAAAACGGGTTGATGTAAATACATCCACCAACCGCGCGATGATCCAATGGGATAAAACCAACACCCCATTGAGTGAAATTATTACTTCCTTAGCCAAAATTGGTTATAAAGCGTACCCATTTCAATCAGATATTGAAGCTCAACAAAAGCAACAAACTGCCAAAGCCTATATTCGCCGCTTAGGTGTTGCAGGCTTAATGACCATGCAAGTTATGATGTTTGCGTTTGCCATGTACTTTGGCATGTTTTCAGGTATGGACAGCAATTTTGAGCAGTATTTTAGATGGATCAGCTTAGTACTTGCCTCTCCGGTTATTTTATATAGCGCACTGCCCTTTTTAACCAACGCCATAAATGGCTTAAAAGCAAAACAGCTCAATATGGATTTACCCGTATCGCTGGCTATTTTTGGTGCTTTTGGCGCAAGTTGTTACGCCACATTTATGCAAGTCGGCGAAGTATATTTTGAATCTGTGTGCATGTTTACCTTTTTACTTTTATTAGGTAAGTATCTTGAATTTAGAGCGCGTTTAAAAGCGAGCGAGTTTACTGCCAATTTACAAAAATTATTACCATTAACAGCCCGCACCATTAACGACAGTGGTGAAGAACTTATAATTGCAGCCAAAAAACTAAAACTTAATGACGTAGTACTCATTAAAGCGGGTGAAACAATCCCTGCCGACGGCGAGCTTATTAAGGGTAAAACCACGGTTGATGAATCAATGATGACGGGCGAACACCAACCCGTTACAAAATTTATCGGCCACAATGTCTACGCCGGTTGCGTTAACCACGATGGCGTTATTGAAATAAAAATTAATAAAATTGGCCAAAATACGCTTTTAAATCAAATTATCCGCTTGCAACACAACGCATTAACTAAACGCCCTAAACTGGTTGAAATTACAGATAAAGTTGCGCAATGGTTTATAGCGTCTTTACTTATATTTGCTTCACTTACAGCTATTGGCTGGTACCAAATTGACCCTGAACACGCATTTTGGATCACCATTTCGGTTTTAGTTGCTACCTGCCCATGTGCCCTGAGTTTAGCGATACCAACCGCACTTACATGCGCGGTTGCAACACTTACTCGTAAAGGCGTGTTGATAAAACAAGCGCATGTGCTCGAAACACTCTCACAAATTACGTTATTTGCGTTTGATAAAACAGGCACGCTCACCCAAGGTAAATTTAGCCTTGATGAAGTGGATATACTCGATAAGCAATACACAAAAGCGCAAGTGCTCGATATGGCAGCTATGTTAGAGCGTTATTCTGAACACCCTATAGCCAGTGCATTTGATGAGTTTACGCCAGCTCACTGCAGTCTTAATAACGTTGAAGTACACCCAGGTCTGGGAATTAGCGCACAAGATGCAAACAATCATTACGCAATTGGTAAAAGTGGTTGGTTTAATAGCAAAAAATCAAATGCACAAGCAAGCTTGTATATTAATAAGCAAGTTGTTGCACGTTTTTACTTTATTGATAAAGTGAAAAGCGATGCTAAAAAGCTTATAGACTCACTTCAATCGCAAAATTTAACGTGTCATATGTTAACTGGTGACGCATCAGATGCTGGGCAAAAAGTAGCTAAACAACTCAACCTTGAAAGTGTGCAATCTGGATGTTCGCCACAAGATAAACAAACAGCCGTTGAACAATGGGCGTCACAAAACGAAGTAGTTGCAATGGTCGGCGATGGCGTAAACGACAGCCCTGTATTTGCAAGTGCGCATTTATCCATTGCAATGGAAACCGGTGCTGACATATCAAAAAATAGCGCCGATGTAGTGCTTCTTAATAGCGATTTAGCTTCAATCGATCATTTACTCAATGTGGCAAAACAAACAAGACGTATTATTAAGCAAAACCTTGCGCTGTCTCTATTGTATAATGCGTCCATATTACCATTGGCGGCATTAGGCTTAGTTGCTCCGTGGATGGCTGTTATTGGCATGTCTGCCAGCTCAATTATCGTGATTAGTAATTCACTAAGGCTATTAAAGTTATGAGCATAATTTATATTTTGATCCCCATTGCCATTTTGTTTGTCATTATTGCTATTGGCGTGTTTTTTTGGGCCGTAAAAAGTGAGCAGTTTTCTGATTTAAACAAACAAGGTCATAGTATTTTGTTTGAAGACGACAAAGAGCAACACAACAAAAGTAATGATTGATCCTCTTTATACCAGTGCATTTTTAATGGGGCTAATAGGTAGCGGCCATTGCATTGCTATGTGCGGCGGTATTGCAAGCTCATTACAACTGGCAAGCGATAAACGTAAAACATTTACCTATTCATTTGCTTATAATATTGGACGCGCACTTAGCTACATGGCAGCAGGCGCGCTTGTTGCTGGTATTAGCAGTCAATTTGCTAGGCAAAATACGTCTTTTTCTTTAGCCCTTTCATTCATTGCAGCTATTTTTATGCTCCTAGTCGGCGTATATATAATGCGCTTGGGCCCTACGCTGCAGTGGTTAGAGAAAATAGGTAGAACCTTGGTATGGCAACACATTGTTAAGCTAAATAAATATTTAATGCCTATTAACTCTCCTTTTAAAGCCCTAGGTTACGGTGCATTGTGGGGCTGGCTGCCTTGTGGACTTGTATACTCAGCGCTTACATGGGCGATGACTAGTCCAAGTGCTTTCGATGGCGCTTTAGTGATGCTTTGTTTTGCTTTAGGTACTTTTCCGGCAATGATCACTCTAGGTATCACCGCACAAAAGCTAAATAGTATTATTAACCATCCATGGACTCGCATTGTATTAGGCAGTGTTATAATTTGGTATGGTATCTACTTATTGATTATTGCAACCGACAAGCTGGTACACTAATCTAGACAACGTCGTGCATAAAAATTAAAAACGGATTAAAATATGGATTTCTCTCAAAGTCGCGCTAAAAGCAATTGTGCTATTAGCTGTAATAACTGCAGTATCAGTCAATTGTGTTTGCCATTTTCACTCAATGGCCAAGAAATGGATAAGCTTGACGAAATTATTGAGCGAAAAAAACCACTCCATAAAGGCGACTACTTATTTGAATCAGGCGCCCCTTTACAAGCTATTTATGCAGTACGTTCAGGTTCATTTAAATCTTATACACTATCAGAACAAGGCGATGAGCAAATAACCGGATTTCATTTAGCGGGCGATTTGGTAGGCTTTGACGCGATAAGCAAAATGGCGCATCAGAGCTTTTCGCAAGCACTCGAAACGTCAATGGTATGCGAAATTCCATTTGATACACTTGATGAACTTGCTGGTAAATTACCAAAACTTCGTCAACAAATTATGCGTTTAATGAGCAGTGAGATTACATACGATCAAGAAATGCTGTTATTACTTAATAAAAAATCAGCAGAAGAACGCTTAGCTAGTTTTATTTATAACCTGTCAGAGCGTTTTGGCGAGCGTGGTTTTTCGCGTAAAGAATTTAGATTTACCATGACTCGTGGTGAAATAGGTAACTACTTAGGCCTTACCGTAGAAACTATTAGCCGCTTATTAAGCCGTTTTCAAAAAGCTGACTTAATTAAAGTAGAAGGTAAATTTATTACTATTTTAGATAACAATGCATTAGCTAAAGCCGCAGCAATTGTTAAATCTTGCTAAATAAAATAGTTTGATTTAGAACAACAATTTATGTGCTACCCCTTTAACTGTTTTGTATTTACGTTACACTAAAAATACACCCGTTAAGTAAATGGAGTAGCACATGGACACTATTAAACGCATTATTGCAGTTATTGACCCTACCAAAGACGATCAACACGGTTTAGCACGTTCAATAGATTTAGCTAAGAAATCTGGCGCAAGTATTACCGCCTTTATGACGGTTTATGACTTCTCTTATGAAATGACCACAATGCTCTCTGGCGATGAACGAGAAGCTATGCGCGACGCTGTTGTTAAAGACCGCGAACTATGGCTAAGTGATTTGGTTTCTCCCTACAAAGATATAAGTATTGAAACTCAAGTTGTATGGCATAACCGCCCTTATGAAGCTATTATTGATGCCGTAATTGATGAAAAGTACGATTTAGTAATTAAAGGCACACATCAACATGGTGCACTTAAATCCGTTATTTTCACCCCTACAGATTGGCACTTAGTACGTAAATGCCCAGCTCCGGTATTGTTTGTAAAAGAAATGGCATGGCCAGCAAACGGAAATATTTTAGCTGCTGTAAATGCAGTTAGTGAAAACGAAGAACATGTAGCACTTAATAAACGAGTTATCAAAGATGCACAATTTTTATGTGGACTCGCCAATGCAACACTCAATTTAGTTAATGCCTACCCTGCAACCCCCGTTAATATCGCTATCGAAATCCCTGAGTTTAACCCTGGACTTTATAACGAATCAGTTAAAAAACATCACCACGAATCAACCAATGAACTTGCCGCTGAATTTAATTTAAGCCAAGAACAATGTTTTATTGAAGAAGGCTTACCAGAGGATGTAATTCCTGATGTGGCTAAGCGATTAAATAGTGAATTGGTTGTTATTGGTACTGTAGGTCGTACAGGTTTAAGTGCAGCACTTGTAGGTAATACTGCAGAGCATGTAATTGATAGCCTTGACTGCGATGTATTGGCACTTAAACCCGATGGTTACGTAAGCCCGTTGGCAAAAAAGCTAGATTAACCAAAAAATTTTTTAGCAAATAACAGCACGTACCTTACTTGCTAAAAATACCGCGTTTAATTACATCCTAAACTCGCATATTCAGGTGGTTTGGGTATAATACGCCCCTTTATTTTTAGCAAATAACTTTGCTGCATTGTTTTACTAGGGGGCGTAATTGTCACACTCAGATCAAGCTAAAGCTCAATTTAACTTAAATAAGCTGCAAAAGCGTTTACGTCGCCAAACTGGTCAAGCCGTTATGGACTTCAATATGATTGAAGAAGGTGACCGTATAATGGTGTGTTTATCAGGTGGCAAAGACAGCTATACAATGCTTGAAATGCTGCAGCATTTAAAACGTGTTGCACCAATAAAGTTTGATCTAGTTGTTGTAAACCTTGATCAAAAACAACCAGATTTTCCTGAGCATGTATTGCCCCAATACCTTGATAAATTAAATGTTGAATACAAAATTGTAGAAGAAGATACTTACAGTATTGTCACTGATATTATTCCTGAAGGGAAAACAACCTGTTCACTTTGCTCTCGTTTACGTCGTGGTATTTTATACCGCACAGCAAAAGAGCTAGGTGCTACAAAAATTGCGCTTGGCCATCATCGCGACGACATGATTGAAACCTTGTTTTTAAATATGTTTTACGGCGGTAAACTAAAGAGTATGCCCGCTAAATTAATGAGTGATAACGGTGAGCACATGGTTATTCGCCCGCTTGCATATTGCAGAGAAACCGATATAGCCCAATACGCATTTGCACAAGGTTACCCTATTATTCCTTGTAATTTATGTGGCTCGCAAGAAAACTTACAACGTAAACATACAAAAGCGATGCTCGCTAAATGGGATGCTGAGCACCCAGGACGTATAGAAAGCATTTTTACTGCAATGCAAAATATAGTTCCTTCGCATTTGGCCGATGCTGATCTATTTGATTTTAAAAATTTACAAACCGGTGAAGTAATTAATGGTGGTGATATCGCCCTTGATAAACCCGACATTCCTAAAGTGCCTGTTACAAATGAACTTGATGAACAAGAAGCGCCAAGTGTAGTTACTATAAACCTAAGCTAACTAATTTAAGGGTTTGTATTTATATACAAACCCTTATAATTTACCAATTTAGTATTACGCTCTATTTTCAACTCTCAGCTAAGCCTTGTAAAAACTCCAAGCTCAGCTTTTCTTGTGCATTAGCCTGATAGGGTAATTGCTGCAAGCTATCGTACGAAAAATCGTTAATATCAAATTGACTTATTTCACTATTCCCAAAGCTGTTTCGCTCACCTGGGCTTGGTGACATTCTCTCAACAACAAAGTCACTTAAGCGCATTTCTGTAATACCTTGTGGTAATACAGACCAGTGAGCTTTTAGATTAAGTGTTTGACTCCCCTGCGTTAACCTCTTCTTTGATACTAAGTGAGCTAGTGGTGTATCACCATTATATAAATTAGCTCTCACCCGATATAAACCGCTTTTTATGACGGTTAGATTTGCTGGTATAAGCATATTTTCATTTTGTGCATAGGCTGTATTGAAGCCAATTAAGGTTGCACTTGGTGGCATATATTGAATTTGCGCAACTACGGGTACTTTTTTACCTGCCACATCAGCCTCTACAAACAATTGTAAACTACGAGGATAATCTTCTTTAGCTTTAAACGTTATACTCGCCTCTCCTTCGTGTGCACTGCCAGTATGAGTATTTAATACCTCTTTTGTGTCTGTATTTGCCAGCTCAACCACCACTTTACCGAGCCCCTGCGCGCTTACATTTAACCTTATTTCTTCTGGGTATACAAAACGATACTGCTCAAGGCTTAACGTAAGCGCAGAGCCAGTTTCGTCAATTGGGCTCGATACCGGATAAAACTGGTTTGGCTTTAGACGATCCTCATCTAATGTGCTCAACGGTTGAGAATAAGGAGGAAATTTAAGTGCACTTTCGTATTGCATAACTATTTGCTCAGCTGCTTTTGTTAAATCTTCATTAAAAGCAATTTGTTGTTTAGATGGTGTTTTTTTTACTTTAGGTACATCAATGGCTATTACTTTTACAGGATCTGTATTTGGGGCGCTAAGAGACTTTGATATTGGTTTTTTTTCTGTCTCATCCAGTTTTTTTGAGTCATTATTATTTGTAAACCACAGCACAAATAAAGCAACGCTAATGATTAAAGTGATCAGATAAAATTTTTTCATAGGCTATATTCATATCCTGCATAAAGCGTGCAGTTAGTAACTGCACGCTTTTATATTATGGAATCACATTATAAATAAGCGCCGATGCACTTAAATTATTAGAATCCTTTATGTACCGGTATTGTTTTTTCCAAAACCAAGTACCTGTTGATTCATCAAACGTATTAAAACCTACGTTTTGGCCATCAACATTCACATTATTCATCGCAATAGTTACATTACCTTTGCGTTGTGCATTATGAATTTCATTGTGGCTATAGCTATCACTCATCATCATAGGATAATGGTTTGGCATAAAGCTTGTTACTGCATCGCCTTGTGAATCTAACTGTCCATCTGTATCGATACTGCGGCTACAGCTTCCAAACGATCCTACAGAACTTGCCCCACATGATGAGTGTGATGCTACAACGGAGTCATCGTTACCTCTTAAAAAACCACCCGTTAGGCCTAAGTATGCATTACCATCAGCAACAAAACGTAAGCGTGGTGTGCGTGCGTCAGGAAATGGTGAAATTTTACGTGCATTATTTACTTTTAAATCGTGTAATACACCAATTGCTTGCGTTACATCGCTGCCTAACCACCATTTGAGTGCAGCATCTATCGCAAAGTTCCATGAAGCACCGGTTAATGCACTCACTGCAATATCAGCGAGCTCACTTCCACCGCCAGCCCCTGCCAAATCAAACGTAGCAACAATATTAAGCGGTTGTAGCCCCGCGTTTTCTAACCAGTTTTCTTGATTATCAATAATATGGCGTGCAACTAAGTCACCTGTAGAATGAGTTACAAGCACACAGCCATCGTTACACAAATTAGAACGCGAAATTTGTTTCAACTTAGGCCAAACCCAATCAGTGGCTATTTTACCCTCTACACGCTCGTATGAAGGCCAATCAATGCGTTCGTCAGCGCGATTATTCCAGTACGATTGCCAATATGTTTCACCATCATTGACAACATCACTGCCTGATTTATTTGTTATTTGCGACACTTGTAAGCCATGAATTAATATAATTTTGTAATCTTTACTCGCAGCGGAAAAACTCATTAACATAGCGAGTCCCGCACCAAGTAAATGGCTTGGTTTTATTAGTTTGTGTGTGCGTTTGTTGTTGTTCATACAATTCCTTAATGTGGTGTGTTTTATATTTACTATTTAACCTCAACTCTAACTAATAGATTTACTAACATATTGAACCACAATGATAGTCAAATTTGTTTTTCTCTAAGCCAGCGATTTTCAGTGAAAACAAGGCTAATTCACTCGTCAGTAGTGGATCTGTTGCAATCGCAGTTGGCGCTGAAGTAGCAGTTTGAGATAGATTTACTATCTAAAGCTCAGGTTATTTATATTTAAGGTATTCATGTTCAATGTACTTGAGCTTGTCAGCTCAGGCATTCAACAGTATTAGGAACAAACCACTAAAATGCAACATTTTATTATCATTTGTGTTGGAAAATAATTTATTTCACATTTATTAATGGGTTAACAAAACGATAATTGTTAAATTTGAAATTATTGGACTGATTTAAAAGATTACACTGAGGAGTATTAAAATTAAACTAATTCGGTTAGCTTCGTGTTTATAAATGCAAATGTGGCTAAGTTTTTCTAAAGCATTTAAACCTTTAATGTTTAAGTGCTTTAGGAAGACCAGCTTTAAAATGAGGAGACAATTAGGCTAACCATTAGCTTTAAGTTCATCAGTAAATTGCCCTATAGCATTCACAACTTCTTGCGCACCTTGTTGAATTTCCTGCATCACATCACCTGACTCTTTAGATAATGCTAAACCTTGCTCTGCTTTCTCTTTACCTTTCTCGATTACAGCCACCGTATTTTGTGTCTGTGATTGATTACGCTGCACAACTTCAACAATTTCTTCTGTTGCTTTTGAGGTACGCGATGCAAGCAACCTTACTTCGTCTGCAACAACAGCAAAACCTCGACCTTGCTCTCCAGCCCTAGCTGCTTCAATTGCGGCATTCAACGCTAATAAATTTGTTTGTTCGGCAATACTGCTGATACTTTGTACAATGCTCGCAATTTGTTGTGACTGCTGATCGAGCGCTGATATTTCACTAGCAGCTTGCTCCATGTTAACGGCCAACTCAGTCATAACAGCGACTGTATCTTGTATAACAAGCGCACCTTGCTCTGCTTTTTTATCGGTTTGGGTTGAGGTGCCATGAGCAATTTCGGCCGCTTGTGATATTGCTATTTCTTGATTTACTTGCTCTGTAATAACTGTCGCGAATTTCATTACTTTATAAAGTTCATTTGCATCATTTGAGATTGGATTGTATGACGCTTCTAACCATACAATATTGCCATGTTTATCTACGCGCTTAAAACGTTCCGCAATAAATTTTCCTTCCCGCAACTTAGTCCAAAATTGCAAGTACTCTTGAGAGTTTGCTTCTGATCCCTCACAAAATGTACGGTGGTGCTTGCCTATAATTTCACTTTCTTTATAGCCCATAGCTACCAAAAATTGATCATTAGCTTTTAAAACATGTCCTTCTAAATCAAATTCGATTACAGCCATAGAGCGATATATTGCTTTAATAGTGTCGCTTTGCTCGCGAGAAGCTGTAATTGTTTTTGTAAGTACACTCCCGAATATAGAAAAATAGAGCAGCTGGTCTTGCTCACCTTTTACTGGGTGTACTATTAAACGTAACCATTCAGCTTTACCATCACCGCGCGCAATTTGTAATGCACCTCCCCAATGTCCTTCTTTTTTTATAGCTTGCTGTAGGCTTTTAAATTCTGAAGATTGACGAGACGACTCAGTAATAAAATCATCAAAAGAGTTATTAGTAAGATCGTCTTCGTTGTAGCCTAAGTTTTCTAAAAATCTATCGTTGGCGTGCGAAATCCTACCATCATAGAGAATGTTCAGTACTAACATCTCTCGGTAAAGCCCTTCCCACACTTGTTGTAAAGGATAGAGTTCTGCTTTTAAAGAGGCTATTTCATTTTGCTTATTTTTAGAAAAAAACATTAATATCCTTACTAACACATTCAATATAAAATTAATTTTAGTATAGAAGACATTTATAATAACGCGATAAATAACAAGCAGTTTGAAGCTAAATTATTAATCAAAAATACAAACTAAGCTTAAAATTGTAACCTTTCATATAAACCAGATGCTCTTGATACGCTCTTATTCATTGCAAGTTGCAGTACTTTTTTGTCAGCCACCAGTTCAAACTTATTTTTAGCGCGGGTTATCCCCGTATACACCAATTGCCGGTTAATACCCATACGCGCTTGTTTTAGCGGTGGCAATACCATAGCGGTGTAACTAAACTCTGAGCCTTGTGATTTATGAATAGTCATTACGTATACTTTATCGTGTGCAGGGAGTCGTGCTGGCGAAAATGCTCGTTGATTACCTTGCTCATCAATAAATATGGCTTTGAGCTGATTACTTTCATCGGGCATTAAAATACCAATATCGCCGTTAAATAACTTAAGCTGGTAATCGTTTTGGCTCACCATAATAGGCATACCCGTATAGTGGTGAGTATTAGGGCTAACTGTTATTAAACCTTGCTGCTGCAATACGCGCTCTATTCGCTGATTTAAGCTATGCACGCCGTAATCGCCCTCTCTTACCGCAGCTAAAAGCTGATAACTAGCAAAAGCAGCATGCACCTGTGCAACATCTGCACCTTGGGCAATTAAGTTAAGGTATTTTGCATAATGACTTGCTGCACTTTTAACGAGCTTTTCAATCGGTTTTGCTACAAAGTCGTAATCTAAAATTACATCGTTAAAACGCCCTTCAGTATTTTCTTGCTCAACGTAATTTAAAATACCGGTGTTATTGGTATTTACCGCAAGTGCGAGTTGACCAATGCCGCTTTGTGCATCAAATCGATAACTGTGCTGTAGAAAGGCAATGCAATCTGCAAGTTTAAATTCACTCATGCTTTGCGCTTCGAGCTTAGGCTCATTATTAAAACATAAGCTATTTAGCTCATCACAACGTGCTTGCGAATAGCGTGGCGTTTGTCCAAGTGTTAAACCTTGGCATAAATCGCTCATTACGCTGCCAGTATCTACCGAGGCCAGCTGGTCTTTGTCACCTAGGAGTATTAATCTCGCATGCGCAGGCAGTGCTTCTATTAATTTAGCCATCAGCGATAAATCGACCATACTGGCTTCGTCAATAATTAGTACATCTAAATGCAGCGGATTGCTTTTGTTATGTCTGAATTTATTAGTAAACGGTTTTACGCCTAATAAGCGATGAATAGTTTGAGCGCTTTGCGGTATCAGCGTTTTAATATTATCAGGAATCGTTGTGAGCTTATTTTTGGCACCCAAAATAGACTCACTTAAACGTGCAGCGGCTTTACCTGTAGGGGCCACCAGCTTAATACTAAGGGGCGCGGTTTTATAAAGTGACTGTAAAATAGCTAGTAACTTAGTCACTGTGGTAGTTTTACCGGTACCAGGGCCACCCGTGATCACACTAAAGCCTTTGGTGGCGGCAATCGCACATGCCACTTTTTGCCAATCAGTTTCAATTGCAGAATCTGCAGGAAAATAGGTATTTAAAAGTTCTGCCAATACTTCGTTGTTAATATTGAGCTTTCGCTCGCTCATACTTAATAATCTGTCAGCAAGTGTTTGCTCATAACCGGCAAGGCGCGCAAAATAAAGTCGCTCGTTAAACAGTTGCAGTGGTTTATTTTCGCCCACGCTTTCATGTTTTTGTAAATAACTGAGCGCTGTATGTACATTAAAGTCATCACTAAACGGGCTTAGCGTACTGGGTACATTGCCATCGAGTTTATTAAAGTCGCTTTTGCGCAAGTTAAAAGGATTACTCCAATCAACCTCATTTAAAGTTAGGCAGCTATGCTGACTTTGCTGCGATAAGCACAGCAATAAAATAATATAAAATAGTTCATTGTGAGTTTGCTCAATGTCATTAGCACACAGTAATTCTGCGAGTTTAACATCAACCACACGCAGTCGATTTTGCGCTAATAAATACTCAAGTAACGGGACTTCGGTAATCGCATTGTTTAACACAATATCCTCTAATGGGGCATCTTGTGCTACATTTTTTGAAGTAAGAGGCTCTGCTGCTTCATTATTAAGTGTCTCGTCTATATCGTCAAACAAGCCAGGTTGCTCATTTAAATCGCTCATAGCATGGCTCCTTGGCTAAATAAGCCCTCTAAAATAATCACTTGCTCTACAGTTAGCTTTTTAAAGTACACGCCTTGCCCTGCCGGCATCCCACGTAAAAAGGTGTAATACACACCGCCTAAATGGGTTTCTATTGAGTAATCAGCTATGCGTTGTTTTAATAAGCGATGCAGTGCTACCGTGTAGATTAAATACTGTAAATGATACTGATGACTGCTCATCGCTTGCTCAAGCATGTCGCTCTCGTAATCAGCAGGCGTGCTACCTAAATAATTAGACTTATAATCTAAAATATAATATTTACCTTGGTAGCAAAATATTAAATCGACAAAGCCTTTTAACAAGCCTTTCACCTGCGAAAATTCAAGCTTACTTTGTGCAAAACCAAAATGTTTAATCAGTATTTCGTTTAGCTTAGGTGCGCTTAAACTCTCAAGAGGTAAATTAAATTCCATTTCGACTAGGCAGTCACCTGGTGTAAGCACACCCAATGAAAGAAGCCCCTCATTTAGAGGACACGCAAGAACATCAAGCACCCATTTTTCAGCCACCTCTTGCCATTGCTCACCTATGTGATACTTTTCAAGACTGCGCTTAACTACCTCAGATAAGTTTTGCTCGGTATTAGTTGGGTGAACTATTGGGCTAATAAAATCTATTTGTTCAAATATTTCATGCAAACAGCTACCCGGCTTTGGCCCTTTAGGAAAACTATAAGGTGATGGTATTTCGTCCTCTTGCACTGCAAACTCGTCTTTTTCGTGATCTTCATCACTTCGCCCTGGGGCTAATTGGTCGCTGTGCTTTTTAAAGCTCAACGCACTAAAGCTAGTTGCTCGCCAGTTACGTTCAATATTTGCCGTTACTTTATTAACACTTAACGTTTGCTGCGCACTTTCACTGTTATTAAAACAAAGTGTTCCCTGCTCTAATAATGTTTGTGAGGTAAATTGCTGATAGCTCATCGCGCTGTTAGCGTCGCAAAACTCACTTAAATGCGTGCGCCATGTTTGGCTACTGGCAAGTTCAAGCCCTGCAAATAAAACATGCCCAAGTGCACTACTTTGCATAGCCAAGCGGCTACTTTGTCCTTGCCCTATGTTATAAACACCAAGCGCACAAAAATGTACGGCGCGAGTAAGTGCTACATATAGCAGGCGTAAATCTTCAGCTAGGCGTTCTTGCTCTGCTTTTTGAAGGGCATCTTCGTCTTTACTTAAATCGTAAACTAGCTTGCCATTATTATGATAAAGCGCTTCTTTTGTTTCGCGATAGCCACTGGCAAACGGCATAAATACCAAAGGGTATTCAAGCCCTTTTGAAGCATGCATAGTGACAATTTTAACCAAGTTGGCGTCACTTTCTAGGCGCACTTGTACTGTTTCACCGTCTTGTTGGCTTACCTTTTGTGCAAACCATCGCAGCAAACGCAGCGTGCCTTCAAGCTCTATTTGCTTTTGCTGAAGTATTTCGCCCAAATGCCTAAAGTCCGTCAGCCAACGCTCAACGTTATATCCTAAACCTTGCCATTTAGCGCTAAGTTGGTTGTGGCTCATTAAGCGCTCAAGCATTGCCATAGCGCCTTGCTTGTTCCAAATGTGGCTAAGTTGTGCAAAAAAGTTTAAGTAGTCTTGCCATTTATTTTCATCATCGGCGAGTGCATGTATTTCGTTATAACTTAAACAAAATAGCGGACCAGCTAAAACACCGCGCAGCAATGACTCGTCATATTGACCATGCAGCGCTGTTAAAAAGTTAAGTAGGTGATGGCTAAGCTCTTGGCTAAAAACGCTTTCTCGCGATAAATACACGCTGGAAATTTTGGCATCATCTAGCGCTTTTTTCATTATTTGCGCTTCAACACGGTCGCGCACTAATATACAAATATCGGCAGCGCTTACAGGGGTACTGCCAATACACGCATCCCCTTGTTTTGCTTTTTCAAGCAGGGTCACTATTTTATTAGCAAAGTGAGTGGCTAAATGTGCTTGCCCTACACCTTTGTTGGTTGGTTTGTTTTTTTCGTCTGCGGCTTCATCCACAAATACATTAAATTCGAATGCGGTCGCGGGTTTGCCATCAATTAAAAAAGAGTCTTCCGCTTTTTTACCTTTAGCAGCTACTGCGTTAAACGGTATAGCGTCGTTATAAATAAAGCTGTTAGCGTGTTTGCCAAATAAACTATTAACGCTATTGACTATATCGGTGCTTGAGCGAAAGTTAGTCCCCAGCGTAAATTGCTGATCACTTTGTACAGCTTCTTTTGCGCCAATGTACGTAAAAATATCTGCGCCCCTAAAGCCATAAATAGCCTGCTTGGGGTCGCCTATCATGGCAAGCGTGGTATTTTGTTGCCCATAAATTTTACTAAAAATACCGTACTGAATCGGATCGGTATCTTGGAATTCATCAATCATGGCAACCGGAAACAACTGCGCAATTTTTTGCGCTAGTACGTCGCCTTGCTCGTTATTAAGCGCACTGTGTAAATTGGTCAATAAGTCATCTGGGGTGATCACGCTTTGCTCTTGCTTGCGCTTAACTATTGCGGCTTTTACCCAGCGTGCTGCATGTTGTACAACTGCTATTTTGAGTCCTTGGTTTATGGTGTTATTAAGTGCGGCAAGCTCGTCAAACTGACTCAGTAATGGATGCACAAATAATGGCTGATTTTTTTTATAATTAGCTACATCGCTTAGGTTTTCTGTACTCCACACTTCAAACGAATACTTGTTAGTGCCAAATTCAAAAAACAAATCGCCGCCTAAACAAAATGCCTCAAGCGCACCAAGGCTGCCTTTTCGTGCTGGCGTTTTAGACCCGCTTAAACCCGAGCTTTTAATAGCACCGATAAACTCTTGCTCTAACACCGCTTTTTTAAATGCAGGCACACGGGTTATGTACTTGTCACGGGCTTTCCATACATCATCTAAATTTATTTGTGGTGTAATGTGCGCATTAGCTTTGTTTAAAATGCTCGCCACTTGAGCGAATAAAGCCTCGGGTGCGGCAAATACATCTAAAATAGCATCGGTGCGTTCTTTATTAAGTGGGTATACAAATGCCCGCCAAAAATCTTTAATAGTTTCGAGTAATATGTCGCGCTCATCTAAAATAAATTCGAGATTAAACGCCACACCCGACTCAAACGCATGTTGCTTTAGCATCCGCTGACAAAAGCCATGAATAGTAAAAATAGCGGCTTCGTCCATTGATTTAGCAGCTGCATCGAGTAAATCAAACGCGCGGTGCTTATCATCAATTTTGGCAATTACGCCTTCAATAAGTTCGTCGTTTGGGTCTTGCCCAAGCAATGCGTCGCGCGCAGCAATAATTCGGCTGCGTACGCGGTCTTTAATTTCTTGGGTGGCAGCGTCGGTAAAGGTTACTACCAAAATTTGCTCAACACTGAGCGGCGTATTTAACTCACCTTCTATTTGCATGCCTAGTAAGTAACGTAAATACAGCCCCGTAATTGTATAAGTTTTACCAGTACCGGCACTGGCTTCTATTAAACTTTGACCAATGAGCGGCATAGTAAGAGGATTAAGCGCTTGCATGGTCACTCTCCTTTGCGTGTTCGAATAAAGGCGTGAGCAATTTATCACTCCATTTTATAAATTCTTCTTGGCAGTCGTTTAGCGATTGCACCGTTAAGCGAATATACGGATTTTCGCCCTCGCCTCGCCCTATGTATTGCGGGCTAAATTTGCTCATTGCTTTTGTTATATCGCCGCCGCTTTTAACGTATTCATAACCACTTACCGGAAAAAACGGCACAGGCTCTGCGCGCAGCGCTTTGTATAACTCAAACCAATCGGCTAATAGTGCATCCGCATCGGCTTTGTTTATGGGCGCAAAGGTAATTTGCTTATCAAGCCCAAGTAGCAACGTTTCTACTTGTTGATCCATACTTTGCGCTGCAAGGTGATAAATAAAGCCTTTAATTAAATCTTTCGCTTTAATACTCGCACTGCGATAAAACACTTGTTTTTGCAAATACACATGATTGAGCCAGCCCTCTATTTTGGTGCCTTCAATGGTAAGCAAAACTTCTATCGGCTCACTTTTTCCGCCTTTAATCTGCTCTTTTACTTGCCCTGCAAGCGCATCAACTCGGTGCTCCATACTCTCAAATATGAGGCTGCCTACATTGGCTTGAGGTAACTCACCTCGCTGCAGTATTTGCTCGGTACTCAGTGGTTGCTCGTTTATGTTTGCTTCGAGTATTTCATCAAGGTAAAAATAACGGCGCAGCGCATCTAAACTAAATGGCTCTTCGTCTTTTGCTACTTCGTTAAATTGTGGCAGGCGTAAACCTAATGTTTGTTGATAAAAGCTCTCTTGTGCGCTGCACACACTTCTAATAAACACATCAAGATCTAACTGCTCTGGCACAGTCACATCAAGTGCAATAACTGGCTCTGGTTTAATTGACTCACTTGGCAGCCAAATTGGATTGTAACTGTGGTTGCTCAGCACAGTATTGGCTTGCTCATCGATTAAATAGTAATGGCTATTAAAGGGCTGTAAATGCTGCTGATTGATTAGACATGCGGGCAGCGTTTTTTCGCTTTTATCGTTTAATACAAAACTACGCCCAATATATTCTAACAGCTCACTTACAAGGGTTGATGGCATGCGCGGTTGGTTATCAAAACACGAGCGACCAATGTAACTCATGTATAAGTTGTCGCGGGCACTCAGTAGCGCTTCTAAAAATAAGTAGCGGTCATCTAATTTACGTGATCGGTCACCTTTTTGCTTTTTAGAATAAGGCACTAAGTCAAAACCAATGGGTTGTACGTTACGTGGGTAGTCGGCATCATTTAAGCCCAGCATACATACCACTTTAAATGGCACGGCGCGCATGGGCATAAGCGTACAAAAGTTTACTTGCCCGACCAAAAATCGCTGCCCTACGCCTTTTTCTTGAATGCCTTGTTTAACTAAGTAACTAACAATACGCTGCGAAACTGCTTTACTGTAATCGCCGTTGTCGTGGTGTTTTTGTAACTCTTCGAGCACGTTTTGCAGTACTAATAAATCCCAGCTGTCGTCGCTTTCACTTTCGTATATGGCGTTTAATAGCTCGCTTAAAATATGCGCTTTATTAGTGAGCGTATCATCGGGCGTTAGCTGCTCTTTAAAGCTTTGCAGTACATCAATAAAATGCACGAGCTTGTTGAGTGTATCAAGCGCCATGCCTTCTACTTCATCAGCGCTGTAAATACCGTTAAACGGGCATTGTTCGTCGCGCATGGCTATACCAAGCAGTAAACGGTTGAGCCCATGTTGCCAGGTATTTAAATCGATAGCGGGTAAATCAAAGCTGCTTTTATGCGCTGCGTTTATACCCCATTTAACACCTACACGTTCAAGCCAGTATTGAATTTGCTCGTATTCGTGTGCTTCAAGCCCAAATTTTTCGGCTATTTGCGTCACTTGTAATAAATCGAGAATATCCGATACACCAAAGCGCGAAAACGGTAAGTTAGCTAAACTCGCAAATGAGCTAAGGACGGGCTTTTCTTGCTCTATGGCTAAATCGGCCAATGCATAAGGAATAAAGCGGCTGCCTTGTGCCCCGCCAAATACGGCTTCAATGTAGGGGCTGTAAGTGCCTACATCGGGCATCATGACAATTATGTCTTTGGGAGTAAGCGTTGGGTTTTGATTAAATAAGTTAAGTAAGTAGTCGTGCAAGCGCTCAACTTCTCTAAGCGGTGTATGGCAATCGCTGAGCGTAATACTGGTGTCGGTTGCGCTGATTGGTAATTTACCTTCGTCGTTTATAAACCACTCTTTGTTATCGGTAAGAGACTCCCCCTTAAACGCAAGCTGATAAATCTCGCTTTGTACTTGCCCTAGTAAGGTGTCGTTAAACACATCAATAAAACCATCAATCCAACGGGCATCTAACTGTACAAGTTGTTCAAAATAGTCGCGACCTAATTTACCCCACGACGATAACAACGGATTACCTATAAAGTAGTATTCTTCATCTGGATTGGTTTGTTTTTTTTGTTGCGCTTCCACCAGCGGCATTTTGGCGTATTTAGCGCTTATTTTAGCTGCTGTTTTTTCATCTATAATATCGCCCCAGTAGTGCTCACTTGGGTTAAAAAAGAATAATATAACCTCGGTTTTTTTACTCAGCGCTTCAAATACCTCAAGCTGGGAGCTGGCAATCGCCGATATACCAAATAAACTAATGCGTTGTGGCAGTAAGCTATTGTCCATGGTCTCAAGTGCTGCAAGTAATTGCCCTTGCATGTTAGCGCGATGAAATTGGCTTTGCCCAAGTTCTTGGCTTAGCTTTACAATGCGTCGCCATAAATCAGGTTGCCATGGGGCAATGGCTACATCTACGTCATCAAGCTCATCTTTGCCGCTATCCCATGTGGCTATCCAGTGCGGTCGGTACATTAAATATTGGTCGTACACATCGGCTATTTTTTCGCACAGCACGAAGGTTTTTTGCCCGTCTATATCGCCTTCTAAATAGGTTTTTAGCGGCAAATATAATGGCTCGTCAATACAGTTTGGTAAAATTGCAAACAGTTTCCAAGCAAGGTTGGGCTTATTAAATGCCGACTCTTTAGGGACATTTGGCAGCAATTGCTGATACAACTGCCAAATAAAGCTCGACGGCAGCGGAAAATCAACCTGCGCTGCAACCCCTAAGTTTTCGCTCAAACCTATTTTTAACCACTGCGACATACCCGGCGATTGCACTAGCACCACTTCTTTGTCGAACGGGCTTTGCAATGGGTTTACTTTTAACAGCTGATGGAACTGCGCTTGCAGGGCTTCCATCCGGTTTGATTGAATAATATTTAGCATATAACACTGACCTTGCTTGAGATAAAACCAGTGTAAGATATTTTCAATATTAGGGGTAGCGCAAACGGGTAATTGGCTTTAATAAATCAGAGAGTTAAGAACTAATTTACAGATTTTTATACGCACAGCATCTATTTTATATACTGTGCGTAGTAGTGAGTTTATTTATAAGGGCTAATACTTGATAAACTAAAGTCACTTTGCATTATTACTTCGCCATCAACGCCTTTTAATTTAAGTGAAATAGTGGGATCAGTTTGCTGCCAATCAATGCTTAAATCACCATAATTTACGTTATGAGTAAAATTCCCTACTCGGTGTTTGTTAGGGCTTACATCTTTCCACTTTTCAGTTAAGCCAGAGCTGGTCATCTCAATTAATGGGTAATCAAGGTTTTGCTGATACTTTGATATTTCACCCCAGTGCGTATCGCCGCTGATGATCACGACCCCATTTACCTTATGCTTTTTAATCAATGCAAATAAACGGTTTCTATCTTCAGGAAAGTTTGCCCATGACTCCCAACCTGTAAAATCGGGTAAAAGCTGTAAGCTTGAGGCAATCAATTTTATTGCAGCAGGCTTTTTAAGCTCTTGTTCAAGCCATTGCCACTGGGCTTCACCTAACATGGATGCACCCTTCACTTCACTGGGACTATACGGGCCTTGGTTATTTAACTTGCGTTTAGTGTAGTATTCAAGCTCACCTACATGGTTTAGCGCATCACGATTCCAACGTAAATCAGGCATTATTACTTGTATGGTTTGCTCATTTTCACCATACATGTACGAGGTATAAATTCCATCAGGGCGAGTGCGACGCGCTGAGTTTACAGGTTCATCCCAAAAATTAAGCATAATTTGACGTGATAGCTCTTTATGCGGATACTCTCTACCTGCATCGTTTTGGCCATAATCGTGGTCATCCCACATAGCAATGATAGGCGTTTGCGCTTTTAACGTTTTAAAACCAGGCTTTGCCCCTAAACGTTGGTACTTATCGGCAAGTACATCCATATCGTTGGTATCGCCGTAAATATTGTCACCCAAAAATATAAACAAATCCCCCTGCTCTTTGTTAATTGCATTAAATATGGGTATGTTTTTATCTTGATGCCCACACGAACCAAATAGAATTTTAGATGGCGCGGCAGTAATACTTGCGCTAATAACCAAACTCAACGCCAAGGCAGTTAGGGTTAATGGTTTTAATAGGTTCTTCATTTTAAAATCTCGCTAATAGCTGGCGCCATATTTGAATTTATTTCATTTGGATTCTGCCCAAGCGCCTTTAAAACGGTCGCTGCTATTTGTACTTGTTTAAGCTCATTTTCAGTTTTAATTAAGCCCCGTCCTTTTATTGCGGGGCCGATGGCTGCAAGCCAAATATGTTCAGAGCCAACAATTCCTTCTGGGTAGGTATTTTCACCTAACTCTAGCTCAGCAAGTGCACGTTTAGAGCTGTGATGTTGCCAATCGTTGGCATTATTGCCACGGCCGTGATCAGTAGTAATAATTAGTGTGGTGTTATTTTTATAACCCGCTGTAGTTTGAATGGTTGCCCATAAGTCTTTTATAAACGCGTCACTTTGCCTTGCCGATTTAAGGTATTGATCGTAATGACCATCATGCGCAAAGTCATCGGTTTCGCCTAAGCTTATCACTAACAACTTAGGCTTTTTAGCCAACATATACGCTTTAGCAAAGCGATATGTAAAACTGTCTAGTCGTACGTTATACCAAGGACTGGGGATTTCGCTTTGTAGCGCATTTAACAGTGGCGCATCTGTGAATAAATTCTCTTCAATTGACATAAAACCTGCATTTACATACACGTTACTGCGCTTAGTATTTACAATGTATGGGAATACATCCCAACTACCAAATAAGGCTGTGCTATCTTTAAACTCAGGTAACTTATCTAAACGCTCTAAAATAGTTTTATTTGGGTTGAGCACTTTGTTATTACTATTTATATTTTCGTCAACTTCACCGGTGAGTATTTCGTTATAACCAGGGTATGAAAAATACCACGGGTTACTTACAGACATAGTAGAGCCGTTAGCTCTATCGCCAATTATAATCCCTTTTTTAGCCACTACTTGCGTTAAAAAAGGCATTAGTAATTGCTGGCGCTCATTTGCTGTTTTTGCCCAAAACTGGGTCTTTAATTGCTCTGGCTTTTTAACAAAATCAGTATTATTCATTAAGCTATTATCAGCCCCATTAAATACTTCTTGCCAGCGTACTCCATCAAGCGTTACCAGCACTACATTTTGCGCTGCTGTTGCAAAGTTACTCGCTAATACACTTAAGCTAAATAGTGTTACTTTTAAAATCGTTTTCATCGCGTTTTGCCCCCTTTCATATAATAAAGCCCATCAATGATGGGCTTTATTTTAATTCAATTACTAAAACTTAATTAAAAGTCAGCGGTAAATGTAACTGCTGCGGTGCGTGGCGCGCCAATGTAATAAGTAGCGCCGTTACCAGTACCACCTGCTAAGTAGCTTTTGTCAGTAACGTTATAAACAACAAACGATACGTCAATGGCTTTAAACGGACCTGCATCTACGTCAGTTGAATAACCTGCATTAAAATCAAGTACGGTGTAGCCGTCTACTTTATTACGCGTGCGAGTGTCTTCGTCTTGCCATGCACCTAAGCGCTCACCGGTGTATTTAGCCGATAAACCAACACGAAAGCCATCGCTAAAGTAATCGGTAGATACCACAAATAAATCCTCTGATGAATCTATTATGCTGTCGCCTTTTCTAAAGCTCGGTGCTACCTCATTACCACTTTCATCTCTTAATATTACACCCTGTGAATCGTATGCATTTGGATCATCCGACGAATACTCAGAACTGCTATTCGTATACGACGAGTACACGCTCCAGCTTGGTGTTAACATATAGCTTGCTGCAAGCTCAAGCCCATTTGAGTCAATACCCCCTACATTTACGTACGAGCCATTTGTACCAATGGTGTAATCAATCCCATCTGTGCCACTACCAGGGGCAATAAAGGTAATGCGGTTATCAAACTTAACACTGTAAGCCGTTGCTGTAAGGGTTAATCTGTCGGCTTGGTAACGTACACCAAAGTCGATGTTGTCGGCAGTTTCTGGCTCTATGTTTGTAAGTGTTGAGCTATCTCGCTCAAGTACACCGTCTTTTATTGCTGAAAAATTTTCGCTGTAACTAGCAAATAATTCTGTGCTGTTATTTAGCTGATACAATACACCACCACTAAATAACACGTCTGAGTCGCTATCTACTTTATCTGATCTTTCGTTAGCAAAGTGGTCGTATTTTTGTAATTCAACTAAATATTGTTTTGCACCAATATTTAATGTCAAGTCACCAAAATTAATCGAGTCTTGTAGGTACCATTTGAATGTATCGGTATCAAAAGTGTTTTTGTATTGTGTCCAGTAAGGCGTGCTATCAAAGTGATGATAAATACGCGCGTCAATTACTTTGTGCCAATCACGCGATTCATCACGTTCGCTTTGCTCATACCAAAAGCCCACTTCGATATCGTGATCACCAAATGTAGCTTGGTAATTTGCCGTTACACCTAAACGATCTTTGTTGTAATGCGTATGGCGGTAAGACATAACAGGCGTTGCTGTTGCATCGTAACACGCAGGATTTAAACCAGGACCCGACTCCCATGGCCAGCTCAAACTTTGCGTACAATCGGCATTGGGTGCAAGCGGGTTGCCTTCACTATCAGCAAAACCATAAGAGCCTGCATTAGTGCCACCCTCGGTTGTTGGGTTGCCATTTTCATCAACCGGCGTTGTTAAATAAGGTGGGATCCAATCGCCGCGACCTGAATTTTTATGATAATAAGGACTAACGGTTAATAATGAAGTTGGCGAAATCGCGTATTCAAATTTTAAATAGCCTAAGGTATTTTCACGAAGCGTTCCCCAACCTTCTGCAAACATTTGGTCAAAATGCGGAACTCCTGTCCAATTCCATGTTAGCTGATCCCAATCGGGTGTTTGTTCAAACTGCTCAAGGCTTACGCTGTTATAGTTTGTCTCGCTTACATCATCGTAAGATAAACGACCAGTAAGTGTTAAATCGTCAAAATTAGATACAAACTTAAGCTCAGCGTGTTGGTTGTCTTTGCCCCCATTACTGCCTGAACCAATCCAGCGGCTTGTATCTGTTTGCGAGTAACTTACGTACGCTTGTGTGTTATTAAAAACAGTGCCTGTTTCGTGTTTAATATAATAACGCGTGGCATCGTGGCTGCCTGATGTATAAGCAAAGGTAGTGCCTTTTTCAAGGCTTGGGTCTTTACTTACAAAGTTAAATGTCCCGCCTAGTGCTTCAAGTGAAGCCGACTTAATATCAGACGTACCTTGACCTACTTCTACTGTTGCTAAATTTTCACTCTCCAAGTAACGGTTAGCTTTAGCACCACCGCCGTAATTAGAGCCACCATTGGGAATGCCATCAACGGTCATTCCTAATTGTTGTTGGTTCCCATCAATACTAAAACCACGCATAGTGATTGTAGTAGACCAATCGTCGCCACCAAATGCATCACCTTCGTTTATGCTAATACCTGGTAAGTTATCAATAACCGATAATATGCTCGATACCGAACTTTGCTGCTCAAGCATTGCAGGCTCAATAACATTGTTAGCGTAGCTCGTTGGTTTAGCTACAACGGTTACTTCTTCTATGGTGCTGTTGTTAGCATAAGTAGATGTTGATACAGCCATGGCAATAGCCATGCTCAATAGCGATTTGTTTTTTAAAGCGTACATTGTTGTCCCGTTTAGTTTTAATTATGAAATATGAAAACGAGCACAGTATGAATTTTAAATATGACAACGAGGATGAACTTTATTTACATAAAAATTAAACAAATATGGAAGATTTATGGCGGGAATATGTACAAAAAAAGACACCCAAAGGTTTAACTTTGGGTGTCTTAATTATTTTCTAGAACTTATTACAAATAGTAATTTATTTCAATTGTGCAAGCATTTCATCGCTGTAAGGTACTAGTTCTTCACCGTTTGCAATTTTGCTAATGTAATCTGGGTTTGCGATAAGCGGGCGACCAATAGCGATAAGATCAAACTTAGCATCGTTAATTGCTTCTTTTGCTGACTCAAAAGTATAGCTGCCAACGCCTACTAATGTACCTTTGTAGCCTGCACGTAAAAATTCAGACGTTGTTTTACCTTCAAGCGATTCAAACGTTGTACTGTCGTCAAAAATACCACCGTGTAAGTATGCTAAATCTCTCTTCTCAAGCTCTGGTAATAAGTAATCAAATACCGCTTTATCACGGTTATCTTCGCTCATATTAAAATAAGCACCCGGTGTAACACGTAAAGCAGTACGTTCATTACCTACAGCGGCGATAACTGCATCGGTTACTTCTAGTGCAAAACGCGACATATTTTCAGGCGTTTGACCGTATTCGTCGCTGCGTGTATTTGCAGCGTAATGTAAAAACTGGTCAATCAAATACCCGTTAGCACCGTGAATTTCTACCCCGTCAAAACCCGCTTCAATCGCATTTTCTGCCGCCTTTGCGTAATCAGCTACTAGGCCCTTAATGTCATCTATAGTCGCTGCTTTTGGTGTGATGTATGTAAGCTCACGCATACGAGGCACAGAGCCTTCAACGCCAATTGCCGATGGTGCCAGTACATCGCCATCAAAAAAGTGAGGATGTGCAACACGGCCAACATGCCAAAGCTGTGCAAACATTTTGCCGCCATTAGCGTGCACTGCGTCTGTTACTTTTTTCCAACCTTGAATTTGCTCACTGGTAAATAAACCCGGTGTATTTGGGTAACCTTGCGCGTCTGGACGAATAATAGTTGCTTCGCTAATAATTAAACCGGTTTCGGCACGGCGAGCATAATATTCAACCATATCTTGTGTTGGCACTAAGTTATCGTCAGCCATACAACGCGTTAATGGCGCCATAATTACGCGGTTTTTAAGCTCAATCGTGTTATTTAGTTTAAACGGAGCAAGTAGATCGGTTGTCATTTTTTAATCCTTCATTAAGTATATGCTTACCACAATGTGGCCTTTTTACAAACATTCAAGCTTATTTTGAATGATCGCTCAAATTAGTGAGGACTTATACTGGTCAATATACAAATTAGATCTGCATTGCTGAAATTAAATAACAACTTTTCAACACTCTGTCATATAACTCGATATACTTGTGTGCATATAATTTAGATATAGTAATTAAGAGTGAGCTAATTATGACAACGCCAAATTTAAGTGAAGAACAAGCAGTAATTTTAGGGCTTGGGGCAAAAAAACGCCTAGCCTATATGTTCGAAACCGTACAACAATTTAAACAAGTATGGATTTTAAACGATGATGATGGCTGCGTTATGCTTGCCAACGAAGATGACGACTGTGTTCCAGTTTGGCCAACTCGCGAATTTGCAGAGGCATGGGCAACTGGCGAATGGGTTGGTTGTAGCGCTAAAGCAATTCCACTTGTTGATTGGTTTAGTCGCTGGACACCTGGCCTTGAAGAGGATGATTTACTTATTGCAGCCTTTCCTACTGAGGAAGACGACGGCACGATATTGTTTTCAGATGAGTTTGAAAAACAATTAAGAGCACCGAAGAAAAAATATTAAACCTAATTACTAAATTTAAAACGCGGCCACTGTAAAGTAGGCCGCATTTTTATACGTTTATGTCAGTGAATCAATTTTATTTAACAATTCAACTTTATACTCATCTGTTGCATCAGCACTAAAAGTAATAAACATACCTATCAGCACTTGGTTTTTGTACTGCTGTAAATCAATATACCCGTTAACCCAATCTTGGCGAGCTAGTCGCTGACAACCAAACAGCTGCTTTGCTAACCATTTACTATCAACAAGACCATTCAAAAAGCCTTTTTCTTTAGCTGAAATACATAGCTGCTCTGCTATTTTTAGCGATTGACTAAAAATGCCTGTCGGTTGTTTATGTTCAAATAAATTACTACGCTCACCAGCAACAAACGCAGCTCGGTAAAACGCTTCATCTTTTTTAAATAATTCGAGTAAGTTATCTATAAACGCAATAGCGGCTTCTATTGGGTTTGTCATGTCGGGCTGTAGTATAACTTTTTCAATGCGAATGACCATTTCTTCGACCAGCACTTTGAAGATATCATGCTTTTTACCAAATAAATTATGAATAGTTGGTATTGAAACACCTGCAACAGTGGCTAATTCGCTTAATGTAAACGCATCAAAGCCTTTAGAGGCAATAAGATTTCGGGCATGCTTTAGTATATCAACCTTTCTCAACCCTTTGTTTTCTTGTCTTTTTTTATTACCCCGAGCGATATTTAGTTGCTCCATTTATTTTCTCCATAGAAAAACAGCTTGACCACAGTTTTTATTGCAGGTTAAATTTTACTTATAATAAAAACTGTGAAATACGTTAAGGACACATTATGACTAAAAGTATAACAAGATCGATTGATGCATGCGCCTCACATTACGGTGAAAATGCCAATGAAATGCGAGAATATTTACTTAATGGCGAAAAAAATGCTTTAGCTATGAATAATAGAGGCCCTATTGAGTTTGATGAATATGGTGATTTAGCACAAAACATTAAAAGCCAATACCAAGAATACGGCTTTTATATATTCGAAAACGTAATTGATAAAAAAGAGCTCGCCGAGATAGAAATAGAACTAGCCCAATTAAAAAAAACCTTCCCTTTAGAACCGTATGGAAAAACAACCGCAGATGGAAAACCAGCGTTAGGTGCTGATAATCAAGCACCTAATTTAATTTGGTCAAAATCACTTGGAGATCCACTTGGCGGAACCGCAATCGCTAATGGCCGACACCAAGTAAAATTATTTGAACCTGAAGCTGCTGACGATCTGCCTGCGTTTTCGCCTTTTGTATTGCTTGGCTCACTGCAGTTTTCTGAGTCATGCTTAAGAACGTACGCGCACCCTCAATTATTAAAAGTGGCCGAGGCAATAAATGGTAAGGATTTTACCCCATTTCATGAATGTCTTTTTATTAAAGATCCTGGCGTAGGCGCTGCCGTTTCATGGCACCAAGATGGTGATACTCATTGGGAAAATGAAAATTTTGATCAAGACATACACGGCTTTAACTTTATGGCGCAAGTTTTTGGCAGTACTGCTGTAAATGGTGTGTGGGTTTTACCTAAAAGTCATAAGGTTGGTAGGGTTGATATTAAAAAAATGGTTGCCGAAGCAGGCAGTGAGCGCTTAATTGGAATGGTGCCTTTAATTTGTAATCCCGGTGATGTTGTTATTTGTAATAGACAGCTTTTGCATGGTTCATTCGCTAACTCTGGATTTGAGCCTCGCGTTACTATTAACTTTGGGTTCCATAAACGTTCATCTGTATTAGGTGTCATGGGCTCTGGAATGCACTGTGAAGCTAAAGTTTACGATGAGTCACTTATTGAGCAGAGATCAAAAGTACTTGGCTATGCAATAGATGCTAGAAAACAGCACTTCCCTGACGAAACACCTTATCAATATCAACCTTTTGTTGAAGCCAATAAAACCTTTGATTGGGATGAACAGGCAAAACAAGAGATTAAAGATTATAACTTACTTGATTTAAGTATATAAAATCACTTAGCTCCTAATAATTTTAGGAGCTAATATTTAGTTGGATATCAATATGACTATAAAAAATGGAATATACCCAGTGATCCACACTCCCCTTTTAGAAGATGAGAGTATCGATTTTAAAGGGTTTGATAAATGTTTAGGTTATTACCTAGATACAGATATACACGGCTTAACAATTTTAGGTAGTGGTGGTGAACTCCCTTATTTTTCTGATCAAGAACAACTTAAAATTGTTCAGTACACTTACAATAAAGTGCAAAATAAAAAGCCACTTATCATAGGCGTAAACGCATACAGTAGCGCGCAAGCAATTGAAAAAATTACTGCTTATAAAGGTTACTCGAGTTATATATTACTGTTATTAACTCCTTACTATAAATCAAGCTTTGAAAACTACTTAAAAGCGATTGAGAACATAGCGCAGCATTCAACTTCACCTATCCTTTTTTATTATTTCCCTCAGATTACAGGGCATTGTTTTTCAAACCAACAATTAATAAAACTGCTAAGTATTAAAAATATTATAGGTATTAAAGATAGCTCATTACATCTAGCAACAGCGCGCACCGTTTTAAATAAATTGCCTGATACTCGTTACTTTAGCGGATTAACTTTGGTGTACGAACATATAGCTGCCCATGGTGCTGCGGGTGCAATTTGTCCTATAGCAACTATTTTACCCATGCAGGCTGCTGCATTTTTTGAAGATTTAAATCTAAATAACACTAAAGAGATAAATAAACGTCGTACAGTATTAAAATCTGTATTGCCGATTACTAATAATTTAAATATTTCAGTAAGTGTGCAAAACTCACTGCTTAATATTTTAATTCGTAGTCCTAAACCACTAATAAAGTCAGTAACCAGCCCTCATGCAAATATTAAAGAAGCACTCAGCCTTTTGGGATTACCAATACACGCAACGGTAAGAAGCCCTTTAGCGCCTATCAGTTATGAATCAAAAGAAAAAATAGCTAAAATTTTAGCTTCTATAAAAATCTAAATTGTACTAATAGTTAATTTCTAAATGCCAAGTAAGCCTGCGTAATTGCATCTGGATTTTCTACTTGCGGATAATGCCCAAGCTCTACAAACTCTTGTACGCGCGCATTGGGGATCAGCTTTTTATAATGCTCAATCATGTGCTTACCAGAGATGGGATCTTCTGCGCCTGCTATAAACGTAAGTGGTATATTGCTATTTATTATGGCACCAACCCAACGCTCTCTGTTTTGCTGCCTCTGCTTTATATAACTAATGAGTTTAGGCATTACGGCTAAACCATCTTTATAAATTAGCAACTCCCAAAGTGTGTCTACCACTTGTTTTGAAGGCCGTGTACTTTTACTAAAAATAATCACTAAATTATTGGCAAATTTTTGTTTATTCATTAATTTTGGCACTAGCCAACCAAACTTAGATAATAATAATTTTTGTATAAATAAGGGTTTATGCACTTCAGGAAACAGTCCACCATTTAAAAAGCAGACACTGTTTATTTTAAAGTCACTTTGGCTAACTACTTGCTTTGCTAATAACTCTTGAGCCACAGTATCGCCATAGTCATGGGCTAAAATATGTATATCATTAATATTTAACGTTTTTAAAAATTGAGTATATAAGTCGGCTTGTTCAGTAATTTTATAGCCTGCATTTTTAGGTTTATCTGACAAACCAAAACCTAGCATATCGAGTGTAATTACAAAATAATGTTCACTAAGCGCTTGCCACATACCTTCCCAGTCCCAACTAGCACTTGGAAAGCCATGTATTAAAAGCAGCGCAGGTTTTGTTACATCGCCGGCTACTTTTGTAAATATTTGATGACCATTAATTTGGGTAAATGAACCCTGAGACTGCCACTGCTGTAGGGAAACCATGTATTAGCTTAATTTTTATTATTTATTTGTGTAGTTCTATCATAAGAGTGATATGAAGAGGTAATAAAATTGATATTTAGGAAAAATTTTAATCCGAAAAAATCAACAGCTCCTAAATAAATTTAAAAAGCGGCTAACTAAACAGTCAGTCGCTTTTTTTAACTATAAAAAGTTTATTAGCACAAAACCTTATACTCTTTTCGTATTTATAATAAATTTTTAAATAAGTAGATTAACGACCCAAGCTGATTTATTTTCTTTTTTAATTAGAACACATCTAAAAGTATGAACAAACCACGATTACAGCGCCTTAAATAACACATACTAAAACTTCAAATAATACTTTATAACTATATTCAACTACGTAGTCACAAATCAACTGCCCGAATATTAAACGATTGACATATTTATTAATGAAGTGTTAACGTCATAAAACACAAATGCCACCGGTGGCAATAGACATCTAAGTATCATTTTTGTTACACACAACGCTCTTATATAAAGGAAAAATCATGAAAAGCATGAGACTCAGCACAATAGCAGCTGCATTATTATTAGCCCTTCCCTCTTATGGGCAAAGCTCTTCAACCGCTGATGAGCTTAACAATAAAGAAAAGCCGATCTCTAGTGCATTATCGAAACAAGAAGGTAAACCTCAAACACCAGAAGATGATATTGAAATTATTAGTGTTACCGGTATTTACCAAGCTGATTTAAAAGCACGTGCACTTGAGCGAGACAGTAATGCATTTAGTTCAGTTATTGCAACTGATGACATGGGCAACTTTGTTGATCAAAATGTAGCAGAGTCATTAAGAAGAATGCCAGGTGTAACACTGGAAAGAAGTGAAGGAGAAGGGAAATACGTAGCTGTTCGTGGTTTAGGACCTAAGTTTGTAGCAATAAATATGAACGGTGCTGAGTTATCTGGCGCAGGAGATGACCGAAAAGTAGGTTTGGACGGTATAACGAGTGATTCTCTTGGTTCCATTGAAGTTTTTAAAACACTGACTCCTGACATGAACCTAAATTCAATTGGTGGTGCTGTAAATGTTAAATCGATCTCTGCTTATGATCGAGGTGAGAATACCCTAAAAATAAAAATTCAAGACGCTTACAATGAGCTGCGCGAAAAACACTCTCCTAAATTTAGTATTGATGGGACTCAATTGTTTCTTGATGACACCATTGGTATTGGGTTTGCCTTATCTTACGAAGATCGTAAAACACAAGTGGATGAAAATAGGCATCACAGTACCCGTGATTTAAATTTTTTAAAAGGTGGAATAGGCCTAACTGCGGAAGACATTGAAAGCGCACCTGAAATTTTAGCTCCTGCGCAATTAGAAAACCGCCGTGAAATAGCAAATAGGGAAAGAACTACCGCAACGGTTAATATCGAATTTAAACCAACAGACTCTGGTTTCTACTATTTACGTGCCAATTACTCAAACTATACAGATGAAGATATAGCACTACGTGAATTCTATAATTTTTATAATGGCGACCAAGATGACGAAGTTATTTATGTAAATTCAGAAACTAAAGAATTTGCACTGTCTGACATTGATGTAATGAACCAATATTTTGTTCAAGAAGGCGAAAAAACCACTATTAATATGAGTATTGGGGGTGAAAATTACGTAGGTGATGACTGGAAAATAAATTATGAGTATGCATATTCAAAAACAGATGATGAGTCTGTAGGTGACCGTCGTGTGCAATTTCGTGAAAGAGAAAATATTGTCTACGGCAAAGCGTCTAAAAACAGTATTGTGGCACGTGTACTTACTCCCGCAGAAGCCGCTGAGTTAGGCGGGTTTGCATTAAGTAACGAAGGCGATGTATTCAACGGTGAAGCTGATGGAGATTTAAGCGATCTTTCCAACATGGAATACGATAACTTGTTTATGGAGGACAGCACTCGTACTGACGAAATTAGTAGCTTAAAATTAGATTTAACCAAACAGTTTGACTCGGAGTATATAAATTATATCAAGTTTGGTGGTACCTATAATGAACGAGAGCACTATAACAACAAAGATCGCTGGAGTTATAGCATTGATGATAGTGACTGCAATGGGGATGAAACTTGTATTACTGTTGCGAACTCTAATATAACTAACTATGACTACGCAATACCTAATAATAGTGATTTCTCTTATCCGTTTGTATCTCGCTCGCAAATGGAATACATGGTTGATGCAACATCAATTACGCGCGAAAGTGCCACCGGTGGTGAAACGTCAATTGATAGTACTAAAGAAGATTATACATTAAACGAAGATACTTATGCCGCCTACGTAATGACTGAGCTACGTCTAGCGGATAACTTAAAAGTAATCACTGGGGTACGCTATGCGCACACTGAATTCTCATCCACTGGTTTTATGTCACTTGAGAATGATGATTGGAAGTTCGATGGTATAAACACACTCGATCTAGCTGTCCCCCTTCCCGAAAGTAGTATCACTTACAGTGAATATTTTCCGAGTATGCATATACGGTATGAGCCATCTGATACGGTATTAGTACGTTCATCACTTTGGACTAGTTATACCCGACCTTCGTTTAAACAAGCACGTGGTTATGCGAAATTTGATAATGACATTAGCTTGTGTGATCCAGCCACCGATGACTGTTTTAACTCGCAGGATGGCCAAAGCGCACTTGATTTACAAAACTATGTTTTAGGCCCTGATAACGCATTACAAGTAGGTAATCCAAACTTAGTTGCAATGAGCTCAACTAACTTCGATGCATCAATTGGTTGGTATCCTTCAAAAGAACTCTTTATGGAACTTGCTGTTTTTTATAAGGATATTGATAATTTTATCGTTGATGTTTCAGGTATTCAAATGCGCTTGGATGAATTGCCTTTAACATTGCCCGTTAATCAAGTTTCTGAGTTTGCAATTTTACAAGACTTACAACTAAATCAAGTAGATATCACACTCAATGGTGACACTGCCAATGTTTATGGTATGGAATTGAGCTTTAATCAATTTTTTGAAAATGGTTTGTTTTGGCAAAGTAATATGACGGTAGTAAGCAGTGAAGCAACGCTAGACGATACTATACGTGTAGATAAAATGCCACTACCTGGACAAGCAGATATTACTGCTAACATCTCTTTCGGTTGGGAAGATGACGATTTGTCACTTCGTTTAATCAGTAATTACCGTTCAAAAATCCTTGAAGAAGTTGGCGCTTGCCCTGCTTCTGCAAATATATCTGATCCCCACGAATGTAAAAAATGGGCGGATATATATCAAGACGCAATTACTACCGTAGATTTTAAACTCAAGTATGACTTTAGCAAAAACCTAAGCGCTTACTTTGATGCAATTAACATAACCGATCAATCTGATCTTCGCTATTTTGCAGGTAATGAGCTATCTGGTGGTGCTGTCCTGTATCAGCGTGAGAACTATGGACGAACCTTTCAACTTGGTATGAACTATAAATTCTACTAAATAATCTGAACTCTAAATAATAAATCTCTTAACCAGAGTACAGATTAAATACACAAAACTAAAAATTAGCACACTCTACGTGTGCATCACACACTGCCAACACAGACGCTAAAAAGTTCATCCTTGGAGGGATGTATGAAAACAAAAATAAGTGTAATCACCACATTATTACTCAGTACAATATTAACGGGATGCCAGGAAGAAAGTTCAATTAACGTTAAAGAAGCACCCGCCCCTGCTATTCAAGGAACCTTTGTAGATAGCCCTGTTGCAGGCTTAAGTTACACAAGTTTATCAGTACCTGATGGTGTAACCGATGCCAACGGTCAATTTAACTATTTTCGCGGCGAAGCGATTACGTTTGCAATAGGAGATATTGCGTTTCCATCTATTGCGGCAAGTAATATCTTGTCACCTTTAAATTTATTTTCAACCGATACTGTATTTCATCCTGCTGTTGTAAACAGCTTACGATTATTTCAATCACTTGATAGTGATGGCGATGTGAGTAACGGTATTACCATTAGTGCCACAGCAGCCGATGCAGCAACGATCAACTTATCAGAAGGCCAAACAATTACCGATTATTTTAGTCGTAGTGAAGATGAATTTGCGGCAGATGTAAACGTTTGGCTAGCAAATGCAGGCACACCAACAACGGAACTCATTGATGCTGATCAGGCTATATTACATTTTGTTGATTTTGTGTATAAGCAATACAACAGTACACAGCCTAATGCATTTAACTTGTCACTATTTACCGGTGATGTATACAACCCTTTGGTAAAAGGCAGTACTGCCGGTATTGAAATACTTAATTTTAGCCCCGCTGATGATACTAACTCCACGGGCACATTTACTAGAACAGCTGATGGTGAAATTATTGGCAACGGCAATTATAAATTTATATTTGGTGATCGCGTACTCGCTTTTACAACTGCTGTTAATGGTGAGTCAAATACACAATACCTAATTTCACGTTCATTTAATACGGTTGATAGTGTGTATAGTTTGTGCCACCAATCTGATGACGCATCGCTTAGCGACATGATTGCAAAATGCGATAGTAACGACGATGCTAAAAATAACGTTATCGTATTTAGTGAAGAGCAAGCTGCCATTGAGCTTGAAAACCTCAACAATTTAGCAGAACAGAACAGCAAAGCACTTATTGAAGATTTTAACACCACCACTGAAGACTTCTTTAAGTCTACCTATAAAAGCGTAAGTGATGAGATTGGCAGTGCTGCTCTTTACTTCAAAACCGGTGGTAGCTTAGAACTTGATGCTGAAAATGGCAATATAGTGCTTGAAGGCGACCGCTTTAGTATTGGTAACACACTGCCAGGCAAAGAAACAAGCCCAAGTGACACATTGGGTAAAGGTATTTATAACTTAAGTGAAGGCTTTACAATTAGCTTTGATGTTATTGCCCATAATGATGCGGGTACTCTGTCATTGTATGTTGACAATAATACGACTGGCCAAGACAACTCAGTACATGGCAAAGCATCTAAATTTTATTCAAAAGCTATTACAGCTGAAAATTTACCTCAAGGTCAACGCTTTACATATACCTATAAACCAGGTGAAGACGTAGTAACAGGCCCTGATCTGGACAGCGAAAGCGCGCAAGGCGTATTAAATGCAGAGATTAAAAACTCATTTTTACAGATTCGAACTGATAGCGCGGCATCAATTACGTTAGATAATTTAGAGTTAATTACGGTTGCCACAGATGTACCTGAAATTGAAGAGCCTACTGATCCAACCACACCACCAACAGGGGGAGACACGACAACGCCATTCCCATTTGTTACTGATTTTACAACGGTAACAGGTGATTTATTTTCAACTGATTTTTCCGCGATTACAGCAGCTGACGGCTCTATCGTCCCTATGTTTAAAAAGACAGGTGGATCGGTTTCTGTTATTGATACCGGTTTAGAAATTAATAGTGGCCGCTTTACAATGGGTAATACAACGCCAAATGTAGAGACGACCGAAACAGATCAAAGTACAACTGGTAGCTTTGATTTATCGCGCCCCTATCAAATTTTGATAGATATCGTGAGTGTGAGCGATCCTGATGGTGATAATAACTTCCAAATTTACGTGGATAACAATACCTCTAGCAGCTCAAAGTCAATTCATGGCTCTAGCTCAAAATTTTACAATGAATTAATTAACACCTTAGTACCTGACACTACGCTAGTTGTTGAAGGTAAAGTTGCAACAGCAACTTCATTTTTACAGCTGCGTACTGAAAATGGCGGGACGGTTGTTATTAAAAATCTACGTATCGAATACTTAGACGATCCGAGCGTGTTTAAATGTAATAGCTCTCCTGAGCTGTATTTTTGTGATGACTTTTCAGCAGGCGATTTATCCAACTGGAAAATTATTGCAAAACCAGATAACACAGCGGGCGCCGTGGGTGAATTTGATATTTTAGATTTAAGTGGTAACAACGTTATGCGTTACACCGCCGGTGGTGTTGGTGGTGAGCTCATTTTAGCCACTGAAGACGCATTACAAAATGTGCCAGATACCGGTAACTACTTTTTTGAAGCTGATATTCGACCACGTCAAAACAGTACAACAGCGAGCAAACAGCTCTACTTAATGGCTCGTTATGAAAGTGAAGGCAACTGGCTTGCTGGTGGCTTAAATGTACAAAACTCGACAAGTAGCACACAAGTAGAAGTGGCTGTGACTGTTGACGGTTCTATTTCTCGACCTGTACAAGCTAAGTCTCCTATCTTATTAGGTGAAAAAGGCGGTACAACTGATGGCGTTTGGTATACCACCCGCTTTGAAATGATAGACTCAGAACTTACTGCATATCTGAATGGTGAAAAAATGGGCACAATTAGCGACAGCACGTATAGCGCTCGTGGCCTAATTGGTTTGTTTACTAACAACCGCTCATTTGAACTTGATAACGTTAAAGTCGGCGATCCAAGTATTAAGCCAATTCAATTAACCCTTGATTATAAAGATCCTGCATGGGATGCCAGTACAACCACTGATCCGCTCATAATTAATGTGACAGCAATTAAAAACGATGGTGTTACACCCGATACCTTCAGCGTTACATCGAGTAATAAAGACGTAGTGTCTGCTGATATCTCAGGCGATGTAGTTACGTTAAGCCCGCTCAGTGCTGGTGAAGCAACGATTAAGTTTGTATCAGGTTCTGATGAAACAATAATCAGAACGATTGAAGTAAATGTTGTCGAAGGCTTTGTGATGCCAAGCACCGATTATGGTGACCTAAGCGGTAAGCTAATGCCTGAAAAATCAGCAAATAATCAATTTGTTGATACGTTAATTTCAATTGATTTTGATACTACCGGTGTAACACCAACCTTAGGTAGTCTTGGCGAAGTTAGGATTTATAAACAAAGTGATGACACTTTAGTTGATACCCTAAAAGTAGGTAAAAACATCGATGTAATTGGTTACCCTGGGCAAGATCGCATACGTGCTGTAAATTACTTCCCTATTAGCTTAGTGGACAATACATTAATCATTAAGCCTCGCAATAGTGTGCTTGAGTACGGCCAAACTTATCGTGTAGTTATCGGTGACGACGTTGTTACTGGTGCTAAATTAAATGACATGGATTTCGCTGGACTTGGCAATAACAGTCAGTGGACATTTACAACCAAAGTAAATACCCCTGCAGGAAATGAGCTACTCGTTGACGATAATGACGTTGCTGACTTTAGAACCGTGCAAGGCGCACTTAATTTTGCAATGCAGCATCTTGATAAAGATGAGCAAACAACGGTTTCAATAAAAGACGGGACTTACAATGAGCTGCTATTTCTGCGCAATAAAAATAATATAACGCTACAAGGTGAAAGCCAAAACAACACTATTATTCAGTACGAAAACTACGAAACACTTAATAGCGGTTCAGGTGGTAGCGCGGCACTTGGCGGTGGTACTCCAAACGGCGGCCGTAGTGTATTTTTGGTTGAAGGCACAGATATGCTGGTTATTAACAATCTAACGTTAAAAAACACGCACATTCGTAGTAACAGCGTATCAAATCAAGCTGAAACTATTTATTTCAATAGCCAATATCGTTTGGTTGCCAACAACGCAAACTTTATTAGTGAGCAAGATACCCTACTACTAAAAGGCTATACTTGGTTTTACAACACGCTAGTTGCCGGTAACGTAGACTTCATATGGGGATACCCAGTTACTTCGTTATTTGAAGATAGCGAAATACGTACCCTAGGTGATTCTAAAAATGGTGATCCAACCCAAGACACCAAAGGTGGCTACGTTTTACAAGCGCGTGTACCGGTAGAAACCGATCCTGGCTTTATTTTCTTAAACAATGAGTTTACCAATGGTCCTGGCCCTATTGGTAATGGCGTACTAGACAATTCAACATATCTTGCCCGCAGTAGTGGTAGCTCTTCATACTTTGATAATGTAACCCTTATCAATAACAAGTTTGATACCCACATTGCAACTGTTGGCTGGGCTGTTCAAGGTGTTGAAAATCAACCAGCTCCAAATCCAGAAGCACCTTCAGCAACAAGCGGCTGGCGTGAATACGGCAGCATGGATATGCAAGGTAACGCACTAGATTTAAGCACCCGTAATGGTGGTTATATTTTACAAACAAGTGAAGTAGCTCAACTGCTTGAACGTGATAGTATTTTTGCAAGTTATGGCGATGGCGCAGGGTGGACCCCAACCCCTTTACCAGTGCCAGTGTTACCTGACGAACCTGTAAAAGTAATATCTGTTAACGTGAATTTAGGATTTGCTGGTTATAACTTTGATGTGACCGGTGGTACTAATGGCACTGTGGTAACTGTAGATAATGGCTCATCATTAAAAGCAGCATTAAGTGAAGCAAAAGCAACCAGTACACCTATTATCATTTATGTTGATGGTGTTATTACTGATGCGAACAGTGGCGGTGATGGCTTATCAATTCAGATAAAAGATATGGATAATGTGTCTATTGTGGGCGTAGCAGATCGTGGTCATTTGGATGGTATTGGCATCGAAATTCGCAGAGCGAATAATATCATAATTCAAAATTTAAAAATTAATCAAGTGCTTACCGGTGGTAAGGATGGTATTTCAATTGAAGGTGATGAAAACGGAAGTACCTCTAATATCTGGATTGACCACAATGAGTTATATTCATCGCTAGACTCAGATCAAAATTTTTATGATGGCCTAATTGATTCTAAATCTGGCGCGCAAAACATCACAATTTCTTATAACTACTTACACGATAGCTGGAAAACCTCATTACACGGTCATAGTGATGATGACACCAGTACCAACAAAAATCGCTTTATTACTTTTCACCATAACCGATTTGAAAATATTGTATCGCGAGTACCCTTATTTAGATTCGGTCGCGGCCATGTATTTAATAACTACTACAACAACATTACCTCTAGTGCCATAAATTCACGTATGGGGGCGGAGCTTCAAGTAGAAGGTAACTACTTTGAAAACACCAAAAACCCAGTGATCTCGTTTTATTCAGATACTATTGGCTATTGGAATACATCGGGTAACTACCTCAGTGATACCGTTACCTGGGGTGAAGTACCAGACGGTGACGTAGCGGGTGAAGTAACCGAAAATGGAATTACACCAACAAGTAGCTACCAAGTGCCTTATGAGTACACACTAACCCCTGTTATGGCTATTAAAAATCATGTTATTGCGCATGCAGGTATTGGTAAAATAGATCAAAGTGATTTAGATATCCCAGCGATTGAAGAGCCTACAGAGCCGCCGATTCAAGAGCCGTTAGGACTACCATTTACTGAAAATTTTTCTGCAAACAACGCTGATGAATTTTTCAGTAATCGTTACCGTGACTTATCAGGCCTTGCAGGGAGCAACACCCCCCTATTTCACCGTGTTACAGGCAGTGTTCAGGTAAGTAACGGAAAACTAACCATGACAGGTACACGTATTAGTATTGCAAATACAACACCGACCATTAACACCACGGGTGACGATACGCAAACAAGCGGATTATTAGACCTATCAAATAACTACCAAGTAACGTTCAAGGTGGATGCTGTAAGCGGTAATACAGCTAAAAGCTTTCAGATATACGTAGACAACAATACCTCAGGAAGTGCTAATTCAATACATAACGGTAGTTCTAAGTTTTACTCTATAAAGCTGGAAGAGCTAGTACTTGGGCAAACCTATACTGTTGATGGTTTTGTTGCCACACCAACCTCTTTTATAACTATCCGTACAGAGAGTGAGGCAACTATTACGATAGATGAACTAACAATTCAGTAACCTTCCCAAGTAAAAAGCCCTTTATGTTGATTCTATGGGGCTTTCATTTTTATATCTCGCGGATTCAAATCTGAAGTGCATAACGTTTAGGCGGCTTTAGCCGCCAAATGATCTTGCATCAATTTTGCAGGCGTTTCAAATCCAAGTGTCTTTCTCGGACGATTATTAAGTTGCTCAAGTACTGGTATAACTTGCGCTGGTGTTACCGCCTTAAAATCTGTGCTCTTCGGCCAATACTGGCGTAGTAATCCATTCGTGTTTTCATTCAATCCGCGCTCCCATGAGTGATAAGGATGAGCAAAATAAACAGGAACACTTAATGCCTTTGTGATTTGCTCATGATAAGCGAACTCTTTTCCATTGTCAGCCGTGATGGTATGAAGCGCTGACCTATATGGTCTTAATAGTTCTATCGTCGCCGCAGTGACGGCTTGTGCTGTTTTGCCTGCCACCTGAGTTGATACAGTGAATTGGGTGACCCGCTCTACAATGGTAACAAGGGCGCCTCGATGACCTTTACCTATGACGGTATCTATTTCCCAATCTCCGATACGGCCTTTCTCATCAACTATTTGTGGACGTTCTTCAATGCTAACGCGATTTTTTATTTGCCCTCGGTTTGTCTTACCATGACTGCGCTTGTGATATTTCTTACCGTGTCGGCGCAGATGTAGGTATAACTCACCACCTGCTTTTTTATCTTCCCAGATATATAGATAAATGCATTCATGACTGACAGATTGTTTATTTTCCTTGCGCAACCATCCCGTTATTTGTTCAGGACTCCACTTCTCATTAAGCTTCTGGGTAATTAAAGCCATCATTTCAAGTGTCATCTTAAGTGGTTTTCTTGCACTTCTTCGGCGAGACAAAGCCCGCTCATGAGCTTGTTTGTATCTGTAACCTCGCTTGCCTGTATTTCTAGCAAGCTCTCTTGAAATCGTAGATTGCGATAAATTAGTTAGCTCAGCAATACTTTGTTGCGTAAAACCGCTTTTCTTTAGAACAGCGATCTGGCATCTTTGCTCATAGGTCAGTTGTTTGTAATGTCTCATTGTAAAATCTCTTGCCGGAGAAAAAGCAGTTAGCTTATGAGCAACTGACCACTTAATCTAGTCAAAACAAGTTATGCACTTACAATTTGAATCTAGGTCTTTAATATAAAACTACATTTTTAGTTATTTCCTATTACACATAAGTCCAGCTCAAATAACACAATAAGTAACAACTTAAGATTAACATATTACCTCGAATTCAAGTCGATACAACTCTATAAGGTATTGTCCATTATATAAATTACAAAAAAAGCCTAAGTTGTAACATTCAAAATAAGTGCTATATTTAGTCCGAGCATAAGATACTAAACGCTTATATAAGTACATATAAAAGGACGAATGAATGCTTGCAAAAAGCAGGATTAATAATGGGCTTTTACTACAAGTAATCATCCAAATTATTATCCTCATTATAGGTGCTACTTTCACTTATTCTCAGCATATTCAATATCAACGCGAACGTAATGCTGTTATTTCAACGGCTCTAAACAACCGACTTTCCTCATTATCCACAGGTATCATCAATAGGGTTAATTTATATCAATATGGGCTATTCGGCTTAAAAGGATTTATACACGGTATTGGCATTGATAATTTAAATTATCAAGCGATGCAAAACTACTCAAATAGCCGAAATTATACTTTAGAATTCCCTGGTGCAGATGGTATCGGTTTTATTAAAAGAGTATCACCAGCGCATTTAGCTCAATTTTTAGAACACGCTAAAAACGAGCGGCCCGATAATACCTTTAGTTTAAAGTCACTCAAAGACGACAACGATGAGCATTTTATTATTCAGTATATTTTTCCTGAAAAAAATAATTCAAAAGCACTTGGTCTTGATATTGGCTCTGAGAACATACGCCGACAAGCAGCACTCAACTCAGCAATAAACAATAGAACCCAATTATCGGCGCCAATTACCTTAGTACAGGCTGACAAAAAACCACAGCAAGGTTTTTTGATTTTACTCCCTGTATATCAAAAAAATATCGTGCCAAAAAATACACAACATCGCCTAGACAAATTGGTAGGTTGGGCTTATGCCCCTTTATTAATTAACAATATTTTAGAGTCACTTTCTCAAGTAGACGAAAATAGTTTAAGCATCAGTGATTTAAATAACAGTACTGAATTTACCTTTTTTAATTACGGTAATAAGAATAATAACACCGCGTTTCAAACTTCTAATACTATCAATATTATGGGACGAAGCTGGAAAGTAACACTGTATGGTTCTCAATCTTTTATCGCCAACCTCCATTTAGCTAATAAATATCAAGCACTCGTTGATGGAGTCTTTTTAACCGTCTTCTTAATGTTTTTTATATTCGCTCTACAGCTATTTTTTTATCGCAGGGCACAAAGAATAAAACTCAAAGTAGAAGCCGCTAAAAAGCACGAACAAATACTTGAACAAGCAAATTCAAAACTAGAAATTGAAGTAAAGTTACGCACCCAACAAATAGCCGATATAAGTACTTTACAACGCAGTATTTTAGACAGTGCGAGTTACTCTATTATTGCTACAGACAAAGACGGCCTAATTACTGAATTTAATCCTGCTGCAGAGAAACTACTTGGCTACAAAGCCAGCGAAATTATTGGTATTAAAAACCCGAGTATTTTTCATGTAGAAGATGAAGTAGTTAAAAAAGCGCAGCAATTAACAAAAGAATTAAACAAACCTATTAAACCTGGCTTTGAAGTATTTGTCGTTAAAGCAACCCCCACCGAACCTGATATAAACCAATGGACATACATAGATTCTAACGGTAAGCATATCCAAATTAATTTAAGCATTACCTCATTGCTCAATAATAGAGGTCAAGTAGTTGGTTTTTTAGGTATCGCATTTGATTTAACACAGCAAATAAAACATGAAGAAGCACTTGCACAAGCAAAAGAATTAGCAGAGCAAAGCTCTAAGGCTAAATCAGAGTTTTTAGCAAATATGAGTCACGAAATTCGTACCCCAATGAATGGTATTTTGGGTACTTTGCAACTACTACAAGAGCAGCCACTTAATGAAAAATCACAAGAATATTTAAAAAAATCATTATACTCAACAAGAGCATTAACAACCATCATCAACGATATTCTCGACTTTTCTAAAATCGAAGCCGGTAAATTATCATTAGAAAGCATGCACTTTGAACTGAATGAGTTGATAAACCATTTAGAGTCGGATCTCGCACTTTTTGCTAATGAGAAAGGCATTTACTTACGTTTCATATCTAATATTGATCACAACTATTGGATAGGTGATCCGGTTAGGCTGAGACAGATTTTCATTAACTTAATCTCTAATGCCATTAAATTCACCCACGAAGGTGGTGTAACCGTTGAGTTTAAGTTAACTGACGATAATAAAATATACGGCATTGTTTCAGATACAGGCATTGGTATATCACAAAATGCAATTGATCGATTATTTGAACGCTTTGAGCAAGCAGAAACGTCTACTACCAGAGAATATGGTGGAACAGGGCTTGGCTTACCAATAACAAAATCGTTAATTAGCCTCATGAAAGGTGAAATTAAAGTGACCAGCACATTAAACTCTGGAAGCCAATTTTGTGTTTATTTACCACTGAAGAAAGCAAATATAAAAGCAATAGATCTAAATACAAAGTATTTAGAATTTCCTGATTTATCAAACAAAACAATTTTAATCGCAGAAGACAACAAAATTAATCAACTGGTTGCAACTGCAATGTTAGAGCCGACTAAAGCCAATATTGTAATAGCTAATAATGGGCTTGAAGCAATTGCATTATATGAATCGTTGTTACCTGACATTATTCTTATGGATATTCAGATGCCGAAAATGGATGGTTTTGAGGCCTGTAAAAAAATAAAAAAAATAAATAGTAAACAAGTCATTATAGCCCTAACGGCCAATGTTTTTACTGAACAAAAAGAACTGTATAAACAACTTTTTGATGGCTATATTTCTAAGCCTATTGAAAAACAAGAATTAATAAAAGCACTACATATGAATAATACAGAGGAAAACATTTGATATGCCTCAACAAATCAAGTTTAAGTAGATTGAATTAACAACATACTCCAAATTACTTTGTCGCGCCTAACCAATAGTTGAGCAGAGTTTACTTTACATTAAAAAACCCAGTTAAATTAATAACTGGGCCTTAAGAATAATGGTGGAGGGAGAGGGATTCGAACCCTCGTTAGGGATAAACCTAAACACACTTTCCAGGCGTGCGCCTTCAGCCACTCAGCCATCCCTCCACAGTGTTGCAATTGTATAATGCAACGGCACGCTATAGTATGAAATAGGCCCACAAGGTGCAAGGCATTTTTAAATATCAACCTTCAAGTGCTTACTTATCAAGCAATAACTTACGTTTAAGTATAAAAAACGGCTAAATTCAAGATTTAACCGTTTTTAATTTAAACTTTAAAATGACTTAACCTGAACTCTGATTAAGAGATTAACTACGTATTGAATATGATGATATTTAAATTTATTTTCTCTAGCCAGAGCTCAGGTTACTTAGCCATACTCGCGGTAAATTCAAGCATGCGATTAAGTGACTTAAGTGCGCCTTCGCGTAAATCCATATCAACAAATACTTCTTTGCCTTTCGGGTCAATTAGGGCTTCCTCAATCGCTTTTAAGCCATTCATTGCCATCCAAGGGCAATGAGCGCAACTTTTACATGAAGCGCCCTCACCTGCCGTTGGAGCCGCGAAAAACTCTTTATCTGGGCATAGTTGCTGCATTTTATAAAAAATACCGCGATCGGTTGCAACAATAAATTTATTGTTGGGCATTGTTTGCGCAGCTTTTATGAGTTGGCTCGTTGATCCTACAGCATCGGCAAGTGCAACAATCTCTGCTGGCGATTCTGGATGAACTAATACGCCTGCATCTGGGTGTAGCGCCTTCATATCTTTTAAAGCTTTAGTTTTAAATTCGTCATGTACAATACATGCACCATTCCACATAAGCATATCAGCACCGGTATTTTTTTGAATATAACTACCAAGGTGCTTATCTGGTCCCCAAATGATTTTTTCGCCTTGCTCATCTAGGTGCTCTACAATTTCAAGTGCACACGATGACGTTACAATCCAATCGGCACGCGCTTTGACCGCAGTAGAGGTATTTGCATATACAACAACTTTACGATCTGGGTGCTCATCACAAAACGCAGAGAAATCGTCTATCGGGCAACCAATATCTAACGAACATGTTGCTTCAAGCGTTGGCATAACAACCGTTTTATTGGGTGTTAATATTTTAGCTGTTTCGCCCATAAATTTTACGCCCGCGACGATAATCATATCTGCATCGTGACGTGCGCCAAAACGTGCCATTTCTAGCGAATCGGCAACGCAGCCGCCGGTTTCTTCAGCAAGTGCTTGAATTTCAGGATCGGTATAATAATGGGCAACAAGTACTGCATTTTTATCTTTTAGTAATTGCTTTATACGCGCTTTATATTCGCCTTGCTCGTCTTGTGTTAACGGTGCTGGCTTAGGGGGAAAGATATAACCTTCAGGCATAATAGTTTGAGCTAGACTCATGTTCTCGACCACTTATCTACAGTGCATTAATTAGGGCGAATTATACGAGAATATCAAAGCAAATAACAGCAAACTAGCGAGGCTGTTTATAAAAAATAAAGTGGGAATTTAAAAAAGAATATAAAGGAAAGTATTAGAGAGTGGTGGGTCATGATGGATTTGAACCATCGACCAATTGATTAAAAGTCAACTGCTCTACCAACTGAGCTAATGACCCGCTCTAATATAAATTTGCTTTGTAAAAAGCTGCGTAAATCCGCCGATTAAAACTGTCATAGAATGGTGGGTTATGATGGATTTGAACCATCGACCAATTGATTAAAAGTCAACTGCTCTACCAACTGAGCTAATAACCCGCACTATGCACTTATTCAATTATGAATGAAGCTTACGTAAATCCGCCGATTGATACCAAACCGTATTCACAAGGAATAAAGAATGGTGGGTCATGATGGATTTGAACCATCGACCAATTGATTAAAAGTCAACTGCTCTACCAACTGAGCTAATGACCCGCTCTTATATAAATTTTCATAGAATGGTGGGTTATGATGGATTTGAACCATCGACCAATTGATTAAAAGTCAACTGCTCTACCAACTGAGCTAATAACCCGCACTATGCACTTATTCAATTATGAATGAAGCTTACGTAAATCCGCCGATTGATACCAAACCGTATTCACAAGGAATAAAGAATGGTGGGTCATGATGGATTTGAACCATCGACCAATTGATTAAAAGTCAACTGCTCTACCAACTGAGCTAATGACCCGCTCATGCACCTATTTAAAATAAATAAGCTTACGTAAATCCGCCGATTGAACCACTCTTATTACATGTAATAAAGAATGGTGGGTCATGATGGATTTGAACCATCGACCAATTGATTAAAAGTCAACTGCTCTACCAACTGAGCTAATGACCCGCTCTGATATAATTGTCTGTACTAAAGTCTAAGTTAAACCATTATATTATTTATAAATATAAAATGGTGGGTCATGATGGATTTGAACCATCGACCAATTGATTAAAAGTCAACTGCTCTACCAACTGAGCTAATGACCCGCTCTAATTTAACAACTTTAAATACTACGTAAATCCGCCGATAAAAGACCATTTTAAAAATGGTGGGTTATGATGGATTTGAACCATCGACCAATTGATTAAAAGTCAACTGCTCTACCAACTGAGCTAATAACCCGCTCTTTTTGCCGCATTTCGAGTGGGGTAACCATTCGTTTGCTGCGGGCGCTTATAATACTTATTTATAAAATGAGTGCAACCGAAATTGTCTCTTTTTTTAAGTTTTTATGCCTAGTTGACCAATTTTAGACCGCTTATGACAAAAAGCAGTCTAATCAAGCCGATTCAATTATTTTGATAAGCGTTCTGTGGCCAATTTTGCAGCAGTTGTACTTGGATACTGATTAACAAGATCATTCAGAATTTTTAGAGCTTCCTCTGCTAAACCTTGCTCTTGCAAAAGTGTTCCTAGCTTTAACATTGCATCTGGTCGTTTATTTGAATTAGGAAATTCATTAACGACCACTTTAAAGTGCTCTATTGCTTTTACTGGCGTATTTTTAATCGTCAGCAATTGTCCAAGCCAATAATGTGCATTAGATGCATAAACTGAGTTTGGGTATGACGTTAAAAAAGTTTGAAACTCAGGAATTGCTTGATCATAACGCTTATCCTTCATTATAAGCGCTACAGCACGCTCGTATGCTTCGTTTTCAGATAAATCGTTACTGTATGTCTGTGCATCACTTGGTTGCGTATAATCAGCTGCAGGCGCTACAGCAGGTTGTGCATATGCTTGGCTTACGCGATTTTCAATTTCTTGATAAAGTTCGCGTTGACGCTGTAGTACTTTTTCAAGCTTATAGCTTTGTTCTTCAGTTACGCCACGGATTTGACTTACTTCATCTTGTAATAGATTGAGTTGTTGCTGTAACTCTACTTGTAAAAAATTACGCGACTGCATCATGCTCTCTAATGATGCTAAACGCTTCTCAATACTTGATTGTGAACCTGCAGCTTCTGAAACAGGAGCGGGAGCAGCCATTAACTGGGTGCTCCCGCTCAATATCATGGCTGCCAAAATAAGTTTCGGCTTCATAATATCTCTTATCTTAGTAAACGAGTACCGCACGGCGGTTTTTAGCGAAAGCTGATTCAGTGCGAGATTTAACCATTGGCTTCTCTTCACCGTAGCTTACTACTGACATTTGGCTAGCTGAAACACCTAAACTTTGTAAGTATTTCTCAACCGCTTGGCCACGGTGCTCACCTAGTGCAATATTGTACTCTGGCGTACCGCGCTCATCTGCGTGGCCTTCAATTAGTACTTTAACTGATGAATTTTGAACTAAAAATTCAGCATGAGCACGAAGTAAGTCAGCGTATTTGCCTTCAACTGTCGCTTTATCAAAATCAAAGTAGATTACTTGCTCTTGGCGTAGTGCTTCGTATTTTTGACGAAGTTGCTCTTCTGCTTGTTGCTCAGGAGAAATTGTAGCCACTTCAACTGTGTCTGTATTTGTCGATTGCTCAACAACAGCTTCATTTGTTTGATTTGCAGCACCTTCATCAATATCCGAAGATGAGCTACAAGCTGCTAATGTCATTACTGGCACAGCAATTAGCAGGCCTTTAAGTATTTTGTTAAGTTGCATTAAGTAGATTCCTATTTTGAGTAAACCAGTAATATTACTGTAAATATGGCGACCAAGCTGGCGCCTTTACTTGTCCGTCAAGCACAGGTAAACGAGCTTTAAAGCGACCGTCCATTGATACCAGCGCGAGTACCTGTTTATTATTATGAAGCGTGCTATAAATAATCATCGAACCATTTGGTGCTATGCTCGGTGATTCATCTAGGCGAGTTCGCGTTAATACTTGAAACGCGCCCGTAGCAAGCTCTTTCTTAGCAAGATGGTACTGCCCGTTGGTACGGTTAACCATCACTAATTCTTTACCGTCTGGTGTTATCGAACCCGCAAGGTTCATATCACCATCAAAGGTCAATCGCTGTGACCTACCAGTTTTTAAATTTAACTTATAAATCTGAGCATTACCACCCCTTTCAGAGGTAAACACTATATCTTGACCATTTGGATACCAAGATGGCTCAGTATCTATACTACGATGTCGCGTAAGACGTGTTTCTTTGCGTGTTGCCAAGTCTAATAAGTAAACTTCTGTAGCACCCGTTTTGTCTTTAGAAAGCACTAAAAGAAGCTTTTTACCATCTGGCGAAAACTGCGGAGCACCGTTAATACCGCGATAACTTGCAATAACTTCACGCTTACCGGTATACAAATCTTGAATATAAATTTGGCTTTGACGGTTCTCAAATGTCACATACGCTAATTTTGTGCCATCAGGTGACCAAGCCGGTGACATTAGTGGCTCTTTCGAACGTAGTAACACCTGTTCGTTAAACCCGTCATAATCTGATACAACAAGCTGATAAGGCTTATCATCACCATCACGTACAATTACGTACGCAATCTTGGTTAAAAAAGCACCTTTCTCACCCGTTAATTTCTCATAAATGACATCACTAATACGATGTGAATAACGACGGAAACCACTTATGCCAATAACACTATCTCGTGCTTCTAAAATATGATCTTGGCTTTTAAGCAACTTACCATTACTCATCATTTGCGTTTCACCACCCGTGATTTGACCACGAATAACATCGACTAACTCATAACGGACGAGGTAACGTCCATCAGTCTGTTGCTCAACCTCGCCAACAAGTATCGCTTCAACACCTTTATTAACCCAAGATGCATAATCAATGTCAGCATCTTTGTTTGGTTGTTGCGGCATTTGCATAACATCTACAGGCTTAAACTTACCACTACGCATGAGATCTGCAGCAATAACATCACTTATTTTTTCAGGAATTGGACCAACACCATTGTATTTAAACGGCACAATTGCAATAGGTCTTGCACCATCTACACCTTCTGTTATTACAATTTCAAGGGCTGCGTTAGCAATGCCCTGAAAACCAAATAACAGCACTAAACAGGCAATTTTTACTTTGTTGAACATATCATTCCTTTAAAATTCTGGCTTGATTGTTAAATTAATATTCTTAAGTTGTTCGAATACGTCTTTGTCTTTAGATACCGGTAATGTGTCAGCCATACGAACAGCCCTAAGTGCAGCCTCACAGACTAGTTTATCGCCGCCTAATGATTTAACTTGTGTTACTAAACCATTAAAGCCTAAACGAATATTTACTCGGCACTGCTGATTTTTCATTTTCTCGTCGATCAGTAAGTTCTGCTGAATACGCGCCATAATTAGAGCGCGATATTTATCAACTTCACCCACGACCTGTTGTTGACGTATTTTACTACGCACAGCCTGCTCTTTAGCAAGTTGTTCTTGTAACATTTGTTCTTGTAGGGCCTGTTGACGCTGTTGTTCAGCCTTTTTAGCACGTTCTTTAGCCTCTTCATCACGCTTTTTACGTTCATCTTCAGCTTTTTTAAGTGCTTCTTCCTCAGCTTTACGCTTATCGGCAGCTGCTTTTGCTGCACTTTCAGACTCTTGCTTTTGTTTTTCGGCTTGTTTTGCTTTAGCACGTTCCTTTTGTTCTATTGCGCGTGCTTTTTTAGCTTGTGCTTGCGCCTCGGCTGTTTCTTTTTCCTTAGCCTTACGTTCTTGCTCTAATTTCTTAATATGACGGGTTTCTGACTCGCGCTGTTTGCGCGCATTTGCAGCTCTGCGCTCTAAATCACGGATGCGTTTGTCTTCTGCCTTTTTTTTGTCTTTTTCTTGCTTTTGGAGTTCAGCTATTTTCTGCTCAACCATTTTTTGGTCAACTGTCACAGCTGACACCGCTTTATCAACATCAGGTATAGCTTTATTAAGCGTTACTTCCATAACCTTTGGTGCTGGCGGGTGAATGTTTGCCGATGCATATAAAAAACCACCCAGCGCCACATGCAAAACTACTGATTTAATTAATGAACTACTCATACCGTTATTTTGTCCCTTCGAAGGATTCTGTCATTAATCCAACTGACGGTACACCGGCACTTTTTAAAAAGTCCATTAAGAGCAATACCTCTTGGTATGATACTTTTCCAGATCCCTTTATCATTACTGGTACATCAGGGTTTTTCATTAGCTGTAACTTAATCACAGCAGCTACATCAAGCGCCTCCATCGGAGCCTCTGGATCAGTCCCTACACTAACGTAATATTTACCTTGTGCGTCAATCGAAGCAATAATAGGTGGCGCATCTTTAGTATCAACTAAATCTGACTCCGTCATTTTAGGCAAGTCGACTTTAACACCATGTGTAATAAGTGGCGCTGTTGCCATAAATATAATCAGTAGCACCAACATTACATCAATGTAAGGAACTACATTAATTTCTGCGACCGGACGGCGCTTCTTACGCTGATACATTCGCTTGGGCCTCTATTTGTGTAGCTGCTTGACGGTGTAAAATATTAGCAAACTCTTCCATAAAATTAATGTAGTGAGATTCTAGCTTTTCAACTTTATTAGAAAAACGGTTGTAAGCAATAACGGCCGGGATTGCCGCAAACAAACCCATTGCTGTGGCAATAAGTGCTTCTGCTATACCAGGTGCTACCATCTGCAACGTAGCTTGTTTAACTTCACCTAATGCTATAAAAGCATTCATAATGCCCCATACAGTACCAAACAAGCCTATATATGGGCTAATTGAACCCACTGTCGCTAAAAATGATAAGCTTGACTCTATTTTCTCTATCTCTCGAGAGAGTGCCACGCGCATAGAGCGGTGTGTACCTTCCATTACAATACTCGCACTTTGAAAGGTGTTTTTCTTATGTCGTGCAAACTCTTTAAAACCGGCTGTAAATAGAGCTTCAATACCTTCAGATTGACCGTTACGTGATGAAATTTCGTTATATAGTTTACTTAAATCAATACCAGACCAAAATTTTTGTTCAAACTTTTTAGCACTTGCTAACGCATCTGATATTGCTTTTTTACGCTGAAAAATAATTGCCCATGACATTACAGACATAGCAACTAGCCCTAACATTACTAGTTGAACAAGCAAACTGGCTTCTAATATTAAATCCAAAAAATTAAGCCCTGATCCCACGTGAAACTCCTAAATAGTATCAAAATACGTCAAATTGATTGATTTGTGTAAATATGACCGCTCGTGCAGCCAAAAGTTGCACATAGTGTATCGAGTCCATTTCAAACTGACAACGATATTGCTATGAATAAGCAACAAAAAACGTTGAAATAACCTTTATTTCGCAATTATCTAGCAAAAGAATTTAAAGTCATTTCCGCTATTTAATGATGCGCTCAAGATATGCTTAAATATACAAGCAAAACACCATAAAACGCCTCATTTATTCAAAATCACTGCATAAACACTCAAAAAACTTAAACAAAACCTAAAGGTAATAGTAAAACTAATAGCGACAAGCAGTGCAAACTCAAACTTAATCACTAATTTTCATTAACTTACAAACAGAAAAAAACATTAATGAACAAGTTTTAAACAACCAGGAATTTCATTGCATTAGTTTTTATAATCCGAAATTATAAATTTTCTAGTTTGAATAATAAATATATATTGCGTATTATCTCCCCATACCGAGCTGGCACTGAGTGAAATAGCTTCATTAAGCAAAGTTCTTAGTAATAGGATATTTTATCGTATTACATTGTTTTACATTTTTAGGATAAAACCTAGTTGTGTAAAATATAGTTCCCCAAGATTACTTCCTTCAACTTGTTGTTTACCCGCATTTTTTGCGGGTTTTTTTTTGCCAAAAAAATTGAAATCATTTAATACCAATTTGCTTAATTGAGTGATCTATTTTGAGGTAAGAAAATCGTATCTATAACAAGGCAAAAATTTCGTTATTTAGTTGTTATCACTCATGCTCCTGCATCCATGCAGTCGTATATCAGAAATTTTTAACACTGTTAACGTCAGATTTAATCCCTCTAATTGATTAAGTATTATTGCAAACTAAACAACACTGTAACAGCCTAATACGATAACGGCTATGCAATATACTCTATCTATCGAATAGCCCGCAGCATAGCCACGCAAGTCTTAACGCTCTGTGAATTAAGCGTTAACTGATTATATAGTGGGTAAAATTGTAATAACTTGGTTTAGAGTAACTATGTGAAAATATGGTGGGTAACATTATAAAATTAGGTATACGCGCTTGCTGTACATTTACTTATGCAAGCGCAAGTGATTAATTGAAATTTAGATTAAGTCGTCTTTTTTGGCATTAATCCAAAGTGATGGTATGCACTGTCAGAGACTATTCGCCCGCGAGGTGTGCGCTGAATAAATCCTTGCTGGATTAAAAATGGTTCTATCACATCTTCTATTGTTTCGCGCTCTTCGCCAATAGCAGCCGCTACATTGTCGAGCCCGACAGGGCCGCCCATAAATTTTTCGATTATAGCGAGTAAATATTTGCGGTCCATATAATCAAAACCACTTTTGTCTACGTCAATCATATCAAGGGCTTGCTTAGCTACATCGGCGTTTACTGTGCCGTCAGATTTTACTTGAGTGTAATCGCGTACACGGCGCAATAAGCGGTTTGCAATACGTGGTGTGCCGCGCGAGCGCTGAGCAATTTCGGTAGCGCCATCATCACACATTTCTAAATCAAGGTAATGTGCTGAGCGCCCTACTATGTGCGATAAATCCTCTACAGAATAAAACTCTAATCGCTGCACAATCCCAAAACGGTCACGCAGTGGCGATGTAAGCGAGCCTGCTCGTGTGGTTGCACCAATGAGTGTAAATGCAGGTAAGTCTAATTTAATAGAACGCGCAGCTGGGCCCTCACCAATCATTATATCAAGCTGGTAGTCTTCCATTGCGGGGTAGAGTATTTCTTCAACTTGCGGGCTTAGCCTGTGTATTTCATCGATAAACAGTACGTCGCCCTCTTCTAAATTAGTCAGTAACGCAGCTAAATCGCCTGCTTTTTCAAGTACAGGGCCTGATGTTGTTTTAATACTTACGTGTAATTCGTTAGCGACAATATTTGCAAGCGTGGTTTTACCAAGCCCAGGTGGGCCAAATATTAATAAATGATCGAGCGCTTCACCACGGGTTCGGGCAGCTTCAATAAAAATTTCCATTTGCTGCTTAACATGAGGCTGGCCTCTGTAATCGGCTAAAAGCTTAGGCCTTATTGCACGATCTATAGAGTCTTCATTTGTTTTTTCAGTCGCATCAATTAAGCGATCCGCTTCAATCATGGGTTACTCACAACATAGATTTTAAAGATTCTCTAATAAGAACCTCAGTAGACATATCGGGTTTACTTATCGATTTTACGGCTTTTTGAGCTTGTGGCAATTTATAACCTAATGCAAGCAGTGCCGATACGGCATCATCCGCTGCATTATTAGCAATTGTCGCATCGCTCATAGGCTCTATTACTGCGCTGTCGCTAAATGGCGTAAATAAATCATTACCCCAATCTTTTAGTCTGTCTTTCATTTCGAGTACTAAACGCTCGGCTGTTTTTTTACCTACACCGGGTAATTTAACAAGCGATGTTGAGTCTTCGTTATTTACACAACTTACAAATTGCTTTGCCGACATGCCCGATAAAATAGCTAAGCCAAGTTTTGGCCCTACGCCATTTGCTTTTAATAGCTCTCTAAACAAAGCACGTTCAACTTTATTATTAAAACCAAATAATAGTTGAGCATCTTCACGCACTACAAAGTGAGTGTAAACAATCGCGTTTTCACCAATTTTTGGTAAATCGTAAAAACAGGTCATTGGCATTTGTACTTCGTAACCTACACCACTTACTTCGAGTAATATTTCTGGTGGCTGTTTTTCGACTAAAATACCATTTAAGCGGCCTATCATAGTTATTTCCTTAAACGTCCTCTAACGGTTTTGCTTGCGCTGCCCGCTAGTTTAATTAAATTTTGTTCTGAGTGGGCGTGGCAAATCGCAATAGCGAGTGCATCAGCTGCATCGGCCTGTGGCGTACCGGGTAGTTTTAAAATATTTTTTACCATGTGTTGCACTTGTGTTTTATCTGCGCCACCGTTACCTACTACTGCTTGCTTAATTTGCCTAGCTGAGTATTCAAATACGGGTAAGTCGGCCATTGCAGCGCCAACAATCGCAGCGCCTCTAGCTTGGCCTAGCTTTAAAGCTGAATCGGGGTTGTGCGCCATAAATACTTTTTCAATGGCAAAGGTTTCTGGCGAAAACTGCTCAATAAGCTGTGTAATGCCTTGGTAGATCATTTTAAGCCTAATCGGAAAAGGATGATCGGCTAACTTAATACAGCCACTGCCTAAGTATGTAAATTTAGAACCTTGATGGGCAACAACACCATATCCGGTCAAACGTGAACCAGGATCGATCCCTAAAATAATGGCCAAACAGCGCTCCATTGTTATTATTTTTAAATTACGCTAATAATGCCAGAGCACTGTATAAATTACCAGTACAAAGAAAAACAAAAATGCCCACAAACTAGGTAGGCATTTGAAGGAGCATGTTAGTTTAGCTTACCCTAGGGCACGCACTAATCCTTGGGTGTTTTGTTTAAGTGTTCGGGCAATCATTAAATAACCTAAACCTGCCACAAATACGCCGCCAGCTACCGGACCAATAATCCATATATGCGGGTGTAACTTACCTGCTAAATCAAACATTTGTTGCTGCACAATTAAAAGCGCTATGTCGCTAAAAAGTGCGGCCACTAAACCAGCTAAACCGCCTAGTAATAAAAACTCATACAAGGTCGCGTTTTTAATTAATCGGCTTTTAGCGCCAAGCGTTCTGAGTATGACAATTTCTTGCATACGCTCACCTAAACTAGCTTGCACTTGCGATATAAGTACAAGCGCACCACACAGCACAACAATTGCAAGTACAAAGCCAATGGCGAGTGATACTTGCGAAATAGTTGTTTGTATTTGCTTAACAAAGTTATCAATATCAATCGCTGTAATAGTAGGGTAAGTACGCAATAACTGGCTAAAATCACGCTTTTGATCTGGGTTTATACGTACCGACGAAATATACGTTGCCGGAAAATCTGCAAGTACATCTGGGCTTAAAATAATAAAAAAGTTAGGTTTAAGCGTGGCCCAATTAACTTTGCGCACACTGGTAATTTTAGCGTCGAACGACTGCGAACCAATTAAAAACGTAAGCGTATCGCCTATCTCAACATCTAAACGCTCAAGCATCGACTCCTCTACTGAAGCCTCAGCCATCGCATTTTCACCAAACCACGTGCCTTGTGTTACTTCATTTTGATCAGGCACATCTTTAAGCCATGTAAGGTTTAGCTCGCGGCCAATACCTGCACGTGCTTCTTCATCTTTTTTCTCGTTGTCTTGCAGTGATACAGAACGTGCTACCAACTCGCCGTTTACCGCATTTACGCGTCCACGAATAGTGGGATAAAACTCTGATACCTGAATATCTTTTTGTGCTAAATACTCATTAATTGACTCAAGCTCATTTTGCGTAATATTGACTAAAAACGCATTAGGCGCATCGTTTGGTAGTTGCGACTGCCAATCAGATATCATGTCGTTTTTAAGTACCACTAAAAACAGCAGTAATTTAATCGCTAACGAAAAACTAATTAACTGTACCGCGTTCACATTTGCACGCTTTTGAATAGACGCAATTGCAAGCGACCAACTGTTACCTGGCTTTAATCCTAGTTTTCGACCACCACCAAATATTAATTTAGATACTAAAAACAGCACACCAATTAGCGCAAGTGTTGATATAAACAAAATAAGCGTTATTTTTATGTTGTTGCTAAATAACCACATTAATAAAAACACGGTTAGCGCACTCATACCTAAATGCACACGACTTACTGCCAACTTGTCACCTAAGTTACGGCGCAGTACTCTAAGCGGCGGAATATCAAATAAATCAAATAACGGTTTAATAGAAAACATAACGGCACAAATTACGCCGGTGCTTATAGCCACCAGCCAAGGTTTAAAGCCACCTAAAGGTAGCTCTGTGCCCATACTTTTTGATAAGTAACTTGTTGCTATTTCTTGCAAGCCATAACCAATTAACAGCCCTATACTTACCGCCATTGCACATACAAGCAATAAATGAAGCATGTATATTTTGCGGATCATTGAGCGGCTACCGCCGAGCGTTTTCATCATCGCTACTGGGTCGTATTGGCGTTCACAATAACGTTTTGCTGAAACAGCTATAGCCACTGCAGCCAAAATAATACCTAATAGGCCGGCAAGTAATAAAAAGCTCTCTGCGCGGTTTAAACTGTTTGAAATGGGTGATTGGCGGTCTTTAACGCCATACCATTGTTGGTTTTCTTTCATTTGTGGTTTAAGCCACTCGTAAAAGCTATTTATGTCGGCCTCACTACCTGCATAAAGTTGGCGGTAATAAACACGACTACCCGGCTGCACAACTTCAGTTTTTGCCACATCGTCAATATTAATAAGCACACGACGGCTACTCGAAAATACATTAAATGGCGCGTCTGGCTCTTCTACAATAACTTTTGAAACATTAAATAATGCAGCGCCAAGCTCTACTTGCGCGCCTATATCAATATTTAAACTGTAAAATACCGATTCACTTAGCCACACATTACCCGGCGTTGGTCCGCTATTAGCAACTTTAGTTTCACCGGTTAGGGTATCTTTAACTTTTAACTGCCCTTTTAGCGGGTACGCATTAGATGCCGCTTTTACTGAGCTAAACTGCATTTCATCATCGGCAAACAACATAGTGTCGAAATACACCATTTGCGCCGTTTTTAAATTTTGGCTCTGTGCTTGAGTAATAAAAGCGGTGTCCAGAACATGGTCGCTTGCAAGTACACGGTCTGCTGCAATAAAAGCACTGCTTTTTTGCGCAATACTTTGCCCTATTCGCTCAGTAACCATAGACAGTGTAAGCACCGTTAACACAGCAAGAGCGATAGCTGCGCTTATAACCGTGAGCTCACCACGGCGAAATTCTCGCGAAAATAATTTAAGCGCTAACTTAACCCACATTAGCAACTTCCTCTACTTGGCTTTTTACTAGTAAACCCGCCTCTATTTGAATAATGTGCTCACATTTTTGTGCAAGCCCTTCATCGTGAGTAACCAAAATAAGCGTAGTGCCGTGTTGCGTGTTTAAATCAAATAATAACGACTCAATCATTTTACCGTTTTTGCTGTCTAAGTTAGCCGAAGGCTCATCAGCAAATAGTATTTTAGGTGTACCAATAAATGCTCGCGCAATAGCAACACGTTGCTGTTCACCGCCAGAGAGTTGCGACGGGTAATGATCAATACGATGGCTCAACCCTACTTTTTCAAGCAAAGCAATTGCTTGCTCTTTCGCATCACTTTCGCCAGCAAGCTCTGCTGGTAGCATAACGTTTTCAAGCGCCGTTAAGCTTTGTACTAACATAAACGATTGAAACACAAATCCAATTTTAGCCGCGCGCAGTGCAGCACGCTCTTCTTCATCTAAATTGTGTAATGGCTCGCCATCTAAAAATATTTCGCCGCTGCTTGCGGTATCCAGCCCCGCTAATAAACTGAGTAACGTTGATTTACCAGAGCCCGACGTGCCAACAATAGCAACAGACTCGCCATGCTTGACATTAAAGCTGATGTCGCTGAGGATGGGCAGCTCACCTTCAAAGGTAGAGACTACTTTAGACAAACCATTAACCTGAATTATATTTAATTGAGAAAGCGCTGACATATGACTCATTCAATCCTTCGTTTAGTATTCATTTTATTTTTAGTTATCAAACCGCTGAGCGCAGCAGCCGACAACACGATTTTAATACTCGGTGACAGTTTAAGCGCAGCCTACGGACTTCAACAAGAAGAAGGCTGGGTAAAATTGTTACAAGATAAATACGATGACGAACAAGCCGACATTGAACTTATCAACGCCAGTATTAGTGGCGAAACATCTGGTGGAGCCCTACGCCGTTTAGATGCATTGCTTGAGCAATACGAGCCCACTCATGTACTTATTGAGCTAGGTGCTAATGACGGTTTACGTGGTTTCCCTGTTAAAAAAATGCAAACTAACTTAACGTCTCTTATTCAAAAAAGCCAAGCAGCTAATGCAATGACCGCCTTAATGGAGATTTACATTCCCCCTAATTACGGCCCGCGTTACAGTAAAATGTTTACTGACACTTTTTCGCGCGTCAGCGAAGAGACAAATGCGCATTTAATGAACTTTTTTATGCTAAACATTGCCGGCCAACCTGAATTAATGCAAAACGATAGTTTACACCCTAACAAAAAAGCTCAGTTATTAATACGCGATGAGATGTATGACTCGATCAAAAAGTGGTTAAATAAAGACTAGCCAATTAGTACATCGCAAGAGTGCTATTTTAGCGTTCTTGCGTAATAAACATCCAAACAAACAATCGCTTATTGATTTTTAAAAAAATACACGTAGTATTGCATACAAATCGGTATGTGGCGCAGCTTGGTAGCGCACTGTCATGGGGTGGCAGGGGTCGAGAGTTCGAATCTCTCCATACCGACCAATTAATTTATTTAAATATTAAGTACTTATAATTTAAATATAATACATTTTGCTACACGCACACTAAATATTATTAATACATGTAGCATATATGTAGCTTCACTACTTACAGCTAATTCAGCTCGTTCAGCTCGTTCAGCTCGTTCATATGTAGTTATTAGATAAATAACTTTAATATGTAACATCATGCCCTATCTTATTTCCTAATACCCTGATGTGCAGCATAATTAACATATTTCTAGTAGATGTTTATATTTAGCAACAGCTTGTCGAGTCATTCCTATTTCGTTGGCTATAAGTACCTGTGAAGGCTTTTTCCCTTCACTTTGTATCTTCGTTATTGCTCTAGTAATTTTTTCCTCTGTGTTTGTTCTACGTGCTTTGTGTGTAAACTTAGCCCCCTGCTGTTGAGCAAGTTTTGTAGTTACGATCTTAATTTGCAGTAAAAATAGTCCGGCTCTCCCACGGTTATTTGACGAGCTATATTTAAACCAAGTGAAATTAGCCACACTCTTAACAATCCCTTTCAATTCGGAGTGGTTTAATGGGTGGGTTTTAGGAAGATCTGACGAACTGAACTCATTACACGACTGAGCAATATTAAATAAATGACTTTCCCATTGCTCATATGTCCAATTTTCTTTCGCATAATTAATGCGTTCATATGCTATGAATCTGAGTTCATGAAATACCATACAGTTTCGCGACTCAGCGACCAAAGACCAATCAAAGTCATATCGGCGTTTTTTTGTCACCTTTATTAAATAATTATTTAATTCATTTAGACTGTATTCATGTGCATGAAGGAAAGATGTATTCCAACTCGAATTTAAAGGATTTTTACTCAAAGGGCCGTAATAGTCTGCATCAGCGCCTAATTGCAATGTCATCCCCTTTTTTACATCATCTAAAAACCTGACTGGTTTTTCACGCGATGCATTTGATGAAGGTACAAATTGAACTGCATAAAATAGATGCGCGCCACCAACTACTTTAGAGCTATCAGCTCGGTCTAGACCACTTACTACTATATTCGGTGGCGGTAATAACTTATCTTCCCAGCTGAAAGTGTTTTCATCATCAATGTCAAAAACCAACCAAAACACGATGTTTTTAGGGTTTATCTGAATATATTTATGAGTTTTTAACGCTAACTCACCATACCGATAACGTGCTTCATGTTTTATATCTGCACTAAGTGTTCTAGGTGGTGTGGTTTGAAATAATCTTTGTGTTAAAAGCAACTGAGCACACTTATTCTCAACCACTAATGGCTGTAATGCTGAATTCATAATAAAAATACCTATGTCAAAAGTAATCAACATGACGTGGTTTAATGGATTCGACTACCCCAGTTAAGAGATAATCAACTTAACTGGAGATCGATAATGACAAAACGTAAAAAGTATTCCAAAGAATTTAAACTTGATGCTATCGCATTAGTTGTTGAGCAAAACTACTCACAAGCAGAAGCCTCTAGAAATTTAGGGGTAAATCCCAACATGCTTGGTCGCTGGATAAAAGAAGCTGAAAATGATGATGGGCATGCTTTTAGAGGGAACGGTAATTTAACCCCTGAGCAAGAAGAGATCAGAGAGCTAAAAGCGCAAGTGAAACGCCTAGAAATGGAGCGTGAAATATTAAAAAAAGCGACGGTCTTCTTTGCCAAAGAAACGAAGTGAAATATTCGTTCATAACCCAATACAAGAAGACCTGGCCTGTGGCGACAATGTGCCGAATACTGGGTGTAAAAAGTAACAATTACTATAGTTATCAAAAGCGATTCTCAACTAAATCAGAGGATCCAACACATCAAGAAATGATTGATTGTGTCAAGGACATAGCGCACTTCAGTGATAATACTTACGGTGAAAGGCGTATTCAGAAAGTCTTAAATGCACTCGGTTTTCCGGTGAGTCGTTACAAAACAGCACAGCTAATGAAAGAGGCAAATGTCTGGGTGCGTTATAAAAAGAGATACAAAGTGACAACGAATAGTGAGCATAATAAGCCTATTTATCCCAATGTACTTGAGCAAAACTTCAACGTTGAAGCAGCTGATCAAGCCTGGGTACAAGATATCACTTATGTTTGGACTGCAGAAGGTTGGTTGTATCTGGCGGTAGTGATTGATTTATATTCGCGCAAAGTCGTTGGTTGGAGCATGGGCTCACGAATGAAAGCGCAGCTTGTCTGTGACGCACTGACTATGGCGATGTGGCAACGCCAACCCAAAACAGGGTTAATTATCCATTCAGATCAAGGGGTTCAATATGCAAGCCACCAATATCGTAAATTGCTCAAGTCAAATGACTTCATTGGTAGCATGAGTAAGAAAGGCTGTTGCTGGGATAATGCTGTTGCAGAAAGCTTCTTCGGTAGTTTGAAGCAAGAGCGCGTGCATTGGAAAAACTACCCAACGCGTTATGAGGCTCAACAGGATGTAATGAATTACATCTGTATGTGGTACAACAGTCGTCGCTTACATTCGTACTTAAATTATCAAAGCCCAAATGACTTTGAAGAACGAATCGAAACATTAGATATGGTTTCTTAACTAGGGTGACTGAATTTAGTTGACCACGTCACATGGACTAAGGCATAGCTACGCACAAGAAAGACTATTAGAGCTGATACTTAATCAATATCCATATCAAATTGCATTAGAGACTGTTTCACAAGAAATGGGACATTTTAGGCCTGAAATTACTGAGGTTTATTTACGATAAATTAAAGCTATCGTGAAGATAGCTTTAATTTCAAGTCTTATCTATTTCTTTGAAGATTTACTAGGTTTTAATCCTGGGGTGTTCCCTGGAGTATTCTTGTTATCACGTCTACGTTTATCAGGTTTGCCAGTTGAATCAGCAATTGGTTTTGGTCCTGGTTTAAGAGCCATAATCGTTATCCTTTCAATTAAGAGGAAGTCCCTCAATTATGAGTATAGCTTTAAACAAAAATTTGGAGGTTGTAATTGATAAATAGTTACTTTTTCACTAAATCGAAAAGGTGTAATTTTGAATTGAACCTGAAAATCAAGCATTATAGATACGTTAACATAATGGCTTTTAATACTTCTTTGGCGCACTGAGACTAGGTAGGTTTCAATTAAAAGTATTAAGTGCTCACCTTAACCGCCCCCTACTCTTTTCTACAGGTGCACATGGTCTCAGACATAGCTATGCTCAAGAAAGAGTGGTTGAGCTCAATGCGTTAGGATTTAAATATAAAATGGCCCTATAGATCGTTTCACAAGAGATGGGACATTTTAGGCCTGAAATTACCGAGGTTTATCTCAGGTAAGCTCTCCTTAATTACTTGACTAATTATTCCACTATTGTAAGTTGTTAATACATTAAAGATTAAGTAAAAGGATTTACTCATGCCTGGTGCATTCGCTCATATAACAGCTGCTAACTTAGCAACTGATAATAACGCCCTTTCAAGAATGAATATTCCAAATCAAGCAAAATTAATTTTAAGCACAAACCAGAAATATATTGAATTAGGTTGCGTGTCACCTGATTATCCTTATCTCGCTGTTGGCAATTCAGAACAAAATAAATGGGCTGATTTAATGCATTATCAAGGTACAGGTGATGTAATTAAAGAAGCTGTAAAATATTGCAAAAGTCTTGAAGGGCATGCGAAAGAAAAATGCTTTGCATGGCTTTGCGGCTATATGTCGCATGTTGCAGCAGATATAACTATACACCCTGTAGTCGAACTAAAAGTTGGTCTATATGAACATAACCAGGCCGCACACAGAACATGCGAAATGAATCAAGACTCGTTTATTTGGCCCAGGTTAAATCTTGGGGAAATTGGTCTGGCTGATCGAGTTGAGCTAAACATTGGTTCATGTACAAATCAAGGTAATTGCCTCGATGATGATATAAAGAAAATTTGGGGTCACGCTTTAACTAGTATACATAGTGAATATGCTCATTCGACCGCACCAAATTTTGATATTTGGCATAGCGGTTTTCAATTAGTTGTAAATAATGCTGAAGAAGGCTATAGGCTTTTCCCTTGGGCGAGACACGTTGCAGCTGAGAATGGCCTTCTTTACCCTAGACAAGATGAAATTGATTATAACTTTATAGAAAACCTTAATACTCCTAAAGGAGTGATGCACTATAACGAAATATTTGATTTAGCGATTGAAAATATTAAATATTTTATATCAATCATTGCAAATGCTGTTTTTAATGATGAACAATGCACCCAGATTTACAACTGGAACTTAGACAACGGCAAAGACGAAAATGGAAATCTAACAGCGTGGAGTATTTAAAATGAAATACATATTTCTAATTATAACAATTATTTTATCTGTGGGCTGCTCTAGCTTAGCCAATGCTCATGATCCTGAAAAAATGGCTGACCTTGCCTCACAATTAAAAGATATTTCCGCAGCTGTTGATGGAACATTGAAGTTTAGTTCTGAACCTTATACTGACCCACATAAGCTACTACTCGCCGCAATAAAAGACGATAAAACCAGACTTGAACCATTTAAAAATTATCGGTTAAAAGTCGTTATTCAAGAAAAAAACGCGATTTTATTGCTGTGTGAGGAAGAAACACTACTTATCGAGGATGCTGGGTGTACTGCAAAATCAGATATACAACATTGGCAATCTGATGAAAATCAGATTTGCGAAATTACACTACAATCTAATCAAATTTGCGGAATATGAATTAACGTGTAACCAAATAAGTAACCACTGTCTAAAAGAGTATCTCTATATCAAAATTAAACTTTACTTTTTAATGTTAATTAAGAACTCAACTAATTCGTGCATATTTGTTGAAGGGTTATCACACCCAGTTTTTAAACTTTCTTCGAGTGATTTTTTAGAGTTTCTAATACCAACATTTAATTTATCCTCTAATTGACTAAAGGTATTTTTTGCTCCTTTACTATAATCTGGCAAAAACTGTTTAAGCTTCTGAAGTGTTTTATCCCCTGGTGACTTTTTACCTGCTTTAACAATACTGGCTGTCGTATATGTAAAATGTAGTAATAACCAAAACTCAAAACACGGTACTGACTTAATACAATAATATCCTGGAAGGTTTTTTATCGCTATCACCGTTTTTTCGTAACAAGTATGGCTATCCTTATCAAATACACAATAGATCCTATCATAGTTAAATCCCTTTGCTTTTGACTTTTTTACTTGCTGTTTAGCGTACTTTAATATACTGCTAGGTGATGAGTCTGATTCACCATCTATTACTATATTTGCTACACTCAGCTTGTATCTTGATACAAGTTCATTTAAATAGTTAGGCTCAGTTTTTAAACCTTCAGTCACGACTAAAACCGTTTCATATGGTGCGCGTTTTGCCGCTTTTCTTTCTTGCTTTATCTTTGCAGCTCTTTTTCTACGGTTGAAGATATCATCTTTTCCCATCTAATTTACCCACTTAATTAGTTTATCAATAAATGGAAGTGCTCCATATCTTCCTGATAAATATCCTAATTCAATATTTTCCGTCCCCTTTCTAGGAGAAAAATCAAGAAGTGAATATAAATTAGTTTCTAAATTAACCTTTTCAGTAAACCAAATCTGGTCCCTTCTGAAAATATCCTGAGATAAAATTGATGTTTCATGAGTAGTAAAAATAAGCTGAGCGTTATATTTATTAATATCTTTGCTATTGAACAGTGAAACTAGATATTCAACCATCTTTGGGTGTAAATTTGAATGTAGTTCATCAATCACTAAAATCAATCCAGAATTAAGTGTGTCGATAACTGGTCCAATCAAACCAAATAATTTTTGAGTCCCATCTGACTCCTCATCAATCTCTAAAGAAACAGGCTTCCCGTTATGATCATTTCTAATAATGTTGACTTCGTAATCAACGTGCTCTTTAAGCTCGTTAGCAAGATGAGAGCGAACCTCTTCTGGAACATCGACAGGTAGGTCATCTACATTAAATGTTACAGCTTTAACATTAATATCATCGATAGACATGTCAGCAGCATTTAAGAAGTTAAGTAGCTCTTTTTTAGTTTTTTTGTCAGTACATAACTTAGCTGAGAAAACATTACTATAGCCAAAGATACCACCAAAATGAAGTTTTTCTTTAAACCAGTTATATACGGGTAAAAGCTGTTTATTGTTTAGTTGGACTACATTAGAAAGAAACAGTGAATTTTCTCTTGTTGTCTCTTGATATGTAGATTTCGGGCCATGAAATGATTCGCTAAATTTATAAAGCGTTTCACCAGAATTCTCATCATAAATTCTTGTAAACCATCTTTGAGGTCGACCTTTTGGATAAGCAATTAACCACTCTTCTTCGATTCGGTTGCGACTCACAACAGTCCCGTACTGATACTTGATACCGTCAGAAATAAATGTAATCTCAAATTCTGTCGGATTTTGAGCGCAAATACCATCATATTTGAAAGGCTTTACATCTAACTCTTCACCTGAGTTGCGATCATTTGCTGAAGAAATAACTAAAGATTTAAGGGTTCTAATTGCTTTTATTACATTGGACTTTCCTGAAGCGTTAGCTCCATAAATGACTGTAGAACGTAGTAGTTCTATTGATGGTTTTTCTACTTTAAAAGTATTACTTTCCATTAATTCAGAACTTGAGCTTTTAAGCATAGAAAAGGTCAAAGTATCTTTGATCGATCTATAGTTCCTTACAGAGAAATCAATAAACATTATATTTATAATCCAAAATAATTTGTTAGTCTGAGGATAACATAAAAATCATTATAAGATAATTCTTAGTCGTTTATTTACAGGAAAAGTGCAAATATGGGACTTTAAATCAGTAAAAGATTAGCTAGTACTATTTGAAGTAAATCTTCTCTCCCCACTCTTCCAGAGCTTTGCGACGCTTTTCCATATACTCCTGCATATTATAAACGCCCTGCACTCCTTGTAATTGATGATTTAGTATTTTTTCAATCACTATAGGGTCAGCCCCAATATCGACATCACCTAAACGGGTAGCGACTGTCCTACGTAAATCATGAGGTACAAATTTAGGTACTCCTAATTGTTCTAATTTACGACTTATGGAGCGTGACAGTGAGTGCCTATCAATAGGCTGCTCACCTGGGCCTGATTTATTAGTTGTTGTACTCGGGAATACATATTTAGAATTGAGATAGCCAAATGCTGCACGTAGCTCATCAAGCAAAATAACCATATTTTGAGTAATTGGCACTTTATGAGTTCTTTCGCCATCTTTGTTTTGCTTTACTCGCTCGGCTGGGATTGTCCAAATCATTTTGTCAAAATCAAATTCTTGCCACTGTGCGCCCGTAACTTCTATTGGCCGACAACCTGTTAAAGTAATACATTTCAATGCATAAATAACTTGCTGGCTTATACCTAGCTTTGGTAGGCGTTCAAAAACTTGAATAACTTCGTCAAACTCTAGCGCTCTGGTCCGCGACTTTTCAAGGCCGCCTACGCTTTTCTTTTTAACGGTACTTACAGGATTGCCCTGCATAAGGTCTCGTTCAACACCAAAGTCGAACATTTGTTTTAAAATAGAGAGTTGACGTGGTTTAATCTAAAAGTACATTAGAGAATGTTATGCACATCAATCAAAAAAGAAAAACCACTTCACACTTATTATTTGATGAAATTATTTGTGCAATTGTGTTTGGCTCAATACCCTGTCTTTTAGTACTACAATTTTCAGGTGTAGAAGGCCTAGTTAGCTTTTTCGAAGGGATTACTCCCCCTGACTATCTAATATACTACTTTCTTCTACTGACTATTTTGCATAGTGTTGTTTGGGCTATTTCTAAATACAGCTTGTCTTTATCCGATTCTAGTAGAACGTTTAAATACAGATTACATGTACTTTCATATCAAGTTGGTTTTAATCTAGTAGGTTTTTATCGAGCTATAGCAGGTTCACTGGTAATCCCCCCGAAAAATAATAGATGCCAAACGTAGAATTTTCTCTTATTGTAAACACAGGAGAAAATTATGAAAAAAGCACATTTTACAGACAGTCAAATCCTCGCCATTTTAAAACAAGCAGAAAGCGGCGTGCCTATTCCTGAGCTATGCCGTGAACATGGTATGGGCAACTCAACCTTTTATAAATGGCGCGCTAAATACGGCGGCATGGATGCGTCTTTAATGACACGAATGAAAGAACTTGAAGATGAAAATCGCCGTTTAAAGAAAATGTATGCTGAAGAGCGGCTAAAATCTGAGGTCATTCAGGAGGCAATGGCAAAAAAGTGGTAAAGGCTTCTGAGCGCAAAGTCTTGGCTCATGAAGTCGTTAGCACAAATAAAATGAGTATTGCCTTAGCCTGTCGTACTTTCATGATAAGTGAAACATGCTATCGCTATACGCCAAAACTGTCTGATGAAAATGAGAAAATTGCAGCGTTGCTATTGGATTTAAGCCAATGTCAGCGTAATTGGGGATTCGGTTTATGTTTTTTATATTTACGCAATGTTAAAGGCTACACATGGAATCATAAGCGCGTTTATCGTATTTACCGTGAGCTTGAGTTGAATCTGCGAATAAAGCCTAGAAAACGTCTAACAAGGAAGAAGCCTGAACCATTGGCTGTCCCTGAGGCCATTAACGAATGTTGGTCAATGGATTTTATGCACGACCAATTATCGGATGGCAGAGGGTGTCGCTTGTTCAATGTGATTGATGATTTCAATCGCGAAGGACTCACAATAGATGCTGACTTATCACTCCCCGCTGAGCGTGTTATCCGCTCACTCAATCAAATTATAGAATGGCGTGGTAAGCCAAAAGCTATCAGGTGTGACAATGGGCCTGAATATATTAGCCATAAATTAGCAGAGTGGGCGTTAAATAATAATATTGAATTACGATTTATTCAACCAGGTAACCCGCAACAAAATGCTTATGTAGAGCGGTTTAATCGCACGGTTAGGTATGACTGGCTAAGTCATTATATTTACAGTGATATTAGTGAGTTACAAGATAAAGCAACCGATTGGTTATGGACTTATAATAATGAACGCCCTAACATGGGTATAGGTGGCATAACACCCATACAAAAACTGGAAAAGTCAAACAACGGAAATTCTACAGATAGCCTCCATTAAAAATGGGGGGATTACCCACTCCCTTTCATTGCAATACCTATATTAATTTATGATTCGACAGGAAATAGCATCCTTAAAGCTATATTTATGCTTTTATTTTCAATTGCTAGTTTACTAGTTGCTTACTGGCTAACATATTGGCAGCAAAAGACCGCACCAAGAATTAAAGAGTTTTGATTTATGCTTAAGCCAACAAAAAGTTTGAAACTTAAGGCAACAACTAACTTGAAAAACGCCGGAAATCTGTGAATTGGAAATTAAAAGAAAATAGGCCGCTTTCAGTGGTTGAACTCAGAGCGATTAGCAGACCGTCAGTCTTTGTCTTTGCGGTAGGCTGTTTCAAGCTCATTGCTACCATTTGATTGACTCAAATAAATGAGCAACGAACGCTCATTTATAACGATTCTAATTGGTTAATGTAATTTTCAGGGTCTGCTAACTTATCCGTAGTTAAGTTTTTTAGCCCTTGTAGCATATCACTAGAAATATATTTTTCAGTCACAGCCCAAAAACCTACTGCACCCGTTTTACCTTTGTTTTTTCCTTGTTCTTTAAAATCATTCCAAACATTAAAAATAGATTGTTTTCCTTTTGATAATTCGCGAGTTTTTTTATCTATTAGAGAGTGAATAATGATCCCACATTGATAATACGATCGGTAATTACCCTTCCTAGCTGCATCTTCTAATGAATATTTCGTTAAAGCATTGGCACAATCTGACTTTGCTTGGTTTAACTTTTTACTAATGAATAGCTCAATAATTTCGGGATAAAATTCCCGCAAGGCTATAGCTGATAACCATTCTGCATTACCTTCATGTATCCAGCTTTCAGATTTATCGCTTACTAATGAAGCGCTATCTTGATAAAAATGTGAAGCTTCATGTGCAAACATCCATAAAGTTCTATTAATAAAGTTTTTTTCTTTTAATTTTTCGTCCAAGTTATCCATATCCCAATGGATAAACACTTGATTAGGCAGAACACCTCCTTGAATATCTTTCCCCTTTTTATTTGAATATGAGGCAAATAGCATCGGTTTAACACTACTACTATTTTCTCCTAAATGTGATTCAAAGAACGTCATTGTTTTTGGTAGTGATTGGCTAAGTTCCATCTTCATTTTTTCAGGCAACCCTTGATCAATCATGGCTAAAAACGTTGGCTCATCTATAGGCTTTTGTTGTCCTATATAAACGTATTGTCCATCATCATACCCAAGCCAGTTTTCGGATTGATAGTTAACTTTTCCATTGGCAATAAAATGGGCATTTCCTTCTACTTCTATTTTGATTTTCCAACCATTATCATCATCCGAGCATAGGTCGATGCATGCAAATAAACGGCCCGTATGAATTAGAACACCTCCGTCTGAAAATGGTGCTATAGGTGCGTAAGATTTAGGTAAATGCTTATAAGTTGGTGTTAAGCTAAGTTGCACATGATTAAAGGCTTTACCATCTATTCGTTGAATAAACTCTTGATGTTTTTCATGAACAACCTCAAATTCATTATTAACAGGTTTCCATCTTTTGGTACGTGAGTCATTTGGGCTATTAACGAAGGCAATTTTTTGTGCAGGAGTGCCAGTAGTGTATATAAGCGATAATGTTTCCACTGATTTGTTGATCTGTATATTTACGTCAGCTTTTGCAAATGCACTTGTTTGAAAAAGAAAGTAAAGACATGCGAAAAAAGAGAAGTAATGTACGGCTTTCATTAAATTTAATTCCATTTATTTTTATTATTAAAATTATTATACATATCTTTCGTATAACTTTAAGTTATTGTTATACCTTCTTTAGAGCCATAGAGGTAAAACTTGGAGACCTTCTGTTTCTCACATTTTTAGGTCATTGACCGCTCTGGTGGCTTAGCTGTCCAATTCAGAGATTTTTGAAAAGTAATGTCAATCTCTGCTGTTGGCACTAAGCTGTCGGGGAACTAGTCCTGAAAGTTCTAAACCTTATTGTCTCAGTTTCATATTTTGCTGTTTAATTTCAATCTAAGTGCCCTGTCACATTAAGTTATCCAATATCTTTTATGTTCTTAAACTAAGACTGGTATAAAGTACAGCAGCCTGTTGAGTTGGTTTTTCGCCCGTTTCTTTGGTTTTTTAACTGCTTTTTAACAAGCTGCTGCGAATTACTTCGCTTTTTAACCGCAGTGTCTGTAGCTGCTTTTTTCTGCCTCCCCTTAATTTCATCGTTTAATGAATTAACTTTTGACCACTACAGCACTTTGCAAACCTCCTTAGCAGGTAAAAGGTGGAGTTTGAAGTCATACCCACAACCACTCGTACCACAACTGTGAATTAACTCTAATGCACTCGTTTTAGATTTTTTATAAACAGTTTTACCCGCAGATACTAGTCCAGCTTTGCAAATAGGTTGTGTGGAAATGAGATTGTTCTTTTTCGATAAATATTGTTGCTTATTGGGTACGGAAAAGGCTAAACCTTCAAAATTAGGTAATGGTTTAGCTGTGATTTTTTTTAATAAATTCTCTTTACCACTCCCAATTTCATTGAAGGTAAGATTAACTTCTATTTCAACCGTCGGAGATTCTTTGAAGATTTCAATCAAAGATTGACGATCCATTAGGGCAATTTCATTTAGTGGGATGGTTGATTCATTTGCTGAAAGACAGCCTGAAGCTAGTACTGAGAGCACTGCTAATTTATAAAGACGCACTTCTGTATCCCTTTGCATGATTTGTAAATGAGATTTAAATTATCAAGATTTAAGGCAGCCATTTAGAAAACTAAGTGTCTTAAGGGTTATTTTTTTAATGCTATCAAAGCATATAACCATTAAGAGGTGAGGTAAATGAGTTTTACTATCATTAACTAAATTAGACAGCCTCATTAATTAAGCAAACCTATGCACTAAATTTACTTTCTTGGGTTGAGCGTTGGTAATCTCCATTTCTAACGGAGGCCGCAGAGCTATATGTAATTAATTTTAAATCTTATATAACTTTATTTAATTGCTTCACTTGGTGATCAAAAATATCATTCATCTTTGACATAGTCTCAGTTGCGAGTTCAAAGTACTGATTACTATCTATCGCAACTTTAGCTGCACCAACTAATTCTGACGTCATCACTTCTATTAATTTATTCATACTTTCAGTCGCTTTTTTCACTAGATTAGTGTGGGTATGTTGCTCTTCTGGTAGGTGTGATAATCGTTGTAAAGTATCAATTGTGGTTTTTGCCATTGTTTGAATTAAAAAATTTAACCTGATTTTATCAACACTTGAACAGCATTGTTGAACAGCAACGCTCACTCCAATGGCTCGTGACTGGCCTATATTTTCTGTCGTTAATATTAACTCGCGCCAAACATACCCTATATTATTTATTTTTGGTAAAAAATCGGCCGTTAAATGCGAGCTTTCAGCGGTATCCTCTAATAAATAGGCTAAGTTTTTAATCATCATCGTATGCTGTTCAAAACTATTGCTGACCGATGATTTATTGTTAAAACTAAGAAGTCTACCCCAATGATCAGTAAAGGCTGCCCAACGCTCATTTTTAGCAACAGGTGAAAGCATTAAAGAGTTAATTTCTTGAGAAATTAATTTTTTAATACCAGTCAATTTAGCCTCTGCGTTAGTATCGCCATTTAACCAAGCAGCAGTGAGTCCTCGGTGTTGTTGAGCGAAAATAATTATCCTTTTGATCTGACAAATATGTACGAGTCCGTCTTTTTGTATTTTTTTATTGTTGCTTATTTTCATTTTTTTTATCAAAAAAATAATAATGATACAAAAAGTAGCTGTAGTTAAGGTTATCCATTGCATATTACACTCCTTAATAAGAACGACTATTGCCTTTGGGTTAATTTACGTAAATGATTTGCAACTAATTGAGATTGAACCGCTATATCTGAATTAGCTTGTGCACCAAGAACAACTTGCGCAATATGTTCAGAAATCTCATGGGTTGCAGCTGCCTGCTCGGTTGACACATTACTCACTATTTCCATTTGATGCTTAACCTGCTCAGTTGCTTTTTCGATATCGTTAAATGAAATATCGACCTCATTAACTTTTTGAAGGCAAACATCAGTTTGTATAACGACCTCACTCATCGTGCTAACAATCTCACTGCTTTCTTTCAATACATCATCAATATTGGCCACAATACTGTCCGTAGAATTATGTGTACGTTTAGCTAAAGCTCGAACTTCTTCTGCAACAACAGCAAAACCTAAACCAAACTCTCCTGCTCGAGCCGCTTCAATTGAAGCATTAAGCGCTAGTAGATTTATTTGTTGAGAAATTTGTTGTATCGATTCAGTGATCTTTTCAACATTTATAACTAGTTCATTCAACGAAACCATACGCTGCTGGGTTACTTTGGCCCTTTTATTTACGTTGGTTACCGCATTACTTAGTGACACTAAAGTGTCTCTACCCTGATTAGCTATTTCTGAAGCTAAACAGGAAGAGTGATGTGTTTTAGATATTTCGTTATTGATCTCGCCTAGTGAGTGGCTCATTTGTGTCACTGCTGATGCTGTTGAATTTATAGCGTCGGATTGAAGCAAAACATTATTTTTTACTTCCGATGAAATTTCAATAACCTGAATCGCGGAATACTCAACTTCTTTATTTTTTTCATTATGATGGGTAATAACTCGACCTAACTCACGATATTTTACTAGTAACTCCTCAATAAATTCTGAGTTTGCCAAACTGTTAAAATGAATATCGCGGTGATCGAAATTTTTAGTATTAATGTGTTCAATAACACTCTTTATTTGTTTTAATTGTGAACTTGCAATACAAGCAATGCCCGATAGAAGATATAAAAGAACGACAAAAACAAAGATTAACTTCACTATTGGAAAATAAAATAAACTTACAAAAAAGCCAAAGAAAATAGTTAATGTTATCCAAAAATAAATTTTTAATCCTAAATTTTTTATTAATAAAGTTATAGGTAAAAATATTATCAAAATAGTGTAGCCCAATTAAGAATGCGGATGATTTTTAATTGCAAGATACGAACCAATATTTAATAACCTGATTTTAAACAGTATTTTATTTTTTAATTTATAAGTAATTAACTATTATGATGATAACGAAAAATAATGCTCTCTTTTGGTGCATTTACTTCTATATTTTATTGATTCCATTTAAAAGAAATATTCTTACTTTTTAAACGGTATGACAGACATGCTTTAGTACCCTTGTGGGCTAAGTAAAAACCGAGCAAATCGATAATAAATCTATGTTATTAAATATTTATATCAGAGTTCACATTGGTTATTTTATGAAAGGAATTTTTTGATAGTTTAACTTTAAGCTAAGATGACAAGCTAAGCATTTATTTTATAAAAACTAAGTTATAAAAGTGCCTAAAGGCGCATCTATAATATTTAAAAGGTACTACTTTAGTGCTTACGACCTACACCATTGCGTACCATGTCTTGCCCGGTTTGGAATACGTCTTCTGTAATACCGCGCGCTAAAAGTAATTTTTGTTGGTCATCAAACACGGCTACAAAACGACTACCATCACTATTGTTTGTTGCCATACCAACGCCCGAAACACCCTTAAGGCCAAGACCGCCGTTTTCTACATTTAATAAAAAGCTTTCTAATTCGGCTAGACTAGAAATTACATCATTTTCTTTATTCATTTTAATACTCTTTTAGTAAGGCTTTTAAATCATTATGGTGGCTATTTTATAGAGAAGAGCCAAAAACTTAAACCCTTGGCTCAGGTTAGTCACTAAATCGACTTTATAGCTAACTCTAAATTGCTTAGCGCACAACCAAACTCTTTTGCATGGATGCGATGATACTGTGTGTCACTCGTTGCTGTGAGGCTAATTATAAACTCGTCTTGTTGGGCTACCGCACTTTGCTCTTGGCTTAGGCACATAGCTTGAGTTAGTGAGCGCAGTTTTGAATTTGTTAAAATTGCACCAAAACGCTGCACAGGCAGTGGAGGTATTTTTATAGCAGGTAACGCTTGGCTTATAGTGCGATCACTTAGAGTAAACGTGTTATTGGTAATATCAATTACACTGCCTGTAGGCCAGTAGGAGTAGCTATAACTTTTACTATTTGGTTGGGCTTTACCTTGGTTAGCTAAATGCACTACACCACTTTTGCCTATTACGGTTATTAAACTACCTTCTGGTGATTTAATAACAACCAAAGCCGTATTTTCATCAATACCAAAACCATGTTGAATCTCTGTTTTAATATTTTTTACTTCGTTTTTATTTAGCGCTGCTGCAAGCCTAAATGTACGGTTTTGTTCGCTAAATTGAGTATCTAGTACACCAAAGTTAAAACTGCCCAGCCCACCAGCATTAGTGTTATTTTCACTTTTACGAAGTGCCTCAAGGCTTGTCGTATTTGTAAGCATGCCCGTCACTTTACTTTGGATTGCTGCGCCCGCTCCTTCACCTACAATTACTGGGCGAGTTTGCAATGCTTGCGTCCACGGGTATGGGTTATTGTTTTGATCAAATAATATCTTGTGTGTTAAAGCCGCATCACCATCATTAAACATAACGCCGGTACTGCTTTTAATAAGTGATACAAGTGCATTAGTGCCACTTTTACATAAAGCGTATTCGGCCTTTGTCCGATCGGGATAAATTGCTTCACGATTATACACATTCATTAATGTATTTCTGAGCGCTGGTAATTTATCGCACGAGTTACTCGTAATCGCTTTAGCAAGCGCGGGCGTTAGTGCTAACCATTGAGTGCTTATATTTGATTGCTCTAAAAGACTCTGCGCTACATCTGCCGACTCATAAGGGTCGCGGCTCGATGCCGTAATAGCAAGCATTGTAGGTTTTACGTTATTAACTTTTAAACTGCCCGACACAAATTGTAAAATATTATTAGTCGCGCTCTCGTTATTGAGTTCAGTGTTTACTTGTTCTTTTAAACGCTCGCCATCATTATCTAATTGATGCGTTTCTAACATATCAAACAAAAAATCGAACTCTTGATCTGTCAAACGACTTAGCTCTTCGTTATTTATATCACGCCATAGCCAAAGCAATTCAGCTTTAGTCATTGGTGAAGTACTTTTAGGATGTAATGCGGTCAACGAGTTAAACGTTTCCAACTTAGTTACGCTGTTATTATTGGGCCAGCGTGAGTTAATTTGATTAATTTTAGCGCTTGTGATTGTAAATAAACGATGCTTTTTACCTAGAATTTTCGTGTTATTTTTACAACTTTTTAAATTCGAACTAGAGCATACCGAAAATGTGCTACCGGCTAAAACCAACGTTTGGCTTTGCTCTTTACAAGCTAAGTTTGTTGAAAATACAACCATTAAAAATATGGCAAAAGATTGTGTTAATTGCAGTTTTTGGCAAAACAAAAATACGTATTTCATAATATAAACTCTAAGGCCTGCTGACCTTTCAGGATTAAAATTTGTTCTATCTAGGGGCGGTTTAATCGCAGTACGATATTTTTAGCCTCGTAGGAGTAAGTACTTAACCTGAACTCTGGATAATAAATCTATCTCGAGCAGCTATTTTCAGCGCTAAATGCGTTGAATTTGCTAAAAGTCTCTGGCTAGAGAAAATAAATTAAAATATCAATAGCATTCAATACGTTAGTAAATCTCTTAACCAGATTTTAGGTTAATTTATATAGTAATGGTTAGTATATTGAGCCGTTCAGTTAAATCTAAAACATTAACTCAGTAAAGTAGTCGCCAATTACTACCGGAATTAAAAGACTTGTTTTTCATTATTTTTAGCAGCTATAAATTTTGTTCCGTGTTTATTTATATGAGCCTCATAATTTTTAACCGTAATAGGTTGTGCAAAATAAAAACCTTGGAACTCTTTACAACCCATTTCCGCCATAATAGCAACTTGCTCTTGCGTTTCAACACCTTCGGCAACACATTTTATATCTAATTCTTCGCACATAACGAGTATCGCTTTTACTAAACTCTTTTGACGTGAAGAATGAGTAATTTGACTGATAAGAGAACGGTCGAGTTTGAGCTTATTTATAGGATAATGGGCAAGACGAGCAATATTTGAGTATCCGACCCCAAAATCGTCAACTGATATTATAAAACCCCACGATTGCAATGTTTGCATTAGCTTTAATGAATGGCCTTGATTTGCTTCAAGTGAGGTCTCAGTAAGCTCTAACTCTATTTGCTGCGGCTTTACGTTAAAATCAGCTAAAGATTTTACTAGTTTTGAAATAAAGTCAGGCTGGCTGAAATCAATTAAAGATATATTTATTGCTATAGGCACACTTGGCATATCTACTGTAGACCACTGAGCAATTTGAGCACACACTTTTTGAATAATCAAATCAGTTAACCTACTGATCATTCTGTACTCTTCTGCAATAGGTATAAATACAACTGGTGATACGTTGCCAAGTATTGAACTATGCCACCTCGTGAGTGCTTCGAGCCCTATGCACTCTCCTTTAGCATTCACTTTTGGTTGGTAGTACACCGATAAATCACCTTGTTGAAGCGCTTCATCGAGCAACATTGATATTTCGTATTTTTCTATAAACGCTTGTGATTGTTCTTCACTATAGCTGCAAATAGGAGAATTACTGTTTGCTAATTTAAGTGCTTCGCAGGCATTTGTTAACACTTCAGAACTACTTTTCCCATGATTTGGGTAGCGCGCAAAACCAAATAAAAAAGTTTGCTGACACTTATTTCCAAGTACATTATATGTTTCGTCTAACGTGTTTTTTATATTTACCAAAAGTTTATCTTTTAGTTCGTTTGCCGAATGTGTTCCAACAATAAAAGCCAGTTTCCCCACTCCTACATGCGCACACAACAAAGGGCCTTCTGGCATCTTTTTTAAACGCTTAAATGCACTAATTAGCAAAGCTTGTGAATCAATTTTAGTAAACTTTAAATTTAAATACTCACTATTAGCCGTTTGTGTAACAACAATATAAAAGCCTTTGTGATATTTAATGGTTAATCTGTTGCACTGTGTTTCAAACCATCCTCTATTTGGTAGCTTTGTTTGTGGATCTCTAAAGCGTAAGCGCTTGTTTTCTTGCTCCATTATAGTTAAGTTTTGTTTGATTAACTGTTCTTGAGTACAATCATAAAAATCATAAACACGATAATTAGCACTCATTACGTGCTGGTAGTTAGTCCGAAAAAAACTGTTTTTGTGTTTAACAATTTGATCTTGAGCATCAAGCTCATCAACATCAACATCAAGCGAAGGTAATAAATTGAATAGTTTAACGCCATGTTCTTTTAAATGTTTTTTAATATCAAACATATCAATAGCATGTTGATTAAAATCTGTAATCACAAAATTTTCATCTACAATAATCTTCGCTTTGTTTGATTCAGTAAAAAGAGCCCTGTAAAGATCGTTTTTATCTTTGAGGTAAGTATTAGCGCTCTTCATACTTTTATTTAAGCGTTTTGCCGCAACAATAGTGCGAGCAAAAGCAAGTGGAATACAAACATTTAAAGATAAAAATATAAGGCTTGTAATATACAGCTTTTCATCAGAAAGTTTAGTTGAGACACCAGATAAAGAAGATAGATTTATGTCGTTAACTATAATATAAAAAGGAATTATATTTAACACAGCATAAAAAATGGCCGTTCTGCACCCTATTAACATTAGTGCGATTAAAGGGCACGAAAACATATATATCGAGCCAATTTTTGCCAGCTCTAAATCGGTCACGAATAAGTTAATACACAGACTTGCTGCAACTATAGAGAGCAGCAGTGCATGCGCACAAAATATATAATACCTTTTGCTTGCTGCTAATAATAAGGTCGTTATAAAAAAGAAACTAACGCTTAGTCCTACAAAGTATAAAATATTAAATTCAGCAGCTTGTTTAGATTTATGAAGCGATATAGCTAGGCATAATAAAATACCGGTTGCAAAAATAATACGTAAAGCACTCACACGCCAATTAGGTATTTGCCCTGTTGGTAAATGATGGTCTTCAAGCAAAAAAAATCGACTGAAAAAGTGCATGGTAATCAATAATGAAACTCAGGTAGCATCAATTAAACATTGATACTAAATAAAAGCAATAAAATACGACTAATTACAATTTAAGTACTACTTTAAGGTTAATTTAAATAGGCTATTCATGTAACAGTTAGCTTTCGAGTGTTTTTACAGCTGTCTTCTTTGAGCTCAAAGCCACTGCATCCTAAAAATTCACCATGCTTAGATTTGCGTTTCCGCATTTCACGCCCACATTTTTCACAAATTGGATGCTGTGTTTTACATTCTATATTTACACATTGTGAATACGTGCTTTTATCAACCGATGGGCTACTACAACTTTTACACACTCGTAGTTTAGTTTCGCAAATTTGCGTGTTAGTACAGCTATAATAATTACCATACTGACCCGTTTTTGGCACAATTAATCCGTCGCTGCATGTATTACACTCTCTTTGCTTTAGTTGCGACTTGTTAAACAACGTTGAAGCGATCTGAATAGGATAATCGTCATTTACTAGTTCTTTTACAAACGCTGAGCATGCATAAGGGTCTGCAATTAAGTACGCTTTATGTTTAGCACGTGTAATGCCTACATAAAGCAAACGCCTTTCCTCTGAGTGAGTGAATTCATCTTGCTCTGGTAATAACGACTCCACCAGCACGCTATTTTGATTATCGCTAGGAAAGCCTAATTTACCTTGTTCAAAACCAATAATAATACAGTAATCGGCTTCAAGCCCTTTAGCACTATGTAATGTCCAAAAATAAAGAGAGTTTGTATGCTTTTTATCTTTTAAATGCTGCTGTACGCTATTTAACATGTATCGATATCGACTAAGTATGGCAATACTCGCTGATGCATCGTTTTTTTGAATCGTGCTTATGCTCTGCTGTACTTTTATTTCTATCGATTTAGTACCTTGGTATAAATCGTCTAATAAAATAACGTGTGGTGTGGTTACTTGCGTATGTGTGCTGATCAGCTTTTTATATTGCTCAGGGTTTTGCATTACAAAACGCCCTGCTACATCGCTAATACTGTTGTTATATCTAAATGTTTTTTGCAACATAGTAAGTGAGTGGCCACCCACCAGCTCATTAAAACGCGTTGTAAACGCTAAATTACCACCCGAAAAACGATAAATTGCCTGCCAATCATCACCTACGGCAGTAAAACGTACACTTTTGCCCTTGTTAATAAGTGTGTTTAAAAAGGCCATACGCGCACCTGATATATCTTGAAACTCATCAACTAAAATATGGCTCCAAGGCACACTAAATTCACCTTTTTTTACAGCCTTTGTTGCATGAATAATCATATCGTCAAAATCAATGGCGTTTTGCGTATGTAGCTCTTGCATATAAGCATTATGTATAGCTATAAGCATTGCGGCATAACGTTGATGGTTTTTGAGTCCACTTTGTTTTATACGTTGTTTTATTTGCGTATTAGTGAGCTGCTCAGCTCTTATGGCTTGCAAGCACTTTAAGTATTTTTCAACCCCTTGTTGTAACAGCCCTGAGTTATTTAACGTGCTAAATACTTCATCGTCATTTAAAGGTACAAGCGCCACACTATGTTGCTTTAAAAGTTTACTTAAGCGCTGCTCTAACTTGCCTTCGAACCAATTGTAGTGAAAAGTCTCAAGTAAAATAGTGTTATTATTTTTATGCAGTTTTCGCTTAAAAGCTATTTGCTCGTTATAGCGTTTTTTATTTATATCGCCGCGTGTATTACCCTCTCTATCAATGTCAAAGTGCTCTAGATAAATATTGTATTTTGATAAGTGAAAATTGGGATTATATTGTGCGTTTAGGGTTATGTCTTCTGCTGAAATCTCTAGCTTATTTTTGTAGTGAGGCTCGTACTCATGCTCAACTGATTGTAAATATAACCAGTTTGAAATAAGTAGCTCTTGATAACTTTTAACTTTAAGCCCTGCAAGGCTTCTATATTCGTTATCTCTGAGGTAGCGCTCATACTCAGCACTGCTTTTAAAACTAAAAATATCGACTGGTTCGTGAAGTAAATCAACAACGTTTTTCAAAAATGTAGAGTCGGTCTGCATTTGCTTATAAAGCCATGCGGTTAACCATGTTTTTTGCTGTATTTCATCGGTTGCAAATGTAGAAAGCTTCGTTGATTTTTTCGCGTCTTGTAATAGCTTTAATCCTAGTGCATGAAACGTTAAAATGGCAGGTGGTTTAATACTTAAATTGGCGTGTGCTGCACGTTTAATAAAGCGCTCTTTTAATTCCTGTGCAGCCGTTTTATTGTAAGCAAGTACCAATACCTGCTCTGGCAGTGCTATTCCACGTGCGATTAAATCAAGCGATTTGGCAACCATAACTGAGGTTTTTCCTGTGCCGGCTGCTGCAAGTACTAGATTTTTATCGTTATCGCGTATAACCGCTAAACGCTGCTCTGTAGTGAGCGGGTTAGACTCAACATTATTATAAAAGTTATCTCTTAGGGTAAGCTGCTTTTGTTCATATTTATGGCGTAATTGCGCTACAGCGTCTGCTGTTTTTGGTGTACTACTTAAAATACTTAAAAATTTTACGCTAATAGGCGATAAATGCTGTTGCCACACGGTTTGATTATGTGCGTAATTTTTACTTAAAGAAAAAACAGCTTTATTTAAGATTTCAATGGAACTGTCGCGTAAAAATTCATCAAGGGCATAACGCTTTAAAAGTGTTTTCGCATTGTTCACTTTTTGTTCTAACGTATTTAAAAAATATTTATTTAACGCTTTATTAAGCACATCTGCTTCGGCTTTTTTTAAAAAACTAACGCATGTGTTATTAGGATCACATAAATAAATTTTTGCGCTAAACAAGCTATTTTGCAGCACAGAAAAGTTACTGAAATCACTTAATAAAAATTGCTGTTTAGTCATATCTCTAAAGTGGACAACAAGCACGTCTTGCTCAATACTTACCCACTTAATACGGGTAAAAAAACGACCTAACCAACTTGGTGTGGCAACATACTGCACCATAATACTCAATACAAAAGCAGACTATAAACTAATTGTAACATACTCTTTTATAATAAATTTACTCACAATACTGGCCGTTATTTTACTAAAAATAAAACAACACTGCCTACCAAGATCTTTTATTTAAAATTTATTTTACAGTTGTTAACAATTTTAAACATCTAAAAGTACTTTCTTGTGTAACAATACGCTCACAAATAAAGGAGCTAACATGTTTAAAAAAAGCTTTTCCCTCGTGGGCATCATATTAATGCTGTGTGCTTGCACATCAGAAACAGCATCAGATCTAATTAAAACGAAAGGTATTTGGGCGGGTTTTGAGCTTGTGTCTGACGGAAGTCGTACTCGTATTAATGCAGAGCTAAATGCAGGTGATATGAATGGGTCTAACATCGTATTAAGCGATAGCGACACATTACAAGTAATCGTGCGAGGCACAGCTGTTGAACTTAGTAAAGATACAGATTTTTTAGATGTAGATTACCAAGCCTACATCAACATAACTGATGATAACGAGCCGTTTGATATATTGTTTAACCGTGATGATGAAATAAGCACACGCTCAACTGTTGAACTTCCTCATAACTTTATTATTTTAACACCAAGTAGTGAGCAAAACTTTAGCATAACAAACACAATAACAGTACAACTTGATGGTATAGATACCAATAGCGCCAGCACAATTGAGTTAAGCAGTCATTGCACCACAAATAACAGCTCTACATTAATACAATCTACGTCTTCATCTGTTACATCGTCGAGTTATTCATTTAATCTAAATAATTTGATAATATTTAATGATACGCAAATAGATAAAAGTAAGGCATGCAATTTAACTATTTTGGTTGAGCGGGTTCGCTCTAGCGCTATTTCAGGGGAGTTTGCTAGTCAAAGTTATATTCAAGCTAAACAACAGCGCACAATAAATAATATGACTTTAACGTTTTAATTTGCACGCTAATTTACTCAGCGTTAAGCTACGCCTTTATTAAGTAATTCTAACAATTGTAATTGCCTACTTTTTTATATGGGCTAATAACAATTGATATAAAGGTTTATTATGACTAACAGCACATACCCTATTGGCACACCTGGCAAAAAATGGAATAACAACGATAAAGCCTTGTGGTTAGCACGCCAAAATATTAAACGCAGTTACCAAAACGAAGTCGTAACGCTAATTAATGACCTTAAAAGCACCTTAGATATAGAGCAATACGGTCAGCTTAATTACGCCGCTGGCACTTACCCATTATATATATTAAAAACGCCTAACTTTAATGCTAATAAACCAACAGTTTTAATCACCGGAGGTGTGCATGGCTACGAAACCAGTGGCGTACATGGCGCACTTAGGTTTGCTAAAACATCGGCTATGCAACACTCAAAGCAGTTTAATATTATTGTTGCGCCCTGCATTAGCCCTTGGGGATATGAGACTATAAACCGCTGGAACCCTGATGCTATTGATCCTAACCGCTCATTTTACGAAGGCAGCCCAGCTCAAGAATCAGCAGCCATTATGGCGTTTGTAAAATCACTCGATATAGACTTAGTTGCTCATATTGATTTACACGAAACAACCGACAGCGATAACAGTGAATTTAGGCCCGCACTTGCTGCCCGTGAAGGCACTACAAACACTAATTGGAACATACCTGATGGGTTTTATTTAGTGGCCGATACCAATAAGCCTGAGCCTGAATTTCAAAAAGTAATTATTGAAGATGTGGCAAAGGTCACGCACATTGCCCCGAGCGATGAAAACAACCAGCTAATAGGCGTCCCTCAAGAGCAATTTGGTGTTATTAACTATGCGGCACGTGAGTTAGGTTTGTGTATGGGCTTTACTGACGCGCCCTATGTAACAACTACCGAAGTGTACCCAGATAGCCCAACAGCCACAGATGAAGAATGTATATTAGCTCAAGTGGCCGTTATAACAAGCGCACTAAAATATATAAATGCAAACACATAATAAAAACTACAGATAAAATGCCCAAGAGGAATATCTACTTGGGCATGTTGTTTATGAAATTTTATCAATCTTAGTTTTTATAAAACTGGCTATCTTTAGTTATGGTTATACTGGCGTCATCTTGCGCTGTTACTACAAATTGTAACTTGCTAACTTTACGCTCAATATCGTAACCATCTGCAGTTACAGTAACGGGGACTCTTTTCATCACACCTGGCTGTATAAGTGTAGAACTTGGACTTGAGAGTGTTGCTTCTGGCAAGCCCTCTATGGCAATGGTGTAATGCAGTGCTTGCTGCGTTTTATTAATAATAGTAAGTGTATAAGGGTTTTCTACCAGGCCCTCGTAGTTCACTCTATAAAGCGCATTCCTATCTCGTAGTACTGAGGCTTCTATTGGTGTGCGTTGTAGCATCCATGCAAACATAGAAATTATTAACAAAGCCGTTAATGCGCCGTATCCTATTAGTTTTAATCTAAATGGATTGGTTTTTTTACCCTCCATTTGTTTTTCACTCGCGTATTTAATTAAGCCTTTTTGATAACCAAATTTCTCCATGGTATCGTCGCAAGCATCAATACATAAGCCACAGTTTATACATTCATATTGTAAGCCATTTCGAATGTCTATACCTGCCGGGCATACCTCTACACATAAGTTACAGTCTACACAGTCACCTAGGTTAAGCTCTTTTGGATCGGCTTTGCGTTTACGTGGTCCTCGGCTTTCACCGCGCTTGCTATCATAGGTAACAAGCAACGTATCTTTATCAAACATAACAGCCTGAAAACGAGAATACGGGCAAGCAATTGTGCACATTTTTTCGCGTAAAAACCCTGCATTACCGTAGGTGCAAAAAGCGAATAAAAACACCCAAAAGCTCGTAATACCTGACCATTCAAACGTAAGCATTTCCATATACAAACTTTTTGCCGGAATAAAATACGCCATAAACGAGGTGGCGGTTAAAATCGAAATAACAATCCACGCACTGTGCTTAGTAATTTTTTTGCGCCAAGTGCTCAGCGTCCACTGAGATTTATCTAATTTAATACGCTGATTTCGAGTGCCTTCTATGCGTTGTTCTACCCACGAAAACATGAGCATCCATATTGTTTGCGGGCACGTATATCCACACCAAACCCGGCCGAGCCAGTTAGTTACAAAAAATAATGCAAAAGCCCCCACCATAAATAGCAGGGCTAAAATCATAAAATCTTGAGGAAGGAGTGTTAGACCAAAAATAGTAAAAGTTTGCGTTGCCACATCAAGCAGCACAGCTTGTTGACCGTTATATTGGATCCACGGTATTGCAATAAAAGTTAGCATTAGCAGCCAACCTAAATTACGGCGTATGCGCTGAAAAAATCCTTTTTGCTCGCGGATATAAATTGGCCCTTCGGTGTTATAGGGCTTAATGATCATGTCTTCTTCTTTAATATCAAACTTCATAGTACTTGCTTCATAATGACGGGTATTAAGCAAGTATTTGCAACTTTCAGACCAAGCTGAAACTTTAATTACTTAATTGATATTAAAGAAATTATTTTAAAAAACAAAAACCAATCTCGCGATATAAAGCGTAATTCGCGATATATCACGAATTTTTAGCAATCCCTAACTTTCGCATTTTTGAACGTAGTGTACTCTCAGGTAAGCCCAATTTAACTGCCGCTCCTTTATCACCCGATATTTGCCAGTGCGATAACGCAAGAACAGAAGTTATATGCTGCTTTTGCGCTTCATCGAGCGTAAATAAATGATTAATAACGGCTTCACCACCCGCTTGCAAAGGCTGACTTAGCTGAAGTACCGCTTGATTAGATAAAATAGCTTCGCGTTCAAGTACATTTTGCAGCTCTCTAATATTGCCTGGCCAATCGTAAGCTTGCAGCTGCGTAATTGCTTTTTTACTTAGCCCTTTTAAGTTTTTCCCGAGCCGCTTATTTAGCTGCGCAATTAAATTAGCGCATAAATAAGGAATATCTTCTTTTCGATCTTTAAGGGCGGGTACTTTTATAGGAAATACATTAAGCCGATAATACAAATCAATTCTAAACGTGCCTTTTTGTACCATTTCCCACAGGTCGCGATTAGTCGCTGCAATCACTCTAATATTTACTTTTAGCGTATTGCTGCCACCCACACGTTCAAACTCTTGTTCTTGCAGAACTCTCAGTAGTTTACTTTGCGCCTCAAGTGGCAGCTCTGCTATTTCATCTAAAAACAAGGTGCCTTTATCAGCAAGTTCAAAACGCCCTTTACGGCGTTCATTTGCACCTGTAAACGCGCCTTTTTCATGGCCAAACAATTCCGATTCTAGCAAACTTGGGGTAAATGCGGCGCAATTTACTTTTATAAAGGCTTGTTCGCTACGTTTGCTTAGCCTATACAAATTACGAGCTACTAATTCTTTACCCGTGCCATTTTCGCCAAGTATAAGCACTGTGCTGTCGGTTTCACTCACCAGTTTTATTTGATCTAACATGGTTTGAAATATATGACTTTGTCCAACTAGCCCTGAGTCTTGCCAATCTTCGTTAAGTTCTGCAATTAAGTAGTTGTTTTCATCTTTTAGCTGCTCACTTAAATGCTTTACTTGCTCAAGTGCCTCTTGCAGTGCATTTTGTGTTTGCTGTTGCAGTGATATGTCGCGAAATACCGCTACAGCACCAATTAACTCATCATTTTGATAAACCGGTGTTGAGGTGTATTGAACTGCAAATGAGCTACCGTCTTTGCGCCAAAAAACTTCATTTTTAACTTCACGACGTTTTCCGTCAAACATGGTGCAGTAAATTTGGCATTCATCAGCGGGATAAGGTGTGCCATCAGCATGAGTATGGTGATGATATTGATGTATTTTTTTACCTAATAGTTCCTCAGCGCACCAACCTGTCATGCGCTCAGCGGCAGGATTAACAAACACCGCATTACCCGACAGGTCAAAACCGTATATACCCTCACCGACTGCGTTTAGCAATAATTTAGGATCGTTTAAAAATTGTTTTATCATAAATACACCTCGCGAAATATCGCGAGTATTATGGCAATTTTATACGCTAAGTGCACTCATTACTTAAAGCGCACTTACGCGTAAATTAAAAAGCTATAAATAGTGCTTAAATAACGTTTTTACATCTATTTTTGCACCTAGCCTTGCGGCTATTAAGTAAAGTCCTGCAAGTTTTCGGTGAATAAATAGCGCATCAACGGGCGGTGTATGCCATTGCTGAGATTGCCCACTAAGAGCAAGCCCTGCATTTTTAATATTGAGCGCGAGTTCGCTATTTTTAAAATCAAATTCCCCTTCTGCTCTTAGTGGCTCGCACGCCATTAAAAATAAATCAATGACGTTGTTTTTATACTCATCAACTAAGTCATTTTTAAAATAACCTATGTGTGATGCCGCTTTAAGTACACCTTCTCGGTTGTTTTCGCTACCCGCTTTAAATAAGGCTAAGTACGCTAAGCTAAGCTCGGTTGATATTTCTCGCGTTGCACCAAAATCAAATAAAACAATTTTTTGGGTATCAAGTTGATAATGAAAGTTGGCAAAGTTAGGATCGGTTTGAATCAATTTAAATTCAAACATTTCTTTAAAAAATAAATCAATGAGCTGCTCTGCAACAAAGCTTTTTTGACTATCAGGTAACTCTGTAATGCTCTCAATGGGCTCTGCTTTTATATATTCCATAGTTAGCACGTGTTGTGTGCTGTGCTCTGGATATACGTTAGGCACTTTAAAGTGTTCGTTCTCTGCTAGTGCATTTTTATAACGTATTAAGTACTGAGCCTCCCGTTTATAATCAGCCTCGGCTAATAGCTGCGCTTTAGCCTCACTAATAAGTGGTTTAATATTAAGATCTTTTGGCAATAATCGAGAAATCGTTAATAAAGAAATAACGTTATCGACATCACTTACTACACTTTTTGCAATACCAGGGTATTGAATTTTAACAGCAAGCTGATCGCCATTTTCTTTATAAGCTAAATGAACTTGCCCTATAGAAGCCGCTGCAAAAGGCCTTAACTCAATATGAGAAAAACGCGCTAGCCACTCATCCCCCCATTGCTCTTTTAACACTTCAACAAGCTGCTTATGAGGCATTGGATTCGCGTCTGAGCGCAGTAAAGCAAGTAACTGAGCTAATTCAGGACTAAGTAGATCACCGGCATCCATTGAGAGCAATTGCCCCAGTTTCATTGCTGCACCACGTAAATGTGATAGCTGTGTGGCTAATTTTTCAATATTTTTAGGTTGTAGTAGTAAGCTTTTATTATCCCAACCTTTACCTGTTAGCGCACTCTTAGCACCATCAACTAACATGTTGGTAGCAACACCTGTTGCAAGTGAGCCTAATTTTGCAAATCGAGAAAGCCGAGAAGTGGGAACAGTGCGAGGAGCCGCCATAATATTAAAACCTAATTAGCCTGAAAGTCAGGCTAATTAATACGTATATTGTAAGTAGGTAGATCTACTTATAGACGAGGTACTAGCTTAATTGCGCCTTCAACCACTTTCATATCAAGTGGAAGTTTACTAAGTAGCATCATTTTAGGGTCATCCATATTTAATGTATAAACTGGGTTAACCGCTAAAAAAGCATTAATAACATCCATTGCTTGGCTATCAAGCGCACCTAAATTACCTTTAAAACCACCGGCATCTACACTCGAATCAAGTAATTTAATATTACGTAAAAACACTGCTTTTTTCTCACTGTCGTAAAATGGGCTACCTTCAATTTGTAGCTTTAAACGCACTGGGTATTTAAGTGCGAATGCATTAATTTCAGCGCTTGAATCGGCACCAAGCACAACAACATCGCGGTTATCAGGTCCAATGTTGACACTTAAGTCGTTTACATCAAACTGAACGGGTAAACCCATTAAGCTTACTTTTTCACTTAACTTTGGTAATTGCTTACCCAGTACAGATTCAACCTCAGAGTTAGTAAATGAATATACTGATATGCCTTGCGTGGTATTACAGGCAGTTAAAAATAACGCTGCAATAATAACTAAAATTCTCATGAGAACCCTTTTGTTTATGAATTAGTGATACATAAAAAAGCCGCTATTAAAGCGGCTTAGTAAAATAGTAACCAGCACATATTATGCTGGTTTTATTAAGCTGCAAGTGTCGCTTTAAGTCGCGTTAGTGTGTCAGGTTCAACTGAACCGTCACTGAGCGCTAATAACTGTTTTAAATAATAGTTTAAATCAGCATGATCACCACGATGTTTGTCATCTAGCATGGCTACTTGTTCTGCCATTCTAAGTGACTTATCGGTTGAACTTACGTTCGCTAGTATTTCCATGCGCGTAATAAGCTGCTCGGTATTTAATGCTGTTTTAAGCGGTGCTTGATACTGACTTGGTAACGTTTCATTGTTTTCAAGTGCAGTAATTAATGCATCTAAATTAGCTTGCTCTGATTTACTTGTTAGCAATGCAAGTTTATCGTCAATAGCGGCTAGTAGCTTAGTAACCTTTGGCGCTAACGATCTAAATTGCGTGTACCCTTTCACTTTTGTTTCAAGGTCGTGCAACTGCGCTCTTTGATTAACATCACTCAATGCTGCTTCAAGTTCAGCAAGTTCTGCAACTGCTTGCTTATCTGACTCGTTTTGCTCAAGTTTTTGCTGCTCAAACTCACTGCTACGCTTGGTAAATGTTTCATCGTTAAACTGACGAAACTTTTGCCATAACGCATTTTCAGCTTTTAAACCTGCAAAACCGATAGCTTGCCATTGTTGTTGCATTTGCTTCAACTCTTGGCATGCAGCGGCTAAATCATCGCTTTGTGATAATTGCTGCGCTTTTTCTACTAGTTCGTTTTTAAGTGTGGCATTAGTTTTATGAAATGCATTTAACAAAGCCAGTACTTGTTGTTGCTCATTTTTATAACGATCGTTTAGTGTACGGTATGTTTTAGGGTCAACTTTACCCACACTGCGCCACGCTTTATTTAAACGATTGTATTGGCTTTCATATTGCTTCCAATCAAAGTCATCCTCAGCAGTTGGCTGTAAATGGAGCGCATGCATGTCGTTAATAATACTTTCACGTTGTGCTTTTGATGCTTCTCGTTGTACTTCTTGCTCTGCGAAGTAACTACGGCAAGGCGCAAATAACAGCTCGATTTGTTCATCAAACTGCACGCCTTGTTGCTTTTCTTCATCTGTATCTAAACGACCTAACTCATTCCAACGTTTACGTAGCGCTTTTACTTGCTCTGCGCGTTGTTGTGGGTCGGTGCATTCTTCGCTTACTAATGCACTTACTTCTTCTAATAAGGCTTCACGCTTTGGTGCTGCTGCGTATTTTTGCCAATCTTTAGCATCTGCAAGTTGCGCTTCAAGTTCCGCTTTTATGTTTACAAGCGGCTGTTGATATTGCTCAGTAAGTGTATTAAATAACTCTTCAAAGCCTTTAAACACACCAAAAGCAACATTAAAACGACCTTCTTCAATTAGGCGTTTAACATCACGCGCTTTGCGCTTTGCTTGGCTTTGGTTTTTTTCAAGTGGCTTAACTAGCTCATTCATTGGTGCTAAAAATTGCTTTTTATGCGCATTTAACTGTGTTTTAAAGGTACTTTGTAGTGCGCCATCTAAAATATTTAAATGATTACGCGCTGCTTTAAAGCCATTATTAAATTCAGTTAAAGTTGCATCGTATTGTGCTAAATCTTCTGCTGGCGTAATTTCGCATAGCGCTGCAAAAGCGAGTTTGTACTCTTTAATAGCCGTTGTTAACTCAGGTAACTTAGCAACTTGAGTAAATAGTTTTTCTAACTTGCTTACAGCGAGTTTTGATTGTGCATTATTAGCAAGTTCTGTTTCGCTAATAGCTTGCTTAGCTTGCGCTACTTTTGCATCAAGCCAATCTTGTTGAATTTGCTCTGGCGTTTCAAGACCAAGCTGTAGGGCATTTTCAATTTCTTCACCCAAAGCTTCAAGTGTTGCAAGTGCTAATAATTGACGCTGTTGTTGCGCTAATTGCTGCTGCTCTTTGTCATGTACCGCTTTTAGCTGTTCAATGTGTGCATCTAACTTAGTGGTGATAGAAGTATATTTTTCGTCAAGCAGCTTAACGCGCTCATCACTTAACCATTTAAGCTCAAGTGCTTGCCACTGAGCGATTAAATCGCTCGCTTGTGGATTAACAATACCAAAATCTGTTTTTTCACGTAAAGCATTTAACTTAGCTAAAATAACACGTGTTGCATTTTCAACTTCAAGTGGCATTTCAATTGCTAAACGTTCATTTTCAATATGCGTTTCAAGTGCTGCTTTTGCACCACCCTTTGCATGCTTTACTAATGATTTAATTAATTGATGAGTAATAACAAGTTCAACTAATTGAGTTTGTAGCTCTTCGCTACCTTCTTTAAATGCTTTTTCTACTAGTTTTGGATTTGCTAAACGTTTCAGTAATTTAACGCGTACTTGCAGCTCTTTTTCTGCAAACGCTAACTTTTCAAGTGTTTTAACGGGTGCAAAACGCTCTATGTATTCGTTTTTAATTTTTGCTGTTAGCGTACTTTCGCTATTTAAAACAGCATTAGATATTTGTAGCTCGGCTATATCTTTTAATGCTTGATCTTGTTTATACGCTTTCCACCAAAGTGGTAAGTCGTTCACTTTTTGGAGCGCTTTACGGCGTATTTCAGCGGAGCTATCTTCAAGTGCTAACGTGTTTAATATGGTTGCATCACGTTCAATGTCTAATTTTTCGATAGCATCAAGACGTACTTGTTGCTTAGGGTGTTTCCATTTTGGTGTAAAAAGGTGCTTAAAGATCATGTTCACTAAACCTAGCTATTTCGTTGTCTGATTTAAATTCTTTTTGTAGTTGAGCTTTTGTCTTTTGGATCATCTCACCATTAGCACCAATCGTAAATTGCTCGTTTGATTGAGCCACTTTTGCTTGATACAACATAACCAACTGCACTGTTTGTTGCTTTTGTTCATCTGATAAAACGGTACCGTCTGGCCACTTGCCAGTAGAAGCACCGTATTGTAAGCGTTCGAATAATTCGGGAGTAATATTTTGTACAAGATTGTCGATGTTCATGTCATTTTTTCTTTTTTAGAGTCACTAAAACAATACGGTTTATAAGATACCAAATACACCCTACGCCAATTGCGGCGGTGTAAGCGTACCACTGCAGTGTTTCTTCTTGCGGTTGTAAAAAGTACAAACAGAAAAAACCACCTAAAAATAAGATAAGCGCCAAAAAGGAGTGATTTATAAACATCTGCTTTTTTTTAATTCGCTGTTCGCGCTGAAGTTGTAAAACTTGCTCGTCGTTTAGCTCTGCAATGTTGCTTTCGCAATGCGGACATTGCTTATGTTTATCTGAAATTGATTTTGCACATTTTGGGCAACGAATAATCGCCATACTTCTCTCCATACTACGCATAAAAAAAGCGCCTTTCGGCGCCTTTATTGTACGTGTTTTATTTCTCGTTGTCTTTTTTGAATTCAAACCAATAACTAATTTAGGGGCGATAATTTTCCAAGTTGCCCACTAAGTTTAATTACTCTGCGTCTTTTGACTGCTTTTCTAAGCGTTTTTCCCAGAATGTGGCGTTTTTTATACCCAATTTAACTGGATCAAATATGACTTTTCCGCCTTTTTTCTTTTGTTCTTCATAATCGCTCAAACATAGCAAAGCAGGCTTAGCGACAAAGAAAATGGCTAAAATACCGAGTATGTTAATCCAAGCCATTAAGCCAACGCCAATATCACCAATAGTCCAAATATAACCTGAATTATTTACCATGCCGTATGCAACCATAAACATAATTACAAACTTCACAAGAACAAGCGGAATACTGCCCTTAAAATAACGATTTAAGTAAGCAATATTAGTCTCTGCAATAAAGTAATAAGCAAGTATTGTGGTAAAGGCAAAGAAGAATAATGCAATACCGACAAATGCTTGTCCAAAGCTACCAAATACACTAAATAGAGCCATTTGAGTAAAGGCTGCTGATCCCACTTCAGTGGCTGCATCAACATTTTGTACAATAAATTGCCCTGCTGGTAGCTCACCCACAATGTTGTATTGCTGCGTTATTAAAATCATTAATGCAGTTGCAGTACACACAAAGAGGGTATCAACATAAACAGAAAAAGCTTGTACTAAGCCCTGTTGAGCAGGGTGATCAACTTCTGCTGCAGCTGCTGCATGAGGCCCAGTACCTTGGCCAGCTTCATTAGAATATATACCACGTTTAACACCCCAACCAATAGCAGCACCAAAACCTGCCTGCGCAGTAAATGCATCACTAATAATTAAATAAAATATATCGCCCACTTTATCTAAATTTAAAAATACCACGATTAGTGCCAGTACTATATAACCAAGCGCCATAAATGGCACTACAATTTGCGTAAAGTTCGCAATACGTTTTATACCGCCGAAAATAATAAATGCCAAAACAATAAGGATAATTGCTAAAGCGACTAATTTAAAGCTGCCTACATCACCAAAGCTAGTAGAAACCATGTTGCCATTGCCAAACACTTGGGTAAACGCATTACCTACCGCATTTGCTTGTACGCCAGGCAGAAAGACACCACATGCTATAATTGCCGAAACAGCGAATAAAATAGCCAACCATTTTTGTCCTAAACAACGGTCAAAATAATACGCTGGGCCACCACGGTATTGCCCGTCTTCTTCTGTTTTATAAATTTGACCTAAAGTAGATTCTGCATATGCGGTACTTGCGCCTAGAAAAGCAACAACCCACATCCAGAAAATAGCGCCTGGTCCGCCAAAACCAATAGCCGCTGCAACGCCAGCGATATTACCGACGCCTACTCGTCCAGACAACGAGACTGCAAGGGCTTGAAAAGATGAGATACCTTTATCTGACGTGTTAGGACTAAATAATAACTTACACATTTCTTTAAAATGTCTAACTTGAGCAAATCGAGTTAATACTGAATAAAACAAGCCTGCGCCTAGGCATAAATAAATGAGTGCATTACTCCAAACAACATCATTAACAGCGCTTACAATAGCTTCCATGGATATCCTCTATAGTTATATTTATTATTTTTAGTTACGAGACTCTGCTTTAGCTACTACGCAACATAAGCTTTACGAAATAAGGTTTTGCCTCTCCCGTCCCGACTCATGATTTAATTAATCTTAACTTAAGTAACCTAACTTTGTTAACACTTAATTTTCAAAATATCTAATTACGTAGCTATTGCAAGGCACTACATCAGCAGTATTTAAAGGAAAGTAGATTGATTTGTACCGATACGGTGATGATACGCAGCGAAGAAACGTTAAAAACGTTTTGGAATGAAGTTGCTATATGATTATTATTTTTTGTAAAAGGGGTTTTACTAAAAACAAAAAGGGCATCAAAACTATTGATACCCTTCAAATAAATGTTTTATCTTAAATTATCAACAACATTAACAATTGCCGCTAACGTATCTTGACCAAATTGATACGAACGACGGTCTGACCAGCCATAGTCTGGATCAGGTAAATCGTTATTATCTTTAAATGGCATTTCAATTGTGTACGTTAATGCTTTAAATTCTTCAGCGGTTGCTGCTGAACCTACCGTTAGGTTAGCTTGGCCTGGCTCATCTTTTGGATAGCCATGCTCATCTTGAAACTCTGGAGTAATCGTTAAAAGCGCGGCTTTAAAGCTATCTTCAAGGCCTTTTAGGCGTGCATCGTAACTTGGAATACCTTCACTGCCTGCCACAAAGTTATACGGAATCGCTTCATCGCCGTGTATGTCTAGGTGCATATCTAAGCCAGCTTCGCGCATTTTATTTAGCACTAGGTAAACCTCAGGGCTATTTTCCATGCTTGGTGTTTGCCATTCACGGTTTAAGTTAACGCCTTTAGCATTAGTACGAAGATGTCCGCGTGCGCTACCGTCTGGATTCATATTTGGGACAACGTAAAATACTGCTTTTGATAGAAGCGCAGCTGCATGTGGGTCTTCGTCATCAAGAAGTTTGTGCAATAGACCTTCTACATACCACTGCGCCATTGTTTCACCTGGATGTTGGCGTGCTGTGATCCAGATGTTTTTCTTGTCTTCACTTGGTTCACCAATTTTAAGCACACTCATATCACGGCCATCGAGTGTTTCACCAAGCGTTATTAATTGGCAAGCGCCTTGGGTTTGTGCCCAAGATAATAAATCTAAATGGCGGTCGTAACTATATGGTGCAAAGTAAGCAAAATACACACTGCCGCACTCTGGTTCAATTTCAAAGCTTAATGTGCCATTTTCATAGCTTGATGGTACACGAAACCATGTTTGGCGGTCATATGATGCAACGGCTTGATACCCTTCCCAACCATCGGGGTAAGCTGATTTATCAAGCTCATTAATATTTAACTTATGCAATTGGTAAGGTGTTGTTTCAAGACGAAAGTGAAACCACTGATAAAATTCAGACTGATGATCTTTATTAATTTCTAATTGAATATTTAAAGGATCGGTGGCTTCAATAACTTTAATATTACCACTGTCGAAATTGCTGCTGATTTTCATGGAAAAACCTTTAGGTTGAATAAGTTTATCTGCTTTTTACTCTGCAGAACTAACACTACTGGTATTAAATACACGTAGTAAAATATTGCAATACTAATAAAAACTGAGCATTGCTAACATTTGAATAATTAAAGCCTATCACAAGGCATACGCTTTAAAAATAATACACGACCAAAAAAGCCAGCAACATGCTGGCTTTTACGTCACTGCAAACAAATTAACGAGGTAAGCTTGGGAATGACACTTCGGCCATATCGCGCATACAACGTACTACTTGGCAGCTGTAACCAAACTCATTGTCATACCATACATATAAAACAATACGGTTATCTTCAACAATTGTTGCTTGTGAATCAACAACACCTGCGTAACGGCTACCGACTAAATCGGTAGATACAATTTCCGTTGATGCAGTGTAATCAATTTGATCACGTAAGTCTGAATGAAGTGCTGTATCGCGTAAAAATGCGTTTAGCTCTTCAACAGAAGTACTTGTTGCTAAATTAAGGTTTAAAATAGCTAACGATACGTTAGGCGTAGGTACGCGGATAGCATTACCTGTTAACTTACCTTCAAGCTCTGGTAATGCTTTTGAAACCGCTTTTGCAGCTCCCGTTTCAGTAATTACCATGTTAAGTGCTGCGGCGCGGCCTCGGCGCTCTGCTTTGTGGTAGTTATCAATAAGGTTTTGATCGTTCGTGTACGAGTGTACAGTTTCAACATGGCCATTATTAATACCAAACTTATCGTTTAGTGCTTTAAGCGTTGGTGTAATTGCGTTAGTTGTACAGCTTGCTGCACAAACAATTTTATCTTCAGGTAAAATATCTTTGTTATTCACACCATATACGATGTTTTTGATATTACCTTTTGCTGGTGCTGTTAATAATACTTTTGCAGCGCCCTGACACTCTAGGTGTTGGCCAAGGCCCGCTTCGTCTTTCCAAATACCGGTGTTATCAACGATTAATGCATTGTCGATACCGTATTGGGTGTAATCAATTTCGCTAGGAGAGTTAGCGTAAATAACTTGAATGTAGCTACCGTTAGCTTTAATTGCATTACGTTCTTTATCAATCGTGATTGAGCCATTGAATGGACCGTGAATTGAATCGCGACGCAATAAGCTTGCACGTTTTTCGAGATCACCATCTTTACCACCACGCACAACAATAGCGCGCAAACGTAAATCTGAATATGGACCTGATTTTTCAATTAATAAACGCGCGAGTAAACGACCAATACGACCAAAACCATACAACACAACATCGCGTGGTTCTTTCGCTGGTAAATCAGCTATTTCTGCAAGTTCGTCTTTAACAAACTCTTCGACTGAACGACCATTAGCGGCTTCAGTGAATAAATAACTATATGCAAGCTTACCAATATCAATACGTGCAGAGTTTAATTCCATTTTGCTGATAGCTTCTAAAAATGGGAAGCTTTCGCGCAAACGTAATTTAGTGCCTTCAAACTGAGCAACGGTTTTGTGAGATTTGATAATATCGATAGTACTGGCATTTACGAGAGGACGGCCATATACCGCAATTTCAATACCACGATTACGATAAAGCTTACCAATGATTGGTTGCATACTTTCTGCGTAATCTTGGCGCTCTTGCCAACTATTTGTGTATTCTAACTCGTGAGATGAGGTCATTTTATTTACCTAAGTTAAACATTTTGAACGGATAGCCCAAATGGGCACTGCCATTCTAATTTAATCTGACGTTATTCTCTACTGTTAGGAGTTAAATGATTGAGCTAGAATAGGAGGGTATATATTCATTTGGGGTTAAGGGATGTTTCTAAAAGCAAGTGTTTTACTAGGGTTGGTAGCCCTAACTGGGTGTGGAGATCAGTTGACACTCTCAAAGGTATGCAAAGAAACACCAGGGTTTTGTGCCGATCTAAATAAAGATAGCCACTGTAAGGAGCCTCGCGCAGAGGTTATTATAAAACGCTACACAGAATATAAAGACCCGACAGATGAAAATAAATACCAATTACTTAAAGGATTTGAAGATTACAATCAATGCATAACATTGGCTGCAAAAATCGAGCACGTAAAACTCAAAGAAAAAACAACCTCTCGTATTGATGGGCAACTAACTAGTATTAAAGAAATAACACGCTTATATCAAGATACTAAAAATACTAACCACCCAGGTTTACTTTATTACCATTGGTCGCGCAATAATAATCAAAGTGCACTAACTAAACTTCTTTCGCTAGAAAACGAAACGAGTGTGACACAAAGTGCTGAAATGCAATTTTTCTTAGCGTCGTATTACATTAAATTCGATGATGAAAAAACCATTGATTTACTCTACAAAACATTAGAGTTAAATAAAAAAGACACCGTACCTAACCCCGAAGTCCTTACCTCATTAATTAGCCTGTTTTATAAACATGATAAATTTAAGCATGCATATATATTTTCTAAAGTGGGCCAAATGTTCGGTATTGAAAATATTGAACTGCTGCCAATAGAACATCAACTAATTAGTAGCGGTAAAAGCTTAGACAGCTTAGATATACTTGCAGAGCAAACATATTTGCAAATACAAAACGGTGAGTTTGTATCACCTAGAGAGTTTTAATTTATTAGGATAAAAATAAGCTAACTTTTTAGTTAGCTTATTCATGTAAAATAAAAAGGCAGCTTACGCTGCCTTTTTTTATTTTGCTTTACTTGTGCCCACTTCTACGCGGGTTTTAAGCTTTTGACCTGGTCGAAAGGTCACCACACGACGCGCCGAAATAGGAATATCTTCGCCTGTTTTCGGGTTGCGGCCTGGTCTTTCTTTTTTGTCTCGAAGATCAAAGTTACCAAATCCAGAGAGCTTAACCTGCTCGCCTTTTTCTAGCGCTGAGCGGATTTCTTCAAAAAACGCTTCAACTAAATCTTTGGCATCTTTTTTATTGATCCCGAGCTTTTCAAATAGGTGTTCAGCTATGTCGGCTTTAGTAAGCGCCATATCTAGTCCCTCAACGATGCATTAAACTGTTCGGCCAATTCGGCCACCACGTTATCAACTACTAGATTGATATCTTTCTCTTCGAGTGTTCTATCAACCGCTTGCAGTGTTAGAGCAATCGCCAAACTCTTATAATTTGGCTCAATACCTTTGCCCTTATACACATCGAATAAGTTTAGGTCAACCAATTGATTTCCGCCAACTTTTTCGATCACGCTTAAAATGTCACCCGATTTAACGCTGTCTGCCACTAAAATCGCGATGTCGCGGCGATTTGAAGGGAATTTAGACACCCCTTCTGCTTGCGGTAAATTTCTTTTTTCTATTGCTGACATTTCAATTTCAAAAACAAAAGTTGCGTTGTTGATATCTAACAACTTTTGAGCTTGTGGATGTAAAGCACCAAAAAAACCAACCTTTTTACCATCAACATATATTACTGCTGATTGACCAGGGTGAAGTCCATCTGACTGCTCTGCTTTAATTTCAAAACGAGTAACGTCATTGGTAATTGCAAGTAAGGCTTCAACATCACCTTTTAGGTCATAAAAATCAACATTACGTTTCTCTTCAACCCAATGTTCACCATTTACAAGACCAGTAATAACACCACCAATAACCGGTACTTGGTAAACACCGTTTTCTGCACTTTCGTCGCTTATAAATTTAAGACCATGTTCGAATAAACGAATACGAGGTTGTTGGCGATTTTGGTTATACGCTACAGACGCTAATAAACCCGGCATTAAACTTACGCGCATTGCCGACATTTCAATTGAAATAGGGTGCGGTAATACCATTGCTTTACATTCTGGATGCAAAATAGCTTGTGCCTTAGGGTCTACAAAACTGTATGTAATTGCTTCTTGGTAACCACGAGTCACTAACGTATTGCGGAACTTGCTAAGCGCAATCGTTGCTTCGTTATGTGTCGTCATTTTAAGTTTTGCTGTTGGCGCAACATTAGGAATGCTGTTGTAACCGTAAACACGTGCTACTTCTTCAATTAAGTCTTCTTCAATGCGAATATCAAAACGGTAACTTGGTACATCAGCACTCCAGCTATCATTTTCTACTTTTACATCAAGTCCTAAACGCGTAAGAATATCGGTTACTTTAGCATCTTCAATATGATGGCCAATAACACGATCTAAACGTGCACGACGAAGACGTACTTCAGTCACTTTTGGTAGTTTGTCAGCTGCGACAGCTTCGACAACAGGACCTGCTTGACCGCCTACTATTTCAAGAAGAAGTGCTGTTGCACGTTCCATTGCATCGTGTTGCAGAGCAAAATCAACACCGCGTTCATAACGGTGTGAAGCATCAGTGTGCAAACCGTAGCTACGTGCTTGGCCTGCAATTGCAACAGGATTAAAAAATGCACTTTCGAGTAAAATATCAGATGTTTTATCTGTAACGCCTGATTGCTCACCACCAAAAACACCCGCAATTGCAAGTGCTTTGTTATGATCGGCTATCACAAGTGTTGTGTCGTTTAATTTAGCGATATTACCGTCTAATAAAACAAGTTCTTCACCTGCGTTTGCACTACGAACTTTAATACCACCTTCAATCGCATTTAAATCAAACGCGTGCATTGGATGACCAAGCTCAAGTAATACATAGTTAGTCACATCAACTACTGGATCAATTGAACGTACACCACTACGACGTAGCTTTTCAACCATCCAAAGTGGTGTTTCTGCATCAAGGTTAATGCCTTTGATCACACGGCCAAGGTAACGAGGACATGCATCTTCGTTAACTAGGTCAATTGATACTTTGTCATCAATTGTTGGCGTAACCGCAGGAATATCTAATACACTTACGTCAATGCTGTTTAAAACACCTACTTCACGTGCTAGACCTTTTATACCTAAGCAGTCACCACGGTTTGGCGTTAAATCAACATCTATAATGTTGTCATCAAGACCTAGGTAGTCACGTAAATCAGTCCCTACTGGTGCATCGCTTGGCAATTCCATAATGCCGTCGCCTTCTTCGCTAATACCTAGCTCAACAAAAGCACATAGCATTCCGTTTGAAGGTTGACCGCGTAGTTTGGCTTTTTTAATTTTAAAGTCACCAGGAAGTACAGCGCCCACAGTTGCAACAGCAACTTTAATACCTAAACGACAATTTGCTGCACCACATACGATATCAAGTAGCTCATCGCCACCTACGTTAATTTTGGTAACACGTAGTTTATCTGCATCAGGGTGTTGCCCACATTCAACAACTTCACCCACAACTACGCCATTAAATTTGGCCGCAGCAGGCTCAACGCCATCAACTTCTAGACCAGCCATTGAAAGCTGTTCCGAAAGAGCTTGCGTATCAATAGCAGGATTTACCCACTCTCTTAACCACTTTTCACTAAATTTCATTTTATTATTTCACTCTTAACGGAACTGGTTCAGGAATTTTAAGTCATTTTCGAAAAATGCACGTAAATCGTTTACGCCATAGCGCAACATAGTTAAACGCTCTACACCCATACCAAAAGCAAAGCCGGTGTATTTTTCTGGGTCAATGCCCACAGACTTAAGTACATTTGGATGTACCATGCCACAGCCTAGTACTTCTAACCACTTACCGTCTTTACCCATAACATCTACTTCAGCTGAAGGTTCTGTAAATGGGAAGAATGAAGGACGGAAACGAATTTCCATATCTTCTTCAAAAAAGTTACGTAAAAAATCATGCAAAATACCTTTTAGCTCAGTAAAGCTAACATCGGTATCAACCATTAAACCTTCAACCTGATGAAACATAGGTGTATGTGTTTGATCGTAATCGTTACGGTATACACGTCCAGGTGAAATGATACGCAGTGGTGGCTGCTCAGTTTCCATAGTACGAATTTGCACGCCACTTGTCTGTGTACGTAGTACTAATTTAGGATTGAAATAAAAGGTATCATGATCAGCACGTGCTGGATGGTGCTCTGGAATATTTAGCGCATCAAAGTTATGAAAATCGTCTTCGATTTCTGGACCAGATTTAACTTCAAAACCTAACTCACCGAAAAAGCTTTCTATGCGCTCAATAGTGCGCGTAACTGGGTGTAAACCGCCAGTAGGCATAGCACGCCCAGGTAGAGTTACATCTATAGTTTCAGCAGCTAGCTTTTCTTCAAGTGCTTTACTTGCTAGCAATTCACGCTTTTCGTTGATAGCAGCTTGTACATCTTGTTTAGCTTGGTTTATAACTTGGCCTGCTTCTTTACGTTCTTCAGGTGCTATTTTGCCTAGCGTTTTAAGCAAGCTTGTGATTTCGCCTTTTTTGCCAAGGTAATTAACCCTGATTTCTTCTAACTGCGCGATTTCACTGGCACTGGCTACCGCCTCAAGTGCTTGCGCTAATATGTTTTCTAAGTTCATTCGATACCTGATCTTTCACAGAAGGTGATTGCTGTTAAGTAATAGCTTATGATAACTGAAAGCAGGGTCTAGATTCTAGACCTACTACAGCTTTAACGTTGATTTTATAAAAGGAATTGTTAATTTTCTCTGTGCAGCCATTGACGCATGATCTAATTTGTCGAGTACATCGAGCAAAGCACGCATATCACGGCTTAAACGCGTTAATAAAAAACGTGCACATTCATCACTTAATTCAAGGCCGCGCATATGGGCGCGCTTAACAAGTGCTTGTGCTTTATCGTCATCACTCATAGAGCGAATTTGAAAGGTTGTTCCCCACGTTAAGCGAGACTCTAAATCTGGCAACGTAATATTAAGCATGCTAGGAAGTAAATCGGCAGTTACTACTAACATCTTACCGGGTTCGTTAAACCGGTTAAAAAAGTTAAATAGTGCTTTTTCCCATGCATCATTCCCTGCGACTAAATGCACGTCATCAATACATAAAACATCAAGCGCTTCTAAACCGTCTAGTACCATAGGTCCAAAATCAATCACTTCGCGCATAGACAGTAGCATATTAGACAGGCCACGCTCTTGTGCTTTAATGCAGGTCGCATACAAAAGGTGAGACTTACCCGAGTCACCTAATCCACATAAATAGGTATACTGAAACGTTTTTGCTAACTTCGAAAAACTATCTTTCAAATGGTTAACTTCTAACGAATCTTCTCCACCAAAGTACGATGCAAATGTTTCGTCATCCGGTAAAGTAACCGGTAATGCCATTTGCATCGGCTCAGAAGTTAGCATTATGGCGTTATCCATTGATACTCTAAGCTATTTTTATCAACAACATGATAAAAAGCGCGTGGATCCTCATAATCTTTAAATGAGGAGTCTAACCCTAATCCTTTTTTAAGATCGCTTAGGTTACCAGTATGGTTTAGCTTAAACTCTACAAACTCCGGTGTTTTACGCACAATTTTAACTTGAGTAACAACGCTTAAACTCAATAACCTTCGTTTTGCTAATTCAACATCAATAAAACTTTGCGTGCCCTTTAGCGTAAGCATAGCAGTAGCTTGTTCATAATAAGCATTTGGATCAATAGCGTACTCGCTTGCAAGACCTCGTGCTAGGGTATCGATCATTTGGCTTACTATTTGCTGCTTATCACCCGTTAATCTATTTGAATCAAATAAATCATCATTTGTAAAACGCCAATCTAAAATCCAATTTTCGCTGTCCACTTCTTTATACATTCTTGCCGTAATACTTCGCTCAGCACTGTAGCGTTTAGAAGCCTCTTCTACTGGTTCTGAAAAGTTACCCCATACTTCAGGGATACCTACTAAACGTCTATCTTGTAAATCAAGTAATGGCACTACAACGGGTAAACCACGGCGTCCTGCCTTGTCATAAATTAACTGCTCTAGCTGCGGGTAGCTTTCTTGTGTTACTAATTCTCTGCGCCAGTTGTCTTCAATACCTAACCATATTGCAACTAATGGGCGCTGCACTCCCCATAAAGGTAAGTTTAATTCTTTGATTAGCGCGTTGATCTTTCGAGCTTCAAATTTAACAACGAGTTTCAATTGTCCATTTGCTCTCTCGTCATATTCAAACTTAAGTATATAATCAGAAATATCTTTAGTGCGTTGCTGTGCTAATTTATTTTGATCCGCAGTTTCATCACCGCTTACTTTCACTAAGACATTGAGTAAAGCTTTGCGACTCGCCGCTAATCGAGTATCTCGTGTTTTATCATCCACTTTTAAAATATCTTGATATAGATCAGTTACTTCAACTGCCGTTACAGAAAAACAAAATAAAATGGATATGGCACTAATTAATAATCTATACACAGGCTATTAGTTCTTGGTTTTAAACTGATTTGATCCTAAATCAAAGACAGTAACAAAGCAAAATTAAATTTGTTATCTAAGGAAATGAAAGTAATTGGCTTTTGTAGAAAGTAAAAAAGATTAAATATAAATAAGTGCGTAGTACACTATTCACCTACCCTTAACTTTATTGCAGACGTAAAAAAGCCCGAATCGTTAGATTCGGGCTTTCTACAATTTGAGGTCGGTGCGCTACGCAGTAGGATGTCGTAGTGCCCACAGCGGTGGAGAGCCGCATAGCAAATGCTACACTATCTTTGCGTCGAGAGTCGCTGCGCTCACCCGACCTACCGTGATAGGTGTTGAATAAGTGCGCATTAATTATCCGCATTTCACTTTTCTGCAGACGTAAAAAAGCCCAACTATTTTTAGTCGGGCTCTCTACAATTTGAGGTCGGTGCGCTACGCAGTAGGATGTCGTAGTGCCCACAGCGGTAGAAAGTCACAGTGAAATGCTACACCATCTTTGTGTCGGGGCGGCCTTCCGTAGGGCTCGCCTTCGAGCTGTTTGGTTTCACTACTGAGTTCGGTATGGGCTCTGGCTACCGCTTTTATTTTCACTTTTCTGCAGACGTAAAAAAGCCCGACTATTTCTAGTCGGGCTCTCTACAATTTGAAGCCTGGTAATGTCCTACTTTCACATAGCAAATGCTACACTATCATCGGCGCTGTTTCGTTTCACTACTGAGTTCGGCATGGAGTCAGGTGGGTCCAAAACGCTATTGTCACCAAGCAAATTTGGGCGTTAATACGTATTTCTGCGCATTAACTGAATTTGGAAAATATCTGATAATATTTTTTAAGTCTTTCTAAGTAATATCTACTTTAGTCATATTAACTTCTTCGCGTGTTTCACTATCACATAAAACGCGTTTGGCGTTGTATGGTTAAGCCTCACGGGTAATTAGTACAAGTTAGCTTAATGGCTCACACCACTTCCACATCTTGCCTATCAACGTTGTAGTCTTCAACGGCCCTTCAGAGACTTTAAAAGTCTAGTGAGAACTCATCTCGAGGCCTGCTTCGCGCTTAGATGCTTTCAGCGCTTATCAGTTCCGAACGTAGCTACCGGGCAATGCCATTGGCATGACAACCCGAACACCAGCGGTTCGTTCACTCCGGTCCTCTCGTACTAGGAGCAACCCCTCTCAATTCTCAAACGCCCACGGCAGATAGGGACCGAACTGTCTCACGACGTTCTAAACCCAGCTCGCGTACCACTTTAAATGGCGAACAGCCATACCCTTGGGACCGACTTCAGCCCCAGGATGTGATGAGCCGACATCGAGGTGCCAAACACCGCCGTCGATATGAACTCTTGGGCGGTATCAGCCTGTTATCCCCGGAGTACCTTTTATCCGTTGAGCGATGGCCCTTCCATTCAGAACCACCGGATCACTATGACCTACTTTCGTACCTGCTCGACGTGTCTGTCTCGCAGTTAAGCTGGCTTCTACCATTACACTAACCGTACGATGTCCGACCGTACTTAGCCAACCTTCGTGCTCCTCCGTTACTCTTTAGGAGGAGACCGCCCCAGTCAAACTACCCACCAGGCACTGTCCGTAACCCCGATTCAGGGGCCAACGTTAGAACATCAAAACTACAAGGGTGGTATTTCAAGGTTGACTCCAACAAAACTAGCGTCTCATCTTCAAAGTCTCCCACCTATCCTACACATGTAGGTTCAATGTTCAGTGCCAAGCTGTAGTAAAGGTTCACGGGGTCTTTCCGTCTAGCCGCGGGTACACAGCATCTTCACTGCGATTTCAATTTCACTGAGTCTCGGGTGGAGACAGCGTGGCCATGGTTACACCATTCGTGCAGGTCGGAACTTACCCGACAAGGAATTTCGCTACCTTAGGACCGTTATAGTTACGGCCGCCGTTTACCGGGGCTTCGATCAAGAGCTTCTCCCTAAGGATAACCCCATCAATTAACCTTCCGGCACCGGGCAGGTGTCACACCGTATACGTCATCTTGCGATTTTGCACAGTGCTGTGTTTTTAATAAACAGTCCCAGCCACCTGGTCACTGCGGCTCCCGTCCGCTTAGAGAGCAAGTCTCATCACAGATAGGAGCGTACCTTCTCCCGAAGTTACGGTACGATTTTGCCTAGTTCCTTCACCCGAGTTCTCTCAAGCGCCTTAGTATTCTCTACCTGACCACCTGTGTCGGTTTGGGGTACGATTCCATATAATCTGAAGCTTAGAGGCTTTTCCTGGAAGTATGGCATCAGCAACTTCATCACCGTAGTGACTCGTCTCGTGTCTCAGGTTTAATGTTCGTCCGGATTTACCTAAACAAACGCCCTACTCACTTTCACATAGACTACCAACGCTATGCTTGCTTAGCCTGCTCCGTCCCCCCATCGCAATTATATCGAGTACAGAAATATTAATCTGTTTCCCATCGACTACGCCTTTCGGCCTCGCCTTAGGGGTCGACTTACCCTACCCTGATTAACATGGGATAGGAACCCTTGGTCTTCCGGCGTGGGAGTTTTTCACTCCCATTATCGTTACTCATGTCAGCATTCGCACTTCTGATACGTCCAGCATACCTCCCGGTACACCTTCAACCGCTTACAGAACGCTCCCCTACCACTCAGAATAAATTCTGAATCCGCAGCTTCGGTGCATAGTTTAGCCCCGTTACATCTTCCGCGCAGACCGACTCGACCAGTGAGCTATTACGCTTTCTTTAAAGGATGGCTGCTTCTAAGCCAACCTCCTGGCTGTCTGGGCCTTTCCACATCGTTTCCCACTTAACTATGACTTTGGGACCTTAGCTGGCGGTCTGGGTTGTTTCCCTCTTCACGACGGACGTTAGCACCCGCCGTGTGTCTCCCGGATATTACTTTACGGTATTCGGAGTTTGCAAAGGGTTGGTAAGTCGGGATGACCCCCTAGCCTTAACAGTGCTCTACCCCCGTAAGTATTCGTCCGAGGCTCTACCTAAATAGATTTCGGGGAGAACCAGCTATCTCCCGGTTTGATTAGCCTTTCACTCCTAGCCACAGGTCATCCCCTAACTTTTCAACGTTAGTGGGTTCGGTCCTCCAGTTGATGTTACTCAACCTTCAACCTGCCCATGGCTAGATCACCGGGTTTCGGGTCTATACCTTGCAACTATTCGCCCAGTTAAGACTCGGTTTCCCTACGGCTACCCTATTCGGTTAACCTCGCTACAAAATATAAGTCGCTGACCCATTATACAAAAGGTACGCAGTCACCCAACAAGTGGGCTCCTACTGCTTGTACGTACACGGTTTCAGGTTCTATTTCACTCCCCTCACAGGGGTTCTTTTCGCCTTTCCCTCACGGTACTGGTTCACTATCGGTCAGTTGGGAGTATTTAGCCTTAGATGATGGTCCACCTATATTCAGTCAAAGTTTCACGTGCTCCGACCTACTCGATTTCACTTAAAATGTCTTTTCATGTACGGGACTATCACCCTGTATCGTGGCGCTTTCCAGCAGCCTTCCATTAACACATAATAAGCTTAAGGGCTGTTCCGATTTCGCTCGCCGCTACTTTCGGAATCTCGGTTGATTTCTTTTCCTACGGGTACTTAGATGTTTCAGTTCTCCGCGTTCGCCTCGTTAACCTATGTATTCAGTTAACGATACCTGCAAGCAGGTGGGTTTCCCCATTCGGAAATCCTAGTCTCAAGCGCTTTTTACTAGCTTGACTAGGCTTATCGCAAGTTAATACGTCCTTCATCGCCTCCAACTGCCAAGGCATCCACCGTGTACGCTTAGTCACTTAACCATACAACCCAAACGGGTCTTTGTTTTGTGACAGTTTAACTTCGCCAGAAGTCAATATTGAATACTAAAGTAGATACCAATCAATTAACTCATAAGAGTTAACTAAATGGCACTCAATGGTACTGCTACCATTGTTTTTTTACTTTTGAAAACTCTTGATAAATACAATGTATTCATCAGAATTTTATTATCAGCTTTTCCAAATTTTTAAAGAGCATATTAATTAGTTATCCCAAAGGGACAAGCACTAATTAACAATCATCTGTGTGGACACTACGAACAAATAAGTTCTAAATCGTATAAGGAGGTGATCCAGCCCCAGGTTCCCCTAGGGCTACCTTGTTACGACTTCACCCCAGTCATGAATCACTCCGTGGTAAACGTCCTCCCGAGGGTTAGACTATCTACTTCTGGAGCAACCCACTCCCATGGTGTGACGGGCGGTGTGTACAAGGCCCGGGAACGTATTCACCGCGTCATTCTGATACGCGATTACTAGCGATTCCGACTTCATGGAGTCGAGTTGCAGACTCCAATCCGGACTACGACGCACTTTAAGTGATTCGCTTACCTTCGCAGGTTCGCAGCACTCTGTATGCGCCATTGTAGCACGTGTGTAGCCCTACACGTAAGGGCCATGATGACTTGACGTCGTCCCCACCTTCCTCCGGTTTATCACCGGCAGTCTCCTTAGAGTTCTCAGCATTACCTGCTAGCAACTAAGGATAGGGGTTGCGCTCGTTGCGGGACTTAACCCAACATCTCACAACACGAGCTGACGACAGCCATGCAGCACCTGTATCAGAGTTCCCGAAGGCACCAAACCATCTCTGGTAAGTTCTCTGTATGTCAAGTGTAGGTAAGGTTCTTCGCGTTGCATCGAATTAAACCACATGCTCCACCGCTTGTGCGGGCCCCCGTCAATTCATTTGAGTTTTAACCTTGCGGCCGTACTCCCCAGGCGGTCTACTTAATGCGTTAGCTTTGAAAAACAGAACCGAGGCTCCGAGCTTCTAGTAGACATCGTTTACGGCGTGGACTACCGGGGTATCTAATCCCGTTTGCTCCCCACGCTTTCGTACATGAGCGTCAGTGTTGACCCAGGTGGCTGCCTTCGCCATCGGTATTCCTTCAGATCTCTACGCATTTCACCGCTACACCTGAAATTCTACCACCCTCTATCACACTCTAGTTTGCCAGTTCGAAATGCAGTTCCCAGGTTGAGCCCGGGGCTTTCACATCTCGCTTAACAAACCGCCTGCGTACGCTTTACGCCCAGTAATTCCGATTAACGCTCGCACCCTCCGTATTACCGCGGCTGCTGGCACGGAGTTAGCCGGTGCTTCTTCTGTCAGTAACGTCACAGCTAGCAGGTATTAACTACTAACCTTTCCTCCTGACTGAAAGTGCTTTACAACCCGAAGGCCTTCTTCACACACGCGGCATGGCTGCATCAGGCTTGCGCCCATTGTGCAATATTCCCCACTGCTGCCTCCCGTAGGAGTCTGGGCCGTGTCTCAGTCCCAGTGTGGCTGATCATCCTCTCAAACCAGCTAGGGATCGTCGCCTTGGTGAGCCATTACCTCACCAACTAGCTAATCCCACTTGGGCCAATCTAAAGGCGAGAGCCGAAGCCCCCTTTGGTCCGTAGACATTATGCGGTATTAGCAGTCGTTTCCAACTGTTGTCCCCCACCTCAAGGCATGTTCCCAAGCATTACTCACCCGTCCGCCGCTCGTCAGCAAAGTAGCAAGCTACTCTCTGTTACCGCTCGACTTGCATGTGTTAGGCCTGCCGCCAGCGTTCAATCTGAGCCATGATCAAACTCTTCAATTAAAAAGTTTTATGTCTTTCGACAGCTCAATGAATTCTGAATTTTTTAATATCTTTCGATATTGAATTGACTGTGCCGAATAATTACCGAAATAACTATTCTGTTGGTCACTCAGTTTTCAATTGAGACTCTAATTTTTTTGCCTCGCTACCTAAGTAGGTTGGCTGTTAGAACTCAATCTGTACGAGTGCCCACACAGATGATTGCTTTATATTGTTAAAGAACGTTTTGAGTCGCTTTAGCGCCTCAAGGGATGCGAATAATACACCCTTTATTTTTCGAGTCAATACTTAGTTTTAAAATTTCTTTCGATAATTTAAAACCGAAGTTTTATTTAACTCTATGAGTAGTTCGTGCCTCGCTATGCGTCGGCGTTTCCCGTCTCAGTGGGGTCGCATTATAGGGAGCGGCGCATTTTACGCAAGCGTTATTTACATAAAATAGTAATTAAAATTAAGCCCCAAGCAAGCGCACATGATAAGCACAAGTTACCCACAAAACCCTGTTGATAACTCTGTTTTTGAACTTTAAAACTAAACACTTTTATCTTGATGTGATAAGTTGCGGTCACTTTTTTTAACTCATGTATTTAGGCAGTATCCATGACAGACATAATAAATAGTATAAGTGCCCTTCTATGGGGGCAAGTTCTCGTCTACTTATTAATAGCAGCGGGCCTCTTCTTTACTTTTCGACTAGGCTTTATTCAATTTGTGCAATTTCCACATATGTTCAAAGTTATGTTTGGCTCTCGTAAATGTGCCGACAACGAAATTTCATCTTTTCAGGCTTTTTGTACTTCATTAGCTGCACGTGTTGGCACGGGTAACATGGCTGGCGTTGCTGTTGCTTTATATTTGGGTGGCCCAGGTGCTATTTTTTGGATGTGGACTATAGCCTTAATTGGTATGGCTACAAGCTTTGCCGAGAGTACCTTAGCACAAGCTTATAAAACAAAAGACGCCGAAGGCAATTTTAGAGGTGGCCCTGCTTATTATATGCAAAATGGTTTAGGTAAACGCTGGATGGGCGTTTTATTCTCGTTATGTTTAATTTTAGCCTTTGGTTTAGTATTTAACGCCGTACAATCAAACTCTATTGCTGCAGCATTTGAAGTCGCGTTTGATGTACCTAAGTATATAGTAGGCATTTTGTTGGTTATTGGTTCTGGCATCATTATTTTTGGTGGCCTAAAAACCATTTCACGTTTTGCTGAAATGGTTGTGCCATTTATGGCATTAGCTTACCTGCTGGTTGCTCTTTATGTATGCGCCACTAACTTTACTGCACTACCAGATGTGCTAGTGCTTATTATAAAAAGTGCTTTTGGTATTGAACAAGCTGGTGCTGGTGCTATTGGATACGGTGTCACACAAGCGATGATCCAAGGTATAAAGCGTGGCTTATTCTCAAACGAAGCCGGTATGGGTAGTGCAGCTAACGCCGCAGCTACTGCGACGCCTTACCCTCCTCATCCTGCATCACAAGGTTATGTGCAAATGTTAGGTGTATTTATCGATACTATTGTTATTTGTACAGCGACTGCTTCTCTTATTTTACTATCGCAGCAATTAGTACCTGAATCTGGTGTTATGGGGATTGAACTTACACAAGCAGCATTACAAGAACACGTCGGCGACTGGGGTACTTACTTTATTGCTATTGCTATATTGTTTTTTGCTTTTACTTCTATTGTGGCTAATTACTCTTACGCTGAAACAAATTTAATGTTTTTAGAGCACAACTCTAATAAAGGTATGTTTATCTTTAGACTGGTGGTTTTAGGTATGGTGATGTTTGGTGCTGTTGGTGAGCTTGGTTTAATTTGGACGCTGGCAGATATATCAATGGGCTTAATGGCCATTGTCAACGTTATAGCGCTATTTATGCTTTCAGGTGTTGTTGTATGGCTTTCAAAAGACTATAACGAACAACACAAAAAGGGCTTAATACCCACCTTTGACAAAAGTAAGCATCCTAAACTTGCTAAAGAGGTCGATCCTGAGGCCTGGAAATAAACAACAACCAGCGAGCTACGGCTCGCTTTTTTAGTTCTAAAATAAAAAGCACTTACATTAAGTCACTCTACCCTTTATAAATGAAAAGCAGTTACGGACGATATGTACTATATAGATATTATCTAATTATTAGCTTAGATAAGACAACCTACAAAAAATAGGTATTCAATGCCAATAATTCTGCATAAGTGCTTTATTGATTGCCTATTTGGAGTTCTCACCATAACTCTAGACTTACTATTACCCGTGATTTTTAACTTCCAATGAACATGTATTACTAACCAATTCGATAATTATACCAACCTGCATAAATCTTTAAGCAATTTAACAAATTAAATTGCACTATAACGTCGTTAAAAATTTTTTGTTTAGAACAACCAGATACAAAAAATTTTGTCTAGTTCTAACGTAATTTTCTTAACCTTAAATAGACCCCATATATAAGCAGATTGGTATTACTTTATGCTACCAGTACATGAGTGTTTGAACTTTGCTTTCAAGGTTGTTTGCTCTCGAGGTGTAGATTGCTTTACTGTTTTGAATTTTTTAAAGCTAATGGCCTACTTTACTGGTTGGTATCATAAGTCTATGACGCTTAGTTCAGTTCAAAGTGTATTCATTAGCATTAGTACTGTGTGTCGCTAAGGATTGCATGGCTGGTTTATTTGAGGCGCTATAGGATTGGGTTTGGAAATATTACATTATGCTTACTCATATATATCTTTAATACAATAGATATACAAACTCTTAATGCACTATCACACAACGCTATTATTGGGTAGACTATGCATAAAATAGTGCATATCAAGATAATATAAATCATAGAAAACATAAAAATAGTAAATCAGGTTCTTGCTGGGTATTTTTATATATTAGAAGGTGTATTAAATGGTTTTTAAGCGGAGTACTTAATATCAAGATGGTGCCCGAGGCCGGACTTGAACCGGCACGACTTGTTAGTCGAGGGATTTTAAATCCCTTGTGTCTACCAATTCCACCACTCGGGCATCGAGTTTGCTAATTAAAGCGTGTGGAGTAAATTATATGGAGGCGGAACCCGGAGTCGAACCGAGGTAAACGGATTTGCAATCCGGTGCATGGCCACTCTGCCATTCCGCCTAAATGTGTCCAAATAATTTGGAGCGGTACACGAGGCTCGAACTCGTGACCTCGACCTTGGCAAGGTCGCGCTCTACCAACTGAGCTAGTACCGCAAAATACTGTTTTATCAACTTTAAATTATCTTGGTAAAATAATTTAATGTGGTGCCCGAGGCCGGACTTGAACCGGCACGACTTGTTAGTCGAGGGATTTTAAATCCCTTGTGTCTACCAATTCCACCACTCGGGCATCGAGTTTGCTATTAAAAGCAAGTGGATAAAACTAATATGGAGCGGTACACGAGGCTCGAACTCGTGACCTCGACCTTGGCAAGGTCGCGCTCTACCAACTGAGCTAGTACCGCATCATATTAATTCTAAATTAACCATTTTATAAATTACACTTGGTAATGCAATTAAACCACAAAGTGGTGCCCGAGGCCGGACTTGAACCGGCACGACTTGTTAGTCGAGGGATTTTAAATCCCTTGTGTCTACCAATTCCACCACTCGGGCATCGAGTTTGCTAATTAAAGCGTGTGGAGTGTTGAAATGGAGGCGGAACCCGGAGTCGAACCGAGGTAGACGGATTTGCAATCCGGTGCATGGCCACTCTGCCATTCCGCCCCTGTACGGGGTATTAACCTTAAGATAAACTTGGAGCGGTACACGAGGCTCGAACTCGTGACCTCGACCTTGGCAAGGTCGCGCTCTACCAACTGAGCTAGTACCGCATTTTATTTGTCAGTTATTTTAATTATCACATGATTACTTATGTGAGTCATTTAGGTAACTGATTAATTACCGTTTTGTTTATCTCGGGGGCTATGCCCTCTCAACACGGACGCATTCTACAGAGATTATTAAACGCGTCAATACAAAAAATGCTAGTTTTGAACTGTTTGCTTGTTTTTTATCTAAAACGGTGCGTTATTATACATTTAGAGTTAATTTTTAGTCAATTCGCCCCACGCTGCACGTAAATATTGCAGCATTGAACTCAAGGTTAAAAAGGTCGCAATGTACAGTAGTCCAAAACTTAAATAGTTCATCCACGTATCATATTGCCAAATCAAACCGATAATGGCTAACATTTGTGCAGCCGTCTTTATTTTACCCATATTTGATACGGCGACGTTACCACGCTTACCTTGCTCTGCCATCCATTCACGAAGTGCAGATATGATAATTTCACGACTTATTATAATAAGAGCGGGTATTGTCATATACATTGATTGGTACTGATCAGATAATGCGACTAGCGCAGCACATACCATTACTTTATCAGCAACGGGATCTAGAAAAGCACCAAAAGGAGTTGATTGCTCAAGCTTTCTTGCTAAATAACCGTCGAGTATATCGGTTATTGATGCAAGCCAAAAAATAAAAGCGGCAGCAAAAAAAGCCCAGCTATAAGGCAAATAAAATATCACCAAAAAAACGGGGATAAGAAAAAGTCTAAATGTTGTGAGTGTGTTTGGAATATTCCACATAACTACTTGGATATGTCTTTTTTTCTATATTCGCATGTAGGGCTAGCCCTTGTCATGCAAATGGTTAAATATCTTCTCAGCCATGTCAGGGCTGATCCCAGGAACTTTCTTTAACTGTTCTATATTAGCAGCTTTTACTCCCTGCATGCCCCCTAAATATTTTAATAATGTTTGGCGACGTTTAGAACCTACTCCATTTATTTCTTCTAATAGTGATTGTGTTCGTTGTTTTTGACGTTTATTACGATGCCCTGCAATAGCAAAGCGATGAGATTCGTCGCGTATATGCTGAATCAAATGCAGTGCAGGTGCATCAGAATCCATTGGGATAGTTTTTCGACCACCGTCAATCAATAGTGTTTCAAGACCTGGTTTACGGCTAGTACCTTTTGCAACACCGACCAATAATGGCATTTTAGTGTGCGGCCAATTAGAAAAGTACTGCTCCGCACGCCCCAGTTGCCCTTTACCACCGTCTATAAAGATAACGTCTGGAATTTTGTCTTCATCTACTAATTTGTTGTAACGCTTATTAAGCGCAAACTCCATTGCAGCGTAATCATCACCACCGGTAATACCCGTTACGTTATAGCGCCTGTACTCTTTAGTATTTGGTCCTTGAGAATCAAACACAACACAACTTGCAACAGTGTTCTCTCCCATGGTGTGGCTTATATCAAAACACTCCATTCGAGTAATATCGTCAAGTCGCAGTGTTGCTTTTAATTGTGCATAACGTTTATTAATAGAGTCTTGGGTACTTTGCTTAACTGCAATACTGTTTAATGCATTTTTGTTGGCCAGTTGTAAGTATTGAGCACGCTCACCACGGGTAACTACTTTAAGTATTACTTTGCGCTCACTTACTTGTGTGAGTGCTTCGCCGAGTGCATCGCTCTCTTCTATTTCAAACGGTAATATGATTTCTTTTGCAATACGCCCTGTTGCTCCAGGCGCTAAGTAGTATTGGCCTAAAAATGAGGTTAGGATTTCTTGCTCACTTGAATCTTTAGGTACTTTAGGAAAATACGTTTTACTGCCCAGTACTTTATGATCGCGGATCATTAATAAATGAATGCCATTTAATCCGTTTAAATGGGCAAAACCAACTACGTCCATTTCAGCAAAATTACCAGATATAGACTGTTGCTCCTGCATTTTACGAAGTAGCATTATTTGGTCGCGAACTTTTGCCGCCAGTTCAAAATTTAATTGTAGGCTGGCTGCTTCCATTTTTTTTATTAAATCAGCAATAACTTCGTGAGATTTACCCGTTAAAAACTTACGGACATAGTCAACTTGCTCGCTGTAATCATCATCCGTGACTTTATTTACACACGGAGCTGAGCAACGCTTAAGCTGATATTGCAGACATGGTCGGCTTCTTGCGCGGTAATAAGCATCTTCACATTGACGAACAGGAAATATTTTTTGCATTAAGCGCAAGCTTTCAGATACAGCTCCTGCACTAGGGAATGGCCCAAAGTATTCGCCTTTAATTTTACGACTACCACGATGAAACGCTAAACGAGGGTGTTTATGGCTCGTTAGTAAAATATAGGGATACGACTTATCGTCGCGTAATAATATGTTATAGCGAGGCTGATATTTTTTTATTAGATTATTTTCAAGCAGCAGCGCTTCGGTTTCAGTATTAGTAAGTGTGACGTCAATATCACAAATATTACTCACTAAAACGCGTGTTTTACTGTCGGTAATGTTACTTCTAAAGTAACTGCTGACACGCTTTTTTAAATGCTTGGCTTTACCAACATAAATAACTTGGCTATCACTATCAAGCATACGGTAAACACCAGGCTCGCTTGATAGCGTTTTGAGGAAATGTACGTGATCAAATTCAGACATAAATTATAGGTTAGTACGACACGTCTATATCAATCATTTTATGACGAATAGCTAAGTGGGTAAGCTCAACATCACCACCTACATTAAGCTTTTCAAACATACGGTAACGATAGCTATTTACTGTTTTTGAACTTAGGTTTAAACGCTCAGCTATATCTTGTGCTTTTTCACCTTTGGTGATCATAAGCATAATTTGCAGCTCACGTTCAGATAAGCTCTGAAAAGGGTTTTCATCTGTACGGCCGGTCACTTGCGCTAGCGCTATTTGCTGCGCAATTTCAGGAGCTATGTATCGCTGACCTGCATGAACACAGCGAATAGCACGCACCATTTCGTCAGAACCTGCACCTTTAGTTAAAAAGCCATGCGCGCCAATTTGCATTACTTTACTAGGAAATGGGTCTTCGCAATTAACAGTGAGCACAATAATTTTTACATCGGGACAGTAACGACAAATCTTTTTAGTCGCTTCTAATCCGCCCATACCTGGCATGTTCATATCCATTAATACGATGTTTGGCGCATGCTGACGGCAAAACTGTACAGCCTCTTCGCCGGTTTTAGCTTCGCCAATTACTTTAAACCCTCGTACGTCATCAAGAATGCGCTTGATGCCTGTTCGTACAAGTTCATGGTCATCAACTAAAAGTACATTAATCAATGGAACATCCTCATTTACCTAACAACATGCAATTTAATAAATTAATTTGCCACAGTAACATATATAAAGCGAGACAATAACTAATATTATTGTCTCAATCTAATAGTTTAAGATGATTTTTTATCGCTAAAACGATCAACCCATAATGCAATGATACCATCACCGGTTACATTACATGCAGTACCAAAGCTATCTTGTGCTAAATAAAGAGCAATCATTAATGCAACAGCTCCTTCATTAAACCCAAGCATGCTTGTTAATAAACCAAGCGCCGACATAACTGCACCACCTGGAGCACCCGGTGCTGCTATCATAACGACACCGAGCATCATAATAAATGGCAATATCCCCATTAATGAAGGTACTTCCATGTTTGGCGATAAAAACATAACAGCCATTGCACACGTTACAATAGTAATAGTTGAGCCAGATAAATGAATGGTTGCACACAGCGGTACGGTAAAGTTTGCTACATCTTCTTTTACGTTGTTTGCTTTACTTGATTGTAGCGAAACTGGAATTGTTGCCGCACTCGACATTGTCCCCAGTGCAGTAAAGTAGGCAGGTAGCATATTTTTAACTAATTCGATTGGATTACGTTTTAATAGTATACCTGTCGCTATATATAAAACGCTTAACCATAACCAGTGCATAACAAGCGCTGCAATTAGTACTACACCAAATGTTTGCAATGTATCTACCACTGTGCCTGCCACCGTCATTTCGGCAAATACACCTGCAATGTAAAATGGTAAAGCAGGAATAATTACCTTTGATAGAAGCCCATCAATAACATCACGCCCCTGATCAGACACTTTTTTCAGTGTACCTAGCTCTAATTGGCTCATGCCAATACCAAATACAAAAGCAGTTACCAACGCGGTCATTACCCCCATCAATGGTGGAATTTCTAAATCAATAAAGCTACCTATTTCAGTAGCAACTTCTGCTTCAAACGTAATGCTTCCACTTAAAAAAGGAATAACGGCACTCACTAATAAAAATGCAAGTGTACCGGCAATAATTGTAGAGCTATAAGCAAAGCCGACGGTTTTGCCAAGTAAGTGCCCTGACCCTTTTGGTAGGCCTGCAATACCCGATGCAATAAAAAATAAAATAATAAGTGGAATGGTAAAGGAGATAATTTGACCAATCAGCTCTTTTACTGTGAATAAAAGTTCAACACCCGTTATAGGTACGTAAAGTCCGACTAAAATACCGGCCACAATACCGGCAATTAATTTTAAGATTAACTTCATTGTGATTGCTTAATTGAATTTAGATACGTGTTTTTATCATGTTTTACCTAGCTTGTGTCATAAAACTGTTCAAGTGAAGTTCATTTGCACAAATAAACATCAATTGCACTTATTTTAAGTTAATTTTTAACTTAAATTGCTCAACTAATCATCTCTCACTTACTTTAAAAATTTAGTACACACCTTTAATAACTAAAGTATCAGCTATTGTGGATTTTAATTTCACTTAGTTATAAGCTCAATAGATATATGTTATAGCCAAACTTTACTTTAGTTTTTTTAAACTCTCAGTAAAGTGTGTCTATATAGTTAGTGGCAAAGGCTATTAACACGTTGATCAGATTGTATCCAAAGGAACATTATGTCTACTATTTTTGAAGATAACTCACTAAGTATTGGTAATACGCCGCTAGTAAAACTTAACCGTGTTACAGGTGGGAATGTATACGCTAAAGTTGAATCTCGTAATCCTAGCTTTAGCATCAAATGCCGTATTGGTGCATCAATGATTTGGGAAGCTGAAAAATCAGGTCAGCTTGTTGAAGGTAAGGAACTTATTGAACCAACATCGGGTAACACCGGTATTGCACTTGCATTTGTTGCAGCAGCACGCGGTTATAAGTTAACGCTTACTATGCCTAATACTATGAGCTTAGAACGTCGCAAGCTATTAAAAGCATTAGGTGCAAATCTAGTACTTACCGACGGTGCTAAAGGTATGAATGGCGCAATTGAAAAAGCAAAAGAAATTCAAGCAACGGCACCTGATAAATATATTTTATTACAGCAATTCGAAAACCCTGCAAACCCTAAAATTCACTTTGAAACAACAGGTCCTGAGATTTATGATGCGCTTGACGGCAAAGTAGACTTTTTTGTAGCGGGTGTAGGCACTGGAGGCACTATTACAGGTGTTAGTCGCTTCCTTAAAACAGAAAAAGGTGTAAACGTTAAGTCTATTGCGGTTGAGCCAACTAACTCTCCTGTTATTAGCCAAACGCTTGCCGGTGAAGAAATCAAACCAGGCCCTCATAAAATCCAAGGTATTGGTGCAGGCTTTATTCCTGGTAACTTAGATATGGACTTAATTGATGGCGCAGAGCTTGTATCTAACGAAGACGCAATTGCAATGGCGCATCAGTTAATGAAAAAAGAAGGTATTTTGGTGGGTATTTCCTCAGGTGCAGCGGTTGTTGCAGCTAAGCGAATTGCTGAAAAGCCTGAAAACGCAGATAAAAATATTGTTGTTATCCTACCTAGTGCAACTGAGCGTTACTTATCAAGCCCAATGTTTGATGAAGAATTTAGTGAACAAGAGCTAGTACAGTAATCTACACATGTGTAAAAAAGGATGCTTATGGCATCCTTTTTTATTATTTATCGAAAGATCAGCCCTTAAATATTACCTCCCTCTTTACATATTCATAATTTAGCCACACACTTTAAAAAGCTTAATCAACAACAATAATGATAACAATGAAAAAACTACTAACTATTCTAAGTGTCATAACTTGCCTATTTATTGTAGGTTGCGGCGACGATGCCAAAATATCTAGCGATAGTCCAGGTGATACAGCAACCGCTTATTTTGATGCACTTTATAACCAAAAAGACCTTCAAAAAGCCAGCAAAATGGCAACACCTAACCTAACTCGCATAATGAAATCTTACGGAACAGCTAAACAATTCTCTCGTAACTTGATAAACATGCAATATGATGAGGTAGTTATTGAAGTCGACATGTCAAATATGAGTTTACGAGAACAATATGGTGATAAAGCTAAAATAAATTTGATTTTTACTGGCACCCTAAATGGCGGAAAAATTGATGAAATGCGCAGTGTTAAAATGCTTCGTAAAAAAGGAAAATGGTACGTAGATAAAATAGTTGCCGACCCTTACGCTCGTTAAAATAAATGTATTACACATAAAAAAGGCCTTACATTTGTAAGGCCTTTTTCGCTTTAGCTAGGGCGTGTTGATCTTTGTGGATTGAAGTTTGTTCAATCTAGGGGCGATTTAATCGCGGCGCGAGGTTTGTAACCTAGTGGGCTAAGTAAAAACCGAGCAACAAAGAGTTAATCGTCCCTAGAAAGAACCCAAAGGGCAGCGCATGTTTGGCATTTATGCTGCGTTATCGCCTATTTATGGGGAATAATCACACTACATAGGCTCTGCCTTGCCTAAAAACCAAACAGCCTGCTGCAAATTCAACCACGAAGGGTCAACACGCCCTAGTATTTAAAGTACTGCGCTACAGCTCACCTGGTTGAAAGTTATCAACTGCAATGGCTTTCATTCGTAACTTATTAGCATGATGCATAGCATCAGCATCCGTTTGCTCTAACAACTTATTTTCAAGTGCATAATTTATAGCACCTTCAATATCAAGCGTTGCAGGTACACTGCCCTTACGCTGCCATTGTTTTAGGTCTTTAAACTGCGCTTGCATATCATGCATAGCTAAAAATGCACTTTCCATTACCCCTGTACCTGCATTTTCATCTACATAACATAAATGCGTTAAGCGGTTTCTAAATACTCCAGGTTGAGTCATACGCTCGCAAATACTTTGCGCTATTTCATCACTTGGTCTGTGGTAATGATTTCCAAGCGGGAACACGATACGTTTAAGGGTAAAATTAACAACCGGATTTGAAAAGTTTTTAAAGAAGCCATTAAACGCTTGGCCAATTTCAAATAATGAGTTCTCAATTGCATATTTTACAAATGGTAAATCAGCTTGTTGGCGCCCTTCGTCTTCATAACGTTTTAAAACAGTTGATGCTAAGTACAAATGACTTAATACATCACCCAAACGTGCCGATATCATTTCTTTTCGTTTAAGCTCACCGCCAAGCATTAACATAGCCACGTCTGTGCAAATAGCTAAGCCTCGGCTCATTCTGCTCAGTTGCTTATAATAAACAGCCGTTTCACCACCTACAGGCGCTTTAGCAAAATAACTACGTGTTAAGCCATGCACAAATGCCATACCTGCATTACTTGCTGCAAATATTATATGGTTCATTAATAAACCATCAAATTGTTCAAGTGCTGCGTCGTCATCTTCCATTGCAGCGGCTTCCATTTCTTTTAAAACAAATGGATGACAGCGTGTTGCACCTTGGCCAAATATCATTAAATTACGCGTTAAAATATTCGCGCCTTCTACCGTAATTGATACCGGAATCCCCATATAACCATGCGCCAAATAGTTATTAGGCCCTACTTGAATTCCTTTACCTGAATGAATATCCATTGCATCGTTCATTACCGTACGACCCATTTCAGTCATATGGTATTTAGCAATCGCTGTTACAACCGACGGACTTAATTTTAAATCAATCGCACCTGCGGTCATTAATCTGCACGACTCCAGTGTGTAAGTTAAACCACCAATACGCGCAAGTGCCTCTTGCACACCTTCAAATTGCCCTATAGATACACCAAACTGCTGGCGTACCATGGCGTATGCCGATGTCATTTTTGAAGCTAAGTGCCCGGTTGCTGCACTTAATGCTGGTAGCGATATACCACGCCCTGCACTTAAACACTCAACAAGCATTCTCCAACCACGTCCTGCGCACTCTTGTCCACCAATAATCCAATCGAGTGGTATAAATACATCTTTACCGTACGTTGTGCCATTCATAAAGGCGATATTAAGCGGATAATGACGCTCACCCGTTTCAACACCCGGATGATCGGTTGGTATAAGCGCACACGTAATACCCAGCTCTTTTTTATCACCTAATAAAGCATCTGGATCATACATTTTAAACGCTAAGCCTAGTACAGTAGCCACTGGTGCAAGTGTAATGTAGCGCTTTGACCAATTTAAACGCAGGCCTATTACTTGCTCGCCATTGTGCTCCCCCATACACACCACGCCTGAATCAGGAATGCTGCCAGCATCAGAACCCGCCTCTGGGCCCGTTAATGCAAAACAAGGCACATCTGTGCCATTAGCTAAACTTGGCAGCCAACGATCTTGCTGCTCTTTAGTACCATAATGAAGAAGCAATTCGCCTGGACCTAAGCTATTAGGCACCATAACAGTGACGGCGGCAGTTAGACTTTTAGTCGAAATTTTTGACACTATCGTTGAATTAGCAATTGCGGAGAACTCACGCCCCCCAAATTTTTCAGGAATGATCAGTGCAAAAAAACCTTCTGTTTTTAGGTAATCCCACACTTCTTTTGGTAAGTCTTTGTCTTTTTGTACAATTTGATAATCATCAAGCATCGCCAATAAGGTTTCTACTTGGTTAGCCATAAATGCGTTTTCTTTATCGCTAAGCTCTGGTTTAGGAAAGCGGTGCAGTTTTTGCCAGTCTGGGTTACCACTAAATAACTCACCATCCCACCAAACATCACCTGCTTCCATCGCCTCTCGCTCTGTTTGCGATAGCGGCGGAAGTACCTTTTTGAACATTTTAAACGTGGGTCTACTGATCAGATTAAGGCGTATATCTTTAACTGCAAAAATAACCACCACCACAACCAGTAAAATAATAAATACTGACATGCGCACATTCCTTACACATTGAATTAAATAGTAGCTCAATTATGACCCATCTTAGTTTAAATACAATCCTTGCGCAGTGACTCTATTGCCTCAACGCATTCATTCTATTATTTAAAAATTCACTACTATTATCTTTGATCTAAATAAGCTGGGTTATGGATAATAAATCTATCTCAAGCAGCTATTTTCAGCGCTAACTGTGTTGAATTTACTTGCAATAGGCCCGCTGTTGACGCGTAAATTCGCCTTGTTTTCACTGAAAACCTCTGGCTAGAGAAAATAAATTTAAATATCACCATGATTCAATACGTTACTAAATCTCTTAACCAGAGTTCAGGTTAAATAATAAATTAAGGAATATCATAGATACGAGAGATTCAACACAAATTAAAAAGCCGTAACTGCTTAAGATGCAAATGCATTTATAATAAAAAACAGAAAAAGAACTGAACCGTGCAGTGCGATACCAATTCCATTAAGTATGTGATCTAAATTTTACGCCGAAAAATAATTCAGTTCTAGGCGTAAATTGATGTAAATGGTTGTTCCCTTTGCGAAATTTACAACAAAGAAATGGGTTGTTTTTAGCAAGTAAAATAGATCAGCTATTTATTGGAATTGGTATGAATATACGCAAACTTGAAAAACTCAAAAGAAGTACACGCGAAGCAAAATGAAGGCCGTAACTGCCGCTGATAAATAGTGCTAAACGCAAAAGCCCGCTCAATTGAGCGGGCTTTTAGTATTATATTACTAATTTACAGCTGAATTAGAACTGTAAGCTTACATTTGCAAAGTAAGCATCATAATCAGAATCATCCCAGTTATTGCCATAACCTACTTCTAAACCAACATTGTTGTTGAAAAAGTGTTGAGCACCAAGAGTGTAATCATCATTTTTATTAACTGTAACAAAAACCGATGTTGCTTTGCTGAAATAGTAGTTAGATGCTAATTCCCAGTTACTTGAACCGCCATCAACATCTTCAAATTTACCTTCAACAGTTAAGTAGTTACCTTGTTGTAAATCAACAAAGTACTTTGCTGCTACTGCACGGTAATCAAACTCATCATCTGATGTTACTGTAAAGCCGATGTAATCAGTGCTGTTTAATTCGTGGTTATATGCTAAGTCAAACATAAAATGATTGTCAGCATCTTCGAAATCTACAAACGTTGCTTTTAGTACAAGGTTTGGATTAAAGAAGTAACCAGCAGAAAGTTCAATTACATCCGTGCTTGAGCCAAAATCACTATCGATATTATTGTACTGTGCACCTAATACAAAATCTTCTACAAAATACTCACCGCCAACGCGAGTAACATCTCCAAAGTCATTATCACTGTATGCACCATAAACATTTGTTTGCTTATTGATGTACTCAAATTGATCGTAAGGACCTAAAGTCGCTTTTGGAGAAAAATAATAAGTTGAGTCAACGCTCACCGTGTCATTACCATCAGTGTCCATGTATCCTACATGGCTGATTGATTGGTAAGTATCTGCGGCCATTGCAGTGGTTGCAGCGCTTGATAATAAAATGCTCGAAATAATAACGGCTAACTTTTTCATTTTTAATTTCCCTATGTATATTACTTTTTACGCTCTAGCTGTGTTGCTAAAGTCGGGGCACATCCTAGCGCCTAAAAACTGAATCAAAACTGAACGGCAGCTCAACTAACCACCTGTATTTATTAGATAAATTATAAATTATTGTTACTAAATGTTAACTTAGAGTAGTTGCTACATTTAGTCAACAACTACTTAAAATATGCATCAATGAAAAAGCCAATAAATACAATGCAATTTGTACCTAAAGTGCATGTTGACTAATAATTCGATAAACATCATTAATGTTATCGCCAGACTTAAATTCTTTACTAATTGGTGTAGGATCAGAGCCAACCCATATTTTTAGCTCGGCATCTAAGTCAAAATGGCCTGCACTTTCTTTACTAAACTTCGTTATTTTAGAGTAAGCAATGCTCACCATTTCCATTTTAGAGCCGGTCATACCTTGCTTATCAATTAAAATTAAGCGCTTATTAGTAAAAATAAACATATCACGTACTACTTTATATGCTTTTTCTACTTGCTCGCCGTCAATTAATGTATTGGCGAGGATTTTTTCTAAATCAGAATCGTCAACTTCACTTGCATTACCCATAAGTCCGCTAAGTAAACCCATTATACTTTCTCCTGTTTAAATATTTGATTCTCTAATGTATGACCATTAACTAACTGCCTGTACTGCCAGTGTTGTTGATGACAAAAATTCAGTAGTGCAATATCAAGTGGATCGCTCGTTGGCTGATACTCAACTACATATTCTTTATGTTGGCTCATATACACACGACTCACACCTGCAATTGCTTGAAGCTGTTGCTCAACATTTTGATAAGCCTCGCTTAGCATTAATGTATAAAAGTGTTTATCTGTATTATTAGTTTTTGTTTGATGTTCGCTTAGTACGCCTTTATCTAAATGAAGTACCTGTGAGCATAGTCGCTCAAGCTCTGTTAAATCGTGAGAGCTTAAAATAAATGTAGCCTGCTCACTTAATTCAGATACAAGCTCACGTACTTCTCTGGCATGAATCGGATCAAGCCCTGCGGTTGCTTCATCAAGCATTACAATTTGTGGCGCGCCAATAAGTGCTTGCGCTATCGTAACGCGCTTGCGCATACCGTGCGATAAGTCCCCTGCACGCTGCTTTGCAATTTCTTTTAAGCCAACCAAATCAAGTACACGTAGCGCCTCAGTTTGGCTTTGCTTTGCCCCCATACCTTGTAGCTTTGCATAAAAGGCGAGTTGCTTGTCTATGTTAAAGCGGGGGTCAAGTTGTGCGTCTTGCGGTAATGCACTTACTTTATTAAATAAAGCAGCACTACCAGGTTTATGCCCTAATATTTCAAGGCTGCCTTTACTTGGTGCTATATAGCCGCACAACAAACTAAATAAGGTAGTTTTACCCGCACCATTTGGCCCAACAAGCGCCACTGGCGCGCCTTTGTTAATTTCAAAGTCCACATTATTAAGCGCAAGTTTTGCACCATACGATTTACTCAAACCGCTAGCTGTAATTAATGGTCTCATAGTGAGCTCCTTGCAAAAATACGTTGAGCAACGCTTAGTAGCACTGCAGTTTGCACAAGGGGAATAGCCACAGCGCTCAATAATGGTAAATTTTGCCCCGCTAATAGCTCTAATTGCACACCCGGAAATAAATAATCAAGCAAGCCTAATGCGGGTATTTGCCATTGTAGTATTCCCACAACAATACCGCCTGCTGCAAAATATAAAATTGCCAATACAATAGATAAACGCGATGAGCGAGCAAAGGTATTTATTAACGTCATAAGTGCTACAAATGGGCACAGAGTAATCACTAATATTAAAAATATAGAAAGCGCACGAGCAAAACCACCAGCCAGTAAACTTGGATCTCTAAACCCTAGTACCGCGAGCGTAGCCACAAGCGTTATACCCACCAAGCAGGCTAATACTCCTAGCTGCCCTAAAAAACGGCCAAACAGTATTTCAAAGCGAGTGGAGCGCAGTGATAAAAACCTTAGTGTGCCGCGCTCTCTGTCGCCTACCGTTTGGTCGCTACAAATAAATAAACCAAAAACAGGAAAGCTATACAGGGCTATTAACCAGTACATAGCAAATTCGGCCTCAGGCCAATCCAATAATTTACTTAAACCAATAGAACCTGATATATCACGGGCTATTTGCTCAAAATCGGGCGCACTTACAATGCCTACTGCCTGCCCTATTGGGTAGCGCAGTATTATTAGCCACACCAATGCAAAGGCAGCTAATGCAATAAGTCCACGTTTAGTTAAAAACATACGTACAAGCTCAAATCCCGCTATTTGCGTTAATCGCCCTACGTTTATCGGTAATGGTGTTGCCATTGACTATCCTTAATGACTTTTTATTTTCTGTGTATTTATCCACACTAAGTGTAAACACCTTGAATTACCAGCAAAAAAAAGCTCACCTGTGGTGAGCTTTGTAACAATACATTTAAATGTAACAACATAAATTGCGATATAAATTATAAATACTGCTTATAAACCTCAAGTGCTTGGCTTAAATCGCTAATTAAATCTTCTACATCTTCAAGGCCTATGTGCAGGCGAATAACCGGCCCTAAATCCCAGCCTGTATTTGAGCGCAACCCTTTCATGGTTAAATTAGCCGTAACCAAACTTTCAAAACCGCCCCACGAAAAGCCCATTTTAATATGCTCAAGGCTATCTAAAAATGCATCAATCGCTTTTTGATTGCCGGTTTTCATAACAAATGAAAACAACCCATTACTGCCATCAAAGTCACGTTTAAAGAACTCATACCCTGGGCAGCTTTCAAATGCAGGGTGTCGAATATGATCAACAAGCTCATGTTGCTCAAGCCATTTAGCTACTTCTATTGCTGCTTTTTCATGTTGATTTAAACGCACACCCATTGTACGCAGCCCTCTAAGTGCTAAATACGCATCATCGGCACTGGTACATTGCCCTAATAAGTATGAGTTTTCGCGCAAGGTTGGCCAATACTTTTTATTAGCAACAGCCACCCCCATCATCACGTCTGAATGGCCAACAATATACTTTGTTGCAGCTTGAATACTAATATCAACACCGTGCTCTAACGGGCGATAATGCAAGCCGTTACCGTAGGTATTATCAAGCATGGTCATTACGTTGTGCTCATTGGCTACTTTTACCATAGCGGGCACATCTTGCACTTCCATCGTAATAGAACCTGGAGATTCTAAAAACAACACTTTAGTATTTGGCTGAATGTAATCTTTAATACCTGCGCCAATGGTTGGCGGGTAGTAGGTTGTTGTAATGCCCAGCCCCACTAAAATTTTATCGCAAAAATCGCGAGTTGGTTCGTACACGTTATCAACCATTAAAATATGATCACCGGTTTTTAAAAACGATAAAAATACTTGGCTAATCGCCGCTGCGCCACAAGGGTATAGTGCACAGCCTTCGCCGCCTTCAAGTTCTGTAATCGCTTCTTGTAGTGCAAAGTGTGTTGTTGTTCCTCGGCGCCCATAAAATAACGTTTTATCGCCACGGGTTTTAGCTGCTTCTTTTAAATCGGCTACAGTATCAAATACAATGGTAGATGCACGCTGTACAACGGGATTTACTACGCCATGTGTATAGGCTTTTTTTCGCCCTGATGATACCAGCTGAGTGTTTTTATTACTTTTACTCGACATTGTTAATCCTTAAGGGTTTGTGCGCCAATGCTCAATTAAATAACGAGAGATAGAATCGGTTCTAGGCAGCTTTAAATGCTCCCCTTCTTCGTGCCAATTACCAAATTGCGCTAAGTCTTCACGGCTAAACCATTTTGCATCGTCTAGCTCTTCTTTATCTACGTTAATTTGCTCAGATGTCGCCTGTGCAAAAAAGCCAAGCATAATTGACGATGGGAACGGCCATGGCTGAGATGCAACATAACGTACGTTATCAACCTCTATGCCTGCCTCTTCTTTAACTTCACGCGCAACAGCTTGTTCCAGTGTCTCCCCTGGGTCTACAAATCCAGCAAGCGACGAATACATACCAGTGGGCCACGCAGCTTGGCGACCTAATAAACAGCGTTCTACTCCGTCAGCAAAGACTTTAGTAACGACCATAATTACCGCAGGATCGGTACGCGGGAATGTAGGATGCTTACAGTTTTCGTTTTCACATATACGAGAATGCCCTGCTTCCACTGAACGGTTTTTACTACCGCAGCGCCCACAAAAACGGTGCGTGGCGTGCCAATAACATAACCCTCTCGCAAGGGCGGCTATTGAGGCATATTTAATGGTTACTTGAGGCCCATATTGGCGAATATCAAAAAACTGAGCGCCCTCTATTAAAGGCGAAAGTACGCTTTCATCCAGATCAGAAACATCCAATGCAAACACACCATGTTTAGCATTGTTTAAACCAACAAAAATAGCACTCGTTAAATCTAAATGTGCCACTTGCTGATACGTTAAATAGCTTACTTTAGGGGTACCTTTAATAAATAGGGTTTGATTATTTTTAACTAAAACCCATTTACTTTGCGCCGACATTTGCGCTTTAAGCCACGATGGGTCTTTACGAAAATTTGAGCCTCTATCTAGTGGCATGTTGCTGTAATGAAGCATGTAAGTCCTTGGTAACTCGTTATGCTTTAAAATTACCATAATCATTTAGCAAACCCAATTGATTACAGTAATAAAAAAGCCTATATAAGGCTTAATTCATCTATTACGGCTTTGTATTAAAATCTCTCATGTTGCAGGCACTTAGCTTGCACTTTTTTAACTATTTTTTACTGTTAAAGTAGCAAGGTATTATCAATTAAATGAAATTGCTCAGCGCTTTGTTTTAATACCTCTGCAGTTAATCGGTCAGCACCGTATACATCGCACGGTACATTATATTGATTTTTTAAATGCCCAAGTAACAAAGCAAAGTCACCATCGCCAGAGAGCAAAATAACTTTATCAAGATTTTTACCCTGCTCTAACATGTCTATTGTTATGCCTACATCCCAATCGCCTTTAGCACTTCCATCACGGCGTTGAATAAATGGCTTTAGCTTTACCTCAAAACCAATCGCACGCAAAATATTTTGAAACTGATTTTGCTTTTCATCTCCTCGATAAATTGCATACGCAAAAGCACACTCAATATTGTATTGCGCCCGCATTACCCGCCAAAACGCATTGTAATCAAAATTTTTTCCGTAGCTTTCGCGGCACGTGTAATAAATATTTTGTACATCGACAAAAATACCTACTTTTGGCTTATCTAATGCTGCCATAATTTACTTTATATTCGTTTTGCTATAATTTAGCATAAAAAAGAATACAAAGTTTAATAGTTCAAAAATATAAAGGATTTAAGTTGTGAGAATTGCGGTCATCACTGGAGACTTAATTAAATCACAAAATATTCCACAACAAGAATACGATGCAATGCTTTATCAGCTTGATCAAAGCTTGCGCTTTATCGCCAAACGTTTTAATGCAAGCTTTAGCATTTACCGTGGTGATGCGTTACAACTACAGCTACAAGAGCCTGAGCAAGTGTGTCAAGCCGCAATCTTATTGTATTTACAATTGAAAGCAGCAAATTACGAACTGCGGCAAAGCCTTGCTATAGGCTCACTCGACAATCCTCGCGCTGATATAAAAACAGCCACAGGCAGTGCTTATACATTATCTGGCCGTGGTTTAGATGCCATGGGCCAGCAACGCTTAGTCCTAAACCTTGAAAACAAAGCCATCGAGGAAGGCTTTACACTTAATATCGCTTTGATCGACATATTGCTTCAAAAAATGAGCCAAAAGCAAGCTAATGCACTGTTTTATTATCTAACCGCAGAAAATAACAACCATGCAGAGCTTGCCATAGAGCTCATCACTAGCAGAGAGAATGTCACTAAGTTACTAAACCTAGCCCATTATCGTCTCATTGATCGCTTTGTAAACTACAGCCAAACAACACTCAAAGGATTGCTATGAGCAGTTTTACTTTATTACTCACCGCTTTAATACTAGGCCATTTGCTTGCTGACTTTTATTGGCAACCAATGAGCTGGGTACACGACAGAAACAAACACCATTTTCGTGCGAAAAAACTCTACGTCCACGCAGTAATACACGGCCTGACATCATTAACGGTGCTTACAATGTGGGAATATACTTACGGCTGGCAAGAATTTGCAAGAGTGTTTTTGGCAACCCTCACTATTATGTTGACCCATTATTTTATTGATCTAGCCAAGTCATATTCAAATAAAGGCGTGGTACCTTTTTTAGTCGACCAGATAACACACCTTATTGTAATATTAGTACTTGTCGTGTGGCTTGCAGATAAAAATGAGTTTTATGTCTTAATGTGGCAAGAACTCGTTGCTATCGATACATTAATTTTTATCTGCTCATACCTATTAGTTTTAAAACCAAGTTCTTTATTAATTGGTCTCATCCTAGATAAAATAACAGGAAACTTTAAAGCCTCAAGAAAAAGTATTGCAAAGTCTGGTCATTACTTAGGACTACTTGAAAGAGTGCTAATTCTTAGTTTTATCCTCATTGGAGAATACTCTGGCATTGGCTTTCTGATAGCTGCAAAGTCTATTTTTAGATTCGGGGACTTAAAACATAATGAAGGTAAAGGGCAAAGCGAATACGTCATGCTAGGTACTTTATTAAGCGTCATCGTCACACTCTTTATTGGTGTTACCACCTTATACTTTATTAAGCTAATTTAATCGCTAAAAACGCGCTACCTGTAAAAGTAAGCGCGTTTTTTGCAATTGCGTTTTACTAAACGCAATTGCAATTAATCATTATTTGTGCGACGACGGCGTTGGCCACTACCGCCAACAGATTCACGCTTTGCCCATGGGTTTTGCGCGCTGTCATCTGTTTTAGCAGCTGGCTTTTTAGAACCACCACGGCGTGGGCCGGTACCATTACCACCATTATTTGGCTTTTTACTGTTAGGCTTGCTGCTATCAGATTTAGGCTTATTAAAAGGCTGCTTTTTCTTAGGCTTTTTAGACGGCAGTGGGCGAGCATCTAATGCGCGCTCTGCTACTGGGTTAATAGGCTCAAAACCGTCTTCTTCAGCACGTGGAATAAGCTCACCAATAAAGCGTTCAATACCGTATAAATCAACAGCATCCTCTGTTGTTACAAACGAAATCGCATGACCCGATGCACCAGCACGGCCTGTACGGCCAATACGGTGAACGTAATCTTCATATACGTTTGGTAAGTCGTAGTTAACAACATGCGGTAATTCAACAATGTCTAAACCACGTGCAACAATGTCTGTTGCTACTAGTACGCGTACTTCACCACTTTTAAAACCATCAAGTGCTTTAACACGTGCGCCTTGTGACTTATTACCATGGATAGCCGCGCCTACAATGTCATCGCGCTCTAGTTGTTTAACTAAGCGGTTAGCACCGTGCTTTGTGCGGCTAAACACTAATACTTGTTGCCAATCGTTAGTGCGAATCAAGTGGCTTAGCAATGCTGTTTTACGTGTTTTATCTACCGCGTAAACGCACTGAGTAACACTTTTCGCTGTGGTATTTTTTGCTGCAACTGAAATTTCAACTGGGTCATTAATTAACCCTTTTGCTAATGCACGAATTTCGTCAGAAAATGTAGCCGAAAACATCAAGTTTTGACGTTTAGCAGGCATTTTAGCAATTAAGCGTTTAATGTCGTGAATAAAGCCCATGTCTAACATGCGGTCAGCTTCATCGAGTACAAGCACTTCAACGCTATCAAATTTAACTGCATTTTGATTATGTAAGTCGATTAAACGACCCGGCGTAGCTACTAAAATATCAACACCTTTACGAAGACGCTGCATTTGTGGGTTAATTTTAACGCCACCGTAAACTACAAACGAGCTCACATCAGAATGCTTAGCGTACTCTTCAACGTTTTCGCTTACTTGCAAAGCAAGTTCACGTGTAGGCGTTAAAATAAGCGCACGTACGTGATTACTTTTAGCTTTAGGGCCCGACGACAAGCGCTCAATAAGTGGTAATGTAAAACCTGCTGTTTTACCTGTACCTGTTTGCGCTGCTGCCATAACATCACGGCGTTCAATAATTGCAGGAATTGCTTGAGCCTGAATCGGCGTTGGCGTTTCATAGCCCTTTTCTAAAACCGCATTAACCAAAGACTGTGATAAACCTAAACCTTCAAAACTCATATAAACTCTCTTTTAAATAAGGCTACATTAGCCAGTTGCGCGCATTATACCTGTAGTAGCTAAGAATGCATGCCATTATTTACGTTGCAGGCAATTAAGCATAGTTTATTGAAATTAAACCTGTGATCAAGTTGCTCAAAAATGCAAAAAACGGCCATAGGCCGTTTTTTGTTTATACTTAATTACTCTAAGCATTAGAGTTACTTAACACCTAACTCACGCAAACGTTCTTGCAAGTAGCTATCGGCCGTGTAGCGCTCTGAAAGCACAACATCTGGATGCGGGTGTAAAAATAACGGTAATGAAATACGCGATTTAGTAGATGCTTTACCCGTTGGGTTAATTACACGGTGAATCGTCGATGGAAAATATCCGCCCGACGCTTCTTGTAGCATGTCGCCGATATTAATAATTAAGCTGCCAAAATCACATGGCACGTCTAACCAACCGCCATCTGTTTTTTGAACTTGTAAACCAGGCTCATTAGAAGCAGGTAATACAGTTAATAAGTTAATATCGCCATGGGCTGCTGCGCGAATAGCACCAGGCTCTTCATCACCCGTCATTGGAGGGTAATGTAGGATACGTAACAATGTTTGCTCAGAGCCTGCAATCATGTCTTTTAAATCAATTGAAAACTTAGCACGCACATCAGCTGGTGCTTCAGCCTGAACCCAGCTTAATAATGTGCCAGCAAATTCACTTGCTAAACGGTAGTATTCACGTACATCAGCTTCAAGCTCTGCAGGAACGCGACCTTTAGGGTACACATGGAAGTACTCTTTAATGTCTTTTATTGTAAAGCCTTTCGCTACTTCTGATACTGAAGGCGGAAAGTAACCGTCTTGAGTTTCTTTAGAGAATAAAAAGTCGTGCTTTTGCTCTGAGTTAAAAAAGTCTTGCCAATTTTTGTAAATAGACTCAACTAAAGACTGTGGGATTGGGTGGTTTTTTAAAACGCCAAATCCAGTATTTCTTAACGATTCAACAAATTGTGCAGCCGCATCGGGAGCTTTATAATCAACAGTAGGTAATTGCATTGTACGTTCCAGTGAATAGGTTGTGTGAAGTGAGTTGCTTTTAATAGTGCTAAATTACTTATATAAAGTAGCAAAGCCTTCATTATAGCGCTATGCGAGGATAGACAAATGACCTCAAAAACATAAGGACATATGTCCTCAAGACATGGTCACCGACACTTTGCTTGATCAAGATCAACTTATAAAAAAACGTTGAATTTGCAAGGTTTAGTAACTATCTCTGGTCTACTATTAGAATATATTTTATTTGTGTAAATAAGGCTCCCCATGCGACAAAAAGTATCTTTTAAAAGCGGCGATTTAGAACTTGCCGGCCAACTTGAACTTCCCTCTGGTGACGTTAAGTTTTACGCGCTATTTGCACACTGCTTTACATGCGGTAAAGACATTGCAGCAGCTACACGGATTAGCCGTGCACTCACACAACAAGGTATCGCCGTACTGCGTTTCGACTTTACCGGTTTAGGTAATAGTGATGGTGATTTTGCTAACAGTAACTTTTCATCAAACATTCAAGATTTAGTATCTGCGGCAAATCATTTACGTGAACATTTTGCTCCGCCGCAACTACTCATTGGCCACAGTTTAGGCGGGGCAGCCGTTCTTGCTGCTGCTGAGCATATTCCTGAAGTATCGGCTATTACAACCATTGGCGCACCGTCAGATGCGCAGCACGTAGCGCATAACTTTGAAGCACACCTTGATGAAATTAACGCAGCAGGGGAAGCTAAAGTTAACTTAGCTGGTCGTGAATTTACCATTAAAAAGCAATTTATTGACGATATAGCCAAGTACGATAAAAGCCACATAAGTAAACTTAAGCGCGCATTATTAGTAATGCACTCCCCTATTGATGCAACAGTAAATATTAGTGAAGCTGAAAAAATTTATGCATCAGCTAAGCATCCTAAAAGCTTTATTAGCCTAGATAACGCCGATCACCTTTTAACAAATAAAAACGATGCCGACTACGCAGCACAAATAATTGCAACGTGGGCAAACCGTTATGTTAAGTACGACAAAACTAAATACACGGCAAGTATAACGGGTGGCAATGTACTTGTTGAAGAAAAAGACCATGTATTTACTCAGCACGTAAGTACAAAAGATCATACTTGGCTTGCAGATGAGCCAATAAAAGTAGGCGGTAAAAACTTAGGTCCCGATCCGTATCATCACTTATTAGCGGGGCTTGGTGCCTGTACGGCCATGACACTGCGTATGTACGCTACACGTAAAAACTTACCACTGGAGCATGTAAAAGTAGAGCTTGATCACACTCGCGATTACAACAAAGATTGCGACGATTGTGAGCAAACAGGTAACCTTGAAGCCATTACCCGTAAAATCACCTTACGTGGCGACTTAACAGAGCCAGAGCGTCAGCGTTTACTCGAAATAGCCGACAAATGCCCAGTGCATAAAACACTACATAACAACCCTGTAATTGTAAGTGAACTGGTAGAGTAACTGCCGTAAAATTAATATAGCGCAGGTAACACTGCGCTATGATTTAACTTTTATAAAGCTAACTTTTACTATCTAAAAATCTCTCTACTTCTTTACTCATTCTATCCACCAGCCATTTTGGCCCGCCATCGTACATATCGTTATGACGCGATTTTTCTATTATTATTTGCGTAACAGGAAACTTATTCAGCTCTGAATCGTTTAACAGCACATCCGCATCAGCTGGGTAATCACTACCGCGTAGAGTAAGTACGCGAATGTTTTTATTGCGCGGGATCAACATGCGGCGATGATCGAGCGTAATAATAGTGCTAACTTCGTTTGGATAAATAGAGCCATATAATGCGGAAATATCCCCGCCGTTTGAGTGCCCAAATAAGGTGAGTTTTGTAAAGTCGTACGCTGGGTATTTACTCGATAGCTCATCAACTAAAAACTTAAGCGTTACTACGCCACGATGCCAGTTTTCCATGCGAGTTGTTAAGTAAGGCTGCTCACGGTTTAAGTAAGGGTCGCTTTTTAGTTTATGTGCAACGGCTATTGTTAAATATCCACGCTGATTAAACACATTACTGGCAAACGTATACTCGTTATGGCTAATCCCATAACCTGCGTTAATGAACGCTACAGGGCATTTTACTTGTTCAGTGCACTCAGCATTGTTACTTGGTAGTGTGATATTGGTAGGAATAGTGCGCTTGCGGCTTTCATCAGTTATAACGCCATCGTTTGCATAGCTTGTTGCGCCTATTACTGATGTACTTAGAGCTAGTGCGCTTAATATAAAAAGCTTTTTAAGTGTTTTTTGCATATTTAAATTTATATAAATTATTGTTTTTAATTAAAAATAACTTTTACTTTATAGGTTTGCATTCTCTATTGTCAAACTATGCGATAATAGCCGCCATTGTTTAAATATATTTAGTAAAAGATCCAATAAATGAAATCATACAATAGCATTCAAGAACGTATAGAAATTTTAGAAGACAAACTAACGGCAATACATGACGAAATCGAAACACTAAAAACCCCTGCTAAAAACAACAATGAACGTATTATTTTTAAGTTTATTGAAACAGGCAGCACAGGTAAAACGAAGGATTTTGTTCGTGAGTTAGGTATTAAATCACCACGTGACGGTTTGTTTTCATCAGGTGACGTTACAAAACTAATTAAAGATGGCGCTGAAGATATTTCACCAGCGTTATTAGCAATCGCAAGACAGCTTGCCAGTGCACGTAATAAAAATGGCCCTAGCCGTTAATTACGAAGTCACGCAGTATCTAGAAGCCCAGCCAAGCTGTCGCTTCTAGATATGTAATCATATTAAACTAAATTAATCACATAGCTCTATATTAAGGCTGGTAAGTAAATTAAGTGCTTCGAAGCGATCAAACTTAGCATTCGCTAAAAAATTATTATTCAAATCTATATTAAACGCTGTCGCACCTACAAAATCACATTTTGTTAAGTTAGTTTGGAAAAACTCACTATCGCGAAAATCTGTTCCTGTAAATTCACTATCGCTTAAGTCAGCATGTCTAAAATCAACATTTTTGGCAAAGCAGTGTGTTAGTTTGAGGGCTTTGAGGGTTAATTCAAAAAAAGAACTATTACTGAGTTCGCAATAATTAAAACTCACCGGTGCGTTAATACTAAGCGCTGGCCAATCTACATCAGCCCATTGCAAACTATTTAATTTGCAGTGGCTAAAACTTACATTTTCAAGTGAACTGTAGTTCCATTTAAGTGACGATAAATTACAGTTTTTAAAACTGCACTGTATAAATCGGCAATGTTTAAACTGCCCGCCTGAAAAATCGCAATCGGTAAATGTGCACTCTTCAAACTCAGAATTTTCAGTTAGTTGTTCTGCGTACTGCAAAGCATTAAATTGCTCATCAAAATACTGGTTATTGTTACTTAGCAACACAATTCACCTATTAAATTTAACCGGTGTAGCCATTAGTTTTAGGTAAATCTTTTTTAAGCGCAAGCACTGCAATAAAAATCAAAGCAAATAGTGGAAATAGCGCTAAACAGCCACCCACAAAAGCTAAAACACCCGGCATAGTACTTTTACGCTTACCTATTTTGTAGCTAATTACAGCAAAAATAGGAATACACAGCACAATAAGAAAAACTAAGAACTCACCAAATAAGGTTGCATTGATCGACATAATAATTCCTTTTTCTTCTGTTCGTTTAAAATACACTCTGCTGTAAATTTAACCACAAAAAAACCCTTAAGCATATAACTTAAGGGTTTTTAAATTTAGCTCAATAAGCTAAACAAAAATTAATCTTCGCTAGGTATCGCTTTTTCTACAACACTAATTGCAAGCTCAGCTAACGAATCCATATTAGGTTTACTTGGCGCATCAGTTAATAAACATGACGCTTGTGTTGTTTTAGGGAATGCAATAACGTCACGAATGTTATCGGTACCACATAAAAGCATTGCTAAACGGTCAAGACCAAATGCTAAACCAGCATGTGGTGGCGTGCCGTATTTAAGTGCATCAAGTAAAAAGCCAAACTTGTCTTGTTGCTCTTGCTCGTTAATACCTAAAATTCTAAAGGCAGTTTCTTGCATATCTGCATTATGAATACGTACCGAACCGCCACCCACTTCGTAGCCGTTCAATACCATGTCGTAGGCATCTGAAATAGCCGCAGCAGGGTTTGCTTCAAGCTCACTTGCAGTAATATCTTTTGGTGCAGTGAATGGATGATGCACAGCATGTAATGTGCCTTCGTCATCTTCTTCAAACATTGGGAAGTCTACAACCCAAAGTGGTGCCCAGCTATTAAGGTTAGTGATTTCTAAGTCAACACCAATCTTAACGCGCAGTGCGCCCATTGCTTCATTTACTGTGTTGCGCTTATCGGCACCAAATAAAATGATATCACCAGACTGTGCATTAGTACGCTCAAGTAATTTAGTAATTACGTCTTCGCTTAAAAACTTAGCCACTGGTGATTGAACACCTTCAGCGCCTGCAGTGTGGTCATTTACTTTCATCCACGCCATGCCTTTAGCGCCGTAAATACCAATAAACTTAGTGTAATCGTCAAGCTGTTTACGAGAAAGCTTAGCGCCACCCGGTACAGTTAATACAGCAACGCGACCTTTTTCGTCGTTAGCCGGACCTGAGAAAACATTAAACTCTACGTCTTTAACTAAATCTGCAACATCAACTAACTTCATTGGGTTACGTAAATCTGGCTTATCAGAACCGTAAAGGCTCATTGCCTCGCTGTAAGGCATGATTGGGAAATCGCCTAAATCAACGTTTAGTAATGACTGCCACATCTCACGGATCATTTTTTCAGTCATACCACGTACTTGATCAGAGCTCATGAACGAGGTCTCTATATCTATTTGGGTAAATTCTGGTTGGCGATCGGCACGTAAATCTTCATCACGGAAACATTTAACAATTTGGTAGTAACGGTCAAAACCCGACATCATCAACAATTGCTTAAATAACTGTGGAGACTGTGGTAAAGCGTAAAAACTACCTTTATGAACGCGGCTTGGCACTAAGTAATCGCGTGCGCCTTCTGGCGTTGCTTTAGTAAGTACAGGTGTTTCGATGTCTAAAAAGCCGTTTTCATCTAAAAAGCGACGAACAAAGCTGCTTGCTTTAGCACGTAATTTAATACGGTCACTCATTTCTAGACGACGTAGGTCTAAGTAGCGGTATTTTAAACGACGCTCTTCTGAGTTTACTTGGTTAAAATCAAGTGGAAGCGGTTCAGAGCGGTTAATAATTGTAAGCTCAGTACCTAAAACTTCAATTTCACCTGTTGCCATATCTTTATTTACTTGGCTATCAGGGCGTGCACGTACAGTACCTTTTAGCTGAACACAAAATTCTTGGCGAAGTGTGTTAGCTGAACTCATTAACTCTTCAATGTCAGAGTCGAATACAACTTGTACTAAACCTTCTCTATCGCGTAAATCGACAAAGATAAGTCCACCAAGGTCACGTCGTTTGTTGATCCAGCCACATAGTTCAACTTCTTGATCTACGTGAGTTTTATTTAGCTGTCCGCAATATATAGAGCGCATAGTTTTCCTGTCAGATAAAAGGCTTAAACGGTTATATTTATTTGTTTTAAGGCGTGTGATTTAAAAAACAGGTCACCACAATACAAATAAAGCCGCTAGCAATCTAAAAATAATCAAATTAAGCCCTGCATTATACCCAAGTAGTATCAAGATGCTAGGGCGTGTGCCGCTTTTGCCCCTGAATTTACAGCAGCTCGTTTTGTTATTTGCTACACTATCGCCACTTTATAATAAGGCGCTAGTTTGTATGTTATATATTGGATGCCCTCAGTGGTCGAGCAACGCATGGAAAGGCAATTTATTTTCAAGCCAATGTAAAAACGCCGATATGCTTAGCCAATACGCCCAGCATTTTAACTCAGTTGAAGGCAATACCAGCTTTTACGCCGATCCTTCGCCAAGCACCGTATTGCGCTGGGCAAACAGCGTACCCGACGATTTTAAATTTACGTTTAAGTTTAATCGTCGCTTTAGCCACGAGCTACATCTTACTAATGTTCAAACCGAGCTTACTGATTGGCTTAACTTGTTCTCCCCTATTTTAGAAAAAACCGGGCAAATCATGCTGCAATTACCTAAAGCATTTGGCCCTAGTGACTTACCCAAACTCGCCCAATTTATTAGCCTATTACCAAAAGAGGTTAATTACGGTGTAGAGGTACGTCATACTGCGTTTTTTCAAAAGGGTGAAGCCGAAATAGCGCTTAACCAATTATTAATGGCAAACAACATAAATCGTATATCGATGGATACTCGCGCCCTATTTGCGGTAAAACCAACAACCGAAGCGCTAATAGATGCACAGCAAAAAAAGCCCCACTTACCGGTACATGCCATTGCAACAAGCACTCAACCCATGGCGCGCTTTGTTATCGCCGATTTACAAAACGACTATAAACCCTTTTATAAACCGTGGCTAAGTAAAGTAAAGCAATGGCTTGATGAAGGAAAAGCGCCCTATGTGTTTTTTCATACGGCAGATAACCGAGAAGCGCCATTATTAGCAAGGCAGTTTTGTAAAGACCTTGGTTATGATCACAAAGCATTAAACCCATTTACTGGCGAAAAAGAAGCCCACCAGCCAGCACTTTTTTAAAAGTAAAACGACAGAGAAGCAATAATGAGTGAATACGCACGTTACTTTACCGGCTACCCAGCTAACATTGTTGAGCAAGTATTAAGCCTTATAGATAACAACAAGGTATGTGACTACTTACTTAAAAAGTATCCGCAAGCACATACCATTACTAGCGATAAATTACTTTATAACTACGCAACCGAGCTTAAAAAACAGTATTTAAAAAATGCACCACCGTTTGGTCGCGCTGCTTTTAAAAAGCAAGGCGACATGGTCACCAATGCACTCGGTACACATACGTATCGAATGCAAGGTAAAACCCGTAAGCACGATTTAGCGATAAACAGCGACTTGCTCCGCGCTCCCGAGCCATTATTAAAAGCGTTAGTGGTACATGAGCTCGCCCACTTTAAAGAAAAAGACCACAACAAAGGTTTTTATCAACTTTGCTGCCATATGGAGCCGAGTTACCACCAGCTAGAGTTAGATTTAAGAATTTTTTGTGTGGTAGTCGCAATGGGGGCAAACCCGTATGACTATTAAATATACTTGTAGGAAAACTTAACAGGACCATGGTAATGTTTTTAAACTACAGTAATTAGCAATGGATAGCATATGAAAAAAATAGACCTTCATTTACATACAGTTTCAACACCAAGCGATCGTAATTTCTCTTTTTCTATTGAACGTTTAAAATGGTACGTCGAAGAAGGTAATTTAGACGCTATTGCAATCACAAACCACAATATGTTTGACCTCAATCAGTTCTATGAAATCCAAGAAAAACTCAGTATTAAAGTTTTCCCAGGTATAGAAATAGATGTTGAAGGAACTCATATTTTATTGATTGCAGAAGATGATCAGCTATTAGATTTCTCAGAAAAATGTCAACTAGTGAAGGAACAAATACCCGACAGAAACACCTCTATAAATGTTGAAAAATTAAAAGAAATTTTTCCGCGAATTTCTGATTACTTATTAATCCCACATTATAAAAAGTCTCCCGAAATACATACAGATACCCTAAGTAAACTACAGCATTTAATTAGTGCGGGGGAAGTATCTAGCGCTAGAAAGTTTATTTATTGTATTAAAGATCCTGATGCTTTAGTACCTGTATGTTTTAGTGACTTAAGAATAGAAGAAAGACTTCATAAAATACCTGCAAGACAAACGTATATAAACGTTGGCGAAATTAGTCTTAAGTCAGTTAAACGAGCTTTAACAGACAAACAAAAGGTACATTTATCAAAAGAAGAGGGGCACAAGTTTTTCAATGCTCTCAATAATGGGCTTAAGTTGTCCACTGGATTAAATGTGATATTAGGAGAACGATCAAGTGGAAAGTCACATACACTGAATTCAATAGAAGAAGAAAATACCACTGACGATATTCGTGTTAAGTATGTAAGGCAATTTTCTTTATTACAAAAAGATTTGGATGATGAAAAAGACTTTTCAAATCGCCTGACTACTAGCCAGTCGCAAATAACTCAAAACTATTTAAAAGAGTTCCAAGAGGTCGTTGATAAGATTAAAGATATTGATTTGGATAACTCAAGTCGAACCTTGGATAATTTTGTTAACTCATTACTAAAACATGCCTCGGAGGCGGATAAGCTAGACTCATTCGCAAAAGTAAAGTTATTTACTGAGTCCAAATTCCAAATAAATAATTTGTTATCCTTAAAAGAGCTTATCAAAGCAAGTATTACTTTAGCCGACAATTCTGAATATCAACACATAATCAACAAGCACATCTCTAGCGACAACTTAAATTTATTAACTGTTGATTTAATTGAAAAATACAATAAAACCAAGGAATCGGAGCTTCAAAAAGCTTACGTTAACGATATTGTAGACAATATAAAAAGCGAACTTCAAATGCGAACTGCGGCCTCACCTGTCACCGAAATAAATTTGTATGAACATGTCTTGGATATTGAAAAAGTAAGTAAATTTAATGATGTTGTTGAAAACTTAAAAATCAGTAAAGAATTTATAAGACAAGACATTCAAGGCTTTTTAAAGGTTGCTAAAAGGGGAACATTTAACTTCGCCAGAGAGCTTGGAGCTGTTCTCAATAAGCAAATATCTTTTGCTAATGCATTTAAAAGTTACGACATTAGCGGATACGAATATTTATCCGAATTAAAAAAAATATCGGGATTATCTGAGACTAATTACTACAAACATTTCGCTAAAATTAGTTACGATATTTTAAATTCATCAGGTTATACAGTTTCTGGTGGGGAACGCTCTGAATATAGGCTACTACAAGAAATTAGCGATGCTAGCCAATATGACTTATTACTGATAGATGAACCAGAATCATCATTTGACAATGTTTTTTTATACAACAAAGTAAATAAGTTAATCAAAGAAATGTCAAAGTTCATGCCCGTAATAATTGTTACTCACAATAGTACTGTAGGGGCGTCAATTAAGCCTGATTATTTGATTTACACAAGTAAAAAAAATGGAACCACCGGTGTTCAATATGAAATATACACTGGCTATCCTAACGACAAATACCTTGTAAACTTGGATGGTGATAAAACTCACAACCATAAGGTATTACTTGATTGCTTAGAGGCGGGTAAAACACCTTATTTAACAAGGAGAGATGAATATGAAATGCTTGCAGATTGAAAGTGGTAAGGGCTACTTTTCGGTGGACGGAAATAATTGGGCACTACTTGATCAAATAACCAAAGAAGATATTTTAAAGATAATAACAAGTGGTTTACAGCATGGCTTTGAACTAGATAGCCCTATCGACAACGAAGTTAAAAATAAAGCGCATGAGATAATATATAAAAATCTTCAAGCTAAATTTATAGAACTGAACGAACAAAAATCTCGCTTCAAAGACGAGAGTGAAAATTTATTTAAAGAAGCCTTAGTGAAATATAGCGAATAAAAACAAGTGTAACTATTGGTATCGTCTTTATAATTTATATAAAAAACGCGATATAAATCGCGTTTTTTGGTAATTAACTAAGCTTCGGTGGCAAAAATTGATAGAGCAGTAGTCGTTGGGTTTCGTTTCACTCAACCCAACCTACATAAATAGACTTAAAGCCCTAAGCCTGCCATGAAGTCGTCATCGTCGTCATCTTGTCCAGAAGACGCAGCTACTTTAGATTTTTCAGCTTGTTGTTTGGCTTCATTTTCGATAATGTCATCAGGGTCTATAGCTTCTACAATGTCAAAATCATGCAGTTTAATAAACTCAGTTTTATCCATAGCAAGTTCTAGGTAAAAGATATTTTGCTTACTGGTAGTAAATGTTACGCGACGTGCTTGTGGGCGATCCATCGTGGTATCTACCGATATTTGCACTTGTTTGTTAATTGCCATCATTTTTGGCTGATTTTGCGTAATAGAAGTGTGTAATTGTTCGCGTACTTTAGATGTAAAGTCGCCAACAATTTGGTTCATTAACTCACCTAATACGTTAGACACATCGTCTGATAAATGGCTATGCGCTATTTCTTCTTCTGGCATCCCCATATTACGCATATAATCGCCATAAATTTCCATTGCTGCTTGCGAGGTGAAGTTAGTAATTACCAATCCGGTAAAGCCACCATCAAACAAAACAAAGCAACCAATATCTGGGCGCATACATGTTCGCGTTATTTTTTGTACCATTGCAGAATAGCTAATGCTGTTGCCGCTGGCTGAGGTAAGTACGCCTGTTACAGAATGACACAGGGTTGCTAAAATATCGTCGGTACTAATCACCTTACTTTTACTCATTTAATAATCTCTTTTTGTGCTTATTATTCATAATTCTAGTCAAGCTACTGAATTTATCACTGACTATCCAGTATAAAATGTTAAAATAACACTATTATTTTAAAAGAGACTGCTTTCGTGACCATAAAAGACAGTATTTATGCCTCTGAGCAACAAGTAAAAGATTTTAGCTTTGACCAAAATGTAGTCGAAGTATTTCCCGATATGATTCAACGCTCAGTACCGGGCTACGCAACTATTGTCAGTACAATGGGTAAACTCGCCGGTGAATACGCGCAAAGTAACTCAAATCTTTATGATTTAGGCTGCTCACTGGGCGCCGTAACACTTAGTATGCGCCGTAATATTCGTACCGATAACTGCCATATAATAGCGGTAGATAACTCTCAAGCAATGGTTGAACGTTGTAAGGTACATTTACAAGGTTTTAAATCAGATGTGCCTGTTACTGTTACCTTAGGCGATATTAACGAGCTTGAAATTCAAAACGCCTCGGTAGTAGCAATGAATTTTACGTTGCAGTTTATTCCACACGCGCAACGCCAAGCTGTGCTTGAAAAAATATATGCTAATTTAAAACCTGGTGGTGTATTGCTGCTAAGCGAAAAAATTAAAGCTGAAAATGAGCAATGCGACAATTTATTGATTGATTTGCACCACGACTTTAAACGACACAATGGTTACTCTGAGCTTGAAATAAGCCAAAAGCGTACCGCCATCGAAAACGTTATGCGCCCAGATACACTAAGCGCTCACTTTACTCGCTTACAAGATATTGGTTTTAGCCAAACTCAAGTGTGGTATCAATGTTTTAATTTTTGCTCAATGGTAGCAATTAAATAAAGAGAGTCATCCATGTCTCAATGGTTTAACCAATTTTACGCATCTATTGCACAAAGCCCACTTAGTCACTGGCTAGAAACACTGCCTGCACAATTAAAACATTGGCAAAACGAGGCTAGCCACGGTGATTTACCTAAATGGCAAAAAGTACTTAAAAACTTGCCTGAGGTTTCAACAAGCCATGTTGATATTTCTACTAAGGTAGAAATTGGCGCACCAGGGGAGATGAGTGATGGCGAGCAAAAGCAAGCCATGCATTTATTAAAACGCATGATGCCATGGCGCAAAGGCCCGTTTAATGTGCACGGTATTGAAATAGATACAGAGTGGCGCAGTGATTGGAAGTGGGACAGACTCCTGCCTCATATTGAGCCATTAAAAGGCCGCACTGTTTTAGATATTGGTTGTGGCTCAGGTTATCATTTATGGCGTATGCGCGGTGAAGGCGCAGAGTTTGTCGTGGGTATTGATCCATCTGATTTATTTTTATGTCAGTTTCAGGCAATTAAACACTACAACCCAGATGAAAACGTACATTTACTGCCACTAGGTGTTGAAGCATTACCCGAGCTTAAAGCGTTTGATACGGTTTTTTCGATGGGCGTACTTTATCATCGTCGCTCACCTATCGACTTTTTAGCGCAATTAAAAGCGCAGCTACGCCCAGGCGGCGAACTTGTGCTTGAAACGCTAGTAATTGAAGGTGACGAAAACACAGTATTAGTCCCAACTGATCGCTACGCTAAAATGCGCAACGTTTGGTTTATTCCAAGTACTGCAGCATTAAAACTGTGGATGGAACGCGTTGGCTTTAAAGATGTGCAAATAAAAGATTGCGCTATTACCACGCTTGAAGAACAACGCAAAACCGATTGGATGGAAAACGAATCGTTAATCGACTTTTTAGATCCAAACGACACAAGTAAAACAATTGAAGGTTACCCTGCTCCACTTAGAGCAATATTAACTGCAAAAGCATAGCGGTTAATTTAACGCCTTAAATACTAAAAAAACGCCTGCGGGCGTTTTTTTGTTTATTTAAACAACAAGCAGCGGACAAGTGTCCTTGTTTATTATTTCAAAATTACATTTGCGCTAGCCGCGACCTTGCAATTGTTGTAAAATACGCGCGTTTCTAAGCAACCCAAAACAACTATTTTGAGGAAAACCTGTGAGCGAACAAAAACAGTCTCTAAGCTATAAAGACGCGGGCGTAGATATCGACGCTGGTAATGCACTTGTTGAGCGTATTAAAGGCGTAGTTAAAAAAACTCGTCGTCCTGAAGTAATGGGCGGAATTGGTGGTTTTGGCGCACTTTGTGAAATTCCTGAAGGTTACAAGCAACCAGTATTAGTTGCAGGCACAGATGGCGTTGGTACTAAACTACGTTTAGCAATCGACTTAAAAAAACACGATACGGTTGGTATTGATTTAGTTGCAATGTGTGTAAACGACTTAATTGTTCAAGGTGCTGAACCCCTGTTTTTTCTAGATTACTATGCAACGGGTAAACTAGATGTAGACACAGCAGCTGACGTAGTGACAGGCATTGGCAAAGGTTGTGAAATTTCAGGTTGTGCCCTAATTGGTGGCGAAACAGCTGAAATGCCAGGTATGTATGATGGTGAAGACTACGACATGGCAGGCTTTTGTACAGGCGTTGTAGAAAAATCAAAAATTATTGATGGCACAAAAGTAGCAGCAGGCGATCAGCTTATTGCACTTGCTTCAAGCGGTCCTCATTCAAACGGCTTCTCTTTAATTCGTAAAGTACTTGAAGTGTCAAACGCTGATACCAGCGCTGACTTTGAAGGTAAAACATTAGGCGAAACTCTACTTGAGCCTACGCGTATTTACGTAAAACCTTTACTTGAGTTATTCAAAAACGTTGACGTACATGCGCTTTCGCATATTACTGGCGGCGGTTTTTGGGAAAACATTCCACGCGTATTACCCACTTCAGCAAAAGCTGTAGTTAAAGGTGATAGCTGGCAGTGGCCACCAATTTTTAATTGGTTACAAGAAAACGGCAACATTACTACACACGAAATGTACCGTACATTTAACTGTGGTGTAGGCATGGTTTTAGTAGTCCCTGCAGACAAACTTGAGCAAAGCTTAACAATGCTAAAAGACTTGGGCGAAAATGCATGGCACCTTGGTGAAATTCAAGATGCAGCAGCTGGCGAAGAGCAAGTTGAAATTGTAGGTGGTGCTAAGTAATGGCACCGACTCGTCTGGTAGTTTTAATCTCAGGTAGTGGCTCTAATTTACAAGCCATCATAGATGCCTGCGAACGTGGCGAGATAAACGGGCATATAGCGGCTGTTATTAGTAATAAAGCAGACGCTTATGGCCTAGAGCGTGCAAAACAAGCAGGTATTGCTACAAAAGTGCTCAGTCATAAAGATTTTGACTCGCGCGAAGCATACGATGCGCAATTAATGAACGTTATCGACTCTTTTATGCCAAATCTAGTTGTATTAGCTGGGTTTATGCGTATTCTTACTCCTGGCTTAGTGCAAAAATATGTTGGAAAAATGTTGAACATTCATCCATCTTTGTTGCCTAAGTATCAGGGGCTGAATACCCACCAAAGAGCAATTGATGCAAAAGATAATGTTCATGGCGTAAGTGTTCACTTTGTTACTGAAGAGTTAGACGGCGGTCCCGTTATTCTTCAGGCGCAAATACCTGTACTCAAGGATGATACAGCAGAAACATTAGCAAAACGCGTGCATGAGCAAGAGCATGTAATTTATCCTTTGGTGGTCAAGTGGTTCAGTGAACACAGACTTACTATGGAAGCAGATTATGCAGTTCTTGACAAAAAACAACTTCCTGCACACGGCGCGCACTACTCACAATAAAAAAATAAGTGCCCTGTTATTATGTGCGGGCGCTTTACTTCCAACTAGCCTAGTTGCAGGTGAATTGACTCAGTATCAAGCTAACTACGATATTTTACGCAAAGGTAAAAATCATGGCGAGGCTGTTCGTGAGCTCAAAAAAATAAGTGACGACACTTATCAACTCACATACCACAGTAATATTGAGTGGATGATTTTCTCTGATTCTCGTGAAGAAACATCAAAGTTTACCTTTAAAGATGGCAAGGTTACCCCGCATCATTACAATATGATCCGTACCGGTACAGGCCCAGATAAAGATTATAAAATTGATTTTGATACAACAAACAAAGTAGTGACTAGCAGCGCTAGCGAATACCCACTTAAGTGCGAATGGACTGATGAATTTCAGGATGCTATTTCATACCAAGTGCAAGTGCGCGAAGGGTTGAAAAAAGGCGAAACGAGCTTTTCATTCCCGCTTATAGACAAAAAAGGTAGCCGCCGCGACTACAACTTTGAAGTTGTTGAAAAAGAGATGATCTCTCTACCTATCGGTAATATAGAAGCCATTAAAGTGAAGCGTTTATACGATAACGATAAACGCCAAGCAATTGCATGGTTTGCGCCAGAAATGGATTACATGCTGGTACGTATGTGGAAAGGCGAAAAGGGTATGGAGCAGTTTGAAGTTCAAATGAATTCATTTACTGTTACATCACCTACAGCTGTTGCGCCTGCAACAGCACAACAACCTCAAGAAGCTAACTAAATTTAATTAAACCAAAGTTAAGCTAATATTTAAAATAGGTGGGCTAAATTAGCTCACCCATTTTAAATAATGCAAATTCCCCCGGCTCCATTTTTTGCCAGCGCTCATCATTCGTCAAAGGCCTTGTAGCTATAACTGTTACTACATCGTTTGGTGTGGTCTCTTGTTGAAAATCAACCACCATGTCGGCATCAATCAATGTTGCTTTACCAAATGGCGCACGGCGCGTTATGTAATGTAAGTTATTAGTGCAATACGCTAAAACAAACACCCCGTCGGTCAATAACATATTAAACACCCCTTTTTCACGCAGAGTTTGCGAAAGCTTGGCCGCGTATCTAAAAACCGACGCCATATTACTTGGACGCTTTGGGTATTTTTCGCGAATTTTATCAAGCAACCAACAAAAAGCGAGTTCGCTATCGGTGTTACCTACTGGGCGATAGTACTGTGGTTTTAAATCGTGATAATTAGATAGCTGCCCGTTATGAGCGTAAGTGATTTCACGCCCCCATAACTCTCGCGTAAAAGGATGAGTATTTTCAAGGCACACTCTCCCGCGGTTACCTTGGCGAATATGGCTAATAACCGAGACACTTTTAATGGGGTATGCTTTAACGAGCTTTGCAATTTCAGATTGATAACTCGGCTCAGGATCTTTAAAGGTTCTACAGCCTTTACCTTCGTAAAATGTAATACCCCAACCATCTTTATGTGGTCCCGTGTTTCCGCCACGCTCTAAAAGGCCTGAAAAACTAAAACAAATATCGGTAGGCACATTGGCTGACATGCCAAGTAATTCACACATTAATAAAATAACCCTTAAAAACCATACATTAAAATAAATAGCGTTATATTTGTGTATTAAGCGTACACTAATTTGCAGCCCGCTATAACGGCTATATTTACTTAAAAAGTGTCATTTTGCTATTAGATTTATTTATTTTTACGTTAACACTGCTTACGGCTAATGCTTTGACTATACGATAGTTATTAAGCCTCCCTCTATCGGGTAAGTAAATATCGTATTTAAGTTACTTTCTACTACAATTTAACATCGTTATGTACTTGAAAATTACTGTGACTAGCGCTACTCTAAGTGAGGTGGTCTGACCTCTATTAAGGAATAAAAATGACACTCATATTTACACTCGGTTTAATCGTGCTGCTTTGCACAGCGATTTACCACAGAGCGAGTTGGAACACAGCACTTGGTGTTTCTGCTGCAACCCTACTTATAGGCACCTTCGCCGGTGCTTTTGGTTTAATTAGCTGGTTGATCTTTTTGATCATCGCGGTTCCTCTTTCTGTTACTGGCCTTCGTCAGCAATATATTATCAAACCTATTTTTGCTGTGTTCAAAAAAGTAACACCAAGCATGTCTGATACTGAAAAATCAGCTATTGATGCCGGTACTACTTGGTGGGAAGCTGACTTATTTTGCGGTAATCCAGATTGGAAAAAACTTCACCAATACCCAGTTCCTAAACTTACTATTGAAGAGCAAGCCTTTGTTGATGGCCCTGTTGAAGTAGTATGTGGCATGTTGGACGATTGGGAAGCAACGCACGAACTAACCGACCTTCCTCAAGATGTATGGCAATATCTAAAAGATAATAAATTCTTTGCCATGATCATCAAAAAAGAATACGGCGGTTTAGAGTTTTCTGCATTTGCACAGTCATGTGTACTTCAAAAACTAACAAGTAAATCAACATTACTTTCGTCAATTGTTGGTGTACCGAACTCTTTAGGCCCAGGTGAATTATTACAACACTATGGTACAAAAGAGCAAAAAGATCATTACTTACCGCGCTTAGCGAGCGGTCAAGAAATTCCATGTTTTGCGTTAACTTCGCCAGAAGCGGGCTCTGATGCAAGCTCAATTCCAGACTACGGTGTGGTATGTAAAGGGCAATGGAATGGTGAAGAGGTTGTGGGTGTTAGTTTAACGTGGAATAAGCGTTACATTACACTTGCCCCAGTTGCTACCGTACTTGGTCTTGCGTTTAAGTTACAAGATCCAGATGGCCTAATTGGCGACAATAAAGAGCCAGGCATCACCTGTGCACTTATCCCAACGGACACTCCTGGAGTTGAAATTGGTCGTCGACATTTCCCGCTAAACGTACCATTTCAAAATGGTCCTACTCGCGGTAAAGACATTTTCGTACCACTTGATTATATTATTGGTGGTCCAGATATGGCTGGTCAAGGCTGGCGCATGCTGGTTGAGTGTTTATCGGTTGGTCGTGCAATTACATTGCCGTCAAATTCTGCTGGCGGCATTAAAATGATTGCCGTTGCAACGGGTGCGTATAGCCGCATTCGTCGTCAGTTCCGTTTACCTATTGGTAAAATGGAAGGTGTTGAAGAGTCACTAGCAAAACTTGCTGGTTACGCTTACAGCTCTGATGCTGCGGTTAGTATGTCTACGGGGGCAGTTGATTTAGGCGAAAAGCCATCGGTTGTTTCTGCCATTATTAAATACCACCTGACAGAGCAAATGCGTGATGCAACTATTCATGCAATGGATGTACTTGGCGGTAAGGGCATTATGCTTGGGCCAAATAACTATTTAGGTCGTGGCTACCAAGGTGCACCTATTGCCATAACCGTTGAAGGTGCAAACATCTTGACCCGTAATATGATTATTTATGGTCAAGGTGCAATTCGCTGTCATCCATTTGTACTTACCGAGCTTGGTGCGTGCGAAATTGAAGACCGCGAAGAAGCGCTTAACGTATTTGATAAAGCGCTAATGGGTCACATTGGTTTTACTATGTCGAACCTTGTACGTACTAAGTGGCTTGCTCTTACCGGCGCTCGTTTTACAAGTGTGCCGTACAACGACGAAACTGCTGAATTTTACCGTATAGCATCACGCTTTAGTGCATCACTTGCTCTTATGTCAGACATTAGCATGGCAGTATTTGGTGGTTCACTAAAACGTAAAGAACGTATTTCAGCACGTTTAGGTGACTTACTTAGTTACTTATATTTAGTGTCTGCAACGCTTAAGCGTTACAACGACGAAGGCCGTAAAAAAGAAGATTTTGCTCTAGTAAAATGGAGTTGCCAAGATCACCTTTACCATTGCCAACGTGCACTTGCTGATTTAATTAATAACATGCCTTCGGCTCCACTGCGTGGTGTTTTAAAAGTATTGTTATTCCCGTTTGGTCGCCCGGTTCGTAAACCAACTGACCAACTTGAGCATAAACTTGCGCAACTACTACAAGTACCTAGTGAAACGCGTAACCGTTTAGCAAGCTACGTATACTTAAAAAATGAGCCGCTAAACCTTGTGGGTCGTCAAGAGCAAACGCTTAAAGACATCCTAGACGTTGAGCCATTATTTGAAAGAGTATGTAAAGAGAAAGGCCTTAAACTGCCATTCTTCCAGCTTGATAAAGTAGCGCAAATGGGACTTGAAGCAGGCATTTTAAGCCAAGCAGAGGCTGATAAACTAGCTGCCGTTGAGCAATCTCGTTTAGATGTTATTAACGTTGATGACTTTGACCCTGCTGATTTACTTGCAGGCAAAGCAGCACGAAATAGCGTTAAAAAAGAAGCTGATGCGGCTTAACTAAGTAAGCATTTGAATACTAAAAGCCAGCGCCTAATGCGCTGGCTTTTTTGTGTAAAATCAATTCTTATATATCAAATCGCACATTTCAAGCAATCAAATACTCGACGAAAAGTGTAAATTAGCGCTTAGTTATCAATCGCTTCCATGCTAAAACTATGCCTGTATACACTAAAAAACATGCGAGCAATGATGCCAAACCAGCTAATGTTTGCCCTAAAAAACCAAAGTATTCACCGGTATGTAAAAATCGAGATGTTCCCCATGCTTGATCGCCTCGCGTCCAATCCGATTTTTTTAGCGTTTTAGTTACATTCCCCGTGCGAGTATCTAAAAATAATGAATACGCATATTCTTGACGATTCCCGATACTGGTATCAATATAAAAACGTGCTTCGTGTTTTTTGTCACCTAATTCTAACCACATTGAATACCAATCAGCGGCTCCATTATTAATTGCATGTGTTTGAGCTTGTTGGAATAAAGCATCATAAGGTACTTTATCTGCCGATAAATCTAATACTGGTAGATGCTTTTCCCGCTCCGGTACACTTTGCCCAAATGCGCCGTACAGTGCCTTATTTGCCCAATCAAAATGAAACAAAGTAGCCGTTAATGACAAAACGAGTAAAACCGGTAAACACCAAATTCCAAAAACTAAATGCCACTGCCTATTTCGATGATGTGATGATTTGTAACTCTTTGCTAGTAATAAATATCCTTTCAACGCAGAGCGGTTAAATCGCTTTGGTAACCACAAATAAGCACCCGATAGTAATAAAAAGATAAAAAATAGATTAGCGTAACCATTTATATTTTTACCAATCACTTGCGAAGTGCCATGCAGTAATAAATAACGATGTATATCAGTTACAACATGAAAAAAATCAGCCGCTAGCCCCTCTCCTTCACGAATCACATCTCCCGTATAAGGGTGTAATAAGTAGCTATGCTTTCCCGCCCAAGCAGGAATAGCAGCCCCTTCTCGATTTACCCAACGAATATAAATATGTGATTGACTCGGATGCGATTTTTGCAAAATATCTACAACAGCATCAGTCGATAGCCGCTGTTGAGCATAGGTGCTTTTTACAGTAAATCGCATTTCATCTAGCTCAACAATCTGTCGCTCATAGGTTAATAAAAAACCCGTGAACGACATGCTGAAAATAAATAAACCGGCGATTAAACCTATAATTAAGTGAGCCCAAAAGACCCACTTTTTAAACAATTTTAAGAACATAAAATAAGTTACTTATTCTTAAAACTGATAAGAAATCGATAAGCGAATATCGCGCCCAGATTCGTATGGACCAACAACAGTGTCAAATACTTTACTGTAATCACCCACACTTGAATGATCGATATATAACTCATTAAATAAGTTAGTAACAGAAACATTAAATAATAATGCATTCGTCATATTCCACTGCCCATATAAATCAACAGTGGTATAGCTTGGTTTATTTAGGGTATATAAAGAATCAGTCCAACCAAGGTCAACAGCTTGATGAAGAGTATCAATATCGAGTGAATCGACTTTAGTTACACTAAAACCAACCTTTGCATCAGTGTTAATGTCGTAATCAACGCCAGCAACCCATGTATTGCCCCTGCTATTACCTAAACCGACAAACTCATAGCCATTAATATCAATTGCATCATAACTTACACTGTACAACCCATCACGTGGGTCAAGCTCTGTATCAGTAGCTGAAAATCCAATGAAGAAATCAAATGAATTTAAGCGATATGCTAGGTCAAACTCAAACCCTTTAGTCTCTAACGTGCCTATATTGTTATAAACCGAGTTACCTGCATACCCTTCAAATATCACATCATCTAAAGACGAATTATAAATACTGGCTTTAGCGGATAAATTTTCATTAATGTACGTTATAGATGCTTCAATATTAGCTACGGTCTCAGGTACTAAACTTTCATCCGCCACAGGAATATCTGAGCCATCATATAAATATCCATCAATGGTAAAGCCATCCCCTATTTGTTTACCACGCGCGGCTTCAGCATACCCAAGCCCTACTGTCCAAGCATCATTAATATCATATGCTAAACCTATATTAAAACTTACTTCACTATCGTCTAAACTCGATGCGCTTTCTGTAATTGCAGTGCCATAATATTCATCTAATAAGATGTCTTGTTTAAACTTATAACTATCAAAACGCACCCCATAGCTCAGTAAAAGTTGTGGGGTAATATCACTATAACCTTGCGCATAAATCCCAAGTACACTGCCTTGTTCTGCATTTTCTTTCGTACCTGCTGCAGATCCGCTCGACACTTCATCGTTTCTATAATCAACACCATAAATAAATTTATGCTCATCAATAATACTTGTATTGCGAATATCTAAGCCATATGTATCAATGTCAGCAAGCCAAGCAAAACGACCACCATTAAAAGATGATTCGGTTTTGTATGCTGTTGCCTCTAAGTACAATAAGTTATTGTGAGAAAATATATAATTAGCAACGTAAGTCTCTCGATCTGCTTCACTTGGGTACAGAGCATCACCTTCTTGTACCGCCCAGTTAGGGCGTGCTGAAAAATCCCCTTCTTCGTCACGTTTTTCAATACTTAACGATAAATGATGATTATCTGCTAACTCACCACTGGCTTTAATAAACATCATATCTTGATCAGCAGCTGTACCATAAATAGTATCGCCATCACCATCTTCCATGTTGTCGCGATCCACAGTACTGAAATATCCTAATAACCCCCATGTATCACTTAATTTACCGTATACACTGGTACTGAAACGCGTGCCGTCATTTGAAAAATAACTTGCTTTAACACGCCCACCAAATTGTTCACCTTGGTTAAGTAGGTCTTGTGCGTCTTTAGTTTTAAAGCGTATAGAGCCACCAATCGCACCAGGACCACTTGTTGCTTCACCGGCCCCCGCTTGTACATCTATTTGTTGCAGTAGGTCTGGATCTATTGTTACACGGCCAATATGATGAAATAACGTTGATGTTTGTTGTGCACCATCAACCGTTATATTTAATAAAGAATCTTCAACACCACGAATATAGATCTTTTGCGCAACGCCTACCGAGCCACCCACGCTAACAGAAGGTGAATGTCGAAAAATATCAGCCAGATCACTTGCTTGATATTGTTCTATTTCTTCAGCTGTAATACTCAAATTAGTTGCAGAGCCAACTACAGATATTTTTTCAACAGATGCTTTACTTTTAGCAAGTTCTTGCGCGGATATAGGTGAACTGAATGATGTACAAATGGCACTCACTAAGGCTAACTTTTTCAAGGGGAACGTTCCTTCTTAATGGCAAATAAGAAGGATTATCATTTTCTTTTAAATAAAAGCATAGCAACTTTACATTTGTTACATTTAGCGTGAATAAAACACAGAAATGAAACCTACTTAAGCTATAGGATTAATTAAGATGCTGATTTAATTATTCATTAATTGGATGTATTAACAATAATAAATATAATTTTATACACCTTTAGGTACTGTTACCGTCATGATTAAGCCACCGGCAATGCTATTTGTAGCAAATACTGTTGCTGCGATCGCGTTTAATTGTCGCTGTGCTAAAGCAAGCCCTAAACCAAAACTATCACTGTTGCACGAACGGGCTGAATCAATCCGAAAGAAAGGTCTAAAAATAGTATTTAAATGCTCTTTAGGCACTCCAGGGCCTTGATCTGAAATAATAATTTGATATTCATATTCATGATCAATGAGACTAACGCGCACTTGTTTATTAATGGGTGTGTAACGTAGTGCATTTCTAAGTATATTCTCAAGTGCTTGACCTAATGCCCTATGATTACTGTTTTCAATATGTGCTTGATTAGGTAAGTCAGCAGAAATCAGTTTATCAGGGTACTCAAAACGTCCATCTTCAATGAGGATTTCGAGTAAATCGACTAAGTCCAAAGATTCAATACGTAACTGAGGTGATTCATTATCTAACCAAGACAAAGTTAGCGTGTCATCGACTAACTTACGAATGTGCTGTGACTCTTTATGAATACGTTCTAATTTAATTTGTGTGTCCTCTACACCTCCCTCCCTGTGAGAGAGTAAGTTATCAGTTGCGATATCTAAGCGTGTTAAAGGTGTTCTCAACTCGTGGGAAAGATCCGTTAATAATACACGTTGGTGCATAATTTGCTCACTGATCCGCTCAGCCATTAAATCAAATGTTTCAGCTAATTGAGACAGTTCGTCGTTACGTGAGCCCAACTGCTCCCGAACCCTGACGCTAAAGTCTCCTTTACTAAATGCCCTACTTGCTAAGTCGAGCTCTTTAATTGGATGCATGATATGACGATATAACACAATAGATAAACATACCAATATAGACATTGGTAATAAAACTTGTAACGACAAGCGTGTTAAATTCCAAAGCGACCCCGGACGCATTCTTTGCGGCAACTGCACAACAAGGCTAGTTGTACCATCTTTAAAAGGTAACTGCATAGCCGGTGCACGGTCGAAGTACAGATGGATTTTCCAATCAATGCTACGCCCTAAATTATACCCGGTATACTCATAACGATGAGAGCGATTACCAGCTAACTCAACCACATTCGCTTTGGCAATTACAGCCCAAATATTTTCTTGTTGCTGCAAGTTATCGACCCAACGCTCAAGCTCGCTCATATCGCCTTGATCAAATATAATCTCAGCCTTTGTTTGCCAATCAGTTAATTCTGTTCGGCTTGAATCACTTAACATACTCATATCATTTTCAAAGTGATTAACCGCGACATTAATTAAATAGAACATCGCAACAACACCGGTACCAATAATTAAGCACAGCTTCCAAAATAGACGTCGTGTCATTTAATACAGTATCCTTGGCCATGCACTGTGTGTAAACGACTGCCATCCCAGCCAGCATTATTTAACTTTTTTCGAATACGACTCATATGCATATCTAAACTACGATCGTACTGGCTAAAACGTTTGTTTAGCACCACTTGATATAAGAAAGGTTTTAACAGTATTTGTGCTTGGTTTTTCATTAAAATTTGCAGTAAGCCAAACTCAATAGGCGTAAAAGTTAATAGCTCACAATGTAGAAAAACCTGTTGATGTAAGCTATCTATCTCAAGTCCATCAATATTAGCAATATAAGGAGTATTTGTGTCTTGTTTAAAAACACGTCTTAGTACTGAATCTACGCGTAATAATAATTCTTGGCTATTAAAGGGTTTCGCTAAATAATCATCCGCACCGGCTGATAGACCTAGAATGCGCTCTTCTTCAGCATGTTTTGCCGATACAATTATGACAGGGGTGCTATTACAACTACGTAAAATATTGAGCACTGCCAAGCCGTCTTTTCCCGGCAACATAACATCTAATAAAATAAGGCTAAAGCGCTGAGCAACTGCTAAATCAAGTGCATGATTACCATCAAAACACTGTGTAACAGAGTACCCTTGGTTAGCTAGTAATTCAGTAATTTGATCATTAAGTAATGTATCGTCTTCAACAACTAAAATATCAAAATCAAATTTGTTGCGTTGATAGGCCTGTGGTGCAGACATAGAAAGCCATAATTTTTATAGTATTAAAACAAATTAAAGCAAATGGTAATACAAATCAATATCAAAAATGGTGCATAGGAAAAAAGTAACTATTTGAGTGTTTTGAGTGTTTTGAGTGTTTTGAGTGTTTTGAGTGTTTTGAGTGTTTTGAGTGTTTTGAGTGTTTTGAGTGTTTTGAGTGTTTTTCAAACATAAACTTGTTATTGAGGAAATAACAAGTGGCGGAGTGGACGGGACTCGAACCCGCGACCCCGGCGTGACAGGCCGGTATTCTAACCAACTGAACTACCACTCCGCAGTGGTATGTGCATGGGGTAATGCACTTACTAATTTTAATCATGATATCAAATGGCGGAGTGGACGGGACTCGAACCCGCGACCCCCGGCGTGACAGGCCGGTATTCTAACCAACTGAACTACCACTCCGCAGAGATATCATTATACTTGTTATTACTTAATTTGTTGGCGGAGTGGACGGGACTCGAACCCGCGACCCCCGGCGTGACAGGCCGGTATTCTAACCAACTGAACTACCACTCCAGCATACAAACTTTGTAATATAACATTGTTTAAATAGTTGGCGGAGTGGACGGGACTCGAACCCGCGACCCCCGGCGTGACAGGCCGGTATTCTAACCAACTGAACTACCACTCCAGCGCATATTTAAACTGTTATTTTTTCTTATTGGCGGAGTGGACGGGACTCGAACCCGCGACCCCCGGCGTGACAGGCCGGTATTCTAACCAACTGAACTACCACTCCATAATAAGAATATGTTTTACAACCATACGTTGTGTAAGTGTTGGCGGAGTGGACGGGACTCGAACCCGCGACCCCCGGCGTGACAGGCCGGTATTCTAACCAACTGAACTACCACTCCAGCTTTTACTTACAATTTTTCGAAAATGGCGGAGTGGACGGGACTCGAACCCGCGACCCCCGGCGTGACAGGCCGGTATTCTAACCAACTGAACTACCACTCCATATTTTCGTTGCTGTTTAGGTCTCCCTGACAGCGGCGTGAATAATACGAACCAACCCCTATTTCGTCAAGGGCTTTTTTGTTTTTTTATAGGTTTTTTAGTCATCTGTCATCGAAAGGTTTAAAATTTCACCTGATTTGTCACTTTTTGAGCCATTTTTACCGACTTGATTTTTTTCTGAGTCAGTAACGTCATCTTCACTTGCTTTCTTTTTCTTTAAGAAAGGCAGCCTGACGTTAAATTTAATCGACTTTTTCTGAACAAATATACGAATTAACAGCCAACCAACCAATAATATGAATATATTACAGCCGACAATCAAACTAATTATTGTTGATGTGGTCATTTTTCCTTCATCAGGATCGCTTTTAATCATTTCATCAGGCGTAATAATCGTTGCAGGGTCAATTTCGGGCACCGCTTCTATGGGTCGTTCTATCTCAAATTTGTATGTGGGTAGCGTTGCCATAAATTCACGATCATTTATATTAGTGCCAAAAACAGACAGTTCAACACTATACCGACCCCAGTCATAATTTTTTATCGTAAGCTGGCGTGATACATTTGCCATTGCATCAATCGTAAACATTTGTTCTTCATTATTGGGATAATATATTTTGCCCTGAATTATCACGGTTTCAGGTTTAACAATGTTTGCATCAATAGTTATAGCTAAAATATGATCATCAAAATCCTCTTTAGCTAAAGCTATATCAAACTCAAAAGGCGGCTCATGAATAATAAGTGCTTTTTGGGTTATACGCCTTTGTAGCAAAGGAGTCGCAATGTAAAGTTCTGGTGTCCACTCTCCTGCAGGGAAATCTAATTTAAATTCACCGGTAAATACACCATCTTTTGGTCGTTCATCAAACCCACGACCATCATCTTTAAACTCAGCAACTTCTTGTATACCAGCACCGAAATTCGCAAAACTCTCGTTGTTAGTACTGACAAAATCGACATGTAAACTAACCACATCTTTAAATAAGTTAGCATTAATTGGTTCGCCATCATTTAATACTCTACCCGTAACCTTTACAGATTCGCCTCTAAATAACACCGATGGTAACGACTCTGCCTGCAACGACACCTCACCTAATACCACGATTCGACTATCTGGTAATATGCTGCCTATCACTTGCCAAGGCCCAGGCGTTGGCTTTTTAATTGTAACGAGATCGTAGTTAAGTTCATCAAACCATTCAATGTTAGGATCTTTAACTGAGTCGGGAGCAAAGTATTTACTGCCATCTGGCCTTACTAAAATAACAGCAGGTGTACCTGCCTTTCTAAAAAAAAGTAACGTTATTTCATCAATTTGACTATCTATACGAAAACGATTTTCTAATAAAGGTATTTCATTTTGTTGGCCATCGCGTTTAAGTACTTCCACTTGCTTAGCGCTATAAGCATTATTTGTAAAACAGCTAACCGCTATTAGCACAGTTACAAAACACATCGTTTTCATATTATGGCCTTATTCAGCGCGCCATAAACATTGGCCGCCTTCTTTATTTACAAGATCTAATCGGGCTTCGTGTGCGCTTTGCTCAGCATCGCTTGCTCGCAATACAACTAGTGGGGCTCTGTCACTATTTAAACGCTTTATACCCCCCTTTCGCTGCTCGCTGCCGTCATCTTTGTTTTGATTCAAATTTAGTTTTGTTTGACCGCCCGTCATGGCAAGGTAAACATCAGCTAAAATCTCAGAATCCAGTAACGCACCGTGAAGCGTTCGCTTGGCGTTATCTACATCGTAACGACGACATAAAGCATCAAGATTGTTCTTTTGACCTGGATGCAAGTCACGCGCCATTTTAAGCGTGTCAAGAACTTCACAAAACGTACTCGTTTTAGGATAACCTTGATTAAGCAACGCAAATTCGTTATCCATATGACCAACATCGAACGGCGCATTATGAATAACTAGTTCAGCCCCTTCAATATAGTCGAAAAACTCTTGCGCGATTTGATGAAACAGTGGTTTATCACGTAAAAATTCGTTAGTGATACCGTGAACGTCGATTGCTTCTTCTTCGCTTGGGCGTTGTGGGTTTATATAAACGTGAAAGTTATTGCCTGTTAAACGGCGATTTACTAACTCCACACACCCAATTTCTATAATACGGTGCCCTTGTTTAGGGTCGATGCCGGTGGTTTCTGTATCTAAAACTATTTGTCTACGTGCCATATCGAATTTAGCCTGATTCTGGTATCTTTCTATAATCACTTTATTGTACATAAGATCAAGGTAAAACAGTGCAAAAAACCGTAGAGATTTACACCGATGGCTCATGTTTAGGTAATCCAGGCCCCGGCGGTTATGGTATTTTTATGATTTATAACGGTCACGAAAAAGAAATGAGCCAAGGTTATAAACTCACAACGAATAACCGAATGGAAATGCTCGCGGCTATTGTAGCCCTAGAATCACTCACTCGAGAATGCGAAGTAAATCTAACAACCGATAGCCAATATGTTAAGCAAGGTATTGAATCGTGGATCACTAACTGGAAAAAACGTGGCTGGTTAACATCAGCTAAAAAGCCGGTTAAAAACGTCGATTTATGGAAACGCCTAGATAAAGCCTGTAGCGAGCACAATGTAACCTGGAAATGGGTTAAAGGGCATAGCGGCCATAAGTACAACGAAATAGTTGACGATTTAGCGCGCGATGCCGCAGGCAGTAAAGATTTACTAGAAGATGTAGGCTACCAGCCTTAAATTTATTCTAAGCTAGTTGTTATACCAATTTTATTAAAAACATGTTCATTCTATCGCATTAAATAACTCACTAACTGCGTTAAAAATTATTCATATAGAACAACTATATGTCACAATTTTCGCCTTGTTAATGTGCTATTTTTCTTAGCGCTATAATAGATCACTTATTTAATGCAATTGGTATTATTTTTTTGGTCGCACGATTTAAAGTGTTGCTTTGACGTTTGTCTAAGCCCTGCCCCTTTTACAGGTGCAAACTGCGGCCTTGCATGCCACTTAGGTTTTATCGGCGTAAGTGGCGCAACTCTTTTTCGTGCCACCAGCATATAAACACTGCCCATTGGTTTTAAATACTGTTTTGCAAAAGTCCGCCAAAACTCAAATCTTGATAACCTGTTACCTCTTGCCAGTGATGAATAAATAAAACGTTCGTCACTTACAATTTCAAAACCCAATAAATTTAGCCAATCTTTAACCCTCGCAGGGGTAAAAAAGCGCCCTGTCCATGGTAATTTCTGACCACTAAAAGGCAGCATTTGTGCAAGCCCGCACAAACTAAACGGATTAAAACCAGTCACGAGTATATAACCGCCTGGAATAAGCGTGCGATGTGCTTCTCGTAAAATATGATGCGGGTCTGAATGATACTCTAAGCAATGGCTTAGTATGCAAGCATCAATACTGTGCTCGTAAAATGGCAGTTCATCTATGTCAGCAACTACCCCGGTGTAAGGTCCTGGCTCTGCAACACACACTTGATGTTTAATCGTACTTATACTTGTGTTTAATTCGCCACTTAAATTACCCAACTTAAGCATATGATAGCCAAACATACGCGGCAGCCATTGCTCCATTTTGCGTTCAATATCTGCACGCAAATAATCCCCATGAGGAAACTGCTGCCACGACAGTGGTTTGGGTCCTTCTTGAAAACTAAGGGCTGGTTTCATTTTTTGAGCTCGTTATACTATGCGATAAGTGTCACTTTATAGAGCAATTTACCATGGTGCAAGTCAAAGCAATTAAAGCCTTTTCTGATAATTACATTTGGTGTTTAACTACCGATAACAGTAACCAAGCATGGGTCGTCGATCCAGGCCAAGCGCATCCCGTATTAACGTACTTAGCTGAGCATAAACTAACGCTTGGTGGCATTTTAATTACGCATCATCACTACGACCACACCGATGGCGTAGCTGAATTAGTTGACGCCTATCCAGATATATCGGTTTATGGCCCTGTAAATAGTCCATTTAAAGGCGTCACTCACGCACTCACTGATGGACAAAGCATCAGTGTGCTTAATATTAACTTTACTATTTTAGCAACTCCTGGGCACACGCTTGATCATATTTGTTACACAAATGATGAACTTGCTTTTACCGGCGATACATTGTTTAGCGGTGGATGTGGGCGCTTATTTGAAGGCACGCCAGAGCAAATGTGGGAGTCTTTTAATAAACTAAGAGAGCTGCCTGCAAGCTGCAGTGTGTATTGCACGCACGAATACACGCAAGCTAACCTTGCCTTTGCCAAAGCCGTTGAACCACGTAACCCAGAACTCCTTGCGTACAGTAAAAAAGTAGATGAATTACGCAGTAATAACCAAATCTCCCTACCCACTTCTATTGGACAGGAGCTAAAAATAAATCCATTTATGCGTAGCGATTTGCCAACCATTACAGAGTTAGTGCCAGAAGAGTTTACCTCGGTTACAAAAAACAATGAACCTTGGGGAAACTTTGCTAGTCTGAGGCAGTTCAAAGACAATTTTTAATGCACAGACTAATACTTTAACATTTATTTTATTAGAATCATTAACTTAAGATATAGTGATGATTCTATTTCTGCGTTTTAAAAAGTCATTCAGTGGCAATGTTAACTCATAACAGGTAGTATTCGCCGAGTTTTTTACCCGATGTATTGGTATTTATGAATAAATCTCCCCTATTAATAGCCTTGGCGTTAGCGCTAAGTGGTTGTCAAACTGTGACAACTTTAGACTCAGACTCTCAAGTCGCCACGCAAACAAACCAACAACTCGAAGGCGCAAGTCCTAACGACATTAACAATGCATTGATGGTAAACGCACAATATCAGCAAGTCGACCCTGATGAGCAAGAAGCTCCCGTGTTTGATGATGTGTGGGAGCGAATTCGCTACCAACTTTCTATCGAAATACCGCAAAACCGCCCTGTTGTTACTGAACGTAATTATTATGCTCGCCACCAAGCCTATTTAGATCGTATTTCTAAACGTGCAGAGCCTTACTTACACTTTATTGTTGAAGAAGTAGAAAAGCGCGAAATGCCAATCGAAATTGCACTACTGCCTATTGTAGAAAGTGCATTTGACCCGTTTGGTTATTCTAATCGCAGCGCATCGGGCATTTGGCAGTTTATGCCTGCAACCGGTGAGCGATTCGATTTAAAACAAAACTGGTGGTACGACGGTCGTCGCGACATAGTGCAGTCGACTCGCGCAGCACTTGATTACTTATCGTATTTACATAAAACACTTGAAGGCGATTGGCTAAATGCGATTGCTGCTTATAATTCAGGTGAAGGGCGTTTAATGCGCGCGATTAAAAAGAATCGTAAAAAGCATTTACCTACCGATTTTTGGTCTCTTGATTTACCAAGCGAAACAACAGCCTACGTACCAAAGTTATTAGCACTTGCCGATTTATTAAAACGCTCAGATGATTTTAACGTTACATGGCAACCAGTAATTAATGCACAAGTGGTTGAAGTGGTTGATGTTGGCTCGCAAATAGATTTAGCACTTGCTGCTGATATGGCTGATATGACGCTTACTGAGCTATACAGATTAAACCCCGGTTTTAATCGCTGGGCAACTGATCCCAATGGCCCACATTCTTTATTATTGCCTGTTGATAAAGCAGAGGAATTTAGCCAAAAACTAGCAAACACTGATGTTAAAAACAGATTACGCTGGCAGCGTTATATTGTGGCTCGAGGCGACAGCTTATCGGTAATTGCCAAAAAGTTTACAACAAGCTCAAGCGCAATCCGATCGCTTAATAAACTCAAATCAAATACGATTAAAGTAGGCCAAGAATTATTAGTCCCGCTTACTGATGGCGCTATAAATAGTGAGCATTTACCAAAGCAGATGCGTTTAGCTGCTAATAAAGCAACTCGCACAAAACTTTCGCACACAGTTAAAAGTGGCGACACGTTATGGGATATTAGCCGCGAATATGACGTAACTATGGATGAGTTGGCTAAATGGAATAAACTAAAGAAAAACTCTGTATTGCGCCTAAATCAAAAACTAACTGTGTATAAGTCAGCTAATAAACCACAAGCAACGGCAAGCACCAACCGTACTATTACATACAAAGTACGCCGAGGTGATTCACTTGCACGTATTGCGTCTAAGTTTAATCTAAGCGTTAACGAAATTATTAAGTGGAATAATTTAGCCGGTCAAAAATACCTACAACCTGGCCAAAAGCTAAAACTTAAAGTAGATGTCAGAAGTAGTTAATTTATAAATCTATATTAAAAGTAAAAAAGTAAAAAGGAGCGCATACGCTCCTTTTTTAATACTTTAAGGTTAAAGTATTAAACAGGTAGTTTTTCTAGCCATACTTTTAACCAAGGCTCGGTTACTGGCCATGGTTCAAAATCTTCACATGCATCTATTTCTAGGCGGTTGCCCACAGGCTTTGCTTGTAAATCGCGTAGTAACTCGTCAAAGCTACGCCCTGCGCCACAAAATGTATCGCCGTAGCATCTGTCACCCATTGCAATTACACCAAACGGTTTATCGGTAAGCATTGGGAAAGTGCTATTCATTGCAAAGTACAATCCTGCCAAATTACTCGGTACATCACCTTGGCCTGTTGTGGAGGTAACAATTAAAATATGCGATGCATTTTTTATATCATCAAGTGATGCTTCAGTAATTAGCGTTGCAGTATGACCCGCTTGCTCTATTGTGGTTGCAACTTCATCGCTTAAACGCTCTGCACCGCCATTAACGCTGCCTACAAAAATACTAATATGTGCCATTAATAATCCTTTTCTTGCTCTGGCCAACCTAGCTGCTTACATATTTCAAGCATGTCTTCACCTAGTGGCGCTTTAATTTTTATTGATTCATTACTATAAGGGTGCACAAAACTAAGCTCTGTTGCAAATAACATTAAGCGTCTTAGTTCAAAATGCTCTCTAAAAAATTGATTATGCTGATTATCACCGTGATTTACATCACCAATAATAGGCAGTGATAAGTGCTTTAAGTGTCTGCGAATTTGATGCTTGCGCCCGGTTTTTGGAAAACACTCAACTAACGAGTAACGCACTGTTGGATACTTACCTATAGGAATAGGCAATGCAGCTTGGTGCAAGCAATTAAACTGGGTTTGCGCTTCTTGCGGTGCTTTATCTTGATCTGCAAACTTATCGGCTATTTTATCAAGTTCTTCTTTAAGCGGTTTATCTAAAAATACTGACTCTGGCGCAAAACCGCGCACTAAGGCTAAATAGCGCTTAGCAATAGTACCTTCAATAAATAGCTGGTTCATATCGCGAGCTGCTTCCGAGCTCAATGCAAACAGTAATACGCCCGACGTAGGTCTATCGAGCCTATGTACTGGAAATACATGTTGCCCTAGCTGGTCGCGCAACATTTGCATAGCAAACTGGGTTTCGTGTTTATCTAAAAACGAGCGATGCACTAATAAACCTGAAGGCTTATTTATAGCCACATAGTTTTCATCTTGATACAAAATAGTCAGCTCGCCATATTCAATAGGCGCTGGACGCTCACTCATTTGGTTCTCCTAAAAAGGTATCAAGGGCTGTTAGTAATTCAATTATTTCATCGCTTCCGGCTTTATTCACAAGTGTCATTTGCGCCATAGGGGCAATAGCAAAGTTACGCGGCAGTGGTTGCCTATGTGTTATTAATTGCTGTATTTTTTCAATAAATACAAACTGTAACCACTGCTCAAATGCCATTGTATCGTGACAAAAAGGAGTCTTTGAAAGCAGTGCCTCAGCGTCTATTGGCCCACTTTGCCAAAGCGCGTGTTTTTGTAAAAGTGCCGTTAGCTGCACTAAATAAGTTTGGGTTTGCTGGTACATAACCACCCTCTTTTATATATGTAATGCAATTATACCCTGTTCCCTCATAGGCGGCTATGACGTATAATTAATGTAATTTTGCAGTAAAAACAGTTGAGAAAACAATGAGTGATCAAATAGCTACATTAGGTCAGCTTTTAGATGGTGCGGGTACTCAGTGGCGTGCTTTTGATATTGGCAGGCACATTACTAAGCTTGATAAAAAACAATTTTTAGCTATTGAACAAGCTCAAGTGCCTTACCCTTACCCACTTGCTGGTCATGCATGGCTCGCTATTCAATTTTGGGATACTAAAGCCAGTAAAGAACCTTATGTATGGTTTTTAAAGTTTCCACTTGATGAGCAAAGTATGCTGGTAAGTGCTAGTCGCGATCACTTTGCTGATATGGTTATTCAAGCGCTAGGCACTGAAATTACAGGCGAACAAGCCGATGGAAAACTTGATAATAATCCTTATGTTTTTACGCCAAACGCAAATAAATTAGCGGCATTTAACGCCCAAGTAAAAGTACTATTAAAACAGCCTGCGTCACAGTATTACGAGCATGCACAGCTGTACTTTAGCGGTAAAATTGGTTTTGATAATTGGCAAAGTGTTGCACTGCAGGGTATTGCCGATTTTGCACTACGCTTGGGCAGCGATACAAACTTAAGTAATCTGCAAAAAGCATGGGCGCATTTACCTATTGAAGTACTACAACCACTCAGTGCCATGCTTGAACACGTTGAAATACCAACATCAATGAGTGAGTTGCTTGTTGATTACACGCAGGCCGCAATTAGTAATAACGATACATTAGCTATAACCGCAGCACTAAGAGCTGTTTCAAAAGGTCAAGCTCAAGGGTTATGCGCTCAATTAGTTGATACTGTACTAAGCTCACCTGCAGGGCAGGATTCAGATGTGTTATTAACGATAGCTGGGCGTTGTTTTAAGCAATTAGAAAACCCTGAACGCTTGCATGTATTTATGGATAATTGCGCGCATCATCAAAAAATTGAGGAATTGTTTCCAAGTATTTTTGCTGATTTAGTTGCAATACCGACTATTCGCCCGCATTTATTAGGCTTATTACGTAAAGAAAATCGCAGCGAAACCCTCGCGCGTGCAATTGGAAGGTTATTCTCTTAAATGGCAAGTTTATGGACGTTCATACTTATTGGTAGTGTAATTTACTTATTTTGGCTTAACCGAAAGGTGGCAGAAGCTGCGAACGTTCATGCTAAACGCCAAAGTGAGCAACTGCAGGTGCAGTTGATGAGTGTTGCTTGCACAAAACGCCGCTTTGGTTTTTTAAAGAGCGGCAAGCCTGGCATCAAAAGTGAATTTATATTTGAATTTTCAAGCGATGGTGAAAATGCTTATCAAGGTGTGTTAATTATGGAAAATGAGTTTTTGAAAAGTGTGGTTGTTCCACCACATAAAATATAAATGGATTAAATTTAGGGCTAAATTAAATTTACTCAAACACAAAAAACTAAGGCGTAACTAAAGTTACGCCCCAATTGGACTGCATCCTGCTAGATATCCGTTATCTATTAATCCGTATTATCATCCCCTGAACGAGTAAACAGCCTTATTTACCCTCACATTGCATCCTGCAATATCCATAACCATCTTGGCAAATCCACGCAAACTAACGCTTAGCTACATCCTGTAGCATCATCCCTGGTAATCCTTTGAAGTAGCTCCTGCCACTTTTGCATCCTGCCATGTCCTCTCGCCACCTTGGCCTATGCGTAATCTAACGCTTGGCTATATCCTTTAGCATCATCCGTGGTAATCCTTTAAGTAGCTCCTGCTACTTTAGCGCACCTTGCACTTCCTATTCGTCCTTGCTTTCCTTGTTAACTTGTCCTTTTTGCTTCCTGCTAGCGTCCGCTACGTTGCCTATTCCATATCCTTGGCAGTAACTCAATCATTGAGCTATGTCTTCTTGACAAAGTAAAGTTTAAAGCAAACGAGTGTGAGTAATAGGACTTAACATTAAATAAATAAGCGTCACAAAAATGAAAAAACAAAATAAACATTTAATAACAGCAACTTAAATTTAAAAAAGCCACTTAATAGTAGCCTTAAACTGATTATGCTCACAACAATGTAAGAGATGTCTCACGGCCTTATGTCCGTTTGGGCGCATTGGCTTACATTATAATTTTAAATAGCTGGCTCAATTATTGATTTAAACAGTAATTCGCCCTCTACTTGGTTAAAAGTAAGGTGTTTAAATGCTTCAAACTTTTCAGTTTTAAAAAACTCAATGTGTTCTTTACGCGTTACAAATACAGCCATCCCTGTTGACTCAGCGTTACATTTAACTAAGTCATCCAGCCCACGTAGTAAGTAACGGCCAAATCCTTGCCCATGAAAATGCGGATCTACGGCAATAAAAGCTAAAAAATAGTAATTACCTTTCTGTTTAAGGGCGTCTCTAATTGTTTGTTCTTTATCTATTAATTGATTTGTTTGCAAGTAGCCCGCACTCAGCATTAATTTTAAACGCCAGTGCCAATAACGCTGCGCTTGTAATTGGCTATTAGATTCAAATACACACGCTATTGCTTTTAATTTATCGTTGCGGTATAGGCCTATTAGTGGCTGTTTTTCTTGCCAAAAACTACTGAGCTCTTCGCGAATTAATGATCGTAGTTTTTTTTCGTAAACTGATTTATTTTCGTCATTGTAGCTAAGCATGTTTAGTAATACAGGATCGTCATGATAAGCCTGATAAATTAGGCTCGCTGCAGTACTAATATCTTCTGCAGCTAAATACTGTACGCTGAACGTATCAGCTGGTGTGGTTACACTCATTGTATTTCCTTTATTATTTTAGCTATAGGCTGTTTAACTTTAAACCTAACTATATACCTAAAATTATTAACCGTAAATTCAGCGAGAGTTTAACTAGCAAGAGGTACAGTTAGGCACTAGTATGAGTTTTCATTCATTTAAAGGAGCAATATCATGGATACGACAAAACACGACATTAACACACTTTTTGCACAGCTTGGATTACCAAATAGTGATGAGCAAATAGATGCGTTTATTGCCTCACATGAATTAGAAGACACAACACTACTCCAAGAAGCTTATTTTTGGGATGAAGCACAACAACACTTTTTAGCTGAATCCCTTGCAGAAGATGGAGATTGGAGTGAAGTAATTGACGAGTTAGATGTACGCATTCGTCAAAGTAAGTAATTTTATTTAATGTACCCTTATTTATTGCTAACATAGCATTTGCGCAGCATTTATATGCTGCGTATTTATTTTATTAAAGAGTTATATATCTAATGAATTCAGTTGTATTTGATGCAATCAAAGCCCTTCTCGATGAAGGCAAAACCCCTACTGTAGCACTAACTAAAAGCCGTTTGGCGCAACCGGTTCCAATGCCGATGATTATTGCAGCAGTAAGCCAATATAAAAACAATCCTGATTCAATTAATAACTTCATGAGAAACCCACAGCAGTCAGATAATACTGAGCTTAAAACAAGTCAATTAGATAGAATTGAGCAAAAACTCGATAAACTTCTTGCGCTGCTAGAACAAAAATAATTTGAGACTATAAATGTTCGTTGTTGATTTAACTTTTGATTGCTACCAAGACACCACCCTAGAACAAGCCGAACACGCAATAAATCGCTTAGTAAATGCACTGCGTTTTAATGGTCAAATAATGGGGGAAGAATTTCCAACCGTTTTAAAAGATGGATTTTTTATTACCCGCGTAATGTGCCCTACTGAAGATGCAATGCACCCGCTAAATAACAGCCCGTTTGTTAAGCACAGTATCGAAAAGTTACATAGTGCTGGGCTACTTGCGCCAAAAGTAAAAGTAATTGGACAAGATATTCACTCCAACGGCGCTGATTGCTGCAAAGAACCATCAAGTTATATTTTATATACAACCTATGTGCATACGTGCAGCCCGCTTTATTGTGGTGATGACTTTTTGCCTGTGCCGCTATTTCGTATTCCGGCAATTGCTAATGGTGACTATAAAACGCTTATAAAATGGCAAGAAGATTGGCAAGCCTGCGATCAAATTCAAATTAATGGCGCAACCCGTTGTGAGTTTCCGGCACTTGAAGAAATATCGAGTGTCCAAAGCGACCTATATAGACGCGGAAAAGACATAACAAAGCGAATTAGTTTTTTAACTAAAAAGCCAACCTATTATTATTTATACCGTGTAGGCGGCGTAGATAAAGCGTCTGAACTTGAACGAAAATGCCCTAGTTGTAATGGCGACTGGAAATTACCTGAATCGTGGTTTGGGTTATTCGACTTTAGGTGTGAGCCATGTGGCTTAGTGTCTAATATATCGTGGGATTTTCAGTAACCACTTTAATGAGTGCTTAAAATCAGCTTAGTGATGACGCTAAGCTGATTTATTAAACACGTTTTAAACCTCTAATGCCTTTAAAAAAGCATTAATGTTAGGTGCAAGTACATGGTGTGTTTTTTTGCCTACGTGCTCTAAACATACTTCACCAGTGTGCACCAATACACTTACTAGTAAATCATCTTGATCAGTTAAACCAATAAATACTGTTTCTGGTTGCTTGAGCTTGCGTTTCATTAAAACATGGCCCGTTATATTTTGCTGTAGCAAATGAAAGTCTTCTTCGTTCCATGCTTGTAGTAATTCAACCTGATGCCCATCAATACTTGCTAAAATACTTCCACCGTACATATGCCCGTATAGCTCGCTAAGCGCTTTTGGAAACTCAAGTTCTAGTGCACTGGCTAAATCATTAAGCGAACCTGCAGGTTGCTGACGCGCGCCCTGCCATTGAATGTTTCCTTGCTCGTCAACCTCACCAACTTCACATGGGCTTGGCCATTGCTCGTCGTGCGCAATAAGTGGGTACTTTGTAGTGTTTTTAAGGGTATTTTCGCTAAATGTTTGATGAAGTTGTTCTATAAGCAATGCAACAGACATACTGTGAAACTCATTTAAATTAGATATAATGTCCCTATTGTAACTATTTAAGAGCAAACATGACAGATTACAGCAATTCTCCAGACCTTAAAGGTAGCGTATTAGGCCAATCTACTGAGTATGTAGATGTGTACACGCCAAGCTTGCTTTTCCCTATTGCGCGCAAACTAAATCGTGATGCTTTAAATATTGACGAAGCAGAGCTTCCATTTAAAGGCCAAGACATTTGGACAGGTTACGAGCTTTCATGGCTAAACAATAAAGGTAAACCGCAAGTTGCCGTGGCCTTATTTACCTTTGAATGCCAAAGCAGCCATATTATTGAGTCAAAGTCGTTTAAACTTTATTTAAATAGCTTTAACCAAACCCGATTTGAAAGCATTGATATAGTAAAACAGCATTTAATTGATGATTTATCAAACGCAGTTAACAGCCCTGTCAAAGTGACTTTATATAATCCTGATGATTACAATTGCTTACCGTGTACAGCGCTGCCAGGTGAATGTATTGATGATTTAGATATTGAGATTAATAATTACGATATTGATGCTAATTCACTTAAAGCAAAGAATGATAACGTAGTAACAGAAACGCTCTACAGCCATTTACTTAAATCAAACTGTTTAATTACCTCCCAGCCTGACTGGGCAAGTGTAATTATACGATACACAGGCGAGCAAATATGCCGCGAATCGTTACTGCGTTATTTAATTTCGTTCAGAACGCATAACGAATTTCATGAGCAGTGTGTTGAACGTATTTATAGCGATTTAACAACACAACTTAATATTAAAGAGTTAGAGGTTTACGCGCGTTACACTCGTCGCGGTGGGCTTGATATAAACCCGTATCGCTCTACGCATTATAACGATACGCCATTTGCAGTTAAAATTAATCGTCAGTAGGTTATTTTAAACTGGAATATGAGTATTAAAAAGGAGCCTAGGCTCCTTTTTTACATTCTTTAATTAATACCAATTCCATTAAGTATGTGATCTAAATTTTACGCCGAAAAAATAATTCAGTTCTAGGCGTAAATTGATGTAAATGGTTGTTCCCTTTGCGAAATTTACAACAAAGAAATGGGTTGTTTTAGCAAGTAAAATAGATCAGCTATTTATTGGAATTGGTATAACTTCGCGCTTAGTGGGTATGGCCATACCACACACATCAACGTAGTTATGTGCTTTAACAAACCATGGTTCAACACGGTTTTTACGAGCATTGATTAAGTTTTTAAACACCGATGAGTTTGTTTTCATCACTTTAAATATACTTTTATCGCTTTGTACATCGCCAAGCACTTGTATATTTGTAATTGGGTTAAATGCTTTCCCTTCAGTTGGTGTGCGCGCTAAACGGTTAAAATGCTCTATACCTTCAAGCACTCGACCAAACACCGTAATGTTTTTATCAAGGTAGCGCGGGCCTTGCCCTATCGTTACAAAAAACTCCGTGCTCGCACTATTTATATCGTTGTCGCGCGCCATTGCAAACACGCCACTACAATGCACTTGCCATGTTTGCGTATGTGCTGAGTTTTGAGCTACTGCAAAGCCGTTTAAAAAGCCGGTAACTGGTGCATACCCGTCGCCATTTAGCTCAGTAATTAAAAGTGGTTTGTTTGTTGTTAAATAAAACTCAGCAGGGACTGTTTTATCCGCAGTTTTAATTAACTTTTTACCCGAGCTGTCGCCACCTTGCGCTACAAAACCCTCAACAAACCGATAAACGCTGGTATTTTCATAAAACCCTTCTCGCGCTAACTTTTTAATGTTTTGAGCGTGCTTTGGGGCAAGCAGTTCATTAAGCTCAATATACGCATCGCCCGTTGGCAGTGTTATCTTTAAAACATTTTGAGCGTCCACTACTCGCCAGTCATTATCTGTTGCACTAGCAATTACCTCACTCGCGCTCAATAAAGGTAGCTCTTGATTAGCAACATCATCACCGAGTTGTTGAGCGCAACCGCTTAATAAAACACTAAGCAGAGCCGGCAATATAATTTTTTTCATCGCTCATATCCTTATAATTATTATAGTTTTGGTTATTCCCAATCAAACTTATATAGCACATCAACATTTTGATATAGGCCGCTTGTTATTTCTATGTATAACTGTGAAAGTAACTGATATCGCACAGCCACTTCACTGAGCGAATCAAATACACCCACGCTATATTTAACTTGTAAGCTGGGTGCTACATAACCTGATATTTCTACTTTGGTGCTATCACCACTACCTGATGAGCTTAAACTTACATCTGACAACCCAAAGGTTTCACCTACCTTAGAAACAACCCCTTCGCTGCGGCTAACCCCTTGAGAAAGTAATAACTGTGTGAGCATAGCATCGCTTGACGAACTTTCTCCATCGCCTAAAGGTTGGCCATTAAGTAAATATGCGAGTGCTTGAGCTTGATCCATCGCAGGCTCAGAAAATATTTTAAGCGTTGGTTGTTCAACATTCCCCGTGAGCGTAACCCCTGCAATGACACCATTTGCAGTCGTATCGGGGTTACGTATTGCTTTAATATTTAAAAATGGTTGTTCAATTGAACCGCTAAAACCGACTTGCCCGGTGCTGATTATTAAATCTTGCCCAAAGGCTAAGTAAGTACCTTCAATCAAGTTAAGCTCACCTGTGGCTATAATTGGTGCACCTTGACTCATTTTTATCGCTAAATCACCCGCAACTTTTGATTCCAAGCCAAACGACTCTACTTTTACATCGTTTTTAACAATCACTTTTAAATCTATGTCGAAATCAAACGGGACTGTTTCGGTGGCCTCAGTTTTTTGATCAACAATAATTTCATCATCGCTAACTTGCACCGCACCCTCAGGAAGCTCTTCAATCATTATACGACCGTAAGGCACAATTACCTCACCAGCAAGCTTGAGTGCATTATTAGCCAAGCCTATTTTTAAATCCGGCGATACTTTAAAAGTAACCCCTTGCTGCGCGCGTACATAAAACTGCTCGCCAACTACCGCAACATTTACAGCAGGTTGCGCACCTTGCCAATCAACGTCACCGGTGAGATTTATTTTACCGCCCTGATTGTCGTTTAAGTTGCCTTTTATTGTGGCTGTTGTTTTATCAAACAATACGTTTATATTTGATTTTTGCAGCGCTATAGGTAATTGCTCGCCCTCTAAACTAATATCGCTCACATTAAGCTCGCCATTTAATAAAGGATCTTTTAACGTACCAGCTAACGCCACTTTCCCGCTAATATCACCTTTTAACTGCTCAAGGGTTTCAAGAAAAGGTTGTAAGTCTGAAAGGAGTATTTTATCAATATTAATGGTGCCATTAAGCGCTTGCGTATTTTGTATATCATCGATATTAATGTGTGTATTAATTTTGCCTAATACACTTGATTCTAAATTAGCTTCAAGCTTGCCAATTTGAGAATCCGAAAACGCACTAATAGTTAGAATTTCGATTGGTAACTTAAAACGATCTTCTTCCGAGGTTAGCACTGCTTCTAAGTCGCTAGAATCGATATTTGCGCGTAATGTTTTAAGCGCACCGCTTTGCCAATTAAGTGCTACATCGCCAGCTATATTACCGCGAGTACGAATGCTATTAGGTAAAAAATGCTTAAGCTCCTCAAGTGCTAAGTTGCTTAGTTTAGCATTTAACTGACCGAGATTTTTTGACTGCGCTAAGGTGTCTATACATAATTCACTTTGATCAGATGCCCAACAATGTGCACTCACATCAAAGTCGCCACTTTGCGTATTAACCATAATGGCAATATTTTTAGTATTACTAAAACTAAGCTTTTTATCGCTGAGCGTTACATTACTAAGCTCGCCATTCCAAGTGGTATTATTAATTTTGCCATTAACTTCAAGCTCTACACTGCCTTGCTCGGCATCTACAGATGCCGTAAATTGATGATCTGTTTTGTCGCCGCTAATATCAATTTTAACGCTATTAATTTGCTGTTCGGCCACCAGCGCCGAACCAACACTTACCGAAACATCGGTTTGCCAATCGGCTGCGGTATCTAACTGCCCTTTTACTGATAATTTATTAATGTTTATTTCATCAAAAATAAAGCGATCGAGTATTAGTGCTAAATCAACAGAGGGCGTTAATCTTTCCCCTCTCACTTTTAAATTTGCGTTGCCGTCGGCAGTAAATGGAATATTAGCTTTTTCATCACTTTTTAGCGTTACTTTGCCATCAACTTGCCAAGTATCATCAACTTGCCCGCTTAGTGCTAATTTATTGGTGCCGCTACTTAAATAAAAGCTATCAATATTAGCTTTTAACGTGTTGTCTAGCTTAAAGTTTGAGGCAAATTCTAGTGGCACATCGTTAAGTAACCCGTTTAGCTTTGTATTATTCATTTGTAGCTGCCACTTGTCGTCAGCTGCATTAAACGAGCCTTTAAACTGTCCTGAAATATCACTGGTAGCGGCATCAGTTAAATACTGCGCTTTTAAGTTAGCAAGCGTGCCATTAAAGTTAGCCTGTATGCCCTTTTGCCAATCAACATTGGCTTTTATAGTTGCACTGCTTTCGTTCGCTTTAATGCTTAGCGCTTGTAAAGTTGCTTTGGTGAGACTGCCTTTTAATTGGGTATTTAAGTCAACAGCTGGGTACGCGCCTAATTGGCTATTCGCCTGCAGGCTAAGCTGATAATCGTCGGCATTACCTTGTGCGTTAAGGCTAACATTTCGCAATTTAAGCTCATTACTTTGTGCATCAATAAGCCACTTTTTAATTTTGCCATTTAACTCAAACGGATAGTTTTTCTGCTTTAAATTTGCCGTTGCCATTAAACTAAGTGGATATTGCCCCTGTGTTTCTAAATTTAAGTTTAGATTTGATAAGTCGCCATTCAACTGCAAATTGGCTTGGTGCTCGTCACTTTGTAAAACAACATCCCCTTTCACGGGCAAATTCCCTGCAAGCTCAGCGTTAAGATGCGTATTAAGCTGCCACTGTTCATACTTTGCTGAGAATGACTCTAAATTAATAACCGCATCTTCCACACTTAATTGCAGCGAGATGTTTTCAATAACATGTTGGGCTTCGTTTTGCTCAATCGTGATGTTAGCTATTTCAAAGTCTTCAACAACTAAATCAAGTGGTGAAGTAAATTCTATATTAGGCAATGCGGGTAGGTGCGTTAAAGGCGCTTGAGTATTTTGCGCCGTTTGTGTTTTCGCATCTTGTTCTTGCTCTTTTAAGGCAACAAGTATGGTGGGAATATTCAGGCTTTTAACCGTCAGCTTTGAACCCTCTGCTTTTGCTGAGAGTTTAAAGTTATTAACGCTTACGTTTGCACTTGGATGCTCTAGAGTAAATTTATTGATCGCAATGTTTTTTACAGCAATATTAAAAGGTAAGCTGATTTTTTCAAGCGGCTCTGCCGCGGCTGCTTCTTGTGACTCTGCAGTTTTTGGTAATGTTAAATTTATAGATTTAGCACTTAAGTTATCTATACAAATTCCATCGCACTGCCACCAAAACAAATCAATTTTCAATTGTTGTGCATTAAAGTCCAATCCGTTGCTAGCAAAGCGTACATTAAAGGCATCATTATAAATAAAACGGCCATCTTTAATTTCAATATGTAGTCCATCTACCGCTTTGTTTGCACTATAAGCAATAAATTGATTACCGGGTGCGGTAAATAACAAACAAAATAGTGCAACAACTAACGTGACAAAAATAGCACTTACGGCGGCTGTTATCTTTTTTAATACTGACATTAAATTTCTGGCCCTATGGTAATACTTAAACGTGTGCTTTTACTTTCTTTTGTTAATCCCCAAGCGTGGTCTATACGCACTGGGCCAACGGGTGTTAAATAGCGAAAACCAAAACCAGCACCTACTTCAAAATCATCAGAAAAATCATTAGTCGCAGTACCACCATCAACAAATAAAGCTGCTCGCCAATTTTTAGCAAACTGGTAGTTATATTCCATCGTGCCCGATAGTAAATACTTACCACCTATTAGCTCGCCGTCATCGTTCTCAGGCGAAATTGATTGGTACGCAAAACCACGAACGCTTTGATCGCCACCTGCGTAAAACCGAAGTGAAAATGGCACGTTGTTAATATCATCAACAAGCATTGCTCCCACATTCGCTTTTAAAAACACCAAGTGGCGGTCAAAATAAGTGCGTAGCCATGCATGTTGCATTTGCACCCTAATCAGATTCGTACTCGAAAGCACATCATCTAAGCCAAACTCAGCAGATATAAGCCACTGCTCTCCCCAATAAGGAGTCGTGCCGCCTTTTGATTTTTTGCGCGCGTAGCTAATGCCCGGCATTAACATTTCGGTACTTTCTTCGTCTTCATCACCAATACGGTAGGTTTCTTGGTCGCGGCGTAAAAATGCAGTACGCACCCATTTATTTTCGGTTAACCATTGGCGCTGAACTTGCCCTGTTAATATTTCACTGTAAGTGTCGTTTGTGAGTTCATCTTCTAATTTATAACCGACAGAGAATCGCCATAAATCATCATTAGGATCATCAACCGGTATTGTATAAGCCATGGAAATATCTTGCTGCTTTTGTGCCACATTTAAATTAGTTTCGAGGTAATGGCCGTCTTCTGTGATCCACGGTTTACTCCATTTAAAACGCACCTTGGGCCCTAGGTCAGTACTAAAACCACCGCCAATTTCATAGCTGTTAGCTGGCTTGGGTAATACTTCAACTTTAATCGGTACTTGGCTGTTTTTGCGCGCTGCAATGTCAGCATAAACACGTACACTGGCAAAATAAGGGGTACTTGATAAATCCAAGTTATAGTCAGCAATATGTGTTGATTTATAAGGTTGGCCCTGCGAGAAAGGCGCTATAGAGCGTATGTATTTTTCAGCGGGTGTACTACTGGCAATTTGTATATCGCCAAACTGATACCTAACTCCGGTATCAATTATGAAAGTAATAACAGCACTATTTTTTTTAAGCGATACTTCTAATTTGCGCGCTGGCCACTTAGCATCAAAATAACCTAGCTCTAGTAGCATAGATTCTATTTTTTTATGAGCAGAGTCATATTTACCATGATTTAAAACATCACCTTGCTTTAAGTGATTGCTTTTAATCAATGCCTGTAATTGGGTATCGCTTTGACCATCACCGTTTAGCGTAATATTAATTGCTTCTATGCGAGTTGCAGGCCCCCGTTCAACTTTAACAATTAGTTCGCTGTCGTCTTTATCATAAATAACCTCGACGGTCGGGCTATAATAGCCAAGTGCTTTGATGCTATTTTGTACTTGTTTTTGAGCATAACGGCGAAGTGTACGGGTTGGCTTCTCGCCAATTAACTGCTTGAGGTAAAGAGCTACGTTATTTTCTAAATCGCCACTTAACCCTTCAATTTCGTAATCTTCTATGACTTTTTCTGCCGCATAGCTATTTGTCGCAATTAAAGCGCTCACAACACACATGCAACGTAAAAACTTAATAAACAAGTAAATATCCTTACTTTTAATATCTTACAAAAAACTGGTTAATTACCCGCATATTAGCATAGCCATAATGAGCAACACATTAACTTAATAACAATCTAACGCGTAAATTTAACTTTGAATAAATATCAGCATAATTAAAATTAGTACGCGTTAAGACAATATTTTAGTTACAATAGTGCCTACGAATAAAAAATTAATTTTAAATGAGTTTTTAATGCAATTCCCTGATGATGATAACGGCCAACTTTTAGCCGAAATAGCCGCTGCTGGCATTGATTTAAATAAAATGCACCAAGTCGATTTTTTTATTTTATTTGAACAAGAAGCCGATGCTGAAAAATTTGCTAAAGAAATAGTCTCTGATGCATTAGTTCAAAATGCTGAGCTTGAAAAATGTAAAGACACTGGCGTTTGGGAAGTAATCACTCAAGTACAAATGGTGCCAGAGCACACCCTTCTAGGACAAGCAGAGCAATACATTGAAAGTATTGCTAATAGCTTTAATGGATACGGTGATGGCTGGGGATTAATGGACGGTGACGAGGCTTAATCGCCTTTTAGTTCAATGTACTCTATCAGTTAAGCTTAGCGGCTTAACTGATTTGCCTTTCTAAAACCCCCTTTATAGTCAAATAGCTTATCAGCCACTTTCCAACCATACTTTTTGCTTTTTCGTGCAATAACAAAATCCGGTGGTACTAATTCAAATTGTGCGTTTACTACTTGCTCTGCAGTTTTAAAATTAATAGGTGTTTGCCCAAGCCCTACTCGTAGACCAAATTGCTTATTAAATATAAATTGCCCGCCTTTATTTGCGAGGTTATATACTTCATCGCAACTTGCACCATCTTCATCAAAATACGTTATTTTAATAAGTTCATCTTTAATTTGAGTTACCGATAACCCACTACATCGAAGCACAAGTGCGTCTTTCAAGTTTAATGCATTACGTAACTTATCATCAGGGTCGGCCATTACCGCGCCGCAATCATGGCATTTACGTGCAGCAATATCATTTTGGGCACCGCACTGCTCACACTCTTTAAACCTAAAACGATAATCGCACTGCTCTTTATGCCCATCATCGTCTTCTAACAGCCCTTTACAGCGCCTGCCAAAGTGCTCTATTACTTTTCCTGCAGAATCAGTTTTACCCCAAAATATATTCGCAAAACCACAGCCAGGACAAAGTACCTGCACAGGTTCATTATCACTATCGCCTTTTTTATCGCCTACTTCTGGGTGAAATAAATTAAAACCATTGCCAGCATAATCTATTACTAAGCAATCCGTTTTTGATTCAGATAACCTGAGACCTCGCCCCACAATTTGTTGATATAAACTAACTGATTCTGTAGGTCTTAAAATAGCTATAAAGTCGACGTGTGGCGCATCAAAGCCGGTTGTTAGTACCGATATATTAACTAGATACTTTAATTGCTTAGCTTTAAATTGCTTAATGATTTTATCGCGCTCAGTGTTTGGCGTATCACCTGTTATAAGTGCACTTTGATGAGCTGGTAGGTAGCTTAATATTTCCTGAGCATGCATTACCGTGGCTGCAAAAACCATAACACCTTCACGCTCTTCACTGTATTGAATTACTTGCTGTAATATCGCTTTCGTTGCGCGCTCACTGTTTTTTAAAAGCGCATTCATATCATCAGTCGTATATTGCCCAAATGCATTGCTATCTAAAGACGAAAAATCATAATGGCTAATCGCTGCATCAACTTCGTTTGGCGGCGTTAAATAATTATGTTTGATCATATACCTGAGTGGTAATTCAAAAATACAACTTTTAAACGGGCTTTCATTAGTCCCTTTAACAAAGCCATGATAATGATGATGGTATATCCACCCCGTTCCTAGCCGATAAGGTGTTGCTGTTAAACCCAATACTTTTAACTGAGGGTTATATTCTTTTAAACTACTTATTACTTTTCCGTACTGGCTTTTTTTATCCCCATTTACCCTGTGGCATTCATCAATAATAAGTAACGAATAATGCTCATTTAATTTATTTAAATTACGAGAAAGTGATTGCACACTGGCAAAGGTTACTTGATGGTTTAATGACTTTTCTTTTAAACCTGCTGAAAATATACTCGCCTCTAAACCAAAACTTTTATATTTTTGCGAATTTTGCTCTACCAACTCTTTGACATGAGCAAGTACTAATATTTTTTGCTTAGCAATACGGGCAAGTTCAGCAATAACAAGGCTTTTACCTGCACCGGTCGGTAGCACAATAACGGCAGGATCATTACTCTTTCTAAAGTGTAAAACGGTGCGTTCTACGGCTTCTTGCTGGTAAGGTCTTAGTTTATAGCTCATGGGAAAACAAATAGGTTTGAGTGAAGAGATTTTAGCAAATAATAGCTGGGAGTTTTAAACTTTAATCATATTTTATTGAGGGGTAAACAAAAAAGAGAAGCCGGAGCTTCTCTTATATTTAGCTTTAGGCTAAAAACTTTTCAAGCTCAACACCTTCAAACGCTTTAGGACGACGGCCACGGCCAGTCCATTCAACAGTCTCACCATTAAGTTCCATGCGGTACTTAGGCTTAACTTTGGTGCGTTTGTCAGATGCTCCATCTTGTAAATCTTCTAGCGTAAGTCCTTTTTCTTTTAAAAGATCCAAAACTTCCTGTTTCGCTTTTTGCTGCTGGGTATATTTTGAAATTGCATCATTGATAAGCTGTTGAGCTTTTTCAAGATCCGTTAATGATGCTGTTTTAATAAAAGATCGGACTTCTTTCATTTATATCTCGCTAAATTTATTTGGTTAGATTTACTTAAATATTCCTACCTAGTATAAACCCAAGTATTTATTTTTACCATTACCTAATTAGAACCATTATTTAATAAAAACAATAATCTAAGCATTATATATGCATCCTTGAAAATTAACCTTCAGTTCAAAGCATTCCCAGCTTCCACTCATAGCTTAATTCTTAAGGAACACAGACCGTGTGACTTCCTATCTTAAAACGGCAAATATCATTGTTTTTCTCAATGCTTTGCCGCTTACAATTTACCGCTAGTAGCTCAAATACACGATGTATCTTATGGCTGCACCGTGTTTGTTCTATGCAATCCAGAATATCATCCAACCAAAGATAACTGCACTTACTCGCTCTAAATGTCGAGATCGCACACTTAAACATACCCGCTGCACTATGGCAGATAAAACGCTTGATAAGTGTTTGCAGTATGCTCAGCCAAACCAATGATTCGGCAATATGAGGATCTCGTGTGATGAACCCTTTAAGGTTATTCCATGACTTTAGTTCTTTGAAAAACAACTCAATTTGCCAACGAGTTGCATATATATCGAGTAGCTCGTCAAAGCTAAACTGTGCCTCTTTTAAATTAGTAACAAGGAGAACGGGGCGCTTTTCATTCGGTAAATAGATAAGCCTGTACTCGGGCCCATTTTTCTTCCAACGTACTGTTAACTCAAGTGGTTGGCTTGCGAATTTATCGAGTAACGTTTTGATTTTAATGTTCTTTTATTTAAGTTCTATACCCGCGCAATAAGCTGATGTAACGATTGGGTTAATGTTTTTATTTGCTCTGATCAAAAAACATCCGCCATCTTGAGCTACTTGCTCAAAGTAATCTAAGTCAAAATACCCAGCATCAGCAAGTAATAACGTACCTTCAAGTGTGTGGCTACCTGGTAAAAAGGCGCGCTCAGTTTCAACATCAGGACGAATATCTATTTCGCAGGGTTGTTCATTAAATAGGTCATAGGTAACGTGCAACTCAATTGCGGCAGGACTTACAGCAGTAAAACGACCAGCAAAAACCTGCGCTAATTCATCATGTAGAGCAAATGAAGAACCATTTTGCAATAACACTCGCTGTATTCCTCGCTGGGTAAAAAAGGTTTTATCCAGCGTGTTTACAGTCAATTTAGACATCGCTTGAATAACGAGCTCACGGACAAGCTCAGTCAAGGCTGGTTTTCGAATTTGATTATGAAAGGGTTTATAACTTATCGTGCAATCAGCCTGCGTTCGCAAGTTTTGATGGATATCTGACAAGTTAGCGTCTTGCAGGCAAGATAAGCTTTTAAATACGGCTTTGAGCAGAGAAACGATCGACAGGCAACGGTGTCGAACTTGAAATCCAGAGGTTTTTGCAAGCTCAATGAGGTGTTTTTCTGAGATAAGGGCTTTTAATTGGTTTGAAACTTGGTTAATCTGCATGTGAACTCTGTTTTTAGCCATGTTTTTATTGGCGTAACTATTTGATCATTAACAGAGTTCAACTTCAAGTTTTCTTAAGATCCAACCTATGAGCATCGCTTAAATAATATTATTTTAAGTTAAACCAGCCAGTAATTGAGTATCTTGCAGCACGAGCAAATGGAGTTACATAAGAAACAGAATGTGGTAATTGCACATCAAAAAGGGATAAAACATTACTTTTAGGCATAAACGTCTCTGTCAGCTTCCCATCCATTTCATAAAAATGTAACAGACCACCCCAGTCTGGGTGCCACTGTGGTGTAAAACCAAATACAAAAGCGATTGCTCTTTGCTTTGCAGGAAGTACATCATTATGTCGTGTCAAAAAATTTCCTGGCACATAACGTGTTAATTGCACACTTGCACTTTTTAAACCCTTTACACCTGTAACATCACTAATCAATTTTAAAACTTCTTGGCCATTAAGATAATTAAATAGCTCCTTTAGTAACTCATCTTTTTCATTCTGAGTTATTTCATATCGCCCATAAAAAAAGCCAACCCCTTTACTCGCATTTTCATAAATAGTCTGCTGAAGCGCTCTCATTTTATCGGGAGACATATTTTTTAATTCATCATCTGATGATTGAATGTATTGGCCATTTAAAGAATATGCATTCAAATAAGGGATATTGTGTTTTAATTTTTCTGTAATTTGAGATAACCCATCAAACTCTAAAACACTATCAACCATAATTCTCTTATTTTTAGAGTATTCCCTATTTAAATTAACTACATCAATATTTTTATTTAGTTGAATCATAAATATTCCAGAAATAAAAAAGCCACTAAAAAGTGGCTTTTAAATAAAGTTTAAGTTTCTAAGTTATTAGAACTTAATTGTAGCTCGTACATATACAAAGCGATCCATATTAACGTCATACTCTGTTACAGAGAAGTTGTTAGTTGAGATTGCAAAGTCATTGTTAGTGTATTCACGAGAAGGTTCTTTCGCGAATAAGTTCTCAATACCTACACTAAGTTTAGTGTTGTAAGCGTCTAGCGCATAACCTACAGATACGTCATGTACAAAGTAAGAACCAATGTAATCAGCCATACCTGGGTAGTTTTCTGCGCCATACAATACATCATAGTTGTTTTGCATACGGTCAACATAACGTGTTTGCCAATGCGCGTCAAAGTCGCCTTGAGACCAATCTAAAGCAAATGTACCTTTGTATTCTGGGTAACCTGCGTCACCGAATTGAATACCAACTTGGTCATCACCGTCAAACTCGTTTGTCATAACATAAGACAAATCAAAAGATGTTCTGAAGCTACCGTACTGAGTATCAAACTTGTATGCAGTATAGAAATCTATACCTTCTACGTTGTAAGTACCCGCATTTTGCAAAAAGTTACGTAAGTCGACGATATTACCGTTAGCATCACGGTCAATGTAATCACAAGAAGATGCATTACTTCCTGAAGTACACTCGTTCAATATACGGTTAGAACCGTAACGGCCAATTGAATTTTCAACTTCGATATCGTAGTAATCGATTGTGAATTCTAAACCATCAACATAGCTTGGGTTATAAACAATACCAAACGTTTTAGATTCAGACTCTTCTGGTAGTAAATCTGGAGAAGAAACACGAGTTTCACGGATCTGCGTATTAGCTTGCGTGTAACCATTTGGTACGCCAGCACAGCCAGGTAGGCTTGGAACAACACCTTCTACAGAGTTACACGGATCTGTTAATGTAGGGTATGCATCTGCATTACCTGCGTATAAGTCAGAAATTGAAGGAGCTCGGTAACCTTCAGCCCAAGTACCACGAAGAAGTAAATCATCCATTGGGCGGTATTCAACACCTACTTTAGCAGTAGAGTTGCTACCATATGCGCTGTGGTCAGAGAATCTAATTGCTGGTGCAATAGTTAAACCATCAAATACTGGAATTGAAAGCTCTATATATGCTTCATCTAAACGGAAACCACCTGAAGTTGCATCACGTTGGTTACCTGAAGTCTCACCACTTTGAGTTAGTGGATCAGGCGTATCGTAACCTGACTCTTCACGACGTTCAAAGCCAACAGCCATGCCTACAACACCTGCAGGTAACTCAAATGCATCACCAGAAAAGTTTACTGTGTAATCTTTAAGTTCTAAACCTTCACGAGAAACACTGTCAAACGTTACAAAATCAACCATATCTTGTGTAATTGAGCCAGCACCACCAAATAGGTTAAGAGGCACACAAGAAGTAGATGCATTACAGTTGTCACCTAATGCTTGGTTTATACGAGTAAGGTTAAGTAGACCTGTTGTTAAAACGTCTTGGCTATTCTTACCATAAATGTAAGAAGCATCCCAAACCCAAGATGTATCACCGATACCGCCTTCTAAACCAACCATTGCACGGTAAGTTGTATCATTTTGTTTGTAAATACGGTTACCCGCTTCTACAAAACGACGTTGACCAGCAAATGGGATATAACCTTCTACACCTGAGCGAGAAGCATCACCATAAAGTGTTTCACCAAATGGGTTGTAGATATTATTTTCGTGTATGTCTACTCGGCTAGCTGCTGAACCAAAAGATGCACCAATTGTTAATGGCATCGCGGCAAGTAACTGAGACGATTTACGGTTTGTCATCATGAAATCTGATACAAAACGAACGTCATCACTTAAGTCATAAAAAGCTTGAACATAAAAACTGTTACGCTCTTGTGGCGTTGCAAGGTAGTTTTCAGGCGCGTAGTTATAAACATCACCAGCTCGGTCACGGAATGAATCTAAACCTACAGCTGAACCTGCACCGTTAGGGACTAAATCAAAACCAGCGTTTGACTTACCAGCGTTGTTTTCAGTATAACCTTGAGCAAGTAAGCTATCACGAAGATCAGTGCTGATTGCACTTGAAGTAAGACGTAAACGGCCTTTTTCAGTTGTAGAACTGTTACCCATCGAAGAAATGTCGCGATCACCTGCCCAAATTTCTTGTTGAGTTACATGGCTAGCATTGAACATTAATCCACCGCGGTCTGAAGTAGTACCAACAGTGATGTCTGCAGAATACTGACGACCATCGTTATACTTTAAGTTTTCACCACCGTATACCGAAACCTCAACACCTTCAAAATCTTTACGAGTGATGATATTTACAACACCAGCAATAGCATCAGAACCGTATATAGCAGAAGCGCCGTCTTTAACAACTTCAACACGTTCAATCGCTGACGATGGAATTGTATTTAAATCAACTGTAGAACCTAAAGATGAAACCCAACGCTTACCATTTACTAATACAAGAAGACGTTGTGCGCCTAAGTTACGTAAATCCATGTTTGTTGCGCCAGTACCACCATTATTAAAGGCAGTATTAAGAGCGGCACCCGCAGCTGGAATTTGTTGAAGAATGTCACCGATGCTTAATTGACCACTAACATTTAAATCATCACGGCTAAGAACCAAAACCGGGCTAGCACTTTCTAAATCAGTACGTTTAATACGTGAGCCTGTAACTTGAATACGTTCTACTTTTTCTACGCCTTCTTCAGCAGCGATTGTACTTGCTGAAAATGCAGCTGTTGATGCTGCACCAAAAGCAATCGCTAAGCGAACAGCTTTTGTTACTTGATTATTTAACATTTGATTCTCCCAAGAATACATTTTATTAATTATAATTTTCAATCTAACGTGATGGCAAAGTGTTACCAAACGCTACAATTGTGTGATGAATGATAATACCAGTGAAACAACAACGTCAACAATCAATTAACCTTAAACCCTTTTAAATTACAAAAAAAACTTAGACACACAATTAAATATCAATCACTTAGAAAAACAAAAAGACATAACCAACTGTTTTAAAAGCAGAAAAAAATAAGTAAAAAGGTTCAATTTAAATTACATAAAATAGGGAATTATTAACAAAACAACATGAGGGAATCATAAATTTTAACAAAAAAAGAGAAAAACACTTCATCCCACATCAAAGTAGGTTAAATTTCATACAAAAAATATGACTATTTAAATACGAAAACTGTAAAGTAATTATAAAAATGAAAGTTGAGCCCCTTGACATTCAATTTCTTTTAAATTCAAGGCATCAAGTACCATTTGAGCGATAGGTGTTAGCTGTTTTTGTATGTAAACCGAATAATTTAAATTATTTGAACCATTGTATAATTGCGCCCCATCATCAGAATAAACATATTCAATAATTTGACCTCGTTTAATTTCAAAATCAGGATTACTAGCTTTATACTTTTTAATCGCTTGCACTTGGGGAGGAACATTTTTTACGTAATCATTTAGATTTTGTCCTAACTTTTTACGGTATATTAACTTTTCATCGAATTCACCTGCGAACAATCTTTTGGTGTAGTCACTTATAATCTCGTGAAGTTGTTTTATTTCAAATTTTTCATTAAATAAAGTTTTGAATAACTCTTTTTGAAACTCTTGTGCAAATTCGGTCCAATCGCTGCGTACGGTTTCCATTCCTTTAAATATAAGTTCAGGCATCCCATTTTTTATAATTTGTCCTACGTAACGTTTTTTTGAACCCGTTTTTTTACCTCTTATTGTTGGCATAAAAAATGGGCTATAGTGGGTTTCAAACTCTATTTCTAAATAACTAGTAAGCCCAAAACGGTCCTTAATATCGCAGCTCCATTTATTATTAATATAGAGCGTTAAATCCTTGCCTATTTGATTGCAACTCAGCGCACTTAGCTGATCGTCAGCTTTTACAAAAATAGAGTCTGTATCGCCATAAATTACTTCATAACCTAACGTTTCAATCCATTTACGGGTTGTTTGCATAATTTCATGCCCACGTAATGTTATTGAACTCGATAATCTTGGATCATAAAATCGACACCCCTTAGAGCCAAGCACGCCGTATAAGCTGTTCATTATTATTTTTATAGCTTGCGATAACATTGGCTGATTTGTGTCTTTTGCCCTTTGCCGTGTATGTGTTAAATGCTTAATTAACGACGGTAAATGGTGTTCATTTCGTGAAAAAACGGCTTCATTAAACCCTTCAATTGCATTTTCAGGTGAGTCTAACCCTTTAATAAGCCCAAGAGGGTCAATACAAAAAGTTCGCATAATTGAGGGATATAGGCTTTTAAAATCTAAAACAAGTATATTCTTATAAAGCCCAGGCATTGACTCCATTACATACCCACCGGGGCTTTCAAACGACAAACCGTGATCGCCTAAATTTGGCGCAACATACCCGCTGCGATGTAGTAATGGCAAATATAAGTTAGTAAATGCAGCAACCGAGCCGCCCATTCGCTCAAGCTCAAGACCGGTTAACTGAGTCCTCACTATAGCAAATTCAAAGAGTTGTAACTCTGCAAAAATCCTATTAACGAGTATACAATCTTGTCGGTTATAAGCTGCTAAGTTGAGCTTATCTTCATTAAATTGACGAACAATTTCACTTAAACGATTATCTGCCTGAATTAGTTTAGATTCACCAAGGACTTTATAAGAAATGTTCGCAAGCGAATAGTTATCAAAGTGATAAGTGGCATTTTTTAAGGTATCAATGCCATCTATAACGCTTCGCCCAGGTAAGGTGAGGCGAGTGTAATGCCCTGTTTTTATATTTAAAGGCTGCTGATCCCGGCCAAAATTAAGCGTTATCCCTAGCGCCTCTGCCCGAGAGTTTAACACTGTAAAATCAAATTCAATGACATTCCAACCCACAATAATGTCAGGATCATTATTATTGATATACTGCTGTAGCTTTTGTAGTAGATTAATCTCGTCAAAGCACCAATCAATATTAAATGGCTGATTATGCTGTTGAGGCTCACCAATCATTAATACAGTATCAAGGCCATTTCCTACCAGCCCAACCGAAAACAATACGCCCTCACCATTACACTCAATATCTAATGAAAGCGATTTCAGCGTGGGTGTATATTCAGGGCTCGCTTTTAATTTAGCATTGCTAATTAAAATAAAGCCATTTTTTTGAGATACTTCACCCGTAACCCATACCCCACCTTTAATAAAACGTTCCATTAAAAAACGATCGCTGTGGCGTATATCCGCTTCGTATATACTTATGTGCTTTTCAAGTAATGTGCGTGCTTTGTAAAGGTTACTTACATCATTAAAATAACAGCCTATGCACACAACACCACTAAAATGGCGCATTTCTACCGTTTTAAAATTAACACTTATATTTTCTTTATTTAATATGCTTTGTGCAAAATTGTGTTCATCTTGTGGGATAAAAAAAACAGCTTGCTGGTTTTCAATTAGTACTTTAATTGGGCCATTGTCAGATACGAGCCAGTAGCAAAGCGTGATCCCACGCTTACTCTTAGGCGAGTATTGTTGCCTTGATAAAATAAAGCCCTGATAGATTGCTTGTGTCAACGTACGATCCCACTTAATATATACACTGTAATTATATACATACTTTAGGTAAATCATCCCATGCTTTCTGACTCACTAAAAAAAACAATTAGGCAAGTACACCAGCATGTGGCTAATAACCTAACTGATTACCGCCCGCGAAGTAGCCAAAACTACCTTGTTGCCGAAATAGCAAAAACACTCGCAGGCGACTATCACAAAAAACAACGCATATGTGTTATTGAAGCAGGCACCGGTACAGGTAAGTCTCTTGCCTATTGTTTAGGTGCATTACCACTGGCCTTGGCACAAAAAAAGAAACTGGTTATTTCGACTGCTACCGTTGCACTGCAAGAACAATTAATAGCAAAAGAGCTCCCGTTTTTTAAAAAGCATTCAGGCCTCGACTTTAAATTTGATTTGGTAAAAGGTCGTCATCGTTATATTTGCGCTCACAAACTACACAATGCTGTTAATGGCGATAGCCAAACACAAATGGATTTTATGCCATCGCTTACTTCACCATTGAGCGCAATGGAAACCAAGTGTTTAAATGAGCTATATAACGCCTATGTGAATAAAAAGTGGCAAGGCGATAGAGACAGCTGGGCCGATACTGTACCCGATAGAGTGTGGAACTTAATAGCGTGCGATAAACATTCGTGTCAGCGCCAAATGAAGGCCCATCAAACGTGTCCGTTTCAGCTTGCTCGTAATCAATTGATGCAAATGGACGTACTGGTAATTAATCACTCATTACTACTTGCCGATTTAGACTTAGGCGGCGGTAAAATTTTACCAGAGCCCGACAACACCATTTACGTTATTGATGAAGCGCACCATTTAGCACATATAACACGCGATTTTTCATCTGCTGCTGCCACAATAAAAGGCACAATAGAATGGCTTGATAAGCTCACTAAGTTTAGCGGAAAAATGGCGAAGGTTTTAGTGGGGCAAAGAGCCATTGGGCAAAACTTTAAACTTTGCGACAGTATTAATGACGCAAATAAAGATTTAAAAGTAGTTCGCGATATTCTTGATAATGCCGACTTTGAATACTCAAAAGACGATACTTATCGCTTTGAACACGGTGAGATCCCAGAATCGCTGCACAGTAAAGCTAAAGACATAAGCGAAGCCACGCAAGATGCACTGCGCTGTTTAAACAAAATGCACGACACCCTTACCCAAGATGTAAGCGACGGCGATATAAAACCGTACGTTGCGGACCCAATACTAGGCGAAAGTGGCCAATACATAAACCGGTTAGAACAACTAAACAAACTTTGGTTTAGTTACGCAAAAAAGGGTGAAGGTACACCTCATGCACGGTGGATAAAACGCCTTGAATATAAAAGCCATCACGACCACTTATTAAGCGACTGCCCTATCGAGGTCGGTTACTACTTAAAAGATAAATTGTGGCGAGAATGCGCGGGCGCTGTTTTGTGCTCAGCTACATTAAGTGCACTGGGCTCGTTTGATCACTTTGCTTACGAAACAGGGCTTGCTAAAGAAGAAGGCGTTAAATTTATTAAAGTACCTTCTCCTTTTGATTACCCAAAACAAGCCACTTTACGTATTCCTGTATCTAAAGTAGAGCCAACCGATAAAGACTTTAGTGACCACTTAGCTAAAACATTGCCAGAGTACCTAAATGATAAAAAAGCGAACCTTGTATTATTCGCTTCTTACTGGCAAATGGACCACGTAACAAAGTTTCTTAGAACAAAAGGTTTTAACTTATTAGTACAAGGTGAAATGTCGCGAGAAGCGTTACTTAAATTACACACCAAAAATGTAGACGAAGGCAAAGGCAGTATTTTATTTGGAACACAAAGCCTTTCAGAAGGTCTTGATTTACCAGGTAAATATTTAGAGAACTTAATAATTACTAAAATTCCGTTTGCTGTACCTACTTCGCCGATAGAAGAAGCGCAAGCAGAATTTGTACAAAGCAAAGGTGGTAACCCGTTTTTAACGATTACCGTGCCAGACGCCGCAAAGAAATTGGTACAAAGCTGTGGTAGACTGCTGCGAAAAGAGAGTGATGAAGGCTGTATTACTATTCTCGATAGGCGCTTAGTTACTAAGCGATACGGTAAAGCCATGCTCGACACCCTACCACCTTTTAAAAGACAAATAGATTATTAATGTTTGAACTCGCACTCGATCCAACAACCTGGGCTGTTTTATGTGCTGTTGCACTTGCCGCAGGTTTTATAGACGCTATCGCCGGTGGCGGTGGCATGTTAACTGTACCCGCTTTATTAACTGCTGGTTTGCCTCCACATTTAACATTAGGCACCAATAAACTAGCAGCAAGTTTTGGCTCGTTAACGGCAAGCTATACATACTATAAAAAGAACTTATTTAGTCCTAAGTTTTGGGCTGCCTCTATTATTGCTACCGCAATAGGTGCATTGATAGGTACTGTTATTGTTGATCATTTAAGTATCGACTTTTTAAACAAACTACTTCCAATTATTATTATTTTAGTTGCTGGCTATAGTTTATTTGGTAATTTAAGTACCACCGAAGGTAATAAACTTCCTAAACTAAACAAAGCGATGAAAATAAAACAATGGCTACAAGGTTTAGCATTAGGCTTTTTTGATGGTTTAGCAGGCCCAGGTACGGGTACTTTTTGGACTGCTTCTAATGGCATGCTTTACAAAATGAACCTGCTACTCAATTGTGGCTTAGCGCGTTCAATGAACTTTGTGTCTAACTTTATATCGTTGATAACCTTTGTTGCACTCGGCCATGTAAACTTTTTACTTGGCATAACAATGGGCTTTTTTATTATGCTAGGCGCATGGTTTGGGGCGCATTCAGCAATACGTTTTGGTAGCAAATTTATTCGTCCAGTCTTTAATACTATGGTTATACTTTTAGCATTAAAACTAATTTACGAGGCTTACTTTTAATATGCATTCAATGGCTTTAGATAAACTACGCCAACAAGTTGCAACGCTAAAACAACAAGCTGAGCAATTTGATAAAGCTAAACTTTTTTCTAAAAATCGTTACATGCAAGCGCAACCTAGCTTGTTTGACCGCGCAGTTTTTAGCACAAAGAGCATGAACCTAGTCGATTACGTAATAGAAATAGAAGACGAAGTGTCAAGGTTACCGCCAAGCGAACATCGTCATGCATACACCTACGCACTTGAACGTATTGCAGCTCAAGTACAAGCCGTATTCAACGTTATTAAATCAACGCCTATTTGGGTTAAAGAAAATAAAAGCCATTATAAACCTCGCCCTAAGCAAACCGTTTACAAGCAAGCTGTGCAAAAAATAATGCAATCGTCGCATGAGCTTTACGACGAATTAAAACAAAACCATGAGTTTGAACGCCGTTTAGTGCTCATGATTGAAGAGCGAAAAATGCAAATGGATAAAGCCTCGCCTGCTAAAGCACAAAAGCTTAACCTTGAAATATTAAGCACACACGCTCGATTAGGCCGCTGCAGAAAAGCAATTTCTGCCACCGAAGATAAAATTCAACAAGTCGAAAAACAACAATTACGCTAATGCAGCTTTTTTACCACCCGCTATATTCTGCTTTAACGCTTCCTGAGCGCCATCGTTTTCCAATACAAAAATACCAAAAGCTTAAAGCAGAAATTGAAGGACTAGGCTTAACTCCCAATAATTTTACTTCACCTATAAAAGCAACGCCTGCTCAGCTTTCGCTTTGCCATAATCAAACTTATATAAATAACTTTTTAAACGGCACGCTTAGCAATAAAGCCATAAAAAAAATGGGCTTTCCTTATTCAAATGAATTGGTAGAGCGCACATTACTATCAGTTGGGGCAAGCATCCAAAGTAGTGAACACGCGCTAAAACATGGTTTTTCGGCTAATTTAAGTGGTGGCTATCATCATGCATACAGTGATTACGGTAGCGGTTTTTGTATTTTTAACGATCTAGCTATTGCAGCAGCACATTTAATAAATACAGAGCAAGCCGACACTGTTTTAATTTTTGATTGCGACGTACACCAAGGCGATGGCACAGCACAAATCACTCAAAATCATGACCAAATTATTACCTGCTCAATTCATTGTGAGCAAAATTTCCCTCGTAATAAACAGCAATCCACTTACGATTTTGCATTACCCGCTAAAACAACCGACGCTGAGTACCTCACTACATTAAAACAAGCACTCGATTTTTGCGTGCGTATTCATAACCCCGATATTATTTTATATAATGCTGGCGCAGATATTTACGAAAAAGATGAGTTAGGGTTATTAAATGTATCGCTCAATGGCGTATATAAACGTGACTTTTTTGTTCTCAATTTTTGTAAACAACAGAAAATACCACTCATGTGCAGCCTTGGCGGTGGTTATCAACGTAATTTAACCTCATTAGTTAATGTACATAAACAACTATTTAAAGCCGCTATCGATTTATAGTAAGCCTTGGTATAAACTCAATTAAATGGATTAACAAAGAGTGATAGGAATATGCGATTACATGACGATATACACAACTTTTACGAAAAAATTGTTCTAGAAGAAATAATTAAAAGAAAACTTGATAGACAATACAACGAAGATGTAATGGCTGACTTTTGCTGTACTGTACTAAACCAACTGCCACCAAGATATATTCGCTATGACGTAGACATGGCATTTTACTTACCACAAGCCGAACGTACACATATGGAAGAACGCGTACAAACTGCGATTGATGTGGCTATTAGTCAAATTTCTAAAAAGAAAAAGCACCATGACCAACCCACTTGATCAAGCTCCAACATACATTAAACTTGCAGTAGATTTAATTATGATATTAGAGCAACACGATGTTGCTCCAGAAGAAGTACTAAAAGCACTTGAAATAGTTAAAAGCGACTTTGAAAAGAAGCGAACCGAAAGTTAACTTTATTTAGCCTGCTCAATTGGATAGGTAGTTACAGTCTCTTCGTATTTCTCACAATTAACTTTTCTTTATTAACCTTGGTTTATTATTTTTATGTGTCAGTTCCGAATATGGCTTACACCATTTATAAACCCTGTTACTCTACAAGCTAACCAGTATAATTAAAGTACTATCATGACCTTAGCAAGCTTACTACGATTGTTTTTTTTGGCCGCTATTTGGGGCGCTTCTTTTTTATTTATGCGAATGGCAGCTAACAGCTTGGGGCCTGCAGTATTAATTGAGTTTAGAGTAGGCTTTGCTGCAGTTACTTTATTTATTGTTGCTTTATATTTAAAACGCCGTTTAGCGTTTATCCAGCATAAAAAACACTTTTTTATTATAGGCGCGTTTAATTCTGCTCTGCCGTTTTTATTTTTTGCTTACGCAGCCCAAACTATTAGTGCATCCACACTCTCTATTTTAAATTCTACAACACCAATATGGGGTGTTGTAGTTGGAATTTTATGGACAAAAACAAAGCCCACAAAAAGTATGGTGCTTGGTTTACTGCTTGGTTTGATAGGTGTTGCAATACTTGTTGGGCAAAATCATTTTGTATTAAATAGCCAATCAATTTTAGCCATAGTAGCAGCATTAAGCGCATCACTTTGCTATGCCATTGCATCGCATTACACTAAAAACGCGCCTAAATTGGCCCCATTCGATAACGCTCATGGCTCAATGTGGGCTTCAAGCTTTATGGTATTACCGCTTATCTTATTTATGCCAATACGAGAAATACCAAGCACCAACGTTATGCTAGGTGTACTCGTATTAGGAGTAGTGTGTACCGCACTTGCTTATATTTTATTTTTTAAATTAATCGACGATATAGGCCCTACATCGGCGTTAACAGTCACGTTTTTAATTCCACTATTTGGCATTTTTTGGGGACATTTAATTTTAGATGAGCAAATTGGGCCAAATACTTTACTCGGCGCATTATTTGTAATTATAGGTACGATGCTTGTAACTGGATTTTTACCACGAAAAAAAGCACTTAGCTAAAGTAAGCTAAGTGCTTAAAATTGCATACTACTTCTTGCGTCAAGATTTACTGCTTATTCACTAATTTGGGATTGCTGAATAAGTAACAACAACTCAGCAGTAGCGGTTGCATCGGCCAATGCGCGGTGATGGCTCGTTAAATTTAAATTAAAATGCGATGAGAGATTGCCAAGCGAATACGACTTTAAGCCTTTAAACGCTTTGCGCGATTCAACCACGGTGCACATTTTTGGCATTTTAAAAAAGTGCCCTGCAACCTCGCATTCTTTTTTAATAAAGCCGTAGTCAAAGTTCACGTTATGGGCTACAAAAATACTGCCTGCGAGTTTATCTAATAGCGGCTTAACTATATCGGCAAATACAGGCGCGTTGTAAACCATACTGTCGCTAATACCGGTTAATGACGTAATAAAGCCAGGTATATGGCGCTCGGGGTTAACTAAGCTCGTCCAATTATCAATTACTTTACCGTATTGCACTTTTACAAGGCCTATTTCGGTAATACGGTTACCGCCTTTTAAGCCGCCTGTGGTTTCTATATCAACGATGCTGTAAACACGGTTTGGATCTACAAACCATTTAACCGCAGCAATATGTACTGTAAAGCCCACATTTTTTAAATTATCAATAGTTGTAAGTTGGTTGCGCCTAAGCTTATCGCCAGGGGCTTTTACCTCTTCAAAATGTACTTGGCCATTATTAATGACCATTAAGTCGGGATAGCCGTCTTTCAGCTGTAAATAATGTTTGCTCATGGCTGTTAAGTGCGCAATTAGCGCCTTAATAGGGCTGTTTAAAATAAGCGCCTCTAGTGGCTCTAATAAATTGCTGCGCCATCTGAACAAACCGTTAGGTTGCTCAAAGTATTGCGCTGCATGTTTGCATACTAGATTAAGTAATGCTTGCGACGTTTGGCACTGCGCTAAGCGCTCATTTATCTGTGTTTGCTGCGCTTCATAAAAATTACCAAGCCTTAATACTTGCGGATAAATATCAAACTCATTACATGGCGGATAAGGCGACTCCACAAATAACTCGTGCCAAAATACTAAACCAAACAAACTTTGCCAAAGCGTGTTTTCGGTATTAAATACAGCCATACCTTGGCGAGTATAATAATCGTTTACGCCCTGCTCTACTTCACCTCGGTACAGTTCATCAATTTCTAGCACGCACTGAGTGTCGGCAAGCATGGCACTTAAACGCGAACGTGTTTTTTTATTAAACTTACGCATTAAAAAATCGTCAGCAAAATACAGTAAATCATCAGTAAGTGGGTTTTCGATAATGGCTTCTAATCGAGCTTTTACCCACTCTTTATTGCCAAGCCTGTATTGCTCTCTTATTTGAATTTCTTGTGCTTCGCTATCATCCACACACCCTTCAAGTAAACTAAAAGCAAGTTCGCTATCAACTGTTTTTAGCTGCCTATAAAGCCTAACTAATAATCTATTTTTTAATACAACGGCAATTGCACCATGTGCAGCTTGCACTAAAACCTGCGACGCTAAATCGACGTAATCGCTCTCATCTGTAATATTTTTAAATGCTAACCGGTAACGGTTTAATAAATAGTTTGATTGCGATTCGTCAAGTGTTTCAAAACGTGACAAACTCTCGCTGTGTCCTTCGCGCGTAGCGGTTAAGCCTAAGTCTCGCATTACAAAACGGTTTTGATGATTCACATCACCACTGCTTAGTTTGCCTGCAAATAAAAACTCAAAATACTCGTAGTAATCACTGCGGTTGTTAATTACATACTGGCTATAAAGTGGCGCGAGCTCTTTTGGGCATGCTTTAAAAAATTCACGCGCAATATCCACCAGCGCGCCTTTAGCGGCGCTTTTTTTAAAGCTTATTTGCTCACTATAACTACTTAGCAACTCAACCAAAGAAGGCTTAGTTAAGTGCGCTAAAAGCTGCTGGTAATGCTGCTCGTTTGGCTCAAATAAAATGCCGGCTTTTTTTAGCGTATAAATAGCCTGATGCGGCGAGGTTATTTCTTCATAATTAAGCGATTGCGCCTGCACCAAATAAGGCTTTCGCGAGTACACACGCGCCAACATGCATTGGCTTTGCTCATCTAGCTGGTTAATTTTACTAATAAATTCGCGGTGCTTGGGCTCAAGTAAATGCATACATTTACTTGTTACAAACTCAATAAGCTCTCTAAAATGCGCTAAATAGTATTTTGCTGGTAATTCTTTTTTCATAATATCGCCATAACTGTATATAAAAACAGTATCTAGCATTTGTGCTTATTATTCAATCTTAAACTTGTAACTAAAACACGCTATAGTGAGCGTATAAAAGCAAATTCATTAAAAATAAAGGACTTACCATGAGCGCGCACCCATACGATATTTTATCACTCAACAACGGCGCAAATATTATTTTTACGCCTTGCCCAGGCACAAAAACACAAAACCTAGCTGATTCAATCGCTACATTAAAAGCTGCTAAAACTCACATGCTGCTTTCACTTATGCCGCAAAAGGAGCTTGAAAAAAACAACGTAGAAACAATTAATAATGAGTGCAAAAAACACGATATAACCTGGTTTCATTTACCTATAAATGACGACGAAGCACCAAAACAGCCTTTTATATCAAGATGGAACACCCACAAAACCGACATATTACAGGCCATACAACACAAACAAACCATTGCCATACATTGCAAAGGCGGTACAGGCCGCACAGGGTTGGTCGCTGCGCTTATTTTAAATTCGGCAGGTTACACAAAAGAAGAAGTATACAGCCTAGTACAAGGCATTCGCCCTAAAGCGCTTACTATAGAATTGCAAAAAGAGTACTTTAATAACTCTGAAGCGTGAAGCAGGAACTGGGCAAGATTTAGCACTATAAATAGTGCTAAAAACACTTTAATGCTAGTAATGATTTAGTGTTGATAACGCTTAACCATTTGTTATGTTACCAACACTACAGGCACACCGTCGCTTCACCCATATGAATACAACGATATAGACTTTTTGTAGTATTATTTTTAAAGCTAGGGCTTTGGCAGACTTTATGTGGCTTACCTATTTTTGCCTTAATTTCATCTAAATGTTGCCATGTTTCCATCGCAACTCTGTCATGCACAGCTAAGAAGTAGTCTAGTTTTTCTTTCGTGTAATACTTAGCTAGCTCCTGCTTTGAAATATACATTTCCAGTGCTTTTGACGAGTTGATAATTTGCAAATTGTCCTCGCAGGCCAAGGCTGTTCCTATTAATGAGCCTGCATTTTTATACCTACGCTCAACTTCAGTTTCATTTGTTACATAAGAACATGCGGATAAAAGTAGTAATGTTAAAAGAAAAAAATTCTTAACCTTTGCCATCGTCTCTCCTTTTAATGCCCACTTAAGCGGACAAAAATTGTTGACTATAATGTGTAGCGGAGCGAAACGTAGCCAACTATTTTTATTCCGTTTAAAGTGCTTATAGTTACTCCGTTCCATTAATTAATGTATTTACCTATCTCATTAATACATGGAATATGCTTCTGTTGATCACGAATATTTGAGCGGAAACAATCAATGTTTGTAACAAGACTTTCGGATCAACAGGAGTTATTTGTTTCAATACGCATACTCAGGGATTGTCGTAATGCCGACTATCTATAAGACCTGCGAGAAACACTATTAGCCTCTATTTATTCTTTCACTTTACCTCTAGGAGGCCCAAAATGGAAGCCTTTAACGTCTCAGATTTTGCTGCCCTTATCGGGATCGATTGGGCTGACCGTAAACACGATATTTGTGAAATAAATCGTGACACAAATACACAACATTTAAGTGTGATTTCCTCTGAGCCTAAGTCAATTAATGCATGGGCGCTTGAGTTAAAACAACGCTACAACGGCAGATCTGTTGCTGTCGCGTGTGAGCTAAAAAAGGCCCACTTATATATGCACTCAGTAAATTTAAGCACATTGTATTATTTGTGATTAACCCATCAAGTGTTGCTAAATACCGTGCCGCATTTACGCACAGCGGGGCTAAAGATGATCCTACTGATGCAATTATTCAAGTTGAAATCTTACAACTTCATATGGATAAATTAACGGTTATTAGGTCGGATTCAGAGGACGTTAGGTGTCTTGCGCAGCTTGTCGAATACAGACGTAAACTAGTACAAGATCGTGTTAATTTAACCAATAAAATAGCCACAACGCTAAAAAATTATTATCCCCACGTGATTGATTGGTTTAAAGAAAAAGACACTCAAATATTCTGTGACTTCTTACTGCGCTGGCCCTCTCTTGCTCACGCTAAAAAAGCGAGGAAACAAACACTACTCGGTAATCCCCCCATTTTTAATGGAGGCTATCTGTAGAATTTTCGTTGTTTAACTTTTCCAGTTTTTGTATGGGTGTTATTCCACCTATGCCCATGTTAGGGCGTTCATTATTATAAGTCCATAACCAATCGGTTGCTTTATCTTGTAACTCACTAATATCACTGTAAATATAATGACTTAGCCAGTCATACCTAACCGTGCGATTAAACCGCTCTACATAAGCATTTTGTTGCGGGTTACCTGGTTGAATAAATCGTAATTCAATATTATTATTTAACGCCCACTCTGCTAATTTATGGCTAATATATTCAGGCCCATTGTCACACCTGATAGCTTTTGGCTTACCACGCCATTCTATAATTTGATTGAGTGAGCGGATAACACGCTCAGCGGGGAGTGATAAGTCAGCATCTATTGTGAGTCCTTCGCGATTGAAATCATCAATCACATTGAACAAGCGACACGCTCTGCCATCCGATAATTGGTCGTGCATAAAATCCATTGACCAACATTCGTTAATGGCCTCAGGGACAGCCAATGGTTCAGGCTTCTTCCTTGTTAGACGTTTTCTAGGCTTTATTCGCAGATTCAACTCAAGCTCACGGTAAATACGATAAACGCGCTTATGATTCCATGTGTAGCCTTTAACATTGCGTAAATATAAAAAACATAAACCGAATCCCCAATTACGCTGACATTGGCTTAAATCCAATAGCAACGCTGCAATTTTCTCATTTTCATCAGACAGTTTTGGCGTATAGCGATAGCATGTTTCACTTATCATGAAAGTACGACAGGCTAAGGCAATACTCATTTTATTTGTGCTAACGACTTCATGAGCCAAGACTTTGCGCTCAGAAGCCTTTACCACTTTTTTGCCATTGCCTCCTGAATGACCTCAGATTTTAGCCGCTCTTCAGCATACATTTTCTTTAAACGGCGATTTTCATCTTCAAGCTCTTTCATTCGTGTCATTAAAGACGCATCCATGCCGCCGTATTTAGCGCGCCATTTATAAAAGGTTGAGTTGCCCATACCATGTTCACGGCATAGCTCAGGAATAGGCACGCCGCTTTCTGCTTGTTTTAAAATGGCAAGGATCTGACTGTCTGTAAAATGTGCTTTTTTCATAATTTTCTCCTGTGTTTACAATAAGAGAAAATTCTACGTTTGGCATCTATTATTTTTCGGGGGGATTACCACTCGACTTCTTTAATCAACATAATTCCCGCTACCCACTCGTTAATGAAAAGCGGATAAAAGAAATAAAAGATGCAGAAATTCTCACCGAAGATATGGCGGTGATCACGCCAAACTTATTACTTATTGAATGCCTCATTCCGCAACTTAAACAGCTAATGTTGGCAATAACACGATTTGATGACGAAATTAAAACACTTTATAAGCAACATACAGATCGCGCTATTTTTGATAGTTTACCTGGGGCGGGGCCACAATTAGCACCTCGATTATTAGCCGCTATGGGGTCAAATCGTGACCGCTATAAGTGCGCCGCTGACATACAAAAATACGCAGGCATTGCTCCAGTAACCGAACGCAGTGGCAAAAAGGAATGGATACACTGGCGATACTCATGCACTAAATTTTTAAGGCAAACATTTGTGGAATGGGCTGGATTATCTGTGCGTTATTCATTTTGGGCTAAAGCATATTATCGGCAGCAAGAAGCCAAAGGAAAACCTCATAATACCATCATCAGATCATTGGCATTTAAGTGGATACGAATCCTATTTAGGTGCTGGAAAACACATACGCCCTACGATGAATCAACTTACTTAACCGCATTGAAAAGTAAGGGATCACCGCTGTTAAAATTTGCGGTGGAAAGTGAGCTTTAGCGCTTGCTGCCACCTCAGGGCGTGTTGTTATCCTAATGTTCGAAGATTAAGACTACATTTATCTGATGCAATAACTATCTCTTTGAATACCATATTTTTATTAACATTATCACGAATATATTCTCTTGTTTTCATAGGCATCCTATACCCAAATATAATAGATTTAATCCACTCAGGTTGGGATTTAACTAACGCAAAGTCCTTAAAGTCTTGCTTAATAAGGTGCTTAGAATCATTACTTAACTTTAAACGAAATTCGTTTTCATATTCCCATTCATTTAATTTCACCTTTAGAGCATCCCACGCTTGAATACCTAATTCATCTTTTGATCTCAAATCTAGTGTTGATTCTATTAATTCTAAAATATCAATATTTGCTAATGCTTTTTTGTATGTAACCTTATCTGGGGTTACATAACTCTTATCCCATTCAATACAAAAACCATTATGCGAATTAGCATAATGAGACCACATTAAATTATTAGTGGGATTATCCGTAATGCAGTAAAAAAGGTAACTATCCAATATTTCATTCATTTTTGTATGAAGTAATTCAAAATTGTGCTTTGATTCTTTACCCATGTAAAGTTGTTTGAATGTTAGCTTTGAACTCCCAGAGAGCTTTTTATAAGTATTCCTTACGCGCGTTCGAGACGGTGTTCTAAACTCGACTCTCGAATCAAAAAGATCATTAAAGTTATTTCTCCTTGAAAATGTTACTTGATTATTAAACAAGTTTGTCAGGGAGTATTCTTTATCTAATTCTTCATGAGAATTGATTGGGCAATACTTAAAATAATTGTTCAAATTCCACACACTCTGAATAGAATTGGCATAGCAACTTAATCGACGACATTTGTCGTTTTATAAACCGACAATGTTCCTATATTCAATGCATTTACCTTAACCACCAAATAATCACTTGTAAACAATTACCTAACTTCCAATCAATTTATGTAATTGCAAAAGCACACTTAAAGGTACAGATCAGTAATATTGTTCCAACAGGCACTTCCTATACAAAGCATATTATTTATTAAAATTCAGTCTGTGTTATTTAAAAGGCGCTACTTAATTTCAAAGTATTGAATCTAACGCCTTTAAGCTAATACCTTTAAATTAAAACCTTTAAAAATGGCTCAATTTATACTCGCCAAACCCTTTATACCCGCACAAGCATATTCAACCATAACGCTTTACGATATTATGCTCCTTTGAATTTAAATTAACTTTCAGGGCTTATAATGACAACGCACACACCGCCTTCCCACTCAGCCAACACAGCTGAAAACACTTCTCTTTTTTACGTAATATTTATATCGGCCGTGGCTGCTATTGGTGGCTTTTTATTTGGTTTTGACTCGGGCGTTATTAACGGCACGGTGTCGGCGCTAGGTAATGCATTTAATTCAAGCAGTGTGGCTACGGGCTTTAATGTAGCGTCTGTGTTATTAGGGTGCGCCCTAGGTGCACTTGCTGCGGGGCCGCTGGCTGATAAGTTTGGTCGCCGTGCAATTATGATCATCACTGCGATTATTTTTGCCATTAGTGCTTTTGGTTCGGGCATTAGCGAAAGCTCTGTGGAGTTTATTTTTTACCGTTTATTTGGTGGTTTAGGTATTGGTGCTGCATCGGTATTGGCGCCAGCTTACATTGCTGAAGTTGCGCCACCAGCACTACGTGGTCGTTTAGCTACATTACAACAACTCGCTATTGTATTGGGTTTATTTGCTGCTTTTTTAAGTAACTACTTAATTGCTGATGCAGCAGGCAGCGCGCAAAATATTTTAATGCTTGATATAGCCGCTTGGCGCTGGATGTTTTGGGCTGAGCTTGTGCCTGCTGTGTTGTTTTTAATCGGTGTTTTGTTTATTCCGGAGTCGCCTCGTTATTTAGTGGCGCAAGGTAAAGTGGATGATGCAAAAGCGGTATTTAGTAAAATTTCGAACGACAACCTTGATGCGCAAATAAGCGATGTTAAAGGCTCTTTGCATAGCGATACAAAGCCAAGCATTCGCGATTTATTTATTGATAACAGTAAAAAAGTACACCCAATTGTTTGGGTGGGTGTTGCGCTGAGTGTATTTCAGCAATTTGTGGGTATTAACGTGGTATTTTATTATGGCTCTGAGCTTTGGCAAGCCGCTGGGTTTGACGAGTCGCAATCGTTATTTATAAATGTACTCGCAGGCACTACTAATATTGTATCAACCTTTATTGCCATTGCCCTAGTTGACAAGATTGGCCGTAAACCACTGCTATTAGTAGGCAGTATTGGTATGTTTATCAGCTTAAGCGCGCTTACTTATATATTTGGCAGTGCAGGCCTTGATGAAGCAGGCAAACTTGCACTTAGCGATAACATGGGTACGTTTGCGCTTATTATGGCTAACTTATTTGTGGTATTTTTTGGCTTAAGTTGGGGCCCAATTGTGTGGGTATTATTAGGCGAAATGTTTAATAACCGTATTCGTGGGGCAGCGCTTGCTGTTGCGGCTAGTGCGCAGTGGATTGCTAACTTTGCCATTACCATGACCTTCCCTATTATGCTGGCCAATATTGGCCTTGCTGGCGCTTATGGCTTTTATGCGTTATCGGCATTTATAAGTATATTTTTTGTTGTTAAATACATAAAAGAAACACGCGGTAAAACGCTCGAATCTATGTAATATCAATCTACATAGTCAGTAATGGCGAGGCTACTCGCCATTTAGCTACGAGCTTTAAAACTCAAATAATACACCCAATTGAGTTGTTTCATTGCGGCCGAACTCAACTTCAGTACTCGCATACGAAAGTGAAAGTAAAACCAGATCACCCAGCGGTACTTCAAATCTTACTTTATAAGTAAAATCAGTTCCTGAAAATTCCTCTTTTGCCTCAGGACCTGGGTTTAAAAAAAACCCTTGTTTAGTGTCTAATTCCCAGCGCGATAACCCAACCATCGGCACAACCCTAAAGTGTGTTGCTAAATCAAATGAATACCCTATCATTGCCTTAAATTCATACGTTTCGTAACTATCAAAAGTACCAAATAATACATCACTTGATGTATAGGCTAAATTAGCCTCTGTGACTACATTGTTTTCAAACTTATAACCGAGTATATAACCAAGCGAAAACCCGTCGGTGTCAAAATCTTCTTTTAAAATTGCAAAATCTTTATCTACTTTTATTTTTCCTGTACCAAGCTCAACGCCCATTCTTACTTGAGCCTCATTGGCATGTGTAGTAAAACTACTCATTAACAATGTAAATGCACTAAGTGTGATTATTTTTTTCATTTTATTATCCAATATTGAGTTGACCTTAAAACGACACTTTGTTGCTCCAAGGGTGTGTTCAATATATGATATTAAGCGTACCCAAATTAATCCACGGACATAACCGGACATTTTATGTATTGCGTTAGGAAACCTTTTGTCAAAATTGAAATCCCTCCTAAGCCGTAAAATATTTAATACCGACTTACAAGAGTGAAAATTGAACAATTCAAAAACTGCCCTTCTAAATCGAGGGCAATTACAGCAATATATAATAGAGCAATCGATAAAACATTTATGGCTTGCCAATCAAATAGGTGTAAGCGAAAAAACCCTTACCCGATGGCTTAATGGCTCAGTTACAAGAATACGTCTGAGTAATTTAAATAAGCTTGCGAGTGCTTTAAATTGTGAAAAAGGAAGCTTGATTGCCCGTTCAGAAGTGGATATTTACCCGAGTGAAGAGAACCGAGATATTTTAGTAAATGAATTGCATAACGATGGGCTTTTGTATGAACTAATGATGAGCAGTAAAATTAAGCTCGCTATTTCTTTAATTAAATCAACATTTCACTCCGCATTACCAAGCGCTATTGTGGCCAACTTCTATATTAAACTTGGTTATGCCGCGCTTATTCATCGTCAATATGAAAAAGCACTACAATATTTTGATAAAGGCCTTAATAAAGCAATTAAAGTGAATGATCTTCCGTTAGTGTTTTCTGCTAATTTAGGCACTGCAATTACTTTACTATTCTCTTGTGAGTTTAAAAGATCACACCATTATTTAGTAATATGTAATGCCACATTACAACACGCGAACCAAGAAAAGGCTCACTATTACAGCACAAATGCACTTTTCTATTTATATTCTGGTGATATAAACGCTGCAATCCAATCAGCTAATTTATGCTTAAACGAATGTGATATAACAACCGATTCAATAGAAAAGAATCTATTTAAGAGTACCGCTTTACAGCTGCTCGGCGCGTGTTATTTGTTACAAGGCGATATTGAATTAGCGTATACACTTTGCGCTGAATCACTAAACGTAGCCAATCTATCTGGGTATAATCGCTGTGTTGCGGTATCAAAAGGATACTTAGCCGCTATTCATTGCACAAACGCAAACTATGTACTTGCAGAGCAACTTATAGCCCAGAGTATTGCCTTAGTAAGTGACGAAGATATTGCACTACCGAGCTTGTTGTGTATCTCATTATTTATTTACCGAAACACTGGGAACAGTTCAAAATTCGCGGTTTCTTTAAACGCACTAAACAAAATTTGTAACACCGCTACAGTCCCTAACACCTTTGCTATATATCAACTTTATTTAATAAATATAGAGCAAGGTGAGATGCACAAGGCATCTGAAAAATTAACTCATATCGAAAACACACTAACTCAGCTCTCACTCCCGCTTTGGCAGCCATGGTTAACTAAGCTAAGCTAGTATATTTTCAATATGATAGTAAATCTCTTAACCAGAGTTCAGGTTATGTAGTTTTATTGCACTCATTTGTAAAAACTCACTTATTAGCTAGCTAATTTAATTAAGCTGCCAAGGCTTAATAAATTTTTCCAGATCCGCTTTTGTGACTGGTTTTTGTAAATAATGCGTAATGCCTTTTTTAAATAATTTTGCTATTTGAACATCATCTGTGAGACCCGACAAGATAGCTTTTGGTGTATCAGTATTTAAAGTACTTTTGCTTACTAACTGCTGCGCTACATCACTACCAAATATTTCTGGCATACATTCATCTAAAAGCAGTAAATCAAATTGATTATTTAAAGCTAGCGTTAATGCACTAGCACCGTTATCTGCACATGTTACCGAACAACCGAGCATTTCAAGCATCACTTTAGTCGCTACTTGACTTGGTAAGCTATCGTCAGCAACTAATACAGACAAGCGTTTTTGGGCAAACAATGAAGTTCGAATAGCGACCAAGTCTGTATCAAAAAAGGGCCATCCAAGCACATTGCCTGATAATTCTATGTCTTTATTTAGTTCATCAACTTTACCAATAGCATAAAGTTTTATACTGTTTTTTAAAAAGTTAGTATCCAGCTTTCGCATTAGAGAATGACTATTTAAGTGTCGTAAGTCCTCGAGTTGTAGAAATTCATTACAAGTATTTTCGTATAATCTAAAATTAAAAGCATACAGCTCATGAGTGTGCGCTGACATTATTGAACAGCTTTTAAATAATGTTTCGCAATCAGTTAAAACACCAACATTTTGATTAAGCTTAAGTGCTAAATCAATAGGTTGTTTGGTAACTAACAGACCATGCACATCAAATGTATTTTCTTGGTTAGCATCATCTATCCAATAGCAAACATTAACTCCTAAGGTATTCGCTCTAACTTTTAGCACAAAATTATCATTTACTGACTTCAAAGCAGGAATAATAAATTTTTCGCATTGCGCTAAAACGTGTTCATAAGGCGCATGTAAACATACGTAATTGCATTGCAGCTCATTGATTAAAGTAATTGACATATACCGCTCTTGTGTTTCGCAGTATTTACCAATTACCCCTTGGATAATCTTTAAAATATGGCTTTGAGTATTCATATGTATCTTATGTAACTTTGTATACTCAGCTTAAGTCAAGTTACATGCCACATTTGCAAGCATTCTTTATTGTATATATTCAATAACTTAAAAATTAATATTAAAAACACTTTAGCCGCATTCGCATTTTAAAAATCATAATGCGAAGCATATTGGGGTGACTTCCTGTATTTATGCTTTATTAGAACAGTCCAATCGATTTTTTGCGCTTTAAAATATTTTTTAATCATTTAAACTGATATCAATCAAATAAAGGAGAGCATTATGCTAACAGTAATTTTTGGCCGTGAAGGCTGCCCATTTTGTGTACGCGCCAAAGACGTAGCAGAGCAATTAACAAATGAACGTGATGACTTTAAATTTCGTTACATCGATATAATTAAAGAAGGCATTAGTAAGGCCGATCTTGAAAAGTCAGCAGGCAAACCTTGCCCAACAGTGCCGCAAATTTTTGTGGATCAAAATCACATTGGTGGATTTACCGAATTTGAAGCTTACGCAAAAGAAAACCTAGGCTTGTATAAATAAGCTTTGTATTAAATATGTTAACCAGATCAATAAACCCAATATTGAGCTGGTTAAATTTCGACCAACATCAAACACATAGAAATTAGTTTCAATTTATACAAGCATTTGCCTCGCGAATCCTATATAATGCGCGCCTCTTTAAATTCGTTGAGGCGTATTAATGTCAGAACCAGTCACGTTTGAATCTCTAAATCTTTCTCCTGCAATTTTGAAGGCAGTTGAAGAGTTGGGTTACAAGACACCATCTGAAATCCAAGCTCAATGTATACCGTTATTGCTAGAAAGAAAGGACGTACTGGGACTAGCTCAAACGGGTACAGGTAAAACCGCAGCATTTGCACTGCCATTACTAAATAATATTGACCCGTCTGTGAAACAGCCACAGATCCTTGTACTCACACCAACACGTGAGCTTGCGATCCAAGTTGCTGAGGCATTCGAACAATATGCTAAACATGTTCGTGGTATTGAAGTATTGGCACTCTATGGTGGCCAAAGCTACAGTATCCAATTAAGCGCACTTCGTCGTGGCGCTCAGGTTATTGTTGCAACTCCAGGTCGTTTAATCGATCACATTAACCGTGGCACTATCAAGTTTGATGCTCTACAAGCACTTGTACTTGATGAAGCCGATGAAATGTTACGTATGGGCTTTATCGATGATGTAGAAAACATCATGGAAAAAACACCGCGCGAAAAGCAAACATGTCTTTTCTCTGCGACTATGCCTAAGCAAATTCAAAACATCAGCAGCAAATATATGAACAATCCTGAACAGGTTCATATTTCTGCGCGTAACTCGACAGTATCATCTGTTGAGCAAGTGTTTTGGAATGCAAGCGTACATAAAAATAAAGCAATTGTTCGCTTCTTAGAAGCTGAACAATATGAAGGTGCTATTGTTTTCGTTCGTACACGTAACGATACAGTACAACTTGCTGAGTTATTAGAGCGCGAAGGTTTCTCTGCTGCTCCACTTAACGGTGACATGAACCAGCAAGCACGTGAACGCACTGTAGATCGCTTAAAAAGTGGCATGCTAAACATTGTTATTGCAACAGATGTAGCAGCTCGTGGTCTAGATGTTGACCGTTTAAGCTTAGTTATCAACTACGATATCCCACAAGATTCTGAAGCCTACGTTCACCGTATCGGCCGTACAGGTCGTGCTGGTCGTACTGGTAAAGCAATCTTATTCGTGAAACATAACGAACGTTATTTACTTAAAAATATCATTCGTCATACGAAGTCTGAAATTGCTCAAGTTGAATTACCAACAGCAAAAATTGTTGAAGAAAAACGTATTGAAGCGTTACAAGCAAAATTAACTATTGCGCTTGAAAACAAAGACATCACGTTCTTCAATGAAGTAGCTACTAACATGGCTGAAAAACTTGACCTTCCTCTTGAAAGCTTAGCGGGTGCGTTACTGTGTTTAGCACAGCAACAGTCGCCAATTAAAGTTGAAGAAGTTAAGATTCAACCTCGTGAACGTAACGAGCGTAACGACCGTAATTCACGCAACGACCGTGGTGACCGTGGACGTCGTAACGAACGTGGCGGCGAACGTGGTGGTGAACGCGCTGAGCGTAAACCTCGCGAACGTAACAGCCGTGATGCAGGTCCTATGGATACTTACCGTATCGAAGTAGGTCGTGAACATGGTGTTCAGGTTAAAAACATTGTTGGCGCTATCGCTAACGAAGCTGACATCTCAAGCAAGTTTATTGGTGATATTCGTCTACACGACAATCACAGCACGGTTCAATTACCGCAAAACATGCCTAAAGATGTACTTGATCACTTCCAAAAAGTGTTTATTTGTAAACGCCCTATGGGCTTAACAATTACCACTGATCAAGGCCCTGCTGAACCACGTGGCGAACGCTCTGAGCGTCCAGCTGGTGATAAGAAACGCAGCTTTAATAAAGATGACGGCGCACGCGGTGATAAGCGCAGCGGTCCTCGTAAAGAACGTCGCCCAGTAAGCTTCACAGCTAAATAAGCAACGACTCTTTAATAAAAAAACCTTGCCACGAAAGTGACAAGGTTTTTTTGTTTTTAAGCTGCTACAGTGAAAAAAAGTAAACTTCCGCGTCAATCCAATAGCGGCTTGAGATAGTTTTTTTAGCCTGAGTTCGGGTTGCTTAATGCCTATAAATACATTTCTCTGATTTTTAAAATAACAAAAATTCTGTAAACTAGACAAAGGCTATAGTTCACGGACGAATTAAAAATTGAAAAAGATTTACGACAACTTGCTCCTTGTAGCAATAATACTCCCCATTTTATTATGCATCACTCTTCCTATTTTAATGGACTTTACAGATCCACCATTCATCTCAAATGAACTATACAACGTTGTTTTCTTTATAACCCTCCCTATTATCTGTTGTGCACTATTTATCTATTTAAATATACTTATATTCAATAAATATAAACGCTGCAGTAAATATAGAGAATCACTTAAATACAATTTCTCAGATACTAAAATAAAATTAGCATTCATTTTCATGTACCCATTATCCCCTTTATTAATCTATGGAATACTCTATGTTTTTATCTCTGATCCTATTAAATTATGGGCTTACTACACGCAAGGCGACTATTGGTATAAAGAATACATCCTGACCGATGTACAAGAGTGTGGCACTGAGTATGAAAATAGCTGTACTCGTTTATACTTCAAAGACCCTAAAACGAATAAGATTCATGATTTTAGGTGGTATGACGATAAGTCTACAATAATGAACAACAAAAATGATTATGTGTATATTGTTGGAGAGGCCAGCTTATTTGGCTATATAGTGAGAGATTTAGAAAGGTAACTTAGACTCATTTTTACATTACAGGACTTTTATTTAAAAACCTCACTCAAGTGAGTGAGGTTTTTAAAGGTTTAGGTTAAGGCAATGCTGGATAAATGTAGCTTGCATCTAAACCTAATGGAATACCAAGTGCCCAATAACCTAATAAAAAGATACTCCAGCCAATCATAAAGGCGATTGAGTACGGCAGCATAATAGCAATTAAAGTGCCTATACCGGTGCCTTTGACATACTTTTGACAGTACACAACCACCAATGGGAAGTATGGCATTAACGGTGTAATAATATTAGAGCTTGAGTCACCTACACGATAAGCGGCTTGAGTTAAGTCTGGCGAAATGCCAAGTTGCATTAACATTGGTACAAAAATGGGGCCAAGTAACGCCCATTTTGCTGAACTTGAACCAACAAACAAATTAACAAAGCCAGTTAAAAAGATAATGCCTACAACCGTTACTGCACTTGGCAATTCCATCGCCTTCAATAACTGCGCACCTTCGATTGCGAGTAATGCACCTAAATTTGATTTACTAAATGCAGCAATAAATAGCGAACAAAAAAACGCCATAACGATATAATACGCCATGCCGCTCATCGCTTTACTCATTGCATCAATCATATCTTTTGAAGTTTTAAAGGTACCTACCGTAAAACCATATACAGTGCCTGGAATCCAAAAAAGTAAAAATATTAATGGTACAATTGATTGCATTAAAGGAGAGCTAAAATTAGTAAGGGATCCGTCACTACTGCGCATTGCAGAATCGTCTGGAGCAGAAACAAATGCTAATAACGCAAGTCCTGCTATCATTACTGAACTGGCTATATAAAAGGCCCGTTTTTCATCACTACGTGCATCTTCAAATACAGGTAAATCCTCTTTAGCACCATCAACCGCTGTTTTTTGTAAACGTGGTTCAATAATTTTATCGGTAATGTACCAGCCTAATGCCACAATAAATAAGCTAGATGCTGAAGCAAATGCCCAGTTATTTAACGGGTTAATTGTCATTGCAGGATTAATTATTTGCGCCGCACTTTGGGTAAAGCTTTGTAGTAATGGGTCGATACCTGATGGAATAAAGTTAGCCCCAAAACCACCACTGACTCCTGCAAATGCAGCTGCAATACCCGCAAGCGGATGACGTCCTGCAGCATAAAATATAACACCTGCAAGTGGAATAACTAATACATAACCTGCGTCAGTAGCGGTATGGCTCATAATGGCCACTAAAATGATTGAAGGCGTTAATAGCTTTTTAGGAGTAACTTTAAGCATTAACTTAAGACCAGTATTAATAAAGCCCGAATGCTCTGCAACACCGACACCTAACATAGCTACTAAAACGACACCTAAGGGAGCGAAGCCAGTAAAGGTTTTTACCATAGAGGATAAAAAGGTAGCAAGCGAATCACTTGCCAGCATATTATTAATAATAATCGCTTCACCGGTACGTGGATCTATTGCATCAAAACTTACGCTTGAAAACCACCACGACAAAAACCAAATTAATAACATTGCAAATAGAAATATTACTGCTGGATCTGGAAGCTTATTTCCTACTCGCTCAACAAAATTTAAAAAACGCGCTACAACCCCTGAAGGTAAAGCATCTTGATTATTATTCATTTTTACCGCTCCTAAAATTTATTTCAGTAACAATACCCCACAAAAATGAAACAGTAAATTAACATTGGAATTTACTTTAAAAGTTTTGGGCACAAAAAAACACGATAGTGATAAACAAATCGTGTTTTTTGCCACTTAGGGTTAAGCGAGGGCTTTAACTTCATCCCACAAGCGTGCAACTAATGTTTTGTCTTCTTCGTTAAGCTCGCCGTTGCGATATGCTTTTACTAAGCTTTGCTCTACTGTTTCGTTTAGCTCATCGATACTAATTGTTAGCTTTTCTACTTCGGCATAGCCTACTGCAAGATCATAGTGGCCTCGTAAATAGCCGCCTGCAAATAACTCATCGTCAGTTGCTTTTATTACTAAATCATCGAAGTACTGCTGGGCTGCATCGATATAGTTCACTAAACTCATTTATTAATCTCCTAGTTTTGCAAAGCACCTGTATTTTCAATGTTGTGGTGCCCTACTGCATACATAATATGGTCGTTAAATCCGGTGGTTACTTTAATATAACCCGTTAATTCATCATCTAATTCGCCATCGCCTGTATCACAAATAAGGGGGCGGCCATTAAGCGCTTGTAGTTTTGTTTTTGTTGCTACTACAATAATATTTTCTTTGCCAATTGCGCGTATAAGCACAGGACTCAATTGCTGGTTACCACGGCCAAATATATGCCCTTGCCCGCCAATGAGCGTAATGACTAACTTAGTACTTTGATCATGTGTAAGCTCAAGCAATTGCTTAGCCGTTAAATCTTGGGCAACTAAGGTTTGATCTTTTATTAAATCAACGCCAAGTAACGTATTTTCAAGACCCATTTCTTCCATTATGGCTTCAACCGTTGAGCCGCTACCCATAATATAAAATGTGTCTTCATCCATTTGCGATACAACATGCGCTGCAATGTCGGCAAGTACGAGTTCGTCGGTTTCTTTACCGCCATTTTTAACCGCTTGCATATAGCGTACTTCGCTAGGTGTTTGCATTTCGCCGTAGCGTTTGGCTTTTACTGTGCCTTGCCTGAAAGCATCTTCATCTATATCCATTACATCTGCATCGGCTAAGGTAACTAACTCACCCTTAACCAACATTTCGACTACGCGCCCTGCAGCCTTTGGCGTAATAGCGTAAACACCAGAATGAATTTTACAACCTGCGGGGATACCAAGTACAGGAATGGTATCCTCTATTGCATGGCAAATGTTACGTGCTGTACCGTCGCCTCCGGCAAATAAGACTAAATCAACACCAGAGTTTTTAAGTATTTTTGCTGCTTGTTCTGTGTCATTTGCGGTTGTTATTGCTGCAGTGTTATATACAACCTCTACATTAAAGCCCAAAGCTTTTGCTGTTTGCTCACCCATGTCACCGTTAACAGTGTAAATAGTTAAGCGTTCTTTATAAGGTAATAGCACCTCAAGCGCTGCTTTTGTACGGCTATTTGCTTTTGGCTCTGCACCTAATTCAATTGCTTTAGCGGCTGTGTGCGCGCCATCACTGCCTTTTAAGGCAACTGTGCCGCCTAAACCTGCTACAGGGTTTACAATTAAGCCTAATTTAAACGCCATTACAAAGCTCCTTTGGATGTTGCCAATTAAATTGCTGCGCTGTTAAGGGCCACGTTGTATTGTAAAAATCACACAGTGCTTTTAAAAGTGACTCTGTACGAGAGTTAAAGCCATTTTCGATTAGCGATAATACCCGTGCATGTACTCGCTGCTGAAAATCAAACCGACACGTTTGCTCGCCGTTTAAGTTATCCACCGACACATTAAAATTAAACCCTGCTGCGGTGCTTAATAACCACTCTATAGCTTGAGGCTTTACTTCTACCTTTTCAAACTCAGCTTGTTTTTGTTTATCGCGCCCGTCTGGGCAGTACCAATAGCCGTAATCTTCTAATAACCGACGTGTATCACCGGCCACCAGCCAGTGTGCTATTTCATGTAATGCACTGGCGTAAAAACCATGCGCAAATACAACTTGGTGATATGGCACCTGCTCTGTTGCTGGTAAATACACAGGCTCACAATCGCCTTTTATCAATCGTGTATTGTGACTTTGATAAAAAGTGCGCTCAAAAATTGAAATTAGATCAGCTATTTGATGCATAAAAATTGATTAATTCGTCTCGGTTACAGCGCCATATTAGCGCACTAAAAACGAGACGAATTGTACGGGCTTTTACAACTAAAGTAAAAATAAGGCGTGATAGTAAAATATAAGCGGATTAATCTTTCACTTTATTGATATTTTTAATAATACCTAAACAGTAAAGCGTATTGGCAAGTTCTTTACGCTCTGTTTTTTCACTTGAGGTTTTATTGGCTAAGCTAGTTAACATATCGTACCGTTTACGTAGAGTTAGTATATATCTGGCATGCTTACGGCATTCAAAACAACGTGTACAGTGTGAATCGACCCAAAAATCAAGTACCTCAAACCAATATTGCTGCTCTTGAGCAAAAAAAATAAATGCCTTAGAGCAACTTTCGCACTTCTCTTCAATATCAACATAAAGTGCCCGAGGGTCAATGGCATAGTTTTGCTTTTTTATATCAGCCAATATTACCGTATTAGGGAAGTATTTAAGCCTCGAGTAACGCCAGTGCGCATTCTCTATCGCCTCTATTGTCACTGAGGTATTGGTAGTTATCGGTTTATTGCCATACCTTGGGTGATTTAGATACATGAGCTGCCTAGTTTAAACTTATGATTTTAAGGCACAGAACATGCCATATGAAAAATAATAATTATACAGGCGTTCCTGCTTCATCACACTCTACAATATCGGTTTCGGTTAATGCCTGAGTGATCCATACTTGCAATACTGGGCAGCGCATAACAAAGTCACAATATTGTTGCGCCTCTGGCGATAACGTAATTTGATACGTTTTTAAACGCAATACAATAGGGACGTACATGGCATCAGCAATACTAAAGTCACCAAAAAACCACTCATTTGGAAACACATCTTGTTGCTGTACAAATATCTCGTCTATACGGGCTATGTCTTTTAATGCTTCGCTCGATAGGTCTACTTTACGGGTAGCTCTTATATTCATTGGCATTTCGCTGCGCAGCGCCATAAAGCCTGAATGCATTTCAGCGCTTAGCGCACGCGCTTTAGCTCTTTGGGTAATATATTTTGGCCATGCAGCGCCCGATAAGTAAGCATCGTTAATATATTCACAAATTGCTAGTGAATCCCATACCTGTAAATCGCCATCGATTAACGCTGGAACTTTTTGCACAGCAAAGGTCTTTTTTAGCTCATTGTAAAAACCAGGAGTGTCGAGTACCAGCTGAGTTTCACTAAACTCAACATCAAATTTACTCATTAAATACCATGCGCGTAATGACCAGCTGGAGTAGTTTTTATTACCGATGAATAATTGCATATTGTAAATACCAAAGTGAATAGACGCTCCTACCTTACTAGGTGATTAAACAACCAACAACATTTTGTTTAAAGTCTCTTTGCTAACAGTTAATTAAAGCTATTAATTACTCACTTAACTGCTTGTTTAAATGCTTTTTTAATAGTTGTGTATTACGCGTGTTAGCTTTAAAAAACGCATCAAATATATCGCCAAAAAATGGTACTAAACCGCCCACAAAGTCAATGAGCATATTAATGATCATCTTAGTCTTTATACGTTTACTCACACCTAAACGCTGCGCTTCTATAAGCACATAGCTTGATAAAATTAGCCCTGCGGCATCACCTATAATAGGGACTAAGCCAATCACCGCCTCCAAACCTATATTAAATTTAGTAAAAGGAATACCAATGCTGCTATCTGTAAAATGACTAAACCTTTCCAAACGTTTCAGTGTTGATTCATATTCAGCGGATGTGAGCGTAGGTTGAATATTTTTACTCATAATAGCTACTTTTTATTTAATGTTGTTATATATAAACACTAGGGAGTATTAATACTAAATGAATTACAAAACTAATAAATTGGTACTTAAAGTTGGCTTTAAGATCAAAATCGTTAGCAAGCCCGCATGATAAGTACATGAAAATCGATCCAACAAATAAAACAACCTCGGGATCAATAATCAATACAAACTATGCATATAAATGGAAACTTTGAGAGAGATTACTTATTTGCAATAGCTATCAAAGCACTTTATAAAAACAAGTCCCCCTCGCTTTACATACATTTTTTCCTTAGTTAAAATCTAGGAAATTATGCAAGGATTGCCTATGAATAAATCTATTTATTTACCTCGATTCGCCATCTTGTTAATTCTTATTTGTGCTATTGTTTTTCCAGCCCTTAGTCAAGGAGAAGATATGTTTAGCTGGTTCAGAAAAAAGAAAGAAGTATTTTTAAGCCCTGATGTCAACGGCATCGTTACAGAAAATGGCATGCCAATTGCTGACTTAGAAATAATACGCTCATTAACATACATTGATGGCGTTGAACGACTTGATTCCGTAATAACAAGTGATGACGGACGCTTTCATTTACCACGAAAAACTATACTTTCTTCTATCCCTAATAAATTAATTTCCGAAGATCGCGTCCACCAGAAGATTTTTATTAGGAAAGGTAACAACTTAATTATTGGTTTGTGGGGGGCTACACAACCAGGCATTTCAGAGCTACCTGAATTCACCGAAAAGCTTAAGTTTTTAAAGTGTGAAATAACTAATCAATTAGTCAGATTTGAATTTAAAAATAATACCAACAAATTTCTCAATAGAACCGCGACAAGTATTTGCAGATGGGATGAAGATTACAACCCAACGTGGGTTATGGAAAACGGTGAAGAAAAGTACGAAGTCCATGATGGCGATTTGAATGATTTAACAGAACGTTTCACAGGGAAGAAGGTTGAGCTATGAATAAAACAATATCACCAAGTACGGCAGCTTCTGTCGCAAATAGAGTTTATGACATAAGAAAAAGCTATGACTTCAGCGGGGAGTTTCATAATGACTTTGTCAGAAACTTTAAAGTGACTAACAATCAAATTCAGGGCGTTAGTGGTGGGTTAATAAACCAACTTCTAAACCGTACGACAGGCTTCGCTCTGACTGCTGAAGGTGCTTCACAACAATTCAAAAATCACCATATTATTGCTATTCGTGGTACTGTTTTCTCATCTTGTGCAGATTGGCTAACCAACTTAAATGTTGCAACAACCCTTGGCCCTAAAAACTTGGAGGTACATTCAGGTTTTGAGAAAGCTTTCACTAGTATGGAGCCTATGTTTAATTCTTATATAAAAAAACATAAACCAAAATTTTTGCATATTGTGGGGCACAGTTTAGGTGGTGCTATTGCTCAGCTTACGGCTATCTGGGCTAGTAAAAAAGGTATACCTACGAATTTGTATACTTTTGGTGCGCCTAGAGTAGTATTAAATAATTCAATACACTCAGCAGCAACTAATATCGGTCAATATCGAGTTACTCATGGCGCAGATCCTGTACCTTGTGTACCAGCCTGGCCATTCAGCCATACCTCTAATGAATATCAAACAGCTATGAATGAAGGATCCTTTTTCAGTCTTGCCGCACACTCTATGGAAAAAAGTCAACCTGGTTACGTTAATACAGTTGCTGCATACAGTGATTATGCAAGTATGGAAAATTCTTTGAAGACCCTACATCATAATCATACTGTTTTAAAGTATTCATCTCGTTACAACGTAACCTTTTCACTCAAATGGCAACGAATAATTACAGACGGCCTAATAACTTTTTTAAAGAAAACAGGACAGTACGCTTTTATTTCAGTCCAAGCAGGATTAGGTCTCGGACTAACTTTCTATGACACCCTTGCCCGATGTTTATTTGATTCTGTAGTCAAATTTGTAGAATTAACTGAAGAATTAAAAGGCTTAATTGGTCATATGCTTGCGTTTGTGGGGAAAAAAACTTACGAAGTTAAGGAGCTAAGTAAGCAATTCATCAGATGGGTGCTCGGTTTGATGATCAAAAAGCTTTACATGGTTGCAAAACAAGCTATTGATCTTATTTAAATTAAAAGGAGCGCGGCCGCCTCATAAGGTTTAACCGCGCTCATAATAAACACTTACACTGAGCCGTTAATTGGCCCGTGTTCGTGGTTTACATGTGGATTTTGTCCGCGTTGACGCAGTAAATGATCCATTAAGGTAATAGCCATCATTGCCTCAGCAATCGGGATTGCACGAATACCCACACACGGATCGTGACGACCTTTAGTGATCATCTCTACCGCTTCGTTGCTTGTATTAATACTCTTACCAGGAATAGTAATGCTCGACGTTGGTTTTAGCGCAATAGAAGCAATAATATCTTGCCCTGTCGAAATACCCGCAAGTACGCCACCTGCATGATTTGATGTAAAACCTTCAGGGGTTAGCTCGTCGCGATGCTCAGAGCCTTTTTGCTCAACTACGTCAAAGCCATCACCAATCTCAACGCCTTTAACCGCGTTAATACTCATTAATGAATGTGCAAGTTCGGCGTCAAGACGGTCAAATACTGGCTCTCCAAGACCAACAGGTACATTGCTTGCCACTACTTTTACTTTAGCGCCAACTGAGTCACCTTGCTTTTTAAGGTCACGCATATATTCGTCAAGTGCTTCAAGCTTACTTGCATCAGGGAAGAAGAATAAGTTATTTTCCACTTCATCCCAGTCAAACGTTTCCGCCTTAATAGGGCCAAGCTGACTTAAACATGCTTTAACTTCAATCCCATGAAATTGCTTTAAGTATTTTTTAGCAATAGCACCTGCCGCTACACGTATCGCGGTTTCGCGTGCAGATGAACGACCGCCACCGCGATAATCGCGCAAGCCGTACTTATGCCAATACGTGTAATCGCCATGACCTGGGCGAAATACATCTTTAATTTTGCCGTAATCTTGCGAGCGTTGATCGGTATTTTCAATCAATAAACCAATGCTGGTACCTGTGGTTTTACCTTCAAAAACGCCTGCTAATATTTTTATTTGATCGCTTTCACGGCGCTGCGTTGTGTAACGGCTTTGGCCTGGTTTTCGGCGATCTAAATCAATTTGTAAGTCAGCCTCTGTGATTTCAAGACCTGCGGGAGTACCATCAACAACGCCGCCTAATGCAACGCCGTGGCTCTCACCAAAGGTGGACACTTTAAATAACTGCCCAATGCTATTACCTGCCATTAACTTTCCTCATTCCTAATGACTACCAATAGCCAAGCACAGGGCTTGGCTATTCATTTTTTACTTATTTTGCAAAATACTCGTCTAGCTGCTTTTTGCTAATTACAAATACACCTAAGCCGCCTTGTTCAAATTCAATCCATTCAAACGGCGCGCCCGGATACAGTGCATCCATATGTACCATAGAGTTACCAACTTCTACAAATAACAAACCGTTATCAGTTAGATGTTCACTCGCTTCGCTTAATATAGTACGGGTTACATCTAAACCATCGTGGCCTGATGCAAGCCCAAGCTCTGGCTCATGATGAAATTCGCGTGGTAAGTCAGCCATATCTTCTGCATCAACATACGGTGGGTTTGCTACTATTAGGTCGTATTTTTGACCTGGTACACCGCTAAATACATCAGACTGAATAGGTAACACACGATCACTCAACATGTAATCGTTAATGTTAATGTCTGTCACTTCAAGCGCTTCATACGATATATCTACCGCATCAACTTGTGCCTGCTCAAAAGCTTGCGCAAGTGCAATTGCGATACAACCCGAACCCGTACATAAATCTAATATACGGTTTACCGATTGTGGCTCTTCAAGCCACGGCGTAAAGCGGTTACTAATAAGCTCGGCAAATGGTGAGCGAGGTATAAGTACACGTTCATCCACATAAAACGGCATACCCGCAAACCATGCAATGTTTGTTAAGTAAGGTACTGGTGTGCAGTCGTTAATACGTTCTGCAATAAGACCCGCAAGTCGGTTTTTTTCTGTGCTTGTTAAACGCGCGTGCATTAATTCTTTTGGCGCATCAACAGGCAAGCTAAGCGCAGGCAGTAATAAGCTTACAGCTTCATCCCATGCGTTATCTGTACCGTGTCCAAAAAATATACTACTACTTGCAAATTGGCTTGTAGTCCAACGTAACCAGTCATGTAAAGTTGACAGTTCTGCAACGGCTTCTTCGAGTGTTGCTTCTTCTATTTGTAAATCGCTCATATATTTTTACCTGTATTAGCTTACTGACTGTTTTGAGTCTTTAAGACGATTGCATTGCCTATCTGCGCTGGGCAAATTACAATTGCCCCTCATTTAAGTATTGTACCGCCTTTTGCGCTGCGTTTTTACGTTTTTTTGTTTAGGTAATAGTTATGAAAAAAGACACTCCATCACATTCGTCCCTAAGCAATGACGACATAAGCTTATTTCGTCAAACGATCACAGGCGCCAAAGTATTTAAACAAGATACCCATCGTTTTGATACAAAGCCTAAGGTGTCACAAGCTAAGCAATTTGCCCAGCAAAAAAAGCAGGCTCAATCTGAATTTTTCTTCTCAGACGTTTATATTCCCGATATAGACACCCACGGTACGGTTAAATATGTAAAACCTGGCCAAGATACTTTCCTAGCTAAACAGCTTCGCCGTGGTGACTTTGCACCCGATTTGACGCTAGATTTACACGGCTTAAATAAAGAACTTGCTAAAGACGAACTCGCTGGGCTCATTCACGAATGTAAAAAGCAGCATTATTATTGTGCATGTGTAGTGCATGGTATTGGTGGCGGCGTACTAAAGCACAAAGTGCCTCAGTACTTAGTACAACACCCTGACGTAATAGCGATGCACCAAGCGCCTCTCGAATATGGTGGAAGAGGCGCTGTACTCATACTAATTAATTTACCGCAAAGTGATGAATTTAGACGCTAACTTTAGCTATTACCAGGATGTAACTACGTGCATATTTTTTCAATTATTTTTCCGCTCATTTTTATTGTTGCGCTTGGTTATAGCTGTTGCCGATTAAAATTTTTCGAAAAGCAGCATATCGCAGGCCTGAGTAAGTTTACTTTTTATATTAGTTTGCCTGCTTTTTTATTATTAAATATGTCGCAAATTAACTTACAGCAAAGCATTAGCCTTTTTGCATTTTTGAGCTTTTACATACCTGTTCTGAGTGTATTTGGGGTGGGTATTTTAATTGACCGCTTTTATTTAAGTAAAAAACATTTAAAAAATTACCAACAACACGGTGTCTTTGGACTTGCTTCTAGCTATTCAAATATGGTGTTAGTGGGTATTCCTATTGTTATTGCCTCGCTTGGCAAAGAGATGATAGCCATTGCATTTATGATCATTACTTTTCATAGCACATTGTTATTTGCACTTACTTTTTTAATAGGCGCTAAAGGTAGTAGCGATAAATTTTCGTGGTCGCACTTTGGAAAAAGTATGGTGTTAAACCCAATAGTACTAAGTATTGGGTGCGGGCTTATATTAAACATATTAGGAGTTACACTGTTTACCGACTTAGCAAATAGTTTGGAGCTATTAGCTAAACCAGCAATTGCCTGTGCGCTATTTGTACTTGGTGCTAATTTAGCTTTTTATAAAATAGCTGCAAATTGGCAACCGGCGTTAATAGCATCAGTTTTAAAAATATTTTTATTGCCTGCGCTAGTTTTATTGGTAGGCACCTATGTATTTAAGCTAGACACGCAAATACTTAATGTATTGGTACTTTTAAGCGCATCCCCTGTTGGCGTAAATGCTTATCTTATTGCGACTCAAATAAAGCAGCATGAAGCCACGCTTGCTGGGGCTGTCGTACTTTCTACTATCTTAAGTGTTATTAGCTTTACGTTTTGGCTAGCTTTATTACTTTAGCTTACAAACCGCCGGCTACATCAACAAAGCTACCCGTTGTAAAAGAAGCGTGCTCTGAAGCTAAAAAGTAAATTGCTGCAGCAACCTCTTCGGGTGTACCACCTCTGCCAAGGGGTAGTTTACTTTTAAGACGATCGACTCGATTTTCTTCACCGCCATCGCTATGCATATCAGTGTAAATAAGCCCAGGTCTAACCGAGTTAACTCGAATACCTTTACCTGCCACCTCTTTTGCCAAGCCAATAGTAAATGTGTCCATTGCACCTTTAGATGCTGCATAATCAATGTACTCATTAGGAGAGCCCGTTTTAGCAGCCCTCGATGAAACATTAACAATACTACCGCCATTTCTCATTCGCTTTATTGCCTCTCGGCTACATAAAAAAGCACTGGTAATATTTGTAGTCAAAACTACGTTTATGCGCTCAGCACTCATTTCTAACAAAGGCATTTGTGGTTTTAAAATACCAGCGTTATTTATTAGTACATCAAGCCGACCAAAGACTTTATCTATATGCATAAATAAAGCTAAAACGTCAGCCTCTAGTGATACGTCACCTTGAATTACTTCAGCCTCAACGCCTAATCGCTTTACTTTTTCTGCCACCAACATTGCACTAGCTAAATCAGCTTTATAATTAATGCAAACATTATAACCGTGCTTTGCAAAATATAGTGCGGTAGCTGCGCCAATACCTCGGCTAGAGCCTGTAATAAGTACAACGGGGGAGCGATTCATTAAAGCTACTATTCTTTTAAAGCTGCAACTACTGAAATTTCAACAAGCAGTGCATCACGTGCCATTTTAGCTTCAACGCAGGCACGTGCTGGTGCATAACCCTCGGTTACCCATGCATCCCATACTGCATTCATATCAGCAAAGTATTCCATGCTCTTTACATAAATAGTCGCGCTAAGCATATGTTCTTTTGAACTTCCCGCTTCATCAAGCAGCGCCTCTACTTTATCAAGCATAGTTTGAGTTTGTTCTTTGATATCTTTTTGCGCGTCAGCGCATACCTGCCCACATAAATACACAGTGCCGTTATGTTTTACAATACGGCTCATGCGCGCACCGGTTTGAAGGCGTTCAATAGTCATTTCTTCACTCATATTATTAATTAAATTTATACATTATCGGGAGCATTGATACTCATATACTGGCTGCGTTGAGTTCTTTCATCGTAACTTATTACAGCAATGGCACCCGTATTAAAAATAGGCATGTTACCAGGGCATAATTGATCAACTAAATAACTCACAATTGGCATATGTGCTACCACAAGCCAAGTGTTGCATTGGGGGTGTGCTGCTATAAGCGTTTCGAGATAATCCGCTGCTATTTGCGGTTTTCCTTCAGGCACAATATCACTGCATGTTTCGCTAAATTTAAACTCTGCATTTTTAGCAACGTTTTCTGCAGTTTGCTGAGCACGAATGTAAGGGCTAACTAACAAGGCATCAGGTGGGTAGTGTTTAGCAAGCCATAGGCCCATTTTCTCGGCTTCAGTATGACCCGTTTGAGTCAAATTTCTAGCAGCATCATCAGCCTGCATCGGTGTTGCTTCGCCGTGGCGCATTATTAGGATTGTTTTCATAAAAAATCAACCGATTAAAGAGTATAAAACAGTAGCCAATTTGCCCATTTGTCCGCTATATTAAAAACATAAACCTATTTTTTTCTAAAATAGTTCTTTCGTGATATTCAGGTAAACCTTTTAGTCGTATTCCACTTTCCTGAAGTTATCATCTGTTGTTAACAAGTAAACGTTTAATTTCAGGAGCATCATTTGAATATCAGTCGCAATGATAACAGAGCATATAAAGCTCTTACACTGGACAATGGTCTAAAAGTACTACTTGTGCAAGATAAAGATTCAACAAAAGCGGCTGCATCTATGGCAGTAAATGCTGGTCATTTTGACGATCCTCTTGATAGACAAGGCCTCGCACACTTTTTAGAACATATGCTTTTTTTAGGTACTGACCAATTTCCAGACTCTGGTAGTTTTAATAATTATGTATCTCAAGCCGGTGGAAACACTAATGCGTGGACTGGCACAGAGCATACCTGCTATTTTTTTGATATTAATAATCAAGAATTTAAAAATGCATTAGAGCAATTTAGCCGCTTTTTTATTGCGCCACTTTTAAACTCAGCCGAAACCGAAAAAGAACGCAACGCAATTGAAGCCGAATTTAAACTAAAAATTAAAGACGATGGCCGCCGTATTTATCAAGCACATAAAGAAACGGTAAATCCAGCCCACCCTTTTGCCAAGTTTTCAGTTGGTAATCTACAAACGTTGGCAGACAGGGAGCGCTGTATAAGTGACGAACTTCGGGATTTTTTTAATGCTTTTTATCAAGCCCAGTGGATGACGTTAGTTATTTGCGCCAATGAAGAGCTCGACACCTTACAAAGCTGGACTAATACATATTTTAACGAAATTAACGGTAATAAAAACCTTAAAAAACCAGAGATCAGTGAGCCACTTTACCGTAAACAAGATATAGGGAAAGTGCTGCATATTGAGCCGCACAAACATATGCAAAAACTGATTGTCAGTTTTGCGATGCCAAATATTGATGATTTTTATCGCCATAAAACGGTGAGTTTTATTGCTCATTTATTAGGTTATGAAGGTGCAGGTTCTCTTTACTCTATTTTAAAAGAACAAGGTTGGATAAATGCGCTCTCAGCTGGCGGCGGTATTAACGGCAGTAACTTTAAAGATTTTAATATAAGCATGGCGCTCACTGACGAAGGTATTGAATATTTTGAAGACATTATTGAAATGGTGTTTGAATATATTTGCTTAATTAATGCCAATACAGAGAAGTTACCTCGTCTTTATCAAGATAAAAAAAACCTATTACAAATTGCTTTCGATAATCAAGAAAAGTCACGTCTAATCGATTGGGTCAGTAATTTAAGTATAAATATGCAACATTACGATGAAGTCAATTATGTACAAGGCGACTACTTGATGGAGGGCTTTAAAAAAGCCACCCACGAAATCGCAATGCAATGGTTAACGCCGCATAATATGCGTATTGTTCTTATCCACCCTGATGTAGAAGCAGAACACAAAACTGCATGGTATAACACCCCTTATAAAGTTGAAAAAATATCACCCAGCTGGCTCGATGCTTTAAGTGATATAAATAAACCACTGAAAGATATGCTACTGCCAACGGCAAACCCTTACTTAACAAAAAATGTAGTGCTATATGATGTAGAAAAACCACAAATAAAACCTGAACTTTTAGTAAAAGAGCCCGGTTTTGACTTTTGGTTTAAGCAAGACAATACTTTTAGAGTAGCAAAAGGCCATTTTTATTTAGCCTTGGACTCTGACTTTGCAGTAAAAGACGTAAAACACATGGCACTGACTCGCTTATTTACTGATTTATTTATGGATAGCGTAGGTGAACAATTTTACCCAGCGGAGCTGGCAGGGCTAAGTTACCATTTAACATCTCACCAAGGCGGTTTAACACTGCATACAGCCGGATTATCGTCTAGCCAATTAGAATTAGTTGATGAGCTTCTTGACGCCCTCTTTAATGTCGACATTTGTGCAAAACGTTTTGCTGAATACAAAAAACAACTTGTCAGGCACTGGCGAAATAGCAACCAAAACAAACCAGTTAGTGAACTGTTTAGTATTTTAGGTGCTAAAGTAATGCCTTGGAATCCACAACCAGACCAACTTGCATCAGCATTAAAAAACACAAGTTTTCAGCAATTTAATGAATTCAGACAAGACTTTTTTAAAGCACTACATGTTGAATCATTTTTACATGGTAACTGGCAGCAAAGTGATGCAATAGCCTTTCAAAAAAAGGTCGCCGAACACTTAAAAAACGCAGCCATAATTGATGATTTAAGACGCCCGCTATTTGAAATTGAAAAAGTAACACGCTACGAACTAGAGCTGCCTTGCAGTGACCATGCAATGGTTGTGTATTATCAAGCAAAAACTGATTGTGTAATCGAAAAAGTTAAATTAATGGCACTTAATCACTTAATGAACCAAGACTACTTTAACGAGTTACGAACCACACAACAGCTAGGTTATTTAGTTGGGGCTGGTTATGCTCCTTTTAACACTCGTGCGGGTATTGCTTTTTATATACAATCGCCAAAGTTTATCGCAAAAACATTAATGCATAGACATAACAGCTTTGTTAATAAATATTTAACCAACATCGATGAGCTTAATGAAGAAAATTGGCAGCAACAGAAACATGGCTTAACGACCCATATTGCTGAAAAAGATAAAAACCTACGGTTACGCTCGCAACGTTTTTGGCTTTCAATAGGCAACAGAGATCATGAATTTAATATGCAGCAAAAGTTACTTAATGCATTAAACGCATTAACACTCAAAGATATAAAAGAGTATGCCGTCATCCTATTTGATGAAAATCGACCAAGATATGAGCTTTTAAGCTCAGCTAAAGACAATAAACCTCAAAATATGCCTGTTTATTCGCATTCTCTTTGACTCTTGGTTTAGCTTGTTTTAGATTATCATTTGTAAATTTGAAGTAATAAAAAAATGATAATCAAAATAATAACAAAATTAAGCTTGTCAGTTGTATTACTTGCTTACTCATTTAAGCTTTATGCTTTTGAGTCATCATTTAATTACAATTCAGATACCATCCTTATTTTAGCAAGCGCCATTATAGCGCTTGCTTTGCCTTATCTGTTGTTTGTAATCCACAAACTTAAGCGCTCACGTCGACAACTTCGTTTATCCGAAAGGCGCCTTAAAAGTACTGTTGAAGGCAGTGGTGATACTTTATGGGATTGGAACATAAAAACGGGGGAAGTTATTCGAATAAACGACAAATATATGATGAACTCAACTACGTTAATAGGTTTCCCTCCAAATAAAAGTCTCATTCACCCACTCGATATTACAAACGTTGAACACTTACTTAAAAAACACTTTGCAGAAAAAACCGTTTTTTTCGAAGCGACTTATCGTATTAAAGATACCTTTGGCCGTTGGCATTGGGTCCTTGATCGCGGCAAAATTATAGAAAAAGATACCAACCTATCACCACTAAGAATGACGGGTACTGTACGAGATATATCACAGTTAAAATCAACCGAAGAGCGTTTGAATCTCTTTGCAAAATGTGTTGAGTCGCTAACTGATGCGCTGGCTATTTACGACAAAAACTTTAAGTTAGTTGATATAAACCCTAGTTTTTTAACCCTCTTTGGCGGTGTGCGAGAACAATACCTTAAAAAAGACTTTACCTTACCGGGTTATGAACAAGGCTTCATTGATACAATTATCGAAATTGTACGTGAGAATGAACATATCCAACGAGAGGTAAAGCTACGTAATAGCGAACGCGTTTTACTACCATTTGAAATTTCAATTGATGAAATTAAAAATGATCAAAACCAAATTACAAATTACGTGATTGTTTACTCTGACTTAACTGAACGTAAAAAAGCAGAATCACAACTGCATAATTTATCAAATCGCGACCGTACAACAAGCCTGCCTAACCGAAATTTATTTTTTACCGATTTACATAAGTTAGTTAAACAAAATTCACACCATGCGCTGCTTGTATTCGATTTAGATAACTTTAAAAAGATAAACGACTCATTAGGACACCAGTTAGGCGATAGCCTGCTTGCAAAGCTCGCTATGCGCTTAAATAAACTAACCCGAGAGAACGATGTATTTTACCGTTTAGGGGGCGATGAGTTTGCTCTAGTAATGTCTGATACTAATGATATTCATGTGATCACCCGCACGGCTAAACAGTTTTTAGCCGCTATTGCTACACCTTTTAAAATGGCTGGTCATGAGCTCGCGATTACTTCAAGCGTTGGCATTGTACTCTTTCCTGAAGATGGTAATACACCAGAACTACTTTTGAAAAATGCAGATACGGCCATGTATCACGCTAAAAAGAAAGGTAATAGTTATCTGTTTTTTAACGACACGATGAACCGCCAAGCAGTTAAACGCCTGCAAATAGAAAACCTTATGCGTTTTGGCCTAAAAGAAGATCATTTTGAGGTTTACTATCAACCAAAAATGAATATTCGCACCGGAAAGTTAACAGGGATGGAGGCGTTGGTTCGCTTTATAACCCCTAAAAAAGGCATTATTAGCCCTGGTGTATTTATACCTATAGCTGAAGAAACAGGTCAAATAATTGAAATTGGTGAAGTGGTATTAAACAAAGCTTGCAGAGATGTTAAACAATGGCTTGATAGCGGTCTATTTAGTGGTCGAGTCGCCGTTAATTTATCAGCTAAACAATTCAGCCTACCCGATTTAACATCTCGCATTGACGTTATTTTACAAAAAAATGAACTACCTTCATATTTCTTAGAGCTTGAAATTACCGAAGGTACTGTAATGGATGATCCCAAAGAAGCCATTGCGATTATGCGCTCATTAAGTGCCCGAGGGATTCACTTAGCAATGGATGACTTTGGCACCGGTTACTCTTCCTTGGCGTACTTAAAACAATTTCCGCTTAACACGTTAAAAGTAGACAAGGCATTTATAGATGATATGAAAAATGAACGTGGTCGTAATATGGTCGACTCAATTGTGACGATTGCACATAACCTTGATTTACATGTCGTTGCCGAAGGGGTTGAACAGGCTGAACAAATTGAAATACTAAAAAAATTGAATTGTGAAACAGTACAAGGTTACTTTTATTCTAAGCCACTCTCTAAAGACGAGTTTACTGATTTTTTGAAACAACAACAAACTAAAGCTGCGCCTAGTCTAATTAGAACGGATACTGAAAATATGGCATCAATAAGCTAACCAGACTTCCAGTTAATACCAATCTGCTTAGGTATGGGGTGATTTAATTCATTAAATTGTCCCAACACTTATTCAGAACGGTATAAATTAAGGGCGCCATATACATGCTTTAATCCCTACATTTCGTACCAATGCGCGGCGATAATGTAAGTTAAACAAGCACCATGCTACCGGCCCAAGTAAACCAGCCAAAATAAGCCATCGCTTAATTGGCATGCCTTTTTTAATCGTTTCCAAATACATCACGGCTATAAACACACAACTTAGTAAAACAATAAACAAATCTACACCCTATACCAATTCGCTTAATTAAGTGATCTATTTTGAAGTAAGAAAATCGTGTCGATAACAAGGCAAAAATTTCGTTATTTAACTCCTGCATTACCCCGCATCCATGCAGTCATGTATCAGAATTTTTAACGCTGTTAACGTCAGATTTAATCACTCAAATTGATTAAGTATTATTACGGATTGGTATTAAATAGCCTAAAAATAAGGCGTGTATTCTAGCGTTATTTTGGTTGAATTTACAGCAATAAACCTCTTACATACAAAAAAGCCGAGCCATCTAAATTAAGGCTCGGCTTTTTTAAAGTTTATAACTTACTTTTCAGCACGGCCCATGAATTTATGTTCAACAGTATTTATACGAATACGGTCACCTGTTGAAATATGCTCAGGCACAGAAATATTTAAGCCTGTAGACATACGTGCAGGTTTTGAACGAGCGCTTGCAGAAGCCCCTTTAATTGAAGGATCGGTTTCTTCAACAACAAGCTCAACACTTGATGGTAAATCAAGGCCTACTGGTGCACCGTCAATGACAATAACGTGCACACCTTGGGTTTCTTCATTTACAAATTGAATCTCTTCGCTAATAGCATCTTTATTTAAGTTATATGGCGTGTAATCTTCGTTATCCATGAAAACATACTCGTCGCCATCAATATACGACAACATTGCTTCGCGACGTGTTAAATCAGCAAGCGTTAGCATATCGCTGTCTTTAAATGTTTCATCCACTTTGCTGCCAGTTACTACATCGTATAAACGCATTCGATATAAACTGCCACCAGCACGGCCTTGCGGCACAGAGCGCACAATATCTTTTACAACTAACACTCGGCCATTAAAATCAATAGCAGTACCTTTTTTAACATCACTCGCCTTTGGCATGTGTGAATTCCTATTATTTTTTTGATTGCGAGAAACATACCACGAACTCAGGATTCTTCAATAGAAACAAAACAACTTAGTGATACTTTTTGAATAATACTTAAAATCAGCGCCCCTTAATGGCGCGCTGATTTATTAAGAGTGACTTTAAAAGCGGACTTTAACGCCAGCAGATAGCTCACTTACATCGTTTTTTGACACTTTATAGTAGCTATACTTGAGTAGTAACTCGGTATTTTTATAAATCGAATACCCAACTGAACCACCCGCATAAAGCTTGGTCGTATGCTTTTTAGACTCTAGCGTTGCACCATTGGTTATATCACTTTGTATTTTATATTGATGGCGATAAGCCCCCAAAAACAACTTAGTACTAAATGATTCAGCAGGCATAAATAAATAACCGACTTCCGTGGCAACACCTTTTGGTAAGATTGGAGCATAACGCGCGTAGTCATTATGAAGGTCATTTGGTGTTGTTGTATCCGCTGTTAATTCAACACGTCCTTGCCCTAAATCAATATACCGTATTGCAACTTCCCAATTAGGAGCTAGCTCATAGTAAGCGCCCACAGACCAACTAGTATCTTTATCATCAACTGAAATGGTCTTAACATCACTGCCCGTTATTGCCAAAGAATGCTTAGCTTTAGCTTGACCTACAGTTCCCTCAAAAGACCATGCTTCAGCGAGTGCACTGCCACTTATTAAGCAACTTGTAGTAATTATCGCAAAACTTGGAAACAATGACTTTCGACGGCTAAATACCAACATTGAAATCAGCAACAACCCAACGCCTCCCATACTTCCTCCCGATGACTTATTACTAATAGAAACTGATTTTACTGCACTAACGGTAATTTCAACTTGTGCCGAAGATTTAGCTCCTTTACTGTCTTTAATAGTATAGTCGACAGTATCAACACCTTCAAAACCTACCTTTGGCATGTATTGTAAAGTGCCATTAATATTAATTGATACAGTGCCATAAGTTGCCGCTGCACTAATAATAAATAATTCATCCATATCAATATCAGTATCATTACCAAGTACATCAATTTCTATTGATACGCGATCGGTGGTACTAGCTGTATCAAATATTGCTGTTGGTGCATTATTTTCCACTAAGTTAACCTTAGCATTATTGTTAGATGTTCCTCCTTGTCCATCAGTAATGCTGTATTCAATGGTCGCAATACCGATAAATGATGTAGGCGGAGTATAAAGTATCTGATTATCAATAATACTCACTTGCCCAAAATCAACCGTCGCACCCGTCAGTGTTAATGCATCTCCATCTATGTCTGTGTCATTTTCTAGCACATCAATAGTAATAGATTCACCTGCACCTATCGTTACTTCATCTTGATTTGCTTGTGGTAATTGATTCGTTGTACGCACAACAGCAACACCGCCAGGATCTACAATAGAGCCATTTGCTTTTCCATCATCATCATTTGGACCACCGTCAACAATTTGTAGTTGCACACACCATGCGCCTTCCGCTAGGCCTTGCGTCCATTCACTACTTCTTGGTGGTGGGCAATAACCTGGTTCACCCGCAGCAGATAATATTTGGTCATGTGCTGTAGATACAAAATCAACCCATTGGCCTTCTTTAAACTTCCTATAAGTGGAATTTTGTGAGATTGGCTTTCTTTGTGGAAATACAATACTGTAGGTATCTCCAGGGTTTGGAAGCCCTGTCGCAATAAAGTCAAATACTCCACCAATATTTAATGCGTTAGCGTCGGCTGGTAATTCACTCTCTAATAATTGAACTCCTCCTGTCACATTTTGTACAACAGTCACGCCCTTTCTAACACAGACACCTGGCTCGCCTTCAACTAAAAACTTGTCACTGTCTTTGACTTGACCTTGTACCACATTACATTGACTAATAGCATCTAGGTAATCTGGTATGCCGTCATTATCAGTATCAGTAAAGCCTTCTTGATCATCCGGTATTAGATCGCCATCAGAATCACCCGAATCGAGGGTATCAAGAGACTGTACTACTTCAACATAGATTTCTTTTGTTGTTGATAAGTTTGGTTCACCGTCATCTTCAGCCGTCACTGACACTTTATAAATACCCGGAGCAAGTGATTGCGTTGAAAAAACAAATTCCCCCTCATTTGTACTGGTATTAGTTAACTGATCATCTTGTGATAGCCAATTTAGTGTTACGTTATCACTTGGGTTTATATCCTCTGCGACCCCAGTAATAGTGACTAACTCCTCGCCTATCGCGACAAGCGATCTAGCTTCCTCATTTTGCTTAATCGATGTAGAGATTGTAGGTGCTACATTATCTTCAACAATCGTAATATTAACCGTTGATCTCGCACCCAGATTTAACGTATTCGCTAATGAAACAATAATTGTTTCGTTGCCTTCAATTTCTGAGTCAGCAAAAACAGTAAAGCTTACTTGCCCCTGGACGCCGCTTTCAATAACTAATTCACTTGATGTTAAATCGTGATCAGCACTGTTGGCTGTACCTGAAACAGTATAAGGGATTGTTACAGGATAGGTCGGTGACTCACCATTTAAAAATACATTAAAGTGATATGTTTGATCCTCTGCTACTTGGCTATCTTTACTTAAAGAAATAAGCGGATTAACATTAATGCTCTGTGTAGCAATTGCTTCAAGCCCATTACTGTCAAAAGCCTGCCAATACACCAAATGACTTCCAGGAGTAAACAGTGACGTTGAATCAACGAGTGATACTGCTAATCGGTTACCTTGATTGTCAGTAGCAAGCGGTACACCTAAATCCACCTTAGTGAACAATCCTTTAGCATTAATATCCAAATCAACCGGTGTTTCAATCGTTGGCACATCATCTGTTTGTTTATTCAACGTTAATTTAGCAGTCGTTCTACTTCTTGCTTTATCTGGATCTTCAATCAGGTAACTAATCTGAATAATCCCTTGTGTACTCGCTTGCGATTTATATGCAATCACACCATTTTCAATTGTTACACTCCCCACGCTCGCGCTTGCACCGATAATACTCAATGGTTGTTCATCAGCATCGGTATCATTGGCTAATACATCCAATAAATACGTGTTTTCCTCATTTATATCTAATGAGAATACATCAGGATTTGCAACCGGTCTGTCATTCACTGAAATAACATTCAAGCTTACAGTAGCGATTGCAGATTGTTCTGTACCATCGCTTACAATGTACGTAAAACTGTCAATACCAAAGTAATTCGCATTTGGTGAGTACGTAAACACATTGCCTTGCTTACTTAAAGTACCAAATTGAGGCTGCGATATGGCTGTTAGCGTAAGTATATCGTCATCAAGATCTGAGACATCTGGAGCAAAAGTAATGGAAGCGTCTTCAAGAACATCTAACATCATACTTTGCGACACTGGGGCTTTATTTGTGTTATTTACTGTTACTGTAAATGCAGGTAAGCGTGCTTCAAGTTGTCCGTCAGTTACTGCAATAACAATATTAGTAAATTGACCTGCATTTTCTCTTACTGGTGTGCCACTAAGTTGCCCTGTTGCGCTATTAAAGCTAGCCCAACTTGGCTTATTACTGATACTGAAGGTTAATGCATCCCCATCCATATCTTGTGCACTTGGTGTAAAGCTGTACGACTCTTCTTCATTAACCTGTGCTGTCGGCGTACCCGTGATTGTTGGTGCGTCATTAGTATTAATAACCGTAATATTAAATGGCGCTAAACTTTGAGTCACTGTTGCATCATTAACACTTATAACGATGTTACTGTAGCTACCTACCTGCGCATTTAGTGGCGTACCACTTAATTTTCCGGTTTCGCTATTAAAGCTCGCCCAACTAGGTTTATTACTAATACTAAATGTCAGCGTATCATTATCCGTATCGCTTGCTATCGGGATAAATAAATACTCACTGTCTTCGTTCACTGATGCCGCAGGTATCCCACTTATCAACGGTGCATCATTAACATTGTCGACCGTAATCGAAATACGTGCAAACTCTGAATCAAGCTCACCATCATTAGCCACAATGCTCACAGAGTCACTGCCATTAAAGTTACTGTTTGGTGTATAAATAAGTATGTTACCGGTTAAGGTCGTACTGCCATTAGCAGGCTCAGTTACCACTCGATAGCTTAGAGACTGCTCTTCAATATCATTACCCGATAGAGTAACCGTTAGCGCTGTATCTTCATTTGTTGAAAGTACTTGCCCAGCGACCGTAGGTGCATCATTAATTGCATTGATAATTAACGATACAGTGACTTCATCAGAATCAATTTCACCATCGTTGGCCACAAACGTAAAGCTGTCTGTACCATTAATGTTTTCATTCGTCGTATAAAGCCAACTATCGTTACTTTGCTGTACCAAAGTTCCTTTGCTTGGCGCATTGACTATCCGGTAACTTAACGTGTCTTGATCTATATCTGTTGCAACTAACGTCAGTAGTATTGAGCCATCTTCATCCAGTGATTGCGATTGCGCAACGGCAATTGGTTTATCATTCACGGGAGCGACACTCATAGTCACTGTCGCTATATTTGATACAGCTGCGTTGCTATCTTCAACCGTATAGGTAAAGCTATCATCGCCAAAAAAGTTCGCTTGAGGCGTGTAAACAATTGCACCAGTTACTGATACGCTCACGGATCCATTTGCAGGGTTAGTAACAATCGTTACAGAGCTCGCGTTAAGGCTATCACCAATATCAACATCACTATCATTACCCAGAACATTGACCTCAAACTGCCCTTCTTCTTGTAACTGTGCAGTGTTATCAACGGCAACTGGGGCATCATTTATCGCCGTAATACTCAGTGTAACTGTGGCTGGTAGCGAAGTAAGTCCTTCACTGTCAGTAACGGTGTAAGTAAAACTGTGAACCCCATTTATATTTGCTTTAGGGGTAATTGCTAAACTACCATCAAGGTTCACGCTTACGCTGGCAAAATCATATTCACCTGCACCATCGCCTTTATTTTCTAACAGCACATTTGCGCCATTAAAACCTTGGTCTTCTACATCTGAATCATTCGCTAAAATAGCCACACTGGTTGCAGTATCTTCATCGGTCGTCACTGCATCATTAACGACAACCGGACGGTCATTCACCGCACCTATATTTACCGTGACAGAGGCTGTATTTGATGCCAAACCATTGCTGTCGGCTATCGTATAAGTAAATGTATCGCTTCCGTTTTCATTGCCTGTAGGTGTATAAATTAAAGTACCGTCATTTTGATCAACACTCACTGACCCTTTGGATGGTTGTGCTACAACACTAATATCACCCGTTGGAATAGTATCTTCTATATCGGTAGCGTTGCTTCTAATTGAAAGTGCAGAAGTTGGTGTATCTTCATCGACCATCTCATTAAAGTTAATAGCAATCGGCGCATCATTCACTGGGGTTATAGTAATCGATGCAGTCGCTTTTTCAGATATTAAACCCGTGCTGTCTTTTACTGTATATGTAAATGAATCTGTACCAGATACATTACTCAATGGTGTATAAGTTACGATTCCATTTGCAATACTAGCTTGCCCTTTAGTCGGTGCGTCCACTATCGCAGCAGAAGATACAACCATATTATCTTCAGCGTCACTGTCATTACTAACAACACTAAAAGTAACAGGAGTATCTTCATCAGTTGTTATAGAGTCGGCAACCACAATAGGCGCATCTTCTACTGGCGTAACGGTAAAGCTTACCGTTTGAACGGCTGACTTGTCTCCTGCGGCATCTTCTACCTGGTAGGTGAAACTATCAGACGTGCTTTCACTGCCATCATGTTGATAACTAAAGCTACCGTCGCTATTAAGCGTAACCGTACCCGATGACGGGTTTGTCACTTTCACTGCAGTGAAAGTATCACCGCTATCAAGGTCATCATCAGTGGCATTGCTTAATACACCATTAACAGGGATGGCTGCAAATAATGCCCCTTCATCTAAACTAAATGCAAAGTTTTGACCTACAGGCGCATCATTGGTATTTTTTACTTCAATATCAAATATCATCGCTGCGCTATCTTCAGTACCATCGGATACCTTTATATTGACATTCGCTGAGGTACCTACATCTTGATCGGTGGGTGTTCCTGACAGTAAACCTGTGGCCGTATCAAATGTTGCCCAACTTGGCTTATTAGTAATACTAAACGTATGTATGTCGCTTGTATCCGGATCCGTGAGCGTTGCGGTAAAGCTGTATTGAGAATCTTCATCTATTGTCGCCAATGGCGTACCTGATAGTACCGGTTTAATGTTGTAGCTTTTAACAATTGTTGCCGTTACATCGCTGGCTTCATTCCCAGCGGTATCTGATACTGTCACCGAAAGTGTAAGTGTACCTTCATTTAAAGTGGTTACATTAACACCCGTAACCTGAGCTGAAGCTCCCGTTATTGCTCTAGAATTACCTATAATTTCATTAGAGCCATCAGTCACTTTGTAAGTAAATGAACCGCTGCTTTCAAGCCCATTTAGAGTAAAACCTAACGCGGCTTCATTATCTCGAGTAATCGTATCTTGAGTTATTAAAACGCTGTGCCCTGTCGGTGCAATATTATCAGTCACCGTTACTGTGAATGATTTTTTAAACGATGACGAAGCATCATCCGCTTGCACACATACTATGTAGGTGCCTGCTGAAATGGCGGCTTGAGTTTCTAGCACGCTCCCATTAATTTGAAAGCTACTGTTACCACTATTTGATGAACACGAACCACTGGCTGATGAACTAGGAGCTACCAATGTATAAGTATGCGTACTATCATCAAGATCCGTTGTACTTAAAGTCCCAACATCAGCGCCCAAAGACACTAAAGATTGATTAATGTTTGTTGCCGATAAAGTAATGTCTGTTGGATCATCATTTACACCCACTACTTTAACCGTAGAAGAACCAAAACTACCTGTAGATCTATCAACACCACCATTAGATGTACCACCGCTATCTTTTATAGACGTTAGCGTTACAACTCTATCTCCTTCTGTCGGTGATTCACTCGTATTTTTATAAGCTAAGAAAGGAACATAGTTCTGCCATACGGCCGCAGTGTCTGAGGCGACAATCGTTACCGTTGCCTTTGAACCGCTAAGAGTGACAACATAACTAAAATTAACTGACCCCGAATATGTACCGGATGCATTATTTTCTAGCCTAATAACATCAGTGCCAAATTGAAGGAACTCATTGCCAATATCTTTTACATTACTTACCGTCAGTAATATTTGCTCAATATTTTGTCCGCTTTCAATAGCATTAATAGAGGCTGAAGAGAAAATACCAACTTGTGAGCCATTTTCTGTAAATGTTGGATTAGCCCCGACTGCTGATACAGTAGGCGCATCGTTAACCGAGGTAATTGTAACTGATGCCTGATTAGTACCTGTACTATCTACGACACCATCATTAAAGGTATAGTCAAGCACAGTTGCATTTAGAGGAATATCTGAGTTATTGGCGTAGGTAATTGCTTGCGCAACAGAGTCTACAATTGCAGAAGTAGCATTGCTATTAAATGTTAGCGTTAAAGTACCTGCCGAGTTTGTGGTAACAGTCCCTACATTATTACCGTTATAACTAAATGTATTACCTTCAGTTAACGTCCCTAATAGCCCCGAATGACCAAATCGATCTTCGGCACTCGCACCGCCACGTCGGCGAATAGTTAAGCTAGCATTGTTGTAATCCCCTGCGTTGCTGTTAAGTGCATCAAGTTCAGCATCTGCAATTGTCATATCGCTATCAATGCTCACAGCACTTAAACCTTCGATAAACGTAGCACCGCCATTAAGCGAGCTAAATGTAGGCGCAGAATTTGCTGAAACAAATGTAATAACGGAATCTGATCCGCTATCAGCAACCGTAAAAGCTAAATCATTGCCTGGCGCATTAGTAAGAGAAAGAGTAAGTTCAGAAATATTAAAATCAGTGGCGTTGGTATCTACTTCTAATGTACTTGTGCCATTAAAACGCACGTTACTGGCTGAAAGCCCTGTGATACCAGTAATTGTAATGCGATCACCTACGGCTAAATCGGTAATTGTGTCCCCTGATAATTGTGATGAGCTACCTACAAAATTATCATTACCTGCATTGCCTGTTAGCGTATCTATACCAGCACCTGGGCGCAAAGTATCGGCGCCAGAGCCACCTTTAAGTACATCATCACCATTAAAATCTGATGAGGTCATGGTTAAAATGTCGGCGCTAAATGCACTTGCATCCAGGGTCACTGCGGCTGTAATTGCACTGCCACTAACATTAGAAAAAGACACAACGCCAGCATCAGTATTAAAATTATCGGTTAAGGTGATAGTCGTGTTGTTATTAGTGCCGATTGCCAGGTTTTCAATACCCGATACCGTGGTGCTGGAAAAATTAAAAATACCACCATCCATCAGTTTTAGTGTATCAGCGCCAGCAGAGCCTGTAATTGCAGTATTAAAATCATTAATATTATTAACATCAATTGCTACTGTTGCTGCAGAGGCTAAGCTTAATGTACCAATATTAAAGAATGAGCCAGAAGTCACGTCAGCACCGTCAGTAACACTCACCTTATCTGCAGCATTTAGCTCTGAGGTTAATGAGCCACTAAACCCAGCGCCACCAAGTGCAAAGGTCATTGCTGTATTACTAGATCTATCTATTATACTTTGAGTCGCTGAGACTATCGTAATTGTTCTACTGTTTGAAGAATCATCAAATACGTTGTAAGTTTCAACATCACTGAAAGTAGAAAAATCACCATCGCCATAAACATCAATTGTTTCAGAACCTATTGCAGATATAGTGCCTGTAAAACCGGCGTGTTGCGAACGCGTCATTGAAACCCGTGCACCACTGCTAAGTGTTAGGTTTTCAATATTGGAAACTGTTGCTCCAGTAATATCCCCCGTATTACTGATAGATAGCGTATCATTAACGCTTGCTTCACCTGTTATTGTTCCAGTAAACGTTAATCCACTGACATCAAACGTATTTGCATCGGTTGTTGATGCGCTTGTCACATTGACAGACGAAGAACCTAACGTAATTGTTCGTGTATTTGTTGAATCATCACCAACGTTAAACGTTTCAATATTGCTAAGTGTTGTAAAGTTACCATCACCCGAAACCGTAATCGTCTCAGCGCCAGACGCTGTAATAGTGCCTGTAAATGTACTCACTTGCGCTGCAGATAAAGCCACCGATGAGTTTGTTGCAAGGGTTAAGTTTTCAAAACTAGACACTGTAGCACTTGTGGTGTCGGCACCTGTTGCCATGCTTAATGTATCGGTACCACCATTTGCATTGAGTGTACCTGTAACCGTTAAACCTGCAATATTTACCGTATCATTGCCCGTGCTGCCTGTTATATTTTGTGAGCCATTTGATAAGGTAATTGTGTTTGCACTACCGAGCACATACGTTTCAATATCATTCGCAGCAATTAAACCATTAGTTGCGTCTGAAATGGTAATTTGATCTGTACCTGCGCCTGAAATTGTAGAAAACGCATCATGCTGCGCTTCTTTCATCGTGACAGATACGCCGCCGCTCAAATTAAGTGTTTCAAAGTTCGAAATCGTTGCCGCCGCTAAACTCGCGCCATTAGCTAGCGTAAGTGTATCTGTGCCATCCCCACCATCGAGAGTTCCTCGGTACGAAAAGTTGGAAATATCGACTGAATCAGCTAAATTACTGCCTGTAACAGACTGGTCTCTGTCTACAAGCGTTAATGAAACTGGTGTATTTAAAACGTATGTTGCGATGGTGCTATTTGCCGTTAAATTTGCATCGCCCCCACTGCCTGCTGTAATCGTAAAGACAGGAGCCCCGCTCCCCGAAATCGTTGTAAATTGCTCATGCTGCGCTTCACTTAACGTTAAAGTGACGCTGCTAGGCACTGATAATGTTTCAAAGCCTGTTAATGTAGTAAAAGCCGTTAAATCGGATCCAGTCGGAACGTGAATGGTATCTGTACCAGTACCACCGTCAGCCACTGAACCTGTAATATGTGATGGATTACTTATCGTTAATGTTTCGTTATCACTACTAAACGTAATTGCCGGATTTAAATTTGTACCATCTAAGGTACTAAAACCCGCCGCTGTAGAACTAGCCGCTGTAAGGTTAGCCACTGAAGTTGTCGCTGTACGGCTAATACTGTTTTCAGTGCCATCATTGATAACAACTGACACTGTACGCGAAGTTGTGTTGGGTGTTGCACTGGTATTATTATACGTTATTGCTTGTAAAAAGGTCGTCACTTCAGCAACGGTTGCAGATGCACCCGTTATCGAAATTGTATCTTGCAGAGTAATGTCTGAGGCACCTGATATACCACCAAGTGCATTTTGCGCAGCCGCTGAAGCATTAAGCCCTTCTGAGGTGCCATCTTGATCGTTTGTTAATGCAACGGTTATTGTTGTTATTGTATCGCCATCACTATCAGCGGCACTAGCATCGGGCGCAATATTTACAGCACCACTGCCTTCAGAAAACGCCGAAAAACTCCCTGTACCTGGAGTCATTGTGCCATTTAAATCAACAACAGGCGCTGAGTTTGTAGAAGTACCTGTGGCACTCAAAGACACATTATACATACTCTCATTTGCATCAGTGTTGCTAATTCTTAAATTACCTGATATCCCACCAACCGTTGTCGTTTGTACAGTAACAAGTATCGTACATTGCATACCTGAGCTTAATGTTTGACCATTCGTAGCACATGTACCGCCTGTAATTGAAAAGTCGCTACTACCACTTGTTATAGAAACAGCCGTAGTCGTTAAATTACCAGTGCCTTCATTTTTTACCGTAAAGGTTTTTGTTGTAGTTGCTACTCCATCTGCTGCTACACTGCCAAAATCTTCACTTACAGTTGTCGCTCCACTTTCTTCAACATCTATTTCTGGAGATGACCCACAAGCACCAACACTGCCACCTCTCAAGGTACAGCTAGAAGAACTTACAGTGGTACATGCTCCGCCAGGTAGTGTACAGTTTGCACTTGCAAACACCTTTCTTATTAGTAAGTCACTTTTTACCTGTGTATTATCGCCCGTAACAATACTTACTTTTTGTTCATTAGTTTCGAGTAACCCCTGCTCTTTTAAAAAGTTTAATGTATTATTTATATCTGAGTTTACTAAGTGTGATTGTGCTTTTTCCCCTCGACTAAATGCCGAAAAGGGATTTTTTGACTCTACATCAACAACTATTTCACCCTCTGTTTCTAATGCTGATTTTTTTGAAAATTGTTTTAAATCTACAGCTTCAGTTACTGTTTCTGCATAAGCTCCGCTAGCAATTACGGCAGAGATTGCAACGCCTAAAAAAGTTTTATTTAAGCTCAAATGTTTCATAATACTTACCCTCGACAAAATTCAAAAATATGGCTAGACAACGCGTCTGAGCTTTGAAATAGCTCTGGCTTTATGCTATTCGGTACAACCGCAATATCGTAAATTTGCTTTACTTCACCCGAAAAAGTTAAATTACCAATCACCTCACCTGTATTTACATTCACTAACCATATTGCGCACACACTTTTCCCATCCAATAATCTTGGGTTTGCTTTAAAGCGAATATGCTCTTCTGACTTACGTAATGTACTCGTACCGACAAGCATCAAGTCACCAAAAAACGTCATCCCTCTTGTAAAGCCTTGCAACTCACATAAAACTCGACTAGTACCTAATTTTGGATCGTAGACATGAATATCGCCATCTCCAGATGCACAATAATACACTTTACCTGCGTGGCACCTTGGCGAATGCGGCATTGAGATACCTGATTTGATGACCTTATTTTCAACGACATCAATAAGTACCCCTTTCTCTCCTAGTTCTTCACGCCAGCCCTCCGCTGTATCGGATTCACTAAAGGCCGTAGCATAACGAGGCACACCATCTAACAACGCCATACCATTTAAATGGCATCTATTTTCTGGTTTCAGATCTGAAATAAACGACGGCACCCAAGCAGCGATAAAACTATGGTCAGGGCTTAACTTACTTAAACAAGAGAACATCGAGTTAACTACCCACAAGCCATCATTACCCCAACAAATATCATGGATGTTAATCATACCGGTTGATAACGTCGCTCTTTCAATAAACAAACTGTCGGCTGCCTTTACACTTTGGACTTGTTCATCCCACTCTTCACGAAATTTGGCTATATCTCGCAGTTCATTATCTTGTAATTTTTTTGGTAACTCTTCATAACTATCAAGGTCGCCATTAATGACATCTGCATAACCATTTGGTGTTCTTTGAAAGTCGATTACTTGATTTAGTGTTCCAAGCGTGATCCTATTTTCGTCAGCATAAAGCCCCATAGGTCTTGGAAATGCTTTTAATTTTGTTTCTAGATTGCCATTATTAGAGCGCACTAAAATGACACGTTGTGATTGATAACTTGTCACAATCAACGATATCCCCAACTGAGCCAATATTTTGGGGAAATTGTCACTATGCGTGCTGCTAAAATCTAACTGTTCCGTTTCAGAACTCATTAATCTCACTACCTTCTAATCTAGCCAAAATTACACTCTTTATATTATTTTTTCTTAATTTTATGAGCTGCATAAATATTTTCAACCATTGTTAATTTTGTTAACGGGTGTTCAACTCCGCATGCTTTTAGCTGTGCCACGATACCTGAAACAATAGCGGCAGATGACGAGGTCCCGCCGAAATTTGCATACCCGTTCCGTGACGTTGATGCAACTGAAGAAGGAGCATAATAATCAACACATTGTCCATAATTAGAAAACGGTGCAATCCCTCCATTTTTATTTATTGACCCTACCACAACCACTGAACCTAATGCAGACAACTGATTAATTTCACAGGCTTCTTTACCAGAATTTCCCGCAGAAACAACAATAATAGGTACATTTGATGCTGAAGCTACATCCTCAATAACCAGTGACGTAATACTAGATAAAAACGGTAAAACCCAACTACAATTGATAACATCCGCTTTCATCAACTTAGCGACCTGAAATGCCAATATTAAAGAAGATGACCATGTCGAAACCTGCCTTATAGCAATTATTTCACTGGTCGGTGCAAAGCCGTCAACCCCTACATTATCTTGCTTTGCCGCGATAACTCCAACAACGCGTGTACCATGGTAATCAATTGGATTTTTAGCACTGGCTGCTAATGTTTGTTTATCAGGGTCATATTCGAACAATACTGTTAAATCATCAAACTCTGGGTGAGTAAAGTCAAAGCCATCATCAATAATTGCAACCCGAACGGTATTCTTTGGTTTATCGCACAAAGGGGCATTTTGTGGTGTAAGTGTATTGCTAGTCGGTACTCTTGTACCTGAAGTGATTAACTTTGTAACAGGTGCGATATCAGGTTCGATTTCTAACACATCTTGATGTTTGCTTAACGCTAAATAAACATCAAAAAAATATTCGGTTCTAGGTGTTACCCAATAAACCAATCTATTTCCTATACTAGCGATTACTTGAACTTGTTTTATTTCATCATGTAGCTGTGAAATTTCATCTACTGATAGCAAAGAGAGTATTATTATTTTTTTGTTAAATGCGTACTTTATACCTCTATCATCAATCAAAAAATCACTGTCATACTTGGCAAATACAACACTACCTTTAGAGCTTTTAAATTGCAGCTTGTCTAAATTCGCCTGAGCAGATACATCTTTTGCAAATAAGCACACAGCTATAATTAAACAACTGAAAACAATATGCCAATTAAGGTATTTCAACATAAGTAAATTACAACCAACAGAGCTCTTTCAAACAACATATAACTTATTCCCTGCACAAACATAATCGTTTTTTCATCATATGTAGAATACAGATTGCAAACTAAAACCTGTATTCTCATACATCAATTTCTTGGTGGATAAATCCCGTCCAGCGCAATACAAAAGTTTAGCGCTAAGCTAGGTTGCATATTCTCATGTGGCTGCCCAGCACCAGCGGTAGCAAAACTTGAGTCATCCATTAAGCCTATATCACTATCAAGGGGTGCGGTATATCTCAGTGTGCCGCCTGTTGCCCCAGTGTCAATTGACAGCTTATTGTTAGTTGGCTCTGCGGTGTCACCTGACTGACGTACTCCTGAAATACTGTGTGTGTGCTCAGGTAGCTGAGATGCGACCAATGTCTCTTGAGTTGACCCGCCAAAATAAGAGAATGGACGCAAAGATAGGCCAGGGGCTTGCCCTGCATGCATAGGTGCACGGCCTGCTAAATCGGGAAGGCCAAATGTTGCTCTACCATCACCTCCAAAATTAGTCCCTAATAAACTAAAGACTGCTGACATCTGTCCAATGCTTACAATTTGGCCATTACAAATTGACCAATATCGAGGACTGAACGTTGTGCCAAAAATACGAATTTCTCCAATAAATGAGTCTGCCATCTCTTATTCTCCTCTAGTTTCTTGATGGAAAAATGCCTTGGAGGCAAATAACAAAGTGAATGGCCAGATAAGGCATCATATTATTATGCGACGCATTACCTCCGGCAGTTCTAACAGCTGACTCGCTCATTTTTTGTACTTCACCTGTTACTGCTCCATTTAAGTACGCCAATTCACTTTGAGGGCTTTTTGCAAGCACATTACTAATCGCAGTAGATGCGTTTGCACTGTTCTTGCTTGCCTGTAAGCTATGAGTATGCGAAGGGATTTGACTCGTTTGTAAGGTAACGTCCTCTACACCCACTTTAGCTGTGAGTGGATAGTTTTGTAAGCCCGGCCCTTGACCAAAATGAACGGGGATACGCCCTCTCATATCAGGTAGCGCAAACGATGAGCGTCCATCTCCCCCGTATTGCGCACCTATAAGCGCAAACAAAGGCTGGTTTTGATTTACCGCCATAATGGTGCCATTACACATTGCCCATTTCCGCGGTGCAAAGGTCGTGGCCATCATTTTTATTTCACCAATAAATGATTCAGACATGCTTTCTCCTTATTAATTTCTTGCTGGGAAAATACCGTCAAGCGCAATACAAAAATTCAGTGCTAACAAAGGCTGAATATTAGTGTGCGACTGACCACCACCCGCGCTAGAAACAACGTCTTGCGCCAGCCCAGTCAGATTTACCGCTGAGTTATACGTAAATGGTTCAGTAGCAGTACCTTTGAGATCTTTAGAACTTGCAAACACTCTATCTGTAAAAGCTGGGATACTTACTGCCTCGGTACTGGTCGCTTGCACACTGTGAGAATGGCCAGCCATTTCAGCGACACTGATCGTGACATTTTCCACGCCATACTGATCACCTGCCGTGAATAGTCTACTTGGCTCACTTTTCATAATTCCTTGCCCGATTGGCGTTCGCCCTCGTAGGTCCGGTAATTTAAAATTACTCACCCCATTACCACCAAACTGGGTGCCTAGTAATGCAAATAAAGCGGCATTTTGGGTAGCCTGTATCTCTTGCCCATTGCAAAATGCCCAATTTTCAGGCGCAAAATTAAACGCAAAAGGCCGTATTTCTGACGTAAACGGATCAGCCATATAAATCTCCTTACTCACTTTTTTAAACGGATAATTTACTTAATTAATTGACTTAACACGCCAACTATCTCTTTTGAGCAATGTGTATCTCATACTCAGTTTCACTATTTGGCGATAAAAACAATTCAGCTTCACCAAAGGCCTCATTCTCGAGCTTATAGGTACCTTGGCTTAGAGGCTCATTGGCCTTGCCGTTTAACAACACACTAAATGCATTCCATTCGTCACCATCAAGTTTTGATTTTGTAACCGATGAAACTTCTAACTCTACTTCACCATTTTGGCCTACAACTTTGACAACTGACCCTTGTGCACTTTCAACATTTTCAAACGTAAATTTTTCCATATTAAACCCCTATGCTTACTTTTACTTAGTTACACACCGCTCATTAATTTCACTGGGTGCGGGTACCACGCCATAAACTCATATGGCGGGCTAATTGATTCAACTTGAAACCCTAAACGCGCATACAACTGCTTAGCAGCAAAATTACGCTGCTCAACGGTCAATGTTAAAGGTGCACCAGATTGAAGTGCAGCACTTTGAAACGATTGGATTATCGCTGAGCCAAAACCATGCCCTCTCGCACTTGGTAAAAAGCCAATATCGACGATTCGAATTTCATTTGGGCCAAAATCAATTGTTGCTTTACCTATCGCCTCATGATGCTTTTCTATAATGAAGTACATTGCATTGGGGAACTTATCTCCATACCCTTGGGTTTGTGCTTTAAACTGCATTTCTACAATTGACTCTACAAAATCTTTCTCACCGTCAATTAACTGTAAATCTTGTCGCATTGAACTATGCAGTTTTTCTAAAAATGGTTTATCTGCTGCATTTGACGGTCTTATGTTTAGGCCTTTTGGGATATTAAGCTTCATCATCTATTTATCTCCTTAGCTTGATTTGTACAGCAATATTCTTTGTTTTTAGATTCTATGATTAAACTCAATAGCCACTCATTGACATTGCAATCTATTACAAGGTTGATTCTTGGTGTATCGCCGTTATTTACTACAGAATGTTCTGCATCGGCATTTATATACCAACAGCTGTTCTGACTCATTGGAACTTCTAAACAATCTACTAAAAACTCAACATGTTCGGATGCCTCTAGAGAAATGTGAATACGTGCTTGAGCAGATAGGTCAATACTCAATCCAAGGTCTCGATGGGGTTTAATCAAAGAGTTAGGGGAAAGACGCATAAGCCGTGCAGATAAAATATCACATTTAAATTGTGACAATAATTCACGAACATAAGGTAAATATTGAAGGTGGTCGCCATCGATAAAATCTGAGCTAGGTTCAATTGCGAAAGATTGCAGAATCACATGTTTATCAGCGTGCTCTACAGGGACTCTTAAAGGCAATACATCCCAACTGCCCTGATAACATTGAGTGTTAACATGTTCAACCCATTCCAATTTTTTTGCTACAACTAAATCGTCTGCCATATTTTTTATATTATAAAATATATCAAGCTGGGCAAACAAAATGACTGGAGAGGTTATATTTTCATCGGCATTAACAACTTCAGAAATAAATATGTCATCATTCATTATTTATTTCTTCCCAAACAAAGAGAATGAACAAGTATTTAATCTTAAAAAAAGTGTGTACAGGGTGGGTATGAAATCGATTTCTGTATTTATATTGTTGCCGTATGTTGATCTATTTTCACTTGCTATAACGGCTCTAGCACATGACTCTAATTGCATTTTAAATAAAGGCTTTAAATGATTGATTTTTGGTTTTGTACGCCGTGAGCACGGCGTAAGCTGTAGACTATGTTTTTTCATACTTAAACATTCCTTTGAGCTTTTATTACAATATAAAATTATGTCATTAATTAACACTAGATTCAGACAACATAATAGTCCATAAGGTATAGAACGCAACTTTTATGGCTATATTTCTTTAAAAATCAATGTCTTGTGGTAAAAGCCTAAAGCCAATCAATTTATTTTTAACAAACTACCTATAAGTTTGGCACAAGTTAAAGATAAAAAATATTACACTCTATTACACTGCATTATTTATTACTCATAGCGAGTCTTTAGCTACTTATTTTTAATGGCGTCATGTTTATATATTGTACAATACGAGGCCTACTTCCCTTATTTGGACAGCTACCGTGAGGTAATGTATTTCGCCAAACAATTAAGCTACCTGCTTTTGCCGCTAATGGAGTGCTGTTGCATTTATCGAAATTAAAAGAGTGTGGATTAGTATTTTTAGGTAGGTTAGCTAGCCAGTCATCTATTTTTTTATGAAAGCCAGGTACACAACTAAACGCACCTTGCTCAGCGGCAACGTCAGTAAGGTACAGTAACCCTTGCGTTGCAAAGGTGAGTGGTTTATTAAAGTCTATATCCCAGTGAAGATTTGGCCCAGGAAACTGCCAACTTTCTGTCTGCGGTGGATTAAAACTAACCCTATCAGTGCTTACTATTAAGTTTTTTCTCCCCCAAAGTTGCTCAAAAACATCTCGAACTTGAGGAAGAGAACGTATAACTTGCATGGTTATATCATTAAATATTTGTACCATAACCCCCTGTTTAAGCGCATGACAGCTATACCATGAAGCGGGGTTGTTTTTATCCATTTTCAAACGTTCATAAAGCATATTACAAACGTCTTCACATAATTTTTTTGACACCAACTCTGGAATAATAACATAACCATTATCATCCCAGCTTTGCCAATGCACTGGCGTTAAAATATAGTGACGAGGCGTCTCTACTAATACTGTTTCATTTTTTATGTCTGTTTTCTCAAAAAATGAAACAATGTTTTTATTAAGCTGATTTATTTTTGCGTTTGAAATAGCTCTACCATGCGTTTTTTTTACCCAACTTTCAAATTCGAAAAAACTATCACTCGCAAAAATAGACTCTATAGTCGGTGTGAGCCCTAAGCCTAAAGTGTCCATAATCATGACATCAAGCGACCATTCATCTTCTATTATTTTTTTATCCGCACAGCCTTTTTTTTGTAACTGTACTTTGTGCCACATTCGCTTTAATTGAAATAGACCTAAGCGCCCAGTTTCTTTATAACAAGGAAGTGTACTCTGCGTTATTGTGTGCGGAGGTGGCACTTTTACTATCAACTCATTTTGCATAATAACTCCTTTTCCTTACCTGATTTTAGGCAAGTAAAACTCCTTAAATTGATTTATTAACACAATCTAAACTTTATTAGAATAGAGTGCTATATTATTGCGAGCAACGATTTTTTTAGCTAAATACAGGGAGCGATATGGATACTGAGTTACTGAACAGATACCGTAATGCGGTTACACATTTGCTAAATGAGCCAGCCGATGCGGGGTTGATGAAGCCTTTTATCAACGATTTAAAAAATTACTTAGGGAATATTACGTCTATTTCAACTGACTTAGATATGAATGACTGGAATGATGAAAATACGTCCCAAGGCGTTGCAATTTCTCCTGTACAAGCAGCTAAATGCACTGAAGAGACTCTTCGCACACAAATATTTATGCAAGGTATTAAGCTCGCCATTGAAGAACGTTTAAAGGCAAAGACTGATGATATTCATATTCTTTATGCTGGTACGGGGCCTTATGGCACGTTACTTATTCCTTACTTAAGTCTTGCCACAAACTCACGTATAAAAGTCACACTCATTGACATTCACCCAGAAAACATCAGTGCAATTAAAAAGCTAGTAAAGCACTTTTCAATCACCCAAAACATTGTTGCAATTACATGTGATGACGCAACTTGTTGGCAAGCGCCCCCCTCTCAGCAATTTGACATCATTATTTCAGAAACTATGACAGCGCTATTAAAGCGAGAGCCTCAAGTGTTCATTTTCTCTCATTTATGCCAATACTTGCATAATACTGGCACCTTAATCCCACAAAATGTTTCTTTAAAGGCATGGCTAACACCTTTTAAATCTTTAATGTCTATAGAAGGGAGTATTACCACTAACATACTCCTAAAAGAGTTTTATTGCTTAAACATCGACGAAGCAAGGCGTTTAAATGCAGGGGATACATCCACCTTTAAAGGCAGTATGCTGATCCCAAATGGCGTTGATACTAATTACAGACTCAAGCTAACAACCGACATTCAAGTATACAAACACCATAAACTAACGGAAAATCAATGTAGTTTAAATATACCGCTTATTTTTTTACCTCATGATGCGCAGCTTCGTGGTGGTGAAGCTATTCATTATGAATACATAACACCTAACAGTGCAGACTTTATATTTACATTCCCAATAAAAAGTATCATTAAGACGGTAACTGAATTGGCAAGATTTACAGATCTCAATAACTTGGGATTGCCTGGTGTAAAGCGTATGTTTGAGCGTGCACAAGCAACTAAATCCGGTCACTCATTTAGTATTACCGACGATGAATGGGCATTATGGACAGAGCTATTAGATTCATTAACGCTGCCATACCATGAAACAACTGCAGCACTTTATCAAAGCCAAAGTATTGAAGAATTTGAACATTGGCTAGTCACTAACAGTAATCTCAAATCATTATGACTATTAGCACTGAACACAATACAGATAAGCAGTTAACTGAGGTTGAAAATATTTTAGCCTTTCTTACTGATATAGGTATAAACCACCGGTATGAAACGTTACACGAAAAGACTTTTTTACCCGGCCTTAAAATAGAACAAGGCACTTTATTACTTGATTTAGAAAAACTGTTATACCCAGGTGATATTCTTCATGAAGCAGGTCATATTGCAGTTACTTCAGAAGCGACAAGAACTTGTTTAACAGGGGATATGAAAAACCATGATCATCAAGCGGCCGAAGAAATGACTGCAATAGCTTGGTCGTGGGCAGCAGCTTGCTATTTAAATATCGCCCCGGATATTTTATTTCATGAACAGGGTTATAAAGGGGCATCTGATAACTTAATCGAGGCCTTTACCAACAGCACTGGTTTTGGTTACCCTCTTTTATATTCATGGTTTATGTGTGAACAGCCCAATCACCCAAACGGTTATCCAAACATGTTAAGGTGGCTAAGAAATGACGCTTATACACAAGCTCAGCTAAAATAGTCGCAGTAGATTTTATAAGGAATATGAGTGCTTAATAACAGCCTTACGCCAAAGCAGCTAACTATGTTGTGCAACGATTTAGCACAACTTAGATTAATTGCCGATTTAACACTTGCGCCTAAAATGCCTTATTTTGCCAATAAACCCTACCCAATAGGGCGTTGTAGAGAAATTCGCGATGAAGTGTTTTCATTATTGCAAACACAACTACCACAAACAGATAAACCGGGTCTGTGCTTATTAAAAAAGCGTATTAACCAAGGTACCGATTTAAAAAAAGCATGGGGGTCATTACGAGATGAATACTTTCAAAACGCACTCATATTCGGGCCATGGTATATCGATGTTGCCAATGACACCGTTAATGCAAATAAGCCAAGAGTCGAAATTTTACCTTTGGCAACATCCAAATTTACAACAATTGAAAGTTTTACTCAGTTTATAAAAATAGCCCGTCCATACTGGCAAGTCGAAATATACAAAAATGATGTGTGCCCAGCTCTAGCACCTTATATGCCATTGCTTTGCGTAGGTAATAATGGATCTAGTTGGTTGGCGGCTGCTAACGATGACATGCTGAATGTTGCAATTAATAGTAATTTTGAAGAATCGAAACTCATTTTAAATTCTTTACCAAGCGCCCCCGATTCAATTACAAAGCGTTGGAAAGAAGTTCTATTACAATTCACTCATGAATATTACTTAACAGCCAAAGGGGATCCCACAGAGTTTTGCCTTCTTTATAGTAAAAATACAACTAAACCAGATCTCGCTCAACGTGATGCCGCTGTCATTGCCTATTCGTCTTTACCAAAGTCAGTTTAGCCTATTAACTGGTTTACTTTAGGTAAGCAAGCCTTGTTGGTAACAAGGTAAAAATTCATTATTTAGTTGCTCTTTGTCAGAAGTTTTTAACGCCGTTAACGCCAGATTTAATACCACACATTGATTAAGTATTATTGCGGGTTGGTATAATATCTCATAGGCTGATTTTTGTATTTAGAAGGTTTATCTCTGTATCAATATAAATAACTTCCAATACTTCAGTGTATTAATGCTAAAAAAAATGAAGACAATCGATATTTCGTATCACAAAACTAATAAAATAATGCTATGGTATGTGTACCGAGTATGACTTCAAGGAATGGATCATGGACCAAATAAGAGTGCATGAGTATTTAATTAAAAAGCCACTTGTTCAAGTTACAAAACCGTTTGCTCAAGAGGTTGATGTTTATAAAGTGAATCATAAAATGTTTGCTACTCTTGCCGTTGGCAATGATGGTGAAACAAATGACGATGGAGAAATTATTTGGTGGCTTAATTTAAAGTGCGATCCCGATGAAGCACTTTCGTTACGCGACATTTTCCCTGCAGTGATCCCAGGCTATCATATGAATAAACGGTTATGGAATACTGTTATTTTAGATGGTTCGATTCCACAAGGCGAAATAGAACGAATGATCGATAATTCATTTAATTTAGTCGTGGAAAACATGCCAGAAAAAGATCGCAAAACAATAGAGCAGCATTTGTAAACGTCTACTTCTATTAGGGGCTAGCTTTCTAGCCCAATAAACCCACCTAACGTTGTTAACCTTTCAAGATTAGAATCTTCCAGTCTTGGGCTGTTTAATAGCCTTGATAAATTTATAACTTAGAATGTTTAACGCTGTTAGCGCCAGATTTAATCCCTCAAATTGATTATGTATTATTGCGCATTGGTATTAGACTTTGAGTGTGTAAATTAAATCATCATAACGCGTACCAGCAATAATATGTGATTGAGGTATAGCATCTGTCTGTGTTAATCCGCATTTGCTCAATACATTTTCTGAGCTTGTATTACCCCGTGTCACCACAGCTTTAAACTGTTTGATACCACATTCTTGCCACGCCCATTCGATTACGGTTCTTAACGACTCAGTTGCGTACCCTTTAGAGAAGTGTTTTGGTAAAAATAAATACCCTAGTTCGGCAGTTATTCCATCATAAGTAAAACCAGTAACACCTATAACCTCCTGTGTTTCATTGTTTATAACAGCAAAGCATAATGGATGGCGAGAGTCCGGATCCCAAATAGGTAAGCGCTGCTCAAACCGCTGTCTCACAAATACTTCTTTTGGCATGTCAAAGCAATATTCAAGCACGTCGGGTTCACGATGGAGCTGCAAAAAAACAGACCAATCAGCATCACTCAACTGCCGCATTTTTAATCGTTCTGTAAATAACTGCATAGGCCCTCTACAAATGATTATTAATAAAAAGCACGAAAAACAATCGCAATAACTTATAAATTCTTAAGTAAAAAGCCGCTCACTTATAAAGTGAGCGGCTATAAATTATATAAAAACTAAGTAGAACCAATTAGCCTTTATATTTGCTCATTACTAAAGTCGCGTTTGTGCCACCAAAGCCAAAGCTATTTGACATAACCGTATTGAGTTCAACATCACGACGTTCAGTAATAATATCTAAACCAGCCGCTTGCTCATCTAGGTCATCAATATTAATTGAAGGCGCTACAAAGCTGTGCTCTAGCATTAATAATGAAAAGATTGCTTCGTGAACACCCGCAGCACCTAGAGCATGGCCTGTCATAGCTTTAGTGGCACTGATCATTGGTGACTTACCGCCAAACACTTCTTGAATTGCACCAAGCTCTTTAACGTCGCCTACAGGTGTAGATGTACCGTGAGTATTTAAGTAATCAATACTGTCTACATCTTGCATAGCTTGGCGCATACAACGTGCCGCACCTTCGCCAGATGGCGCAACCATGTCGTAGCCATCTGATGTTGCACCGTAGCCAACAATTTCAGCGTAAATGTGTGCGCCACGCGCAAGGGCATGTTCAAGTTCTTCAACTACAACAATACCGCCACCGCCAGAAATAACAAAACCATCACGGTTTGCATCATATGTACGAGATGCTTTTTCAGGTGTTTCGTTGTATTTAGTAGAAAGTGCGCCCATAGCGTCAAATTCCATTGCTAATGTCCAGTGTAATTCTTCACCGCCACCAGCAAATACAACGTCTTGTTTACCAAGTTGAATTTGTTCTACCGCGTTGCCAATACAGTGCGCAGATGTTGCACATGCTGAGCTAATTGAATAGTTAACACCTTTAATTTTAAAAGGGGTTGCTAAACAAGCAGAAGTTGTACTTGCCATAGTACGTGGCACCATATAAGGCCCCACACGTTTTACGCCTTTTTCACGTAAAATATCAGCGGCTTCTACTTGCCATTTAGACGAACCGCCACCAGAGCCAACAATAATACCCGTGCGCTCATTAGATACTTGTTCGTCAGACAAACCTGAGTCTTCGATTGCTTGTGTCATCGAAATATAAGAATAAGCAGCAGCATCACCCATAAAGCGCATTGCTTTGCGATCAACATGGGCTTTAACATCAATATCAATTTTACCCGATACATTACTACGTAACTTATAATCAGCAAATTCTTGGTTAAAAGCGATACCGCTCTTACCTGTTTTTAGCGATTCTAATACTTCTTCTTTGTTGTTACCGATACTTGATACAACACCGATACCTGTAATTACAGCTCTTCTCATGGGTAATTCCCTTAGCTTAATACTCAATTGTGTTCTATTTTACGCGAATTTAATCACCTAAGTGGTCAGCTTTCTAGCGTACACTTGTACTCTGAACTGCTAGCTTATAAATAACGCCAGACTATTACAAAGAAAACACGTAAAATAATTAAAAATATTATTTGTAAACCTTAATAAGTCATGATCAAAAACGCGCAAATACACTTTAATCACTCAGGTACTCCTGTTGCCAGCGACTTCGATGATATTTATTTTTCTGATGGCAATGGCTTGGCCGAATCCCATTATGTGTTTTATGATCAAAACAATATAGATACACGATTACAAAATCATGACCAGCCACATTTTGTTATTGCCGAAACCGCTTTTGGTACCGGCCTTAACTTTTTAAATGCATGGCAGTGCTTTAATGACCACATTGCACGCCAACAAGTTCAAAATCAATTAGATATAGGTGTTAAACGGCTGCATTTTATTTCCTTTGAAAAGCACCCATTAAAATTAGCTAACTTAAGCCAACTTTTACAAGCATGGCCTTCTTTTCAGCCATTAAGTGAAGAGTTACTAGCCCAGTACCCTATAAATTTAGAAGGATGTCATCGACTCGAATTTAATAATGGCCGTGTTATCCTCGATTTGTACTTAGGTGATGTACTCAATTCAATAAGTACAATGAGCTACCCACAATCTGGAATTGTTGATGCTTGGTTTTTAGATGGTTTTGATCCAAATAAAAACCCTGATATATACCAAACAAGCCTATTTAATGCATTGGTCGACATCTCAAAAACTAACGCGACGCTTACCACTCATACCGATGCAGAATCAGTACGTAAAGGCTTAATTGACGCAGGCTTTAGCATGCAAAAAACAAAAGGCTTTAGCAAAAAACAAAACATACTGTTCGCAAAGCTCAAACAAGCTAATAGTTCACAATCGGCTCCAGCTTATTTTAACCAAGATAAAAGCACACTTAAAAATGTGGCTGTAATTGGCGGCGGTATAGCCAGTAGCTGCATTTTATATAGTTTGGCTAAACGAGGCATAGCAAGCCAATTATTCTGCCAAGATGAAAAGCCCGCAATGGGCGCTTCGCATAATGTACAAGGTGCTATTTACCCTCACCTACAAGCAAAAAATTCACCGCACAGTGAATTGTTCGCACATAGCTTTTTATACGCTAAACGCCTATATAACAACTTACTTAGCAGTGGTTTTAATTTTGATTACGATTGGTGCGGCGTATTACAACACGCAGTAAAAAAACCTCTGGCCGATAAACATGAAAACTTAGCACAAAAACAACTGTGGCCAACCCAGCTAATGCACAACGTAACCGCAGAGCAAGGCGACGAAATAGCCGGCGTAAAAACAGGTTATTCGGGCGTATTTTTTGAACAAGGCGGCTGGGTTAACCCTCCGCAATTAGTAAACGCCATGTTAAGCGCTGCAAATAGCATAAATCCATTTAAAAGCGTATTTAACTGCAATATAAAACAGCTTAAAAAAACTGATAGCGGTTGGTTTTTATTAACGAATGATGAACAGTTAGGTCCTTTTAGTGATGTAATTATATGTGCGGGTGAACACAGTGATTCATTTGAGCAAACAAAAGCGCTACCAATAGTAGGCGTACGCGGGCAAGTTTCGCATGTTCAGGCAAGTGAGCAATCACGCAAACTTAAAACAGTGCTATGCCATAAAGGGTATTTTACCCCAGCCTATTTAGATCATCACTGTATGGGTGCAACGTTTGAAAAAAATACTAAAAGCCGTCAAGTTACCGCGCTCGACAACCAATTAAACCAAGAGCAACTACTTAGCTTTTATCAGCAAAGTGAATTTGCCTCAACCCTTGGCAATATTACCTCGGCAAAAGCGGCTGTTCGCTGCACATTTATAGATCACCTACCAATGGCAGGGCAATGGTGTGAACAAAGTGATTACATTACAGCCTTTGCTAACTTGCGCCTAGGTAAGCGCTATCAGTACCAGCAACTAACTAAATCACAGCAAGGTCTGCATATTTTTACCGGTTTTGGCGCACGTGCTTTGTGTAGTGCCCCACTCAGTGCAGAGCACCTTATTAGCTGTTTAAACAATGAGCCTCGCCCGTTAAGCGAGCGTGTTAGCCAAGCTATTCATCCTGCCCGCTTTATAGTTCGTGATTTAATACGTAATAAAATATAAAGGCATTTATGAAAGTATTATCACTGAGTATATTATTTTTAATTTTTGCAATATTTAGCAGCCCTAGCCAAAGCGCCATTACATAATAAAGGAAACAATACCCATCGAACCCTTTTCTATAACTACCAAAAACACAGTGTAAGAATAAGTTTGTACCAACGTGATTATGTGACAAAAATCAGTATTATTATTGAAAAATAAACGTAAAATAGTCATTTTTATCATGCTCTGTTAAGTATCCAATTTAAACCACGTTATTTTATTTAATATTACTAATTAAACTCAAATTTACCCTTTAAAAATAAACGCCTACCCCAAGGTCTGTTTACACAGCACATTACTTTTCAATTTATTTATACCAACAGCATTAAATTAGTGATTTATTATAACGATGAAAAATAGCTTAATAACAAAGTAAAAATTATGACATAGAGTGATCTGTATAAATAATTTTAACAACGTTAGTAAGTTACTATCTTCGCCAGAATATTCACTTTTTAATAAAATTGGTACTAGTTAAGAAGGAATTAATTATGAGCAAGACCTTAATTATTGGCGCAAGCGGTAAAATTGGTAAAATGACCACTGAGTTATTATTAAAAAATGAACAAAATGTGGTTGCCCTAGTGCGTGATAAAAACAAGCTAAGTGATTTAAAAAGCCCTTTTTTAAGTATTGTAGAGCAAGATCTCGAAGGCGACTTTTGCAACGCGCTAAAAGGCTGCGATCAAGTTATATTTGCTGCAGGTTCGGGCGGTAGTACTGGCGACGACAAAACCGTTTTAATTGATTTATGGGCAGCAACTAAAGCTGCAAACTACGCCCGTGAACATTCAACAAAACACTTCATCATGGTTAGCTCTATTGGTGCAGACGATCCCGACTCAATAGATGGCGACTTAAAACCATACCTTGTAGCTAAGCATATGGCTGATGAGCATTTAATTAACAGTGGCTTAAATTACACAATTATTCGCCCTGCTACATTAACCGACGAAAAAGCATCGTTAGCAGTAACAACCGAACGCCCTAAAGATAGTGACAAAGCTAAAATCAGCCGAGAAAATGTTGCTAATGCATTACTTCATATTGCAACTAACAGCCCAAATAGCAACCGTATTTTTGAACTGTTCGATGGTGACAAACCTATCAAATCCGCTGTTAAATAAACGCCAACAAAACCACAAAATTAGTACAATGTAATACCAATCCCTTAACCAGAACTCTGGTTAAGGGATTTACTAACATATTGAACCATAATAATATTTAAATTTATTTATCTCTAACCAGAGCTTTCAGTGAGAACAAAGTAAATTCAACGCAGTTAGCGCTTAAAATAACTACTTGAGATAGATTTATTGCCCAGAGTTCAAGTTAATTAAATATTACCTCAAGGCCCTGCCAAGCTAGCTGTAATGCCAGTAATGTTAATATGCATTTAAAAATACACTTAAATTTTTCTGTCGGTATACGATGCAGTAATCGAACACCCAACCATGTACCTAATGCACCACTTAAAATCATTGCTCCAACCAAAGGCAGCCATTGCCAAAAGCTAAAAGCAACCGCTGCATATACACCCGCTTTAAATAAATGTTGAACCGACATAATGCCAGAAAACGTCGCCGTAAATCGCAGCTTGCTGTAATTGCTCATGTGCAAGCAACTTCCAACGAGTGGCCCACTTGCCCCAACAAACATAGAAATAAACGTGGTAACAAAGCCGGAAAAAAAACGCCACACGACCGAACTGCTTTGTAACGCAGTGGGGATTTTTCCCCACAATAAATAAATTACAAAAAGCCCCGCTATTAATTTCATAGCATCAAGTTGAATATCGACAATAACAAAACTCGATAATATAGCCCCTGCACTCCCTCCAAGCGTAAAATAAATAAACATTTTTTTGTCTATATGCTTAAAAGTGAGTAATAACCGATTTGTGTTCGAACCTAATTGCACAAGCCCATGTACAGGCACAACCAACGTCATTGGCATAAATGATGCCATTACAACAAGCAACATCAACCCGCCGCCAGCACCGAATGCTGCTGAAAAAAATGAAGTGAAGCCCGCTAACACAATAAAAACGCTCGCCAACAGAGGCGAAATAAGATCGGTGGTAAATAAATCCATCTGTAAACCATGCTTTTAATAGAGCCATAATAATGGCGATTAAATATACCAAGGTCTACTGCTATTTTTCATCAGCCTGAACAGCCATTTTACCTGCGTGTAATGTTACTTAATTTTTGCGCTTTATTTGCACATTTAACAAATACCCTATACCCCACTTCATTATTTGGATTAATCACGTGATAAAACTAAAATCAGAGTTTTTAAAGCTTGTTTTCATGAGTGTAACAGCCATTGGGTTATCAGCATGTGGTAGCAATAACGACAAAGACACAACTGAAACAGAAGCGATTATTATTGATAATACTTCACCCAACACAACAACGACTACAGTAATAGAAGTAGACCCTTTTAATTTCGAAGGTGGTGCATTGGTATCAGCTATAACAACTCAATTGTGTACATTAAGTAATGGCGATGAAACGTCATGCTATAAAATTGAGATTGCAGGTGCACCTGCAAATCATGAAATAGGTATTTTTTGCCCAAACACGATTACCTCAAATGCTGATGAAGCGGGTATTTGGTTTGATGGTAATGGCAAGGTATATGACATTACCGGTGATTTTATTTTAAATTTACCCGCATTATATAATGATAGCCACTGGCAACTTTATGACGAAAGCACAGGACAAGTAAATATCACAAATACGTATGCATCATGCGATGGTGCAGCAAGGCCCAATGTAGAAGAACAATACCAAAACCACTGCGTAGAATGTTCAATAGAGTATGTAAATGGTGGTATCTCGCAATCATTTTTAATACCTATAACCCCCGTAACCGCAAACCAAGCAAATAGTGTTGGTAGATCAAATATAGGCATCGCGCTTAATGGAGTTGTGTTAGCTGCTCCAGCCCCTGTAGATGCCATTTTAAGTGCCTATACCATAGCCGCATTTGATGATTGTGCAGGCCACATAAACCTTAATGAAGGCTACCACTATCATGGCGAAGCAGGTTGTAGCCAAACGCAAGCTCAATCAGACGGACATGCTGCAATGGTAGGTTATGCATTTGATGGTTTTGGGATCTTTGCCATGCTAGGGAGCAATAATACAGAACCAACTGATTTAGATGAATGCAGAGGACATTACGACGACACACGCGGCTATCATTACCATGCAGCAAGCGTCTCAGAAAATATGTTTATTGGTTGTTACAAAGGCGAAACCGCACAATAAAAAGGACAACAAAATGAAAATGTTAACTATATCAAAAATGGTTATTGTGACTTTTACATTAGGCAACTCATTTTATGCGTTTAGCCACGCAGGCCATGGTAATACCGCACCTTGGCATGCATGTGAAAACAAAAACCTTAACCAAACGTGCACCTATACAACACATAATCAAAAAGCAACCGGTACTTGCCAAGCAATGAATAATGTACTTGTGTGTGTACGTACTCAACCTCTCGAAAACATAATAGAAAAAGCCACTAAAAGGACGAAAAATGAAGTGACTCCTCAAAGCTCTGCTTATAAGTTAAGTAAACAGGCTACACATTAATATTTTAGCCACTATGACTTTCGAGTTACCCTGAGTTGAATGCAGCCTTGATTATTATGGTACAAAGACCACACATCATTTGGGAAAGCATAAAAATAGCCCGAGGAGCTAATCTGTAACGTCTTCGAGTTTTTTTGATAATGTGAGAGAGCTTCATATTGATGAGGGTGCGGACTACCATCGTTTGTAACCGCCTGCGCTTTACCAGAATCGTTTGCGATACACCCAACAGCAATAAACCATCGCATATGCTCTACCCGTTTAGTTCCCCAAAAATCGGTAGAGCGATTCTGCGTTGCTTGTTTAAATTTACGTTCAGTCATTCCCAAAATAGATGATGCAAATCGAATAATGTCGCCCGCCGTTAATTTTCCATCCTCTGTACCAAGCCAATCACATTCATCTTTACTATCTTGCCACTCGCCTTCAGAGTCAAAAATATACCGTTCACCCTTATTCATGTAAATATACGTTGGAGTCCAATGTTGCTTAGCAAATACATTAACAACCGTCGATTCCCCAACCTCTAATTTTATTGTTGGCCAATATTCAGGATGTTCAATAGGCGATATTTCTTGACGCTTAAATACACTCTCGTGGAAATTTTCATTATTTGCTGTAATCACACAATCCACATTGCGCGGACGAGATCTAAACTTAGCAAATATTCCTTTAAATGAATTATGAAGTACGCCACAAGGATTTGGATTAAGCTGATTTAAAATGTTATCCCGAAAAAATAAACCGCTCTCCTGCGCTTCCTTTATCATCCACTCAAGTGCAATATCTGATAAATCTGTATCATAATACCCGCCACCGACATCGGAATGTACGCCCGGAAACCACATTTCTTTAACGTCTCGATCAACTAAATTCTCACTCCAGCGAGTAACACAAAAACTACTTCGCTTCTCATCCATTGCCATTGCGTGCCTAGCAATACTTATATGTTTTCCCAAACTAGTATCGTGAAAACGCCATGACGCAGGGTTATCCAACAAGTTAAATAGCTCCATGTCATTTGGTATACCCAATGCCCCCACCGTTTCCCATACGCCTATAAAATGAATAGGTAAGCTTTTTTTATTGTTAATATATAAACTCTTAGGGATCCTCTCTAGTTTTGACTTATAGTTTTCAAAATGTCCGTGGGTCTTTTCCCACCGCGCTTTGTTATTTTCAAGCTTATTAAAATCAAGTAGCCCTAGCCCTAACAGCCCACCTAAACTCCTCGCCGTAAATGCTCCTCGGCTAAACCCAAAAATAAATACTTTGTCGCCTTCGTTGTAGTTACTCGCTAACCAATGATAAGCACTACAAATATGCCTTTTTATACTTTTACCTAAAGCTCCATCAATTATAGAATCTTTTAGCCCCGTTTCTTCGCCCCCAAGACCTGGGTGGTAGTACAACTTTTGTATGACCTCTGAATTATCTTTTTTCGCTAGCGCGTGGTAGAGCTTGACGACATTGGTTGGTGCGGGAGCACCATTGTCTTCTTGTTGAGGATTATTCCATGTGCCGTCACAGCAAATTACTAAGTTAGCCATAATTAACTTCCTTGCATCAATTAATGTTTATTATATCAATTCGCTTAATTAAGAGATTATTTTGAGCTAAGAAAATCGTATCGATAATAAGGCAAAAATTTCGTTATTTAGTTGTTATCACTCATTGCTCTGCATCCAGCATTCAGATGTAGTCGTATATCAGAAATTTTTAACGCAGTTAACGTCAGATTTAATCCCTCAAATTGATTAAGTATTATTGCGGATTGGTATTACTTATTGTTACTTGAGTTCAAGTATTAAGTGACAAACGTTAATTAGTCAAAAATAAAATCCTAAAAACGAAGATCTGTAGTTCAAAAACACATTGTTAATGATGCTCTAAAATTGGCAGGTATTTTGAAATATTACAGACAATAAAAAGCAGCTGATTTTTATAATTTGCGGGTTTCTTATGGTTTTCGAATAACGAGTTCAAAAACCTTTGTTGGCTGGGGGGATTTGACCCAGTCCGAAAGCCTCAATTGTTATAGCTAACCAACAAAAACAACAATTTATTTCAAAATCAGAGTGTTACTATCTTATATTAGTCTATCTGGCTCTTATGTTATTTTTTGATTATGGACAGTAGATGGACATATTTATTTGACCGGAAGTAAAATTCTTGAAACTATAAGCATGGGATAAATACACTCTAGGGAATTAAATTGACAAAATCCGCCATTACCGCCATACAAAAAAAGAAAAATTTAACTGCTTCTTTTTATATTTCAGGTCAAGATAATAAATCACAATCCATAACCACAGCGGAGCATTTCAAAGAAGCTTATTCCCGTCATTGCAAACTTGATTGTATAACTAAGCGAGAACCCATCAGTAGACCAATATTAGGCAATACCAATCGAGACATGAACTTTAGAATCGATAGTTATGATTCGACAACAAAAAGTTATTTTGGTTATATTGCTGTAGCAAGGGATACTTTCTTACCATCAATGTACAATAAGACATTACAAACCGAAACTGACTTTGTACTTGAGGACGATCAGTTTGTATATGAAAGAAGCTATTTCCTATATTATGAAGATGCTGACATATTAGTTTTTAATAATAACCGTCTTGGGCCAAGGCCAGACGACTTATCATATGCATTAACACACGATGTTGCAGGCACGACTATTGATTTCGAATCCATTTGGAACCAAAAAGAGCTTCAAGATGTCTTAAGAAAAGGTCAAAGTGTAAAAAAATGTTCTGTAACCGTAGCACTACCTCGTAATTTTAAAGAATCTCAACTAGATTTACAGAAGTCTTTCAGTAAAACTATTGTACAAATGATGTCAGCTAATGGCATGAGCCGTCTTAAATTGGATTTTTGGGGCAGAGCTAGCAATAACAAAAGTACACTTGGTTATCTTTCTCATGATGTTGCAGAAGGGTTAATGGAGTTTATAGATAAATTTGGCAACAAGCAGAAAGCAACTGATCCGGAAATTAAAAAAGCCGAATTGCAACCTGTAGGTGAAGGTCAAAAATCAGAAAATCTGTTATCTCAAGAATTGAAATATAAAACAACAGTCGATGTAGAAAAAGGTTATCCAAAGTTTCATGATGTGAAATGGGCTTTAATGAAAGCGTATAATTCAAATATAGATACTTTGAAACAATATTCAGCTGATATTTAACTTAATAGAGTAGCCAAATGAAATTTATAATCATATATATCATTGGTTTTGCACTAGCTTGTGTTAGTTACTCTTTTTATATACCTAAAGATCACAACACCATCTTAGCTATTGCTAGTCCTTTGTCTACTGTTGCTGCGATGCTATTTGGCTTTATCATCGCTGCTCAGACTTTCTATTCTGGAGCTGCGTCCAACACTCTAATTGCAAACTTGAAAACACAAAAAGCAATGTTTAACCATATCTTAGATGAAATAAAGTTTACTGGTTTTTCTTTAATCTCAAGTTGTCTTAGCTTAATTTTGAGTATGTTTTTACCTCATAAAGATATGTTTGAAGGTTTTGACTTAAAATTAGATGTTTTCTTCTTGAATACTGGTTTTGGCTTTTTAGTCTCTGCTCTGATCCTATTCTCATTTTCATGGAAGAAATTCACTCTTATTATAAAAGAGTCATGAGATTATTGTTTTGGTCCAAATTTAATCGCATCCTCTAAATGACTTGGTGCAAAGTGCGCGTAAACCATTGTTTGCTCAATCTTTGCATGACACCAAGTATTTGCTGCAATACTAAAATATTACCTCCGTTCATCATAAAATGACTTGCGAAAGTATGCCTTAAAACATGGCTACATTGCCCCTTTGGCAAGTTAATATTGGTTTTACTTACTGCACTGTACAACGCTGAAATAGCAGCTAAGGCTTATACCAACCTACATAAATCTTTGTTCAATTTAACGAATTAAATTGCACTATAACGTCGTTAAAATTTTTTATTTAGAACAACTAGATACAAAAATCTTTGTCTAGTTCTAGCGTAATTTTCTTAATGTTAAATAGACCCCATATATAAGCAGATTGGTCTTAGTTATTACAAACTACAAACGTTAAACAATCATTAAATTATAAGCATAAAAAACCCGCAAATTTGGATTAACAAATTTGCGGGTTTTTTATGGTTTTCGAATAACGAGTTCAAAAACCTTTATTGGTGGAGCTGGGGGGATTTGAACCCCCGTCCGAAAAGCCTCAATTTTTATAGGTAACTAATAGAAACAATGAGTTACCTTAGTATCAAGCAGTTAACCTCTAATGTTATCTTATATAATCTAATGCAAACTATTATTTGTGGTCACTGACTGGTCAATAAAACTTACAGCCTAAACACGTGAATTTGACGTTTTTCGTCAAAAAAACCTATTTAGCTTGTTAATTTAGGTAAACCTCTCTATCATCCATATTGTTTCAATTCGTAGATATGAGGTTATCACCAAATGATTTTAGAATATGGCTTAAAGAACTTTTTTGGGTTCAAGGAAGGTTGTATTGTTAACTTTAGAGTTCCAAAAAAAGTATCTAAAAAAGGTGTCGCTGATTTTCTGTGCGTAAAAGGCAAAAATGCCTCCGGTAAGACAAATTTGTTGAAGGCTTTATCATTCATCAGTGACTTTTGTACTGACTCTTTTCAAGATTACAAACCTAAAGATTATATAAGAGTAGAGCCTTTTTTTAGAAATCAAAATCCTATTGAGTTCTACATTGAATTTATATGGAACAATTGTGAATACAGCTACGAACTATCTTTAACTGATACCGAAGTTTTCAGTGAAGTTCTTTATAGGAAAAATAATAGAAAAGTAAAAATAATAGAACGACAAAAAAATGAATTTACTCATCTTATTTCGGAGTTTTCTGAACTCGCGTCAATGAAATTACGAACTAACGCTTCTTTTATCAGTTCTTTTAAACAATATGATTTAGATTTGATGGACTCGTTATCAGATGTTTACTGTTTTTTTGACTCTATCACCTATAACGTTAGTTACGGTGGCCTAGTAGAGCATCTCCCTGATATAAACCAAATATCTAAAGTTTTGTATCACAATGAAGAAATGTTTAATTTTACAAAAGATATCATTGTTGCAAGTGATACCGGTGTTAGTGATATTGTAATACGACAAAAAGATGATCAAGAAACTGGGAGAGTTATTTATACCCCTCTTTTCATACATGAAGTGAGTGGTGAATTACATCCATTACCAATATTTGCAGTATCAAGTGGTACAAAATCGCTATTCACTCAATTAGGTAAGTATCAAAATGCTTTGAAATTTGGTGGGGTTTTATGTATCGATGAATTTGATATTAATCTTCATCCTCATATTTTACCTAAATTAATAGGTCTTTTTGATTGCCCAGAAAATAATCCAAAGAATGCCCAACTAATTTTCACAACTCACAATTCTGAAATTATGGAATATATGGGGAAATATAGAACTTACCTTGTTGAAAAAGAAAACAATGAATGTTTTGCATACCGATTAGATGAAATACCGAGTGATATATTACGAAATGATCGCGCAATTTTACCAGCATATAATAGCGGTAAATTGGGTGGAGTTCCTGTTCTATGAACTTCAAAAATCACAGAAAACAAAGTTTCCTAGATCGATTCCCTACAGCTAGCCTTGATAGCCCTGAAGATAAAATAGCTAGTTTGTGCAAATTTAACTTTTCATATTTTACTCACGACCAACCTGCTGGCCAAAACTTTTCCGATTGGACTGAAGTACAGTTACAAAAGCTACTTGATAAGTTAGTTAATTATTCAAAAAAGCCCTTAGTACAATGGGAGAAAGAAAAAATAGGACAAGGAAAAAACCACGTCTTAGAGGTTTATGGTTCTTTTCCAAAAAAATCTGACTTTACTCAACCCAAGCATATTCCTCACCAAGCTAAGTGGGCTAGATTTAGGTTAGAAGGTTCTGTTAGGTTAATAGGATTTGTTATTCCAGATGATTTTAACAAAAAGGAGCAAAACAAATCCTCCTATAATTTCTGTTCGAACACTTTTTATATTGTTTTTCTAGATAAGGACCATAATTTTTACAAATAATCGCTAGTTTATTTTTGGACCTAATCTAATAGCATCTTCTAAATGACTTGGTGCAAAGTGCGCGTAAACCATGGTTTGCTCAATCTTTGCATAACCAAGTATTTGTTGTAACAGTAAAATATTCCCTCCGTTCATCATAAAATGACTTGCGAAAGTATGCCTTAAAACATGGCTACATTGCCCCTTTGGCAAGTTAATATTGGTTTTACTTACTGCGCTGTACAACGCTGAAACAGCAGCTAAGGCTTATACCAACCTACATAAATCTTTGATCAATTTAACGAATTAAATTGCACTATAACGTCGTTAAAAAATTTTTATTTAGAACAACTAGATACAAAAATTTTTGTCTGGTTCTAGCGTAATTTTCTTAATGTTAAATAGACCCCATATATAAGCAGATTGGTCTTAGTTATTACAAACTACAAACGTTAAACAATCATTAATAATTAAATTATAAGCATAAAAAAACCCGCAAATTTGGATTAACAAATTTGCGGGTTTTTTATGGTTTTTGAATAACGAGTTCAAAAACCTTTATTGGTGGAGCTGGGGGGATTTGAACCCCCGTCCGAAAAGCCTCAACCGTCGGTACTACATGTTTAGTATCGTCATTTAATTAACCTTTAAATCTCGGACGAACACGATAGATAAAGGCGAGGCCGCTTAGTTTTAACGCTTCAACCCCGGCCAGGGTTTCCGTCGCGATCAGGTGTTAGGGTGACACTCCAAAATCCAGTCCACAAGAATACATGGAAGGAGCGCTAGCTAGCCTAAGCTGCTAGAGAGTAGTTATCGTCGTTTGCGATTACTTTAGGTTGCGGCTGTTTAACGAGGCAAACCGCACCTCGACATGCACCTTGGGCGTCTTGAATTCCGTCGAATCCTAATCAGCCCCTGAATCAGTAAACTCATTCAGAGCGTGCGAGCAGTATAACTGAGTAAGGCGCTGATACTCAAGAACTAACTCGCTTTTATTTTATCTGTTAGGACTCGCTGACCTTTTAGGTTAAAATTTATTCTATATAGAGGTGATTTAATTGCGGCGCGAAGTTTGTAGCCTAGTAGTAGGTAGTAGGCTAAGTAAAAATCGAGCAACAATGAGTGAATAGCCCTTGGAACGAACCCAAAGGGCAGCGTGTGTTTGGCATTTATGCTACGTTATCGCCTATCTATGGGGAACAACCGCACAGCATAGGCTTTGCCTTGCATAAAAACCAAATACACTTCGGCAAATTTAACTTCAAAAAATAAGCAGGCCCTCATACTAACTGCCTATTAAATAATCATATTTTTATAAATAGCTGCATAGTTAAACAACATTTACTTAACACGAGACTCTAGTTGTGCTCCAATAGAGTGCTGGCTTTTTTGATCGGATTAAAAATGCACCTTAAAGCAATAAAAAATATAACAATTATAATAACAGGCACATTAAGTAGGGAATAAATAAATGTCGGTTTTTTCATTTAATGAAGAAACGGGGTACTTATCTTTAATAGCACACCCTGTTGATAGTGGTTTTCCAATAACTGCAACGCAGTTAATTGAACTGCTAGAACAATCTGACTACTGTGATTTTGACGTTATTTCGGCCAACATTGGTAAACTTTTTTCTCAAAGCAAAGATTATAAAGAAGAGTCGTTAATTATTGCTCAGGCTGTAAATGCAACTGTTGTTATTAATATCGATGAAAAAGGCATGGTAGCAGAAGCAACCATTACCACTACAAAAGGTGGTTTATTATTATCGATGGAAGGTGCGCAAAAAGCACTGGCTGATGCCGGTGTTAAAAAAGGAATAAGCCCTCGCGCGCTTGATTCCTTTTTAGGTCAACAGTTTGAACAACCAGCAGGAAGCTCTTACAGTGCAATAATTGCTCACGGGCGTAACCCTAAAGATGGCAAAGATGCTAGATTTGTTCGTTTATGCTCAACAGCCCAAGATCGTGTGCTTAGCCCTCAAGCAACTCAAGGCGGTAAGGTTGATATGAAAAACCTTGGCGCAATCATCACGGTAAAACCAGGTACACCTCTTATGCAGCGCATACCCGCCACTCGCGGTGAAGATGGCTACACTATATTTGGTGAAATTATTCCTGCAACACCAGGAAAAGAGCACCAATTACAACCTTTCGAAGGGACTAAAATAGACCCCAACAACCCAGATATACTTATTGCAGATTGTAAAGGTGTACCCGTTGCTTTGCCTCGCGGTATGCGTGTAGATGATGTTTTATGCTTTGATAACATTGATGTAAGTACTGGCCATGTCGATTTTGACGGTAGCGTAATAATCAGCGGTGATATAAAAGACGGTATGCATGTTAAAGCAAACGGCGATATTACCGTTATAGGGTTTGTAGAATCAGGTATTGTTGAGAGCAAAAGTGCAGTAACAATTATGCAGGGGGCTATTGGTCGAAAACGCGAAAACAATGAAGCATTTACATGTCATATTACAGCTTTGCGTACTATTTCAATTGGCTACGCTCAATATTGTAATATAAAAACAGAACAAGATTTATTTATTGAACGCCAAGCACTGCATTGTGATATGAGTGCAAGGCGGTTAATACGCGTTGGTAAAGCAGATAAACCTCGCGGTAAAATTATTGGTGGCAATATTTTAGACGCTATGCGTATTGAAACCGGCGAACTCGGTGCACCAGCGGGAACAAAAACTCGTGTGCTTTTAGCACAAAACTGGTTTGAACTTCGTGACAAGCAGATCCAGATTGCTGATTTTGAAAAAGTGCTTGCAACTAAAGTAACTGCTTTAAAACAAGCTCGTAAAAAAGCGGGACAAGTTGCAGAGCCCACTCAGCGTCAGCAGTTATTGAATAAAATAACCGAAAATGAACAACATATAAAAGCACGTACAGAGCATGTTAATCGTCAAAAATTGTTGATTAAGCGAAAAATCACGCAATTGCTTTCAAGTTGCCGCTTAAAAGTGAATGAGTTAATGCACCCAGGGGTAGAACTTAAAATAGCAAAAGATTCAAAACAGTTTTCGCGTATTTATCCACCCCATTTATTAAAACTAAATGAAGGAAAAATTACTCAGTCCTTTTAGTTTCTGTGCCATCTTGTGTATCCACTTCGGCGTCACTATCATCTAGTGGCGCTAACGGCCAACCACCTAGTTGCTGCCAACGGTTTACAATTAAACAATACAGCTCAGCGGTACGCTCGGTATCATAAAGTGCTGAATGTGCTTGGCTGTTATCAAATTCAATACCGGCAGCGCGGCATGCTTTAGCCAATACAGTTTGCCCTAACGCAAGTCCTGCAAGAGTGGTTGTATCAAAACTTACAAAGGGATGAAATGGTGTTCGTTTTATATTATTACGCTCTATAGCTGCATTTAAAAAGCCATGATCAAACGCTGCGTTGTGCGCCACAATAACAGAGCGTTGACACCCTGCTGCTTTTTGAGCTTTGCGTACCACTTTGCAAACTTCTTTAATAACGTCTTCTTCTGGCACTGCGCCGCGTAATGGCGAAAAGGGATCGATACCATTAAACTCAATTGCAGCTTGCTCTATGTTTGCGCCTTCAAATGGCTCTACATGAAAGTGCACGGTATGATCTATGCTGAGCAACCCTTCGTCATCCATTTTTAAAACTGAAACGGCAATTTCTAGTAAAGCGTCTGTATTTTTATTGAAGCCCGCTGTTTCAACATCAATTACAACCGGAAAAAAGCCACGAAAGCGTTTTGCGAAAAGTGTTTGCTCAGTATTTGCCATAGTATTCTTGGTTTATAGGTATAAGCCCACTATTATGTCAAAAGTGAGTACCTTTCGGCTAGTGCATTGCTAGATTAATTGCGCCTTAAATTGTAGGCATGTAATTTGCTTTAAAGTTTAAGCTAGCTAGGTGTTATTGACCTTGAAATATAATTACTCTGTATTTTGCCAAATTATTGGCATGAAAGATGTGTTGGAGCATGCCCCATGAAGTTTAAGTTGCTATTAATTAGCCTGAGTATCACCAGCGCACTATGCCACAGTAGTGCCTATGCTGCTATGCGCCAATATACAGCTAATCAAGATAACTCTAACTGGGAAGTGGTTAAAACAACAAGGCTACAATGCCAATTAAATCATGAAGTTCCTTACTATGGAGAGGCTATTTTTAAAGCTTCAGCAAGTAAAAACAAAAATCTCAGCTTTCATTTAGATATGGTTGTCAGGCCTGAAAATTATGACATAGCGGGTTTAAAAGCAGTCCCCCCTACTTGGCGTGCGGGCTTACCTACGCGCGATATTGCCAATATGAAGCTACTCAAAAAGTTTGACGGTGAGCTAGACAATAAAACATCATGGGAGATGCTAACCGAACTTGAAAAGGGCTTTTACCCTACCTTTTACTATCAAGACTGGCAAAACAGTGCCGATAAAATTGCCGTTGGTATTTCAAGTGTTAATTTTAAACAGGCGTATTGGGCATTTTTACAGTGTCGAGATGAATTACTCCCTTATAGCTTTGAAGACATTTCATTTACCATTATGAATTATCAATCAAATAGCAGTAAGTTAACTAAATCTTCGCAGCAGCGTTTAGATAAGATTGCCGAGTATTTAAAAAACGATCCGAGTATTGAATCCATTAGCATTGATTCGTATACCGATAGCTATGGTGGACGTTGGAATAACCTTGACCTTTCACGCAAACGTGCAAAATCAATTAAAGATTACATGGTTAGTTTAGGTGTTGATGAAGCCAAAGTGCAAACAACTGGTTTAGGTGAAAAACGCTTTGTGGATACAAACGAAAATATTTTAGGGCGTAATAAAAACCGTCGTTTAGTTATCCAAATAGCTAAAATGTGATCACACTGAGGACGCTTTTAGTCTTGGGTTTTTAATTTGGTCGATTTCAAAAATTTGTCTCCAAATTGAAAAAAACCTAAACTAATCAAAATAATAACAGCGCCTATCAGCAACTCTCGACTAAGCATTTCATTATTTAGCCATGCACCTAACCCTAAAGCAAAACTGGGGGTAATTAAGGTAGTAAGTGCTACTGTACTTGCATTTAAGTTTTGTAAAACATGAAAGTAGGCAAGCGCACCGATCAGTGATCCAAACACGCCTAAATACCCAATAGCCCAAAGTGATTTTGCGCTCCAATTTGCAGTATTCAACTCTCCATCGAGTAACCACCACGCTATAAAAAATAGTGGCGTTACAAAAACTAAAGCACCAAAGGTGGTCGCCATTGGGTGAATTGCTATTTGTACTCGCTTTATCATTACCCCACTTAAGCTAAAAAAACACACAGCCATAAACACATAAAGTAGGCCTATACCTTGGGTTTGTGAGTGCTGCACTTGATTGTAACTAACAAAATATAAACCGATTAATGCACATGCCAGTGCCGTTAACTTAATTGGGCTAAATTTGGGTTCGTTTAGTAGTTGCTGAGCGAGTAATCCCGACAAAATCGGCGCTAGACCAAACATGAGTGAGATAATTCCTGAGGGAACCGTTTTAGCTGCCATATAGCTAAGTAACATGCCACCAAAAATACCAATGCTCGAATAAAAATAAAGTAAGCACGCATTTTTACTCCAAGGTACTCTAATATTCGTAATAGCAACTATTAAGCCGCCTATAAACAATCCCACAAGCATACGCATGAGGACTGCAAGTGTTGGCGATACGCTTTCGCTGCTCCACACTATCCCTAGCGGCGTTGTAGACCATATGAGAACCATTAAAAAATACGAAGCTTTAACAGGCACGTGCCATCCCTATGCTTTTTATAAATGAATATATTAAAGAATAAATTATACGCTCACTACTGTATTTTAGTACTTTTTAAACACTAAATGCCTTAATAAATACAGCTGTAAATTGTAAGTTACATTTTAATTGCAGCGTTTTATTATAAAACTATTTAAGTTTTAGGTAACTAGTTATATCGTGCATGTATATTAATAATAATTAAGGTAATTAAGTGCTTAAAAATAAAACAATAGGGAGCATGTTAATTGTTGCAGGAACCACTATTGGTGCCGGAATGCTAGCATTACCGATTGCTTCTGCCGGTCTTGGTTTTAATACCGCATTAGTGCTAATAGTCGCGAGCTGGATGTTAATGACTTACACAGCGTTGCTTATGTTAGAGCTTCATCAGTACGCACCACGTGATGCTACCTTAAATACTTTAGCTAAACTTTGGCTTGGAAAACGCGGGCAGTATGTGGCTAATTTTTCAATGGTTTTCTTATTTTATGCACTTTGTGCCGCTTATATTGCAGGTGGCGGAGCACAGCTCCAAGAGCGTATAAATATAGGTTTAAGTGTGAATATAGCACCACAACTTGGTTCAATTGTATTGGCGGTCATAATTGCGAGCGTTGTAACACTAGGCACCAGTAAAGTAGATAAATTAAACAGGGTGTTATTTACAATAAAAATTATTGTACTTGCTAGCTTGTTCTATATGTTAACGCCCTACGTTCAAGGTAAGCACTTATTAGAGATGCCAGTAGAGCAAGGCTTAATATTGTCAGCGATCCCCGTTATATTTACCTCATTTGGCTTTCATGGCTCTATTCCTTCTATTGTTAAATACGTAGGCCTTGAAATAAAAGTACTGCGCAAAGTAATGATCGCGGGTGCTGCTCTGCCCTTAGTGATTTATATTTTTTGGCAATTACTGAGCCAAGGTATTATGAGCCAAACTGATTTACTCAACAGCCAAGGCCTTAATGGGTTTGTATCTAGCGTGGCAGGTATTGCGCATAATCCAAGCGTAGCGACCGCCGTTAAGTTATTTGCTGATTTAGCCCTTGCAACATCATTTTTAGGGGTGAGTTTAGGTTTATTCGACTTTTTTGCCGATGCATTTAAAAAAGGTGACAATAAAACAGACCGAATTAAAACAGCCTTAATTACGTTTATGCCGCCACTTGGCTTTGCATTATTCTATCCTCAAGGCTTTATTATGGCTTTAGGTTATGCGGCAATTGCACTTGTTGTTCTTGCTGTATTTTTACCCGTGGCAATGGTTTATAAACAACGCCGCTCTTCTTCAGTCAAAGCGGGTTATAAAGTCCGTAGCGGAAATGTAGGACTTGGAATTGCAGCAGTGTGCGGAGTTACTATTATTACTGCGCAGTTTATGCAAATGGCGGGGCTTATTCCTGCTATCGGTTACTGCTTTTTGTTTAAATTTAGATAATAAAAAACCGCACATCATTATGATGTGCGGTTTTTTATATTAACTGCGTTTATTTACAAACGTCAGCTACAGCATTTGAAAAGTATTCAATATTTGAATGACTAATACCCGCAACATTTACGCGGCTTGAACCAACAATGTAAATACCGTATTCTTTTTGTAGGCGAGCAATTTGCTCTTTATTAATACCTAAGAAAGAAAACATACCGTTTTGACGTTCAATAAATGAGAAGTCTTGCGCAATATCTTTAGTTGCTAAGCTTTGTTTAATTAAGCTACGTAAACCGTTTATGCGGCTACGCATTTCATCAAGCTCAGAGTGCCATAATTGTGTAAGCTCTGTACTGCTTAAAATAGTATTAACAATATCAGCACCATGCGCTGGCGGCATTGAGTAAATACTACGTACAACGCTTAGCATTACAGAGTTTGAAATATCTGCTGTTGCGCTGTCTTTTGCAATTAGTGAACATGCACCAATACGCTCGCGGTATAAGCCAAAGTTTTTAGAACATGAAGAACAAATAATTAGCTCTTCTACTGCATCAGCTAAAATACGTAAGCCACGTGCATCTTCTTCAAGTGAAGCACCAAAGCCTTGGTATGCAATATCAACAAGTGGTGTAAAGCCAACTTCTTTTGCAAGTTCAGCAACTGTGTTCCACTGTGTTTCGTTTAAGTCCATACCGCTTGGGTTATGACAACATGCATGCACTAAAACCACATCACCTTTAGGCACTTGTTTAAGTGTGTTGATCATTTCATCAAACAGTAAGTCTTTGTTTTCGTAATCGTAATACGGGTATTCTTTTACTGTTAAGCCTGCCGCTTCAAACAAGCTAATATGGTTAGCCCATGTTGGATTAGTTACCCAAACAGTCGCGTTAGTATTACAACGCTTAATAAATTCAGCTGCAACGCGAAGTGCACCTGTACCACCAGGAGCTTGCGCGGTACGCACGCGATTTGCTAGCAATGCTTGATGTTCGCCTAGTAGTAACTGCTCCATCTTTTGGCAGTAATCTAAGTTACCCGCTAAACCAATGTAAGATTTGCTCATTTCGTTTTCAAGACGAAACGCTTCAGCTTTTTTAACCGCTTTGAGTACCGGTGTATTGCCTTGCTCATCTTTGTAGACACCTACCCCTAAATCAATTTTATTAGGGTTTGTATCTTGTTTATAGGCCGCCATAAGGCCAAGAATAGGATCTGTTGGTAATGGTTTTAATACTGAGAACATTGGCTATCTCTTATCGTTATTTAGGGGTTAGCTGTTAGCCTAAGCTTAACATAAAAGCACATCACATTGACTAGTGTTATTTACACTAGAAAGTGAGGAATTTTAATACAACACGCAATTAAAACGGCAAGTGTCTTGTCATCAAAAAAGTCATTTTTAAAGGCTTCTGCATCTATAATACCAACGCATTCATTTTGCGCGTTAAATAGAGGTAAGCAGGTTTCTGATTTAACTTTAGGATCGCATGTGTAGTATTCACCACCTTGTGATAAATACGCCTCGACGTTATTGATAATACGACCATGGTGAGATAACGCTACCTGTACATTGTTGCTACCAGCAGCAAAAGCTTCTGTTAATGGGAACAACGGACGACTTGGCCCCCCATGATAAGCCAATTTGAGTAATTGCTTACCTTCACTGGTATTGGTTGATTGATAAATACCATACCAGTCGACACCTGTTTGCTGCTCAATATAGCTTACAATACTTTGTAGACTAGCTAGCTTAAACTGTGTTTGCTCATCACTTTTAAGGTAGTCAGTTAATTTGAATGGCTCATCTTGTAGGTAACCAAATAAACTACACGCACCGCCCTCGCCAAGCTCAGGTATTTGATACTCCCAACGCACATCAGGCAAAATTGTGTTTGTAAGATGCAACTCAAGCTTTTCAAGCTCTGTTGAAATCAAAGTAGGATTTGCACTTAGTTGTGCTTGTTTTAGGTAAGAAGAAATCATTTAGCCATCCATACATCTAAAGTTTTCAGAATAATAGCATGGATATTTTTACAGAGCTAGCTCAACTTGTAACACATTTCTACCTGATTACCACTGGCATTGTAAGTTACTTTCTCGGCTATCTCTTTAAGTAATGACAAACCTCGGCCAAATTCACTATTCGTCGCAGAAAGTGCACTTTCACCACGATTAAAACCTCGACCCGAGTCGCAAATAATAAAATATAAACTTAATGTATCTGGGCAATAACGCATATCTATAATAATCATCGCATCTGACAACGCTGCGAGGGCTTTTTCTCTCATCTCATAGTATTTAAAAAAACCATCTTCTTGTAGTTTAATGTTTGAGTCTAAACCCAATACGCCATGGTCAAGTGAATTATTATAAGCTTCAGAAAGTAATAAAAATATATTTGAACGATGATCTTTTAATCCGCCTACCCCGCTTAAAATATTAACTAAATCGTATACGGGATCGGTTTGCTTTATTTGCTTAGCATTTAAACTTAGCGACAAATTAAATGCTAACGTTGAAAACGTCTCTCTAACCTGCTCTTGCGAAGCAAGAGGCAAACAATTAAGTAAAACAATACTGACATCATCTTGTTGCTCGCTCCCATCCGCAAACTCACTCACATATCCAACTATGTTTTCACAGCTAACCATGGGTTTGCTTTTTAACGTTTCTAAAAAGCGTTCTTCACCAAAAAAAACATCATTTTTATTAGTTGTTTCTATAATCCCATCTGTTGCAAATGCTAAACGAGTTTCATGATCTGTTTCAAAATGAATAACTTCGTGCTCAAACTCATCTTCATCTAAAATACCTAATGCCATATGTTGAGATTCAAGAACTTGCTTAACATCACCATTTTGATCAATTAAATACGCATCTGGTAATCCGCCTAACCATGCCGATATGCTTTTCCCAGAAGAACTAAGCTCTATAATTGTTGCCGCACAAAACATATGACCAGGTAGTAAGTTATAAAGTAACGTATTAATTTCAGAGGCGACGTCGTTCACAGCCATACCTTTACTTACCATTCTATAAAAGGCACGCGAGGCAGGTAATGCACCAATAGCAGCAGCTAAACCATGCCCCGTAAAATCGCCAAGCATACAGTAAAGGTTACCAATGGGGCTTTGTGCAACTAAAAACATGTCTCCATTAAACATAGATGCAGGTGATAGGTTGAAATCGAGGTGGTCTTTAAATTTATCTTGATTTTCGAGTGAGTTATTAAAAATATGTTCAATAATCTCATGCTCTCTTTCGTTTTGGTTGTGATGATATTGAAGAAGTTCTTTTTGTTGATTGGCTTTTTTACTCAGTTGGCGAGTGCGGCTGTGCGCTTTAATTTTTGCATGCAAAATAACTTTTTCAAAAGGCTTTTGAATAAAGTCATCTCCGCCAACTTCTAAACAGCGCTCAAAACTACCTTGATCATCCAAAGAAGTAATAAAAATAATCGGTAGGTAAACTTCATCAAAGCGTTGTTTTATTTTTTGAGCTGCTTCAAAGCCATCCATTACAGGCATTATTACATCAAGTAAAATAATATCTATATCTTGTGTTTCAAGCACTTTTAATGCTTCAAGACCGTTATACGCCATCGATATTTTGTAGCCGTCCTCCTCAAGCATCTTACTTAATAAGATTCGGTTAAGCGCCTGATCATCAACAATAAGCACATGGATCATCAGCAAATATCAAACTTTTTATCAAAGCGCGAAATTTGTAATATTTTTCGTAACTGTGGCTGACAATTACTTATCTCAATTGTACCTACTTGGCTTTCTATTGTTTTTTTCATATTAAGTAACATGCCTAATGCCGAGCTATCCATGTACTCTGTTTCTCTTAAATCAACAATTACTTTTACTATATTTGCATTTATTTGAGCGTAAGCTTGTCGAAAAGATTGCACTAAATTAAAGTCAAACTTACCCTTAATTTGTATTGTTAAGGTCGTTCCATCTGCTGATGTGCTCTTAGTTAAGTTCATATATGGGTTCCAATAATATTTCCTTTAAACTAAATATAACCTGTTAAAACTAATTAGCAAAAAGAAAAACACACTAGCGCAAATTTGTTATCATTTGAGCCATTGTTTAATTCATTTTATCTATGTAGGTTAGGTATGAGTGATAATCACTTAGTATATTCGACGGATTCTGGGCGCATTAGTCAGCCTAAACCAGAAAAAGAAAGTACCGGAAAAATTTTTAAAGATGGTTTTTTGCGTATTGAACGTCAAACAAAAGGACGTAAAGGCAAAGGAGTTATGCTGGTTGTTGGAATAGATGCAAAAGATCATGATTTAAAAAAGCTGGCCAAAACAATTAAAAGCAAAATGGGCCAAGGTGGGGCAGTTAAAGATGGCACTATTGAAGTTCAAGGTGATGATCGAGACAAGCTAAAAGCGATTCTCGAAGGCTTAAAATTTAAAGTGAAAATTGCGGGTGGCTAAACCCGCATTTTACTACTCACTTTGTAACGCTTCAAAGTCAGGTATATCCTTTAACCTATCAAACAATTTTGGTAACTCAGCCTCAGTAATTGGTGGGCTAAAATAATACCCTTGCACTATAAAACAATTATTATTTTGCAAAAATTGTATTTGTTCTATCGTCTCGACACCTTCAGCAACCACATTAAGTTTTAACTTTTGCGCCATTGCAATAATTGCAGCCGTGATTTCCATATCATTGCTATCCTCTGGAATGTCTTTTACGAATGAACGATCAATTTTTAATATGTCGACCGGGAATCGTTTTAAATAACTTAAAGACGAGTAACCTGTACCAAAATCATCTATAGAAATCGAAACACCTAATGCCTTAAGCTCATGCAACTGCGTTATTGCTGCTTCGACATTTCCCATTAGCATGCTTTCGGTTAATTCTAAATGCAGATGCTTAGCAGACACCCCTGATTTAATAATCATTTTACTAAGCATTGGTACTAAGCTAGCATCTTTAAATTGACGAGCAGATAAGTTAATCGAAATATTATTACTTCGGCCTTTCTCTTGTAATCTAACTGCAAAATCGCATGCTTCTTGAAGTACCCAAGCACCCAACTCAACAATTAAACCTGTTGCCTCGGCAATTGGTATAAACTTGGTAGGAGGAATAAGCCCCTCTGTTGGGTGAAACCACCTAAGCAAAGCTTCATAGCCAACAACATGCTGATTTCGGCTATCGACTTGTGGTTGATAGTAAACAGCAAATTGTTTTTCTTTCAATGCTTGTCGTAGTTCGTTTTCTATAAATAATCGCTCATTTGCCGCAGAGTCCAATTCTTGGCTATAAAAGTGAAATGTATTACGCCCTTTTGCTTTGGCTTCATACATGGCCAAGTCGGCATGTTTTAACAACTGATCTTCTTCAAGGCTGTCGTAAGGGGCCATTGTAATACCTATACTGGCACTAATAATAACTTCATTACTGCCAAGTTTTATAGGCACATTTAACGTTTTTTGAATCGTATTCGCAACATCGGTAGCATGCTCTTGATGCTCAATACCACTGAGTAAAACCGCAAACTCATCTCCGCCTAATCGAGCAATGGTATCTTCTGCTCTTAAACGTTTTTTGAGCCTATTTGCCACCTCTATTAACAACTGATCCCCAGCATCGTGCCCTAGTGTGTCGTTAATACGTTTAAACTCATCTAAATCGAAGTAAAATAGTGCAAAGGCATAATGCCCTCTTTCTGCAAGTGCCATCGATTTGCGTAACTGCATTCTAAAAAACGTTCTATTTGCTAAGCCAGTCAACGTGTCAAAATAAGCTAACTGCTCCATTTTACGCTGACTTTCTTTTACAAATGAAATATCTTGCGCAGACGCAACATAACTTGTTATTTTTCCACCGTCCTCGCGAATTGGAGAAACACTTAGCGAAACCCAAATGGGTTGTTTATCTAAAGCTTGAATAAGTGTATCACCACGCCAATAGTTACGACTTCTCAGATCAATGTCTATGTCTTCAACCAAAATGGCCATTTCGGAGGCAATAATACTTAACAATGGCGCTCTACTAAAGTGGCTTTCTTGATACCCTGTCATCTCAAGCATTTTAGGGTTTACATATTCTATAAAGAAGTTTTCATCGGTGATCACAACACCAGTCCCAGAAAATGCAACCGCTTTGGATAAACGATTAGCTGCTTTTTCTGCTATTTCTTTTTCTGTAATACGCATATTGAGGCCATCAATGAGTTTGCGTATTTCTACTGCCATATCTCTAAATGAGCCGTTCAATGTGCCAATTTCATCTTTATTTTCTTCAGGAAATTCAGTTGTTAACTTCCCTTGGCCAAAGTTTGTCACTGCATAAACTAAAGTATGAAGGCGACGAAGAACAAGCTGATAAAGTGCTTGATGTAGCAATAAAGCAACTAAAATCGCATATAGAATGAATAACCCAAAAAACTTAAGCTTCAGTTCTTGAAGAGCTGAGAGCGTCGATGAACGTTTTTTATAGACACCAATATACCAATCTAAACCTTCTACTTTACGGATATTAATAATATGCGCTTCACCATTTTGCTTAAATGAATTCGCGTATTCAGGTAACTTCCTTTTAGTTGCATCACTAATAATCGATTGTAGTTCTTGGTTAACAAAGTCGTAGGTTTTAAGTACTTTACCTTTACTCCCGTAACTGGCTAATAAGCTCGAACTTACTTCTGGGTGCGCTAACAACTGCCCTTTGCTATCAAATACTAATAAATGTTTTTCTTTGTCGCCCACAGGCAACTGAAATATAAGCGTATCAAGCGCAATATCATTGCCTGTTACACCTAAAAACTCATTATCGACATAAATCGGAACTAATAAACTAATAACCCATTTATGCCAAACTTTATCGTAGTAAACATTTGACCACGTTGGTTCACGGCTTGGGTTAGTTTTTCCTTGAACATAATTAAATGTAGGCCCTTTAGTGAACTTAAATCCGGCGGGTGCATTTAGTGCCCAATTAGGCGGAGATATCCGTATAAAGTTATCTTTAGTAATTAAGTAAAAATTAAAAAAATCATTAATAATTGTTGGGGAGATAATTCGCCATAATGATTCTGAGTCGTTAATTAATTGCTTATAAAAAGGTGAGTAACTCTCTTGCGGTAAATAAGCTGCTGATAAACCATCAGCAGACGCACTTCGGATTGTACCATCACTGTTAAACTGTAACTGAGACCTGTTTTTAAGATCAATTGAAACTTGTGTAGAGAACAGCTGCTCTGCAACAACTTTATTGGCCTGCTCTGCGGTATTAACTTTGCTTTTAATCAATCCATCAAATTGCTTAACAAGTAACTCTGTTGAACCTTTAAGTACTTCGTGCTCTTCAAAAACAAGTTGCTTTTCTTCTGACTTGAGCATTAAGGCAGCCGCACACACGCCCGCAATTAAACAAATTGCAGATATTAGCAATGATAATTTTACACTTAGTGAGTTAACACCAAAACGCGATGGAGGGCGTCGATACACCACAGGTCAACCTTATTAGTAATTGTTATTATTTTTAACCAGTAGCCGAAATATACCAGATCCGCTTCGTAATTATAAATTTTTTATAGTTTATCTCTAAAAAAATAGAACGATAAATATTAAATTTATAGTTAACTCATTATTTCGCATAACTGTCTGTTGACATTAATGGTAACTCTCCATACATTGTAATGATGAATATTATTTGTTCTCACACTACCTTTTCGTTTTTTAGCTTCTTTATATAAAAGAGGCTGACCTGTTTGTGAGATAAAATCAATCGAATAGTAAAGCCTCCCAACCGGGAGGCTTTTTTATTTCTGCTGCATAATAACAGCTTGTTTTTTGGAATGAGGAAACCAAAATGACCAATGATGTATTAAATACATTAAGACACGACATAAATGAAATAGATTCAGATTTACTTGTGTTGCTCGCCAAGCGCCGCCGCATTAGCCATGGTGTGGTTGAATACAAAATTGCTAATAATAAACCAATTCGCGATGAAGCACGTGAACTCGCACTTTTAGAGAAACTGATTGGTTATGGTAAATCACTAGGTTTAGATGCTTATTACGTAAATAATGTTTTTCAAACTATTTTGGAAGATTCTGTTTTACACCAACAAGCTATGCTACAAAAAAACCTTAATCCAGATGCCCTTAGTGAAACACATCGTGTAACTTACTTAGGTGGTCAGGGTTCTTATAGCCAGCTAGCATGTCATAAATACTTTAGCCGCCGCCCTGGTAAATTAGTTGAAATTGGTTGTACATCGTTTGACGAAATAACAGGTAAAGTAGAAAACGGCCAAGCTGATTTTGGTTTATTACCTATTGAAAATACCAGTTCGGGTAGTATAAATGAGGTGTTTGATTTACTCCAACACGCACAAGTATCTATTGTTGGTGAAGTAACACACAGCGTTGAACATTGTTTATTAGCGACACCTAATACAGAACTAAGCCAATTAACAAAAATATTCGCCCACCCTCAACCATTTGCGCAGTGCAGTCGTTTTTTACAGGGCTTAGGTGAGTTACAACACGAAACCTGTGACTCAACGTCAAGCGCGCTGCAGTCGGCACTAAATACGCCAATGAGTGCTGCAATTGGTTCAGCGCAAGCAGGGAAAAACGTAGGGTTAGAAGTTATTAAAACTAATCTTGCTAATCAAAGTGAAAACCATAGCCGCTTTATTGTCGTTGCTCGCAAACCACTGCAAGTTTCAAATCAAATTCCAACTAAGACCAGTTTGATCATGTCTACAAAACAACAAGCGGGGTCGCTTGCTGACGCGTTAATGATTTTTAAACAGCATAAGATTAATTTAGTTAAACTGGAGTCTCGCCCAATGCCTGGTAACCCATGGGAAGAGGTGTTTTATGTCGATTTAGAAGCAAATTTAGCGGATAGCCAAGTAAAAGAAGCGCTAGAAGAACTTAAAGAGCACACCCAATATGTACGTATTTTAGGATGCTACCAAAGCGAGTCATTGCAGGCAGTAAGCGTGAATACTCAATAAGCAATTTTATAAATCAAAAAGGGCCGATATAGGCCCTTTTAGTTAACCAGTGCTAATCTGTATAATACCAACCCGTAATAATACTTAATCAATTTGAGGGATTCCCCCCCCCATATCTAAGCAAACGGTATAACAAATATTAATCTAGCACTTTTGAATCATTCGCTTTATTTAATAAGCTTCTGCTTTGCGTTAAAAAGTGTTCTGTCGAGTCAGAAAAGTAAACTTTAGCCTGCGCAAAAGAATCAATAAGTGCTGCTTTATCTCCCGCCTTTAATTTTGCTAATGTGTTAGCAAAGGTATCTTGATACTGCGCGAGTAAAGTCTCTACATCATCAAACTGCGCTAACATAATATCAGAGTAAAGCTCAGGTGATTGAGCAAATAAACGCCCTACCATCATTAATTCAAGTTGATAAATAGGTGATGAACAACTACGTAGTTCCTCAAGTGTATGGCTTTGTTTTGCTAAAAACTGTCCGTAGACAAAGGTTGTTAAATGACGCATTACTTGAATAATTTGCATTGCTTCATCGTGTTTTTTTGCGTCAAGCTCAACAAGCTGACAACCCCAAACCTGTAATTGCTCTAATAATCCTTTTGCGGCTTGGTGATCTCGCCCTTCACATACAACGACTGTTTGTTTTACCCAGTGTGATATGTCAGGGCCAAACATAGGATGCAAACCAACTACAGGGCCACTGTGCGCGGCTTTTAGTGCTTTAATAGGTGATTGCTTTACCGATGTAATATCAACGAGTAAGCAATCATCATCTAGTTTAGGTAACTTAGCAACTACTGCGTCCAATGCGTTAATTGGCACACTGATCATTACTAGCTTGGCACCCTTTAAAATATCTTGCGCTTCGTTTTGCTGATCTTTATCTAAAATTTTAACGTTGTAACCTGAGCGAATAAACTGCTGAGCAAATAACTGACCCATGGCACCTTGGCCGCCCACAATAACAATAGGTGAAAGCTCTGGCGCAGCACATGCAAGTTTTGCTTGTTGGTTTTGATAGGCTTCTCGCATCATGCGTCTTAGTATATCTTCAACGAGATCTGGGCTTACATTTTGATTGATTGCTTCTTGTCGTCTTGCTGCTAATAGCTCTGCTTCACGTTCAGGTGCATGTAAAGGCGCGCCTGTTTGTTGTTTTATCTCACCAATCTTTTGCGTAATACCGTTACGTTTAGCAAGTAAGGCAACAAGTTGTGCATCGCATTCATCTATACCTTCTCTTAGCTGTGCTAAATCATTTATGTCAGCCACGTCCATACCACCTTAAAAAACAAATAACGTAAATATAAATTTACATAAAAGTAAACTAATCAATACGATAAATACTAACAGGATCGATGAACTGAGAAAAGATTAATCCCAAAATTTTACGGATAATGAAAGCTAGGTGAAGAGTTGAGAGTTGAGAGTTGAGGAAATAATATCACAAAAACCAAAACGGGTTGCAACCCGAAGGATGCAACCCGTTTTTTTGCGTTGATAAACAGCGCGTATTAGTTAAGTTTTTCTCTAATACGTGCAGATTTACCAGAACGCTCACGTAGATAGTAAAGCTTAGCACGGCGAACTGCACCGCGACGCTTAACTGTTACGCTATCAATAAGAGGGCTGTGCGTTTGGAATACACGCTCAACACCTTCACCGTTCGAAATCTTACGAACTGTAAATGCTGAGTGAAGACCACGATTACGCTTAGCGATTACAACACCTTCAAAGGCCTGTAGACGCTCTTTAGCACCTTCTTTTACTTTTACCTGTACAACCACTGTATCACCAGGGCCGAATGTAGGTACGTCTGTTTTAAGCTGCTCATCTTCAAGCGCTTTAATAATATTTTGGTTTACTTTTGCCATTATGTTTCTCACTTTCCTAGGTGTAACTGTCTTCTAGCCACAAGCTTTTTGGTACTCTTGCTGAAATTTCGCGAGTAATACCGCTTGCTCCTCAGTCAGAGCTAGGTTATGCAACAAGTCAGGACGTCGTAACCAAGTTCTGCCTAATGACTGCATAAGCCGCCATTTTGCTATCTCTTGGTGGTTGCCACTGAGTAATACAGTAGGAACCTGTTTGTCGTCCAATGTTTCTGGTCGTGTATAGTGTGGACAATCTAACAAGCCATCCGAAAATGAATCTTGTTCCGCTGACTGGTTATGACCTAACACGCCTGGCACTAATCGCGCTACTGCGTCAATTAATGTCATGGCAGGTAGTTCACCACCACTCAAAATAAAATCACCAATTGACCATTCTTCGTCAACATATGATTCTATTATTCTCTCATCTATACCTTCATAGCGACCGGCAATCAAAATCAGTTTTTTAGAGCTTGCGAGTTCGCTTGCTCCTTGCTGATCAAGTTTGCGCCCTTGTGGGGACATATAAATTACTTTAGCACCATCACCTGCCGCTTTTTTAGCGTCAAGAATGGCTTTCTTTAATGGTTCAACCATCATTAACATGCCAGGTCCGCCCCCGTAAGGGCGATCATCCACTGTTCTATGCTTATCTAAAGCGTAGTCCCGTGGATTCCAACAATTAAAATCAATTAAACCACTTTTTACTGCGCGACCGGTAACCCCTTGCTGGGTAATTGCATCAAACATGTCTGGAAAAAGGCTTATCACCCCTACCCATAATGAACTAGTTTGCGTCATTAAAACCCAGGATCCCAGTCTACGGTAATTTCTCTTGCATCGTATTTAACGTCTTTAATAACTGAATCAGTTAAAAAAGGAATTAAACGCTCAGCTTGACCAAATGCGTCTTTACTGTTTGCTTTCACAACTAGTACGTCATTTGATCCTGTCTCCATTAGGTCATCAACAATGCCTAAGTCATAACCTTTATCGGTTACAACGGACATGCCAATGAGATCTCGCCAATAAAACTCACCTTGCGGGAGTTCTGGTAATTGCGCTGAATCCATTGAGATTTCGGCATGGGTATAAGCCATTGCTTCGTCTCGGTCGTTTACCTGCGCAAATTTAGCGATAAAGCCTTTGTTGTGGCGACGCCAGTCGACCACTTCTAAGGACTGCCATTTACCTTGCTGCCCTATCAACCACGGGCTGAAATCGAAGATCCCTATGGGATCATCAGTAAATGAATGTACCTTAAGCCAGCCCTTTATACCATATGGGGCACCGAGCTTTCCTACGACAATTATTGATGAGGTGTTCTCTTGACTCATGGTTACACTTACGCCTATTAAGCCGCTTTACGAGCGTCTTTTACTAACTTAGCTACGCGATCTGAAAGAGATGCGCCCTGACCTACCCAGTGTTCAACACGTGGTAAATCTAAACGAATTTTTTCTTCTTGACCTGAAGCAATTGGGTTAAAAAAGCCTACTTTCTCGATGAAGCGACCGTCACGCGAGAAACGGCTATCCGCAACCACAATTTGATAGAAAGGGCGTTTTTTAGCGCCACCACGTTGCAAACGAATAGTTACCATACCGTCCTCTATAAAGATTGACTGTTTTCATTAATAAGATTTACTCCCCAGAATGGGGAGCTGGGGAATTGTACGAGTTTTTGGCAATAACGCAAGTAAGAAGTGCAGCAAAAAGGCAGTTTAGTAGGTTAAACCGTGATCTCAACTGAAAATTAGAGCTTATGAGGTATCACGCGCATAATTTATTCAATAAAAAAGGAGCTATTTGCTCCTTTTTTGTCGTTTATTTATTCTTTCAAAAATAGTTAAAGGCTAATATTTAAAATTTAGGGCCGCCGCCCATCATTCCGGGAGGTAACATGCCTTTCATACCGCGCATCATTTTGGTCATGCCGCCTTTGCCTTTCATTTTTTTCATCATTTTTTGCATTTGCGTAAATTGCTTAAGCAACTTATTAATTTCTTGTACCTGTGTACCTGAGCCAGCTGCAATACGTTTTTTACGCGAACCTTTAATAATTTCTGGGCGTGCACGCTCTTTTTTAGTCATCGAGCTAATAATAGCTTCCATTTGGATAAATGTTTTATCACCCATTTGACCTTTAACTGCATCTGGTAAGTTAGACATACCAGGGAGCTTATCGAGCATCGACATCATGCCCCCCATATTTTTCATTTGCTTTAGTTGATCCGCAAAATCATCAAGGGTAAAGCCTGCGCCTTTAAATACTTTTTCAGCAACTCTGGCAGCTTGCTCTTTATCTACTTTCATCTCGACTTCTTCGATTAATGAAAGTACATCACCCATGCCTAAAATACGTGACGCTATACGGTCAGGATGAAAAGGTTCAAGTGCGTCAGTGCGCTCACCAACACCCATAAACTTAATAGGCTTACCTGTGATATGACGAATAGATAAAGCCGCACCACCACGTGCATCACCATCAGTCTTTGTTAATATAACACCGGTAAGTGGTAATGCCTCGTCAAATGCTTTAGCTGTATTTGCCGCATCTTGACCTGTCATTGCATCAACAACAAATAATGTTTCAATTGGGTTGATTGCTTTATGAAGGTCTTTAATTTCGTCCATCATGTCACTATCGACATGTAAACGCCCTGCGGTATCAACAAGTACTACATCGATGAATTTCTTTTTTGCATGAGAAATAGCTGCTGTTGCAATATCTACAGGTTTTTGCGAGATATCACTTGGGAAAAAATCAACATCAACTTCAGCAGCAAGCGTTTCTAACTGCTTAATTGCCGCAGGACGGTATACGTCGGCACTCACTACTAGTACAGATTTTTTCTTACGCTCTTTTAAAAATTTTGCAAGCTTTGCGACACTGGTTGTTTTACCTGCACCTTGAAGACCAGCCATCATTACAACCGCAGGCGGTTGCGCGTTTAAGCTTAGCTCTTCGTTTGCTTCACCCATCGCTTTTTCAAGCTCTTCGCGTACTATTTTTACAAATACTTGGCCTGGGCTTAAGCTTTTTGTAACTTCAACACCGACTGCACGTTCCTTTACTTGCTTTACAAAGTCACGAACAACTGGCAACGCCACATCGGCTTCTAAAAAAGCCATACGCACTTCACGAAGAGTGTCTTTAATGTTGTCTTCAGTTAGGCGGCCACGACCACTGATATTTTTTAAGGTTTTACCTAATCGTTCTTGGAGGTTCTCAAACATGTATCGGTTCCGATAAGACGTTATATCAATCTAATTACACAGCTTTTTTATTTAGCCATCCAATTAAGGATATTGATATTATTAAATTTGAATTAAAAACAGTATACCGTAAATGGTGCCGGACAATACAGTGTTCAAGTGCCGCTAGTTGAGTTTCTTTTTTTAAGGTCTATCCATTTGCTTTGCTATAAAATACAATGCCAATATAACAACAAGGATTTTTTGACTCAAATTAAGTGGCCCAAGCACAATGCTGATTATTAGTTTAACTATTATTGCCAGTTTATTTTATGTGTTAGCAACGTCTCACGTGCTATCACGACTGTTTCATCAACAAGGCCCTAGCCAGAAAGTAACTGTAATATTAAGTACGGTTGCTATATTGGCGCACATGCTGCTGTTAGTGAATTCAGTGTTTCGATCCGATGGTCAAGATTTAAGTATCGTTAATGTCTCTTTACTTACCTGTTGGGTTATTGTTGTATCTGTCACAGCCGTGTCATTAAAGTTTCCGGCGACCCTATTACTTCCGGTTGTTTACGGTTTCGCAGCACTTCTAACTATCGCTAGTTTATTTATACCGCACCATCTTTTGTTGCAAAGTATAAATGTTGAAATAGGTTTAGTGACACATATCTCTATTTCTTTACTCGCATACTGTATTTTGATTATTGCTACCCTATATGGCGTACAGTTTTACTTTATCGATAAGCGATTAAAACGAAAAGATTTAGCAATTGTACACAGTCATTTACCCCCTCTGATGGTTGTTGAGCGCCAGCTCTACCAACTTTTAAACTTAGGGACAATCCTTCTTACTTTTGCATTGCTGTCAGGGTTTTTATTTCTTGATGGGATGTTTGCTAAAGAGTTTATCCATAAAACGATACTGTCGTTAATCGCGTGGGTAATTTTTGCTGTTGTTGCATTAGGTCATATGAAAAAAGGTTGGCGAGGAAAACCGGTCGTTATTACAATTATGATTGCTGCATTTATCCTCACACTTGCTTATTTTGGCAGCCGTTTCATACAAGAAGTAATACTAAATAAGTTTTAACTTGACTCTGCTTGCTCACTCTAGCTTAATACGCATTGATTTATAAGAAAAGGATCCATCGTTGGACGACATATCGACAAGTACCCTATTTATCATTTTAGGTTTTTTGGTGCTTTTTTCTGCTTACTTTTCCGGCTCAGAAACCGGAATTATGTCAATCAATCGTATACGCTTGCGACACCTCGCTAAAGAGGATCATCGTGCAGCTAAACGAGTCAGTAAATTACTTAGCCGTCCAGATAGGCTCATCGGTTTAATCTTAATCGGTAACAATCTTGTTAATATAGCAGCAGCCCAAGTGGCTACGATTATAGGCATTCGCCTTTACGGTGACCTTGGTATTGCTATAGCAACGGGTGTGTTAACTTTAGTCGTGCTTATATTTGCCGAAGTAACTCCGAAAACCCTTGCTGCCCTCTATCCTGAAAAAGTGGCCTTTCCAAGCTCAATAATACTTAAAGGGTTACTAAAAATTCTATTCCCTTTTGTCGTTGTTATTAACTGGATGACCAACGGAATACTGCGATTATTTGGTATTAGCGCCGCTCAAATAGACGAACACAGTATGAGTAAAGAAGAATTAAAAACCGTACTCAATGAGTCAGGCGCACTTATTCCTGCACGCCACCAAAGCATGCTCACCTCAATTTTAGACTTAGAACAAGTAACCGTTGAAGATATCATGATCCCACGTAACGAAATTGTGGCGATAGATATAAATGATGATTGGAAACTAATTAGCCGCCAGTTAACTCATGCACAACATACCCGTGTGTTGTTATACAGAGATAACATAGATGATGCCGTCGGTTTTATTCACTCACGCGATGCGCTTAGGCTTCTTACAAAAGAGCAGTTTGATAAACCTTCGCTGCTACGTGCTGTACGTGAAATTTACTTTATTCCTGAAGGTACGTCCCTTAATACTCAACTTTTAAAATTCCAATTATCTAAAGAACGTATTGGCCTCGTCGTTGATGAGTACGGTGATATTCAAGGCCTAGTAACCCTTGAAGATATTTTAGAAGAAGTGGTTGGCGATTTTACAACAACACAAACACGCACTCCGAGCGAAGAAGTAACAACCCAAACTGATGGTTCTTGTATTGTGGATGGCGGTGCTAACGTACGCGATTTAAATAAAGAAATGGGTTGGGATTTCCCACTTGACGGTCCTAAAACATTGAGTGGTTTAATTGTTGAATATTTAGAAGATATTCCTGATGCAAATATTAGTTTACGTATTGCGGGATACCCTGTTGAAGTACTTGAAGTAAAAGAGAACATGATTAAACAGGTAAAAATACATCCCAATAAACGAACTAGTTAAAGTAAAAAGGAGCCAAATTGGCTCCTTTTTTAGTAATGAAAATAATTAACCTAAACTCTGGTTAAGGGATTTTCAGTAAATTCAATGCAGTTAGCGCAGAAAGTAGTAGCTACTCGAGATAGATTTATTATCCAGAATTCAGGTTAATTAGCTAAATAATCGCTCTAACCACCCTTTATCAAGCTCTTCTTCACAACGCTTTAATTGTGCGCCATAGCGACTAGCTCGGTGTTTAACTTTATTTGCGACGCCCATTAGCCATTTTTTCTTTTTATAAGTACCACGCTTATATCCGCCCCAGCCTTCGTGATAATTAAGATATTGCGCATAAGCATCCCATTTAGAAATACCATTCACTTTATGCGTTTTATAAACAAACCATGCCATAAAATCTATTGCATCATCAAAGTCATCTCTATCAGCACCATTATTACCTGTTTCGCGAATATAATCTGCCCATGTAGGAGTCTTAGCTTGCGAGTAACCATAAGCGTCACTGGCACGCCCAGTTGGAATTATCCACAAAAAGTATTCCATTGGTGGCGCTGCATCGTGTTTAAATGAGCTTTCTTGATACATCATGCTCATTAATACATGCTTAGGTGAACCCCACTTTTCTTGAGCGTCTCTTGCATCGAAATACCAATCGGATTTTTCCTTAAAAATTTTACAAATATCATTCGGTTGCTTTGGTGGGGCTGTAGCGCACCCCGCAAGAGTAATAGCTAGAGATAACATTAGTGCATTTTTTTTCATGTTTTTAGATCTCACTGAACTTTTATAAAAAGTGTGGGTCTGATTTTATAATGCAGCAGTACAGCATTGTTTCATCCCTGAAAAGTATTTACGCAGCCAACTTGGGCTGCGTTTTTTTTGTTTAAAAATAGTGGGCATTAAACTTACTTACTGGCAAAATATGCATCTAAGAATGCTTTGAACGATTGCGTATCCGCTTGCTCAATTGCCACTTGTGCCTCATTAGACTCTATAACTTGTTGTTCCAGCCAAGGCTTTAAAAACTCACTGTAGTCAGTTTCAGCATGACTTTTTTTATACTTATTAGCTAATGCTAATGCGAAGTGCCCGTTATCTAAACCAGATTCTTTTAGTTGTGAAACGTAACGTCCCGAGTAAGTCAGTGCGGGGTTATCAATCCACGTTGCCATACGCTTTATAGTATCTGAGTAATAATTAACACCGTAAGCATTATCCATCCATCTAGCAACATCCGTTAGCTGGGTAAATATTTCGCCCCCCCACGACTGCAGGCTTCGTTCTTCGTTATTAAAGTTAAGCATTAGTCCTTCTTCTCGACCTTGATTGACTACTGTGTCGAGGTTTTCTGTACTACGTGCTTGTTCTTTCCAATCCATTGGAGCTGAATCTTTTAATAAACAATATGTTAAAAATACATCTAAAAAGTGAATTTGCTCTATATCAATACCCACTTCGCTAAAAGGGTTGACGTCTAATGCGCGAATTTCTACATACTCAATGCCAGCTCTAAGCAGCGAGTCTGTCGGCGTTTCACCATTTTTAGCATTTCGTTTAGGGCGAATTGGTGAGTAAAATTCATTTTCTATTTGCAAAATATTTTTATTAAGCTGCTTAGGAGCTTCACTCGTATAATCGTCAATATCGCTATAGATTTCAGATGGGGTATTGATCGCTTTTTTCAAACCCGCTACATATTCATCTAGTGAATTATACATTACGCGCAATGATGACTGTGCGCTATTTGTATACCCCAGATTACCTAAACGAAGTGCAGTACCGACTTCTAAATAAAGTGTACCTTTCCCTAATTTTTTAAATGGCAAGTCGGTTTTGCGACCTTGTAAAAATGAATTACATAGCGCCGGAGATGCACCGAACATATAACTTATCAACCACAGCTCGCGTTTAAAATTACGGATCAGTGCTAAATAACCATCAGAGATAAAATCTTGTAAACTGGCGTTACTTTGTTTTAGTGAATGAAGTGATTGCCAAAGTGTGTCAGGAAAAGAAATATTAAAATGTACGCCTGCAATTGCTTGCATCATACTACCGTAACGATTTTTTAACCCTTCACGGTATAATGTTTTCATTTGACCAGTATTTGAGCTGCCAAATTGTGCTAATACAATATCATCTTGATGTTCAATAAAGCACGGCATGCTAATAGGCCACAGCAATTCATCGCCCATTTTTTCTAAAGTGAATTTTTGCAAATCTTTTAATTGCTTAAGTGTCTGTATAGACGATTCGCTAACAGGGGTAATGAACTCAAGCAAAGACTCAGAAAAATCAGTGGTGATATGCCCATTAGTTAATGCACTTCCAACCCCTTTAGGATGCCCTTGAGCTGATATAACACCATCGTTTTTTATTCTTAACGACTCTCGCTCAATACCACGCTTAATGCCTTTAACTGCGTGTTTATGCTCATTTACTGATAACGCGTTTAGCGTATTTGTTAAATCATGTGTTGTCAAAAATGCTTCCTCGGGCCACGTGGCTTAATCATAGGGTTATGGGGGCTAATTACCTAGACTCAAGATTAAATTGCTAAGAACAAAACAATTTCTCAAAATTAATTATCATTTATCCAATTTGGATATGCGTTTGATATGGCAGGCATCATACAGTAAACCCTAATATTGCCACCGCTCTTAGTATTATACAATTTTTTTGCATGGGTATTTAACCTAAAAAACGTGAAGACTCACGCGACTCAAAATCTCTCATTGCAGTACTTACGGTGTTGAATCCACTTGCAGTCGATTCATTTTATTCTGAGTTCAAAGTAAAGATTAAATTTCATCAATAAATAGACCGGCACTTACACGACATTGGCTCACCTAACTTTCAATAATCAGCTTAACAATTCAATTACTTGATGTAGATCATAAAAATATGAAATTTAAATTATAAGTACTAAAGAAATACTTTGTTTTTTTGCTTTGTAGTTAACAAGCAATATAATGACGCCAACGATAAAGGATGATAAAAAATACAATGCGCAATAATAAAAGCTTAAAAAATGAAGAAGTCCATTTTGATGAGTCACAAGAACTTGTTTCTACGACTGACCTAAGGGGAGTAATAACTTATGCTAATCAAGAATTTTGTATCATCGCTGGATACACCTCAGAAGAACTCATAGGAAAAAATCATAATATAGTCCGTCATCCTGATATGCCTAAAGCAGCATTTAAAGAAATGTGGGAGATCTTAAAACAAGGCCATTCTTGGCGAGGTATGGTAAAAAATCGCTGTAAAGATGGCCGCTACTATTGGGTTGATGCATTTGTAACGCCTATTTTTGAACATGGTCAGCTTATAGGCTATCAATCTGTAAGAACAAAACCAAGCCAACAACTAAAACAACAAGCACAAGACTTATATAATAAAATAAATGCGGGTAAGTCACTATTTAGCCTCAAAGAACAAACAACAATAAGACAAAGCATCAGCTTTGTATGCGTATTACTATGGCTAATTTATGTTGCTCTATTTGGTTCGCTAAGCATTGCCTTAATAAACTTATTTATTTGCTGTTTAGTTATTGCTCTTAATTATGAAGAGCTAATTGTGACACCTAAAATATTACGTGATCAAAAAGCTAAGTCTGATTCGGTATCTCGTTATATTTATAGCGGATATAACCCGCATGGTATAAGTGATTACAGAGAACAAATGATCAGTGCAAAATTACGTACTGTATTGGGTCGTATGAAAGATTCAACATTAAGCTTTAATAACATTGCGACCGACTTAGATAAACAATCCGCGATGACTGAAAAAGGTATTGCGGCACAAGGCGAGCGTTTAGAACAAATAGCATCAGCTATGGCACAAATGAGCTCAACAATTGGTGAAATATCAAATAGCACCACAGAAACAGCAGATAAAGTAAACCTCACTCACCAAAGCTGCTCTGATATTAAAAATCATATTGCCGAAAACAGTATCATGGTGTCTGATTTAGCAACACAGGTGGAACAAGCCGCGACAACCGCAAGCAGCTTAGCTTCTGAGGCTGATAAAATAGGTCAAGTGATGAGTGAAATTGAAGGGATTGCGGATCAAACAAACTTGCTGGCATTAAATGCAGCAATAGAAGCAGCAAGAGCAGGCGAACATGGTCGAGGCTTTGCCGTTGTAGCAGATGAAGTAAGAACTCTGTCGTCAAGGACTCAAAATGCAACAACACAAATCCATAGCTCAATTAAAGAAATACAAGATACCTTATTTAGCTGGTCTAAAGTAATGCAGAGCACTAAAACTCAAGCCGATACTTGCGTAGATACAACCGCTAAAACTCAGATCGAACTTGATGGTATTTTTGTTCAAATAAGTGAGATTTCTCAACTAGCAATTCAAATATCGACTGCAGCAGAAGAGCAACAGGTAGTTAGTAATGATATTGGTAATAATGTATCGCAGATTAAGGGGTTTGGTGACGAAAATCTCAATTTAAGTTTTAATGTCGCAAAAGGTGCAGCAGAGCTGGTTGAAGGTTCTCGTAAAGTAAATGACCTTTTACTGACGTTTAAAGTTTAAATTAGCACCTATAAAAAAGCCGCTGATTGAAGTGGCCCACAATAATTGGAATGTCCAACTATTGGGTGTCACTTTAGGTAGCGGCTTTATATATTTAACTTCTATTGATTAGCGATTTGTAAATACTAGACCTTCATCGGTTGCATCAATAATGATAACACTGCCAGGTAGATAATCACCACTGAGTAACTTTTGCGCGAGTGGATTTTCAATGGTTTGTTGAATCGCACGTTTAAGTGGACGCGCGCCATAAACGGGATCAAAGCCACTTGCTGCAATGCGTTCAAGCGCAGTGTCCGTTATTTCCAGTAAGTAACCCATTTCAGTTAAACGCTCACGTAATTTCATTAACTGAATATCAGCAATCTCTTTGATATGTTCGTTAGCTAATGGATGAAATACCACCGTCTCGTCTATACGGTTTATAAATTCAGGTCTAAATTCATTTATTAATACATCCATCACTTTAGCTTTAAGTGTTGTGTAATCATTATTTCCAGCCTGCTCTTGAATAATATCTGAGCCTAGGTTTGAAGTCATAATAATAACGGTATTTTTAAAATCAACGGTTCTACCTTGTCCGTCGGTTAGACGACCATCATCTAATACTTGCAGTAAGATATTAAATACATCAGGGTGTGCTTTTTCGATTTCATCAAGCAGTATTACCGAATAAGGTTTACGGCGTACAGCCTCGGTTAAATAACCGCCCTCTTCGTAACCCACGTAACCAGGAGGTGCTCCAACTAAACGCGCAACTGAATGTTTTTCCATAAATTCAGACATATCGATACGCACCATGGCATCTTCGGTATCAAACATAAAACCAGCCAGTGCTTTAGTTAGCTCTGTTTTACCCACACCTGTTGGGCCTAAAAATAAAAATGAGCCAATCGGACGGTTAGGATCAGCAAGTCCGGCACGTGAGCGTCGTATTGCGTTAGAAACAGCAACAACAGCCTCATCTTGGCCTATTACCTTACTGTGTAACTTATCTTCCATTTGCAGTAGCTTTTCACGCTCACCTTGTAGCATTCTCGATACCGGTATACCGGTCCAGCGAGAGAGTATTTCTGCTATTTCATCCTCACCGACTTGGTTTTTAAGCAGAGTCATTTCTTGCATTTCGGCTTGTGAGGCTAAATCAAGTTTTCGTTCAAGTTCAGGGATACGCCCGTATTGCAGCTCTGACATACGCTGTAAGTCACTTGCCCTTCGCGCTACATCTAAATCTAATCTTGCTTGTTCAAGCTCAGCTTTAATTACTTGCGTGCCTTGAAGTGATGCTTTTTCAGCATTCCATATCTCGTCTAGCTCACGATATTGCCCATCAAGGTCGGTGATCAACTCTTGCATTTCAGCTCGGCGTTTTTGGCTTGCTTCGTCTTTTTCTTTCGCTAGTGCATTATCTTCTAACTTTAGTTGGATAATACGACGTTCGAGTTTATCTAATGACTCTGGTTTTGAATCAATTTGCAAACGAATTGAAGAACCCGCTTCATCAATCAAGTCAATCGCTTTATCCGGTAGCTGGCGATCACTAATATAGCGGTGAGATAACTGCGCCGCAGCAACAATAGCGGGATCTGTAATTTCTACTGAATGATGTAACTCATATCGCTCTTTCAAGCCGCGTAATATAGCAATGGTATCCTCGACTGAAGGCTCTTCAATGAGTACTTTTTGGAAGCGACGTTCAAGCGCTGCGTCTTTCTCTATGTATTTACGGTATTCATCAAGCGTGGTTGCGCCAACACAGTGTAATTCACCGCGCGCTAATGCTGGTTTTAGCATATTGCCCGCATCCATTGCGCCGTCACTTTTACCTGCCCCCACAATGGTGTGTATTTCATCAATAAATAAAATGACTTGGCCTTCTTCTTTAGCCAATTCGTTTAATACTGATTTTAAACGTTCTTCAAATTCGCCACGGTATTTAGCACCCGCAACTAACGCGCCTAAATCAAGTGATAGTACGCGTTTATTTTTTAATCCTTCTGGTACTTCACCATTAATAATACGCTGCGCTAAGCCCTCAGCGATTGCTGTTTTACCAACGCCAGGCTCACCTATTAGTACAGGGTTGTTTTTAGTCCTGCGCTGCAGAACCTGAATCGTACGGCGAATCTCATCATCACGGCCTATAACAGGGTCAAGCTTACCCTGCTCAGCGCGTTCAGTTAAATCAATGGTGAACTTTTCTAATGCTTGGCGTGTTTCTTCTGCATTTGGATCATCAACTTTTTGACCTCCACGAATCGCCTTAATCGCACTCTCAACTTTGGTGGCAGTTATATTTAACGCTTTAAAAATAGTCCCAAGCGGGCCTTTATCATCACATGCAACAAGTACAAATAATTCACTAGAGATGTATTTATCTTTACGCTTTTGCGCATATTTATCGCATAAGTTGATAAGCGACACCATGTTATTGGACAGTTGAACATCACCGCCGACCCCTTCTACTTTAAATAGCTTTTCTATTTCTTGGGAGAGCTTGGTATTGAGTTCGTCTGCACTTATGCCTATTTGGGCAAATAGCGCTCGAACACTTGACCCGCTTTGCTGAAGCAATGAGTACATTAAGTGTACAGGTTCAATAAATTGATGATCGCGGCCAAGTGCCAGCGATTGCGCATCAGAAAGCGCAGATTGAAATTTACTTGTAAATCGATCTAAACGCATAAGGGTTTACCTATCAAATAATCTAATTGCTTAATTAATGGGTATGTTTAGGCGTTTGTTCAAGGTGTAGCAGAAAATATAATCACAACAATGATAAATTACTTGCGCCAGATCAAACTTGCCATGCGTCCAGTTTGGCCATCACGACGATAAGAAAAAAACAGGTCTTTGCGAGAAACAGTGCAGTACTCTCCCCCTGTAATTTTTTTTATACCTGATTGATTTAGTAATATACGAGCAATATTATAAATATCGGCAAGGTATTTGTGGTTAGTTTGTAGTTTAAACGCTTCAACAAAAAGAGATGATTGTGCTTGAAATAGCTCAAAAACGTCTGAGCCAACTTCGAATTTATTTGGACCAATAGCAGGACCTAACCATGCATTGATATCCTCATGCTTTGCATCAAAACAATCAAGAGTACTTTTAATTATACCCTGCTCTAACCCTCGCCACCCTCCGTGAATGGCCGCAACTTCATTGCCATCATTACTACTTAATAATATGGGAAGGCAATCAGCGGTCATAATAGCAAGTGGTTGATCAATTAGTTGTGTATAAAGAGCATCAGCATTATGTAACTCAGTGAAGTCAAAATGCTCATCAACAATAACAACATTGTTACTGTGAACTTGATTTAGCCATACCGCTGGTTTTGGAATATGCGTATTTAACAATGCGCGATTTTTTAATACGTACTCTTTATTATCACCAACATGAAGTCCAAGGTTTAAACTTTTAAATGGGACTTGAGAAACACCACCTTCACATGTAGTACTTAACGTACCTACATTATGAAGGTTTTGCCATGTCGCTGATAATAAATGCACTATCTATCTATATCAGGATTAGCTTTGGTGTCTTCGCGTAGTGCTAGCGTCATAGCAACCATATCATCAGGTATAGGCGCTTGCCATGTCATCATTTCACCCGTAATAGGATGAGCAATGCTTAATTTAACCGCGTGGAGAGCTTGGCGTCTAAAACTACGAAGTAGCTCAAATAACTCAGGAGTTGCACCTTTTGGTGGACGCGGACGGCCGCCATAAGACTGATCACCAATTAATGGGTGATTTAAGTAAGCCATATGAACACGAATTTGGTGTGTACGACCGGTTTCTAAGCGCAAACGCAAGCGAGTATGTGCGCGAAACTTTTCAGCCACACGGTAATGCGTAATAGCAGGTTTGCCCATTTCATGAACAGCCATGTGTGTACGCTGTGTCGCATGGCGACCAATAGGCTTTTCAATCATGCCACCAGCGGTCATCGTTCCATTACAAAGCGCTTCATATTCACGGGTGAAGTTTTCACGTTTTTGTAGTGCTGTCACTAAATGCGTTTGTGCAGGGATCGTCTTAGCTACAACCATTAATCCTGTCGTATCCTTATCTAACCTGTGCACAATACCAGCTCGCGGAACATTGATAATTTCCGGGTAGTGATGTAATAGCGCATTTAATACTGTGCCATCTGGATTACCTGCCCCAGGGTGGACCACAAGTCCCATTGGTTTATTGATGACCAAAATATGATCGTCTTCATAAACTATGTTCAAATCGATGTTTTGTGCAAGGTATTCTCGCGGTGCTTCAATAGTTGTTTCAACATTAAGAAGTTCACCACCTAATAACTTAGTACGTGGTGTGTTTAATATTTCGCCATCAACAGTAATTTTATCATCCAAAATCCATGTTTTTATACGTGAACGTGAATAATCAGGGAACAATTGCGCTAATACTTGGTCTAGACGTTTACCACCTAAGTCGGTTGGAACCTCGGCTTGAAGAGAAATTTGCTCTGTCATTAGTAACTTTACCCAATTTACCAGTGCAAGCTTTGCTCGACTGGGTTAGAATCGCTTTTAATAAAAGCATAATATAATACGTATAGTTTACTCGGTTTTACCGACTTGGCCTAGCCGAAGACATCGAAGGTAACAAATAAAATGATAAATAAAATAGGGAAACGTGCATTTGCCATTGTTTTTTCAGTTTCTGTACTTAGTTTAGGCGCTTGTTCGTCTGCGCCTGACCAAGAAGATATTCAACGTGTACCAAACAGATCAGCACAAGCTTTGTATGAAGATGCAAAAGAAACACTAGATTCTGGTTTATATGCACGTGCAATTGAACTTCTAAGTGCAATAGATTCTCGTTATCCATTTGGCCCGTTTTCTAAGCAAGTACAAATGGATTTAGTGTATGCGCATTATCAATCGGGTAATACAGAGCAAGCATTAGCAACAGTCGATCGCTTTATACGCCTCAACCCAAATCATAAAGATTTAGATTACATGTATTACATGCGTGGTTTGGTAAACATCAAAGCAGACAAAAATGCATTTCAAGAATACTTTGGTGTAGATAGAGCTGACCGTGATGCAAACCGAACACGTGTTGCATTTACCGATTTATCAACATTGGTTAAACGTTTTCCAGATAGTGATTATGCACCAGAAGCTAAACGTCGTTTGGTGTGGCTGTTAAACCGCATGGCACGTTACGAATTAAAAGTAGCGACTTACTATTACGAACGTGAAGCTTATTTAGCAGCAGCTAATCGTGGTAAATTTGTTGTTGAGCATTATTCACAAAGCAGCTATTTAGACCCTGCACTTGAAATGATGGAAAAAAGTTACGACAAACTAGGGTTAACTGAACTTAGCAAACATGCAAAGCAAACGCGAAAACTGAATAATAGAACTAAATAAATAAAAAAGGCGCTTACTAAGCGCCTTTTTACTACATAGAAAAACAAGCTTAAATCGCTTCTTCATCTTCCTCTGCAGTACGAATACGTATTACACGCTCAACATCTGTGACAAATATTTTACCATCACCGATTTTTCCTGTTTGTGCCGTTTTTACAATAACTTCAATTGCACGGTCTACATCTTCATCAGTCAATACAATATCAAGTTTTACTTTAGGTAAAAAATCAACCATGTACTCTGCGCCACGATATAACTCAGTGTGACCTTTTTGACGTCCAAAGCCTTTAACTTCACTTACGGTCATTCCATTGATACCTACTTCAGACAATGCTTCACGTACATCATCGAGTTTAAAAGGCTTAATAATTGCTTCTATTTTTTTCATGTTAACTACTTTTTTAAAGCTTCAGATGCTTCGATTTTAGACAATCATAGAGTTCATAGCAAACAAAGCAATTGAATGACGGTGATAAAACAATCAACCATGGTATAATTTACCAAATAAAAATAGCTATACTTAAACAACTCGCAGTAATGAGATTAATATGAACAATAAACAAAACGGATTCACCCTTCTAGAATTAATGGTCACTGTTTCTATTGTGGGTATTATTGCTTCTATTGCCTTTTGGAACAGTAGCGACATGCTTGAAGAAAATAGGGCTGAAAATTTTTTGTTAGAGTTGAAAAGAAATATTAGCTATGCACGTTCTCAAGCAGCAAGTACTGATGAAATAATGGTGCTATGCCCTGGACCATTAAATAAGATAAGCGAAAATAAATTCTTTAATTGTCAAAACACATGGCAAGGCGATTCGGTAATAGCATTATTTGTTGATAAAAATAACAATGGTAAATTTAATAGAAAAACAGACACTATTTTTAGAGCAATGGAAAAAATTAGTTCTACAGATAAATTAAAATACACTGGAAATGAAAAAATGCTGCGCTTTAATACCAGCGGTCGTATCACGACTAATCCAGGCGACTTTATCTTTTGTCCCAATAACGGTACTGAAAACAATAAAGCGCTCAGAGTTTCTCAATCAGGAACAGCCTTTTATCTAGGAGATACCACAGAAAAATGTGATTAAAAAACACACTAATTAAATTTGTCATATTCTGATTATTTACTAGACTAAATTAATCATTTAGATTGATTTAAGGCTTCAGGGATGAGGTTTAAAACACGTTCAAACAAAATATTAGGGATAATTCTCATAGAGTTAATGGTGGCTTTATCAATCATTGCTATCATCAGTCAGCTTTCAATATGGTTCTTTTCAGATTTTTTAGCCTTAAATCGTGCCGACAATCAAGTTAACCTATTACATCGTAATATTAACTACGCACGGCTGTATGCAATCGAAAATAGCACCTACGTTACGCTATGTACGTTAAAAGAAAAGGAATGTGTGAAAGATGATTGGGACGGTCGAATCTCCTTATTTATCGATAATGATAAATCCACTACACTAAATAACGATGAACTACTTTTGAGTACATTTGAACATACTCATGATGCAGATAGCTTAAAATACCCTCGTGATGCAATAACTTTTAGGCCTGACGGTTCACTAAATGGCTTTCAAAATGGCACTTTTATCTATTGTCCAAATAGCGACAAGGCAAATCTTGAAGGGCTTGCCTTGTCAGTAAGTCAAACGGGTCGAATACGAATTAAATCAACCGATATATGTCAAAAAAGTAACTAACCTGAACTCTGGTTAAGAGATTTACTAACATATTTAATCATGGTGACGTTTAAATTTATTTTCTCTAGCCAGAGATTTTCAGTGAAAACAAGGCTAATTTACTTGCAATAGCTGGCCTATTGCAAGTAAATTCAACGCAGTCAATACTGAAAATAGCTGCTTGAGATAGATTTATTATCCAAAGTTCAGGTTAACTAATAATTACCGACCCCAACAATAGTCAACGTCAGTAGCTCCTTTAGTACCTTTTGCACCCTTTAAGCCAATATCAGTAATAGATAGTTCAGTACAATCACCATCACCTTTCACTGCGCCACCTATGGGCTTTGCTTTAATGGTAAACGTATTCGTTTGTTTCACTTCGATACTGAGTTCAAAATGTTTACTTTCTGTTTTATTATTAATACCAAGGTTATCAAACGATTCTGTGTATTCCCTATTATCAACAAAAAACTGCTCTTCTTTATTTGCCGCATCCAATAATGCCGCAGCGGCTTCAGCACGCGAAGTGCGCTTAACATACTCAGTGTAATTAGGTAATGCTATTGAAGCTAATATACCAACGATAGCAACAGCTATCATTAGCTCAATTAACGTAAATCCACCTTGTTTATTGCTCATCTATTTTTCCTTAATTTTTGATTTCGTCATTTTCTTCACGCTTATAAATATAAGTTTGCTGCGTTTTGAAGCCAAAGCCGATAGGTTGAACATCATTAACTAACTTAATCTTACCATCAACAACATTTAACCCAGGCCCTACAATCTCGACTGGTTTCATTGGATTTTCAGCATTTTCGCCTTTGATGCCAGGGCCAATTAAATAGAACTGACTTTCCATTTTAACATCTATGTCTGTATCAATGATATCTGGTGGTGTAGGGTCATTTTCATCCAGAATAGGCTCTGCATCACATTTACCATTGTTATTTGCATCCACACAAGATTCTCCTTCGCCAAAATAAAGCTGTGCTGTATCGGGTACATCATAACTCGTGGAAAATTTTAATTCGTCATACACTTTCGTCCCGTAGTGTAAATGGAATGCATATAAAGAACCTCCTCCCCCACTAAGCGAGCATTGGTTTTCAGTTGACGTATCTGAAGCTGGCTTAAATGATGAAAAATAAGCAACACCACCTACAACGGCAGCTGCAGCTAATGACTTTTCACCTGTGCCTAATTCATAGTGCCAGCCCTTGAATCCAGCTAAATCTACTTCTAAGTCGACAAATTTATCAACATCATTTAATGCATTACCAAAAGGGTCTAAATTCATCGGCATTAAATCAGCTAGTTTAATCGCATCTGGTGTATTTGTTGTAAACGTTCGTGTTACCGTATTTTCATCTCGAATCATTAACAATTGATCTTTTTCATTGGTATCATTCGGTTTCGAACGATTACCGCTCCCCAATACCACAGCATCAAAGGGTGTATCTAGCCGAGTTATAACTTTTTTACCATTTACAGTCACTTCAGAAACTTTGCTAAACATCGTTCTTACTATTAATGGGTTATAAAAAAAGCGTCTATCTTCTGTTGCTTGACTACTCCCCAATTCAGCAAACTTAAAGTGACTAAATTTATTTACATCGTCTCCTGGCATATCAATACGCCATATATCTCCTCCAGTATCAGATGCGTAAATTCTATCAATGTATCCATCGTAATCAGAATCAAGTAAAGAAACATTAGCAGCAATACTGTGTTCGCCCTCAAATCCATTAATATCAGGGGTGAGCGCCCATACTCTTTTTCCTGTTTCAGCTTCAACAATATAAATACCTCTACCTATATTATCTTTACTTCGAATAGCCGCATCCTTATTCGTATCATACCCTGCACCAAACACAAGTAACGGCTTATCACCAAATGCTTTTATGTAAGCAATCTGTGGCTTTGACCACGTTTGAGCTAATTCTTTAAAATCACCTTTACCACCTTCGATCGGCTGTGCCCACAACTTTTTTGGCTCACTGGGGTCTGAAATATCAAGTGCATAATAGTTTTTACCACCACGTCGCATACCTGCTACAGCCCAGACTTGATCACCTTGACTTGCATCAATAACACCATCATTTAAGCCATTATCATTTAGGTTTTTATTATTAAAATAAACACTAATCGGCCCATCCATACCATACAGTTTACCGGTTTCATTATTGCGAAGAGGTTTAATAATGTCATATAGATCAGAAGGTATAAATGCCCAACTTTCGCTCACTTCATTATTAACATCATCATCTTTGAACATATGCAGAAATCCAGCATTAGTGCCTATTAGAATACGAATATCATCATTGCCGTAATCTATCGCTATCGGTTTAGAATGCAGGGGGTCACCAAAAATATTACCTCTTTGATCTGTTCTATCGCCATCACCGTTTTCATCATCAACATCAATGCCCATAGACCATTTAATATCAGAGCTACTTAAAGTAATCGGATTGTCATCTAATGAATCAAGTATCTCGCTTACAATCGTGGTGTTAAATTCAACAATACTTCCTTGCTTATTTGTATAAAGATTCCGCCTTTTTAAAGCATCACTGCCAGTGAGTGAACTTAAGTGATAATTTACACCACCTTCTGCAACCAAACTTCCATCAGCTGACTGATCACTTGGTAACCAATAGGTTTTTGCATCATCATCAATCAAACCATCCGAATCAAGCGCCGCTTTATTCGTTGAATCAATAATACGGCTACCAGAAACTTTTAATTTTTTTAAGTTTCCTTTCCACCTAGTACCTATTTCAGGATAAAACATAGCGAAATAAATAGCATTTCGACTACGAGTTTGATCGACGTTATTACTCGCTACAGATGGCGATGAAAAGCTATCATTTACTTCTCGAATTTTAGAAATTGCTTTATTTAGTGACTTAGATAATTCATCTGGGGTACTGGCTGGAAAGTTTTCGCCACCACCTAATGACGAAGCTTTAACTAAAAGCTCTTGCCCCTTAGCACTCATTCCAGAACCAAAACCTATTGTGTATAGACGCCCTGTCTCGTGAATATCAGGAGTCGCTGGATACAAATCTACTTTTACATTACTCGTACCATGAATAACTTTAGCCAACTGATGTAAATAGCTACTGTAATAACTATCAGTACTCCAATTTAGGCCTTGCCCAAAGTACTTCTTATGCTCATCACTAATTACGCTATCACTATCATTATCTCCTGACGGATCACCATCAGTCATATAAATAATATTTACTGAGTTATCACAACGCTTCGCTTCCTCTACGCTGTCATTAAATGGAGAAACATACGTATAAGTAGTTTGTGTATCATAATAGTTATAACAAACCTCTCTGCGATTTCGCCCCCAACCAGTCCAATAGCAATGCTCTTTTTCTATCTGAGTCGTTACAATATCTTCAACACTGGTATCTCTTTCAACTTCGCTTGCTCCCAAACCATAGCTCACACTTTGCCCTGTAATATATAAATAGGCTTCCCAGAGTGTCTCTGTTAGCGGCGTTCCACCATCCGCTGGTAAATTTGCGATTGACGATTTAACCACAGAGGGGTCTTTCCCCAAGCCATTTATAATATAACCGCCATCAGTCTCTTTAAAACGCATTAAACCAAAGTCAATATTATCGTTATCTTCTATAACTTTATTCATCGCATATTGTGCCGCACCTAGGCGACTATCCGAGCATAATATATAGCGTCTTAGATTATTACTGTACCCACAATCATTACCCGAACTTGATGAAAACGCCATACTTCCCGATGTATCAAATATAAGCAGCACACGTGGTTTTTCATCCACGTTAATATTATGATTCACGTAGAGCTCTATATCCTCAGCGGTAGCCGGTACACTCATTGTTAACCCTAGAGATGCAGCAAATAATTTATTTAATTTAAGTCTCATTTTAAATTCCTTTGCCTGTACTAGCCATTTGTTGAGCAATACCGGTAACAATGGTTAACTGATGTTTGCTTTTAGAGCCATACTCTATTGTTGTTGATACTTGCATCATATTGCAAGCAACCCCTTTTGTGCAGCTATAGCACCTGGGACACTCCAGATTAAGTGCGCCTTTATTTAAGTTAATCATTTTACTTGGCATACCATTATGTTCAGCAATAAGCATTCCATCGGTGCTTTCGTCAGCTATTTTAGTGACTTCCTCGGGTGACAAGAAGAACTGATTAGCCGCACCTTTATTTGCTTCCTCAGCAATCACGCGAAGTACTTCGCCTATCAATTCATTTTCAGCTACTTCGCGCTCTTGTGCTGCATTCGTAATTTTAATATCAATACTGCTACTGCTCATTAATGTTACCGCAATACCCGTGACAGCAATTACCATTATCAAAGCAGTAATCAGTACAACACCTTGTTGCTTGATTTGTGATTTCATTAAATGCGCCATAAATTTTCCCCAACGTTATTTAATCGAATAGTCGTTGTAAAAACAGTTCGCCTAAAATTATCTGTAAATTGTAATTCTCTATTATCTGCATCTTCGCCTAACGTGTATGTTTGATTTTTAATGCTAAGGTCTGCATCAGGTTGCAGGGCCCGTATCAATAAAAATACTTGCACAGTTAAAATTCCTTTGCGATTTTCCCAATCGGCTGGAGCCATATTATCAATGCTCTTATACATATCTATTCGACTATCATTTGTTGTGTCTAAGCCAAAAACAAAACGCATGTTTTCGACCCCTTCCATTATTGTTTCGGTTTTCATAGCATCGTCAACCAAACGTTTACGCATTAATGCAGGAACCGTTAACTTATTATTATTTACCGTATAGGTTTGATTAGAAATATAATAAACATGGTGACTATACGGCCACACTGTCGCATTAACATTTAGCGTCGCTGGATCAACAATATTTCGCACAAATTGTGCACGCTCTTGCTCTGCTATAAAGTAATTTTCTTTATTTTGTGTTTCATTACTGCCCGCTTTAACTGTAATTGGATCACCCTGTAAAAACTTAAGCTGCAGGATATCCGTTCCACCTATTGGATTAGTTACGCAATTAAGCTCTTTTACGGCTCCCGCTGTTTTGGCATAAATAGTGCGAAAGTTAGTGGTACTGGAAAGATCTGGGAAACTGCCGTTATTTAAGCCTTCAAGGCAATCGTTTGCTGCATTAGGTGTTGCTAATGTCGTCGTGTTCGCTGACGAAAATGAATCATCATAAAATGTTCCCCAAAACCCAATTTGCTCAATATCTCGTTGCATTATATTTATAGCTAAGCGACCTGACTCTTGCAGCTCGCCTATTGTCATAGTATCTCGAGTTGTTACTTTCATACCTATGTAGGTAAACATGACACCACCAAGTACAAGACCACCAATAAAAAGAGAGATCATGACTTCTATAAGTGTAAACCCTTTTTGTTTCATGCTTAGCTCCTAAGATAAATATAGCTGGTCAAAACAACTAGACGGCGTCGTTTATCTGCTGTCCCGCATTTAATATCGCCCGTCGCTTTATTAGCGGTAAATTCTTGCCTGCCTTGCCACGAGACAACAACCTCTAAGTTAAATGCTTTACCGCCTGAGCCACCAATAGCTGAAGGGTTTATACATACTGTGGCCCCATCCAGCGTTCCTGTATTTTCGCGAGCGCGTATAGCTCGTTTCCACTGTTCAATATCCAACAGCGCAATTTGTGCTGAACTGCATGAATTACTAAAACAAGTAGTTGTCGATTTCATAGCGGTTTGGCTATTAAACGTTTGTTTATAGAGTGTGCCTAATTGAGATGTATCATTAGCACGAATACGTTGAATAATATCGTTGCCAAGCGCTACAGCCGCAGCGCGCTGCATTGAATCAAAACTTGCTTGCTTTGCTTTAGCTTGTAGTGCGATAGCACCTAACAAACCAAAGCTGAGAATAATAAATGCAATAAGCACTTCTATCAGTGTGAAACCTTTTTTGGAAGAAGGAGAGTAAGATTGCATAAAAAAACCAAATGAAAATTATCTAATTATTAGTTTATCTGCTAAATGGTAATGTTCAATCAATACTACGATAGGCGGTTAAATTTGTTGATAAGCGGTTAACAGAATATATTTAAGAGGTATAAAATCAAAGCGCGCTTTTGACAGCCTTGAGCTCACGACGACTAACAGGCAGTAACTCGCGACTCCCTTTAAGTTCAATCATGTGATGACTACTCCCTTGAGAATGCAAAGCAATAACCCTTTTTTTATTAACTAATGTATTACGATGAATTCGTAAAACATACGCTGGATAGAGTAATTCTAACTGCTTTAAACTTTGTTCTAGTAAAGCTTCTCCAGTTAAAAATACCATTTTGGTGTATTTTTCTTCTGCACTAAAGTACAAAACATCTTTTATATCAACGCTACGTAGAGTACCAGCTAGCTGATAAGAAATTTTTACATTTTGCTGTTTTTGAATATGCACTTTGTTTAAACGCCCGACTTGCTTAAGCACCTTTTGCAATGATTGCTCTGAAATAGGTTTAACTAAATAACCCGCTGCGCTTAATTGTAAAGCATCGAAGGCATGCTCAGGGTGAGCAGTTATAAAAACAATTGCTGGAGGTAGAATTAAACTATTGAGCTCATTAGCAACTTGTAAACCATTCATTCCAGGCATATCAACATCTAAAAAAATTAAATCTGGCGTTTGCTTTTTAGCAAGTATTAGGGCTTCATTACCATTACTTGCCTCACCTTGTACAACTATACTTTTGTCGTGTGCTAACAAACGAATTAAGCGCGATCTCGCAAGAGGTTCATCATCAACAATGAGTACATTCATACACTGCCCTCAATTAGCTTAGGGATCACAACCTTGACCCTAAACACATCATTTTTACTAGTAATTGTTAGCTGCGCTTTATTTTTATAATAAATATTTAATCGCTGGCGAATATTTTCAAGCGCCATGCCGTTATTAGGCCTAGTTTGAGCATTAGAAATTATTATGGGGTTAGATACAATCATGGTTATATAGCCGGTAGTAATATGCAGCTCTACTTTTATTTCTGCACCATGCTCACTTGTTTCAACGCCGTGGCATACCGCATTTTCAATTAATGGCTGCAGGGTTAAACAAGGAATACTCAATGCAGGTAGTTCATTGGGTATTTGCCAATCAACTCTTAAGCGGTTACCAAAACGCCATGTTTCAAGTGCTATATATTGCTTACTCAGTGTTATTTCATCGTCAAGAGATACATTTTTTCCTGAGTGCATTGCAGCCTGCGATAAGGCGGCTAATGCTAAAATGGCTTGCTCTGCCGCATCGGCATCATGATGGGTAAGCTCTGCAGCAGTGTTTAAACTATTATATAAAAAATGAGGACGTATTCTAGCTTGTAAGGCATCAAGCTCAGCACGAGAGAGCGCCTTAGTTTGTTGCGCTTTTTCAAAATGAATTAATAAAAATTGGACGAATAAAGCCGCCAGCAAAGCCACTATAATGCAATTGCGAAGTGTAAAATAAATTAGGTTCTTTGTATCATCTATATCAAAAGCAAAATGGGAAAATAAAATACTAAAAATGCATGTAGATAATAAAAAAGAGGCAAAAAATAGACTTAACTGAAAAGCTTGAGTACGGTTCTGTAAAAAAAAACGACAAAAATATAAAGAAGAAGTGCCGACTAAAACAATTAAATGTAAAAATAAACTAATGATCCCAAGTCGAAGCCAAATATCACCTTCTACATTGGGTGCAAAGGCTAAAACAATTGCAATAACTTGAGAAACAATAAGCGAAGCTAATACGCCTCGCTCATTAAAAAGAGCCGAAAAAAGCAAACCATCATTTTGAAGTGACTTGCTCATAACGACTCTCCTTTAATCTAAATTTTAAATTAACGTAGCTCTACAGGAACAGCAAATACTATATTCTCTTCTTCGCCTGGGTTTTCAACAACCTGTGTGCCACCTAGCTCTTTTAATCGGCTTATAACTTGTTGTACAAGTACTTCTGGCGCAGAGGCTCCCGCAGTAACACCCACTGATTTAGAACCCGAAACCCACTGTTCTTGCACATCAGTTGCATCATCAATTAAATAAGCAACCGTGCCCATTTTATCTGCCAGCTCACGCAAGCGATTAGAATTAGAGCTATTTTTAGCGCCAACGACTAATAGCACGTCAACTTTGTCAGCTAAGTCACGCACAGCGTCTTGACGATTTTGCGTTGCATAACAAATGTCATCTTTACGCGGTCCGTCAATTGATGGAAACTTATTGCGAAGTGCATCAATAACATCAGCGGTATCATCAACAGAAAGCGTCGTTTGGCTGCAATAAAAAAGGTTTTCAGCATTTTTTACATCAAGCGCAATTACATCGTCAACAGTTTCAACAAGGTAAATGCCACCGGCTGAGTTATCATATTGTCCCATTGTTCCCTCTACTTCAGGGTGACCATGGTGTCCAATTAAAATACACTCAATACCTTTTCGACTCGCACGTGTAACTTCCATATGTACTTTAGTTACAAGCGGACACGTTGCATCAAATACTTTTAAGTCACGGCGTTTAGCCTCGCTGCGAACAGCTTGCGATACGCCATGTGCGCTAAAAATAACAATGCTGTCGTCAGGTACTTGATCAAGCTCTTCAACAAAAACCGCACCACGGCTTTTTAATCCATCAACTACATAGCGGTTATGAACTACTTCGTGGCGAACATAAATTGGCTTTTCAAAAATATCCAAAGCGCGCTCAACAATACTAATAGCACGGTCAACACCAGCGCAAAAGCCGCGTGGATTAGCTAATAATATTTCCATTAACCTTCTACCTCAATAATATCAACTTCAAACGTTAAACGCTGACCAGATAAAGGGTGATTAAAATCAATCGTTACCGACTCGCCTTGCACTTCACGTACTAAACCTGGAAGTTCAGTCCCATCAGGTTGAGTAAACGCAATAATTGCACCTACCTTAGCTGGTGTTTCTGGACCAAACTTACTGCGATCAACGTAGTAAATATTATCTGGGTTTGGCTGGCCAAACGCATCTTCAGGTTCTAATTCAAACGTTTTACTTTCGCCTGCAGTTAGGCCTAATAAACACTTTTCGAAGTTTGCCGTTAAGCTGCCATCGCCCATTGTTAATTTAGCAGGTTTATTGTGCACCTTGGTAGAGTCGGCGGCAGAACCATCTTCTAATTTAATAGAAAAATGGAAAATAACTTGTGAGTTTTCACCAATTACAGCTTGGCTCATGCTTTATGCTCCTTCGGACTCTCACCGGTAAAGGCGTCAAATAACAATAGTGCTGCGCCAATACAAATAGCGCAATCAGCAATATTGAATACAGGAAAATGTGAGTCTTTATAAAATACGTGAATAAAGTCGATTACATAACCATACGCAATACGATCGTATAAATTACCAATAGCGCCTGCAAGTACCAACGCATAGGCACCGCATAGTACTTTGTTTGTTGCAGGTAAACGTTTTAGCCACCACACAAGCAAAGCACTAATAGCAATGGCAATTGCACTTAAAAACCAACGCTGCCAACCACCCGCTTCACTTAAAAAGCTATAAGCCGCACCATAATTATGCACATAAGTAATACTAAAAACAGGGAGTAAATTTATCGACTCTTGATAAGCCATTGTCCCTACAACAAGTGTTTTACTGGCAAAGTCTATTACTAAAAGTAATAGACTCAACCAAAGCCACACTAAACCACTTTTTTGGGCTAGTTTGCTCACTAAGAATAACTCCTAAGCGAATTGACGCTTTTCACCTTCGCCATCAACATTACTTACACAGCGACCACAAATTTCAGGATGAGCAGGCTCAACACCTACATCTTCACTGTAATGCCAACAACGCTCACATTTAGCAGCATCTGTTGCAGCAACACTAATGAACAAACCTTCAATTTCGGTAGCTTGTGTATCAGCAGGCTGGCTATCAACTTCAGTAACATTTACCGCTGATGTTAACAATACAAAACGCAGTTCATCACCAAGCGCATTTAACTTAGCGGCAAGCTCTTTACTCGTAAATAAATTAACCGTTGCTTGAAGTGTTGCACCAATGACTTCTTCTTTACGTGCAGCTTCTAATAAGCGGTTTACTTCGTCACGTACAGTTAAAATCTCTAACCAATCATCGTTACTAAATTGGCTATTTGTTGGCGCTTGTAAGCCATCGTACCAAACTGATGTAAATACGTAGTCACTACGCTCACCCGGTAACGCTTCCCAAATTTCTTGTGCGGTAAAGCTCATAATAGGTGCCATCCAACGCGTCATTGCTTCTGCAATATGATAAAGCGCTGTTTGACAAGAGCGACGTGCATGGCTGTCGCTCTTAGCTGTGTATTGACGATCTTTAATAACATCTAAATAGAACGAACCAAGTTCACCCGTACAGAAGTTCATTAGCTTTTGCGTTACTAATAGCATTTGGTAGCTGTCGTACGCGGCTAAAATCTCGTCTTGTAACTGAGCAGCACGGCCAACAATCCACTTATCAAGCTCAACCATATCATCAACAGCTACTTGATCAGTTTTTGGATCAAAACCATTTAGGTTAGCAAGCAAGTAACGGCTGGTGTTACGAATACGACGGTAACGATCGGCTGAACGTTTAAATATTTCATCCGACACAGTCATTTCTGCCGTGTAATCGGTAGAGGCAACCCATAAACGTAGAATGTCGGCACCTAGTTTATTCATCACATTTTGTGGTGAAATAACATTACCTAGTGACTTAGACATTTTTCGGCCGTTTTCATCAACCGTAAAACCATGAGTCAATACTTGGCGGTATGGCGCATGACCATTAATAGCCACTGATGTCATCATCGATGACATAAACCAACCACGGTGTTGATCAGACCCTTCAAGGTATAAATCAGCTGGCCCCACTAAGTCTTCACGGGCGTCTACAACACAAGCGTGCGATACACCTGAGTCAAACCATACATCTAGCGTATCTTGTACTTTCATGTATTGCTTGGCGTCTTCTTCACCAAGTAAAGTAGCTGGTTCTAAATCGTACCATGCTTGTATACCAGACTTTTCAACAAGCGCTGCTGCTTGAGCAATTAGCTCTTGTGTATTTGGGTGAAGTGCACCGGTGTCTTTGTCAACGAACAACGCGATTGGCACGCCCCAAGTACGCTGGCGTGATATACACCAATCTGGGCGGCTTTCAACCATGTTAGAAATACGGCTTTCGCCCCACTCTGGTAACCATTGCGTGTTTTTAATCTCAGCAAGAGAATCTTGACGTAAGTTAGCCTGATCCATGCTTACAAACCATTGTGGTGTAGCACGGAAAATGATTGGTGTTTTATGGCGCCAACAATGCGGGTAACTGTGCGTAAGCGCATGATGATGCATAAGCGCACCGTGCTCTTTTAATACTTCAATTACGCTCGCATTCGCCTTAAATACGTGCTGACCTGCAAAAAGTTCGGTATCTGGTAAATAAACACCATTTGCACCAACAGGGTTAGCTACTTCAAGGTTGTAATTTAAACCAGCCACGAAATCTTCTTGACCATGCCCAGGTGCGGTATGTACAACACCAGTACCTGAATCAGTCGTTACGTGTTCAGCAACAATCACTGGTACATTAAAATCATAAAAAGGATGGGCTACTTGCAAGTTTTCAAGCGCTGCACCTTTTACATACCCTAGTATGTGAAAGTGATTAAAACCAAAACGGTCCATAGCATCTTTAACAAGCTCAGAACCTAAAATTAGACGTTGTTGTACGCCTTCATCTTCAACCTGTACTAACGCATACTCTAAATCGGCATGCACAGCCACAGCGCGGTTTGCAGGAAGCGTCCACGGTGTTGTTGTCCAAATAACAGTACCAACACTGCCTTCACCTTTATGACCATCAGCCAAATCAAATGCACTCACAACAGCATCTTGATCAACAAATGTAAAACGCACATCAATCGCTGGAGATTGCTTATCTTGGTATTCAACTTCTGCTTCTGCTAATGCAGAACCACAATCTGTACACCAATGCACAGGCTTAGCACCTTTATGCAAATGACCTTTTTCAATAATACGACCAAGTACACGAATTGCATTCGCTTCAAAGTCAAAGTTCATTGTTAAGTAAGGCTTATCCCAATCTGCAAATACGCCTAAACGTTTAAAATCAACTTTTTGACCTTCAACTTGTTTTTTAGCGTATGCACGGCATTTTTCACGAAACTCGCTCGCGGTTACTTTTACGCCCGGCTTGCCTACTTTTTTCTCAACCATTAACTCGATTGGTAAACCATGACAATCCCAACCAGGAACTAATGGTGAATCAAAGTCAGATAATGTTTTAGACTTAACAATAATGTCTTTTAATATTTTATTAACTGAGTGGCCTAAATGGATGTCGCCATTTGCATACGGAGGGCCGTCATGCAAAATAAAGGTCTTTTTACCTTTCTTAGCGCTGCGAATTTGACCGTATAGGTCGTCTTCATACCATGCTTTAAGCATTTTTGGTTCACGTTGTGCCAAATTGCCACGCATTGGAAACGGTGTTTCCGGTAAGTTCAAAGTATGTTTATAGTCGCTCATTTATCCTACATTCCGTCTCTATCGGCTACCTGATTTAAACCAAAACACTGCTTAGCGGCAGCAACATCAGTTGCTATTTGCGCCGTTAATTGTGTTAATGTCTCGAATTTTTTCTCATCGCGAAGTTTTTTTATTAACTCCACATGCATAAATTGTCCGTAAATATCCTGTGCAAAATCAAAAAGATGAACTTCTAATAATGCACGAGTTCCATTAAATGTCGGCTTATTACCTACATTTGCAACTCCAAAAATCTGTTTTCCTGCAATCGTTGCTTGCACTGCAAACACCCCGTTGACAGGACACACTTGGCGTTTTAGGGCAATATTTGCCGTTCTAAAACCGAGTTCACGTCCTCTTTTCCAGCCATGTATAACACGCCCAGAAATAGCATAATCGTGACCAAGCATTATTTTAGCACTCGCTAAGTCACCAGATGCTAAAGCATCTCGTATTAAAGTGCTGCTCACTCTAGCATTTAATTGACGAAAGCTCGCGGTGCTTTTTACATCCATGCCGGCTTGCGTTCCTATGCTAGCAAGCAAAGCAAAGTTACCTTGGCGCTGTTTACCAAACTTAAAATCATCACCAACAGTAAGTGCTTTAACACCTAACTTTTTAATCAAAATCTCATTAACGAATTGCTCAGCATGCATGTTTGCAAATTGCTGATTAAAGCTAATGCAAATAACTCGCTCAATACCTAAATCACTTAGCAAACGTAGCTTATCTCGCAAGCGCGTTAGCCGTGCTGGGGCATTATTTTTAGCAAAAAACTCTTGTGGCTGAGGCTCAAACAGCATTACAGTGCTTGGCAAACTATGTGCTTTAGCATCAATAAGTAAACCTTTTAATACTTCTGCGTGGCCTAAATGAACACCGTCAAAATTACCAATAGTTAACACACAACCAAAATGGTGCGGGCGAATATTGTGTATACCTCTAATTAACTCCATGCCACCTAATGCCTTGTTTAGCGAGTTATTAATTACGACTAAAAATTAATTAAAGTCGCAGAGTTGCCGATTATAATCTTTTTTTTAATTTGATTCAGTAATTGCTACACTTTTTATCGTATTTAGTCTAACGCCCATCAAAAATAGCATTGCAAAGTAACTAATACCTGCCAAAGCCACTAATGCTATTAATAACATTACCTGATGTGTAAAGCTCCATGTAGCCCAATAATAGTAACTGCTCACAAACCATGTAACAGCTCCCATAAACGCACTTGCAACAACACACTTAAGTGTAAAGCGCATGCTCGTTGATGAAAACTGGTATACATTTTCTTTTTTAAGCTGCCTGTATAATAAAAATGCATTGCAGCTAGCCGATAACGAAGTAGCAAGTGCTAACCCTAAATAACCAATGAAAGGAGCCAGCATAATGTTAAACACCATATTAAGTACTAAGGTGATAATACCAATACGCACCGGCGTTTTAGTGTCTTGGCGAGCGTAAAAGCCAGGAGCCAGTACTTTAATTAGCATAAAACTTACAAGCCCTACTGAATATGCGACTACGCCTAGGCTTACTGCTTTGACATGATCAATACTGTCTTCTTTAAATGCACCGTGGTCGAACAATACGGTAATAATAAGTGGACTGATGATCATTAAACCTATCATTGCTGGTAGGCCTAAAAAGATAACAAAACGCACTCCCCAATCGAGAGTCTGCTGAAAGTCGCTACTTTTTTTACTGCTATGCAGTTTAGAAAGCGCCGGTAAAATAACTGTCGCAATACCAATACCAAATAAACCCAGCGGAAATTCAATTAAGCGGTCTGAATAATAAAGCCATGCAATTGAGCCCGTCATCAGTAATGACGCAATCATGGTATCTAGCAACAGATTAATTTGACTAATAGAGACACCAAACAAAGCCGGTAGCATAAGTTTTCGTACTTTTTTTACGTTTTCGTCTTGCCATGCCCAACGCGGACGCGCCAACATTTTTGCACGGTATAAAAATGGAAGTTGAAACAAAAGCTGTACAACGCCACCAATAAATACGCCAATTGCGAGAGAATAAGCCCCGACGCTAAATTTATCATGTAAAAAAATTGCACACGTAATGATAGAAACATTGAGTAGAACAGGTGTAAATGCAGCAACAGCAAAACGGTTATACACATTCATGACTGCACCACTAAGCGCCACTAAACTTACAAAAAATAAATAAGGGAATGTAAATTTAAGTAATGAACTTGCAAGTTCAAATTTTTCGGCATTAGGCCCGCCCTGCCACCAATCTATAAACCAACCTGTACCAAATAATGCTGCAATAACGGGTGAGGCAACAACACCAATAATAGTGACAATCAATAAAATGGTTCCTAATGTACCTGCTGCTTGTGCAACAAAAAGTCTGACCTTGTCGTCGCCTTGCTGTTCTTTAATTTCACTCAGCACGGGTACAAATGCTTGTGCGAAGGCACCTTCTGCAAATAAACGACGTAAAAAATTAGGAATACGGTTAGCAAATAAAAAAACATCAGCCGCTGCACTTGCGCCTAATAAATTGGCAACGACTGCGTCTCGAACGAGCCCTAAAATACGCGATATCATAGTCATACAACTAACAATCATACCGGAGCGAAATAAACCTTTTGACACCTTAAACCTACTCAAAAATCCTCAAGATAGGCGATTATGCCACAGTCTTTTTTATAAATCGCTTTAAAGCACTAGGCTGGGGGTCTGTGCTTTGTTACAATGTCGGTATTAACTGCTAAAGCGGCAAATTGATGCTCGTTATATGGTGCAGTTTTTCTTGGATTGTTAAATTTAAATTGACATCCATGATAGAAACAGGCATATTCCACGGCCTTTAATTTAAGCTTTATTTTAAGATTGTTAGGAGCAAACCTTGGCTAACATCAAGTCTGCAAAAAAACGCGCTATCACAAGCGAAAAAAACCGTCAGCACAACGCAAGCCGTCGTTCAATGATGCGCACTTACTTCAAAAAAGTAATTGTTGCTATTGAAGCGGGCGATAAAGAAGCTGCACAGCAAGCTTTTTCTGTTGCTACACCTATCCTAGACCGTTACGCAACTAAGGGTCTAATTCACAAAAACAAAGCAGCTCGTCATAAGAGCCGTATAGCAGCTAAGATTAAAGCTCTATAATTTGTTTTTGATAGAATATAAAAAACCGGCTTTTGCCGGTTTTTTTTTATTTAAAATTTAATTATATAATTACACGTTTTCTAAATCTGGATAGAACTTCTTAAGCATTGCCGCTATTTTTTTAGGAGTGAATGGCTTAACCACAAAACCTTTAGCGCCTTTATCTATCGCATCTTTTACATTCTCTATACCCGAATGAGCCGATACCATAACAACATTAGTTTCAGGGCTTAATTCATTTATTTGTGCAATTAATTCTTTGCCATCACCATCAGGTAATTCAATATCTAAAAAGATGATATTATATTTTGCAGCGCGGCACTCGCTAATACACTGTGAGGCGGTAGATGCTTCCTTTACGTTATCTATCCCTAAATGCATCAGCGTTTGACTTAAAAAGCTGCGTACAGTGCTAACGTCATCTACAATTAAAATTGATAGCTGCGTATTCATCTTCATTCCTCATAGGCTACAAGCCAAGTTTACGTTATTATATTGGTATATAAATTTATTCATTTAATTATAGAGACCTACACCAAAAAGGCCAGATCTGCTTTATGTCAAAAACACAAAAAAAACAAACACTACTTGGAAAAACGCCTGCCAAAAAAAAGCAAGTACAACAACGTAGGCCTCGTACAGCATCGCAAGGCGCAATAAGTGAAACTCAAGGTCCGACTATTTCTAGCCAAGGTGGCAAAGAAACTAAGTCAAAAAAAGGTTTAATAATAACTTTAAGCATTGCTCTATTAATAATAATAACGTTTCCAAAGCCGACATTACTCACCTATAAAAAATTAGGGATGGTAAGCGAAAGCATTTATTGGCCTGGTGTATTTGGCTACGGAGCTACCATTATAGATTCAAACTTGCACCCACAATTAGATTCTAGACGAAAATCCCTTTATTTATGTACTAATCCAGAAAGTTTAAATAACTGTCAAAAGTATCAAGTCATAGCAGATCATGGTTTATTTGCAGCGATTGGAAGTTATTTTAAGCATTAAAAAAACTAATCTGAAAATTTAAAATTACTTGGTTGAAAGGTGCGCAAAATATCAACATAATGGCGCTCCTTTTTTCTACAACTGAACTATTGAAACGACCATGCTAAACGAGCTAGATTGGCTTTTAAACACGATACTACTTGCACTAGGTTTAGGTGCATTCTTTATTAACCAGATAACACTGCTACGCGTTGCCGCGATTAGTGCATGTGGTTTGTTATTTTTATCTTTTAGCTTAGATCTTATGTCGTCGAGTGTTATTTCAAATATGAGTTTGGTGCTGATAAATACTTTTTACTTGTTCAAAGTTTATACATTTGGACAGTTCAATGTAACTCAAAGTTAACAACTTTCCCTTAGATTATTTTATAGCCCAGCATTGCTGGGCTTTTTATTGCAAAAATAGAAAGGTTCTCGGAAACATCATAAATTTAGAAAAATTATTGTCATTAGCGAAATTTTGGGTGAGTAAGGCCGTGTTTACTCTTTTAAGGCTGAATTTGTATATTGGATTGCTTGCTCGCCCACATCCAACGCTCGATCCAAAAATTAGACGATAAATTTTTTATTCTTATACCTATTAGCTTAATTAAGTGATCTATTTTGAGGTAAGAAAATCGTGCCAATGACAAGGCAATAATTTCGTTACTTAGTTGTTATCACTAATTGCTCCTGCATCCGTGCAGTCGTATATCAGAAATATTTAACGCAGTTAGCGTCAGATTTTATCCCTAAAATTGATTAAGTATTATTGCGGATTGGTACTACCTAGATGTGAGTGGGTAATTCTAAGGAAATAACGTGACCTAAATAACTTGGCTCTGGATAATAAATCGATCTCAGGCAGCTATTTTCAGCGCTAACTGCATTGGATTTACTTGCAATAGGCCCGAAGGTTTCAGTCGGTTAAGTAATCTCTTAACCAAAGTTTAGGTTAAATAGTATTTATGGAAACGATAAAAAAGCAAAAATTTAGAAATAACCACAGCAAGATTAAATAATTTACTGTGGCATTGTGTAATTACAGAACAGTCGGTTGATTAAACCAAGCAGATACACCCAATACAATAATCGAAATAACTATTAAACTTAACTTCACACCACCTTGATTCGTCTTCATAACACCCTCTTTATTGTTTTTATTAATGAGAATACCTAACAACAATAATAAAAATTACAAGTGTTAACAAGTAGTTTGTTAAATTATTTAACTATCCATTAATAACCTTTCGTTCTATCTATTAGATTATTAAGTTTACTACCTTGCCTTAAACATTCAATATTTTCTGCTATTTGCTCAATAACACTTCTTAAATCAGATAATGCGGCACAGTGAGGCGTCAGTGTTATTTTTGGGTGCTGCCAATATGGGTGGTCGATTGCGAGTGGCTCTTGCTCAAAAACATCTAAAGTAGCTACTCGTAAGCTATCTGTATTTAAAGCATCTAATAAATCTTGCTCAATAACATGCTCCCCACGGGCAACATTAATGAGTCCTGCATGGACTGGAAGCTTTGATAATAATGTGCGATCAATTATACCGGTAGTTTCTTGTGTAAGTGGCAATAAACAAATTAGATAATCTATATTAGGAAGCATTTTATTAAGGCCTTGTTTAGCATAAAACATTTCAACATTAACTGCCTTTTTCTCTCTTTGCGCCCATGCACTTACAAGAAAGCCATTACTAACAAGCTTTTTTGCACACGCCTTGCCCAACTCACCAAACCCTAAAATACCAACATTTTTATAGCTATAAGCACGCTTTGGCTGCCAACTTTGCTGGTTTTGTTTAATAAAATACTCTTTAAAACGTAACTTTTGCGCTAAAACATGAGCAAGTACATATTCAGCCATATCCTCTGCCAACTGAGTATCAACAATGCGCACAACCTCAACGTTCCTAGGTAATAATGCTAAATCGATACTGTCAACTCCAGCACCAAAAGACGAGACAACTTTTAAATTAGGAAGTTGTGACCACATTGTTTGCGGGGCTTTCCAAGCAAGTACAAAGTCGACTTTATCCAAACTCTGGCAATCTGGCCACTCTTCTATGCATACATTAGGTAACCGTATTTTTAATTGCGCCATTAATTTTTTGTTATCTCGCCCTGTGATAGCAACTAATACAGACATCTTTATTTCCAAATAAGTTCGAGTTTAACTAATTATACTAATCAAGATATCTTTGCCTAGGGCCTACTGACCTTTTAGATTGAAATTCGTTCAATCTAGGGGCGATTAAATCGCGGCGCGAGGTTTGTAACCTAGCGGGCTCGGTAACTGCTCCTGCGTTACCCTAGTGGCTTACATCCATGTAAGAATAAGTAATACCAACCTGCATAAATCTTTGATCAATTTAACGAATTAAATTGCACTATAACGTCGTTAATAATTTTTTATTTAGAACAACTAGATACAAAAATTTTTGCCTAGTCCTAGCGTAATTTTCTTAACGTTAAATAGACCCCATATATAAGCTGATTGGTATAAAAACCGAGCAACAAAGAGTAAATTGCCCCTAGGCAGAGTCCTACGGGCTGCGCATGTTTAACCTCAAAAGATAAACATGCCCTGGCTCAATTCGCACTTTAAAAAGTCACACAACTGCAAAGTAACTGTCACACCCTTTTTTTATTCTAAGTAAATGGTAAACATGCCAATGCGTGAAAGAGGTTTATATGATTAGTATTGATAAAGTGATTGCAGCAAATTTACCACAATTAGAAAAATCACCAAAAGTAAAAGGCCTTGTAAAAAAAGGGCTAGGGTATCTGTTACATGAACAGGAGTTTGTTGCCTTTGGTGATGCTTACCCTCACTTGCAAGGTTTAGAGTTTGTTGAACAGGTATTAGATGAGCTTGATTTTGATACACGCTACAAACCTAAACAAATTGAACATATCCCCAATGAAGGTAAGCTGGTTATTGTTGCAAACCACCCTATCGGCTCTTTGGATGCACTTGCACTTATTAAAGTACTCTCAACTGTTAGACAAGATTTAAAGGTTGTAGCTAACCGTATGCTGATGTCGGTTACCCCCATGCATGAACTGTTACTACCCGTTGATAACTTATCTGGAACAAGTAAAAAACAAGAACTCAATAATATCCACCAACACTTAAAAAACGAAGGTGCACTGCTTATATTCCCAGCCGGTGAAGTCTCTCGTTTGAGCCCCACAGGCATAAAAGATTGCAAGTGGAATAGCGGTTTTTTACGTATGGCAAAAAAAGCCAACAGCCCCATTTTACCTGTTTTTATAAAAGCTAAAAACAGCCCTTTATTTTATGGCACATCAATGATTTATAAGCCTCTAGCGAGTTTGCTACTGGTCAAAGAAATGTTTAAGCAACGTCAAAAGTCATTGGAGTTTGAAATTGGAGCTTCAATTCCGCCTGAGTCTTATTTGATAGAAAATCTAAAAGATAAAGAAGTTGTAAACCTTATTCGTAAGCAGCTTTATAGGCTAACGTCTAAAAAGCCGTTACCACTAAAAACACAAATGCCTCTTGCTATACCTGAATGCAGAAAAGAGCTAAAAAAAGCGATTGATCAATGCCAGTTGCTGGGTAAAACAATCGACGATATGCATATTCACCTTTATCAATATACCGGTAGCTCTGCGGTGTTTAGAGAGCTAGGTCGATTAAGGGAAATTGCATTTAGAGCCGTGGGAGAAGGCAGCGGTAAGCGTCGAGATATAGATAAATATGATATGGATTATCAACATCTTGTATTATGGGATCCTACTCAATTAGAACTCGTTGGTGCATACCGATTAGCTTGTGCGCAAGATATAATAAAAAAACACGGACGAAAAGGGCTCTACACCGATAGCTTATTTTCCTATACAGAGGCCATGACCCCCTACTTACACCAAGGTATTGAGCTTGGTCGCAGCTTTGTACAACCAAAGTATTGGGGACGTAAAAGCTTAGACTATCTTTGGTATGGTATCGGCGCCTTTATTAAAAACTACCCACAATACCGTTACTTATTTGGCGCTGTAACCGTACCTAATACCCTACCAGAGCAGGCAAAAGCCATGCTTGTTTATTATTATCAACATTACTACAAAAACAATGTGCAACTAGCAATGCCTAACAATGAATTTAGACTAAGCGATCAACAACTAACACAATGCCAAACAGTGTTCAGTGGCAACAATGTGAAAGAAGATTTTGTAGAGCTTAAGCACGTACTAGCCAATATGGGAGCGCAAGTCCCCACATTATTTAAGCAATACACTGAGCTCTGTATGCCCGGTGGCGTACAGTTTTTAAGTTTTAGTATTGATCCCGACTTTAACAATTGTATAGACGGCTTGGTTTTAGTCGACCTGGAAAGCGTAAAAGAGAACAAAGCAAAACGTTACTTAAAAAAATAATAACTAGTGCAAAAACTAGAAAAATTTATTACAGCATGTGTTTGGCATTCATGTTATCTCATTGCCTATTTATGCACAGTAACGGCATTGCATAGACGTGGCCGATTAAATAACCTGAACTCTGGATAAATCTATCTCAAGTAGAGTTCAGGTTAAACACACTATTACAAATACAACCTCAAAAGGTCAACACGCCCTAGCAATTTAAAAAAACCTGCTCGAGCAAAGAGCTATAAATTGCTTCTATTTTTACTAAATCACTTATAGGTACATGTTCGTTTACTTGATGTATCGTATTATTACGCACACCGCACTCTATAACTTGAGTGTGGTTATTTGCAAAAAAACGCCCATCGGATGTTCCACCGCTGGTACTGAGCAGTGGATAACAGCCTGTTTGCTTGTAAATAGCCTGCTCAACATGAGAAAGTAAACTCCAGTCATGAGTGTCTGCTGTATAATATGGCTCACACGGACGCTCCCACTCTATTGTAAAGTAATGGGCAAACTCACTAAGCGATTGTGTCAATAACGCTTTAATCGCCTCGCTGCGATATGCATGACTATAACGCACGTTAAAAGTAACCTCACAATAAGCTGGCACAAGATTATCAATAACGTTATCAATATTAATACCCGTTACTTGCAATGTGGTTTTTGAGCTTTGTTCATCAAGTTGCCACGTTTGTTCACTCAAGTAATTAACTATTTTAGCAGCTATAAAAGCTGCATTGATCGTATTATCAGGATAAGCCACGTGCCCAGCCTTACCTGTTACCTTAATGCGTGCAGAGAGTGCACCTCTTCGCCCATTCTTGATAGTGTCACCTACGCACATATGGCTGGTTGGCTCTCCAACAATACAGCCATCAAGTACAACACCTTGCTCGGCCAGTTTATTAACGATTACTTGAGAGCCAAATTCAGCCTCGCCCTCTTCATCAGATGTAATAAGCCAATACAATGTTCCTTGCTTATTCTCGCTATTATTAATCAGATTATTTGTTGCGCTAAGCATTGCAGCCACACCACCTTTCATATCTGCAGCGCCTCGACCATACACTGAATCACATACAATATTCCCTGCAAAAGGTGGACTTAACCATTGCCCTGTTGCTGCTGGTACTACATCTATATGCCCTGAAAAGGCGACGCATGGTCCGGTTCCAAAACTAATTGAAGCGATTAAATTACTCACGCCGTTTACATTAAAATGCTCACACTGTAATCCCAAGTCACTCAATTCTCTAATAAGCCAATCAATTGCTCCAGCCTGATTAGGTGTAACAGATTCAAATCGAATAAGCGTTTGTAAATATGCAACAACGTCGCGTTGGAATTCTCTTTCACTGATTGCTTTATCAAAAATAGCGATAGCCATATCAAACGCCCTTTATTGCTTAGCCCTAACTTTAGTTAAGAGACTCACGAAAATATTGAGTTATTATTAAAGCCTGAATTTATGACTAAGCGATGTCAGTATTAATACACAGCTGTGACTATTTTTTATATTTTATTATTATAAGGTGTTTAACTTTTGAGGTTAAATTTACAGCAAAATGTGTGGCAATCAGGTAAGGCAGAGCCTAATCATGAAAAAAGAGACGTTGTTTTCTCGATTCTGGTTAAGGGGGATTTATAACTTTTGCTACCTAAAAACCTGAACTTGCACGCACTAAACACATTCAGAACAGCGCTTTTAGTTATTTAAGAAATCAAGAGTCAAGTATCTCTGTCGCTAATCAACATCAAAATTAATCTAAATCAATAAAACACTTCACAACGTTCAAACATTTTTGAAACTTTGATCTAGAACAGGTTTTGAACATTTTAAAACTGCAATAATAGCGTCAATCAAAAAGTAGTTCTTGGAGAACAACATGAAAACCACTATTAGTATTGCATTACTGACTTCTTTATTAGCACTTTCTCCTGCTGCACACGCCAATTTTAGCGTAAATGTGGGTGCTATTAACATTAACCCTGATAACAGCAGCTCAAAAATTAACGAAGCACCGACTTTAGGTCTAAAAGGTGATTCTGATACGCAACTAGGTATTACGCTTGACTACGCATTTAACGACCAATGGGTGCTAGAGCTTATTGCAGCAACGCCATTTTCGCATGATGTTAATGGTACTGGTGGGCTAGCGGGTAATAAAATCGCGAATATAAAACAACTCCCCCCTTCACTTATTGCTCAGTATCACTTTTTAGATACAAGTTATGCATTAAGACCATTTGTGGGTATTGGAGTTAATTATACAACATTCTTTGATGAGCAACCGTCGCAAGCGCTTAAAACAACGCTTGGTACAAATGATGTAGAAGTAAAGTTAGACGACTCATTTGGATTTGTAGCACAAGTAGGTGCTAATTATAAAATTGATGAAAAATGGGGTTTACATGCAATGGTATCAATTATGGATATTGATACTGATGCCACAGTGTATGCTAATGGCGCAAAAGCTCTCACTTCAACCGTTGAACTGGACCCAGTAGTCGCCATGTTTGGGGTTAGGTATAATTTTTAAAAATGCTTTAATGCATGTGTGTGCAAAAGGCCGAAAGGCCTTTTTTATTTTAATTAACTAATCATTTGGGTAAGTTATTTGCTTTTTTCTGTTCAAGCATTTCTTTCCAATGCATAACTTCACTCGGTAGTATCGGTGTTTTACCTTTAAAACTAGCGACTTCAAGCATTTCTTCGATACTTACAATGCCTTTTTTACTTTTAAACACACCGCGTACATAAGCAATAGCATGTAAGCCTCGTGCTGAATGAAATTTTTGTTCTATATAAAAATACTTATGATCCCAACCAACTAGTTTTGTACTAATAGTGTAGCGTTGCATTGGTTTAATATCACGGATATACGTGATGGCGGTAGCATTAACAATAGGAAACCAACGGCGTTTCAAAATTTGCTTAAGCAAACCCACTCGTTCCGTCATCCATGTACGTGACAAATCCATCATGGCTAAATAACGTGAGTTTGTTAAATGCAGATTTATATCGCAATCAGTTGGTAGTGCTTTGTAATCAATATCTACTGTATCAAGTAAGTCTTGATATTGATGATTACGCTTAATTTTAAAAAATAATAAAAGAAGTCGAATATATAAGTTCACAGCAAAGGTCTTACCAGTTCAATTTACCTGAGTGTAACACAGGCACTTGCTAAGACGAATATTCTGCTTTAATCTGAAGTTATAAATACAACTAAAAATTTACTTATGAATTCAAAATTAAACATCCTTATTGCTAGTATATTCTTAACAGTGAGCCACCACGCGTTAGCCGATTTTAATTTCCCCGGTAATGGCTCTATTACTTACTCTACAGGGGTAGAAAAATCGTTTGAATTTGGTTTTGCTTGGCAACAAAAATTTAAGAAGTTTACTATTGGCTCAAAGAGTTATGAAATGGATCAAATTCCTAGTTCCTACTCAGTCGCCATCACGCTTGCAAAAGACGGCAGCCAAGTATGGGTTCAAGAATTTAATAATGGATTTATAGAAGCGTTTGATTGGACAATAGGCAAGCACACCATCACTCTAAAAAAACAACAGTTTAGTGTTCAAGTGAAAGGGAATTATGTTATTGAGTTAGATGGCCGAAGTTACTTTTTTGCTCGTAATAATGCCAGTATTGTTATGAAATTTGATGAAGATGGTATAAAGACGATTGCCATTGATGGTGTCAAAAAAAATATGGGCACTAAAAATTAATTAGCGCCCTATTTTAAATATTGCCGTATTTTAAACTTTAACTGTTTTACGGTTAATACCGTAATCTCGTAGTTTATTTGCAACTGCTGTATGGCTAAGACCTAAACGTTTAGCGAGCTGTCGTGAGCTTGGATAAGCTGGATAAAGTTTGCGTAATAATGTTGCTTCAAAACGTTTTACCGCTTGATCCAGTGAACCTTCAAAATCAGATTCTAAATACCCTAAGTCATGCGTAAACGTAGGTAACTGTAAATGCTCTACTCGTAACTCACTATCATCTAATAAAGATACCGCACGATAAATTGCATTTTCTAATTGGCGTACATTTCCAGGCCAAGGATACTGTTGTAAAAAGCTTAAGCATTCTTGAGATAACAGTGGCACTGCGTGACCATTTTGCTGTGCATATTTTTGAATAAAATGCTCTGCGAGTGGCCCAACATCGGCTTTGCGATCTCTAAGTGGTGCAATATCTAATGTTAATACGTTGATTCGATAGTATAAATCCTCTCTGAACACGCCCTCTTGCACCATAGCAGGTAAGTCTTTTTGAGTAGCTGCGACTATACGAACATTAACTTTAACTTCGTTCTCATCACCCACTTTCCTAAATGTGCCATCTTGTAAGAAGCGCAATAACTTAGTTTGCAGTTGAGTCGACATTTCGCCCACTTCATCTAAAAACACAGTCCCACCATCGGCTTGCTCAAGTACGCCGCGTTTAGGTGCTGCATTTTCTTCATAGCCTGCGTAGCCAAATAACTCAGATTCAGCAACATCGTCTGGTAACGATGCACACGATAAAGCAATAAAAGGCTTCACTGAGCGATTAGATGCGTAATGACACGCCCGTGCTAATAGCTCTTTACCGGTTCCTGTTTCACCCGTAATTAGTATTGGTGCTTCTAACTGAGACATTTTACGCGCTTCGCGAACAACACGACGCATAGCAGTACTAAAGTTATGAATAGTTGCAAAGCTTTCTTGTCCGTAACGTCTAAATGCACTAACTTGTTGACCTAATCGGCTTTGTGATTTTATATTAATAACAGCACCGGCAAGTACATCACCTTCACCACCTTGCGGCACAGCAATAGGTAAAATATCGGCTATAAAGTCTTCACCAGCGACTTCCACTCTGGTGGTTTGCCCTAATACTTCTTTACTTTCTAACCAGCGAGTAAAATTAAAGCCTTTCAACAAATTATTGATATTTGCACCAATAACCTCTTTTTCGCTCAATTGTAAGTCTTTACAAGCCGCATCGTTACATAAGCGTACCCAACCCTTGGCATCAATAGAAATAACACCATCGGGCAATGCTCGAAGCAATGTGTTTAGCTCATTATGCTCACGCTCAGAGGGTAAAAAAGCGGTTGTACGTACATCATGAACACCATCAATTAAACGAATTGATGGCATTATTTTCTGGAACTGTTCAAACTCAATTTCAGGGAAACTTACATACATACGACAATTAACTGAATCAACCTCTATTCCTTTTAGATCAACACTGTAATTAACTAAAATATTGAGAATTTCTTGGGCGATACCGATTCTGTCAGCACAATGAATATCTAAACGCATACATCCTCTAAGGAAGGAAAACTATATTAATTGAATAATACGCTAAGTGGCTATGAGAAGGTAGTTTATTGTAAACATTTTTGGACAATACTAGTGTTTATAATAAATGAGTAGATACATGGATTTATTCACGCAATAACAGCAATAACATATTTACTCCATGAAATATGCCACTACTGCTATTGCAGTTCTTAATAAAAATTAATCACCTTGTGGGTATTCAGACCAATCACCGCCATCTAATTGTATGTATGGTCGTTGATTAACATACATCATTATAGTATCTGCATTTTCAGCAACTTTTGGAGCTTTCGGTAAATTATCTAACAAATTTGCTATACTATTTTTCCCACCAAAAACATTAGTTTTCAATGTTTTACTCACTAATTCTGACAATGAAAAATAACTGATTGAATCATCAATTACAATTTGGGAATAGTTTTGCACATCAGGGCCAATAAATTTAATTGCAACTGGAACTGATACAATAGCTGGGCTTGGTATTTCTCGCAAACCAGCAAATTGTACTTTGTCTCCTTTTAGTGCAGCACCATGCTCAGGTACTACCATCAGCATTACATTTCTACCACGTTTTTCTAGGTTTTTAATAAAGCCATTAATATCAGAAAATAAGTTTGCATGCCTAAGAGGATAACTTTGCTGGCTATTCATGCGGGCTCTATTAGCAAGTTGATTACCATCGTGTAAACTCGTGGTATTGTAGTACATTGCACAAGGCTTACAGTCTTTAGCTTGTTGGTCAAGCCAGCCGTTTAGAACCGCACCATCTGAATAAATAGGGCTATTATCAAACCCATACTGAGCAATAGGCATAGAATCAATATTAAATGGCTTGCTGTCTAAGCCACCATATCTATTTATTAGGCCTTTAAATTCATCAAAATGCCCATCGTGATTCATCACTACGTTGTTTTGATAGCCTAGTTTTTCTAAGTTCTTAAATAAATAACACTGTTCTGGCGCATCCTTGAACAAAGACGCTTGGTTTGTTTGTCCACAGCTTGCTCTTAATAATCGAATGGCTGCTGGACCACTATATGATGTGGCTGAGTTGAAATCAGGAAACACCACATCAAAATCTTTATACATGTCTGTAACGCTAATACCTAAAAAATTTAAGTCAGCAACTGCCATAGAACAAATATTTAAAATAATAACGTCAAACAACTCGCCATTGTATTCCTTTGGAAAGTGACTTGTTAATAAGCTTTGTTGTTGATAAAAATCACTAAGCTTTTGGTCGGGCGATTGGTATTGGGTTGTTACAACAGGCGCCTTACTTTGAGTTGCAATACTACTGTTATTAACCACTGTAGGGCTTTCATTAATATCTAATGAGTTACTTTGACCTTGCCAGCCAATAAACGCCAAGCCAATAATAGTCACTGTAGTAAACCGAATCCATTGAGAGCTGTACCAAAATAAAACAACAATAATGAATAAGCCAAGTAGCATATCGACATTAACTACCCGCCCAACTAGTTCGATAAAATAATCAAAGCTAAAATCTTGAACGTTACCAGCCTGTTTAATTAAACGATTAATGGGAGGTAACCACGAATCTTTATACAGTAAAATCACAGCTATAATCAGTGCGATAATGTGTTTAACCTTCTCAACTCGCGCATTTTTAAATTGTATTACTAACAAAGCGGCCAACGCAGCATTGCTCAAAAAACTAAAATCGATTACGCCGTAATAATACAGGGCAAATTTAACTAAAAAATAGAGATTCCAAACCCCTAGACCAGACAATTTCACTTACGTTCCTTATTTTTAGGTGTATAGGGTTCTAGCACTTCGTGCTTAAATGTCATTTTGTAATAATACTTTTTTAATTTAGATACTATGTAAGAGCCAATTAGGCACAATAAAACACCAAATAACCCCGAGATTAATGCTGTAATTAAAAGTTGATTAATACTCATATCACAGCTCTTTAACTTTCATTGTAAAAGCTTTTGCATCAGGGCGTTCCTGAGTGAAAAATTCAGGCGTAGCAATATCAATACTGGGATTTTTTGCTAAAGCAGGATCGAACTTGTAACTGTCATTTTCTTTTAGTTGATTTGTAAAATCACTCACATCTTTATCTCTATAATATCGGCGTAATTGTTTACATTCTTGCTGAATATAGAAGTGGTCCGAAATAATGCTCTGTTGAGCAAAAAAATCACTGGTTTCTAATTTGAATAAATGTTTAATCGCATTCATTACATCATTTTCTCTACAAGCATGTAGATACAAGTAAACTTTGTTTTCAGCAACACTAAATACATCACCTTCACGTTTTATGTGAAATAGATGAAGTGGGTGAATAGGATCTATTCTTGGTAATAACTCAAGTACAACCAGTACCCCGCTGACCCCTAAATTAACCGCCGAGTCACTGTGCACTTCAACTTGGCGAGTAAAATCAATAAATGGTAAGTAACCTTTTGAAAACGTGTTTTCAGTATATCGTAATACATGCTCAACAGATGGAGGCAATGGTCGAGAAAATTGAAAGCCTTGGATCGACTGAATTTGCGATAACAACCGAGAAGGTTCGGAAAAGCTATACAAAATAAGATTAACACCCAGCGTTAAAAATAAGCACTCGTCTTGGTGCCTGATAATCCCATCTACATTTTGAATCACGAGTTTTAACCAACGACCACAATTTTTTCTCAATTCAAAACATTGTTTACCCAACTCAGATAAGTCGGTATAGCGTGTAACCGAAAATACTAATGTTGCGGCTTCTAGCTGAGGACCTTTTTCAAATAAATCGCTGTTACTTTTTACAACATGATAATTTGCAGGCAGCTTTGTGCCATCTGGTACTGAGTTTTGTACTAACCACACAACATCTTCATCATTAAAATGTTTATTGCTAAGTGTTTGGGTTTCTATTTTCCCTTCTTCTACAACTAACCGATCATTTTGCAAAATTAACTGATAGTGAGTATTTGATAATATCCCTGTGCTGTGTCTCCAATAGTCGTACTCAAGTACTCGTGCAGCCGAATCATTATCGACAAACACAACGCCGCTAAAGAGTTGATTTAAGCGCCTTACTAAAAATCGATAATTAGCAACTTCAGGACCTGAGATTAAAAATAGAAGACTAGTATTTGTATCAATTAAAAATGATTTATATTGCTCAATAAGCGTTTCAAATTGCTGTTCAGTGGTATCACGTAATTGCTGAGTACTAAAATGAACAACGATTAGAGCATTTTTTATATTTTCATACGCACTTAACTCTTTAATAATCCCTTTATTTATGCGTTTTGCATTCCACTCACTAATTTCTTTTGTAAATGAAAAAGAATGTACTCGGCCTTGCTCACTCGCATCAAGTAGTAAATTCGAACAAGAAGATTCAAAGAATGACTCTATCTGAGAAGAGACTATAAAAATATTTTCTTTCACATCATTGGGGCTTATTGAATGCAATATAAACTCAATAGAAAAATTGTCTAAAGGCGCTAAAACAGCATAAATTGCAGCAGGTTTTATTTCTTCAGCTGCGGGGTCTAATCCCAAAATGTTAAACTTATGCACACAAAACACCTTTCAAAAAAATACTTTTTTACTAGTTTTAGCCGCTATTCTATATATAATAGTCAAATAATGTCCATATATTATAAAATAAAACATACTGATACAGGTAGTAATGCAAAACTTAATTTCAAAAAATCCTCAAACACTCACATCTAACGATATAGCAAACTTAGCTCATCGCTTTGGCGGTAAAAGTGAAGATTACATTGAAATAGTGAATACGCAAAAAAACATGCAAACTATAAATAAATATGCGTTATTAAAAGAAATTGATAACGAACTTGCGTCTATTACTAGCCGTTGAAACTATAGGTAACCCCATCACGTGCAAAGAATTTTTTTAAAAGGTATAAAAGGTGGTACAGGTTGTACCGCAATTGTGGCTAATCTTGCCTGCGTGCTGAAAAAATCCGATGTACACGTAATTGCGGTTGATTTAGACCCAAAAAGTGATTTAGGGCTGCATTTTGGTTTGCCTTGGAAAAATACACAAGGCTGGAGCGACGCTGAAAATTTCAACGATATCCTGACATGTTTTTACCAAGATAGTGACGGCATCATTTTTTTACCCCATGGCGAAAAAACACCTTCTAATACCGCATTAAACGAACTGATTGATAATTGCAATAAACTGGACAACATTCAAAACGCTTGGGTACTCTTCGATTGTCCAAGTCATATAGATATCAGTAACTACACCTTACATAAAGACGATATTGTCATTGAGTTAGTCAATTGCGATGCGGTATGCCACAGTCTTATTTATAGACGTTTGCAAAAACTAAAAAAGACTGAAAATTCGTGGCATCACTTTTTTTTAGTTAACCGATACAATTCATCCTCTGAATTAGAATTCGATTTATTCTCACTTTGGCAGTCAACACTCCCACTTATGGCACCTTTTTTTATAAATAGTGACGAAGTGATTAAAGAGTCAACGGCTTATCGTAATGTGGCACTAAACTGTGCACCTTATAGCATTGCTAACGACGATTTCGAAACGCTGGCTGGCTGGTTGGTAAGTAAAACAGCATTATGATCTCATTTAAGGCACTTCATAAACACCCTTTTCAAAACACCTTTCGACTGGTGCTGAGTTTATTGTTTAGCGAAAAATTAGTCCGTTTGATTCTGTTTAAGTTTCACGGCTACTTCAATCAACACAGAATGAATGCGATTGAAGCATTGCTGATGCCATTTCTGATTATAGTAAGTTCTCTATTTGTAAAAATTAGCGTTCATAAGCGTAATATTCGTGAATCGATAAGCGTGAATTATCCGCATTTAAGACAACCGTATAGAAACCATCCTTATTCAAATTCAATACGCTTTATTTTACAAAGCGTTTTTTTGACGTTCGTTAAAAAAACGACAAAAAAAAGGGCGACGAAAGAAAAAATATCACACCATTTCTATGACTCAGTGAATCGTCTCTTTAGGCAGTTTAGGTGGTTTGATTTAAAATTAGGTAAGTTACTAAGGCGTATACTGTCAAAAAGCAAAAAAAACCCTAAACAAAGTGCTTTTTACTCTATTGCCGATGCGCGTGTTTGGCAAAATAAATATGTAAAATACATTGTGATTGCATTCATATTGTTTTTATTAACGATTTTTATCACTATTCCTTTTAGTCTAGAAGCGCAAGCCATTTTTATAAGCTTCATTTTATTAGTCGCCTATTCACTTAAGCGAATAAAAGGCCAGATGGCAACGATTGTAATGATCACTTTATCGGTAACAACGTCCTCACGTTACTTGTGGTGGCGTTACACTGAAACGCTAAATTGGGATGATCCTCTTGCTTTAGCCTTAGGAGCTGGACTACTACTTGCTGAAACATATGCTTGGCTTGTTTTAATACTTGGTTTTTTCCAAACTATTAACCCACTCGAACGCAAGCCCATACCATTACCTAGAAACACTGAATTATGGCCTACGGTTGATGTGTATATCCCAACTTACAATGAACCATTGAGTGTTGTAAAACCAACTACATTAGCAGCGCTAAGTATCGATTGGCCTGAGGACAAGTTAAATGTGTATATTCTCGATGATGGTAAACGTCCTGAATTTGCTGATTTTGCAAAAGAAGTTGGCGTAGGGTATTTAACGCGTCCGGATAACAATCATGCCAAAGCTGGCAATATGAACAGCGCTATGCGCTATACCCACGGTGAGTACATTGCTATATTTGACTGTGACCATGTTCCTGCGCGTTCTTTTTTGCAAACAACCATGGGCCAATTTTTAAAAGACAGTAAAGTCTGTTTAGTGCAAACACCACATCATTTTTTCTCTGCTGATCCATTTGAAAGAAACCTTAACAATCACAGCCAAATCCCAAATGAAAACATGTTATTTTACGGGCTTATTCAAGACGGTAACGACATGTGGGATGCGACTTTCTTTTGTGGTTCTTGTGCGGTATTAAAACGAGAAGCGCTGGATAATATTGGTGGTTTTGCATTTGAAACTGTAACCGAAGATGCTCACACAGCACTGCGCATGCAACGCGCAGGCTATAAAACAGCTTATATCAACATTCCACAAGCCGCAGGACTCGCTACGGATAGTTTATCGGCGCATATTGGGCAACGAATTCGTTGGGCACGCGGTATGGCGCAAATTTTCAGACTTGATAACCCTTTAATAGGCAAAGGGTTAAGTATTCCTCAACGCTTGTGCTATATAAACGCAATGTTACATTTTTTATCGGGAATACCTCGTATTGTATTTTTAACAGCCCCTTTAGCACTGATCTACTTTAATGCCTATATTATCTATGCGCCTTTTTTAGCTATTTTTATTTATGTAGTACCTACACTTATTCAAATTAAAGCGACTAATTCACGTATTCAAGGTAAATACAGGTACTCATTTTGGGGCGAAGTGTATGAGTCGGTGTTGGCTTGGTACATATTGAAACCAACCACTGTTGCCTTATTTAATCCTAATAAAGGTAAGTTTAATGTAACAGAAAAAGGTGGGCTAAATGATGAAGAGCATTACGACTGGGGAATTTCGAAACCCTATCTCATACTATTAGCAATTAACCTTCTGGGCATCGTGTTTGGGGTACTGCGTTTGATCTTTGGTGACCCTTCTCAAATAGGTGTGTTAGTGATTAGTATGGGCTGGGCGCTCTACAACATGATTATTCTAGGAGCCGCTGTTGCTGTTGCAGCAGAAGCGCGTCAAGTAAGGCACTCACACCGAATAAAAGCCAACTTTCCAGCGGGTATTCGCTTAGCGAATGGGCACACATTAAAAGTTAGAATCACTGATTACTCAGATAATGGTGTCGGTATTGAGACAGAGCATGCCCACCTATGTAGAGTAAACGATAAAATTGAGTTGTTAATGAGTCGAGGAGACAAACAATTTTCGTTTACAACTCATGTGTGTAATACCCGTAATAAACAGATAGGTCTGACACTTAAAGATTTGTCGCTCGAAAAACAACGTGCATTTATACAGTGTACTTTTTCTAGAGCAGATGCTTGGCTTGATTGGCAAAATAACTTTAGGCATGATCGCCCGTCATACAGCTTCAAAGAAGTACAAAAGACTAGTTTAAGAGGCTTTAGTAATTTACTATTTCATGCGCCTAGGCCATTACAACCGACTATTAAACTGTTAACTCGTTTAGTTATGTATATAAACTCATTCATTCCAAAAAAACCTATAGTGCAAAATAATTATGATTAATAAGCTACTTAGTACACTCGTTATATTTTTACTCATGAACATTGCTTGGCAAGCTAATGCTATTGAGCCCATGAGTGATAAGACCATATTCAACAATGGCTACCCTGAGAGTGCTCAAGTTACTAGCTTACGTCTTGATTTTGAAGCTCTCGGTTTTAATAATTATAAGCTAAACGCTATAAATAACGATTCAAATGTCGACTTCACTAATCGCATTGATAAGTTGAGTAAAAATTTGATGTTGAATTTCTCATACACAAACTCCCCTTCATTAATTGCCAACGTATCGCATTTAAAAGTGTATTTTAATGAAAATTTGGTGACAGTTTTACCTATAAATGAACCTTCAAATATTATTAAAAATACCGCTGAACATAATATAGCGCTCAACGCAAAATACATTCAAGACTTCAATCAAATTCGCTTTGAGCTTGTTGGTTATTATAGTACGTCATGTCAAGACTATTTTAGCCGTGCTATTTGGGTAGAAATAAACAAATCAAGTAATATAACTCTCGACCAAACTTCACTGGCTATTGATAGTAAAATTGAGTATTTACCTGAACCATTTTTTGATAGCAAAGATTACAGTAAACTAACTCTTCCGTTTATTTTTTCCGGCACACCAAATAAAGAAGCAATAGAAGCCGCTGCAACACTTTCGAGCTGGTTTGGTGCTCAAGCTGATTGGCGTGGCGCTAACTTCCCTGTTGTACTTAATCAATCACCTAATCAACACAGTGTTGTATTTATTACAAACGCATCTAAACCTGCTTTTTTAGCCGACTACCCTGATGTAGAAAAACCAACAATCGAGATTATTTCCAATCCAATACACCGTTATAAAAAAATACTCCTTATATTAGGACGTGATGAAAAAGATTTAAAAACCGCAGTAAACGGTTTAGTGTTTGGCCATAAAGTAATGACTGGCCGAAGTGTAAGTATTGAAGGCATGAATAAGATTCCACTTCGCAAAGCTTACGATGCACCTCGATGGCTGAGAAGCGATCGCCCTGTACATTTTGATGAGTTAATTGACTACCCAACTCAGTTACAAACTACAGGGCTCAATAGCGGTCCTGTTAAGTTGAATATTCGCTTTGCACCTGATTTATTTACGTGGCGTGAAAAAGGGATCCCGATAACGTTGCAATATCGTAATACGCCAGAAGATGACACACTAAGTTCTAGGCTGAATATGCTGATAAACCAAGAGTTTATTAGTGGCTTTTTATTAGAAAAAAATGACTCTACTGTAAGTACAACAAAAACACTGTTACCGTTAATTGCTAATACAGATTCAACTCAAAGTACTGAAAACTTTTCGCTTAATGGTATTAGCTTGGCTAAACGTAATGAGCTTAATTTTGATTTTCGATTTGACGTACTAAAAAATGCAACATGTACTGGAGCTCCTCTTGGCGGCGAATATGGTGTTATAGACGGTAACTCTCATATTGATGTAAGTAATTTTAATCACTATATCGCACTACCAGATTTAAATGTATTTGCTAATAGTGGATTCCCGTTTACAAAATACGCCGATTTACAACAAACATTAGTTATTTTGAATGAAAACCCAACACCTAAAGCACTTTCAATGCTCTTTAATTTAACCGGTCATTTTGGCGCTATAACAGGCTACCCTGGTCACCGTTTAACAGTAAAATATTTAAGTGATGATATAAACTACAACGATAAAGACATACTGTTTATAACCAAACCAAGTACGCGCAGTGACAAGCTAAAAGAAGATGAACCAAAAAACATTTTGCTTAACAACAATCAACGTGCAATTAAACTCGCTATTTATAACGGTGCTTATGACGATAATAAAGCTGAAAAAATACAAATAAACGTAAAGAGTAGCGGCAATATGGCGGTGATTACAGGCTATCAGTCCCCCTTTAGCTCGCAACGTTCTATAGTATCGTTAACGGCAACAACAAATGAAGCGTTTGGCCTATTAGATAACGCACTGATGAACTCGCAAAGTCGAGAACAAATTAAGGGCAGTGCAACAATAATTACAACACAAGGGATCGAAACAATTAAAACAGATAAACAGTATTTTGTTGGTCAGATCCCTGTTCATACCTTAATTTGGTTTCACCTATCAGATCACCCATTTATATTAGCGTTATTATCTATTTTAACGCTACTGATGATCTCATTTATTCTATGGCGATTATTACAAGCACTTACATACAAGCGTTTAGCTGAAGGAGATAAATAATGAAGTCACTTATAAAGGTAATCTGCATTGCTGTGGCATTATTTGCTTTTAATACGAAAGCACAGATAGAACAGTGTCAACCGTGGCAAGCATGGCAAGTATTTAAAAGCCACTTTATAAGCCCAGATGGTCGTGTTATTGATTTAGGTAGTAAGCAGAGTATTACAACATCTGAAGGTCAGTCTTACGCGTTATTTTTTGCTGTAATAGCAAACGATAAAGCAATGTTTGATTTAGTACTTGATTGGACCGAAAATCATTTATCCGAAGGTGATTTAAGTACGCGTTTACCAGCATGGCAATGGGGTATAAATGAAAAAAATGCAGGAGCAATTTTAGATTCAAACCCTGCCTCTGACTCTGATTTATGGATAGCTTATAGCTTATCACAAGCTGCTATTCTCTGGGATGACCGTCGTTATAGTATATTAGCGGCCGTGCTAGCTCAGCGTATAATACGAGAAGAAACAGCCTATATTTCCGGTCTTGGTTTGTCATTACTACCGGCCCCATCTGGCTTTGACTTTAAAGACGAACAATATAAATTAAACCCTAGTTACTCACCTTTATTTATATATCAACAATTTAAAAAACTATATCCTCATTCTCCTTGGGAACAACTACATGAAAGCTCAGCAAAGTTAATTCTAGATACGGCCAAACAAGGTGTTAGCCCTGACTGGGTAATGTACGACACTAATAATGGTTTTTATTACGATAAAAAAACAAGTGACGTAGGAAGCTACAACGCTATTAGGGTTTATTTATGGGCCAGTATGATGGCAAACGATGCGCCTTATAAAAAAGAATTGTTAGCACAATTTAATCCATTTTTAAAAACAATTAATGACCGTGGTTATGTGCCATTAAATACGTTTTCGAAATCAGGTAAATCAGAAAAAAGAGGCCCATTAGGCTTTAATGCAGCTTTACTACCTTTACTTGCAATACAAGACGATGATTCCTTAGCGATGACAATTCAGCAAAAATTAATGGTTGATAAGTCATTCACTCAAACTCGTTACTACGACAGTGTATTAAATTTATTTGGTACAAGTACTTTAAATAAACGTTTTGCAATTACAGCGGATGGAACATTACAACCTAAATGGAGTACTGAATGCAGCTAAAGGTTGCCCTACTCTGCGTATTAATACTGAGCCCAATGCTAAACGCAAAAACAGTAAATGATATTGATACGCGATCTGTTGAGTGGTTACTAAGCCAAATAAATATTGGTGAAGCACAAAAAAATAAAAGGCTTATTGAAGATAGCTTGAAAAAGCTGGTCGCGATTGCTCCAACCCGCATAGAAACACGGTGTGCTCAAGCGCATTACAACTTTGTTAACGGTGATTTAGATAGAGCAAATCAACTATTAAGCAAGTTAGATAACGGACTTATTAAGCAACCCCCTTGCATTGAAAAACTCAAAGTCATGTCTCGAATTGAAGGCAAAGATAAATCGGCTATTCAAGAAGCTAAATTACTAGCTCGCGCAGGTCGGTTCGAACCTGCACGTCAAATTTATAATAAAATATTTAATAATGTATACCCAACACTCAATTATGAACTAGAACATTTAAGCTGGTACGCACAAGACAGCTCTCAATGGCAAAGTGTTAAAAATGGTTACGAAACATTATTGCAAAGTTACTCTAATATAGGCCAAGTTGAGATTGCTTACGCGAGGCATTTACTCAGACGTAACCCAAGTGACAAGCACGCTATTCGTATTCTAAGTAAATACGGCTCAACTTCTAGCTTTAGTAATGAAGTAGAAGAGATTTGGCTCGGTTCGCTAGCAAACATGCCAATTAGTGGTGCCACTGATAAAGAGTTTCAAACCTACTTTATGCTTTACCCGTTTAGTACTAAAGGTGAGTTACAGTATCAGGATTTCAAAAAAGATTTAACAGCACGTCAAACCTTAATTGCAGATCCAGCCTATCAGCTCTGGGTTAGAGGCGATAAACTCCTTGAAAAAAACAAATTAAAAGCGGCTGAACCGTTACTGTTAAAAGCGATAAGTGGGCGACCTCAAGACGGTGCAATAATGCGAAGTCTGGGTATTCTTTATTTACGCTTAGGTGACAATCAAAAATCCTATGAGTACTTTACACGAGCGCAACAGCACACCGCCGATTTTGCACAAAGAGAAACCTTAAAAGGATTAGCTAAAACAGCAAAGTTTTGGCTTTATATACGCCAAGCCAAAGATGCAATTAATAAGAACGAATTTAAAATAGCAAAGCTAAAATTAGACTTAGCTGATGCATTGGAGCAAAACCCTAATGCAGTTTTATATAACAGAGGCTTGTTACAATTTTCTCAAGGGCAATACTCTCAAGCAGCACGAACCTATCAAATTGTTTTAAAGAATGACCCTCTCAATAACAGCGCCTTATTAGGTTTGCTTGAAATAGCTGAACTTGAACAAAGTGAACAAGCTTTAACGTCTTTTTATAACCGTTTAACATTTGCTCAAAAGGAGCAAATTAAGCAATCCTATTCAATATCGCTTAGTAGCCAATATCGAGCAAAAGCAAATACCCTAGCGCAAGCAGGTGATTTAGAGCAGGCTGAAAAAGTGTTGCGTGAGGCAATAGATATTGCACCAGAGCAATCTTGGCTATATTACGACTTAGCTTTCATATACCAACAAAAAGGGCTTACTGATAAAGCTCGTACGTTGTTTAATAACGTATTGTGGCAGTTCCCTTTAAACCCTCAGCTGCGCTATAGCCACGCGCTTTTTCTACGATCTATTGATGACTACCAAGGCGCTATTGCAACCTTGCAATATATTCCCTTTAGAGCCAGAAATGCAGATATTGTTACGCTAGAACAACAGCTACAACTTAACGAATCTTTAACTCAAAGCGAGCGCCATCTTGATGCTAAAAATAAAGCAACGGCCATCTATCATTTAAGCGCCTTAGAAGCACAAAACTTAACTCCCGTAATGCAAGCCGAATTAGCACGTAATTGGTATCGAATTAATGAAAAGCTATACGCTGTTAAAATTATAAATAAAGCATTAACGGCACAACCTACACTTTCTGCTTATTGGCATATGCTTTATGGCGAATGGCTATTAGAACAAGGAAATGAGCAACAAACTAAACAATGGTTCACCAGTTATGCTCTTTCAGAAAATGCATCTGAAAATGATGTTAATCAATATGTACAGTTACAAAACAACTATATTAACCAGTATTACAGCGGCAGCGATTTAATTGCGAAACTAAATCAACTAGACCAAAAATATAAAAATAACGCAGCAATAACCACAGCATTAATTAACGCAAATTTAGCGCTTGAACAACGCCAAGCAGCGATTATCTTATATCAGCAAAAAGTACAAAATAAGCAAATTATTGAGCCACAAGCTTTACTAGCGATTGCTAAAGCGTACAGAGAGCAAGGTGATGATTTTCAAGCCAAAGAAGTAACACAACAAGCTATAACGCAAACTTCATCACAGGAAAGCTATTTACAACGTCAAATTATGGCATCTCTTAATGATTTTAACTACTCAGGTGACGCACTTGGTTTAGCTACAGAACTCATTACTAAATCGCCAAATGATACAGAGTTACGTTATTTGGGCGCCCAAGTGGCCAGCAATTTCAATGAAACAGAACAAGCTCAACTTTGGTACACACAAACACTCTCGCCTAACCGCACATTAACTGATAAAGAGCTTTATAACTCGCTTTCACTAATAAATGAAAGCGATGAGTGGTATATAAACGGCGCAAAGCGTGAGCTTATTAATGAACAAAACAAAAACCAAGCTTACATCGCTATTGGTGTTAACTTTAGTGGCCAGACAAGCACTGAAAGTGAAGCAACCCTTGGGGCTGGTTTAGTGCCTATTGAAGCCTATTTCCCACTTTGGCAAGGTCAAGGCTTTGTAAAAATAGACCCGACAACAATTAGTGCGCAAACAACACGTTTTGATGAGCAGTTTGCGGGAAGCCGTTATGGCCAAGGTGCTTTATGTATATTTACGTGTTCTCTTGATGAAGTAAGCCCAAAAGAAAGCGGCGTAGATATTGGATTAGGCTGGCAGAATGAAAACTGGCGTTTAGATATAGGTACAACCCCTTTAGGGTTTTTAATTGAGGATATTGTCTGGGGCGTAAATTACGCCGATGATATTGGCGACTTTGGATACAGCCTTGAATTAGAGAAGCGTCCTGTTACCAGCTCAGTACTTTCTTATGCGGGTCTTGAAGATATAAACACCGGTAAAATATGGGGCGGCGTACGTTCTACAGGCCTTACTGCAAATATATCACACGATTTAGGTGGTAATTGGGGATTTTGGTCTAGTGCTGACTTTACCTCATATAAGGGCCAAAATGTAAAAGACAATCAGCGATATCGTATTATGGGTGGCAGTTATTATCGCGTAATTAGCAATCAAGAACGCGAATTCACTGTAGGAGCAAGCTTATTACATTGGGCATACCAATATAATTTAAGTGAAGAAACTTGGGGGCATGGTGGTTACTATAGTCCACAAAATTATGTTGGTTTATCAGTACCGCTTAGTTATGACGCACGTTGGGGCAATGATTTTGTTTATCGTTTGAAAACGGGCGTTTCATATTCACAAACTAAAACCCAAGCAATTGACTTTTTCCCTAACGATCCAGACTTACAAGCAGAAGCGTTTATTCGTCAGCTTGAAACAGGAGCAAATCCAGCGTTTGAGGGCGACACAAGTTCAAGTATCTCTTATAACCTAGAGGGCAGCTTTGAATATAGAATAACGCCACACTGGTTTTTTGGTGGTTACCTGGCAATAGATCGTTCAGACTTTTACGAGCCTAACTTTGGCCAATTGTATATGCGATACTACTTCAACCCTGTATATGGCACTCTTGAATTTCCTGGCACTCCAATTGTACCTTATGCCGAGTTCTAACTCGGCATAAGGTGATACACCGCGCAATACTTCCCCTAGCACTAAGGTATATGTATACTTGTGCCCAATTGTAACTAGGATAAGGGTGTGCCTCTTACCTTGTGGTGTTATTACCCTATAGCAAATCATTATCTTAGCTACAAATACTATACTGATGGTCGAGCATTCTAGTAAATACAAATACTAAAATAGCTAAAGCAAAAAATTATAAGGCCATTACAACAATTCTTAAAGTTAGGAAGTAAATATGAGTTCAGCTCCAGATAGTGGCTGGTTTGGCCACCCTAAAGGACTTTCAACATTGTTCTTCACTGAAATGTGGGAACGAATGAGTTATTACGGTATGCGAGCTATGCTCGTATTGTTTATGACGGCAAGCTTACAACAAGAAGGCCTTGGCTTTACCGTTGCATCAGCTGCTGCAATATATGGTTTATACACAGGCGCAGTATACTTTTTAGGTTTACCTGGCGGTTGGCTAGCCGATAGACTATTCGGTGGTCAAAAAGCGGTTTGGTATGGCGGTATTATTATTATGTGTGGCCATATTATTTTGGCAGTTCCACATGATTATTCATTTTTTATTGGCTTAATATTTGTAGCGACGGGTACTGGTTTATTAAAACCAAATATCAGCGCAATGGTTGGCCAGTTATACAGTGATGCCGACGAACGTCGTGATGGTGGTTACGCTATTTACTACATGGGTATTAACCTAGGTTCTTTGATTGGTTACTACGTTTGTGGTTACTTTATGGAAAACGTAGGCTGGCACTGGGCGTTTGGCGCAGCAGCTGTTGGTATGGCTATTGGTTTAGTGCAATATAAGCGCTCACTTAATAACTTGCCAGAGCATAGCGCTTTACCAGCCAACCCATTAGGCCCTAAAGGTACTTCCCGCGCATGGGGTGGTATTGCTGCGTTTGTAATTATAGCTGCAGCAGTGACTACAGCGGCAATGACCGGCGCAATTGTAATCAATCCAACAGTGGTTGCAGGATACGTAGCTGTTGTATTCACTATTATCTTTTTTGTTTATTTTGGTGTTATTTACTTTACAGGTAAATTAACTGATGCTGAAAAACAAAGAATGTGGGCGCTATTTTTAGTATGTATTGCATCAGCATGTTTTTGGTCTGGTTTTGAACAAGCAGGTTCATCATTAAACTTATTTGCACGCGATTATACTGACCGCCTTATTGGTACTTTTGAAATCCCTACAACGTGGTTTCAATCTTTAAACTCGCTGTTTATTATTGCCCTATCACCATTTTTTGCAGCGCTTTGGATTAATTTATCTAAAAGTCTAGTATCACCTAGCTACAGCGTTAAGTGTGCGCTTGGTTTAATTATCATGGCGTCAGGCTTTTTAGTTATGTTTATGGCGGCTCATTACGCTGCTGAAGGCTTAAAAGTAGCGCCTTACTGGCTTGTTACTACCTATTTTTTACATACAGTAGGTGAGCTTTGTTTAAGCCCTGTAGCATTAAGTGCGGTAAGTAAACTATCGCCTAAACGTTACACTGGTCAAATGATGGGTGTATTTGTATTAACTTACTCAATCGGTAACATCATCGCAGGTTTACTTGCTGGTAATTTCGATCCGAATAATGTTGAAGAAATCCCTAACCTATACCTACAAATTGCATTATTTAGCATTGGTGTTGGTGTTGTTTTAGTACTCATGACATTTAAAGCTAAAGTATGGGAAAAACAAGGGTTAGAAGAAAAAGCTTCTTAATTGTTTTTTAAATAATATAGCTAAAAACCAATCCCTCATAACCGCTATGAGGGATTTTTTTATTCAACTTTGCCGCACCACTGTTAACTGATATTATAGCCTGATTGATTAGAGAATAGACTCAGGGAACAGCTGTATATGCAATCGTTAACGATATTACATGCCACAATTTTAGCATTTTTAATTATGCTTTTATCAGCTTGTGGCGGCTCCAGTGACGAGGTTACACTCAATCCAAACAACCCAGTTGAACCAGAGCCAAGTACACTCACATTATCAAGCTCGACTGGTTTAGACACGACATTAGATGAAGGTAATTTTATACTAACCGCTCCTGCTGGTGCGACTTCTAGTAATACAGAGCTTACTTACGAGAAAACACTATTAGATGAAGCAAATGAGCAACAAAATATAGTTTCAGATTTACATAGTCTTACACCAAACTCGCTGACTTTAATTACCCCCATCACTATTACAATAAAAATCCCTGTGGACTATGCATTAGGCGGGCAACTCTTTATAGCAAAACTATCAACCAATACATGGGACATAATCGAAAACTCAACCGTGTTAGATGGCTTCGTTAGCGCGCAAGTGAACACATTAGGCACCTACGCAATACAAATGCAGCGTAATGAAACTTTTGCCAATATAGGCCCAACTTGTGATGCGAATGCCACTAAACAATCAGTGAGGTTTGTGCATGTTGCCGATTTACATGCTCGCTTTGGCTACCAAGAGCAATATTTCAGCCGTATTAAAGCCTACTACAACCAAGTAGCAAGCCAAACTCCTCATACCTTATTTACAAATGGTGGTGACGACTATGAAAAAGGCACCGTCGCAGAGCAACTATCACAAGGTACTGCAACAGAAGAAGCAATTAAAGCGATGCAATTTGATGTTCGTGTTGTTGGAAACCATGATTACGCATGGGGCCCAGAAAAACTATTAAGTTATTCACAAGACGAGAATGCCATCGTACTGGCGAGTAATACACGGTATGAAGGTGAGCAACTACAAGATTTTGCAGGCGTTGGATTTGCAAAAGTACAAGTAGGGTGTGTCACTTTAGGTTTGTTTGGTATGACTTCTGTGCCATGGAATGAACTTGATGAACCAATTGAAGATGAACCAATCCCTGATTTCATAAAACAATTTAAAATGAGCTGGCAATGGCAACAAGTGGCGCAAAGCATTGTTAGTCAATATCGTGACGACGTAGATTATATGATCATGCTGAGCCATTTAGGTGTCGGTCTTGATACTGATATGGCAACTAACGTCGCAGGCATTGATTTAGTGCTTGGCGGCCACACGCATGGTGGTGAAAGTTTCGAGACACTAGACAACGGCGCGATTGTTATTCAGCCAGATTTTTATGCTAAAGGGATTACTGATTTAACGCTTGATTTTGATTTAGCGGATAAATCATCTCCGGTTGTTGATTACAAAACAATTGAAACCGACTCTATTAATGAACGAGATGAAACGACTAAACAAGCTATTGATGAAATTATGGGTCGTTATGCTCCTGACGCTGAAACAGAAATAACTATTTCAGAAAATTATCCAACTACTTTACAATTAGCTGAAATAACTGCCTTAGCCGCAAAACATTCAAGCACAATTAGCGCAGCATTACTTAACCCTGAACTAGTACAAAAGCGCTGGACACCCGGCACACTGACTCAAGAAGACTTCCATAAAGCTTTTTATGTAGAAAGGCAGCCATCAAATACGCCTGGGTTTAATTCTATCTATAAAGTAACAGTATCGGGAAGAGACTTAGCAGCGATGTTTGCCAGTCAACCTGATTGGTTTTTACTTAAACCTGAAGATATACAACCCACAAATAATTACGAAGTTGCGCTATTTAAAGGCGCGGCTTTAAATCCTGATTTATTTTTTAATAGTGTGACATTCTCAAACATAGAGCCAATAGCCGAAGCTTGGTGGCTACTTGATAAATATGCTCGATTTAGAACAAGCCAATGCCTACATTTGGATACCGACACTGAGCTTTACTCGTGCAGTAACGTAGCAAATGTAACTATATGGAATTTTGAGGATGCTAACAATCCGTTAGCGGCTGATTTTGGGCCTTCAGTACTTAACTATTTCGATCCAAATGAAACCAATTGGGGCACTGATGAAACCCAATATAACACCACCACTCAGTTAAATATTGATGATTTAACTGACGGCCCTTCGGGTGTAATGGCATTTTCGCGCCACTCCCCGACAGAAGGCTTATTAATTGAATTAAACACCCCTGCAAATGGTGATTTTGCAAACGAAGGAATGGTATCTGACTACACACTTGTTATGGATTTATATTGGCCTTCAGAAGGCAAAGATATTTATCGTGCAATAATGCAAGCAGAAACAAACAGTTATCTGGATGACGATGCTGACATATTTATAGACCCAAGTGGTGGTTATGGTAAATCAACAAGCGACAGTGGCTACTTTGGTAATACTCAGGCAGAAGCATGGCACCGTGTCGCATTTGTTTTCTACACAGCACCTACAAATGGGGTATTTGAAGTATACATTGATGGTGAATTAGCTGGCGTTAAAGAAGACGGCGAAATTGACCGCCAATGGGCACTCAATAAAACGGTGCTTTTATTTACCGATAATAATTTTGAAACCGTAGCGGGTTACTTGAATGCATTGCTTTATGCTGGCCGTGCTATGACCCAAGATGAAATTAAGCGTATGGGCGCTGCACAACAAAAATTAACATTTGAGCAATCTACACGTACTTTAAACCAAACAATTGAACGTCACTACAAAGCAGCTCCAGCAATAAAAACTAACCCATGGCTAGAGCAGCGAAACAAGTTTTTTGGCAACGCCTCTCAAAGTGTAAACAATTAAGTACGAAAAAGCTTTTACTTATTAATTATAAAAGGGGGTTTAACGCAGGTTAAACCTCCTTTTTAGTATTTAAATACAATAACTTAAAAACAAGCACTCCCACTTGAATTTATACCATATAACTTCATTTTACTTAACTGTATTACAAACACGTAACTTTATAATAACCGTCCTATAAAATTTACACATGCACTAGACACTAAATAGCGCCCTCCTCTTCCCCAAATTAAAAATCTGGTTGATTATCTACTGCAATATGACAACAACACATAATCGCAGTGCTTAATTGCGGGAGTAATAATAATGAGTGAAGTAAATAACTATTTAGGTTTAGTCGGTATTGAATTTACCGAGTACGCAACACCTGATGCTGATTATATGGATAAAGTATTTACTGATTTTGGCTTCTCTAAGCTTAAAAAATTCAAAGGTAAAGACATTGTTTATTACAACCAAAACGATATTCACTTTTTACTGAATAACGAGCGTGAAGGTTTTTCTGCAGAATTTGCTAAAAGCCATGGTCCTGCTATTTGTTCAATGGGTTGGCGTGTTGAGAATGCGCAAAAAGCATTTGAAACAGCAGTAGAGCGTGGTGCAAAACCAGCGACCGACTCAACGCATAAAAATATGCCTTATCCTGCAATCTATGGTATTGGCGACAGCCTAATTTACTTTATTGAACAATTTGGCGACAAAGGCACTATTTACGAAAGTGATTTTGAAGACTTAGAAACGCAAAATGTTGTAGAAGATAAAGGCTTTATCCGAATCGATCATTTAACCAATAACGTTTATAAAGGCACCATGGAAAAATGGGCTAACTTTTATAAAGACGTATTTGGTTTTACTGAAGTACGCTACTTTGACATTAAAGGTCAAAAAACAGCGCTTATTTCGTATGCACTTAAATCGCCATGCGGCACCTTCTCTATTCCAATAAACGAAGGTAAAGGTAACGATAACAACCAAATTGATGAATACCTTGGTGAGTACAACGGCCCAGGCGTTCAACATTTAGCGTTTTTAACAGATGACTTAGTAAGCTCTCTTGATAAGCTTGATAAATCAACAATTGCCACTTTAGATATTATCCCAGAGTACTACGATACTATTTTTGACCGTGTACCTTGGGTTGCTGAAGATAAAGAAAAAATTCGTGAGCATCAGATACTCGTAGATAGCCAAAGTGAAAATTGTTATTTATTACAAATTTTCTCTAAAAACTTATTTGGTCCAATCTTTATAGAAATGATCCAACGCGTTGATGATGGTGGCTTTGGTGAAGGTAACTTCCAAGCATTATTTGAATCAATCGAACGTGACCAAGAGCGTCGCGGCGTTTTATAAAATATTTGAGTAAATTAAAAGCAGCGAACTTCGCTGCTTTTTGTCGTTTTAATATTTAAAAAGTATGGCGCCAAGTACAAGTATGATTAAATAAACTATACCTTGTCGCCATACAGTAAAATCCAAAGGAAATGTAATGAGCCTAATTAACGAAACCCACGATATTAATTTAACCAGCTGGGTAGAATCAGCTAATGTTGATAATTGCGACTTCCCGATTCAAAACTTACCGTTTGCAGAATTTCGTCGTAAAGGGTCTGATGAGGCCTTTCGTGGTGGTGTTGCAATTGGTGACCAAGTAATCGATTTAGCAAAACTAAATAAATTAAACGTTTTAACAGGTGACGCTAAAACAGCCGCAGATGCAGCAAGTGAAGCAACCTTAAATACATTTATGGGTTTAGGGTTGCAGTATTGGTCAGCTCTTCGTTTAGCGCTTTCAAAAGCACTAAGAGCAGGCTCTGAGCACCAACAAGCGCTTAGCGATACATTGGTTGCACAGTCTGATATAGAGTTTTCTTTGCCTTGTCGTATCGGTGATTACACCGACTTTTACACTTCTATTTATCATGCTACTGCTGTGGGTAGTTTATTTCGCCCTGATAACCCATTACTACCTAACTATAAATGGGTACCTATTGGTTATCATGGTCGCTCTTCATCTATTGACGTATCGGGTCAAACATTTCATCGCCCTAAAGGCCAAACTAAAGCTCCTGATGCAGAAGTGCCATCATTCGGTCCTTGTAAACGCCTTGATTACGAACTAGAGCTGGGTATTTACTTAGGTAAAGGCAATGCACTGGGCGATGCAATCGCTATCGAAAATGCTGAAAACCATGTATTTGGCTTTTGTGTATTTAACGATTGGTCAGCACGTGACTTGCAAGCGTGGGAATACCAACCGCTTGGTCCATTTTTAGCTAAGAACTTTGCCTCAACGGTATCGCCTTGGATTGTAACAACCGAAGCATTAGCACCTTATAGAACAAGTTGGACACGTGATGAAAACGATCCACAGCCTATGGACTATTTAGAATCAAAAGCGAATCGCGACCAAGGTGCTTTTGATATTCAAATGGATGTTAAAATTCAAACGCAAAAAATGCGTAGCGAAGGCCATAACCCAACGCGCGTATCAACATCTAGCTTTAAGCACTCTTACTGGACTGTGGCACAAATGGTTACTCATCACACAGTAAATGGCTGTAACTTTATGCCAGGTGACATGCTAGGTTCGGGCACTCAGTCAGGTCCAACGCACGAAGAAGCAGGTTCATTACTTGAGCTTTCTCGTGGTGGCAAAGAAAAAATTACGCTAAGTAATGGCGAACAACGCAGCTTTTTAGAAGATGGCGATAACGTTATTATGCGTGGCTGGTGTGAAAAAGAAGGCTATGCACGTATAGGTTTTGGCTCTGTAGAGAGTACAGTTCTGCCTACAAAATAATACGAGTATTAAATAAAAGGGCTGCTTACTAAAAGCAGCCCTTTTTTATTAATTTTTGAACAGTTACAATTTTTCTCTGGCTTTTTTAACTCAAATTGCTATCTTAATTCGGTTAATAGCCAATGTTTATATGCCATGTCAGTATTTATAAAGTCTTTTTATCAAAAAACATTTCCAGCCCGTCAGTTACTTATTCGCCAAAATGGTGAAGTTAAGCATGTTGTTTTGGCGTCTTGGGTTCAGCTTACTGTTGCAGTACTTGTTTTTGCTACTTTAGCTTGGATCAGTATTTCTACATTACGTGTTTATTCACAAACGAACAAAATTTCCAACATCCAGCAAAACCAATTGAATAAACAACTACTTTGGCAGAAAAAAGTCAGCGAACAAAATGCACTTTATACAAATCAGTTAGAACAGCTGGCTATTCTTGAACAAAAACAGGCTTTATTGCAAAGCATGATAGAGTCATTACCAGCCTCGATTAGCAAAGATTCAATACAGCTTGATAGTAATCTCGAGTCACCAATTAGTGAACGAAAAGAAGAATTTCATGCTCCACTACTTGATGAAGAGCCAAACAATAAGCAAGTGAACTTAGTTACCCCGCTTACTTTTTCAGCAAGATACCAACATTTAGCACAAGCTTATCAAAAAAACTTTGCATTACTTGATAGCCAAATAAATAAACGACACGACGATATTTTAGCAATGCTTAAAGGCGCAGGGCTTGAATCGGCACTTAAACAACATTTGGCACTAAGCGAACAAAAAACAGCACAAGGTGGCCCACTTGATGTTTTTGATGAAACAAAAATTCCGACCCAATTTTTACTTATTGCCGATAAACTACTCTTATTAAATAACCTTGAAAGCTTTTTAACAGAGCTTCCGAATTCTTTACCTTTGCCTGCTGCAAAATATTACATTTCAAGTAGTTTTGGTCTTCGTAAAGATCCGATGAATAATCGTCGAGCCTTTCATAAAGGAGTCGATTTAGCTGGTTGGCATAAAACCGAAATTTTTGCCCCTGCTGACGCTATAGTTCTCAGAGCCGGCCGCAACGGTGGTTACGGTAACTTTATTGAGCTTGAACATAAAAATGGCCTTGTGACTCGTTTTGGCCACTTAAATAAGATTAAAGTGAAGAAAGGTCAACTAATTACTAAAAATGATGTAATAGGTTTAATGGGGAGCACCGGTAGAAGTACCAGTACTCACTTGCATTATGAAGTATTACTTGATGGCAAACATGTTAATCCTCTAAAAATAACAAAGGCGCTTTCTCATGTTCGGTAGAAAGAAACAAAAACCAGGAAGCTCTAGTTTAAAAAGAGTAAATAACACTCCCTCTATTATTTCACAAGATGTTCGTCTCACAGGCACCTTAGTTAGCCAAGGTGAAGTACAATTAGATGGTCGTATTGATGGTGATATTAAAGTAAAACATTTAGTTATTGGCTCAACAGGTATTATTGAAGGCATGGTTGAAGCACAAAATGTAATTGTAAAAGGCAAAGTTATTGGCTCAATAAACGCCAGTGAAGTAAATGTTAAAAGCCGCGCACATGTTCATGGCGATGTATTCCACGATACCTTAAGCATAGATGCCGGTGCGATTATTGAAGGTAGTTTAAAGCAACGTTTTGAAAAAGATGCAATTGAGCTTATTAGTGAAGAATTAAAACCAGTCAGTGAAGTTAAAATGTTGTTAGAGGAAGACGACAGCGGCTTGTCGTTTGTAAATAAACAAGCCACAGATAAAAACTAAATCAACTCAGTTGACTGTCCATTATTTTTTTTCAGTGATATACATAGTAATATCAGCGGTGAATACGAGTTCATCGCGGGTATTATAAAGTTTAACCGGTACTACTAGGTCCTCTTTATCAGTCCACTTATGTGGTAAATCAATTTCAGCGACAGCTCGTACATCTGTGTCTACTTTAGCTAAATACTGCACTGTCATTCCTTTTGGGATCCAACGATGCGTTTTAACTGGCACTGTTGCATCAACCATTACACCTGCACACAGTTCAGCTAAATTACACTGCGCAATAGCATGAATAGTTCCAATATGATTATGAACGCTGCGACGATTTTTAACCACCGCACTACAATGGCCCTCTCTCAAATCGAGTACGTAAGGTTTCATCGAACCAAAATATGGCGCTTTAAAGCAAACAGCTTTAGTAAAAAGCCAATTCCCAAAAGGTAGGCGCTTAAATTTATGCCATATTTGTACAAGTGCAGATTTATTACTCATTATTATTTTCCATCAACAGTTACTTTTTTAAAATTAACACATCAGACCAGTTTTAAAAAGTGCATTTATGCTGGCTTTTTAGCTTAATCCAATCAAAAAGTAAGAATGACAGCCTATGCAGGGGTCATAAGCCCTTTCTTTTTTATGAGTGCCCACCTAAAATACTCGACAAAAGGAGACTCAATGCAAACACAGCCCGCTAAACCTAATATGACCTTGTTACTTATCTTAGCGTTACTCGTTATATTTTGCCCTATGGCAATCGATATTTACCTACCTGCTTTTCCAACTATTGCAGAACAATTTGCAGTTACTGAACAACAAGTACAGCAAACCGTTGCTATTTTTATGCTAACAGTAGGTCTAGGCCAATTAATTGCGGGCCCTTTGGCTGATAGATTTGGCCGAAAACCAGTGGCAGTAGTGGGTATTAGTTTGTATGCAAGCTCTGCATTACTCGCATACTACTCGCCTTCTTTTGAGATATTGCTGATAGCACGTGCTTTTCAGGGAATTGGAGCCTGTGCCACGTTTGTTGTCGCATTTGCGATAGTGCGTGATAAATATGGTAGTGAACGAAGCGGTCAGATGATCACCTACCTTAACGGGATTGTGTGTTTCATTCCGGCAATGGCACCTATTTTAGGGGCTTGGCTTACCGTACAGTTTGGCTGGCGTATGAACTTTATGTTTTTAACCGCGTTTGCCATTTTGGGCCTTATTGTTACGCTATTCTTTTTTAGAGAAACTCGCCCTGCTGATAGTCATTATCAAGGGCATATTTTAGATTTACGTCGCTTTACACCGATTATTAAAACACCGGTATTTTTGTTTAATAGCCTAATTTGTATGGTCTCAATGTCGGCCATATTAGTGTATGTAACGCTCGCTCCAGGCTGGCTTATTACACATTTAGGCGGCACCGTAGCCGACTTTACTTTTTGGTTTACGTTAAATGCCGTAATAAGTATTGTCGCAAGTTTTATTTTACCAACCTACATTAAACGAAATAGCCAACGTGCTTTGCGTGTCGGTGTGAGTGTACTGGTTTTTTCAGGCATTTTAATGTTAGCCCTTAGCGGTATAGAAACAGCATTTGCGCTTATGTTACCTATCTTAATTGCTGCATTAGGGTTTGCTTTAAGTTTAGGCTCTGCAGCAGGAATGTCTCTGTCTAGCTTTCCTAAACAAGCAGGCACAGCCTCTGCATTACTCGGTGCTATGCAAATGAGTGGCGCTAGCATATTGGTAGTATTGACCCAGTATTTAGGGCTAAGCACACCATGGCTAATTGCTTTTCACTTATTATTACTAGCTCCGCTTTGGTTTATTTTAATGAGCAAAAAAGCCCATACTTTACACCCAGCTAAAAGTACTCAATGATCAATCCTGACTTTCTAATCTCATTTTTATTAGCCAGCTTTTTAATGGCAGTAGCGCCAGGGCCATCAAATGCATTTTTGATGGCGCAAACATTTGCTAATGGTCGAGGCGCTGGTATGCAAAGTGCATTTGGTTTTGCATTAGGTGGAGTTATTCATACGCTATTTGCTGTTGTAGGCCTAAGCGCAGTACTAAAAGCCTCTCCTAGTGCTTATGCCGCAGTGCAATACGCAGGCGCAGCATACTTATGCTATTTAGGGTTTATGATGATTAAAGGCACGCTAAAGCAGCCAGAGCAGACACCTGAGGGCAAGCAAACCGATAAACCGCATATAAGTACCAGTAAAAAAAGTAATGTCATGTTTCAGGCCATGATGACTGAAGTACTAAACCCTAAAGTAGCATTATTCTTTATTGCATTTATTCCGCAATTTGTAGATCCAACGCTTTCATCGGCTACTTTTCAGCTCGCTTTTTTTGGCTTACTTTACCCTCTTTTTGCTTTTCCAATTGACTGCACGTATATTTATTTTGGCGACAAAATTGCACAGTTTTTTAGACGTAACCCAAATAGCCAACTTTGGATTGATAGGATCACTGGCATTGTATTTATTGCCCTTGCTATCAATCTATTATTTTAACTAACCTGCACTTTGGTTAAGAGGTTCATTCTTCCGAGTTTAGGTTCATCAATAAAAAGAATTAGCATGGAACAAAAAACACAATCTCTTCCCGCACAAAAAAATATTGCTTTAGTGGCGCACGACGGTAAAAAAGCAGCATTAAAATTATGGTGTGAAAAACACAAAGAAATACTAAGTAAGCACACTTTATATGGCACAGGTACTACGGGGCATTTAATTCAAAAAACGACGGGGCTTGATGTAGTTCAGCTTTTAAGTGGTCCTATGGGCGGCGATCAACAACTTGGCGCTAAAATAGCAGAACATGAGATACATGTTTTAATATTTTTTTGGGACCCATTAGCATCACAGCCTCATGACCCTGATGTTAAAGCACTACTGCGTTTAGCAGCTGTTTGGAATATTCCGGTGGCGTGTAATGAAGTGAGTGCAGATATGTTATTAAGCTCACCGCTTATGGACGTAGAGCTTGAACGTACATTGCCAGATTACGAAAAATACCTCGCAACCCGACAAATAGATCTTTAAACCTCAATTGTAATCTAGGTTATTTATAAAGCATGCTGGCCCATTTAGTCAGGCCAGCGGTTACACTACCAAAGTGATCCCCGTTAACCATTTTTATATCGCCTAAGTGCTCACTTAAAGCCGCTTTAATCAATGGTGATTGTGCACTACCGCCTGTTAAGTAAATAATGTCTGGCGTGGTCGCAGCGTCGCTGATTGCTTGTTTTGCTAAAGTAACTATTTGGCTAATACTACTCTCAACGGCAACAGCTAAATCGCTTACAGATACATTTTTATTCAGTCCACTATCTAAAAAGCTTAAATCACAATCAAACGCACTAGCTGATGAAAGTGCTATTTTAGCCGCTTCACCTTGTTGCACTAATTGATGGCCTTGCTTGTTTTGCTGTAAATGTATTAAACGCTTATAAAGCTCAGGCGCACTTACATCACGTAATTGTGCATTTAGCTCTCGGGTATGGCTTTCACTATAAAATTGGCTTTGTAAGTTTACATCGTTAATTTTACACGCTTGCCAAAACGCTTGATTAGGCAAAGGCAAACCCGATTTAAACGTACTGCCTAAACCCAATAACGGCATTAAACCATGAAAGCTCAAAGCAATATCTAAATCATTTCCGCCAACACGTTTACCACTGTGAGATAAAAAATCGCTATCGCGCTGGCTATTTCCTCTAAAGCTTGGGCCCATTTGTACAAATGAGCAGTCACTTGTACCACCACCAATATCAATAACGAGTACTTTTTGATCCTGAGTTAAATCACTCTCGTAATCGATACCCGCAGCAAGTGGCTCATATAAAAACTCTACGTCTTTAAAACCAGCACGTTTAGCAGCACGCTCTAAAATACCGACCGCTTGTTGATTTGATTGATCGCCACCCACAGCTTGGAAGTTTACTGGGCGACCAATCACTGTTTGTGTAAGTGTTTTACCTAAAGAGCGCTCAGCGCGTTGCTTAATTTTTAAGATCATCGCGGTTGCGATATCTTCAAAAAAGTTAATTTGACCTTGCTTTAAACCTGTTGCACCAAAAAATGATTTAGGGGACTTAACAAAATAGCCTTCTTCAGGAAACTGCACGTACTCGCTAATCGCTTCACGACCAATAAATAGGGTTTCATCTGAAGGTTGTAAATCAAGGTCTGACTTAATACGAGGTAAGGTATTTAATAATGCTTGGCGCTGCGTTAAAAAGTCATGCTCATGGGCTGTGCCATGTAAATGCTTAGCAACAAAATCAACAACCAACGCACTGTGATGAGTGTAAAGTGTAGACGGTAAGTAATGTTTTCCTTGCTCTAGCGGTACTAATTGAACATTACCCTCGCTCATTACACCCATAGCACAATTAGAACTACCGTAATCAAAACCTACAAACATACTTCACCACACATTACCAAAAAGGCCGCGCAATTTAGCACACTTTGTAAAATTTATAAATGTTATAAACTATCTCTGACCCGTAAAAAACTAGCAAAACGCGGTAACCCATTTTTTGTTAAGCCATGAAATCGGTACGTTACAGTACTACCAATTTCCGGTGGAATGGAGCGCTGTGCATCATTAAACCCAGTACCAATAGAAAATACCTGCCCCTGCGCTGTTTTTACCCTTAATGCCCCTAACATTCCTTGATATTTACCTTTGCCTGGTAAGTGTGCAATTACAACCGCTTCTGCATCTAAATAAGGTTTTAATTTTAGTAATGCATTACTTCTTCCATTGCTGTGCTTAGCGCTGGCCAAATGAAGCATTACACCCTCGCCGCCCTGCTTAGTTATGTTCTCAAAATACTCTGTAAGCTGCTCATTATTTGTAAAGCTATATTGACCTACTGCACTAATGTGCGGCAAGTTTAGGCTAGTAATTAGCTCATTATAGTTTTTATAGCGAGTGCTAAAAGGCAGATTTTTATCTGGCATATCAAATACTTTATAAGTAATAGTTTGCCAATCATGATTATTAGGTTTTTTAGTTCTGACTATGCCACTCAGCGCAGAAAAGTGCTCACGTTTAGTCCACAGCTCACCATCAAGCCATACATTTGGCAATGGCGCTGTAAACCAACTTGGCGCATTGATAATATTACCCTTACGAGTTAAAAACTCCGTGCCGGTCCAGATAGCTCTTACGCCATCATATTTTTCACTGACTAAATACTTACTTACATCATAATGCTTAGTTTTGTCATATACTTTAGCCAGTAAAACAGACGGCTGTGCTGCACTTATGCATTGCGTAAAAAGTACAATAACAATTAAAAGCAGGTGTTTAATAGTAAACATTGGCGCATCCAAGCATGTAAAAGTTGGCTTAAACTATAGTTGAGATTGCGCCCATTGCCAAAACTCATCTAAGTTGCTCATTTGATAGGTAGCTTGGCTAAAATCGTGATCTTTAGTATGGCTATTGGCAATGGCTACCACACGTAACAAAGCATTGTTGGCCGCCGTAACGCCGGTAAATGTATCCTCAACAGCAATTGCATTGCCTGCCTGTATATTTATCTGCTCAAGTGCCAGTAAATATGGGTCCCCAGCAGGTTTAGGATTACTTACGTCATCTTTTGTAACCACCGTATCAAACAGCTCATAAAACCCTAAACCTTTAAGTATTGGCATAGCTTCACTTTTAGCACTGCCTGTTACTAGCGCCATTTTTAAGCCACTCTCTTTTACAGCTTTCAACGTTTGCTCTGTAAATGGCATCAGTGGCGGTAAATGTGTTACTACATATTCACCAAATAAACGGTATTTTTCATCTGCTAAAAATTGTGCACTTACCGATAAGTTATGCTCTTGCTTAATTTCGATTGCGGCTTCTAAAGTGGGCCGTCCCGAAAAGCGCTGACAAAAATCATTTTCTAAATAACTAACACCGTAAGGCTTAAGTAGTTTACTCCAGCATACAAAGTGCATACTTTCTGAATCAACTAATGTGCCATCCATATCAAATAATATTGCTTGTAAAGTCATCCTCATTCCTTATACCAACCTGCATAGATCTTTGATCAATTTAACGAATTAAATTGCACTATAACGTCGTTAAAAATTTTTTATTTAGAACAACTAGATACAAAAATTTTTGCCTAGTTCTAGCGTAATTTTCTTAACGTTAAATAGAACCCATATATAAGCAGATTGGTATTATTTAACCTAAGCTAAATTTTGACAATAAAAAAAGGCGCCTTAAGCACCTTTTATATAAATACAGTTATTGCGTTAAGCCTGCTGGCGGCTCACCCGTTGCTTCCTCACCCGTATCAACATCAACAAGCTCATAGCCACGCGTTTTGCGCATAACTTTAAGTACAGGTTTTTCAAATGCTGTTTTTAAACGCTCTGAGTCATCTTTTAATTCATCTAATGTTGTACCAAAAGGGGCTGCGCCTGTTTCTGACCAGTTAGTTACTTTGCCGTTCAAGTTATATTCCACTTCGTGTATTTGATATTGCGCTGCTTCGTCTTTCGTTGCTTCACAAAAAATTACACGGTAATTCCAAAATCCAGCCATCTTTTTATCTCTTTAAATTAATTAACGCTACTTTACCAGCTTTATAAAAACATAAAAGCCTGCACAAGGCAGGCTTTTAAAAATTAATATAATTTAAGGTTATCTTTAGAAGAAGTTAACTTTAAACTCAGCGCCAACATAGCGTTCTTCATTAACCATTGCTGTGTTGTTATTAAAGTCGATTGCACCAATAGCAACTTGCTCATCAAATAAGTTACGAGCAAAAACAGCTACTTCGTATTCATTATCATCCTGAGCCCAAGTATAACCGGCGCGCACACCTACTTCTGTTAACGGTTTACCTTCAAACTCAACCGCTTCATATAAGAAGAAGTTAACTTTACTGCGGTACGATACATCGGTGTAAGCGTAAAAGTTACCATCGGCTAGTTCTTTTGAATAACGAAGTGTTATGTTAGAAATAAACTCAGGTGCATTAGGTAAGCTATTACCATCAATGATTGCTCTGCCATTCACTGTCGTATCAGTAATATGCAATGTGTCACGATCTGGTACAGGAATGGTAATGCTGTTATCTTTTAACTCTGTTTTGTTATAACTAAAGTTAAACGTGGCATTAAGCTCATCAGTTAATACCCACTCGGTATCAAGTTCAAAACCATAACCTGTTGTCTTATCTGCATTGAGCAAACTTGTGGTATTTGCAGTCCCACCTACAGCAGTTAATTGCTGATCATCCATAGTAAAATAATAAATACTCGCATTTACACGCCCGCGACCATCAAGTACGTCTGATTTGAAACCTGTCTCATATGAAGTAACAGTTTCAGAGTCAGCTGTAGTAACCTCGTCAGAGAACGTGATACGACCTTGAATACTAGGAGCGCGGAATGTATTTGCAACTCGTGCATATAAATTAACATCATCATTTAATTTATAAGACGCTGAAATATCCCAACTTACATGATCATCACTTACATCAGTTGTACGGGTGATATCGTTTGTACATTGTATCAAGTTATTTAGGCAGTCATCGCTAACTATTTTACGTACTGCTTCAAAGTCTTTTTCATCGTCTGAGTAACGAAGGCCAGCCGTTAGTTTTAAATCATCAGAAACAGTGTAATCTACAGAACCAAATACAGCCCAAGCTTTAGTATCTTGCTGTTGATTAACGTAACCGTTTAACGCGCCCCCAGCTAGAGTGTTATAGCCGAAGTTTTCAATCGTTACTGATTCATCAAAATAAAATAAACCGGTTTGAAAATTAACATCGCCGTCAAAGTTACTCGCTAAACGTAATTCTTGCGTGTATTGGTCGTGTTCTGGTAAACCACTTTCACTTTCTGATGGGAATGGAATTGAACCTGGACCATGAAACTCACCTAAAAAGTCAGCACCATAACCACCATCAATATCGCCACGCGAGTTTACTTCTGCGCTTTCCCAACCTGAAATTGAAGTAATTGTATAATCATTAAAATCATATTCTAGCTTTAAGCTTAAACCTTGTGCATCAACAGTTTGCTTTTCACGTGCTGCTGCATCGTGGTAAACAACTTTATAATCAAAGTCATCAACTAGATCGTTAGTGCCACTTTTAATTGCATTCGCACGAAATGGAATAGGTGTGCCATCCATATTACGTACGTGATAATTAAGTAAGGCTGAAAAATCATCTTTTTCATATAAGAATTGAACACGTGCAGCTCTATCAGTGTAACCACCTAATACATCGTCTTGTTCAAAACCTGGTGCACGGTTATCAATAAAATTATCTTTATCTTGCCATAAAACAGAAACACGTGCAGAAAGGTTATCCGTTAAGCCACCGCCTACAGCACCTCTAAAATCAACGGCACTGTCTGTGCCATATGATACTGAGCTAAAACCTTCAAATTCTTGGCTTGGCTTAACTGAATCAAACTTAACAAGGCCAGCCGGCGTATTACGACCAAACAATGTACCTTGCGGACCACGTAAAACCTCTACGCGCTCAACATCAAATACAGGGAAACCTTTTAGAATCGCATTTTCTTGAACGATATCGTCAACAACCAGTGACACAGGTTGTGATGCATTTAAATCAAAGTCGGTATTGCCTAAACCACGAACATAAAAACGTGGAAATGTACGGCCATAAGAAGACTCAATCGCTAAACTTGGAATTTTCGCATTCATAAAGCGAATATCCATACCAGCAGAGCTATACACATCAAGGTTATCACCTTGTAATGCAGATACTGCCACGGGTACTTCTTGAGCGTTTTCGACACGTTTACGAGCGGTTACTTGAATAACTTCTAATTGGTTGCTTTTTTTAGCTGTTTCTTGCGCAGCTAAAGAAGAAAATGAAGTACCTGCTACTGCAGAGAACAACGTTGCGTTAATTAGGGTTGCTAACGTAGATCGTTTCATTGCTTTCATGTTGGGTTTAACCTTTTGTGTGCACTCTTATTCAACGGTTTATGTGTTGCGCAATTTATACCATGGAGGTAGATTGCGGGTTCGACCAATTTTTCGCGTCTTGCTATAGGCTGCGCGGACCTTATTATCGAGAGTACAAAAACGATGTTATAAGGCTGAACGAACGATCGATATTATACCACCACGTAATAATTTTACTGCAAAAAGATGAGCAAAAAAGTAAACTCTTTTGCAACATTTAACTACACGTTATGCCATTTTTATACATTTAAAGGCATAAAACACAACAAATAAGGACATATGTCCTTATAAAAAAACACCAAACAAAGTAGCCATTTGCACTTTTTAAACAAAAATGAAAAAACACGAACATAGTTTGAAAATAAAAAAGCTGCACACGGCAGCTTTATTTTTTATGGACTCAGATAACTGAATGTTTTTTATTTGATACGCTTAAGTGCAATTTCACCATCTATATGAATATCACGCTGCGGGAAAGCAATCACTACATCATGCTCTTCAAATACAGCGTAAATACTAAAGCGAATATCACTGCGTACTTTTCTAAGCATAGTCTCCGACTCTGCGCACACCCAAAAAATAGCGTTAAATACAAGTGAGCTATCTGCAAAGTCATCAAATAGTACTGACGACTTTGGATTAGCCAATATAGCTTCATGGTCATCAAGTACTTGCTGAATTAGCTTTTTAACCAGCAGTACGTCCGATCCGTATGCAACACCAACGCTCACCGCTGAACGCGCATTACCATCAATTAGTGTCCAGTTAGTTACTGTATTTTCTAATAGCTGGCTATTGGGTATCAGCATATGCACACCATCGTTTCGGCGTATACGTGTTGAACGTGTATTTATTGTTTCTACCACACCTTTTGCATTACCTACTTCTAAAAAGTCACCAATACGAATTGGTCGCTCCCACATAAGTATCCAACCACTTATAAAGTTGTTGATAATATTTTGTGCACCAAAACCAACGCCAATAGCAATAGCGCCCGATACGAATGCAAATGCAGTAACGGGGATACTAAGCACTTCTAAGGACGTAAAAACTAAAATAGCAATGCTTATAATAAAGTAGATACGAGTGAATAAATGCACCGCGTCTTGGCTTAACTTTTTTGCTAGTAAGGTTTTTTTTATCAACTTACCAATACGCGTAACAACAAACCAAATAGCGAAAAGTATTAAAGGTACTTTAATGATTTTTGCAACGGTAATATGTACATCGCTGTAACTAAATACAACAAAGGCAAGAATTTGGTTTATGTGTTCTAACGTCATTTATTTTCCAATACAAGCAAGGAGCGCTTTAAAGTTAAATCGCTATAGAGTGAAAGTGATTCAGTGTTGGGTGAGTTTAGCACGTCATAATATAACTTAAACACACTGTTAATAAGTTCAATATGCACTGATTTAACTCCTACTGCAGCAAGTCCCCTCTAGTTATTAAAAAGTGGCGCGAGGTTTGTAACCTAGTGGGCTCAGTAAAAACCGAGCAAAGCTTCCGCATCCTGCTCACGCCCCTTATCTACATCCTGTAAGCAACAAAGAGTTAATCGTCCTTAGAAATAACCCGACGGGCAGCGCATGCTTGGTCTTTGTGCTACGTTATCGCCTATTTATGGGGAATAACCGCACTTCATAGGCTCTGCCTTGCCTAAAAACCAAACATACTGATGCAAGTTCAACCACCAAAGTTCACACGCCCTAACCTACATTTTAGAGCATCGCAATAAAATAGGGTGTCTACTTGCATAGCAAGAGTAAATGTATAAACAGCGCCTCTTTGATACTCACTGTAGTTAAAACGATGTTTTAGAGCTGTATTTACCTACCTAAATGCCTGTTATTAGCTAATTTGCGTTCAAATCCCGCTTAATATCGATAAACTTTATTGTATATAAATCAGAATTTGGTAAGTTAACTGGGTTTTTAAACTCATAAAGCCTATTCCGGCTAATCTTTCTATGGAGTTATTATGCGTAAGACACTGATCGCCACTACTATTGCTAGTGCCCTAATACTATCGGCCTGTTCATCAGATGAAACAACAAAAACGGCAGAAGAAGGCGCAGCACAAGTGCAAGACATGAACGCAAACAATGTTTTATTTAAACCAAGCCCATTGCAATATATGGCGCCAGAATTTGATAAATTTGGCACAAAAGACTACGAAGCAGCGTTTGATGCTGGTATTGCACAGCACACAGCGCAAATTGAAGCTATTGCTAATAACCCAAAACCTGCAACATTTGAAAATACATTAGTTAAAATGGAGCTATCAGGCGAGTTATTGAACCGCGTATCGGCTGCTTTTTACAACTTATCGGGTTTAATTTCAGATGACGAATACCAGCGCATTGATGAAAAAATGGCGCCGGTATTATCAGCTCACTCAGACGACATTTACTTAAACGGTGCATTATTTAAGCGCGTACAAACAATTTATGACAATCAAGATAAATTAAATGCTGAAGATCAACGTCTAGTTGACTTTTACTATAAGCAGTTTGTAAAAGCAGGTGCTAAGTTAAATGACGCTGAAAAAGCTAAAATGCGTGAAATTAACTCAGAGCTAGCTCAACTGTCGACCGCGTTTTCACAAAACATTTTAAAATCATATAAAGAAGACGTCATTGTCGTTACTGATAAAAGCAAATTAGCCGGTCTTTCTGAAGGTGAAATTGCAGGTCTTGCAGCTTCTGCTAAAAAGGCGGGTAAAGACGGTTACATGATCACGTTAGTAAATACAACGCAACAGCCTATTTTAAGCAGCCTTGAAAACCGCGACCTGCGTGAGCAAATTTTTAAAGCTTCTGCAAATCGTGCTGCAAAAACTAACGGCCCTATCATAATTAAAGAAACCAACCTACGCGCTCAAAAAGCAGAGCTTTTAGGTTATAAGGATTGGGCTTCTTATGTAATGACATCGCGTATGGCGCAAACAACTGACAATGTATATGGCATTCTAGACGACCTTGCGCCAAAAGCAGTTGAAAAAGCCAAAATAGAAGCAGCCGCTATTCAAAAAGTGATTAACGATTCAGGCGAAAGCTTTGAGCTTAAACCATGGGATTGGACTTTTTATGCTGAAAAAGTACGTGCAGAAAAATACAACTTAGACCCAGCACTTGTTAAGCCATACTTTGAAATGCAGTCGGTAATTCACGACGGTTTATTCTTCGCGATGAATAAACTATATGGCATTACGTTTAAAGAACGTAAAGATCTTCCCGTTTATCATGAAGATGTAACTGTATACGAAGTATTTAACGCTGATAACAGTGCTATCGGCTTATTTTACTTAGACCCATATGCACGTGAAGGTAAACGTGGCGGTGCATGGATGAGTGCATACGTAAGCGAAAGTGGCTTAAAAGGTACTAAACCAGTTATTTACAATGCGCAGAACATTCCAAAACCTGCTGCAGGTGAACCTACGCTAATGACGTTTGACGAAGTGTCTACTATGTTCCATGAATTTGGTCATGCTGCACACGGTTTATTCTCAGATGTTAAATACCCAAGCTTAGCGGGTACTGCAACGGCGCGTGACTTTGTTGAATTTCCGTCGCAAGCAAATGAAGATTGGATGATTGAACCAACGGTACTTGCTAACTACGCTAAGCATTACAAAACAGGTGAGCCAATTCCACAAGCTTTACTTGATAAAGTACTTGAATCGCAAAAATTCAACCAAGGTTACGGCACTACTGAATATTTAGCCGCTGCACTACTTGATATGGAATGGCATTCATTTGGTTCTGATGAAAAAATTACTGATGTTCAAAAGTTTGAACAAGACGCGCTAGAAAAACACGGTATTGCTTACTACCCTGTTCCACCGCGTTACAAATCAAACTTCTTTAGCCACACATTTGCAGGTGGTTATTCAGCAGGTTACTACGCGTACCTATGGACTGAAGTGTTTGCAGCAGATGCCTTTGCACATATGGAAAACAACGGCGGCTTAACACGTAAAAATGGTGACAAGTTCCGTAAAGAAATCCTATCAAAAGGTAACAGCCGCGACTTAATGCAAAGCTACATTGAGTTTAGAGGTCAAAAACCAACTACCGACGCATTACTTAAGCGCCGTGGTTTAGTTGAGTAAATAACTTAATTTATTAAGCTCACCTTTTATAAAAGCCCGCTTGCGGGCTTTTATTGTTTATACCCTCACATATAACAGATAAACTTAGCTCAATATTTATTAAAAGATGATGGTTATGCAGTACTTATTTACAGTCACTTTGCTATGGGCGTTTTCGTTTAGTTTAATTGGTGTGTACTTAGCAGGACAAGTTGACGCTTGGTTTAGCGTATTAATACGCATAGCACTGGCAACACTGATTTTTTTACCTTTTTTAAAGCTCAAACAAACGCCTAAACCTTTAGCCTTAAAGCTTATGCTGATTGGCGCTATACAACTTGGTGTTATGTATAGCTTTTACTACCACTCATTTTTATTTTTAACCGTTCCTGAAGTACTGCTATTTACTGTAATGACTCCTTTGTACATTACCTTGCTAAATGATGCATTGAATAGACGCTTTAACCCACGTTTTTTTATAGTCGCGCTTATTGCTGTAATCGGCGCAATTACTATTCGTTACGAAAACCTAAATAACAATTTCATAATCGGTTTACTATTAGTTCAAGGTGCTAATATAAGTTTTGCTGTAGGCCAAGTCACCTATAAACGCTTAATGAATAAAAATCAACTTGATGATAAAACCGTGTTCGGATGGTTTTTTATAGGCGCACTTATTATTGCCATAATTTGTTATGCATTATTTGGCAATTCAAACAAATTACCAACCACTTCTACTCAGTGGGGCATACTGATTTATTTAGGGGTTGTTGCATCAGGCCTTGGTTACTTTATGTGGAATAAAGGCGCAACCCTTGTCAACGTTGGAGCTCTAGCAGTCATGAATAACTTACTTATCCCAGCAGGGATTATTGTTAACGTGCTTATTTGGAACAGAGACGCTGACATAGTTAGGTTAAGTATTGGAGCAGCTATAATGTTAGGTGCATTATTGGTCAATCAAATGCTTAATAAAAAGTGAATTAATAAGTTTGTAGCTAAATTGTCATTAATAATCATTAAGGTAGTACAAATTTTACTTTTTAAGGATAAACAATGAAACGTATTACCTTACTTACAAGCTGTATATTGTTAGCCGCACTTGCAGGCTGTGATGACGATGTAGAAATAGTAGAAAAAGAAGTGGTTGTTACCAACACCGAAGTGGAAATTGTTGAAGTACCTACGCCCATTGTTGTAGAGGTTGCTGAAGGCGCAAATATTCAGCTAGGCACTCGCCCCGACTATTTAATTGATGATATGGCGCAAAGCACACTAAAAACAAAATTAGAGTCATGCAGCGAAGGGCCATTTTATCGTACTGATTTTTCCATTGGTCATCGCGGTGCGCCAATGCAATACCCTGAGCATACTAAAGAAGCCTACATTGCTGCAGCCAGAATGGGCGCAGGCATTGTTGAATGCGATGTTACATTTACAAACGACAAAGAGCTTGTTTGTCGCCACTCTCAATGCGATTTGCATACCACAACTAATATTTTAGCCATTCCTGAACTTGCAGCGAAATGCAGTGTGCCATTTACACCAGCCGATCCTGCTAATGGTATTGCTGCATCAGCTAAATGTTGTACCAGCGACATAAGCTTAGCGGAGTTTTTAACCCTTGAAGGTAAAATGGATGGTGCAAACACTAATGCAACTACCGTTGCCGATTACATGGATGGTACACCAAGTTGGCGCACTGATTTATATGCCACCAACGGCACATTGATGACCCATAAACAAAGCATTGCACTGTTTAATGAGCTGGGTGTAAAAATGACCCCAGAACTAAAATCGCCACAAGTAAGTATGCCATTTGATGGAATGACACAAGAGCAATATGCGCAAAAAATGCTAGACGAGTACACACAACTGGATGTGCCAGCCTCAAAAGTTTACCCGCAATCATTTAACCTTGATGACGTAAAATACTGGATTAACAACAACCCTGACTTTGCAGACAAAAGCGTATACCTAGATGGTCGCGACAGTGAAGCCGGTTTTGATCCAAGTAACCCGCAAACATGGCAACCGAGCATGGATGAACTTGTTGCCGATGGCGTTAAAATTTTAGCCCCTCCTATTTGGATGATGCTAACAATAGATAGCGAAAACAATATCGTCCCCTCGCAATATGCAATTGACGCTAAAGCGGCAGGTTTAGCGCTTATTGCATGGAGCCTTGAGCGATCAGGCCCGCTAAATGAAGGCGGCGGTTATTACTATCAATCAATTGCTGATGTTATAGATAACGATGGCGATATGATGACGGTTGTTGATGTACTTGCAAAAGACGTGGGGGTTATGGCTATATTTTCAGATTGGCCTGCTACGGTAAGTTATTACGCTAGTTGTAATAAAATGCCTGCAAGTATTTAATACCAATCTGCTTATATATGGGGTCTATTTAACGTTAAGAAAATTACGCTAGGGCCTGTTTATCTTTCGAGGTTAAATTTGCATCAGACTGTTTGGTATTTAGGCAAGGCAGAGCCTATGTAGTGTGGTTATTCCCCATAAATAGGCGATAACGTAGCATAAATGCCAAACAGGCGCTGCCCAAAGGGTTCTGCCTAGGGGCTATTTACTCTTTGTTACTCGGTTTTTACTTAGCCCACTAGGTTACAAACCTCGCGCCGCGATTAAATGCCCCCTAGATTGAACAAATTTTAATCCTGAAAGGTCAACAGGCCCTAGAACTAGGCAAAAATTTTTTATCTAGTTGTTCTAAATAAAAAAATTTAACGACGTTATAGTGAAATTTAATTCGTTAAATTGATCAAAGATTTATGCAGGTTGGTATAAATACTCAACAACAAGAGTCGTTTATTTTATCGCGCTCAGTTACCATATCATTATATAATTTTATTTAACTGAGCGCTTTTATGATAATCCAACAACATAATGCTGACTTGCCAACACCTACAGGTTTAATGCGAACAACTGTATATCGCCCTCAGGCGCAAGGGCAATTCCCTGCTATTATTTTTTATTCTGAAATATTTCAGCAAACCGCCCCGATTGCACGCAGCGCAGCTATTTTAGCAAGCCATGGCTTTGTGGTGTTAGTCCCGGAAGTATTTCACGAGTTAAACCCTATAGGCACTGTGCTTGCTTACGACGATGCAGGTAAAGACAAAGGCAATGCCGACAAATGGGCAAAACCACTTGAGCATCATGATAGCGACACGCAAGCCATTATCGACTTTATAAAGCAACAAACTTACTGCACAAGCACCGTAGGCGCAATGGGCGTATGCATTGGCGGACATTTAGCTTATAGAGCAGCACTTAACCCTGAAATTAAAGCGGCTTTTTGTTTATACGCTACTGATATTCACAGCAATACATTACCGGCAAAACTAGGCAACAACTCATTCGAGCGTATGGCTGATATACAAGGTGAAATTCACTTTATATGGGGAAAACAAGACCCGCATGTACCAAAGGAAGGCCGCGCTAAAATATACCAACAATGTGTAAGCACAAACATCAATTACCAGTGGCAAGAAGTTAATGCACAACATGCCTTTATGCGTGATGAAGGTGAGCGATACGATGCAGCCCTTGCTATTAATATGTATCAACAAGCGGTTGCATTATTTAGCCGTACTTTATAAGTGCTTTATAAATATTTTAAAAGCGAAAATAATTAAACGCCTTTCAGCATACCTAAAGCGGTATGCTGTTTTACAAAGTAGGCTTTTAAGTAATCAATAAATAATCGTAGTTTTTTAGATCCCGCAGCCCCTGGCGGAAATACTCCGTACAGTTCAATATCTTTGCTTTTATAATCATCTAATATTATTTCAAGCAACCCAGCTTGTACTTTTGGCCACGCATCGTAAAGCGGAATACGGCCAATGCCATGCCCCGCTTCTACAAAGGCAGTACGTGCGGCTGCGTTATTAGTACTTAGCCCGCCTTGCATTGTAATATCGTGTTTTTTGCCATCTTTTTGAAGTGTTAATGTTTTACTCCCGAGCTGGTAAACGACCCATTGGTGCTCTGCTAGCTCTAAGGGCGTTTTAGGTTTTCCAAAATGTGCAAAGTATTCCGGCGCGCCACAAATACAGGTGCTCATTGTAGTCAGCTTGGTTGCCTGCAAGTTGGAGTCACTAAGCGCCACACCCCTAATTGCAAAATCAAACCCATTTTTAATAATATCGATAACGTCATCCGTAAGTTGTAAATCAATTTTAATTTTAGGGTATTGCCGTTTAAAGGTATTTATTGCAGGTACAATTAATTGCATTCCTACATTTACGGGGCAACTAATTTTAAGCAAACCTTGTGGCTCACTTTTTATATTTTCTATTTGTTGATTAGCGGCATTGGCTTGTTCGGTAATTATTCTACAACGCTCATAATAAGCAATGCCGGCTTCAGTGAGCGCCATGGTGCGGGTTGAACGATTTAGTAAAGTGATTTCAAGTTGGGTTTCTAATTTTTTTAAATGATAACTTGCCACGGCTCGCGTAAGCCCTAGCTGTTTAGCAGCAGCGGTTAAGCTACCCTGCTCTACAATTTGTGCAAATACCACCATACTTTTTAACTGCTCAAACGACACTTTCATAAACGCTCCACAATATGTTTCAAATTCAACCTTTCAATTGTATCAATTATTAAATCAATAAAGTTAAATTTATCATCGTTGTTTAAAGGAGTGTTAGTGCATATAGTAATCGGTAAGCAAGATTACTAATTTAAATCATCAGAAGGAATATATTCAATGTCTAAAAAAATACTTATGGTTCTTACATCTCACGCAGAACTTGGTAACACTGGCGAAAAAACAGGTTTTTGGGTAGAAGAATTTGCAGCCCCTTATTACGCCTTTGTTGACGCAGGCGTTGAAGTAACGTTAGCGTCTCCAGCTGGTGGCCAACCACCCATTGATCCGACAAGTACACTTGCTGATTTTCAAACAGATGCAACAAAACGTTATGACGCAGATAGCGCAGCACAAACATTAATGGCAAACACTAAAGTGTTGAGTGAAGTGAATTCAAGCGATTTTGACGCTGTATTTTACCCAGGTGGCCACGGCCCATTATGGGACTTGGTTGACAACACAGATTCAATTTCACTTATCGAAAGCTTTGTAAAAGAGCAAAAACCGGTTGCTGCGGTATGTCATGCAAGCGCGGCATTTTTAAATGTTAAAGGTGCTGATGGCAATGCATTAGTAGCGGGTAAAAAAGTAACTGGTTTTACTAACTCAGAAGAAGCTGCAGTACAACTTACCGATATCGTGCCATTTTTAGTTGAAGACGAGCTAATTAAAAAAGGCGGCGATTATCAAAAAACTGACGACTGGGGCGTATTAGCACTAGTAGATGGTTTAGTAATTACCGGTCAAAATCCAGCAAGCTCTGAACTAGCTGCTAAAAAGCTACTAACTAAGTTAGGTTAATAGCGAGTAATAATTAAAATTAAGCACAGTATTTTATGCTGTGCTTTTTTAATTGCTTTTCATTAGCAAATACAATTCCTATACTGGCAACTCTTAAAGTCAATTAGGGCAATTATATGGCAACCAAGCCAACCACACTGTCATTACTAACCACTACCCGTTTCGCAATTTTTAGTATTGTTGTTATTTGCTTTGTACTACAAGTAATTAATAGCCTCCCTGGTATAAGCTTAAATGGTTTAGGAATATACCCACGCAGTATCCAAGGCTTAATTGGCATACTATGCGCGCCTTTTTTACATGGTAGCTGGTGGCATTTTGCCAGTAACATGATCCCATTTGTAGTATTAAGTTGGCTAATTTGCCAATACAGCGTTAAGCGTTTTTATAATGTATTTATTTTTACCGCTTTAGTTGGTGGACTGTTAGTTTGGGCATTTGGGCGCAGTAACATACATGTTGGTTTAAGCGGTGTTATATATGGTTTGTGGGGATTTATACTTTGCTATGGCGTGGTCAGGCGTTCGTTAAAATCCATTATCATTGCTATTGCTGTTGCCATACTTTATAGCGGTTTTATATGGGGTGTTTTACCTCAGCGCTACCATGTATCGTTTGAAAGCCATCTATTTGGAGCGCTAAGCGGGTTGTTTTTAGGTTATAGATTAGCAAAAAACGATAAGCTAAAAGGTCGATGAGTTAAATATTAAACGAAACCTTTAATTAATTTTTTATGTCCCCATTTATGAGTAAGTATTAAACAATTCTATTTAACATTGAGGTTATTTATGAGTGATGAAAACGAGTATACACCACCAAAAGTATGGACGTGGGAAAGTGAAAGTGGCGGTAAGTTTGCTAGTATTAATCGCCCCGTTGCCGGCGCGACTCATGACAAAACTCTACCTATTGGTGAGCACGCATTTCAGCTTTATTCTCTTGCGACACCTAATGGTCAAAAAGCCACTATTATGTTTGAAGAGCTTTTAGAGCTTGGCTTAACTGGTGCAGACTACGACGCATATTTAATAAATATAGGTGATGGCGATCAGTTCGGTTCTGACTTTGTTGATATTAATCCAAATTCGAAAATCCCAGCACTAATGGATCATTCAACCACGCCACCGACTCGTATTTTTGAATCAGGTTCTATTTTACAGTATTTGGCTGAAAAATTTGATGTACTCATCCCTAAAGACTTAAAAGCTAAAACGCAGTGTCGTAACTGGCTGTTTTGGCAAATGGGTTCAGCGCCATACTTAGGTGGCGGATTTGGTCACTTTTATAGCTATGCGCCAAGTAAAATGCAATACCCTATTGACCGTTTTACAATGGAAACTAAACGCCAACTTGATGTGTTAAACCGTCATTTAAGCGAAAACGAATACATGGCGGGTGATGAATATTCAATTGCAGATATCGCCATTTGGCCGTGGTACGGCTCGCTAGTTCTAGGTGCTTTGTATGATGCAGCTGAGTTTTTAGATGTTGCTTCATACACTCACGTTGTACGCTGGGCTACACAGGTTTCAGAGCGCCCAGCTGTAAAACGCGGTCGTCGTGTTAATCGCACATGGGGCCCTGAAGAAGAGCAAATGGCAGAGCGCCATAAAGGCAGTGATTTTAAATAAAATAGCCACGCGTCTTTGTATAAAAGCCAGTAATATTTGCTGGCTTTTATACCTCAAAAGACACGCCATTTATTGCCAATAAATTAATTAAAGCAACAGCTTAATACAAATTAACTATTTAAATCATTTATTATAAAGTTATTTTCTTTTAAAATATGAAAACGCTCCAAAATAAGCTAACTTTAATATAAATTATTAAAACTAAGTGTTTTTATGCGTATAACTATTTATCTCATCATCATAAGCCTCTTTTATACTGCCTCTTTTTCCTTTAGTACCTACGCTGAAAATATTAAAACACTGACTATTTATCACGATTCTGACTACTCTAATCATAACGAATCCGCCTATGCAATGAAAATGGGAGCACTTACAGCACTCGCCGAAATTAATAATAATGTACAAGGTTACCAAATAAATTTTATTGAAAAAGATAATAGAGGAAACTCTAATCGCAGCTTGCTGCATATGCAGCAGTTTTTAAAAGATTCAAACGCGTTAGTTTTTTTGGGGGGTCTACACTCTCCTCCCTATATTAAAAATAGAGATTTTATAAATAAAAATAAACTATTACTTTTAGTTCCTTGGGCTGCTGGTGGGCCAATTACCCGCTACCCTGACGAGAAAAACTGGGTATTTAGACTCTCTGTAGACGATACAAAAGCAGGCCATAGAATGGCCCAATTTGCAACGCAGACTCTTGGTTGTCAAAAACCCCAACTGTTATTAGAAAATACCCCTTGGGGTAAGTCTAACAATATTGCGATGAGCAAAGCATTGGGGAATATTAAAACTAAAGTAAATTGGTTTAATTGGAACATAAAAGCGAATAGTGCAAAAATAATTCTACGTGAAATCATAAGCGACCAAGCCGATTGTATTTTGTTTGTGGGTAACGCACTTGAAGGAGCTGAAATAATTAACGCTATGGCAAGCTTTGTAGAGAATAAGCGAGTACCTATAATTAGTCACTGGGGGATCACTGGGGGGGATTTTTTCACAAATGTTGAGCACGCAATAAAATCAAACCTCAGCCTGCATTTCATACAAAGCTGTTTTTCTTTTTTAACTAAACCCCAAACAAAGCTTACCAAAAACGTGGTAAATCAAGCGCTATCGCTTTCCCCCCCTTCTATAGCACCAGAAAAGCTGGATTCTCCGGCTGGGTTTATCCATGCATATGATCTTACTAAAATCCTATTACAAGCCATTTCGCAAACAACATTAACCGACGATATACAAAAAAACAGGGCGAATATTAGGCTCGCACTAGAGAATTTAAATCAACCAATCGATGGATTAATTAAACAATATAAGCAGCCTTTTACTCAGTGGTCTAGTGATGATGCAGATGCACATGAAGCACTTGGGTTAGATGATTTATGCATGGCAAATTATAAACCTGATGGGAGTATTCATATATTAAATAATTTAGAAGGCAGTCCAGAATAATGCCAAACTCACTGAGTAATAAATTTAAACTGACAACAAACAATGCATTTTATACTTTTTTAGCATTGAGTTTAATACTTTCAGTAACAATAAGCCTTTTACTTGTTGGGAGCAGAGCTAATGATGCTATTTATGATTTACAGAGTAAAAGTATAGAAATTGAATCGGAGTTAACCACTAGCTACTTAATGCTTTTTATAGAAACCCGAGAACAGATCCTCAAAGATATTGCTCGCCAGCCAATTTTGTCAAATGCAATCATGGGCTCAGAGACATCTAAAGCTGCGCTATTAGATTACCTTGATGAATATAAAATTTTAGGAAAAACCGAAAAGCTTGTTATTACAAATATTCTCCAAGAAGTTGTGTATAGCAGTGACTCATCATTAGCTGAGGTAATTGCGACAGAACCTACTTGGCTAAATAGTATAATTAACAATCAAATAGAAAGCGCTGTTATTTTACGGTCATCACAATCGCAATATTTTTTTACCATTGCAGTACCTATAAAATATAACAACCTCAGTGAAGGGGTGCTAACAGTACAATTTAGCACACCGCTTAGGGAGTTATTACCTGCAAAATTTGTATTAAATAATCACAACATCATACTCAGTGGCCCTTGGGTCTCTTTTTCAAATTTAGATGAAACACAGCAGTATATTTCAATCAGTAAAAAACCGGTTGGCTCCACAGGCATTGAGTTAAATTATTTAATAAAAAACAGCTTGTTAGCTGAAAAAGTAACCGCCTTTATGCTAGATATAGCAGTAGCTCTTATTTTAAGCCTACTCCTTTCATCTGTTGTGTTATTAATTTTTGGTAGGCATTTACTATTAAACCCATTTAAGCAGCTTGAGATTTCAAAAAAAGCGATCAAATTAAGTGAAGCCCGTTATGAGTTAGCAGTTGAAGGCAGCAATGATGGTATTTGGGATTGGGATATCCTCTCTAATACAATATATTTTTCCCCACGGATTAGAGTATTACTTGGATACAATGAAAACGATATAGAGTTTTTACCTAATACAATTGAAACATTTAATAACCTAATTCATATTGATGATATAGATGAAAACCAAAAACAATTAAAAGCGCATTTAACGCAAAATAAACCATATAATATTGAATACCGCTTAAAGAATAAATCAGGTGTATACCGTCACTTTAGAGCGAAAGGCATGGCATTACGAGACAGCAATAATATTGCCATCAGAATGGCGGGCTCAATTACTGACATCACTGAACAAAAAAAATCACAAGAGGCATTAAAAAAAGCCAAAGAACAAAATGATCTATTAGCCCATGCTATAGAGTCTTGTAATGTAGGAATATCGATCGCAGATGCTAAGGTCCCTGGTCTACCTTTAGTATTTTTAAATAGCGAGTTTGAAAAAATAACCGGTTACAAAAAAGAAGATATGATCGGTAAAAATTGCCGTGTTTTACAAGGCCCTAACACAGATAAAAAATCAATATCGGTCATTAAAAATGCAATAAAAACATTAAAAACTCAGCGTATAGAAATAGTAAACTACAAAAAGGATGGCACCGCATTTTGGAATAGTTTACAAATCTCCCCTGTTTTTGACGAACACTCTAAACTCACCGCCTTTGTAGGAATTCAGCAAGATATCACTAAACAGATTGCTGCCAATCATTCATTAATTGAAGCAAAAGCATTAGCAGAACAAGCGAATATAGCAAAAAGTGAGTTTTTAGCCTCAATGAGTCATGAAATACGTACGCCTATGAATGGAGTACTCGGTATGCTTAACTTTATTTTAGATAGCCCTCTAAACGAAAAGCAGCAATATCAAACACGTATTGCACTTAACAGTGCAAACTCTTTACTCAATATAATTAATGATATTTTAGATTTTTCAAAAGTAGATGCAGGTAAGCTTGAGCTAGAAGAGTTAGAGTTTAACTTGCATGCCATGCTAGGAGATTTTTTAGAAACAGTCGCAGCTCAAGCATATAGTAAAGGTATTGAACTTATTTTAGATATTACAGATATCAAATACCCTTTCGTTATTGGAGATCCTGGACGACTCAGACAAATATTAACAAATCTTGTTAATAACGCTCTTAAATTTACCCATGTAGGAGAAGTGCAAATTATTGCTAAATTAATCCCCACTAATGGGAATGAAATACGCTTTAACTGCCAAGTGAAGGATACCGGAATAGGCATTCCAGTAGAGCAACAAGCCAAGTTATTTAAATCATTTTCACAAGTAGATTCTTCAACAACACGGAAATACGGCGGGACAGGATTAGGGTTAGCCATCGTTAAAAAACTCTGCAATTTGATGCAAGGTGAAGTAGAGGTAAAGTCGGACGAAAATAAAGGGAGTAACTTTATTTTTGATATCACTTTAAAGAAAGGTAAAAAAACAGAAAAAGTAATGCCTCCTATAGATATTACTGGAATTAACATACAAATAGCGTGCAGTAACAAAAGCCAAGCTAACGTACTTCAAAAGCAGCTTACACAATGGGGAGCAATCGTAACAATAAGCTCATCAGCAAAAATTGCGCTAAATACTTACGAGCAATTTTATACCCAACATGCTCATCCTTTCGACATTGTAATTATTGATACAAAACTTAGCGACAGTAACGGATTAACACTCGGTAAAACGATTAATGATCTAAATCTTCTCAGTACAGCAAACCTTGTATTGATGACCACAATAGATCAGTTTGAAACTAATGAACACTATAAACAAAATGGTTTTACTGCTTACTTTCCAAAACCGATGACAACTAAAGATATTTTTAACCTTCTTACAAAATGCTTACCCGAGAGAAACACTTTACATAGTGAAAATACCCAAACTTGTACCATAACCGAAAAACCACTTGGGCCGAATGATATTGTATGGCGTGAAGATATACGTATTTTATTAGCTGAAGATAATCAAATTAATCAGATTGTCGCCGCAACAACATTGAAAAAGATGGGAATTAGTGTTGTAGATATTGCGACCAATGGTAAAGAGGTACTTGATTACTTAGATCAAAAAAATACTATTGAGCCATACTCTCTTATTTTAATGGATTGCCAGATGCCTGTTATGGACGGATATCAGGCAACAACTTTAATTAGAAATAATGAAGCAAGAGATAAAGCAAACGCCATTACAATCATAGCAATGACAGCGAATGCTATGACGGGTGATAAAACTAAATGTTTAGATTCCGGAATGGATGACTATATATCAAAACCAATTGCCCAAGATATTTTATTTGAAAAACTTTTAAAGTGGCTTCCTCACTCTGTAAAATAGACATTCAGCCACATTTTCTTACATATATTTAGTTGTTCTAAAATTAGTCGTTGGTACTATAAATTAATCTTGAGCAATACTATATTGCTCGTTAATTTAAAGGATTAACGAATGAATAAAATAATAATAACGCTATGTGCTTTAGCTCCTTGCCTTGTATCAGCACAAAAACTAGCAATACAAACAACACAAGCATTAATTACAACCGACTCCGCAACTGTATTTGCATATAACAAGACCCTAAAGCAGCTTGAGAGCATCAATTTACTAAGCGCAAAAAGCATTCAACTTACCCTACCCAATAATGCGATTGGTTTTGATGTAGCAACACTTGCCAATGCCGATACCAAACAAGCACTAATTTTAGCAAACGACGGGGTTTATAAAACCAATAGCGATAAAACAACATTATTGTTTACTTATGAATCAGTGCTTAATACATTAAAAGTAGATGAGTTTGAGAAAATTGATTTTGTTTTTGATGCCAATAACGATGGCTTAAGTGATATTTTTATCCCTAATTTAACAAGCAGCACCTTATATGTTCAAAACAAAGACGGCAGCTTTAAGCCCAACCAATTTATGCAAACACCTTTGTATGAAGGTCGTTTTTCAAGTAAAGGACTTTCGCTGGAAGTTAATATTAGCAATAAACCCGTCGTTATTGATTTTAACCACGACGGCTTAAACGACCTAGTATTTTCAAACGACTTTGGAGCAGATGTACTCCTTGCTAATTCAGAGGGCTTTGAGCAAAAGCTTACCTCAATTGACTTTGACATCGAGTTAGGCGAACTAAGTAATGGTGAAACTCGAAAAATAAAGCAAATTATTGATATTAATAACGACGGATTTCTTGATTTTACAACCAGGCAGTTTAAGCCTACGCAAGGTATGGATTCGTTAGATATAAAAATAGCACATACTTTATACCTAGGGAGCGCTAAAGGTTTTACTAATACGCCCATTACCTTATTTGAAACACAGGGCCCTAGTGAACTATTGCTCAAAACTGATTTTAATAATGATGGCTTAATTGATTTACAAAAAATGGACTTAGATATTGGCTTAGGTACTATCGCGTCTATGGCATTGGGCGGTGGCAGTACTGATGTAGATGTAGAAATGAATCTTTATAAACAGCAATCCGACGGCTCATTTGCCAATAAATCGAGTATCGAACTTGATTTAGAAATGGAAGTGGGAATGAACGGCAATGATTCCAAACCAGCGCTCTATTTAGGCGATATTAACGGCGACAGCTATATTGATGCGGTATACAAATACAGTAAAAAAACACTGTATATTTATTACGGAGAGCAAGATTCACTGCTAAATAAAAAACGTAAGAAATTAAAATTAACGCTGCCTAAAAATAACAAAGATATTCTGTTAGTTGATATAAACCAAGATGGTAAAAAAGATTTTGTATTTAAATTTACCGAAGAAGATGGCACCAGCAAAATAGAAACACGGTTAAATTAAGCCAATAAAAAAGCCCAACAGAATTAACCGTTGGGCTTTGGACTTAAGACTTTCGAGTAACAGTCAGCTTTACTCTAAGTAATAATACCTAAGCAGTTACATTTAGCAGCGAATCGCCTTCACTTAAACCAAATTTCTCTTGCACTGATGCAAGAATTGATTCTTTATCTTCATCAGACAACTGGTTTGAATACTCAGTTAAGAGCTCATCTAAATAGCTGACTACTTCGTCTGTATCGACTGATTCTAATGAGTTTTGCGGACGCTGGCCTTCTGCCCGTCCTGCATCACCAATACTTTTAGCATCAAATTCAAGTTCGCCCATTAAATCAGCAAGCTCTTTAGTGGGTGCAATACCTTGCTCTTTAAACGCCGCTTGAATACTTTGCGCATCGTCGCTAGTTAAGTTTTCGGCATCAAACTGTGCAAGCGTTTCTTTAATAAAATCACTTTGCTCTGTTGTTAATTTTTCAGCTTGATTACTTTGTTGCGGCACAAAACTCGCAGAGCTGCTGCCAATATTATTAATCATTTTAGTATCCTTTCAACGTTCACGACGAGGTGGTTTATGATCGCTAAGCTCTTGTTCACTGATTTCGCCATTACCATCGGCATCTATAGAATCAAAAATTGTTTGTGCATCGCCGTGCGGTGGTTTTTTAGCACTAAACTCTTCAAAGCTAATTACACCATCACCATCAGTATCAATAGTTGAAAAATCAGGTCTTTCAGGAGGATTGTCACCGCCTCGTGCAGCTACATTAGCTGAAAAAGCAATAGATAATATTGCCACAGTGGCAAGTGTTGAAAAATGCTTCATAGTAATAACCTCGTATTTAAGAATTAAATTAAGATTACGCTTTAAAAACGCAAACAATGTGCAAACAATAGGGAAGTAGTAAATTATTTTGATAAAAAAATTAATTTAAAAAGTTATGGTTGATTGCATTGCAATCAATATATAAGCTAATAAAATAATACGATTAATAACTGACGAGCAGTTGCGTTACTGCCCTTAATTCTCAAAGCTGATATACTGCTTGAGCCAATTAAACAAACAAATACAGAGCACTTTCATAAATAATGATTAATAACCAACCCTACTTAGCAGGCAATCTGTGAAAATACCTAAACGCCTACAACCTCTTGTTGATGATGGCCTTATTGACGAAGTTATAAGCCGACTAATGAGCGGCAAAGAAGCCGATGTATTTATTGTGCGTTGTGGTGAACACATACGCTGTGCAAAAGTGTATAAAGATGCCGTTAAACGTAGCTTTAAAAAAGCGGCACAATACCAAGAAGGCCGAAAAGTACGTGGTGGACGCCAAGCCCGTGCTATGGGCAAACGCTCTAGCTATGGCCGTCAATTAGAAGAAGAGATTTGGCAAAATGCCGAAGTGGATGCGCTATCTCGTTTAGCCGGTGTGGGTGTACGTGTACCTGATACTTACTTTTGTATTGATGGCGTGCTGCTTATGGAGCTCGTGTCGGACGAGGATGGTAACGTAGCTCCTCAACTTGGACATGTCGTTTTTAGTGAAGAGCAAGCGATTGAGCAGCATAAACTCATGATGCATTATATTAAGCTTATGCTTTGCGCAGGTATAATACACGGCGATTTATCTGAATTTAATGTACTTGTAGATAACAACGGCCCTGTAATTATAGATTTACCGCAAGCAGTTAACGCTTCAGCAAATAACAGTGCACAAGCTATGTTTGCACGCGATGTCAATAACATACGCCGCTACTATGGTGAATTTGCGCCAAGCATACTAAAAACTCAATACGCTAAAGAAATGTGGGCATTATTTGAAGAGGCCAATTTAACGCCTAATTCAACGCTTACAGGTGAATTTGAAGACAGCGACGAACTTGCCGATGTAGATTCTATTCTTGATGAAATCCAAGCGGCAGAATATGAAGAGTTTGACCGTTTAGAGCGAATTAAAAATGCTGACGATGATGAGTAGCTCATCGTCATAGCTCACTAATCCCCCCTTACTGCGGGTGCACAAATCGGTAGCCAACCCCATAAACAGACTGAATAACACTTTCAGTTTGTGTCACTTCATCTAGTTTTTTACGCAACTTTTTAATATGGCTATCAATAGTACGGTGGCTCACAATACGCTGATCGGCGTACATAGTGTCCATTAAACTATCGCGCGAATAAATACGATTTGGGTTGTTAAACAAAGGTTTAAATAGCTGAAATTCAAAGTTCGTTAGCTCTATGCTGCTTGATTTGTATTTTACGTTGTAGGTGCTCTCATCAAGCTTCATTGTTGACTCTGTAACATCACTTGCGTTATTTAATCGCCTTAATATAGCTTTTACGCGTGCCACCAGCTCAGCATAACTAAACGGCTTACAAATATAATCATCAGCACCTAACTCTAGTCCAAGTAATCTATCTATTTCTTCTACTCTTGCCGATACCATAATAATAGGCACGTTTGAAAAGCGCCTGATTGCTTTACACAATTCAATGCCACTTTGGCCAGGTAACATTATGTCGAGTAAGATTACACTCGGGCTGTTAATTTCAAGCCAAGGTAATACTTCATTCCCGTGATGTATTTGATGAGTGATAAAGTGGTGGCTGCTTAAAAAGTCACTCATTAAGTTAGCTAGCTTTACTTCATCTTCCACAATCAGAATTTGTTCACTCATAGGCATCTCTGTAAGTAACCTCAACTTTATTTTTATAAACTAAATAGTAGGCAATCTAATAATAATGGCAAGACCACCTAAACTGGCTTTTTTAGCAGCTATTTCACCATTATGGCCTTTAACTATATGCTGGCAAATAGATAAGCCTAAACCAGAACCCCCCTCTTGGCGATTACGCGAACTATCTACTCGATATAAATACTCAAACAAATGCGATAAATGCGACTGCTCTACACCTACGCCATTATCTTCAATTATAAGCTCTAAGTAGGTTTGCCCTTTAATACTTATATTGCTAGCCGTTAATGAAATAGTTGAGCATTGTGCATAGTGTACTGCGTTCATTAAAATATTATCGAGTAGCTGCAAAAGGCGTGTTTTATCTGCTTGTACAGTTATGTGTTTAGCGCTATTTAGTAAATGAATTTTTATATTATTTTGTTCAAGCACAACCTGATATTTTTGCTCAATAGTATTTAATAATAACGCCATATCAGTAGGTTGCATAGTGTAGTGCATACCACCTAACTCTGCGCTATTGAGCATATGCAAGTCGTGTATTAAGCGTTTTAAATGCAAAGCTTCATCGTTAGCCGAACTTATATTTTTTGTGTTCGGTTCTCGTATACCAAGTAGCATAGCTTCAAGTTCACCGAGTAAAATGCTCATTGGCGTCCTAAGCTCATGAGAAATATTAGCAAGCCATCGCTTACGTACTTGCTCATCTTTAGCGAGTGTAAATGCAAGGATATTAAAATCTTCGCTTAATTGGCCTAATTCGTCTTTTCGCTCAAGCGTAAGTTTGGTCTCATAGTTACCTTGCGTTAAGCGATGCATACCGTTAGCAATTTGCTTTACTGGGCTAACTAAGTGGCGAGACAATAAAAAGGTAACCAGTAATGTAAGCAATACCGCAGCTAAAGCAATAAACCATAAGTAGTTAGTTTGCTGCTGTAAAAAATCAAGCTCATAACCATCAACCAAGTTATCTCTTTTGGAAACAGCTAAGTAACCCACTGTTTTATCGCCCACTGTAATTGGGGTTGTTATATATTTTAAATCACTGAGATATTTACCCACTACTCGCTGTTTATTTTCATCAAGTAATGCGTAGTGAGCAATATTGTCCGGTGGTGGGCGGCGATCCATCCCTAAACGAACATGATCTGGCGGCGGTCGTCGCATCATCCCTCCCCTGTGACCCGGACCTTTTGGTGGTCTAGGTAAAAACTGGCTATTTTCTAGCTGCGATTCAACAAGCTTTCTAAAATTTTCGTCATCGCCAACAACGCGTTGCCATGAGGGGGTTTGTTCGTACTGTCTTGACAGCTGCGCAACAAGTGGTTCAAGCGCTTTCACCTCTTTTGCATTAACAAAATCAATTACGCCTTGGCCTATACTCCATTGTATAAGTACTACTAGCCCTGCAATAACACTAAAGGTAAAACTAAATAGTATTAAAAAAAGTTTATTATGAATTTTCATTAATTCGTGTTTTCAACCTTGCTAGGAAAGCTTTCAAATCGGTATGTTATAAACTCTTTGCTTTGATCGCTAACATACAACGTAGCAACTATTTTTTTGCCTTGAACGGTCCAATACATATGACCATGATTATTTAAAGTAACCGATACGGTATTTATACCAGTTTTAAATAAGTTAGCAGGTAAATGCAACGCTTGTCCGTAAATTCGCTGTATTTTAACCCCATTAATGTATAAATGAGCATGACCTTGTAAAAAGCCCGTGTCATCGTTTGTAGTAACGCTCATCATTTGCTGCATGTTCATCGTGCCCTCTGGCGGCACAGACAAATCATAACGCTGTGTATCTAAAATTAAGTTATAACCCGACATACTATCTTTTAATAACTTAAGGCTTAATGCCGGGATTGGCGTATCATTTGGCACTGCTATAGGCATATGGCTATGATCCATCATTTCCTGCTGCGCAAAGAGCTTGAAGCTCAATAGCGCAGCAGTTGTTAGGATCAATGCGTATTTAAAATAACGCATAGTTACTCCTTACATTCCCGGTGGTGGACCCATTGTTTCGCCAGTGTCACAGCGACCAATCGAATTATCGGCTAATTGACCTTTAAAACGAGGCCCTATTTGATAAGGAAAAGAAGGCTGTAATTTACCATCACTGCCTAACGTTAGTGTTATATGGTAGTGATAACCCTTGCCATCATTAGTATCGTGGCCGTTATGCTCATCTAATTGAGTACCGGTTACTGTTTTTTGTGCGTAGTAATAATCTTCAAAGTAATACCCATCGTCGGCATTTAATGTATTACCAGAGAGCGTCGTTACTTGTGCACCGATAGCAGGGCCAGCATCACTTGTTTGTGTGCCTTGGCTAACATCGTATTGATCGACTAAAGTACAGCTTCGCTCGCCCTCAGTACCACAACCACCCTCACTTTCTGATGCGCCATAATCACGTATTTCCCAGCCACTTAATGCTAGTTGGCCGTTACTTTCATAAGGACCGTAAAGTGGATAACCATCAGCTGCAAACCCATAAATAGGTGAATGCGCATCGCCATCATCTTCGAGTAAATCAGCTAAGCAACTCGTGTAAAAATGGTGATGATATTCTCCGTTAGCAGCATGTCCGCCACACACATCAACATCGTATTGCTCAGCAATGGGCGCTAATGTATACCAAATATTATTACCGTAGCTCATACCATCGCCCCAGTTAAATATGCTGGTGCCATTAACCATTAAGCCAACTGTACCTAAACCTGTTTCGCAGGTTTCAGTGCCTGATAAGTCGGTAGGTGTTAGCGGAAAATACGCCTCAACCGCTTGTTCTGTCGGGCAGCCTGGTCCTGGAGGCCAATAACCTGCACCGCCCGTGTCATCACAGTTTTCAGTGCTGCTGTTATAGCCAATATCTTCACCAAATGAAATAGTTTGACCTACTGCTGCTGAGGTTACACCGTTATAAAAATCAGTAGCTGCACGCGGGCGATTATTTAACGCGTCTACTTGGTCTTGTGTAAGCGTTACATCATATCTAGGAATGTCAGTTGTTTGCACGTACATGTATTCAACGTCAGCATCTTCCTCTGTAACAGTAACAACCTCAACTGATTGAACATCTTCAACCACTGCGCCATTGTTTTGTATATAAGTAGAGGTTGTATCATTATTAATTAACCAACTAGAGAGCTTTACACTGGTATCACCATCATAATCTGATGATGCAATTACCGTAATAGTAACGGTATCAATAACAACATCATTAGTACCGTCATCTGCACTGATTTCAAATACAAGTGCTTCATCAGTTAAAACTTCAGGTGCAACAAACTCAGTAGACGTTGCGGTACTTGAAGATAAACTAACCGTAGTGCCTGATGTTTGTGACCAACTAACAGATACTTCGCCGTCATCTTCAACCGTTGAACTTAAATAAACGGTATCACCCGCATTAACAGTTTGGTCAATACCGGCATCAACCGTTGGAGCACTATTACTGACTGTTTCGCCGCCTGTTGTTGTGCTTGTTGAATCGCTATTACATGCGCTTAAAGCGATACAAAGCACACTTAACGCAAATAATTTAGTTACATTAGAGGCTTTTATTTTAAGAAGTGTTTTCAATGTTTGAACCTTTACTTTAACGTTTAATAAAGCAAAGTTAACAAGTAAAAGTGCAAACAATGTGCACAAACAAAGGAAGAATCTACATAAAATTACAACTGTGGTCTTTTAAGAAAAAACTTATCTTTGGTTGTACTAAAGTAATCGCCGCCCATTTTGCCCACTGCATTTAATAATTCAGGGTCTATATAGTCACCACTCATTACTTCATCGTCTATACAAATACCCACTACATCCAACAACATCATTTTTCCGCCGCCAGGCTCATTTGAAATACTAATAACTTCGCGTAACTTACATTCAAACCGTACTTTTGAATCGGCAACGCTTGGCGCATTAACTAACTTACTTGGAGCTTGGGCGATGTTTGCTGCATCAAATTCGCTTATATCACTAGGATAATTTGCACAACTTTGATTCATTTTTTCAACTAGCTCTTGGCTAACTATATTAACCACACACTCTTTAGTTGCCATTAGATTACTGAGCGTATCTTTATTCGTTTTATCACTAGGGTTTACTTGCGTAACACTTAAAACAGGTGGCTTGCAGCTAGCCACAGTAAAAAATGAATAAGGCGCAATATTCGCAATACCTTCACTATTTAATGTACTTATCCATGCGATAGGCCGTGGGCTTATACCGCCGACTAAGTAAGAGTAAACATTTTGGTTGGTATTTTCGGTGAGATCTAAAAACATACATTTCCTTTTAATACATTAAAACTAAATCTTAATTCAAGGTAGTTACGTATAACTTTGGCTAACTCAATTAAATAACAAGTTAATTTTTATTTCTATTTAAAGCAATAAACCAATTATATGAAAATAAACATCGTGTGGTTTAAACGTGATTTACGTCTTAGCGATCATCAACCATTAAAAAATGCATTTAGTAATGGCTTACCGACCCTGTTACTTTATAACTTTGAGCCATTACTGCTCGAAGATGCACACTACAATGAGCGGCACTGGCGCTTTGTGTATCAATCAATAGTTGAGTTAAATAATCAGCTAGCGCGTTTTAACGCCTGTGTTTATGTATTTAATTTAAATATGAGCGATTTACTTGAATCGTTAAAGACGCAGTTTGAAATAGTAAATATATTTAGCCATCAAGAAATAGGCTTAAACAATACCTTTGAGCGCGATAAAGCTATTAAAACTTGGTGCCAGCATAACCACATTAATTGGCAAGAGTCGCAAACAGGCGCGGTGATCCGCGGCAAAAAAAATCGTAATAATTGGAACGAACGCTGGCAGCAAACAATGCAAGCACCTATTGCTGTTCCTAATTGGAAGAGTATAAAAACAATTACTCTCAATAACTACCAAGCACCAACATTACCAACTACCTACACGCAAGATCACGACAGCTTTCAACAAGGTGGCCCGTTGCATGCGCGAACTGTAATGCAGAGCTTTTTTGCCGAGCGCGGTAAAGGTTATCAAAAAGGAATATCGAGCCCAAGTTTAAGCCAAACTCATTGCTCTCGGCTTTCCCCGTATTTAGCGTGGGGGAATATTAGCCTTAGGCAGGTGTATCAAATGGCCATTGATGAATATCATTCAAAACACCCTGACAAAAGAGGCTGGAAGCGCCCGCTAGCTGCGTTTGTATCGCGCTTGCATTGGCACTGCCACTTTATGCAAAAGTTTGAAAGCGAGTGCTCCATGGAGTTTTTAGCCCTTAATCCAGGCTACCATGTATTTCCGTATCGTAATGATGAACGAGTGAAAAACGATATTGAACGCTGGGCGCAAGGTCAAACAGGTATTCCCATTATTGACGCTTGCATGCGCTGCTTAAAAGCCACCGGCTATATAAACTTTAGAATGCGCGCCATGCTTGTAAGCTTTGTCACGCATCATTTAAATATAAGCTGGCAGCAAGCAAGCTTTCCTCTCGCTAATTACTTTTTAGATTTTGAGCCAGGGATTCACTATCCGCAAATTCAAATGCAAGCCTCGGTCACAGGTATTAATACCATTAGGCACTACAACCCAATTAAACAATCAGAAGATCAAGACCCAACAGGTTCGTTTATTAAAAAATGGTGCCCAGAGCTTGAAAAACTCCCTATTGAATATTTACATCAGCCTTGGGAGCAAACTCCAATGGAAGCACTCTTTAACGACTTTAAGTTAGGGGAGGATTACCCTGAACCCATGCTTGATTTAACAGCCGCCTCAAAAGAAGCACGCGAGCGCTTATGGCAATACCGTGAGCGAGCCGATGTTAAACGCGCCATAGGGAGGATTCTTAAAAAACACGTTGGGGGTACTCAAAAAGTTACTCGAACAAAAAGTAAAACGGATACTAAAAATAACAGTAAGGCTAAGTAAGCATGGCGCACAAAAAACTAAACTTACCTCAAAAAATGTGTCCTATTTGTAATAAACCTTTTACGTGGCGTAAAAAATGGCAGCGCGACTGGGATAACGTTATTTACTGCTCAGAGCGCTGTAAGCGAAATAAACAGGGATAACAATTAACTGGCGCCTATTTTTCAATATAATCAAATATTTAGTGGTTATGAAGAAATAGTCGAACAGGTATCGCAAGCGTGGAATAAATTTATCTTAGCTCCTGAAGCAGTTAAAAACATATACTCTAGTGACTGGATAAAATTGATTTAATCTTTATGCAAATTGGTGTAATTACACTGATAATGATAACTACGATAGATACAATCTTAGCTTTGTAGCCCAGTTTTAATAAACACAAAAAAGCCGCCTTGCTGGGTCAGCCCAGTTAACCAAGGCGGCTTTTACTAAACAACTATAACTTACATATTACCTAGCTCTATCATCATTGCTGTGTACATACGTAAATTAAGCTCAAGTTGCTCAAGTGTCATAAATTCATGCTCTGAGTGACCTGTATAGCGTTTACCTGGCATTGAAGGGCCAAACGATACCGCATTATCAAACAGCTTTGCGTTAGTGCCACCACCTATTGATACAAAGTCAGCTTTTTCGTCGCCCGTAAAATGCTTGAAAATATCAAGCAGCTTTTGCGCATGTGGCGCACTATCAAGTAGCATAGGTGTGCCAATAATTGTTTCTATGTTGGCAAGCGTTACATTGTTAGTGGCCTGCCAATTAGCGAGTGCATCATCAATTTGCTTTTTTAATACAGCTTCGTCTTTACCCATTGGGCGACGTGCATTTACAGCAAGAGTTAGCGCATTACCATCGCGCTCAATAACGGTTGGTGCCACTGTCATCGGGCCCATAAAGTTGTGCTTGTAAGCTATTTCGCCAAACTGTTTACCGTGAATGTCTAAACCAATTAACTGATTCACAAAGTCGATTAGCTGGCCGTCACTGTTATTTTCAAGCTCCACGCCTTTAAATAACTCAGCTAAATAAGCAATGGCATTTATACCCGACTCCGGCTCAGATGAATGCGCCGACATACCTTTAACGCTTATTGCTAAGCTATTACTTTTTTCACTAAAGTTAAATTCAACTTTATTTAATGTTTTAGCTTTTGCTTTTAATATATTAATAAGTGCTGCGTTTGCATTGTGCAAAACTAAGCTTGCGTCTTCTGGAATTTGGCTTCTAAACGCACCGCCAGTTACATCCTTTACATATAAACCCGTCTGTGGTGATGTTGCATTAAAAGTAGGTGCAATTAAGCTCCAGCCTTTCTCGGCAACCACTACAGGGTATGATGCATCAATCGTTACTGCATATTTTGGTTGCTCATACGTTTTCATAAATTGAGTAAGCGGACCCCAATCAGACTCCTCAGCAAGGTAAATCATAAGCTCAATACGGTTATTAAGCGTTATGTCTTTATCTTTAATTGCTTTCATGGCGTAAAGCGCTGTCGCTATTGCGCCTTTGTCATCCTCAGTACCACGACCAACTAATTTACCGGGCTCAGATGTATCAATAATAAAAGGGCTTTGTTTCCATTTGCTAGCATTAGCAGGCTGCACGTCGCCGTGGGTTACTACCGTTACTTTTTCGCTTTGCTCGCCCATACCAATTAATACGGTGTACCCTAAATCTTGATAGTCAAAACCAAGCTCTGCAGCTTTCATTCTTAAAAGTGCTTTAAAGCCAATAAAATCGGGATTTTGAGGAGCGGTAATGTCGCTTTTATTAACGGTCGGAAAAGCCACTAAGTTAGTTAGTGTGTGTATTTGAGCATTTTGGTAGGTATTTACTGCGTAATCGGCAACGCTATCAATATTTTTATTTAGCTGCGCATGAGCACCAAACGCAAATAAAGCAATACTGGCTAAAGCTAACTTTTTCAAAACAATTCCCATTTAATTAATAACTAAGAGCATTAATTATAACGCTATGGGAGGCTTACATATAGCAATTTGTGGCAGGCACACAGGTAACGTAAGGTAAATATTTATATAGCAGCTTTTATGAGGATGGCTGTATAATGCGCGACTTAAAATTAACAGAGTATTTAATTGTGAACCGTCGTAAAAAAATCGTCACTAAATTTCAAAAGAAAGATAAACGCACTAACGCTAAATTGCATAAAAGCAACAAACCGTCTTATGTATCAAAAGCTGAGCGCGAAAAACTAGCTGAACAAGAAAATAATGAACCACAGGTAATCCAAGAGTAACTTTACGTTACCTGTTGCTTTGATAATTTAAAGTGGCAAAAGTACCGACCACTTACATAACATACCACTGCCGTGGCAACTATAAGCTCAAACGTAGCTAAGTAATTAACTGTATCTACATATGATATTGCGAGGTTTATACTTTGCATCCAGTCTTTCATTTTAAATAATGCAGTTGCCCCAATAACCATTGGAAACGTAAAAGCAGCGTAGCTCGGCGTAAAAGGTCTGCGTAATAACTTTATAAATAACACATAAACAATCAGTGTTTTTATTATCGCTAATATGTATTAGTTCAGACAAGATCTGACAATTCAACTTGAAAAAGTGAGAGTTACCCGTTTTGATAAAGGTGTCGAATCTTTAAATCAAAACAAACAAAAAGGTAACTCTCATGTTGCATACTAACAATCCAATCATAAAACACAAAGCTGGTTTACTTAACCTTGCCGAAGAACTAGGCAATGTATCAAGAGCCTGTAAAGTCATGGGCGTATCACGAGATACATTTTATCGTTATCAAGAACTCGTTAATGAAGGTGGTATCGATGCATTAATCGAAAAGAACCGCCGTACACCAAATATAAAGAATCGCGTTGACGAAGAAACAGAGCAAGCCGTCATTAACTATGCAGTTGACTATCCTGCTCACGGTCAACATAGAACCAGCAATGAGCTTCGTAAGTTAGGCGTGTTTGTCTCAGGTAGTGGTGTTCGTTCAATCTGGTTGCGTCACGATTTAGAAAACTTCAAAAAACGATTGAAAGCATTGGAAAACAAAGTCGCTAATGAAGGCATTATTTTATCTGACGCTCAAGTTGCTGCGCTAGAAAAGAAAAAACATGACGATGAAGCCTGTGGTGAAATTGAAACAGCGCATCCCGGTTATCTTGGCTCACAAGACACATTTTATGTTGGTAACCTTAAAGGTGTTGGTCGTATCTATCAACAAACCTTTGTGGATACCTACAGTAAAGTCGCCTTTGCGAAGCTCTACACAACGAAAACGCCAATTACAGCGGCTGACATGCTCAATGATAAAGTATTGCCTTATTTCGAAGGTCACAAATTGCCTATGCTTCGAATATTAACTGACCGAGGAACTGAGTATTGTGGGCGAGTTGAGCATCATGATTATCAGCTATATTTGGCAATTAACGACATCGACCATACAAAAACGAAAGCAATGTCCCCGCAAACAAATGGTATCTGTGAGCGTTTCCATAAGACGATTTTGAACGAGTTCTATCAAATCACATTCCGCAAAAAGTTGTACGATTCAATGGAAGAACTACAAAAAGATCTGGACGAATGGATGGATTACTACAACAATGATCGGACTCATCAAGGAAAAGTATGTTGCGGTCGAACACCACTTGAAACATTATTGGATGGAAAAACGGTTTGGGCAGAAAAGAATTTAGCTCAAATCTAAACTAACAGTCACCATTAGAAAAATGGGTAACTGTCAGATCAAGTCTGAGCTAGTACAGCTAATATAAATAATGCCCCCACTATAACAAGTGATGGATTAGCTACAATATGAAAATACCCCGCTAATGTTAAACTGGCAGGCGCAGCTAAAATGGCAAGTGTTGGCTGTATTTCGTAGTCACTTTTTAATGCTAATAAAAAACGATAAAACATAATTGGCAGCATTATCGCGTACGTTGATATACCAATAACTAACGCACTATAAGCTAACCACGCTAATGTCGGATTTCCCGAAAAAGTAATATCTGCAATAATTATCCCTACTGGTGGCACAAACCAGCTGGGCGCCATATCCTCAAAGTTAAACTTTTTTGCTCGCTGGTATAAAAAACTCACCAAAAATGTGAGATGCAGCACAAAAGCTAAAACCCACATAATATCACCAGCCAATGGGTTAAATTGCCCAATTGAGTTTGAAATAACAAGATTAGCCATTGCAAATGTAGGGATCACACTTCCTGCAACTGGGTGTGCTAAATCGGCTTTTAATAAATGAGGGTGTAGTAAAAACTTAGCAGCCAAAAGTAAAACTAATACGCCAGCTAATACCGCTCCCAAAAATTGCCCTTGAGAGTTTAAATTAAAAACGTTTTCCCATGTCCATCCCATACTAGCAATACCCAAAGCTAAACCGGCCATAGCTGTTGGCGCACCCATCACTTTATTTTTAAATTGCTTAAACACTGTACTTCCTAATCATTGGGTGATGAACAAGTTACTGCTTTTTACTGCATTACCTTAAAATAACGCTGTAAAATTAATCCAAGCGTGCTTAATAGAACCCTTTTTGCATACAAATATTTCATAAAAACAAAAAGCCATAACACAGCTACGGCTTTTGCTTTATTTTAAATTTGAATATGAGGTTAATTAAAACGCGTAACTAACGCTTACATTAAATGAACGACCTTGCCCTGCTAATTGCTCAAACCCGTTGCCGCTATCTTGTTTAAGCGCTGCAATACTTACACCGCCAAGGGGGAGCTGGTAATATTCATCAAACACGTTACTCACTTCTGCGCTTAGAGTTAATGAATCCCATGTGGCTTTAGAGCTTAAATTAATCAGGCTGTAGCTGTCTGTTTGGTTTTCAAAACGATTATTATCTACACGGCTTTTTGCATCTACCCACTGCCAAGATAACGCATTTTCAAATCGATTAATTTGCTGGCTAATACCTAGCTGGGTTTGCAGTGGTTTAATTTGATAAAGCGGCTGGTTAGTATCGTCGCGCTTACCTCTCGTATTAGTAACATTAGCGTGCAACTGCCAGTTACCTAAATCCTTAGATTCATAAATGTTGGCTGTTAAATCTATTTTTGCACCATATAAAATGGCATCTACATTAGTAAACTGCAAAATGTTACGCGCTGTATTATCTAAATCATAACTATTGAAGCTTCTTACAATATCAGCATCAATATAATCATTCACATCTGTATACCAAACATTGGTGCTTAAACGCCAACCATCATCTTTAGCCTGCTTAATATAAGTAGCACTTATTGTATGCGCTGTTTCAACGTCTAAATCAGGGTTACCAATATAGCCATTACCATCGCCATACCAACCAATCATGGTGGTTGCCATATTGCTTACGCCCCAGCTGTATCGCTCGTATAAATTAGGCGCGCGGTTTTTACGGGCAAGGCCAAATTGCAGCTCATCATAATTTGTTATTTGGTAGTTAATTAATAAATTAGCATCAACTATGGTGTCAGTTTTATCTCTGTTGGCAGCATTAAAGTTCTGTGCAGCAATGCTATTATCTGTAGACGTATCGCTCATGGTCATAGTTTCCATACTGCCTATACCCATCATGCTCATACCATCGTTGTAAGATTGAACCTCCCCAACGTGGGTATTAATACTTTCAATACGCACGCCTACGTTTAACCATAACTTTGTATTTATTTGACTCTCAAATTCAGCAAATGCCGCTATGCGCTCTCGTTTACCGTTATTTATATTTACGTAATCGTCTGGTCCCATCATGGTTGAGCCTTCAATACCTGGCCACCAATCATCAATGCTGTAATTGTAATATTCTTGAGCGAGTAAAATACTGCTGTTTTTATTAAGCGCGATACGCCATTTAAGCTGCGTACTTATATCTTGTGCATCGGTTTTCATTGGCATCATGCCTGTTTTTTCTTCACTGAAAAAACCCATTTCGTGCTTTACACTGTGCCAATTAACTTGCCCTTCAAGCTCGCTGTTTTCAAAGGAGCGTTTGTATTGAGCTATTGCACCGTAACTGGTGTTATCGGTCATATCCATATACTGATTTGCAAATCCCTGATACGGGATTTTTTGATGCGTTAGCTTTATAACTAATTGCTGTTTATCATCGCGCATAGCTGCGGTTAAACTATGATTTTGCGCTCGATACAATGTATCAAGCACTACATCGTCGTTACCGTCTTCATAACTATCTGCATCACTAAACGAACCCTGATAATTAAGGCTAAACGTGTCACTTGCTAAACGTGCACCAACGCCAAGTTTACGTCCGTTATCAACGCTACTGTACTTTGCTGACACATAACCTGAGTGCCAATCTAATTCATTGCTATCGCTATACTGTGGTGAAATAGAATTAACGCTTATTACGCCTGCAATATTATCGCCGCCCGCGCTCACTGGCGACACGCCTGCAACCACATTGTAAGACGTAATTTGATTAGCCGAGATATACGACAGTGGCGGGTTCATGTGATTAGCGCATGCAGCGGTAACATCTGCGCCATCAATTAACACTTTAACTCTGTCGCCCATTAAACCATTTAAAATAGGGAGGTTAGATACGCCGCCCGCAGCTGAAAAGTCGACACCTAAATCACTTAATAACGATTCTGACGAACCAAGTGCTAAATGCTTATTTTGAGCATGTCCGTGTACTTCAATTACTTCTAAAGGTGTATCGTCGGCAAATGCAAAAGGAGATAGCACACCGCTAATAAAAAGTGCGACAGGGGAAAGTAAGTAAGTTTTTTGAGTTTTGCTTTTATAAACCATTGTGAATTTATGCCACTGTAATAATTGGCGTAATTATAGTGTGAACTGCAAAAGCAAAAGCGCGACATATTGTCGCACTTTATCAATTAAGAATGTTGTTAAATTGCCCTAGACAGAACCCTTTGTGCAGCGCATGTTTGGCATTTATTCTACGTTATCGCCTATTTATGAGGAATAAACACTACATAGGCTCTGCCTTACTTAAATACCAAACATACTGCTGAAAATTCAACCTCAAAAGATAAGCAGGCCATAAATAAAGGATGGTTTTAATTACAAAAAAGAGCCAACAGTAAAACTGTGACCCTTATATAAAAATGTATTCTTTAAATTTATACATTTAGCTGCGACACAATTTCCGAAACTTTCTCCGCCCCAGCTTCAATGTCTTTTATAACGTCAGATACTTCTGAAATTAACTCTCGCCCTTTAACCGAGGAATCAGAAACAGATGTTATTTGCTTTGAAATATCATTGGTCAGCTCTTGATTGTTTTTTACAACCGTTGCAATTTCATTTGTAGAACTACTCGTTCTTGCTGCCAATTGTCTAACTTCATCAGCTACTACTGCAAAACCTCGGCCATATTCACCTGCTCTAGCGGCTTCAATAGCTGCATTTAAAGCTAGTAAATTAGTTTGATCGGCAATACTACTTATAGTAGAAACAATTGATCCTATGACCGCAGATTGTTCATTTAGATTTTTAATTAACTCAACTGATTTAAGGACCTGATTTACGATGGCATCGGAATTTGCGATCGAATCGCTTAAAATACCAGAGCCTAGTACGGCGGTTTTAACCGTAGAAACGGCTGATTCGTGTGCAATCGCTGTGGCTTCTGTAACGGCTCTATTACGCGACATGCGCTCAGTTATATCCGAAGCAAATTTAATAACCTTTATCACGTTTCCCTTGTTATCTAAAATAGGGTTATATGTTGCCTCAAGCCAAATTATGTCTCCATTTGCTTTTACTCGTTTAAACTGTCCTGATTTGAATTGCCCTTTCCCTAACTCATCCCAAAAATGTGGGTTTTTATTGTAAAACTCGTCGGTGCAAAACATCCTATGATGCTCACCTGTTATTTCATTTAGCTTATAACCGGTAGCAGACAAAAAGTTGTTATTAGCTGTTAATATTTCACCTTGAGGGGTAAATTCAATCGTTGCCAACGCTTTGCTTAATGCTTCTGCAACTGCTTCTTGTGCTTTTCTTTGCGTGTAATTAGCCGTAATATCAGAGGCTATTTTAATTACTTTAACGACAACCCCATCTATTTCAACTGGAAAGTATGTTGCTTCTAACCATATTTTTTCGCCTTGGGAGTTATATCTTAAAAAAGACCCACTCACTGACTTACCGTCTCTGAGATTTTTCCAAAATTGAGTATACTCTTTCGATTCCGCATATGATTTTTCACAAAACATACGGTGATGATGACCAACAACATCATCCTTGGCATAACCTACTGTGTTCAAAAATAATAAATTAGCGTCTAAAATAATCCCTTCAGCCGTAAACTCAATATAAGCAACATGCTTCGTTATTGCATTTAATACTGATTCTTTTTGAGCGACTTGTAACTCAAGTGCTTCTATTTTCGAGTTACTTTTATTTATACCAAACATATAAGCTGCCTTAGGGTAAATGTTTAATCTGAATGAGCTGTTTATTTAAGCTCTATACTACAACTATAAAATTTAAATATAGGCAAAAATACAAATTTAATCTAATAAATTAGACTTTATGCGCCGCATCACACTAATTGACCGAAACTCTGGATAATCAATCTATCTCAAGTGGTTACTTTCAGCGCTAACTGCGTTTAATTTACTTGCAATAGGCCAGCTATTAACGCGTAAACTCGCCTTGTTTTCACAGAAAATCTCTGGCTAGAGGAAAAACTTCAATCCGAGTTTAGATTAACTATCTAGAGCCTGTTGATCTTCAAAAATTAAAGTTTACTCTATCTTGGCCGATTAAATCGCGGCGTAGGCTAGGTAACTGATCCTGCTTATTCTACTGATTTACATTGACATAAGAGTGAGTAAAGACAGCGCATGCTTGGCGTTTATGCTACGTTATCAAATATTTATGGGAGTTAACCAGGGTACATAAGGCCACGGTGCTTAAAAGTAAACAAGCTCCTGTAAATTCAATTTCGAAAGATAAACGGGCTCAAGAATAATCTATTTTATATATATAAAAATATCACTATTAAATGCATAAATCGTATATATATTATTTAATTTCAGTTTGGCACATGACGCCGCGCACTTTTTAACTTAATATAACCACCTGTTTATCTCTAAATCACGTCATTTTTTCTAGGGTCTGTTTATAGATTAAAATTCGTTCTATCTAGGTTCGATTTAATCGCGGCGCGAGGTGTGTAACCTAGTGGGCTAAGTAAAAACAGAGCAAAGCTCCCGCGTTCTGCTCAACACCTTTTGCCTACATCCATGAGGGAATAATCACACTAACAAGCTCTGCCTTGCCTAAAAAACACACGGCAGTTAAATTCAATCTCGAAAGATAAACAGAATCTAGCCTATATATAATATTTTTACATATTTTACTGTTGCTTTTATCTATGTATTTCACATCAATTTCAAAGGATTTTTTATGACATCAGATGTAACGTCGGCATCTAGTCAACTTAACAGAACCGCTATTTTATTTGTATTAGCGCTCGGTACATTTATTTTAGGATTATCTGAATTTTCGATGATGCCTATGCTGCCACTAATTAGCGAAACATTTGGTTCAACGCCATCACAAAGTGGTTATGCAATTAGTGCTTACGCCATTGGTGTTGTCGTGGGCGCGCCTATTTTAATGCTAACAACTGCTAATATGAGAAAGCGCAAAGCATTGCTCATTTTTATAAGCTTAATGTTTATATCAAACGGGTTAAGCGCGATGGCAACATCGCTTGAGCAGCTTGTAATATTTAGATTTTTAAGTGGCTTACCTCATGGTGCATATTTTGGTGCTGCTATTTTATTAGCATCGGATATTGCCCCAAAAGGTAAGCGTGCTAGCTTTATGTCTAAGGTGTTTATGGGTTTAACTGTGGCTACTATTGTTGGCGTGCCTATAGTTACACTTGTAGGTCAAAATTTAAGTTGGCGTTATTGTTTAGCTGGCGCTGCAGTGCTTGCATTTATTGCTTTTGTTTTTGTTTATAAAGTGGTGCCAAATATTGATAATGCTAAGCCTTCTAATTTACTAAACGAGTTTGGCGTACTTAAAAACAAACTGGTTTGGTCTATTTTAGGGATTGTAATTATTGGCTTTGGCGGGGTGTTTTGTATTTACACTTACATTGCCGACACCATATTAGTGGTAACAAAAACAGCCCCGTATACTATTTCTATCGCAATGGTAATGTTTGGTATCGGTTGTACGCTTGGTAACTATGTACTGGGTAAAGCAGCCGATAAATCAGCAATTAAAACCACTGGTCTTGCACTTGTATGTACCATTGTATTTGCTTTTACTTATGTAACGGCAAGCCATAATATTTGGGCTCTTTATGCGGTGATCTTCTTTATTGGTTGCAGTGTGGGCTTGGCTACGCTGATTCAAACGCTTTTAATGGACGTCGCCCCCGAAGGCCACGCTATGATTGGCGCCTTAGTACAGTGCGCATTTAATACTGCCAATGCTATAGGCCCTTGGGTCGGTGGAATTGCAATAGCGCAAGGTGCTGCACCTAATCAAACAGGTTATGTAGCAGCTGCATTGTTTTTAGGTGGTTTGGGTATGTGGCTATTAAGTTACTTACAACTAAACAAACAGCAACCAACAGCGCAAGCAGCTAATTAACTTGAGTTCTGGTTAATTTAAAATACAAAAAGAGCCGCTAATTAGCGGCTCTTTTTAGGTAAAATTAAGCGTTTAGTGATGCCATATCAATAACAAAACGGTATCGTACGTCAGATTTTTCCATACGCTCGTATGCCGTGTTAATTTCGTCTATGTTGATCATTTCGCACTCAGGTAGCACGTTATTTTCACCACAAAAGTCGAGCATTTGTTGCGTCTGTGCAATACCACCAATAAGTGAGCCTGCAATACGACGGCGACCCATTAATAATGGCACTGTATTTACTTCATCTACCGGACCAACTTGACCAACAATAACTAATGTACCATCTACATCAAGTAGTGGCGTGTAAATAGATAAATCATGTTTTACAGGGACTGTATCTATAATGACGTCAAAGGCAGATTGCGAGTCTTTCATTTCGTCATCATTAGATGACACTAAGTAATGCTGAGCACCTAATTTAACGGCATCATCTTTTTTAGATTCACTACGACCAATAACCGTTACGCTTGCACCCATCGCAACTGCATTTTTAACAGCCATATGACCAAGTCCGCCTAAGCCAACTACACCCACACGGCTACCTTTTTTTACGCCCCATTTATGCAGTGGCGAGTAAGTAGTAATACCAGCGCAAAGCAATGGCGCAACGCGCGAAAGGTCTAAATTTTCTGGTACTGAAAGTACAAATTCTTCACGTACAACAACATGTTTAGAATACCCACCTTGGGTCATTTCACCTGTAATACGGTCTTTACCTGCGTATGTACCAATCATACCTTCTCGGCAAAATTGCTCTTCGTGATTATCACATTGATCGCAACTTTGGCACGAGTCAACCATACAACCAACAGCAACAGTGTCGCCTTGCTTATATTTTTTCACGTCGCTACCTACCGACATGACTTTACCTACAATTTCGTGCCCAGGTACTAACGGGTAGTCACTGCCGCCCCAATCATTTCGTACGGCGTGTAAATCTGAATGGCACACACCGCAGTATAAAATTTCAATTTCTACATCGTTATTTCGTAAATCGCGGCGCTCAAAAGAAAACTCTGTCAATTCAGAACCTTGGCTTTTTGCTGCATATCCTACTGTTTTCATAATAACTCCATAGTGGTTAAAAATTTAAATCATCAACAGCATAGCCCATAGCCCGTGAATAGAACCTGACAATATAAAATAGGCACAAAAAAGCCCAAACAGTGTTTGGGCTCAATCATTAGTACTAGGGCGCTAAATTTAATTATTTTGCAAGTAAGCTGTTTAGTTCATTAATTAATGTATGAATGCGCTGTGCATTTTTGCCTAAATCACTACGTCCTACTCGCGACTTACTACGAATATCGACAAAACGTTCACTGCCTTCATCGTTAATGCGGACAACGACATCATCTTTAAAACCAAACCATGTTGTTGTATCAGTCGCTTCTACAAGACCTAAACTTGTATCTGTGTTAACAAGTTCCCAACCCAAGTTTTTCACTGCTTGCTCTGTAGCTTCAAGCAAATCAGTTTTAGATTGAGCAAAACTAAGCGTTGCAAGTTCTGGGTAAGCTTTGCGTTGTTCAATTGCGGTTTCTTCGCCTGCATAGGCAACTGGGTTTGGCGCATCAACACGAAGTGGTGCAATAGCTACAAACTGAGGGGGGTTAACTAAGTCGGTAGAAATATCATGTATTGGCGGCACACTTTTAGCTGTGTTCATCATATTTAAAGGCATTGCTATAGCCACTGCTGAAAATACAACAGCAATAGCTGCACTACCAAATGTCACGGTTTTGCGCATAAAGATTATCTGTATTAAAAGTAGCACAAGTGCAGCGCCACCTGCATAAACGCCAAATCGAAAGCCTGTAAATGCAGTTCCTAGTTCTACAATACCAAATTTGTACAAAGGCCCTGGCAGAACGACCAGCAAAAAGGCAATTAAACTAACTAAGCTCACTAAAATTTTCATTTTATGATTCCTATATTATGTGTGATTTTTATTATTAAACAGATAAACGCTATTAACGAGTAGCTTATACTGCCTATAAGTGCTTTTAGATTACTATTAGCGACTAATTACACAAAAAAGTCCAATGTTGTGTGATCAAAGTTACTTAAATTAGGAAAAATATCAACAAGCTCAGAGCTCGGCACACCAAACCACTGAGCCAATGTGGCAAAGTACTGCTCATTTGCAACGCTTGGAATTAAACGCCCGCCACTGGTATCTTGTGGGCCATCTAAATGCTGAGTTAAAAGCTCACCATATATATTGCCGCCTTTTACTGCGCCGCCCATTACTATTTGGTTCCCTGCCCAACCATGATCAGTGCCATCGCCATTTGAGGTCAACGTGCGACCAAAATCAGACATAGTAAACGCAGTCACTTTATCTGCCATATCAAGCTCTTTCATCGCACTATCAAACTCACTAAGCCCTTGGGCTAATGTGCTTAGCAATACAGGGTGAGTATCTAGCTGATTATCATGGGTATCAAACCCGCCCATAGACACAAAAAACACTTGGCGCTGAGTACTTAATTTTGACTGCACGCTAATTGTTTTAGCAACTGCTGCTAACTGCTCCGATAAACTTGTATCACTAAATGAAGTAATTAACGCTGGCGCTGTTTCTAGCGCATTATTCATCGCTTGGGTGTTATTAATCGCCGACTTGAAGCTATCAGCGTAAGCACTACTGAGGGGATGAACTGTATTACTCATAATCCGGTTCATTATAGTAGTTACATGTTCCATGCGCGGCTTATAATCACTAAATGCATTAATTTTACTTATACCACTTTTATTAAGTGCAAATGCTTTTGTTTGATTACCCGTTTGCCAAAGGTTTGTACCATCAAGCGATATATTAGCGGCAAACTGATCTTGCTGCTCTAAGCGCTCAAGTAAACGTGCGCCCCACCCACTATTTAACGACTGTTTTTCACGCCCATACATCCATGATGCCTGCTGATCATTATGCGAGAACAAATGTTTGGGGAGCGTCACGGTTTTATTTTTATAATCATCGAGAGTAGTAGGTGCGAGTAAAGTTCCAAGGCCGCCAACAAACGCTAGATTAGATGAATCAAACACCCTTTTAATAGGCGCAAGCGAAGGATGCAGCCCAACTCCACCAACAAAATTAGTTGCACTATTAAGTGCTATAGGCGCCGAAACAGCAAGGTTTTGACGACTTTGTTCATACAAGCTACGTTGCTCACCTTCTAATGGTACTAGCATATTAAGTGAATCATTACCGCCATATAAAAACACACACACCAACGCTTTGTAATCCCCCAACTCAATCGCATTTACTGACCCCGTTAATGCTTGCAGTTGTAAACTTGTTAGCGCGGCCGCCGACACACCGCCTTTTAAACATAACGACAAAAACTGTCTTCTATTTATGCTCATTATGTCTCTCCTAATACTGCAAATTAAATTCAGGTGAAATAGCAATTATGTAAAGTAAATACGATACCCGTTCTCGATATTCGGCATCATTAAAGTATGCATCTAAATCAAGCAATGCTTGGCGCGTATCAGCACTCATTGAACCTGCAAAATATAAAACATTATACTGTTCAAGTAAGGCACCTACCCCGTTACTTTTTAAAAAGCTCATATCGCTCTTGATATAAACATATAACTCTTTGGGATTTAAATCATCACGTGCTTCTGCAGTTCCCCATACTAAACCTGAGAAATGCTCGTTCATAGTGCCAATTAATGTAGTATCACCCGCTATTTGTAATTCCGGTGCGACTAACTCATCACTGCGTAATTGAGCTGGCTGATAATCGGGTCTAAAAAAGTTAAATACAGATGGCGAACGCATTGGCCCCTGCCCATAATTATTTATTAAATTCCATGTTCTATACTCCCCTTCTAAAGACCTTGCATCAAGGTTTCGCCAAAATTGTACTGTTTTTAGTAAGGGCTCCTTAACTTTTCCTTGATAGCTTAAAACACTGCCAAAATGACGAGCCTCGTCATCTAAGTAAATAGCTTTAATGACAGCCGCTAAATCCCCACGCACACCATCGCCATTATCGTTAAACACATTAGCCACTCGCTCAATATATTGAGGGGTTGGATTTGATGTAATTAATCGTTGAATTAGTTGCTTAGTAATAAATGGTGCTACATTGGCGTGATTAAATAAATTATCGAGTGCTATTTGCAGTGATTCCTCTGGCCCATAGCCCTCAGGGATTACTTCATTATTTAAAAGTACTTTTTGTTTACTTGAATGGTATTCGCTAAATGCTTGCATTGGTTTAATATAATCACGGCTTTTGCGTTTAAACGTTTCACTATCGGCAAACGTCCAACCAGTAAATACCCGTGCAAAGCCTTCAATTTGAGACTGCCCGTAAGTGGCAATGGTATTCCCTTGGGCATCAAACTTTGCGCTACCATCTAGGTTTAGCTCTTCAAGCCCAATGGTAAATAACTGCATTACTTCACGTGCGTAATTTTCGTCTGGACGAATGTTAAGTGCATCATCTGCTTTTTCGTTACCTAAATGGCTTAAATAAGTCCCCATAATTGGCGAAAGCGTGACATCCTCTAGTAACTCCCGGTAATTACCAAATGCATTTTTAAGCAGTAAATCGTAGTAGGTAACCATTCCTTCTGGTTGAGAGCTTAAGCTGCTGTTGGCATCCGACACGACTAATATCTCGCTCAATGCAAATGCAACGCGCTGGCGAAGCTGATCGTCACTGCGCAAGGTCGCCTTCCACCAACCATCAATACGGTTGATATATCTAAAGTCATCTTGATCCGGACTTTTGACTAAATAACTTCGGTGGTATTCAATTGGCAATGCTATTTGGCTTTCAAGCCATTGCTGCTCACTTAACCCTTGGGCTTTGCGTATTTCATTAAGTGTTGGCCCCATACTACCTTGGTGTAGCAAACGTGCAGCAGCAAATTCATCCATCGCGTTTCTGGCAATAAAACTTACCGTTTTAACTGCAATAGCACCTTCGTTGTCCGTTGCAGTTACATTAAAGGCATACTCTTTTGGTGAATAACTCAATGCTGAAGGAATATTTATTATCACAGAGTTAGCAGCTATTGGCTCATCAAGTACCTTAAGACCAGCAGTTTGCTCCCAGATCACACTTGTTATTGTGCCGTCGTTATCGCTCGCTGTTGCAGTTAATTCAATAGTTTGGCTTTTGGTTATATCGCTTGGAATATTAGCCACAGATAAAATAGGAATTTCATTTCCGTTAATAGTTGGCGTATCATCTGAGCCTGAACCACCGCAAGCACTTAGTAGCAAAACTGAGCTTGCCATCAAAAAATATTTATAATGCATGAAAGTCGTCATCGTCTTTTAATAAAGGTACATTACCATGTACCGAGTTTGATGCATTTATTGAAACACAAAATTTACAATTTAACCCTTTATTTTTTGTAACCGAAACTTGACTAACCCTCAAAAACACAAAAAATACGGTGGTTTAAATTAGCCTGGGCTTTATTATTTATGAAAACAGAAATTAGCTATCGTTTTGAATCTTCACAAGTTGCCAACCGATTTTCACATGAACTAAAAAATTGGTCTGTTAACGATGTAAAAACTCGTCTTTTTAATGGTGGCGACAGTGTAAAAGTAAGCTATGAGTATGACGAAAATGGGTTTGATTACACTATTGCAGAACTTGATGACCTAGCTGAGCGACACGCAGGTAAAGAAATATAAGTAAACAAAACCCCTCTCATACGTAATTTATTAAATATAAATACGTTAATTACTTTTAACACGCTAGAGATGAGTCTGGCAGTGTTATTATGGGTAATATACAACGCATTAGAGTGCCCTTATTAAGCTCACTCTCAATTTCTATAGATCCCTTATGTTCCTTTAATACGTTATATACAATAGCCATTCCCATTCCAGTTCCCTCACCTACAGGCTTTGTAGTGTAAAATGGTTCAAAAATATGATTGACTGTTTTTTCATCCATTCCGCAGCCATTATCGGACACTTCAATGTAGATATTTTTCTCGTCTGAGAATAAATTAACAAGAATTTCTCCTTGCTGGTCTTGTACTAAATCACAGGCATATTTAGCGTTTAGTAAAAGGTTTACGAAGATTTGATTAATTGCCGACAAATTACAATAACTTAATGGTAATTCATCATCCGAACACGTTATGTTGCATGTTTTTAACTGATTAGCGAGTAACTTAATAGCCCCCTCTAGCGACTCTCTAATATTAGCCATAGCCATGGAATTATTTTTAGGTCTAGCAAAATTAAGTAAGTTATTAACAATTGCCGCAATTCGCTGTAATCCCTCATGCGTATCATTTAATAGTTCATCTAGATCATCTAAAATAAAATCAATATCACTTTCTTTATCAAGTTTTATTAGTAATGTTTCCATCTCTGCAGCAGATATTGATTTATTAATATATTGTTTTGCAACAGTCATTAATGCTATCAGCGTAGGTTTAAAAAATTTAATACTTTCAAGGTTACTTGTTACATATGCCAGTGGATTATTTATTTCATGGGCAACACCTGCCGATAGCGTCCCTAAAGTAGCCATTTTTTCACTTTGCATAAGAGTAACCTGCTGATTTTTTAACATGTTAAGCTTTTCTTCAAGATCTTGGTTTGCACAAAATAATGCGCGTGTTTTATCCTCAAGTAGCATCTCTAGTTCATCTCTTGCTGCTTTTTCACGAAGGTATGCTTTTTTGTAGTTGTGGGTATCTTCACTCATTGCCAATCTCATATTTAACTTCAATTACACATTTATCAAAACCATTATGCATACATTCAACATGATTTAGCGCCACCTCAATACCGTAATGAGAGGCTGCACCAAAAATAAGCCCTTCAGCGCACATGCACAGCTGCCTTTTGGAATAGTAATGCATCAAAATAAATCCATCTTCAATAAGCTCTGCTTTAATTTCTGGTAAATTTGGCTCTTGATATAGTTTTGCAACTTCAACATGAATCACCTTATCGATACCCATAATTAAGTCCGCAAACCCATTAAAGTTTTCAACTATTGTAGGGTGCCGGCCCTTAAGTGGCCAAATAAATACTCACCAAATGCCTTTAAAACATCAGGCATAGACATAGATAAAGCATCAGCTACATCTTGCGCCAAACCCACTATTTCTTCATCTGGATAGCTTTCTGCTGAAATATAAATACGATCACTAGGTGCATTTTTTTCAAGTAAATCATCCCACGCAGCCATGCCGTACTTTTCAATAACGAGGGCTTCAAGTCCTCTAAAAATAACACCTTTCATACATCCCCTCGTGTATCACTTTTTAAAACTTAAAAACCATTGTTGTACATCTTCTAGTATTTTCAAATCATCAATAAAGTCATATTCAGTTTGATTAAACTCAATTACTTGCTGGCAATAAGCATGCTCAACAATCATATGAATAACAGTTAATGATATCCCCTCATCCACAGGTAAATCATCCAGTAACTGCGCCCTAACAATTGACTTTTCAAACCCCCAAAGCGCTAATAAGTAGGCACTAAGAGCGTACTTAGGCACGTTTTCATCTTCGTTATCTTGCACAATACACATAGCAGCTAATTCACCAATAACACTAAGCAAACCAACTGCAAATGCAAACAACTGTGTTTGCCTATCTTGCTTTAAATACTTAGCGAGCGATTGCGCCATACTTGCTTTTTTATATCCTTTATTAATTAACTCATTAAGCGTCTCTTGCTTAGCCTTATTAAGTAATTGTTGAGACAATTCAGAAAAAACCACAATCGCCTTTAAACTAACTAAACCAATTCTTATAATCGCCTCTTTTAAGTTTGTAGTTTGACTATCAAACCCCATAAATGCGGAGTTGGCTACCTGCAAAACTTTTCCCGTTAATACAGGGTCGTGGCTAATATTATTTTCTAAAATAGAAATGTTTGGCTCATTTTTGTTTAACTCACTTAATAAGTTTTGAGTCACAACACCTAAAAATGGCAAGTCTGAAAGCTGCCCTAAAATAACGCGATGAGGAGCATGAATAGGAAGTAATTTTAATAACTTAGCGCTGTCTAGCACCGCTACTAAATGTTTCTGTGTAAAAGGTTTTACAAGATGAAAGTGGATTGTGTTGTTAACTTGTAGTTGATAGTTACTACTTAAATCACTGGTAAATAAACACCTTAAGGCTGTAGGACAGATCGCTTTAGCGTGCTCTAGTACTTTAAGCCCTGAAGAAAGTGGCATCATAGAATCACAAAAAATAATGTCGGGTGTATTATTGTTTTCTATGTAGCGTTCAAATTCATTAGGTAACTGTAAGCAGGCTACAGTTACATTTGCACATAAGCGGCTCAACGTTTTTGCTAGTGCACGTAATAGTAATTCGTCATCATCAATTAAAAGTATATTTATTTTTTGCTCATGCATTCACTATACCTTCGCTATAACGTATTAATTTCTAATCAAAGCGTAGTATAAATTCACAAATAGACATAAAACGAAAAGGGCCTAATCGTATTAGAGATTCATAGGATTAAGATAAAGCCATTGAGATCTGATAGGATATACTTAATTACTGCACAATTAATGTTAAACCAGCCGGTTAAATAGATTGAATGAAAAAGATATTTTTAATAGCACCTTTTTTATTAGTTTTATAAACGACAAGCTTCGCCCACTGATTAATAAAACATACCGTTCCAACTCAACAAATACTTTAATTGGTCAATCATTAGCTGGTCTGCCTTCAAGCGATATTTTATTTAATCACTCTGCAACTTTTAATTATTACGTAATAATTAGCTCAAGCTTATGGTGGGCCAATAATGAATTACTAAATAGCCCTTTTGAGCCACAATCGTTTCCTCAATCGGTTTATATTGACGTTGGTAAAGAAGGTGAATTAATGGAAGGCGATTGCATAAGAAAATAGCGCCTATTTTTGGTAATAAAAGCCAAGTGAAATTAGGCTATTTTAAAAACCTAGATCACGCCGATACTCTGCATTTAGCTGTATACGACGCTTTTACATAAATTAACTACCATCCAAAAAAGTAATTAATAAAAATGCTTATAAGACTTTAAGTATTATTCATGGTATTTGCGGATCATCGCCACCTTACCATTTTCAATTTCGATTACTTCCATCATTGTGGAGGTGTATTCTATTGGCTGCTTACTTTGTGGGTGAATGCCTTTTGCAAAATTTTTATAACGAATAGCAAAGCCTGTATCGTTAAACACAAATGTATTAAGCAGTGTGCTTTCAAACAACGTGTGTGCACCTAAGTAAAAACTCATACCTTTGCGCATCTGCTCTTTGCCATCAGGAGTACGTGAGTCATCCGGTTGATACGGAATATGCTGATTACCAATATCATCGGTTAACAATGCAAGATAAGCCTCAAGCTCTTTAGCACCTGCGTTAGGTGCTTGTGTGGCGGTCATTGTTTTATAATACTGCTGCGCAAACGCATTTAAGTCGAGTGGCTTTTCAGCATTCGCCGAAAAAGCAGTTACTAAGGCCAAGCCTAACGTTAAAAGTAGCTTCATCACTTATCACTTCCTGTAGTTAAAAATATTGATTCATTTATAGGAACACTATATTAATGTGTTCAATAATAAAACAAATAACTTTAAGTAACTAACACCTACATTTTGCTTTTCACTCTATTGGTTGCAACGCTGTTGGCAGGGTCGTCTGGCCAAAAATGCTTAGGGTAGCGGCCTTTCATTTCCTTTTGCACATCGCGGTAACTGCTAGCCCAAAAGTGCGCTAAATCTTGAGTAAGTTGCAGCGAGCGTTTACCTGGCGATAGCAACTCCATAAGCAGTGGCAGTTTACCGTTGGCAAGCATAGGCGTACTGGTCAAGCCGTAAACTTCTTGAATGCGCACGCTTAGCTTTGCGGGGCCATCAAGCTGGTATTCTATTTTTATATTTGAGCCACTTGGCACCGTTAAGCGCAGTGGTAACAATGCTTTTAACGCGGTTTGTTGTTGCCAATCAAAACAGTTTTGTAATGCTTCAAAGTAGTTAAACTTTTTAAGCTGCGTGAGCGTTTTAATATCTTCTAAAAACACGCCTAGCCACTGCGCTGCATTTTGAATAAGTTGTTGCTCGTTTATTTGCGGGAATTTATCGGGCATTAAATTACTTGCTAGGCTCATACGTATCAGCAATTGTTGCGCATCAGGTTGCTCGTTAAATAAAGCAAAACCGTGTTTAGCAAATAAGCTAAGCCACGCTTTAGCACGCTCGCTCTTATCTAGTTTTTGTTTACTAGGCTGGCTGCTGAGCGTTATAGCCCCGAGCTTTACTTCATCTTGATGAATAAAGCGCGCTGACTTTTCATCAAACTCACAACGAGTAAGTTCACTAAATAAATGCGGTAAAAATTCTTGTAACTCAAATGGGTTAAGCGCGGTGGCTGCAAATATACGCCCGCCTTTGTGCCCGCCCATGGTTGCTATGGCTAAGTAATCGTCGTTGTGCCAGTAATCGGCATTCAACTCAGCCCCTGCACCATTGGCAAGTAAATAACCATTACCACGTTTTTTAGCGATGCGATCGGGGTATGCCAATGCCACCAGCAAACTTATATAATGCGTATTTAATTCGCTGTTTTCGTCTTTTACTTTTAAGCGGCTTTGCCAATATTTTAACTGTTGTTTAAATACCGGATGCGGACGTTGCTGTTGGCTATGCAACGCTAAACTCAACTCGTTTGCACTGTTTACTCGGCTCTCAAGTAATGCCACTAAATAAATAGCGAGCCTAAAAATACCAGGGAGTTGGTCATCAAGTATTTGTGCTTTTAAGAGCATATGCGCCAAACGAATATCAGCACCAAAACCTAACATTTTACTGCCAAGCGATGTGAGCTTACCCTTGCTATCAATAGCTTCTAGCATGTTGAGCAGGTTACTTGCTTGCTCGCATTGTTGCTCAGTGGGTTTATCGAGCAAGGTTAGCTTATCAATACTGGCTCCCCACTGCTTTGCCTCAAGCATAAGTTGGCTTATGTCTGATGTGAGTATTTCTGGATTGTCGTGGCTATTACGTCTCTCAAAGGTTTGCTTTGAGCCAATTCGATAAACAATGCCCGGCTCTATTCGTCCTGCACGCCCTGCACGTTGCACAGCAGACGAGCGCGATATACTTTGTGTTGTGAGCTCAGTAACACCTGTTTTTAAATTAAAGGTAGCTGCACGGCGCTTGCCGCTGTCAATTACAATGCGTATGCCTTCAATAGTTAAACTGGTTTCGGCTACATTGGTGGTAAGCACTACTTTGCGCATGCCGTTTGGTGCAGGAGCAATAGCAGTTTGCTGATTGGCTTTATCTTGCTCGCCAAATAGCGTTGCAACTTGGCAGTTACTGGGTAAATCGCTAAGTGCTTGTTGCACGCGTAGTATTTCAAATTGCCCAGGTAAAAATACCAATGCGCTACCTGTTTGCTCATTAAGTGCTTGTTTTATTATGGTAGGAATTGCATCAAGCCAGCGACTTTCATCTTTTATGGGTATGTATACTTCGTCTATTGGGTAGCTGCGACCGCTTGATTGAATTACAGGGCAGTCAAAAAACGCTGTATAGCGCTCTGTATCTAGCGTTGCCGACATAAGCATAATAGTTAAATTTTCACGCAGTGCACTTTGGGTCTCGAGCGCAAAGGCAAGTGAGGTATCGGCTGCAATTGAACGTTCATGAAATTCATCAAATATCAGTAAATCTATATCGCTTAATTCGGGATCGTTTTGCAGCATGCGCGTTAGCATGCCTTCGGTGACTATTTCGAGGCGCGTATTAGCGCTTACTTTACTCTCGCCTCTAATCCGCAAGCCCACACTTTGCCCAACACTCTCGTTTTGGCACTTTGCTAGGTAGCTGGCAATATTACGTGCAGCTAAACGGCGGGGCTCTAGCATTACAATACGTTTAAAATGCCCATCGCGCATAATCTGCAGCGGCAACCACGTAGATTTACCCGCACCAGGCGGCGCTTGTAATAACGTAATAGGATTACTTTGTAATGTAGTAACGAGTTGTTGATATATGTCTTGAACCGGCAGCACTGCTATTTACCCAAAATTGCTTTGCGTGCATTGTAACAAAAACCAAAAATAAACGCGCCGCTAAAGCTATGTGGTTATAAGGGATTTAATAAAGGGTTACATAATCAGAAATAATTACAGACCGCTCTGTACATTTTTTAAGGATGTTTTCACAACATTAATCATTACTGCCTCAATAAAAACATAACACCATGATTATAAATGCAAAATAAAAATTTAACTTATTGGTACACGCCTTGCTCCTTTTATACTGAACGTTAATTAAATCTAAGTAAGGAGAAACTTATGAACAGCGATCGTATGAAAGGTAATTGGAACGAACTTAAAGGTAAGGCTCAACAGAAATGGGGCGATCTTACTGACGACGATTTAGACAAAATTGAAGGTAGCCGTACAGAGCTAGTTGGTAAAATTCAGCAGCAGTATGGTAAATCTAAAGAAGAAGCAGAGCGTGAAGTTGATGAGTTTGAAAAAACTCACTAATCGCTAACTTCTAAAAAAACCGCCATTTTGGCGGTTTTTTTGTTTAAGCTGTAGGTTATTTAGCTACGCTTTTAATTGGTTACCAATCGGTAACTGCCTAATACGCTTTCCACACGCTGCAAAAATAGCATTACATAATGCTGGTGCATAAACCGGTGTAGATGGCTCGCCTACCCCTGCTGGTGGTGCATCGCTTTGTACTATTTCAACTTCAATCTCAAGAGGTGAGTCGCTCATACGCGGTACGCGATAATCATGAAAGTTACTTTGCTGTACACGGCCTTTATCAAAGGTAATACCATCGCTGATTGCAGTTGTAATACCGTAAATAGAGCCACCTTGGGTTTGGTTTTTAACGGTGTCGGTGTTTACAACCGTCCCCGCATCAATGGCAACCCACGATTTAATTACTTTTAAATCGCCAGCATCCGACACTTCTACTTCAACTACCGTAGCTACGTAAGTTAAAAAGCTTCTGTGTGCTGCTATTCCTAAACCTCGACCTTTAGGAAGTTCTCGACCCCATTTACTTATGTCAGCTACTTTTTCAATAACATGGCGCAGCCTGCCAATATCTAACGGATAAACCGCTTTATCGCCACCGTAATTATCGTATGTGGCATTTTGCTCAGTTACATCAACAATGCGACTCGGACCTATAGTGTCTAGTAAATAGTCTTTTTGGTCGCGACCGGCTTTGTGCGCTGCTTCGCCAATAAATGACTGAATAGCAAAGGCATGAAAAATATTTGATACAGAACGCATCCAACCAATTCGTGCTTTGGCTTGCGCATCACCGTTTTCTAACTTCATGTTAGGTGTGTTAATAGGGTTATCGGTAAATCCTAAGCGCAGTTCAAAGCTTCCCGGCGTAGTCGCCCCTTCTGAAAAGGTAGAGATAATTGGTGAAAACGCGGTGCGGTGTAAATACGATTCTATTGCGCCATTTTTATCTAGCGATGCTTCAATGTGCTGAGCCGAAACTGCATGGTAAAAACCATGTTGTATGTCGTCTTCACGCGTCCATTGCACACGAATAGGCTTGCCTACTTTCATTGAAAGATAAGCTGCTTCTGCTGAAAAGTCAGGTTTTGACTTACGCCCAAAACCGCCTCCTAACATGGTAACGTGAACATTAATTTTGCTCTCATCCATGCCAAGCATTGCCGCCACTGTTTTCATATCGGCTTGTGGATTTTGCGTAGCAGCCCATATATCAACACTGTCTTTGTTGTACATAGCTGTTGCACAAGGCGGCTCCATTGGTGCTTGAGCAAGATGCGGCGCGTAATAATCAGCTACCAATTTATTGCTCGATTTAGCCAACACGCCCATGGCATCGCCTTTATCACGTATGTTTGCCTGTGGAGTTTGTACTGTTTGTAATAATGACTTTTTAAATTCTTTTGAATTGTAATCGCCATTTTTGCCATCATCCCACACGACTTTTAATGCTTTACGCCCTTGCCATGCAGCCCATGTGTTTTTAGCTATAATCGCAATGCCACCTTTTGGCTGAAACTGCGGCGCGCCTTTTGGTGCAGGTATTTCAATAACATCTACAACGCCGTTTATCGCTTTTGTAGCACTGGCATCAAATGACTTAACAACACCGCCTACTACCGGCGGGCGTTCAATTATAGCCACCAGCGCTTGTGGTTCGCGTACATCGGCTGCAAATATTGCTTTACCTGTTACTAAATCGGCTAAATCTATGTGCGCCATGCCAGTATTAATGTAGCGCCATTCTTTGCGTGTTTTAAGTGTTAGTTTGTCAGCTTCTGGTGGCGTTATTGTAAGCGCTAAGTCGATTAAATCTTTATAAGTAAGCGATTTACCTGAGCTGTGTGTAACAACGTGTTGATTGGCTGTACAGGTCTGCGGGTCAACTTTCCAATACTTAGCGGCAGCGTGCTGCATCATGTAACGCACACTTGCGCCCATTTCACGCAGGCGCTGCATGTTGTAGCGAATACTGCGCGAGCCATCGGTATTTTGATCGCCGTATTTAGGGTCGCCCTTACCCTGAATAACAATAACCTTATCCCACGCGGCTTCCATTTCATCGGCAACTATTTGTGCAATCGCGGTGCGAATTTGCTGACCCATTTCAGAGCGATGGCAGGTTATTTCAACCATGCCGTCTGGGCGCAGTGCAATAAATAAGTTTGCGCGCTTTGCTTGCTCAGATGGCTGTTCTAACACACCCGCAAATGCTCTTGGCGCACTGCCTACAAAATAAGTACCAAGTACCAATGCACCTATTGCGCTAGTTTTTAAAAACTTACGGCGGTTTAAATCAAAGTATTTGTTATCTTGGTTCATACTTCTTCCCCTTGTTCATTTGGGTCAAAATATTGAACACTCGCCATTGTTTTAGCCGCTGATTTAATTGCTTTATGAATACGCGGGTATGTACCACAACGGCAAATATTTCCCGACATATTACTTACTATTTCATCGTCGGTAGGGGTTGGGTTTGCTGCTAATAAGCTTGCAGCTTGCATCATTTGACCGCACTGGCAAAAACCACACTGCGGTACTTTATGCTCAACCCATGCTTGTTGTACTGGATGGTCGCCCTGCTCGCTTAACCCTTCAATTGTCGTAATTGAACGCCCTGCTGCTGCCGCAACAGGTAATACACACGAGCGCTGAGCTACCCCATCAATATGCACGGTACACGCACCACACTGCGCCATACCACAGCCAAATTTAGGCCCAGTTAAATTCAATTCGTCTCGGAGATACCATAATACTGGCGTTGACGGATCGCCAGAAAACTCATGTTTATTACCATTAATGGTAAGCGTGATCATACTAAACTCCTTGGCAAAGCGCTTTACAGGAGGGTCCCTTGTTGCGCGAGAACTATTTTTAATTACTTACTATTTTATACTTACTACTTTTAGCCTATCACTTAGATCTATTTTATAAAAATACTAATTATTAGAACGTTAGTAAAAATAGGACAACCAACTAACCACAATTTAGATAAAATTTAGGTAGCCGTAAACAGCTTGTTGGTAAAATTGAGCAACAATACGCTAAACCAAGAAAAGTAAATGAGTTGAGAAAGGTTATTAATTTATAAGCATTTTAACTAAAGTAGTGCATCACTGTTGCTATCCAAAACTTTATAATGGATAAATTACTGTTCTGACAACCCACAATTGCTACCGGTGGCAATTGAATGTAGAATAAATTTAATATTAATTAATTTGGTAAAATCTATGAAAATCGCATTAATGAATGAATTTAGTCAAGCAGCAAAAAACCCTATTGTACTTGAGCAACTTAATACTGTGGCCAAAGCCCAAGATCATCAGGTATTTAATGTTGGCATGGATGGTGACAACGACCATAGATTAACATACATCCACCTAGGAATTATCGCCAGTCTATTGCTTAACTCTAAAGCTGTGGACTTTGTTGTAACAGGTTGTGGCACAGGCCAAGGCGCACTTATGGCTAGCAATGCTTTTCCGGGTGTTGCATGTGGTTATTGTATTGACCCTTCTGATGCATATCTATTTGCACAAATAAACAATGGTAATGCACTGGCTTTACCGTATGCAAAAGGTTTTGGGTGGGGTGCTGAGCTAAATATAAAATACATTTTCGAAAAAGCATTTACAGGTGAAAAAGGTCAAGGTTATCCAGCTGATCGTAAAGAATCTCAAGTGACTAACGCTGGTATTTTAAGTCAATTAAAAGTAGATATAGCTAAAGATTATCTCAAGGCACTTGAATCGATAGACCCCGACCTTATTAAACAAGCTATTGGCGGTTCACGGTTTCAAGATTGTTTCTTTAAGCATTGTAAAGACGAAGCAATAGCAGCATTTGTTAAAGCTAGAGCTTAATAATAAAATTGTCATATAGCCTGAGCTCTGGTTAAGAGATTTACTAATATATTGAACCATAATGATATTTAGATTTATTATCCAGAGTTCAGGTTACATACCTCTAATAGCAGCTTCTGCATCATCTTGCGATAACACCTACTCACGTCTTTAAGACCTAAAGCCAACCGGCTGTGATGTAATAGCAGCCAATAATGGCTACTGGTAGCACATAACTATAGCGACAATTTTTGAAAGTATAATGGTAATTCCCACCGCTACCCTCAAACGTAATATCGCCATTTAATAAAACCATGCTGGGCTTATCGCTAAGCTTTTTATTAATACCCCAAACTGCATACCGAAAATTATGTTCGCCTAAATCATCAACACGAATATGGTATTTAGCTGTTTTCCAATCGAGTACTGGTTTTTCAAAAGTATTAATATTTGCGTGCAAGGATTGCTTACCTTGTTCGATTAAGCTTTTAGCAAGTGCCTGCTCTTTAGTATTTTGTGTATTTACAGCAATAATTTTACCTTCGGTATCTACCCACATAACGCCGTTATTTAGCATAATGCCGCGCCAACCTACTTTCTCCCAATCAGTTTTAATGTTTGAACTGACAATAACGGTTACTAACTCATCATTAAAAACCTCATCAAAGCGGTTAATAAACTCAGCTTCATTTTTAATGTCGGGCAATGGATATTGCCTTTTTAGGGGTAGCGAATATGCGCAGCAATCGCAGTTTTATCCTGCGTTTTAAAAGCAGCAATCGCAGTTTTATCCTGCGTTTTAAAAGCAGCAATCGCAGTTTTATCCTGCGTTTTAAAAGCAGCAATAACAGGTAAAACACTCTCGTGATACTTTTGCTCAAGCGCAAATATGTTCGATGTGAAAAGTAGAGATAGGCACAGTAGAATGCGGTTTAGATATTTCATTTACAGTCCTTTACTCTGGGCTTTTATTATATTTCTAATACTTTGACCTAAAATCTTAGAACATACCTTTCTGCTGAGGCGCTTCTTTATGATCTGTAACTTTCGTAATGAGTTTTTCGATCTTCAAGCCTTGCGGTGTTTTAGTCTGAATTATTTCCATTTCAACTATTAATAGATCCCCTTTACCAAACCGCTCTCCTTTATCTACAGTCTCAATAAATTCTCTATCAGTAATCTCTGCATAGAAACTGGATTGTCCATCAAATAATTTCCACTTATTTCCATCTTTAAAGGATGGTGATTCAATAGTTAAACCTGTTGTAATTGTATTTTTTGAAATTGGTAAATCGAAATCTAGAGGTTTAAAAAATTCGGCATCATTAGCCGAAGCTTTAGTTTGGATGTCAAACTTTGAAGATTTTAACTTTACTTCGCTTAACCCTTTAAGCAAAGGCTCTCTAATAAATGTATCCAATGAATTAGCAGCTTTTGGGTCAGAAAGAACATTTAGCGTTTGAATATGAAATACTTGAGTATGACCATTAGAGTTTTCAATATTAACTGTATTCGCATTACTATCTGGTGTGCACTGCTTCGGTTGATTGCCAGCTAAATGAATACACAACTTAATTGAGTCAGTAGCCAGAGTAATAAGGTCTTTGGGGGAGCTGGTGCAAAATAGTGCTCCAGAGGATAAACCTACAACCTGAAGTAAAAAATCAATATCAAATGATTGTCCTCTAAAACCTGATACATCCATACATAGCGATGCATCTTTACCATAAGCCTCTGTTGTAATAACGTTCATAAATTCATCTAATGCCAAAATATAGCGAGCAACATCTTTCGCTTTTAGTTGCCCTTTTTCAACTGCTGCACCGTAATATTCAAGAGATAGCTGATCTTCCGTAATTGTCTGCATTATAATTCCTTAGTTAGAGTAACTAAAACTTAGTATCCTTTATGCTTAGTCCAAAACTAATACATAGACTACATGTTCAATCCATTTAATAGTCACATCTAATACCTATTATGTAAACAACTGAGTTATCGATATTTATTGTCATAACAAATATAAAGATACAAAATAAAAACGAGCCTAATTTGGCTCGTTTTTTTTTTAATTAATAGCTAAAAACCAACTGTTATTCTTACTCCGGATCATACCCCAAATTAGGCGATAGCCATCTTTCTGCCTCTGCGAGCGTCATATTAGTTCGCTTGGCGTAGTCTTCTACCTGATCCTTTTGAATAGCTGCTACTGCGTAGTATTTTGCCTCTGGGTGTGAGAAATACCAGCCCGAAACAGCAGCTCCTGGCCACATGGCGTATGAGCTAGTTAGCTGCATGCCAATGCGTTTTTCGGTATCGAGTAACTGCCAAATTTTCTTTTTCTCGGTGTGCTCTGGGCACGCTGGGTAACCTGGCGCTGGGCGAATACCTTGGTAGTTTTCGCGAATTAGCTCATCGTTTGCTAGGTTTTCGTCTGGTGCAAAACCCCAATACTCTTTACGTACTTTTTCGTGTAGGTATTCGGCAAACGCTTCGGCGAGTCTGTCGGCAACCGCTTTAACCATTATTTTGTTGTAATCATCTTGCTGTGCATCGAACGCGTCGGCTAAGTCGTCTTCTTCTAAGCCGCCTGTTACGGCAAACGCGCCAAAGTAATCAGGTGTGCCTTTTGGCGCAATGTAGTCGGCCAAGCAATAGTTAGCAAAGTCGGTTTTTTCGGTTTGCTGGCGTAAATGGCACGAGGTGTTTAACAGTTCTTTACGGGTTTCGTCGGTGTAAATTTCTATGTCATCGCCCACGCGGTTTGCAGGGAATAAACCAATTACACCTAAAGGCTGTAAACTGCCTGCTTTTTCAAGGTCGTCGAGCATGTCGTTAGCGTCTTTAAATAAACTACGTGCTTGCTCACCAACGACTTCATCATCCATTATGCGCGGGTATTTACCAGCGATTGACCACGTCATAAAGTATGGCGTCCAATCTATGTATTTACGCAAAGTCGCGATTGATACATTTTTAAACTCGGTCACGCCCAGCTTTTTAGGCACTGGTGGTGTGTAGTTATCCCAATCAAGCTTTGCTGCGTTATCGCGTGCGCGCTGGATTGTAACAGGCTTAGAGCGTGGTTTTTTACGCGCTTGTTGCTCGCGTACTTTTACATATTCAGCTTTAGTTTTAGCTAAAAAGTCAGGTTTAATGTCTTTTGATAATAAGTTTGAAACCACACCAACTGCACGGCTTGCGTTATTTACATACACAACGCCTTTGTCATATTGCGGCTCAATTTTTACTGCGGTGTGCGCTTTAGAGGTGGTTGCACCACCAATAAGTAGCGGCAGTTCAAAACCACGGCGTTTCATTTCTTTTGCTACGTGTACCATTTCGTCAAGCGATGGGGTAATTAAGCCCGATAAACCAATAATATCGGCTTTTTCGTCGATGGCGGTTTGCAGTATTTTATCGGCAGGTACCATTACGCCTAAATCAATAACTTCGTAGTTATTACACTGTAGTACCACGCCTACAATATTTTTACCTATGTCGTGTACGTCGCCTTTTACGGTCGCCATCACTATTTTACCATTGGTTGAACCTTCTTCTTTTTCGGCTTCAATAAATGGGTCTAGGTAAGCCACGGCTCGTTTCATTACGCGCGCCGATTTAACCACTTGTGGTAAAAACATTTTACCTGCGCCAAATAAATCACCTACCACGTTCATGCCATCCATTAACGGCCCTTCAATTACGTGAATAGGTTTATCGGCAGCAGCGCGGCATTCTTCTGTGTCTTCATCTATAAAGGTAGTAATGCCTTTTACAAGCGCGTGCTCAAGGCGTTTTTCTACAGGCCATGTGCGCCATTCTAAATCTTCTACTCGCTCGGCTTGTGCCATACCAGAGTATTTTGGTGCAAGCTCTACTAAACGCTCGCCTGCACCTGGGTCTGTGTTAAGTATTACGTCTTCAACGGCTTTACGAAGCTCCTCTGGTATGTCGTCGTAAACGGCGAGTTGCCCTGCATTTACAATCCCCATATCCATACCCGCTTTTATGGCGTGGTATAAAAATACCGAGTGAATAGCTTCACGTACTGGGTTATTACCTCTAAATGAAAACGATACATTTGACACCCCGCCCGACACTTTACAGTGCGGTAAGTTTTGCTTAATACGGCGTGTGCCTTCAATAAATTCTACTGCGTAGTTATCGTGCTCTTCTATACCGGTGGCTACGGCAAATATATTAGGATCGAATATAATATCTTCTGGTGGAAAACCAATGTCTTCTACCAATATTTTATAGCTGCGGGCACATATTTCATATTTACGGTCTGCTGTATCAGCTTGCCCGTCAGTATCAAACGCCATTACAACGGCAGCTGCACCAAAACGTTTTATTATTTTAGCTTGACGAATAAACGGCTCTTCGCCCTCTTTTAGCGATATAGAGTTAACAATGGCCTTACCTTGAATACACTTTAGGCCTGCTTCTATTACTTCCCATTTAGAGGAGTCGACCATAATGGGTACGCGTGAAATATCAGGCTCTGAGGCTATTAAGTTTAAAAACTTAACCATAGCGGCTTTTGAGTCCAACATGGCTTCGTCCATGTTTATATCAATAACCTGTGCGCCATTTTCTACTTGTTCGCGGGCCACTGTTAGCGCAGCTTCAAAGTCTTCTTCCATGATTAAACGTTTAAACATGGCAGAACCGGTTACATTGGTACGTTCGCCGACATTGGTAAATACTGCTATTTGTTGGGTCATGCTGGCTCCTTAATTTAAGTTACAGGCTTCAAGGCCTGATAAACGCATACGTACTTCAAGCTCGGGTAGTTGGCGTGGTTTAACGCCCGCTAAACCTTTTGCAAAAGCACGAATATGCGCAGGCGTGGTGCCACAACATCCACCTACTATATTAATAAAGCCCGATTTACCCCAATCGATAATTTCGGCTGCCATTTCAGGCGCTTCTAAGTCGTATTCACCAAACTCATTAGGCAAGCCCGCATTAGGGTGTACCGATGTAAAGGTTTCGCACACGCGCGAAAGCTCTTCTACGTATTGGCGCAGTAAATCAGGGCCAAGCGCGCAGTTTAAACCAATCGAAATAGGCTTAATATGGCGAATAGAGTTATAAAATGCTTCGGTTGTTTGCCCAGAAAGCGTACGGCCAGAAGCGTCAGTAATAGTGCCCGAGATCATCACTGGTAATGTGCGCCCTGCTTGCTCAAAGGCTTCTTCTACGCCAAACGAGGCGGCTTTTGCGTTAAGGGTGTCGAATATAGTTTCGATTAGTATTAAATCGGCGCCGCCTTCCATTAATGCAAGGGTAGACTCTACATACGCAGTAACTAGCTTATCAAAGGTGACATTTCGGTAACCCGGATCGTTTACGTCTGGCGAAATTGAACACGTTTTAGATGTCGGCCCTAAAACACCCGCTACATAGCGTGGTTTTTCTGGCGTTTTAGCCGTAAATTCATCGCAAATTGCGCGTGCTAATTTAGCCGACTCTACGTTTATTTCACGACTTAGGTTTGCCATGTCGTAATCTTCCATCGAAATAGTGGTCGAGTTAAACGTGTTGGTTTCAATAATATCGGCGCCCGCTGATAAAAAACCACGATGAATATCAGTGATTAAGTCGGGCTTAGTTAGGCTTAATAAATCGTTATTGCCTTTAATTAATACATGCCAGTCTTTAAAACGCTCTCCGCGATAGTCTTCTTCTTCTAGCTTATGATCTTGGATCATGGTGCCCATAGCGCCATCTAAAATTAAAATGCGTTCTTTTAATGCAGCGCTTATTTCGGCTTGCTTATTATTTGTAGGAGCGTTATTCGGCATAGTTGTTAGTCCTCACGTCTTGGCTAACTAAATTAATATCATACGGTGTGGTTTGGTACACGTAGTAATTTAACCAGTTCGAAAAAAGTAAAAAAGCATGGCTTTGCCACGTTTTTGAAGGTTGTTTGGTTGCATCGTCATCCGGAAAGTAATTTTCGGGCTTTGGTGCATTAGGGCTTTTTTTACAATCACGCTCGTATTCTGCTTTTAGCGAGTCGGCGTCGTACTCTGGGTGGCCGGTTATAAACACTTGGCTACCTGATTTATTTTTAAGTAAGTAAGCCCCTACTCGCTCAGAACCTGCCAGTACAACTAGCTCGTCGCAGGCGTTTATCTTATTTATATCAATATGGCCGTAGCGTGAGTGCGGTACCAAAAAGGTATCGTCGAATCCACGAGTCAGTGCACCGTGATCAAAATAACACTGGTGAGTAAATACGCCACACAGTTTATCGTCTTTTAAATCACGTTTTAAATTGTAACGGTGATATAACGCTGCATGCGCTGCCCAACACGAAAACAACGTAGAGGTAACGTGTTGCTCAGCCCAATCAATAATGACTTTTAGCTCATCCCAATACGCTACATCGTCGTATTCTAAATGCGCAAGTGGCGCACCGGTTACTATTAATGCATCGTAATTGTTGTCTTTAACCTCAGAAAAATAACGATAAAAGGTATCAAGGTGCTCTTCTGAATTACTGCTACTGCGGTGAGTGTCGAGGCGCAGTAGTTCTACGTTTACTTGCAAAGGCGAGTTGGCAAGCAAGCGAATAAACTGAACTTCGGTTTCTACTTTATTAGGCATTAAGTTTAAAATAGCCAAACGCATTGGGCGTATTTCTTGCGTTTTTGCACGTGTTTTTGGCATTACAAATACGTTTTCTTGACGTAAACGTGCAATTGCCGGCAACTCGTCTTTTACTGTAATTGGCATACTTTACTCCTGCTCATAAAAACCGAAGCTTAATTATGAACTGAAAGTAAAAAATATCAACCTCTAGATGTATAGATGTCTAAATGAAATTTATTCATGATTTTATACTTTACTTACAAGCATGCTTTAGTGCTTTAAAACCCGCCATTCGTTGACTGTTTCACCTGTCAGCCACTACAATACAACATTGAAAATTTTATTATTATTTGAAGGCTCCTTTCATGGTTTTACCTGATAAATTTATATTCTCGATGAGTCGAGTATCTAAGGTTGTGCCACCTAAGCGCACTATCTTAAAAGATATTTCGTTGCACTTTTTCCCTGGCGCTAAAATTGGTGTGCTTGGTTTAAACGGTTCTGGTAAATCTACGTTACTACGCATTATGGCCGGTGTTGACCAAGATTTTGAAGGTGAAGCACATCCTCAGCCTGGTACAAAAATTGGTTATTTACCGCAAGAGCCAGTACTGGACGAAAGCAAAACAGTGCGCGAAATTGTCGAAGAAGCCGTTGGCGAAGTTAAACATGCACTTAGCCGTCTTGACGAAGTATACAACGAGTACGCAATGGAAGGTGCTGACTTTGATGCACTTGCAAAAGAGCAAGGCGAGCTTGAAGCGGTTATTCAGGCGCACGATGGTCACAACATTGATAACGTTTTAGAGCGTGCTGCTGATGCACTTCGCCTACCAGAATGGGATGCTAAAATTGAGCACCTTTCAGGTGGTGAGCGTCGTCGTGTTGCTATATGTCGATTATTACTTGAAAAACCAGACATGCTTATTCTCGATGAACCAACTAACCACTTGGATGCTGAGTCGGTTGCATGGTTAGAGCGCTTCTTACACGATTACGAAGGCACTGTTGTGGCAGTAACGCATGACCGTTACTTCCTTGATAATGTAGCTGGCTGGATATTAGAGCTTGACCGTGGTGAAGGTATTCCATGGGAAGGTAATTACTCTTCTTGGCTTGAACAAAAAGATGCGCGCTTACAGCAAGAACAAAAATCTGAAAAAGCACGTCAAAAATCAATTGCGCAAGAACTTGAATGGGTTCGTTCAAACCCTAAAGGTCGTCAAGCTAAGTCAAAAGCACGTATGGCTCAGTTTACTGAAATGCAGCAGTCTGATTACCAAAAGCGTAACGAAACTAACGAAATGTTTATTCCACCTGGCCCACGTTTAGGCGACCAAGTGCTTGAAGTAACTAATCTTCGTAAGAGTTTTGGCGATCGCGTTTTAATTGACGATTTAAGCTTTAGCATGCCAAAAGGTGCCATTGTGGGCATTATTGGCGCGAATGGCGCGGGTAAATCAACGCTGTTTAAAATGATAAGCGGTGAGCAAGAACAAGACAGCGGTAGTATCAGCGTTGGTGAAACAGTACACCTAGCTACTGTTGATCAGTTCCGTGACGGTATGGATGAAAGCAAAACTGTTTTCCAAGAAATATCAGACGGTCAAGACGTACTAAAAATTGGTAACTTTGAGTTCCCAAGCCGAGCGTATGTAAGTCGCTTTAACTTTAAAGGTAACGATCAGCAAAAGTTTGTTAAAGACCTATCTGGTGGTGAGCGTAACCGCTTGCATCTTGCTAAGTTATTAAAAGCGGGCGGCAATGTGTTACTTCTGGATGAGCCAACCAATGATTTGGACGTTGAAACCCTACGTGCACTTGAGAATGCTATTTTAGAGTTCCCTGGTTGTGTAATGTGTATCTCGCATGACCGTTGGTTCCTTGACCGTATTGCAACGCACATTTTAGATTACCGCGACGAAGGTGTAATTAACTTCTTTGATGGTAACTATACTGAATACGAAGAGTGGCTTAAAAAGACACTCGGTGCGGCAGCAGCTCAACCTAAACGTATTAAGTACAAAAAAATTGGCTAATCTTCACTGTAGCTGACTTATTACAGTAACACTAAGCCCTGCATTTATGCGGGGCTTTTTTATGCCACCAGCATTCTAAGCACTTATTTTCTAGCATGTAGAGAATTACCCGCTATGATTAATTTATTATAAAAACAATAAGGCTAAATTAGGATATGCAAAATCGTCGTCAGTTTTCTCGTGTATTATTTTCAACCGATGCACAGGTAATTTTTAATGATCATCAATACCCATGTAAATTGCTTGATATATCTCTACATGGCGCATTGATTAACAAATGCGATGCTATGACAGGCTGCACCAATAACGATGCAATACTGCGTTTTACACTCCCTCAAAGCGACATAGAAATAAAAATGGAAGTAGTTGTGTGTCATATAGAAGCAGATCACATCGGTTTAAAGTGCCGTCATATTGATATAGATAGCATTACTTATCTAAAGCGATTAATTGAATTAAATTTAGCCGATGACGAGCTGCTGCATCGCGAACTCACTATGCTGATTCACGACGCACAATAATAGACTCATTTAGATTAGTTGATTACCATAGGGCAAATTTTTCAACGTGTGAATACATGACTTTAAATCCACATTTACCTTTGGTGTATCATCCTAACTATTCGTTTAGCTTTGATCCAAAGCATCGTTTTGCAATGAGTAAGTTTGCACATTTATATCAGCATGTTGAAGAGCTTGGTTTGATTGGCGATAACCTAGTTGAGCCAATATTAGGCACGCCAGCACCACTTGAGCTAATACACTGCGAAAATTACATACACGATTTGTGGAACAACCGCTTAGATGAAAAAGCCATGCGCCGCATTGGCCTACCTTGGTCAAAAAAGCTCATGGCGCGCACATTTACAGCCCCTCAAGGCACATTACAAACGGCTCGTTTAGCGCTAAAACATGGCATAGCATGTCACCTTGCTGGTGGGACACACCACGCACATACCGATTTTGGCTCAGGCTACTGCATGGTTAACGACCTTGCCTTTACCACGCAAACTTTAATTGAATCGGGTGAAGTAACTAACGTACTTATTTTTGATTTAGACGTGCACCAAGGTGATGGCACTGCGGCCATGTTACAGCATCAGGCATACGCTTATACCTGCTCTATACATTGTGAAAAAAATTTTCCGTTTAGAAAATCTGCTAGCGATTTAGACATTGGCTTAACCGACAATATGAAAGACGACGAATACCTCGCTATAGTGGATGAAACCTTAAGTTACTTACTCAAAGAGTTAAATCCGAGCTTGGTACTTTACGATGCTGGCGTTGATATTTGGCAAGGCGATGGTTTGGGTAAATTAGACATTAGCTGGGATGGTATAATTAAACGCGACCATTTAGTGTTAAAACGCTGCCTTGAACACAACACACCCGTTGCTACAGTAATAGGTGGAGGTTATGATAAAGACCATCTTCGCCTTGCTAAACGCCACGCTATTGTTGTTGAGCAAGCCGCTCGCTTTTAGTGTGAAATAAAAATGTTAAATTCTCGTTCTTATTTAATACATACAATAAAAACGAAAATACTATGAAACAGTTATTTATCGCCATCACACTCATTTTGTTAAGCTTTACAGCACATGCGCAACAGGAAATAACAAATACCATCCACCCTAAATTACCTACATTAAATTTACAAATGGCCGACGGTTCTATAATTAATACCCACGATTTACTAGGCCAGCCTTATATTTTACATTTTTGGGCCACTTGGTGCCCATACTGTAAAAAGCTGCAACCGGCACTTCAAAAAATTGATGATATGGGCTTAAAGGTCATTGCAGTTAGTTTTAAAGAAGATGAAGATGCTGCTCCCGCCAAAGCTCTTAGCGACAGAGGTTATACTTTTAAAACAGCAATAAAGGCTGATGCGATAGCTAAAAAGTTAGGGATCAGAGGTACGCCTAATACATTATTTATTAATAAACAGGGCGATGTGATTTGGCTCACTAACACCTCAAATTCAGAAGATGCAAACTTGCATTTAAATGCACGTACGTTACTTCACTCTATGGAACTAAAAACAGAGTAATTTACTGCGTTTTTAGCTGACTTGGCGTTAAACCTGTCCAACGCTTAAAAGCACGCCGAAAATTTGGGATGTCATAAAATGCTAGACGCTCAGCAACTTGTTCATTACATTTAGCACGTAAGGTAAGTAGGTAAATTGCTTTGTGTTTGTTTTGCTCGTCAATTAGCGCTGAAAAGCCTACTCCGTTAATTTTCAGTTTTCGTTTAAATGTAGCTGAACTCATAGCAAAGTGCTTTGCGGTACACTCTAAATTAGCACTTGGGTGAGAGTATAAATACCTACAAACAGCTTCAATAAAAGTCATGCTAACTAAATTTTTATTATGTAATTGAGACTGCGCTTGCATAAATCGTAATTGACTAGCGCACGGGTTCTTAGCCCTTAACATGGCTTTATTTAATACCCAGCGAGTACATGGCCTATCAAAACTTATCTTTAGCCCTAAATTTTGTTCGTACTCTTGAATATGCCGAGGGCGCTTAAAAGCAAAGTCAAACTGACAATGCGGGTAACTTTCGCTTACTCGTTTGAGTAAACTATAAAAAGCGGTGCTGTATATTTCTAATACGTAGTGGTGCAGCTCTTCATTGAGTCCATGAGCAGGTTGTAAATAAATATAATATTGCCCGCTTTTAATGTATGTTTGGCTAAATAATAAAGGCGCTAACTGCATTCTTAAATGCGCTAATTGCTTTAGTACTTGCCCTAAATCAGCACTGTACATAAGCGCTTGTACTTCAACTCGCGTATCATTTATTAGCTGGCTACCAAGTAAAAAGCCACTGTCGGTACTTTTCATTAACAGTTTAAATTGTGCTAGTAAACGCACCTGCTGAGATAAACTAAACGCATGTTGAAAGTTAAATAAATCTTGCTCAAATATTCCCGTACCACGCAATAGTTTATGAAGTTCAATACCTCGACTTTGTGTTAATTCAACAATCGCAATTATAAGTCCTTGTGCACTTACAAACTTATCATCTTGATTAACAAAGGTGTGCACGTTGCGCTACTTTTTGTTGGTGCTTTTTTTGTTGTAACTGGCTATGCAATTGGCTTGTTAATGTACCTGTATAATTACGTTCATTACCTTGAATTAGAGCAGTTGTTACATGCTGAAACTTTGCTTTTTTTGAGCCTTCCACTTTAAATGCGCAATATCTCAATGCCCCTTTAATTTGCATCATAAGCTCTTTTGCTTGTTGTTCTGTGGTTTCTGGCATTAACACCATAAAGCAGTCTCCTGCATACCTGCACACAACATCACTTAGCCGGCAGTTCATTAGCAATAACTCGCTCACCTCACGCAGTAACCTATCGCCTTCTTTAAAACCAAATTCGCTATTAAAATGCGAGAAGTCGCGTATATCAATAGCACCGAGCCACAAAGGCTGTGTGCTTAAAAGCTGATTTTTTATGGCTAAATCTAAGTACTGCGCTTTATAAAGCCCTGTTACAGAACAAACTTTACTGTGTTCACGCAAGTTAGCTTCACGGCGGCGTAATTGGCGATTTAATACATATTGCTCTTGATGCCAATAATACAACCCCAAGCTAGTTAGTAGCATGCCTACAGGGGCTGGTAATGACTCAATCCAACTTAGCCATTTGTGTGCTGGGTGCATTAACCACTCATCGAGTAAATCTAAAGTAGCTGAGAACATAAACAACCCTACGCCAATCACTAAATAAGTTGTTACTTTACTGGGGGGCCTTGAAATTAATAACACCGTGATCCACACCAGAGCCATGAGTACAATACCGCCCTCGCCCATAATATCTAGCCATTGAATATCAGCATACGTTTTAAGTACACCTAGGTAAGCGCTTAAAAAGCAGGCACTAAAAAACATCGCAATAATACAATTAACTAATAATCGGTGGCTGGTAAATGGGTTAAATCGCATTAATTAATCTTCTCTTTGTAGAGTCTATTTTTATGCTAACTCATATCTATATTTGCCAGCAGGGTCATATTAGCTCAACTATATGACAGCAAGATGATCACCATTTTCAAAACCATCTTACACCACACAAAAAACCTCACTTTATAAGGAGTGCTAGTAGCTCATAAAGCCTTTCATAACAGTAAAACACAGCTCACAGTATATGTTTAAAGTAACACCTGTCACATTTACGTCATAAAATAACTTTAGTTTGCTCGTCATGCCAAAAATCAATGCAGATTTTAACGTTAACAATAAATTAGATATTTCTATATTAGAATCAGAAGCAACTTGAAAGACGGATTTAGACTAGGGGCGAAGCAGCTTTGCTCAGCTTTTACTAAACCTTCTAGGTTACAAGCCTCGCACCGCGATTAAATAGACCATAGATAGAATAAATTTCAATCAAAAAGGTCAGCTGGCCCAAAATCTATAAAGCATGATTTTTAATAAAGAAAAGCTATTTATTACAACACTCGCTTCATGATTTTTTAGAAGAGACTGAGAAAATATAACGCTGTGTTCAGTAAAGGAACCATTATGAATTTTAGATTAAATAAAACACTTAGCTTACTTGCTAGCTGTTTAATGATTAGTGCCATAACCGCCTGTAGTAACGGTGCTGTAAGTGAGAATATAAGCATTGAGAAGCAAATAGTTAGCACTGTAGAGCTTGGTCCAAATCAAAATATGCAAGGCTCACAAGGCGCGTGGCTAAGCAATAATAATTGGTTATTAGCAAGTGAAAGCAAAGGGCTAGTACTTGTAAATAGCCAAACAGATACAAACCAAATAATTGCGCCCGGAAATTTTGAATCTCTTTCAGTTAGGGCTTTATCAAGCAACGCTTTTTTAGTGGCGAGTATTGATAACAACCAAGACAATGTAGCTATTTTTAAACTTCAACATGTAAATAAAACATGGCAGTTATCTGAGCTAACCCGAATCATATCACCACAGGCTCAGCCCGACACAGTTTGTTTATTTGCTAATAATATCACGCAGACAGTTACTGCATTTATAGCCGATGTTCGCGGCTTAATTACCGAAACGGCTATTTTTGATACAGCTAAAAATCAGCCCGTCAATGTCAGTATACGAGAATTCCCTGGCGTAAGTGAAGCTGCGGGTTGTGCTGTAAGTGATATTACAAGCACGTTGTTTATTAGCGAATCCAACGTGGGGATTTGGGCTATAAATGCAAATGCTGAATCGCAAGCTGATAAAAAACCAATTGCGCTTGTTGCACCCTTTGGCGAACTAAAAAATGAACTTGGCGCTCTCTTTGCCTCAAGTGATGGCATGATATGGTTTACAAGCACTGAAAATAGCCTCCTATATGCTTATAACCCAATTAGTAATAAATTAAAACACTGGAGGTTAAATACTAATTTAAACCCTGAATCAGCCGCTATCAAGTACACCAGTAATAATACAGCGACTGCGGTTATTTATAATGATACGACTGGGGCTTATATGCAAAGCCAACTATCCGTGAAAAAAATAGCGGTTCAAAAAAATAGGCAAAACATAACGCAAATACATGCAAATGCACAAACTACACCTGTAAACGCATTTGGTGATGCCGCCGACGATCCTGCTATTTGGGTAAACCCTAGTGATGCTGAAAACAGCCTTATTTTAGGCACTGATAAACGTCGTGGACTAATGGTATATAGCCTAAATGGCAAGCTTGAACAGTCACTTGAAGTTGGTCGTTTAAATAACGTGGACCTACGACAAAATAGCACCATTAAAAACAGTACCAATACATTAATAACAGCCAGTAATCGAACACTTAACGGTATTAGTGTATTTACAGTACAAGCTAATAATAATGTGAAGTACATTGCTGATATTCCTACCAATCTTGATGAAATTTATGGCTTATGTATGTACTCGTCAAATACGGGGAACTATGTTTTTGTAAATGATAAATCGGGGCTGTATCAGCAATATAAAATCAGTGAGAATAACGAAAAAATAACAGGCAAACTTGTTCGCGAGTTTAACCTTCCAAGCCAGCCAGAAGGCTGTAGTGCAGATGATGAACTAGGACAATTATTTGTAGGCGAAGAAGATGCCGGTATTTGGTATATAGGTGCTGAGCCAAGCACCGGAACAACACCTATCATGCTACAACACATTAATAAGCAATTAGTTGATGATGTAGAAGGGATGGAAATTTATCATGCAGATAACGCACGTTATTTAGTTGTTTCAAGTCAAGGCGATAATAGCTATGTGTTATACGAAATAGGTAATATAACTCAAAACACTGAAGTGCCATCACTCAAATTTAGTGGTAAATTTAGCGTTATTGCTGATTTAAACTCAGGTATTGATGGCACATCAGAAACCGATGGACTAACTGTTACAGCAAAACCTTTACCAGGTTACCCTGAGGGTATTTTAATAGTACAAGATGGTTATAATCGAATGCCGCAGCAACCACAAAACTTTAAAATAATTGATTGGCGAGAAGTTAAAAAAGCCATCAGATAATACGCGCTACCTAATCATTTTATAAAGGCTCACTTGAGCCTTTAAATTGATCTTGTAATTAGATAAATATTACATACATTTTTATACTACAATTTAAACTCATAAATTAATTGAGATTATTATGCGCCTACTACTTACTTTATTACTAATTACTATAAGTGGCTTTGTAACAGCGGAAGAAGAGAAAAAAGTAGAACTCCCCCCTGTCGATCCTGCTTATAAAGCTAAACATCCAATGGTGTTAGTTAATAAAGGCTCGTCTATCATCGCGATGAATTTGCCTACCTATAATTCACCTCATGATGTACAAGTTGTTTATAAAATAGGTAACCCCGATGTGGCGTTTTTAGGCTTTGTCAGAAATGCTGAATTAATCACCGTAAAACCACAAGCATTTAATATTCAACATTTAATGCGTGGTGAAGAAATTACGATTATTGCCGATATTTTTGAAGGCGATTACCAACAAGGTGGTAGTTTAATTTACTCACAAAAAGAACTTGTACTAGGTAAACAGTTGTATGCCAGAGAACTAAAGGGGTTAAGTGAATCATCACAATGGCAAGACTACGACATAATTAACCTAGGCGGCACTGAGCGTATTTATATTCATAAAATTCAACAAGCGCCGAGCTATAACCATCTTATTTTTGTCGATTTAGTTAATGCGTGTATGCAAAAGTTCCGCACCTCAAAACGAGTTCCACCTGTAAATGAGCTTACCTATAAATTTGTTAATTGCGGGACACTCAAACCACTTTACTACAATGCAAATGATTTTAAAAAATAGTTACTTATAATCAGTTATAAGCTTAAGCCCCTGCTGCATAGCATCGATTGATTGCCCTGCAAAACCTAAACGAACATGGCTAGGTTGCTCGGGCATTAAACTTCTTACTGAATTAGCAAAATAAAATTCAAATTCTGCTTGTAAATACACGCCTTTACTTTGCATTGCTTGTTTTATATTACTCGTATTTTTATTTAAGTTAACCCACATTGCCATGCCGCCATCAGGCTTTTTATACTCTATTGGTAAACCCTGTGATTGCAGTAACGTTAACGTATTGCCCATTGCTTCATAACGTTGTTTATAGTGCTTAGTCATGCGTTTTAAGTGGCGTTCAAACCCGCCCTCTTGCATAAAATGCGCTACAGCTAACTGCATAACAACATCATTTTTATGATTTACTAACTGCTTCCATGCGATTAACTGTGTTAATACTTCAGGGGCTGCGCAAATGTAGCCAATTCTAGCGCCTGAGAACATAATTTTAGAAAATGTAGATAAGTAAATAATAATCCCAGCGGGATCGTTCCCAGCCATAGGTTGTAATGGCTGACAGCGATAGTGAAATTCGTGATCGTAATCATCCTCTATAATCATTACGCCATACTCATAACATAATTGATAAATTTGCATGCGCCGTGTGGGCGAAAGCGTAACGGTGGTTGGATATTGATGCAGCGGCGTTAAGTACAACATTTTTATTGGATATCGTTTAAGTTGCGCTTTTAAATCATCTACACACAACCCATATTCGTCTTGTTTTATATCTATTAATTGCGCACCACAAGCTGCAAACGCTTTACGTGCTGGCGGATAACCTAAGGTTTCGGCAGCGACAAAATCGCTTTTATTTATAAACGCCTTTGAAATTAAAAATAAAGCTTCTTGTGAGCCATTACATACAAGCAAGTCTGATACTTTTAAACTTCTAGTTTTATGTAGATAATTGCCTATCTGAGTTTTTAGCTCACTCACTCCACTTATATCGCCATAATGAAGTTTACTGGTGTCTAAATGATTAAATACATGGCTCATAGAGCGTTTAAATTCTTTATAGGGAAAACTATTTAAATCAGGAAGTCCACCTGCGAAATTATATACGTAGTCTTTTAAATTCATTGTCGGAATAGGCACGGCTAACTCTGTAGCAAATTTATAAGGTTTTGGTGTTAAAACTGGCGTGTGCTCACAGTTAGCACTGCTTTGAATTGGCAGTGTTTGAGTGACGCTATACCCAGAGCGTTCATGGGACTCTAGCCATCCTTCGGCTACGAGTAACTGCAATGCGTTCATTATTGTATGGCGATTTAACTGATACGTTTGCGCCATAACTCGAGCAGAACTAAGTTTTGTAGCAGGTGCAATATCTCCCTTTACGATAGAACCGCGCAGAGCATCTGCAACTTGTAAGTACTTAGCTTTGTTTGAGTTATTAAATTCAATATTAAGCGGTTGCATGTTATCCCTTTATAACTGGTATAGCTAAAAAGCCAATTCTGGTTGTTTTTACCAAACCAAATTAGCGTACATTTGTTGCTCGAAAATAGCAAAGCTTAGAGGCAATATGTTTACTCAACAGATACATAAAACAAATAAGGTCATACTAGAGCCATTAAATTATGAGCATTTAAAAGGCTTATATAAAGCTGGGCAACATCCAAAAATATGGGAATGGGTATTAAGCAACTATACAAAAACACCCGAACAGTTAAAGGAATGGTTTACCACAAGTGCACAATTTAATAAAAAAGAACAAATTGTATTTGCCATAATAGACATAGCCAGCAAAGAGGTTGTAGGCACTACACGACTATTTAGATTAGATGCACATAACTTAAGTGCTGAAATTGGTCATACATTTATAAGCCATCACTGGCAGCAAACTTATATTAATACTCACACTAAATATTTACTGCTTAGCCATGCTTTTGACGCGTTGAATTTAGTGCGAATAACATTTAATACTCACGAACAAAATCAAAAATCTCGAAATGCAATTACTCGACTAGGCGCCCGATTTGAAGGTGTAGCTTATAAAGACAGGCTCCTTAGTGATGGGAGTTACAGAAGCACTGCAAAATTTAGCATTATTGACGAGCATTGGCAGAGTATTAAATTACAGTTAGAGGAGAAGCTTTAATGTACCCACCCACACATTTTCAAGAACATAATATTGAACGTTTGCAGGCTTTAGTAAAGCAATTTCCACTTGCAACTATTTTAATGCCCTGCTCGCAAAGTGACTTAAATAATATATGCCAAGTACCTGTATTATATGAGCTCTCACGTAATGTATTTATTGCTCACGTAGCAAAACATAACCCGCTAACGCAATGTGATAAACAGTCAGTAAAATTACTCTTTAGTGGCGATAACTGTTATCTATCTCCCTCGTATAGTAATAATAAAACACTGCCGAGCTGGCTTTACTCATCAGTACAAGTAACCGCAAAAGTAGATATTATTAAAAGCGACATTGAGAAAGAAAAAATAATGCGGCAATTAACGAGCTATTTTGAGCAAGGCTTTACGCCAATGTGGAGTATTGATGAGGTGCCAAAAAATCACCGTGAAGCTATGTATCAACAACTTAGTTTTATAACGTTTACTCCTATTAACTGGCAAGGAAACTTTAAATTAAATCAAAACAAACCAGTCGATGTAAGAGCAGCTATAAAAAACAGCTTAGCACGTGAAAATAAAGGTAGTATTGCAGCGTTATTTAACTAGCAAAAAGCCTTGCTCGCACTCTAATAATTCTTGTTAGGGGCCATTAAAGAGCCCCTTGATTAAAAATCAAACTCAGAAAATTCAAGTAATCTCAGCTGAAATAAGGTTAACTTAAAATTATAATTTACATATCAATTAACCTTTAAACCCGAACTTAATCTAAATAATGAATAGTTAAATAACCCAATTATTAGCAATAGCATTTATTACTCAGGGCCAGACTCTCCATTCAATAGTGGCATTTGATAAGCATCATCCAATTGATAAATATACATACTCACATCAGTAAACACACTATTTCCAGTATCTCTTTGAGGATCAGTTGCAGACTGTGCAGCGTAAACATTGTTGCTCGCTTTCATATAGCCTGACACATTCCAATGTGGTCTTCTGCTATCATCAAAATAATTAGATTCAATAAGTGCTTGCGCCTCATTTGTCGTATTAATCGCGAAATAAGTAATTTCGAGCCAATAATTATTATATAAATGGGCACGTGTTTTACTGCCATCTAATTTAGGATTTCGCCCTGCAGTGTAATTCCAAAAGTTATGATGAAATGTAACTTCTGAATCAGTGACCGCATTAGTATACCAATGCTGGTTACCACATACGAATGGGTTATAGCCGTCAAATTCATTGTGACTTAGCGTAATATTTTTACTGTTTTTGATATCGACATAACCATCAGAAATATTAGAAAAATTAACATGGTCAATAACTATATGGCTTGAACTATTCAAACTGATGCCGTCTCCCCCCTCAACCAAATGAGGATTGATATTGTCAATATTGAGGTTTTTAACAATAATGTTTTTGCTATTGCTTAGATCTAATGTCGCGCCAATAATTTTAGCATTGTCACCTAAACCGATTAGGGTTTTATTTGATTTAACACTAATGGAAATATCATTACGTACCTTGTTTACGGTCGTATTTGTTGTACCACCTAATGATGTACAACTTTGCCCCGAATTAGGTATACGATAAAATATTTCTCCTGGATCCTGATACTCAGGACACTCAATAGCACATGCTGCTACGGTTGAACCGCCGGTACGACAATCAATGTGTGTATTATTTGGAATTTGGATAATTGTTGTGTTTGACGATACCAATGCTGATTTTAATGCACTACAGCTTGTTACCGTTATTGAAGACCCTCCTGCGCCTCCTGTCGTTGTTGCTAAACCATCACTGCCAGGAAGTGATGCAAAGCCCGTTACATCAATATTTGAATCGTTCGCACTATCGCAGCTTCCATTGACTGGGTTTAAGTACCAACGTTGTGAACTAACATTTAAATCATCATTTTGATAAATATTTGCCCCATTATCACTCCCCGCTACCGTAATTGCCTTATCACTAAAAGCGGAACGAATACTAAATGCCCCCGTAGAATCTTGTAACAATCGCCATTGTTGATTTGATTGCCCAGACGCTGCCCACTGAATAATATTGCCACCATTAGCTTGAGAGCGCTCTGATACATCCAAAAACAAGTCACTATGTGAAGCTTTAATTGTCCAAAAACCATTTCCTAAATCATTAAAGATAAATTGCTGATTTGTTCCGCTATTTTTTGCATAAGAGATGATATTAGCACCAGACTCTCTTGATTTTTTATCAACATCAATCGCTTTATCTGAACTAAAGTTAACAATTTGATACCGTTGATTATTTTTTGGTAGAGCTTTACAGTTTTCTGCTTTTGCCTGTGTTGATATTAAATTTAACAACATCATCGAAAGTGCAATTTTACTTACATTTTTTATATTCAAGAATTTCATAATTTTCCTCATACTTTTTGATATAAACGAAAACTTAGGCAAAGCAAGAAAATAAAAAAACAATGCCACCGGTAGCATAATTACACAACAAAACCAAACGTCAACATTTTATTAACATTCACTGTCGTTATATTTTTTAAAGTTAGGTTTAAATAGTCAATCTGTACCCAACTATTTTAAACGCTCTTCTTAAATGCGAGTTCTTCCGAGCGTGTGTTTTATTTATTCAAACTACGAGGGTCGTATTATTTAAAATGGTCTTGAAATCGACTTAAGGTGATACTTGCTCTTAAATTGAAATGATTGAAATAAAGTTCTAGCAAGTTTATTACTAATTACGCCTATAAAAACATGCTATAAATATAAAAAAAGGCCCTTTCGAGCCTTTGGATTAACTTTGGAATAGTTAAAAATTTTTAAATTAGGTAAGCGTTAATAGCTGTGGAGCAACGCTATGATAGTCAACAGCCATAGCAATACTTAACGCTGTAATATTAATAATTGAAAATGCGAACACTTTACGTGCCCAACTGCTCATATCAATATTACGACGATAACCACGTAGTGCCATTAGCAACCACCAAAAGCTGGTAATACAAGCAACAGCCATAAAGGCCACGCCGGTGTATCCACTAATTGGCAGTAACATCACCACTAAGGCGTATACAGCAATATAAAGCACAATGTGGCGTTTTGCTTTGTCGATACCTTGCGCTACTGGTAATACAGGAATACCTGCCGCTTGGTAATCTTTAAAGCGAAAAATAGCGATGGCGTAAGAGTGCGGCATTTGCCACAAGCTAAACATGACTAGCAGTATTAATGCGCCCATATCGAACTGCCCTGTTACGGCGCAGTAACCAACTACTGGCGGTACAGCGCCAGAAAGACTACCTACAAAAGTGCCATATACTGAATTACGTTTCATGTAGAGGCTATAAACCCCTACATAAATTACGTAGCCAAAGGCTGCAAAAAATACCGCGGCTTGAGTGGTGTAGGCGATAAGTAAACCAAAGCCCACAACACCCAATAAAATACCGTGACTAAGTGCAGCAAAGGCCGACATTTCGCCTGTTACTGTAACTCGCGTACGAGTACGCGCCATGGCCACATCTATGTCTCTATCTATAACATTGTTGATAGCACAACCTGATGCAACCACTAGCGACAAGCCAATTAATGTGGCAATCATTAACCATGGGTCTATATCACCGCGCGAGGCAAGTAAAAACCCGCCCGCTACGCTGATCAAATTGCCCATAATAATACCCGGCTTAGTCACTGATAAATAACGACGAAACATCTTCAACTCCTAGTACATCATCATTGCGTTAGATTCATAAATGATCCAAACAGATAACCCAACAACCATTACGATGATCAGAGCACTGAATAGGAATGAGAAAGTACTTGCACGGCCATCTTCGGTGGTAAAATTAAGGTGTAAAAAGTATTTTAAATGCACCCAAATTTGTACGATAGCTAAAGTAACAATGCTCCAAAGCGTTGTTGCTTTTGAGAAGTCACCTTCCATAACCATATAAAACGGTATAGCAGTTAAAATTACCGATAGTACAAAGCCAATTAAGTAAGTTTTAACACTGCCATGAGATTCATCATGATGATCACTTTGCGTTTGCTTTAATGCATGCGTTTCGCTGTGGCTCATTACATTGCTCCCATTAAATAAACAACGGTAAATACACAAATCCAGACAATGTCTAAGAAGTGCCAAAATAGGCTTAAGCAGCTTAAACGCGTTACGGTTGCTTTACCTAAACCACGTTTAGCAACTTCAATCATCATTATGGTCATCCAAATTAGACCCGCAGTTACATGTAAACCATGTAAGCCAACTAATGAGAAAAACGATGTTAAAAAGGCACTTTGTTGTGGACCATTGCCATGCACAATTAGGTGATGAAATTCGTATACTTCCATACCAATAAACACAGCACCTAAACAAAACGTAACAAATAACCAAGTCAGTGTTAGTGCCTTTTTTTGCCCTTGAGCGGCAATCATGGCAAAGCCAAAGGTAATACTACTAATCAGTAGTGCTGCAGTTTCTACTGCTACAAAGTCGAGTTCAAAAATATCTTTACCCGATACACCACCCGCTGTGTTCATAAATAACACAGCGTAAGTGGCAAAAAACGAGGCAAACAGTAGGCAATCGGTCATTAGGTATAACCAAAAGCCGAATATGGTGTCACCCGAAGTATCGTGGTGTTCATGCGCGAGGGCATGATCATCATGCGATACTGATTCTAAATTTGCAGAAAGTGTACTCACGCTTTTAACTCCTTAATGCCACTTGAATTATACGCAGCTTCAGTGCGTGCAATTTCATCAGGTTGAATATAGTAATCAACATTGCTGGTGTAACAACGTTTGATAAATATGGCAATCCCGCCCACTAGACCAACAACAGCTAACCACCAAATATGCCAAATCATTGCAAAACAAAATACTGTTAAGCTTGCTGCCATGAACACGCCAGCTGATGTGTTTTTAGGCATATGAATAGGGCTGTAATTTGCTTTATCTTGATATGCTTGGCCTTTTTCTTTCATGTCGGTCCATGCATCAATATCATCAATATGTGGAATTGTTGCAAAGTTATAAATTTGCGGAGGTGAACTTGTAGCCCACTCAAGTGTGTGGCCGTTCCACGGATCGCCTGTTGTATCGTCAAGCGCTTCACGGTCTCTAAAGCTCACATATAGTTGAATAACTTGGCTAATAATACCAAACATAATAATTACAGCACCGCCTGCGGCAATGTATAACCATATGTTCCAATCTGGGTTGTTAGTGTGGTTTAAACGACGTGTCATACCTAAGAAACCAAGTACGTACAACGGCATAAATGCAACGAAGAAACCGATAATCCAACACCAAAATGATGCTTTGCCCCATTTTTCGTTAAGTTTAAAGCCCATTGCTTTAGGGAACCAAAATACAAAACCAGCAAGGTAGCCAAATACAGCACCACCAATAATGGTGTTATGAAAATGTGCAATTAAGAATAAGCTGTTATGCAGTACGTAATCAGCACCAGGAATGGCAAGTAATACACCGGTCATACCGCCTACTGTAAAAGTAACCATAAAGCCAAGTGTCCAAAGTACCGGTACGCTAATACGTAAACGACCTCTGTAAATAGTAAATAACCAGTTAAACAACTTAACCCCAGTTGGTACGGCAATAACCATGGTCATTACCCCAAAGAACGCGTTAACATTAGCACTTGAGCCCATAGTAAAGAAGTGATGTAACCAAACAATAAAGCCTAAAATTGAGATTGCACCGCTGGCGTAAACCATCGACTTGTAACCAAATAGACGCTTACCTGCAAAGGTCGAAATAATTTCAGAAAAAATACCAAACGCTGGTAATACTAATATGTATACCTCAGGATGACCCCATGCCCAAAACAGGTTGATGTACATCATGGCGTTACCGCCCAATTCATTGGTAAAGAAGTGAAAGTCGAGATAACGGTCAAGCGTTAGCATTGCAAGTACAGCAGTTAAAATTGGGAATGATGCTGCAATTAAGATGTTTGCCCATGTACATGTCCATGTGAAAATTGGCATTTTCATTAGGGTCATACCTGGTGCACGCATTTTAAACACAGTTGCTAAAAAGTTTACGGCTGTTAGTAGTGTACCGAGCCCGGATATTTGCAAGGCCCAAATATAATAGTCGACCCCCACCCCTGGGCTAAAGGTCAGCTCCGAAAGCGGCGGATAAGCCACCCAACCTGTTTTTGCAAACTCACCAAACACAAGTGATAAGTTAATTAAAATTGCACCACTGGCTGTAAACCAAAAACTTAAATTATTTAAAAATGGAAAAGCAACATCGCGAGCACCAATTTGAAGTGGTAATACAATGTTCATCAGACCAATCATAAATGGCATTGCCATAAATATGATCATAATTACGCCGTGGGCAGTAAATATTTGGTCGTAGTGTTCTGGTGGTAAATAACCTGGCGCACCACTAGTAGCAAGTGCCAACTGCGCACGCATCATTATTGCATCAGAAAAACCACGAAACAGCATTATTAGTGCTAAAAGAATATACATTACACCTAAGCGTTTGTGATCAACAGACGTGATCCAGTCGCGCCAAAGCACGCCCCATTTTTTATACTTTGTAATAAGCCCGGCAATAATAAGCCCAGCTATCGCAATAACCGACATCGTGAACACAAGAATTGGCTCATGAAACGGAATTGCGTCGAGTGAAAGATTACCTAATAACGACATTATTATTCCTCGCCTTGGCTGTGAGATGAAGGTATTGAGTGCTCATTCATTTCATGATGCTTTTTACTCATTTGCCCATGTTCGCCCATTGCATGGTGTTTTTTGTTCATATCGCCATGCGCCTGCATATACTTCATAACAATGGTATGAAATAAGCCGTCATCAACTTTTCCGTAATATGCTACTGGGTTATTTTCACTTGCTTTTGCAAGCTCAACATAATTTGCATGAGTCAGGTTATTAGCGCTTGAATTCGCTTTCACATCACTCACCCACTTATCAAAGTCTGCTTGAGTAGGTGTAGCAATGGCATTAAATTTCATGCCAGTGAAACCTGCGCCGCTGTAATTTGCTGAAAAGCCTTTAAACGTACCTGGCTCATTTGCAATTAAGTGAAGCTTGGTTTCCATGCCAGCCATTGAGTATATTTGACTACCCAATTGCGGAATAAAAAATGAATTCATTGTGCTCTGTGAAGTTATTTTATATTCAACAGGTACATTTGCTGGGAACACTAATTCATTAACCGTAGCAATACCTTGCTCAGGATATATAAATAGCCATTTCCAATTTAATGAAACCACTTCAACAGTAAGATGCTTACCTTTACCTTCAATTGGTTTGTAAGGGTCTAGCTCTTGGGTAGACTGCCAGGTAATAACACCTAAAATGATCACAATAACAATAGGAACAGCCCAAACTGCGGCTTCAATTTTATTTGAATGAGCCCATTTTGGCGCATAAATTTCATGAGTTTGCGTGTCTCTATATTTCCATGCGAAATACAAAGTCATCACAATAACGGGAACGACTACAAGCAACATAAGCACGGTTGCGATGATGATTAAATTTTTCTCATCAATGCCTATTTGCCCTTTTGGATCGAGTATCCCGCCTTTACAGCCTGACAACGCCAGCACTGTACTAGCTAAAGCAATATTACAAAGGTTACGAATTAACAAGGGAGTATCCTACAAACCTAAAGTTTCAATTTGCTGCTTTAAATAAAAACCAAAGCAACGATTTTTCAATAAAAACCCAAGTTAACTAGAATTAAATTATAAAAATAAGGGGGCTATTCAAAACCTAAAGCTCATGCCATTAATGACCTAGCAACAAACCCAGCTTTCTAAACGCATTTATATAACGTAATAAAAGTTAACTTGGGTGAGTGGTGGTTGGCTGAAATGTGTTTAAAAAAACACGGAGCTACTTTGTTTTAGCTAACCTTAATTATTTACAGCAAGAACAAATAATTAAAACCAGCAACAAGATGCAGCGTTACAGGCAACCTGTAAAGCTAGGTGGAGCACGACAACCATGTGAAGAGATCGCAGGCTGAAGAACTTTAGCCTCGCTAAAAGCAAAGGCTGCTTTACGGAGGATTATGCCAGCACGACGCGCTGGACAAATATGGAAGAATAACCAACAAAGGCCAATAAGTAACTGACTTGATATGATCGGATGAGCTAAAAATTGCGCAAGATTAAGTAACAGTGGCTCTACAATAAACCCATCACTTAATAGCGCTTCAAGCTTGAAGACATCCTCTAATGCACCGCTTAGCAACATTACAGTATTAAACACTAATAAAGTTATAGCTACACACACACCCTTGCCTGCTTTGTTCAAGCGTTCACACGTCAGCGGCTCGCCAGAGGCAAGTTCCGTATTTGTATGATGCAACGAAAGTGTGTTCAAAGACATTAACCTACTAAAATGACTATAACAAAATTAGAGTAATACAGTTTGCAATGGAAAAATTTAAAAAACATTGCTGTTGTAAGCCCTAAAGCCAGGTGCTAAATACAATCAAATCCAGCTAGCACATATTTACCTAGCGAAAATTGATCCGTATCAACCAAACTTTCAAAACTTACTGAAAGTTCGAACGTGAGTATAACAAAGAGAATTTTCTGTTCAACTAAAAATCAATTAATTTGAGTTAAGCTTTCGAAGCTATTTTGTTAATAAAAAATAACAATATAAAAAACATTAAGTTAGATTAAATGAAAAACGATTTAAAGAGAAATATTTAATGGAATTATAGGTTTTTAGGAGGGAGTAATAATTGTGTCGCACAAATAAAAACAACTCAAGCTAAGTCACCACCGAACTTGAGTTGCCTTTCACACTGACAACATCTTCACACACAATATAAAGATTCTTGGTTTACATTACGTGGCAATTGAAAGGAAATAAAAACAACCCAAATTCAGTCACCACCGAACTTGAGTTGCCTTTCACACTGACAACATCTTCACACACAATATAAAGATTCTTGGTTTACATTACGTGGCAATTGAAAGGAAATAAAAACAACCCAAATTCAGTCACCACCGAACTTGAGTTGCCTTTCACACTGACAACATCTTCACACACAATATAAAGATTTTTGGTTTACATTACGTGGCAATTGTAGGGAATAAAAACAACTCAAGCTAAGTCACCACCGAACTTGAGTTGCCTTTCACACTGACAACATCTTCACACACAATATAAAGATTCTTTTAAGCGAGGCTAAGTTGCCTCAGCTTATGACTAGAGCCTTGCTCTGTGTCTATGATTAAACTTTAGAGTGTTAGCTCCAATTTGACAAACGAGAAAAATAAACCTAATAGGTGAAAAAAACTAAACTATATACCTTTGTCTAATACATTTAGATTGGATTGCTTTGGAAGCTATGATATTGAGGCGTTTTACAGACACAAAAAAAGCGCTATAAAGCGCTTTTTAATATTTAAGACAGACTTAAATAATTTGGTTTTCTTTCCAGGCTTGCTCTTTTGCTAAACGGTTTTTGCGTTTATCACATGGATCATCGCAATCACAGGCTTTATCAATACCAACCGAACCTAAACCACCACAGCTGCTTGCCATAGATTTTTTTTGCACGATCATACCAACGGCCATAGCCGAAACTATCAAAATTAGTAAGCCAAAAGTAAGAAGAAAAAGTGACATTGCTTAGCCCCTATTGATCAGCAATAAATTAAGCTCAAAACATTGTTGAGCGACTGCTATTATATACTCAAATAACGTGGAAATAAACAAACCCGCACCATACTATAAATAAGGTTTAAATGCAGGGCTTGAGTAGGTTATTAAACCGTCTTTCGATTTACCTATTAAGTACACGGGTAAATCATGCTGCTCAGCATAAGCTTGCGCTTTATCCATACCCATAACAGTTAATGCTGTCGCAAGACCATCGGCAGTCATAGCACTTGAATGAAGCACGGTTACCGACACTAAGTCGTGCTTAATCGGCATGCCGGTCACGGGATCAATTAAGTGAGTATAAATTTCACCATCCATTTCATAAAAAATACGATAATCACCCGATGTAGCAATACCATTTGTACCTGGCGACAAAATACGGTGTACTTTACGCTCTCCAGGTTGTGCGTCTGGTTGCTCTATAGCAATTACCCAATCTTTATTATTTAGCTTCTCGCCTGCAATTCGTAGCTCACCGCCAATTTCAACCATGTAGTTGGTAATATTGTGGCTTTCTAATAACTGCGCCACCTTATCAATACCGTAGCCTTTAGCCGTTGCCGAAAACGATAACTCTAAGCCTGCCACTTTTTTAGCCAAACCTTGAGCTGTTAGCGTAAGCTTATCAACGCCTATATTTTTAATCATACTTACAAGCTCTTCATCGCTAGGACGATTAGTTGGCTTTTTATCTGGGCCAAACCCCCATAAATCAATTAAAGGCCCCATAGTTACATCGAGTGTTTTAGTCGATTCACCTAAGCGAATAGACTCGCTTATAACAGCCCTAAAATCTTCACTAATCGGCATAACCTGATTTGCTGGTAATCTGTTGAATGTATTTATCTCAGAGTCTTCTATGTAAGTAGACATAGACTGATTAACATCTTTTAAAACAGCGTCTATTTGCAACTGTAACTGTGAGGCAGACAGCTGAACTTGCTCATCATAGTACTTAATATGATAAGTAGTGCCCATAGTCTTACCTTCTAAAAAGGTCTCTTTTGACTCTGGCTTTTCACCACAACCAGACAATAATAAAGTCAGCGTAATTAGCAAAAAGGCCATTATGCCTTGTGAAGTACTTACTCGATTCATAACTGTTCTACTTAATAGATTGATAAAATTAAAGAATAAAAAAGCCTCGTAACACAAGTGCTACGAGGCTGGTATTTTAACCAAAACTAAACTGTTTTGGTATTAGTGTTAGCCACCGAAGTCATCTAGTAAGATATTTTCGTCTTCAACACCTAAATCTTTAAGCATAGTAATAACTGCCGCGTTCATCATTGGAGGACCACACATGTAGTACTCACAATCTTCAGGCGCTTCGTGATCTTTAAGATAATTCTCAAATAACACGTTATGGATAAAGCCAGTGTAGCCTTCCCAGTTATCTTCAGGTTGTGGATCTGAAAGTGCTGTATGCCATACGAAGTTAGGGTTTTCAGCGGCTAAGCCATCAAAATCTTCTACGTAGAACATTTCACGCTCAGAACGTGCACCATACCAAAAGCTCATCTTACGTTTAGAGTTCAAACGTTTAAGTTGGTCAAAGATATGAGAACGCATTGGCGCCATACCAGCACCACCACCAACAAATACCATCTCTGCATCGGTGTCTTTAGCAAAGAACTCACCAAATGGACCCGAAATAGTTACTTTATCGCCAGCTGTAAGTGACCAAATGTACGAAGACATTTTACCACACGGCAAGCTAAGGTTTCTTGGCGGCGGAGCAGCAATACGCACGTTAAGCATAATGATGCCTTCTTCTTCTGGGTAGTTAGCCATTGAGTAAGCACGAATAGTCTCTTCGTCTACTTTTGACTCCAGATCGAAGAAACCAAAGTGGTTCCAATCACCACGATATTCTTCAGGAACATCGAAATCTGCATATTTAACATGGTGAGGTGGCGCTTCGATTTGGATGTAACCACCCGCACGGAACGGCACTGACTCGCCATCTGGAATTTGCAGCTTAAGTTCTTTAATGAATGTTGCTTTGTTATCGTTAGAGATAACTTCACAATCCCACTTCTTAACACCGAAAATTGACTCTTCAAGCTCAATTTCCATGTCGTTTTTAACATTTACCTGACACGCTAAACGGCAGCCTTCACGGGCTTCGCCTTTAGATATGTGATCAAGCTCAGTTGGCAGAATATCGCCACCACCTTCTTTAATGTGTACACGACACTGGCCACAAGAGCCACCGCCACCACATGCAGATGATACAAATATACCTGACTCAGATAGCGCGCCTAAAAGCTTACTACCTGCTGATGTTTTAATGGCTTTATCTGGGTCGCCATTAATGCTAATGATAATATCACCACTTGCAACTAACTGAGATTTAGCACCAATGATGACTAAAACCAGTAGTACAACGATAGCGATAAAAACACCAACGCCTAAGAAAATCTGATAATCCATGATTTATCCTCGCTACCTTTACAGTGAAATACCAGAGAATGACATAAAGCCAAGTCCCATTAAACCAACAGTGATGAAGGTAATACCTAAACCACGTAAGCCGTCTGGCACGTCTGAATACTTCATTTTCTCACGGATACCTGCAAGTAATGTAATTGCAAGTGCCCAACCAACACCAGCGCCAATACCATAAACAACAGACTCACCGAAGTTATAGTTACGCTCAACCATGAAAGATACCGCACCAAAGATTGCACAGTTAACTGTGATCAATGGTAAAAAGATACCTAATGCGTTGTAAAGTACTGGGAAGAACTTATCTAATACCATTTCAAGAATTTGCACTAGCGCTGCTATAACGCCAATGAAAGTTAAGAAACGTAAAAAGCTAAGGTCTGCATCAGGATAACCAAGCCACGTAAGTGAACCTGGTGCTAATACAGCATGGTAAACTAAGTTATTAACAGGTACTGAAATACCTAAAACAACGATAACCGCTACACCTAGGCCAATTGAAGTAGTCACTTTTTTTGATACTGCTAAAAAAGTACACATGCCTAAGAAAAATGATAACGCTAAGTTTTCAATAAAAACGGCTTTTACAAATAAACTAATATAATGTTCCACTGTGTGCCCCTTACGCTTTAGCTTCTACTTGGTCTTTCTTATAAGTACGAAGTACCCATATGAATAAACCAATGATGAAGAATGCACTCGGTGGTAATATCAATAGACCCATAGGTTGATACCAACCGCCATCTTGTACTAATGGGATAATATCAACACCGAATAGTGTTCCTTTACCGAATAGCTCACGAATGAAACCAACAGTAAGTAAAACAACAGAATAGCCTAAACCATTACCAATACCGTCAAGGAATGACATTAGTGGTGGCGACTTCATCGCATATGCTTCAGCACGACCCATTACAATACAGTTAGTAATAATTAGACCAACGAAGACTGAAAGCTCTTTAGCCGTAGCATAAGAAAACGCTTGCAGTACTTGGTCAACAACAATAACTAATGATGCAATAATCGTCATTTGTACAATGATACGTACTGACGATGGGATCTGGTTACGAATAGTCGAGATAAAGAAGCTCGAAAACGCAGTTACCAAGGTCAATGCTATTGACATGATTAACGCATTTTTTAAGCTAGACGTTACCGCTAACGCAGAACAAATACCCAGTACTTGTAGTGCGATTGGGTTGTTAGCTAAAACCGGACCAAATAGGACCGCCTTCATTTCTTTAGTATCAGCCATTATTTCAATGCTCCTTTACGTACTTTCGCAAGGAAAGGGCCAAAGCCGTTTTCGCCAGTCCAAAAGTCAACTGCATGTTCAACACCGTTAGACGTTAATGTAGCACCTGAAAGACCATCGATCTTATGCTCATTATCACCCGCAGTACCTTTAACAATTTGAATTGGTAGCTCTTTACCTTGCCACGTAGCAGTCCACTGTGGATTTTGAATTTCACCACCTAAGCCAGGCGTTTCATTATGCTTGTAGAAAATAATGTTTTTAACTGTTTCACCATCGCTTTCAAGCGAGATAAAACCGTACATTAAGCCCCATAAGCCGTAGCCCTGAATAGGAAGAATGATTGCATCAATAGAGCCATCTTCTTTTTTCGAGATATACACCGGTGACTCTTTAGTCACACGTTGAATACCTGCAATGTCTTTAACGCCTTTCTCTTGAAGAGAAACACTTAGCGCTGCATCGTATTTGCTTTTTTCAAAATCAAAGATTGTTGGGTCTGTGTCTACAAACTCACCTGTGGTCATATTTACAACACGCGCTTCAATTTTAGCATTAAATGTATCAGATACATTCTCAACTTTATCGATGCCTGCCGCTGCTAAGATATTGCTTTGAATATCTTTATTTTTATTAGCTTGCTGTAAAGGACGAAGCTGTACAGAAGCAAACGATACAATTATTGCACACACTAAACATAGTGCTACAACAACTGCTAACGTTTTACCGATTGATTCGTTATTACTAGACATTACGTGCCAACCTCCGCTTGATATTAGCTTGCACTACAAAGTGATCGAACAGTGGAGCAAATAAGTTAGCAAATAAAATTGCTAGCATCATGCCTTCTGGGAAAGCAGGATTCACAACACGGATAAGAACCACCATAAGACCAATTAGTAAACCGTATGCAAATTTACCTTTATTAGTAAATGCAGCCGATACAGGGTCTGTAGCCATAAAGAACATACCAAACGCAAAACCACCAAGCACTAAATGCCAATACCAAGGCATTGCAAATACAGGGTTAGTTTCTGAACCAACAGCATTTAATAAGAATGCCGTTGCTACCATACCAAGGAATACACCTAGTACGATACGCCAAGAAGCGATGCGAACGTAAATTAAGAATAAACCACCTACAAGTAATGCAAGTGTCGATGTTTCACCAACAGAACCTTGAATGAAACCGTAAAATGCATTCCACCATAATTCCATGTTTGAAAAATCAAGTGTGCCAACAAAAGCTTGGCCTAGCATAGTCGCACCAGAGAAAGAATCTACTGCAGTCCATACTGTGTCACCCGAAATTTGTGCCGGGTATGCGAAGAATAAGAACGCACGGCCAGCCAAAGCAGGGTTTAAGAAGTTACGACCAGTACCACCAAAAATTTCTTTAGCGATTACTACACCGAACGTGATACCTAGTGCAACTTGCCATAAAGGAATTGTTGCAGGTAAAATAAGTGCAAATAATACAGAAGTAACGAAGAAACCTTCATTAATTTCATGCTTACGCACAGAAGCAAAAATCACTTCCCAAAAACCACCTACAGCAAACGTGACTGCGTAAATTGGTAGGAAGAAACATGCTCCGTAGAACATTTTAGCGCCCCAGCCTGCATTAGCGGTTAATTCACCACCAAAGAACTGAAACAGACCAACCTGCCACGAATTTGCTAGTTCAAAACCTTGTGCTAAAGCACCTGCGGCCTGGTGACCGATGTTGAACATACCAAAAAACATAGCTGGGAACGTCGCCATCCACACTAAAATCATCATACGTTTTAGGTCGATATTATCGCGTACGTGTGTCTTGCCTTTATTTACATAGCCTGGTGTATAAAAAATAGTTGCAGCTGCTTCATACAGTGCATAAAATTTTTCATATTTTCCACCGGCTTCAAAATTCGGCTCGATATCTTCTAGATATTTTTTTAAACCCATCTCTCTAGCCTTCCTTCTCGATCGTAGTTAAGCAATCGCGTAGGATAGAACCATACTCGTATTTGCCAGGACAAACGAAGGTACATAACGCTAAATCTTCTTCATCAAGTTCAAGCGCGCCCAGTGAAATTGCACTATCTAAATCGCGTGCAATTAAGTCACGTAATAATAGTGTAGGCAAAATATCTAACGGCATCACGCGCTCGTAGCTACCAATTGGAACCATGGCACGTTTTGAACCACCTGTAGACGTTGTCATTTTAAATAAACGACTCGGCGTAAGGTGAGAAAGGAATGTACGCGTTACAGAGAATTTATCACTACCTGGTGCAATCCAGCCAAATAGTTCTTTTTCGCGACCTTCAAGTAATACAGATACTTGAACGTGGTAACGACCTAAGAACGCATTAACACCGTTTGAAGTAGCGCCAGATAAAACAGAACCAGAAATAACACGGTTATCACCGTCTTCTAATTCTCCAGCAACTAAATCATCCAATGAAGCACCTAATTGTGTTTTCACTAAACGTGGGTTTTTAACACGAGGACCTGCAAGCGAAACAACACGGTTTGTGTAAATTTCACCCGTAAGGAATAAGTGACCATACGCAATAACGTCTTGGTAACCAATATGCCAAACTTGTTTACTAGCAGATACAGGGTCAAGATTATGGATATGAGTGCCTACAAGGCCAGCAGGGTGCACACCACCAAACTCATGTACTTCTACTTGAGCTATAGATGAGCTAGGAACTTGACTGCCAACTTGCTTACAAACAAATACTTTTCCATCAGTCAAACGCGATACAACGGCTAAACCCGCTTCGAATGCTTGCGCATTATCAGCAATAACTACCGCAGGATCTGCAGCAAGAGGATTAGTGTCGATAGCGGTCACAAAGATAGAGCTAGGATTTGCATCCACAGCCGCAACTTTGCTGAATGGGCGAGCACGAAGTGCCGTCCACTGACCAGACTGGATAAGTACTTCTTTAGCTTTTTCACGATCTAAGCTCGTAAGCTCAGTGTCAGAGAAAGAGTCAAAGGTGATTTGCTCACTGCCGTCTACTTCAATAACAACAGATTGCAGCACACGTTTAGCACCACGATTTATTTCTTTTACAACACCAGAAGCTGGTGCGGTAAATAGGACGCCGGGGTTCTTTTTATCTTCAAAAAGTACCTGGCCTTTTTTAACTTGGTCATCCATACGGATATGCATGGTTGGACGCATACCAATAAACTCTTCACCTAGCACAGCTACACGTTTGACGGGAGAACCGTCGTGAATAACTTGCTGAGGTGCGCCCTCTATGGGTAAATCCAGACCTTTTTTTATGTTGATCATACGCACTTGCACTACATTAACGGAAAGAAACTGAAAAATCGTACCAACCACGTCGCCATTTGAGCTATCCCAAGTTATATCTATGTATACAAAGAACAACTTGCTATGAATACTAAACAAGCAACGCGGTAAAAACTCTTCACATATTGCCTTAATTTTAACATCATTGTGGGCGACTATGCGAGTCTAATTATGAAAATTATACGACAGAAACACTTATTTAGTTTTGTTATGTGTATTTAATAAAATTTAAGTTAGACCAAAGTGGTAGCTTAAGCAAAGAATGACATTTTTTAATCACAATTGTTCAAAAAAGCCCGCAAAACAAAAAAGTCGCACTCAGCGACTTTTTAATTACATATTTGCAAATATGGTTAATCAATCATATTTGCAATTGGTTTGACCGAATCCACATCTTGATCGTAATCAACTCCGTCAATACCAAAGCCAAATAAACGTAAAAATTCGTTATGGTAACCCACATAATCGGTTAACTCATCAATTGAGCTTGTATCTACGCTATCCCAAACAGCTTGAACACGTGCTTGCACATCGTCTTCTAATTCTTTGTAGTTTTGAAATAAGTGGCCACCTTCATCAAAGCGTGGGTTATCACCATATAAGTTCTCACTAAATAAAGCCTGAATTTGCTCAATTGTACCTTCATAAGTACCATCTGCTTTCATTACTTTAAATAATGCTGAAATGTATAAAGGCATAATAGGAATAGCCGAGCTTGCTTGTGTTACCACAGCATTAAGAGACGATACATAGGCTTCGCCATTTAAATCTTTTGTAGATTCTTTAATTGCAGCAGTTGCTCGGTCTAAATCTTCTTTAGCCTTACCAATAGTAGCGTGTCCGTATATTGGCCATGTTAGCTCTTTACCAATATAAGTGTAGGCCGTAGTTTTAAAGTTATCAGCTAATACGTCGGCTTCTTTTAATGCGTCAATCCACATTTCCCAATCTTCACCGCCCATTACTTTAATGGTGTTGTCGATATCGTCCTGGTTTGCCGCTTCAACAGTAATTTCATCAATTTCACGCTTTGACGTATTAAGGTTTTTAGTTGTAACTGCGTTACCAATTGGCTTAAGTGTAGAGGAGAACACTTCACCCGTATTTGGATCAGTACGACGAGGAGACGCCAAGCTATAAATAATACAATCTACTTTGCCCAAATCTGCTTTAATAGTGTCGATTGCTTTTTGTTTGATTTCGTTAGAAAACGCATCACCATTAATATTTTTAGACCAAAGACCCGCTTCGTCAGCTGCTTCTTGAAATGCTGCAGTATTGTACCAACCAGCAGAACCTGTTTTACGTTCAGTGCCTTCTTTTTCAAAGAAAATACCGAGTGTTTTAGCGCCGCCACCAAATGCAGCTGTGATACGCGACGCCAAGCCGTAGCCTGTAGATGCGCCAATAACTAATACATTTTTTGGTGCGTTTTTTAACACGCCTTGTTGTTTTACATAGTTAATTTGTTCTTGAACATGCTCGCTACATCCCGTTGGGTGTGCGTTGGTACAGATAAATCCACGAATTTTAGGCTTAATGACCATTGATGATCCTATATCTTTTACAATAAAAATTAGCGCTAGTTTAAAGGCTAATACTAAAAACACTGATCTGATCAGTTAATCACTAATCAGATACTTCAAAAAATACTTAGCTAATTTTAGAGCCGCCCATACAATTAGGCGAATCAGGTGCTTCTCCGCCCTGCTCGGTATACTCATCCGGTGTATAAGTATGGATAGCGAGTGCATGAATATGATTTGCTAACTCATCTTTTAAAATTTCATTAATTTCACGATGGCGTTGTAATAGGCGTTTGCCAGCAAATTCTTCGCTTACCACAATAACTTTAAAATGTGACTCGGTGCCTTTGCTGTGCATGTGACTTTCGTTAATTACATTTAAATGCTTACAGGCAATTGCGCTGCTGATTTTTTCTTGAATTTGTTGCTGCATTGACATAAAAACCATTTTTGTAGTTAAGTTATGTTGTTATCATAACAAGTAGCCAAGCCTATTGGCTAACTAAAATTGAGCTTGCTTGATTTGCTTTATGCATCTAAACGTTAAGCTAATTCGTGGGTGAGCCAATGTAGTTTGCTTTGGGATTGCATGTTGATAATCACGCTGACTGTCGCCACTCATGACTAAACAGCTACCACTTTGCAGCTTTAAATCGGTTACTTTATTTGTCGATTTTTGTTTAAGCTTTAAAACACGCTCTGCTCCAAGTGATACACACACAATAGTAGGTTGATGGCCCAGCTCTATTTCGTCATCACTGTGCCAACCCATAGTATCGTTACCATCTCGGTAATAATTAACTAATAAAGAATTTAATGGCTGATTTAAATGTTTTTCTAAGCGCTTACGCATTGCTAATAAAATATTAGGCCAAGGCTCTACTATTAACTTACTATGCGAATAACCATATTCGAAATTATGCTCGCTAATAAAGCATTGAAGTCGGGGAATTGGGCCTGTTTTAGAATAAACGGTGACGTCGGGTTGCTGCCAAACTAGGTTTTTTTGCAAATAATAAAATAAATCGAGGCTTTTTTGCGCGCTAAGTGCCCTACTTTGATAAGAAAAGCCATTTGGTAACTGTTGGGGGTTGGCGTTTTGCCGTTGCATGTTAGAATTTACCTACATTAGTTTACTGATCAAATACCATTATGACGACGCAAGCCCAGCTAGGCGATAAAACCTTTACTCTTGAACGCTTTCCTTTGGATCAAAAAAACCGCAGTTTACAAGCGTGGGATTCAGCCGATGAGTACCTTATCAATTATGTTAACGAACATCACCCTGATTGTCGCTCACTGCTTATTTTAAACGATAGCTTTGGTGCACTTGCTTGTAGTTTTAATCAATTAACGGTTTGTTCAGTTAATGATTCTTATATTAGCCATCAAGCAGTGGCATATAACTTACAAATAAACAAACTATCCACGGCGCAATTTAGCCAAATAGATAGTCTGTCTGCATTGCCTGAAGACATAGATTTAGTGCTAATAAAAATACCGCGTAACGTAGGTTTTTTGCAATTTCAACTAAGTGAATTAAGCGAAATACTTGCACCTGGTACACCCGTAATTGCAGCCGGTAAAACAAAAGAAATTCATAATTCAACAATAAAATCGTTTGAGCAATTTATTGGTGAAACAAAAACAAGTTTAGCGGTTAAAAAATCACGTCTTATATTAAGCACGGCAAAAGGTGGGTATAAAGCAGCTGATTTCCCTATTACTTGGCCACTTGAAGGCACTGAATTTAATATAACAAATCATGCAAATGTGTTTTCACGTGATTCGTTAGATATAGGTGCTCGATTCTTTTTCAACTATTTACCAGAAACCAAGAAAGAAACTAGCATAATCGATTTAGGTTGTGGTAATGGTGTTGTAGGTGTTATGGCGCTTGCTCGTTGCCCTAAAGCATCTGTCACATTTGTTGATGAATCATACATGGCGGTTGAATCTGCACGTTTAAATGTAGAACAAAACATGCCTGAGCAGTTTGATAATTGCCAATTTATTGAAAACGATTGCTTGACCGACTTTGATCAAGACAGTGTGGATATGGTGCTATGTAACCCACCATTTCATCAAGCGCAAGCTGTAACAGACCACATAGCATGGCAAATGTTTAAACAAGCAAAAGAAACCTTAAAACAAGGTGGCGAATTACGTATTATTGGTAACCGTCATTTAGATTATCACGACAAACTAAACCGTATGTTTGGGAACTGTAAACTACTTGGCTCCAACAAGAAATTTGTAGTACTAAGTGCCACTAAAAATTATTAGGAATTTAATGATTAAAATTACTTTTAGCCTATGTGTGTTACTTGTACTAGCTGGCTGTGCTAGTCAGCCTAATCAAGTGATCCTTAACCCTGTTTATAAAAATGGCCAAATTAGTAAAATTAACAGCAGTTTAAGTACCAGCGTAATTGATTTACGTGGTGACACTGCAACGCTTAAGCTGATTGAATCTGATAAAACTAAAACGTTTGCAAGTCAAGGTATTACAGAGTCAGTTAAAAGCGTTTTAGATAGCGCGCTGAGTCGAAACGGAGCAAGTATTTCAAACCTAGCGACTGTGCGTTTTGAAGTAGATATTCATGCACTGCAAGCTGTGGTAACAGAAAAACTAGTAAGCCACACCAGTGAAGCTCAGATAGAGCTTGGTGTTCGTGTTATTCGCGCTTCAAGCAATTTTAGTAAGGTGTACCGAGGTAGTGCTAATTTAGAAGGCCCATTTAGTCATGAGCGAGCAAAAGTAGAAGGCCAGCTCAATAAGTTGACTGAGCAAATTATTACCCGCATTGTATCAGATCCTGAATTAATAGAATTTTTAGAAGGTTAAACATGAAACGACTTTTTTTAATCTGTTTCGGCCTATTTTTTAGCGCAAGTAGCTTAGCAGCCCAAGAAGGCCGCTTTGTGCAAAAAGATAATATTTTTCCGCGCGTCGAAATCGTAACCTCAATGGGCAGTATCGTAGTCGAGCTTGATCGCTCAAGAGCCCCTATTACAGTCAATAACTTTTTAACGTACGTGTCAGATAAAAGTTACCAGGGGAGTGTTTTCCACCGTATTGAGCGTGATGTAGAAAATGATCGCGATTTTGTTATTCAAGGTGGCGGGTACGACAAAGACTACGATGGTTTACATGAAAACGATCCTATTTTTAACGAAAGTGGTAATGGCTTAAAAAATGACATGTACAGTATAGCCATGGCATATCAGGACAGAGAGCCGCATTCTGGTACTCGTCAGTTCTTTTTTAATATGGACAATAACGACCATTTAAATCCAGATAAAGACTGGGGATTTGCCGTATTTGGTAATGTAATGGATGGCTACGACACACTTGATAAAATAATGGTTGTCGAAACAGGCTTTAACGAAAAAATTGGTTACGATTTCGTGCCAAAAGTACCTGTTGTTATCTTAAATATAAAAGTCCTTGAGCAAGTACCATTATAATTAATGAGCTGTAGTTTAACTACACCCAATCGCCAATGAAGGCCCTATGAGCAAAACTCTCTCTATTAGCGAATATTTTTCTTACTTTAAAGACAAACGCTTAATCAATATTTTTATATTTGGTATGAGCAGTGGTTTTCCTTGGGTTTTAATTGGCTCAGTGCTGTCGGCTTGGTTAAAGGATGAAGGCCTAAGTCGCAGTATGATTGGCCTATTTGGCATTGTATTTGGGGCTTACAGTATAAACTTTTTATGGTCGCCACTCATTGACCGGACCAAGCTCCCTATTTTATATAAATGGCTTGGCCAACGTCGTAGCTGGATACTATTATGCCAAAGCTTTATCTTAATTGGCACGTTACTATTAGCTGGACTTGATTTAAAAACTAACTTAGCGCTTGTTGCCGTAATTTGCTTATTAATCGCCATTGCTTCTGCTACGCAAGATATTGCAATTGACGCATTTAGAATTGACACTCTCAGTGAAAACGAATCTCATAAAGCTACGGCAGCCGCCGCAATGGCAACATCTGGTTGGTGGACAGGTTATGCGCTTTTAGGTGCTATTCCATTTTATATGGCTGATATCCCCTCGCTTGACTGGCCCCAAATATATTATTTTTTAGCCGCTATAATTTTGCTGTTAATGGGTGGAGCTTTGTTCGCAAAAGAGCCTAAGTCAAACAGAGAAGCCGTGCATGCTGAGCTTGAGCGTGTATACCTTGAAAAACTTTCATCAACAAAACAAACCCCACTTACAAAAACAGTTGCGTGGCTCGCGGTAACCGTTATTGATCCCTTTAGAGCCTTTTTCACTAAAAACGGCGTTAAAACTGCACTTGCGTTACTTGCATTTATTTTCTTATTTAAGATAGGTGAAGCGTTTTTGGGCCGCATGTCTATTGTGTTTTATAAAGAAATTGGTTTTAGTAATAGCGATATTGCTACATTTTCAAAAGTAGGCACTGCCGTACTTACCATTATATTTACCTTTGTTGGCAGCTTATTTAATCAAAAATATGGCATTGTTAAAGGTTTATTTATAAGTGGTATTGCAATGGCAGCATCAAACTTAGCATTTTCATGGATTGCTTTAGTTGGACCTGACTTAAGGCTGTATGCCTTTGCTATTGTTATTGATGGATTTACACAAGCGTGGTCGTTAGTGGCAATGGTCGCGTTTATATCAATGCTTTGTGATAGGGCATTTAGCGCAACTCACTATGCGTTGCTAGCATCATTAGGGAACTTAGGAAGAACGTTGCTTTCAAGTTATAGTGGTGTAGTAATAGATGATTGGTTGGCAGGTAATTGGTCGCTATTTTTTATTCTTACAGCGTTAATGGTTTTACCATCGTTACTATTTTTGTACTTAATTAGGCACAAGCTGTATGAACTTGAGCGAAATTATCATCAAAAAAATTAAGAAATATAATGCATCCCTGCATTAATTTACTGCCTAGAACATTTATATAACTCATAAATGAACTAAACAATCACATAATTAATCTACTTTCAGCAAATTTAATGCTTCATGTGGATCAACGTCTAGTGCAGTACAATAGCGAACAAATTCAATAACATCTAAACGGCGCTCTTGATTTTCAATTTTACCGATAAACGAATGAGGTGTACCTAGCACTTGTGCAAGGCTGCGCATTGTATGCCCTTTTTCATGGCGCTTACTCTTAAGCCACTTTGTTAGCTTTGCGTTTTCTTCTGAAGAAACGGTTTTGCCCATCATTTTACATCTCCTACTCGATGATTTGACATACCCATTAAAGCAGTAGCCTATCAATAGCTGTAGGTAAGTAAGCAGCGCTACTTAATTTCACTTCAATAGCAAGGTGTTGCAGTTAAGCACTGTTGCCACTTACTTCTACCCACTTAGCTAAAAGCTACGCTAAAAATGTGGTATAAGTTTGTTTTTATTGAGAATGAAATTTTGCCCGTCTCATTCTTGGATACATTATATACTATTAATACTTTGGTTGAATGATTAATTGCGTTGTTCGGTACAAAATTAACTTGAGCGAATGTTTATAAACACTGAATATCCATCCATTTTCATCAAAAATTGAATTTTTTATGATTTTGTTTCATTTTAATGCGACATGTTTATTATTGAGTCTTATTAATTTTAAAAGGTTGAGTCATGTTCAGGATACTATTTTTATTGCCAATTTTACTGTGCTTAGGTTGGTATCTTTTTTTGCGCAATAACGGGGTTCCAATTAAACAAGGTAAAAAAGGCTTTATGTATATTTTAGCTTTTTCTGCGTTTGTGCTCGGCTTTTTTATATTTATTATGCAAATAACCGAATACGCACCAACTGATTTATAGGCATTAAAAAAGCCGCAAAAGCGGCTTTAATCTATTTAGCGTTTGGCTGTTAAACGCTAAAGCTTGCACCACAACCACAGGTTGTTGTTGCATTTGGATTAGATACAAAAAAGCGTGCGCCTTCTAATCCTTCAGTGTAATCAACCTCACCATCAACCAAATATTGAATACTCATAGGATCAACAACTAGGGTTACACCATTTTTTACTATTTCTAAATCGCCGGGGTTTGCTTTTTCATCAAAAGTAAAACCATATTGAAAACCTGAACAACCACCGCCTGTGACATAAACACGCAGTTTTAGCTCTGGATTTTCTTCTTCGTCGATTAACTGTTTAACGCGAACAGCTGCTGCATCGCTGAACTTAATTGGTAATTCTTCTGACATTTTAAAACCCTCAATATCGTAATGACGTGATTATCTAATACCCGAGTGTTTTAATCAAGTATAGTAAAACAACTCTTTACCCTAATCTAATGTCGCATGTATTATGAACTTGGCGTAGCTTTAACCAAGCTAAAAAAATTGATACAAAACTGAGCTCTAAAAAGATCTAATAGACTGATTGATTTGGATTTTAGGAGCATTTTGACCTTTCCGAATTATAATTAGTTCAATTTACGAACAATTCAATTACAACTTAAAACTTAAAACTTAAAACTTAAAACTTCTGTTAGTCAATACTGCTTAGAAAGGGCTGCACATATTTGATATTTATGCGTCATGATCTCCTATTTATGGAAATAACCACACTACATGTATTCTACTCAGCCTAAAAATCAAACATACTGCTAAAAAGTCGATCATAACAGCTGCTATGATCGACTCCGTATTTTCAATGCTAATGCCTGTGTGCTACTTATTGAAATAGTATGATCTTTTATAAGCTATAAACATACCTAGCAAGATAAGTAGCATCGCTAATGAACCGCCACCACTACCGCTATCTGAATTAGCTTTTGCTGGAGTAATGATAGCTTTTACATTAACTTCCACCAGCTGTTCAGCTTGATCTTCACCATCAGAAACAATAAGTTTAAACACCAAAGTAGTATCTTGAGCTACGTCTGGTGCTGTAAAGTTAAGCGTATTTGTAGTTACCGAGTCTAGTTGAGTAAGAGCTCCCTGAACTTGCACCCATGAGTAGCTTAAGTCGCTAGACTCTTTGTCTGTGGCTTCAGCGATAATAACAACGTTATCACCTTCATTTACAGAATATGTACTCGCGAGTGTAATCTCTGGCAATTGGTTGATATGTAAAAACTTAACATTGTGCGTATACGTAAACTCTTCATAGCCATCATCAATAATAAGAGTAATTACACTATCAACACTTTGCGTTAATTCACCTACCGTAAGTGTCGCTATATCGAGTTCCGGTGTATTAATTGTCACGGCTTCGTTTGCAACAGACCAACTGTAGCTAAGTATATCTCCGTCAGGGTCAATTGTGTTTGATGCATCTAAATTAAACGTTTCGAGTTCATTCATTTGATCCGGTAATTCAAGCGCTAAAACAGGTGCCTGATTCAAACTTTCTTGTGCAAGTTTTGCAACTAATTCCACAAATCCATTCTTTTGACCATCTAAATCAAATTCGCCACCATCAAGTACTTCAAAAGCTGTGCATTGCGAGCATATTTCTTGATAAACATTCCCTGTTAACTTAGGCACCGTTTTCCAACCTGAGATTGAAAGTAACCTAACTTGTAAATCCGAGCTCAATAACGCGTTATCTAACTGTGGTAGAGCAATTTCAACATAATCGGCTTCATTTGCTAATTCTACGTTTAGATTAACTAAGTCACTTTTAGCTTGAAAATGTGGCTCAAAAATATCTAAATCAGATAAGTGATTTTCAAGTTGTTGCTCATCAATTGTCAAACTATGGATAACATCACTGTTGCTCAAACGAGCAATAGTGCCAACACGAATTGAATTGAACTCATTGACGCTATGGAGTACTTTACCCGATTCTAAAATACCGATATTCATTATTGATGAATTATCTAAATAATCAGGGATCCCATCTCTGTCAGCGTCACTCATACCCTCTTCTATATCGGGAATACCATCACCATCAGTATCTATTAGTGGATCATTAAATACTACTTCATCAATAACAGGGATTGTTTGTGTAGTTGTCGCAACAACATCATCGTTTATCGTCGCTGAAAATGACAACTCAAATACATCCGAGCTAATACTTTTTGAATCAAAAGTCATTTCCCAACTCGTATCACTCAGCCTATAAAAATCTAAGTCACTGCCAGTGTTTTCGTTCAGCTGCGCGTATTCAGGTGTAGTCCCCATTAACTTTACAACAACTGAAGTAGGCGAGTTACTTCGCTCTATCGATGTTACTACTTTATTATTTTGTTTATAAAGTAAAGAAATATAAGGCTCAATCAACTCGTCATGAAATAAAATTTTGCTTTGAGCTTTGTCGGTAACAAAAACGCTATAATTAGGCTCAAGCTCTAGCAGGGTTGAATTACCAATGAAGCTAGGATCTAGTTCAACTTCAATAGAGCCAGATTCATCTATACTAAATGATTTATAATTATTACCTGCTCGTAACTGAAAGCGAGCATAGCCTGTGGGGCTTTCGCCTGATATGTAAAGTTTAACAACTATTTTATGAATCGAATCAGAAAGCGTAAATGGTTGAATCGCGATCTCTGGGTATATTTGCACATTCACAACCCCGGATGCTTTATTTCCAGCTCCATCTTCAGCCGTAACAGCAACGTTAACTAAACCAGTACGAAAAACAAAATCATTATCTATTGTTACTGAACTCAGACCAGATACATTCTCACGAATGACATAACCGTTTAGTAGCTCATTTTTAATTCCATCAATTGTATTACCATAAAAATGAAGTGTACTATTTGCTTCAAAAATCGGTGCAACGGTGTCAACAATGAAGACGGTTTGCACAGCTTGAGTTTCATTCCCAGCCCTATCACGCGCAATCCATGTAACTTGGTGTTCACCTACATCAAACCTGCTTCCATTCGAAATGTAAACCTCTGGCGTAAAATAGCCATTGTCCACTACATCGGGTCTATAGAGATCAAGCAAATATGTGTATTCACGTTCAGCCTCAATCGTAACAGCGGATAAATCTGTAAAAGTAGGAGCTTGGTTCTCACCCTGAGTAGGGTCTGTTGGGGCACTATCTTCATTATCAATAACACCATCGCTGTCTGTGTCATTTGATTGAGGGTTTGTATTTAACTCAAACTCGATTAAATTAGTTAAGCCGTCGTAATCGTTATCATTGGATGCATCATAGCTATCAAGTACATTTAAACCATGCTCAAACTCCCAGTAATCGGGAATGCCATCATTATCGGTGTCTAGCGTCGGATCAACTTCAGAAATCCATTGCAATTGGTCTACAGCTAAAGCGAATTGTATATCGTGGTTTGGAATAAATGAGACTTTAATTATATTGAAACCGGCATTAATCGGAATTAGAAGTCTTGATTCATTAGTGAATAAATCGAGCTTATTACCATTGACAATAACTGCAAAGACGCCAGAGTAAGAGTAAGAGTAATCTAAATTCAAATAACCTTGTTCAAACACACCAGCGAGTGCAAACCCAACTTGCTCACCTTGTTTTACGTCTATGATTGAAATGCTTTGAGCGCCGTCAGTAAACCAATTTTGATAAGCACTCCACTCCTTTTGACTATTCGCAAGGGGTGTTAAATAACTTGGTAATGAATTACCTTCAAAACTTTCACTTAAATTAGAGAATGTCGAAGGAATTGATTGTGAACTATCTGCTCGACTTTGTGCATAAAACTCTTGGTAATTTGAGTAACCATCATTATCGGTGTCGAGTAATGCATCCGTTGAATCTAGAGGTAATAATCCATTATCTACTTCGTAACCATCACTTAGCTCATCGTTATCTGTATCACCAAGATTAGGGTTTGTGCCTAATTCATACTCTTGCAAAGCACTTAAACCATCGTTATCTAAATCTAATTGCGCATCAGTACTGTCAAGGCGATCTAAAGCATATTTGACCTCCCAAACATCGGGTAACAGATCACCGTCTGAATCACGCATATCATCTAATGGTAAATATACAAAATTATCAATCCATACAGTATCCTGACCATAACTAGCAGAGCCGTCTTTACTATATTTGAAACTAATATTTTGAACCCCCTCTTCAATCTCTAACAGCAGTGGGCCTTCTTTTAAAGAGGAATCTGATGCAAATATTCGTTGTTCATTTACATACACATGTAAATTATCACAGCAACTTTCAGATTCTATTTTAAAATCAAACAGTAAGTAACCCGACTTAAATAACCCCGTCACATCAAATTGGCTAATTTCATTATCAGATAATACTCCTGATCGAATACTTTGCGCACCATCAGTCGCAAAAGTTGTATCAATATACCATGGTGAATTACTCTGTTCATTATCCACTAACCATGATGGTAGTTCGCTGCCTTCAAATGAATCCGTAATATCTAAATGCAAAGGGAAAGAGCTTATATCTTGTGGGTTTGTACCACTTATAAATTCGATTAAATTACTAAAACCATCGCCATCGTGATCACTCGTCGCATCACTAGGATCTGTTAGAGATAAATCGTTGTAAAACTCCCAACCGTCCGGCATTTTATCGGCATCAGTATCTGCGTTATTAGGTAAGCCTTGGTTTTCAAATTCCTGTAAATTTGACAGCCCGTCTTCATCATTATCGAGTAGTGCATCACTTGAGTCATTAATATTTAAACCGTGTTGCAATTCCCAATAATCAGCGATACCGTCTGCGTCAATGTCAGAAAACTCGTCGCCAATATAAATATTATCTATAAATACGGCATCTGAATCAGTTGATACGGACATATCTTTACTGTAAACAAAAGTTAACTTATTCAAACCAGCAGAAATTGCATGAGTAAATGTTTCCCATTGCAGTGAAACACCTGATTTATTTAAAACCAATTCATCGTTAATATAAACAGTGAAAAAATCAAAGTTTTCTTCTGAATTAATGTTGTAGTTAAAGTTTAAAAATTTGTCACTATCAATAAGTACTGAATATTCAACACTCGTTTGCTGGGAGTCGCTTATATCATTATTAGTTAACACAAAACTATTGGTCTCAACATCCTGCATTACTAACCAAGGAGTAATAGGTACAGATGAAATAAAGTTTTCTGGTACAAGTCCGTCATCAAAATTTATCGTGGTAGTGGATGGAACATCTGGTGTTGAGCTAGCATCAGATGGGTCAGAACCGGCTAAATATTCAATCAGGTTGCTTATTCCATCCCCATCTAAATCTAGTTGGCCATCACTCCCATCTAACGGATTAAGCTGATATGTAAGCTCCCAGTTGTCAGGCATCGTATCTAAATCTGAATCTGAACTTATAGGATTAGTATTGTGTTCATTTAATTCAGCAAAATCAGTTAACGTATCCCCATCGGAATCTTCGTTGTTAGGAAGAGTATTTGCATTGTATTCTTCCAAATTAGTTAGACCATCATTATCTAAATCTAGATCTGCATCACCTGCTGAGCTGGGGTCTAAATTGTAAACACGCTCCCAGTTATCATCCATTCCATCTAAATCACTATCGATGAACTGAATGTTATTACAGATCACACCAACAGCATTAAATGCATTAACAACATCACCTGCATTGTAGCGAAGGTCTATTGCTGTATTTATTGCACCACATGCGGCATCAATATAATCCGATGAAGAAATCCAATAGTTTTGATTGGCTTTAAGCATAATTTCAAATGCTTTTTTTGGATCCCAACCTTCACTTGTCGCTAGTAAGAAAAAAGCACGATTAAATACGCCACTACTAAAGTGCACATCCATTCCGTAGTAAAAATCATTAGCATGATCAATAGAGACACCATCATTAGAAGGTGTTTCAAAGTAACGTAAAGCAGTCGCTTGTTTCGTTATATCTGCGCCAGATAACCAATCAGTCTCGCCTCGAACAAAAAACTCAGCGGTTTCTCCTGCCATATCAGAAAATGACTCATTAATACCACCCGACTGATCAAAATACATCAAGTCTGAATTTTGATTTGTGAAACCATGGCTTACTTCATGAGAAACAATATCTAATGACACTAAAGGGTGAAATCGATCTGCCCCATCGCCAAATGTCATCGCATAGCCATTCCAAGTGGCATTTTCCCAGCCATTATCTTGATGAACACGCATTAACAATTTAAATGTTAATGGGGCCGTATTATACCATTGCTCATACATATCAAAAACAGCGGTACCAAACGCGTGCGCATCATTCAAAGGAGAATATGCACCATTTATTTCTTTATGAGTATTTCTATCACAAAGGAACGAAAATGCATCGACAGGTTCTTGGCCTGACTCCATTGTCACCGTCTTTACTTTGTCGTTTTCTAAAAAGCATGTTGTGCCATTTTGAGTAACTTCTAGCGCAGGGAAATCTGTCCCATATTCATACTGGCCAGTCTTCGTATTACCACCAGGTCCTGAAGCTTGCGCTTGTTGAATATTATTCCATACTTTAATTAGAGAATAATCTGACTCATCAATTAACGCTGCTGGTTGGCTCTCCAATGACTGATCATTAACAAACAATTCTATAAGTCGAACATAGCGCGCTTTACCATTATTTATGTAGATGTAACGATCATTACTCGTGATATCAAAACGCGAAGCTATATTTAGTTTTGACTTTGCTAATATTGCTTTAGCAGCATCTTCAGGCTTGAACTGATTATTTTTTGTTTTTTTAAGCTGTTCATCGCTGATGTTCTTGGCAAAAAAACCACTGATATGGTTTGTTTTATTTTGTACACTAATCTGCTGCCCCCAAATAGGAACCCCAGCGTAATACTGTTGCATCTTTTTAGATTTTTTAGATCCATTAATCCCTTTAGATAACATACTGTTATTTTTTGATATTTCAGAGAAATAAACTGGATTTATATTTTTTGAATTGCTTGTAGATGAATTATTAAGAAGTGCCGTCAATTCCACTTTATTTACAGGTGTAATTCTTTCAACAACAGCGCTATGGGCTACCATCGAGTTAAAAACACATAACGCAGTAATCCCTGCAGTTAATCCTTTATACATAAATTTCCTATGCTTAACGCATTATAATTAGTTTTTAATACCTTATATTAACAAAAGTAAACCATTTAAAAAATAAAAACGACTCATTTTAAGTTTACGAATAGTATCAACGAACACCACCATAAATATTAAAACTAATTTAACCTGAGCACTGTTCAAGTGACACACTAAAAAATTGAATTATATGATATTTTAATTTTTTTCCCTAGCCAGAGACTTTTATTGCGAGTAGATTCTACGCAGTCAGCGCTAAAAGTAACCGCTTGAGATAGATTTATTATCCAAAGTTCAGGTTAATTTACATGTCAAAATATTTTTTCAGGCAAATTTTTGAAGGAAATAAAGTTAATTTAGTAGCAACTTCCTTATCAGTTATGTGAATCTATTTATGTTATTAATTTTACAAAATCACAAGGACTTAGTGGTTAGCATTTGCTAAACTGCTCGCTGAAAAATATGACGAGGAAATAATGCATGTGGCTTGAGCAACTCAGGCGTCGGCTGGCAAAACCTAAAACATCTGTACAATTATGCTTATTAGGCGTAGTTGCCGGATTGATTGCTGCATTTTTTATTATTTTATTTCGTTTAACTATTTTATTTTTCCAAAGCTTATTTTTAGAAACACCTGACGACTTTACTACCCTACCAACACTTGAACGTGTTTTAATGCCGCTAATAGCCGCACTATTAATTGCGTGTTTTGCTGCGTTTACTGGCTTTAAACATTATCGTTTAGGCATTCCTTTTGTTATTCACCGTATTAAGCGCCATTACGGACAAATGCCTCTTTATAATACGGTAAATCAGTTTGTTGGTGGTGCATTAGCACTTATAAGTGGTTTTTCGGTCGGCCGCGAAGGCCCTTCTGTTCATATGGGCGCCACTGGTGCAAGCATTTTAGCCGACAAGCTCCACTTACCTCATAACGCGATGCGTACATTAACGGGTTGTGGTGTTGCAGCTGGGATTGCTGCTTCATTTAATACCCCACTGGCAGCTGTTATCTTCGTAATGGAAGTAGTACTTAGGGAATATAAAGTACATATATTTGTGCCCATTATGCTTGCTGCGGTTACAGGTGCACTCGCTACTCAATTTGTTTTTGGTGAAGGCTCTGAACTTGCTCTTATTACAATAGCGCCACTTAGCGGTTGGCACTACCCATATTTAATATTGTGCGGCATGGCACTCGGTGCAATTGCATTTAGCTTTAATCAAAATTTAATGTTAATTATTAAAACATTTAAGCCTTTGAGTATGTTCCCTCGCCTATTGATTGCAGGCTGTATTGCCAGTTTAATTGCATACGCAGTACCACAAGCAATGGGGTCAGGTATGAGTGCAATTACCATTGCGGTAGAATCCCCTGAGAACGTAAAATTACTTACCACCATTTTAATTGCCAAATTACTTGCCACTTTATTTGCGATTGGTTTGGGTATTCCTGGTGGGTTAATTGGCCCAGTGATCGGACTTGGCGTATTAATTGGTACTCTTATGGCCTTTTGCGCACAATTTATTAGTCCTGGAACTGATATAGCAGGTACTTATGGGGTTTTAGGAATGGCGGGATTAATGGCTGCAACGTTGCATGCCCCATTAGCTGCTTTAACAACCGTTATGGAGCTAACATCATCGCCTGAGATTATTGTGCCTGCCATGCTTGTTATAACGACAGCCTATGTAACTGCATTACAATTTTTTGGAAATCGCTCCATATTTTTACAGCAATTAGATTTTCAGGGACTTCCCTATCATGTATCTCCAGCCACAGAAGCGCTACAAAAAGTAGGGATAATGGATGACATGGACGAAAATTTCAAATTGCTATATTCAGATGATAAAGAGCAAATAAAAAATACCCTTGATGCTATGGATAGCCAAACACCACTTATTGTATTTGATGAGGAGAATGGCTACAGGCTTGCTGAATACGATTTAAGTCTAATGTCTGATCAGGCCATCAATTTAAACTACATTAGCCTGCAGGGCATTAGTAGCCAAGCAACACTAGCCGATGCATTCGATATGTTAAAAGACAAAAGAAGTGGCGCACTGTACGTTTACAACCTTTTAGATAATCAACAAATTATGGGGCTTTTACGTTGGGACCAAATTCATCATATTTTGACCATTCGTAACAGCTTACTTTAAACAATAAGGATTATTATGAGCGCATTATTGATTTATAAAACACTCCACATATTTTTTATGATTGCGTGGTTTGCCGGTATTTTTTACTTACCTCGATTATTTGTATATCACGCCATGAGCGAAGAAAAGTCGTGTAACTCTATGCTTAAAGTTATGGAGCGCAGACTACTTTATTTTGTCACCCCATTTGCTGTTTTAACGGCTGTATTTGGAGTACTAACCATTGTTGAGTATGGTCGTGATTGGTTTAGATACAGCATGTGGCTACATTACAAACTTGTACTCGTTATTATTTTGTATATATACCACGGCTACTGTTTTAAATTATTGAGCGACTTTAAGCATGACCGAAACACTAAAACGGATCGTTTTTACCGAATTTTTAACGAGCTACCTGTTATTGCGCTACTCATAATTGTGGCATTAGCAGTAATAAAGCCTAGCTTGTGAAAACCTCTGGCTAGAGATGAATAAATTTAAATATCATTATTTCTCAATGTATTAGTGAGCAGCCCAACCAGAGTTCAGGTTAAGTCACATTTTAATTTTGTTTTAATACGCGCGATTGCGTGCCCCATTTTTTGGATTATCGCGCCCTTTTGAAAAACTAGGAATAACCCCATGTTAAGTTTCCAAGGTGAAAATATACTGTCTGTTAGTCAACTAGACAGGGACTGTATTGAACGCATTTTTGCAGTTGCTAAAAAAATGGAGCCTTATGCTAAAAAACAAAAACGTACCAACGTACTTGAAGGTGCTATTTTAGCTAACTTGTTTTTTGAGCCAAGCACACGAACACGTGTAAGCTTTGGTACAGCCTTTAACTTACTCGGTGGTTTAGTTCGTGAAACAACCGGTATGCAAAGCTCAGCCCTTGCAAAAGGGGAATCACTTTACGATACCGCACGTGTTATTTCAGCTTATGCTGATGCTGTCGCTATGCGTCACCCAGATTCTGGCTCGGTCAGTGAGTTTGCTACGGGTTGTAGCGTACCAGTAATTAATGGTGGCGATGGCCCAAATGAGCACCCCACTCAAGCCTTACTTGACTTACTCACTATTGAACGTGAACTCAGCCGTTTTGATCAAAACATTGATGGTATGCATATAGCCTTAGTGGGCGATTTAAAATATGGTCGCACCGTACACTCGCTTTCAAAACTATTGTGCCATTATAAAAATGTAAAATTTTCGATGGTTGCTCCCGATGGCTTACAAATGCCTGACTACATCTTAGACGCAGTAGATAACGCGGGTCATAAAATTGAATTGGTAGACAAGATGGAAGGCAATTTAGCGGCCGACATCGTTTATCAAACACGTATTCAAGAAGAACGCTTTCCTTCACAAGAAGAAGCAAATAAATACCGAGGTGGATTTAGAATTAGCCAATCAATTTACAGTGCACACTGTAAACCTAACTCTGTTCTTATGCATCCACTTCCGCGTGACAGTCGTATTGAAGCCAACGAGCTCGATAATGACTTAAACGCTAACGACAATTTAGCTATATTTCGCCAAGTACAAAATGGTGTATTAATTCGTATGGCACTGTTTGCTTTAACACTCGGCGTAGAAAACAAAGTTGAGAAGTATGAAGTAGACGTACCTTGGTTTAGCCGCAAACGCGATAGCTAAGCCCCTTTTAAGTGACAATTTATAGGATTTTTCATGACAATTAGCCAAGACTTATTTGAACGCGCTCAAGCCTCTATTCCAGGTGGCGTAAATTCGCCAGTTCGTGCTTTTAATGGTGTAGGCGGTACGCCGCTATTTATTACAAAAGCAGAAGGTGCGTTTACATTTGACGCTGATGGTAATCGTTACATTGATTACGTTGGCTCTTGGGGGCCAATGATTATGGGGCATAACCACCCTGCGATTAAACAAGCCGTTCACGAAGCAGTAGAAAACGGCCTCAGTTATGGCGCGCCAACTGAAGCCGAAATTTTAATGGCTGAAAAAGTAAAAGAGCTAGTCCCATCAATCGAAAAAGTGCGTATGGTCAGCTCAGGTACTGAAGCAACTATGAGTGCAATTCGTTTGGCACGTGGTTTTACAGGTCGCGATAAAATATTAAAGTTTGAAGGGTGTTACCACGGCCATGCAGATTCGTTATTAGTTAAAGCAGGCTCAGGTGCACTAACAATGGGCGTACCGAACTCTCCAGGTATTCCAGAAGACTTTGCAAAGCATACGCTTACGGTATCGTTTAATAACTTAGATGAAGTAAAGGCTATTTTTGCAAAATACGCAGACGAAATTGCTTGTATTATTGTAGAGCCAGTAGCCGGTAACATGAACTGCATACCACCTGTGCCAGGCTTTTTAGAAGGTTTACGCGATGTGTGTGACGAATATAAATCAGTACTTATTTTTGATGAAGTAATGACGGGTTTTCGAGTGGCACTTGGCGGCGCACAAGCTTATTACAACATTAAACCAGATCTTACGTGTTTAGGTAAAGTAATTGGCGGCGGCATGCCCGTTGGCGCGTTTGGTGGTAAAACAGAAATAATGGATTACATTGCACCTGTTGGCCCTGTATATCAAGCGGGCACTCTTTCTGGTAACCCTATTGCAATGGCTGCTGGTTTAAAATCACTGGAGCTATTAAGTGAGCCAGGCCTGCACGATAAGCTAGAAGCAATTTCAAAAGCAATTTGTGAAGGATTTGAAGCTGGCGCTAAAAAAGCAGGTATTGCGTTAACGACTAATTACGCAGGCGGGATGTATGGATTCTTTTTTACCTATGCGGAAAAAGTAACAACCTACAAACAAGCAACTGAATGTGACTTAGAGCGTTTTAAACGTTTTTTCCACCTTATGCTTGAAGAAGGTGTTTACTTAGCACCATCTGCGTTTGAGGCCGGTTTTGTATGTGCTGCACACTCTGTTCAGGAAGTAAAAGAGACCATCGCAGCTGCCGAACGCTCATTTGCCAAACTGTAACTTAAAAATTACTTTTGTATTAATTAAACGCCTGTTTTTAATACGTATAATTAATATAAATGATTAAAAAAAGCCCAAAAGGGCTTTTTTTATTTGTAAAGTAATTTAAATGAATGATAATTAACCTTAACAAGGTCTAGTTAGCATTAATTCCCTATTCAATAATACAAGAGAGTCTTATGTCAGGATTACGACAATTCACAGCACCTGCCACCAGGCTAATGGCTAATTTAAAGTACAAAACAAAAATTAGCCTTACATTTGGTATATTGTTAGTTCCTCTTGCTATTAGTTTGTTTTTTCTAGTGTCGCTATTAAGTGATAGCATTAACGTATCTAAAATGCAGCAGCAAGGCTTAAAAGGTTATCAAGCCATACTTAATAATCAAATGCTTGGAACAAGCAGTAAAAATATAAAAGTTGCTCGCGAACTAGGCTTCACAATAAAAGATGGTCAAGCTGATGATGTGCTAGAACTTGTTTCAATTGAGTCTAATTTAGCACTTGATAGCCAACTTGCCAGTGCTTATGTAAATCGCGCATTAGTCACCCCGATCCCTGCACTTATAATGCAAATAAATTTAACGACCGAAAGCGCAAATACAGTACTAACCAGTAACCGATTTACACCCGATACATTTATTGCTCTCTCCAATCTTAGTAAGTCATTGCCTCTGTATGAAAAGCAATTAGAAAAAACTTTAACCGTAGCAACTGCAGCAGACAAATCAGTTAGTAAAATACTTACCCCTGCTCTACAGCAACTACAAGAAACTGTGTATGCATTCAAAAATGCGATAGACAAAAAGTTACTTGAGCCAGATGATATAGAACTAAGTAAAAGTAAATTTGAACAGCTAACAAATGATGTTAATAACAGCATCAGTACATTGATAAATAAGAGTATTCCAACTCTAGAATCTTTAGTTGAAAATAAACTGAAAACGCAACAATGGACACGTAACATTGTATTAGCTGCTTCAGTTTGTAGCTTAATTTTTGCCTTTTATTTAATGGTCGGCTTCTACTTTGCTGTGGTTGATACTATAAACCGCTTCGCTGAAGCCGCAAATAAAGCTGCTAATGGGGATTTAAAAGCAATTCTTCACTCAACTGGTAGTGATGAAATGAGTATTATTGCTTCGAGATATAATGCTTTGTTAAATGCATTCTCGCATTTATTGTCAGATGTAAAGGCAAGTACGGTAGAACTGTGTGATGCCACAAAATCACTATCGCATGCAAGTAGCCAAACAAGTGACGATGTTACTAAACAACAAACACGTGTAAATGCTATCCATAATGCTTTAAGTGATATGGCACAAACTGCACATACTGTTGAAGAGTCAGCTCACCAAGCTACACTGACAGCTCAAGATGCCGCTTCACATGTAAAACAAGGCTCAGACAATACAATGGAGCTGGCTAAATATATGCAAGACTTGCAAATTGAATTTGCAGAAAGCCAGCAAGCACTCGACAGATTAGCGCAAGATAGCCAAGAAATTAGCAAAGTAAGTAAAGGGATCAGTGAAATCGCCGATCAAACTAATTTATTAGCCCTTAATGCCGCTATTGAAGCTGCTAGAGCTGGTGAACATGGTCGAGGATTTGCTGTTGTAGCTGATGAAGTAAGAACCTTAGCGCAGCGTACACAAACACAAACCCAAGAAATTCATCAAATTATTAGCTCATTGCAACAAGCTTCTGACGACACACAACAGAAAATGCGTTCAAGTGTTGAGAAGATGGAACAATCAGTAAAAGCAGCCAACCAAACCAATGAAGTATTGCAAAGTGCAGAACAAAGCATGGGTGATATTAAACATCAGGGCGAAGTTATTGCAGAACGAGTTAAACAGCAATCAAATGCTACAACACAAGCATTAAATGACTCGCAAGCGGTCAGTAACTTAGCGGATCAAACCTTGATCTCGGCACAATCAACACTTCAGGATGCCCAGCAGTTAAGTCGTTTATCTAATGACCTAACTAAGTCTATGAGCTTTTTTAAATCATAATTAATTGACTTTAATTCACAACAAAGCCGCTAAATAAGCGGCTTTGTTGTTTAAGGTAGTCTTAGATTAACGAATGCATTGTGGTCTTGGCTCAAACTCACTCGCTCTAAGCGGTAGCTGAATCACCTTGCCACATCCTGGTGGCGCTTGCTTACCCGTTTGCTCATTTACAAATGCCCAGCGTATTGATGGCGGACGAGTATCAGCTATTGCTTGTGGGTTAAGTGGCTTTAGGTAACGTATATAGGCTTCAAGCGCTCCCACACTGCCTGTTAACCCCGTACTTTTGTTGTCGTCTCGACCAAGCCACGCAACAGTCACTGTATTTTGATCAAAGCCTGCAAACCAGCTATCACGTAAATCATTACTGGTTCCAGTTTTACCTGCTAGTTGAATTGACGGGAAGTGTAAATTTAAGCGTTTAGCTGTGCCGTCTTTCGTTACGCGCTTCATTGCGTACTTAGTCATATACATTGCTGATTTATCAAAACGAGGCTCTGCATTTACTTTATGCTTATAAAGTACTTTGCCAACCGAGTCAGTTAATGCCGAAATTGCAGTGAGCTTTTTATATTCGCCATCAGCAGCAATTGTTGTATAAAGCTGAGCGACTTCAAGACTCGACATTTCAACAGCTCCTAAAAGCAGAGACGGGTATTCGTCTATAGACCCGGTAGCACCTAACCCTTTTAATGTTTTTGCCACTTGATCAACACCTACATCAAGCCCTAAATTTACTGCAGGAATATTAATACTGTTACTAAATGCTTTGTAAAGAGGCATTGCACCACGGTATTGATGATCAAAGTTCTCAGGCTGCCACACTTTCCCTTGCTCATTTGTTACTTGCAACGGTGAATCATCAAGCAGTGTTGATAAATTATAATGTGGTAACTGAAGCGCCGTTAAATACACGGCAGGTTTTACCAGCGAGCCTATATTACGTTTTGTATCTAAAACACGATTAAACCCTGAGTAACGTACATCGCGCCCAGCAACAAGTGCCGATACACCGCCTTTTTCGACATTAACTGAAATCATGGCGGCTTCTAATTTTTCAGTTTTTGGGCGTTTTTCTAAATACGGTAAGCTCTTTTCAATAGATTCTTCCATTGCTGTTTGTTTTTGTAGATCAAAATAGGTAAACACCCTAACACCTGCATCTAGTGTTTGTTGATCTGGCAACAATTTATTTAGCTCCCTGTTTACTAACTCTAAATAGCCCGGATAGGATTTTTGCAAACTAGCTTTCATTGGTGCAATATCAATTGGACGTTTAAGTGATGCCCGATATTCTTTTGTACTAAGCAGTTTACTTTCAACCATAAGGCGAAGTACTAAATCACGGCGCTCCATTGTGCGCTCTTTGTAACGACGAGGATTGTAATAAGAAGGGCCTTTAACCATTGCCACCAGCAGAGCAATTTGATCGTACTCAAGCTCGTCTACAGGCTTTGAAAAGTAAAAGTCAGAGGCAAGCCCCATCCCATGAACACCTTGGTTGTATGACTGCCCTAAATAGACTTCATTTAAATAAGCTTCAAGAATCTGATCTTTTGAATAACGATAATCTAAAATAAGTGCAATGAATGCCTCATTTATTTTTCGCATTAAAGAACGCTCACGCGTTAGGTAAATATTTTTAGCTAACTGCTGGGTAAGTGTGCTACCTCCTTGCACTGTACGCCCAGCTCTAATATTAGTATAAAGTGCACGTAAAATAGAAAAAACAGATACACCATGGTGTTCATAAAAATTACGATCTTCAACAACGAGTAAAGTATCTTTTAACATTGCCGGAAACTTATCCAATGGCACAAATTCTCTATCTTGTTTAGAATCGTTACCAATGCGGGCTATTTGCACCGGTTCTAAGCGAGCACTATTTAAACGCCTACCAAACTTATCTTTAATAGTAGCCACTTTTTGCCCTGAAAAACGAAGTTCAATAATATGGGACTCTTCAAGGCCATCATAAAATTCAAAATCACGACGATAAATTTTGATGCTATTTGCAGTCTTAACAAACTGCCCTGTTCGACTCAGCCTATTAACTGATGAGTAATTTAAACGCTCTAGCTCAAACACTACTTCCTGACTTGATAAAAACTGCCCCGGATAAAACGCCATTGAACGAGCATAAACCTGCGCTGGTAACTGCCATTTATTACCTTCAAATATACGTGTTGTTTTTGAATCTAAATAAATTAAATACATTGCCATAGCAATGAAAACAGCCAAGCTTAATTTCCAAAACACTGACCATGTTTTTCGCATAAAAGAGCGTTTAACAGTGGATTTAACTGTTTTTTTACGCCCCTTTGAGGTGTTTTTTTTTGTTGTGCTTGATGATTTTCTTGCACGTTTAGCTGCAGGTTTGCTGGTAGGTGTTTTGTTATTGTCGGCCATTTAAGTATAATTTATTCCAAAGGTTATTCACGAGTGTGAGCTTAGCATATTGGGCATACCCTAACATCCGAAAAGTTAACCCCCCCTGAAACAAAAAAAGCCCTACCGAAGTAGGGCTTTGTGTAAACACACTATTATTTAAATAAACTATTAGCTATTTCGAACAGAAACAAATTCTGGGTAGGCTTCAATACCACAATCGTGTTGATCCATACCATTTAACTCTTCTTCTTCTGTTACACGTATACCCATCGTTTTGTTAAGCACAGTCCAAACAATAAATGATGCTACAAATACAAAGGCAAGAATACACACTAGACCAATTAACTGATTAACAAAGCTTGCATCACCATTAGTTAGCGGTACTAACATAATACCTAATGCACCACACACACCGTGTACAGAGATAGCACCAACTGGATCGTCAATCTTAACTTTATCAAGTGCTATAATGCTAAACACAACTAATGAGCCACCAAGTAAACCTAGTAAACATGCCATTAATGGAGAAGGTGAAAGTGGGTCAGCAGTAATTACAACTAAACCTGCTAATGCACCGTTTAATACCATGGTTAAATCTGATTTGCCCCAAAGTATCTTACATACAAACAGTGCAGCAATAGCACCCATTGCAGCAGCTGCATTAGTATTAAGTAATATTTGACCTACCGCAGTTGCGTTTTCTTTATCCGAAAGTAGTAATTGAGAACCACCGTTAAAGCCAAACCAGCCCATCCATAAAATAAATGTACCGAGTGTAGCAAGTGGTAAGTTTGAACCTGGAATTGGGTATATTTCACCGTTTTTACCATATTTGCCTTTACGAGCACCTAGGATTAATACACCAGCTAGTGCAGCAGCTGCACCTGCGCCATGTACAATTGCAGAACCTGCAAAATCTACAAAGCCCATTTCAGATAAGAAACCACCACCCCATGTCCAGTAACCTTCAACAGGGTAGATAAAGCCAGTAAGTACTACAGCAAAGCCAAGGAAAGCCCATAGCTTCATACGCTCAGCAACTGCACCCGATACAATCGACATAGCCGTTGCAACAAATACTACTTGGAAGAAAAAGTCAGATTCTAAAGAATGGTCAGCATCAGCAGCTTGTGTGCCAATTAAAGCGCCTATTGAAGGAATAAAACCACCTTCGGCATTGTCTACATACATAATGTTGTAGCCAACTAATAAAAACATCGTACATGCAATTGAATATAGCGCGACATTTTTAGTTAAAATTTCAGCTGTGTTTTTAGAGCGAACTAAACCCGCTTCTAACATGGCAAAACCTGCTGCCATCCACATTACTAATATACCTGATATTAAAAAATAGAAGGTATCGAGTGAAAATTTTAGTTCTATTATTGTATTTTCCATGATTCCCCCTTAAATCGCTTCTTCGTCAAGTTCGCCTGTACGGATACGGACAATTTGATCTAGGTCGTACACAAAAATCTTACCATCACCGATTTTACCTGTTGATGCAATTTTAGTAATTGCTTCAACAACGCGTTGACAATTTTCAGTACGAGTTGCAATTTCAAGTTTGATCTTAGGAATAAAATCTACTTGGTATTCAGCTCCACGATACAATTCTGTATGACCTCGTTGACGTCCAAAACCTTTAACATCAACTACTGTCATCCCCTCAATTCCTAAATCAGCGAGTGCTTCACGCACGTCGTCTAATTTAAATGGTTTTATGATTGCACTAATCATTTTCATAGCGGCCCCCTCGGACTCTTTATTGTTATCCTGTTAGCCAATACAATCCAACCTTTGTGCCACTATTTTATAGTATTATTAAACAATAACTTAACTAAAAAACCCAAAAAAAAGACAAAAAAAACGCACCATTTAGGTGCGTTTTTTTAACAAGCCAGCTACATTGGTGCATTAGATGATTCTGCACCAATTAAAAGCAATAATGCATTTATACAATACAGTTGCGTCCTCTATTTTTAGCTTCGTATAAAGCAGTGTCTGCAACGCGCATTGCATCGCTTAAGCTGGTGTTTTGAAATTCGGCTAAACCAATACTAGTAGTAATAGTGAATGACCGATCGCTGATAGAAAAATCATACATTGCCATTTTCTTTCTAAATGCTTCGAGATATTCGCGCCCTCTAGCTAGCCCTATATCAGGTAAAATAATGGCAAATTCCTCCCCCCCAACTCTCGCAACAGTAAAGTTAGCAAATGCAGAACGAATCAGTGCTCCTACTTGCTTTAACGCTTGATCACCACCTTCGTGTCCTAATGTATCGTTTATGTTTTTGAAAAGATCGATATCGAGTAAAGCTAAGGTGTTATTTTGATTTTTAGTTTTTAATAATTTTTCTGCATATTGATAAAAATAACGTCGATTATAAAGACCCGTTAAATGATCTCTAAAAGCACTCTCTTTGATATCTGCAATTAACGAAAGCTGTTCCATTGTTTGTAACACCCGACAATGAAACTCTTCATTCATAAACGGTTTTGTTAAAAAATCGTTCGCGCCATATTTGATAAAGCGGGCTGATAAACCATGTTTTCCAGCCCCCGATAATCCTATAATCGCTAAATCATCACGGCCTCTAAAATTTCGCACCGCTTTAACTAGTTCAAAACCATCCATTGTAGGCATTGCATAGTCAGTCATCAGTAACTTAATGTCAGGGTCTGCCTTTAATATATCAAGCGCTTGTTGGCCATCGTGTGCCGCTGTTACATCAAATAATTGCTTTTCGAGCATTTGCTTCATCAAGGAACGACTCAATACAGAATCATCTGCGATTAATGCTTTACACCCTTGGTTTCGCAGAAGCTGTGCTACCAACTTCACCGCGTAGTGGTATGAATCGCGATTATCTTTTATTACGTAATCGACAACCCCTAACTCAAGCATTTGCTGGCGTTTATATTCATCAATTTTTGAAGTCAGTACAACGGTTGGGATTTTTTTAGATAAGGTATATTTTGCAACTTCCCCGTTCGGTGCATCAGGCAACGTTAAGTCTACAAGAGCAAGTGAGTATTTATGTTTTTCAACATTCGCTTCACATTCAGCTAAAGACCAAGCGAAATCGACAGTAACATCTAAATAATGTGCAGTTAAGTGGCGTAGAACCTGCTGTACTACTTTACTGTCTTCGACCACTAATACTCTTTGCATAGACCCTTCTCTTAACTTCTGATTAATTTTGCGGTATAGCCGCAAGTACAAAATATCACCACTTCATTCTCACGGTATAAAATCATACAAAAGAGTCAATGATAAGCTGGCACGTAAATATACCGGATTTTTATAAGTAGCTAAATAAATAAATTATAAATTAACCTAAAAGCACATTATTACTTATTCAACCAAAAATATCGGTCACTAGTCTCAATATTTTTGTTATTTAGCTAGTAATTGCTTTTAATAGCCTATCAACAATAATAAGGATACCTCATGACGCTTTGTCGGATTATCAGTTTACCAATCGCTATTATCACCTTAGTCCTCAGTACTGCCTCACTTGCAGATAACCAACGCCGTATAGATGTCGACAGTAAAGTAATTACTCAACACAAAGCCAAAATTAACGGCCAACGTTTTGGCTATACAGTTGCCACAGGTACGCAACCTGTGTGGGATGATAAAGGCGATGCGATTGCAACGCTTCAATATACCTACTATACCCGTGACAAAGTAGACGACAGAACAACTCGCCCACTACTCATTTCTTTTAATGGTGGGCCCGGCTCTGCATCAGTATGGATGCACCTTGCCTATACTGGACCTAGAGTATTAAAAATTGATGACGAAGGTTACCCTATTCAGCCTTATGGCGTAAAAGATAATCCTTACTCAGTGCTTGATATTGCCGATATTGTTTATGTAAACCCGGTAAATACCGGTTATTCTCGCGTACTTGAAAATGAGAAAAGCGAACTCCTTTCTAAAGCAAAGCAAAAAGAGCTATTTTTTGGTGTAAATGCCGATATTAAATACCTTGCTGAATGGTTAAATACTTTTGTAAATAGAGCAGAGCGCTGGCGCTCGCCTAAATTTTTAATTGGCGAAAGCTATGGCACAACACGTGTATCGGGTTTAGCTCATGAGCTTCAAAACAGTCAGTGGATGTATATTAACGGTGTTGTACTCGTATCACCTACCGATATTGGTATTAAGCGCGATGGCCCAATAAAAGCTGCCAACCGCCTACCTTACTTCGCAGCAACTGCTTGGTATCACAAAGCACTTAAAGCCGATTTACAAGCTAAAGACTTAGACGAGCTATTACCAGAAGTTGAGCTGTTTACTGTAAATGAGTTAATCCCAGCTCTTGCTAAAGGTGGCTTTATTAATGCAGATGAAAAACGTCGTATAATTACAAAAATGGCGCACTATGCTGGCTTGTCAGAAAAATTTGTTGAGCAAAATAACTTAGATATTCCAACCCAGTTTTTCTGGAAAGAATTACTACGTGAACGTGGTCAAACTTTAGGGCGTCTAGACTCTCGCTATTTGGGGATGGATAAACGAGGCGCAGGTGAGTCTCCTGATTACTGGGCTGAACTTACGTCATGGTTACACTCTTTTACCCCTGCAATTAATTACTACTTACGTGAAGAGTTAAACTATAAAACAGATGTAAAATATAACTTATTCGGTAATGTTCACCCTTGGGATAGAACGGGTAACAATACTGGCGAAAACCTTCGTTTGGCAATGGCGCAAAACCCTTATTTAAACGTCATGATCCAATCAGGGTACTTTGATGGCGCAACCAATTACTTTGATGCTAAATACACGTTATGGCAGTTAGATCCTAGCGGAAAAATGAGGGAACGTTTGAGTTTTAAGGGCTATAGAAGCGGGCACATGATGTACCTTCGCCATGCTGATCTAGAAAGCTCTAATAATGACCTGCGTAACTTTATTAAAAATGCCTTGCCTAAAGAAGGCCAAGCCGCAAAATACTAATCTCTAAATTTACTAGAGGTGGCTCTTATTGAGCCACCTATTTATTTTCATATTGCTGGCAATAACGACTTAACTGAGCTATCACAGCGTTAAAACATAACTCTAACTCTTCAATTAAGTTGCTTTGGACACTTTTATTTTCTGCCAAAGTTTCAACTTCCTGACATATATCTGCAAGTCGTATCGTCGCCACTGATTTTGATGATGATTTTAAGCCATGGGCCTGAAATGCTATGCCAGTAAAGTCATCGCAGCTTGCATACTCACGTATCAACTTAACTTGCTCCCCTGCTGTTTGCAAAAATGCATTAAATACCATGCAATGTACTGCGGGATCATCTCCGAGCATTGCACGCAACACGGATAAGTCGAGTTGATCAAACGAATGAGTCTCTGTTTCAGGCTTTTGATTGGTTTTAACCTCAGAATTAACCACTGTTTTTGTGTGCTTAATTAAAAGTGATTTAAGTTTCACTAACTCAACAGGCTTAGTTAAAAAACCATTCATACCTACTTTATGGCAATCGTCTAAATTCTTTTTAACAATATTGGCTGTAATGGCAATAATGATCAAAGGTTCGAAACGACTATCTTTTCGTATTCTTGTCGTTAGCTCAAAACCATCTAAAAGAGGCATTTGGATATCCGTAAGTAAAACATCAAAGTGCTTGTTTTGTAATGTTTGCCAAGCCTGCTCTCCATTACTTACAAAAGTTGAGCGCACACCGAGTATTGTTAATTGCTGCTTTAATACTTGTTGATTGGTAACCTGATCCTCAGCAACTAATACATCTAAAATAGGCAAAGAGTTTGCTGAAAAGTTTTTCTCTTTGATTACGCAAGCATCTGAATTAGAAGAAAAATCAGCCTGTTCAAAAGTATTAAACGTCAAACTGAAGCACGATCCTTTATTTAATTCACTTTGTACTGATATTTTTCCTTGCATGCGCTCAACCAACTCCTTGGTAATGACCAGTCCAATACCTGTGCCATGGACCTTACTCGTTTCTGCACCTAATCGATCGAAAGGTTTAAACAATCGAGAAATATCATCATTTGCAAAGCCACACCCTGTGTCAGCAACGCTAATTTCACACTGCTGATTATTTAAAATTTTACAACTTATGTAAATCTCACCATTTTGTTTATTATATTTAATCGCATTAGAGAGTAAATTTAACATTACTTGTTTAAAGCGACGTTTATCAATATAAAAATTTAGTCCTTTAAGTAAATCGAACCCTTCAGTATACAGAGTCATTGACTGTGCTTTTGCTAATTCACTTACAAGCTCCACAGAATCTTCGATAAGTGGTTTGATAGGCACATAATCAAAATTAAATTGCATATTTCCAGACTCGATAGCCGTTAAATCAAGCACATCATTAATCAATAATAGTAAGTGTTCACCAGCTCGGTAAATACTTTTGGCGTTACCTTTTTGTATATTATTAGCAAATTCGTCATATTCATATAACTGAGCGAAACCTAAAATAGCATTTAACGGAGTGCGTAATTCATGGCTCATACTTGCCATAAAATCAGACTTTGCTTTACTTGCCGATTCAGCCTCAATGCGCAGCCTATTCAATTTTTGATGATTACTTTGAACTTCAATAGCCATTTTATTAAATGCATTGATAACACTGCCAATTTCATTCTTTTGTTGCCTATCAACATGACAATTAAAATCGCCTTTTGCGAGCTTTGAAAAAGCAAATTCCAGTCTGCGCAAAGGCGTTGTGATTCGATAATCAACTAACCAAGCAAGTGCCATGAAAAAAATAACGAGTATGGTAAATTGACTGTATATTAGTGTGTAATGCAGCTTTGAGGATTCATTTATTTCGTTAGTGAAATTAGCGACTAAAATAATTTTTGCTAGAGGTTTATCTAAAAATAAAACCTGCTGACTTAGTACAACATCACTACGCTCAATTGTGCCCTGCCAAGTGTCCAATGGATACAATTGGTTTTTTGTTACCTCATCTATAACTTGGATTCTTTTCCAATTCGGTTGAATTTCTAGCTGGCTATCAATCTGCTCGTAAAGTTCGGCATATTGGCGAGTAAGCAAAGGAGTTGTTACTGAAGTAGACAGTTGTTGCAGTGACCGTTGTGCGGTTTTAGAAAGTCCTTCGTTAACCCAACGAGCTTGCTCTGGTAGTGCGTAAAAAATAAAAAGACAAACCAATAAAAAACCAAATGTTATTACAGCAACAAAGCTTTGTACTCGCAGACTACGCCACCAATTAATTCTCAACATAAAATGCGCTTAGCCCCCATTCAGTTAATTGTTGATACTCCGCTAAGGTCGCAATACTGGGCTCTATAATTGGGATCCCTGCAAATAAATGTTTATGCTCATCACTTTCGCCTATATTTAAAAAAGCACGCTGTACCTTAAGCTGTATTTCACTTGCAACTCTCGGGTGAGCAACAATTGGATGGCGGCTAATTTCACGAGTTTTATAAATAACTTTGAGCTTTTGTTGTAAATTTTTAGGTTGCTGTTTTAATGTACCTAAAACTCCACCTCCTGCTTTAGTCGAGTTCAGTGCTACGTTTAAGTACACCGAAGAGTGTGTTTGTACATAAACGGGCTTAATTTTTAGTCCATACAGTAAGGCTAAATCGGCGCGCATTAACAATGAAGCACCTAGTGCATTTGGTGCAGGAAACGCAATTTCAGCTCCCTCTAACTGGCTTAAATTATCTATACCACTTTTTTTATTAACAACTAAAACACCTTGGAGTGATCGCCCTGCATCTTTTATTAAGGGTAAATAACCTTGTTTTTCATGTGCTACAACACTGTGCCAAGGGTTCATATAAGCAAAATCATATTCTCCATTAGCAAAAGCCTGTTCAAAAACAGGTATAGACTTAACCGTAATTAACTCAATTTTTACACCTGTTTGCTCACTCACTTGTTTGAGTAAAGGCTGCCAAATAGCATTCAATTTTTGCGATTCATACTGAGGTACAACACCAAAAGTATATTCTTGAGAAAACAACCATGAACTTTGCAATAAACATAACATAGCAACGACATACTTCATCAGCTCTCCTAATATGAGTGTGTTATTACTATTAGCTTAGTTAAAGACTGAGTAAGTCACCATAAAATTCTTATCTGTTCAGCATTTACCAGCTTTAATCAGAGGCGCTTTTACTTGATACCTCTGATGAATAAGAATGTCATGTAGATTGAGCAGGGTTTTGTAGGTACTTTTCAGACCTACTTTATTATTAAGCCAAGTAGGGATCATGCCTGCGGATAAAGCATAAACTTGATAAGCAATGCTTAAATTGTTGCCTTGCTGAGTTAATAACCACTTTGCATTTAAAGTTTTAATTCTGACCACATTTTTATAAAGTGGCAGCTCTTTTGGGCGCGCTTTAATAACTAGCTGGCTTTGATTTGGTGTTAATTGTGAATAACACGAATACGTGACTGCGTCTCTATTTGCAACAGGCCAAGGGGAGTAAAAATAGCTGTAAACGAGGTTTTCTGAGGGGCTCAGTATTTTAATAACACTAACTTTCGAGGCGTTCTCTATCCACTTTTGCGCCACTTGCGTATCACTAAGTAACGCTAAAAAATCCTCAGTGGTGACACCATTTACAACTAGCTCGCCTTTAACTTCAAACGTATCATCATCATGAATTTGATAATATACGCTTACCCCTTTCTCATTTTTGTACAAATGCCAAATCGGATTAGCATACGCATTAAAGGCTTGCATTAAAAAAAAGAAGCAAGTGCACTTTTGAATAAAGTTTGGCTTACAAAAGTGCCTTGTTATCATTTTTGCCAATACGGTTCTATATCAAATGACGCGAGTCGGCTTTGCTCCATCGCATTTACCAAATACTCAGATTTTTGCTCAAGCCACAACTGAATTTTAGCGAGTTGCTCATCTTCTTGCCCAGCACATAACTGCTTTAAATACTCCAATGTACTTAACTCATACATTCCATGGGAAATATCCAACCAAGGCAACCTAAATTCCAATCGCTCCTCTTTATCAAATAGAGCACCTAAGCAATTGCCACTTAGTAGGCTATTTTCAAGCTGTGTACGCAAGCTTAAATAATCAGTAATACTGAGAGTTTGCTCTTTTGGGAGCATATGATGCAAGTTTTTCCAATCTTTATTAAACAGACGATTAGCAATCGATGAAACTGGCTTTTCTGCAGCTTGAAGTTCAACCTGCCCCCAATCTTTACGCCAGTGCTTATCAATTAACCAAGTTGTTAACGATAATAGTAATCGATTATAGCGCGCACTATGAAACAGCGCATTGATATCATCAATACTGGGTTGAAGCTCTTTTAAGTCATTAATAACTTGTGCAAGTGCCGGCGCTGCATTTATTTTTCTATAAAAAGCATGGCGTTTAGAGGTATAGGTTTTAAGCTGAATTGCATTTTCAACCCATGCTAACTCACTTAATAGCCATTTAAGTTCAGTGCGAAGATGGTCTGTGCTTTCTTTAGATACAATATCGTCATACAACCAAAAAGTATGCCGAATTAAACTAATACCATCTGTTACTCTTTTCAGTGTTTTTAAACTTGGTTTATCGAAATAACATTGCTCATGTTTTTGTACAAACCGGATACCAAAATTCATAGCTGCAACTAATGCATTTTCTTGACTTGGTGAACTAGACAATTGCACAAAGCCAATGGATTTACTTGGTTTTAATGGTTTTTCATCAGCCAGACGATAGCCACGTGCCGCTTTAGAATATAAACCTAAACGAATACAGTTTTGACTCACCAACTTATCAGCTAAAGCAAAGAGTTCGTTGCGACTGCCTTCAACCAGCTCAATCTCAAGTTCGCTAATAATCTCTATTTTACCAGCCGCTGCAATTTCGCCTTTATCAAGTACGACTTCAATTTTGGCCCCTGTTTCAGTCTCTATTAACCAAGTACGGCGAATAAAGTTAGTACTGAAAATGGGGTATAAATTTTGTGAAATTGAATCAACTTGCATACCATGAGGCCAGATGTTGGCGTTAAATGCCATCAAATTAGGACGATTTGATTCAAGTGGTAAGTTATATTCAGGGCGTTGATGCAGCCCACCAACAACTTCACCTGCAAGTTTTATAGTTTGCTCACATTGGGTATCCGCACAACGCGTTCTAAACCCGATATCAAGCGCTCTAAGTTCACGGTTCGGTGTATCATAGTATGAGTTTTGCAAACTGCGTGAAGGCTTGTTTATAACCGTTTTTGCAAATTGAGTAATTAAAGAGGGGATCAGTGGAACTACGGCATCTGATACCAAAAACTTCAGTTCTATTTCAGTATCCATTTGGTCTGCGGATTACCTTTAAAATAAATAAGTGCTCAAAATAAACAAAGCGCATCCACAATGCAAATTTTTTAGTCTTATTTATGCCTAAAATCATGACTGGGTTACAATATCAGTCTTGCTATTAAGCGCTTAAATCCATACTATCTGGCTACTTATGTGAAATAAAAATCACGTTCATCATGGACGCAGTTAGATTAACAAGGTAGATAAATGCTAAAACACTGCTTATTAGGGCTACTTTTAACAGCCACCACATTTATGAGCCATGCAGAAGAAGCCCAAGCGGCAAATTCCACTGATGCAAAAACCGCTTATATCATCGATAATTTATATACTTTTATGCGCTCTGGAGCAAGTACAAATTATCGCCTTCTTGGCTCTGTAGATGCAGGAACAAAGTTAACTTTATTATCAGCTGAAGAAAATGGTTTTATCAAAATTAAAGACGATAAAGATCGCGAAGGCTGGATAGAAACCAAGTTTGTTACCCAAACTGCTGGTTTACATCAACAATACCAAACACTGAATAGTGAAATGGGCACAATGCAAGAAAAGTTACGCCTAGCTCAAATAGAATTACCGCAGCTGCAAGAGCAGAATCAAAAATTAACAGATCAAAACCAACAACTTTCTGAGCAAATAACTAAATTAAAGAGCACACTGGAGATAGAACGGACTCAAAAAGAAGCTGCCAGCTCTAAAGAAAAACGCCAGCTACTTACTTATGGTGGCGCAATTGCATTTTTAGGACTGTTTTTTGGTATTATTTTAACTATTGTGCTGTCGCGTCGTAAACGCTACGAAGGTTGGGCATAAACTCACAGCTGAATGTATACAAAAAAGCCGCTTTATAGCGGCTTTTTGTTCTCTGTATTTTCATGCAGTTCAAGCTTAGGTGCGCTCATACCTTTGAGTAATCGACCAAATATATCTGCGCCAGTAATAATACGCTTTTCATCACTCCACACTAATACAACGTCGTGATCAATGGCACCATCAAACGATTTATCAAGTGAATGGTTTGCTCTTATTTTTAAAATAACTTCACTCAAACGCATGGTTTCATCTGTAACAATGATTGGCCTGTGGCAATAGTGATATGGGTCAAAAGCCTCTGATTCAAACAATGCTGAACGTAAAAAGCCATCTGCATCAACCACCAATAACGGCCAACCATCTTCATTAGTAATGATCACCCAGTTATAACCTGATTTATGTAACTTACGTAAAAATTCGTTATCGGCAGTCAACGTAAGATCAGGAAATATCGGTAAATCTAGCTTTGTTGGCAATGCAATTATAGAATCAGGGTCAATCACCTCACCTTCTTTGGTTACACTGATCTCATCTAAACTAAAAAAGTTAAGTGCGCCAATTCCTTCCACATGCTGAACATCAGCCTCTTCGGCTTCAATGTGTTTACGAATAATGCCTCTTAATTCGCTTTCAGCAAAGTACGTAATACCCTCTTTTCCAAGCCATGCATCAAGCACCAAAGCAGTTGGTTTAGCTACAACGTAAAACAGTATCTGGTAAAATTTGATAAGTGGTGACAACATACTCGCCATTTTAAGCGCATTACGCGAAAAATAAGCTTGGGGCGTAATTTCACCAATGATAGTAATTGCGATAGTTGAGAACAAAAATGAGCTTGCCCCCATTAATACCGAATCAGAAAGCAAAGTAAGTAATACGTTTATACCTACGTTACCCCACAAAATAGTCGACAATAAAAAATTTGAATCATTACGCAGCGCCATTACTTTTATAGCGGCTTCGTTACCTTTCGTACTTTCCATTTCAAGTTGTAATCGGCTTAGCGAAAAAAACGCCAAATTCAAACCAGAAAACATTGCGGACTGTGAAATACACAGTCCAATTGCACACCAAATCATGACATCAAAAGTCATTGTATTTTCCTATTAAAAAAGCTTATAGCAACAACAAGCTGCCTAAACCTAAAAAGGTTACAAACCCTACAATATCAGTAACGGTTGTTAAAATTACCGAGCCCGACAATGCTGGATCTATTTTCATTTTGTCTAAAATAGACGGAATAACAACACCCGCTAACGACGCTGCAACTAAGTTTAATAATATTGCGACTGTAATCGTAATACTTAGCATAATGTCGCTAAACCATAAATAAGTAAGTGCACCAATAACAAACGCCCACACCAACCCATTTACAGCCCCCACGCGCAGCTCTTTTTTAAGTAACGCTTTACGGTTGGAGTCGGTAACCTGGCCCAGTGCCAAGCCGCGAACAATAACGGTCAATGTTTGACTTCCTGCAATCCCTCCCATAGAAGCCACTACTGGCATTAACACCGCTAACGCAACCACTTGCTCTATCGTTGCCCCAAATAATCCTATAAACCACGATGCTAAAAACGCCGTTGCTAGATTAATGCCTAACCAAATACCTCGGTTTTTAGCACTTTTTCGCACACTTGCGAACAAATCTTCGTCTTCTCTTAAACCACCCGCTTTAGCTGCCGCTTCATCGGTAATTTCTTGGCGCAATTCGTACGCTGAGGCAATCGTTAATCTGCCAAGTAACTTGTTATCTGCGTTTACGACTGGCATTGCCATTTTCTCTGAGTGAATAACGACTTCTGCCGCTTCATATAAATCATCATCTGCATGTAATGATGAGAAATCATGATTAGCCAAAGCTATTAAATTGTCAGTGTCACTCGCTTTTATTAAATCGTTAACAGCAACCTCACCTATTAAGCTGCCTTTTCTACTGACTAAATAGATAACTTCACTGTATTGTGGCAAACCTTTATTCAACAGCTTTTTAGCCCCACCAGCGGTTAATTTCTCTGATACTTTTAAGAAATCAAACCCCAACCAATGACCTAGTTGTTCAGGTGGGTATTGCTGTGCTAATTCGTATTGTTTAATCTGCGCTTCGTCGAGTTGTTTTTTAGCATACTCAACAAAGCGTTCTGGAATAACTTCTTCTAGCTCAAGCAGCTCTTCTACATTAACTTCATCTAATAATTTAAATGCATCGTTATCATCTAACGTTTGCAGTAACCATAGACAGCTATCCTCACTTAAATTTACAAAAATTTCATGTTGCGTGTCTTCATCAAGCAATAGCCAAATTTCAAGGCGTTGCTCTTTTGGTATCGCCTCAAAGAGTAAAGATAAATGCTCAGTAGAGAGTGTTACCTGCGCATCAGCTAATAATTTATTTTTGCGTTCTGTTGTATCGCATTGAAGTAAATCATTTATTAGTTGTGGAAGTTGATCAACCGGATACTCAATCATTTTAAAACCTTAAAATTTAAAAATGCACGTTACTTACAGTTTATCCTGACAACAAAAATTTGCTGAGAAAACTTGAGTTTATTAAGCATGTACAGGCTATTTTTGCGCATTGTATGGGCAAAATAAAAACGGTACTAATGTTTATTTTAAAAAATTAAAAAAACAGTAAAAGGGATTATTTTTGAGGAGAGAGTCAACACAATAAGCAATCCAAATAGATTGCTTTTGCTACAAAAAAAGGCTCATATTAAAAACTAATATAGGCAAACAAGAATGAAATAGGTGCGTACATTTAAAGGCGGTCGGTAATGCTGCGTACAAGTTCAAAATCTAAGAATTGAGTTACCAAGGCAGCTCCCCAGGCATACGTCCGTTGAATTGGGTAACCTTTAAAAATCCAGCGTTTACGTACATGATTAAAATGCTCCAGATAATCTTGCTTAGCTTGGGGCATAGGGTGTTCAGCAAGTTTATTCCACGCCTTGTAGACACCCGACATATCTGAGCCTCGCATAAAGCGCTGTAGCCATCGAGGAAAACGAGCGAAGCTAATAGTTGACTGAAAGTCGATAAAATAAGGTTTACCGTCAGCACCACATAAAATATTACCCATATTACGTAAATCTAAATGCACTATCCCTTTGCGATGCATTTTTGCGACTTGACGCTCAAGCTCGCTAAAAAATCAACTGGAAGCTTTTTACCTTGATGAATTAAAGAACGAAGTGACGTGCCCTCTATATAGTTATAAGCCACTGCAATCGGCGATAAACGGCAAAAACGATTTGCTACCGCGTCCAACTCAGATAATCGACTCAAACCTTTATATTCTTGGTTAACCGAAATACGTGCAAACGATTTACGAATAAACCAAGGACTTTGGCTAAAGTCTTTTATTATTAAATCAAATCCATCATCTTTATATCGATAAACAATAGCATTAGCAAAACGTCCTTTATGAACAACACTTAAACGATGTTGCACAAAAGTGTGCTCTGGAAATTGTTGCTGTAATTGCGCTAACAAATCATTTTCAATCATAACAAACCTCACAAGATAATAACCTTGATTGCCTAGGCAACTATATTATCAAAGTTCGATTTTACCTACAACGGAATCACATGTTTAGGGTCTTGATTTTCTATTAAAACAGTATCGCTATTTTATTGATAATCTATTTTTTAGAGGCTGTTTGAGGCAGTGATTCTAGGTTATTTATTGCTTTGAACAGCAAATCCATTAACTGTTTTTTTTCAGATTCTAAAAAACCAGTTAATGCCTGAGTATATACTTCGTTTACTACTGGCATTATTTCTGGGTAAAGTGCTTTTCCTTTTTCACTTAAACATAAAATGGTTGAGCGTTTATCAAACTCACATTGTGTTTTAGCTATTAAGCCTTTTTCTTCAAGACGGCTTAATAGTCGACTCATTGCACCTCGGTCATAAACCATATGCTCACAAAGCCCAGCAAGCGTATTAACAGACTCTTTAGCTAGCAACACAACAACTATGTACTGCGCCGAAGTTAAATCCATAGGAAGTAATTTGGTATCAATATGCGTAACCAGCGTTGAGCGTAAAAAAGATACCAAACGTCCTAGGTCTTTTTCAGGGACCAATTCATCGCGAGTACAGCGTTTAATTGATGTCATACTTTGCATTAAAATCCACTCAATTTAGTCTATTTACGATCTACTTTAAAAAATTGTAAAACTTACCAATAAGGTTAAGCCGCAGTTAGCGGCTTTAGTAACGGTAAATACATGAGTACTAAATTTTAAACTGCCCAACTAATTGCCCTAAACTTTCACCTCTTCCGGCTAAGTGTTCACTAACTGATGACGTTGTTTTACTCGACACTGTAAGCTCATTAACTATTTCTTGGATAGCATATACATTGCGATTTATTTCTTCTGTTACACTACTTTGTTCCGTAGCGGCTGTCGCAATTTGCGTACTCATATCGTTAATTGATGTCACTGAATTGGTAACCGATCCTAAACTATCGGATATAGCTCGTGATGACTCAACTGAACGATTACAGCTTTGTTGGCTTGCTTGCATTGCACCTACCGCTGAGGACACTAGATTATGTAGTTCACTCAGCATTTCATTAATTTCAAGTGTGCTCACTTGCGTACGACTCGCCAAGCTTCTTACTTCATCTGCAACAACAGCAAACCCTCTACCGTATTCACCAGCACGAGCGGCCTCTATTGCGGCATTAAGTGCTAATAGGTTTGTCTGTTCTGCAATACCGCCGATAACACTCAGCACACTATTAATTTTTTTAGACTGCTCGCTCAGTGAATCAACCTGTTCAGCAGCGACGTTTATTTCATCCATTAATTTTGATACTTCGCTAAGTGAAATATCAACACACTCTTGTGCTTTAGCAACTTCCTGTGTTGCAGCCTGAGTTGATACAGCAACTTGCGTAGTATTTTGTGCAACTTCATGTGATGTGGCAGACATTTCAGTAATGGCGGTCGCAACTAACTCTGTTTCATGATTATGATTGAGTAGCTTGCCCTCAATTAGTCGTGTTTGTTTATTTATATCACTGGATGCTGATTTCACATCATGTGTAACATCAACCACATTCGCAATAATACCGTGTAGCTTACTGACAAAAACATTAAATGCTTCACCTAATTGACCAATTTCATCATTCGTGTCTATCTCTAGGCGCTTAGTTAAGTCACCTTCACCTTTTGCTATGTCGTCAAGGCTCTGCACCATTCTTTGAATTGGCTTAACCATGGTATTCGCCGCAACCAATGCACATGCAATCGTTAAAACAACCCAAAATAAAGCAATTAGCAATAAGGTAATTACTTTATCATTCATATGCTCTTGCATCGTTACTTCGTATTTAATTAGCTCTGCTTCTATATCATCCATATATGCGCCAGTGCCAACCATCCAATTAGTTCCTGGGATCATGGCAGCATAGCCCATTTTCTCTACTAGGCCTGTTGTATTAGGTTTTTGAAAGTGGTAGTTAAATGCGCCACCACCTTTTTGAGCCTGTTCGAGTAACCCGACTATAATTTTTTTACCATTGGGGTCTGTCATCCCTATTTTATTTTGCCCTTCAATGGCATCACCTAATAACGCATGAAAAACACTAACACCATTTGTATCGTAGATGAAAAAGTAACCCCCTTGACCAAAGGTTAAGTTTCTAAGCGCATTTTTAGCATCTTGGGCAGAGCCAGTATCTAATTGGTGACGAACAATTTTGCTCGCAATTTCGATTTCTGTACTTAATAAGTTCTGTTTATCTTTGATCAATTTAGTCTTAAATGAATCAAAATTTTGCTGCTGATTTTTAGACTCTAAATAATAAGAACTCAGCATTAAGCTAGTTAAAAGTAACATCAGTGGCAAAATAGCTAATAACAACAATTTGTTTTTTAAGCTTAAATTACTCATTATTTCTCCAAATCTAAGGCAGTAAATTTAAACAGCAACAACATAAAATAACAAAAGATACTTTTTACTTTATGCTCACTGATAAAGGTAAATTAGTTTATTTACATACAACTTAATATTTACGAAGCGTGTAAATATTAAAGGTAAATGTCGAGGTAAGAGCCAAACCAACCTTGGCGATTTTGTCCATATTATAGTTGTAAGGCATACATTTTAACACTTAAAACATTGCGACCTTAGTATTAAGCAAAGTAATGAACCTAACCAATTACTCCCACCAATAAGTAAAACAACGAAAAACAAAGATGAAACTTAGGAACAATCATGTAGTTTTTTTATTTTTATTAACATATAATCACCCTATCTTACTAATACGAATTACCTAGCATAAAATCGGAACGCACGTCATTTCTTATCTCTGCTTAATCCCAACCAAAATGAATCATCAATGAAGTACATTCTATATTTTACGCTTTTAATTTCTGCTCATGTATTCGCCAAGCCAATAAACAACAGCACTGCTTTTTATTATTCAGCACCGATGCCTCTTGCTGAAATGACATTTTATTCTCGTGTGGTAGTGCAACCAGAATTAATCACAGAGCATGAGCTTAATTGGCTTACGCAGCGTAACATTGCTGTTTATGCTTATCTTAGTGTCGGTGAGTCATTCGAAAAAAACACGTCATCACTTGTTGTTAATCCCAATTGGAATAGTCATATTTCCGATTTAACTTCTACGTATTGGCATAAACGCATAAAAAACAGCGCTAATGATTTAAAAGAGCGTGGTTTCACTGGCTTATTCTTAGATACACTAGATAGCTATCAGCTATTAGATACAACAAGCAATAAAGCAGACCAACAAGCTGGGCTAATTTCAATTATTGAGGACCTCTCAAGCTCATTTGATAAACATTTAATACTCAATCGTGGGTTTGAACTACTTCCCAAGTTAAAAGGGTTCGCAACTGATTTAGTAGCGGAGGGGTTATATAGCCATTACAATCCTCTTGATAATAGCTACAAACTCACTGCCGAAAGTGATCAAACATGGCTAATTGCACAATTAAATACAGCAAAAAACTTGGGCTTTAATGTACAAGTGATTGATTATGCAAAGCCCAAAAATCGCCTTGCTATGGCTCAAAAAATAATAAAAAACGGTTATGCACCTTGGATAACTGACGGACACCTACAAACATGGGGAACGTCAAATATCACACCAATAGCTAGGCGTATTCTAATTCCTTACAATAGTGATATTAAGCCACTTATCTATACTACGGTGCACTTAAAACTTGCAACCATGATTGAGTATTTGGGGTATATCCCTGATTACATTGATGTAGCAAAAAGAGCGCTTCCTCTCATAGATCCAAGTTTACATGCTGGCGTTATTTCGTGGACTACCAGTGATGCTTTTTATACCCCGGCGATAACTAATTGGCTAGAAACAAATTTAGGCGCTGTCCCTTTGTTAGTTATGGGAGAATTACCGCTTTCGACTACACTACTAATCAAACTAGGTGTAGAAGCACTCAATGTATTACCTCCTGCTCCTTATGAATTAAATTACTTTGCCCCATGGTTCAAAGGTGAAGCCGCGACACCACCACCAATAGTAAAACCATATTTACTGAAACTAGCGCCAAATGCCACTGCGCTTATTAATATAAAAGCGGCTGATGGCAAAATTGTTGTGCAAAGTGCAAAAACAAAATATGGTGCTGTGGTGGTTGCCCCTTGGCTAATTGATACTTTTCCGATGGAAGGTAGTAAGTGGGTTATCGACCCTCGTACATTGCTGACAAAGGCGATGGAGCTCCCGCCTATCTTAGTCCCCGATACAACAACTGAAAGTGGTAGGCGCATGCTTACTCTACATATTGATGGTGATGGTTTTTCAAGTATTGCAAATTTTACAGGTAGACCTTATTCGGCAGAAGTGATCCGCGATGAAATAATTAAACGCTATAAACTCCCTTTAACATCATCAATTATTCAAGCAGATATTGAAGCTACTGGACTTCACTCAAAAGCGAGTCTTAAATTAGAACGTATTGCGCGCAGTATTTTCGATTTACCCTATGTTGAAATTGCATCTCATACTTATAGCCACCCTTATTTTTGGACCGCACTCTCTGGTCGGAAAAAAATAGATGAGGATGACACCGACTATGGTTTTCATCTTGATGTGCCAGGATACGACACTATAAGTTTAAAAAAAGAAATTACGGGCTCTATAAAATACATTGACGAAAAGCTGGCACCAAAAAATAAAAAAACAGTATTAATGCTGTGGTCTGGTGACGCAACACCTGGGCCAAAAGCACTTGAACTTGCCCGTGACGCGGGTGTATTAAACATTAATGGCGGCAACACAGATGCAAATGCCGATAACCCTAGCCTGTCTCATATATCGCCAATTGGGCGACCTGAGCGCGACCTGTTATATCAAATTTATGCTCCTATCTTGAATGAAAATGTATTCACTAATTTATGGCACGGGCCTTATTATGGGTTTAAACGTTTAACCGAAACATTTGAAATAACAGAAAAACCATACAGATTAAAGCCTTACACTATTTATTATCACTTTTATTCGGGGGAAATACCTGCTGGTCTCGATGCCTTAAAACACAATATAGACTATGTTTTAGCACGGCCAAATACACCTGTACATTTGAGTCATTTTGCAAAAATTGCAAAAGATTTTTATTTCTCTGCATTAGCAAAAAATAATGACGATGAATGGCTATTTAGCTCAAAATATATTCGTACTTTACGAATACCTAGCGATTTTGATATACCAAATATAGCCCAAAGTGAAGGGGTATCTGGTGTAACTCAAAAAGGCGACTACGTACATATTATCAATAATATTGCCCGCCTTAGCTTTGATCACAGCCAAAATAATAGTAAGCCTTATTTAGCTTCTGCTAATGTGGTTATCGATAATTGGCAGGTAAATGGCGCAGTAAGCTTTAAAGCTTGGGTGCCCGCTTCACTTGATTTAATGAATGGACGTAAATGTCAATTTACATCTCATTTGGGAGAGCACTTTAAAGGTATCACTCACGGTAAATTAACGCATTTCAAAATACCTATGGGTGACTTTTATGGCTACCTTAACTGTGCTGGGACTGCCCCATAATGAATTCTAATAAACGCCCTCAGTTAGTATCTATAAAAACAATATTAACGATATTAGCCGTAAGTTGCTTTGCACTTTATGCGTTATTTCCGCATACCTTATTTTTTGAAGATGATACGCTTTCACAAGATTATACTTTTGAAACATCGTACCTAAATGCAGCGCTTAATACTGACCCTGACAATGAAAAACTACGCGCTAAGCTAATTGAGCTACACATAGAGCTAAGCGAATACGCACAAGCGAAAATTGAGCTTGCAAAGTTACCTAAAAGTGAGCGCAAAGCGACACTTGAAATCAAACTACTTTACTCATTATGGTTAGCAAGTGGTGCAAATATAGATGATAGATTTGAAGAGTTATCTTTAAAAATAAAGGCCCATAAAAATTGGAATGAACAAGTGCTAAGCATAGCTAAAGCGCTTGGCTTAAATGTAAGTGTTGCACAGTACTACCAGCTAAAAAACAAGCCATTACTCGCCGCTGATTACTGGTTAAGTGCAGGCGAACCAGTTAAAGCATTAGTCATTTATAAAGCAGGTATACACGCAAATATAGCTGAAAAAGCAATTGAAACAGCGCTTGGCGCAAATGACCCTGTGCAAGCCTATATGTGGTGGAAAAAGTATGGCGACCAAGCTAACACTGAACGTACTCTTTATTTAGCTGACTTAGCCGGCAATACAGAAGATGCTGCAGATGCGGTAGAAGCTCTACTAAAAGCTACCCCTAATAATACACACTATTTAACTAAGGCAATGTATTTACGCTTAGCCAATGGTAATGCAAAAGGTGCCGAACAATTACTCGAAAAATTGCTAATAAAAAGTCCAAATAACAAAGAACTCCATTTACTAAATTGGAAAGTAAAACGTTGGCAAAATAAACCCAGCGAAGCACTTAATGAATTTAAGTGGTTAATGGCAAATCATGCAGTAACACCAGCCATGCTCAGTGATAGCATAAACGATGCAACCTCTCTTTATTTGTATCAAGATGCAAATGATATTTACGAATACAAAGCGCAAAATAGGCAGTTAAAAGGCAATGGTTTTGCTAAATGGATGCAAACCAATGAGTTCATCGGCAATGCAAAAAAAGAGCTAAATCATATTGAACGATTTGAACAAATTAGTGGTAAAAGTGTGTTATCACAATACTGGAAAGCTAAAGTACTGCACGATACTGGTAACTTAAAAGGCTTAAGGTCACTATGGCCAACATACCAAGGTCCAAAAAATGAAGAAGATCTATTATGGCTTGCCCGATCATTTTGGCTTATCGATGATTTTTCAACCGCACTTACCATTTTAAAGCAAAAAAAACAAAGTACAGACACTGAATTTTGGACTGCACGCGTTGATATGGCATTACGAGTTCAAAATAAAAAAGAAGAGCTTTATGCGTTCGAACAATTAATGACCATTAGTGAGCTCAGTGTAGGTGATATGTTGCACTATCAACAACTGCGCTTTGAGAACAATCCTCAAGGCCTTCTCGATTACCTATGGCAGCAACCATCGCTTACAATTAGACAATTAATCCAAGTTGCATTATTGAGTTCACACGTTGATGATGAAGAATCGATAAAACGTATCCACCAAGAACTCGAAAAGCAGCGCTATAATAAAGCACTTTATCCTGCTTGGTTAATACTCTCAAACTGGTATCAAAACAAAAGCGATTTAAATTCAGCCTATACCACTTTAAACCGCGCAGCAAAACTAAGTGAGTACAATCCAGACGTGGTGCTTGCACAAGGTTGGTTAGCACTGCAAATGCACGATACAGTAATGATAAAACGTATTATAGATAATCATTCAGAAGATGAGACTACTCACGGCTGGACGCAACTGTTAGCTAGCTTATCGATTCATGAAAAATCATATAATAGCGCTTACTTTTACTTACGAAAGTTAGCGCTGGCTGATCCAAACGACTTAACAACCCTGGTTAACTTAGCTGATGTAATGAAACAGCTTGGTTATTACGCAAATGCCACCGAACTTAATCATTATTTATTACAACATTTACCTAAAGATAAATACGCCTACCGAGGCTTAATGTACCGCTGGGCAGGTGCGATGGCTATTCCACATTTAATGCAACTTAATTCAATGGATGAACTAGCACCCGAGACAATTGGCGAGCCTCAAACAAACTGGTGGTTAGCACGACGAGCAGCACAAAAGTTAGCTCCTTGGCAAAAACTACAACTTTACATGACTAATGGCGAGTTTAATAAAATTAAACAGCTCATAACGCAAAATGCACTAACCGAGGAAGATAAGTTAAATGCACTTCTCTACCTCAGACAACCCTACGCAACAATGCAGCGTTGGTACGAAGAACTAACAACTGAGCCGAGCGAATCACAATTAAGTTTAGTTCGTAATGCCCGAGGCTCATACTTTAGAGCACTTGAAATTAATTTATCGCCTGAGGCCGGATTAAACAGTAGCCAATACGATGTAAATGTTTATTTTCCTTATGCCAATGGCCAGTGGAAACTAAGCCTAAGTAATCAGAAAAACTTTAATAATAATGGATTACTGTTTGCTGTAGAAAATAAAATGACATGGGGTCGCTGGTATTTCGATGCAAAAATTGATTCCCACCAAGGTCGTTTAGCAAATCGTCAGGGTATTAGCTTAGATTCTCGCTATCAATGGGATTCTCGTACACAAGTTGGTTTAAAGCTTGAACACAATGTTGAAAATCGCCAGTCAGAGGCCTTACTTAGTTTTGCGCAACTTAACAAAGCTACGGCCTATGTAAACTATAATATTGATGGTCGACAAAACATGCAATTATCGGCCGCTATAATGTCTTTTTTACGACGAGATAGTGGAAGTTCACTCATCAACGGGCAAGAGTATAACGCCCGATACCAATACCGTATTTTAAAAGATAGGCCAATTTGGACTGCTTATTTTAGCGCGCAATGGCAAGATTTTGAACAAGTGAACACGCTTATAAATACAGGTAACGATGCCACATTAAATATAGAACTTCAGCCATTTAGACGCTTTGCGCTCGGTACCTCATTTTCCTCAACCAGCTCACTAGAACCGCCCTATTTAGGTACTAGCCCATCATGGCTATTTGATATAAGCACCGGTTACCAAACTATCAACGATGATATTGATGTGTCTGTTTCAAGTGGCGCTGGTTGGTCTATTTTAGGTGATGATTTATTTAAATTACAGCTGGGTTACCAAAGTAGTAATAAGGTTGGTAATTCAGATACACAGTTACAATTAGGATATTACGTACATTTTTAATGTTAGGAGAAAATATGTTTCGCTTAGTTATACCATGTCTAGTTTTATTACTATCAGCCTGTACAACGAGTAGAGTTGCTGATGATGTAGAAATAAACCCATCAACAACAGTTGCCTTATTACCGCTAGTAAATCATGCTCAAACACCTCTCGCTGGTGAGCGTGCTGAAGACATTTTAACAAGTATTTGGCAACAAAATAAATTACCAACGCTTCTTCGCGCACCCAGAAATAGCAATAAGGAGCTACCACCACTTGACGATCAATATCGTTTAGATAACGCCATGCAATGGCTAAGCACTCAACAAGCGGATTATCTACTCACCGGTAGCATTGAAGAGTGGCGCTACAAAGCTGGTCTTGATGGCGAACCCGTTGTTGCTCTTACTTTATCGTTAACTGCGTACGGCCAAACCACACCGATATGGACAGGAACAATTGCAAAAAGTGGTTGGGGGCGCGATAGCATTGCAGCAACGGCACAAGATGTAATTGCCGACTTAATTTCTTATATAGAGGTTAGTGAGTGAAAACACATTTCTTTCGTCCAAGAGAAGTCCCTGAACTACAGACATGGGCTGAGGTAATTATATTTACCACATTGGCTTTAGGCCTGCCTGTTCTGTTTAATGCCGAGGATCCTTTTTGGACGCAAGGAGGGTTTTCTTGGTCTGTATTAGGGCCTTTACTGGTTGCTTTGCGTTATGGGTTCTCTAAAGGTTTTATCAGCATTTTAACTTTACTCGTAGGCCAATTACTGTTGTTGCAAAGCGATATTTTGGCACCTCAAAGCGAATTCAATATCAACGCCATGATTGGCTATACTATTGTAATTATGATCGCGGGTGAATTTAGGGATGTTTGGGAGCGTACTAATCAACAACAGACTATTCAACTAGAGTATGTGTCTGATCGGCTTGAAAAATTCACTCGTCAATATCATTTAATTAGCTCTTCACACGATCGAATAGAACAAATGTTAGCTGGGCATACATTGAGTTTAAGGGAGTCATTGCAAGCTGTAAGAGCATCTATAGGCCAACTTAAAGAAAGACGTTTAGATAGTGCAGCGCAAGTGATTATCAATTTATTTGTAGAGTATGGAGCATTAGAAAAAGCCGGGCTATATAAAGTGGAAAACAATAATATAGTGGAGCCCCCTCTTGCTGTTATTGGTAAAATGACTTCGCCAATAACATCTGACCCACTAATCCTTGCTATGTTTGAAGAAAAAGAACTGGTGTCGGTTAAAAGCTCTAAAGTTTATTTAGGCAGCAGTAAATACCATATCGCAATTCCACTTATTGATGTAAACGATACCATTTATGGCGCTATTTTAGTCGAAAAAGTACAGTTTTTTGCGCTCAAAGAAAACACGCTTACTTTACTTGCCGTAATGGCCGGACACGTTGGAGACTTACTTCGACATGAGATAACCAACCCGATAATGACTAGCGAAGAATCTCCGTACTTTGTTCGCCAAGTAAAACGAGCTAACAAAGAAGCTAAACGTTACAAAATTCCTGCACATTTATTAAAAGTTAAAACATTAAATATTACCAACGAATCCCGTCGACTTATGGAGTATTTAACTGAAGCCCGTCGAGGCTTAGATATTTACTTATATGATGATGAGAAGCAAACTCTGTTAATACTTATGCCACTTACTGATGAATTAGAAAAAGACGGTTTTATAACGCGTATAAATGGGTGGAGTAAAGAACGTACAGGTAAAAATTTAGCTGAATTAGATATCGTTATTGAACAACAAATTGCTTTGCCAATTAGTAAAGATGCGATTAAGCCACTGGTAACACTTCATGATTAGAATTGTCATTGCTGTAATAGTGGGATTTATATGTGAATATTTTGCTTTAATAGAAACACTTGATACACCCAATTGGCTTATCGCTATTTTATTACATGCTATAGCAAGTATGCTTTTTACTTTTGTAAGCTATATTGTCATCCCAGCTAAATACAAAAGTACATTATTTGGTGCCCTATTACTGTTATTTTCACTACTGTTTACGCTTCCTCTATTTGGTATTTTAGGCGTTATGTTCGCACTCACGTTTGCTTTGTGTAAACCGCTTAAAAATAATGATATTGAAATACAAGAACACAAAATCCCAGGTCTCCCTTTTGAAGTTCGTAGTATTTCAGCTAATCCAACCTATTCGATGGGTGGATTGAAAGCGATCCTCAAGTATGCAAGTGAGCCAAACAAACGTCTTAGTGCAGTAATGGCTGCACGTCACATGAGTGATACGCAGGCAATTCCTATTTTAAAACTCGCCCTTAAAGACTTAGAAGATGATATTCGTCTGCTTGCTTACTCCACTCTCGATGCTAAAGAAACTAAGTTAAACGAAAAAATAGGCCTATATCAGCAAGAGATATTGTTAACGACTCAGCAACCAAAACTGAGTAACTTGCAACAACAATTAGCTGAAATATATTGGGAACTTAGTTACTTAGGATTGGCACAAGGTGCATTGCGAGAATACGTGTTAAAAAAAGCAGAAACACTTTCCTTGCAAAGCATCGAATATGTGAAAAAGCCTGCAACCTTTGTATTTTTGGGCCGGCTTTGTTTAGCTCTTGGTAAATATGAACTTGCACTTAGTCATTTAGCACAAGCCACAGACCTTGGTATGGCACGTCGTCATGTTTTGCCCTATAAAGCTGAAGTTGCTTTTTGTATGAATAAATTCGATGACTGTAAACGTTATTTAAAAGAACTACCAGAGCAACCAAAGGGTAGCGAGTTACGCCATTTACAGGAGTATTGGAATGCCTAAACCAAACGCTGATGTATTACTGCTTTTAGAAGGCACTTACCCCTATGTCCGAGGCGGCGTATCGAGCTGGGTCCATCAAATTATTGAAGGCTTACCACACTATAACTTTGAGCTGGTTTTTTTGGGCGGTGCACCTGAGCATTATGGTGAAATTCAATATACATTACCTAAAAATGTAACCAAATTACATGTTCATTATTTAGTTGAAAACAACGCCTCTGAAATAAAAGCAAAACATGGCGTAAAGTATAAAAAAGAGTTGTTCGAATTTTGGCAACAACTGCAAAACTATTTCCGTGACTCTAAAGAACCGATCCCTAGCGAGTTACTAAAGTTTGCTTTTAAAAAGCTTGCCCAAAAAGACGGCATAAACGAAGCCGACTTTTTGTATAGTGAATCCTCATGGCAAGTTCTCGCAAAATATTATTTAACCTACTGTGATGAATCATCATTTATCGATTTCTTTTGGTCGTATCGTAACTTATACAAACCGCTGTTTAAAATAGCAGAGATAGCTCGCGAATTACCTAATGTTAAACTTATACATTCAATATCAACAGGCTATGCGGGATTCCTAGGTTCTGGTGCTAGCGCAATTAGCAACACTGCGTATTTACTAACCGAACATGGTATTTATACCAAAGAGCGTAAAATAGACCTTATTCAAGCCAGCTGGATCAAAGAGTCAGAGCAAGTATTAGGTAAAAATTTAAATACCGAAATGGGCTTTATTCGCAGAATGTGGATTAGTTTCTTTGAGCAGATCGGCAGAACATCTTATCAAGAAGCCGATAAAATAATTTCTTTGTATGATGGTAATAGACAACGACAAATAAAAGATGGCGCCGCACCAGAAAAAACACGCGTAGTGCCAAATGGTATTAAAACATCGCGTTTTATTGAAGCACTTGCACAGCGTCCAAAAACGATTCCACTCACGGTAGGCTTAATTGGTCGTGTAGTGCCTATAAAAGATATTAAAACTTTTATCCGTGCAATCAAAGAGGTTCAGTCTAGTATACCTACAATTGAAGGCTGGGTTATTGGCCCATACGAAGAAGACCCTCAATATTATAAAGAATGTCAATTACTTGTCAGCAGTTTAGATTTAGAAAATAACGTTACGTTTTTAGGTATGCAAAATATAGCTGAAATACTGCCTAAATTAGGTATCGTTGCACTAACCTCTATTTCTGAAGCACAACCTTTAGTACTACTAGAAGCGATGGCAGCTGGCGTACCAGTCCTTGCAAGTGATGTTGGTTCGTGCCGAGAGATTATTGAAGGCGCAACTGACGAAGACAAAGCACTTGGCAAAGCCGGAGAAGTGGTATCAATCGCCTCTCCTAGCGAAACAGCAAAGCAAATATCAAATATCTTAAATAACGACGAAAAGTGGCATGAGTATCAATCGAGTGGTCTTAAGCGCGTAAAAGCGTTTTATGACGAAAGCCATATGTTTGCGCAATACGACACACTTTATAAGGATGCAATGTCATGGCCGGAATAGGTTTTGAGATACGAAAAATTCTCAAAAAAAACACCCTACTTTCAGTATTTGAAGCTTATAGTTACGCTGGATTAATTGGTTCTGGCCCGTGGCTACTGTCAATTATTGCGCTTATGCTGATTGGCATTTTAAGTTTAGGTATTGTGCTACCGAAAGTGTTGATCATTCAGTTCTTAACGCTTGTAACCTATATGATGGCCGCATCGCTTATTTTAACGGGTGGTCTGCAATTGATGCTAACCCGTTTTATTGCCGATTTATTTTTTACAAAAGATGATGGATTAGTGCTACCAAACCTACTTGGCGCACAACTAATTACTACAATTGGCGCCCTATTGGTCGGTCTTGCTGTTTGGCCATTTTTACCTTTACCCATTATGACTAAAGTGATTATTTTAGGTGCCTTTATTAGCTTATGTAATCAGTGGCTTGGCGCAATATTTTTATCAGGCATGAAAGAATACAGGCTGATTTTAGTCACGATGCTGAGCGGCTATGCTTTCATGGTATTACTGGCTTACTTGCTTAGGGACTGGCAGTTAGACGGGTTGTTTTTTGCCTTTTTTGCTGGTGAAGCCTTATTATTTTTCAGTTTTCTATTTATGATTATTCGCCGTTATCCGGGTGATAAGCTCATAAGTTTCGATTTTTTGAACAATAAAAAAGTGTATTACAGCCTATTTTTATGCGGCCTGTTTTATAACATCGCTGTATGGGCCGATAAAATCATTTTTTGGTATTCACCAAGTACATCAATCCAAATTATTGGAACTCTCAGAGCCAGCCCTATTTATGATTTACCTATATTTTTAGCCTACCTATCTATTATCCCAGGTATGGCCGTATTTTTAGTAAGGATGGAAACTGACTTTGTTGAAGAATATGACCGTTTTTACTCTGCAATTCGCGACGGCTCAACGTTACAAGAAATTTATCATTTGAAAGATAATATGATCCGCACTGCGCGCAGTGGTCTTTACGACATATTTAAAATTCAAGGAATTACTGTCGCTTGCTTATTATTATGGGGAGAGCAAATACTAACTTTTATTGGTATTGATCCAAACTATAAAACCCTCTTATTTATTGATGTAGTTGGTGTAGGCGTACAAGTTATATTTTTATCTATTTTAAACATTTTATTTTATTTAGATAAACGTTCAACCGTGCTGTTTTTGGCTGGATTATTTTTAGTTATAAATGTAGTTTTAACCTTACTTTCAATTGCATTTGGGCCACAATTTTATGGTTATGGCTTTGCGTTAGCGACCATAATTAGCTCCGTTATTGGTTTATTTTGGTTGTCGAGACAATTTGAAGATTTAGAATACGAAACGTTCATGCTGCAATAGACTATTTAAAACGTAATTGAAAACACATTATTTTTCAAAAGGCATACGTGTAGAGATCTTTTTATGTTTAACGGAGAATTATATGGAAATAGACTATTTAAATTATTCACTCCAAGAGCTACGTGAAGCTTGGATGACAATTGATGATTACACATACCCAGAGCGCGCAATCAAGGTTTATCAACTTTTGAAAAGTGCTGAGGCTAAAGCGTCAGAAGATAGTTATTCCAATGCGTCTTCAACGTGGGTCGTGTCAGTATTACGTAATTTCAGTAGGCCTAGGCTATATGACCCAAGCTTTAGCGATATATTACTAGAAGAAAGTAGTGCAACGATGAAAGAGCAACGTGTCATAAAGCTCATCGCTGAAAGAAAAAGTATTGACCACTAGCAGGCGCTCAATACTTTTAAATAAAGTGAAACTCAACATTACTCATTAGTCTGTACTTGCATAACCCCTTTGCTATCAACAATAGTTAAACTAATGCAATTACTTACTCACCCAACGCGCTTTAAAACCACGCGTATCAACGTGTATAAATGCGCCTCTGTGCGACTTAGGCCCATAAATACCTAAACCACCTAGTAAACCTTTAAATGATTCACGTCTAGCTAACGACTCCACTATATCGGCCATCGCTTTAGCATCCCCTATTGAATGCTTACCGTCGTTATTTATATCATCCATACGGTAGTTGCCATCGTTATCTATAAAAATATCGGCTGCATCACCAAATACATGTCGACTAAGTTTTACATTGCCGATTGATTTGTTGTAGTACGGAGTTCTATAACCGCTCATAACCACCATATTACTAACCGGTATACCTTCTAAAATGAGTTCTTTACGTATCTTTTCTAGTTTAAGTAGTAACTTATTTTGTAAAAATAAATACTTTGGATGCTTACTTCGCTGTTTACTAACAAACTCTTTGAGTGAAAAGTGAGGTGAAATTTTTACGTTTTCATTTTCAGGCGTCACCTCAACAAATCCATCGGGCACTATGTAATGAGCAGTGTCTTTAATCTGCGAAGGTTTAGGGTAGTGGCCAATATGGTAATACTTGAGCTTTCCTCCTTCAACGTTGTCTGCGGGTACTTTTACAAAAACGTTGATTTTCATACGCTGTTTTTTATCGGGCGACTCAATAATTACCGTTGTTAAACCAGGCTCTTTGGGTGCTTGCCATTGCCAACGGTTGGTGTCTGTAAGCTTAGATTTCCCTTGAGTGTTAATTAGTGTGTAAGCATTTTTTGACTGCGCAAAAAGCACCTCAAACTCAACCTGCTCTTGGGGCATTACAAATACCGAAAACACTGAGTATGGCATAACTATATCGTTAATTTTCAAACTAAATTCTGCATCTTCAAAATTGGCTTTGTTTTTTATATCAACTACCTGATGTGCAGGTTTTGTAAGCGCTGCAGCAAATACACTATTGCTAAATATAAGTGTGAATATGGCGATAGAAATATAATGAATAAATTGCATAAACCCTCTCATTATTTATTTTTTAACAAAGCAGCAATTACCGACTGCTTACTATTGTTTAAAAGTGCTTTTTTATCACGTTGATATATGTCATCTCTAAAGTTAACCAGTTTGTTTTCATCAACCCATGCAGTCCAATAGACTAAATGAATAGGAAGAGGCTCATCTAAATGAAACGTTTGAGTATTATTTTGGTCACGAGCGCTATCGATATGACTGAGTGTTTGCGCTTCTCCTTCGTGCTTAATAATCTCACGCGCTAACGAAAAGGGTTCTTCTATCCTTATACAGCCATGCGATAAAGCGCGATTTGATTGGCTAAAGCGCTGCTTAGCTGGTGTATCGTGAACATAAATTGCTTCAGCGTTGGGGAATAAATACTTAACCTCCCCTAGAGGGTTTTCTTCACCAGCACGTTTTACTAAAAAGTGATCAAATTGGTACGGCTTAATAGAATCCCAATCAATATTGTTAGGATTAACAGTTTGTGAATCTAGGTAACTGTTTTTTCTAATTTCAATATTATTTTTTACAAGATAGTCAGGATCCTCGGCTACCTTTGGTGCAATTTCTTTGGTGGCAATTGAGGTGGGTATACGCCATTCAGGATTAACTACAAACTTTTCTATTTCGTCGCTAAATGCAGGTGTTTCCCAACTTGGTTTACCTACAATTACGTTATTTTTTAATTTTACATCGCCAGCTTTTACAAATCGTAAGCTGTATTCTGGAATATTTACATACACATATTGCTCATCACTTGCGCCTGCAAAGTTAGTTATTCTATAAAAGTTAAGTTTTAATTTATCGAGTTTTTGCTGTGCGGGCACATTAAGCGATGCAAAAGTACGCTTACCGACTCGGCCATCAACTTTTAAACCATGGCGGCTTTGAAATTGCTTAACAGCTTGCTCTATATCTTTATCAAACGTGCATATAGCTTCGTCGCATACATTACTTTTTAAGTCGCGCTCTTGATATAAACGCTGTGCAAGTAAGCTCACCTCTTTACTATTACTACCTAGTTCAAGCAATTCGTCGTTATATAAGTGTGTAAAACCACCGTTGTTAACTATTTCTTGATACCAATTAATTGCTTTTTCTGTACGTTCAATTAACTGCGCTGAATATTGGTCAAAGTAGTAGGTGTCATCAGCTTGCATGTACTTTTGTGAGTTGTAAGTAGTTAGTGAAGAGTTAGCGAGTACCACACTTTCGAGCTCATTAGCAGCGAGTGTTGGTGCTGAGCATAAGCCGCCCATGCCAATAAACAATGCTGTTTTTAAAGTAATACCCTTTGCTTTAGTAAGCGCTTGATTTGAAAATGACCCCTTCACTGTGTACCTCCTCGCTAAATATCGTTGATAAATGCTTATGTACTTATCACTAAGTAGTGCTTTGAAGGTGCAACGGTAATGCCAAATTAAACTTTTAAATTAAACAATTGAAATTTAATGACTTTTTAAAATAACTTATTCTAAACGTTAATAAATAAAATTAGAGAATATGTAATTAATATGCCCATGTGTGTAAAGTTGCTATGGCAATTAATCGTTTAAAAAAGCTAAAAAACCACGTTCATAACGACTCAAGTACTTCGTTTTTCGTGGTAATGAAAGGGACTCCCTCCACGCAGTTTGAGTATCTTCATCTTCTTTACACAGCGTAATTAAATCGGGATGCACATACGATTTACGTGCTATAGCTGGAGTATTACCGAGTTGCTGGGAGACACTATCAAGCATGTTTTTTAAAGTAAGCGCCCCTTTAGCTTTAGCTAATTGTTTGAATGCAATAACGCTTGCTCGCCAAGTTCTAAAGTGCTTTGCACTAAACTCCTCGCCCATTATTTGCTGAATGTATTGATTTATTTCACTTGATGTAACATTTGTGCGCTCACCTTCATTTATATACTGAAATAAATGCTGCCCGGGTAAATCTTGTAAGTCTTTTATTACATGGCTAAGCACCCTATCGGTTATATTTACTTCACGTTCTTTACCTGATTTAGCACGGTACTTTAGCTGAATATTTTTACCCGTGAGTTTTGCATGGCGTGTGCGTAGTGTTGTAGCGCCAAAACTTTTATTTTGCTTTACGTTACGCTCGTTACCTACCCTCAACGCGCCTAAATCCATAAGTCTTACAACTGCCGCTAAAGTACGTTCAATATTAAGCTCATCGCCTTGTAAGTCTGTTTCTAAACGCGCTCTTAACAAAGGGAGTTTATTACCAAATACTGCACATGCTTGGTATTTTTTTGCTTCTTGCTGTGCCCTAAATTCAGGATGGTAGCGGTATTGCTTTCGCCCCTTACTATCAAATCCTGTCGCTAAAATATGCCCGTTTTCTTCTGGGCAAAACCAGGCGTTTTTATAGGCAGGCGGAAATGCCAATCCATTCAAACGATCAATCACATTTTGCCCTTTTATTTGCTTACCGATTGGATCAAAGTAAAGCCAACTTTTATGTTTAAGTTTACGAGTGATCCCTGGTAAATTATCGTCTACATAAATTAGCTTCATTAACCCTCCAGTTTTATTTAAGCATGCGTCGAAATATAAAATGTATCACTTTAAAATAACCTTAAACTGAACAAGATTATTGATATATAATAAAAAACCAACAACAATTATAAATACTTAATATATATTAATAATTCTATTTAGGTTTTCGTAAAGTAGGTCTAACTTACGCGCCAGCAACAAGTCTATTACGATTAAACTCAATGCACCTAGCGCTAAAAATAGCTACTTGAGGTAGATTTATTATCCTAAGTTCAGATTAATTACACTTTGTCCCCTGCAATTGGGGTGCTGTTTAAATGGAGAATTCAATGGCTTTTGATTATGGATCGATTGATCTTGGACTAAAAAACCCCTTCAAACTGGAAGGTAAAGTAACAGCATTAAGAGGACTCATTGAGTCTATAGCTGGTATTAGTTTACTTGTTATTGCTGCGGGCTCTGTGAAAGAAGATACAACCGCAGGTTGGATTTTAATGGTGTTTGGCATGCTTATTTTAGCATTCGGCATTCGCTCACTATCGGCAGGTATTTATGCAACTCTTAAATACTTTGTAGGCAGAAACCACCCTACTTCACTTGCTTATAACTACAGCAAATCACAAGCATCAACCGCTCAAGAAGAGCAAAAAGAAGTAGCCTATACAGCGCAGTCACTTGAAGAAATGCTGGTTGGTCGTAAAAACAGTACATTTAAAGAGCCTAATGGTTTTTTATCACGATTACTTCACAGCTTAATCCCTAAGTTATTGTTTCTACCATATCCTATTCGTAATGTTGCCCAGCGATTATTTGGCTCATGGGTAAGCACCTTTGTCGCCCTTATTGCTTATGGCCTTGTTGCATTTGTGTCTTTGTCGGGCTTTACCGGTGAAGCTGGGGAATTAGCATTTCCGGTTTATAGTGCAATATTAATGTTTTACGTTCTTTTTTCGTGGCGCTCTACAGGTAAACCTATCTCTCGAAATGCAGAAAAGAATATTGAAGCACTTGGTACTGGTGCGCTTGCAAAAATTATTTCTTTATCTTTTATTTTACCCATCGCTATTGGTCTTTCTATGTCATGGTTGATGAAAGAGCAGCGCATTAGTAAACAAGAAATAGATAGCTGGCTTGAGCAACTACCTAGTCTTCACGCTGGAATGTACTTAATTGCAATTATTATATTAGCGACTCTAAGTTGTGCGCTTGCTTTTATCATGATTAAAGCGCGTTTAAATTCAGTTACCCCTTCAGCTGAAGTATCTGAACTACGTGAAAACTGGCAAGAGTCTGTTCATCCAGACGAGATTTTCATAAACCTCGATAACCTAGTAATGGCTAATCGTCGCTATAAAGAAGTACCTAACAGAGTTTACAGAGAATTAGACCCTAAGCTTCAAGAACAAATAGAAGGTAAAGGCGGTTTTAAAGGTGAAATGATCCAAGAGATTCAGCCTAAACTGCACTCAATGGACTTAGGTAAAAACTTTACACTCGCGAGATTACTTGCTTTGGTGAGCGGTAACTTACTTTATATTGTAGCGTTAGTATTTACTGTGTTTTTAGCGTATTCGTTTATTAATATTTACCATTACATTGATGCGGCAAATATTAATAGCTTTAAACAAGCATTTAATAACCAACATGTTATTCAATTTAGTGAACTATTAATGACAAGCTTTCACTTATTGCTAATAGGTATACTTATTAAAGCATTTGCACAATTGCTAACAAATACGGCTCATCTGTTTTTTGCTGAAATGCAATTTGAATCACTGCTTGTGTACTTTAAATGCGAAGGTACTTTTACTGAGTCTAAAATATCAACAGGTACTGGTATTCACGATAGCACCCGCTCAGAAAATACTTTAGTACGCAGTAGCATAACGCCTTGGATTATTGTTTCTCGTGTTATTTCTACTACGTTTGCTGCAACAGGTATGAAAAACCTTGAACATCCTCGCCACATTATGGAAATGCATAAAGACGAAGGACAATTACAAGCAATCAAAAAAGACGTTATTGCATTCTTAAAAGACCGCGAATCTATCGCCTCAATCACCAGCGAGCGCGATTTAGGTAATGCGTCACAAATACATCAACTAAACCAACAAACGCGCGCTATACCTACTCAGCAAGCGATAGCGAAAGATGATGAAGAAGCTGCCGGGTATTTAAGACAAGAAGAAAACTTATCTCCCGAGCCCAAGGGTTAATTAACCTCAAACCTAGATAATTTTTATTAATGCCACCTTGGTAACTTAGGTGGCATTTTTTTACCCTCTATTCAATACTTTTTAACTTTATTACCTCTTTTGCACTCAACAACATGATTAATATTGGATTAGTTCACAAAGCCCTTGCTTTATGTGCCAAAACACAAATAATGAAAGGATTAATTACAGGGTAAGAATGAGGACAATGAGCTATATACTAACCACCCAATGTGCTGATGATGTAGGCTTAATAGCTAAAATTACAGGGCTTTGCCATAAAAATAATTTAAACATTACGCGTAACAACGAATTTGTAGATAAAGACGCGCAGCGATTTTTTATGCGTACAGAGCTTACAGGCGAGCCACAAAGCGACTTTTTAGATCAACTACGCGCATTGTTGCCAGATGGGGCTAAACTTGCGCTACATTGCGGCGCAAAAACTAAAGTAGTTTTATTGGCAACTAAAGAAGCTCATTGTTTAGGTGGTATGCTGTTAAAGCAATTTGAACAAACTCTTAATATTGAAGTACTCGCTGTAATTGCTAACTATGCTGATTTAGAGCCGCTAGCTAAAGGGTTTGGTGTGCCATTTCATGTTGTATCGCACGAAGGGTTAACCCGTAGCGAACATGACGAAAAAGTAGGCGATCTAATTGCCAGCTACAATCCTGACATTATTGGCCTTGCCAAATACATGCGTATTTTAAGTCCTGAATTTGTGGGTCGATTTGAAGGTAAAATAATTAATATTCATCACTCATTTTTGCCAGCATTTATAGGTGCTAAACCTTATCATCAAGCATTTGAGCGCGGCGTAAAAATTATTGGTGCTACCGCTCACTTTGTTAATAATGAGCTTGATGAAGGTCCTATTATTTTGCAAGATGTAACCAGCGTTACACATGCGAATACCGCCGAAATGATGGCTAAAATGGGCAAAGATGTAGAGAAAACTGTGTTTTGTAAAGCACTTCAACTTGCCTCAGAGCATAAGCTATTTATTAATGGTAATAAAACCGTGGTGTTTTCTTAGCGTTATTCCAACCGCTTAATTATTCTACATATAAAAAATGCCAGCATTGTTGCTGGCATTTTTTTGCTCATAAATAAGCTAATAACTTTTTAAATCTAAATTATGCCTGCTCTATTGGTTCGAGCTTTAATTTAGCGGCAATTAAAACGGCTTGGGTACGATTGTACACACCGAGTTTTCTAAATATGGCTGTAATGTGTGCTTTTACTGTCGCTTCTGAGATGTGTAGTTCATAAGCAATTTGCTTATTAAGTAAACCTTCGTGCAGATATTGCAGCACTCGGTATTGTTGAGGCGTTAATGAGGCAACTTGCGCTGCTATTTCTCTATCTTCACCTTCAATTTCAGCTACTTTGTTTTTTAACTCTTTTGGTAGCCATGTATCGCCTTCAAGTATTTGGTTAATTGCACTGGCAATATCATCAGACGATGACGATTTAGGAATAAAACCCATAGCGCCGTAACCCATTACTTTTGAAACTATATTCACGTCTTCACTACCCGAAACAACGGCTATAGGTAAACTTGGGTATTCTTCTCGAATACGAATAAGGCCATATAAATCACCATTACCTGGCATGTGAAGGTCTAGCAGTAATATATCAAGATCCTCTTGCTCGCTTAACACTTGCAATGTGCTGTCAAAATCGGATGATTCAAAAACGGCTAAACCTTCAAATTTTGCGCTCAGTGCGCCTTTTAGTGCTTCACGAAATAACGGATGGTCGTCCGCTATTAAAAACTGACTCATGGTTCACTCCTAATAAATTCGGCTGCCAGTTAGGTTTAAAACCCTTACTGACAGCCGATATACTACGTTTAGAATCAACTTGTAATCAAGTTTTTAACGCACATTTAACGATTTAATCTGTTCTCGATTAGTTCATCGACAACTGAAGGATCCGCAAGCGTTGACGTATCACCGAGTTGTTGGTGCTCATTTGCAGCGATTTTACGTAAAATACGACGCATAATCTTACCTGATCGTGTTTTTGGCAATCCAGGTGACCACTGAATCATATCTGGAGATGCTATTGGGCTTAGCTCTTTACGAACCCAGTTACGTACCTCTTTGGTTAACTCATCGCTTACCGTTACACCTTCGTTAGGCGTAATATATACATAAATACCTTGGCCTTTAATATCATGCGGGTAACCCACTACAGCTGCTTCAGCTACAGCTTCATGCGATACAAGTGCACTTTCAATTTCGGCAGTCCCTAAGCGATGACCCGATACGTTTAATACATCGTCCACACGACCTGTGATCCAGTAATAACCATCCTCATCACGACGACAACCATCGCCTGTAAAGTACACTCCTGGGTAGGCGCTAAAATAAGTTTGTTCAAAACGTTCATGGTCGCCATAAACAGTTCGCGCTTGCGATGGCCAGCTATCTAAAATAACTAAATTACCATCTACAGCACCTTCGAGTGTACTACCTTCGGCATCAAATAATGCAGGCGCAATACCAAAAAATGGATGTGTTGCAGAACCTGGTTTTGTATCAGTAGCGCCTGGAAGTGGTGTGATCATTATGCCACCGGTTTCTGTTTGCCACCATGTATCAACAATCGGGCAATTAGATTTACCAATACTCTCGTAATACCATGTCCACGCTTCTGGATTAATTGGCTCACCTACTGAACCTAAAATACGTAAACTATCGCGATTTGACGAAGCTGTTGGCTCATCACCTTTGGCCATTAGTGCTCTAATTGCTGTAGGAGCGGTATATAAAATAGTCACACCGTGTTTATCAACTACTTCGCCCATACGCCCAGCTGTTGGATAGGTAGGTACACCTTCAAATACAACTTGAGTACAACCGTTTACTAATGGCCCGTACGCTATGTAACTGTGGCCTGTGATCCAACCTACATCGGCACTACACCAATACACATCATCTTCTTTTAAATCAAATACGTATTCATGTGTCATTGATGAGTAAACTAAGTAACCACCGGTGGTATGCACAACACCTTTAGGCTGACCAGTAGAACCTGATGTATACAATATAAACAAAGGATCTTCAGCATTCATTGGTTCTGGCTCACACTGTGCTGGTAAGTCAGCAACTAGCTCGTGCCACCATATATCGTGCTTATTCCAATCAACTTCACCACCGGTTAATTGGTGCACAATAACATGTTCAATTGTGGTTACAGAATCTTGCGCTACCGCTTCATCAACGTTTGCTTTTAATGGTACGCAATTACCTGCACGTCGACCTTCATCAGAAGTAATAACGACTTTAGCGCCCGAATCCCTAATACGGTCGGCAATCGCTGATGGTGAAAAGCCACCAAATACAACAGAGTGAATAGCACCAATTCGTGCACAAGCTTGCATTGCGTAAATGGCCTGAGGCGTCATTGGCATATAAATAGCTACACGGTCACCTTTTTTAACACCTAACTTTTTTAAGCCATTGGCAAATTTAGCCACTTCATCATGAAGTTTTTGATAAGTAATGTGCTCACTTTGAGAAGGATCATCACCTTCCCAAATCAGCGCCACTTTATCGGCTTTTGTCTTTAAGTGGCGGTCAATACAGTTATAAGAAGCGTTAAGGTAGCCATCTTCATACCATTTAATGCTGATATGGCCTTTATCAAATGAGGTGTTTTTAACTTTAGTGTAAGGAGTAGACCAATCGAGGCGTTTGCCGTGCTCATCCCAAAAACTTTCTGGATCGTCAATAGATTGCTTATAAAGCGTATTATATTTATTTTTATCAATGAGTGTTGCGTCTTTAATGTGCGCAGGAACTGGATAGATACTTTGTGACATCTTAGTCTCCATTTAAATTACTTGCCTTGGGCTCTTATCAAGGATTACTCAGCAGTGCTTTATTAAGTATTAGACCTTAGTTGTACACACCTTTAAATTCTTCAGTTGTAGTTTATAATTGGCTTGGTTTAATTATTTTACATAAATAATACAAGATGTTAAATGTAAGTAAATGCAAACTACTTATACCTTAAACCTTAGTCTTATAGACCAATAGGTAATTGAGTATATCTCGTACATATTTAACAGTGTTGCCGTAAAATAATAAAACAATTTTGCTAAAACTTAACTAATCTATTATTTAACAAATAAAAATAGAATGTGTATTAGTAATGACAAGTCACGCAAAAAAGCACTTTTTATTCGTAAGTAATACCTTTAGCAAGTAATACAAAATAAATGAATAAAAAGTAATAAACAAGTAGCCTATAAAGGACACCAAAATGAAATTTACTCCATTAAAAACACTCGCAGCAAGTGCTGTTCTTTGCGCGCTTTCAAGCGCAACATACGCAGCAACTGTTGCAAAGGTTGGTGATACCGAATTTACTTACGGCGGATACATTAAACTTGACTCTATGTGGAGTGATTATTCAGCCGGTGCACCAGCAGGCACAAGTGTTGGTCGTGATTTTTACGTACCAAGTACACTTACAGTTGGCGATGATAATAGCTCTGATGCAGTTTTTGATATGCACGCACGTCAATCTCGTTTTAATTTTGGTACAGCCACGTTATTAGATAACGGTAAAACGGTAAAAACTAAAATTGAAATTGACTTTTTAGCGTCTGCAGCCGGTGGAAACGAGCGCGTTTCAAATTCATACGCACCACGCATTAGACATGCATTCATCACTTATGACGGTTGGTTATTTGGTCAAACTTGGTCAAACTTTCAAAACGTAGGTGCTCTTGCAGAAACACTCGACTTTGTAGGCCCAGCTGAAGGCACTGTGTTTGTTCGTCAATCTCAAATTAAATACACAACTGGCGCATGGTCTTTTTCATTAGAAAATCCAGAAAGTACAATTACGACAGCGGGCGGCACACGTGTTGCCACTGATGATGCATCACTACCTGATTTTACAGCACGTTATACGCACAAAGCTGATTGGGGTAACATCGTTGTTGCAGCACTAGCACGTCAACTTACTTATAAAGCCGGTGAAATTGACGCTGATGAAACATCATTTGGCATTAGCGCATCAGGTATGGTTAAGTTAGGTGAAGACAACCTTAAATTTATGCTTACCCAAGGGCAAGGTTTAGGCCGTTATGTAGGCTTAAACGTAGCACATGGCGCTGTTCTTGATGGTGATGATCTTGATGCTATTGATTCTACATCAGGTTTTGTAGCTTACCAGCATAAATGGAACAGTCAGTGGCGTTCAACGTTCTTATACTCTTTCTTCTCTGCTGATAACAATACCGATTTACTCGCTATCTCTGGTGATCCTACAGAATCAAGCCAAAGCTACAGCGCAAATATCTTATACTCCCCCGTTAAACGCTTAACATTTGGCGCTGAACTAAAGCATGCTGAGCGAGAAACTGAAAGCGGCGTTGATGGTGATTTAGACCGTTTACAATTTTCTGTTAAATACTCTTTTTAATAGCTAAAAATCTAATTACTTCCTTAAGCGGCCTTGGCCGCTTTTTTAATAATTCAATTTAAGTTAAAAAACAAAGCATATTTTTATAAGCTGTATCGTTTATCCTAATCATAATATTATTTACAGACTAAGTAATTTACCCTAAAAAAATGTTAACGCGCCTGTAAATGATAATGGTTTTTGTTTGAGTTTTTTAATTCTAACTAGTAGAATGCCCTAATTATTTATATAAATTCAAATAATATTGAATATTAATTAAGGGAAAACATGAAACTCAATCGCACTTTTGCACTTTCTTCTTTAGTTTTAGCCATGGGTTTTTCAGCTCAAGCGCAAGAAACATCAACTAAGAATACAGTTGAAAATAATAATGAAAAAATGGAAGAAATATTAATAGTAGGTGTACGCCAAGATCGCGTTAGCAAAGGTGCTACCGGTTTAACGATGGAGCTTAACGAAACACCACAATCGATTAGTGTAATTGGCGCAGAGCAACTTCAAAACTTTGCAGCAAATAGTATTAATGATGCATTGAAAATGGCCACGGGTATTACTGTTGAACAAGGTGAAACTAACCGCACACGCTATACTTCTCGCGGTTTTGATATTAAAAGTACTCAAGTTGATGGTGTTGGTCTACCTAATAATTGGGGTCTTGTTACTGGTGCTATGGAAAGCTATGGTTATGAAAAAATAGAAGTTATTCGTGGTGCTAATGGGCAATTAACAGGTGTAGGTAATGCTGCGGGCACTATTAACTATGTTCGAAAGCGCCCAACAAATGAAAATGAAGGTGAAGTAGGTATCTCTGTAGGTACTTATGGTTTAAAGCGCTTACAAGCTGATTATTCATTTTTGTTAACAGATTCTGGTAGCTGGGCTGCACGTGCTATTGGTGCTGTAGAAGGATCAGATTCATACCTTGATGGTTTAGAAAACGATCGCACTTACTTCTCTGCAGTAATTGATGGGCAACTTACTGGTAATTCGACACTTTCATTTGGTGCTTCACATCAAGATGCAAATACAGATGGAACAATGTGGGGAGGATTACCGCTTTCATATGCCGATGGTACACAAGCAGAGTGGGACGTAAGTGCGAGCCCAACTCAAGAATGGACTAAATGGGACACTCTTAATACCACTGCTTTTATTGAATATACTTATGTATTTGATAATAACTGGGAAATTAAAACAACTTATAATTACCAAGACTCAGAAGATCAAAGTAAATTACTTTATCTTTATGACCATTATGGAATGTTTGATAGTGAAACTAATTTAGGTTTAGTTAGCCTTCCAGGACGATATGATACAGAATTCTCTGCTGATTTATTTGATATAACAGCTAAGGGTGAGTACAGCTTGTTTGGTCAAGAACATGAGTTAATGCTTGGTGGAAGTATTTCGCAAAGTACATCTTACTCTTTTACCAACTCTTACGATGCAGTAACAACTGAAGCTTATGGCTTGGCGCCTGCTTTTCCATACGCATTAGATGCGATAGCTGAACCTATTTGGGGTGAACAAACCAAGTATGCTGATATTGATGTTACTTTGAAGCGTTTTTTTGGTTCTACTAAATTAAACCTAACAAGTGACTTATTTGTTATTGCAGGCTTTAACGCTATCGATTATGAGCGTACAGGCTTTAGCCAAGGCGTTGATATAAATAATGATGAAAGTGAGATAAGCCCTTACCTTGCAACAACGTATGCAATTAATGATGATGTTAATGTATATGTGAGCTATTCCGATATTTATCAGCCACAAGAGCAGTATGATTACGATGGTAACTTTTTAGATCCAAGCAAAGGTGTTAATTACGAAGTTGGAGTAAAAACTCAATGGTTTGATGATCAACTACTTGCAACCTTTGCAGTATTTAGTGCCAAACAAGATAATATTGCAACTTATGCAGGGCTAAACGCATCTGGATTTACTTACTATAAAGGAGCTGATCAAGATACCCAAGGCTTTGAATTAGAATTAACCGGACATATAACTGATGATCTAAATGCTGTATTTGCATATACATATTTAGATATCAATGATGACGCAGGCGATAGTTCTCACGAATGGGAGCCTGAAAATGTTGTTAATTTTTCATTGGATTATACGCTGCCTCAACTACCTGAGTTTCAGTTTGGCTTAGCCGGAAAATGGCAATCAAAAACAGCAAATATAGCCAGTAATGTTAAGCAGGATTCTTATTTACTTATGAACGCATTTGCTCGATGGGATGCGAGCGAAGACTTATCAATTCAAGCTAACATTGATAACATCACAGATGAAAAACATATTACTAGCTTAGCCAATGTTGGTTTTTATGGCTCCCCTATTAGCGGAAAAGTTAGCTTAACTTATCGCTTCTAAAGTTCTATTTTAATTAAGGCCCATTCTTTAACTATTAGGGCGTGTTTATCTTTGGTGGTTGAATTTGCAGCAGCATATTTGGTTTTTAGGCAAGGCAGAGCCTATATAGTGTGGTTATTCCCCATAAATAGGCGATAACGCAGCATAAATACCAAATATGCGCTACCCTTTGGGTTCTTTCTAGGGACGATTAACTCTTTGTTGCTCGATTTTTACTTAGTCCACTAGGTTACAAATCTCACGCCGCGATTTAACCGCCCCTAGATTGAACAAATTTCAACACGCCCTAAAGAATGCTTTTACCTGATTAAAACGTATAGCGTATGATCGCTCTGCTCTTCATTTAGTATAGTAATTACTAATGCGCGATTTAACCGTAGATTTTTATAGGTTAAATTAAAAACGACACATTTTTATGTGTCGTTTTTATCTTATCTACTTTAAGTTTTTAACAATAAAAAGCGCCAACCATTACTGATTAGCGCTTTTTTAAAGCTCGGGTCAAATCAAGCTAAGAAACTCATTTTGATATAGCTTAAAGGTCTGCGTCATCGCCTAACTTATCTTCACCATCTTCTGGTTCAATAGTTGCTTTTAGTAAAAGCATTTCGCGTAACTTACCTTCAATCTCATCTGCAATTTCTGGATTTTCTTTCAAAAATTTAATTGAGTTAGATTTACCTTGGCCTACTTTGTTGCCACAGTAACTATACCAAGCACCTGCTTTTTCAACAATTTTGTGCTTAACACCTAAGTCAATTAACTCGCCTTGCTTAGAAATACCTTCACCGTACATGATGATAAATTCAGCTTGTTTAAATGGCGGCGCTACTTTGTTTTTAACAATTTTAACGCGGGTTTCGTTACCAACAACTTCATCACCTTCTTTCACAGAACCAATACGACGAATATCAATACGTACCGATGCGTAAAACTTAAGTGCATTACCACCCGTTGTTGTTTCTGGGTTACCAAACATAACACCAATTTTCATACGGATTTGGTTAATGAAAATACATAACGTGTTAGAGCGTTTAATATTACCAGTAAGCTTACGTAATGCTTGTGACATTAAACGTGCTTGTAGGCCCATGTGCGAGTCGCCCATGTCGCCTTCAATCTCAGCTTTTGGTGTAAGTGCAGCAACCGAGTCAATAATAACAACGTCTACCGCGCTTGAACGTACTAACATGTCACAAATCTCTAGCGCTTGCTCACCTGTATCTGGTTGCGATACAAAAAGATCGTCAATGTTAACACCAAGTTTTTGTGCATAAATTGGATCTAGAGCATGCTCAGCATCGATAAAGGCACATGTTTTGCCTTCTTTTTGAGCTTCTGCGATAACTTGTAAAGTAAGCGTTGTTTTACCAGATGATTCAGGACCGTACACTTCAACAATACGTCCCATAGGTAAACCACCTATGCCTAAGGCAATATCAATACCTAATGAGCCTGTAGATACAGATTCAATGTTTAACGCTTTGTTATCACCCAATTTCATAATTGAGCCTTTACCAAATTGACGTTCAATTTGTGATAGTGCTGCGTCTAACGCTTTTTGTTTGTTATCGTTCATTTTGTTCTCCAAATCCAGCTAATGGAACCAAGTATACTGTATGAAATCACAGTATCAAGCTAATTTTTTTATTTTATCTCATCTATTACATTTTTTAATGCAAATACAATAGCTTGTAACCTAACCTGAGCTCTATCACCAATAAATACTTGTTTAAATGTAAGCAACTTATCATTAATTTGTATGCCAAACCACACAAGTCCAACAGGTTTACCTTCAGTTGCACCACCAGGCCCGGCAATGCCCGATACAGCTATCGCAATATTAGCGTTTGTTGCTTTAATAGCACCTACTGCCATTTCTCGCACTGTTTGTTCGCTTACAGCACCATACTTTGCTAATGTACTTGCACTTACATTTAATAAGTCTTGCTTTGCTTGGTTGCTATAAGTGACAAATGCACGGTCAATATAAGCCGAGCTCCCAGGGGTATCGGTAAGGGCATAACTCACTCCGCCACCAGTACATGACTCAGCACTAGTGATCCATAAGCATTTATCCGTTAAAATAGCGCCTAATTGCGCAGCAAGTGTTTTAATCTCTTGATGTAATTCCATATTCAGCCTTTGGGTAAATACATGTCGTTTGATCTTTATGCACCACACACTATAAAACAACAAACCCCTATGATGCAGCAGTATCTAAAAATAAAATCAGAGCATCGCGATATTTTATTGTTTTATCGTATGGGCGATTTTTACGAACTCTTTTTTGATGACGCTAAACGCGCCGCTCAATTACTCGATATTTCGCAAACACATCGCGGTAAAGCCGGTGGCGATCCTATCCCTATGGCGGGCGTACCTTATCATGCAGTAGAAAACTACTTAGCACGCCTAGTCCAAATGGGCGAATCAGTCGCTATTTGCGAACAAGTTGGCGACCCTGCAACCAGTAAAGGTCCCGTTGATCGTAAAGTTGTACGTATAGTTACACCCGGTACAATTTCTGACGAAGCGCTTTTACAAGAAGGACAAGACAACCTTCTTACCAGTGTTTGGCAAAGTAAAAAAGGCTTATACGGTATTGCCTACCTTGATATTAATTCAGGTCGTTTCAACATAGTTGAAGTAAACACCGACGAAGCCTTTAGCTCAACTATTCAGCGCCTATCACCAGCAGAACTTCTGTATAGCGAAAGCTTTGAAAACTTTCATTTAATTGAGCATATAAAAGGCGCTCGTCGTCGCCCAGAGTGGGAATTCGACTTAGATACGGCCCAACACTTATTATGCGATCAGTTTGGTACTAAAGATTTAGTCGGCTTTGGTGTTGATAAAGCTCACAGCGCACTGGTTGCTGCCGGTTGTTTAATGCAATACGTAAAAGATACACAACGTATGGCATTGCCGCATATTCGTGCAATTACACTTGAGCACAACGAGCACGCCGTTATTTTAGATGCTGCAACACGTAAAAATTTAGAGCTTACCGTTAATTTATCCGGTGGGTTCGAAAACACGCTTGCCCAAGTGCTTGATAAAACAGCAACCCCAATGGGTTCTCGTTTATTAAAGCGCCGTATTCATACTCCTGTACGTAATAAAGATGAGCTAAACTCACGCTTAAATGCAATTAGCGCCATTTTAGATGTACAACTTTGTGGTGAATTGCACGAATCATTAAAAGAGATTGGTGATGTAGAGCGTGTTATTGCCCGCCTAGCTTTATGTACTGCTCGCCCACGCGATTTAACGCGTCTGCGCAGTGCGCTACAAGCACTTGCACCACTGCATACCCTGTTAGGTGATGCTAACGACTCTCGTATAACAAGTATTATCAAGCACTCGCCTGAGCTCCCTGATTTACAAGAATTATTAGAACGTGCAGTGATAGAAAACCCACCGGTTCTTATTCGCGATGGTGGCGTTATTGCACCGGGTTACAACAGTGAACTTGATGAATGGCGTAACTTAAGCAAAGGTGCAACCGATGTTCTTGATCAACTAGAACTGCGAGAACGCGAACGTACGGGTATTAGTACGCTTAAAATTGGTTATAACCGCGTACATGGCTTTTTTATTGAAGTAAGCCGCGCCAACGCGCACTTAGTACCAGCCGACTACATTCGTCGTCAAACGCTTAAAAACAACGAACGCTACATTATTCCAGAGCTTAAAGAGCACGAAGATAAAGTGCTTGGTAGCCAATCAAAAGCACTCGCACTTGAAAAGCAACTATACGAGGAGTTGTTTAGATTTATTGCTCCACATATTGAACAGTTGCAAATGATGGCCGCGGCACTGGCTGATTTAGACGTATTAAATAATCTGGCCGAACGTGCATTTGCACTCAATTATGCAAAACCAGAACTGTGCGATAACGACAACATTAGCATTAAACAAGGTCGTCACCCTGTTGTTGAACAAGTAATGAAAGAACCGTTTATTGCCAACCCTGTTGAATTAAACAGCCAACGTAAAATGTTAATTATTACCGGTCCAAATATGGGCGGTAAATCAACCTATATGCGCCAAACAGCACTTATTGTACTAATGGCTCACATTGGCAGTTATGTGCCCGCTGACAGCGCTAAAATTGGTAATATCGACCGTATATTTACACGTATTGGTGCAAGCGATGATTTAGCATCAGGGCGTTCAACCTTCATGGTAGAAATGACCGAAACAGCAACGATTTTAAATAATGCGACTGCGCAGTCTTTAGTATTAATGGATGAGATTGGTCGCGGTACAAGTACCTACGATGGGCTTTCGCTTGCGTATGCAACAGCGAATCATTTAGCATCAAAAATATCTGCTAAAACATTGTTTGCTACGCACTACTTTGAATTAACAGAACTTGCTGAGCAAACCACAGGCCTTGTAAACGTGCACCTTGATGCAATAGAGCACAACGATACGATTGCATTTATGCATACAGTTCTCGACGGTGCAGCAAGTAAGAGCTTTGGTTTACAAGTAGCCGCTCTTGCAGGTGTGCCAAAAGCTGTGATTGCACAAGCAAAGCAAAAACTTAAGTTGCTTGAAAATCATCAAAGCGTTACTGCACCAAATACAGAGCAGCAAGCCTTTACTTTTAATAACGAAATTGCACAAAGTACACCTTCTGAAGTTGAAGAGCAGTTAAGTGCAATTGACCCTGATAATTTATCGCCACGCCAAGCGCACGATTTGTTATATAAACTAAAAGCATTGTTGTAATTTATATCATCTGATTTACAAGCATAAAAAAAGCCGAAGAATAAATTCTTCGGCTTTTTAACACACATAATAGTCTCTTAAACTATTTAACTAGCTACGAAAACTGATTAAATAAGCTGTCTGTACTTAAACCTTCTTGTTGCAAAATGTCTTTTAAACGACGTAATGCTTCTACCTGAATTTGTCTTACACGTTCACGTGTTAAGCCTATTTCGCGGCCTACATCTTCAAGTGTAGATGGCTCATAGCCAAGTAATCCAAATCGACGTGCTAACACTTCGCGTTGTTTAGGATTTAACTCACCTAACCAATCTACAATGTGTTTATTTATATCATTCGTTTGTACTTGGCCTTCAGGGCCTGCACTTTTTTCATCAGGAATAATATCTAATAACACACTGTCATTTTCGCCGCCGATTGGCATATCAACAGAGGCTATTTTTTCGTTAAGACGTAGCATTTTTGTTACGTCTTCAACGGGTCTATCTAAGCTCTCTGCAATTTCTTCAGCAGTGGGTTCATGGTCCAACTTTTGAGTTAATTCACGAGCGGTACGTAAATAAACATTAAGCTCTTTAACCACATGAATAGGCAAACGTATCGTACGTGTTTGATTCATAATGGCACGTTCAATTGTTTGGCGTATCCACCATGTCGCGTAAGTTGAGAATCTAAAGCCACGTTCAGGATCAAATTTTTCAACAGCGCGGATTAAACCTAAATTACCCTCTTCAATTAAATCAAGTAAGGCAAGTCCACGGTTATTATATCGGCGAGCTATTTTAACAACCAAGCGTAAATTGCTTTCAATCATGCGTTTACGAGAGGCGTCACAACCTTTAAGTGATTTTCGTGCAAAAAAGACTTCTTCTTCTGCACTCAGTAATGGAGAGAAACCTATTTCACCAAGATAAAGCTGAGTGGCGTCAAGGTTTTTTGTTACTTCTTCTTTGGCAAATATATCTTCGTCATCTACTTTTTCAAGTAACGATGTGTTTTCTTCAACGGTGGTATCATCGAACTTGTCATCATTCGTGATGTTTTTGTCAAATTTTGCTGCGTTAGCCATAAGCCTTCTCCCGAGCAATTATCAATACCTTAAAATTAGGGTAGGTATTTAGCAGGATTGACAGCTTGCCCTCGGTAGCGAATTTCAAAACGAAGTGCCGTAACCGAAGATTCTGAATTACCAATTTCTGCTATTTTTTGTCCAGCCTTAATTTTCTGCTTTTCTTTAACAAGTAATTTCGAGTTATGTGCATAAGCACTTAGGTAATCATCATTATGTTTCAATATGATTAAACTACCATAACCTCGAAGTGCGTTACCCGCGTACACCACCGTTCCTTGTGCCGCGGCTAATACTGAAGCCCCTTTTTTATTAGTAATCTGTAAGCCTTTGTATCCGTTTTCCTTATTAGAAAAGCGTTTAGTAATTTTACCTTTTGCTGGCCAAAACCACTTCACCTTACTACTCGACAAATACTTTTTATTACTAACTTTGTTACTGGCTTGTTTTTGAACATACTCTCGTTGTTTTGGCTGATCAAGCTCTTTCTTTAATTTTTTGTTATTTTTTTGTGTGCTTTTTCTAGACTTTTTACTCGAATTCGTATATTTTTTCGACTTTTTATTTTCTGACTGCAATGGTGTTAAAGAGATATCTTGCCCAGGATATATTACATAAGGTGATGAAATAGAATTGTTTTTTGCTAATTTACGAAAATCTTGACCTGCACTAAAAGCAATTGAATATAAAGTATCTCCTTTTTGAACTTTATACTCATCACCACTAATGTTAATTTTATGATCTAAATAGTTAACATTATTATTTAGACTGCTGACTGGTGCTGGAACATGACGAGACGAGCAGCCAAAAAGCAAAATACTAATAAATAAAGCAACATAACGCATAAATTGTTTATTCATTGTATTTAGCTCCTTATGTAAAAAAGTTATTTTATAAAGCTTAACGCAACAAAAAGTACGCTACTGCAATTAATACTACTAATCCCCAACCAAGTATTTCAATATATTGACGTAATTTTTGCTCCATCTTAGCTCCGCCCCACTTCATTAAAGCTGAAACTAAAAAGAATCGCGCACCGCGCCCGATGGCAGATGCAATTAAAAAAGGCAAAAAGGCCATTTGTAAAACACCCGCGCCAATCGTAAATACTTTATAAGGTATAGGTGAAAAACCAGCTAAAAAAACAACCCAAACACCGTAATCTTTAAACCAGTTTAATGCGACATCAAACTTTTCTTGCCAGTGCATTTGTGCAATTAATGGATCAACAACGGGTTCAAATAACCAAAAGCCGAGTAAATACCCAATTATTCCGCCAACAACCGATGCGATTGTGGCAAAACTTGCAAAGCGCCATGCTTTTTTAGGTTGAGCAAGCGACATAGGCGCAAGCATAACATCAGGTGGGATTGGAAAAAAAACAGACTCAGCAAAGCTCATTGCAGCCAAATAACGCTCGGCATGGCGATGCTTGGCCCATACAAGGGCCATATCATATAACTTAGTAAACAACTTCAAAATGAATTCCTATTCAATATCGCCAGGTACTAACGGCACAAATCTAACGGGAGCAATAACATGCTCTTTATAATTATCGCCTTTGCGGATAACCATTACTAATTTTTGATCGCTCTCACCAATTGGGGCTAATAACACGCCACCATCGGCCAACTGAGCAAGTAAGTCTTGCGGAACTTTAGAGGCCGCAGCAGTCACTATAATACCGTCAAACGGCGCTTGTGATTGCCAGCCTTGCCAACCATCGCCATGCTTCATGGTTACATTATATAAATCGAGTTGCTGCAAACGTCTTTTTGCCTGCCACTGAAGTGTTTTAATACGCTCTACCGAGTAAACCTTTGTAAACGTTTTGGCCAATATTGCAGTTTGATACCCAGAGCCGGTACCTATTTCTAGCACTTTATTGCGAACACCCGCAAGGCGAAGTAGCTCAGTCATACGGGCAACAATATAAGGTTGCGATATAGTTTGCCCCTGCCCGATGGGTAACGCTGTATTCTCATACGCTTTATGTTGCAACACGTCATCAATAAAAACATGGCGCGGAATATTCGCAATAGCACTAAGCACTTGGGTATCTTCTACGCCTTCGCGCTGTAGTAAATCAGATAACGCTTTGGCGCTGCGCGTATAATTAGCGAGCACGGTTTATCTCCAAATCGGCAAGCCAGTCTCCTACCGCTTCTAAGCTATCTTTAGCGGTCATATCAACACTTAATGGCGTAACTGAGGCATAGCCATTATTGATTGCGTAAAAGTCGGTGCCTTCACCTGCATCACTTTCGGTGCCAAGCGATCCATACCAATAAATATCACGACCCCAGGGATCCGTTTGTTTGGTCATGGTTTCGGCTTTATGACGAGCGCCTAAACGTGTTACTTGCACCCCTTTTAATTCACTTAGTGGAATATCTGGCACATTAATATTTATTATTTGATCTTTTGGAAGCGGATGCGAAGCCAAGCCCTTAATAATATTTACGGTAACAGCAGCGGCTGTTTCAAAATGCTCGCCTTTATGTGAGCAAAGCGATACCGCAATTGCAGGTAAGCCCAAATGACGTCCTTCAGTCGCGGCAGCCACTGTGCCAGAATACAGCGTGTCGTCACCTAAGTTGGCACCATGATTAATACCAGCAACAACTAGATCTGGTTTTTCATCAACCAGCTGATTTACACCTAAATGTACACAATCTGTAGGCGTGCCATTAACCGACATAAAACCATTTTCGAGTGTCGTCGCTCGTAGCGGGTTCATTAATGTTAAAGAATTACTCGCGCCACTGCAGTTACGATCGGGCGCAACAAGAGTTACCTCTGCAATTTGTATAAGCGCCTGATATAAAACCGCAATGCCTTTGGCATTTACGCCATCATCGTTACTTAACAGTATCTTCATTTATGCCATTATCCTTTTCTTTGCGCTCTCGTGGGCTTGCATCTGTATAATCCACCAGCTCGCGTAATAATGCGGTTGCAAAACACCCTTTAGGCAAACCAAAACTCAGTTTTAAACTCGTTTCATCTATGGTCTCAACCGTTAAGTTTTGCGGAATTAAACGCAGCATTCTGCGCTCATTTTTAAGGCCGAGTTCACCCAAGCCATCGCACCATGCTTGGTAAGGTGCAAGCCATACTTTTTCTTGCTCGGTTAAGCCTTTTTCACTTTTACCCACCATAGGTGCCGACATCATAATATCGCCAGTGGCTAATCGCTCAATGTTTTCATCGTTAATCGCATCTTCAAAAAATGCATTACTGCCGCTGAGCATAAATACTTCACGGTGCATTGTTTTAGCTAAACCATGCTCTTTTACACGCAGGCTCACTAACTGATTAAATACATGCGATCGTGCTGCTGAAATAATAATACCGCGCAACTTTTTATCGCGAATACGCTCACCGGCAAACATTTTTTCAGCCATAACTAAGTTATGACCACCATGACCAAAGCGCTGCTCGCCAAAGTAATTAGGCACGCCTGCGCGTACTGCGTTAATACGGCATAGAATATCAAGAGGCTTGGTTACATTACGAAGCGTAATAGTAAATTTATTACCTTTGTGGCAGCCCGTACGTAACTTACGGTCGTGGCGCTGTTGCGAAACAATAAAAATACTCTCGCTATTCAAGTCGCTAAAATCGATAGGCTTTTTAATCGGTACTTTTACACTAAACCACTGCGAGCACACACCGTGGCGATCTTTCATGCCTGCGTAACTTACGTCTCGCGGTGAAACACCCGCACGCTGCGCAATTAGCTTTGCAACGTATTGCGTGTTTTCGCCTTTTTTAACCACCTGCAAACACACGTGTTCGCCACTGCCGGTAAATTCTATACCTAAGTCTTCATCAACCATAAAGTCTTCAGCAGTGGTTTTAAAATCAGCTTTAGAAAGCGGTGCACCGTATAAATAATTTAAATCGCTCATGCGTTTTTTGTACTCGCAAGCTCTTTACTCATAATAACCACCGCATGGCTCGAAATACCTTCTTTGCGCCCTTCAAAGCCTAGCTTTTCGGTAGTAGTGGCTTTAACGTTAATTTGGCAAAGGTCACAATTTAAATCACTGGCTAAATTAGCACGCATAGCTTGAATATGTGGCAGCATTTTTGGCGCTTGCGCAACAATAGTCACATCGCCATTGCCAAGTACGTAACCTTGCTCTTTAGCTAAGCCCACCACATGGCGAAGTAAAATACGACTGTCGATATTTTCATACTCACTAGCTGTATCGGGAAAGTGCTTACCAATATCACCCATAGCAAGGGAGCCTAAAATAGCATCACATAATGCATGAATAGCAACATCGCCATCGGAGTGCGCTAAAAAGCCCTGTGGGTAATCAATTTTTTCACCACAAATAGTTAACGGGCCTTCGCCGCCAAATTTATGTACGTCAAAACCATGGCCAATTCGTATCATGATGCACTCTCGTTTTGTTGTTTATGTAATAAAAACCCAGCCAAATCTAAATCCTCTGGTGTGGTTATTTTAATATTGTCGCTGCGCCCTGCCACAAGCTTTACCGGTTTGCCCGCCCATTCAATAGCACTGGCTTCATCGGTAATAGTTGCCCCACTTGCTAATGCGTTTTGAAGTGCATTTTTAAGCTCGTCATATTTAAAAAATTGTGGGGTAAGTGCTTGCCATAAATCGTCTCGTGGCACAGTTTGTAGGGCATGTGTGTGGCCACGTTTTATGGTGTCTTTTACTTTGCTAGCTAAAATACCACCTTCGTCAGCACACATGCATTCATCAATTAAGCGTTCTATATCACTAATATTAACTAACGGGCGTGCAGCATCATGTACCAGCACCCATGCTGGAGGATTGGGCGCTAAAAAAAGTAAGCTATTGAGCACTGAATCGGCACGTTCATTTCCGCCACTGGCGCGAACAATGCGTTTATCAACGAATGAAAGCTCGTCAAAATAGGGGTCGCTGTCGCTAAGAGCAACAACAATAGTGCTTAATTTAGGTAATTGAGAAAGTTTAGCTAAGGTGTGTTCTAAAATGGTTTTACCCGCTAATTGTATGTATTGCTTAGGCGCATTGTGCTGCATTCTACTGCCAACACCTGCAGCAGGTACAATTGCTGCAATAGTCTGTTTATTTGTCATATTGTTTGCCCGGTAAAACACGAATAAATGTTTCGTCCGGTTTAATCATTCCCAATTCGTTGCGTGCACGCTCTTCAATACCTTCTTGGCCAAGCTTTAAATCTTCTATATCAGCTGTAAGCACTTTATTTCGTTTAATAAGCTTTTCGTTAGTGTGTTGGTGTGATGCGACAGCGCCTTTTAATCGCGTGTAGTCTTGTACGCCATTATGACCAAACCATAATCTATATTGCACAAACAGTGCTAAGCACAATAAGCAAGCTTGAAAAAATCGCATTTAACACTCCTTATTTTAAATCCCGAATACCTTAACTTTATTAAGCTAAAGGGCGCTTTAAATTGCGCCAATTAATACTACCCGCTAAAAGCATTTCGCGTAGTGATAAGAGCCGTGGTGAGCAGCGCTTTGAAAACTGCCATTGATGCCCACAACAAGCTGCGGTAAAACTTACCTTACTTGGCTTTATTAACTGAGCGTTTTGCTGCTCAAGCCCATTTCCTAAAAAATCAAACCAACCTAGCTCGTTACAATGCAGCTTATTTTCGTCTAACTGATCGATACTGTCTATTCTCAGGCGCACCTGATCGTAGCCATGCAACATAACAGGCACTATTAACCCCACTTTGGCATGTGTTTGATAAAAAAGTTCATTAGCTTGAACATTCACATCGGGTGGTGTCGGTTTTTGTTTTTCAAGCCAAGACCCATTTTGCGAGTCCAACGTAAAAGGTGTGTCACCATTGGCAACTAACGTTGCCGCTCGCTCAATATAATAGGGTAGGCTTTTTAACTGCCGACGTAGCTTATCAGCATTAGGCTCTGCGACTAAACGCAAAACCTCACGCTGATAAAATGCATTGCACAATTGTGCATATAACACTTTTTGCGCATCAGTTTGCCAAATTTCAACTTGTTGCAGAGCACCAAGTGACTGATTTTTCGCTACCAATAGCTCTACTCAAAAACATTTAGGTAAATGTTTTATAGCACAGTACTGAATGCTTTTTAAGCATTACATACTAATTTAAGCGCTTGGCTTTTCACCTAATTTAGCTTTACCTGATTCTAAAAATTGCACAACCGTATTACGCTTTTTACCAATTAATAAACTGCCATCAGCTAAAAACATAAAGTTTTGCCAATTGCGTTTAAATACATCAAACGTCGTTTCGATAATATTATCGCGCGCCATACAAAAATAAACCGTGGTGTTAGCTTCCCAATCTAAAAACGTTAAGATTGCTTCTGGTGGTAGCGCATCACCATTTTCCCACGCATCTTGCCAATCTACTTCTTGGCTAAAGCTTTTTTCTTGGCCACACCAATCGGTGTCTTCAAAAAAATCAGGGTGATCAAACTCACGGCTCACCATGGTTGTCCAAAGTACTGCTGCGCGCTCGTCGCTCATAGGCTTTATTTTTGCTGCGTCTTCATCAGATACAGGTAAATCTTTGTGGCGAAAAACCCACGCCTTTTTGTAATCATCTAAAGAAATATAGTTCATAGTATTGGCAAATTAGTTAACATTAAAAGTGCAAAGCCAAATTATACAAGAGATCAAAACATGACTACAGCAATAAAACCACTTTCCCTAAAACCAGGCATATACCAACACTACAAAGGCCCGCAATATAAAGTTATTCATGTTGCCACCCATAGCGAAACCGAGGAACAGCTTGTGATTTACCAAGCACTTTATGGTGAATTTGGTATATGGGCGCGCCCATTAAGCATGTTTAACGAAACAATAGAAAAAGACGGTAAAACTATACCGCGTTTTGCTTATATTGGACCTGCAGCTTAACTATGGCATTATAACAAAATAACTTACTGCTCAGACCAGACAAGGGTACACCGTGCAATTTAATTCAACTGACAATTACATAGCGAGTAGCGCGCTTAAACAAGCTGTAAATGCTGCCATTATGCTCGAAAAACCACTTTTAATTAAAGGCGAACCAGGCACAGGTAAAACCATGCTGGCTGAGGAGTTAGCTAAAAGTTTAGATACCACACTTATTCAGTGGCATATAAAATCGACCACTAAAGCGCAGCAAGGTTTATACGAGTACGATGCGGTTTCGCGCCTGCGCGACAGCCAACTAGGTGACGAGCGCGTACACAACATTAGTAACTACATCGTTAAAGGTAAGCTTTGGCAAGCATTTACGTATGCAGAGCTCAACGGCAAACGCCCAGTGCTTTTAATTGATGAAATAGACAAAGCTGACATAGAGTTCCCAAACGACTTACTACTTGAGCTTGATAAAATGGAGTTTCATGTTTATGAAACTAACGAGCGCATTGTCGCAAAAGAGCGCCCTATTGTGATCATCACTTCCAATAACGAAAAAGAATTACCGGACGCATTTTTACGCCGCTGCTTTTTTCATTATATTGATTTTCCAAGCAGCGACGAAATGCAGCAAATTATTGACGTGCACTACCCTAACGTTAAACAGGATTTAGTACGCCAAGCACTTGAAGTGTTTTTTAACCTGCGCGAAGCAAACGGCCTTAAAAAGAAACCTTCCACCAGCGAATTACTCGACTGGTTAAAGCTTTTAATGGCTGAAGACATAGACGCAAAAACACTGCACGACAAAGCTAAAAAAGGCGGTTTAATGCCCTTGTTTGGCGCATTACTTAAAAATGAGCAAGATATAAGCCTAATCGAAAAGCTCGCGTTTATGAGCCGCTAGGGCCTGTTGACCTTTCAGGATTAAAATTTGTTCTAACTAGGGACGATTTAATCGTGGCGCGAGGTTTGTAACCTAGTGGGCTAAGTAAAAGCCGAGCAAAGCTTCCGCGTCCTGCTCACGCCCCTTACCTACATCCATGTAGGCAACAAAGAGTTAATCGTCCCTAGGACGAACCTTCAGGCAGCGCGTGTTTGGTATTTATGCTGTGTTATCGCCTATTTATGGGGAATAACCACACTACATAGGCTCTGCCTTGCCTAAATACCAAACACACTGCTGCAAATTTAACCTCGAAAGATAAACAGGCCCAAACATGCTAGTACAGTTTTTTTTCAAATTACGTGAGTACCGCTTGCCTGTAAGCCTGCGCGAGTTACTCGATTTAATTAACGCCTTAAAAAAAGGCGTTATATTTGCCGACGTAGACGCCTTTTACCATTTAGCGCGCACCATAATGGTAAAAGACGAAACGCACTTTGATCGATTCGACAAAGCCTTTAGCGACTACTTTAGTGGTATTGCCGACCTTGATTTGCTCGAGAGTTTAAAGCAACAGCACAACTTACCTGAAGACTGGCTACGTAAAGAGTTTGAAAAAAACCTAAGCGATGAAGAAAAAGCTCAACTTAAAGCCATGGGCGGACTCGACGAGCTTATGAAAACCCTAAAAGAGCGTTTAGAAGAGCAACAAAAACGCCACGCAGGTGGCAATAAATGGGTAGGCACTGGCGGCACATCACCTTTTGGTGCATACGGCTATAACCCAGAAGGTGTGCGCATAGGGCAAGACGGCAACCGTAATCGCCAAGCGGTAAAAGTGTGGGACAAACGAGAATACAAAAACCTCGACACCGACAGAGAAATTAGTTCGCGCACAGTTAAACTCGCCCTTAAAAAGTTACGAAAGTTCGCCCGCACTGGCGCAAGCGACACGCTTGATTTAAACGAGACTATTCGCGCTACTGCAAAACAAGGCGGCATGCTTGATGTAAAAATGGCACCCGAACGCCACAATGCAGTAAAAGTATTGATGCTGTTTGATATTGGCGGCTCAATGGATGACTATATCCACACCTGCGAAGAATTATTTAGCGCCGCTCACAGCGAATTTAAACACCTAGAGTTTTACTACTTTCATAACTGTTTATACGAGCACGTTTGGCAAGACAACGCACGCCGCCATTCAAACGTAATAGACACCATGACGCTGATTAATAAATTTACCAGCGACTATAAAGTAATATTTGTTGGCGATGCCACTATGGGCCCATACGAAATAGCTTATGCGGGCGGCTCGGTAGAACACTACAATGAAGAGCCCGGCAGTGCATGGTTACAACGTATAACAAACCACTTTGATAAAGTCGCCTGGCTCAACCCACAACCCGTTGAACACTGGCCGTACTATCAATCAATTGGCTTTATAAAAGAGTTAATGAACAATCGCATGTATGCGCTGAGTTTGGATGGGATAAGTAGAGCGATAAAAGAGCTGAGTTGATAGTTAATATCAATGACAGCTCAGTGCCATGAGCGGACGTTGGTAGCGCCTTTGCCGCAGGCTCAGTTGGAGCGTAGTACTTTGGTAGTAATTGTGAAGCCATGCCAAAGTGTGGAGGAAAATGTAAGTCCCGTTCACAAACCTATTAAGCATTTTTATACTGGTTTTGAAAAGCATCTCTTGAGAAGTCAAAGAATACTTTTTGATGCTCTTTCAGGAATGAATCAATACTAGTGTTTGTTAGATCTAATATGTTCTCTAAACCCTTCTCTGCCTTTGGGTTATCCCAATTCAGATTTGGGCTCCCAATCATGACTGCAAAAGCTTGTAACCTGTCGTATTGCCATAGAAGGTTGTTACATGAATTTATGCAGTCAACAAAGTTTGGGATACTATAGATTTGCCCTTTAACTAAAAGGGATTTAATCTTATTGTAACTTGCTTCACTGTCCCTGAGAGAAGCAAATAATCTTTCAGAAGTTTCTTTACCTTCTTTCTCGATAAATTTAATCACCCATAACTTTTTATCTGAGTTCTGACCTACGTTCATATCAAATTGGTAACTATCAATACCTATTTGTGCAAAGTTTAAATACTGGATTGTTACGCTTAGAGATTGAAGATAAGAATGGACGCTATCCGTTAGTTGATCCAATAAATTAGAAACTTGAGAAGCCTTATGTTGTTTTTTCCAAACATTTAAAGCGGAGATTGCTATACACAGTGTTGCGAAGCCAATAAGGCTTTGAGAAATTCCAATCCAATTCCAGCTTAATATACTACATATGATTTCTTTCATTACTTTCCCTGCTTAACAGCTTTATAAAATTGGATTTCCCAGCTACCACTAGGCTTTTTTTAAAAGGTGATGGCTTTTACTTGTTAGAGACTCTATTTTTCTAGTGAAAATACCTTACTCTTTCCTATCTTTTGTTCTCTTCTACACTGAGTTGCAGATTTGAGCGTGATTAGCATTGATGCCAGAGGGTCTTTAGTTTCCTTAGCAAGATTCATAAAGCGTTCATCACAAAGTTTATCCCTTCCAAGATACTTAACACATTGGAATTTAACATTCGCAACGTGAATATCATTATAATCACCTTTATCATTCAACAAGGAATTAAACGCAATCATAGAAAGCCTTACTCTATCCAGTGATATTCTTTCCAAGTGTTCAGAACATTTACCTTTTCCAACAGGGAAAAAGTTGTCTTTGTACAGCCCGGCACCACTGTATGAATAGTCATTTCCTTCCATGCTCTCCCCGTTGGGGCCGTACCCAATAATACTCAGATATTCATGGGGCTGATTATAATCGGGTTTTAACCACCTAGTATTATTGTCAATGCAGCTATACAGAATGACTATAGGAACCAGAAGCCATAACCCTTTTATGAATATACCAGCCATTTTATTGCCTATACTTTCTAATTGTTCCCAAATCATATTTTACTCTAACAGTTTTATCAGAGGACGCTTTCCGTATTTTAGTGCGAAAACGTCCTTATTTTGTGAACTTACATTAATAGCAAATAGTGTAAGTGATTGCCATCTATGAAAATTATGCTTTCTGTAACTCATTTAAACATGTAAAAAAGAGGAACGTTTCTTCTTATTCTTACCAAACTAATGAAGACTCACCTGACTGACCGGTTATCGCTCTGAGCAGCCATGCAGATAATATTTAAATCATACAACTACAAAACGTTACTTCTCGTTCATTTTAGTTTAAATCGATTTACTCATAAACAAGCTGTACGGATCTACCTCATAATCACCAAATGGCTCACACTCTTTAAAACCAAATTGAGCATAAAGCTTTTGTGCGGGTAAAAATGCCTCTGCAGTGCCGGTCTCTAAACTTAACTTTTTGTAACCTCGCAAAGTTGATTGCTCAATAATATGCGTAAGTAACTTAGCAGCGATGCCTTGGCGTAAATAGTTGCTTGATGTGCGCATTGATTTAATTTCGCCATGCGTTGTATTTAGTGCTTTTAAAGCGCCAACACCCGCTAAATTATTATCAATCCATAAGCTATAAAAAGTTATATCGGGCTGAGTGAGTTTACTCACATCAAGTGCATGTACGCTCTCAACGGGCGAGTGTTTTAACATATCGTTATGATGCGCTTGTAGTAACTTTATAACGTGTGGGTTTGAAAGCTCACCTATTCTAACATCCATTTATACCTCGTTTAATCCTAGAATTTAATGCTTTAGGGCTTTAATTAAAACCCTAAAGTAAGTGGCTCTATTTAGGCTGCTAGTTTCCATACTACAAAAGCGACAGCAAACCCAACTAAGTACACCAAACCTAACCACGTTAAACTACGTAGTAAAACGCTATGCCTTATAGCAGGCTCTGATCGCACGAGGCTAAAGTTGAGCCATGCAAATACAGGCGTTGTAACAAATGAAAGTGTCATTGCAAACGTAAGCATGGGGCCAAGGGCTGATTTAAAAAATAAAATAACGGCCATACCGGCAAGTGCTTGTAGTATTAACCAAATATTTAGGCTGTGTTTTGATTGCTTAAAGCCAAGTAGCTTATGGGATTCGTTAAGTGTGCGAGCGTAGCCATCTAGCACGGTGAGTGTAGTGCCAAACATACATAAAGAAGCGATTGCTGATACAAGTGGCCTTGCCCACTCGCCTATTGTTAATGCGTACATATCAATAAGCTGCTTGGCAAACGCGACACCGCCGAGCTCTATACTACTGGTTTGCCCGTACTGCACTAATACACCTAAGCTAAAAAATACCAAGGCTAAGCCAGCTGTAAGCCAGTAACCTACGTTAAAATCGAACAAGCCTTGGCTTTTAGAAACTGTTTGCTGCGCTTGTTTTTCTTTTAGCCAAAGCGAGCTAAGAGCTGATATTTCTATTGGGGCAGGCATCCAGCCCATTAAAGCCACCATAAAGCTAAGCATGGCAAGCTCATATGGTGAAGGCCCTACATAGTCAGCAGGCGCCACTGGGCCGTTACTAAACGCGATAACTAACGCAATAACGGTAGCCAGTGTTAATAATCCCATTATGCCTTTGGCCACACTGTCGAGCGCTTTAAAGTGCCCTAACAATAATATGGCTAAGCACACTCCTAATAATATCCAACATAGCAGTGTTACCTCTATCACTACAGGCAGCGCGTAATGCAGTAAGCTTGCGGTAAGTAGTAGTACGCCGGCGGTGTTAACGACGGCGGCTACAATGTTTAAACCGATAAAGCTGTAAAAATAAAACGGGCCTTGACTCTTATAGCCCTCCACTAGGCTATTTTTAGTCGCGAGTGTGTATTCCATACCAAAGCGAAAAAACGGGTACTTTAAAACATTAACAACAAGGATTAGCCAAAATAGTTGCCAACCAAATATTGCTCCAGCTTGCGTAGAGGCAACTAAGTGAGAACCGCCAATAGCGGCTGTTGCCATGAGTATTCCAGGTCCAAGCGCACCTAGTCGATACTTCCATACTGCTTTTGTTGTGTGCATTAATTTCTCAAAATATGTGTGTTGTACGCTGCTTTTATTAATTCTTTTGATTAATAAACTGCAAGAACGCATAACTTACCTAAATTACAGGCAATAAAAAAGAGCCATACGGCTCTTTTTTATAATACTTTGGAACTAAATTTTATTTAAGATCCATCTCTTGGATGATCTCGTGTGCGATTTCAGGTGTCGTGCTAACAGGCTTTTCGTGTAGGTTTGCTTTTATCTGCCCTTTTCGATGTTTTAGTGCCGCATCGAGTTTTTTAGCTGCACTTGCAATGGCAGGGTACATAACTTCGTTTTCCCCTTTTACCGATATGCGCGTGCCTTCGTAATTAGTGCTAATTTCAGCTTGGATTTTATGATGCTCTTTAGACAAAATAATATCGAGTGCAATAAGCGATGGAAAGTGGCTCTCGATTTTTGAAAATTTTTCGTTGATGTGCTCTCTAATAGAGTCAGTAACTTCAACATGGTGACCAGAAAGATTAATTTTCATAGGGTATCCTTTTATTTGTTACCTCATAAATAGTATTGGGGGCTATTTAGATTAACACAAGGAAAAAAGAGAGATATTTGAGGTTTATTTGCGGCTTTTGGTGATTTAAATCATGCGTTGTGCAAAGTTTATGCAAAGCCCATTGTACATGGGCTTTCAGACGTCTACTTAACTTAAACTAAGATTGGTTAATCTGTGTACGAACAACAGTAGTCAGCAAAATCAGATACTTTTACTTTAAAGCTTACATTTGCATCAACATTAAACGACTCACCCGCGTTAAATGTTTTCCACTCACTTGCACCTGGTAATAAAATATCCCATTGGCCAGCTAAAAGCTCCATGCATTCTTTTTGGTTTGTATCAAAAACAAACTCACCTGGTTGCATAAAGCCTAACGTTTTCGCTTCGCCATCACCTAAAATAACGGTACGGCTTGACACTTTTCCGTCAAAATATACATTGGCTTTTTTTACTACACTTACGTTATCGAACTTTGGCATTTTTAGCTCCTGCTAATTTTTATATTTAATTGCGGTCACATTGCCTGATACATAATGAGCTTGCAAGGAAGTGGAGCGAAAAACATTAAGTCAAAATATCATAACGGCAAACAACAACTTATTTTTATTGAATATTAGCTTTTAGAGGATATGTTAAATAATTAGAAGCTACGCTTCTCACGTGAGCAAGCTCTACGTCTACAAATAACGCTCCTTAACTTTTGGTGCAACTTTTTGTAAAGCTAGCTTTTCTTGTTTTAAAAGTAACTCTTTTACAAAATTTTAAACCAGCGAGATCGCGCAACAGAACTTATAATTTATTACAAGGAGGAATAAGAGACACTGCGCTTTCAAAAAAAGAGATAAGGCTCTGACAAAGTTAAACGCCCTGCGAGTTATTAGTAATTAAATTATCGTGGTCGGGGGGTAACTCAGTAAGCTTTATTGATTCCATAATCCGCTGTTGTGACTCAAGTGCATGCTTAGCCCATTTTTTATGCTTATCAGAGCGATCAATACGATGATTAAATTCAACCTCTAAAAAAGCATGTTCACTTAATGGTAAACAATAAAAATCTTGGCGAGAGAGGCTATTATTTCTTTTTACTTGGTAGAACACCCACTGGCAATTGTTAAATATAACTTCTTTGGCTGCTGGTAGTGGTGGATATCCTCGAGTCTCAATACGCCCTAAAATTTCTTCTTTCAGTGCCTCACCTTCCCAAGGGTTTGCTCTTTTACTGGATTCTAACGTGGTATCATTTTTAACTTCGGTATTTCTGCCATCAGGTCCCCAATGGAAGTTATCGTATGATTCAATCACAAAACGCTTTAATTGCACGGTATCCAGTACATTGATTTCATTAGTTTGTTTAATCCTTAGTTGGCAACTAAGCATGCCATACTCACTACTTGGTAAATAGCTTACTGGTGGCAAGTACATCCAGTTTTTAGTAAGCATATGTACATATACGTGGTGGAAATAATCTTCCTTGTGCTGATTAAACCAACTTGTTGAATTATAGGGAAATGAGACATCAATTGTAGAAGGTACAGCAGCAACATTACTACTAGGCATATCAAGGGTTAATAGCTTACCTTCTAAAATAAAGCGATAGTAGATGCAATTTTCAAAATTAGGCCCCTCAATAAAACCACGATAAAACGCCTTGGCTAAATTAAACACTTTTAGAATTATCAGCAATTAAATTATCGTGATCTGGAGGTAAATCACTGAGCTTTATTGATTCCATAATCCGCTGTTGTGATTCAAGTGCATGCTTAGCCCATTTTTTATGCTTGTCAGAGCGATCAACACGATGGTTAAACTTTACTTCTAAAAAAGCATGCTCACTTAATGGCAAACAATAAAAATCGTGACGAGAGCGCCTATTACTTTTTTTTACTTGGTAAAATACCCATTGGCGATTATTAATCATAACCTCTTTAGCGGCAGGTAATGGCGGCTTTCCATAAGATTCAATACGACCTATAATTTCTTCTTTTAAAGCTTCCCCCTGCCAAGGATTTGCTCTTTTACTCGATTCTAAGGTGGTATCATTTTTGATTTTAGTGTTTTTTCCATCTGGGGCCCAATGAAAGTCATCGTACTCATCAATTACAAAATGTTTTAATTGGCTGATATCAAGCACATTGATTTTATTGGTTTGTTTAATCCGTAACTGACAACTGAGCATGCCATACTCACTACTGGGCAAATAACTAACTGGTGGTAAATACATCCAATTTTCAGTGAGCATATGTACGTATTCATGGTGTAAATAGTTTTTTTTATGTTGTTTAAACCAGCTGGTCGAATTATAGGGAAACGATATATCAATAGTAGACGGTACAGCTGCGACATTGCTATCCGGTACATCGAGAGTGAGTAGTCTGTCTTCTAAAATAAGACGATGGTGAACACAATTTTCAAAATTGGGCCCACCAATAAAACCACGATAAAACGCCTTAGCTAATTTGATCATAACCGTGCATCCGTAGTCGGTAGAGTTTTAATAAACTTTCTTACTACATCGGCCTTATCATTATAACCAAGCATTTGAAGTTGGTCAGCGTAAGTGACTAGACCTAAAAATGGTAAAGTATGAGGGCTGGCACCAGCATCATCACCTGTAACTAAGCCTTTAAATTTCATCGAACGGACAAGACTGCTTGACGATAAGTCATTACGGCCAGCTAGATTAGGTACTAAATCATAGGGGTTATTACGCACCGCAACAACTTTTAATCCGGTACTATGGGCAATGCGTTTTAAACGCTCGATATTTGAGCCTGAGCCATGCACGGCTAATTGTTGGCCTGTAAGTGACTTACCATAATATATACGATAGTGCTCCAGGGCTGCGCAAAAAATTATCGCGCCTTGGCTGTGCGCTAACCATTTAACCTGCTTACCTTGCTGGTTATTTTGTGCCAACACCGCTGCTAAATGTTGAGCGTTATGGGATTTAGTACCTAAGCGTTTATCAAACGCACATTCCACCAAATCTAGCTTTGGTCGATCTGTTGGGTTATGAAACAGCGTATAAGCTTTAATACCGTCTCCCTCATAAGCTCTATCAAGGTGGGTGCCCATTAACCATGTAGCTTTGGTAAGCTCATTTTGCATACCATTGACTGCTGCGTGTTGTGTATTGACTCGAGTCGTTGGAGTAACGTCTTCATCCCACGCTCCTTGTATTTCTTCTATCTCTTCCCTCTTCATGGCTTTATTATAAGTATGATTACTAAGCCTTTTTACTTCATAAAGCATCGTACGCTCTGCAGCAAAGTTACTTTTAGCTCCCTGCAATTGCCTATCGAAAAGTATATCTTCCAAATTGATAAAATTATTTTTAAGTGAGTATTCAATTAAAAAATGATAATTACGAAATGGGTACTTTGTTCGCCATAAACGGCGCAGCGGGTTACGGCTATGCTTAATTGAGTTTGTAGCATTAGGGTTCGAGCATATTTGAATAATATCGGCGCATACCATTTTTAAATCATAGTCATTGAGCTGCGATAGCATAGCAAGTGCTTGGCAAGTAAATTTAGCTTTACTAAATGGGAAGTTAACGGGGAGCTTAACACCAAAATCTCGACAGCTAAGCGCGTCAAGTGGGATAACAGAATGAGCATTGATAGTTTTATTGAGTTTAGACCAAGACATATTTCTTCCTTGTAAATGAGTCTGGGTTAAAATACTACGTTAAATTATTTATTAGAGCAAAAATAATTTAACGCAGTATTTTAATGTTGAATTACATCTTTCTGGCTCCATTGTAGGTCGTCATTTATGGCGTCATATTTTTGATTTACCTTTAACGCGCTAAAGCACGACCTACAAACAAAAAAGCCCGCCCTGTTTTAAACAGAGCGGGCTTTTAATCTTTAAAGCAATCGATTAAAAAAGCTCGTTTGCTTTGCTTACAATGTTTGCCACTGTAAAACCAAAGTGCTCAAACAACTCATTAGCTGGTGCCGACTCACCAAAGGTAGTCATACCTACTACTGCGCCATTTAGACCTACGTACTTGTACCAGTAGTCAGCAATACCCGCTTCTACTGCTACGCGGCGTGTAACAGATGCCGGTAATACGCTTTCTTTATACTCTGCGCTTTGATCTTCAAAGGCATCAGTACATGGCATAGATACAACACGTACCTTTTTACCTTGGCTGCGTAGCTCAGTTGCTGAATCTTGTGCTAGTTGCACTTCAGAGCCCGTCGCAATGAAAATAATCTCAGGGTTGCCGTCACAGCTAAGGATGTAACCACCCTTTTTAACATCGCTTAATTGCTGTGCGTCACGCGCTTGTTGCTCAAGACCTTGGCGAGTAAAGATTAACGATGTAGGACCGTCTTTACGCTCAATAGCTTGTTGCCATGCAATTGCCGACTCAACTTGGTCACATGGACGCCAGTTGTATAAGTTAGGCGTTAAACGCATGCTTGCAATTTGCTCTACTGGTTGGTGAGTTGGACCATCTTCACCTAAACCGATTGAATCGTGCGTGTATACAAAAATGCTTGGTTGCTTCATTAATGCAGCCATACGTACAGCATTTTTTGCATATTCAACAAACATTAAGAACGTAGCACCGTAAGGAATAAAGCCTTTATGAAGGGCAATACCATTCATAATTGCCGACATACCAAACTCACGTACACCGTAGTAAATATAGTTACCGCTTGCATCGTCGTGTGTTAAACCTTTAGAACCATCCCAAATTGTTAAGTTTGAGCCTGCTAAATCGGCTGAGCCACCCATAAATTCTGGTAATAACGGACCAAATGCGTTTAATGCATTTTGCGATGCTTTACGAGACGCTGGGTTTGCAGGGTTTGCTTGTAATTGCTCAATGTAAGCTTGAGATTTTTCAGCCCAATCACCAGGAAGCTCGTTGTTAATACGACGCTTGTATTGTGCTGCAAGCTCTGGGTATGCTTTTGCGTATGCTGCAAATTTTTCGTCCCAGCTTGATTCAAGCTGTTGACCTTTTTCTTTGCTATCCCATTGTGCGTAAATATCATCAGGAATTTCGAACGCATCGCCTGTCCAACCTAAGAATTCGCGAGACGCTTTAATTTCGTCATCACCTAGTGGTGCACCGTGGCAATCGTGGCTACCAGATTTATTAGGTGAACCGTAACCAATAATTGTTTTACAACAAATTAGTGATGGCTTATCGGTAACACTTTTAGCCTCTGCAATTGCAGCGCTTATAGCATCGCTGTCGTGACCATCAACATCGCTAATTACATGCCAACCGTATGCTTTAAAGCGAGCTGGCGTGTCATCTGTAAACCAACCTTCTACTTCACCATCGATTGAAATGCCGTTGTCATCCCAAAATGCAACAAGTTTACCCAGACCTAATGTGCCTGCAAGTGAACCTGCTTCATGAGAAATACCTTCCATAAGGCAGCCATCGCCCATAAATGCATAGGTAAAGTGATCAACAATATCGTGACCTTCACGGTTAAACTGTGCAGCTAGCGCTTTTTCAGCAATGGCCATACCTACGGCATTTGTGATCCCTTGACCTAATGGACCCGTAGTAGTTTCGATTCCTGGTGCATAGCCGTATTCAGGGTGACCTGGTGTTTTAGAATGCATTTGACGGAAGTTTTTAATTTCGTCCAATGGTAAGTCGTAACCACTTAGGTGCAATAGAGAATAGATAAGCATTGAACCGTGGCCGTTTGAAAGAATAAATCTGTCACGGTCAGCCCACTCTGGATTTGTTGGGTTATGTTTTAGATAATCGCGCCATAATACTTCTGCGATATCAGCCATGCCCATAGGGGCTCCAGGGTGACCAGATTTGGCCTTTTGTACTGCGTCCATTGACAAGACGCGAATTGCATTTGCAAGTTCTTTGCGAGATGGCATGAATTCTCCTACCTTTATATGTGTATTTGCACGGGTATTTATTATTCGTTTATGTATCCAAGTTTATTGAATACTGTTATACCGACCATTCTTACTTATTGTGGGGGCGGTGTGCAATTAAAAACCCCATAAAAGGGAGCATTATGAATATTTTTTAAGACCAGAACGACATTCGTAATTTTATTTAGACGTCTAGGCGTAAAAACACTATGCAAGGTGTTTTGTTTTCGATAAAATACGCCCCTTAATTTTTTAGCGCTAATACCGACGTTTGTGAAGCGCAATATTTGTGAGCAGAAATACAATGGCAAAACATTTATTTACTTCTGAATCAGTTTCTGAAGGTCATCCGGATAAAATCGCCGATCAAATCTCTGATGCGGTACTTGATGCTATCCTAGAGCAAGACTCTCATGCTCGCGTAGCGTGTGAAACGTACGTGAAAACCGGTATGGTTATGGTTGGTGGTGAAATCACGACTAGCGCATGGGTTGATATCGAAGAAATTACACGTAAAACAATTCGTGACATTGGCTACACAAATTCAGACATGGGCTTTGATGCCGATTCATGTGCAATTTTAAACACAATTGGTAAACAGTCTCCAGACATTAACCAAGGTGTTGACCGTACTAGCCCAGAAGAGCAAGGCGCTGGCGACCAAGGCTTAATGTTTGGTTACGCATGTAACGAAACAGAAGTACTAATGCCTGCTCCAATTACTTACTCACACCGTTTAGTACAGCGCCAAGCGCAAGTTCGTAAAAGCGGCGAGCTTAACTGGTTACGTCCAGATGCAAAATCTCAAGTTACTTTTGCATACGAAAACGGCAAGCCAGTAGGTATTGATGCTGTAGTGCTTTCTACTCAGCACAGCGAAGACATTTCGCAAAAAGATTTAGTAGAAGCGGTGATGGAAACAATCATCAAGCCGGTACTTCCTGCAGAACTTATTACAAGCGCGACTAAGTTTTTCATTAACCCAACAGGTCGCTTTGTAATTGGCGGACCAATGGGCGATTGTGGTTTAACAGGTCGTAAAATCATTGTAGATACATACGGTGGTATGGCTCGTCACGGTGGTGGTGCTTTCTCTGGTAAAGATCCATCAAAAGTTGACCGTAGTGCTGCATACGCTGCACGTTATGTTGCTAAAAACATTGTTGCTGCTGGCCTTGCTGACAAATGTGAGCTACAAGTTTCTTACGCAATTGGTGTTGCAGAGCCTACTTCTATCAGCGTTGAAACGTTTGGTACAAGCAAGCTAGAAGAAAGCCGTTTAATCGAGCTTATTCGTGAACATTTTGACCTGCGCCCTTACGGCTTAATTCAAATGCTTGATTTAGAACGCCCTATCTACCTTCCTACAGCGGCTTACGGCCACTTTGGTCGTGACGAATTCCCTTGGGAACGTACAGATAAAGCTGAAGCACTTCGCGCAGCTGCTGGCCTTTAATTGGTTAGGTAACTATCTAAATACAAAAAAAGCGCCAATTGGCGCTTTTTTTATGTATTATAAATAGCAGAATAAATTCAAACTTAATTAAAATAACGGTACATTAATAAAAATATTAAGGCAATTTACTCTTTGTTGCTCGGTTTTTACTTATTCTTACATGGATGTAAGCCAGTAGCGCAGCGCAGGAGCCGTTACCGAGCCCACTAGGTTACAAACCTCACGCCGCAATTAAACAGCCCCTAGATTGAACAAATTTTAATCCTGAAAGGCCAACAAGCCCTAATCCACAGACTTTATTTTGTGATCGCACAGAAAGTAGCTCATAAGTTAAAATAATTTAATTTTACATATGGATGCCTTTATAAAGGAGTTCGGTTTATACTCTTTTTATTAAAAAGCTTTAGGGGTACTTAAATGGCCGACAATTTTCGCGTTATATTTGCTGGACTTGCTGATGGAATAGACAGTAACGCTGCATCTATCAACCTTGCAGATAAACTAAAAACCTCAGAAGAAAAAGTAGCTCTTTTTTTTAAAGGAAAGCCACTGTTTGCACCGAGCCATAAAGACAAAGCACTAAAACAAGCCAAACTATTAGCTAGTTTGGGCATTAAAAGTAAGTTGCAGGCAGTTTCAAATGCAGCTAATACCTCAACTGAGCAGCCTCAAAGCAGTCAACGTGATGAACGTATTTTTGATGCCCTTGATTACATCACCAGTAGCTTAATTCGCCTTGAAGAAAAACTCGAAGAACTTGAACAACGCTTACCAGAAGAGCAATCAAAAAACCCTGAAATAGATGAGGATGACGATTGGCAAGACGACGATTTATTGCTTGATGAAGAGTTAGTAAGCACACCTAAAAAACGCAGTAATGTGCTTTTATATTCTTTAATAGCAACAGCCGTGACGTTACTTATTATATTGGCTGTATATTTGGCATTTCCTAGCTTATTTTCTTTATAATTGCATAGTGAAAGCATCAAATGAATAATAACCGTGCGCAGATAAGAAAATCTATCCGTGAAATACGTAATAACTTGTCAAAAAATCAACAAAATTTAGCGGCGCAATCGCTATATATGAATTTTATTCAACATTTAAAAAGTAAAAAAACGAATAAAACAGAGCATATAGCAATCTACTTAAGTAATGATGGAGAACTAGATACCTCACTGTTAATTAAAGAGTTATGGAATCTAAATCACCACATTTACCTCCCAGTAATACACCCATTCAATGGCGCTAATTTACTATTTCAGCGCTATGAGAAAAACTCACCCATGAGAGCAAATCGCTATGGTATCTTGGAGCCTAAGCTGAACTGCTCTCAAATATGCCCATTACCAGTGCTTGATTACCTCCTTATGCCATTAGTTGCATTTGATAAACAAGGTAATCGCCTAGGAATGGGAGGTGGGTTTTACGACCGGACATTGGCGCGTTTACACGAACAAAATTGGCAAAAACCACAACTAATTGGCCTTGCACATGAATGCCAAAAAGTTGAGGCTCTACCAATCGAGTCGTGGGATGTACCACTTAAAACCATTATCACTCCAGATAAAACATACTGTTGGTAACAATTAAATTTGATTACTAACCGCATATTTCTGACATACATGAGCACAAAGCAATGACACAAGACGAATTAAAAAAAGCAGCTGCTTGGGCAGCACTCGAGTTTGTAAAAGAAAACACTATTGTAGGTGTGGGTACAGGCTCTACTGTTAATCACTTTATTGATGCACTTGGCTCAGTAAAGGACACTATTGTAGGCGCTGTATCAAGCTCTGAAGCCTCTACCGTTCGTTTAAAAGAATTAGGTATTGAAGTATTTGAGCTCAATAACATTGATGTTTTGGATGTCTACGTTGATGGCGCTGATGAAATTAACGCTCAAAATGAAATGATTAAAGGTGGCGGTGCAGCCCTTACTCGCGAAAAAATAGTAGCGGCAGTAGCTAAACAATTTGTGTGTATTGTAGATGACACCAAATTAGTAGAAACGTTAGGTGACTTTCCGCTTCCGGTAGAAGTTATCCCTATGGCGCGCAGCTACGTTGCACGAGAATTATTAAAACTTGGTGGTGACCCTGTTTACCGTCAAGGTGTAGTTACCGATAATGGTAACGTTATATTAGATGTATTTAACTTAAAAATTACCAATGCCAAACAACTTGAAACACAAATTAACTCAATTGTTGGCGTAGTTACCAACGGCCTATTTGCGATGCGTGGTGCTGATAAAGTGATTATCGGCACTAAAAATGGGCCTCAAATTAAATAGGATGAGGTTATGAGTAAGGTATCGTTAGCAAAAGACAAAATTAAAATTCTCTTGCTTGAAGGTGTTCACCAAAGCGCTGTTGAAACGCTAAAGCGTAACGGTTACAGCAACATCGATTACGTTAAAACATCCTTACCTGAGGACGAACTAAAAGAACGCATTAAAGATGTACACTTTGTAGGCCTTCGTTCTCGCACTCATATAAGCGAAGCGGTATTAGATGCCGCTGAAAAGCTCGTTGCAGTTGGTTGTTTTTGTATTGGCACAAACCAAGTTGACCTAGACAGCGCACGCGAACGTGGTATTGCTGTATTTAACGCACCGTTTTCTAACACTCGTTCTGTTGCTGAGCTTGTACTTGGCGAAATTCTGCTTTTACTACGTGGTATTCCAGAGCGTAATGCAGCAGCTCATCGTGGTGGCTGGTTAAAAACAGCAAATGGTTCGTTTGAAGCACGTGGTAAAACATTAGGTATTATTGGCTACGGTCACATTGGTACTCAGCTGGGTATTATGGCTGAAAACATCGGTATGAACGTGGAGTTTTACGATATCGAAGATAAGTTATCACTGGGTAATGCCAAACAAGTTCATAACCTAACTCAGCTATTACAACGCTCTGATATTATTAGCTTACACGTACCAGAAACGCCGCAAACTAAAAACCTAATCGGCACAGCTGAACTTGCTGTTATGAAGCAGGGATCTATTTTGATCAACGCTTCTCGCGGAACTGTTGTTGATATTGATGCACTTGCAGAAGCGCTTACCGAGAAAAAGCTAAGTGGTGCAGCAATCGATGTGTTCCCTACTGAGCCTAAATCTAACGATGAAGAATTTGTATCGCCACTGCGTCAATTCGACAATGTTATTTTAACACCACACATTGGTGGCTCGACACAAGAAGCACAAGAAAATATTGGCATTGAAGTAGCAGGTAAACTGGCTAAATACTCAGATAACGGCTCAACGATTACTGCGGTTAACTTCCCCGAGGTATCGCTACCAGAGCTTGCTAATCGTAGCCGTTTATTACACGTGCACCACAATCGTCCTGGCGTACTAACACAAATTAACCAAGCGTTTGCACAGCACGGTATTAATATTGCCGCGCAATATCTGCAAACAGATTCAGCAATTGGTTATGTTGTTATTGATGTAGATACTGATCACTCTGAAGTTGCACTTAAAGAGCTAAGCGCTGTTGAGGGTACAATTAGAGCACGTATTCTTCATTAATAATGAGATTGGCTCTTTGAGCAATAACTACAGTTTTATAAAAACACCGCACTTAATTTAAGCGCGGTGTTTTTTTATAAGCTGTGTATTTCTCATAAGTTACATGTGCGCGATGTAAAATCGCACCTACCGCTTGGATATATATAATTTTGTAGGTGAGGTTTTATACCTCGCTTTTTAAACATTAAAGCGATATTGCACAAGCGCGAAATAAATTCGCACCTACCGCTTGGACATATATAATTTTGTAGGTGAGGTTTTATACCTCGCTTTACATATCTAAATATATTAAATAACACCGTTTAAAATAAAAACCTCAAGGCACAAAAAAGCGCGAGTAAAACTCACGCTTAAATCATTTAAATTGAACTATCAACACCTTTTCGCTTCACTGACAGCTCAACGCGATTATTAATCACCTTTTACTTCTAAATTAATAAACTTAACGAGCTCTTCAGGTTGCCCTACTAGCATCATAATGTGTTGATTAACTTCCATCATGGTTTTACCTTCAGGTAATTTTGCAGATACGCTAAATGAATTCAAACCTTTAGCAAAGCTAGTTAAAGCCTCAGCTATGTCTTGCGTTACGGGAGCTTGTTGTAACTGCTGCTGTAGCATAAGTTCCATTTGCTCTAACGTCATACCTTGCTTTTCAAGCTCACTTGATAATAAATCTTTTAGCTTACCTTGATTATTTAAGGCAAAACTAACATTGCGCGGCTCCAGTTTGCTCATTGCTTGCATAACAAGTGTTTGCTGCTGTAACTCTTGCTCGTAAGTCAGAGGTTGATTACCGGCTTCTTGTTGCGCCTTACTAATAGCCAATGACGCATCCATTAATGCTTTTGAATTAGCTAAGCCCATATCCATATTAAAACTAACAATATCTTTTGCATCTAATTTAACAACCACATCACTGTTGCCCGACTGTTCGTCGTAATCAAGCGATGAGTGTAAGTCATAGCTTGCCGATGCTAACATTTCGTTCGTATCTGCTGGTAATTTTGCGGCAAAGTCTTTATCAAACTGGAAGCTTTTTACATCAAACGATGTATGAGGCGAAATATTATCCGGATCGTAACCCGTTATTTCAATACTTTGAATCTTAGCAACATTGTCACCCTCAGGGCTTATTACTTCCATATTTGTTATTTCTACGCTTTTTGAAATAACACTTGCTGATAAACCAGCATATTTAAATATAGCGCCCGTTTGCTCACTTACTAAAGCAAGTTGCTTATCTACTTCTGCACGCACTTCTTGTGTTGCTACGTAATTTGCATAACTTACACCACCAACACCTGCTGCAACAATAGCGGCAACTATAACTAATTTTTTCATGTTATCTCCTTATTTAATTCTTAATATAAAATGCTCTTAACTCAAGAGTAACACTGATGAACATTACCGGTTAAGCGTTTTTGCTGGCTAGTTAATTAAACTAAGTAACTCATGCACTGTTTTTACTGGGGTAATTTTAGCACCCAACCCTTCCATGGATTTATGATAATTACGAAATGGAATAAATATTTCAGTAAAACCATGTTGTGCTGCTTCTTTAACGCGCGGTACACCACTATCAATTGGGCGTACATCGCCGTTCAAGCTAAGTTCCCCCATAATACACGTGCTACGAGGTACAACAAATTCATTTAAACTACTAAGTAATGCGGTAACTAACGCCAAATCAATACAGGTTTCTGATTCATCAATTCTTAAACCACCTACTATATTGAAAAACGTATCGTGAAATATTTTAGTTTTAGTGTGCTTGCGCAATATACCGGTCAGCATTTTTATACGATTCATATTTAAACCAACGCAAACACGCTGCGGAAATTCCGCCTCAGTTTCGGTGGTTAAACATTGAATTTCGAGTAATAAATTACGATTTCCTTTACGAATACAAGTAATTGTAGACCCAGGTGAATCGGTGGTTGAACCCGATAAAAATATTTCGCTTGGGTTATCAACACTTAACATACCGCGTTCGCACATTTTAAAAATGCCCACAGTATCAATATCACCAAAGCGATTTTTATTGGCTCGCAAAGTACGAATTTGCCCATCGTTGGTGTCAATATGTAAAAGCGCATCCACTATATGCACCAAGGTCTGCGGGCCAGCTATTTCGTTATTCTTATTTACATGAGCAATAATGAACATGGTGACATCATTTTGCTTACAATATTGAGTCAATGCTTGTGCGGCACTCTTTACTTGCGAAGGCGAGCCTGGGCTACCATTAGCGGTATCGGTTACAACAGCTTGAATAGAGTCGATTACAGCAAACTTAATTTTATTCTTCTCAAGCTCATCAATAATTGTTTCAACGCTTGTTTCTGAAAGTAAATAAAGCTCGTCCGGGTTGTAGTTTAACTTTAAACGGTTAACCCTGTTTTTAAACTGTGATAAAGACTCCTCTGCCGTACAGTAAAGTGATGGCATACGCTGTGACATCCTAGCCACTAAATCAGACAGCAATGTAGTTTTACCAGCGCCAGGGTCGCCAGAGATTATATTAACCGACCCAGTTGTGACACCACCGCTTAGCACACGATCGAGTTCGCCGATTTCAGTTAGCTGTTTTTCAGCCTCTGTTGTAGTAATGTCATTAATTTTTTTAGAGCCGCCACCAATACCACCAGCATAACCGCCTACACTTGCTCGCACTGCCGCTTTTTTACTGTGCCCTGCTGAAGGTTTAAATTCTGCTAATGTGTTCCATGCACCGCAGCGGCATTGACCTTGCCAACGTTGGTAGTTCATGCCACATTCAGTACAAACAAACTCTACTTTTGCCGCTTTTGCCATTAATAACCTTACCTACTATTCTTTAATTTTTAAAATACTTACTATTAAATGATTATCTTGCCATTCCACGCTTTTTCTCAGCAACGATTTTTACCTGTGAAAAACCTAGCATCACAATCATTAAATACAATTCTGTTTTTATTCCCTGTAATTTAGGGCATACTTTTTGCTTTGAAATAATTTAAAGTAACTTGCCAACAAAATGGCATTTAACACATAATAACAAGAGCTAAACTGTAGTTACTCAAATAACCGTACCTATATTAATAACATAGAATGGTTTAACGTTTATTTTTTTTAATAAATAGACTCAACAGTATACCTACTTTTTCAATTAGACGGTGATGGTTTTATAAATGGCTGATGACATAATGCTCAAACACGAAGACCTCGTGAATGAGCTAAAACAATATTTAGGTAACACCAAGTTTGACATGATTTTCAAATCAAAAACGGCAGAGCTTACAAAGCCTGAACAATTTTTGATGAAAATGGAGATGTCACGCTTATCTCAGCCTGTTGCCCGATTTGTTGATTTACGCGGTTTAGTTACCGGACATGTAAAGCCCTATGAACACAATGGCAAACAGCACTTTATGGATGATACTGCCATTGAGGTTTTTGAAAAAGCTTTAGAACAACATGGTGAGTACACGTTAGCCGTTTACGAAGCAGTAATGAATACTGAGAATAATCATCGTGTGTTACAAAAAAAGGCTATAGAAAAGGCTGAATTACCAGAACTAGATGACTCGTTAGATACCGATGTCATTAAATTTGCCTCTTATGAGAGTCGCCGTGAAGAGCGGATGAACTACTCAATAAAAGTCACTATTACCTACGATGACAAGAAAAACATTGCGGCAAGTACCTCTGACATTTCTCTTAGTGGCTGTAAAGTAAAGCTCGTTACCCGCCATATTTTAAAGAAAGGTCAACTCATCGCAATGCGTTTAGTCGGGCTTGAGCAAGACTTTGAGCTAGGCTTAAAAAACGGTATTCAATACGAAGTAGTGGCTGTGGAAAATATATCTCGTGAATACAACCACATTCGTTTAAAGCGTACTTATGTAGAAAATAATGAAGCATTTGATCGCTTTTTAAAGAGCTTTATTCATGGCAATAAACGCCGTTATAAAGTCAACCTTGATAACACTCTTGATGCTGTCGTTTCAAAAGGCTATGAGCAATATTACATTCCGCGAGTAACTTCTTTATATGTATTTTTAAGCAAAAAAGATGATCACTATTACCCAAGCTTGAGCTTAACAACAGAAAATAATATTTTTATTCAGCGCTATTTTACTGACGAAAGAGCAACCCCTTGCTTGTACAATGTACTCAATCACCAGCGTATAACCCAATTGCTAACGCAAACAACGGCCGTTAAAGAAGATTATCTATATACTTTTACGCATGTATCCTCAGGTAAAATTTACTATTATTCTGCAACACGTAGTGAACTTGAAAAAACGCCTGAGTTGAGCAGTTTATTTTTAAGTTTTGGCAGTCAAAAAGAAAGTTGGCAATGTTTTAAACTTCAAATCATGCCTACTCACCCAGACGATTCGTACATTCCACTTTCTTTACCTAATAGTGCTGGTGAAAACATTGAAAAGCTTAATAAGCCGCCTTCGCCTCGCGTTGAAGGGCTAGTAAAAGATGTAAAGTACATTGTTGTTTTAACAAGTATTGGTAATGCTGTAGAACAAGAGCAGTATAAAAAATTAAATTATGATAAAGCACTTGTTAATCAGCTTAAACATTTTGGTCATGCTAAACATCAAACACCACCTTATTTAGATATTGTTGCACTTGAATATGTAAATTTACGTTCGCATAAGCGCTATCTATATAAAACAGCAGCAAAAGTAACCTTAGGTGATATTACCTTTAGTGGCTACACGCGTGACTTTTCTGTAATGGGCTTACAACTTGAGTGCGAGCAACCCATCACCTTTAAAAAAGGTGACATTATTTTATTATCATTTCCTGACTTGCAAAAAATAACTAAAAAGCACCAACTTAGTGAATTAAAATATGAAGTAATGGCAATTGGTAAATCGTTTACTACCATTAACTTAAAAGCAAGTCGGGTATCTGACTTCCCTCATGCTGGCGTTACCTTTTTCACTCAGTTAATTGAAAACAACAAAGACAAACTTAAAGTATCTGAAGAAGCACCTAAAGTGGAAGGCTTATCTACCGCGCTTAGAAATATGGTTACAAAAAGCGTATGTCAATTTCCATTATACTTACATAAAGAAGCAGCTCATTTTAAAACGGGAGCCATTGGTTTTGGTTTATACGCTAGCCCGTTACATGTAATTTTACAAAACTTTGGGCTGCTGAGTAATAAAACAGACTTATCTAGTATATTGACCGATGAGCAAATAATTAATGTAATTTCGCCGCATATTAAAGATAGAAGCCGCCAAGATCCTCCTCTGGCATTTACAATCGCTATTAACTTTGATCCCCGCAAAGGAGATATCAAAGAGGCTATTACAAGCCAATGTGTACTAGGTGAAGACTACAGCGGCTTTGAGAAACAAATTAGCCAAGGTATTAAATCGGATCTAATTTTTGTGATGCGTTTATATTTATCACGTACGGGACGTCCTGATACCGATTACTTATCTAACGAATTAAAATATGTAAGCCAATACGCTATGCATAAAGCAAAAGATTTGGAAAAAGCATTATGGTCTGTAGCAGGCGTAGGTGACGTAGTAGATATTACTGAAGAAGCGCTTAGCCACCTAGACCTCAATCAACAACAAATTGAGCAAATGGGACGTCGTAAACTTATTTGGTTAAACCGCTTACGTTAACCGGTTTAACCTAATCTATTTAAAAAGTAGGCTCTTCTCCTAACGGAATAGCCAACATATACAACAATTGCAATAATGATCCTTGGCAAATAGCAGCTTGTGCCTGCTCAACTACTTTAGGTTTACCATGTACGGCAACACCTAGGCCTGCTTTAGCCATCATGACTAAATCATTTGCACCATCACCGATAGCAACCGTTTGTATTTTTTCAAGTCCTAGCTTTTGTTGAAGCATCTCTAAAACAACCGCTTTTTGCTGTGCATCGACAATTGTACCCAGTACTTTACCCGTTAGTTTATCGCCTTCAAATTCAAGTACATTAGCATGAACTTCATCTAAATGAATAAGCGCTTGTACACGTTCTGCAAACGGTACAAAACCACCTGATGCGATAGCTAAGTACCAGTTATGTTGTTTTAAAATTTGGCAAAGCACTTTAATACCTGGCATGAGTGGTAATGTATTTTTAAGCTCTTCAATCAAGCTTTTTTCAATACCAGCCAGTTTAGCGACACGTTGATTTAAGCTTTCGCTAAAGTCGAGTTTACCTGCCATCGCGAGTGCTGTAACCGACGCTACTTCGTCATACACATTGGCCAAACGCGCTATTTCATCAATACATTCAATGGTAATCGCCGTTGAGTCCATATCCATAACCAACAAACCAGGCTCATAAAGGTTAGGAGGTGTGGCTACTTGTACTAACTGGCAATCAAGCGTACTTGAAAACGTTTGAAGCTCTAACGGGTTTATAGCTTGCTCTGCATTTTGCGTATAAAAGCACAGTGCGGGGGCTAGCCCTAAATCAGGTTGATACTGGCATATAGCTGTAACTATTTGGTTATGCTTAGCTAAAAAATCAATAATGCTAGTCACATGGCTTGTGTTAAAGTCACCTGCAAATGCGATACTAAATAATCCCAGCTGTTTATTTGGAACATTATTAAGCGGTAAAAAAGTACAATCCTGATAACTAAACCATTGATTTAAAGTTAACATTGATAATGATTGATCAGTATTAAGCTGTGCCATGCTCGTTTGCGCCATGAGATCTCCGTATTTATTTTTATTTTCCTGATATAAACTAATTGATGTAGGTATTATTAGCGCTAAATTCGCCATCAGGTGAGGTTTAAGGTTATAGTGCTAGTTGTAACATCAAATCAAAATCCTGTCAGCAGCATATACGGTGACTATGAAAAATAACCATCTTAAAAATCCTATATCGGCTTCTCAAAGAAAGCGGCTTGTGCGCCTGCTACTTGCGGCTGCCTGTTTTGTGTTGCTAAGTTGGGTTGCTGTCAGTAGCAGTTTCCAAAGCCACCAACTGCTTTATAATAGTGCCGATAGCACTGCAAAAAGTTTAACTAAGTTTATGGCTTTGAATGTAAAAACACCTTTAATCGAAAAAAACAAACCACAGCTAAATACAATTTGTAACGATATAAGCAAAGATGAATTTGTACTTTCGGCCACTATTTACGATCAACAAGGTATTTTAATAGCCAGTAGCGATAACTGGCAATCGCATCATATTTTTGGCCAACTTCCTGATTCAACACCAGGTATTAGCAAATTAAAAACCCCCTTTGTAGAGCCTGTGATAAGTGATGATGATCGTCCACTTGGGTTTGTGTCAGTTACGTATTTAACACGAGCAGCAATTGCCGACAGTCATAATCATTTTCATGATTTAGGTCGCCAAGTACTTTTAATGCTAGTGATTGCCTGCATTTTCACGTGGCAATTAGGGCGAGGCTTAAAACGTTGGCAGGTTAATCGCTACATGCAAAAAACATCTGAGCAAGAATCATAAAGCAGCTTAGCAAGCGTCTCTCTCTTACTGTGTGGCTTTAAATCACACAATGCATTAAACACATCGGGTATATGCAATGGCGTGTTAACTTCACCTTGATAGCCGCTTAAGGGCATTGAGGGAGAATCTGTTTCTAGCACTAAATTCTCTGGCTCGATAGCAGCAATAACGGCGCGTGTTTTAACTGCGCGCTCATAGGTAATAACACCGCCTACTCCTAGCTTAAAGCCCTGTTTGATATAGTACTGCGCTTGTTGGATTGAACCTGAAAATGCATGAATCACTCCCCCATTTTTTGGCTTACAACGTTTAAACGATTGCGCAATTAAATCATGGCTTTGCCTATGATGCACAATGAGCGGCAAGTTAAGCTCGTTTGATAGCTCTATTTGCTGTTCAAATAAATAAGTTTGTTTGGATAGGTTTTCAATACTTCTATCAAGCCCACACTCACCAATGGCCACCAGCTGATGCGTATTTGTAGTTGCAAACTCAAATAACGCTTCAATGTGAGATTCTTCATGTTGCTCTAAAAAATAAGGGTGTAGCCCTGCCGCTATTTTTATACTTGGATAGGTTGCTTTGAGCTCTATGAGGGCATGCGATTGAGCAAGGGTAATGCCTGGCACAATAAACTGATTAACTCCCTTTGCTAGACACTCTCTTATGAGAGATTCACGATTTGAATCAAACTCACTAAAATCGAGATGGCAATGAGAGTCAATAAATTGCACAGTTACTTACTCATCTATTGATTAAGGATTTAAGCGCGTAATTTGCCAGCTATTATCTGCTTGGCGCTGATATATAAAGCGGTCATGCAAACGATGCGCTCCACCTTGCCAAAACTCAATTTTAGTGGGCACTACACAATATCCGCCCCAAAAATCGGGAAGTGGAATTTCACCTTTAGCAAACTTGTTTTTCATATTGGCAAAGGTTTCCATTAGTACTTTACGTGATGACACAGGACGACTTTGCGCTGATGCCCAGGCGGCTAATTGGCTTTCTTTAGGACGAGATAAAAAGTACTTTGCCACAGCAGAAGTTGGTAATGGTTTAGCCTCGCCATAAACAATAACTTGGCGCTCCATGTGATGCCACGGAAAGTGCAGCGATATTTTGTTATTACCTTTAAGCTCTTGCGCTTTACGCGAACCTGTATTGGTAAAAAACACAAAGCCGTTATCATCAAAATGCTTTAAAAGCACTATACGCTGTGAAGGCTGACCGGTTTCATCAACAGTTGCTACAACCATCGCTGTTGGATCGGGTAATTGGCTTGCTACAGCATGCTCAAGCCATGTTTCAAACTGCTTGAATGGGTCATCTTGCAAGTTATCTTCGCTTAACGCGTCTTGCAGGTATTCACGGCGGATATCTTCGAGTTTCATAACAAATCCTTTAAATAAAGCCTTAGAAAAGAGCTTAGAGTAGCGAGCTTAAAACATTAGATGTTGAGCAGTAACAAATATTAAGATTCAGGTGTATCGATAGCAATAAACATAGAGTCTCAGGTGTATCGTTGGGTTTCGTTTCACTCAACCCAACCTACACAGCTCAGATATCTGCAAGTGTAGGAGTGCTAGCAAGGCGGTAAAACTATTTATGCCAAGGAGCATACGGTTTGTATGTGACTTAGGCTAAATAGTTTTACCAACGCAGCTAAAGCGAACTACACGCAGCAGATTACATTTGCTCCATAACTTCAATACCTAGCAAATCCAATCCCGTTTCTAGTGTTTTAGAAACCAAATTACACAGCACTAAACGGCTATCGCGCACGCTTGGCTCTACGCCTTCTTTAAGTACTGGGCAGGCTTCGTAAAATGTCATGTATAAGCTTGCAAGCTCATATAAGTAACCACATAGTACGTGCGGTGTTGCTTCGTTGATCATTAAATCAAGGACTTCTTCAAGCTGTAGTAGCTTAAGTGCTAGTGCTTTTTCTTGAGGCTCAACAATTACAACATCTGAATTTAATGTAGTTGCATCAACGCCTGATTTACGGAAAATACTGCGTATACGTGTATAAGCATATTGTAAGTAAGGAGCGGTTGCACCTTCAAAGCTTAGCATGCTGTCCCAGTTAAAAATGTAATCGCTGGTGCGATGCTTAGAAAGATCGGCGTATTTAACTGCACCAATACCTACTTTACGGGCAATCTCGCTGCGATCGCTATCACTTAAATCAGACTCACGTTCAGCTAGTTTTGCGGCTGCACGGTTAATTGACTCTTCTAATAAATCAGCAAGTTTTACTGTGCCGCCAGTACGTGTTTTAAATGGTTTATTATCGGCGCCCATCATGGTGCCAAACGGGCAAAACTCGTAGCTTGTTTCGTCTCGTAATAAACCAGCTTTACGCGCTGTTAGCTCTACTTGGTTAAAGTGTAGATTTTGACGTGCATCTACAAAAATTAAGATACGATCGGCACCTAATTTATTTGAACGGTAGTCACATGCAGCTAAATCTGTTGTTGCATATAAAAAACCACCGCCAGATTTTTGTACGATAAACGCTGATGGCTCGCCATCTTTATTAGCAAGTTCATCTAAAAACACCACTTGCGCGCCTTGCGACTCAACGGCAATATTTTTATCTTTAAGTAGGCTAATAATATCGTTAAGCTCTGCGTTGTATGCGCTTTCAGCCATAATATCGGCTTGAGTAAGCGTTACATTTAAACGCTTGTATACTTCTTCAGAGTGTTTAACTGAGGTGGCTATAAATAGTTTCCAAAGCTTTTCACAGTGCGTATCGCCGCCTTGTAGTTTAACAACATAGTCACGTGCTTTATCTGCAAAGCCTTCTTCATCGTCAAAACGTTTTTTAGCATCGCGATAAAAGGTTTCTAAATCAGCAAGTGCTACAGAATCTAAATCAACACCTTGGCTAATTTGATCTTCTAAATGCGCGATTAACATACCAAATTGCGTGCCCCAATCACCCATGTGATTTTGACGTACAACCGTATCGCCTCTAAATTCAAGCGCACGCACAATTGAGTCACCAATAATGGTTGAACGTAAATGGCCTACGTGCATTTCTTTAGCAAGGTTTGGTGATGAATAATCAACAACCACTTTTTGTGGCTTAGCATGCTCATTTACAGCAAGCTTTGCATCACTGTTAGCGGCTTGTACGCTTTGCGCTAAAAACTCAGGCTTTAAATGAATATTAATAAAACCTGGGCCTGCAATTTCAGTCTTTTGAGCAATATCGCTTACATCAAGGTTATCTATAATTTTTTGCGCAAGCTCACGTGGGTTGCTTTTCATTTTTTTAGCCGCGCCCATGGCTGCATTAATTTGGTAATCACCAAATTGTGGACGTGTGCTTTGCGTTACTGCTGGGTTTGTATCTTCAGGTAAGCCTGCACCAACCATAGCTGCAACGGCTTTTTCGATTAAAATAGTACGAATATTCATATTTTTTACCTTTGTAAGCCCGACAAAGCAGGCTTTCAGTTAACTGTAGTCAGTCGATTCTAGTTTTCGCGTGTATGGCTAAACGTTACTTCAGGGTAGCGCTCTACCGATAAGTTAAGATTTACACGGCTAGGCGCAATGTAAGTTAAGTTATCACCGCCATCGAGTGCTAAATTACTTTCGCACTTGCGCTTAAAGTCTTCAAACTTTTTCACATCATCGCTACTTACCCAACGCGCTGTATTTACGTTTACACCTTCGTAAATAGCATCTACGTTATATTCGGCTTTTAAGCGCGCTACAACTACATCAAACTGAAGTACACCTACCGCGCCCACAATTAAATCGTTGTTTATAAGCGGTCTAAATACTTGCACAGCACCTTCTTCAGAAAGCTGCACTAAGCCTTTTAATAATTGCTTTTGCTTAAGCGGATCGCGAAGACGAATACGGCGGAATAATTCAGGCGCAAAGTTAGGGATACCACTAAATTTAAGTTTTTCGCCTTGCGTGAATGTATCACCAATTTGAATAGTTCCGTGGTTATGCAAACCAATAATGTCGCCGGCGTAAGCGTCAGCTGCGCGCTCGCGGTCGCCCGCCATAAAGGTTACCGCATCAGAAATGCTCACTTGCTTGCCAATTCGCACGTGATTCATTTTCATGCCTTGGCTGTACTTACCCGATACAATACGCATAAATGCAATACGGTCACGGTGCTTTGGATCCATGTTGGCCTGAATTTTAAATACAAAACCAGTAAAGTTTTCTTCAGTTGCAACAATAAGTCTGTCTTCTGTTTCGCGTGGTAATGGCGTTGGCGCCCATTTAGTTAAACCATCTAACACGTGGTCAACACCAAAGTTACCAAGTGCTGTACCGTAATAAACTGGCGAAAGCTCACCGGCTAAAAACAGATCTAAATCAAATTCGTTTGATGCGCCAATAACAAGCTCAAGCTCATCGCGTAATTGCGCAGCTAAATCTTCACCAATGGCAATATCAAGCTCTGGGTTATCAAGACCTTTAATGGTACGAACTTCTTGAATTTTATGACCCTGACCTGTTTTGTATAAAACAGCTTCGTCATTATGAATGTGGTAAACACCTTTGAACTCTTTACCACAGCCAATTGGCCAAGTGATGGGGGCACAGGCAATATTTAGCTCTGTTTCAACTTCGTCCAGCACTTCCATTGGGTCGCGAATATCACGATCACATTTGTTCATAAAGGTAACAATAGGTGTGGTACGCAGGCGTGTAACTTCCATTAACTTGCGGGTACGGTCTTCTACACCTTTTGCTGCATCAATAACCATTAAACACGAATCTACCGCTGTTAATGTGCGGTAAGTATCTTCAGAGAAGTCTTCGTGCCCTGGAGTATCAAGTAAGTTAACAAGTGCGTTGTTATATGGAAACTGCATTACAGAGGTAGTAACAGATATACCACGCTCTTTTTCCATTTCCATCCAGTCAGACTTAGCATGTTGGTTAGAACCACGGCCTTTTACAGTACCAGCTCGTTGAATAGCTTGTCCGAATAACAATACTTTTTCGGTGATGGTTGTTTTACCAGCATCTGGGTGAGAGATGATAGCAAAGGTTCGTCGTTTATTAATTTCGCTAAGGAGATTTTGATCTGCCATTAAAAAGTTCTTTTAGTTTGTATACGGATATTATCCACTTTAAGTATGCTGAGCTTTCAAGGCTTAAATAATAACAATTGCATTAAATTAGTGATCTATTATAGCGATAAGTAAATAGTGTAATAACAAGGCGAAAATTATCACATAGAGTTGTTCTCTATGAATAATTTTTTAACCTAGTTAGTGAGCTATTCAATACGCTAGAATGATCATATTTTTAATAAAATTGGTATAAAGCAACCTCGAAAGCTCAACACACCATCAGAAAAGCCCTAAATTGGCTCTTCACATGCGATCCGTTATGTTAATCGTAATTGAAGACTATTTTCGCTGATCTTGGCCTTATAAACAATCAATGGTTAGTTATTAACTGATCTTTTTATTAAAGGCCGTTGAGTTCTAAAATAAAATGCAAAGCTCGCCTCCCCATCCCCTTATTATTTTACGTAAGTTTCTTTGGTTGGTTACAGAAATTAGCCATCAAGACACCTACAGGCTTGTGTAATATAGCGGTTACGCATATTATTGATAAATTGCATGGAGGATAAGTAGTTTGGTCATGAAAACCAGTAAGTTAAGCATTCGATTATTATGGTATATAACGCCGCTTGTTATATTGCCTCTATTATTTTTAGGGGGCTTCACGCTCACGAATGTAACTAACTCCACTCAAAAACAAGCCGATCTAATAATGAGTCGTTTTGTTGAGCAACAACAACAAAAAGTATTTAACTATATAGACTCTTTTCATTCAACTACAAAGCTGCTCTCGACTTCTCCCGTACTGAGTGACTTTTTAGCAAATGATGTACGAGCTAATGGCAGTTATACACGCCAACTAGGTGCCTTAATGGATGTATTTGCCAGTTATAGCGAAGCCTATCCAGATATAGTTAGTATTAATTTAGTCTCTGCAAGCGGAAAAAGCGACGCTTATTATTCAAACAACCTGACTACAGCCCCTAAAAGCTATCCCTTTTTAAATAAAGTACTGCAAAGTAATTTAAGCCAGCAACAGTTCATGGATCAAAAATCAGACGGAACAACCAGTTTGTATTTTATTCAGCGAATTTATAGTGTTGACTACTATTTAAAACGCCCTCAACAGTTAGGCTTTATCGTTGTCCATGTTGAGCCTTCAATACTCAATACCAGTATTTTAGAGGCGCCTTATAACAATACACTTAATTTACTACTCACCAAAGATGGTAAAATTTTATTTAGTTCCGATTACAGTATGCGCGGCCAATACATTAGCGAATACGAACTAAACCGAATACATGATTTAGCTGATATTGGCACCTTGTCGACTATCGAACTATCAAGTATAGATAAAATAGAGCGCATGATTTTTGCGGTACAAATGAGTGGCGGTTATTATTATGTTTCTACTATTCCTAAAGCTGTACTTTATCAATCTGGTAAGGCTATTAGTTTAATAACAGGCTTAATTGTTCTTATTTCTGTGATCACCCTGCCTATATTAATTTTTGTGGTTGTGCGTAACTTACTACTCAACCCTATCGAGTTATTAGGTGCAGCAAGCCACCGCGTTGGGGATGGTGATTTATCGGTGAATTTACCTGCGCATACAAATGATGAAGTAGGCATTTTATTTAACGATTTTAATCACATGGTTAACCAGATAAGACACTACCAACAACAGCTGGAAGATTATAAACATCACTTAGAAGATAAAGTAGAAAGCCGTACCAAAGCACTTGAAGCAATGAACAGCCAACTAGAGCTGGCGATTGCTCAAGCTGAACAAGCGAATCAACTTAAAAGTCGTTTTTTAGCAAATATGAGTCACGAAATACGTACACCGCTCACTGCTATTATGGGCTTTACAGAACAATTACTACACAACGATAAAATAGCGAACGATAAACAGCACCTCAGTACTATTTTACGAAATTCAAAACACTTGCTAGAACTAATCAATAACATTTTGGACTTATCTAAAATTGAGGCCGAAAAGCTTGCAGTAGATCAAGCGCCTATCAATGTAGTACAGCTCGTACATGATATTGAATCTATTATTGAACCCTTAGCAAAAGAGAAACAGCTTACTTTAAATATAAACTATGAATTACCACTGCCTCGTACCATATACAGTGATATTACGCGTTTAAAACAAATATTAATTAACGTTGCGAATAATGCAGTTAAATTTACAGAGCAAGGCAGCGTTTCTATTTGCGTACACTTTCATCAAAAAAGAAAAATGCTTGAATTTGTTGTCACAGACACCGGCATCGGCATGTCTGAAAATCAAATAAAGCGTGTATTTAAACCATTTGAGCAAGCTGATGCAACGACTACCCGTCGATTTGGCGGTACAGGGCTTGGTTTATGTATTTCCAAAAACTTGGCGCAACTACTCGGTGGTGATGTAGTACTAAAAAGTGAAATAGGTAAAGGAAGTAAGTTTTCTATTAGCGTGTCGTGTCATTTAACAGGCAGAAAACCCGCACTACAATTACTTACAGATAAAAGCCAATTAACGCCAGAAAGAGATCCACTACTATCGTTTGCAACCAACCACTTTGATGCCAATATTTTAGTGGCTGAAGACAACCCTGATAATCAACTACTAATAAAACTGCTTCTGCAAACGTGGGGCCTAGAACCCGATATAGCAAGTAATGGCGCACAAGCAGTAGAAATGGCGCTAGTTAACGACTATCAGTTAATTATTATGGATATGCAAATGCCGGTTATGGGCGGGTTAGAAGCAACTAAAATGCTACGCCACGCTGCGTACGACGGCCCTATCATCGCATTAACCGCAAACGTAATGAACCATGATATAGGCACTTATTTGGAGGCTGGTTGTGATAAAGCACTTGGTAAGCCGATTGATAAAGACGCATTAGAAAACGTACTAGTGAGTTATTTACACCTTGAAAAAGATAACCAAAATAAATGGGATAACTTATTAAAAAGTGAAAAATTCCAACAAATTGCAGACAACTACTTAGCTAATTTGCCGACTTACTTAGATGAAGTAAAAACATATCAACGTTCTGATGACTGGGAAGCACTACGAAATGTTGCCCACAGTATTAAAGGAAGTGCTGGGTGCTTTAACTTTGACGATATTTATCACAGCGCAGGCGCACTCGAAGATTCATTAAAAAGTGATAACAAAATAGTTCGCGATGATCTTATAGCCGACTTAATTACCGCTATTGAAAACTCTATAAATAATAAGCAAGTATAAACAACACATGCTCGCTGTTATTGGAAACCTAAACTTAATGCCATCCCCATTAAAATGGCATCTTCAAAGCCATTTTTAGCTGGGTTGTCGCTTGGGTAGTAGTTTTTACGCACTGACATTTCTATAAAGCCAGCGTACTCATACAGCGCAATTGCTCGCGTGTTAGATTCGCGTACCTCTAAAAATAAGTTTTCAGCGTTTTGTTGCTCACCGTATTCAATAAACTGAGCTAACAACTGCTTAGCAATGCCCTTGCCTTGATAACTTGGTGTTACGCAAATATCCATAAGCGTAAAATCAGGACCTGCTTTTTCACCAATATAAAAACCAACCATAGTCTCATTTTCAAACGCGGCTACATTAAAATAGCGCCCACCTAAACACGAACTCATTGTATTTAACGTCCACGGATGGCTATGGCATGCTGTTTCTATTGCCATTAATTGAGGTATTGCGGTTTCGTCTACTGGTTTAAAGTTTATCAAGGTGTTCACTCATTAAAGCCCATAAAGCGCGCTTATCGGCCGTGCTGAGCTGTGGTTTTGTAAGTACTAGCTGATTGTCATTTAATTGCATCTCAGCGCTTTGTACAACGCTGTTAATAGCAATTGGTAATGCTGCACGTCTAATATCTGCAAATAATTGTTCACAAAGCACTATAGGCTCAAGTACATTGTTTTTTGGTGCAGTATCAGGTGCATGACTACTTGCCGCAACACTATCTATTAAAAGATTATCTGCAGGAGGGCTATCCGCTGGAAATTTATCGGCTGGTTTAAAGTGTTTATTTAATTCGAGGTTTTCAATACCAAAAACAGCTGCGTACCGTGAATGCATAACGACTCGATGAAATTAGTAAGTAAGGTAATATAAGAATTAATAAATACGATGTAAAGAAGAAATGGCAGGGGCGGAGAGACTCGAACTCCCAACCATCGGTTTTGGAGACCGCTGTTCTACCAATTGGAACTACGCCCCTGCAATGACGACGAATTATAGAGAAGTTTCGCCAAAGGTAAAGAGAAAAATCACACTTTTAGTTCAACTGCTTTTTAAATAAACAAAACGGCGAATTAGCATGCTAATCCGCCGTTTTTAATCACTTTATTTTATCTGACTAAAACTAAAATTAATTATTCCCATTCGATAGTTGCAGGTGGTTTACCTGAAATATCGTAAACAACACGAGAAATACCATCAATTTCGTTAATGATACGGTTTGAAACCAAACCTAAGAACTCATACGGTAAATGTGACCAGCGCGCTGTCATAAAGTCGATTGTTTCCACACAACGAAGTGATACAACCCAATCGTACTTACGTGCATCGCCCATAACCCCTACCGATTTAACCGGTAAGAATACAGTAAACGCTTGGCTTACTTTATGGTAAAGCTCTGCTTTGTGTAGCTCTTCGATGAAAATCGCATCGGCGCGGCGTAATAAATCACAGTATTCTTTTTTAATCTCGCCAAGTACACGCACACCTAAACCTGGTCCAGGGAAAGGGTGACGGTAAAGCATGTCGTACGGTAAACCTAGTTCTAGGCCAATTTTACGTACTTCATCTTTGAATAATTCACGTAATGGCTCAACAAGGCCCATTTTCATGTCATCTGGTAATCCGCCCACATTGTGGTGAGATTTAATAACATGCGCTTTACCAGTTGCAGATGCCGCTGATTCAATTACATCAGGATAAATTGTACCTTGCGCTAACCATTTTGCATTTTTAAGCTTTTTGGCTTGCTCATCAAATACATTAATAAACGTATGACCAATGGCTTTACGTTTATCTTCTGGGTCTGACTTACCCGCTAGATCATTTAAAAACTGCTCTTCAGCTTCAACTTTAACAATATTTAAGCCAAATTTATTACCAAACATGTCCATTACTTGTTGGCCTTCGTTTAAACGAAGTAACCCATTATCAACAAATACACATGTTAACCTTTCGCCAATTGCACGGTGAATAAGCATAGCCACAACCGATGAATCAACACCACCAGATAAGCCTAGAATAACTTCGTCATCGCCAACTGTTTCTTTAATACGCTCGATAGCATCATCGATAATTTTTGCAGCAGTCCATAATTTTTCACAGCCACAAATATCAATAGCAAAACGTTCTAATAAGCGCTGACCTTGATGTGTATGTGTTACTTCTGGGTGAAACTGTACGCCGTAGAAACGTTTTTCTTCGTTAGACATTGCAGCATGTGGACAAGTAGATGTTTTAGCTGTTGTTGCAAAACCAGCTGGAATATCCATTACTTTGTCGCCATGGCTCATCCATACGTCGAGTATGCCGTTGCCGCCATCGGTAATGCTGTCTTCAATTGCATCAAATAATGCACAGCTGCCTACTTTTTCTACTTGTGCGTAACCAAACTCTTTTTTATCAGAGCTGTGTACACTTCCGCCAAGTTGAGCTGCCATTGTTTGCATACCGTAGCAAATACCTAGCACAGGCACGCCTGCATTAAATACATACTCAGGAGCGCGCGGGCTGTTTTCAAGTGTTGTTGATTCTGGGCCACCAGAAAGAATGATACCTTGTGGGTTAAACTCGCGGATTTGCTCTTCAGTCACATCCCATGCCCACAGTTCACAGTAAACACCAATTTCGCGTATACGGCGCGCGATTAGTTGAGTGTATTGTGAACCAAAGTCTAAAATGAGAATTCGTGAATCGTGAATATCTTTGCTCATGGAGTATCTCGTAAAGTAGATGCTAATGCTAAATGCCGTTTTGAATACCAATTTTATTAAACATTACTAATTCTTGCAGGCTAAATAACTCTCTAACCACGTTAAAAACTTCTTATTTAGAAGAAACTAAAAGTCGAAGTTTTTGCCTCGTTATTGAGCCATTTATCTGTCGCAATAATTGACCACTTTATTAATGCAATTGGTATTTATATAAACGACTAAAAAGAGGGCTTGCAAAGCAAGCCCAGTATATTAAATTAATTACGCTGCTTAACCTAAGCGGTAATTTGGTGCTTCTTTAGTGATTTGCACATCATGAACGTGCGACTCACCCATACCTGCTGAAGTAACACGTACAAATTGTGGTTTTGTATTTAGCTCTTCAATTGTTGCACAACCCGTTAAGCCCATAGCGCTTCGTAGGCCGCCCACTTGCTGATGAATAATTGTTGCAATAGGGCCTTTGTAAGCTACGCGACCTTCAATACCTTCAGGTACTAACTTGTCTGCTTCGTTTGATTTTTGGAAGTAACGATCTGATGAACCTTCTTTTTGATCCATCGCGCCCAATGAGCCCATACCACGGTAAGATTTGTAATAACGGCCTTGGTACAATTCAACTTCACCTGGTGCTTCTTCAGTACCAGCAAGAAGAGAACCCACCATTACACACGATGCACCAGCAACAAGTGCTTTAACAATATCACCAGAAAAACGAATGCCGCCATCAGCAATAACAGGAATGTCGCGACCTTTTAAGCCTTCAACAGCATCTGAAATAGCTGTAATTTGTGGAACGCCACAACCGGTAACAATACGTGTAGTACAGATAGAACCTGGGCCGATACCTACTTTAACTGCATCCGCTCCCGCATCAGCTAGTGCAATCGCACCTTCTGCTGTTGCAATGTTACCTGCAATAATTTGTAAGTCTGGGTACTCTTTACGCGTTTTAGTTACACGGTCAATAACACCTTGAGAGTGACCATGTGATGTATCGATAAGTAAAACATCAATACCCGCTTCAACTAATGCAGCAATACGCTCATCAGTACCCGCGCCAACACTTACAGCAGCACCTACACGTAAACGACCTTGGTCGTCTTTACATGCGTCAGGTTTGTCTTGGGCTTTTTGGTAATCTTTTACTGTGATCATGCCTTTGAGTTTAAATTCATCATCAACAACAAGGATTTTTTCAATGCGGTGTTCGTGCATTAAGCCTAAAATTTCTTCGCGTGCTGCGCCTTCTTTAACGGTAACAAGCTTTTCTTTTTTAGTCATAACGGTAGAAACAGGCTGTTCAAGCTTAGTTTCAAAACGCATATCACGGCTAGTAACAATGCCTACAAGTACATTATTGCTGTCGGTAACCGGAAAGCCTGAAAAACCTTTTTCGTGCGAAAGCTCAACTGCATCAGCAATTGTTAAATCGGCAGTCACCGTTACAGGGTAAGAAACAATACCTGCTTCGTAGGTTTTAACTTTACGTACGTTTTTCGCTTGTTCTTCGATAGTCATGTTTTTATGAATAAAACCAAGACCACCCTCTTGCGCAAGGGCAATAGCTAAACGAGCTTCTGTAACAGTATCCATAGATGCTGAAATAAGCGGCAAGTTAAGTTTGATACCACGCGTTAAGCGAGTTGAAATGTTTGCCGTGTGTGGCAAAACAGTAGAATGACCAGGTACTAAAAGTACGTCATCAAAGGTAAGAGCTTCTTTAGCGATTCTAAGCATTTTGGCAACTTCTCACATGTGGAACTACGATAAGGAATTGCGGCCAAATTTTAACAGCGTTGTTGGCATGAGTAAATAATATTTCGTAAATATTTATGATAAACTTACCTTATAACTTGCCTCATAAATAGTTTTAGGTTGTTTTTTATGTTTTCGAAGCCTTCGCAGACGGTTTACACCGTGTCACGCCTTAATAGAGAAATTCGCACATTACTTGAGCAAGGCTTTGCCTCATTAGTATTAACAGGCGAAATTTCTAATTTCATTACCCCTGCATCCGGTCATTGGTATTTTTCGCTAAAAGACGATAAAGCACAAATTAAAGCCGCAATGTGGCGCGGCAACAACCGCAACCAAAGCTACCGCCCTGTAAATGGAGCACAAGTCACAGTAAAAGCGCGTGTATCACTTTATGAACCTCGCGGTGACTACCAGCTTATTGTTGAGCATATGGAGCCCGCAGGCGAAGGTCAGCTAAAGCAAGAGTTTGATGCGCTTAAAATGCGTTTGGCCGCCGAAGGATTATTTAGCTCTGCTCACAAGCAGCCATTACCGCAAAATATTAATCGTATTGGTGTTATTACCTCAGCAACCGGCGCTGCTATAAAAGATATTTTAACGGTACTTAAACGCCGTGCGCCGCAATTAGAAGTCATTATTTACCCTGCGATGGTGCAAGGCAAAGAAGCACATGCACATTTAATTAATCAAATTGAATTAGCTAATGCTCGTGATGAAGTAGACGTACTTATTTTAGGACGAGGCGGCGGATCACTTGAAGATTTATGGTGCTTTAATCACGAACAGCTCGCCCGCGCTATTTTTAAAAGTGAATTACCCATAGTAAGTGCGGTAGGCCACGAAATAGATACTACCATTAGCGACTACGTGGCTGATGTTCGTGCAGCAACCCCATCAGCCGCAGCTGAGCTTGTAAGCCCAAATACGCAAGAGTTACACAACAAAGTAACGCAATTAGTTAATCGTTTATCTAACGCGTTTAAGCACGGCATTGCCGACAAGCGCGCATTAGCAACGCAGTTACAACACCGCCTTAATTTATGTCATCCACGTAATCAGCTTAATCAAAAAACGCAACGTTTGGATGAGCTAAGCATTGCACTGCAACAAGCTATGCGTAATCGCTTATACCAGCAAGAACGCACACTTAATAACTTAACGCCGCGTTTAATGCGCCAATCGCCTGACAAAAAACTCGCTACAGCAAACCATATACTCACGCAATTACACACAAGACTAAACCAAGCTATACAGCATCAATTGCAGCAAGCAAATAACAACTTGGCACTACAGGCAAGTAAATTAGATTCGGTAAGTCCGCTAAATGTTTTAGCACGCGGTTACAGCATTACAAAAAATGAAAAAAATAAAGTGGTTAAGTCAGTAAGTGATGTGAAAACCGGTGATGCACTTATTACCGAACTTGTTGATGGTGTTATACATTCTAAAGTAGTGAGCTAGCACGCTTAACTAAAATAGGAGCACTTACTCTTTGGTGCTCACTATAAATTCTATTCGCTCGTCGTTTGAGCTTGATGAGGTGATTTTAAACTGTTGCCACCAAGGTGTCGTTGCCAACTTATCATTAAGTTCACGCCACTGTGCATGGCCTTGTTCATTATTCTTATCGGCTAGTAATTCAAATTTACAGATAGTTTGTTTACAAGTTAAATAGCTTAGCTGCGCCGTATTACTTAAATCACTGATGATTAAAAAGTCAGTAAGTGCCGTTTCTATTTCGAAGCTCCACTGCGTATTTTCACTTTCACTATCAAATTTTTCATCAAGCTGCTTAGCAAAATCAGTGCCTTCTAAGCGAGTTCGCTTTAACTGCTGCTGAGCAACTTTCAGCTGTTTTGTAGCTACTGACAATTCGTTATTTAGCGCACTTATTTTCGTAATGTACTCTTTTTCCAGCGGTTGTTGAAGTGCTTTGGTTGTAGTGTTTATAGGTGATTTTTGAACTGATTTATTACCGCTTACTTCAATAATAACATCTTGACTAGCATGTATAAATTGAGCCGTTTTATCGTTAAACGGTTCATACAAATGCAAAAAGTAACCACTTGTTAATCCTACCCCCACAAAAAAGCTGAGTATCATTGCAAATAAGTTACTTTTATATGGCATTTATTTTCGCCTACTTTTATAGCATTGCACTTGTATGTGAAGCATTTTCAGGCTCAGGATTTGCTAAAAAGTTTTGGTTCATACTTTGCGCCGGACACTCACAATCCGGTCGACCAATAATTTTAGCGGGTACGCCAACAGCGGTTGTGTGTGCTGGAACATTGCTAAGTACAACTGAGCCTGCACCAATTCGTGCGCCCTCGCCCACTTCAATATTACCAAGTACTTTAGCACCAGCGCCTATTAACACACCGGCTCTAATTTTAGGATGACGATCCCCCTGCTCATTACCCGTGCCGCCAAGCGTTACAGATTGCAAAATTGATACGTTATCTTCTATTACCGCTGTTTCACCAATAACAATACCGGTTGCATGGTCAAACATAATACCTTTACCCACTTTACATGCTGGGTGAATATCGACCCCAAACACTTCAGATGTTCGGCTTTGTACAAAGCGCGCTAACTCTTTACGGTTTTGTTGCCATAAGCAATTTGCTAAACGGTGCGCTTGAATAGCATGAAAACCCTTTAAGTTTAATATCACCGTAAGGTAAGTTTCGGCTGCGGGATCTCTGTCTTTTACCGCTTTAATATCCTCAGCTACATAAGTAAGCATACGATCGCACTTTACAAATGCTTGATCGAACAACTCACGAATAGTAAACGCAGATACCACCGCGTCCGCCAATTTATTAGCAACAATAAAGCTCAACGCTGAACCCAAACACTCATGATTCAAAATACATGAATACACATGACTCGCTAAAAGAGGTTCACGGGTTACGACTTCATTTGCTTCACTACGAAGCTGTTGCCAAATTTCATGACGCATAATACTGCACTGCCTTAAATTGATATAAAAGAGCCTTTTGCCAAGTCTAACGGATTTAAAGCCTAAGGTGTTAACCCCTTAGTTATTTGTTCTGGTTATTAGGTATAACCGTTTATTAAGTTTCATTATTAAATAACCTGAACTGTGGATAATAAATCTATCTGGAGCAGCTATTTTCAGCGCTAACTGCGTTGAATTTACTGAAAACCTCTGGCTAGAGAAAATAAATTTAAATACCACCATGATTCAATACGTTAGTAAATCTCTTAACCAGAGTTCAGATTAAATAATAAAAAAGCCCCAATACTTTAAGCATTGAGGCTTTTTCTAACGCTTAAAAACCACTTAAATTATTGAAATACTTTATCGACTTTCATCACTTCAATATTTTTTGCAGGAATTGCTAATTTGTAATCAGCAATCACTTTATCTTCAGCCACTAATTCGGCAGGTTTATTCGTGTTGTAAATCATTGGCGATGTTTGCTGCGATGCTAAACGTTTTTGCATATCAGCGCCGTCACCAGTAATAAATACATAGTGAACATTGTTTGTTTGTAAGTTTTCTTTAATAACGCGATTAACATCAGCAAGCGTTAGCGTTTTAAGTTTGTTAGTTACGTAACTTACAAAGCTATCTGTGTTGTAAAATTCGCTATCAAGTGCGTAACCTAATTGGCGGTTTTGACTTGCAACCATTTGCGGCACAAAGTTAATTAAAAAGTTACGCGTAGCTTCAAAGTCGTCTTCGCTCATACCATTTTTAATTAGCTTATCTAGTTCAAACAAGGCGGTACGTGTTGCAAAGTGCGCATCGTTATTAGAGCGAAGTGGGCGTAACCACACTTGAAATATTTGCTCTGAGCGCCCTAGGTTTGCATCTGGCTTGGTTTGAAACATACCACGTGGAAAGTATTCAATGTATGCGTAATCGCCATAGTTCATGCCGCGAGTTTCACGAATGCGCTCATATAAAAAGCTGTTAGAACTACGGTGCTCACCAAAGTACGAACGCACAAGCCAAAGGGTTGTCCAGTCTTCGCTACTTCTTATTGTATCAATAGGGAAACCAAATGATACCGCAGTCGATTGCGCTGACTTTTCTACAATAGTTGCATGATGACCTTTAAGCGCTGGCGCATCAGGAATACTTAAACGGCTTTGCTCACCTTTTGGTAGCGTTGCAAAGTCGCTCATCATTTTAGCTTTAAGTTTTGCTGGCACAGCCCCAATTAAGCCAACCGTGAGTTTAGATTGCGTAAGCTCGCTGTTATAAAACGCTTTAACATCATCTAGCGTCAGCGCTTCTAAATCCGAAATATCACCGTAGTTGTAGCTTTCGTAAGGGTGATTTTTGTAAAGCGCACTGTATAGCACTTCTTTACCTAGCTCTTCATCGTTAGATGCTTTTAAGCCTGACTTAATACCATCGATCATTTCTTTTTTAAGGCGTTTAAAGTCGTCATCTCTAAAGCCTGGGCTTAATAATTGATCGCTCACAAGTGAATACCACTGCGCTGCATTGTCTTTATGAATACGCCCTTGAAACGACAGCATTTCTTTATCTATTTGATAACCAAAGCTACCTGCAAGCGGATAAAGTGCTTTTTGAATATCTTTATAGCTTGTCGCCTCTGAGCCACCTTGTGCAAGCATAGCCGCAGTTAACGCAGCAACACCTTTTTTGCCTTGTGGGTCGGCAGCCGCACCGGTATTGAATAAAAAGTTAACATCGATTAATGGCGAGCCATTGGTTTTATCAAGTACTTTAAATGCAGGCTTCGCAGGTGCTTGTTCAAGCTTTGCAGTAAGCGCATTTAAATCAACTTCTTGCTCAAAACTTGGCGCTTTATCAAGTGCCGACATTGTTAATGTGGTACGTGCGTTATCAGTAAAGTATTTATTAGCAACGGCTTTAATATCTGCGCTGGTGATGTTATCTGCCGATTTATACAGCTGGTTTATAACCTCAGGATCACGCTCAAAATGCATGTAGCTGGCAAGGGTTGATGCAATCGCTTGCGACGAATCTAAACCATTAATAAAGCTGTACTTAAGGTTCGATTTTAAATCACTGAGCTTTTGCTCATCAACAAGCTCAGTGCGTGCTTTTGCATAAGTGCGGTTAATGGCATCGCGTGCAGTGGCTAAATCATCTGCGTTTTCTACTTTAACAAATACGTGTAATAAACCCGGATCTTTAGTCTCTGGGTTATAGGTAAACATTTGGCTGGCAATTTGTTTGTCGACCACTAGCTCTTGGTATAAATCTGAATTATTTGAAAAATAAAGCTGTGAGATTAAATCAAGTGCCGCTCTGTCTTTTTTAGCAGGTTCCCACGCAGCGCCTTTGTACGATACGAGTAACCAATGTCCTGGTAGCGCTTCATCTTGCTGGTGCAAATATTTTGGTGCTTGTTGAACAGGCTCTGCTTTAATGTCAGCAACATAGTTACCCTTTTTCCAGCTGCCCCAATGCTTTTTAACCATTGCCATTGTTGCTTGCGGGTCTACATCGCCCACAATGACAAGTGACACATACTCAGGCTTATAAAATTTAGCAAAAAACTCTTTCCCGTACGCCATTTGATCTGGCATGGCTTCTATGTCTTTAAAAAAGCCCATAGTGGTGTGTTTATACGTGTGCTTATCAAACGCTTCTTCGCGTACAGCGCTTAATAATTTACGAATTGGACTCGCGTTGTTTTTTAAGTACTCACCTTTTACCGTTTGTGCTTCTGTTCTAAATTGCTCTTCGGTGTAGGTTAAGTTTTGAAAAATATCAGCTTCAAGCTCAAGTACTTTATCAAGATGCTGCTTTGAAAAGTTTAAATGGTAATTTGTGTAATCGTTTGTTGTATAAGCGCGGTTATCAACACCTGAATTTTTTAATATGTCTGAGTAAGCATCTTCAGGGTATTTTTGTGAGCCTTTAAACATCATGTGTTCAAAAAAGTGAGCAAAGCCTGTTTTGCCCTCTTCAACTTCGTTACGCGATCCAACCGATACCGGAATTTGCAGCGACACTACATCAGGGTAATCGGTTTTAACAACCATGACACGTAAGCCGTTTTCTAGCTCTTCAATGACATAATCTTGCGAAAAAACACGATCATCAGCTTTATTTACTTGTTCTTGTTGTGCTGTTGTTTGGGTGCTTTGGTTTTGTTGCATGGCGCAACCTGTTAACGCCAGCGATACCGCTAAGCTGGTTGCTAATAATTTAAATTTCATTGTTGTCCCTTTTTAAATTGAGCAAATTTGTTGTCAGATGTATTACTAACTCACCCTCGATTATGCCCCAAAGCCAATAAATATAAGACCCCCAAGGGGATTTATTATGTAAACAACTGTGTCAATTATAAATTATGGGAACAAGCCCTATGAATAAACATCATGTTAGTTGAAAAACTTTCATTAAATAAATCTATCTAGACGTCTAAATGGCTGCTATATTAAATCCATCAAAACAAACTTAGCTGGAATGAGGATTATGGCTTTATCACTAAAAGAGAAGATAGTGGACACCAATCAAGGTGTTTATCTTATTGGTACTACCCCGCCTAAAATTGGCACCGATAAAGCGCAATTAAAAACCATTGCAGAAAAGCTATTAGGTCGCTTACACGAAATTGAATACGACGGCGTGATAATTTACGACATTCAAGACGAAAGCAGCAGAACTAACCAAGACCGCCCATTTGCGTTTAAACAAACCGTTGATCCGCGTGAATACAGCCATTTACTTCGTAATTTATCTGCACAAGATGTGATTACTTATAAAAGTGTGGCGCAGCGTGGCGTAGGCGAATTTAAAGATTGGCTAAGTGAAACTAAAAATGACTACGATTTACAAAATGTTGTTTTAGTAGGTAGCCCATCATCGATAGGCGATATAAAGCTAAGCCTGCCAGATGCTTATAAAGCGATGGCAGAGCAATCCGATGATTTCTTTTTAGGTGGCGTTACGATTGCCGAGCGCCATTCAAGTAAACGAAATGAGCACGAACGATTAATAGAAAAAACAGCACAAGGTTGTCAGTTTTTTATATCGCAAGCTGTTTACGATGCACAAGCTACTATAGAGCTAATCACTAGCTACGCACGTACGTGTAAAGCACAGAGTATTACACCTCAACGTATTATATTAACGTTTACCCCGTGCGGCGGCGAAAAAACCTTAGAGTTTATGCAATGGTTGGGTATCTCAGTGCCAGAGGCAACTAAATGGCGCATGCTCGATGCAGACAATACATTAAGTGAATCCGTCCGTATTTGCCGCGAAAACCTCGACTTAATACTTAAAAGCTGTGCGCACCTAGACGTGCCACTGGGCTTAAATATTGAAAGCTTAACAAACCGTAAAGAAGAAATTGACGCGTCAATTAACTTATACCGTTTATTAAAAGCCATTATGGAATTGAACCTTGCGGAAAAGCTAATAGCTTAAAGGCTAGGTTAGAGCTAATTAACACCCTTCTTGGCAAGCCTAATGGCTTGCTTTTTTATGTCCGTTCTTTGAAAAATTAATTAATAAATACAAGTAAAGATTTGCAGCTTAAGCTATCAATGAAAGCTATTTTTGGTTATTACTCTCAAGCCTTTTTAAGGCAACCCCCATCGATGAGCACATAACACCAAAAATTATTCCCTCATTAGATATAAATCTAATGCTAGGGAACGTTTCAAATAAGCTTATTATTGCTAAGGAAAAAATAAAACCTATCGCAGAAAAAACTAGCCAAGTTTGTGTGGCATGAACCTCCTTTTATAATTGTGCTTTTTTAGCGAGCTTATACGCTTGTTTATTTTTATACATTGCCTGGTCTGCATCATTTAATAGTTTTTCAAATGACTGCCTTTGTTTGTCAGTAAAGCTATAACCAATACTGAGCGATAAATCGCAAACGTCTTCTTTGAGTAAGGCTTTTGAATACTCAGTCGAAATTTTATCCATAATGTAGCCAATCTTACTTTTATCGCTTACTTGCATTACCACAACAAACTCATCACCTCCGATACGCCCGACTATATCAGCATCTCTTAAATGGGTTTTTAGCGTATCTGCCAATATAATTAAGGCTTTGTCACCCACTTCATGACCAAAGGTGTCATTTAATTTTTTAAAGTCGTTTATATCAATAAATAAACAACATACATCAAAACCTAAGCGCAGCGCTAAATTAAGCTTTTGCTGAGCGAGTAAACTAAGTGCTCGGCGGTTATAGATATTAGTTAGCGCATCGAGCATGGCTATTTCGCGCATTTGTTCATAACTATAAATAAGCGCTAAGTCGTCTTCAATTAAATCGCGTAGTTGTTCTATAAGCTCAAAATATTCATTGGTATAAGTTGTTTTTTTAGTGTCTTTTAAGCATAGCGTGCCAAATACTTCGCCTTCTGGCCAATGGATTGGTAAACCTAAGTAGGATTCAACACCATCTTCAACAACCTCCGGTAGAGTGTTCCATGCATCATTATTACTTGCATTATTAACGTATAAGGTATTGTTATTCTCTGCTACGTACTTACAAAAAAGAGGTGTTTGGGGAGGAAGGATAGGATTGGTCTCAAAGTTAGAGCCACCTTCGTTATTTCTAATAACAACGCGATAGCCTTTGCTTGTTGCCTGAACTATATAACCTGACGGGGCCGAAAATAGCCCCGTGATAAGATCAATTGTTTTTTGCCATTTATGCAAAGATATTTGGCCATCAATACCAGAAAATGCCCACTTATCAATTTCAAACATTGCTTTACCTCAGCTACTTATTAGCTTCAGTATAGGCAAAAAAGCAAAGGAAAAGCTATTATTTACGACGCCTACTTGGCTCTCTTTTTCCTGTGATGCGTTTTTTATCGCGATCTTTTCGCGACTTGTTGGTGTTTTTACGATTATCTTTTGGCTTTTTATTAGGATCTGGCTCGTAACCTTCTAACCACTGCGGCGTTAAACGCGTATCGAGTAGTACTTCAATTTCTTCTAGCAGCCATTGCTCTTCAAGACTTACCAGCGACATGGCAAGCCCTTGCTCACCAGCACGACCTGTACGGCCAATACGGTGTACGTAGTCCTCGGCAATATACGGTAGTTCAAAGTTAATTACGTATCTAAGTGTAGAAATATCTAAACCACGCGCGGCTACATCGGTTGCAACAAGTACGCGTGTAATACCTTCTTTAAAATTTTGCAATGCACGGTCGCGTGCGCCTTGAGATTTATCGCCATGGATTGATTCTGTTTTTAAACCGTCTTTACACATTTCTTTAGCGAGCTGATCAGCCATTTGTTTTGTGCGAGTAAAAATAAGCACTTGGCGCCAGTTTTTCATGCCAATCATGTGCGATACAAGTTCGCGCTTGCGGTCTTCATCTACAGCGTAAATAACTTGCTCTACTTCAACTGCGGCTGAGTTGCGCTTATCAACTTCAATTAGTTCTGGATTTTTAAGTAGTTTTTTACTGAGTTCAAACACGCTGTCATCAAACGTAGCAGAAAAGAGTAAAGTTTGGCGATCGCCCGGGATATGTCGCAATATACGTCTAATTTCATCAATAAAGCCCATATCAAGCATACGGTCTGCTTCATCAAATACGAGCGAATCTACACTTGAAAGTACCACACTGCCTTTAACTATATGATCGAGCAGACGCCCAGGTGTTGCCACGATAACTTGCGCTGTTTTAAGTGCTTTTATTTGTGGGCCAATACTTACGCCACCATAGGCTAAAGCGCCATTGATATGAGTGCCTTGTGCGTACTTTTCAAAGCTGGCAAATACTTGCTGAGCAAGCTCACGGGTTGGCGTTAAAATTACAACGCGGGCAAGGCCTTGCTCATCTTTTTTAGGGGTATTTAAAAGCTTATGTAACAGCGGTAAAACAAAAGCAGCTGTTTTACCCGTACCTGTTTGCGCGCTGCCCATTACATCACTTCCGGCTAAAATAGGCGGAATGGTTTTAATCTGAATTGCGGTAGGTTGAGTGTAATTATTTTGCTCAATCGCTGTTAATAATAACGGGTCGAGATTAAGTGATGAGAACGTAGTGACAGACATAAGCTTAGCTTTAAAATAACAAAGAGCGCTATTGTACGCATATTACTGTACTGCGTAAATTAACCAGTCCAGAAAAGTATTTAATCGTGATTGCTCACTTTCGCTTTAGCGCTAAAACAATAAAAAAACCCAATAAAAAAGGCGCTAAATAACAGCTGTATTTAGCGCCTTTTATAATTTGCTGTAGCTTTAAGCTGGCTTTAGTGTTGCTTTACGTTCGTTGTAAAACGCTATTAAATCGTCAACTGTTGCTTGGCAGTATTCGCGAATACCCGAAACCACCATGTGCTTTTCACCACAGCCCACTTTAACGCCGTTTTCTAGCAGGTTAAAACGTAGTGTAATTTTTCCGCGCTTACCGGCATACTCAAAACTAGGCTCTGCAAATTCAAGTATTGGCGCTGTTATATCAAGGTTATCAAGATTAATAAGCATTGATTCGTAAATTACCATCGGACGAGCAGGGTTTATCATTACCTCTTGCTTGCCCATTAATGGGATAATTACATGCGGAAAGGTAGTACCAGAAAACTCAACATAATTTTTTATTAGACTATTAGTTAGTGCTGGGCATTGGCTGGTTTTACCGCTGCGCTTTACCTTTAAAATAACTTTTTCGCCATTGGTTACATCAAACTCATCAGCCCCCTCAGGGAAGTTAAGTTTGGTGTTTTCATCAACCATACCAGCAAAAGTAAATTCCATTTGTTCACTAATACCGTAGCGATCTAGTACCAATGAAAAAAGTAAGTCTCCTGGCGCGCAAAACTTTTTGGCATCTTTGTCATGAAGTGGATTGTAATCATCAGCAACGCATTTAGCGAAGCGACAACCTTGCTCACGAGAGATAGAAACATAATCAGCGTGCTGCTGAAAAAAAGGACTTAACATAGTGTGTTCACTGCTTAAACTGCTTATAACCTGTCCATACTACCAGAAAAAAAATACTGAGAGGTCGAATCTGTTAGATTAGTTACAACCAATGCTATATTCCACTTTTAAAGCACTGCGTTTAATAGATCACTTTTAGTGATTTTTTGCCTATTTGAATAAACACAAACTAGGCAAGTCGGGCTCAATTACTATTCAATCAATTTGATAATCGCCTTGCTACCAATCTGAGTCAATCGAGTAATGCCTAACGATTGTGCGAAAAATATAAAAGTAGGCACCTGCTAATATTTAAAAAGGGACTGGAGAAAAGACCAATCCCGTCAACTTATTTCCTTAGAACGTATTTATTACAAACGCTCTATCAACTGATCTACTTTTGCTACAATAGGCCATGCTGAAGATTGAAAGTTACCTAATACCACTAAAATGTAACCTTTGTCTTGATACATATTTAGTCTGGCAGTCATACCTAAATGAGCACCATTATGACCCACTATTTTGTTATTATCAGCGCCTCTCACTGAAAATCCATACCCCCAGTTTTCTGCACCAAGTTCGGGCTTAGAAGTAAGAGCTTCTTGGGAAAGTTTACGACTAATTAAAGTTCCATTTTGCATTGCTAAAGCGAACTTATATAAATCGCCTACTGTCGAATACCCACCTCCAGCGGGACCTCCTTTAACTGATTGAAACATTAAGTTTTCAGTAATTTCTCCAGTTTCTACTGAAAACCAATAGTTACGCGCAGTGTTCTTTATAGGCACATCCAAATCAAAACTACCACTATGTTGCATATTAGCTTTCTGATAGATGTTTTTATCAATGTATTTAAAATAACTTTCCTTAGTAACAGATTCAATCACCTGACCAAGTAATAACATACCTGTATTACTATATCGCCATTGAGAGCCTGGTTTAAACGTTGTTTCAATGGAGCTGTATAAGTGTTGAATATCTTCAAGTGAACGTACTTTATGCTGTATTTCGTCAAACCCAGCTATATTACCAATTCCTGATGTATGACTTAGTAAGTGGTGAATCTGGATTTTATCAAAGTCTCCCTTACCTAAAAGGGTTTTATCAATGAACTTAGTAATCGGATCATCGAGCAATACTTTTCCTGCTTCAACAAGTTGCAAAATAGCGACGCTAGTAAACATCTTATTCATCGAACCTATTTGAAATTTAGTATCTAAATTATTTTTAACGTCATAGCGTCGAGAGGCTAAGCCATGCGCTTTAGTAAATAAAACTTTGTTACCTTTGGCAAGCAGTATTGTTCCTGAAAAAATGCCATTTATAGCAAGTAGATTGCTATAATTTTTTACCTCATTAACTAATTGTGACTCAGTTAAAGAAATCATATCAAGGCTTTTGGGATTTTCTCCAACAAACCAGCCCGTAACGGCTTGTTCTTCGTTAAAATCGATAACTATTTCGTACTGCATGTCGGTATTTTTTGAATACACTTTACTAATGTGTTGTATGCGGTTATTGGAAGTATCAAGCTCCGTTGAAAGTAGGCTTAATGACCCATGAAAAAGTGCTACGTTCATCGAATAACCAACATAACGATCTTTTCCTGTATTATCCCAGCGAGAAAGTGCATCCGGCGAAAAGTTTTTTACAATAAAATCTTCGACCTGTTTTAAATCTTTGCTGTTTAAAACAGATATAAACTCATCAGCTAGCTTATTGTAGTTTAGCTTATCTGCTGCTAGCGCTTGATTGCAGATAATTGTTATTAAAAATAATAGTGTTACTAAATATCGCTTCATAATGTATTCCTTTTGTAATTTATTTATTAATATGGCGCTGACCTTTCGATTCCTTTTTAACTGTTGTTACCAAGAGAAAGCGATGAATTAGTAATTAAGAAAACGTTAAGAAAAGCTTAAGGGATATATATCTATTAATAACAGTGGGATGGGAAAGGTTTGAGCGTAAACGAACTACCAAATAAATTTTATATTGATGATTTTTTAATTAATATCAAAACCGGTGAGATTATATATAAAGAAAAATCTCAGGTAATTGAACCAAAAGTAATGGCGCTTTTGAAAGCGTTAGCACAAAACCCCAAAAAAGTTATTGCAGCTGAAACGCTTTTTGAAATTGTTTGGCCTCAGGCAATTTACAGTCCAAACTCAGTTCGTAGAAATATAGCCTTGTTAAGGCAAGCGTTATCTGATGACGACAAACGCATTATTAAAACACATCCTAAACGAGGCTACAGCCTAGACTCCGAAGTTAGCTTTCCAGAAAAAAAAGCAAAGGCATCATCAAGAAAAAGCCCCCTTATAAAGTATTTAAAATTATCTTTACTCCTCATTCCTGTTTTCATCCTAATTAGCGTATTTTTTAATTTATCAGATACAAATAAACAGGTTTTTTTGTTAAACCTAAAACCAATAACTGCAAGCAATGAACAAGAGCGCTATATGCAAATCAGTCCTGATGGACGATTTATGGCGTATATTCAAAATACCAATCAACCAAACAAGAGAAAAATATTAATTAAAGATCTAGTAACTGGCTCAAGTTGGCCCTTAAAGGATACTTTAAACGCATATACCTACCTTGCATGGGATTCTCACAAAAATGCCTTGGTGTATTCATGCCAAGGTGAGAAAGGTATTTCATTTAATCGCTTGCTACTCGACGCACAATTAAAAGTAGTAAGTGAAGAGCTACTTTTTTCGCGTAGCGATATAACTTGGAATAGTTTATTTTTTATAGATAAGCGCCAACAACTTTATTATTTGGCCAATCAAAACAGTTCTGAGCATAGCCGAAACGTTAGTTTATATCGGCATAATTTGGAGTCAGGACAAACTGAAAAACTACTTAAACCAAATGACTACTTTAAGCCTTATAAGCTTGCTTTGTCTCCGTCTCAAACACAATTAGCGTTAGTCGGTTTTAATAAACAAGCATTATCAGAAGTAAAGTTGTTAAACTTAGATAGTAATGATGTTGTCTCAATCAGACAAATAGATCATAACTGGTACTTCTTAACTTGGTTTGAAAACAGTGAATCTTTATTGCTTAGTAATGGCAGTGAATTAAAGCAACTCTCATTAAATGGTGACCTCACAACGCTTAACTACAAAAGTTATAACTTTTTAGTTTATCCGCAAATTATTAAAGATAAAGTGTACTTTATTGGAGCTAAATCAGATCAAGACATTTTACTGAGTAAATTAAAACAGCTTTCACCTCCCCAAAAAATAATAAACTCAAATACAATTGATAAAGCTGCAGCGCTTTCAGCAGATGAAAAACACATAGCCTATATATCAACAAAAAATGGCTATCCTCAGATTTTTGTCAAACATCTTGAGACAAACAAAGAACGAATATTATTCGAAAATTCAAAGCAAGAACTTGCTTTAACCAAACCAGTTTGGCACTGGTCAGGAAAGCGTATAGCGAGCAGTGTAAATAACAAACCGTTTATTATTGAGTTGGAGTCAAACCTATTCTCGATAAAATGGCTAAACGTGATTATTGGTGAGCCTATAGCTTGGTACAACAAATCTGACGCTATATTGTATGTTGATAAAAAAACTCACAATGATGAACTAGTAAAGTTTAATTTTACAACTGATGAAAGAACAACATTAAAAATAAAACGAGCACATGATACATTCTTTTTAAACCATAAAGACGAACTACTGAGCTTTGTAAAAGGTCAAGTTATACGCCATGATTCAGATAACACTTTACTCAAAAGTCCCTATTTATTTACTCAAATATATCCCGAAAAAAATGGTTTTTATTATCAATACACACAAAATGGCAAGTCATTAATAAACTATTACGATTACGAGTTAGGTGCACAAAATTTAAGTAGTAAAACCGAAGAGTTTTGTGCGAAATTTTGTGATCAAATAACCGCATTAAGTGACAATATAATCTTACTCAAAAGCAAACATAAATCGGCAGACATTTTGGTTTTAGATATTACTTCAAAAAGCACAAAAGTGAGGGGGAGTTTATAGTTTCGTAGCAACCAATCCTCAATCAGGGATTGCGTTGCCCTCACCCACTGGACTCATAATTATTTGCGACAAGCATGGATTGCCCCCTTTAGCTGCACAGGATACAGGGCCATAGTATTTTTAATATATGATTAACAAACTTATACTCTTTATCAGCTAATAAGTTAAGATGAGTGAAATAAATAACCAAATGATCCATTTTTATAAAAACAATGCGTTATAAATTTAATAATTTTGAATTTGATAGTACAAGCTGTGTACTAAAAAAAAATGGTAATGACTTAGCCATTCGACACAATGAAGCCAAAGTACTAAAACTATTGCTAGAGCATTCGAATCAAGTCTTTAGCAAAGAAGATATTTTATCTCATGTCTGGCAAAATAAAGTTGTATCTGAACAAGCCGTTTTTCAAAGTATTAGCAATCTAAGGAGACTGTTGGGTAACCACGCAATTAAAACCTTTTCAAAACGAGGTTATCAGTGGCAACTCCAAATTGATTCTAAACATTCTGATATTGAGGCACACTGTAACATCAGTCAAAATAAACCACTGCAGCATGCAAATACTTTATCAAAACCAAAAAGCCGAAACCATTGGATAACCATTGCACTTACCGGTATTGCCCTTCTTGTATTTACTATCATTAATAACAGTACTGACCAACCTCAAACAGATGAGAGCTCAGTTATTAATATTTCTTATATAGCAATAAGTAATCAACAAGGGACGGAAACCTTTAAACTCAATGATACTGAACTCTTTAACTTTACCGAATTACCTCAGCTAAATACGGCGCATTTTCAGGTTTCAGCGGAGTTTGAATACCCGCTTTTAGCAAAAGAACACCCATTGATTTTATCTGGCACTATTCGCACACATCATAATTTGACATATATTGATTTTATATTAAAAGGCCCATTTGCAGATTGGCAAGGGCAATTATCTGGAGTAAATCAACAAGCCGCTTTAAATCAGTTACAACAACATTTACAGCAGCCAGTTATTTTAAAATTACTTAATAAAGCCCAAACACTCGAACTCAAGCAAGCAAATTTATCCATTGCTCATCAGCAAGCACCACATGATCTCATTATCCTTGGTCATCTAGCTAATACTTATATAATGATGGGAGAACTTGATAAAGCGATGGTGATGGCAAATAAACTAGAAAAAATAGCTATTTCACAAAATAAGACACACCATGTAGGTAATGCTTTGCTCTTTCAAAGTGAGGTATTAATCCGTAAAGAGCTATTTGATTTAAGTAAATATAAGCTCAGTAATGCTATTAAGCAGTATCAAAATATTAATGATTTGCACAGACAAGCAGACGCGTGGTTTACGCAATCTTGGATAGACCATAACCAAGGCAATTACCAAGCAATTAAACAAAGCCTACTTAATTCAGTGCAATTAGCTTTTGATGCACAAGATAAACGACGAGAGCTAAGCGCCTTAACTTATCTATCTGTATTAGCCCATAAGCATCAGCAAGAGGATGATAAATACCTTTATTTACAACAAGCAGAAAATAAAATGAAGGATTATCAAATGCCTAACTATCACTTTGCTATAGTGCCGTATCACTATGCTATTTTTGCTAAAAGCCTACAAGATAAAGAGCCTCATTTAAAACAAGTACTAGAGCTTGCTACATTAACACCTGATTTTTGGGCTGCACAAAGCAGTCGTCAGCAATTGATGGAATATTATATAAATCAAAATAATCTGGCAGAAGCACAAAATCTTATTAATGGTATTACTACGGATAATGCCAAGAACTCCTACTTAAAAACATTGTTAGCTCAAGCACTGAAAAATGATGATGCATTTACAACTCATGCACAGCGCACTTTTGAGCAAGCTGAGTTGGCGGGTGATCTTTATCTCAGTTTAGATATGGCGTTACTAATTTGTAGCTCCCAAAGTATGCAAGATAATTATGATTTTTATTCTCAATATATTGATAAAAAAGGGACTGACTACTGGCGACGTAATAATGAAAAAAAACTGTTAGCATTAAATTTATAATGTTATCCAAAACTGGATTTAAAATAGTAAGAGACAGCAATACCACGGCCTCTTATTTTATACTTTACAGAAACTAATGTGGGTTAAAGCTTACCCAATTTAATTTCCAGTTTTTATCAAGTGATTTTAGGGTCAGCTTATTTTCACCTTGTTTCAGATAAAAATAAGTGGATCCTCTTTGTGTTTGCCATTTTTTATAACCACCGGTACTCGTTATTTTTTCTACTGCTAATTCCTTGCCATTGATTACAACTGCAAAACCTTTTGTATCTCTAGGAGCCGCTACACGGTAGCTAAGGTTATAATTTCCTGAGTGTGCAACTTCAAGCTGATAGTTTATTATCGCATTATCACTAATTCCCTCCCCTCCAGTTAAATTAAATTTACCATCAATATCAGAGGTTCTTCCTATGCTAGCGTTACTGAACTTAATGGCAGATTCTGCTTCCACTCTGCCAGGTGCATGCACCCATGATGTCGGCGTTTTTACGACACTACTGTAATCACCTTGTTGATTATGCCTTACCGCAACAACAGTATATTCATATTGATGGTTATCTATATTGGCATCTTTAAATGTAGTTTCAATTATATTTGCAGCTAATAGTTTAAACACGCCGCCAGTAGCTGCATTTCTATAGATTCGATAACTTTCAATATCACTTTGGGAACTTTTATCCCACTTTAAGGTAATAATACCCGCTTCTTTATCTAGTTTTAAGTTTGTTACAGTGGCAGGGTAAGGTAAAACAGCATCACGCCTTAATTGTTCGCTGCGTTGAGCTGTTTTGAGTGCTTTGATAAATTTTACAGTGTTGCTAGATATAGCTGGAGCAGCTCCATCTAGTGCAATTCGAAACCCCTCTACCGCCCCCACAAAGTCCTCACCCACAACGCCCCTCTGGCTTACGGGAAAAGTATTCCAATGCCAACTACCTCCTCGTGCTACCCTGTATTTACAATCATTATCTATCCAAGCCTGACCATTATTGTGCGCGTTTTTATAATTATCTTTATAACAATCAGTAATGAACTCAACCACATTACTAACGATATCGTGTAATCCAAAGGGATTAGGTTTGTACATTCCAACGATGCTTGCATAAGCCGCGTGATCAACACAGTTCGATTTGCCATTAAAAAAATTGACATAACTCGTACTCGAGTCCCGTTGTAAAATATTCTCACCGGTTAAGTCTGCGGTGTTTTCGTATTCACAAACTAAGGCTTGTTCAAGATCGTCACCAAAGTAATACTTACTAGTTGTACCAGCCCTCGCCGCATATTCCCACTCTGCTTCACTCGGTAAACGATAAGGACGGCCAGTTTTTTTTGCTAGCCACTGAGTATACGCGTTGGCTGCGAGCCAACCAATGCAATTTACTGGTTGAAAATCACTAGTATTGAGAGAGTTATTCTCCCATGAACCATTGGTTTCTCCATAATTAAACCAACCATTTAACTGATGAATGCACTTGGTTGGCATTTCATAATCAGTTTCTTCAACAAACTGCCGAAACTCTCTTACGGTTACTTCATATTTCCCTAAACTAAACTCAGTTAGTGTCACTTTATGAATAGGTTGAGCATCTTCGTCTTCGGTGTTACCCATTTGAAAACTACCAGCAGGGATAGTTACCATAATGGGCTCAATTAGCTCACTGGCATTTTGATTAGCATAAATTACAGCGCTATTTACTGATAAAAATAGGGGGATTATTAGTTTGTTTAGTTTCATTTACCTTTCCTTCTTAATGAAAGTACCATCATGAAAAAATAAGCAAAATAAATCTTATGAAAAACCTAAACACTTATAAAAATAGAAAAAATATAGATAAACAAACCCTAATCACAAAACAACCTGACACAAAAAAGCCGAGCTTATTTTACTAAGTTCGGCTTTTAATACCTTTAAAAACAGACTATTGAGCCGTTATTATTAAATATTATACGCTTGGGTATTCGCGGTATGCGCGCTCTATATTTTTAGCCTGCTTTTTAGAAATACCTAAATGAGTAAGTGCTACACGTAAACGAGTTAGAGTGGGTGTCTAGTTTAATTATTTTACGATGAATCAACTTACTTAACTGCATTGAAAAGTAAGGGATCACCGCTGTTAAAATTTGCGATGGAAAGTGAGCTTTAGCGCTTGCCATCCACCTCAGGCCGTGTTGTTAGCCTTTTGGTAATAGCGGAACCAATATATCACTAAGAACAGATATGATTTTTAGCATATCTAAGATTATTAACGAAGCCATTAAAAACATAAAAACAGGGCCAATAAATGTAAACCACTTTCTCAGGTACGCATTAATAATGACAACTAACCTCTTAACTCCATTCAAATTATAAATAGTGGAAAGGTGCAAACGCGCAAAACAATAATCAACTCGAGCATGATTTTCTGAGTCGACTTCAATATCTAAATAACGGTTATGAAAGTCTTGATAACATGGTGATTATTATTATTTAGATCAAAGCTTAGCTGTCTTTGTAATTCTTTAATTTTATCTCCACATTGATTTAACTTCTCAGCTCTCAAACTATACCGTGCTTTGGTGTTTATTACAGAAAACACTAAAACAGAAACAGCCAAAAAGACTTGAATTACATTCATCAAAACCGTAGGAAAAGAAAACTCTAATCCCGCAATCTGCATTAGAGGCATAAAAATTAGAAGCATAGATAATAAGGTTGTTGTATGGGATGCGACTTCTCCTAAGTGCTTTAGTCTTGCTGAAGCCAGGTATCTGCATTTAGCAGCCATCATAAAAGAGCGATTTAACTCTTCTATTGCCGTTAAATCCCTCTTTTTGTATCCATCTTCTCCCAAAAACCACTTAACCACACTTTTAAAATTCATCCTTGCTCCTTGAAAAAGGCTAACGAGCCTGTAGATTAACTCGTTTTTAAATTTGTTTTTATTGATAAACAAACCATAGCTGAGTTCCTATTTTGGTTCAATTGATTACTGTATTTTTACGCAGAATATTGAAGTGTTTGATATTGTTTTAATTGGCGTTTTAGAAGAAATTACGGGTGTTTGAGTGGCTTTTATTTAGGGTAAAATGGCTTATCCTTCTTAATGCATCGTGTTTTGCAACTTTTCTATATTATGAACAAGGCAATACAGTTGCCGCAGCGTAAACTAAAGGCATTCACTTTCATTTGACCCCGTAAGGTCAATTTATTCATGCCTTTATTCACTGTAATATTCCGCTAGAGAAATTTAAAGCAAATGTAAGAGAACTCACTAACCGCAACTGGGGGATCTCAATGACCCTACAAATTCATAAACTTGTAGTGGTACAGTGATTTTGGCCACCCATTAAGAAAGAAATGTTATGCTAATAAGCATACAAATTTGGGTGAAAAAATGACGAAATTAAAACGCGCAACATATTCAGCGGCAATTAAATTAGAAACGGCTCAGCTTGTAGTAGACCAAGGTTATACGCAAGAAGACGCAGCAAAAGCGATGGGGGTGGGTAAATCAACCGTAAGTAAATGGGTTACTCAATTAAAGCTAGAACGCAATGGTCAGTCACCATCAGCGTCACCAATGACGCCCGAACAAATTGAAATCCGCGAACTTAAAAAGCAAATCCAACGCATTGAATTAGAAAAGGATATATTAAAAAAGGCTACCGCTCTCTTGATGTCCGACTCCCTGAACAATTCTCGTTAATCGAGAAGTTAAATCAACGAGAGCGTTATCCAATTAATGTGCTATGTCGCGTATTCAATGTGCATCGCAGCAGCTATAAGTACTGGGCCATACGGGATACAACGCCGACACCTGAGCAAGTAAGGTTAGAGGCTGAAGTAAAAGCAATACATGCGATGAGTGGTGGTTCAGCAGGGGCACGGACAATCGCAGCGATAGCAACGAACAATGATTTTGAATTGAGCCGTTATCGTGCAGCTAAGCTAATGGTTAAATTAAAGCTCGAAAGCTGCCAAGTACCTCAACATTCATATAAACGTGGTGGTAATGAACACCTTGAAATCCCAAACCTGCTTGATAGACAGTTTGATGTTGTTGAGCCGGATACCGTGTGGTGCGGTGATGTGACGTATATTTGGACAGGCAATCGCTGGGCTTATTTAGCCGTGGTTATTGATTTATTTGCACGCAAAGTGGTTGGCTGGGCAATGTCGTTGTCACCAGATACTAATTTAACGCTAAAAGCGCTTGAACTCGCATATGAAAGCAGAGGGAAACCGACAGGACTCATGTTCCATTCAGACCAAGGTAGCCATTATACAAGTTTAAAATATCGCCAACGTTTATGGCGCTATAAAATCACACAAAGTATGAGTAGACGTGGAAATTGTTGGGATAATGCGCCAATGGAGCGATTTTTTAGAAGCTTTAAGACGGAATGGATGCCAAAGATTGGATATGGAAACTTTATAGACGCTAAATATAGCGTAAGTGATTACATAAATGGATATTACAACAATGTTAGGCCGCATCATTATAATGCCGGTTTAGCACCAAATGAATCTGAGGTTAGATATCAAGGTTCTAAAACTGTGGCCAAAATTAGTTGACCACTACAACTCACGCAGTATTTACGTGGCTGGGGACACTATTACCTAATAGCCAACGCTTATCAGTTAACGGTGGATTTAGATCATTGGATCCGCCGTAGGATAAGAATGTGCTACTGGTGGCAATGGCGTAAACCACGCACGACAGTACGCAGTTTAATAAAACTGGGTGTTAGCGAACGACTCGCGATAGCATGTGGTATCACCAACAAAGGTCTTGTCGAAGCTCAAAAACAAAAGGAATTAACATTGCGCTAGGCAATGACTATTTAGCATCACAAGGTTTAGTGTCATTGAGAGATATTTGGATCGGTATTCATTACGGGAGATGAACCGCCCATTGCACTTCCTGTCAATAAAAAGCGCATGATGGGTGGTGTGAGACCTCCGGCTACCCGATTAAAGCGCTACTCTTTATTGCCAAAATATAACGGGGAGCTGCCCCCAGAAAACCAATACTAAAACTAATTGTACCGATATCAAAATTGCCGCAACATCCAATTTAATTAGTTTACTTTGTAATTTTACTCTTAGAGAAATCCATAAAGAAAATAACAGTGTTAGTGGCAAAATTCCTGAAAGAAAAGCCAAGGAAACACTTGCCGCTGTAATATCACCAAATTGTAGAAAGGATTGCTGAACATAGAGGTATACAGGAAAGCTGAACAATAGTAGGTTTATAAATCCCCATTTTATTCGAACGAAGCTTTCTTTGTCTCGTTTAATGACCCTAATTAATCCGACTAAAAATATATAAAACAGTCCTATTAGACCAAAGCTTAAGCTTAACCAATAAAGTACCAATGCTATAATTGAAACTTGCTTAAACGTTTTAAGACCATCACTAACAAACAATCTCCTCTCACTATCCCAATAGAAAACATGGGAAGCTTGTGTCCTGTTAACATCTCTAAATAAGTGATCGCCGACTTGAATTAAGCGCCTATCGGCATTTTGCAATGACTTCATTAGAAGGTGCTCGTTTGATTGTTCTAACCAAATAAAATTGAAAAGCATATCAATGAATTCAAATTCGGCCATGTTATTTGGGGATGGTAGATAAATGCCCTCCAACTTTGACAACCCAGTTCCCTTTCCCGTGCTCTCTGCAATAGACGCTGACACCACGCTTAGTTTATTGATAAATAATTTATTAAACTTTTCATAGTCGGCAGTTTCGTTATCCGTGTTAGCGGCGTAAAAAAATCCCTTTTTTTCATCTGGAAAAAGGCAAATATAGGCTCTAAATCCAAATGTTGTACCCGGATGACACATGCCAAGCACGTTATGCCGATCTCTATTAGCAAACGCAAGGCCATGCCCAATATTCAGGCCTTCTATATGTGCTTTAGTGTTGAAAGGATTAGTAAGCATTTTCATATGCTCAGGTTTTACAAAATTTTGACCATTTACTTTGCCTTCATTCAAAATAAAATTCATAAACTTAGCCATGTCAGGGGCGGTAGTTGTGAATTGTCCCGCAGGTCTAAGATAGCTAGACACAGCAATTTGAGTAACATTATTTTCATGATAGCCCATCGCTAATAAAGGATCGGCGTACTGACCTTGTTGGCTGATAAACTCAAAGCTACTGTCATACATTTCTAAAGGGGCTAAAAGGTTGTCATCGAGGAACTCTTCATAACGCTGGTTAGTTACAGCTTCTATAACCATTGCAAGTAATGTATATCCCATATTGGAATATGAGTATTGCGTTCCTGGTTCAGTTCTAATCTTTAATAAGTTTTGTCTGCTTGATTCAAAAGCTTTTCCAAGTGGCGTATTTGGCAAAGGTTTAGTGCTTAGTAACTGCCACATCCTGATATTGTCTAATCCAGCAGTATGATCGAGTAAGTTTTTGACCTTGATAGGTGAACGATGATGCCAAACATTGTCGAAGTTCAATCCTGGCAATAGTGCTTCAATATTACTATCTAATGAGAGTCTTCCTTCAAATATTAAATGGAGAACGCCCATTGCCAGAACCGATTTGGTAACTGAGCCTACATGCATTTTTTGTGCAGGCATCATATGTTCAAGTTTTGAAATATTTGCATATCCAACACTACCAACCTCAACATGCCCCTTTGAAATTGTTGACCAAGATAATCCTACAATATCTTCAGTGTCGATAGTATTTTGGATTTCGGTTTCAATATGAGTATCGCTTTCGGCATAAGTAATATTTAATGAAAACAAAACTAAAAATAATGATAAGAACTTTGGGTGCATCAACTTCTCAGAATACGACTAGCGCTTTAACGCCCTGTTAATGGGCAAAATATAGTTGGTTAAAATAAGCGACGAAGGAGCAAAAACCAACTGTATTTTGTCCTTATTAAACAGATTGTTATAACGATTTTTCTCGATACTTTTCCATAGTCATTAGAAATTCACTGGGTGAATCTACGCCTAAATAGATGAGCTTACCCGAATTAAGCTTAATCTCAATATTTGGATTACCAGCCAAATTGAATCTATTAACATTACCTGACCGATGTATGAAAATTGAATTAGATTGAACGTGAGCAATTTCACTTAAAGTAATTCTTAATGGATTCCAAACACCATACCTAACAATAATGCTGTCAGGTAGAATTGAAATAGGTCTAATTGCAATGGCTTTATACTCTGCAATAAAAAACACTAAACCAAGAAGAGTTAAACCCGTTGTGACATTAGCCGCAAGTGGTGACCATAAAAAATGTAACAGCAAATGCATTACGGGTAGTTCAAATAAAATCATTAAAATAAAGCCTAATTGATTGCTTTGAGCGCCATCTTTTTTATGACAGCTAAAATGACTATCTCCAGTAAAACTTTGTTGTCTTATCTTTTTTGAAAATAACGCGTATGTCCAAACTCGCGCCTCAAAAGTGAGTAAAGAGCTTATAGCACCTTTCCCTAAAATTCTTTCAATTGGTTTGGATATAGCCAAATCAGGATCTTGCTCTTTGGTAAGAGAAGCTTTGATCGCAAAAAACACGGTCAAAATAGTAGTGATTTCTAAAACGATAAACGCAGCTAAAGCAAGATAGCGCAATGATTCAAGGTAAGGCCATAAAACCTTTGAACTTTCAGGAATTACAAAGCTGCCAAGAAAAATAATTAAACAGCTGTAGGCAACAGCTTTGATAGCGGCTTCTTTCTTATCTTTAACAAACCAAAAGCATAAAATAGGTAAGACAACTAAACCATCGATTAGCAAAAGCCATTCTGATTTTTCAGCGCCATACCCATTAAGAGCATTGGTGCTTTGATAGTAAAAAGTCCAGAAAACAGAAATAACTACAAGAAATATAAAAGGGATATTCTTTTTAGTTAAAGTTTGCACCGATGATCCTTATCGTTATAACGAGCCTGTAGATTAACTCGTTTTTAAATTTGTTTTTATTGATAAACAAACCATAGCTGAGTTCCTATTTTGGTTCAATCGATTACTGTGTTTTTCATAGAATATAAAAAGCTGGTTTGGTGTTGTTTCAATTGGTGTTTTGGAAGAGATTACGGGTGTTTGAGTGGCTTTTATTTAGGGTGAAAGGGCTTACACTTCTTAACGCATCGTGTTTTGCAGCTTTTCTATATTATGAACAAGGTAGCGTGGGTGAATAATATCTATTAAATTAGATCAAAGCGAACAGATGGATTGGAGGTTGAAAGACAATCAATTCAAAGTAGTAGGATACGTTCCTATAAAGATTAATTTCTACAGCATCCACGCCTCATTTAGCGGAAATTAATATCATCTTAAATTCAATGTTCAAAAAATATGTAATGTGGGAAACAACAAAAGTTATAGATTAACTATTGACATAATAGTCTCTTGTTATATTTATTCGAGTTCAACTATAGAAAGGGTACAAATCTCATTACTATCTTTGTTATATGATAATGTTGATATTTTCTTAGCCCCCATTTTTGCAGCCAACAAAGTTGACAAATAACCCCTGCCAGAGTAACTGCTTAAATCAAAGTAAATAACACCATACCTACACGGGAGTGTTAAAGGTTCAGCAACCTTTACATAAGCTTTATTATTTGGCTCTACAGCAATTTTTTGAACAGTCTTACTATAATCGACTTGATAAGATAAAGCATTCGATGATATCAATAATAATGACAATCCTAATTTCATTTTAAACTTCATTTATACCTCTAATTGATAAATATAACGTCTTAGTATTTATGCGTTACGTTGTTTATATCGTATAAATACCTTGTTGAATGAAGCATGCTGCTCACTCAACACTTTTATTGCTATGCTTAATGCTATAGGAATTATCTTTTTTAGGGAAGTTGTTGATTGCAAAACTTAGAATGGGTGATGAGATGGACGCTCCCCAAAACGGCGTCAATGCGCCAAACTGGTTATAACTCACACTCAGTTAAAGGGAACGTCCACCATGAAATTAGCACATTATCAATTGATTTGGCAAAAAATGTATTCCAAGTCGCTGGCTTTAGTTCTAACCATAAAAGGGAGTGCAATAAACGCTTAAAAAGACCTAAACTCAACGCCTTTATGGCAAATACCCCACCGTGCCGTGTCGTGATGGAAGCCTGTTATTCTTCCCACTATTGGGGAAGAATATTTACGTCTTACGGTCATACCGTTGACCTTATCCCTGCACAACACGTTACACCCTTTGTTCGCGGTAATAAAAATGATAGTAATGATGCGCTTGCTATCTATGAAGCCAGCTTACGCCCTAGTATTAAATTCGTTCCCATAAAAACCGAAGCCCAGCAAGAAATACTCGCGCTTCATAAAATACGCGAGCGGTTGCTACAAAATCGCATTGCTGCAACCAACCAATTACGCGGTTTATTGGTCGATTTCGGGTATGTATTTCCTGTCGGTATTAAGGCGTTTGAGCAAGGGATAATTGCGTTAGAAAGTGATTCTGAGCTTCGCCCACTATTACGTACAATGGTGAGTGATATTTACGCTGAGTACAAAAGCCTTGTTAAACGCATTAACGCCATTGAGGCAATGTTGCATAAACACGTTGATACCGATACGAATGCTAAAATATTGCATTCTATTCCTGGCGTCGGTGTACTCAATGCCTCCACCTATGCGGCATCTATCGGGAGCGCTCAGGCATTTGAAAATGCAAAAGAGCTGGGGTTGTGGCTAGGATTAACACCTAAACAATATGCGTCAGGTGATAAAAGTAAAATGTCTGGTATTACTAAACCTGGTAACAGTTACCTACGAAAACAACTTATTTATGGTGCTCGCGCCATTATCGCCAGAAGCCACCATAAAACAGATGCGTTAAGTTTGTGGATAAACCAATTACGCGAGAAAAAACATGTTAATTGTGTGGTGGTTGCCACCGCGCACAGATTGGCGCAGCTGATGTGGACATTGCTGACCAAGCAAACTCTCTACTCTCCTCAGCCTGTGAAAAATACACGCAAGGATGCTTAATTATGCCTATTTTACACGTCAATCACACCAGAGTTTACGACTTGAGACAGCCCGTCGAAGACATTGGTTTTTTTAGGTCCCTTGGTACGAAGCTCATTAGGAGCATGGCGTATGATAACCATAGCTCGAATATATGTCAGTACCTTTGCTTTTTAGCGAGCTTGTGATGCATCATTACTGCGAAATGGAATACATGATAATGAATAAAAGCACCAACTTAGATGTTTATACATCGGCTCGTCTTGACTTCAAGGGAGCGTCCATATATGTCATCCTAATTTTGGAGCTCGAAAACAAAAGGAACTAACATCGCGCTAGGCAATGACTCTTTAATGTCACAAGGTTTAATGTCATTGAGAGATATTTGGATCAATATTCATTATGGGAGATGAACCGCCCATTGCGGACCCGCATGATGGGTGGTGTGGGGGCTGAAGGTTAGAGACCTCCGGCTACCCGATTAGCTTTACTTGAGTGCTATATATCCAATATGACAGTAATCTTGGCCAGACGAAGTTTCTTTATTAGAATAAATAACCACCTCTCTATCTCCCATCTTTGCTGCTAACAAGACACTAACAAAAGTATTATAATTAGAATCTGACTCATTTAAATAAGCCCACGCATGAGAACTCCCACATAATTTTGGAGCACCTATAAATGAAACCCTAAAACCATAACTTTGACCAGGCGCAACATCAATAGTGTTAATTTTTCCTGCAAGTGCACCATCCCATGAAGCGAGTGCGCTTGATGATACTACGATAGAAGTGGTAAATAATAATTTAGAAATGATATTCATAATGTTCCTGTAAAGCCAACAATTTTGTCTACGACATTTGTCGTTTTATAAACCGACAAATGTCCATATTACAATGCATTTATCTTAACCATCAAATAAACATATGTAAACAATTGGTTAAATGAAAATTATTTTTAATCAGTGCAAAAATACACCAAAATAGTGGAGATCAGTAATATTGGACAAAACAACAATCACTGTCTGTATTCACAGCATTTATTAACCTAGGCAACCAACTAAATTGATAACAAAAGACGGTGTTACTAATAACAAGTACTGCTTTGGCAGTTGCTTTTTATAGGCTGACCAAGATCAAATTTTAATTTCATACACTAAGTACTGCCTAGCTACTTATCGCTCATTACTGTCTGTTTAATAAGATAAGCCTGTTCATTAAATCTATAAACACACACCAACGATGACAGTACCGATTAGTGAAAATATAATGGTTTATTAATACAAAATTGCACGTTATTGTTTAGTACTTAACACTAGAAAATGATAAATAAATGGCTTTTTATATTCTGGCATTGTCAATATTATGCGTTTTTTCTCGCTGCAATATTCTTATAATACGACAACCCCTTTTGCACTACTTAGTAGCTTTAAGTGTTGTAAGTGCTTATGCTGAAGGTTATATAAATTTATATGCTCTGCTGAACACTGGGCTTTACGTTGTTTTATACTACTGTGCGCTAAATACAAAGCGGGCAATAATACGCACTATATTAAGTACTGTCTTTGTTATTACCTCATTAGCATTAGCACTTCATTGGGTGCCTGGTTTTAGTAACCTCCCTATTGTTATAAACGAGCGTATTACCAGCGATGCGATTACTTTTACCCTTTATGCTAATTTTGATAAAGCTATGGCTGGGTTATTTCTTTGTACTTACTTTTTTTCAAACTTAGATTCAAATAAAAAGCCTTTAAAAACAGACTCTAATAAAGCGGGTCAATTAAACGTTAAACAACCCATTTTAATAGTTATTGCTACTGTTTTAGCTACGCTCATAGCGGCTTTAATGCTTGGACTTGTAAGCTTTAACCCAAAAGTGCCCGACTTTTGGTTAGCCTTTATTGCTATTAATCTTTTATTTACCTGTGTTGCCGAGGAAGCTTTATTTAGAGGATTACTGCAAACTAAGCTTAGCCAAATTATTATACCAACCCGTTTAGCGCTACTTGCTCCTTTAATTACGGCTGGTATTTTTGCTTTGGCACATTTTGCAGGGGGCATTAACTATGTGCTGGTCTCGTTTATAGCAGGCTTAGGATACGGCTATATTTTTTATAAAACGCAGCGTTTAGAATGGGCTATTTTATGCCATTGGTTAGTGAACGTTTGCCACTTCTTTTTGTTTACTTACCCTATGCTCAGTAAAATCTAAATACATTTACAAATGCTAACAATTTACCCGTTGGCAAACATTGCCCGCATTTGATTTTGTTAGTAATTTATTACTTTATTTAAATAATAAATTAAGGGACTAATAAATATGCGGCGTTTTATAACAATAATGAGCGTGGTGTTCGTGTTAACTGGCTGTTCTGGCGTTACTTTTCATACAGATATAGACAACGGCGTTTTATCTCAAGAAATTGGCACCTACATTAATAAAAGAGATTTACAGCAATTTTATAGCGACCAAGAAGCACACGAAAGTGGCGCAACACTTTTAGGCCGAATAGAAGCTGAAAGCTGTGATGGCGATGGACTGGGCAGCAATAATGTAAGCTACAATCGCTCTAAATCAAATGCTATCGATTTACTTAAAGCGGATGCCATGCGCAAAGGCGGAAATGCTTTTACTATTAATTCTTGTAGCGAAACGTCTGTATCGTATTGCGACCTATCTGTTTTATGTAGCGGACAAGCCTACGACTATCAATAAGTAAAAGTGCAAATTATATATTAAGCGCAAAGCTAAGTAGTACGCGCTTTCCAGACTCGATTTTAGATACGCTGTGTTCGTACTTATCGGGTCTAAACAAATACACGCGATTAAATAAATTTATAATGCATTTTGAGCATTTAAATACCCCACCTGTTTTAGGTTGCTCTAATACAAAATTGAGCTTGTAATAGCGCCCTTGCTGCACAGGGTCAATATGGTTCATTACGCTGTGATTAGTTGGGTAAGTAACAAGGTTTATCGAAAATGTATTACTGCTAAAAATAGCTTTGTTTTTAACGGTTGCAATCATACTGCCTCCTATGAGTTTATATGCTGCATTGTAGCATTTAGTAAATTATGAATGCTTAGGCTAAACAATATCAAAATACGATGTCATATAGCTAAACAGCCTGAAACAAAAAAGCCGAGCTTAGTAAAGCTCGGCTTTTAAAAGTACATTGTTTAGCAATTATGCACTTGGGTATTCGCGGTACGCACGCTCTATATTTTTAGCCTGCTTTTTAGAAATACCTAAATGAGCAAGGGCTACACGTAAACGAGCACGTGATAAGTCAGACCCCAATATTTCCATTGCATCAAGCACTGACGTACTTGATGTTTTGCCTGTAATTGCGACAAAAATTGGCTCTAAAAAGTCTTTAATTTTAAGCTCGTGGAATGTTGCCACTTCTTTTGCAATTGCAAAAATAGCTGGCTTTTCAAAGCTACGTAAACCTTCAAGCTGCCATACAAAAAATTGCAGCGCTTGGCGAATCACGTTTTCGTCTGCTTTGCCGGCTGTTAATAGCGCAGGATCGTAAGTTGGAATACCACCTACAAAGTGCCCTGCAAGCTCAACCATATCCGACAGCGTATTAATACGTGTTTTAACTTCTGGTAATATTTTAGCGAGCATTTCGCCGTTAAACTTCCAATCAACAAAGCGCTGAATTAACTGCTCGTCGGTTAGGTTTTCGCGGATCCACATGCCGTTTAACCAGCTTAATTTATCTACGTCGAATACTGGACCACCAAGCGATACGCGCTTCATGTCGAAGTTTTCAATCATCTCATTAAGTGTGAACTTTTCACGCTCATCAGGCATTGACCAACCCATACGACCTAAGTAGTTAAGTACGGCTTCTGGCAGGTAACCCATTTCTTTATAGTAATTAATAGATGTTGGGTTTTTACGCTTAGACAGCTTTGATTTATCTGGGTTACGTAGTAATGGTAAGTGACCAAGTACTGGCGCTTCCCAACCAAAATCTTCGTAAAGTTTTAATAACTTAGGTGCTGAGTTAATCCATTCTTCACCACGGAAAATATGGCTAATTTGCATGTGGTGGTCGTCAACTACGTTCGCTAAAAAGTACGTTGGGAAACCATCTGCTTTTAATAACACTTGCATGTCTACGTTTTCCCACGGGATCTCAATTTCATCACGTAGGTAGTCGTTAAACTTAAATGTGCCTTCGCTTGGGATTTTCATACGTATAACGTAAGGTTTGCCTGCCGCTAAGTTTGCTTTAATTTCTTCATCTGTGTAGTTTAAACCACGACCGTCGTATTTAGGGCGCAAGCCTTCTGCCATTTGCTCTTCACGCATTTGATCAAGCTCTTCGCTTGTTGCAAAGCAGTAAAACGCTTTGCCATCGTCAACTAACTGATGCGCGTATTTTTTATATAAATCGCTACGCTCAGATTGACGGTAAGGACCAAATTCGCCACCCACATCAGGACCATGATCCCACTCAAGCCCTAACCAACGTAGGCTATCCATAATCGCAAGTTCAGACTCTGGCGTGCTACGTACTTGGTCTGTATCTTCTATACGAAGTACAAATTCACCGCCTTGTTGTTTAGCAAAACAGTAGTTAAATAAGGCGATATAAGCGGTGCCAAGATGCGGGTCACCAGTTGGCGACGGGGCAACACGGGTGCGAATTGTCATGGTATATTCTCTTTAAATAAGTGAGATAATAAAAGTGGTTTATGCAGCTACTTTGTTTAAGTAAGCAATAATATCGTTTGATTCATACAGCCATTGTACTTGACCGTTTTGCTCTATACGCAGGCAAGGAACTTTAACTTTACCGCCTTGCTCTAGTAGCTCTTGACGATATTGCTCATTGTCTTTTGCATCACGCGTTTCTATGTTTAAGCCTTCGCGTTTAATGGCGCGACGTACTTTTACACAAAACGGGCATGCTTTAAATTGATACAGTTTAAATTGTGAGGTTTGCAGATCAAGCTGTGCTTGCTCGTCGCTTGCGCGCTTTTTACTGCGAGGAGTAAATACAAAATTAAAGAATAAGATTATACAACCTAAAAACCAACGAACTAATTTCATGTTCTGTGCTCTGCTTACAACAATTTAAGGAGCCAGATTTTAGCACAAATTTACAATCAAAAAAGTGTAATACTGCGAGAATTACACCCAAGTAATTTAATTTACTAAAAGTGCTTCTATAGCAATACCATATCATCCCTATGAAGTACTTCTGCGCCACTATCGTAATCGAGTAATTGGCCTATTTGACTAGAATGAGCACCCTTTATTTTGTTTACCTCGGTACTACTAAAGCGCGTTAAGCCCCGTGCAATCACTTGATTTTTATTATCTATTAAATCAATTAAATCACCGCGTTCAAAACGTCCAAATGCATTAGTAACGCCTTTAGCAAGTAAGCTTGCGCCTTTATTTTGCAGCGCTGCAATAGCACCTGTATCTATAACAATTTGGCCGGTACTTTTAGGCCCAGCGAGTAGCCATTTTTTACGGCCATCTTTTGGAGCGGTGAGTTTTAAAAAGCGTGTACCTGGTAACTCGTCACTCATACATTTTAAAATAACGTTTTTACCTGCGCCTTTAGCAATAATAACTTCAACACCTGCACGCCTTGCGATGTCGGCTGCTTGTAATTTGGTTGCCATGCCGCCAGTACCTAAGTTTGTACCACTGCCACCAGCAAGTTGGCGCAGCTCATCGTTTATATGTGTTACTTCGCCAATGAGGGTGGCATCGGCGTTTGTGCGCGGATCGCTGGTAAATAACCCTTCTTGATCGGTAAGTAGCAGTAACTTATTAGCATTAGCCAAAATAGCGACAAGTGCCGATAAATTATCGTTGTCGCCTACTTTTATTTCACTGGTTGCGACTGCGTCATTTTCGTTAATGATGGGTACAACGTCGTAATTTAATAACGCATTGAGTGTATCGCGGGCATTAAGGTAGCGCTCTCTGTCGTCTACATCGGCGCGAGTAAGTAGCATTTGCCCTACGTTTACACCGTATAAAGCAAATAGGCTCTGCCAAATATGAATAAGTTGACCTTGTCCAATTGCAGCAAGCATTTGTTTATCAATTAAGCTTCTGCCACAGGGTTTTAATAGTTGTTCGCGCCCAGCAGCAACCGCGCCGCTCGATACTAAAATAACGTGATGCCCCTGCTTTTTAAGCTCGCAGCATTGGCGTACTAATTCAACCATATGTGCTTTATCTAGTTTATCGGTGCCGCCAGTGAGTACGCTTGTACCAAGCTTTACAACTATTACCTGTTCCCTTTGCATGTGCTTTTTACTACTGATTAATTAAAGATGAATTAATTTATACCAGCTCGGTATTTTTGAACAAGTTAAAAATATTCATGCTAGGATCTGATTTTATTAAATTATGTAAATTACTCTCTATGCCTGCCAGTTTATGTTTAATTATTGCCACCTTTTTATGGGGCAGCTCTTTTATTGCGCTCAAATACGCCATTGCCATTTACGACCCTGCATTGGTGATATTTTTACGCATGCTCACCACGTTAGTTTTGTCGCTTTGTTTATGGCGCTACGTTATTCGGTTTGAGTACTTAAAAGGTGACTGGAAGTATTTAGTGGGTATGTCGCTTGCTGAGCCTTGCTTGTACTTTTTATTTGAAGGCCATGCAATGGAATACACATCAGCCTCGCAGGCCGGTGTTATTGTCTCTTGCTTGCCTATTATTATTGCGCTGCTTGCCTTTGTATTACTTAAAGAACATATAAGCAAAGCCATTGTTGTCGGCTTTACGCTGTGTATTGGCGGCAGTATTTTACTTACGCTTCTTTCACCCAGTTCTGAGCAGGCACCTAATCCGTTACTGGGTAACTTTTTAGAGCTTATGGCTATGGTGTGCGCTGCATTTTATACCGTAAGTATTAAACATTTAGCTAATCGCTACTCGCCCCTGACTTTAATTGCGTTGCAAGGTATTAGCGGCAGCTTGTTTTTTGCGCCGTTTTTGTTTTTTATCGACCTACCAAGCGAAAACCAACACGACTTAACCGCGCTTATGAGCATTTTGTATTTAGGTTCGTGTGTAACCCTTGGCGGGTATGGCATGTACAACTATGCAATTAGCAAGGTATCGGTATTAACCGCTGCTGCGTACTCTAATTTAATTCCTATTTTTACACTTATTTTGTCAGCTATTATTTTGGGCGAAGTGCTCAACGTTTGGCAATGGCTGAGCATATTTGTGGTATTTATTGGCGTAATGGTAAGCCAGCGCCATCAAGAACTCGTGGTGGATATACCGCTTAGCGAATCAGGCGAAGACATTTGCGCAGATACAAGCAATCTTAAATCAGTACCCGAGGCAAGCGAATCAAAAGGGTAACAGGTAAGCAAATACAGCCCAGGTGTTTGTAAAAATGAGTTTTGGGATTGATGAATAACCTCAATCCCCGTTACCTTATAATTTTGAATCACCCCACTTTGCAGTTGCAAAGTAAACGCCTCTCCCACTTTGGCGTTTTGTAAAAATGCAAAGTGGGTGTCGTTATGCCCGGCTATTAGCGCGCCCTTTTCGTTTCCAAACTCTTTTCCGCCAAGCTCTCCTGCGGGTAAAAATTGGCTAGGCGCAAACGCTAAGTTACGGCCACTCGCTCCAGCCAATACACTTAATGTTTTATTATGACTTGGCCAATCAAGCTTTGCAGTAACGTAGCTGTCGGCGTAATACCACGGTTTTACTTTAGTGCCGGGTGATTTAAGCGCCTCTTGCCATGCTTGCTCAATTAATACTTGAGCAAGCCACGCTTTTGCCTGCATATAAGCGCCGTGACCAAATAATCCAAGCCCAGCTATTAGTAAGCCCACGCTTAGCCACTTTTTCATTTACGTGCCCTGCTTAATTTAAGCCCTCGATTTATTTTAAGCGCGCTAAATCCCAATAATAAAATACAGCCTAGTAATATATGTAACCTGCTTTGCCCATCGGTTTGCGGTAAACGCATTGCCATACCTTGTGGTAATGCATTAGTAGCTTGCGCCGTTTGCTCTGCCACTTCTTTTATTTGAGTTTGTTCAATCGCTATAAAAGCAGTAAACGGACTAAGTAATTGATGAGTAAGCGCAAGATCCTGTACTTCATCTTTAACTGTACTTTGCTCGTTGTATAAAAGTAATGACTTGATTTTTTGGCGCGCCCACAGTTTTGCTATACCTTGAGCGCTTGAACTATTTTGTGTACTTAATTTAATACTTAAAGGCCCTTGTGCTGCTTGCCCAGCAAGTACCACATTTTTAGCATTATTAAGTTTTATAGCGACCATGATAGGCTCGCCAAAATATAAATCAGGTAGTGGTGATGGCCAAAAATCTAAGTTGTTACCGCTTTCATCGCTTAGTGCCAAATTAGTAATAGCCGGATGTGCTAGCTTATCAAACAACTGCTGCATTTTAGGTTGCACCTCGCTTGTGCTGCCTATAAACGTGAATGAGCCTTTACCTATATCTGCTGCTCGGCGCATAAAAAAGCTGTTAGGTGCGCTGCCAATACCCACTGTAAATAAGCGGCTATCGCCTAACTTACTTTGAATATTTTTAAATAATGCATCTTCATTACTTACGCTGCCATCAGTTAAAAATACAACTTGGCGTACAAAACTATCAAACTCGCTACCATCAAGTACGGCATTAAGCGCACCTTGTATTTCAGTGCCGCCGTCGGCCTCTAGGCTATAAATAAATCGCTCTGCACGGCGCAAATTAAAGTCACTGGCTATTAGTGGTTTATCGCTCATTGGAGTTACTATGTTGTCAAAACCAATAATGTTAAAGCTGTCGTCGCTATCAAGTAATGAAAGTGCATAAAACAAGGCTTTTTTAGCTTGCTCCATAGATTGCCCGTGCATAGAGCCTGACGTATCAACTACAAATACCATTTCACGAGGTAAGCGCTGAGTTTGTGTAAAGTGATCCCCTGGTGGCATTAGCATAGCAAGCCCGTATCGATCACCATTTTCAAACTGCTGAGTAAAAAATGCGGCTTGAGCCTGCTCTTTTTGCAGCGGTTTAAACTCAAGTACAAAATCGCGATTAACTGCATTTGTCTCATTTAAGGCTATTTTATATTGTCCAAACGCAGTGTTTTGTACATCAACATTATGAAATTTAGAATTGATATCCACCAGCTCTAAGCCTACGTCTATATTAATGTTTAAGCTAAATTGGCTGCTTGGTACGTTATCATTTTGAGTACTGCTTTTAATACTGTAAACAGGGCTTAACCATCCCGTTAGGAGTGAGTTAACGTGCGCTTGATTTTGAGTATTAACCTCAACCTCACCACTAATCGCGTGATAACGCGGTGTAATGGTAGTAGGAAACCTAATAGCAAATGTGCCGCTGCTGTAATCAATTATTTCTTGATACTCAAGCTCAATAATCACTTGCTCACCAGGGCCAATATTCGCCACATTAGTAATAAACATATTGGCGCGTTGCTGGCGTACAAGGGCCGCTTGCTTACCTGCTTTTTTAGCCTCCTCGTATTTTTTTTCGGCTTCCACTTTTTTATCAATTTGGCCTTTAATGACTCGCTCACCTATACGCATCGTCATGGCATGTACGGCGCTTTCATCAGGCAATGGAAAAACGTAGCGCGCGTTGACTGCAAACGGGTTTTCGTTTTGATAGGTTTGCGTTACTACAACATGATTAATTAGGCCTGTTAAGGTCATATTGGCGTCGCTTTTTAATATTATTGCTGGGCTTGCTGGCGCACCATTACTATCAAAAAGCTCTAACTTGGGTGATTGCGCATGGCTTTTGAAGCTCGCTAACAGCACAATCGCTATGAATATAAAAATGCTTACTTTAGTAAGCATTTTGGTTGGTTTACTCAACATAAAATCACTCCATCGAACGCTTTATTTTACTTAGATTCAGTTAGATTTAGTTACTCGCCGTTTGGCCATTTACTGGGTTCATTGAGCGAGTGGTAAGCGTTACGCGTCTATCAAAAAAGTTATCTTCCACCGTGTTGCTGTTAGCCAATGTTTGCTGCTCGCCAAATGCCTGCGTACTTAAGCGTTTGTGGCTCACACCGTGTTTTATTAAATAGCTTTGCACGGCATTTACACGCGCTTTAGAAAGTAAAAGGTTAGCTTGCTCATCGCCGCGCTGATCGGCAAAGCCACTTAAATCAAGTGCGAGTTGTGGTTGGTTGTTTAACAAGGTAACGAGTTGGTCTAACTGCAGCGCAAAATGCGGGGCAATAACACTTGAACCTGTTTTAAATTGCACCGTCATCGCCAATAAGTTATTAATTTGAACTTGAGTCAACTGCTCATTTTGATTGGCAAGCACTTCTAGCTGTTGCTCTAACATATTATTGTGGTTAAGCACGTGTTGGTAATCGCTGGTTTTTTCTTTCATGACCGTAATTGCACGCTCTTGCTCTGCAATTTTGTTATCAGCTACTTTTGAATCACCTATTAAACCACCAGCAAATGCCCCAATAAATGCACCAATTGGCCCGCCTACTACGCCGCCAATAATAGCGCCTGCACCTAGCCCAATAGCCGTTTCTTTATGGGCTTCTTTTGATGGCGTGTTAGATGTTGAGGCAATTGCTGGAGTACAAAAACTAGCAACGAGTGTTAACGCAATTAATGTCTTCTTCATGATGTGATCCTTAAACTTACTTTTTAATTTGTGATGTTTTGTTTTGATGGGTGTATTAAAACAAGCTCAAGTGGCAGCAAAGGGGATCAAAAATGGCAAACTGCTGAGCAATTGTGGCAAAAAAATGGCAATTGCCTTTTTAACCTTACTTAGCTTAAAAACTTCGATATAGTGCACAACAGAGCCGATAGGATAATGATTAAGATGAAAAAAATAGCCATCATTGAAGATGAACCCGCAATCCGCGAAAACTACATAGAAATGCTGAGCGCACAGGGCTACCAAGTGAGTGGCTTTGCAGATCGCGCCAGCGCTGAAGCTGCATTTAAAAATACCCTGCCCGATTTAGCCATTGTTGATATTGGCCTAGGCCATGAAATAGATGGTGGTTTTTTACTCTGCCAAACATTGCGAACGCTTTCTAAAACACTGCCTATTATTTTTTTAACCGCCCGCGATAGCGAAATAGATACCGTATGCGGCCTGCGCATGGGCGCCGACGACTACCTAACAAAAGACATAAGCTTGGCTCACTTGGCTGCACGTATTGGTGCGCTGTTTCGCCGAATGGAAGCACTTGAACAACCCGCTGATGCAAACGCCCTCATAACACGCGGGCAGTTAACGCTCGACACGCAACGTATGCAGGTATTTTGGCAGCAACAATTAGTTGATTTAACCGTAACCGAATTTTGGATGCTGCATTCACTCGCCCAGCGACCAGGCCATGTTAAAAGCCGTAACGATTTAATGAGCGATGCAAAAATTTATGTAGACGACAGCACTATTACTTCACACGTAAAACGTATTCGTAAAAAGTTTATAGCACTCGATAGCACCTTTGATTGTATAGATACCGTGTACGGTATGGGCTATCGGTGGGAACAACACTAATGCTACGATTTGGTCTGCGCAGTAAATTTATATTGCTTTCATGTTTTTTGTTTTTGCTGCCATGGCTTGGCTACGAGTACGTATGGGAAATGGAAAAGTTTTTACGCCAAGGCCAAGAAAAAACCCTCGTAGGCACTACTCGCGCACTTGCCACTGCACTACATGAACGCCCTGCATTATTTGACGAGCAAACCAACTTTTTAGACCAAGTAGTAAAAGGCCGCGATTTATACGCTTATAATCTTAAAAATCCTATTCAGCTCGACGGTAAACTTAACGATTGGGACAGCTATCAACCGCTATTTTGGCATTACGATAAGCGCTACTTACAAAAAACAGATAACAAACATCAAGCCAGTGACTTATCGTTTGATCACATGGTGGGAAAATTTGATAACTACTTATACGCCGTATTTAAAGTCACCGACAATACCCTTATTTATCGCGCTAAAAATAGCTTAAGTATTACCAATAACGATTATTTACAAATTGGCTTAAAAACACCTGACGGCCAATTTAATACCTATATAATTGCGCCACGCCAAGATGCCTGGGTTAATGCGTTTGATGCAAATACCAAAGCCCCTTTTACAAAAATTCAGGGCTATTTTGAAAGTACCGAATCAGGTTATAACGTAGAGCTGCGCTTTCCTATTAGCATGCTAGGCAACAAACTTGGCTTTGCTATTGTTGACGTAGATAGTAAAGAGGCATTGTTAGAGCCTAAAATAATGTCGACCTCAAACTTAAATAACCCAAACGATTTAGGCTCAGTATTAGTCCCTTCTCCAGAAATTAGCCGTATTTTAAAAGGCATGGGCCACAGTGGTAGCCGCATTTGGGTGGTCGATAACCATCATCGCGTACTTGCGCAATCGGGTACTATTCAAAATGCAGATGGCGTATGGGCTGATGGGCTTGCTAACCAAGCACCTGAAACGTGGTGGCAGCGCTTTGAGCAAAATTACTTACACCCTATTTACTATAAAATATTAACGCGCCCCGAAAATGAGTTTTTAGATACCCTGCACGATGTAGCCTCTATGCAGGGCACACATTTAGCGAAAGCATTAAAAGGACAACCAGCATCGTCTTGGCGATTAACACCCGACAGTAAAGCCGTTATTTTATCGGCCGCTTACCCTATTTGGATCCAAGACCAAGTAATTGGCGCGGTAATAGCAGAGGAAACCACAAACGGCGTACGTACGCTGCGTAACAAATCGCTAGAAAAACTCTTTAACGTTATTTTAGCTGTGATGCTAATTGGTACTGTCACCTTGTTCTTTTTTGCCTCACGTATATCAAACCGAATTAGGCGACTGCGCGATACTGCTGAGCAAGCGATTGATGCACAAGGGCGTGTTACCGGCAGTATTAATTACAGCGACGCTAACGATGAAATTGGCGACCTATCACGTAGTTTTTCAAATATTGTAAGCCGACTTGGCGGCTATACCGATTACTTAGAAAATATGTCGTCGCGGTTGTCACATGAGCTGCGCACGCCGGTTGCCGTAGTGCGCTCGTCACTCGAGAACTTACAAAGCTTGCCACAAAACGAGCTGAGTCAAAAATACCTCGATCGCGCCAGTGAGGGCGTTGAACGCTTAGGGAAAATAATAACCACCATGAGCGAAGCCACTCGCCTTGAGCAAAGTATTCAAAGCAACGAGCCTGAGCCTTTTGATTTACAAAAAGTAATAAATGGCTGCATGCAAGGCCATCAGCTTACTTACCCAAACCAGTTATTTACGCTTGATGTATGCCAAAACAAATTACCAATGCAAGGTGCACCGGAGTTTATAGCTCAGCTGCTTGATAAACTTATTAATAACGCGCTGGAGTTCAGTGAAGTCAATACGGCTATTAATGTAAGCCTTACGCAGAGCGAAAATAAAGCAATATTAACTGTGAGAAACACAGGTCCTGCTTTACCCGAAGGATTAACTGAGCATATTTTTGATTCAATGGTGTCGGTACGTAGCCAGCAAATGCAGCAACAGCCACATTTGGGGTTAGGGCTTTATATTGTAAGGCTGGTGTGCGATTACCATAAAGGCAGCGTAACTGCGCAAAACAACGAACAAGCCGATGGTGTAGTATTTACCGTAACACTGCCGTTAGTAAATGGTTAAGGCTGTATTTATACCGTTATATTTATAGCCACAGCATTATATGCAAATAGTAAGTACGTAATAAATTAAGCTGTATATTTTTAGTTAAAAAGAGTTAATTTAATTTACCTTAACTCCATATAAATTAACAAACAAACCCCTCTCACCCCTTAAAACCTGCCGATTACAATTTAGTACAACTTCATATGTAACTATTCACTTTTAATTCAGTCGAACGACCATACCCTAGTTGCTTATTGAGGAGATTACTTTATGAAAGAATTACTAGAACGTGAAGAGCTAGACTTTATTTTTGACCTATATAGGCCATCTAAAAAGCCTAAATCTGAAAATGTAAAACCAAAGAACGCTAATTATAAAGAACTTCGAAAACCCGACATACCTAAAAACGAAGGCGTGTCACACTATTTAATTTAACTCAGCCTAACGTTGTTGAGCTTCCAATTTCTCGCTTTGTAAAAATGCTTTAATGCAGTTTATTTCTGCTAGTTTTACTTCTTCGCCTATTTCAGGGCCTTTTTTGCCATTTTTAAGCGCATCTTGCACTACTTGCTTCTTATCCATTTTTTGCAGCTCAGTATGAATTGCTCGCAGTTTAGCTGCTTGCGGGTATGGCTTATCAACCAATGTTTCACCACGGCCTTGCGCATCACATTGGCACGCTTGAGTAAACGCTATAAAACGATTCGGATGCACCAAAGCATTTAAGTTAGTCACTATTAGCTTGTGAACGGTTTGCGGCCTTAACTGATCAATTGTGTGGCAAAGGGTGTGATTATCACTGGTGAGTACACCAACATCGCGAAAGCGATTAGGCACTTTTAAGCGCTCACAAAACGCCTCAATAATTGCAACACCTTCGCGTTCGTGCCCACGTAAATTTCCATACTTTTTAAAACTAAGCGCCTTACCAAAGTCATGAGTCAGCGCTGCAAAACGAGTTTCCAAATCAAAATTTAAATCTGCGGCGCGTCTAAGTACCAACATAGTATGCACAAATACATCCCCTTCAGGATGATGGTTTGCTGGCTGCGGTACATTAACCATGCGCTCAAGCTCTGGAAAAATACCCAAGCCTTGCAATGCTTCAAAATAAAGCTCAGGGTGCTTTTCACCCAGTGCTTTTTCTGTTTCGAGCCACACGCGCTCAGGTACTAAATGATTTAGCTCACCTTTATTTTTAAGCTCGCGCATCAATGCATACGTACTTGGGTGAATACGCCAATCGCTGCCATAGCGCGCTAAAAAACGGGCAATACGCAGTACCCGTACAGGGTCTTCTACAAATGCAGCGGTGGTATGGCGCAGTATTTTATTTTGTAAGTCTGTTTGGCCATTAAACGGGTCAATAATATTACCGTGTTCATCAAGCGCCATTGAATTTATAGTTAAATCGCGTCTTGCTAAATCTTCTTCGAGCGTAACGGTTGGGCTGGCATCAACCACAAAGCCAGTATAGCCTTTGCCACTTTTGCGCTCTGTGCGCCCTAGTGCATATTCTTCTTTTGTTTTTGGGTGTAAATAAACCGGAAAGTCGCTACCTATTGGCACAAAACCAAGCGATTCCATCGTTTTTGGTGTTTCCCCAATCACTACATAATCGTTATCTTTTGATTTTATATTTAGCAGTTTGTCGCGCACTGCACCGCCAACGAGGTAAACTTGTTTTAAGTTACTTTTCACTTTATTCCCAATAACACTTGCCCAATTGTTTGACGCTAATCATATCATTAATTAAAAAATTCTGCGGTATTTGCCAAGCCTAAACAAGCTCATTACAATGGCGCATTATTTTTAGCTACAGCCTCGTATTCAATGAAAAATCATTCATCAAAAAAAGAACTTATGTTACTGCCTATTTTATTGGTAGTTATTTTAATGTGCGTAGCAGGTCACTTTTTGCTACAAGCAAACTTTCAAGACAGTAATGTGGTTGAATACATGTTGGCAGCACTGCCGTTTGCTATGTTTGGATTGGTTATTGTGGCGTTTAAAATGGCGGCTAAGAGTGAAAAAGAAGAACAGGAGGAATAACTGATTTTTCGTGGCGTAATTAGCGAGGGTATAGTTACCAATAGGTCATGCCTTATCCTTCGGTGTAAAAACGAGATTCCAATCCAGCCTAACACTTCATTATTTATGAGCCATGGGGATATATTGCAATGTCAAAAGAGTACTTAAAAGAGCATAGGCTAGGCGAAGTCATCGCACTAATTCAGGTCTTAGCATTCCATCGACATACAAGTCGTAGTGAAGAAGGCTTAATTGAAGAACTAAAACTAATTCCAAGGTCTGCGAATTCTTGGGTGGAGCTATCAAAATCCCACCCTGAGCTATTTCGTGTTAGAGATGAGGAAGATAAAATAAATAGGGTCTCTTTAGTATCTCGTTACGTAGCATCTTACGAAACCAAAAATGGTAAGAAAATACGTGAGCGATTAGAGCCGAGTTTAGTGCAAAAATTAATTGAAGTTGCTATTGAAATTCATGATAGGCAGGTTTCAAACTTTGAGCGATGGAAGGTTATAGTCCCACTACTAGTAGCATGTATTAGTGCAACGGCTGTCATAACTGCAACTCTAATGAAGATAGCTAATTAACAGATAACAACACACGCTGATGAGCACTAAAACTTATTTTCCACCGCAGATTTTAGTAACGTTGTTCCGTTATTTTTCAATGCAGTAAGGAAGCTGATTCATCATAGGGCGTATGTATTTTCAAGCACCTAAATAATATTCACTTAAATGCCAATGTTTTGAAAGTAAACAAGATACACAGCCTAAAAAAACACACAAAGAAAGTAAAGCCACTCCCACTCAAACACCAGTAACAGCCTTTAAACGGCAGTTAAAATAGCACCAAACCTCCTTTTAATATTTCATCTGAAATTGAAGTAACCGATTGAACCAAAACAGGAACTCAGCTATGGTTTGTTTATCAATAACAAATAAATTTGAAACTTATTGATATGCTTTTTCTGCTACGGTCACTTTTTCTAAGTAATGTCTCGATTCAGCTCTAGAGTGCTTAGTTGTGAGTATTTTATAAAACTGGCTCGACGTTAGTTGGTTAATTTTTGAAAATGCGATTGTTCTATTTGAATTAAATATTTTTAGTACATTGCCTGCGCCACCGTTATATGAAGAAATCATGGCGTAATGTTGGTTTTGTTTGGTTTGTATTTTATTTAAATAGCTATTTTTTAGTACACTTAAATACGCACTGCCAATATCTATATTTCTTTTAGGATCAAACAATACTTCTTTACTGGGCTCCCCTGGTATTTTCTTTATTTTTTGATAGACGTCTCTTCCTGCGCGCGATGGAATTATTTGCATTAAACCATACGCATTTGAAGAACTTACTGCGTAAGGGTTAAAGTGACTCTCTGTTTCAATAATACCGTAGATAAGCGACGCAGATATTTGGTATTTCTTTGCCGCAGCCAAAACATACTCACTGTATTTTTGCTTTCGTAAGTGAGCGTTTTGTTCTACCAGAGGAAAAGATACCGATGTAATTGAATGACCATCACTACGTTTTTTTTGTACCTTAGTGTCTACTAAGTAACGAGCAAAACGATTTGCCCGCCATTGGTATTTTATGGGGAGCCCGTCTTCATCAAGCACTTGTTGATACAAAAAAGGTTCATCCCCTAAAATAGGCGATTCACTGGTAAAAATGTCTGTTTTATGTGGATCACTTGAGGTTAATAATGTCATTACAATTGCTTGAGTTAGAAGCGAATTGGTATTTTTAGTGGCTATGGTTTCGACCTGTACCATATTACGGTCAAAATCAATAACAGCGCGTGCTTGGTAATCATTGCTGTATTTTACATACTTTCTGCGTGTTGGTTGCTGAGTATTTTTTTTACCCCATTTACGACTAACTACACTTTCTAACGTTGCTAATAGCTGACTAACGCTCCCTACTTGCTGCTTAATTGAACGCCGCGTTTTTTTTACTTGTTTTTCAATTGCTTTAACATCGGTGGGATTGTTTTTTACTTGTTTTGCAAGTTTATTGAGATCCCTTACTGGCGCTAAGTGCGATATTGACTCGCAACCGGTCAATAATAGAATAAACACTAAGAAGCCATACTTTTTCACAACTTATCCCTATTGAACCAAGTAAAATTATAATTACAATATATGGTAGCCAAACCAATCTGGCTTTATGGTTTGTGCTTCACCGCTGGGGGTTAACTTTATATTCAATTGGCTGTCGAGTAAATCAATGGCAAAGCAATCGTCTACATCATGTAAATCATCTTTATGAATATGGCTAAGCCCTGCAAGTAAATCGTTTTTAGCACGCTCTTTAGCTTCATGGCTACTGCTTGCAACATACAGTGCAAAGTCGTGTTGCTCAGCCATAGAATCACTTCGGTAAGCGCCTAAATTTACAAAATAGAGTTGTTTATTTTGCTCCACATAGCTCTCGACTACTTCTACTTTAAAACCATCTATATGATTAATTGCCATGTAGCTATCCATGTGAACATTACTTCTGTCGCCTACCCACTGGCTTTTTAACTTTGAGTAGGTTTGTTCTATATTCTCCCCTACAACAAAACGAATATCATGCATTTCTATATGGCAACCCTGAATTCGCCCCCCTAAATACACCATAAATAACTGCATTTGCTTCTCTTTATAAATTATCTACATCAATATTATGTTTTTTAATCAGTTTATAAAAGTCTGAACGGTTACGTTTGGCAAGCTTAGCGCCTTCAGCTACGTTACCACCAGCCATTTTTAAAGTGTTAATTACATAGTCGCGTTCAAACTCTTTTTTAGCATCGTTTAGTGATAATGGTTCTACGTTTTTTTCATTACTATTAAGAGCTGCTAACACTAAGTGTTCTGATATTACTTCGCTTGGCGTTAATGCAACAACTTGCTCTACTACGTTTTGTAATTGGCGGATATTACCTGGCCAATCGTAACGTACAAGTGCATGCATAGCATCGCTTGCAAAGTGTTTTTCATTTTGGTTCATGCGCTTAGCAATGCTTGCACTAAAATGTTGTGCTAATAAGCTTATATCTTCGCGGCGTTCACACAGTGGCGGTAATTTTAAATTAACTACGTTTAAGCGATAGTATAAATCTTCTCTAAATTGCTGGTTTAAAATAGCTTCAGGAAGATTTTTGTGTGTTGCCGATACAATACGCACATCTATTGCTATCTCTTCTTGAAAACCTACTGGGCGAATTGTTTTTTCTTGTAATACGCGCAGTAACTTAACCTGCAAGTTAAGCGGCATATCGCCTATTTCGTCTAAAAATAACGTGCCACCCTGTGCTTGTTGAAACAAGCCTTGGTGATCTTTAATTGCACCCGTAAACGAGCCTTTTTTATGACCAAATAATTCGGATTCTAAAAGCTCCCCCGGTACAGCGCCGCAGTTAATTGCAACAAAAGGGCCACCGCTTACATGACTATGCTGATGAATCGCCTGTGCGAGTAATTCTTTACCAGTACCACTAGCCCCCGAAATAAGTACATTAACTTGCGTTGGCCCAAGTAGTTTTACTTGCTCTAACAAGTGCAGCATTGCACCACTGCGCGTAACTATATTACTTTTAGGTGCAGCTTCATCAGCGTTAACACCGTGAATTTCAATTGCTTTAGCAAGGCTGTCAAATAGCTCATCTTTATCTACAGGTTTAGTTATAAATGCAAAAATGCCCTGCTTAGTTGCCTCTACTGCATCAGGAATTGAGCCGTGCGCTGTCATCATGATGACAGGTAATGCTGGGTAGCGGCTTTGCAGCTGACGATGCAGTGCCATACCATCCATTTCATCCATGCGTAAGTCGGTTATTACGGCATCAAACACTTGGCTTTTAAGTATTTGTAGTGCGGTTAAGCCGCTTTCACAGGTTGTCACTTCGTATCCTTTTGATTCAATACGAATAGCGAGCAGTTTTAATAAGCTAGCGTCGTCGTCAACGAGTAATACTTTTGCACTTTGCACTTTAGTTGCTGCCATCGTTACTGCTCCTTCGTTTCTTCTCGTAGTAAAAGTTGCTGCTCAATCGTAGCTAACGATGAGAGGGTTTCTTGCATTTTATTATTAAGTGCTTGCTGCTCTTTTTTAGCATTTATTTGCATAGTTACTTGCTGCTTTTGAAGCCATAAATATTGCTTTATGTCATCAGGCCAAAAGTAAGCAAGATCGAGTTTTAGCAACTTAGTCATTACCGTATTTGGATCATCATTTATGTTTAAGCACATAAATTTAAAAAAGCGTTTAAGCTCGTTTTCACCTGTAAAAACATCTTTGTTAGGTACCAATTTAAATCCGCCACACTGATTAGCGTGCCATGCAATAACTTGCTCTGCAGGAGGATAGCTTGGTTCAATTTTTGGTCTAGGTTTTGGACTAGGGTTACTGTTTTTGTCGTTCGTTTTTTTTGTATCGACCACAGGTGCAGGTGTAATTGACACACGCTCTTTTTGCCCATTATTAATTTCACAACCTGATATAACCATGCTACTAAGCACACATAAAATAGCAATTAAACGCAAGCGCATGTTAATTAACTCCTAGACTTTTTGTTATGGGAATTTTAATTGAAAACCGGCAACCATGTGGCTCGTTATGCTCAACAGTAAGTGTACCTCTTAGCTGTTCAACAGACTCTTTTACAATAGTTAAGCCCAGCCCACTGCCTTGCAGCGTAACATTTTTACTGTGTTTACCTTGATAAAATGCGCTGAAAATTTGAGTTTTTTCTTGCTCTTTAATACCGCACCCTTTATCAAGTACAACGATACAAAGCTGGTTTTGCTCAAGCGCTAAATTAATAGTAACGCTTTGCTTATTATCTGAAAATTTTAAGCCATTTGAAATAAGCTGAATTAAAATCATCTCAATAAGCTCACTAGGTAAAGCAAGCGGTTTGTTAGGTAAAGTGTTTTGCCACTGCAGAGCTTGCTCACGCGCACTTAAGCGATGCTCAAAATGGCTATTAATTTTATTAATAAGAAGACTAAACTCAACTTCACTTAAGCTGTCTTTACTGGTGCGAATCGCATTATAACTCAGCAGGCTGTCAATCATTGTGCGAAGGCGCACCATAGATTGGCTAATAAGCTCAAGCACTGCTTTTTGCTCAGCGGTAATTGGGCCTACTATTTCATCAGTTAATAAGTCAGTGCCTTCAACCATTGAAGCAAGGGGCGTTTTTAGCTCATGGGTAACATGGCGTAAAAAAGTATCTTTTTGCTGCTCAAGCATATGAAGTTGCTCTTGCACCCATTGGAGCTTTTCTCCTAGCTCAACAAGCTCAGCTGAACCTTTCACAGATATTTTTTGCTGCCAATGCCCCTGCCCTAGCTTATCAATAACCGTAGTTAACCCTTTTAGTCGCCCACTTATACGCCATAAAAAACCACCACCAACAATTAAAGTAAGCGGAATAAGTGCCACCAGCCAGTTTATAAATGACGCTTGCAGGCTTGTAAGCTCATTTTGGTTATTGGTAATTTGCGCTTCGTTTTTATCACGTAACCATAAAGTAAGCTCAGCAACTAAATCGCTCACTGGCACAAATAGCTCAGCTTGTTGTTGTTTTTGCTCAACGAGTTTTACATGCGCGGTTTGTAAGGTGGTATATAAGCGTTGCCATTGGTGAATATACTCTTTATTCGTGTTTACAAATTTAAGTTCATCAATGCTTTGTAGGGATGATTGCCATTTATCGACAATGAGCTTATCAAGCGATTCACTTTTTAATACCCAGTTTTGCCTAGTGGCGCGCTCAAGGCTGTTGAGCTCTTGTTTTAGAGTATTAAACGATTTGGTAACTTGATAGTTGTTACTCACGATACTTTGAGTAACTGCTAATTGCTTGTTAAGCGCATTTAAAAATACAATCACCACTATAGAAAGCGGGAGTAACGAAAGCAGCATACTCATTGCAAATTGCCCAATTAAATTAGGCCGCCAGTTAAGCATTGCTTGGTATTTTTTAGCTATGGTTGCTGGCATTTCGTTTAGTCCTTTTAAGTTAAGCGTTCTATTATTAAGTGCTTACCTTATACACTAGCTGAACCAGCAATTATATTTAATACGATTAACAGCCAGCGCTACAAAAACAATGTGTCGCCAAATAGAGACAGCGTAACTCGTTGATTTTAATAAACTCCCTTTCACCCCCACCAAATAATGTTGCAAAAGGCGCACAAAAATTACAATAAACCCAGTAAAAACTTCTCATTGGCTTAAAGCAAAAACAATAACCAATTGAAAAATAACAATAATTATTATTGGCACCATTTTTGTAACAGGAGTAATAACTTTAATCAATAAGGAAATAATTATGAACAAACGCATTTTAGTAATTTCATCATTACTGACTTTAGGCTTTTTCGGCGCTAATGCACACGCAGTGGACGTTCACGCGACTTTTAACGAACTTGATCAAGACAGTAACGGCACATTAAGTGAAGCCGAAGCAGGTGAAGATGCTGTGTTACACGAGAATTTTTCTCAAATTGATACTAATCAAGATGGGCAATTGTCGCTAGATGAATTCAAAAAATTTATTCAATAAACTCATTTAATAAGGAACGTGATTATGAAACAACTTATCGCCGCTTTTTCATTAATGTTTTTAGCAATTAGTGCCACCGTAATTGCATCGCCAACAAATGTGCGTTTTGCCCACTTAGATAAAGATATGGATGGACAAATATCAATTATCGAAGCCAAGCAAGACAAAGAAGTAATGAAGCAATTTACCGATTTAGACGAAAACGATGATGAAGTAATTTCTAAGACAGAGTTTAAAAGCTTTAAGCCTTAACAAGTTAAGTTTTGCTTAAGCTTTTATCTAGTAGAGTGAACTAAAGCATTTGCCATAATCCCTGAGGGAGTGTGTAAAAGGATTTAATGTTGGGATTTAAATTATGGCAAGTGCTTTCCCCGCTTCTACTAAATTGTTTATAACCTAAATAACCTGAACTCTGGTTAATAAATCTATCTCAAGCAGCTATTCCCAGCGCTGACTGCGTTGAATTTACTTGTAATAGGCCTGATGTGTTAATTAACCTCTCAACCAGATTACAGGTTAAATAATCTTTTGGAAGAAATACCATGAGGATACTTTCCTTTGTTACAAGCATCTTAATACTATCAAGTTTTGACGCCCTAGCACTTGATGTTAAGCAACGCTTTTCCCATCTCGATACTAACAAAAATGGTTATTTAACCCATGATGAACTTGAACCTCAACCACAATTATTGAGCACATTTTTGATATGGGATAAAGATCAAGATAACCAAATTTCATTAATCGAATTTAAAAATTATCTAACCAATAACCTCTACTGAGTATTTCCTATGAAAAAAATACGCTATATGGCACTTTTTGCATTCAGCACTTTTTGCACTCTAAGTTTTGCCGCAAGCAATAATATTGTTGAACAATTTAATAAATTTGATAGAAACCAAGATGGCTTTTTAACACGTGGCGAAGCATCAATAGACCCTGCTCTTTGGTCTCGATTTTCAAGCTATGATCAAGATAAAGATGGTAAGCTAACATTAAATGAATACGGTTTATACGCGAGTAAATAATTGTTAACTCTTAAGCTAGGTAGGTATCACTAACTAGCTTTAGTTTACTTCGTCCCCCAACCATCTCATCATATTGGTATTATAAAAATGATTTTGTTAGTGTTGATTCACTAACAATAAAAAATAATGCCTTATGCTACTCAAAAAACTAATCAAACCACTCATACTAGCCAGCCTTTGCGCAAGTTCTAGCTACACTCTTGCACAAACAAAAGTAATTTATAACGCCAATGGTTACACCCCTTTATACAAAGGCGAAGTACAGCAGTTTTCTACCCTTGTCATTAAAGATGGAAAAGTAGTAAAAGTAGGTGGCGATACACTAAAAAATAGCTACCCAGACGCCAAGCTCATTGATGTACAAGGTAGCACCTTATTACCAGGCTTAATTGATGCTCATGGTCATGTTATTGGCCTGGGAGATAACTTATCGCAGCTTGATGTACGTGGTGCAAAATCGGTTGATGAAGTCAAAAATAAACTAAAAATATTTGCCAATAACAAACAAGGTTGGATTATAGGGCGAGGTTGGAACCAAGAGCTTTGGGCTGATACCCGCTTCCCAACAGCTAAAGATTTAGACAAAGTAGTTAATGATCGTCCAGTTGTGCTTTCACGTGTAGATAGCCACGCTATTTGGGCAAATTCAAAAGCGCTCGAACTTGCAGGTATTACCGCCCAAACAAAAGCACCTGAAGGCGGTGAAATAATTAAAGACGAATTTGGCAACCCTACCGGCATATTTGTAGATAAAGCAGAATCGCTAATTACCCAGCATATGCCAGAAGCTTCCAAGCAAGATATAAGCGATTCGCTTGATGCAGCAGGAAAGCATTTATTAAGTTTAGGTATTACCTCTACCCATGATGCTGGCATTGATAAAGCAACGTGGGAAGTTTACAAAGAACGCAGTGAACTAGGAAATTTACCTGTGCGTATTGTGGCCATGTTAAGTGGCGCTAGCCCCGACTTAAACACAATGCTTAAAGCAGGGCGATACCAAGACGCAAACAGTTTCATGTCAATCCGCAGTGTTAAAGTATACGCCGATGGTGCACTTGGATCTCGTGGCGCAGCTCTTATTGAAGATTATGCAGACCGTACAGGCCATCATGGATTAATGCTAGAGACACAAGAAAAACTCGAAGCACTCTTTACGCAAAGCTTTAAGCGCGGTTTTAGCGCTCACACCCATGCTATTGGCGATAAAGCAAATAAAGTGGTACTTGATGCTTATGAGAAGGTGTTTAAAAAAACGGGAGGGATATTGCTTCGTAACCGTATAGAACATGCGCAAATTGTAACGCTTGAAGACATTCCTCGCTTTAAAAAGTTAAAGATAATCCCATCAATGCAACCAGTGCATGCTACATCAGATATGCATATGGCAGAGCAACGCTTAACTGAAAAACAACTAAGCGGTGCCTACGCTTGGCAATCTTTTTTACAGCAAGGATCTATTATTGCGGCTGGGTCGGACTACCCTGTAGAACTCGCTAATCCATTCTATGGGTTATATTCAGCCATTACACGCATGGACCACAATCAATTACCTAAAAATGGTTGGCGTGCAAGTGAAGTATTAAGTAGAGAAGATGCATTACGTGCATTTACTTTAGGCGGTGCGTATGCCGCACATCAAGAGTTTAAAATTGGTAGCTTAGAACAAGGTAAATGGGCTGACTTTATTTTAATAGACAAAGATTACTTTAAAATACCTGTTGATGAAATTTATGAAACGAATGTGTTGCAAACATGGATAGCAGGAATAAAACGGTACGAAAAAGAAAAAAATATTATCGATAAATAAAAACTATAAAGGGTTAACGCAAGTTAACCCTTTATAGTTACAGCCTAGTATTTTAGCTTTTAGGCGCTTCAACTTTTGGCTGACGATATATTTTTATAATGTGATATAAATTTACGAGCGACAATAAGCCGTTGGTAAAAATCACAGGTACTGCACCAATGGCAACACCATATGCAGTAAATACAATACAACCAAACATGTTGTACCAGCGTAGTTTTACTACATCAGTCATTGTTAACGATGCAACCAATAAAGCTGACGCAATATAACCTAAATATTCCCAACTCAATTGTTCTCTCCCAGCCTTTAGGTTAGCATTACACTACTGCTAGCTTATGACATTTATAAGTATTGCAAAGTAACAACAAAATAAAAAAGCTAACTTGCTTAAAAAACCTGAAAAAGTTTGCCGGAAAATACCAGCAACTTCTTAAATCATTACACGGGAAATGAAGGTAAAATAATACTCTTAGCAAAGCTAATAGTATTAGTAGCAAGTTAGCGTAAATTCTTAGTGTCTTAATGCTATCGTCATTAAGATGTAATAAATAGGACAAATGTCCGAAGAGCACATTGATGTTTCAATACCATTTTTCTAGTTACCTTGTTGATCAGCTTTTAACCTTTGCCGGTAGTAGCTATCAACAATCAAAAAAAGAAGTTCTGATCCATCAAGATCAGCCTTTAAGCAAGCTTGTGCTTGTACGCAGTGGCACTGTGTCGTTTAGTTACGATGTAGGAAATGGACGACGCCTGCTGTTAGGACAATTGGATTGTAACAACACCCTTATTGGTGAAATAGAAGCGCTAAATAATAATCCGTGTATTTATACGGTCACGTGTTTTAGTGATGTAACCTATAACCTTATTGAATTAAGGCATTGGCGCGCGCTGCTGCTTGAAAAACCAGAACTGAGTTTATACACAGCGCAGACTATAGCGGCTAAATTTCAAGAAAATCAAAAAATCAATCTAGATAAGCTATTACTACCGCTAAGCTACAACATAGCTAAAGATTGTTTACTAAGAGCCGAAAACAACAACCCTACACTGCTTAGAGCTTACCCTACGGTAAATGCAGAAGCCGAACGTTTTGCAACAACTGAGAGAGCTTACAGACGGGTTGTTACAGAACTTGTAGAAAAAGGCTTAGTGCTTAGAAGTAACGATGGTTTGCAAGCGGTTGATATACCAAAACTAAGTGAATACGTAGACAGCTTTGCTCAGCTTTAAGGTTTTTGATTAATTGGCTTGGCTAGTTAAATAATTAGTAAAACGTTATCCATAAAAAGGTTATTTAAGGCCTTACAACATTCAGTTAAAAATTTGATATGAGTTGCGATTATCAGATTTTTAATATGACAATGTTAGAATGTGCGTGCTTGTACAGCAAATAATCCCCAATTCGCTTAATTAAGAGACCTATTTTGAGATAAGAAAATACTGTCGATAACTGGCCTATTGCAAGTAAATTCAACGCAGTTAGCGCTAAAAATTGCTGCTCGGGATGGATTTATTATCCAGAGTTCAGGTTATTTAAATATTTCAAAAAATTGCTCCAATGTATACCTTAAACAGCATTGCAATTAAATCGTGTTTTAATAATCAACATTAATACCAATCCGTATAAACCTTTAAATAATCTAAACGGACTGGTATTACTTACTTTAGCTAAACATGTCTTTCACATCGTCAAGCATATCGTTGTATTCATCACTCGAGAACAGATCCATGGAAGGGATAACCCCTTTTTCTATATACACTTGTAAAGCAGCTGACTTATCAGAAACCTGGAGTGTTCCCTCTAAAATAGCGCCAATACGAATGAAATCGACATAACTTATTTGTTCTAACTTATAACTCGGATCAGCCCAACTTAAAGCGACATTAGAAAATTCTTCAGGAAACTCCCAAGCACGCATGATAGAAGAACCAATTTTCCCACTAAGCTTTTGAATTGCATGAGCTAAAAAGCTCGGGTTAGCAAATACTTCAGGATGACGCTCAGCTTCAGTTAAAATAGGTAACACGCCAATGTTATAAACCAATGCAGCTAGAGTGATTGAATCGCGATTTAATGAAGTATGTTTATTATTTTTTAAGTAAAACTCCATAAGTGTTATTGAATGACTCGCAACCGTTAATGTTTTTTGCCAAGCTTTGCCCATGTAGCCTTTAATTATCTCGTTATTAGATACAAATAATTGCTCCATAGCCATTGCTGTTGCAATATTTTTAATTTGACGAAGTCCAATACGTGTCACTGCTTGTTGTAAATTGGATACTTTTACAGAGCGCCCCATAATCGCACTATTAGCTACTTTTATCATACGAGCAGAAAGCGCGGGGTCTTGTGATATCACATCTGCCATTTGCATCAAATTGACATCAGAGTTATCAGCAGCTTGGCGAACCTTTACAGCAACTTCAGGTAATGTAGGTAAAACGAGTGTATCGTTATTTATTCTATCGACTAAAATTGTTAATAATGCATTTTCTGTAGACATAGATCTGTCATCCTTTTGTTCTTCGATTGCAATGCAACTGCAAACTTCGACAATTAATTTTTGTAATTTTCATAGTACAATTAGTATTGTCTAACTTACCGTTAAAGTTAAGAAAATTATAGAAGTTTATTCCTTATTCTATGTCTTTTATCGCAAGGGCTTGTCTTACAACGCCTAACACTTGCTATTTACCATTTAGTTTTGCTTTAATGCAGTCACTATAAGCAAACGTTTATATGTATTTAGCTACTTAGCTGGTGCATAAAAATTATTAAACTTACTTTTCAAACAGGCAACATAATGATCTTAAATAAAATTAGCCAAGCAATTATGCTCTCTGGTGTCGTTTTTCTTAGTGCATGTTCTGAACAAGCACCGTCTTCTACCGACAACACAGCCGTAGAGCTTGCTCAAAAAAGCAGTGCACAATCAGGCCCTAAGCTTATTAATGCAGATAAACAACGTTTAGATATTTACACCGACTTTAGTCTGCAAAGTGATTTATCACACCTGAGCGACAACCAGCGAGCGATGGTTGCAAAGCTTATTGACGCTTCAAAAGTAATGGATGAGTTATTTTGGAAACAAGCATTTGGTGATAATAAAGATGCTTTTTTAGCAAAGCTAAGTGACGAAAAAGTACGTCAATTTGCCGATATAAACTATGGCCCATGGGATCGTTTAAATGGCGATAAAGCATTTTTATCCAGCTATAAAGAAAAGCCACTTGGTGCACAGTTTTACCCTGCTGACATAACCAAAGAAGAATTAAATAATGCAGACGTAAAAGACAAAACAGGGCTTTATTCTGTAATTAAGCGTGACGAGCAAGGTAAGCTTTATAGCGTACCCTACTCAAAAGAATACGCTGCAGAACTTGCAAAAGCAGCTGATCTTTTGCGCGAAGCCAGTAAGCTCGCCGATGACAAAGAATTTGCTAGTTACTTAAATCTTCGAGCTGATGCTCTGCAAAAAGATGACTTCCAAGTCTCTGACTTTGCATGGATGGACATGAAAAATAACCCTATTGATGTGGTTATTGGTCCTATAGAAACTTATGAAGATCAGTTATTTGGTTACCGCGCTGCTTATGAATCTTATGTATTAATTAAAGATTTAAAATGGAGTGAACGCCTAGCTAAATTTGCAGCATTTTTACCTGAGCTTCAAAAAGACTTACCCGTTGATGCTAAGTACAAACAAGAAGTACCAGGCTCTGACGCCGACCTAAATGCATATGATGTTGTTTACTACGCTGGGCATTCAAACGCGGGTAGTAAAACAATCGCAATTAACTTACCAAACGATGAGCAAGTACAGCTAGAAAAAGGAACTCGTCGTCTACAACTTAAAAATGCGATGCGTGCTAAATTTGATAAAATTTTAGTGCCAATTTCAGAGCAGTTAATTGTACCAGAGCAGCGTAAACACATTACTTTTGATGCATTTTTTGCCAATACGATGTTCCATGAAGTGGCTCACGGTTTAGGTATTAAAAATACAATCACAGGTAAAGGTACTGTTCGTCAATCACTACAAGAACACGCAAGTGCACTTGAAGAAGGTAAAGCCGATATTTTAGGTCTATACATGATTGAACAGTTACTTAAAAAAGGCGAAATTACTGAAGGCACTATTGAAGATTATTACACGACCTTCATGGCAGGTATATTCCGCTCAGTTCGTTTTGGAGCATCAAGCGCGCATGGTAAAGCAAATATGATCCGCTTTAACTTTTTTGCTCAAGAAGGTGCTTTTTCTAAAAATGAAGCAGGCTTATACCGCGTTAATATGGAAAAAATGAGCATTGCAATGGCCAAGCTTTCTCGCTTAATTTTAACCTTACAAGGTGATGGCGATTATGAAAAAGTAGATCAACTAATTGCAACGCATGGCGACATTAAAGAAGAACTTGCTAAAGACTTAGAAAAACTAAGTAAAGCTAATATCCCTGTAGATGTAACGTTTAAGCAAGGTAGGGAAGTACTAGGGCTTAAATAAGTTTAGTTAAACTTAGTTAAACCCTAAAAAAGCGTTGCAGCTTAAAACTGCAGCGCTTTTTTTAGCTCTGTGATTTGTAGATCTGTATAAGGCACTGCTGGGTGCTTACCCCAAATTGGCGCAGGCCATGCAGCATCACTCGTAAAACGCGCAATATGATGAATATGTAATTGCGGCACCATATTACCTAAAGCCGCTATGTTTAATTTATCAGGTTTAAATACATCCATTAATAATTTACTTAGCTTGGCTGACTCTTTTAAATAAACAATTTGATCATCCTCAGATAAATCAATTATCTCTTTTAAGTTAGCCTGCCTAGGCACTAATACAAACCACGGATACAAGCTGTCGTTCAATAAAAGTACTTTACACAACGGCCAATCGGCAAGTTCTATACAGTCGCGTTTAAGCTCTGGCGCTAATTTAAATTCAGGGTTAGTCATTGTTATGTCCTACTTTGTCTTTAATAATTGCCACTTTATAGCATTTAGTTGCAGTTGCACACGCTTGGCTTTACCATTCAAAGCAATATTTATAAAAGCGAAGGCAACCTTGTGCTAAAAAAAATAAAACATCTTTCACTGGCCCTGCCATTAATGGTTGGCACCCTTGCTGTTCAAGCAAAACCTTTATCGCTGGAGCGTATTTTTGACGATCCAAGCCTTTCAGGTAAATCACCTGTGCAACTTAAATTTTCGCCTGACGGCAGCCGTGTGACTTATTTGCAAGGTAAAAGCGATGACTACAATCGCTACGACTTATGGGAATACAACCTAAAAGATAACACCAATCGTGTGCTAGTTGATTCAGCAAAGTTATTTTCAGGCCCAGAAAACCTATCAGATGAAGAAAAAGCACGCCGCGAACGCCAACGTATCTTTGGTAAAGGCATACTTGAATACAAATGGTCTAAAGATGGCAAAGCACTTTTATTCCCACTCAATGGCGACCTTTATTATTACGATTTAGCCTCTGCTAAAAGTAAAAAACTAACCGACACTGAAACATTTGAAACCGATGCACGCTTTTCACCTAAAGGTAACTACGTATCGTTTATTCGAGAGCAAAACCTATTCGCTTTAGAGCTTGAGTCTGGTAAAGAAATTCAGCTTAGTAAAGATGGCGGCGGCGTAATTAAAAACGGCATGGCCGAATTTGTAGCTCAAGAAGAAATGAGCCGCATGACAGGTTACTGGTGGTCAGGTGATGAAACTAAAATTGCCTATACCCGCGTTGACGAAACCCCAGTAAAAGAAGCTATCCGTAACGAAATTTACGCTGACGAAGTTAAATTATTTAACCAGCGCTACCCGTTTACAGGTACCGATAACGTTAAAATTCAACTTGGTGTGGTTAAGCTAAACGACCAAAAAGTAGATTGGATTGATTTAGGTAAAGATGAAGACATTTACATTGCGCGCGCTAAATGGCTAAAAGACGGCAATACACTGTCGTACCAATGGCAAAATCGCTCGCAACATAAATTAGAACTGCGTTTTTATAACAGCGAAACTAAAGCCCAAAAAGTAGCACTGACCGAAAATAGCGAAACGTGGATTAACCTACATTTTGATCTTGAGTTTTTAAAAGACAAAAAACATTTTGTATGGGCATCTGAGCGAGACGGCTTTAAACATTTATATCTGTATCGCACAAACGGTCAACTTGTACGTCAAATCACCTCTGGTGATTGGGCTGTTGATAGCTTAAAAGGTATTGATGAGAAAAAAGGCATTGTTTACTTTGCCGGTCGAAAAGATACACCGCTTGAAAGCCATTTATACAGCGCGCCTTTATTTAAAAAAGGCGATGCCAAACGTATCACCGAAAAAGGTCAGTACCACAATGTTGTGCTAGCAAAAGACAATAAAACCTTTATCGATAATAGCTCGTCTGATAATAAACCAAACTCAGCAGCACTTCGTAAAGTAAACGGCGAATTCATTACCTGGCTTGAAGAAAATAAGCTAGATAGTAGCCACCCCCTTACTCCTTATTTAAGCGACTTAACAAAACCAGAATACGGCACAATTAAAGCCGATGATGGCCAAGTTATGCATTACCGTTTATTTAAGCCTAGCACCATTGCTGATGGCAAAAAGCATCCTGTTATTGTTAACGTATACGGCGGCCCGCATGCTCAGCGAGTAACGAATAGCTGGCGCAGTAAAAACTTGTACTTTCAGTACATGGCGCAACAAGGTTATGTCATTTTTCAACTGGATAACCGTGGTTCGTACAACCGTGGTAAAAAGTTTGAAGATGCTATTTATAAAAAATTAGGTGTGGTTGAGGTTGCCGATCAAATTAAAGGCGTAGAGTTTTTACGTACCCTTGATTACGTAGACCCACAACGCATTGGTGTTTATGGCCATAGCTACGGCGGCTACATGGCACTTATGACTATGTTTAAAGCGGGCGATTACTTTCAAGCCGGCGTATCAGGTGCACCAGTAACCGATTGGGCTCTATACGATACACATTACACAGAGCGTTATTTAGGTCACCCCGATACAAATGCTAAAGGCTACGAAGACAGCGCAGTATTTCCATATGCAGATGGCTTAAAAGGCCCATTAATGATTTATCATGGTATGGCTGACGACAACGTATTGTTTACGCATTCCACTAAATTATTTAAACAGCTTCAAGATAACGAAAAACAGTTTGAAATGATGACCTACCCTGGCTCTAAACACAGCCTACGTGGGAAACAAGTGCAAACACACCTACATCAAACCATAACAAACTTCTTTAATCGTCATTTTGATGTTAAATAGATGAGTTAATATTAAAGGTAGACTAAAGGCTGATTGAAAAATCAGCCTTTTTTTGTTTTATTAGCAGCTAAGCCTAGATTAAATACACTTTTTAGCTACGCTTATTCTATGCACTTAATAGTGCAAACTCATAAAGGATAAATGTATGCTTAATCTTCGTCGTTTTAGTATTTTCCAACGTTTTGCCATTTTAGTAGGTATTGTTATTTTTGGCTTAATTGTATTGAGTATTTCGAGCTTAACTCACCAATACAATGCCCTTAAGAACGAACAATACCTTAAAACACAAAATGTAGTAGAAACCGCGTATAGCATAATCGATCACTTTTATGAGCTGGAACAAAATAAAGCGCTTACCCAAACACAAGCTCAATCCCAAGCGATACAAACTATTCGTGCACTTAGATACGATGAAACTAATTACTTTTGGATTAATAACTACCAACCAGAAATGGTAATGCACCCCATAAAACCGGCACTTGAAGGTAAAAGCCTAAGCAATAATAAAGATCCCGACGGGAAAGCATTATTTGTTGATATGGTAAATATAGTGAAAAAGAATGGCGAAGGTTTCATACCTTATAAGTGGCCAAAACCTGGTAAAGATAAACCTGTTGAAAAAATTGCATTTGTTAAAGGATTTAATCAATGGCAATGGATTATTGGCTCTGGTGTTTACCTTGATTCAATTGATACCGCATTTTCAGAACAACGAAACCTAATTATTCTCAATGCTGTTGTAATGATATTAGCCATTATTTTACTTAGCTATTTTATTGGCAAAAGTATTCTTATCCCAACACGTCTTGCAGCCGATATGATGAAAGATATTTCTCAAGGCGAAGGCGATTTAACGCGCACTTTAAATGAAGAAGGCAACGATGAGATTTCTGAGCTTTCTAAATCATTTAATTCCTTTATATCAAAAATGCGTGAATCACTAACTAATGTTTCACAAAGTGTACGAGACGTTAATGAGCACGTTCATACTGTTGACGAATCAAGTAAAACAAGTCAATCGTTCATAGAATTACAAAACGACAGCTCTACTCAAGTTGCCGCCGCAATGGAGCAAATGACTCACCAAATACATGATGTAAGCCGTAATGCGGAAGCCGCAGAACAGGCTGCTAATGATGCAGCTAAAAATGCATCTACTGGTAAAAATGTTGTAGCTAAAACAATCACTGCCATAGAAACCCTTTCTAGCAATATAGAAACAGTGAGCCGTGTAACGGAAGATCTAGCTAACGAAAGCCATAATATAGGTTCTGTACTCGATGTTATTAGAAGTATTTCGGAGCAGACCAACTTACTTGCACTTAACGCTGCAATTGAGGCAGCTCGAGCAGGTGAGCACGGCCGAGGCTTTGCCGTTGTTGCCGACGAAGTGCGCACACTAGCGAGTCGTACGGGGAAAAGTACTGATGAAATTCAATCAATGATCACCAAGCTGCAAGAAGGTACTAAAGCAGCTGTTGAAGCCGTAAAAGCGAGCCAAACACTTTCCGTATCAACGGTTGATCAAGCATCATCTGCCAACACGTCACTTAACGAAATTGAAAGACTTGTATCAGTAATAACTGAAATGAACAGTCAAATAGCACGTGCTACTGAACAGCAAACATCTGCAGCTGATGAAGTTAATTTACGTATTAATGACCTATCACATTCAACTGAACAGTCGTTAAGCAATACAAAACAACTTACCGATGCTAGTGATAAACTAAAACAAAGCAGCTCGGAGTTATCCAATGTTGTTAATCGCTTTAAGCTATAGTTTAAATATTGAACTCAGAATAAAAATCAGCCTCGAGTCACATTTTAAATAGTGTAAATTAAAAGCCCCAAATTATGGTTCATAATTTGGGGCTTTTATTTATATATTGAGGCCTACTTATCTTTCCAGATTAAATTTTCAGCTGTATGTTTGGTAATTAAGTAAAGCAGTGCCTATTTATGGTATCTGGTTATTCTTCATAAATGACAAACATACTCTACCCTTTGGGGTCATCCTACGTTACATATATAAGTAACGCAGGAGCAACTACCTAGCCCACTAGGTTAAAAATTTCGAGTCGTGATCAAACCGCCATTGGGTATAACAAATTTTAATCCACAAAGGTCAACAGGCCTTAAATTTTATAAACAGTAACGAGCAAACAAGCTAGTTACTGATGCCGCAGTTGGCTTACCATGCTGCCAATCACCGCCTTCAACACCGCTACCTGCTATATCCATATGAACATAAGGTAGAGGCTGTGCAGAGTCGTTACCGTGCTTATCTAGCCCACCTACGATAGCCATAAATGCCATTGGGAACTGATGCCCACGCGCAGTAACTGCAGATGCTGCGTTATTGCTAGATAAAACATCGTCAGCTAGCGTACGTGGTTTAATAAAGTCGTAGTCTTCACGGCGTGAACGCGATACTTCAGCGCCATCGGCCCACAAATCTCCAAGGTCAGCTATTTGACGTGAAACACCAGCGCTACGAGCAGGACCATTTTCAACATACGCACCGTATGGACCCATTGCGCGAGCTGCATGACCCGTTAATGTAGCTACAGTAAATAACGTTGGATTAACCTCAGTTTTAGCTAAATCTTTCATTTCGCTAAGCAGGTCGCCCATTGCTAAACGCCCTTCTGCATCGGTGTTACCGATGCGTACACGGATACCTTCACGACTAGTAATTATTTCATCTGGTACAAAACAATCTGAGCCAATAGAGTTGCGAACAACGGCTAAGTACGATACTACTTTAACGCCTTTAGGTTGATAATCAGCAACTGCTTTCATAAAGCCAGCAACAGATGCTGCGCCGCCTTTATCACGACTCATGCCAGCCATATATCCGCCTACTTTTAAATCGGCTCCACCTGTATCGTATACAAGGCCTTTACCAACAAACATTAGGGTACGAGTAATTTCACCCTCTGGTACATATTCAAGCTTAACAACACGTGGGTGGTGGCGCTCAACTGCATACGATGCGCGAGCAACAGTGCTTAACATTGGGTAATTTTTATCAATAGCTGCAATATCATCGATTACATCAACCGCAATGTTTGAGCCTTTAAATAAATCAACACAGTAATCTGCAAAGCGCGGTGGAGCCATACGTTCAGGTTCAGTACCGCATAAATCACGCGCAGCATATTGACCAGCAGCAATTGCATTAACGGCTTTAATTGTTTGCTCGCTAGCACCAACTAAACCAATACTTGTTATCGGTTCAATACCTTCACCATGAAACTCACGCGCTTCTAATGGCTGCCATAATGCTTGGCAAGCACCTAAATAAGCAACTTCTAAAGCATGCTGATAACGGCTATCGCCATTTAAATTTGGTAAAAATAATACAGGGTTGATACTACCCGATGCTTTCGCTTCGTTGATTGCAAGTTTAGCTGCATCAAAATAACGGCGCACATCGTCATAATCTCTGTTTAGTGGACCGGTTGGCGCAAGTACTACACGCTTATTTTCAATCACTAATAAAATAACTTGCTTACCAATGCGAGAATCTACTTTTGATTGTGCTAAAACAGCATCACGTAGCGAGTTATTTGGTAATTGAGAAAAGTCATCACTAATAATGATTAATGCATCATGTGATGCGAATTCAAGGCTAGCACTTACTGGCTGAGCCAACACGGCTTTTGGATATGCCATAAATAAAGGTCCTGTTAAAAAACATAAGCCCCTATTATCGTCGATTTGAATATTGAAGACCAGCAAGCTGCGATAAGTGTTTAGTTTAATCCACTTTTTAGTGGCAACTTGCAATTACAGGCTTTACAGCTTAATCGAGAATACTAAGTTGGAAGTTTTGATCTGGTTGATTTTTTATGCCCACCCCAATACCTAAAAGCCTGACCGGTTGCTGCACACCTCGCTGGAAAGCTTTAGTAAGTAGTTGTGTAAAAACCTCAGTATTTAATTGGTGATAAGCCTGATCCGCAGAGGTTACTATAAAATTCGCAAATTTAACTTTAACGCTCAGTTTATTAATCCGATTTTGTAATTGTTGTTTTTCCAAGCGCACCTTTAACTCATCTAACAACGTAGGCAACTGTTCTAGGCATTCTTGTAAGCTGGTTTTGTTATACTCATAGGTATGCTCAACACTTAGCGACTTTCTAATACGATTAGTAGATACCTTACCGACATACTCACCTGCACATTTTTGGTAAAGCGATACGCCAAAATTACCTACATGCTGTTGCATCCAATTTACGCCTTTTTCGCGTACATCTTTACCTGTATATAATCCTTTTAAATTGAGTTTTTCGAGCGTTACTTTACCGACACCCGGAATTTTACCCAGAGGTAACTGTGCTAAAAAATCATCCACCTCATCAGGTAATACAACAAACTGACCGTTAGGCTTGTTTTCATCACTCGCTATTTTGGCAATAAATTTAATAGGAGCAATACCAGCGGATGCAGTAAGCCCTGTAGCATTATAAATATCAGCTCTTATTTGCTGCGCAATAAGCGTAGCACTGCCTTTACAAACGCTACTATCAGTTACATCAAGGTAAGCTTCGTCAAGAGAGAGTGGTTCAATTAAGTTGGTGTAACGATTAAATACTTCACGTATTTGATTTGAAGCTTCTTTATAAACAGCCATGCGCCCAGGTACAATAACTAAATCAGGGCATAATTGTTTTGCATGATAATTAGACATAGCTGAGCGCACGCCATACTCTCTGGCAATGTAGTTGGCTGTAGAAAGTACACCTCTGCGACTATTGCCACCAATAGCAAGCGGCACATTGGCCAGCTTAGGATTATCGCGCATCTCAACTGCCGCATAAAAGCAGTCCATATCTATATGAATAAACTTTTTCATCACCATTACAACACTGTTTATTTATACAGCCATTATTGTTTAATCATTATTAATAAGCAAGCTCCTAAACTCTGATTAATCGATTTATTATGGTGGGTTCAAGTTTAGTAAACTCGTCATACATAAAAACAGCGCACTAATTACCTTGAGGTCATATCGTCATATTGATAATCTAGTGCTTTAAAATAAAGAGTTAAAGTGCATGCAAACGTTTAAAGATCAGCACCCTATTCATACTGACATTACTGTAGCGTGGGCCGATATGGATGCCCTTCAACACGTAAACAATGTGGTTTACCTGCGTTACTTTGAAATAGCCAGAATCGACTTTTTAAATAAAATAAACTTATTTGATACAATTAGCCCAAGCGGCATCGGCCCTGTTATAAGCGAAAATAATATTCGTTATAAGCGCCCTGTTACTTTTCCAGATACCCTTACTGTAGGCGTCACTATTTCTGACATTAAAACAGACCGATTTATGATGAATTATACAGTATTTAGTCACGCACAAAATGCCATAACCACAACCGGTAATTCGAAAGTGGTTATGTTTGATTTTGAAACAGGTCAAAAAGCCCCTATTTCAGAGCCTCTTTTATCGGCTTTAATTAGCTACGCTCAAGACGAGTAATAAGGAAATTTTATGCAATACAGTCCACTAGGAAGCAGTGGTGTTAATGTTTCAAGAGTATGTCTAGGTAGCATGACCTGGGGAATGCAAAACACCCAAAGTGATGCAGATGAACAAATAGCCTACGCACTTGCTCAAGGCGTAAACTTTATTGATACAGCCGAAATGTACGCAGTTCCTCCATCACCCGATACCTATGGTAAAACTGAGCAAATTATTGGTAACTGGCTCTCTCGTAACCAACAAAAGCGCGATAAAATTGTACTTGCAACCAAAATTGCTGGTAACGGCTTAGCATGGGTTCGCGATGGCGGTAATATTACTCGCCAAACTGTTATAGAGGCGGTTGATGAATCACTAAAACGCTTACAAACTGACTACATAGATTTATACCAATTACATTGGCCAAACCGCTCTACCCCACACTTTGGTAGACAATGGCCAGGTATGCTTAAATTTACCGACGTAAACACACAAGAACATCAAGCTGGCATGCTGGATATTTTAGAAGGTTTAAACGATTGTGTTAAAGCAGGTAAAATCAAGCACTGTGGTTTATCTGACGACACACCTTGGGGAATAAGCCAATTTTTAAACCTGTCAAAAGAGCATAATTTGCCGCGCATAGTATCTATTCAAAACGAGTTTAGCTTAGCGCATACCAAAGATTGGCCGTATCTAATAGAGCAATGTGTTCACGAAGATATTGCCTACTTACCTTGGTCGCCTTTAGCGGCAGGTTTATTAACGGGTAAATACTTAAATGGTGCTCGGCCAGAAGGCTCTCGCTGGACCTTTATGCAACGTAACGGTATTTTTAGAGATACACCAAACGCAGAGCAAGCAACCAAACAGTATGTTGAACTTGCGCATGATCACAATATTTCCCCTGCTCAACTAGCTCTTGCATGGTGTAATCAAGTAAACGGTGTAACGTCTTCAATTATTGGCGCAACAAATATGGCGCAATTAAAAGAAGATATAGATGCGTTTAATATCACGCTAAGTGACGACGTACTTACAAGTATCGATGTTATTTTTAGAAACAATCCAATGCCCTATTAATACAAACCTAAACAGGTAACTAAATCACGTTTAATTACCTGTTTAATTGTCCAGTTAACTTACACTCCATTGCTGCTCAAGTAAGCATTGCTCATTAGCGTAAAGTCTTACTGTGAACACACTTTCGGCAATCACTTCACCTACGCCTGACGGCGTACCTGTCATAACCACATCACCATCTTCTAGGCTCATAAATTCACTAATTTCGTGTAAAATTGAGTCAGGGTTATGCAGCATAAAATGAGTATCGCCTTGCTGAATTACTTCATTATTAATTTTAAGTTCAAATGTAAAATGCTTCATCGCATCGGTTAGCTCTACAAAATCACTTAAAATAACCGAGCCATTAAATGCTTTAGCGCGCTCCCAAGGTAGCCCTTTATTTTTTAATTTACTTTGCACGGTACGCTTAGTTAAATCAAGGCCGAGTCCAACACCTGCAAATTTTTTATTTTTAATTACAAAACATAACTCGGTTTCGTAATGCAGCGTATCGCCGTTATGAGCTGCAAATAGCGTATTAGTAATCGCGCTATTTGGTTTGTTAAATAACACCATTTGATCTGGCGTTTCGTTGTTTAGCTCTGCAATGTGTGCGGTGTAGTTACGGCCAACACACACTATTTTTGTTGGCGTTAATTCTTCGGATACTAACTTTATTGAATTCATATAAATAATGTCTCAGTTATTGGGCCTGTTGACCTTTCAGGATTAAAATTTGTTCAATCTAGGGGCTATTTAATCGCGGCGCGAGGTTTGTAACCTAGTGGGCTAAGTAAAAACCGAGCAACAAAGAGTAAATAGCCCCTGGGCAGAACCCTTCGGGCAGCACATATTTGGCATTTGTGCTACGTTATCGCCTATTTATGGGGAATAACCACACTACACAGGCTCTGCCTTACCTAAACACCAAACATACTGCTGCAAATTTAACCTCTAAAGATAAACAGGCCCTAACTAATAAGCGTTTCAAGTAAGCTCAAATTAATAGGTTTAAGTAAAACTCGGTCAATATTTAAATCTTTTATTTCTCTTGGATCTGGCTCTGCGCCACTTACAATTACCAAGCGTAGCTCTGGGTAACGCTCGTTAATTTTCTGGCCTAAATCAATGCCACGCCCATCAGGTAAGTGCATATCTAACAATACTTTATTAAATTGCTGATCGTGATTGAGTATTTGTAAACATTGCGCGCAACTCGATGCAATCACGGTCTCTACGCCTAAACTTTCTAAGAGTAGTTGCGTAATTTGCGCAGCATCGTGGTCATCTTCAACAAGTAAAAAACGCTGTTTTTTCTCGGTTAAACTTTTACTACTATTTATATTTTTAGGTTGTGGTGCGCTTTCAGGCGCCACTAAGTAATCTTGTAAACACTGGTACAAAACTGCACTGTCAACCGGTTTGGGGATTACATCGTTAAAACCAAGGGCTGCCAATTCCTCTCGAATGCCTTTCATCGTTGCCGCTGTAAGCGCAATTATTGGGCCTTTATAGCCCATTTTTCTAAGCTCTATAGTCGCTTCCTTGCCACCCATTACAGGCATATGAATATCAATAAAAATAATATCATATGGAGCTTTGTAAGCATCCGCAATACGCACTTTTTCCAGCGCTTGTTGCCCATGCTCCGCATAATCAACCCTTGCACCACAAGTACTAATCATGTGGCCAACCAACATGCGTAAATCGCGTAAATCATCTACCACTAATACACGTCCATGCACCTTACAAGGTGCTGATTTACTTTGTAATTGTGGGGCACTGCTAAAATTAAGTACCTGTCGTTCTACTTCACTAATATCGCCCGGATACACAGAAATAGTAAATGTAGAGCCTTTGCCAATTTCGGAGTCTAAACTAATGCTTCCTTGCATACGCGCTAATAACTCAGCGCATATTGCCAAACCAAGACCAGCACCACCAACAGAGCGCGATTCTACATCGGCAATTTGCTCAAACGGTTTAAAAATCAGTTCTTGTTTTTCAGGGGCAATGCCCATACCTGAGTCTTTAATGCTAAAAAATAGCATTTCGCGCTCATCAACCCACTGTGTCCACGCATTAACAACTATTTCGCCTTTATCGGTAAATTTAACCGCATTATTTATCAAATTTATTAAAATTTGACGCACCCTTGTTGCATCTAGTTGTGCAACCAAAGGTAATGGCTGATTTGATTCAAAGCGAAGCGTAAGGCCTTTATCGAGCACAGACACACGCATTAATGTGTATACATCAGCAAGCATGCTATCGAGGTTAACTTCACTTAGGGTCAGCTCTAGTTTATCGGCTGCTATTTTAGATAAATCGAGTACATCGTTTAACAAGCTCAATAAGTGCTTACCGTTTCGATAAATAACACCTAGCTCATTTTCTGCTTGCTGACTAAAGTCGCTCTGCATTAAGAGTTCGGTGTACCCTAAAATGGACGATAGAGGGGTACGTAATTCGTGGCTCAAATGAGCTAAAAAGCGATCTTTTGAGCGATTTTCGGCTTCGGCTTTTAAACGCTCTACTCGCTCGCCTTCAACATCTTTACGAGCAAGTGCATAACGAATAGCGCGTGCAAAACGGCTCGAGCTCATTTCTGTTTTTATTAAGTAATCTACTGCACCAGCATCAAGCGCCGCTGAATCTAATTCGTCGTTTGACTGCCCAGTAAGCATAATAATGGGTCCGCTAAAGCCATTCGCAATGGCTTCTTTTAATACATCTAATCCATTAGATGCACCTAGGCGGTAATCAAGCAGGCAAATGTCATGCTCATTTTTACTAAGCGTTTCAATTGCCTGCTCTGGGGAGCTAATCCATTGAATGTTAAACGTGTGTGAATCCAATTGGTCTAAATAGTCGCAGGTGAGTATGTAATCATCTTCATCATCTTCTACAAGCAGCAACTGAGTCACTTTATCTAACATAAAATCTCCTTTAATCGTTAAAAGTTGTCGGCAGCTCTACAAACTCTACCCAATACTTTCCTAGCGTTTTCATTAGCTCAACCAAGCCATCAAACGTCACGGGTTTGGTTATATACGATGCAGCGCCTAAGTTGTAACCTTTAACCATGTCCTCTTCTTGTTTAGACGTAGTTAAAATAACAACCGGAATACCTTTCAAGTTGGGATTTGATTTAATGGCCTCAAGTGCCTCACGTCCATCCATTCTTGGCATATTTAAATCAAGCAATATAAGTCCTGGTCGTGGCGACACAGCTTTATCTTCAAATTTACCTCTGCGCTCTAAATATTCAAGTAGCTCAACACCATCTTCAACAAAGTGAAGCTCGTTAAGTACACGACTTTCAGCAAGGGCATCTTGTGTTAGCAAACGATCATCTTCATCATCATCAGCCATTAAAATAGTAATCGGTTTTACTTTTGAATAGGGCATTTAAGCCTCTCCTTGCAATGTAAAAAGCGCAGCTTCCACAGGTAGTTTTATAACGAAGGTAGCACCTTCACCGTCTTTACTTTGGGCTGTAATTGTTCCACCGTGACGCTCTACAATACGCCGACATACAGAAAGACCAATACCTGTCCCTTTGTATTGTGAACGACCATGTAAACGCTGAAATGGAACAAATATCTTGTCGGCATAGTCTTGTGAAAAACCAATGCCATTATCTTTTATAGTAATAACTTGGAAACTTAAATGCGTATTATGATCAGCACTAAAAATATCCTCATGCACATAACTAATCTTTATGTGTGGGCTTACATCCGGATGCCTAAATTTAACCGCATTCGACAATAGATTTAAAAATAGTTGCTGCATTTGGCTTTTATCAGCCTGAATAACCGGCAAGTCTTCTACATCTACTCGTGCATTAGACTCTTTTATCGCAATTTCTAAATCACTTAATATATCGCTTACCACTTCGTTTAAATTTGTATCAGCGAAGTCTTTACCGCGCGTTGTAATGCGTGAAAACTCTAATAGATCGTTAATTAAGTTAGACATGCGTTGCGCCGCATTTTTCATACGGCCAATATAATCCATCCCTTTTTCACCCAGTTCATCTTTAAACATGGTTTCGAGGCGGTCGCTAAAGGCTTGAATTTTTCGAAGCGGCTCTTGTAAATCATGACTTGCCACAAAAGCAAACTCTTCAAGTTCCCGGTTACTTCGGCTTAGCTCATCAGAATACAGGGTTAACTCTTGCGTACGCTCAGACACTTTACCTGCTAATGTTTCATTTTGATTTTCAAGTTCTAGCCTATATTGCGCCGCGTTTCTTAAATTAAGTCTGGTCATAATAAACATACCAATAATAAGCAAAGCACTTGTTATGGCTGTAATGGCAAAGGTAATTTTTGCCTCATTTTTTATTTTTGCTAATTTCGAAAAGTGACTCACCTTAAAGAGTAATTCACGGTCTTGAATTTCATTAATATGTTCACGAATTTGCTTATATAGGTCTCTACCGCTATGTGTGTTAACTATATTTAACGCACGTCGTTCTTTATCATCTAATGCAAGATTAACTGTTTTCTTTAATTCACGTATTTTACGCTCAACAAGCAGTAACAACTCAGCAATTCGCTCAGCTTGACCATCAATTTCAGAACGAAGTGACTTTACATGATTAGTTTGTGCTTCTAACTGCCCAATAGCATCATAATACGGTGTTAAATAATCATCTTCTTCTGTTAATAAATAGCCACGCTGTCCAGACTCAGCTTGCACTATGGATAGATGCAGCTTCTCAATTGCCGTGGTTAGCATACTGGTGTTGTCTAAACTCTTTTGGGTTTGCGTTAACCCCTGAATAGTATTTAACGCCAAAAAAGCATTACCCACAATAATACTTAGTACTACGACTATAAAAGCGGCCCATGTAACATTCGCTTTACCTTGCTGTTTTTGCTTGCTCATAGATGTATAAGTGCCTTAGTTGAATTTACTAACCGTTATTATGCTCTGTAATATTTTGTAAACTCTCACTGCACTGCTGACAGTTTAAAATTATTTTATCTAGGGCCTCGAGTGCCTTTTGTTTGGGCATATCGTTTTCCAACACTAATTTAATTAGCTCCGCATTCATTGAGATTCTATTTAACGGGGCTCTTGCATCATGAACTAATTTATTAAGCATTATGGCTTCGTTATTTTCTTCAGACACTCTATTTCCTTTTATTTAACCTGAACTTAAATTACTTGTATTCACCAATCCCACCGTACGCATTAAGGCGGTTATAAAGTGTTTTTGTACTAATACCCAGCATTTGGGCTGCAAGCGTTTTATTACCTTGTACTTTATCAAGCGTGGCATGAATAAGTTCTTTTTCGACTTCTTCGATTGTTTGCCCTGCCGATACCTGCTTTTCAGCGGTTTTATTATTAACCCGAGAAAAAGGTGACTCTAAATTATCAGGCAGTGTAATTTCACTTGATTGCGGATCGCTCATAATAAATGCACGATGTATCGCATGGCGAATTTCACGAACGTTACCCGGCCATTCATAATTTTGCAGCTCTTTTAACTGTTCACTCTTCCAACTAAATGAAGTGCCATTTTCATCATTTAGTTGCTCTAAAAAAGCTTTAGCTAAAAGTGGAATATCTTCTTTACGATCGCGAAGTGGCGGTATATCGATAGGAAAAACAGCCAGCCTAAAATAAATATCTTCACGAATTACATTATTTTGCGCTAAATCTATAAGCGAGCGATTCGTCGCCGAAATAACTCGGCAATTGGTGGGTATCTCTTTATTTCCACCAACACGCGTTACTTTTTTAGTTTCAAGTACACGCAATAAATTTGGCTGCATATCAATCGGCATTTCAGTTACTTCATCTAAAAATAAAGTACCGTCGTTAGATTGTTCAAACACACCTTCCTTGCGCGCTATAGCACCGGTAAATGCGCCTTTTTCATGGCCAAATAATTCACTACCAATTAACTCTTTTGAAAGCGCACCACAGTTACTTGCAACTAATGGACCTTCGCACTGGCTAGCGTTATGGATAGCCTGAGCAACCACTTCTTTACCTGCGCCACTTTCTCCCATTAGCATCACGTTAGCATTTGTTTTAGCAACACGTTCAATCATGGTGTAGAGTTTTTGCATTGGCTCTGATTCACCGATTAAGCTACCAAAGTGGCGCGTAATACCACTGGGTTTTACTTTTTTAGCTGTTTTTTTAGGCCCATTTAAAACCAGCTCTAAGTCTTCTCGCTGTAATGGTTTTAATAAATGCCCAACATTAGGCTCACACATTTCAGCTAAAATCCCCTTAACTGAAGGATGGCCCGATATAAGTGTAATTTTTGGAGATTGACCAATCATTTTCAAATGATCAAGTAGGTGTAAACCGCTGCCGTCAGGTAACATAAAATCAAGCAGCACATGGTCAAAAGTATTATTTTCAAACCATTGGTGTGCTTCTTTTAAACTGGTTGCGGTGTTTATATTATGGCCGAGGAATTCGACTATGTGGCAAACAACGTCACTAAACTCAACGTCATCATCAACTAAAAGTATGTTTAACATGATAAATCCCTATGCTTTTTTATTATTCTACGCACCTTAAATACAAATTTAAAGTCACGCCTAGAATCTAATAACCCGAATTAACTTAAGTGATTCACTGCGTTTATATTACCAACTTAGTATTTACGTATGCTTAAAAAAATCGATCACTAGCCGTGGTAATATTTCAAGATTGAATTTTTTTAATCTCGAAAAAGAAACACACCCTAAAAAATAATTAAAATCGTTTCTATTTATACAATGGTAGCAACTGTTATCATTACAAACTTAAAAAGGAGACGAAATGCAGCAATTAAAAACCTTGATTCACTCTGGTATTAATATTAATAAAGGCACTATTTTTACCCGCTTAACAGCCCGTGCCATTGTTACTAAAAATAATAAAATACTTTTAATGTATACAAATCGTTATGAAGACTACAGCCTGCCAGGCGGTGGAGTAGATGACGGCGAAAGTATTGAACAAGGCTTAATACGTGAGCTAAGCGAGGAAACCGGTGCACAACAAATAAGTGTAGTTAAAGCTTTTGGACTCTATGAAGAGTATCGCCCTTGGTATAAAGAGGACTTTGATATTATCCATATCAAATCGTATTGCTACGTCTGTAATATTGCCGACGAGCTGGGTAAAACACAACTAGAGCATTACGAACAGCAAAATGGAATGACCGCTAAATGGGTTAATATTAGCGATGCAATCGCACACAACGAACGCACGTTAGCAAATAGTGAAAAGCAAGGGTTATCGATCCTTCGTGAAACCTATCTACTCAAAAAGATTGCTAAACAACTTTTTTAATTACGACTCACGCTTAATTACTTATACGCCCTTTTACCTGCGTAGCTAACATGCGTTCAACTATTTACAGCTACGCATTTATACAGACCATTTTTGCATTAATATTTGTGTAATCTGAGCTGCGCTAATGTTCTCTCTTGGAATGTATTTTTGACCACACCACAAAGGTGAAAAGCCACTACCACCTAGCAATTCAGCTCTACTTCTTAAAGCCGTTATTGCAATACTTGCGTAAGGAAATGGTGGCACATGTGCAGGTATTGCACCAAGCTCTTGCATAACGCGATTACAAACGCCTCTCGCAGCACGACCTGAAAACAACGTAGTAAGCGCGGTACTATCTTTTTGTTGAGCTAAAATAGCATCACGATGAAGCTTTGACGTAGTTGCCTCATTACAGAGTAAATACGCACTGCCAACTTGTACCCCTGATGCGCCTAATGTTTGCATATTTGCTACATCATCCTCAGTTGCAATTCCACCAGCAGCAATTATAGGAACTGATACGTGCGCAACGCATTCTTGCACTAGTTCAGCCGTACTTTTATGCAAACTTAAATCCATAGATAAAAAATGACCACGGTGTCCGCCCGCTTCTAAGCCTTGGGCAATAACAGCATCTGCACCATTATCAGCAAGCCATTTAGCTTCCTCAACAGTTGTTGCGGTAGAAATGACTTTTGTTCCCCAACTTTTAATTTGTTCAAGCAAAGAAGGCGCAGGTAAACCAAAATGAAAACTCACCACGGCAGGTTTATAAGGCGCAATAATATCGATAACACTTTGATTTATTGGCTGTCGAGAAGCTTCGTCCGTTAAACTACTTTCAGCAATCGCGTATTCATTAAAATAAGGGGCTAATAATGAATGCCATTGTTGTTTTTGCAGCTTGGTATATTGCAAGGTTGAATGGCAAAAAAAGTTAAGATTATAAGGTTTACTGGTTGAGCGGCTAAGCAACTCTAGCTGTTCGATAAGCTGCTGATTAGAAAGCATCGCACATGGTAATGAGCCAAGCCCACCAGCCTCACAAACACTCGCAGCTAAGTTGGCATCTTGCACACCTGCCATAGGCGCTTGTATTAGCGCAACTGAAATATCAAAAAGTGTCCGTATCATTTTATTCTCCATGTAATTTTTTCTGCAACTTGCATTATTTACAGAACATATCAGAAAACTAACTAAATAAAAAATAAGCACACTCACAATAAAAAATTGAAAACCCATAAATAACAAAAGGTTACGATTGATTTTATATTTTTATAATAGTTGGTGTTCGTTTTGCACTACTACCTATACATAATTAGTAAGGAGATATAAATGAGTAACACAGTTAAAACGATTAATCCCGCAACTGAGCAAACCATTGAAACCTATACACTGCTTTCTCAAAAAGAAGCGGAGCAGGAAATAGAAAAATCTCACGAAACATATTTAAAATGGCGCTTAACGTCATTCGCTGAACGCGCGAAATATTTAAATAACTTAGCATCACTTTTTGAAGAGCAAAAAGAAGCGATTGCAAAACTTATGACCGAAGAAATGGGCAAGGTGTACAAGCAAGGCTTACAAGAGGTTGAGCTGTGCGCAGGCATTTGTCGTTATACTGCTGAAAACGGCCCACAAGTACTTGCCGATGAAGATCGCGAGATGGATGGCGGCCGTGCAATCATTAGCTACCAACCAACGGGTGTACTACTGGGTATTCAACCGTGGAACTTCCCGCTTTATCAGGTAATTCGTTACAGCGCCGCTAACATCATGGCAGGTAACACAACCGTATTAAAGCATGCTGGTAACGTATTTGGCATGGCTGAAAAAATTGAAGCGCTATTTAAGCAAGCCGGTTTCCCGGAGTACTGCTTCAACAACTTACTCATCGATGGTAAAACCGCCAGCTCACTCATTGCTCACGAGGCAATTAGCGGCGTAACCTTTACGGGTAGTGATGCCACAGGTAAAAAAGTAGCTGAAGAAGCGGGTAAACACGCTAAAAAAACAGTGTTAGAACTGGGCAGCAACGACGCTTACTTAGTACTCGATGACGCCGATTTAGAGCTTGCAGTTAAAACCTGTGTAACCGGGCGCATGATCAACAATGGCGAAACATGTGTTTCAGCTAAACGCTATGTTGTTGTTGAGTCACTTTACGATGACTTTAAAGCGCAAATAAAAGAGCAGTTTGAAGCCATGAAAATGGGCGACCCAATGGCAGATGACACAGACTTAGGCCCAATGGCACGTGAAGATTTACGCGACGGCATTCACGACCAAGTAATGGAATCAGTAAAAGCAGGTGCAAATATAGTAACAGGCGGCGAAATACCATCGCAAACGGGTTACTACTACCCACCAACGCTACTTGATAATTTATCGCCAGGTATGCCTGCTTACGACGACGAATTATTTGGTCCAGTTGCTTCGCTTATTAAAGCTAAAGACAACGACGACGCAATGCGAATCGCCAACGACTCTCGCTATGGCTTAGGCGGTGGTATTTTCTCAAAAGATGAGAAAAAAGCCATTGAGCTCGCTAAAAAGCACTTTGACACCGGCATGATCAACATCAATGGTTATAGCTTAGCACAACCTAACTTACCGTTTGGTGGCGTTAAAGGCAGTGGCTACGGCCGAGAACACGGCGGCTTTGGTATGCGTGAATTCGTAAATGTTAAAAGCATTATGATCGCCAGCTAATTTGGCTACATAAATGAAATAAGTGTTCAAAATACAGATTTTTAATACGTGTTTAAAATACAAAAATTATTAAGCCTAAAAGTGGGTAACCACTTTTAGGCTTTTTTATTTATAGCTTTTAGAAAGTAATTTTCAGGAGACAATACTTAGTTTTTAGTAAGAGATAGTACCGAATTTTGGATATATTCGTAGGTGCGATTTTACATCGCGCTTTTAAGAATTAAATATCCAGGAAAGTAATGGGATTCTACCTTTTATAAAGGTAATGATGGTGTGTCCACTGAACTAGGGGAACACCATTTCCCTATTCAATTAATTGTTATGAATACTTTGCTTGTACTATTTTTGTAAGTTTATTTTTAATTATATTTTGTTCCGCCAGAACAAAAATGAGCCACTAACTAAAAATCACACCATCCGATGATGCTTTCAAAAGACAAAAAGCTTATGGAAGTAAGCAGTGTATATAAAGGAATAAGCATGGTAAAACTATCAAGAAAATAGTTATCATAGGGGGGATTATTTATATGCTGGTGCGATAGCTAAAACTTACAATGTATATAACCATCAAATAATGGTTCTATAATCAGGCGGTACGAAATATAAAAGAGTCGTTTCTAAAAAGTATGAACGTATAAAAGCAAATAAAAAAACTACCCATAAACAATTAATAAAAAATGGATCATATGAAAAAAAGTATATTACTAGTCTTCGTGATAGGGCTTATTGGCGCATTTTATCTAAATGCATCTGAAGATGCGTTAACCTTAATGTCAGCACCTCAAAAGTCTACTTTAGAAAAGTTACGTAGCTTTGATACTCACACATCTAAAGCTGATATATCAGATGAATTTGGTGAACCTGTAAACAGCACATTAAATGACACAACAATTTCATGGGAAGTAAAGCAAGATTCTAAAGTAACGCGAGTTAAAGCTTATTTCCTAACTGGGGAATTAAATAAAGTTCAATTTTTGTCACTCGACCCATTTTGGGGTTATACGCTTTACTATTCAAAAAATGGCGTAGAAAATGAGCTATAAAAAAGTTATAGCTCATTCCTTTCACTAATTTTGATTACGAACAACTTACTTCAATATCAATCATATTAGTCGTTACATACGTTTTGATACTATTTATTTGATATGGTCCATTATAACTAAAAAAGTAATTTTGCTTACTAGGATTGAGCCGTTGTGGATCAAAACTAATAATTCGACCCTCTTGGGTAAAACCATGAGCTTGAACGCTTTCATGATCCCACCAGTCATTCCAAGTAATTCCACTAATATTTACAGTAAGCTCAGCTGTAGATGAACTGCTTTCGCATATAACAGTTCCAATATCAGCAGCATGCGAGTCATTTACAAATATGCTCATTGCCATAATAGAGCTGATCGTTAGTAGTTTAATTTTAGTCATCATTGTTTCCTTTTGATTATATGAATTAATGTCGAATGCTAAAAAGCAAAACAAACATCTCAGAAAAAGATCACAAAAAAAACACATAAATAACATCCGATAACAAATTAACAGGCTATTATAAATACAAACAAACTAATTAATATCAACAACATGGTAAACATTAAGGATAAACTCAAAACATTATCGGATAATAAAAAAATACTAATGAAACAGATTATTGCCGAATCAGGAGTAAGCCAACCTCATTTTTATAAGGTAATTAACGGAGAAAGAGCACTTACTGCTGATTTAAAAACTTACCTTTCAACCGCACTAAATATCACAGAAGATCAAGTAGCCAAATTAATAGTTTGTCAAAATAAAACTATTAGCTCACTAGAAAATAAAAAAAGTAGATATATACCTGTATGGCTATCAACATCCATATTCATTTCATTGTTAACCGTTATCATTGCTATCTCGGCAATTTATAGTTATATCAACAATTCTAAAGTAATTGAAAAAATATTAGAGCCCATACCGGTGCCTGCTGATAGTTCCTACTTTATAAAAGACGTTACTATACCGGATGGTACCCCAATAAAAGCAGGTACAACTTTTGTTAAGACTTGGAGAATTAAAAATTCGGGTAATATAACTTGGGAGAATAGATACCTACAAAGAGTAACACTGAACTCAATAGGCCTCTGTCAATCTGTTCAAAAAGTCCGTATTAATAAAACAGTTCCAAGCGCTAGTGTAGATATTTCAGTCAAATTTCATGCACCTAAACACCCAGGCTCTTGCAGAATAGACTGGAAAATGGTCGATGAGAAAGGAAAACTATTGTTTCCTAATCTCCAGGGACTCTATATGATAGTCCAAATTATAAAGTGAACCAATGTAACACACTGAATTAAAATAATAATCATTCTTAATAAGCGATTATTTAGACCTTATGCTTTTACAAGTTGATAGCCGTTACTCTTCCTCAAATCTTGGCACTTTTCGCTTATCTGCTTTACTCATGGCAAGCTCTTGAATTTCTTCTTGCTTAAGTTCATCGGATTTAGTTTCTAATGATTGCTGATTAGCGTTTTCGTAGATAAGCTCAGTGAGTAGCGCAAAGTGATCAGACCCATATTTAGCTAGGCGCTTAATACGCTTTACTTTAAAACCTGGGCTGTGAAATAAGTGATCGAGTGGCCAGCGCATAAAAAAGTAACTTGCATGAAAAGTATTATAAAAACCTCGGCCTTTTCGAGGGTCTAAAAAGCCACTTATTTGCATAAACAAACGGGTGCTGCGCGACCAAGCTACATCATTTAAATCACCGGCAACTATGGTAGGTCGTGTTGGGTTTTTAAGCGCTTTAGCGACCATTATTAGCTCCGAATCGCGCGGACGCGATGAGTCTTCCTCTGTCGGGCTTGGTGGTGCGGGGTGAATAAAGTGCCCTTGCATTTGCAGGCCTTCATCGTTTTCAAACAAAATATGAATTGAGGGAATATCTTTTTCTATTAGCTCACATATTTGTGCATCGAGTATTTTAAACTTGCTGTATAAGTGCATGCCGTAACGATTGTCTTTAGAGCATTCTATGTAATATGGGTAATTTTTTTTAATGACTGATAATTTATTTTCCCACCAGCTATCGCTCTCAAGCGTAATGAGTAGGTCGGGTTGATGCTCATCAACAAGGCTAATTAACTGCTCACTTTTATGGTTCGACATAAGTACATTTGCCGACATAATTCGTATGCTATGGTCGATGTGCTTAGGTGCGCTTTGCACTTCTTTTTTAGCAAGCCACGTATACGGGTAAATCCATTTACCTTGTAAAATCATTATAAGTAATGAGGTTAAGGCTATAAATACATAGCCTATTGCGCTACTTTGCCATAATAAAAATAACGAAGTAACAGTGACTAAACTGGCAATATAAAACACTTGTAAGCGCACAAAGTCGCAACTACGCACCAAATAGTGTTGGCTGTAAGACATAGGTAACAAGGTAACCAGTAAAAAAAAGCCGATGATGATAGCCAGCGCAATGAGCATTTTAATATCCTTATAAGTTAACTTAGTGAATTTAATAACTGGGATTAATTTACGAGTTTAACAAACGGGTATGAACAACGAATGAAATTGCCAGCCATTAAAATTTAAGCTAACTCATCGCTGTTTATATTGTGTTTTACAGTGACTACGCATAATAGCAGGGTCACGTAATTTTAAGTGTTTTGTTTTGCGACCAGCATGGCGTTTACGCCAAACTTTAAAACTGCCTTTTGAAACGTTGTCTCGCATAAAAACCACCAATTGCGGGTATTTTAATCCGTATGACTGCTCTATTGCCTCGTAAGGGGTTCTGTCTTCCCACGCCATTTCTATAATTCGTGATTGTTGCTCTGTGTTAAACATTTAGATTTGCTCAAATTGTGTTAATACGCTTTTTATATTTACTTAGATCAGTACAGTTAAACGCACCAGACTGGATAATCAAACATAATCTTCTACACTAATAAAAAAAACTGGGTTTTGGCTTAATGCGTGTAATTTTCTTTTTTATAATTTTATATTCAACACCGTTATTTGCATCGCAAAATAAAATCATACGCTGTGTTACTACTCACTACCCCCCTTTTACAATATATGACACTAACACCGAAACATTTACTGGTTTAGATATTGAATATTTAAGGTTTATTGAGCACAACCTAGAATTAAATATTGAACTAGTGCATTTACCTTGGGCACGTGTTCAAAAAGAAATGAAAAAAGATAACTTTGACTGTTATTTTTCATTAGGCAATAATCCAGAGCGTGCTAAATACTTAGACTTTACAACGGTGCCGCTGCATATAACTAAATTTGGCTTGTTTACGATTAACGATCAAAACGTTATTAATAATAATTTATCTCAAGCTGCAATATCAATGCTCAGAGGCGTTGATTTACCAGTAGAAATTGCCAAAAAGTACGCAATAGATTCAAATAATATAATGCGTTCACTTTCTAGCGAAGACACGTTTAAGCTCCTTAAAAAAGGGCGAGTGCAGTACGCTATTACAAATTACCAAGCTGGCCTTTGGTACACACAACCTTTCAAAAACATCACCTCTATTGAATTAAATGAATTTCAACTTCCTGTGTATATCGCATTTAAATTTGGAGTCATTGATACACATAAAGTCGATCAGCAAATTAAAGCTTTTCAAGCAAAGCGACTTAACAAAAACGATGACTAAATGCGTTTATCTTTATTTTATGTTCCTAAAAAAAATATCTTTAGGTGTATGATATAAACCTATCTACATAGAAATTATAAGATCTAAGCAATGTTTACAAAACTACCAAAGTGGGTTGAATATGGCGCGTTTACACTCGCATTTATAGCGGGCATAGTAAACGCTGTAGGCTTATTAGGATTTGAGCACCAGGCTATTTCGCATGTATCTGGCTCTGTTACTTTACTTGGTATTAAAGCAATAACTAATCCCAGTACTGCCTTATTGTTACTTTCAATAATTGTTAGCTTTATGTTGGGTTCGGCACTGTCGGGCTTTTTGCTCTCTGGTGGCTCATTAAAACTTGGTCGTCATTACGACACTTTGCTTTTTATTGAAGGATTGCTACTACTTGCGAGTGCTTATTTACTCAAAAACACATTCGTTTACGGCATTGTTTTAACGTCTGCTGCGTGTGGGTTACAAAATGCGCTAGCAACTAATTACAGTGGCGCAGTAGTTCGTACCACACACTTAACCGGTATTTTTACTGACCTTGGTTTAATGCTAGGTAAAGCGCTTAAAGGTGAGCAATTTGATACCCGTAAAGGCGTTATGTTTTTACTCATTATTGCAGGCTTTTTACTAGGCGGTATAACCGGCTACGTTTTATTTAAGCATTACTTAGTGCTGGCTTTGGTGTTTCCTGCTGTGGCTTGTTTTGTTTTATCAATTACGTATCGGGTTTATAGGTTACGTACGCTTTAACGCAACAAGTTTAAATGCATATTAAAACCGCATATTATAGAGGCAATGCAATATAGATTACTTTCAAGGAATGTATGAAACCTTATTTTTTGCCCCTGATATTACCCTTTAGCCACACTGCGTTTGCCAATAATCAAAACAACGATGCAATAGAAACCATAACAACTACGGCATCACGTATTGAAGCGCTATCTACCCCACTCCCTTTATCAATAAGTACACTCAGCGAAGCGCAGCTAAATAGCATAGCGCCTACCCATATTGAAGAAGCCCTGCAACGTGTAGCAGGGGCTAATATTCAACGCGGAAATGGCCAAGAATATTTACCCGCACTTCGCTCCCCCGTACTTTCGGGCGCAGGCGCATGTGGTGGCATATTAACCTTAGAAGATGGTATACCACTGAGAGCCGCTGGGTTTTGTAACATAAACGAGTTATTTGAAGCGCACAGTGAAATGGCGCAACGTATTGAAGTGCTAAAAGGCCCTGGCTCTGCGCTTTATGGCTCAAACGCTGTGCATGGTGTTATTAATGTAATAACGCCCGACACCACACAAGGCGGTGGTTTAGTTGGTTTAGACTATGGCTCGTACGGCTATACCCGCTACAAATTACGTGCAGGACAAGATTACGGCAACAGCGGTATCGGCATTAACGCAAGTGTTACCGATGATAGCGGTTACCGCGACGACGAAAGCGTAGAGCAACAAAAAGTAAATATTCGCCATCGCTATTCAAATAATAATTTATTACTTACCTCAGGCCTTACTTACACAAATCTTGATCAGCAAACGGCTGGATTTATTACAGGCTTTGAAAGCTATAAAAACGAAGACCTCGCGCAAAAAAACTTTGACCCTGACGCATTTAGAAGAGCACGTGCATTTAGAGCATGGAGCAATGCAACATGGCAATTAAATAACGATGATGTGCTCTCTACTACGTTATATTTTCGCGACCAAAGCATGGACTTTTTTAAGCACTTTTTACCCGGCACACCGCTTGAAAAAAACAGTCAAACTGGTTTTGGTGTGCAATCACTTTATCAACATAATTTACAAAGTAATATAAAAATAAACCTAGGGCTTGATGGCGAATACACGCAAGCCGACTTTACTCAAAGCCAAAACGAGCCCACTCAAGGTTCTGCATTTTTAGTTGCTACAGTACCCCAAGGTAAGCATTACGATTACGATGTAAACGCCACGCTTTATGCCCCTTTTGCATCTATTGATTGGCAATTAAGTAAGTGGTTACTTACCGCAGGTGTGCGCTACGAGAATATGCAGTACGACTACACCAATAATATGCTAGCAGGTAGAACAAAAGACGATGGTACAGAATGCGGCTTTGGTGGCTGCCGATACAGCCGCCCAGCGAGTGCTAAAAATAGTTTTAGTAATCTATCGCCAAAGCTTGGGGTTAGTTATCAGTACAATATAAATAACACGCTTTATGCAAACTTCTCTCGCGGTTACAGAGCGCCACAAGCGGCTGAGCTATACCAATTACAACGCGAGCAAACTACTGCAAATTTAAGCGCCGAAATAGCGAATAACGCAGAGCTGGGTATTAAAGGGATTTACGAAAAACTACGTTATGGCGTGTCGGTTTACGCTATGAGTAAACACAATACGATTTACCGCGATAGTGACTTTTTTACGGTAAATAATGGCAGCTCTCGCCATCGTGGTATTGAGCTTGAACTTGACTACCAGCTCACTAAGTCGCTTGCACTTAACTTTGCAGGCACACACGCAAAGCATACTTATACTAACAACCAAATACTTAACGGTTTAAATATAAACGGCAACGACATAGATACCGCGCCGCGTAATATTGCTAATCTCGATTTAACATGGCAGGCATTAAACAACGCGCAATTTGCTTTGCAGTGGCACCGCGTTGGTAACTACTACACCGACCCAGAAAACTTAAATAAATACCAAGGGCATGATGTTTTAAGCCTACGCGCACAGTGGCAAGTTACTAGTAATCTTGAGCTACTTGCTCGTATCATTAACTTAACTGATGAGGCTTATGCGGAGCGCGCCGATTACACCAGTTTTACCGGCGACAGATACTTCCCTGGCAAACCACGTAACGCCATGCTTTCGGCGACTTACACGTGGTAGTGCTTACTTAAGGGCTAAGCTGATTTAAGTCGCTCATGTATTTCATGGGCGACTTTTTCATTACCTTTTTAAACATAGTAATAAATGCACTCACCGACTCATACCCTAATAACTCCGACACCTGCTGCACACTTTGCTTATCAGAAAGCGCTTTTAAGGCTGTAATTATATGCAATTGCGTACGCCATTTTCCAAATGTCATGCCTGTTTCTTTTTTAATTAACCGCGCTAATGTGCGCTCAGTTAATGCAAACTGCTTAGCCCATTGTGGTAGTGTTTTTCGGTTGTTTGGCATATTTATAAGCTGATCGCTCATAGTTTGAATTACCTCATTTTTAGATAATACAAAATCAAGTGGTTGTACGGGCATTTCAATAAGTTGATCAAATAACACCTGCGCTACACGTGCTGTTTTACTATTTAAAGTATAGTGCTGATTATGCCCAGCCAACTCACACATTAGCTCTTTAACCAGCGGCGTAATGGCTAACGTGCAGGTATTTAACGGCATACCGTTTTTACTACTATCAATAAATAAATGACAAAGCTGCGCGTTATCAGACGCCCTATTACTATGCACCTTTTGTGCTGGGATCCAAATTGCACTGTGCGTAGGCACCATCCACATTTTTGCCGACACTTCACACGTTACATAACCATGTAGCGCTAAAATTAATTGCCCTTTAGGATGGGTATGTAGTGGTATTTCGTGACTGGCATGGGCGTGCTCTATTTTGGCTATTATAGGCTGCGCCATAGTTTCAAAATTTTTAATATCGTCCCAGCCAATTGCATCAAACATAGTTTTGTCTGTTTTTAGTTATTTAATGTCATTATCTCTAAATTATAGTTTTTGCTAAGCCTTTATACTAGCGCCCATTAAGTATTAGCTTTAATGGTCTTCCCTTTTGTTAAATAACACACCTAAATCACGCTTTGCTGGCATATTACTTGTGCTTGGCATATTACTTATTGCCGCTAATTTACGCGCCACATTTACAGGTATTGCACCTGTGCTTGAACAAATTATTAATCACTTTGGGCTTAGCGCATCGCTAGCTGGTTTTTTAACAACACTGCCACTCATTGCCTTTGCGGTTGTATCGCCAATGGCTGCAACTCTTGCTAAAAAGCAAGGGCTAGAGCGCACCTTGTTTGTAGCTTTGTTATTTATACTTGCAGGGGTTGCGGCGCGAGTAATAAATACCTCAGCCATGCTTTTTGTAGGCACCGCTATTATTGGTGTAGGTATTGCTATAGCAAACGTATTATTACCAAGTTTAATTAAGCGCGACTTCCCTGCAAAGGTCGCGTTAATGACCTCAGCTTACGTGCTTACTATGGGCGTTGTATCGGGCGGGTTTTCCACTTTGGTATTTCCGCTTAGTCAGTTAAACGGATTAGGATGGCAACTTGCGCTGGGCTCATCAGCTCTTATTACTTTGGCGAGTATTATTGTATGGATGTCGCAATTAAGTAAGCACACAAAACCTGTCAGTATTGCTCAACACACTGACACATCAAAAAGTGTATGGCGTTATTTACTAGCATGGCAAATTACCCTACTGCTGGGCTTAAACTCGTTTTTAAATTATATAATTATTACGTGGTTACCAAGCATATTAACCGAAACCGGTCACTCAGCTACCCAAGCAGGTGCTTATCATGGTGCTTTTCAAATAGCGACTGCATTACCGGGTTTAATATTAATCCCCCTATTGGCAAAATTAAAAGATCAAAGCGCGCTTAGCTTTATTTTAGCCATGTTGAGTGCACTCAGTGCATTGGGGCTGCTTTACATGCCTAGCTTTGCTTTTGTTTGGACCCTAATGCTAGGTTTTTGCTCTGGAGCGTGTTTTATATTGGGGCTGTCGTTTATTAGTTTACGAACTGACGATTCGCAACAAGCAGCGTCGCTTTCGGGAATGTCGCAAAGCGTAGGTTATTTGCTCGCGGCTATTGGTCCTATGCTAGCTGGTGCATTACACACGACTACGGGAAGTTGGAGTGCACCATTATGGCTGTGCGCTATTGCCGGAGGACTGTGTGCTTTATGTGGTTTAGGCAGTGGTAAAAACACCACTTTAGCTAAATCAGCTAACTAGCTGCTGTAACCACGAAAATAAACCAGACGAAGGTTTGTTGCTCGTGTGTTTTTGCTCATAACGTTTATTAGTTGCTTCGCGCTGTTCACGGCGCTCTTGTGCTAAATTAGCTTTTGCAGCAAAACGCAAGCGCTGCTCTTGCGTAAGCTCATCATTAAAGTTTATTGCAGTTTTATTTACTGCTCGGCTGCTTTTAGGTGAACTACACATATTATTCTCCAAATGACTGACTTATAAGTAGACAGTCATTTGGTTAAATAAATTTCAAACCGCTTACTAAAAAGTGATTTTTTATCAGTATTACTAGTTTTGTGGGGTTGTATCAAATGCAGGTACTTCGTGTAAGCCGCTCAACCAGCTCAATGTTGATTTAGCCCAAATTTGTGCTGTTGGCGTAAATTGATCTCGCTGATCAACCGCACCAATACGCAAACCATATACACGGTCAGCTTTAGCTTCGTTAGTTGCATAAAGTGTTGTACCACATGTGCCACAAAAACCTTGCGCACGTTTGTTACCACTTTGCGCTGTTTTAACAAACTCTTTTGGCTCACCTTGGGTAAACACGACCGAATTTGGCTCTGCAATTATAACTGCTCTAAATGGGCCGCTCGACATACGTTGGCAATCGCTACAATGGCAAACAAGTGCGTTGTTATTTTGAGACTTTGCCTGGTATTTAATTTCACCACAGTAACAGCTTCCAGTAATTTCCATTATTTAAATCCTTAATGCTTATGAAGATTGAATCGAGATATAAGACCGACAGTATCGATTCATTATTTTTAAAATATAAAAAATTGCTCGCCGGTTCATTTGTATATTCGGTTAGGTTTTTAATTTTTGAGAGTGATTTTTTCAAAGTTGAGCAAGTGCTACAAACATGATCCGATGTTTTAGCAATACCACGTTAAGCTAATAGCGTAACGTGGTGTGTTTAAGCTATCTTTTATGTGCGTTTAAATAATCAACAGCTAACCGGCTAAGCGCCTTAGTGCCTACTTTAAACGATGATTCGTCGGCATAAAAATAAGGTGAGTGATTACTAGCCACTGTATTTAAATCTTGCTCACTTGGTGTGCCGCCTAAAAATACAAATACACTCGGCACTTCTAATGCGTAAAACGAAAAGTCTTCTGCGCCAGTTATTTTTCCCATTTCAACTACGTTTTCATTACCTGCTGCTTTTTTAAGGCTAGGTAACATTTGCGCAGTTAACTTTGGGTTATTAATCGTTACCGGATAACCTTCGTGAATGTGTACCTCTGCAGTAGCACCTGACGATTTAGCAATGTGCGTGGCTGTGGTTTTTATTTTTTCAAATATTTGTGCTCGGTTATCCATATCAAAGTTACGAATTGTGCCTACCATTTCGACTTCTTCAGGAATAATATTATTACGTACCCCACCCGCAATCTTACCAAACGAGACAATAGCAGGCTCTTTGGTAATATTAATTTGGCGACTAACAATATGATTTACGCCTGTTACTATTTGCGCGGCAGCAGCAATAGGGTCAACCCCAGTCCACGGTGCAGAGCCGTGTGCCTGCTTGCCATGTACAGTTATTTCAAATCGATCTGCACTGGCCATTGCAGGGCCACTTCTATAGCCAATTTTACCGCTGTGCAAACTAGATGTTATGTGTAACCCAAAAGCAGCCTCTGGTTTGTATTGTTTAAATATGCCTTCTTTAAGCATAAGCTCAGCGCCACCCTCTTCTCCCTCAGGTGCGCCTTCTTCTGCAGGCTGAAATACAAACATAATATTACCGTGTAGCTCATCTTTCATGTTTGCAAGCACTTGTGCAGCGCCCATTAGCATAGCCACATGCGTGTCGTGCCCACAAGCATGCATTATGCCTACATCAACACCACGGTAATTAGTGGTTTTAGTTGATTTAAAATCAACATCGGCTTTTTCAGTAACGGGCAGCGCGTCCATATCTGCACGTAGCATTACTGTCGGGCCTGGCTTTGCACCTTTTAATAGCCCCACAACACCTGTATAAGCAATCCCTGTTTGTACTTCCATACCCAGCGACTTTAAGTGCTTAGCGACGATACCTGCTGTGCGGGTTTCGCGATTTCCAAGCTCAGGGTTTTGATGAAAATCACGTCGCCAATCAATAACCTGTTGCTCTATCTTTTTCACTTGCTGATCAATGTTTGCATTGGCATTAAACGCACTAAGGGCAGCAAAGCCCAGCGCTATTGAAATTAGTGATTTTTTCATCCTGTTTGTCCTTATTATATTTATTGGTTTTATAATATTGATGAGCACGAGCCCTTATGTATTATTGAGAACATAATTAGTTTGCTCTATAACCACTATTACTGAAGGCTCTACAATAATCAATCCCATTTAAGCTAGATGACCAACTATGAAGGGCCACTTCACTTTTCACTGGTTTTATCTATTTTTAGTTTGAAGTTTTAGCGCTAATTAAGCCTACCACTTTTGCTTTTGTTGATTTAAAAATGGCATTGAATAGTCAACCAACGCACGTAAAGTGAGTTTTAATAAGCGCGGTGGTGGATAGAAGAAGCTAGAGAGTAATAGCCTTGGTACATAATTGCTATTCAGATTATAAAATAAGAATAGCAATGTAAGACCTCCTAATGTTGGAGGTAATTATTTATAAGCATTCGCATTTTTAATGCTGTCAAAATCGTTAAAGCGCACGTTGTGTTGTGCCATTACTTTAAGTACTTTTTCACTTAACATTTGACGTAAATAAAATGGCTGATTTGGCACAAAATGATGAATGGTATGCGTTTTACCAAAGTTAAAACAAAACAAGTGAAACGGCATAAATAAACGACTCGTTAGCACGTGTGTTTGCTCTAGCATGTTATTAACGCCGCCATAGTAATGCATGCTTGAGGTAACAAAGTTAAGCGAGCTTGAACGAATAATATTAGGCACAATGAGCACAACCATTAAAAATTCAAACACGTTCATTATACCTAGTACCCAGCTAGGTGAATTTAGCGAAAGTGGTATAAATAAATCAACAATATGAAATAAAATAACGCTGTATAAAATAGCAAAATACGCAGTTGTTACCGGAAACCCAGCATTAAAAACACTCGAAAAACTAAAGCCATTAATTTCTTTTCTAAAACGTTTGGTAGAAATAACTAACCCTAATAACCCATCTACAATAACTAGCGCACGTAAAAATGGATTTTTAATACCGTTTCCCACCAAGCGTTCTTCTAGGTCTTGTTGTGTGCCGGAAGTTTTGTGATGGTGTAAATGCATTTTACGTCGGTACCATGGGCTAATAGTATTTGGCCGCATTAACCATACTACTAACATCATAAAATTATGCATGAAAGGCTGATTACTAAAGTATTGTTTATGTATAAGGTCGTGCTCTAACTCATGGGAAATAGACGCAGCAATAGCCGCAAATACTATACATACCCAAGCGGGTATTAGGGCTAAATAATATAAAACACCAACACCAATTAATGCGCTAAGCGACAGCAATAAAATAATTAACCCTAAGGTATTTTGATGTGCAAGTAATGGGTGTTTTTGACGAAGTAACACTTCTTCTGCCTTGATTGCTTTAACAATCGCTTGAATGTTCTGTTTGGCACTTAATTGAGTCATGATGATGTCTTAAAAAACTTGATGTACAAATAATACCTGAATTAAGCGAAACATCGAAAAAAACGACAATAAAAAATTACAATACGCTTGATGCTAAAGTGTGCTTTCGCACAGCAATAAATACAATAATAACGAGACCACACACGACTAAACTCATACCTACTATATTTTATATTCAACTACTCTGGCTTTAATCACATGATTTTCGAGATCCAAACATCTAATTAGGGACACCTTTGCCTGTAATGCTCTGTAATACATATTTAGCTGCAATCGTTCTACACTTTCCTTAGTTAACCTGAGTTCTGGATAATAAATCAATCTCAAGCAACTATTTTCAGCGCTAACTGAGTTGAATTCATTTGAATCAGATCCGCTATTAGCGGTGAATTCACCTTATTTTCACTGAAAAAACCTAACTATAAAAAAATATCAATACAGTTCAATATGTTAGTAAATCTTTACCCGGGTTTTAGGTTAGTTAGTGAATAACCACTAAATATTGTTTATACACACTTAAAAAGGAAGATTAAAATGTCTAACGAAAGCTTATATCTGGTTAAACTACAGTTTAAATCTGGCGTTGTTGGTGGTGGTTCTATGGAATTACAATTATCAGTAGATCCAAAAACAGGAGCATTAAATGGTAGAGCAAATGGGGCCATTTTAGAGGGAACTCAGCATTCGCCGCAATTTACTTCTAGCGCATCAGGGCATATGCATGCAACAGGTTACAATGACGTAACCAAAGTTGGTGCAGTCACAGGCCAAGCCATTGTATCCTTCCCACCACCTGCAATTGGTAGCTATCAGTCGCCATTCACGGCAAGCTTCGCAGTAGATAATCAATGGAATGGTAAAGGTAGCTTTTCGGTTGGTGATAATACTTACCAAGGCCAAGTAAGTTTAATCGACTAATATAAAGAAAATATTTTTAACGGCACTTAATACATTTAAGTGCCGCTGTTACAGTCTTGCAAAACCCCCTCATTACAACAAAAATAAACAGCACGTAAGTAAAGCAATCAAAAGTTAAAACAGAGTACTTAAACTATACCGTTCTGCTTATTGTATGGGGCCTATTTTTAGGTAAAAAACCTTGCCGATAACAAGGCAAAAACTCCGTTATTTAATTGTTCTCGGCAATTGATCTTACATTGCTCTACTTTCTGCATACATGGAGTCGTAAGGCAGAAATTTCAAATGCAGTTGGTATCAGGTTTAATCCCTAAAATTAATTAAGAATTATCACGAATTGATATTATATCTGCGCTATATTATTAGTAATACTTTAAGCTAATCACTCAAAATTCAGGCATAAAAAAACCCCTGCTAAATCTAGCAGGGGCTATAAAAAGTGGTACCAGCGGCCGGACTCGAACCGGCACTCCTTTCGGAAGGGGATTTTGAATCCCCCATGTCTACCAATTTCATCACGCTGGCGTCATTTTTCTTTAACCTTCTAAACACGAGAAGATAAAGAAAAACCACTTTAGAGCTAAGGTTTGTTTATATGCCTTCGTCTCTATGCCAAGCATTATACAAACAATACATGCAGCAGCAAGCGTTTTATGACATTAGCATGTTCAACCGCTTAACATTTAGCCATCTATTAACATTTACAAAAGAGATTGTTAGGTTAAATAGTATCGCTAAACTATAGCACTTAGTATTTGTAAGCTTTTTTGCTAAACTAGCGAGCATATTAATAGTGAGAGTGTCTTTATGTCTGGTAAGTTTCCACGGGCGAGTTTTTGGCGTCGTTTTGCGTCTTTAATTTACGATGCCTTAGTCGTAATTTCTTTATCTATGCTTACAGCCATACTTTATTTTGCAGTAATTCAAGGACTAAGTGCCTTGGGTTTTATTGCTCAAGCAGAAGATCCTGCAGCTTATATACAGGATTCCCCACTGCTATACGGTATTAGAAGTACGTTATTTGTAGGTATAAACATTTTCTTTTTTGCTTACTTTTGGACTAAAAGTGGCCAAACCATTGGTATGCGCGCATGGCGTTTAAAAGTACAAACACTCGACGGGAACCTTATTAGCTGGCCTCAAGCGATTATCCGCTGTGTAAGCTCACTACTTGGGTTAGGCAATTTAGTGGTGTTAGTTGATTTTAAAAACAAAAATGCATTACAAGATTATATTTCTAAAACTGAAGTAATTGCACTGACAAAAGAAGAAAACAAGCGTATTTATCGTGAGCTAGATTGAACCTATATCACTTATTTTAAAGTAAAAAAGCGTGGCTACTGTCACGCTTTTTTATGTTTATAAGTTTATTACCTACACTATTTTAAAAGCATTAAACTCGTTTATTCATCAAGTATGTCGCAAAACTTATAAATATTATGCTTGGTAATACAGCACCTACAATAGCTGGTATTTGATAAACCATAACCACTGGGCCAAATATTTCGTTAGTTAAATGAAACACGATACCGGTTACAACACCCATAATAATACGCGCCCCCATAGTAACGGTACGTAGTGGGCCAAATATAAACGAGAGCGCCACCAGCAGCATTACCGCAACAGATACAGGCTGCATAAACTTACGCCAAAGGGCAAGCTCGTAGGTACTAGTGTCTTGCTCATTTTGTTCTAAATACCCTAAATACGACCATAAACCAGTAAACGATAACGACTCTGGCTTGACTGATACAACACCCAGCTTTTCAGCGGTGAGTTGTGAGGCATAAAATTCTTCAGGCACCTGTTCTGTGGTAATTTTTTCGTCGGTGATAATTACCTTATTTATATCACGAAGTAGCCAACCGTCATTACGACTCAAAGCATTTTTTGCTTTAGTGATTTGAGTCAAATCTAATGATTTGTCAAAATGATACATATACACACCATGCAGCATTCCATTTTGATCAACATCTTCTATGTTAATAAAGTTATTACCATCTTTAGCCCATACGCCTTTTTGCGCATTAAATACATCACCGCCATGTATTGCCTGATTACGCATTTCTTTAGCGTGCAGCTGTGCCTCTGGTGCACCCCACTCGCCAAGTGCCATCATACAAAAAGCCATAAATACGGCCGTTTTCATTACCGAGCCGATTATTTGTAAACGCGACATACCAGCGGCTTGCATTACCACCAGCTCACTGTTCGAGGCGAGTGCCCCTAAACCCGTTAATCCGCCAATTAGCGCAGCCATAGGGAAAAATACAACAAGATCACCCGGTATAGTATATAAAGTGTAAAGCATTGCGGTAATTAAGTCGTAACTACCACGCCCTACCGATTTTAACTGTTCAATAAATTTTATGAGGGTACTAATACCCACTAATACCAATAAGGCAAAGCCTGTTGTTTGTAAAATACTGCGGCCTAAATACCAATCAAGCGTTTTCATCATGAGCCTAGTTCTCGCTTAGTTACAACAGCTTTGAGCCAAGCGCCCAATGGACGCCCTTTAATTATTAATAGCCCACCTATAAATAGGGCACTTATGTGGATCCACCACAACCCTATTGATGGTGGTATTTTACCATCCTCAACTGCAAATTTAGCTGCATTAAGTAAAATAAAGTAACCCAAATACAAGCTAATAGCGGGCACTAATTTAGCAAACTTACCTTGACGCGGGTTTACAACACTTAATGGCACAGCGAGCAAAGTAAGCAGTGGAATAGAAAGTGGAATAGCGAGACGCCACTGCCATTGTGCTATAGATTCAGGGGTATTTATTGCCAGCAACTGATTAGTTGGCACCGCTTCTAGCTTACGGCGTTGATGCTCTATTTCTTGATCGCGGATTTGTACGCTGTAGCCGTCAAATTCAGTTAAATTAAGTGCAGGTGTTAAACCGTCAGTTTCATAACGTTTACCATCAGTAAGCACTAACTGCTGTTCACCATTAACGGCTTCTACTACTACGCCTTGTTCTGCGTAAACTAGGCGTGCAAGGTTATCTTTTTCGCTGTTAGGTAGTTGCGCTACAAATACCTTATTAAGCTCTTTGCCGCCTTTTTCAATATTATGAATAAATACCACGGCTTTTTCGTTACCGGTTTCTTGAAATCGCCCCGCTCTTAGCGCGGATAAACCGGCATCGGCTTTAGCTTGTTCTTTTAATTGGTATTCTTGCTCACTTGCCCATGGTGCTATGTACATGGTGAGCGCTGCGGCTAAAAATGCCAACCCTGCACTTGATATAAGCGTAACGCGCACAACGTACCATTCGCTTACGCCACAGGCTTTAAGCACGGTCATTTCGCTATCAGCATAAATACGGCTGTAAGCTAAAATAATGCCTAAAAATATACTCAGCGGAAGTATTAAAGAGGCTAATTGCGGTAATTTAAGTGCAATCATCGACAGAACTAGTTTGGCAGGGATACTACCCTCGGAGGCATCGCCTAAAATAACAACTAACTTTTGTGACAAAAAAATGGTCATTAAAGTTAAAAATACGGCGACCTGCGATTTTAAAACCTCTGAGGTCAAATAACGGAAAATTAGCAATGCTCGCCCCTGTTAAACATGGAATTTCACTAAGATAGTGATAATTTAATAGTTAAATAGCTATTTTACGCAGCTTGTACTGGCAAATTAGCCATTATTATAAGCCATCAAATTTAATTATCCTACCTAAGAGCACGATATAATGTTGCATTAGTAGCCCTTAAGCATATAAAGTTCAATTACACAGTAAGAGTCTAGCAAAATCAGCTAATATTAGAGTTATTAGACTAGAAATCTTTTTTTAGCCCCTATTTAATAGCCTAATCGACTCAAAACCAGGAGTGACAATGGAATTTAGCGTAAAAAGTGGTAGCCCAGAAAAACAACGTAGCGCATGTATTGTAGTTGGCGTTTACGAGCCACGTAGGTTATCCCCCATTGGTGAACAACTCGATAAAATCAGTGACGGTTATATCTCAAACTTACTTCGCCGTGGTGATTTAGAAGGTAAACCAGGTCAAGTTTTATTATTGCATCATGTACCTAATGTATTAAGCGAGCGCATATTGCTTGTAGGCTGTGGTAAAGAACGCGAACTTGACGATAAACAATACAAACAAATTATTTCTAAAACAATAAATACCTTAAACGATACTGGTTCAATGGAAGCGGTATGCTTTTTAACAGAACAACACGTTAAAGGTCGCGACACCTACTGGAAAGTGCGCCAAGCGGTAGAAACTACGCAAGATTGTTTATATACGTTTAACCAATTAAAAAGCAAAAAAGTAGACCCTCGTCGTCCATTACGTAAAATGGTATTCAACGTGCCAACACGCCGTGAACTAACTATTGGCGAAAGTGCCATTGAGCATGGTTTAGCCATTGCTGCAGGTAGCAAGTTGTGTAAAGACGTAGCCAATATGCCACCAAATATTTGTAACCCTGCTTACTTAGGTGAGCAAGCACAAGAGTTGGCAACTAATTTTGACAACATCACTGTTGATATTATTGGCGAAGAGCAAATGGCAGAGCTAGGCATGAACTCTTACCTCGCTGTTGGCCGAGGTAGTGATAACGAATCAATTATGTCGATTATTAACTACAAAGGTGCCGCTGACGACCAAGCCCCTATTGTACTTGTTGGTAAAGGTTTAACGTTTGACTCAGGCGGTATTTCATTAAAACCAGGCGAAGGCATGGATGAAATGAAATATGACATGGGCGGCGCTGCAGGTGTTATTGGCGCAATGCGTGCGCTTGCACAAATGCAATTGCCAATTAACGTTATTGGTGTTTTAGCGGGCTGTGAAAACATGCCTGGTCCAAATGCTTATCGCCCGGGTGATATTTTAACAACCATGTCGGGGCAAACAGTTGAAGTGTTAAACACCGATGCTGAAGGCCGTTTAGTATTGTGTGACGCGCTAACGTACGTTGAACGCTTTAATCCAGATACGGTTATTGACGTAGCAACACTTACTGGCGCTTGTATTGTAGCCCTTGGCGCGCATGCGACTGGTTTACTATCAAACCATAACCCACTTGCACACGATTTATTAAAAGCGTCTGAGCAAAGTGGTGACCGTGCATGGCAGTTGCCACTGTGGGACGACTATCAAGATCAGCTAGATAGCCCTTTTGCTGACTTTACGAACTTAGGCGGGCGCTCTGCGGGTACTATTACTGCAGCATGTTTCTTATCTAAATTTACTAAAAAGTATAATTGGGCACATTTAGATGTTGCCGGTACAGCTTGGCGCAGTGGCGCTAAAAAAGGCGCAACGGGTCGCCCTGTTCCTATGCTTACTCAGTATTTACTAAATAGAGCTGGTGTAAGTGAAGCCGCTCAAGATTAAACGTTTAGTTTAAATTAATATCTGTTTATAAGGCGCCGTTTGGCGCCTTATTTATTTGTGTATTAATTGAAGCAAAACGCGTTATATGGCAAAATCTGCCTCTTAATTTATGTGTATCAACTTAGTGCACATTTAATGTTATGGGAAACCCCGATACAATGAACATGAACGCCCAATTTTTCGTTCTAAAGCAACAAGATGAATCGTTAGCAAAGCCAGACGATCATTTTGCTTTGGCAGCTCAAATTGCAGCCGATCAGTATCGAAACGGTCAACGCGTATTTATATGTGTCGATAACAACGAGACCGCCTGTGCCATTGATGAAATAATTTGGGCATTCGATCCCGACAGTTTTGTACCTCATAACCTACAAGGTGAAGGCCCTAAAGGCGGCGCACCTGTAGAAATTGGTATTACGCCTCCTGTTGGTAATCGTAAAGTTTTAATTAATTTGGCTAATAACTTACCGGATTTTATTCGTCGATTTAACCAAGTTTTTGATTTTGTACCCGTAGAACCCGTTGCTAAGCAAGCTGCTCGCGAGCGCTTTAAAAAGCTGCGCCAACTCGGTGCCAATCTCACCACGCAAGATATTAATAACTAAAAACACGTTTAGTTAAATAGCTAACCAACTAATTTAAGTACTTATTTAAGGTTCTGTGTAATGGATAAAACCTACAATCCGCAAGATATTGAACAGTCTCTATATCAAGACTGGGAACAAAAAGGCTACTTTAAGCCGTCTGGCAAAGGCGTACCATATTCAATTATGATCCCGCCGCCAAATGTCACAGGTAGCTTACACATGGGCCACGCCTTCCAAGATACAATAATGGATACCTTAACGCGTTTTAAACGTATGCAAGGTAACAACACATTATGGCAAGTAGGTACTGACCACGCAGGTATTGCAACGCAAATGTTGGTTGAGCGTAAATTGCATGCAGAAGAAGGCAAAACACGCCACGATTTAGGCCGTGAAGATTTTATTAATAAAATCTGGGAATGGAAAAAAGAATCGGGCGGCACTATTACTAAGCAGCTTCGTCGCCTTGGCGCATCGGTTGATTGGGATCGTGAACGCTTTACAATGGACGATGGTTTATCTGAAGCCGTTAAAGAAGTGTTTGTACGCCTTCATAAAGAAAACCTAATTTACCGTGGCAAACGCCTAGTAAACTGGGATCCTAAATTACACACTGCTATTTCTGATCTTGAAGTTGAAAACAAAGACAAGCAAGGCCACATGTGGAACTTACGTTACCCACTGGCTGATGGCGTAACAACACAAGACGGAAAAGACTACATAGTAGTTGCTACAACTCGCCCTGAAACCATGCTTGGCGACTCGGGTGTTGCAGTAAATCCAGATGACGAACGCTATACAGATTTAATCGGTAAAGAGATTTTATTACCAATAGTTAATCGTCGTATTAAAATTGTTGCTGACGAACATGCCGATAAAGATAAAGGCACGGGCTGTGTAAAAATAACCCCAGCGCACGACTTTAACGATAACGAAGTGGGCAAGCGTCATCAAATGCCGATGATCAACATTTTCGATAAAGACGCCGCTATTCTTACCCAAGGTGAAACATACACCTTTGACGGTAAAGAGCTTGAGTTTGATGCGCCAATTCCTGAGCGCCTGCACGGCCTTGATCGTTTTGCTGCGCGTAAAGCGATTGTGGCAGAATTTGAAGAGCTAGGCCTACTTGAAAAAATTGAAGACCATGGTTTAACGGTTCCTTACGGCGATCGCTCTGGTGTGGTAATTGAGCCACTACTTACCGACCAATGGTATGTACGTGTTGCCCCCCTTGCTGAACCTGCAAAAGACGCAGTTAAAAACGGCGACATTCAATTTGTACCTAAGCAATACGAAAACATGTACTTCTCGTGGATGAACGACGTACAAGATTGGTGTATTTCACGCCAGCTTTGGTGGGGTCACCGTATTCCAGCTTGGTACGACAGTGAAGGCAATGTATTTGTTGGTCGCGACGAAGCAGAAGTACGCCGTGAAAACAACATTGCAGACAGCGTAACGCTAAGCCAAGACGAAGACGTACTTGATACGTGGTTCTCATCAGCGCTTTGGACGTTCTCTACACAAGGTTGGCCAGAAAATACCGATGATTTAAAAACCTTCCACCCGTCTGACGTGTTGGTAACTGGTTTTGATATTATTTTCTTCTGGGTTGCGCGCATGATTATGATGACGCTGCACTTTGTAAAAGACGAAAATGGCAAACCACAAGTTCCGTTTAAAACCGTGTATGTAACTGGCTTAATACGTGACGACAATGGCGATAAAATGTCTAAGTCAAAAGGTAACGTACTTGACCCATTAGACATGATTGACGGCATTGAACTTGAAAACCTAGTACAAAAACGTACTGGTAACATGATGCAGCCAAAACTTGCCGCTAAAATCGAAAAAGATACGCGTAAAGTATTTGCAGGCGGTATTGAAGCACACGGCACCGACGCCCTTCGCTTTACACTTGCTGCAATGGCATCTACTGGTCGTGATATTAACTGGGATATGAACCGCCTTGAAGGTTACCGTAACTTCTGTAACAAATTATGGAACGCGAGCCGTTACGTATTAATGAACACAGAAGAGCAAGACTGTGGTTTTGCAAACGGTGCTCAAACGGAGCTTTCATTAGCTGATCGTTGGATTTTAGGTCAGTATGAAGCTACTGTTAAAACCTATACAGAGCATTTAGATAACTACCGCTTTGACTTAGCTGCTAACACGCTTTACGAATTCACTTGGAACCAATTTTGTGATTGGTACTTAGAGCTCACTAAGCCGGTATTATTTAAAGGTAATGAAGCGCAGCAACGTGGTACACGTAATACACTTATTACCGTACTTGAAAGCTTACTGCGTTTAATGCACCCAATGATGCCATACATCACTGAAACTATTTGGCAGCGTGTTGCACCTCTTGCAGGCCTTAAAACAGAGAACACCAGCATTATGCTTCAGCCGTTCCCTGTATATAATGAAGCAAGCGTTGATGCTAAAGCAATGGACGATTTAGAATGGGTTAAACAATTCATTTTAGCGATTCGTAATATTCGTGGTGAAATGGATATTAGTCCAAGTAAACCACTTAGCGTATTACTTGCTAATGCATCAAGCGACGACGTGCGCCGCATTGAAGAAAACAAATCATTTTTAGCATCACTTGCAAAAATTGAAGAGTTTACAATGCTTGAAAACAAAAACGACGCACCAGCATGTGCAACGTCTTATGTTGGCAACCTTGAGATCATGATCCCAATGGCGGGCTTAATTGATGTAGAAGCCGAGCTTTCGCGTATTAATAAGCAACTCGAAAAAGCCGAAAAGGGCCTAGCACAAGTGCAAAACAAACTCGCTAACGAAAAGTTTGTTAATAACGCACCTGAAGCGGTACTTGCTAAAGAAAATGCAAAATTGGCTGAGTTTAGCGATGCTAAAACTAAGCTACTTGAGCAAAAAACTAAAATAGAAAGCTTATAATTTTAGTTATTATGCCTATTAACACTATTTAATAGGCATTAAAAAAGCCGCTCACTTTAATAAAGTGAGCGGCTTTTTTGTGCCCTGTGATTAACCACAAGACACTCCTACATTAAAATTTGTAGTTATACTGAGCACCAATTAGTACTGCGTGGCCTTTAGATTCGAAGCCCCACTGGCTGCCTGAGTCATCAGCTTCTGTAAACGTTTGTGTTTTACCACGGATAATACTTACACCAAGATCAACATTAGAGTTTTGATCGATAGTGTAGTTACCACCAAACGAGAACCAGAAACGGTCTGTATCAGGAATCGAAATTGATAGATGTGTTTGTGATACAGGAGACTCATCAAATGCAACACCGGCACGTAGTAATAAATCTTCGTTTAACTGGTAATCTGCACCGACTGAGTAGCGGAATGAATCGCTAAAACTCTCGTTCTTTTCAAACGCGGTAAACTTGTTACCCGTTGGTGCTGTTACTTGCGCTTCTAAAGACTCAAAGCTACTCCACCCAGTCCATAATACACTGTAGTGCAGCCCTAATTTTTCGTCTAACTGATGCGAACCAGAAAACTCAGCAATAGCTGGTAAAGTGATTTCTACAGAACCAGGAAGCACTGTGCCTTGTGTGCCGCCAGCGGCTGCAGGTAGCCCATTAGAAAAATCACCATCAAACGTGATATCAGTTTCTGTTCTGTAGTTAAAACCAAAACGGCTGTTTTCATCTAATTGATACATTAAACCTACGTTTAAACCAAAACCAGTATCATCACCTTGAAGATTTACTGCATCAGTACCAAAGTCAAAGCCACTTGCATTTGCACCAACTTTACGAATAACTGTTGCATCAGCATAAATAGCATTTAGGCCTACACCAAAGCTAAATTGCTCAGATACTCTATAAGCAACGCTTGCATTAAGATTAACAGTAAATATTTCTGTTTCACCTGCAATTTGCCCTGCTACGTAGTCATTTTTAAACTCAGTAGATAAACCAAAGTTAGAAAAAGCACCAAAACCAACTGATACTTTGTCGTTATAAGGCATAGTAAAGTAAATTGCAGGAACAACGGCGCTAGGAGCAATGCTGTCATCATCTAATGCGCTTGGGTCAATACCGTTATTAGTACTTTCACCTTCAAGACTTACATCAGGAATAACGCCAATAGCAGCAACACTTAGTTGCTTGTCTTTAAATAAAGTCATTAGTGCTGGGTTACGTGCAACAACAGATGCGTCGTCTGCAATAGAAGCTTCACCAGCATATGCACGGCCTAAACCTGATGCATTTTGTTCTGCTAGTTGAAATGCAGCTGCAAAACTGTCTGCAGAAACAAATGCAAGCGAAGCTGCAATAAGAGTTTTAGTAAATTTCATTGTTGTGTCCTTAACCAAACTAACTGTTTGGATAGCTATGTGTGTTGTTATTAGGATTTCAAACCCGGCTACACTACCTGATTTTTTTATAAAAGACTCTATGAATACGTCAAAATACTATGAAAAACATGATTTTTAACGACATTTTAACAACTAATTAAAACTCATCGGACTAGATCTGTGCTATTAGAGCATATACTCTAAATGTAATTGGTTATCATTTAGATTGACTTGAAGTGGTTAGCAATTTACACTCACTACAAAATCACAAAGGAAATAAAACTGTGATCATTTCACTTATTGTAGCTGGGCTTATTTTTTGTGGGGCGAGTGTATTTTGTTTTTATAAAGCAAATTACTGCGCATGTACGCAAGCAGGACAATGCGACAATCCAGTAAATCACTATTGGCTTGGTGCTATGCTAAACGCACTAATTTCGCTCGCATTTTGTTGTTTAGCACTGCATGTAGAGCTAGGCACTTTATTGTGGCTAACACTGATGGGAAGTTGTTTTTTAGGGGCATTTATTTCAGCTAAGAAAAGCAATCAACGAAAGTGCACAAACACTACGCAAGCAGATGCTCTTTTAGCAAACGAGACAAATTAATTTTATAGTCTAGTGGTTTAACACTCGCTAAAATTTTAAGCTCTTGGTTACTGTCACTTAAATCAATATCTTTAGCAGTTACATGATGCCCATGTTTAGCATTAAAAAATAACTTAATTTTTGGCTTTATCGGATTCAAGTTATTCCCCTCCAATACTAACGCTAGGCGTTCATTAGTTAGCTTCACAATAGTCCCTACGGGATGCACGCCCAAGCACTTTATAAAACGCTGCACTAATTCAGCATCAAACATTTGCTTGTTAGCCAATAAGTAACGCAGTGCATTAATAGGTTCTTCGCCATCTTGATGAGGCCTGTCTGCTGTCATCGCATCATATACATCTACAATTGCCATTATCCGTGCGGGACGGCTTATTTTTTCTGCAGCAATGCCCCGGGGATAACCTGAACCATCTAATCGTTCATGGTGATTGACTATCATATCTAACATAAGTGGCGAAATACTCTTTTCACCTTTGACCAGACCCAGCCCTAAAGCAACATGTTTTTTAATACTAGCCATTTCGTTATTAGTAACTTTGCCTGGTTTTGATAGTATGCCTTGCGGTAGTTTAGATTGCCCTAAATCATGCAGTAGTGCGCCCATAGCAAGCTCCTGCACAAGCGCTTCTTTGTAACCTAGGTATTTAGCAAATACACTCGTAAAAATGGCGCAGTTGATCATATGACGCCAATTATAGCTGTGCTTATCTTTAATTCGAGTAAGGATTGTCATCGCATTTGCATTACGAAATACTGAAGCAACGATTTCATTTGCTATTTCATCAAGTACTTTTACGTTAAGAGTTAAACCGGCTATTAAATCGCTATATAAAGATTGTATTTTACGGTTATGTTGATCGTAGCTTACACTCGCTTTAGCAAATTCTTGCTGTACCGTTATTGCAGATTTGGCCTTAACTGGTTTTTGTTGGCTGCTCGATGTTTTAGGTTTATTTTGTGGCTTATATTTGGCGGGGATTGCGACTTCACTCTTAGCGAAATCAATAAGAAGTTCAAGAACCCCTTCTGCAATTAAACGCTTAATTATAGATTTATCTCTGACTAACCCGCTAGTCTTAATTTTTATACTATTAATCCCTTCATGTTGCTTAGTAACACTGTCGACATACATGCCAGGTATTAGCTCAGGGATAGGTAAAGTTATTAGCATAAAAGCGGCTATTTCTACAATTAATGAATATGTACCTTAAATAGCATTGTTTAATACTTAAAGTCCATTCATTCGTACTTTAGTAGTTATAATTCACTAAAAAGTAGTAATTTATATTATTAAATAATATCTCATTTAATTTAATGGGGAACACTAAAGGGTTTTGAACTGAGATACGAAAAGTTTATTTTCATTCAAGTTTAAATGTAATTAATAAGAACACTATTTTTATAAAAATGAAGTTCAATCAATGTTATCTAGTATCGTTAACCAATTTTAGATATTGAAAAGAGTTTGATTATGCAAAAGTACTGAAATAATTTAGGGCATAAACATATAAAGCAAATGGCGCTCTCGGTAGGGATCGAACCTACAACTCAGCCTCCGGAGGGCCACGTGATATCCATTTCACCACGAGAGCACATTTGTTGCCGCAGCACTAACTCGCGATATCAATGCTTTGGCGTCTATAATGATAAAGATATCCGTCGTTAATTGCCAGCACCATGCGTTTAGATGCCTATTAATTAAGCAATTTAGAATAAAACACTTCACAATTAGTTAAAAACACGCTTTTTATCAATATTAGATAAAAAAAAGTAACTGTTTAGCAACATTTTAACTATTATAGTGACTATGTGATTTGATTTAAAAGAGGAAGTGATTATGAGTTTGATGTCTACTGAGCAAGTTGCTGAGTTTTTAGGTGTAAAAGTAGAGCGTGTTAAACGCCTTACTCGTGAAAGTTTACTAATTGCGAAATCGCAGGATGAAAATGGCGAACCGCAATTTGATGCTGATGAAGTAAAAAAATATAAAGAACTAGCTGCACGTTTTGGTGGTCTTTAAAAACTCATAGATAAAGTGAGTTTATTTAGTTGCGCGCGTAATTCAATTAAGTGATTAGTTATGTCGCGCTGCTCATACCATCCTATACACAATATTAAAAAAAACAGCTTAAAAAAATCAAGCTTATTTACTGATTTAAAAAAGCTTACACCGGCTCTACTGTACTTACTATAATTATCTAATAACTCACCTTCACTTTGCCCATCCAGATTAAAGCTCACGCACAACGCGGCTAAATCAAAATACACATCGTTAGTTTGTGCGTACTCAAAATCAATTAAATACATACCCGAAGCATTTACAACAATGTTGTCTCTTACTAAATCGTTATGACAAAAGCCCGCATTAAATGGCATCGCTGTAACTGCTTTTAGTGCCCGCTCTATTTGTGATTTGTATAACGTATATACATCCGTATTTTGATAAAAGTGCAGCTCTTTGGCTATATCCATTGGTGTAGTCGTTGCGCTGTAACTGTGTACTTGGGCTAATTTATTAACTAAGCTGAGCGTTATATCTGACTGTGCGGTTTCACCCTCAATATAATCAAATACCGCACGACTATTCTTTTTATCGAGCCAAATAGGCGCAGGGCATATATCCAAGTCACTTAAAAAGCGCTGCGCTTCAAGGCCGTCACTTGGCCAACGGCTTTTATAACACTTTAACAAATACCCTTGTTGCTCGGTACGTATTAAAAAATTATCGTTGCTAAAGCCATTCAGCAATCGCTCGCTTGAAACAATGCTTTTAGGCTCTATAAACGCACTACACATTTTTACTAACTGATTATGCTCAATCATTAATTAAAGCTGCGCTAAAGGCTTAGCTTGGCTTTGTTCGTACTCTTCGTACCAGGTTTTGAAGCCCCACGCTGCCATAATGGTATAAAATATAAAGAGTGCTAGCGTTGGGTAATAGCCTTTTTCGTAGTATAGATACATAGAAGCGGCATCTATTACAATCCAGTACAGCCAGTTTTCGAGGACTTTTTTAGCAACTAAGTAAGTAGTTACTACTGCAAAACATGTTGTAAAGCTATCAAGATAAGCAAAGTCGGCATGAGTATAGTTTTGCATAACGTAGCCAATAACTATTGCAGCGAAGGTTGTTAAACTGATTAAAACAGCATGACGGTTCATCGACCAAGACGTAATATTTAGATTTTCAGCTTTGCCTTTTCGCCATACAACCCACCCAAATACAGCCATATACATATAATAAAAATTAAGTAATGACTCCATTAACAATGCACCATTCCAGTACATTATTGTATAAATGAGTGTGCTAAAAAATGCTGCAGGCCAACACCATAAGCTTTCTTTTATTGCCAATAATAAGTACGCCATCGACAGCCCCACCGCTATGTATTCCCAATGCGACATCGCTGTAAAACCACTTAAGGTTTGTGTTAAAAAGTCCATACTATGCAATCACCGTTCAGTTGTGCCGATTGTTATACCAATCTGCTTATATACGGGGTCTATTTAACGTTAAGAAAATCACGCTAGAACTAGGCAAAAATTTTTGTATCTAGTTGTTCTAAATAAAAAATTTTTAACGACGTTATAGTGCAATTTAATTCGTTAAATTGATCAAAGATTTATGCAGGTTGGTATTATAGATTATTCAGGCGATAAGTCGCCAGAGAGAAACTTACATACAAAAATAGCTTTACCAAATTCTTCATATGAGCGCTTAATTTCGGTACTTAACACCTGCATTACTAAATCATAATCACCAAAAATTTGCGTTGATAACGTATTAGTAATCACTTTTAAATTTTCGTATTCGTTTAAGCGGTCGATAAAGCCTTTAATAAACGGAATGTAATCTTGGTGAAGTGGATATTTACTGATCTCTACTGATAATTTCATTTTAAACTCTACTTTTTAATTATTTGATTTAAACAAATCATTCAATGCCAGTTCAATACAGTGTAAAATTATACTAACACTCAATTTAACTGAGCTTATTATGGCACGTAGAATAACGTATACGTTTAAAAACCAACCGCGCGAAATTAACTTCGCAAAAGATAAATACCACGACATGTATCAAGCAATTGCTGCCGCCGAAGGTATTGATTTAACAAATTACTTAAGCATGGTACGCCAAATAGAAATGACCTCAAAAGGGTCTGCTTCTGTGCGTAACTTTCGCGACCAAGAATTTGCCCGTATGGGCTTTAGCGACATTTACTTTATAAAAGAGTAAGTATCGCTTATAGCTGTATTAACGCTGATACTCATAACTTACGCGCGGTGTAATATTGCATAATAGCTCGTAAGGAATGGTACCAGCGCACAATGCTATTTCTTCAACGGGTAGATCAGGGCCCCACATAGTGACTCTGTCTCCTACTTTAATATTGTTCTCATTAGCCCCTATATCAACGCTAATCATGTCCATAGCTACACTACCTACAATACCATAACGCTGCTTACCAATTATAACTGGCGTCCCCTCTTTAGCATGCCGAGGATAACCATCGCCATAACCCATAGCCACAACAGCTAACTTGGTTGGTTTATCGCTTTTCCAACGACCACCATATCCAACAGCCTCATTAGCAGGCACATCACGCACTGCAATTACGCGCGTAGTTAAGCGCATAACTGGTTTTAATTTGTGTTGCTGCCCAATGCTATTTGCCATTGGCGATACACCATAGAGCATAAGCCCAGGACGTACCCAGTCGCCATGACCGCTCGGCCAGGCAATAATACCAGCAGAATTTGATAAACAATGCGCTTGGTCAATGCCATTCACTAAATTATCAAACAACGTAATTTGCTGAACCGTTTTAGCATTATCAACATCATCAGCACACGAAAAGTGGGTCATTAAATTAACGGAATTTTTAGCGTTAGGTGTTTTTTGTAAGCGGTTATAAAACGCTTCAAACTGCTCTGGCGCAATACCCAATCGATGCATACCTGTATTTACTTTTAACCAGCATGTTATTGGTGCATCTAGCTTTGCTTTTTCAAGCGCCGCTAATTGGTACTCATCGTGAATAATAGTTTGAAAATTGTTGGCGAGCAGAATCGGTAAGTCGGCTTTGTTAAAAAAGCCTTCTAGTAAAACAATTGGCTTTGTTAAGCCCCCAGCTCGAAGGGCGAGCCCTTCATCTATACGTGCCACAGCAAATGCGTCAGCATTATTTAAATGCTGCGCAATCGTTACTAATCCATGCCCGTAAGCATTTGCTTTTAGCACCGCCATTACTTTGCTGTTAGGTGCAAAGCCCTTAACTTGCGCTAAATTATGCGCAAGTGCCGTTAAGTTAATTTCAGCAGTGGCTAAGCGCATTAGTAATCGTCATCTACCGCTGGTCCCGCGTAATTATCAAAGCGAGAAAATTGACCTTGGAACGTTAAACGCACTTTACCAATTGGGCCGTTACGTTGTTTACCTATGATAATTTCAGCAATACCTTTATCGGTACTGTCTTCGTTGTAAACTTCGTCACGGTAAATAAACATGATTAAATCGGCATCCTGCTCTATCGACCCTGACTCACGTAAATCTGAGTTAATTGGGCGTTTATCGGCACGTTGCTCTAGCGTACGGTTTAGCTGCGAAAGCGCAACAACCGGACATTTTAGCTCTTTTGCTAGCGATTTAAGTGAACGCGAAATTTCAGCAATTTCAAGTGTTCGGTTATCAGCAAGGCTAGGTACGCGCATTAGCTGCAAGTAATCGACCATGATCATACTAATGCCGCCGTGGTCACGCGCAATACGACGTGCACGAGAGCGAACATCGGTAGGTGTTAAGCCCGAGGCATCATCAACATACATTTTGCCTTTTTCCATCAACAAGCCCATTGTTGATGAAAGTCGCGCCCAATCGTCATCATCTAACTGACCTGTACGTACCTTAGTTTGGTTAATACGGCCAAGAGACGCTAACATCCTCATCATAATTTGTTCTGAAGGCATCTCTAGCGAGTAAATTAGCACGGGTTTGTCTTGAGTCATTGCGGCATGTTCTGCAAGGTTCATCGCAAAGGTGGTTTTACCCATAGATGGACGCGCTGCCACAATAATTAAGTCAGACGGCTGCAGGCCCGTTGTCATTTTATCAAGATCGGCATAACCTGTACTCACACCCGTTACACCATCTTGTGGCGATTGATAAAGCTCTTCTATTTTATCAACGGTTTTTTCGAGTATGTTATGAATACTTTGCGGGCCTTCCGTACTTTTTGTACGTTGCTCGGCAATTTTAAATACTTTGCTTTCGGCAAAATCGAGTAGATCGTGACTAGTACGCCCTTCGGTATTAAAACCCGCTTCTGCAATTTCATTTGCCACGCCAATCATTTCACGTACAACAGCACGCTCTCGTACAATGTTTGCGTAGGCATCAATGTTGGCTGCACTTGGGGTATTTTTAGCAATTTCGGCTAAGTAAGCAAAACCACCAATGCCTGCAAGCTTATTATTTTTTTCTAAACTTTCAGAAATAGTGATTAAATCTATCGGATCGCCAATCTCAGCAAGTGCCGTCATCGCCTCAAAAATTAACTTGTGCGTGCGGGTATAAAAATCCTGTGATACAACAAGCTCAGCTACGCGGTCAAAAGCTTGGTTATCAAGCATTAAGCCACCTAAAACAGATTGTTCAGCTTCTATTGAATGGGGAGGAACTTTAAGAGTATCGACTTGCTTATCTGGTTTGGCCATAACTTCACAGTAGTAAAATTGAATGGCTCTATTCTATCGACTTGCAGGGGCTGTGCAAATAGAAAAGCAGGAAATCTTTCCTGCTTTTTGTAATCGTGATGGGGAATGAGTGTTATTTGGTACGCAGCTCTATTCGTCCACTAATGGTATCCATTTCAACATTAGCATTACCGCCATTAATACTAAACTCTAAATCACTGGCTGGGCCATATTTAGCTTTACTGACTTTATCGCTAGTAACTTTATTAATGATTTTACCATTAGCATGGGCTTTAATTTCAAACTTTGCTGATACACTTTGTGGGAAATAAAAGTCGGCATCACCACTTACTGATTCAAAACGTACATCACCGCCTTTTAAAAGCTCGTTAATCTGTACTTCTGCTTCGCCATTTACCGTATTAATACGTAGGTTTTTAATAGCCGATAGCGTAAATTCTATATCGCCATTTACGTTTTCAAGGCGTACATCATTAGCGCTTGAAGTTGATTTAATATCACCATTAACAGCGCTAAAACGCAGCTCTCCACTTGATTGCCTATCGTTAATTTCACCATTTACGGTTTCAAACTGAATATTACCGTTTAAGTTCTCAGCGTTCACATCACCATTTACAGTGGTGAGCTTAATGTTGCCAGTAATATCATTTACCGTAATTTCACCGTTAACCACATCAACTTCAGCGCCGTTTTTAAGCTCCTTTGCAGTCACCGATACATTAACGCCAGCAAACTCTAAGCTACTGCTTTTAGGCATAAATATAGTTAGGTTTGAGCCGTCACCACTATTACCCCAATTTGATTTACGGGGCATTTTTACAATAAACTGTGTTTTATCGCCACTTGTTTTAAGCTCATAACCTTGTGCTTTATCATCAAGCTCGCCAGATACTTTAAATTCGTTTTTATCCCAGCCTGTAATATGTATATCACCGCGTTGGTTTTCAATAAAAATAGTGCCGCCACTTGGTACGTCTATTTGCTTATCTATTTTTTCACCCGCAAATACTGCCAATGGAAATAAGCTCAGTCCTAATAAAATCGCTTTCATGTCGTACTCCTAAATGTGCTGCCAACGTGGCGCGTGCACCTTGTTAATTAAATCAAGTTGTTGTTGATATATTTGCGCTAACATTGTCAGTAGCGCTTGGTTTTGTGGTTCGTTTTCAAGAGCTTGCTTTATTGCTTGCTCAGCTTCTTCCAGTTCTTGTAGTTGCGTTTGCCAGTTAGTGGTCAATGCTTCTTTATTTTCGTATTCAACCAACAAACTGTTTTTTTGCGCCGAAAAGTAATCACTTATAGCCACTACGGGTTGTGGCTCGGGCGCTATAACAATTAGATTTACAGCAATTAAAGCAGCTAATGTGCAGGCAGCTATTGCTGTTAGTTTTGGCCAAATAATAGTGCTGTTTGGACTCTGCTTATTATTAACAATTGCTCGCTCAATCCCCGCCCATAAATCTTTTTGTGGCGTAATTTCTTTATCAAGCGTGTTTAATGACTTATTTAAGTAGTCGTTAAAGTTTGGTTTACTCATTTTCATACCACTCTTGTAATAACTGCCTAGCACGATGATATTGTGACTTACTTGAACCAACAGCCATACCTAATTGCTCCGCGATTTCCTCGTGCCTGTAACCTTCAATAGCAAATAATACAAATACCATACGTGCGCGCTCAGGAAGCCTTACTATTAACTTATCGAGGCCATTTAAGCCTTTGCAGTCGTTAGCTGATTGCTCATCCATACCGCTGTGTTCAATACTTACTACTTTTTGCAACCAGTTTTTTTGCTTGCGCAGGTAACTTATCGCTACATTACTGGCAACACTATATAGCCAAGTAGAAAACTGCGAACGCCCATCAAACAATGCTATTTTATGCCATACCTGTACAAATACCTCTTGGGCGGCGTCTTCGGCGTGTGCTTGGTCTGCTAATAAGCGTAAACATAAACCGTATACTCGTTTTATATGTAACTCATAAAGCCTTGTGTATGCGCCTTGATCACCCGATTTAACTCGCTCAATGAGTGCAGCTTCGCACAAAGGCGTTGGTTCGGGTTTAACGTGTAACATCCGTGATGCCGCCTTTTAATTATTATTGTTGAATTGCTATTTAAGTGTATTGATAAGTTAGACGTAATGACAGTTCGAAAAGGTTTAAGGAGAATGAAAAAATAATTGAATAAAAAAGGGACTTTTACGAGGCTTTATACCAATTCGCTTAATTAAGTGATCTATTTTGAGGATGGAAAAACGTGTTGATAGCTAGACAAAAAATTCGCTATTTAGTTGTTCTCGGCAATTGCTCCTGCATTGCTCTACCTTCTGCATCCATGCAGTCGTAAATGAGAATTTTTTAACACAGGTAGCGACACGTTTAGCCCCGCAACATGATTAAGTATTATTGCGGATTGGTATTATTTAACAGTGCCCTTAACTAATAAAGTTAGCCAAATTATAGGCACAAAAAAGCCGTGCTAATAGCACGGCTTTTGTCGCTTAATTAAAAATTAAGCTTCAGCGATTACGATTACTTTGATAGTAGCCGTTACGTCTGAGTGAACTGAAATTGATACGTCAAATTCACCAGTCTCACGGATAGTACCTAGAGGCAAACGAACTTCTGACTTAGCAACTTCAACACCAACAGCTGAGATAGCGTCAGCGATGTCACGAGTACCGATTGAACCGAATAACTTACCTTCGTCACCAGCTTTAGATACTAATGTAACTTCTGCTAATGCTTCTAGTTTTTCAGCGCGTGCTTGTGCAGCTACTAACTGTTCAGCGATTTTCGCTTCAAGTTCTGCACGACGAGCGTCAAACGTTTCAATGTTAGCTTTAGTCGCAGGAACTGCCTTACCTTGAGGGAAAAGGAAGTTACGTGCGAAACCAGATTTAACTACAACCTGTTCACCTAGGCTACCTAGGTTAGCGATCTTATCTAGTAGAATAACTTGCATGTTTCTACACCTTTTAAAAACTGTTAATCCGCTGCTTACTTATGTAAGTCAGTGTATGGAAGAAGGGCTAAGTAGCGAGCACGCTTAATAGCAGTTGCTAGCTGGCGCTGAAATTTAGCGCTAGTACCTGTGATACGGCTAGGTACGATTTTGCCACTTTCTGTAACATAGTTTCTAAGAGTAGCTAGATCTTTGTAATCGATTTGTTTTACGCCTTCCGCTTTAAAGCGGCAGAACTTACGACGTCTGAAATAACGTGCCATGAGATTAATTCCTCAAATAATTCTTTCGATATGCTGAGCATGCAAAACCAATTGGCTAAGGCCGTTACGACCTTCGTGGCGATTTAAAAAACCACTCACTTGCAATGCCTGCCCAACGTGCAAATGTTGAGTCTGTTGTTGCATTTGCTTTCCACTGGCAACTACCTGAAGCCTCACGTAACTATTACGGTTAAGGTCTGCTTCGGTTTGCATCGATTTATGTTCTACAACAAAAATACAATGCGGGATGCCAGCTGGGCTTTGGCTAAACTTGGGCGTTTTACAAACTACCCCAGATATAACCAGCTGATTCATAAAAGGGCTAACCATTTATATTTACCGCCAGTTAAACGCCATGCTTGGACTCAAAACAATTAAGCAGCTGGTGCTTCTTTCTTCTCTTCTCTTGCAAGAGGAGACGCTTCAGTTTCAGCAGTTTTAGTGCGGATAACTAAGTTACGAAGCACTGCATCGTTGTAGCGGAAAGTAGTTTCTAGCTCGCTGATTACTTCAGTTGGTGCTTCAACGTTCATTAGAACATAGTGAGCTTTATGAAGCTTGTTAATTGGGTAAGCCAATTGACGACGGCCCCAATCTTCAAGACGGTGGATAACACCACCAGCTTCAGTGATAGAACCAGTATAACGTTCGATCATACCAGCAACTTGCTCACTCTGATCTGGGTGAACCATGAATACGATTTCGTAATGACGCATGGATATTCCTTACGGTTAATAGAGCCTTCTACCGTTTCGGCCGGTCGGTTTAAGGCAAGGAATTAATAGTTTAAAAGCCGAAATGAGCGCGCATTTTACGCTTAGTAGGATAATTAAGCAAGCAAGTTTTTAAAGCTTTTATAGATAAGTGTTTATAGGTAAGTATTACGAGCTTTGCTCGTCGCGTCAGCAAGCTGTACGCCTACAGGTAAAGCTAAACTTGGGGTTTAATATTTATTGTAGACGCCGAGCTTGCTCGCGTGAAAAGCGCAGCTTTTAATCAAATCGTTTATTCTAGTTACACTTACAACCAAAAAACATTACGAGCTTTGCTCGTCGCGTCAGCAAGCTGTACGCCTACAGGTAAAGCTGAACTCGGGGTTTAATATTTATTGTAGACGCCGAGCTTGCTCGCGTGAAAAGCGCAGCTTTTAATCAAATCGTTTATTCTAGTTACGCTTACAACCAAAAAACATTACGAGCTTTGCTCGTCGCGTCAGCAAGCTGTACGCCTACAGGTAAAGCTGAACTCGGGGTTTAATATTTACTGTAGACGCCGAGCTTGCTCGCGTGAAAGCGCAGCTTTTAATCAAATCGTTTATTCTAGTTACGCTTACAACCAAAAAACATTACGAACTTTGCGCGTCGCGTCAGCAAGCTGTACGCCTACAGGTAAAGCTGAACTCGGGTTGAATATTTATTGTAGACGCCGAGCTTGCTCGCGTGAAAAGCGCAGCTTTTAATTAAATAGTTTATTCGAGTTACACTAACAACCAAAAATTAAGCACTTATGATTCAATCAATATGTTGTTTAAAATATAGCCTTGCCATTTATTTAACAGCAATTTATTCTAGGTTACAGTTGATGTAGTCGCATAAAAGGTGATCAATAAAATATAAACTAAAATCAAAAGGATTTTTAAAATGATATCACTAACATCACTTGATCGCGTTGTTCCTTCCTCATATTTAGCACCAGCTAAAGCCCACGACTTACTCGAAAGCCTATCCTCTACTGCAAATTTAAAAAAGTACTTTAATATTGATGAAGCAAATAGCACTAAGCTTTCTGATATTATTACTTTGGTTGACAGTGCTTATGGAATTATTAAAGACCCCTATATAGATGACCTAGTCGAGGAAATAAAAAAGGTCATTGAAAATATAGTCGTTCTTTTTTCAGCTGAACAAATAAAAAAAATTAAAAGCTCTGAAATTTATCAAGAAGCCTATAAAGCATTTCAACTTTGGTCTGTTCTTGAAACACCAATTGGTGAACAAACTAACGGATTAAAAAAAGAGTTTGAATTTACTAAAGAGCACAAATCAAAAATTGATCAACTTAGTGTTGGTGTAACAGCTGGTGCCTACGGTGAATTTAATATCTCTGTTTTAAATGACACAAAGCGCCCAACATTTTTATCCAAAACACTTCCAAATGGGTTTTGCCTCGTCAATCAAGATGTAAAAGCTGCCTATGATATTAATGTATCAACATCAACCTCTGCTAATATTTTTAAAATAGGTGCCGGTTTAGATAAATCAGGTAGTGTGGAGTTTGATTCGTACTACCAAGTAAATGAAGAAACTACTAGCTATAAAACCCTGTGGAGTATGTTTAAAAAACCAGTTCGCCCTTGGAACTTGAACGATATAAACACTCAATTAGTCAAGCGTACTAGTAGTGATGCTAGAGAGGGATATCGTGCATTTTCAATTAAAATGGCATCTTCTCTAATATTATCTGGCGAATTAGAAATTGGAAAATCGCTCGCTTCAAAAACAAATCTTAAAGGGCATCTTATTGGAGTAGACGCCTCCGTAGCAGTCTCACTTTCAAGGCGCCAAGAAATAGCTGGTGACTTGGAACTTGATGTATATCGTAATGATCAACAGCAAATAGAACTATTACTAACTTTAAGAGAAACAGAGCAGACAAAAAACACCTTAAAACTAGCACTTGAAGCAGAAATTGAAGGAATGGATGCACTCGCCAAACAGTACATAGAAATGCTGCTTGGTAAAGGTAATGAACTGGTTAGTAAGCTTGAGGAATACAGTAACCCTGGCCAAATCTTGGTTGATGACATATTACATACAATTGATGAAGATACATGGTACAAGCCAATAGCCGAAATCACACTAGGACAAAATGAGATCGATGATGTAATTAAAAAGTTACTTGATGATGAGCTAATCGTGCAATTCAATAAGACATTGCTCTCAACAGAAGCGGCCCCAGACGACTTAGCAACATCTATAATTAATAGATTACTGAGTTTATTTGGTGTTGTGCAATCAAATGCTGACCCTATTTTTATGGCTGCTCAGCACAAGTCAGAAAAATATCTGTCTGAAAAAATAAAAATATTACAGCAAAAACTTCGTGAGAAAGCGGATGAGTTTGCTAACGATTTAAAAGAGAAAACAGCTTCCCAACTAAAACCTATCGCTTCGCTCGGCGATGACGTAGCACAGACGATTGCTAGTTTTGATCAAAATATAGAAGCTAATTTTAATCGTGTAATAAATCGATACCAGATATTTAAAAAGAACATCACTGAAAAATTAGAAAAAGCAGCCAACATTAAGTTTGGTCTTAATTTAGAATCGATTAAACAACAACGTTTATTCGAACTTCAAAAATTAAAAATAACAATCCTCCAACCAGAAAATAAACAAGTACAAACCTTATTCCGCTGTTTAGCGATAGGCGACGGGAAAAAAGCCTCATTACTTATGCAAGCATTAAACAGAGCGGGTGCAATAAACTTAATACCTATCACTACACGGTTTGAAACAGCACTTAATAGTTCAACTCGGCTGGGCCTAAACATTATTGGCTTTGATATTAGTAAAGTACGCGATATTAATCGAGACTTAACGGTTGAAGTTGATGCCAATGGTAACTTATATGTTAAACACGATTACACCATTAAAGGAACTGCATCAGGGCTTTCAGAATCCAGACAAGCAAAATTAGGAATCATCTTTGGTGTTGCGCAATCAGCATTAGATCCCGAGTTTAATGGTGCTATTTCACTTGAATATACAAATCAAGATAACAAACTGCACAATTTAAGAGAGATTGAAGACTTCTTTGATTCCCTTGATTTATCGACCCACCGTCATGCCGACTCTTTACCAATAAATGTACCCATACTTATTCCCGAGCAAAATATAAAAGTCGCAATTAGTCGTTATCAACATAGTATTGAAAACAGCAACATTTATACTAGTAGCGTCATAGCAATGACGATGCGTTCTGGGCATGAAGTCTATGCACAATTTGAACAACTAAATGGCGATAAGCTATATCATAATGCAGCACGTTATTTAATTTACTTACAAAGTGGTTCGCCTTTTGAAAGGAAAGTTATTTTTAATATACTGCATTTATATGCCCTAAAAGATGAATCATATAATGATCTAAGTATATTGTTTGACCATTTATTAGATGGGGATTCTAGTAGAACCGTTGATTTCCGTCGTATTAAAAAAGATTTAAAAAATACAGATAAATGGGATGACTATCTTGCGCTTGTCCCTGATTCTCAAAATGGTGCCAATGCAAATAAGTCATGGAAGGGAGTAGCTAAACGCCTTACAACCATTGGAAAAGCTGCAAGAGCACTAAAGCGTTTTCCAACAACATTAAAAAATGTAAAAAAAGCAGTTAAAGCATTTGATGCCAGTACAAACCATTTTGAAACGCTAGAAAAACTAAATCAAACCTTATTAAAACTCACTCACGAATTGGAAGAAGACTTAGATTATTGGATTGGGGTTAAAAGCATAACGCAAAACCTGATAGATGATTTATTCTCAAAATTAGGATGGGGTAAAGCAGGAATAAATACGCGTTTACTTATTTTTTGTCTTTTACTAGAGGACTCTATCGAACTTGAGAGTTCACTATTTTTAACGACCATCACGTTAAGTAATCAGTCCAACAATAGAGAAATCATTAAAATTTGATAATCAACCTGGATTCTGGTTAAGATACTTACTAACCTACTGAATTATAATGATATTTAAATTTATTTTCTCTAGCCAGAGATTTTCAGTGAAAACAAGGCGAATTTACGCGTCAATAGCTGGCCTATTGCAAGTAAATTCAACGCAGTGAGCGCTGAAAATAGTTGCTTGAAGTAGATTTATTATCCAGAGTTCAGGTTAACTAGCAACCCATAATAAGCTCGCTTGCTATAAGTTATTGCTTAGGGTAATTGGAAGGGAAAAATGCTTTTTTAGCATCTTCATCAAACTCTTTTTTAAAGGCTATATCAGTACCAATTACGCGTGCACGTGCAACCGCTGGGCGGCTATCAATGCTTTCAAACCAACGTTTAAGATTAGGATAAGGTGCTAAACCCTCTTCACCTAATACAACCGGTGCTTTATCAATCCAACCCCATGCAGATACATCAGCAATGGTATATGTATCACCCACTATAAAGTCACGACCTTCAAGATGAGTATCAAGTACTTCGTAATGGCGCTGCGCTTCACGTAAATAACGATTAACCGCGTAATCAAGCCCTTCTGGCGCCATGTGTCTAAAGTGAACACTTTGCCCTGAATACGGACCTAAACCCGATGCGATAAACATTAACCACGACAGCATTTCAGCGCGGTCATCGGCCTTACCCTCTAGCTTTGCATATTTTTCAGAAAGGTACATTAAAATAGCATTCGAATCGAACACACGCGTTTCACCATCGACAATGGCAGGTGCTTTAGCGTTTGGATTAATTGCTTTAAATTCAGGTGTATGTTGCTCACCTTTCAAAGTATCAAGAGGAACAAGCTCAAACGGCAAGCCTGCTTCTTCTAAAAAGAGTGCCACCTTCATTGGGTTAGGCGTATGGTGAAAATAAAATTTAATCATGTAAAGTCCCTCAATAATTGAACAATGATTAAAGCACAGCTTGAGCGGGTGTTCAAATTAAGTTTTTAATAGATAAATATACGGTTAAAACGTGATTTAATTGTGAGTATTTCGTGATACTTCATCTACAAATATCACTTATGCTACAAACAGTATAAATCTTTTCGAGAAGTAACATGCCTTTTAAAACACTGTCTCAATCGCTTTTTCCAGCATTGGCTGGGTTAATAATATTTTGCTCTCAAAGCCAAGCTGCTGAGCAAGTAACCATTGCAAGCACAGCTAATCCAACTACCTTTTTAGAGCTTTACACATCGCAAGGTTGCAGTAGTTGTCCACCAGCAGAGCGCTGGATTTCAACGTTTACAGATGATGAAAAGCTATGGACTGATTTAATCCCTATTAATTTTCATGTTACTTATTGGGATTATTTAGGATGGAAAGACCCCTTTGCCTCTGCTGTTTTTAGTAAAAGACAACGCACCTATAAAGCCTTAGGTAAAAGCCGTATTGTAGCAACACCCGGGTTTATGGTTAACGGCAGCGGGTGGCAAGGTTGGTTTTATAAACAAGCCATACCTATAACTAAAATCCCTTATTTAGGTAATTTAAAAGCGACTATAAACAACAGTAAAATTAATCTCGAATACGATACTGTTAATACCAAAGATAAAACTAACCAAAACTTAATAGCTCATGTAGCTCTGTTAGGCTTTGGTATAGAAACACAAATACACAGCGGCGAAAACGCAGGCCATAAGTTAAAACACGACTTTGTCGTTATTGGTTACGAGCAAAGTAACATGCAAACTAAGCGGCAATTATCATTAACTGACTTAACCCTGCCTCGCGCTAAAAAAATATCGCCAACAAAGCAAGCCTTAGTGTTTTGGGTATCTAAAAAAGGCGACCCTACTCCACTACAAGTTGCAGCAGATTGGTTTTAAAACTTTAGTTGACTCAAATAAAACCTTAACTAACAGCTTTATATGTAAATTAAGTGGCTACATATCAATTATAGCCATAAGGCTGTAAACCACCGAAAAAACCAATGATTTAGTTTTATTATTGAGAGTGATTTATTAATTATTCTTGCTTGACCCTGCATAAAACATAAATAACATTGTATTTACATCGACTTTTGTTTATAAAGTAAGTTGAATGGACTCTTGAAATAAGTAATTGACTTATAAGTATAAAAATCAAGCGCCTATCAATAAAAACTTCTGCAATTATCTATATGGACAAAAATTTATGCGAATTAACCAAAGCCACATTAAAACAATTGTAATCGCTGCAATTACAGCTTCGTCTTTAGCTGGGTGTGCTACAACATCATCAAAAGTAATAGAAACACCAACTGTTGCTAGCTATAACACAACCTACTCAGGTACAAAAAGCAAACTAGTCGTAGGTCAGTTTGTAAACCGTTCAAGCTTTCAAAATGGTATATTTTCATCAGGCCAAGACCGTTTAGGCAGCCAAGCAAAAACAACACTAATGAGCCACTTACAACAAACAAATCGCTTTAGTGTGCTTGATCGCGACAATATGGCAGCCCTTGCAGAAGAAGCAAAGTTAACAGGTACAAAACAAGTTCTTAGCGGTGCTAAATTTGTTGTAACTGGTGATGTAACAGAGTTTGGCCGTAAAGCTATTGGCGATCGCCAACTTTTTGGTTTATTGGGTAAAGGTAAATCGCAAATTGCTTATGCTAAAGTAACGCTTAATGTTGTGGATGTTACTACATCAGAAGTTATTTATTCAGTACAAGGTGCTGGTGAGTACAGCCTATCAGAACGTGAAGTTATTGGTTTTGGTAGCACAGCTTCATACGATGCCACATTAAATGGCAAAGTACTTGACCTAGCTATTCGTGAAGTAGTTAACAAGTTAGTTACTGGTCTTGAAGCTGGCCAATGGGGCAATAAATAATGAAAAAGCTAATTACCTTAGCATTTGTTTGTATAGCCCTAACAGGTTGTAACGCAACGAAAGAACCTATTTACTATTACGGCGACTATAGCACTGCCGTATACGCCTATTTAAAAGCAGATGACGTAACAGCCGAAGAGCAAATTAGTATGCTTGAGCAAATTATTGTCGATGCCGCAAACAAAAGTAAGAATGTTGCGCCTGGCCTACATGCTCACCTAGGTATGCTGTATTTTGAAACGGGTAATCCTTCATTAGGTACTACTCACTTCGAAACTGAGAAATCACTTTTCCCAGAATCAGTTCATTACATCGACTTCCTTCTAAAATCTGCGAAAGGCGCTTAATATGCTTAATTTAAAATCATACACAGCGATCGCATTAGTCGCATTACTCGCTGGTTGTGTTTCACCTCCACCAGCACATGACTACACAGCATTTAAACAAGCAGACCCTCACTCTGTTATTATTTTACCTCCGCTAAATAATACACCGGAAGTAATTGCACCATACAGTGTGATGACTCAAATGGTCGCGCCCATAGCTGAGTCGGGTTTCTATGTTTTTCCTGTTGCTTTAGTTGAGCAAACCTTTAAAGGTAATGGCCTCACTGTTGCAAGCGACGTGCACCAAGTACCGGTAAATAAATTACATGAGATTTTTGGTGCAGACTCTGCGCTTTACATCACTATTGAAGAATACGGTACTAGCTATGTTGTTATTTCTAGCGAAACTGCTGTTACTGTATCTGCTTCATTAGTTGATTTACGCACTGGCGAGCAATTGTGGCAAGGTAAAGCAAGAGCCTCTTCCGCTGAACAACAAAGTAATGGCGGTGGTGGCCTTGTAGGTATGCTTGTTATTGCAGCAATTAATCAAATTGCTGAAACTGTAACCGATAAAGGCTTTGAAATCGCAGCAATGACTTCAACACGCTTACTTTCTTCAGATGTTTACAACGGCTTGTTATATGGACCTCGTTCACCTAATTATGGCCAACCAGCACCAAGCGAAAAGAAAAAATAACTTTTATTGTTATTAACCTAAAGTTTGAAAAGGCCGAACCATTAAATGGGGTTCGGCCTTTTTAATAACAGCTTACTTAGCTAAAAAGCTTAGCAAAGTTACTTTTAAGTATTTAGAGCAGATTTTAAAATACGAGTTTAAAAACCAATATTAGTCACAATAGAAAAAACATTTCAAAAAAGTAATAATGGAGTAGCAAAATACAGAATCTATTTATTAGCCTGATTTACATGTTAAAGTTGTCATTATCACTAAATTACTCTTATAGTGAATCTATATAAATATTGAGCAATACTATGATAAAAGCACAAATACCAGCTGACGAAGAATCTAGATTAAAGGCCCTTTACGAGTATGAAATATTAGATACTGAAGCCGAAAAAGTATTTGATGATTTAACTCAACTTGCTTCTGATATTTGTGAAGCCCCCATATCACTTATAAGCTTAGTTGATCCACAAAGGCAATGGTTTAAATCAAAGTATGGTATCGATGTAGACTCCACCGAAAGAGATATCGCATTTTGCTCTCATACAATACTGCAAGACCAAGTATTTGAAATACAAAACGCTCTACTTGATGAACGTTTTTATGATAACCCTCTAGTAACCAGCGATCCAAACATTAGGTTTTATGCGGGCACACCGCTAGTTACACCTAGTGGCAGCACAATTGGTACATTATGTGTTATCAGCGACCAGCCAAAAAAGCTAACTCAAACACAAATTAACGCACTGAAAATACTTGGCAAAGAAGTTATCGCACAACTTGAGCTCAGGTTAAACAACAGAAAGCTGGCCACTGCATTAAAACAACAACAAATACATAATAAAAATCTTGAAGAACTAAAAAAAGAAGCTGATACAGCTAACACTCTAAAAGGTCGATTTTTAGCAAATATGTCGCACGAGCTAAGAACTCCGCTGCACGGCATTTTAAATTTAGCTGAGTTTGGACTAGCAGAGACTTCAAATATACAAAAAGATAACGCCTTAAAGAGTATTTTAAGCTCCGCGAATATACTCTCAAATATTGTAAATGACATTTTAGACTTTTCAAAAATTGAAGCGGGTAAGTTAAATATTGAGAATATTAACTTTAACCTGAGCGAAGTCATTAACAATGTAATTAATCCACTAATGAAACAAGCCACAGATAAAGGCATAAAATTTATTCCATCTATAGATAAAAATATCGCTACAACCCTAAAAGGCGACCCTGTCAGAGTTTCTCAAATTTTAAATAACTTATGCTCAAATGCGATTAAATTTACACAACAAGGCCAGGTAGAGTTTAAAGTCACTGTAAAGGAGAACCTCTTAAACACGCAAAATATTGTATTTGAAATAATCGATACGGGTATTGGTATTAGTAAAGCTGCACAGCAAAATTTATTTCAAGAGTTTCATCAGGCAGATTCATCTACATCTAGAAAGTACGGGGGCACGGGACTTGGTCTCTCTATTTGCACCAAGCTAAGTGATTTAATGAATGGCAAAATCAACTTCACGAGTAAAGAAGATAAAGGTTCTGTATTTACTTACCAACAAAGCTTTGAAACATCAGAACTCGATGAATTATTAAAACCAAATAAAGAAATAACCGATTTACAAGGGTGCACTATTTTGGTTGCCGAAGACAATAAAGTAAATCAAGTTGTCGTAAGTAAAATGCTACAAGCTCATAATGCGAAAGTAATATTTACCGAAAATGGCAAAGAATGCGTTGATTACTTTTTTGCCAACCATGTTGATTTAATTTTTATGGACATTCAAATGCCAGTGATGGATGGAGTGCAAGCCACTAAGATAATTAGAGCGCAACAAACAGATAAAACAACGCCAATTATTGCCATGACAGCCAACACCATGAAACCAGATATTGAACATTATTTAGATATTGGTATGGATGGCTATTTAACGAAGCCATTTAATAAAGATCATTTAAATAGCTTGCTCAATGTTTATAATCCAAAAAACTCAAATCTCAAAAATTTAGCAGTTAAAGTTAGTAACCCAAACATTACGAGTGAACGTAAGCTAAAACAGATATGCAATGAGCTAAAAAAGTTAATTTCAAATGCCGACAGAGTCAGTCTCTGGTTGTTTAATCACGACTATACTGCCATTAATAGCTTAATTTGCCTTGATGAAAAAAATGAGATAGTAAGTAATGCAGTTTTAAAAGCTAAAGACTTTCCTGCATACTTTGACTATATTTTAGAGCATAAAGTATTAGACGCATCAGATGCGAGAAACCACGAAATCACTAAAAACTTAACCAAGGTTTATTTTGAACCATCAAACATTTACTCCTTGCTTGATTACATCTACTTTATTGATAACAAACCGCTAGGTGTTATTTGTTGTGAAAGTGTTGGCTCAAAAATTTCATGGAGCCATGCAGATAAACTGTCACTTATTAAAGTAGCTGATGTAACAACCTTGTTTTTATCCAAACAGTTGAAATCATAGTAGCTACTTGGATTTATTAAGCATCGCTTTTAAATCAGCAAACGGAGAATGCGTTGCAGCCTCTACTTTTCGCTCTGTAGTCGACCCGCCATACATAATGTGTTCGTGGTATTTATTGTGCTCATTATCGTGGCAATAAATACACAATAACTCCCAATTACTGCCATCCTCAGGATTGTTACTGTGGTTGTGATCAACATGATGCACCGTTAACTCACGTAAATTAGAGTACTCAAACTCACGAGCACAGCGCCCGCATACCCAAGGGTACAATCTTAAGGCCTTTATTCGATAGCCTTCCTCTTGCTTCACATAAGCCTGAGGTACATCGTTATTCTTACTCATAATATTCCTGCTAAATTCACTATTTCGGTGATCAATACTAAAAAAACTTAATTACTGACAAATCACCAAAAGAAGTATCTATATGCCGGCCTGTTTGTTCTCAAGCGCGTAGGACGACCATAAGTTTTTTATTGTCGGAAGTCCAAGAAATTTCACCGCTGTATGTCGCTACCCAGATCTTTTAAACCTAGATCTGGATTTGTATTATTGAAGGTATAAAAGTTGTGTTGGCCAGATAGCTCAAACTTAGTTGAACGTGTATTTTTCGAGAAAATTGTCCTAACTAATTGCCGCCTAAATTGCTAGCCGTGCCTTGCAGCCCTTCAAGCGTTTGATAGTTAAAAGTGATGCTAGAATTTTTAAATTTTCTATAAGAAAGCAGTATATCTTGTGTTTTTGTTTCAACATCATCTTCAAAAATATCGGCTGAACAACCAATTTCAATGTCGTTAATAGCAAAAAAACGCCCAGCCAAATCATCGTATAGTTATGCGTACTGACTTTAAATAAAGCTCTTTATCTAACTTTTTAAAGTGCTTTCAAAACCAGACTTACTTACATGCTTAATTAGCTCCGGAAAAAACGCTAGAAACACGGCTTCTAATTCATCGTAGTTACGCGCTATATCATCAGCCGCACCCGAAAAAGTGTTAGTGAAACGAATACGCTTGGCAATATTATCAAGTGCTAGCCCTATTCCATCAATGGTTTCGTATTCTTTAAACCAATCGTTTTTAGTCATACTTGTTATAACATGCTGCATACGCGTTGGCATAACAGGTATGCGCTGATTTAAAAGCTGGTAGCTGGTGTACTTAAACTCACTTAAAGATTGCTTGCTAAAGTGTTGCCAATGCACAATTAAAAAGTGATCAAACACCACATCAATAGCCACACCAGCAAATCGCTTACGCTCGGGTGAAAAGTACTGCTTGGCGTGTTTAACTAAAGGATGGGAGTCGGTAAATTTATCGACTAAATAGTGGTTATCGAGCCCATTTTTAACCGTGTTTGGTAAGTGTTCTACATGCCTTTTACCACCAAAGTCGCCCAATAAGTTCCCAAAGTGAGAATCGGCTGTAGGCTGTGCTAAATAAAGGTGAGCTAAATAATTCAAAGTGTTCTCGGGCTTGGTATTAATACAGTTAAAATAATAACTTAATTATAAGCGCTACTTAAAGTTAGATTTTATGAGTAATCAAAAAAATAGCATAAAAAAGGTGAAACTAAGTTTCACCTTTTTTATTAATTTTGAAACTAATTAGCTAGCATTACGCTGTAGAAACGTTACTTGCGCCTGCATTATTAAGTATTTCTTCAATAGCATTTTTGTTGTCACTATCGTACTTAATACCAATTAATATAGAGCCTTTTTCAATGGCATCTTCGTAATACTTAATTTCATGCTCAGGGATAAACGCACCAACTGCGGCCCCTAAAGTACCACCTACTGCAGCGCCTGCTCCACCAGCAGCAAATGCAGCGACTAATGGACCGGCAACTAATAAGCCTGTACCACCGGTTGCTACAGTCCCTACGGCAGTAAATCCGCCAATAATTGCAGCAAGAATACCACCTGAAGCCGCGCCTATAATACCGCCTTCAGCAGCTTTTGTACCTTCGTCTACAGCAAAATCTTCCTTTGCGTATGAGTCATTGGCTACAATACTAATATCAGCTTCATTAATACCTAAAGCTTCTAATCTGTAAATTGCGAGTGTTGCTTGTGATGCACTTTCGAATAACCCAGTAATAACGGTACTCATAATAACTCCTTTATTTATTTAAGAAAATACACTTACTACTGAGCAAAACTCGAACCAAATAAATTATTATTTTAAATCAATGAGATAAATTAAAATCCAGTTCTAACATTCTTATTATTAAAGTAAAAATTACTAAATTTTGTAAAAAACTCCTACCCATATAATTACACTCATCAACAAGTAGTGCGCGTTTTTATATAAATAACATGAACCCCTAGTTAAGTAGATCCCGGAGTTCACTTACAGCACATAAAGGTATTGATGCCCTGTGGCAAGTATGAATAGCGTAACTATAAATAAAAACGAGCTTCCCAGTCACCATGCCCTGAACATAAGCAACTGATGAATAATTTATTTCATGACGTTTACGTTCAAATCAATTAATTGCCTCCGGAATCAAACGTAATAATCGGGGCCAGAGAAAGCGAAGACACCTTCCTTTTCACTGCAATCTGTACCACTGTAATCCTAGGGCGAAAAAACCTTAAACAAGGTTTTAGTCATTGCCTAAATTAATTGCCCAACAAAGTTAACACTATTATGGGCTAGGATTGGAAATACCAAGCTCCCCGTTCGCTCTCTTAGCCACAGTAAAATAAAACCATAACCTCCGGTTAATAAAATAGAGGTAAACGAAAAGTACCACTCACCAGCGCTAAACATAACGCCGTGCACCAAGCCAAATAACAAAACTAAAAGTAATCCACCTATATTTATCGGCGCGCTCGCCAAACTGTATCGCTTAGATACTATTGCCAAGGAAATACAAAATAGTAAGACCCCTCTAAACATCGGTTCTTCGTCAACCCCTGGCATGGTTGCTTGATAAAGTAATGTTTCTAAATCATAGCGAGGCTCGCCACTCCAGAACCATGAAACAATGACTTGGAGAACTACAAACAAGCACAGAACAATAAAAGCAGGTTTTAAAGAACCTTCACTTTGTTTGAAAGTAAAACCAGCATCAGCAATACGAAAGCCATGTTTATATTTCGCTAAGGCTAGGATTGCACTCCCCCACAGGATAATTACAGCTATTTTTCCTGACCAATTCCAAGACATATCAGTAAAAAATATATCCAAAGGAATTACCTCGGCGCCTCTAAATAGAGCAAAAACGTAACACGTAAAAATGCCTAATGAGATTAAAGACCACGTTATATTTATATCGACTTTATTAAATGCTTTTAATGTTAAAGCTAAAATTAAGATAGCACCGACATTTGCAAATACGGCTATGAATGCATCTTCCATGTATACCTCTTTAGTAAGGGCGCATTGCTTCTTACTTTTATTGTTGTTTTAAGTAGTTTCTAATACTAATCCTAAATTGGATATTATTAAACAACTACTTAGTTAGTAAAGTAGCCTTAGGCTTCATAAATTACAGAGGCGTATTTGGAGAGCTTTTGTAAACGCAGTAAACTTTGAATAAAATTTTATACCTTGAGCGAAACACTTAAGCACTGGCGGTAGAATCCGCTTATTGAGCTATCACCCAACGCATCGGCAAACTATGCGCCAACAACGAATAACATTCACATTTATCTATAGCTCTGTTTGTTACATTAGCTATGCGTTGGGTTTCGTTTAACTCAAATCAACCTACGGTTGTTGCTTGCCTACAAGCTTGCGTATAATGCCCCCATTCCGGCTGCATTTTTTAGCCGCTAACTTGGATTTTAATAATGAAAAAACTCTCTGCGGTGCAAATAAAACAGCAAGCACTTGTACTTAATACAGCTGAAAAATTAGAAGAACTAGGCCGCGCTGAGCTCCCAGGCATGCTGCAATGCTGGTTTGATGTTCAATATCATTTATTTCCAAGTTCACTACTTTTGTGTTTTCAGTTTGAAAGCGAGCAAGCCTTAGCGGCCGCAGAGCCAAATTTATTAAAATGGCAAAAACGCTTAAGTGGCGAAATGCTTAAAAAAGGCGTTATTTTAAAAGATATGCGCAAGCATTTAATATTTACGCTCAAAGGGCCTGATGACTAAATTAGGCTTAGGTAATAGTGAGCAATCCCAACTAAAACCCATGATTAAAAAAGTGGATACTGCCACGCTCGTTTATAAATCGATATTTGGATCTGTAATACGAGCAAAAACCAGCTTAAGCTTATCTAGCGGCAATCGATTACTGAGCTTCTGATATTGCCCTGGGATCAACTGCTGATCTTTTTGTTCAGCAACCACAAATGAAAATACATAGTTGCCCTCTACCCCCATTCTTAAATCACTAATAACAACCTGTTCATTTTGCTGATAAACACCGTAAAGCCCTTTGGTAAATCGTTTTAATAACACGATCTGCTTTGCATCATTGAGCTTAGTTAGCAACGCGTTTTCTGTAGGGTAAAATTGAATATCAACGTTTTTAACTTCATCAAACACAGATACATAAATCTCATAATGACCTTGCTTAGTAATAGCCACAGCGCGCCACAGCAAAGTATTAAGCGGAGTCGGCATGCTTTCAAAATGTGAGAATGTGATATTTTTTTGATTCAGCGCCTGATAAATTTTACTATTAATGTGGTATTTAGCCGCAAAGCCCCAAATTAAATACAACGAACTAATGACTAACGCGCTCGTGTTTATAAGTTGTGCATGCGGTCGCATACGTGCAAAACACAGCGCTATACAAGACAACACGAGAGGCAAAGTATACGCAGGGTCAATAATAAATATACTCGAAATACTAAAAGGATATGTCGACAACGGCCATAACAACTGCGTACCGTAAACGGTAAAATTATCGAGTAATGAATGCGTACTTAAAATTAAAAAAATGCCAGCCGACCAACGCGTCATCGTTATACATTTAGCCCAATTCATTTTGAGTAAAAGCCACGCAAATAAGGGGCTCAATAACAGCTGTATAAACAAAGAATGACTAAAGCTACGATGATAAACAAAATTTTCAACATCGCCACCAAAATTAATTAGCACATCTAAATCAGGTAAAGTGCCAAACGCCGCCCCAATTAATAAAGATTTGCGACCTAATTTACTGCCCAATGTTGCATAAGCAACTGCACTGCCAAGCACCACTTGTGTGAGTGAATCCAATTAAATCCCCTTTTTTAAAATCAATTAAAGCACGCATTATAATGTACTGCTTCGCAGGCTCTGTCGCTCTTAAAAAATAGGCACTTGTTGGGTTTGGTAAAATATACATTAGCGAGAAAGACGCAAAGTGAGACCCCTCAAGCGACTCATTATCTATTGCATCGTGTTTGGATTAGCAATTAAAAGACACTAAATCGCTGCGTTATAAAATGAAAAGGCAAGATACAAAAAGCTCAAGGTGGCATTTTGGCGATAAATTTGGAGTAGTAAGATTTACCTCGTTTAAATTTATAAGCCCTGAATACGTATGTAATGGGTATCTATCGCACCACCTGAACAGTAACATAATTATAACGTATATTTAACGAGCGATGATTTTTGTCTATGTCTTCATATATTTCTCATTTACAAGCCTTTAGAGGCATTGCGATCTTAAGTATTGTCGCAGCACATGCGTGGTCATTTGCTATTTTTTGGACTGGCGATTTAGATTCTCTCGGTTTAAAAACGCTTTTTTACTCAACTGAACTATTGTTTCACGGCAGCACACTATACTTCGCCATTATCTCGGGATTACTTTTCAGTAAAATTTTACAGAATAAAGGGTGGATTTCATTTTATAAGAGTAAAATACTAAATGTTGTTTTACCCTATGTTGCCGCAAGCACAATAGCGACAGCTGTGTACTGGCAATATTATCTTGCTGATGGTGCAGCAACCGATATATCGTTTATTATCACAGTCGCCACAAACCTAGTATCCGGAACCGCAGCTATTCAATTTTGGTACATCCCGATTTTATTAGTACTTTTCATATTGACACCATTGCTAGATTTTGTGAATAAACGCACACCAAAGCTGATGTTTTTTCTTGCATGCGTGCCCTTGGTTATATCCCGCAGCGCCTTTCCTGATTTTCTAAGCATGCAGAGTTTGGTGTATTTTTGTGGTGCATATTGTTTCGGAATGATAATAGGGAGTCATTACGAAAAGACAATGGCTAAGGTCAATCAATATAAAACGTGGTTAATCGCTCTTATTGCCTTGATCAGCGCAGCCATCCTTACCCAATATATTAATGAATATAAAGTAGATGGGTGGTATTCATCTCGACAAACTCTTTTCTACATTCAAAAAATATTAGCTTGTTTACTACTCTTAAAGTGGCTTCAAAATATTGAAACACGTCTACCAAAAACCATATGCAACATTGGTGAATATTCGTTTTCTATTTATTTTTACCATGTTTTCTTCGTTGGCTTTCTAATTATGGGCCTGCAAGACTATATTCAAAGTCATCGAGATGCTTTCATTATCGGCTTATTAGGTATTGCAAATATGATTGTTGGTGTCGGTGCAACGATGGCCTTCGCATGGCTAATAAAGAAACCAATAGGGCGACACTCACGAAAGCTAATCGGCACCTAACGTATTGGTACAATTAAATAAGGGTTGTGGTGAGTGCTCGTCGTTCGGATAAAAATGTGGGGTTCCTCAAGGTTTGGTCCTTTTGGATTTCAAGTAAAAAATTTGTCATGCCAAACACCGCCTACTAAAAAAGTAACTTAACAGTAAAATGGAGTGCTTATGTTACGGTGCCATTAATTGAGAGCATTGGTGTTATCCAACAAACCTTCATAACTATTAAAAGCAAAAATATCATAATTTATAAGGCCACAAATGTGGCCTTATAATACAAAATTAAACGTAATTATTAATCTAATTCAGCATTTAAAAATACATATACGTAATTACTAAATTCAGGCTTAGTTAAATGCCCACCTTCAGTAATCGTATCTAAAAGCTTCGCATAACTGTTTGCATCAGTTGCATTACCTGCGTAACCAAACAGAAATAATGTGAGTTCTTCTAATATAACTTCATCAGTAGGTTCAGGAAACACAGTACCAAAAGATAAATCTGGTATTTGACCGCTTATGCCACCTCTTATTGTCCAATCAAATCGGCTTTCTGCTTCATCATCAACCAAAAAGCTGTAATCCCATACTGCTCTTGCAAATCGGCTATCAACATTACTAAAATCAAAGCTTGAATCATTGCTTTCAGTAAATTGAAGTAAACTGAATCCTAAGTCTTCGGTTATAGTAGGCAGCTCTGTCAACTCATAACTACCATCTGAATTTACACTACTTCGAGCATAACTATGCATGTCGATTCGGGCACCATCAACTGTTGTTGGCTCAACCGATGAATCTGTTTGTACATAAAAGTTATGCTCAGTCACCGTTGGGAAAACAAATAGCGGTTCAGGGGAGTTAATGTATGTAAACTGTACAAACTCATAGGAATTTATATCTTCTATATACCCTCGAGTACTAACAGAAGTTGCATTAAAACTGCCTTGATTAGCCACCTCTACACCATCATGGCTAAAATCTGTATCCGTTATTTTTATCACAGACGCATTTTGCGGAACTTCAATAACAGCCACTTTAGCGTCATTTGAAAAGTAAGATTTTGCGGTAAGGTAAAGGTTTTCTGTAGTTGGGCAAATAAAAACAGAATCTGAAATTTCTGAGCCTTCGTATTGATACACCCTATAATCATTAGGTATTGTATTTAGTTCAGATGTATCTATGCTCACTGCGCGACAACCACAGTTTTCGCTAAACTTATTAAAATGGTATTTACCTAAATTAGTTCTATTTTCAATATCAAGCTCTGTAAATATGTGCCTATAAGCACCATCGGCTTCATCAACAACATCACCCAGTACTGATACATGTTTTGTACCAGAAGGTAGTTCACCTGAAAAACTACCTTGGGCGTCAGTTTTAACAGAGCCGATAGCATCACCATCATCATTGTGAAATACCACATCAGTTTGATACGCAGAATCGGTTCCACACTGGCGAGTTAATGTTTGTAATGAAATGGTTTGAAGCTGAGCAGTACTGCCGCCACTTGATGAGCTTACAGAGTTCCCCTCTGATGATGAGCCGCCACATGCGCTGAGCGTTAAAGAAAGTGCAATAGCGAGTGGGGTAAGTATAAATTTATTCATTTTTATTAGTCCATTATGTTTATTCCATTTCATTATCTCAATTTAAATAGGTCAAAAACAGGTTAGCAAGTAACTAAATTGAAATAATTTGTAAACAAAAATAAAACATACACCTCACAAACAAAGCCAACAAATAGTCATCCCTGCAAAGTTAAACATTTATTAAAGCTAAAGTTACTCGCTAAAACCTAGAATACAGAAGAATGCTAAGTGTCAGGTCTTGTTTCTTGCCAAGACCAAAACAAGTATCACGTTTAACACCTTTCCCCGTCACCATGCCCTAAAAATAGGCAAGCATGGATATGTTTTCACGGCGTTATTACCCAGCCCACAGTGTATATTCACACCAATCGACTTAATTACTTGATGTGTAGCCATCTTTAAATTGAGTTTAAATAATAAGAACACTTGGTTTTTGAATAAAAAGTTCAAGAAAACACAGCTGCCTGCTTGACTGAAACTTTCTAATGGGTGCCCCCTTTGGTCCCATTGATGTATGAAGTCAAGATTTGATAATCATATAGAAAGCTCCTCGAGTTTTTCGATACAGTTGTGTTGACCAAAACATAAACAGTACCTCGAGGAACTTAGTATGAAACTATATGGTGGAATTGACTTGCATTCAAATAATAGTGTTATTGCTATCATTAATGAACAAGGTGAAACGCTTAGCTGCAAGCGTTTAAATAATGACATGTCTGTCATTTTATCTTTTTTAGCCCCTTATAAAGACAAGTTAACAGGGCTTGTTGTCGAATCAACATTTAATTGGTATTGGTTAGTTGATGCATTAATGGATGCAGAATTTAAACTACACTTAGCGAACCCTGCTGCAATTCAACAATATTCAGGTTTAAAACATGCTGACGACCATAGTGATGCACGTTGGCTAGCTGAAATGCTACGTCTAAATATTCTGCCTGAAGGCTATATTTACCCCCGTGAACTCAGGGCTGTTCGCGACTTAATGCGTAAACGAATGGACATTGTTCAACAGTCCACTAAAAACTTATTATCGGTGCAAAGTTGTTACATGCGTCATCTTGGTTATAAGCTCAGTAGCAACAAAATAAAGCAAATGGCAGCTATAAGGAAAGGCGTTGATACTGAGCAGGTACACGCAGATTTTAGCTCAATGAATACTGCACTGTCAGTCATTTCTAACCTCTCATTAATACGCTGTGCTCAACAGCAAATCAATGCAATAGAGGGCGCTATTTTAAAACAAACATCACTCTCCCCTGAGTTTATAAACCTAACAAGTATTGATGGAATTGGAAATACTTTAGCACTGACTATTATGTTAGAAACTGGCACGATTAGACGTTTTGATAGCCCAGGAAACTTCTCATCGTATTGTCGCTGTGTTAAAGGGGCAAGGTACAGCAATGGAAAGAAAAAAGGCGCTACGAATCAGAAGAATGGTAATCGTTATTTAGCGTGGGCTTTTACTGAGGCCGCTAATTTTGCAATTCGTTATAACCCAACAGTTAAAAAATATTATCAACGAAAACTGGCTAAAACAAACAAGGTAGTTGCGATTAAAACGGTTGCACATAAGCTCGCAAGAGCGTGTTATCACGTGCTTAAAGACAATGTACCATTCGATGAACACAAGGCGTTTGCTTAGCGTCTATAAAACAAATTAGGTTAACGTGTTGAGCTCGTAATGGGGTTGGTAAAACCATTAGATTTGATTGAGCCTGCACGTTAACCGCTCATATTTTAAATACTGGATATGCCCAATGTTTGAGCCACAAAGGGTTGGTTATGTGTAAGCATAAACCACAGACTTGTTACAGCGCAGTGTGTAAACACAGCCAGAAACTGGACTGACATTGGTACTAAACGATGACTGAGGCGAAAGCCAAGGGCCTTAATTAATCATCAATAATGCTTAATTAAACTGCCTAAATTCATATGGGTGACTGGTGCATATTCACACCAATCGACGTCATTACTAGTTGCGTAGTCATATTTAAATTGAGTCTAAATAATAAGATCACTTGGTTTTTGAATAAAAAGATCAAGAAAACACAGCTGCCTGCTTGACCGAAATTTTCTAATGGGTGACCCCTTTGATCCTGTATAAAGCAGATTCGTACGGCGAGCTCAAAAATAGTATTGCGGTTAATGGCGGCGGTGGTTACCTGTCTAACGAAATATCGTACCGAAGTATTCGCCTGCGCGATGCGCTTAATTCAAGTATACCTACAGGGCATATTCATACCCCACGTATACAACAGTTCGAACCTGAAACAGAAGCTAAAATAGTAAAACAAATAAAAGCAATGCTAGAGCAAAGCTTAGTAGCGCTATAGTTTATAACTACCAATTTAAGCGCATTAAAGGGCAATAACATTGCCCTTTATTTTCTCACGCACTCTCCCACGGTTAATCACATGGTAAATGCATTTTCATATTCTATTCGCAGTGGTCTCGACAGAGTAATTAACTCAACGAACAACAAACTATAAACCTAAACCCTTGGTGTATGAAGTCAAGATTTGGTGCCCTTGGTTTTTACAGTTAACTGAGGGCTTAATTAGCTCTTAATTTATTTAATGCTATTCCAAATAGGTAACGCTTTCCAATTTTCAGGGAAGCCCATTTCGGTTACGTCAATATTATACACCTCAATCAAGCTAGCTAACTTTTGTTTCCAATGGTGATTAGGGCTAATTAAATCCATAAAATAAGCACACATAACGAGTGTGTTGTATAACTGCTTAGTTGTATCACTAAAACTATTAAGTAAAACACTATCGCCATTTGTTGGCAGCTTCATGGTAAATGTAAAATCTCGGTTGTATAAACGGCTGTGGTGGGCACAGATATTACGCACCGTCGTTATGTGGTGTAAAAAAGATGAAAGTATTGTTTCTTTTACTTTATATGAATCTGCAATATCATTTTTTAGCGCTCGTCGCCCTATTGCATCATAACTTCTTGAAAGCCAGCCGAAGCTCATTACTTCAGCAATAATCCAAATAGCGGGTGTTTCTTCATTATATTTGTAATTTTGCTTTTTTATATTTGTATCTGACGTTCGTTGAATTTCAGCACAAATATTACTAACAAAGTCGTTATGATTAAATTTAGAAGAAAATGCAGTAGGCTCTAAGTGTGCATGTGAACCATGCTTTTTTGCTAAATGATATGCCCACTGAGTTCGCAGAGAAACTTCTATTCGCTCAATGGCATCAAGTAGTAACAGTCTTAATTCTCTATCGAAAGAATACAGATTTAACACTTGCTCAAACGTAGTAGCAGACTTAAAAGTATGGTTTTGATGATCTTCAATAAACGACCACCAATAAGTGCCTAGCCTGTAATAATTGATATGGCTAAGATAAAAGGCTGCTGATTCTTTATCATTAATTACTAGCCCGCGATCTTCTAGTAAGTCGACTTGCTGCGCAAATGTTATGGGGGCTTTAGGGAACTGCATGAAGGCTAAATCCTTTTATCATGCTATAGAAATAATTAACCCCTCGCAGGGCGCTGAGCTTACGGGTAGCGGGAGGGGTGTTGTTACGCGTAATTATAGAGCTTAAAAGTATAATTTCAAGATATTTATAGTTTGGGCTGATATTGGTACTAAACAATTACTGAGGGGCAAACCATTATGTATATTGATACCAATCGGTGTAATGACTAAGTGCGTGTCATATTTAAATTGTTGCTCTAGCAATTGTGGGGATCCCTCAGGATTTGACCCCTTTGGTTTTTATTTTACTTGAAGAATTTTTTTACTTCTTTAACCCAAGTAGGTGTTACTTTTTCAAAATCATATTTTTCTGATATTTCAATATACGCGGATTCAAATCTGAAGTGCATAACGTTTAGGCGGCTTTAGCCGCCAAATGATCTTGCATCAATTTTGCAGGCGTTTCAAATCCAAGTGTCTTTCTCGGACGATTATTAAGTTGCTCAAGTACTGGTATAACTTGCGCTGGTGTTACCGCCTTAAAATCTGTGCTCTTCGGCCAATACTGGCGTAGTAATCCATTCGTGTTTTCATTCAATCCGCGCTCCCATGAGTGATAAGGGTGAGCAAAATAAACAGGAACACTTAATGCCTTTGTGATTTGCTCATGATAAGCGAACTCTTTTCCATTGTCAGCCGTGATGGTATGAAGCGCTGACCTATATGGCCTTAATAGTTCTATCGTCGCCGCAGTGACGGCTTGTGCTGTTTTGCCTGCCACCTGAGTTGATACAGTGAATTGGGTGACCCGCTCTACAATGGTAACAAGGGCGCCTCGATGGCCTTTACCTATGACGGTATCTATTTCCCAATCTCCGATACGGCCTTTCTCATCAACTATTTGTGGACGTTCTTCAATGCTAACGCGATTTTTTATTTGCCCTCGGTTTGTCTTACCATGACTGCGCTTGTGATATTTCTTACCGTGTCGGCGCAGATGTAGGTATAACTCACCACCTGCTTTTTTATCTTCCCAGATATATAGATAAATGCATTCATGACTGACAGATTGTTTATTTTCCTTGCGCAACCATCCCGTTATTTGTTCAGGACTCCACTTCTCATTAAGCTTCTGGGTAATTAAAGCCATCATTTCAAGTGTCATCTTAAGTGGTTTTCTTGCACTTCTTCGGCGAGACAAAGCCCGCTCATGAGCTTGTTTGTATCTGTAACCTCGCTTGCCTGTATTTCTAGCAAGCTCTCTTGAAATCGTAGATTGCGATAAATTAGTTAGCTCAGCAATACTTTGTTGCGTAAAACCGCTTTTCTTTAGAACAGCGATCTGGCATCTTTGCTCATAGGTCAGTTGTTTGTAATGTCTCATTGTAAAATCTCTTGCCGGAGAAAAAGCAGTTAGCTTATGAGCAACTGACCACTTAATCTAGTCAAAACAAGTTATGCACTTACAATTTGAATCTAGGATATTTATTTGCAAATAATATTTTATTTTCACCATTATTTATTTTAAAAAATATCTCTAGGTTAAAACTTCTGAAGTTTTCTCTAAAGTCACTATTTCCATTTTCATTTAAAACTTCTTCTATTTCATATGACTCATCATTAGTAAGCAGCTTTAAAGTTTCTCTAAATACTAAAGGGTTTAAAGATTGTTCAATATCCGTACTGTTAGTTATTTTATTATCTAATGTCAATAAACTAGTCTTGCTATGTGCACCTTCATTACACAGCCTCTTTATGGTTAAATTAGGAAAACCATTATTTATTTCCTCACAACGTTGATTATCAGTATCGACAATACAATAAACTTTACCCTCTGGCTTATCTTCTGAGATCGGTGTGGAAAGATATTTATACAGTCTAATTACCATTTTTTGCCCCCCCCATCGGGAGTATTCTCAATTTATTATTTTTCACTTCATTTTCAAAAAAATATTCAAAATAAATTTTTTCACTTATGCCTTCACAAATAATCCAGTTATAAGGTTCTTTACTACGGAGTGAATAGAAGATAGATTGAACTAGATCGTAGGTGCTTTTCAGAACGAAATTTTCAGGTAAATTAAACCGAGAATTTTCACAATCTTGTTTCACTTTAGCTTTGTAATCGTATAGATCGTAAGTTTCAAAGCTGATTTGTTTATTATTATTTATAAAATGACCGTAGCCTTCACTAACTACAGGAAGAAAACCATACCAATGAGTTGTAATTAAAATTTGATTATTCACTGATATTTCTTTTAACTTTTCAAACTGGTCATAACATAGAGCCGTATGTAAAGAGTTTTCAGGCTCATCGATAGCAATAATAACCATATTCTCACGATCTATATTTCTCAATAGAAACGCATAAACAATATTGATAAGAGCTTGTCTCTTTTCTCCTGCGCTTAACTCGCTAACTTTAGTTAAGCCTAAACTACTATTTTTATTTAGTATTCTTTTTTGAAAATAAACCTCTAGAATTTTATTTACAAGGTCATTTTTAGTGACTCCATTATTTCTATCTTGACCTGTATGATAACAATACTCTTCATTTAAAATAGTTTCTATTTCTGATACAAACGCATCAAGCGTCTGATTTATACCATCTTTCCTAGTCAGATTAACTTCCTGTAAAGATTTTTCAATTTCAGTCTTAATTTTTTTATCAAATATTTTTTGCATTTCGACTGTTTCTATTTTTGTAAAGCTTTCAACATCAAGCTCTACAGGAAAGTATACATATGCATAAATAGATTTTAGTTCGGCGAAAAACTTTCTCCAGTCTTTAATTAAAAGTTCTTTTTTTAATCTATCTTTCAACTCTATAATTTTTAATTTTCTTTCTTCTTCCGGTAGTTCCAATGTACTTTCTTTCTCATCCAGCATGTGTAATATAAATGACTCGGAACCCTGAAAGCTAGAGAAGTAAGGTTTAGGTAATACATCATTATCAATGATAGATTCACCAACAAGCATTAAATAATAATCATCGCTAGTATAGCCATCGTTTATTAACTGCTCTCTGATTGAGAAAAACTCATTAATAGGACCGCGAATCCTCCTAAATGAGTCTACCTTTTTTATATTCCAGAAATATTGACTAACTTTCTCAAACTCTTTTTTTAATCTAGAAACCTTAGTCTTTTCAATTAAAAATATAGGAGCTACAAATGCTTCATTTCCCGTTGTCTTAATACCATCCTCTAATGCACTTTTGTTTATTGGGTATGGTTTATTATTAAAATATGAGTCTAAAGCTTCAAGAATCGAGCTTTTACCTACACCATTTTCACCAACATATGAAACAAACTTGTACTTGCTACCAATTGGTACAAAAGTTATACCTTTATAAGCTTTAATGTGCCTAATAAACAAGCCGATGATCATATGACGAGAACCCCAAAGAAAGTAATGTTATTAATTAGTTATATATTTATAAATACATTATATAAAAAGCGCATAAAAGACCATAGGCAATAATATTTAAATAACTAAATAGACGTGTTACAGAACCAAAGGAATCGAAAATTTACTACATACATTAAAATATTAATCGATAGATATTGCACTTTGATAAAACCAAGCACCAATCTCACGTCTAACACCCTTCCCCGTCATCACGCCCTGAAAATAAGCAATTGATGAGTAATTCATTTCATGGATGAAATGAAAGCCATGCTTGCACATGGATGTGCTTTCATGGCGTTTACGTTCACATCAATTGTGCATTGAAGGATTAAGCGTGATGCTCGGGTGCGCTGAGAGCGTCCAGAGAGGGACCAGCGGCAGCCCCTCTTTGGCTGCCGTCGCCAGCGCGACAAAACCTTGAATAAGGTTTCTAATCATTAGAAAGTACCAAATGTATTCGCGTTATCTGTAATAGTAACTCCAAGTACCTATTCAAATACTTATTCGGGCTATCGCCCGCGCGTCTGCAAGCTGTTCGCCAACAACAGTTAAACACCTTTTGGGCTTCGCCCAACACGCCAGCAAGCTGTGCGTCTACAATGTTTAAACACACACAAAAGCCGTTGCATTGCTGCAACGGCTTTTATAATTTTGATAAATTTTCAAACTATAATGGAACTTACTACCCATTAAAGGTCAAAAAATTAGTCTGTGTGTGGTTGTTGAATATAGTTTGCAACTGGCACATATTATAACTCAATAAGTTAGGTTGGGCTTTTTTCAAATAAAAAATGCAACTATAGCGTTAATCTATTTCTCTTCCTCGCACTCGTTCTAAATAAAGTTTGCAACTAAGATTTATAGTTGAGCGTACTGCATATTATGATTACCCATTAAATTGTACAAACTTTTCAAATTACCTTCTGACTCTGGGTCATCCCAACCTCTCAACCACCTTACTTTGATACCCAAATATTGTGCCCAAGCCACTGCTTTTTTCATTTCTTTAAATTTACCATTTTTAGCGCATGACTCTATGTACTGGTTAACAAGCGGATATTGATTCCGACCAGCGCTATACTTAGCCTGATTAAACGCTTGCTCATAATACATATAAGATTTTTCGAATGATTTATGATGGTAGTAATAATTTGCATAACACCAATTACATAACCACCCCAAAACATTATCAAGCTCAGCTTGCTTCAATTTATTATGATAATTATCGATGTTATCCAAAGAATCATAGCTATTCTTGAGTAACATACCTTCATTAAGCAACTCGATAAATTCTGATGGTATCTCTTTTATAGCTGGAGTTAATGCCAGTTGTGTTAGTACTTGGTGACCAGTAAAAGAGCCAACATGAGCTAAAACTAATTTAGCCTTTTCTATTTTGTTTAATTCTTGAAAAGATTCATGCACTATATAACTTTGTAATACCTCAGTACCGTGCCCAATAGCTAATCCATAATGCTCCCAATGCTTAGAAACCTCATAAAAATAAAGCCGATTAATATCAACTTCACTAGTTAAACCAATAGATTTTTTTAAACCCTTTATTGATTTATCTAACTTTGAATTTATGCGGTATAACCTACCAGATTGACCTTTAACATGATCAATGCAACTAATTAAAAATTCACGACCAAAATTACTTTCCAGTTTTCTAAAACAATAAGAAGAAACCCGCCCAATAAATAAGATTATTTTTAAGCGCTGCTTTTCTGATTTACTAAGTAACCTTCTCAAAGAGCCATTAGAAGGACACTCCAACAACGACAATGAATATTCCAAATTATTAAACAGTGAGCTAATGCTTGGAATTTGATCAGTTGTGCTCCAATGCTGAGCATTTTCTAAATTCTGATTTGCTCTGTAATCATCCACACTTTTATCAGGGTAGTGAAATGATGATTGGCTAATAGATAAAGACTCATAAATGAGTTGCCATGCTTTCCTTAATGGCCAGTTAATATTTTGCCCTTCAATATCGGGCAAAGCCCATACTTTTAAGTTTGGTAGATTGAGTTTTGAGGCTGGTACATTTATTTTTAAATAGTTCTTATAAAAAGAAAGTAAAACCCGATCTAATAAATATTGTCGGATAAACCATTTTGAAGAGTTTCTTTTATTGAGATATGTACCATCATCAGCTAAAACACTTTTATAGCTGGCGAGCAGCTCTTCAACAGCTTCCAATACCATAAAAATAACTCTCTCTTCACCTAAAGCACTTTCAAGCAATAATCTAAGTGAATCAATTAATTCCTCAAGCTTACCATCAATTTTCGAGCTTTCGTCAGCCAAACGTTTTAACTTGGTTTGCAGCTTTTTCTTGTTGCTCTCGCTCAAGAATGCATTACTTCTATCCTTTTGTGCCAGAAGCCCAGTAATATTAAAAATCTCACGAACGAGCTCACCTATAGTAGGGAATGTAGCTTTATTATTTTCCATTTAAATAAAGGGCCTCAAGGGCCCATTCCTTATTATTTTTTGCCACTTTTAGGAGCAGCATTACCTCTATCTCCACCTGATTTATTGCCTGTAGTAGATGGCCAGTTACCACCAGGGCCTGGATGACTAGAAGCGGGTTTTGATGAATTTGGTTTTGACATAATAATAACCTCAATAATTAGTTAAAAAAATAAAAACAACACCTCAGCGTTGATTCGACTAAAACTATAACTATTCAATTAAGTTCTGACTTCAGGCATTTTGGAAACAAAAAAATAACTAACCAAGAACATCAACATTTCAAAATTCATATGTATAAATTATCTATCCCTTGGCAAAGGCTTCACCTCTATCTTCCTCACTCAAATTAAGACTTGATTACAGTCTTTGTAAAGGAGTTAAATCTCGCCTTCATACATTAAAGTATTAGCTGATAAATATTGTATTTTGCTATGACCAAACACCAACCTCACGTTAACACCCTCCTCCGTCATCACGCCCTGAAAATAAGCAATTGATGAGTAATTCATTTCATGGATGAAATGAAAGCCATGCTTGCACATGGATGTGCTTTCATGGCGTTTACGTTCACATCAATTGTGCATTGAAGGATTAAGCGTGATGCTCGGGTGCGCCGTGGGGTTCCAAGGGGCGGTCGGCGGTAGCCGCCCCTTGGTTGCCGCCAGCAATCTGGCAAAAAACCTTGAATAAGGTTTTTTAATGTAGGTCGCGGATTTATCCCGACAATATATGTAAGTTAGCAAATTTGAAAACAACATATTTACACGCAATAACACAGAATTTCAAACAAGCTCTGTAAGTTAAATTCACTATTTCGCCCTAAAGGACGACCTACAATTTAAATCAACCTCGTAGGATTTCGTTTCACTCTACCCAGCCTATGCAATTTGTGTTGAGGAAATACAGAGGGTCAGGTCTTGTTTCTTGCCAAGACCAAACACCAACCCCACGTTTAACGCCCTCCCCCGTCATCACGCCCTGAAAATAAGCAATTGATGAGTGATGTCGCGCATGGATGCGCGATAAGGCGAAACTAGGCCATGGATGGCCTATCTTCGCCGTTTACGTTCACATCAATTAATTATTTGAAGGATTAAGCGTGATGCTCGGGTGCGCTGAGAGTGTCCAGAGAGGGACCAGCGGCAGCCCCTCTTTGGCTGCTGTCGCCAGCGCGACAAAACCTTGAATAAGGTTTCTAATTTCTAGAAGTACCAAACGTATTCGCGTTATCTGTAATAGTAACCTCTAGCACCTATTTAAATACTTATTCGGGCTATCGCCCGCGCGTCAGCAAGCTGTTCGCCAACAACAGTTAAACACCTTTTGGGCTTCGCCCAACACGCCAGCAAGCTGTGCGTCTACAATGTTTAAACACACACAAAAGCCGTTGCATTGCTGCAACGGCTTTTATAATTTTGATAAATTTTCAAACTATAATGGAACTTACTACCCATTAAAGGTCAAAAAATTAGTCTGTGCTCTTAGTCGCGATAAGTCTCAACCGCAGGGCATGAACATACTAAGTTACGGTCGCCGTATACGTCATCTATACGTGTAACCGTTGGCCAGAACTTGTTTTTAGCCACTGCAGGCACTGGGAATGCAGCGTAAAAACGGTCGTACGCGCGGTCCCATTCGTTACCTAATACGTCGCCTTGTGTATGCGGTGCAAACACTAGCGGGTTGTTTTCGATTGACCATTCGCCAGAGATTACTTTTTCAATTTCGCCTTTAATCGACACCATTGCTTCGATAAAACGGTCAATCTCACCTTTTGATTCAGACTCAGTTGGCTCAATCATTAATGTGCCAGCTACTGGGAACGACATAGTTGGTGAATGGAAGCCGTAGTCTTGCAAGCGCTTAGCTACGTCCATTTCAGTAATGCCTGATAGCTCTTTAAGCGGGCGTAAGTCAACAATACATTCGTGAGCAACACGGTTGTTACGGCCACGGTATAAAATTGGGAAGTGCTTGCTTAGCTCATGCGTTAAGTAGTTAGCATTAACAATGGCCATTTCAGTGGCTTGTTTTAAGCCCTCTGAACCCATCATGGTGATGTAAGCCCATGAAATAGGTAAAATAGCAGCTGAGCCGTAAGGCGCTGCCGATACCGCACCGTTACCGATGTTAGTACCTGGTACGTTAATTACGCTATGGTTTGGCATAAACGGCGCAAGGTGTGATTTAACACCAATTGGGCCAACACCTGGACCACCGCCACCGTGTGGAATACAAAACGTTTTATGCAAGTTTAAGTGCGATACGTCTGAGCCAATAAAGCCTGGGCTTGTTACACCAACTTGCGCGTTCATGTTTGCGCCGTCCATGTAAACTTGGCCGCCGTGCTCATGAATAATGTCACAAATTTCGCGAATTGTTTCCTCGTATACACCGTGCGTAGACGGGTATGTGATCATAATGCACGATAAGTTTTCAGACACTTCCTCAGCTTTCGCTTTAAGGTCGCTCATGTCTACGTTACCGTTTTTGTCGCAGTTAACTACCACAATTTTCATGCTCGCCATTTGCGCTGATGCAGGGTTAGTACCGTGCGCAGAGCTTGGAATTAAACATACATTACGGTGTGCATCGCCGCGTGACTCGTGGTATTTACGAATCGCGATTAAGCCTGCGTATTCACCTTGCGCGCCAGAGTTTGGCTGTAGTGATACTGCATCGTAACCGGTAATGTTTACTAACCAGTCGTGTAGCTCGTTAATCATTATTTGGTAACCCTCTGCTTGATCTAGCGGGCAGAATGGGTGAAGGTTTGCAAACTCAGGCCACGTAATTGGGATCATCTCAGCAGTCGCGTTTAGTTTCATGGTACATGAGCCTAACGAGATCATTGAGTGATTAAGCGATAAGTCTTTGCTTTCTAGTCGCTTAATGTAGCGAAGCATGTCTGTTTCGCTGTGGTAGCTGTTAAAGTTTGGATGCGTTAGTACTTCGTCGTCACGTACTAAACTTGCAGGGATTGACTCGCTGCCATTTGCTTCAACGTCTGCTGCAATAGCGTCAACACTTAGGCCATGGCCTTCGCCTAAAATAATATCGAATAACTCAGTAATATCGGCGCGTGTTGTTGTCTCTGATACCGAAATTGAGTACTCGCCTTCGTGATTTGTTGCAAAGTTTACGCCTTTTGCAATTGCACGCGCTATTACGTCGTCTTTGCTATCGCTTACTACTGTTAGCGTATCAAACCAAGTGCTGTGCTTAAGTGCGATGCCTTTAGCTTTAAGGCCACTTGCTAAAATATCAGCAAAGCGATGTATACGCTGCGCGATAGTTTTTAAGCCTTGTGGACCGTGGTATACCGCATAAAACGCTGCCATATTGGCAAGTAATACTTGCGCTGTACAAATGTTTGAGTTGGCTTTGTCGCGGCGAATGTGTTGTTCGCGCGTTTGCATTGCCATACGTAGTGCGTCGTTACCTAAACGGTCTTTAGATACACCAATAATACGACCTGGTAATGAACGCTTGTATGCGTCACGTGTTGCAAAAAATGCAGCGTGTGGACCGCCGTAACCCATAGGTACGCCAAAACGCTGAGCCGAACCAAGTACTACGTCTGCGCCTAGCTTACCCGGTGCTTTTAATAGTAATAAACTCATTATGTCGGCAGCAACACAGGCAATGGCCTTTTTGCTTTGCACGCCAGCAATTAGGTCTGTTATGTCTACCACTTCGCCTGATGTAGTTGGGTATTGGAACAATGCGCCAAAAATGTCGTGGTTTACGGCATCTTCTGCTTTACCTACAATTATTTCAAAACCAAACTGCTCGGCACGCGTTGTTACTACGTCGATAGTTTGTGTGTGTACGTCGTCGGCAATAAAAAAGGCATTGGCTTTTTTAGCTTTTGATACGCGTTTTGCAAGGCCCATAGCCTCTGCAGCGGCTGTTGATTCGTCAAGTAGTGATGCACTTGCTAAATCAAGACCAGTTAAATCTAGGGTCATAGTTTGGAAGTTTAATAATGATTCTAAACGCCCTTGTGCAATCTCCGGCTGATACGGTGTGTACGCTGTATACCAACCTGGATTTTCTAGTACGTTACGTAAAATTACGTGCGGTACGTTAGTTGGGTGGTAGCCTTGGCCAATGTACGATTTGAAAACTTTATTTTTGCTTGCTACTGATTTTAAGTAGCTTAGTGTTTCAACTTCAGTACGGCTTTGTCCAACTGTTAGCGGTTGCTCTAAGCGAATGCTAGCCGGTACAGTTTGGTCAATGAGCTCTTGCACACTCGATACTTCTAAAGCACTTAGCATATCGCTTACTTGTGCTGGGCTTGGCCCAATATGGCGGCGAATAAAATCTTGCTTTTGCTCTAGTTCTTCAAGAGATTTGGCGTTTGACATGAATCCAGATTCCTATGATCCTAAATGCTAATGGGTAACTAGCATTAATTAAAATATTTGACGATTTAACAGCTCACTCAGTATGGGGTTGTGCGCTGTAAAATCATAAAAGCCCCATTTTTATACATTAAACGGGGCTTTTAGTTATCTACAAAAAATGATTATTCTTCGTCGATAGTGTGCGAGTAACCTTCAGCGTCTAATAAGTTATCTAGCTCAGACTCGTCAGATGCTTTAATACGGAATAACCAACCGTCGCCGTAAGCGTCGTTGTTTACTGTTTCAGGTGAATCTTCAAGTTCTTCGTTAATAGCAACAATTTCGCCACTGATCGGTGCGTAAATATCTGATGCCGCTTTAACCGACTCTGCTACTGCACAGTCTTCGCCGGCGTCTACTTCGTCGCCAACTTCTGGTAATTCAACAAATACCATGTCGCCAAGAAGTTCTTGTGCATGCTCAGAAATACCAACAGTAAATGTACCGTCGCCCTCGTTACGAACCCACTCGTGTGAAGGTGCGTATTTTAACTCGCTAGGAATGTTGCTCATTTTATTTGTCCTTTGGTTTATATTGGGAGGATACCAATCAAAATAATGATTGTGATTGGTATAACCAAATTATTTAAATTATTGATTTACCGTTACGTACAAAGCTAGGCTTTACTACTTTAACGTTTACTAATTTTTTACGCATTTCTACTTGAGCTGTATCGCCTGTTGAACGTGGTACACGTGCAAGGGCTACACTAAAACCAAGTGTTGGTGAGAAAGTACCTGAGGTAATAACCCCTTCACCACCATCAACAATTACTTTTGAACCGCTACGCAAAACGCCTTTTTCTTCAAACACTAAGCCAACAAGTTTGTCAGTGCTTTTTTCTGCGCGTTGCTTAACAAGCACGTCACGACCAATAAAGTCGCGATCTTCTGGTTCCCATGCAATGGTCCATGCCATGTTAGCTGCAAGTGGTGATACGCTTTCGTCCATATCTAGGCCGTAAAGGTTCATACCTGCTTCTAAACGTAGCGTGTCGCGTGCACCTAAACCAGCAGGCGCTACACCTGCGTCTACCAGTTGTTGCCATAAATCGGCTGCTTGGTCGTTCGGTACTACTATTTCGTAACCGTCTTCGCCAGTATAACCCGTTGTGGCAATAAATAAATCACCTACTTGAACACCAAAAAATGGCTTCATACCTTCAACAGCGGCTTGTTGCTCAGCATTTAAAAGAGTGGCTGTTTTTGCTTTAGCGTTAGGGCCTTGTACTGCAATCATTGCAAACTCTGGGCGCTCTGTAACAGTGACGTCAAAGTCGCTCGATATGTTAGCTAAATGCGCTAGGTCTTTTTCGCGCGTTGCTGAGTTAACAACTAGGCGGTAAAACGTTTCGCTAAAGAAATAAATAATTAAGTCGTCTATTACACCGCCTTGCTCGTTAAGCATGCCTGTGTAAAGCGCTTTACCTGGTACGGTTAATTTTGCAACGTCGTTAGCTACTAGCTTACGTAAAAATGCTTTTGCTTGAGGCCCTTCAATATCAACAATAGTCATATGTGATACGTCAAACATACCAGCGTCGGTACGCACGCTATTGTGTTCTTCTATTTGTGAGCCGTAGTTGATTGGCATTTCCCAGCCATGAAAATCAACCATTTTTGCGCCCGCTTCTAGGTGCTTAGCATGTAGTACAGTTTTAGAAGTCATAACATTCCTTCACGTTTAAATTAACCCTGTTTAGGGCGTGGCTTAAATAGATATAAAAACAGGCAAGCATTGTTATGCTTACCTGTTGTTTGTATTCGTTATGCGGCTTCACTATGCATAAGTGCAAAACCTTGCGCTTGCATGTAGCTTTGCCATTTTTGTAATTCTTGTTGTTTAGCGACTAATACAAAGTGTTGTTCGTCGTTATTATCAATGGCGGTAATAAATACATCACCGCTTTGTGCACCGTAACAAAGTTGCGCGTCAGAAAGGCGCAAACCTGGTGTTAATTTAAAAGCATTTACTAGGGTGTCAAATGCATTGCTACCGCTTAGAGTAAAAGTAGCTAGGTCGGTTCGCATTACATAATCGATATCAAAACGAAGTTGTTGCTCATTTATAAGCGCTTGTAATTGAAGGCTTGCGCTGTGTGGCAGTACGAATCTAAACGCAGTTTCACTAAAGTAATAAACAGCAAAGCTGTAGTCAGAATTATAGTCGCCATCAAGCGTGCCTTTTAAGCCTAAACCGCTGGCGGTAAGCTTAGTTAAATCAAGGCCTAAAATAGAACTTAAAAATACACTGGTTTCGGTGCCACTAAAATCCATTACAACATTGCTGCTGTTTGCTTGCAAAGCGTTAGTAACCGCACTACTTGCGTTGCTGTGGCGGGCAAACATTATTGGGTTAAAAGTCATAACAAACACCTGTGTATTTTCAATGCTAAAAGTATATTGCGCGAGGTGTGTAACAACAAATTGTAATTATTTATCAATTGATAAATAATACTTATATATATAGCCATATAAATTGCAATTATAAATATGAAAAACATATCAACCGACAGTTTACGCACCTTTGTAATGGTAGTTGAAGTAAGTGGTTTTGCTAAAGCAGGCGACTTACTTGGCCTATCGCAACCTGCGGTAAGCCTACAAATAAAACGTTTAGAAGATGTGCTTGGCTATAAACTATTTAAAAAACAAGGACAGCGCCAAGTATTAAACCAGTACGGCGAGCTATTACTGCCTATGGCAAAACAGATGATGCAACACAACGATGCTATTTTGCAGCAGTTCACCTCAGAAAACATTGCAGGTAAAGTGCGCTTAGGTATTCCGAGCGAATTTGCGGCGCGTATTTTACCCTCAATTATTGGCGACTTTGTGGCACTCTACCCAGAGGTGTCGTTAGAAGTTAAATCGCGTTTAAGTAAACATTTGCTTTCGGCCTCAAGGCAAGATCAGTTTGATTTAGTGCTGGCGCTAAATGAGCGTCTCAGCTCTGAAAAATTCCCTATTTTTATGCAAGACAAACTCGTATGGGTAGGCGATTTATCACTTGCACAAAACGACGTGGTTACGCTAGTTACCGCACCAGAGGGGTGTATTTATCGTCGCCGTGCTACTGATGCATTAAAAAGTGCAGGTATAAAATACCGAATTGTCTATAGCAACGCCGATTTAACCGGTCTTATTGCCGCGTTAAAAGAAGGCTTAGGTATTACGGTACTTGCTAAAAGCACAGTACCGAGTGAACTTAACTATCAAGTTCAAACCAAGCATTTACCTGCTCTTGGTAATATTGGTATTAGTTTGGTTAAAAGTTCGGGCGAGTCGGAAAATGCAGTAGATAAACTTGCTGAGTTTATCGCACTACGTTTAGGCTAACACCAATAAACATAACCAATTGAAAAATAAAATGAATTAACGATAATCACATCTAAACTAGTTAATATAAAGCGCTTAAAAGTAAATATACCTAGTTCAAACTTTATAACTAGTTAAGTAATTACAAACTGCTACAAAAGAAATAATTTAGTTAACTAAGTTGCATAAGTAGGTGTTTTTAGTTCTAAAAAACTGAATCATTAAATAGTTAATAACATTGATTCGTATTCGTTAACGTGTTCCAATTACGCCAATTTGGATAATTGACATAATTAGGAACACAATGAACCCTAAATTTTTAGTATCTACCCTAGCAACTGCGGTTGCTTTGTCTTTTAGCGCTACTGCAATAGCAAAAGACACCAGCAATAAAGAACAACGCTTTGAACAAATTACCGTTATTGGCTCTCAGCAGGCAATTAACGATATTCCTGGTTCGGCTACGTTTATTTCTGAAGAAGAGCTTCAAAAATTCCAGTTTACCGATATTTCTCGCGTTTTAGCATCTGTTCCAGGCGTTTACGTGCAAGAAGAAGATGGCTACGGCCTTCGTCCTAATATTGGTATGCGCGGTACAGGTACTGGCCGTAACGATAAAATATCAGTAATGGAAGACGGTGTGTTAGTTGCACCAGCGCCATATTCGGCACCTTCTGCTTACTACTTCCCTACTATGGGTCGTATGGAATCTATTGAAGTATTAAAAGGCGCAGCCTCAGTTAAGTACGGCCCGCGTACTACGGGTGGTGTTTTAAACTTACTTTCTCGCAGCTTACCCACTGAGCCAAATAGCTCAAAAGGTATGGTAGATGCAGCCCTTGGTAGCGACGGTTACTACAAAGGCCACGCTTACTTTGGTAAAGAAAAAAATAACACAGCAGGTTTAATTGAAGTATTTACTTACGGCGCAGATGGCTTTAAAGAGCTGCCAGTAGGTAATGACAACACCGGTTTTGAAAAAACAGATTTACTATTAAAGTTTGGCCACACGTTTGGTCAAAACGATGCGCATAATCTTGAGCTAAAAATTAAGTACTCTGACGAAACATCAGACGAAACATACATGGGCTTAACTGACGAAGATTATAAACAGAGTCCTTACCGTCGTTATGCTGCATCGCAAAACGATGAAATGAATACGCGCCACAACGCATATCAACTTAACTACGCGTACCGTTTTGGTGATGGCTATGAGTTTTTAGCAACCGCTTACTTAAACGATTTTCATCGCAACTGGTACAAAGCCAGCAAAGTAAGCGAAAGCTACCTTGAGCAATACAGCGAATTTGAAGCAAACCCGACAAGCGAAGGCATTGAAGGTATTGCTGTTAAAGCTAATAATCGCGATTACCAAGCTAAGGGGATTCAGTCTGAATTACATATTCCGGCAGGCGATCATTACATCACTGTTGGTGTGCGTTACCACGAAGACGAAATGGATCGTTTTCAGTGGGAAGACAAATACACACTTAATCAAGACCTAAGCTTAACGCTTACAGAGCAAGGCGTTCCGGGCTCTGATAGCAACCGCGTAGATAGTGCCGAAGCAAGCACCTTGTTTATTCAAGACGAGTGGACAATTGATGCATTAGTAATAAGTGCTGGTCTTCGTTATGAAGACATTACTATTACGCGTGAAGAGTGGTCTAAATCAGATCCAACGCGCAGCAACGGTTTAACTAAAGATGTGTCGAACGATACCGAAATTTTAGTTCCGTCGTTAGGTGCTACTTACACGCTTAACGAAAACGTAACGCTACTTGCGGGCATTCAAAAAGGTTATGCGCCAGCAGCACCTGGTAATGCAGACCAAGAAGAAGAAGAAAGCGTAAACATTGAGTTTGGCTCTCGCTTCAACATGGATAGCTTTAGTGGTGAAATAATTGCCTTTTATTCTGACTACGACAACATGCACGGTAACTGTACTGCAGCGGTTGGTTGTAGCGACGACAACATTGGCGACCAATACAACTACGGTGAAGTAGAAGTAGCAGGCTTTGAATTTAGTGCAGCACGTACGTTTGCAACTGATACAGCTATGTTCCCAGTTAAATTAACATACACCTACACAGACTCTGAGTTTAAAAACGATTTTGATTCAGAAATTTGGGGCGCGGTAGAAAAAGGCGATGCAATGCCTTACGTACCAGAAAACCAAGTAGCGTTATCGTTAGGTGCAGAGTTTTCTGCGTTTGTAGTTAACAGCCAAATACGTTACGTATCTGATGCGCATGCTAACTTAACTGAGTCGGGCTTAAACGCAATTGATAGCCGCGTAGTATGGGATTTAGCCGCTAAATACTTAATCGATGAAAATCAAAAAGTATACCTAAGCGTTGATAACTTGTTTGATAAAACATACGTTGCTAACCGTTCAAACGGTGGCATTCAGCCAGGTAAGCCGCGTACTGTACAGATGGGCTACACTTACTCATTCTAAATTAAAAGCTGGTTAAACGGTTCACTAACAGCGTTAATAATTTTTTATGTAAAAGCACTACACATCTAAACTATTACCTTGTTATTAAACCGTTTACCTGCGCTTTGTATAGGAGAAATAGTTCACTAGCTACGTTAAAAGTAACTCATATAAGAACACTATATTTTGTTATTTTTGCCTTATACCAATCTGCTTATATATGAGGTCTATTTAACGTTAAGAAAATTACACTAGAACTAGGCAATAATTTTTGTATCTAGTTGTTCTAAATAAAAAATTTTTAACGACGTTATAGTGCAATTTAATTCGTTAAATTGATCAAAGATTTATGCAGCTTGGTATTACTATAGAGCTATTTTCCTATCGCTATAATAGAGCATCAATTGGTGTAAAGTTAAAGCGTAAATTACAGACACAAAAAAGCCGAGATTGAATTTCAATCTCGGCTTTTTTAATACTTAATTTTAATTAGGTATTATTTATTAGGTATTAGTTATTTGCGTTACGTTGGCGTAAAACTTCAAACAAACAAATACCCGTGGCTACCGATACGTTTAAGCTTGAAACTGTACCTGCCATTGGAATTTTAACAAGCATATCGCAATGCTCACGCGTTAAGCGTCGCATGCCCTCGCCCTCTGCACCCATAACAATAGCCATTGGGCCTGTTAAGCTTGCATCAAATACGTGGTTATCAGTTTCGCCAGCAGTGCCTACAACCCATACGCCTGCATCTTTAATTTCGCGAAGCGTACGCGCGAGGTTAGTCACTTGAATAAGCGGTACTGTTTCGGCTGCGCCACAAGCTACTTTACGCGCTGTGCCGTTAAGCTTTGCAGAGCGATCTTTAGGTACAATGATAGCGTGAACACCAGCAGCGTCTGCACTACGCAGGCATGCGCCTAAGTTATGCGGATCGGTAATACCATCAAGCACCAGTAAAAACGGTGTGTCTTCACGAGCGATTATCGCATCAAGATCTTTTTCGTTAAACGTTGGCGCTGCTTTTACGTTAGCAATAATACCTTGATGCTGCTCACCTTTTGATTTGCTATCAAGGGCTTTGCGCTGCATAAACTGTACTGAAATACCAAATTTACGTGCTTCATCAATAATCGGAGTTGAGCGTTTGTCGTCACGACCTTTAAGGGCATAAATTTCTACAAAGCGCTCTGGTTCGCTTTCTAAAATTGCTTCAACAGAATGAAAGCCAAAAATTAATTCATTACTCACGTATTGTCTGCTCCTGGGCTAGTACGTTTACGGGCATTTTTGCCTGCTCTTTTAGGCTTTTTAACGGCCTTTTTCTTCGGTTTTTTCTTTACGGCAGTGTCTGCTGCTTTTTTATCTGCAGGTTTTGTTGCAGACTTATTTGCAGGCTTGCCTTTATCTTTATTTGCTGGCTTTTTTTTACCTTTTGGTTTGTCATCGCTGTGCGACTTTTTACCCGGTACTTTGCCTGCTTTTAATTGCGAACGCACACTTGCTGGCGCATGCTCAGATTTGCCTGAGCCTTTTTTAGGTGCACGACGACGTGAGTATCTGTCTTGTGCAACATCGCCTTTAAGCGTTAAGTTTATACGGCGATCGTCTAAACTAACCGATGCAACTTTAACTGTTACTTTATCGCCAAGGCGATAAACAGTATGCGAGTGCTCACCTATTAGGGTGTGTTTTGCAGCATCATGTGCAAAAAACTCATCGCCTAAATTAGTAACGTGAATAAGCCCATCAATTTGTAAATCATCTAAACGAATAAACAAGCCAAAGTTAGTGACCGATGAAATAACACCGTTAAACTCGTCACCTACGTGATCTTGCATAAACTCACATTTAAGCCAGTCGGCTACTTCGCGAGTTGCATCATCGGCGCGGCGCTCTGTTGTAGAACACTGCTCACCTAGTTGATCAACTTCGTCGTCTGTATAAGCATATTCGCCAGACGTTTGCTGACCTTGTGCTTTTATTACTGCTTTAATAGCACGATGCACGACTAAATCTGGGTAACGACGTATTGGCGATGTAAAATGCGCGTAAGCCGATAACGCTAAACCAAAGTGACCAATGTTATCTGGCTGATATACAGCTTGTTTCATTGAACGCAGTAACATAGTTTGAATAAGTTCAGCTTCTGGGCGGTCACCTAGTCGCGCTAATACTTGCGTTATTTCTTTTGGTGTTGGCTCGTCGCTTAATGTACTTTCAATACCTAACTCGCCTAAAAACTTAGTAAAGTTACCTAGTTTTTCTTGGTCTGGTTCGTCATGCACACGATAAAGCGCACTCGCTTCATGCTTTTCAAGAATTTTAGCCGCCGATACGTTGGCTAAAATCATACATTCTTCAATGAGTTTGTGCGCGTCGTTACGAATAACAGGCACTATTGATTCTATTTTACGTTGAGCGTTAAATACAAAACGTGTTTCTAGGGTTTCAAACTCAATGGCACCACGGTCTTGGCGTGCTGCTTTAAGTGCCATGTACATTTGCTGTAAATCAGTTAAATGTGGCACAACGGCTGAGTATTCTTCGCGTAGTTTTTCGTCGTTTTGTAAAATGGCATTTACTTTGGTGTAAGTTAAACGTGCATGCGAGTTCATCACGGCTTCGTAAAACTTATAACCCGAAAGTTTACCCGCGCTCGATACGGTCATTTCGGCAACCATACATAAGCGATCTACTTTTGGATTAAGCGAACATAATCCGTTAGAAAGCACTTTTGGTAGCATCGGAATTACTTGCTCAGGAAAATACACTGAGTTACCACGCAAAATTGCTTCTTTGTTAAGCGGCGTGTTCATTCCTACGTAATGCGATACATCGGCAATGGCAACCCATAAGCGCCAGCCACCTGATTTTTTAGGTTCACAGTATACGGCGTCATCAAAGTCGCGTGCATCTTCGCCATCAATAGTTACAAGTGGTAAATCACGTAAATCTACGCGACCTTGTTTGTCAGCTTCTTCAACAAATTCACCTAGGTGAGCAACTTGTGCTTCAACTTCTTCTGGCCATACATGTGGAATATCGTGATTGCGCAGTGCAACTTCAATTTCCATACCTGGGGCTAAATGCTCACCAAGTACATCTATAACTTTACCTACCGCGTTCATGTTACGGCTTGGATTTTGCGTAATTTTAACCTGCACCATTTGGTTATGGCGGGCACCGTTTTCGTTGCCTGGTAAAATCATTATATCTTGCGTTATGCGCGGGTCTTCAGCGACTACCACAGCAACACCGTGCTCAACAAAGTAACGGCCAACAATTGGCGCGCGCTCGTTAGTAAGCACTTTTATAATACGTGCATCGCATTTTGAGCCAGAACCACGTTTAGTGCCTTTAGCTAGTACAATGTCGCCATGTAACACCATATTCATTTGGTGCTTAGCAATGAACCAATCTTTACTCTCGCCTTCAACTTCTAAAAAGCCGAAACCGTCTCTGTGGCCTATTACTTTGCCTTTGGTTAAACCGGCTTCGTCAATTAGGGCGTAGCATTTAAATTTATTGAAATACAGCTGTCCGTCACGCTCCATAGCGCGAAGGCGGCGTTTAAATGCTATTTGGCGTTCGTCATCGTTTACTGCTAGTTCTTCACATAATTGCGCGTAGTTAGCAGGCTTTGAACGCTCTTGAAGGTGAGTAAGTATAAACTCACGACTAGGGACTGGGTTTTCGTACTTTTCTTGTTCTCGACTGAGATTTGGATCTTGGTTTGACATTCACTATCTTGTTAGTTGGTTATGTAGGTATTTTAACCCATATAGTTATAATGAGACAGGTAAAAGCTATTAAACTTTTAAGAAAGCACTTTTACCTTACTGTTTACCTTGGTGTATAGTTGAAAAATCTAGCGCAATGGAGCTTAACGATCCCTTAACTGCAAAGCATTTAGTCATCTAGTAACAATACTAAGACTTATACTATTTTTTTTGTAGGTTTTTCCACAGCAGTTTACTTATATTATCAATAAAGCTTGGGTCTTCTTCTTTCATCGTAAGTAAAATCTGCTTATTCATTTGTGTTTTATTTTGAGCGTAAATCCAACGGTTTTTATTAAACTGCTGGGCAAACTCAAGTGCACCCGCTTGTAGTTCGTCATTATTTGCAAACACAGCTTCAACTACTTTGTTCTCTAGCAGCTGCTCTGCACCAACCCGCTCTCCTGACATAGCTAGACGATTAAAGAATGTTTGCGAAATTGCTTTATTAATTATAGGAAACATCGACGGAACAAACGGCACCATAACATCCACTTCAGGAAAACAAAAAAAGCCTTTGTCTGATTTCATAAATCTAAAGTCGCACGCACACGCAAGTACAGCACCATTACCATAGGTATGCCCGTTTAACACAGCAATAATAGGCATAGGAAAAGTAACGATGCGTTTAAATAAATCGCCTATTTGCACCATAAAGTCAGAAATTGCTGCAGGTAAAATACTTGGATTAGACATCCATTGAAGGTCGATACCCAATGACCAATTTTTATCACTCGAAGACGTTAAAATAACTGACTTAATATTTTGATCTGCTTCAATGTGGTCTAGGTGTAAATTAAACTCAGCCAAAAACGCTGGATTATGACGGTTTTCAGCGGTATTCATGGTGAGTATAGCTGTGTTATTTTTAGTTGTTAGTTCTATTAAATTTGCCATTAAATCCTCTTTTTTGCTTTTTAAGTTAACTTTAAGCGCAGTTCATTATTTTTATAGTTATCAATAATACCAACTCGATTAATTAAGTGGTCTATTTTGGGGCAAGAAAACCTTGTCGATTATAAGGCAAATTAGTTGTTCTATATCAGAAAATTTTAACACAGTTAGTGTCAGATTTAATCCCTCAAATTGATTAAGTATTATTGCGGATTGGTATAAGGCATGTTTATTTTTTGAGGTTAAATTTCCAGCGATATGTTTAACTTGGCGCTTATAAAATTCGAGGTTTTGTAATTAATCGTCTTGAATTCAAGTGTTTAGTTTGGATGAATTTCAAAAAATAAGAAGCACTTAATTTAACTCAATATAAACATTAAAAAAGGCGCTCTTAAATTAAGCATCGTTCTTTACAAAACTTATTGTCGATGTTTTTACTTTCCTATCGCTTCTTTGGCGAACAAGTGTTTTATTGGCCCTAGGTTATCAACTAGCGACAACCCTACTCCGCGAATAAGCTTTTTAAACGGATTAGCCCCTTCAAATAACTCTTTTAGCCCTTGCATCATGGCTATGTGTTTTTGTGCGTCGAGCTTACGGGTACGTTCGTAATCGCGAAGTGTGCGCGTGCTTGCAAACTCCTTGCTATCACTTGTTAAAAGCTCAATTAAATAAGCCGCATCTTTTAGGCCTAGGTTCATACCAAGCCCTGCAAGTGGATGGATTGTATGTGCAGCATCGCCAATGAGTACCACTTTGCCTGAAACCCATTGCTGAGCGTAGCGCATTTTAAGTGGGAAAGCCACGCGCTTACTTTGCACTTCACACAAACCGCATTGACCATCTATTGCAGCCATAACGGCTTTATTAAAGCTGCTGTCGTCCATTGCAAGCAGCTCATCGCAGTGGTTTGGGCTTGTAGACCATACTATTGAATGCGTATTTGCATCGCTCAGAGGCAAAAATGCCAGTGGCCCGGTTGGTAAAAACACTTGGCGTGCGGTATTTGCGTGCGGCTCTTTAGTTTTAACAGTCGCAACTAGCGCATGATGGCCGTAATCTTTAAAGCTCAGCGCCATATTAAATTGTTTACGTATAGCTGAATTTGCACCATCAGCCGCCACCAGCAGTTTTGCAATAATTGGCTCGCCGCTTTTAAGCGTTATAAATACATCAGATTCGCTTTGATGTATTTGCTGATACTGCGTATCAAACATTAGTGTTGCACTGCTTTGTTGCTCTAGCTCTTTTATAAGCGCGTAGCGGATAATGTCGTTTTCAACAATATGGCCTAAATGTTCAAGCTCAAGTTGTTCGTTATCAAACGCTATTTTGCCAAAACTGTCGGCATCACGTACATCCATATGTGTATAAGCGCACGCTCGCTGTGCGATAATTTCGGGCCATACATTTAACTGCTCAAGCAAGGTTTGACTTGCAATGCTTAGCGCACTTACGCGCAAACCATATTCGTCAGTTGGCAACGCTTGTGTTGGTGCTCCGTCGAGTACAACGACGCTTATATCGGCTTTTGCCAATCCAAGTGCCAGTGTCAACCCTACGCAGCCACCACCTACAATACAAACCTGTGCTTGCTTCATAAACGCCTACCTTGTTTAACTTGCCCCATTAACTGTTTGGCTAATGGCGCTTTTAATGCGGGAAATAAATCCATCGAAAACAACCCAATACTGCGCCCCAATGCGAGCACTCGCGATGAGTTTGAAAAAAGCCTAACAAGTGCATCGGTTAAACTCATTACGATTTTTATATCATCACAGCGCTTTTTTGAATATTCACGTGTAAACGCATAGCTGCCTAAATCGTGTTGGCTGTTTGTTATTAAATTACTAAGTACTTGCACGTCGCGAAGGCCTAAATTAAAACCTTGCCCTGCAATAGGATGAATAGCATGTGCAGCATTACCAATAACCACTGTACGGTGCGCAATTAAAGACTCAACTTGCCCGTAAACGAGCGGGTAACTCGTGCGCATGCCTACTTTAGTAAATTGCCCACCGCGATAACCAAACGCGCTTTGCAGTGCACTTATAAAGTCTTGTTCATTAAGTGCCATGTGCTGTTCAACCTGCTCTTGACGCATACACCATACTAACGAATAACGGTTATTGCTCATGGGTAATAACGCCATAGGCCCGTTTTGTGTAAAGCGCTCAAAGGCATGATTATTATGCCCACCAGCCACTTCTACATTAGCAATAATAGCGCCTTGTTCATAAGGCTGGGTATTAAAACCAAGCCCAAGTAAACTACGTGTTGGTGATTGTGCGCCATCAGCAATAACCAATAGCGCTGCGTTTAATTGCTCGCCGCTTTGTAGGGTGAGTGTATTGCTATGCAGAGTTTGCTCAATGGCAGTTACGCTATCGGGGCACAAAAGCGTAATATTTGACTGCGTTAAACGCAGGTGAAGCGCTCGGCCAAATGGATTTACTTCTACTACGTAACCAAGTGAGGGCTTAGCAAATTCGTCGCAATTAATGTGCGCTTTGCCAAAGTGGCCTCTATCAGACACGCTCACTTTTTTGATTGCTGCGGTGTAAGGGGCATTTTGCTCAAATAAATTGAGGCTTTGTAAATACTCTACCGATTGCTGAGCAAGTGCAATACTTCTGTCGTCAAAGCTTGGGTGGTAGTCGCCGGTTACTTGATTAGCTTCTACAACGGCAATATTTAACGCGGGATTAGTTTTAGCCACACTTAATGCGCAGCTTGCTCCTGCTAAACCACCGCCAATAATAACTACATCAAACTGCTTAGCCACTTTACTCTCCGAGCTTTATACGTTTTTAGCACTTTGCATAAGTGCTTCTATATCGCTAATTTTTTTAGGTACGCTTAGGGTCAAGTTTTCATGGCCGGTTTCGGTAACTAGCAAGTTATCTTCGATACGAATACCAATGCCTTTGTATTTTTGCGGTGCGCTTGAGTCTTCGCTTATATAAAGCCCAGGCTCTATGGTGAGTACCATACCGGGCTCAAATGCACGCTCAACGTTATTTACTTTGTAATCGCCAACATCATGTACATCTAAACCAAGCCAATGTCCAAGCCCGTGCATGTAATATTCTTTACATGCCCCTTTTGCCATTAGCTCATCAAAGTCGCCGGTTAAAATACCTAAATCAAGTAAACCTTGGGTCATTACTTCCATTGCACGTTTATTAGCGTGCGACATAAACCCGCCGGGTTTTACTTCATCAAAAGCAACTTCTTGCGCTTTAAGAACAATATTATAAAGCGCGGCTTGCTCTTCGCTAAATTGTCCATTTACTGGAAAAGTACGGGTGATATCGGCGGCGTAACCTTGTAGCTCGCAACCGGAGTCTATAAGTACCAGGTCGCCATTTTTTAATACGTCGCTATTTTGCGTGTAATGTAAAATATTGGCGTTGTCGCCACTACCAACAATTGTGCCGTACGCCGGGTGCGGCGCACCATTCATGGCATAATGATGATGTAGCTCAGCCTCTAGCTGAAATTCAGTAGCTCCGGGGTGTGAAAAACGCATAGCGCGCATGTGCCCTCGCGCACTAATTTCACAGCCTTCTCGCATAACATCTATCTCGCTTGGCGATTTAAACAAACGCATTTCATGAATAAGGCCGCGTATTTCTTTTAAAGTACTCGGTGCTTTAAGGCCTTTTCGTGAGCCACTTCGAAGTGTACCTAGTAACGAAAACACTTTAGTATCAAATGAAGGATAAGCACCTTGTGCAAAATAAATCGCATCTTTTTCATTTAGTATATCGAGTAGCTTATCGTTTAATTCACTTAGCGGGTAAGCTTCATCAAACAAGTAGTCACTTTTAGCTTTATCAAAGCCAACCCTGCGGCCATGCCAAATTTCGGCAAGCTTGTCTTTATCTAAGCAAAATAAAGTACTCGGTGCATCGCTGTTGTTACATAGTACAAGTACAGCGTCGGGTTCGTTAAAGCCTGTTAAATAGAAAAAGTCGCTATCTTGTCTAAATGCATATTCGGTATCGCGGCTGCGCGTCACTTCGCTCGCAGCAGGGATAATAGCAACGCTATTTTTATCCATTTGCGCAAGTAAACGCTCGCGGCGTGCTTTAAATTCTGACTTTTGTACTTCAACCATTATTAACCAACCCGTTTAACTTTTTAAACTAATGAAGTGTTTTTTTAGTACTTTGCGTGTTTTGCTCTTTACCAAGCTCTGCAAAACAAAGTAGTGCTGATACGCGCACATATTCAATCACTTCGTGCAGCGCTTGGCTGTCTTCTTCGGTTTCTTCAAAAGTGGTATCTAAGCGAGTGATTTCGCTAAAGTCAGTAATAACTTCTTTAACATCGCTCGATAGTTTACCGTAATCTTTTTGCTTTAAGCCAAAACCAAGCATAAAGCCTGCTACCCATGATACGAGACCATTAGCCTGATCGATGAGTGTTTCATCGTCGCTTGGTAAAAATAAATCAAACTGAAATTCATCATCATTAAAGCTCGCAACTACTTGCTTATAAATAGTGCCAAAAAACTGCTTTAAATCGTTACTAAACGATTCACCATCGTTAAACACATCGCTTAAAAGGCCTAAGTATTCTTTGTCGTCAATGGTTAAACCACACGCAAGTAAACCACTAATTACACCATGCGCTTCAGCAGGTGATACAAATATTTCGTTTTTTTCTAAAAGCAGTTGAGCTTTTTCGTAATCGGGTAAATCGTTCATAATCGAATCTTCGCTTTGCAAGTTAAGGCAATGCTACCACTCGATAAAAAGCAACTCCAATTAATTGTATGATCAAGCTCAAAAACCATGCGATAAAGTAAATGGCGAGTTAAAGGTGCGGGAAAACTAAGCGAACGGTTTAATTTTTTACGTTTGGGGTTTAAGGATTGGATTATGTCTTATATACTTAAATTGTTCCCTGGGGTACCGGAGCTTGGTTAAGTCCCTGAGCCGATAAATTTTATACCAGGATTTCTGTTCGTCTACTATTGTGCAAGCTCGGCATGTACCGAGAAGCCTACGGTAAACCGCAGATTTCCGCCCTGAAACCTTCTGGTTTCAGGACTGAAACCGGGTACCGTATCTTGGGGAACACCTTTTTTGCAAACCCTCGCCTTTAAAAGGCTTTATCAAAAAAATTAACCTTCCTGTTTACTCTTATATTTATCTAAATTTTTTATTCACTTATCTTCAATTGTCTAATATTACTTTTTAGCTTATAAAAAAAGCCGCAGGTAATTACTTACCTACAGCTTTAATAATCACGTATTTAAGAGTGAAGTTATTTAAACCAACCTTGAAAACGCTCCATTAGCATGTAGTTTATTGGTACTAACAATAAAGTAATAAAGGTCGCAAAAATAATCCCAAACCCTAAGCTCACCGCCATTGGTATTAAAAACTGCGCCTGAGTCGCTTTTTCAAATAATAACGGCATTAAGCCAATAAAGGTCGTTAAACTAGTTAGCATTACAGGGCGAAAACGCGATGCACCTGCAATTTTAACCGCATCTAGTAATTTGCCGCCTTCACTGCGCTTTTTATTGATAAAATCAACTAGTACAAGGGAGTCATTTACTACCACCCCAGTTAAAGCGAGCATACCAAGCAAGCTCATAATGGTTAAATCCATGCCCATAATCCAATGCCCGACTACAGCACCTATCATGCCAAATGGAATTACACTCATTACTATAATTGGCTGTAAGTAAGATTTAAGCGGTATTGCTAATAGCGCATAAATTATGAAAAATACAAACACAAGTGCCCAAGCCAATGAGCCAAACGACTCTCGCTGCTCTTTAGCCTCACCTTCTAGTTTATAATCTACTCCAGGATATTGCTGCATTAATCCATCTAAATACTCCGTTAGGTCAGCCTGAAGTATGGTCATGTTGGTGTTATTTTTTTCAATATCCGCTGTTACATTTAAAGTACGGTAGCGGTCTATTCGGTTAATGGTTGATGGACTTTGCCCTGCGGTAAGAGTTGCAACATGCGATAACGGCACCGAGCCACCAGCTGGTGTATTTATAAGTATATTTTGTAAATCGGCTACAGAGCGACGCTCTTCAATAGGCAAGCGTACCATTACACGAACATCATCACGTCCGCGCTGAATACGCTGTACTTGCGAGCCAAAGAACGAGTTACGCACTTGCCCTGCAACATTGACTCTATTTAAACCCAGCGCTAAGCCTTGCTGCGTGAGCTCTATTTGTAACTCTTCTTTACCATCAGACATGCTATCGGCAATATCAAACACCGTTGGGTAGGTCGATAAACGGGTTTTAATGTGATCAGCCACGTCTTGTAAAATAGTCAACGAAGTCCCGCTAAGCTGAACATCAATTGGGTCAGAACTTCGGCCAATTTCAGCTCTAAACGTTAAACTTTCGGCGCCTGGAATGACACCAATTAAATCGCGCCATTCGCTGGCAAGCTCTCTTGATCCTATGTCTGATTCACGCTTTTCAGCCGGTGTAATTTCAAAGCGTACAGAACCTGAATTAGATACACCACCGCGCCCACCTGTTGTGGCTAATATATTTAAAATAACGCTTTCCCCCGTATCTGGGTCGCGGTATTTTTCTTGTAATTGCTGCGCCTTTTGCGACATATCAATTACGTATTTATTAGTGACTTCAAACGGCGTACCTGTTGGTAGTGTTAAGTTAACGCGGACTGTTTCGCTTGGTATACGCGGGAAAAATACAAACTTAGTCCAACCGCTAGTGATCATGGTTAAAATTATTATAAACACACCAACAAACAAACTTACCGAAGCCAATTTATGGCGCAGTGCTAAATTTAAAGTGGGTTGATAGTATTTTAAAATCGCGTTTTCAAATCCATCTGCAAAACGCTGTTGAATAACATCAAACTTTGAAGGTTCGCCTTTTTCGTGGCGTAGTTTTATATATTTTAAATGTGCTGGTAGTACAAATTTAGATTCAATCAATGAAAACAATAATACCGGAATAACCACTACCGGTATTTGTGCAAACAAGGCACCACGCGCCCCTTCAATAAAGGCCAAAGGTAAAAAGGCAGCGACGGTAGTCAACACACCAAATGTTACTGGTGTTGCTACTTCTTGAGTACCTAAAATTGCGGCCTGCTCGCCCGACGTAGCTGTTTTTAAATGGGTGTAGACGTTTTCACCGGTAACTATGGCGTCATCAACAACAATCCCCAGTACCAATATAAAGCCAAATAAGCTCATAATATTAAGGGTTACGCCAAAAATAGGCATCGCTAAAAACGCGCCCATAAACGAAACCGGAATACCAATAAATACCCAAAATGCAATTGCAGGGCGTAAAAACAAAGTAAGTAAAGCCAGTACTAAAATACCGCCTTGTAGGGCATTGGTCGTTAGTGTGGCAATTCGACTTTTAACCAGCTCCGAATCATCATCCCAGTAACTTAGTTCAAACCCTTGTGGAAGGAAGCTTTGTTGCTCTTTTATATAGTTTTTAACATCGTCAGCAACTGTAATCGCACTTTGTGGACCAATTCGATATACGTCGATAAATGCAGCTTGCTTACCATTAAAGCGAGTACGTACTGGTGTTTCTTCAAAATCGTCTTTAATTATTGCAATATCGCCTAAACGAATAATAGTGCCGTCAGCTTGGTTTTTAACAACAATATTGGCAAATTCATCTTTACGATATGCTTGCCCTTTAGAGCTTATAAGTACGTCCCCACCTTCAGTTTTTAAGTTACCAGCAGAAATATCAGAGCTTGAATTAGCAATGGCACTCGATATTTGTGCAAGGCTTAAATCGTACTGGCGAAGAACGTCTTGGCTTACTTCAATGGCAATTTCGTAATCACGAACGCCACTTAGCTCTACCTGTGTTACATTAGGCAAACGTAGAATTTGATCGCGTACTGTTTCTGCATATTCGCGGGTTTCTTTTTCGCCGTAGTCACTCGATACGGTAACCGCGATAACTTCGCGAATTCGCTCAGCAAGCGCGACTATTGGCTTTTCAGCATCGGCTGGAAAAGTGTTAATTGCGTCTACACGACTTTTAATATCGGCTAAAAGCTCACGCGGGTCGTAGCCCGTTTCAACCTCTATTGTTACAGAGCCAGAACCTTCAGAAGAGCGGCTAAATATTTGCTTAATACCTTCTAAATCTTGTACGGCTTCTTCTATACGAATTGTTACGCCTTGCTCTACATCCTCTGGTGTTGAGCCACGCAAACTTACGTTCACGCTTATCATGTCGGTTTCGAATGAAGGGAATACTTCAAGCGGTATTTTGCTTGATAGGCTAAAAAGCCCCGACAGCAGCAACGTTACTAGCAATAAGTTAGCTGCAACATGGTTTTTGGCAAACCAAGCTATCATGGCTTATCTCCTTGCTTTGCTGGACGGCGTTTTTTTAACTCTTCAACACTAATACCAAGCTCTTTTGCTTTTTGTTCAAGTTGCTCAGCTGTAGGGCGCTTTCCTTTACCTTGCCCATTCGCTCCACGGCTTTTAGGTTGATCTGCACTTTGTTCACCTAAAATACTTACTTGAGTTCCTGAACTTACTTGACCAAGTGGAGTAATAACAAGCTTGTCATTTGCGTTTAAACCGGTTTTTATCATCGCCTGAGTCGCATTTTGCCAAGCTAGTGTGATGTCTTTACGCTTAAGTACGCCACCTTCAACAATGTAAACGTACGTTCCTTGATAAATTGTACTGTTAGGAATTATAAGTGCGTTAGATACTGTTCTGCCGGTAATTTGCGCTTTTATATACTGCCCAATTTTTATTGGGTACTGGTTATTTGCTGTTGCTTTATACGGGTCATTAATTTTAGCAACTACATAAAGCTGCTGTGCTCCTTCATCTATAGCACCTTCTGTGCGTGCTAATTGACCTTGCCACGTTTGCTCACCTACTAAGTCAGAAGTAAATTTAACAATTGAACCCGCTTGGTTTTTAGCACCATCGCGATACTGCTCTGGTAAATTTACAAATGGGAGATCTTTATTTTTAATTGGTAGGCGAATCTCAACGCTATCGATTGCGTAAATGGTGGCTAGCTGTGTGTTGTTAGTAACCACTTGCCCTAAATCAACACTACGGCTGAGTATACGCCCCGCATATGGCGCCGTTACTTTAGTGCGCTCTAAATCAAGCATCGCTTTTTCAAGTGCTGCCTGCGCCGATAAAACCTCAGCTTCAGCGGCTGCTAGTTGTGGCTCACGTAGTACTAAACTGCTTGCCTGATTTGAGCCGCCAAGGCGCTTCCAATCGGTAATAGCTTGTTGCCCACGCGCCTTCTCTTCTAGCAAACCTTGCTCTGCGGTTAATAAATTGGCTTGAGCAGATTTAACTTCAGCTTGATGATCTCTGTCGTCTAGTTTTAAAAGTACATCGCCTTTTTCAAAAAAACCGCCTTCTCTAAAGTCATCACTTACTTCAATTATTTGTCCAGATGCCTGAGCCACTAACAAGCTTTGTGTACGTGGTTTTACAGTACCGTAGCTGTCTATCATCACTTGATAATTTTGTGGTTTTAGCTCAAGCGCAGCCACACTTATTGATGCCTTAGGAGGTGTCCCAAAGCGTTTAGCCTCAGGCGTGTTATTTTTAATAAACATAACAATTAAAATAGTGGCAACTATAACCACCGCTGGAATAATAATTTTTGCTGTTTTAGTTTTCATCGTTATTGCTCTTTAGTTCACTTGAGGGCTTTGCAAAATCACCACCAAGGGCAATGTGTAAGTTAATTCTATTGGCTATTAATTGGTTTTTAATATCGATTAAGGAGCTTTGCGCGTCAAAAGAACGGTCTTGGGCATCAAGCACAGTTGTATAAGTCACCAAGCCACTTTGATACTGCTCAAACGACAATTGCTCTGCAGCAAGTGCGTTTTCTTGTGCCTCTAATGTGCTTGTATATTGAGCTTTGAGGGACTGCTGCTGCGAAATTGCATTTTCAACATCGCCAAACGCGTCATAAAGCGTTTGTAAATAAAGCTGCTCTTGCTTTTGAGTATTAAGACGCGCTATTTCTTCGTTGGCTTTTAAGCGCCCTCCTTCAAAAAGTGGCGCTGAAATACTACCTAATAAAGACCATGCAAGGCTTGATGGAGAAAACAAGTCGCTTACTCGGTCTGTACTATCACTTAATGAAGCTGTTAAATCTAAACTTGGAAAGCGTTGTTTATGCGCATATGCCAATGATGCGTCGGCTGCTAAAAGCTCATACCAACTTGCACGTAGAGTAGGTTTTCGCGTTATAAGCTCAGAAGGTAATCCTAGAGGAATATCGGTATTAATAACAGGTAAGTCACTACTAGCAGTAATGGCACCTTTTGGGTATTCACCAAGTAAACGCTCAAGTACACGTGCTGATGCCGATAAACTCGCTGTTTGAGTGGCAATGCGAGAGCGTTCATTATTAAGCTCATTACGCGCTAAATATACATCGAGCGCTTCGTTTATACCTTGGCGATAGCCAGACTCAATAATATCGAGATTTTGTTGTGCATTGGCTTCACGACGCTTAAATAAATCCAGTAATTGCTGCGCCGTAACCACATCGAACCAGCCTGTTACTACATCAGCAACGAGTTGCTGTTTAGCTTGCTCAAATCGTGCCTGTTGCGCTAAATAGTTAAGATTAGCTTCGCGCTTAGCGTCAGAAAGCTTACCCCATAAATCAACCTCGTAAGTTAAATTTAAACTTACGGAGCTTGCGTTGTCGTAACTTACAGGGCGGTTGTCTTTACTACGGCTTGTACGTGTTGATAAATCGAGGCTTGGCCAAAGTGCAGCGCCCGAGACTATAAGTTGCTGCTTTTGAATTTCAACATCATAACTCGTTTGCAAAAGCTGTTGGTTATTTTTAAGTGCTTGTTGTACAAATTTGTTAAGCGTAGGATTTTGTAATTGTGTAAGCCATTGCTCTTGTACTTTTAATGCTGAGCTTGATGCTTCTTGCTGCCATTGCTGAGGCATATTATTAGGCGCTTGCATGCGCTGCGACGAGTTCAAATCACTCGCACAGCCGCTAAGCAGCATCACACTAATTGCCAATAGGGTTGGCTTGCATTGCCAAATCATAATTAAACCTAAATTACTGCTATTTATGAGGTTAATTCAAGCACTTTGGCAAATTTTGCTCAACCTACTTTACATAACATTACATAGCTAGCGATGAACTAACATAATAGCCAGTTATACGGTAAAAATGAGCAAATGATCAGCAATTTTTAACAATAAAAAATTAATTTTTTGTAATGTGTTTAAGAGATTAAATATACAAAAAAAAAGCCCCGCTATAAGCGAGGCTTTTAAATAAATGGTGCCGACTAACAAAGTCGAGCGGGTAACTTATACAGACTACTGATTACAAGTCAGTTACTTTAAGTTACCTAAATAAATGGTGCCGACTAACCGAGTCGACGGGTAACTTGAACAGACTACTGATTACAAGTTAGTTGCTTTAAATTACCTAAAATAAATGGTGCCGACTAACCGAGTCGACGGGTAACTTGAACAGACTACTGATTACAAGTTAGTTGCTTTAAATTACCTAAAATAAATGGTGCCGACTAACCGAGTCGAACGGTTGACCTACTGATTACAAGTCAGTTGCTCTACCAGCTGAGCTAAGTCGGCACACAAAACTGTGTGCTAAGGCACGTTCAATTTTAAAGATTGAGAACTTTTATAAAGCACTTAAAATAAAAAAACCTTGCATGAGCAAGGCTTTTCAATAAATGGTGCCTCGACGCGGAATCGAACCACGGACACGAGGATTTTCAATCCTCTGCTCTACCGACTGAGCTATCGAGGCACATAAACTGTGCTAGTTAACTAAATTTTCTAAGTTAACTTTTTACTAAACTAGTTTAGTAAATAAATGGTGCCGACTAACCGAGTCGAACGGTTGACCTACTGATTACAAGTCAGTTGCTCTACCAGCTGAGCTAAGTCGGCACACAAAACTGTGTGCTAAGGCACGTTCAATTTTAAAGATTGAGAACTTAAAGTAAATGGTGCCTCGACGCGGAATCGAACCACGGACACGAGGATTTTCAATCCTCTGCTCTACCGACTGAGCTATCGAGGCACATAAACTGTGCTAGCTAAAAGTAAAATAATTATTTAACTTTTAGCTTTATAAATGGTGCCGACTAACCGAGTCGAACGGTTGACCTACTGATTACAAGTCAGTTGCTCTACCAGCTGAGCTAAGTCGGCACACAAAACTGTGTGCTAAGGCACGCGTAATAATGTTTAAACTGTTGATTAAACACCACTACTTTAATAAATGGTGCCTCGACCCGGAATCGAACCAGGGACACGAGGATTTTCAATCCTCTGCTCTACCAACTGAGCTATCGAGGCACTTAAACAGTGCTAATTAAAAACCTTAAATGATTTTTAATTCAATTCCCACTCATCTCTACCGACTGAGCTATCTGGGCGTGCGGCGTATTAAACGAGTTTTGCCCTTACAAGTCAACTTTTTTTTTATCCTTTATAACCGTTTGCACGGTTTTCAGCCAACCCCGTACGTTTTTTATTAATAATGTTTATTTTTCCTACAACAAAAGTTGATGTAGCATATAAATACACTGAAACCAGACTAAAAACGTAGTGAATTATTTTTTTTAGGTGTTACGATTACTCAGATAAATACGATAAGGACTTATCGTAGTAAAATATACCAACGGGAACAATCAATGCAGAGTAAATATTCTTCGCCGGTAAAGGGCTTACTACCTCTTTTTTTAATCATTAATATAGTAGTGACATCGCTTGCTATTGTTGCCTATTCACTTTACTCACAAAATCAAACTCATTCTGAAAAAATAGAGCCGTCTATAAATATTGCAGATCTCGCAACTAGGCTTGATTTACCTTTGGTCGATGCTTTAACTATGTATGGCCAAGGTAAAGTAAGGCAGTTACTCGATTTAACCTCATTATTAAATAATGACTTTCATTACACTTTGTATCGCTTTAACTCCACTTCACAAACAGAATTAGTATATAGCAGTACCAAACCAGCAATCGCTTCTATTAAACTAAATGAGCACCTAATTGACGATGGTGTTTTACATCACTTACTAATGTTAAACGACCAACCTATTGGAGAGCTTATAATTAAGCAAAAGCAATCCAACCTTTTACTTACCATGCAGAACTCCCAAGTTGTTACCTATCTAATCGCTATTGCCAGTGTTATAGCACTGTTTATATTTGCATTAATGTTTAATGCTTATATAAACAATCGCTTACGTGCAAGCACTGGTTTGCTAACCGAAGAGCTTCAAGCCATCGCTGAGAACGGTAATTACGATAGTAATGTAAGTGAACAACTTGAAATAGGTTTAAATGTTGTTGCGCAAAATATTAATCTGTTGCTGCAAAAAGTACAAACGGCAATGACAAATAACGACACAGCCCAAAAAGAGCTACAAAAGCTTCAAAACAGCTTAGAAACAGAAGTGCACAACCGCACACTGGCCCTTGAACAAGCAACGTTAAAGGCCGAACGAGCAAGTGAAACTAAAACAACTTTTTTAGCGACTATGAGTCACGAAATCAGAACACCGATGAATGGTGTTATAGGTACTATTGATTTACTTCGTCAAACAGAGCTTGATGGCGCTCAGCATCGTCTGAGTACCATTATTCGTGAGTCTGCATTTTCTCTACTAAGTATATTGGACGACATTTTAGATTTCTCAAAAATTGAAGCTGGTAAACTCAATATAGACCCAATCCCATTTTCAGTGACTGATACTATTGAAGAAGTTGCTCGAGTGCTCTCCTCCGTGGCAAAAAAACGTGAGCTTGATTTAGAGCTATCTATTGCCCCAGACATTCCGATAAACCTTATAGGTGATACTATTAGAGTACGCCAAGTACTCTATAACTTATGTAGTAATGCAATTAAATTTACTAGTACGGATGAAAAAACGCAGGGCCATGTGAAAATTTCAGTTGAAGTTGCACATAATACAGCCGATCACTTCACTTTACGTTTTTGTGTAACCGATAACGGTAAAGGGATGACGCAAGCTCAATTGCGAGAAATATTCAATCCATTTATTCAAGCAGAAAACTCAATCACAAGAGAATATGGCGGTACCGGTTTAGGCTTATCTATTTGTAAAAGCTTAACAGAGCTAATGCTTGGAACCATACACGTAAACAGCCATATTGGCATTGGTAGTGAATTCACTGTTGAGCTCCCATTTAGCACTTCGGGGAAAATAAAATATGATCACAAAGGAGCATTAAACGCTAAACATATTGTTGTTGTGAGTAATCACCTTGAGCGTCAAAAAGTAATGTATCGTTATTTATCATTTATGGGTGCTAAAATAACGAATGTGTATAATGAGCAGGAAATTGAAGAGCATCAATATGATCCGGATATAATTTGGGTCGTCGACGGTATCGACAATATGGATAAAATTAACGCACTTTTAAGACGTTTGCTTTATTCTTTGGAAGATAATAACCAACAAGTGGTAGTGCTGAGCAAACTAGATGAAGCAGCCATAAATCATAAAAATATTTTTTATATTAATGCAGCTCCATTATGTAAATCTAACTTTATGCTTTCAATACTTGTTGCCGCTGGCCTGCACCAACCAAAACAGATTAAGAAAACTAAAACGCTTAACAACTATTTAAATGTTGAGCAAGCCCGCAAAGCTAACAAACTAATACTACTTGTTGAAGATAACCTCTTAAATCAACAGGTATTAACCGACCAGTTACACATATTGGGTTACGGAGTAGAAGTTGCCAATGATGGCGTAGAAGGCCTTAATATGTGGCGTAAAGGCAATTACTCACTTATTTTAACTGATTTACATATGCCTAAAATGTCTGGCTACGACATGGTTGAAAAAATCCGAGGTGAAGCTGAGTTACTAGAAGCAATCGATGCCCAACCTTATATTGTAGCCGTCACGGCCAATGCTTTAAAAGGTGAGAAAGAGCGCTGTTTAGCAGTAGGTATTAATGATTTCATCACTAAACCCATTGAATTGAATGCATTAGAAAGTACTTTAAAACGCTGGAGCGATAAACAAAACAACGGTAAAAATGTTGTTATTCATCAAAATACCGCTTTACCTGTTGATATGGATGCCGTTGCTAAATATGTAAACGGTGATAAAGCTAAACAAATGCGTTTTTTCAAAATGTATTTAGAACAAAGCCAAAGTTTAATTAAATCTATTAATTCGGGTGTTATGGTAAGTGACTTAAATGAAATAATTGAAGGCTGTCACCAGTTAAAGTCAATATCAAAGACAATCGGTGCGCAAATGGTGGCCGATTTAGCAACGTCATTTGAAGATAAATGTAAGGCTGATGAACTAACAAGTGATGAGCTAATTGATTTAAGAGATAAGTTAGAGATTGAATATTCAAAAGCGGCTCAATTTTTAAAAGAACAAGTGAAAATTGCCGCACAAGACGATGAGCTAATTTAGCTATCGTTTAACAAAATTAAAAAGGGCTGTTAGACAGCCCTTTTTAATTTAAAGTAAAATTACTTTTCTGGAGGTCTATAACCTTCAATTTCTACATCTTTATTTTCAAACAAAAAGCCAACCATCTGCTCTTCTAAAAATATACGATGTTCTGGATCCATCATATTTAAATGCTTTTCGTTAATCAGCATTGTTTGCTTATGTTGCCACTGAGCAAATGCTTCTTTGGAAATATTATTAAAAATCTTTTCGCCAATTTCACCTGGGTATAATTGAAACCCAAGACCTTCTGCTTCTTTTTGTAACTTTTGACAAAATACTGTACGTGCCATAATTAATTCTCTTTAGCGATAAATGCAAACAGTTTAACCTATTGGTGCAATTTGTTTAACCAACTTTTTAGTCGGTGCGGCCAAACCAACTTCTATCGACTGATCTAATGGATACCATATTAACTGTCTGTCATTAACAACATCAGGAATACACTCTATATTCAGTACGTGTGGATTTATCGTTAGTTCAAAATGCGAAAATATATGTGCAAATGGATCAAGCTGTTTTAGCTGAGCCTTAAACCCTTGCTGCGCCATAAATACTTCTAGATCTGCGTACTCAGCAAATTCAAAAAAGCCAAATAACCCCCCCAAATTCCCGAATTAGGTCGTTTTTCCATTAAAACTTTGTCATTACACTTAATTATTAACTGATGACAGCTTTTTTTAGGCGTTGTTTTTTTAGGTTTTGAATGTGGGAACTCTTTTACCTTGCCTGCATTAAAAGCACCACAGCCTGAGTTTAATGGGCAAGCCTCGCAATCAAACCGACTGCGTGAGCAAACACTCGACCCTAAATCCATCATAGCTTGATTAAACTCGGTAACATTATCTTTAGGCGTTAACTGCTCTGATAAATGCCAAAGCTGGTTTTCGACTTTTTTAACACCATACCAGCCTTCAATCATAAAATAGCGCGCTAAAACTCGCTTCACGTTCCCATCTAAAATAGGGTGATGCTGCCCAAGCGACAATGATAAAACAGCCCCGGCAGTAGAGCGCCCTATTCCAGGTAAATCCATTACTTCATAGAGTGTTTTCGGAAACTCACCTTGGTATTTGTCACGTACTATTTTGGCTGTTTTATGTAAGTTACGCGCACGTGCGTAATACCCTAAGCCAGTCCAGTGATGCAGTACTAAGTCTTCATCCGCATCAGCTAAAGCTATGATATCTGGAAAGCTCTCCATAAATTTCTCAAAATACGGAATAACAGTAATAACTTGGGTTTGCTGCAGCATCACTTCAGACACCCACACTTTATAAGGAGTTTTACCTAGTTGCCATGGAAGCGTTTTACGCCCATGAAGGTGATACCAATCAACAACTTGATTAGAAAATAAGTGTGACTGTTCTTTATTTAAATCCAACATTTTTAACTTTTACTGATGCCCAATGGCGGCTCAGTCTATTGCAGTTAACAAAAAGATCAAGCTATACGCGGTGCAAAACCAGCTAATACTTGTGATTGCGGGCTCGGTCAGGGATAATATGCAACCATTTTTAAACACATTGTTTTTGTCAGGCCAATAATATGAGTGAATCAAGCAACACTAACCTTGAGCAAGCTAAGCAAGAAGGTAAATACATCCGCACCATTCGCAGTTTTGTAAAACGCGAAGGTCGATTAACCAAAGGCCAAGCCGCTGCAATCGAAAAATGCTGGCCAACAATGGGCCTAGAGCATAAAAACGGTATGCTTGATTTAAGCGAAGTTTTTGGCAACAACAACGATGTAGTCGTAGAAATTGGTTTTGGTATGGGTAAATCGCTTGTCGAAATGGCAACAAATGCCCCACATCTAAACTTTATCGGTATTGAAGTACACCGCCCAGGCGTTGGTGCTTGTTTAATGGATGCCGATGAAGCAGGCATTACCAACTTACGCATTTTTGAACACGATGCAATTGAAGTACTTGCAGATTGCATACCTAATGAAAGCTTAACCACACTGCAATTATTTTTCCCTGATCCTTGGCATAAAAAACGTCATCATAAACGTCGTATTGTACAAGCTGAGTTTGTTGAAAAATTAAGAACTCAATTAAAAATGGGCGGTGTTTTTCACATGGCTACAGATTGGGAAAACTACGCAGAGCATATGCTTGAAGTTATGAAAGTGGCACCTGGTTTTAAAAACCAATCTGAAACAAACGATTATGTTCCACGCCCAGATTTGCGCCCTCTTACTAAGTTTGAGCAACGCGGCCATCGTTTAGGCCATGGCGTATGGGATTTAATGTTTGAGCGTACTGAGTAATTAAATTTTAATTACTTAATCTCACTTTTAATAAAACTAAACATACTGTAAGGCAAAGCCATTTATGAGCGTATTAACCAACCCAAGTTTACTGTTACTTCGAAATAGCGAGGCACTAACGGGTAAATCTATCTTGGTGGTCAACTTTGTTCAAGATGGCTTTTTAACAGAGCTTAAAGAACTTAACCCGCAAAGCAAAGTAACTGCGTTTAGCTACAACCATGCTAACGGAGAGTTTGCTAAAAACACCAAAGATGTTGATATTCATGTAAGTCACACAATACCTGGTAACGACTACGATTTAGTTATTCTTTACTACCCTAAATCAAAACCAGAATTACTTATGGCACTTGATAATATCCGCTCTGCTATTACTGATGATGCCGAGCTATTGGTGGTAGGTGAAAACAAAAGTGGTGTTAAATCAATTGAAAAACAATTAGCTGGTAAAGCTGAGTTTAGTAACAAGATTGATTCAGCTAAGCACTGCGTTCTTTACTCATTTGCTGAAATAACCAAACACCCACACTTTGATATTACGACCTATCACAAAAAGTTTATTGTTAATGTTGCCGACACTGAGTTTACAGCTATCAGTGTTCCTGGGGTATTTAACCACGGCAGTTTGGATGCAGGAACAAAAATACTACTTGAAAACGCACCAACGATAAAACAAGGTAAAGTGCTCGACTTTGGCTGCGGCGCAGGTTTAATAGCAACCTATTTAGGACTGCAAAACTCTGCCCTTGAGTTTGTCTGTAGCGATGTTAGCGCCTTAGCAACATATGCAACAGAACAAACTTTAAAGCTAAATGGTATAAAAGGCATTGCTATATTAAGCGATGGTCTGAAAAATATTAGCGGAAAATTTGATTTAATTGTAAGTAACCCACCATTTCATACTGGTATTGCAACTGATTACACTGTTGCTGAAACTTTTCTTGCAAACGCAAAATTACATTTGACGAAAGTGGGCAAGCTGAATATTGTTGCTAACAGCTTTTTAAAGTACCCGCCTATTCTAGAGTCTCAATTTGCAGACTATCAAACGGTATTTAAAAATAATAAATTTGCTGTTTATATTAGCTAATTTAAATATTTAACTGATTGAGCACGTTAAGTGCTCGCGCTAACTTTCGAATAAATATAAGAATTAGCCTCGTTTTTTCCTTCATTTTTCTGCGTCTTTGCTAAACTATAACCTTAACTAATTAAATTAACTCAGGCGACGATCAAACAATGCCTAAAAAAGTACATCAAAGTAGTATTCGCAAAGCGCTAATAAACTTAATTATGCTTATAACAGCTATTTGCTTGTCGTTATCTATTTCTATTTCAACTTATTTAAGTGTTAAAGAACAAAAGCAGTTAATTATTAGCAAACTGGTTATTCTTTCTGAAATTGTTGCTTTTGATGCAGGAAACTCTGTAATAACAAACAATAGAAAAAATGAAGAAAGACGGCTTAAATCGTTTGATAAAATCCCACTTGTTAAAAACATCCATATTTATTCAATAGAAAAAACCTCACAAAAACCAGTTTTTTTTATCAGTTTTAATGCAAAAAAAACACCTCCGGTGCCACTTAGAATAGATAGCATTGACGAATTAGAAACACCACGTATCAACAATGAATATATTGAACTTATACGCCCAATTTTAAATGATGAAAAATTAGTTGGCTACGTTTACATGCGTGGAAGCCTTGAGAGCCTTGATGTATATATAAAACAAAAAATACTAATCGATATATTTTTAACGCTACTAATACTTATTGTGGTGTACTTTATTGCTATAAAAGTACAAAAACGGATTGCAAAGCCAATTGAGCATTTAAACAGACTATTGCAAGACGTATCAAAGAACCATAATTACGACGCACGAGCGCCATCAACCAATGTAAAAGAAATTACCGCGCTTTCTAACAGTTTAAATATCATGCTTGCCCGAACTCAAAAGCAACTTACCCGACACGAAAAAGATAAAGAAGAAATAAAACAATTAAACCAGAATCTAGAAGAAAAAGTAAATCGACGTACTATTGCACTTAGAGAAGCAAATCAAGATCTTTTAACGACACTTGAGCGTATGCACCAGTATCAAACACAAATTGTAGAAAATGAAAAAATGGCCTCACTTGGGCAAATGGTTGCAGGCGTTGCTCATGAGGTTAATACACCGATTGGACTTGGGATCACCGGCTCTACGTTGTTGCGTGATAAACTCGCTGATATAAAACTAAGCTTTGATGATAAAAAACTTACGTCTAACCAATTAAAAAACTTTATAGATGAAGGTATAGAAAATCTTGATTTAATTTATCGTAACTTAAATCGCGCTGCTGATTTAATTTCTAACTTTAAAAAAGTTGCGGTTATCCAAGATGATGGTGACAATACCAATTTAAACATCCATAAGCTTATCAGCGATGTTCTAACATCAATGCAATCAGAGCTTACCGATAAAAACCCTGTCGTTACTATTAATTGTCCTACTGATTTAGCCATACAGAGTAAATCAGAACCGTTACAGCAAATATTTCAACAACTATTACTTAATTCTGTAATTCATGGTTTTTTAGATGCTGAAAACAACGAAATACGCTTTGATATTGAGCTAATCGGGAAACAACTCACTATCGTTTATAGTGACAATGGCCAAGGTGTAGATAACAGTATTAAGCATAGAATTTTTGACCCCTTTGTTACATCTAAAAGAGGGCAAGGTGCAAGCGGTCTTGGAATGCATCTAGTTTATAATTTAGTTACGCAATCACTTGGGGGGCGAATACTCTTTGATCTAGAAGAACAACAGGGTGCACGCTTTATAATTACAATTCCTTAATGGAATATAACTAAAAAGTACATTAATTTAAAATTTAGTCCTTGAATTACTACTTAATGACCACATAAAGAGTGCATGTGGTAAAATACGTAATATTAAATAATTAATACGAAGTCATTTGTGAACTTTATCATCTTTGTGATATCACATACATTGATGAAAGGTTAGATGATGATATAATTTCGCTTTGAATTGGTTTGATTATTTTAAGCACTTTTACATAATTGATGGATGTATCGATTATTAAAAGAAAATGGCTTCGACTTTACTATTCAAATGAGTACATCCGTAGATATATCTATTAAACAGTAGTTTTTGCACGGCCCTTTTTAGTAAACTTTGAATACGCTACTGTTTAAAATTTATCCACATTGTTTTTTCTTGTTAACAATTGGATATAATCCTATAATCTCTAGTAATCGGTTTTATGTGTAATACCGATTTTTTTGTAAATAATCCAAAAGGTTAATTAATAATGCAAACGCCAGTCATTCTAATCGTAGAGGATGAAGACGTAACTCGACTAAACCTCGTTAGTTTATTTGAAGCTGAAGGTTACAAAGTTATTGAAGCCATTGATGGCGATGACATGCATGACAAGCTTACAAATAACGATGACGTTAATCTTGTAGTTATGGATATCAATCTTCCAGGTAAAAACGGTCTTATATTAGCTCGTGAATTACGCCAAAAGCGCAAAGTGGGCCTTATCTTCTTAACGGGTCGAGATAACGATGTTGATCGTATCTTGGGGCTTGAAATTGGTGCTGATGATTATATCACTAAACCGTTTAACCCACGCGAACTGACAATTAGAGCGCGTAACCTAATTACACGTACAGCGCTAGGTGGTGAAGAATCAGCACTAGAAACAAATGGTGTTATTACATTTAATGGTTGGGAACTTGATGAAAACAGCCGTTGCCTAACATCTCCCAATGGTGATGCTAAGCGTTTACCTAAAGGTGAGTACAGAGCACTGCGTTTAATGCTTGATTCTCCTGGCCGCATTTTTAGCCGTGAGCAATTAATTAAACACATGACGGGCCGTGAGCTTCGTGCAAACGACCGTACTGTTGATGTTACAATTCGTCGTATTCGTAAACACTTTGAAAGCGACAACTCAACATCAGAGTTAATCAGCACTATCCATGGTGAGGGTTATCGCTTTATTGGTAAAATTGATAGCTAATTAGAACGAACATTTACTCTAATTGCTGTAAAAATAAATGAAGGGCTTGTTGTCCTTCATTTATTTTATCTGCTAGAACATCTAACCATTCGTTTAAAACTTCATCAGTTTCATCAATAGCGCCATATTCCATTACTTTTGCATGAAGTTGCACATCATTTAAACCAACAGATCCAGCGGCTCCTTTAAGCTTGTGCGCTACCGATTTGTACTCTTCTCTATCACCGCTATTTAATGAAGCAAGTAACTCTTGTTGGTATTGTGGGTTTAACTTTTCAAACAACTGACTACTGCGTTTAAATACAACCACTCCCATTGAGTTAACAAAGTCTTCTATTGTCTCAACATCAAGTAAATGAGCATCAATGCCTTTAAGTGCTTCTGCACTTACTTTTAACTGAGGCGCTTTATTCTCTATTTTTTTAATATCAAATAAGTCAGCAAGCATTTTATCAAGTTTCACTGTATTAATAGGTTTAGCAAGTGCTCCTTGTATTGATATTCCCGCAAGCTCTTCTTCTGCGCTTCGAACGTTAGCAGTAAGTGCAACAATCGGTAATTTATCAAAATAACTATCTGCTCGTATCTGCCTAGCTACTTCGTCACCATTTATATCTGGTAATTGCATATCAAGTAAAATTAAATCTAAATCGTCTTCAGTTTCAACAAAAGATAGAGCATCTTCACCTGTTTCGGCCCATAATACTTCGTGTCCTCGCTGCTCTAATAAGTTAGTCGCAATCTCTGCATTGAGCGGCACATCTTCTACCAGTAAAATATGCAGGCTTCGACCAACATAACCTTGTTCCGTTGGAGCAATACAGAGGCTTAACGGTATTTGAACCGTAAAACAACTGCCCTTCCCTTCGGTACTATCGACAGTGATAATACCATTCATAGCACTCACTAAGGCCTTCGTAACAGCAAGTCCTATTCCTGAACCAATTGCATTAGTCCCTTTTATATCTGGTGCTTTATAATACATATCAAATATTCGTGGGAGTTGCTCTTGCGGTATGCCTTGGCCTGTATCTGAAATTTTCATGACTAACCAAGCGCCTTCAGAGCGATTTTCTCTACGGCAAACAAGCTTAACTTCACCTTGCTGAGTAAACTTAACAGCGTTATTAATTAAGTTCCATACAACCTGGCGCAATCGGGTCGGATCTAACTCTGCATATACGTCAAGCACACCATGACGCTCAATATTAAACTTTAGTTCTTTTTGTTCAGCAATAAGCCCAGCAAAATTCACAACGTCATTAATAAAGTCAGAAACATTAATTGAATTAGTGGCTATATCGAGTTGTTCTCTATCTATTTTATCTAAATCTATAATATCGTTAAAAATATTACCTAATGTTTCAGCACTCGAGAAGACTGTATTACACCAACTGCGTTGCTGTTTATTAAGATCCGTATCAAGTAACATCCGAGTTAACCCAACAATACCATTTAGCGGAGTACGTAACTCATGACTCAATGTTGCAATAAACTTCCCTTTATCTTTATATGCTGTTTCAAGTGCTTGCGCGGCTTCTTTTCGGCTGGTGATGTCACGGCCAAAGCCAAGTAAACCTATGTAATCGCCCTCATCATTAATAAAAGGAAGTTTACGTAGTTCAAACCAACGAGTTTCACCGTTTACTTCGTAACCAACATCGATAGTTAGGGGTTGATGGTTTTGCTCTACTTCTTTATCGGTTCTTAAAACTTCAGATAGAAAATCACTTGGAAATATTTGCTCAACTGTTTTACCAATAAGCTCACTGCTGGACTTTCCCATTACTTCTTCAAATACTTTATTACATCCAGCAAACACACCATTGTTATCGCGGTAATAAAATAAATCAGGTGATGAGTCAACAATAGAGCGTTGCAACATACTTTGTTGTGCTAACTCTTGCTGTGTTTTTTTACGTTCTGCTATTTCTCGGCGTAACTCTTCAATAGCGCGATGCTTAGCATGAAATGCCATTTTACGTTCATCAATTTCAATATTTAATCGGCTGATATTATCTTTAAGCGTCTGATTTAGTAATTTTTCTTGTTTAGTTGCGCTATCTAAATATGCATATGAGGCGTCTAACTGACGGATTGAATTGAGTAGCACACTAATAATTAGCGGAGACACAACAGCAGCAAAAAAAACCACGGCTAAAATATCAACAAAGTGAAATTCACCTATTGCGACATAATAAAACATGCTCGATAGAATAAGAGATGCGGCTAATAATAAAGAATAACAAATAGCGGCAGTTTTAAACTCACCAAATCGTGTTATTAAGCTGGAAAGTACCCGAACCCAAGGGCTCAAAGAATAATCGGTCATACGTAATTTTATCTCTTAGCGGTGTGCTTAAACATAAGTAAGGCAGTAAAAATTGCTAAACATACTATTTTTGCCGATTTTAGCATTTTTCTATTAGCTATTTTCATGTTGTGCGACAAAAACAGAAAAAATTCATGCTCGAAAGTAAACACTATTAAAGTCCTCATTTCAGGAGAAGATTATTTCGTGTAAAATACGACGCCTTATCATTGCAATTAACGAGTAACATACCATGCAAACTAATATGCCCGATATAGCTGACACCGCCCCCGCTTTACAAACAGGTAAATTAGACTGGGTTGGTATGGGTGAAATTGAGCTGCCATTCATTTTCGAATCCCGTGATTTAGCGCCTGTTACTGTTAATGCTAAAGCCCGTGCATTTGTTAACCTTCACAAAGAAGAGGCTAAAGGCATTCATATGTCGCGCCTATTTTTAGCCCTTGATATGTTGTCTACTGAGCAGCAAGTTAACCCTCAAACTATAGCGCAAGCACTCGATACATTTATTACTAGTCACGAAGGCCTGAGCGATAAAGCACAAATTGAATTTAAATTTGAACTACCATTACGCCGTAAATCACTACTAAGTGGTAAAACAGGTTGGAAAAGCTATCCAATTACGCTCACTAGTACACTTGAAAATAACAATATTCATTATGAGCTAACAGTCGACGTTACTTATTCTTCAACCTGTCCCTGTTCAGCGGCGCTTGCTCGTCAGCTGATACAAAATGCATTTAGTGAGAAGTTTAATCAAGAAACACTGAGCCAGAAAGACGTACATGAGTGGCTTGGTACAACGCAAGGAATTGTTGCCACCCCTCATTCACAACGCTCTATTGCTAATGTAAAAGTAAAACTTAATAGCAAAACTGATGAATTTGACGTCGTAAATTTAATAAACATACTTGAGGAGGAACTAAAAACACCTGTTCAAGCCGCAGTTAAGCGTGAAGATGAACAGGAGTTTGCTCGTTTGAATGGTCAAAACTTAATGTTTTGCGAAGATGCTGCACGTAAAATAAAAGCATTACTTGAACATAATAATTACGCAGATTATTGGCTACAAATAAACCATTATGAATCACTCCATGCCCATGATGCAGTTGCTATTGCAGTTAAAGGGCTCACTAACGGTTATCAAGCTTAACCATAAACTGAATAAAGCATAAAAACGCGATAACAATAAAACCTTAATACACATTATTTAGGCACACTAATTGCTTTAGTTATGCAGTGTCAATTTGTTGTTATGAGGTTACCGTATGGAATTCGCTTTATTATCTATTTTAGTATTAGTTGTGGGTGCGTCTGTTGTTGTATCAAAATTTAGTGACGATGGTGGGAATCCGTATCCATTTACTCGCAAGCAGAGCGTATTTACACAAGTAGAGAGTGCCTTTTTAAGTTTATTAGAACGTGCTGTTGGCGATCAATACAAAATTGTAAGCCGCGTAAAATTAGTCGATGTAATTGATTGTAAAGAAGGCTTATCACCTAAATCTAAACGTGCAGCAATTGCTAAAGCAAAAAATAAACAACTTGATTTTGTATTAATCGATAAAGATAAAATGACTATTGTAGCCGCAGTTGATTTAGTTAATAACGCAAATAAAGATGGCCACAAAGCACAGCGTGATTGGTTTGTTAATGGTGCACTTGAAGCAGCAGGTATTCCTCATATTCGAATGAAAGTAAAGTCGGGATACCGCCCTTCTGAAGTACGCGATGCTATTATGTATAAAATTGGTAAACCTGGCGCCTCTCAAGCAAAACGCCCAATTCGTAATCGTGTTCATAAACCGGCAGTACTATCACCTTCTCAAGCAAAGGCACAAACAACAGCTTTAGCTGAAATTTAGTAATACTCTGAGCTAAACACGTTTCTAAAAGTATTTTAAGCGAGCCGTTAAAACTGCTCGCTTTTTTGTTTTTTATGGCTAACTTCACGTATAATCAAGTCATTCAAACTCAGGAATTAAACATTATGAATGTTGGTATTATTGGCGCAATGGAGCCAGAAGTTAAAATTTTACGCGAAGCTATGCAAAATCCACAAATTTTAACTAAAGCAGGTTTCACTTTTTATACTGGCGAACTAGCTGGCAACGCAGTAACACTTGTTCAATCTGGTATTGGTAAAGTGGCATCAACTATTGCAACCACCTTACTTATCGATAACTTTAAACCTGACTGTGTAATTAACACAGGCTCAGCCGGTGGATTCGATCCATCGCTAAGTGTTGGCGACGTAGTCATTTCGTCAGAAGTACGTCACCATGATGTAGACGTCACTGCTTTTGGTTATGAGATTGGCCAAGTACCACAAATGCCAGCAGGCTTTGCAGCTCACCCTAAATTGGTTGAAGCAGCAGAGCAAACAATCGCAAAAATTAGTGATGTTAAAACATTAGTGGGCTTAATTTGTACTGGCGACACATTTATGTGTGACCCTGTACGCATTGATAAAGCACGCAGCGATTTTCCTACAATGCTTGCCGTTGAAATGGAAGGTGCTTCAATTGCACAAACATGTTTTACGCTTAATACACCATTTGTGGTTATTCGTTCGATGTCTGATATTGCAGGAAAAGAATCACCGCAGTCATTTGAAGAATACCTAGAAACAGCATCAATCAATTCATCTAAAATGGTCGTCGCACTTTTAGAAAAGCTAACGGCAGTATCTCTGTAAATGCTTAGCAATATTGTTCAGAACCATTTGGACTTTATTGCCTTTATTATAGCGCTCTTTGCTGAGCGCTTTATTCCTCTTGTTAGTTGGTATCACCCCAATACAGTGTTAAATGCTGTTTTTAGTGCTATTGGTAAGCGTATATATAAAAGCAAAGAACCTAAAAGTTACCAATATTTAGCTGCAACACTCGCAAGCACGCTTATTTTAAGTGCCATTCTCATTATTGTGGTGCTATTGCTTGAATTCGCTTTTTACCCTGAATTACTCGCAGGCCTTATTTTATATTTATGCCTCGAAAGTAAAAGTATTGATAAAAAAGCGCTGCGTATTGCAAAACTAACTAAACAAAATCAAAAATCGACAGCACGCGAATTACTAAAACCACTGCTTGCCCGTGAAGTAAGCAGACTTTCATCTGCTGGTATTATCAAAGCATTAATAGAGAGTTTAATACTGCGCACTGCTCGATACTATTTCGTAGTTATATTTATATTTTTAGCTTTTGGCCCCATTGCCGCCCTTGCTTATCGACTACTTACCTTAATACTGCAAGCATGGCGTGGAGATATCTCTCCTAACAGCCCGTTTTTAAAGCCACTTAAAGTAAGTTTGTTTATCATTGAGTTTATTCCTATGCGCTTACTCGCTTTAACTATTGCAGCGAGTAGAGCAAGCAAACAAAGCATGCATTATATAAAGCATTATGGCCGGCACTTTTATCAAACAAATACGGGCTGGCTACTCAGTACATGTTCTGCATCTATTGGGGTACAACTAGGCGGACCAGCTGTTTATTTTGGAACTCGCTTTAATAAAATGCGTATTGGTACTGATAGATTACCCACACCCAATGATGTACCCGTAATAATTAATAGACTGAATCAGGCACGTGTATTTTGGTTGTTAGTGATAGTCAGCATAGAAATATTAAAAGTGATTTAAAGGGCTCAAAATACGAGCCAAAAAAAACCAGCCGAGGCTGGTTTTTACGTTTTTAAACTGTGTTTAAGCTACAGTGATGTTTGCAAACTTACGTTTACCTACTTGGTAAATAGCCGTTGTGCCTTTTGCTATTTCAAGTTTGGTATCGGTGATTTTATCTTCACCGTTAAGTTTAACTGCACCTTGCTTAATCATACGCATTGCTTCTGATGTACTTACGACTAAGTTTGCTTCTTTAAGCAAGTTAGCAATTAAAATAGCATCTTCGGCAATTGTTACTGTCAGCTCAGGGATTTCATCTGGCAGCGCTTTTTTCTGAAAGCGTTGAATAAAATCATTATGAGCAGCTTGTGCATCTTCTTCACTATGAAAACGCGCTATTAACTCTTTTGCGAGCTCAATTTTAATATCGCGCGGGTTAGTACCTTGCTCAACACGTTCTTTTTGAGCTGCAATTTCCTCAATAGAAAGCGCGCTCAATAAATCGTAATAACGCCACATTAGCACATCACTAATTGACATTATTTTACCAAACATATCGTTTGGCGCATCAGTAATACCAATATAATTACCAAGCGACTTAGACATTTTTTGAACGCCGTCAGTGCCTTCAAGTAATGGCATCATTAATACTGTTTGCGGCTTTTGCCCCTCTACTTTTTGTAGCTCACGGCCCATTAACAAGTTAAAGCGCTGATCAGTACCACCCAGTTCAACGTCAGACTCTAGTGCAACCGAATCCCAACCTTGTACTAGTGGATATAAAAATTCATGAATCGCAATTGGCTGACCGCTACCGTAACGTTTTTTAAAATCATCACGCTCAAGCATACGCGCAACGGTTTGATTAGCAGCAAGTTTTATCATACCTGCAGCGCCTAACTTTTCCATCCAAGTAGAGTTAAACGCAACTGTTGTTTTTGCTGGATCAAGTATTTTAAATACTTGCTCTTTATACGTTTCAGCATTAGCCAGTACATCTTCACGAGTAAGTGGTTTACGCGTTACATTTTTGCCTGTTGGGTCACCAATCATGCCTGTAAAATCACCAATTAAGAAAATAACCTCATGACCAAGATCTTGAAAGGTTTTCATTTTATTAATTAGTACAGTGTGCCCTAAATGCAAATCAGGTGCTGTTGGATCAAAACCCGCTTTTATTTTTAGCTTTTTACCCGTCTTTAGTTTTTCAACTAATTCGTCTTCAATTAATATTTCTTCTGCACCGCGTTTTATCTCTGCAAGAGCGGTTTGTAAATCCACTGTGTATTACTCCAAAATTCTGCCAACGAAAGAGGCGACTAGCTAGTTGCGTTATCTCGATTTAATACAGGTTTAAACCAAGATTATATATGTAACTAACATAACAAATTTTACCTAATTAAAATAACTTTTTAAGTGATTAATGCAACTAAACATAATACGTATAGTCTGAGTTAACGAAGCAGTTAAAAAAGGTCTTCAAACCTCGATTCTAGCGCAATTCAGCGTTAGTTTAAATCTACAAAACACTAGTATTCGCACATTATTAGGTATATCCTGCAATATTATGTATTTATTATCTTGACAGCAGAAAAAGGCACGTTATGGTTCACGTGGTTAACACCCTCCCCAAAAAACACAAATTGCTTATTCTAGGTTTGGTTTCTGCTATTGCCGGCTTGCTCTTTCTTCCTTCTGAAAAAGCAACTGCATCTAAAGATAATAGTGTAAATGCACTAGAGATTGGTAAGCGCTATGAGTTACAAGTTAAAGTTGATAACAACGAAAAATTAACTGAGTTAAATTCAGAGCAAGCAGCAGAAAAGTTACCAGAATACGACTTTGTCGATCATAAAGTTAAAAATGGCGACAATTTAGCAATTATCTTTAAGCGTGCTGGTTTTTCGGCTCAAACGCTTCATAAACTAATTAACACTAATGCAGAGACTCGAAAACTGACTAAAATTCACCCAGGTGAAATACTTAGTTTTGCGACAGCTGAAGATGGCTCCTTAGCTCAACTGCGCTATGTAATTTCAAAAACAGATACTTTATTTGTTACCTTAAATGAAGAAGGTAACTACGATACAGCTATTGATAGCAAAGAAATTGAAACGCTAACCAAAACCGCTGGCGGCGAAATATCTAACAACTTTTGGACTTCAGCAATTGCAGCAGGTTTAAGCGAACGCCAAATAATGAACTTTGCTGACATATTTGGTTGGGATGTTGATTTTGCAAACGACATTCGCAAAGGTGATGTATTTGGCTTAATTTACGAGTCTCACTATGTTGATGGCGAGTTTATTGGTACCGGTAAGATTATTGCAGCTGAATTTGTAAACCAAGGTCAGCGCTTTGCAGCTATTCGCCATACTGACGGCAATTTTTATACGCCTGAAGGGCGTAGCATGAAAAAAGCATTTTTACGTGCACCTGTAAGCTTTAAGTATATTAGTTCGAGCTTTAATCCTCGCCGCTTACACCCTGTTACTGGGCAAGTTAGAGCGCACCGTGGTATCGACTTTGCAGCACGCACCGGTACACCAGTTGTTGCATCTGGTAACGGTAAAGTAATTAAAGCGGGTTACAGCAAGTACAACGGTAACTACGTATTTATTAGCCATGGCACGCAATATGTAACTAAGTACTTACACCTAAATAAGAAGCTAGTTAAAACGGGCCAAAAAGTTAAACAGGGCCAAAAAATTGGTACTGTAGGTTCTACAGGTCGTGTTACTGGTGCACATTTACACTATGAATTTTTAGTAAATGGCGTTCACCGTAACCCTAAAACTGTAAAACTTCCTAAGTCAGAGCCATTACCTCGCTCAGAACTTGCCAAGTTTAAACCTATTGCTGATAACTTTATTGCCCAGCTTGAGCGCAATCGCGAGCTACAGTTAGCACTTAAATAAAGTTTATTAATAAACATTAAAAAAGCCTTTGCAGGTTTAACCTGCAAAGGCTTTTTTGTATACGCTATAAACCATTAGTACATTAGTACATATATGAGCTGAATAACTAAAGACACCATCACTAATGGCCAAATATATTTACTGTATTTGGTTGCGCCGTTGAGCCCTATTTTAGTTTGATACTTTTCAAGTAACGGAATAAGCACAGCAAGTGCTACAAACAAACCAATTAAAATAACGAAGATATTCATATCAGTGCCCTACTTATGGTAACTCATGCCCTTTAGCGCTCACATAAAGTGCATACCAATGATCACGAGTTAGCTCTACATTTACAGCATCACAAGAGGCTTTAATTCGCTTAGCGTTAGTCGTCCCAATAATTGGTTGGATCGATGCGGGATGGCGAAGCAACCATGCAAGTACAATTGCCTCAGCAGAAGTACCATAAAGTGCTGCCAGCTTATTAACTAAAATACTGGTGTTTATATCGGCCTGCGATGCATTTGATAAATCACTACCAGTGTACAAACCTTGGCATAAACTGCCCCAGCTTTGAATTTGGATTTCAAAATGGCGACAATACTCAATACTGCCTGGTGTAAAATTGAGATCTTTACCGTCACTGTTACCGGCATATATGCCTTCATCAACAAACTGATGTTTTTGCAGGCTCGCTTCTATTTGATTGGCAACAATTGGCATGTCGAGCGCATGTTGTAAAAAGTTCATTTGGTGCTGCTGCATATTAGATACTGCAAAATTGCGTACTTTGCCACTTTCTTTTAAACAACTAAATACACGTGCAATTTCATCAACTTCCATGAGTGGATCAGGGCGGTGCAACATAAGTACATCTAAGTACTCTGTGTTTAATCGCTTTAAGGACGCTTCGACTGATTGCTCAATCCATTTAGCTGAAAAATCATAACGCTTCGGCCCTAAGTCATCTTCAAATCGAATCCCACACTTAGATTGAATATATATATGTTCTCTAAGCTCTGCTCGCTCACTTAGCGCTTTACCAAATACTTGCTCGGCCTTACCAAAGGTATAAATATCAGCATGGTCAAAAAAGTTAATACCACTTTCAATGGCGTTATCTATACATTCATGAGCTTGCTTAACATGTGCATCAGTGATTGCGTCTTTATTCCAACCGCCGCCCAGACCCATACATCCAAATACAAGCTTACTAACATTAGGTAAATATTTTGCTAAAGGTGTGTGGAGCATTATGACTATCCTTAAAATTGCGAAGAACATCCACTTTAAACAAAAATACAGAAACAAGAAACTATTAACGACGAGAAATAAAAGCAAAAAAAAGCGCAGTAAACTGCGCTAAATCATTTATTAACTACCACGTTAATTATTAGCCAACAAGCGCTAATAAAATACCCGCAGCAACGGCACTACCAAGTACACCTGCTACGTTTGGTCCCATTGCATGCATAAGTAAAAAGTTATGTGGGTTACTTTCAAGGCCCACTTTATTAACTACTCGTGCCGCCATTGGCACAGCCGATACACCTGCCGCCCCAATTAATGGATTTATAGGCGTTTTAGATATTCGATTAAGTCCTTTTGCCATAAATACGCCAGATGCCGTACCAATTGCAAAAGCCAGTGCGCCAAGCACTAAAATACCAATCGTCTCAACAGTTAAAAACTTATCTGCAGCAAGCTTTGAACCTACAGCTAAGCCTAAAAATATAGTTGTAACATTGATGATTTCGTTTTGAGCACTGTTACTTAATCTATCAACAACACCCGACTCCCGCATTAAGTTACCTAAACAAAACATACCTACAAGCGGTATAGCAGCCGGTAAAAACATTGCCGTTAAACTAAGTACCATAAGGGGGAAAATAATCTTTTCCTTTTTAGATACCTTACGTAATTCAGGCATCTTAATTTGGCGCTCTTCTGGTGTGGTTAACGCACGCATAATTGGCGGCTGAATAATTGGCACAAGTGCCATGTATGAATATGCAGCTACCGCTATTGCGCCTAGTAAATCAGGTGCCAGTTTTGATGCTAAAAATATTGCCGTTGGCCCATCGGCACCACCTATAATGGCAATAGCTGAGGCATCTTGTAAGGTAAACTCAAAACCTGGTACATAGTTAAGTAATATAGCGCCAAACAATGTAGCAAAAATACCAAACTGTGCAGCCGCACCTAATAACAACATACGTGGGTTTGCAATAAGCGCGCTAAAGTCAGTCAGCGCCCCCACTCCCATAAATATCAACAGTGGAAAAATCCCCGTATCAATACCCACATAATAAACGTAGTACAAAAGCCCACCTGGGTCTGACAAACCTGCCACTGGTACATTTGTTAAAATTGCACCAAAACCAATAGGTAGTAATAATAATGGTTCAAAGCCTTTAGCTATCGCTAAAAACAGTAATAAACACCCTACCGCAATCATTATTAACGATGGGATTGTAAAGTTAGCAATGCCTGTCGCATTCCAGAGGTTTAAAATACCGTCCATCCTCTATTTACTCCTAAGCTAATGCAATCATAGCGTCGCCGGTAGTTACAGCATCGCCTTCACTAACTAACACTTCAGCAATTGTTCCGGTATGCGTAGCGCGTATTTCAGTTTCCATTTTCATGGCTTCCATAATAATCACTACATCACCTTCGTTAACAACTTGCCCAGCTTTTACCTTAATCTTAAAAATATTACCGGCTAGAGGCGCGTTAAGTGTTTCACCTGATGCAACCGAAGCAGATTGAGGAATGTGCTCAGAGTCTTTTAATGTTACTTCCTTAAGTTCACCACCTTTCGCCACTACTACGTCATAAACTTTACCATCTACTTTTACGCTGTACTGCTCAGCCTTCACTTTGTTATTATTTGAAGCTGATTTAGAAGGTGCTTTACCGCTTTTACCTTCAACAGAAGGGACTGGCTCAAATGCATCTGGGTTGTTGCGGTTTTTAATAAACTTCAAACCAACTTGTGGGAATAATGCATAAGTTAGTACGTCATCAATTTGGTCATCAGCCAATGTTAAGCCTTGCTCTTGCGCTTCTTTTAATAACTCAGCTTCAAGCGTTGCAAGTTCTGGTGCAATATTATCTGCAGGGCGACAAGTAATAACTTCTGCTCCATCAAGCACACGCTCTTGTAGCTCTTTATTCATTGGTGCTGGTGTTAAGCCATATTCACCTTTTAATACGCCAGCAGTTTCTTTAGTAATTGTTTTATAACGCTCACCTGTTAGCACATTAAGTACCGCTTGAGTGCCAACAATTTGCGACGTTGGTGTTACTAAAGGTAAAAAACCAAGATCTTCACGTACACGTGGGATCTCAAGTAAAACCTCATTAAGCTTATCGGCTGCGCCTTGCTCTTTAAGTTGGTTTTCCATGTTTGTAAGCATGCCACCAGGTACTTGAGCTAATAAAATACGCCCATCAACCCCTTTTAAGCTACCTTCAAATGCCGCATATTTTTTACGCACATCTCTAAAGTAAGCAGCAATTTCTTCTAGGTGGTTTAAATCAAGTTCAGTATCACGCTCAGTCCCTTCAACTATCGATACAATAGTTTCAGTTGCAGAATGTCCATAAGTCATACTCATTGATGAAATAGCGGTATCGAGCATATCAATGCCTGCATCAATCGCTTTTTGGTAAGTAGCAGTACTTAAACCTGTTGTAGCGTGGCACTGCATAGCAATAGGAACAGATACGGTTTCTTTAAGTGCTTTAATTAGTTTTTCAGCATCGTAAGGCTTTAATAAGCCCGCCATATCTTTAATACAAATTGAATGACAGCCTAAATCTTCTAATTGCTTAGCAAGAGTCAGCCACATATCAAGTGTATGAACTGGGCTAACTGTGTACGAAATAGTACCTTGAGCGTGCGCGCCTACTTTTATAGCCGCTTTAATCGCTGTTTCTAGGTTACGTACATCATTCATTGCATCGAATATACGAAATACGTCAACGCCATTTTTATGTGCGCGTTCTACAAATTTTTCAACTACGTCATCAGCGTAATGGCGGTAGCCTAATAGGTTTTGACCGCGTAATAGCATTTGCTGTTTAGTATTAGGCATCGCTTTTTTAAGCGCACGAATACGCTCCCACGGATCTTCGCCTAAATAACGAATACACGAATCAAATGTAGCACCACCCCACGATTCAATAGACCAATAACCTGCATCATCTAACTTGCTAGCAATCGGTAGCATATCGTCTAAACGCATACGTGTTGCGAGCAATGATTGGTGCGCATCGCGTAATACCAATTCTGTTAATTTTAATTTAGCCATGTGTGTGCCCCTTATTTATTATTTGATTTGTACTGAGCAATGGCAGCACTAATAGCAGCGATGTGCTCATTAGGCACACCTTGAGATTTAAAAGACGGTGATTTAGCTGGTGATGCTTCTGGTTCGCTATAGTGCGTCACCAAATTAGACATAAGCGTTACGGCACCAATTAATATCGACAGAAATACAAACACCCCAACCATACCAGTAAGCATTAAGCTACCAGCCGTTGTGAGTAGAGCACCTATATCCATTTTTCTCCCCCTTGAAACCCATATCGAAAATAAAAAATCGATTTAATTAAATATTTATTCACTGGATAATAACAAAACTAATTATTTTGTCTACTCCTTGTAAATTGGTAAAACCAATTAAACTATAATCAACATAAAACTCAACTAATTTACATACCAGAACCTTGCAATCACGCAGCCTACAATAGTTACAGGAAATAATGACTATAGCTAATAGTTATATATAAGTTGTTAATTAACTATCCGGTTAAATAAAAAAAACATGAAAAATCATATGAAACACAAAAACAAAGGAACAATTGTTAATTGGTCTTACCAAATAAATGTATTTAGTGAATATTTACAAGCAATGTGTAACGGTGTGAATAACTTACATAGCAAAGCGTAAAAGTTACTAATCAACTAATTGCCCAAAACACACAAAAAAACATAAACACATGATATTAAACAACAATACACTTTGGCATGTAACTGGCATTAGTTGTTGTGAGCAAAATTTATAAACCAAGGAGAAAACAATGTTACGCTGGACAATCACATTTTTAGTTATTGCTTTAATCGCTGCAGTGTTAGGTTTTGGTGGCATCGCAGGTGCCGCAGCTGGTATAGCAAAAATTATATTTTTTATCTTTTTAGTACTTTTAGTGATTTCATTAGTTTCAGGTGCACTACGTGGTAAATCGCCCAGGTAGATAATCCATCGGACTAACAAACACTTATACTTAATTAACACTTACAAGGAATTACATTATGAATTCAACAACTGTAAAAGCAGCACTAATCGGTCTATTCGCAAGTTTTTTCATTATGGGTTGTGAAGACAATCATGCAGAAGACGCAGGTGAACGTATTGACGAAGCAGTAACTGACGTGCAAAACAAAGTAGAAGATGCATGTGAAAATGTTAAAGAAGGCGTAAACGCTGAAGAAACTAATTGTTAATTCTTCTTTTACTAAAAAAGCGGCTCTCAAGAGCCGTTTTTTTGCCTGTTTATAAGTATCGAACAACTTCCCCCATTTTAGCTAATGAGTCAAACCGCACTGATACCAATCCGTAATAATACTTAATCAATTTGAAGGATTAAATCAGACACCAACTTCGTTAAAAATCTCTGATATAGAACAACTAAATAACGAAATTTTTACCTTGTTACCAACACGGTTTTCTTACCTCAAAATAATTGATTGATCAACTACTAACGCACCGCCGCATCGTAAAATCCATAGATATAACTATGAAACATGGATTGGCGCAATGTTAGGTGAGAGTATGGCTACAGATAAGACAGTGTTCTTAAATAAGCTTAGAAATACAAAAATGCTTATTAGAACAGGCATGTTACCAGCTAGAATATTTGAAAAAAAGGATGAGTTATGGAAAGGGATCTAGTAATTTTCAAAATACATAAGCCATCAAAAACATACGACATAATCGACCTCACGACTGTTTCTATGGCAAAGCAAATTGCTAAAGAAAAAGAAAGCAGTTTTAACGAGGCAGTGAAAATAGCTATGGATGATTTCCCAAGAGGGAAAGCTAAAATATTAGACGTTGTAGAAAATGGGTTTAACTGTAAAGTTGAGAAAGAAGCTGAGCAACAAGACTATGATATAAACTTATTTTCGAGTTACTTGGTGTTAAATAAAAAAGCTTACACGGCCATAGGTAATCATTTACAAGGCTGCGGGGAATTTGTTCCATTGAATTGTGAGAAAGAATTATTTTTATTCAATCCACTAATTTTTGAAGAAGAAGATAAAGATTTGACGGAAAAAGCTTATCTAGATGGATTTGAAGATGGTCTAAAATCTCTGGCCTTTAAGTCCGATCTAAATCTAATTTTTAAGTCGAGCATGCAAGGTGGTAAATCAATTTACTGTAATGCCGCATTTAAAACTCTTGTGAAAGAAAATAATTTAACTGGGATTACTTTTAATAGTGACTTACTTAGCATTTTTGCATAGCAGCCTCTAAACTGTATTAGTTCAGACAAGATCTGACAATTCAACTTGAAAAAGTGAGAGTTACCCGTTTTGATAAAGGTGTCGAATCTTTAAATCAAAACAAACAAAAAGGTAACTCTCATGTTGCATACTAACAATCCAATCACAAAACACAAAGCTGGTTTACTTAACCTTGCCGAAGAACTAGGCAATGTATCAAGAGCCTGTAAAGTCATGGGCGTATCACGAGATACATTTTATCGTTATCAAGAACTCGTTAATGAAGGTGGTATCGATGCATTAATCGAAAAGAACCGCCGTACACCAAATATAAAGAATCGCGTTGACGAAGAAACAGAGCAAGCCGTCATTAACTATGCAGTTGAATATCCTGCTCACGATCAACATAGAACCAGCAATGAGCTTCGTAAGTTAGGCGTGTTTGTCTCAGGTAGTGGTGTTCGTTCAATCTGGTTGCGTCACGATTTAGAAAACTTCAAAAAACGATTGAAAGCATTGGAAAACAAAGTCGCTAATGAAGGCATTATTTTATCTGACGCCCAAGTTGCTGCGCTAGAAAAGAAAAAACATGACGATGAAGCCTGTGGTGAAATTGAAACAGCGCATCCCGGTTATCTTGGCTCACAAGACACATTTTATGTTGGTAACCTTAAAGGTGTTGGTCGTATCTATCAACAAACCTTTGTGGATACCTACAGTAAAGTCGCCTTTGCGAAGCTCTACACAACGAAAACGCCAATTACAGCGGCTGACATGCTCAATGATAAAGTATTGCCTTATTTCGAAGGTCACAAATTGCCTATGCTTCGAATATTAACTGACCGAGGAACTGAGTATTGTGGGCGAGTTGAGCATCATGATTATCAGCTATATTTGGCAATTAACGACATCGACCATACAAAAACGAAAGCAATGTCCCCGCAAACAAATAGTATCTGTGAGCGTTTCCATAAGACGATTTTAAACGAGTTCTATCAAATCACATTCCGCAAAAAGTTGTACGATTCAATGGAAGAACTACAAAAAGATCTGGACGAATGGATGGATTACTACAACAATGATCGGACTCATCAAGGAAAAGTATGTTGCGGTCGAACACCACTTGAAACATTACTGGATGGAAAAACGGTTTGGGCAGAAAAGAATTTAGCTCAAATCTAAACTAACAGTCACCATTAGAAAAATGGGTAACTGTCAGATCAAGTCTGAGCTAGTACATCTAAACGCAGCTTTATAATTCGGAATGCCCTCACTCACGACTATAAAAAGTATCCTTGAAATATTAAGTCTAAACTAACGTTAATATGTATTAACGTTAGTTCAGTATTAAATGATTTTGAATTCATAGCGTCATTCATTTATTGGAACCTCTTCAAATTCAGGAAATACTTTTAATAGATGCTCCTTTTCTTCCTTTGTTACCACTTTTACAACTGTAAGGTTTTTTATCGTTCGAGAACACGCTACATAAAACAACTTCATGTTAGGGGGTGTAAATACACTGGAGGTTTCTGTACTATCATCACTGAACTTAAAACTGTACTTATTCCAAAAGTACTCATCTAAGACAACTAAAACGTTCTCAATACCTGAGCCTTTAGTTTTATGCATTGTAATGAAATCACACTCCTCATTTAGATATTTGTAATATCTGTTTATCTCACTAAAACTGATCTCTTCAGAGAACAGATCATGATAAAACCTTTCTCGTTTGAAGTTACTATGGAACTCATTGAAAGCTTCTTCAGTTAATTCAGGTACTTGCTTGACCATTTTGGTTAAGCTATTAGATCCTGCATTGAAAATCATTTTGAGCTGTTGATACTCTTCATCATTTTTCAATTCAGATAAAAAAGCTTCTTTACGATCAACATAAGCCAGATGAGCTTCTGACTTAGCAAGAATATTTTCTTTAAAAGCCACTTCAAGAGTTTTATTTATACTAAGGTTTCCTCTAGTTATTTTTTCGAATGCGGCCACTATCCTCTCTTTTTCTCTCAGGGTTTTAAGTACAAACCCTGACTTTTTAAGTTCAGATAATATAAAGTTATACCTTTTTTCCGAACCACTATAGGCATTACATAACTCTGCGAGATCAAGCACTTGAATGCTTGAAAGTACTTTTTCGATCTCATCTTTGACATCCGTATATCTATCAGAAAACACTTTGTACAAACCAGCAAAGCCAACTTTGCCTGCTATTGACTTATTTGTAAGCATTAACTTTTTATGGGATCGCTCTTCACCATCTGCAAAATCTATTAATTTATCGATGAAATCTAGGTATGCCTGTTTTGTTTCAGGGGAGCTCTTAGAGTGAGGCTTGACATTATCCCAGACAGCATAAAGCAAGCTAACATGTCCTTGCCTATCTTTTAATATTTCTTTGATGCCATCTTGTTTAATTTTGAATGCTAGTTTTTGGTTGAGAGCATCTATTCTCAAGTAGTTAACAAAGTCAATTACCTGCTCTGAACATCTGAAATTATCTTCTTTTGCTATCTCGACAATCTGATCTGAATCAATGTATGCGCGAACATCTCCAATACCATCAGAGTAAATACTTTGCATAGAATCACCAAATAAGCCAACAGTCGTTTTTCTTTCTTTTGGAAGGTACTTTAAAAACACTTCAATAATTTCTTCATTCGTGTCTTGATATTCATCAATTAAAACAAAGTCATACTTATCACTTAAAATCCTTCCTAGTTTTGGGAAACGTTTAAAGAGTAGAGCGGCAACTTTGAGTAAACTGTCATGCCCAAATGATAGATCTTTAAACCTATCAAAGCGTGAATCATTGTATTTGATATTTCGATGATCTTTATCTTTGATAACATTACAGACTTCAGCATTCAATTCAGCTATTTTTAAATTCAGTTCATAATTATGCTCAGCAGGAGCTTTATCATATTCTCTTTTACCTATTTCTTTGGCAGAAGTTTCGCCTTTAACTATATATTTTAGCTTTGCGTATTTTTTATAAGTCCTCTTGTAGTTATCATGGTTAGCTTTTTTTAGTTCATTACCAGCTAGGTCTGAATTTTCCTCAGTTTCAAATTCTACGTTAGAAACTATAAAAATTTCATGTATAACCTGCTGAATCGCTTTTGTATGATTCTTAATTAAGGCCGCAAGAAATGAGTGTATAGTGGACACTTTATAGCCATCTCCAACACGGTCAATAATTTCATTAACTGCCAAGTTAGTGTGTGTAATACACGCAACCCTATTCTTAGAGTAATCTTGTGATAGAAACTGCAGAGTATGTTTTAGCGTTTCAGTCTTCCCAGACCCCGCACCTCCCTGTAAAACAAAACTCATGCTTTCAGCTATACATTTTTGAATTTGTTGCTGTGGTGTTATTTGGCTATCCATTTTAATCCCTCCTTGATATACGAGGGAGTGTTCCACTTTAAATTGTCTTTTGAAAGAGCAAGGAAGAGTATGGATGAAGCAAAACTAGACTTTCCCTTACTATCAAGAATTATATCTACAAATTTGTCAGGATCAGACTTGCACTCTTCAAACCTCTTTTTGTTTTTGAGCCCACTAATGTCATCGATATTGCGACCAATTATTTTCATATTTACACTGACAAAAGACTCTTCAAAGCTTCTTCCTTGGTAACTATTTTCAGTATCTTGATATGCTACCTTGATCAGTGACGATGGATCTCTGTGTTGATGTTTTTTTAATTTATCCATCCATATAGGAAAGTCTTTTTCCTTAAACTCGGGTGAATTAAAGTAATGCCTAATAGTAGCATTACTCGTATGTGTCCCTTCTTTAACGGGACATGCTTTATAACTACTTTCACTCCACCTTGTAGTATCTAGGTCTGTGATGATAAGTGTCTTTATTTGAAGGAAATTAAGGAAGTGCTTAAATGCTTTAGCATTCGCTCCGACTTCAAGTATCGAAATATTTTGAGAAGTAAGTGCAATATCTCCTTCATCACCAACTCTTTCTTTATCAAATTGGTCTATGAAGTATGGCAGGAGTATTTTTTCAGAAGTGCCTTCGATAAAGATGATCTTCTCTGCAAAAAATAACTCTGAAGACTCAATTGTTAAATACTGTTTAAGAAACTTAAAGTTTTCCTTCTCTATTTTATCTTCTTCATCATTGGACTCATCTACATACATTTTCTGTAGCTCTAAGTAGAAGTTCAGAACCTCTGTATTCAGTTCTTTTTTGAGAGTCCGAAAGTAGCGAATATCCTTAAAATTGCACTTTTTGACGATATGAGCAGAATGGGTGGAAATGAAAGTTTGAAGACCTTTTATCTCATTTAAAGTGTCTTTTATTTTATCAATAAATATATATTGTAGCTGAGGATGAGTATGAGCTTCTGGCTCTTCAATAAATAAAAGGTTGATATCTCGATTGGCCTCTAAAAAGTCTTGCTTTTCAATTTCTATGTTAAGAAGTAAATAGAGTATATTCATGTGCCCTAAACCATTTTGATGTTCAGGCAACTCGGTATCATCCTTTCCGTACGTTATCTTGGAATGACTTGCCATTACTTCTTTTGATTGCAAGTCCGAAACAACGTTTAAGTCTGTGAGGCCCAGAAAAGACTTACCATTTTTAAGGAAAGGCTCAAAAAAAGTTTTATAATTATCACTAAGCTCTCTATCTGCTTCAATAATTGATGAATTAATAGCGGCGAGTTCATCATGAGACATTTTGACTTTACTGTTATAATACAAAGTTGTTAAATGTGAGAGTATTTTCCGTTCATGAGGTTTTGCATCAGAACTCGTTACATTTCTATTTGCTTTAATTATTTTCAAATTGATTAAGCTATTGACATCTGCAGCTTCTTTTTGAATTAATTTAGAGCGATGCTTTGACTCAAAATCACTATAATCATCAAAAATATAGTAATTAACCTGAATATATTCGAAAAGATTCTTTTTGATGAACTCTTCTCTTGTATTTATAACTGCTTCAAGATCTTTTAAGAGTTTTGATTTATTAATAGTCGCTTCAATCGAGATTCGAGCCAAATTACATTCCGTATCAAGATCTACAATAAAATCTGAAAGGTTATGTAAGCTATCTTTTTCATTATACGTTATATCTAATGATAATCTTATCGCTAACGAGTACACATCTGTTTGATGGCTTAGTTTAAGGATATCTTGACGGAGTGAAAGTGGAAAATCAGCAAAGTAGAACTTTTTAGATTTAAGAAATTTTTCAAATAAAACTATGAAAGATGTTTTTCCAGAATTGTTCTTACCTATCAAAAGCGATAAATCATTATTTTCTTCATCCTCTAAATCTAATGTTGTATCTTTGAGTAACCTAAAATTCTGAATTCGAATTTTACTAATATGCATCTTTATTCCTTGTGAAAATAAGGGGACAGTATTAACCCCAAACACCTTACTTGGTAAGTCCTAACTGCTAAGCTACACAACAAGTCTTTCATTTTCAATGAAATGAACCAACTTAAAATTAAACCTATATTTTTTCATATCCTCGCTCAATAACCTACATCAGATCGCCAGGGTCACCCATTAGAAAATTTCGGTCAAGCAGGCAGCTGTGTTTTCTTGATCTTTTTATTCAAAAACCAAGTGATCTTATTATTTAGACTCAATTTAAATATGACTACGCAACTAGTAATGACGTCGATTGGTGTGAATATGCACCAGTCACCCATTAGAAAATTTCGGTCAAGCAGGCAGCTGTGTTTTCTTGATCTTTTTATTCAAAAACCAAGTGATCTTATTATTTAGACTCAATTTAAATATGACTACGCAACTAGTAATGACGTCGATTGGTGTGAATATGCACCAGTCACCCATATGAATTTAGGCAGTTTAATTAAGCATTATTGATGATTAATTAAGGCCCTTGGCTTTCGCCTCAGTCATCGTTTAGTACCAATGTCAGTCCAGTTTCTGGCTGTGTTTACACACTGCGCTGTAACAAGTCTGTGGTTTATGCTTACACATAACCAACCCTTTGTGGCTCAAACATTGGGCATATCCAGTATTTAAAATATGAGCGGTTAACGTGCAGGCTCAATCAAATCTAATGGTTTTACCAACCCCATTACGAGCTCAACACGTTAACCTAATTTGTTTTATAGACGCTAAGCAAACGCCTTGTGTTCATCGAATGGTACATTGTCTTTAAGCACGTGATAACACGCTCTTGCGAGCTTATGTGCAACCGTTTTAATCGCAACTACCTTGTTTGTTTTAGCCAGTTTTCGTTGATAATATTTTTTAACTGTTGGGTTATAACGAATTGCAAAATTAGCGGCCTCAGTAAAAGCCCACGCTAAATAACGATTACCATTCTTCTGATTCGTAGCGCCTTTTTTCTTTCCATTGCTGTACCTTGCCCCTTTAACACAGCGACAATACGATGAGAAGTTTCCTGGGCTATCAAAACGTCTAATCGTGCCAGTTTCTAACATAATAGTCAGTGCTAAAGTATTTCCAATTCCATCAATACTTGTTAGGTTTATAAACTCAGGGGAGAGTGATGTTTGTTTTAAAATAGCGCCCTCTATTGCATTGATTTGCTGTTGAGCACAGCGTATTAATGAGAGGTTAGAAATGACTGACAGTGCAGTATTCATTGAGCTAAAATCTGCGTGTACCTGCTCAGTATCAACGCCTTTCCTTATAGCTGCCATTTGCTTTATTTTGTTGCTACTGAGCTTATAACCAAGATGACGCATGTAACAACTTTGCACCGATAATAAGTTTTTAGTGGACTGTTGAACAATGTCCATTCGTTTACGCATTAAGTCGCGAACAGCCCTGAGTTCACGGGGGTAAATATAGCCTTCAGGCAGAATATTTAGACGTAGCATTTCAGCTAGCCAACGTGCATCACTATGGTCGTCAGCATGTTTTAAACCTGAATATTGTTGAATTGCAGCAGGGTTCGCTAAGTGTAGTTTAAATTCTGCATCCATTAATGCATCAACTAACCAATACCAATTAAATGTTGATTCGACAACAAGCCCTGTTAACTTGTCTTTATAAGGGGCTAAAAAAGATAAAATGACAGACATGTCATTATTTAAACGCTTGCAGCTAAGCGTTTCACCTTGTTCATTAATGATAGCAATAACACTATTATTTGAATGCAAGTCAATTCCACCATATAGTTTCATACTAAGTTCCTCGAGGTACTGTTTATGTTTTGGTCAACACAACTGTATCGAAAAACTCGAGGAGCTTTCTATATGATTATCAAATCTTGACTTCATACATCATAATTTCTCACAGCCCGATTATTACTTTTTATTGAAATTCTACCAAGTGCCATGAGCATACGGCTAAAAACGAATAACTTCCCCTAAAATTTAAACACAAAAAAGCCCGCAGCGTTAACTGCGGGCTTTTTTATTGAATGAGTGAGTCAGCCGGTAAGCCGGGTTTTGTCCTTTCCGAAGAAAGTGATAATCATTCGTCTAGGCCATAAATCGCTCTATGGCTCAAGCAACCTACCCGGTTCTCACGTGGGCCACGCGTTCATTATTTAAAATGATAGAACCCTATTTGGTCTTGCTCCGAGTGGAGTTTACCTTGCAACCGACTATTACTAGCGGCCCGGTGCGCTCTTACCGCACCCTTTCACCCTTACCAACCGAAGTTGGCGGTCTCCTCTCTGCTGCACTTGTCGTGGGCTCACGCCCCCAGCCGTTAGCTGGCACTCTGCCCTATGGAGCCCGGACTTTCCTCCCCCTGATCATTTTCGTCACAGGCAGCGATCATCTTGGCTGACTCGGCGCGCAGTATACATGAGGCTAATACCAAGCGCAGTAAAATTTACTCTTTTTCTTCAATAATTGTTTTGTATAACGCGTTTTTCTTCATTCCAAAGTATTCAGCAACCACACCACAGGCTTTTTTCATTGGCATTTCACTCTCAAGAAGTGCCAGCATTTTGCGCGCTTCAGGCGGAACATCGTCTATTTGCTTTGGTTTACCAGGCAGCATAAGCACTATTTCGCCGCGCTGTTTGGTAGGATCATCCGTTAGAAACTGTTTAAGCTCACTTACACTACCATTAAAAAATGTTTCAAAGGTTTTGGTTAGCTCTTTAGCAAACACAACGTCTTGATCGTCGCCAAGTGCTTGGGCTAAATCATCAAGGCTTGCCATAATACGGTGCGTACTTTCGTACATTATGCTGGTGATACCTGAGTTAACAGCTTCGGTAAAAAAGTCTTGCCGAGCTTTGCTTTTAGCTGGCGTAAAGCCTAAAAACTGAAAGCGGTCGGTTGGTAAGCCTGAACAACATACAGCGGTAATAGCAGCACACGCACCAGGTATAGGTGTCACATGCGCGCCTTGCTCACGGCATAAGTTTACAACCGCGTAGCCTGGATCACTAATTAGTGGTGTACCAGCGTCAGATACTAAAGCAATATTTAAACCTTGATTAAGTTGATCAATAATTTGTTGTGCTTTTTGCTTTTCGTTGTGGTCGTGTAATGCGAATGTTTTAGCCTTGATACCAAAGTGGCTAAGTAGCTTGCCGGTATGGCGAGTATCTTCAGCAGCTATTAAGTCAACCTGCGATAATGTCGCGATTGCACGCTGACTTAAGTCGTCATAATTGCCAATTGGGGTGGCTACAATGTAAAGAGTGCCAATTTTCTGTGAATTCTCCTCATTTAACATTGAGGTCTCCTGCGTCAGTCAGTAATATAAGCAAATCGCGTTAACGTATTGGGAAATCATTGTGCGACTTAAACTAGTTAGTCTATTAATTATATTGTCAGGGTTATCGGCGTGCAGCACAACCGAAAAACCAACTAAAAACAGTGATAACTTCAGTAACAGTGCAAATGCATTAAAAAATCAAGCTACCAGCGCACAATCTATCTATCAATTGGCTCAAAATCGTCAAGGGGCTGATAAAATACAATTGTTGTATAGCGCAAGAGATGCAGCTATTACAGAGCAAAATTGGCCGCTACTAGAAAAAATAGGTAGCGACCTTGAATTAACAGCCAGTGTTGATCAAATTCAAAACCGTCTTTATATTGCGTTTGCGCAAAAACAACAGAATAAAAATGCTCAAGCCTTGGTTATTCTACAATCGCTAGACGGGCAACTAACCCAACCCGAGCACTTTGCATGGCATCAGTTTTTAACTGCCAGTATTTACGCATCACAAAATTTTCCTAAAAAAGCGGCCCCTTATTTCTTTAGGGCATCTGAGACAGCAGCTAAGAATAATATTGAGATCCCACAGCTTAATCAAAACTTGTGGGATAACTTAAAAAAACTGTCATCTTATGCATTAGAGCGCTTTAACCGAGGTTCAGTAATTCAACAAGGTTGGGCTAACCTTGCCTTATATCATCAAGTATATACAAGCAGCGGTGTTGAGTTAGATCAAGCAATCAATAACTGGCGACGCCGCTATGTTGGACACCCAGCGGTAACGGTATTACCTAAACAAGATGAATTGTTTACAGAGTTTTCCCCTATAAATATAGAACGTTTGGTTATACTGCTCCCACAATCAGGCCCAAATGAGCGATTAGGCGATGCACTCAAAGCCGGTGTTCTAGCTGCGCTTGATAAACAAAACATTAGTGAAACTCTGTTTCTAGATGAAAACCTAAACACTGAAGAACTTGCAGCTAAAATTGAGGAAATAAACCCCGACTTTGTTGTTGGACCTTTGTTAAAAGCCAATATTGATAAACTTACAGCAGCTAATACCTTGATAAATATACCGGCTCTGCATTTAAATACCTTTGATGGTGAGCGTATTTCATTGCAGCATTACTTCTTTGCACTGAGTCCTGAACACGAAGTAGAACAAGCTTTAGAACACTTTTTAGCCATGGGCTACCAAAAACCAATGTTGCTTGCACCTAATAATGTAAATGGCCAACGTTTAATTGACTACTTTAATTTACAGTGGCAACGCTACAGTGAAACCAAACCTCAGATTGGCCTGTATAATGATAAAAAAGACATGCCTAATACAATTACCAGCTTACTAGAAGTTGATAAGTCTAAAGAGCGTATAAAAACTGTAAAAGCACTTTTTAAACAAGAAGTAGAGAACGAAACGCGATCGCGTAGTGACATAGATGTTATTTACATTTTAGGTGATGCAATAGAAACCCGTTTAATTAAACCTTACCTTGATGTAAATGTAAGTACATTTGCTGATCGTATCCCACTTTATGCCAGCTCTAAAAGTCATAGCAAACAAATTGACCGTACAGATAAAGGTGATCTAGAAGGACTATATTTTACTGAGCTCCCATGGATGCTTAACTCACAAGTTAAACTACATACCTTGCGAGCACAATATGACACTTTATGGCCTGAACAAGTTGATATAAGCCAGCGTTTATTTGCTATGGCGTATGATGCAATATTAGTACTTCCAGAAATAAGGCAACTAAGTATTGTGCCTGGCAACGAATTTAGTGGTTTAAGCGGTAAGTTATCTATAAACAGCAGTGGGCACATAGAGCGAACATTAAATTGGGCGCAGTATTCTAATCGTCGTATAAAACCTGTGCAGTTAAAAACGCAGCGCCCAATACCACTATTTATGCAATCAGCAAATACAATACAAACAAGTAATTAAAGGGGGCGACATGTCGTGGTTTAAAGAGCTGTGGCAAAATAGCCGTGAAAAAGGTCAATATTATGAGCTCCAAGCGCAAAAATATTTGGTATCTCAGGGATTAACCCCCATTGAGCGTAATTATTACTGCCCCTTTGGTGAGCTTGATGTCATTATGAAAGAAGGTGACACCCTTGTTTTTGTAGAAGTTAAATTTCGCAAAAACAATGCGCGCGGCGGCGCTAATTATGCATTAAGCCCGCAGAAGCAGGCAAGACTAAAACGCAGTATTTATCATTACTTAGCCGCTAAAAACTTAACAAATGAAGCGCTTAGAATTGATTATGTAGCCATTACAGGAGAATCATCTCCCAAAATTAACTGGCTTAAAAACGTATTTTAAATACTTAGGCAATATAGGCTTAAGTTCATATAAAGATTAAGTATAAATTATTGGTAGGCTATGCAAGATACAATTAAAGAAATTTTTACAGAGAGCATTCAAGTACAAATCGCTGCAGGTGAAGTATTACCCAGTGCACTTGAATCAGCAGCATTTACCATTGCACAAAGCTTGATAAACGGTAATAAACTCATTTGTTGCGGCACTGCAAATTGCCATATGCTAGCCCAACATATTGCGGGTGTACTTGTTAACCATTATGAAACTGAGCGGCCGTGTCTCCCCGCGATAGCTTTGTCTCAAGAAAATATAAATTTAGGTCAAAATAACCAAGGCGATGATCACGATACATTTGCGCGACAAGTTCGTGCTTTTGCCCAGCAAGGGGATTTACTTCTTGCACTTGCTATAAACGGTAACGAAAAACATATTATTTCTGCTGTAGAGGCTGCACTTACTAAAGATATGAAAGTAATCGTGATGGTCGGTGATGATGGAGGGGAATTAGTTGGCTTACTTGGCCCTAATGACGTTGAAATTAGAACCCCTTCTAAGCGCCCTAGCCGTATTATCGAATCGCATTTAGTTAACTTACACTGTTTAAGCGAACTTGTTGATTTAACCCTCTTTCCACAGGATGAAAACTATGTTTAAACGCTCCCTTATTGTTTTAAGTACTGTTGTATTATTGCAAGGCTGTGCGGCTGCTATTGTTGCAGGTACAGCTAGTGCAGTAACAGCAGCGAACGATCGCCGCACTATTGGCTCACAAATTGATGATAACAATATTGAGATAAAAGCCAGCATTGCCTTGAGTGAGGTAGAGCGCCTTGAGAAATTTGCTAATATCAATGCAGTAAGCGTAAACGGTATCCTTTTATTAGTTGGTCAAGTCGCAAATCAAGAAATGAAAGGTGAAGCTCAACGTACAATTGAAGACGTTGCTGGTATTCGTAAAATTCATAATCAAATCCGTATTGGATCAAATATTGGTATCACCACACAAACCCACGACTCATGGTTAACCTCAAAAGTAAAAGCGCAGCTACTCACTGCAAAGAATATTAGTAGCAATAATATTAAGGTAGTTACTGAGAACGGTGAAGTATTTTTAATGGGATTAGTCTCTGAGTCTGAATCTAATCAAGCAGTAAACATTGCACGTAATGTATCTGGCGTTGAACGCGTAATAAAAGTTTTTGAATATATGTAGTTGTAAAATGATAGATAGCCTAATTACATACACCGGCTCGCTTTTGTATCAGGCATAAAAAAAACCGCTTAATAAGCGGTTTTTTTTGGCATTTATGTATTATTTAATAACACGTAAATGAGAGCCTTTTTTCTTTTCAGGCTTTTCTGGTGGTGCTTCATCAATAAATTCAGCTGATGAGTCAACACTTTCAAGCTCTGGAGCAAAGTCGTCTTCGTCCCCTAAAAACTCGTCTGCTGTAAAGACCGTACCTTCACCATTTTCACGTGCATATATTGCCAGCACTGCACCTAAGGGCACATACACTTGCATTGGCTGACCACCAAAGCGCGCGTTAAAGCTAAGTTGGGTTAGGTCTAACGAAAACTGTGTGACTGCTGATGGACTTATGTTTAAAACAATTTGTCCGTCTTGAACAAACTGTGTAGGCACTTGTACATTAGCAAACCCAGCGTCTACCACTAGATGTGGCGTGCATTCGTTATCAACTATCCAATCAAAAAAAGCACGTAATAAATAAGGACGATTAGGCGTCATTATAAACGAATCTCACGCTCAGCTTCAGTTAAAGAAGCTTGGAATGACTCACGTTCAAATAAACGGATCATGTATTCTTTAAGCTCTTTAGAACCAGCACCATTAAGCTCAATACCAAACTCTGGTAAACGCCACAGTAGTGGAGCTAAGTAACAATCTACCAAGCTAAACTCTTCACTCATAAAGTAAGGAGCTTCACTAAAGATAGGTGCTACAGCTAGTAATGCTTCTGTTAACTCTTTACGAGCTTGAGCTGCATCAGATGCGTTATTGATGATTTTTTCAGCTAGGCTGTACCAATCTGTATCAATACGGTGCATCATTAAACGGCTACGACCACGCATTACCGGGTATACAGGCATTAGTGGAGGATGAGGAAAACGTTCATCAAGGTATTCCATGATGATATTTGCCTGATATAAACCAAGCTCACGGTCAATCAGTGTTGGCACTGTACCGTAAGGGTTAATTTCGTGAAGTGCTTCTGGCAGGTTATCTTTTTCAGCCAAATGAATATCTACACTTACACCTTTTTCCGCAAGTACAATTCGTACTTGGTGGCTATACATACAGTTAGCCCCAGAAAAAAGGGTCATTACAGGGCGCTTATTGGCAGCTACGGCCATGCCTACCTCCATTAAATCACTAAAACAGCAATAGGGGCTTAAGCCCCTATTGCAAAATTACCTTTAAATATGTTCAAACTTAATGAACATCTCTCCAGTATTCTTTCTTAAGCATAAATGCCAAGATAAACAGGATAATTAAAAATCCGATTACCTTAATACCTAATGCTTCCGACTCAAGACGTGAAGGTTCACCCACGTACTCAAGGAAGTTCGTTAAATCACGAGCTGCTTGGTCGTATTCATCTACGCTTAGTTCACCCGTACCATCTGTTTCAGTAGCAATAACTTTAGTCACAGTGTGACCATGCTCTTCTACTTCTTCAGTAATTGGCGTTGGCAAACCTTGCAGCTCTTGAAGAACATGAGGCATACCAACAGATGGGAAAACAATGTTATTTACACCAAACGGGCGAGATTCATCTTTATAAAACGATTTTAAGTACGTGTAAATATAATCTGGTGATTTTACACGAGCAATTAGCGTTAAATCCGGCGGAGCCGCACCAAACCATTTTGCTGCATCATCTTTTGTAATCGCGTTAGTAATATGGCTACCGACTTTAGAACCGTCAAAAATCAATTGTTCTAAACCAACCTCTGTTGGGATACCAATATCGCGAAAAGTACGTTCATAACGTTGATACTGCATTTGGTGACAACCAAGACAGTAGTTCATGAACAACTTTGCACCGCGCTGTAAAGATGGTTGATCAGTAAGGTCGTTATTCGCTTCCATTAAAGGAACCGATGGACTCGCTGCCATAACCATGTTCGGCAACAAGTTTACTGATAAAGCAAATAAACCAATAATAAGCTTTTTCATCATTTCGTTAACCTCTCTGGCAATGGCTTAGTTTTTTCGTTCTTACTGTATACAAACAACAGTACGAAGAACATAAAGTAAGTCACAGTACAGATTTGAGAAATTATCGTCTTAAGGTCTGTTTGTGGAGTTGCACCCACCCAACCTAAAAGAACGAAAGTAACAACAAAACCTGCAATGTTCCATTTATGGAAACCACAACGATAACGAACCGATTTAACTCTACCACGGTCTACCCAAGGTAGTAATGCAAGTACTACAATCGATGCACCCATTGCCGCAACACCGATTAACTTATCAGGGATTGCACGTAAGATTGCATAGAATGGCGTAAAGTACCAAACTGGGAAAATGTGCTCTGGTGTTTTAAGAGGGTTAGCTGCTTCGAAGTTTGGACCTTCTAAAAAGAAGCCATTCATCGCAGGCATAAAAAACACAACCCAACAGAACAATATTAAGAAACCAACCACACCCACAATATCTTTAACTGTGTAGTAAGGGTGGAACGGTATTGCATCAACAATATCTTTTTTGTCAGTGTAATACTCATGAAATTTAAATTTAGGTTTATCTTCTTCAGCTACAGAGCCTTTCTTACGCTTAATTTCAATACCCTCGGGGTTATTTGAGCCCACTTCATGCAATGCAACAATGTGTAAGAAAACTAAGATTACGATAACCAGTGGGAGTGCAATTACATGTAATGCAAAGAAGCGGTTAAGCGTTGCACCCGATATTACGTAGTCGCCACGGATCCAAAGTGTTAAGTCATCACCAATAACCGGAATTGCACCGAATAGAGAAATGATTACCTGCGCACCCCAAAATGACATTTGACCCCAAGGTAATAAGTACCCCATGAACGCTTCAGCCATTAATGCCAAGAAAATAAACATACCGAATAACCACAGTAATTCACGTGGCTTTTGGTAAGAACCGTAGATCATGCCACGGAACATATGCATATATACAACGATGAAAAACGCTGAAGCACCTGTTGAGTGCAAGTAACGCAATAACCAGCCATATTCTACATCTCGCATGATGTATTCAACCGAGGCGAATGCGCCCTCAGCAGATGGCACAAAGTTCATCGTTAACCAAATACCGGTAAGAATTTGGTTTACTAGTACCAGCATGGCTAGTGAGCCAAAAAAGTACCAGAAGTTAAAGTTTTTAGGTGCTGGATACTGTGCAATGTGCATATTCCAAACACGTGTCATTGGGATTCGGTCGTCTATCCAACCAATAATCTTACCAAACATTAGACTACCCCTCTTTCTTCGCCCACTAAAATAGTGGTTTCATCTAGAAAAGTATAAGGTGGTATTTCTAAGTTTAATGGTGCAGGTACCGATTGAAAAACTCGGCCAGCCATATCAAATTTAGAACCGTGGCATGGGCAGTAGAAACCATCGTCAGTCCCTTCTACTTTTTCGCCAAAGTTACCTTGTAAAAAGCCAGGAGAACACCCTAAATGCGTACAAATACCTACAGCCAAAAATATTTCTGGGCGTAATGAACGGTAATCATTTGTTGATGATTCTAATTGTTGTGGCTCTTGCGATTGTGGATCACGAAGTTGACCTTCATGTTCTTTCATCTGCTCAAGCATTTTTGGGGTACGTGATACAACCCATACAGGTTTACCACGCCACTCGACACGTATTAATTGTCCCGGCTCAAGTTTGCTGATATCTACTTCCACAGGCGCACCCGCAGATTTAGCTCGCTCACTTGGATTCCAAGACGCAATAAAAGGAACAGCAGCCCCAGCCGCACCAACACCACCAACAACAGAGGTAGCTATGGTTAAAAAGCGACGTCGGCCATTGTCTACAGGCGCATTGCTCATCCACTTATCTCCACTTACGATTCTCAACACTTGCTATATTGAGAACATCAGTTACAGCAGGTTAATTATTCGAAATTTTTAAAATAGAAACGATCATAATTAAAACCCTTGATTAAAACAAGGTTATTCACAGCCTCATGCTCTAACACACCCAACTTCACCTAGGGTTCAGTAAGCCAGTTTGAGTATAGGGCCGAATAGTCATAATACCGTTTCTGTAAAAACTATGTACTGACCAAGATCAACGTCACTAAGCGAAAACTCTAAAACGGTGCGTAGTGTCGTAAAACTCGATCGTTTTACTTCCATGCCAATTGTAGCAAAAAATTCCACCAATTAACTGATGGATTTAAACTAATTACGATAATTATTTAACTTTTTTGCAGCTATCTGAGTATTTTTTAACTTTCGTTTATTAAATACGCTGTTATTGAGGAGTTTGATCAATACAAGTAACTGTAATTATTAAGCCTAGACACGATAACGAGTCAACTTAGGCGTATCTTTCATTGTCGGAATTACTATTTTTAAAAACAAAAAACCCAGCATAAGCTGGGTTTTGAATTTTTGATAACGTATAGATTAACGTTTTGAGAACTGTGGACGCTTACGCGCTTTCTTAAGACCCACTTTCTTACGTTCAACTTTACGTGCATCACGAGTAACGAAACCTGCTTTACGAAGTTGTGGACGTAATGACTCGTCAAACTCCATAAGTGCACGAGTAATACCGTGACGGATAGCACCAGCTTGACCAGTTGTACCACCACCAGAAACGGTGATGAAAAGATCAAATTTTTCAGTCATATCAACTAGCTCAAGAGCTTGATGAACAACCATGCGTGCTGTTTCGCGACCAAAGTACTCTTCTAAAGAGCGCTTGTTGATTACGATGTTACCAGTGCCTGGGCGTAAGAATACGCGAGCACTTGAACTTTTACGACGACCTGTACCGTAGTATTGATTTGCCATGATGGTGCTCCTTAAATGTCTAGAACCTGAGGCTGTTGTGCAGCATGGTTGTGCTCAGTACCTGTGTAAACTTTAAGTTTACGGTACATAGCGCGGCCTAAAGGACCACGTGGCAACATGCCCTTAACAGCCTTCTCGATGATCATTTCAGGCTTTGCAGCTTGAAGTTTATCAAAAGTAGTAGACTTAAGACCACCTGGAAAACCAGAGTGTGAATAGTACACTTTGTTTTTGAATTTGTTACCAGTTACAGTAACTTTTTCAGCGTTGATAACGATGATATAATCACCAGTATCTACGTGCGGTGTATATTCAACTTTATGCTTACCGCGTAGGCGATGAGCGATTTCAGTAGCGATGCGACCTAAAGTTTTACCTTCAGCGTCAACTACGTACCAGTCACGTTTTACTGTTTCTGGTTTAGCAACAAACGTTTTCATTTATAAAAATCCAATGTTTTTCAATTAAAACCACAAGTAGTTAATATTAACTACTGCTCTAAGTTTGCTACAACCCCTTCGAGTTTTAGACTTTTGCGCCGCTCACAAGTGGCTAGACTATATGATGGCATAGAACGCAACGTGGCAGACGCGGGAGTATACCAGCACTTAAAACACATTGCTACTCGCCGGTTGTTTTTTCCACAAGAAATTTTAGAAATAAGAAGTACTATATATGTATCTCTTATTTTTAAGCGTTGGGCTATTACACATTTTCCTACTTACTTTAAACTAAATGCTCTTTAGCTAAATACTCTAAAGACTGCATTTCTTGCAAACGGCTTATACAACGCTTAAATTCAAAATTAAGGTTACCTTGAGTATAAAGGTCGGTGATCGGCTTCTCAGCTGAAATTATTAAAGTTACGTGGCGCTCATAAAATTCATCAACTAAAGCAATAAAGCGTCTTGCAGCATCATCGTTAGTTTGCCCAAGCTGTTTCACGTTAGAAATAATAACCGTATTGTATAGGCGACTAATCTCCATGTAATCGACTTGGCTTCGCGCTGTTTCGCACAATTCACTAAACTCAAACATCACAACACATTTAGCTACTTTGCGCGTTTTGATTAAACGCCCTTCTATCTCTATAGGCTCATCTAATTGGCCAGGCTCTGAGGAAAGTTTATCGAAGTAATCAAATAGATTTTTATCTGCTTGTTCGTCAAGCGGGCTATGAAAAATTTCGGCTTGTTCTAGCGTACGTAATCGGTAATCGACACCTGAGTCTACATTTACTATTTCTGTATTGAGTTTAACCAACTCAATAGCTGGTACAAAACGCGCACGTTGTAAACCGTTTCTATAAAGATCATCAGGTACTATATTTGACGTTGCAACAAGTACAATACCGCGTGCAAATAATGCCTCCATTAAACCGCCTAACAGCATGGCATCTGTAATGTCTTGAACAAAAAATTCATCAAAACAAATTATGTCTGTTTCAGCTTTTAAAATATCCGCGACTTTTTCTAATGGGTTTACAGTATTGTTTAGCTTTTTAAGTTCATCGTGTACGCGATGCATAAAACGATGAAAATGTACGCGCATCTTCCGCGTGCCTGGTAGGGCTTCATAAAAAGTATCAACTAAATAAGTTTTACCACGCCCTACTCCTCCCCAGAAATATAAACCTTTTATAGGCGCTGGCTCATCTTTATTAAAAAGCTTGGCAAAAAAGCTTTTTGATTTTATTTTGTTCTGGGTTAAATCGTCATATAAACGCTGTAAATGGCGCACTGCATTTTCTTGTGCTACATCATGTACAAAGTCATCTCGTTTCAAATCTTGTTGGTATGTTTGCCAAGGAGTCATATCTATTTACAGTTAAAATGCAGTTTAATTTGCAAAGCATATTAACACGCATCAATACTCGGGGTATATTACACTTAGTATGATTTATAATTGAATCAAGCATTCGTTAGTTATTTTCCCAAAGGGGTAGATTTATGGGCACAGTCACGTGGGTAGGTTTAATTGTTATTGTTGCTGTTATAGCTTTTTTTATTGGTGCATTTGTCACTAAAAAACAATTTAAACAGGATGAGTTGGAAAAACAGGCAGAGCAAGCTAACAATGCGTTAGAGCAATATCGTCAAGATGTAGCCGATCATTTAGCGAGTACAGGCAAGCTTGTAAATAAAATGAAAGAGAATTACGATCAACTACTTAGCCATGTTGAAGAAACCAATCAACTGCTGCTAGAGGATCGGAAGCAAACACCAGCTGAACCTTTCTTTTCAAAAGAAACTACTGAGCAATTACAAGCATCGATAAAAGAGCGCCGATGCGATCGCTCATCAGCAAAAGCACAACCTGCTGATTATGTTTCAGGCGAATCAGGTTTATTTGCAGGACAAAATAAAGTTTCAGAACATTCTAAAGCATCTTGATGAACTTTTTTTTAACCCCATAGTCTTTAGATATAACAGCTTTGTTGTTTTATCTTACTGATAAATTAAAAAGGGCTGCTTATGCAGCCCTTTTCAATTTTTTGCTTTTCTCGAAGTGGAGTAAACCCAGACTATGAAAATGAAATTATCACTTATCAGCGCAGCTATTCTTTCTACTAGCCTTTTATTAAGCCCGGTAGCGTCTTATGCAAAAATACCGGTTGCCGTAAATGGCCAGCAGTTGCCAACACTTGCCCCAATGCTCGAAAAAATTACTCCAGGCGTTGTAAGCATTCAAGTTTCAGGCTCAAAAGAAGTGCGTCGCCGTGCGGATCCACTTGAATACTTTTTCGGACAGCAACAACCCCGAAGCCAAAAACGTCAATTTAGCGGTTTAGGCTCTGGCGTTATTATTAATGCTGATGAAGGTTATGTAGTAACTAATAACCATGTGATTCAAGATGCCGAAAAAATGGTTGTTACCCTTGAAGACGGCCGTGAGTTTGAAGCGATTAAAATTGGGACTGATAAAGAATCCGACATTGCGCTTTTACAAATCGACGCTGATGATTTAACTGAAGTAAAACTAGCAAACTCAGATAATTTGCGTGTGGGTGACTTTGCCGTTGCTATCGGTAATCCGTTTGGCCTTAGCCATACTGTTACATCAGGGATTGTGAGTGCACTTGGTCGCAGTGGTTTAAACATTGAAGGCTACGAAGATTTCATTCAAACCGACGCAGCGATTAACCAAGGCAACTCTGGTGGTGCTTTAGTTAACTTAAATGGTGAATTAATAGGTATTAACACTGCTATTTTAGGGGCTTCAGGCGGTAATGTTGGTATTGGTTTTGCTATCCCGTCTAACATGATGAAAAACCTAGTAGATCAAATTATTGAACACGGTGAAGTACGTCGTGGCTCACTTGGTATTTCTGGGCGCCCACTTGATGCAGGCCTAGCTAAAGCACAGCAACTTGACGTCAAACAAGGTGCCTACGTTATGCAAGTAATGGATGACACCGCTGCAAGTAAAGCAGGAATCAAAGCCGGTGATGTTATTGTAAGTATTAATGGCGGTGATATTAGCGGCTTCCATGAATTACGAAGCAAAATAGCAACCTTGGGTGAAGGTAGAGAAATCAAGCTCGGCATTTATCGTGACGGAAAAATTAAAACAGTTAAAGTTACACTCGATGGTGCATCAGGTGTTACGGCAACAGGGGAAGAGCTACACCCTGCTTTTCAAGGTGCTACGCTTGAAAACGTGCAAAAAAATAGTAATAAAGGTATTGAAGTTACCTCTGTAGATCCTCGTTCACCTTCAGCCCGTGTTGGTCTTGAAGAGGGTGACATTATAATGCAGGTAAACCGTCAACGCGTAGAAACAATTCGTGATATGAATAAGATCATCGATGACACAAAAGGCAATATAGTGCTTGGCGTGAAACGTGGCCGTGAATCTATATTTATCTTAATTCAGTAATAAATATTGCTATAAATGAAATAAAAGTAACAGCGGCACTTGCCGCTGTTATTTTTTTTATGCCATCATAAAGAAATTACTTCCTTATAATAAGAATCCCGTGCTGAAACTAATAAAATTTATTCTCCCGCCATTATTTGCAGGGCTTAGCATTGCTTTTTTAGTGGTTTTTTTCAGCCCTAATATGCGAGCTTCTCTATTACCGAACGTACCTCTTGCGAGTGCAATGAGTACTAGCCATTTAAGTTTCTCAGATGCTGTTAAACGTGCAGCTCCCTCCGTAGTGACTATTTTTTCTGAGAGCATTTCGAAAGAGCCTCGTTATAAAAGACAAAATACCGTACAAGAATTAGGCTCTGGTGTGATTATGTCGCAAGATGGCTACATTCTTACTAACTATCATGTAGTGAATAATGCAGATCAAATTATGGTTATTCTGACAGACGGCAGGCGCTTTTTTGATGTCCAACTAATCGGCTTTGATACGATTACTGATCTTGCATTACTTAAAATAAACGCAGACCACCTTCCCGTTATTCCTATAAGCGATAGCTATACGTCGAGTGTAGGTGATGTAGTACTAGCCATAGGTAACCCACTTAATTTAGGACAGACAATTACCCAAGGTATTATTAGCGCTACTGGTAAGCAAAAAATTACAGACAGCCCTTATAATAACTTATTACAAATGGATGCCGCTATTAATGTAGGGAATTCAGGTGGCGCATTAGTCAATTCTAACGGTGATTTAGTTGGTATCACTTCAGCCCAATTTAAAACGCGTGAAAATTTAAACATACAGGGAATATTTTTTGCTGTGCCGTATTCACTTGCTAAAAAAGTGATGGGAAAATTGATTCGACATGGTCGTGTAGTTAGAGGCTACCTTGGTTTTGAAGGCACCGCAGTAGACAGCACAGGTAAAGAAGTTAACGATAGCCTAACTCCTGTTTCAGGCATGCGAATTACGAACTTAGATCCCTTAGGCCCAGCTTGGCAAGCAGGTATTGAAGAACAAGATATCGTTATTAAAATTGCAGGGCTTTCCGTAGCAAACCCGCAAAAAGTACTTGAAAAAATAGGCAATACAGAACCTGGGAAAGAAATAGAGTTTGAGCTTTATCGAAATGGCAAAATAGAAAAAATCATGGTGATGGTCGCAGAGCTTGAAACAAAACTATAACTACTAATTGTAGGTCGGTGTGTATTTACATATCCGACCTACATATATTAGGCGCTTTTAACTGCTTCTACGTTTAATATTAGCACCTAATGCACTGAGCTTATCTTCAATGCGCTGATATCCTCTGTCAACGTGATAAATACGGTCAACAACGGTTTCACCTTGCGCGACTATACCTGTTAAAATTAGACTCGCTGAAGCACGTAAGTCAGTTGCCATAACTTGCGCACCGCTTAGGCTTTTGGTTTCACCACAAATAGCCGTGTTGCCCTCAAGACGAATATTAGCACCCATGCGCTGTAACTCAGGCACATGCATAAAACGGTTTTCAAAAATCGTTTCTGTAATCGTTGCACTGCCATTTGCCACAACATTCAATGCTGTAAATTGAGCTTGCATATCAGTAGGAAAACCAGGATGTGGAGCGGTTTTAATATTAACAGCTTTAAGCTCTCGGCCACGCATATCTAAGTAAATACTGTCATCATGCACCTCAAGTAATGCATTCGTTGCACGCAGCTTTTCAATCACAGGTTCAAGTGAATGAAAATCAGTATTCTTACAAAGTACCTCACCGCCAGCCATTGCAGCCGCCACTAAAAATGTACCTGTTTCAATTCTATCTGGCAAAATACTATGCTCACAACCCGCCAAGCGCTCAACACCTTCTACTTCGATACGGCTAGTACCTGCACCAGTGATTTTAGCACCCATTGCAATTAAACAATTAGCTAAATCGATAATTTCAGGCTCACGCGCGGCATTATCAAGTATGGTTTTTCCATCAGCAAGCGCTGCTGCCATCAGTAAATTTTCAGTAGCACCAACACTAACCATCTCCATAAAGATTTCAGCGCCTTTTAAGCGACCATTTACCTTGGCATTAATATAACCATTTTCAACGCTTATTTGTGCGCCTAAGCGCTCTAAACCTTGAATATGGATATCAACAGGACGAGCACCAATAGCACAACCACCTGGTAATGAAACCTGAGCTTCACCAAAGCGTGCCACTAAAGGGCCTAGTGCAAGCACAGAAGCACGCATTTGTTTAACGAGCTCGTAAGGGGCAAGCGTCTGATTTACCGTTGCGCCATCAATAATAAGTGTGTCGCCTTGCCAATTAACATCTGCACCTAAAGTTTTTAATAGTGCTTCGGTGGTAACAATGTCACGTAAACGTGGAACATTAGTAAATGTACTTTTACCATCAGCAAGTAAAGCAGCAAACAAAATAGGAAGCGCTGCATTTTTAGCACCAGAAATAGTAACTTCACCAGCAAGTGAAGTGCCACCTTGAATTACAAATTGATCCATTTAGGAGGCCTTACTTATTGCGGTAAAATAAATTTTTGTTCACGTTTCCACTCTGTTGGAGTGAAAGCGCGAATAGAAACTGCGTGAATTGTGCCATCTGAAATTGTATTCATCAACGGACCATAAACTAGCTGTTGCTTTTTAACACGGCTTAAACCGTCAAAGCATTCACCAACTGCAATTACTTCATAATGACTACCATTAGCTTTTACATGCACTTCAGCTAATTGAAGTTCATCGCGTAATAATGTTTCGACTTGGCTAGTTTCCATAACTCTCACTCAAATAGGGTTGTAACTTGACCCAACTGCATTAAATTTTGCAATTGTTCAGGTGGATTTTGCAATTCAAGACGAATGCCTTGCTGCTTAAATTCTGCAAAAGAGTGAATTAACCAAGCTAAGCCCGCTGTGTCAACCCTTGATACCTCACTAAGGTCAAAATAAGTGGTTTTATGCTTAGTTATTAACTTATCGTTCAAAAGCCGTTCATTACTAATGGAATTTCGAGTAAGTTCACCACTTACTCGAAACTGCTGTTCATCAACTTGGCTAATTGCCAATTTAGTCATTCGAGCTACTGCCTCTAAATTGAACAGGTAACTTACTCTTTTGCTCTAAAAGGTTGCTTACATTGTCAATACCTTGCTGACGTAAAATACCTTGTAGTTCGCTTTGTTTGGCGTCTAATAAACTAATACCTTCAGCAATCATATCGTAAGCTCGCCATTCACCATCGCGATCTTCACGAACTTTAAAGTCTATTCTGATATCAGGTTTACCATCTTCAAGAATTTTAGTTTTAACAACAACGACATCTTTACCTTTAAATGGTTGCTCAGCACCAAACTCAACTTTTTGATTTGTATATTGTGTAAATACACCAGCGTAAGTGGCAACTAAATATTCTCTAAATACACCAATAAAGCGCTGAATATCTTTAATCGCTTGGGCTTTTTCAGCTTCATCTGTAATTGCTCGTACTTTAGATACTTCACTACCTAACACGCGAAGTGCTGCATATTTGTAGTCAATATAAGGCATTAATTCTTCTTCAACAATGACACGAAGATGCTCTTGATTTTTAATGATTAATGGCTGATCTTTTTTGATACGTGCAAACGTATTGTCCGCTACTTGACGCACCATTTTGTTTGGATCATTCAGTTTAACATCTGCAGCACTTACGCTTTGAGTTAGCGTCATTGTGCTAATTGCTACAATAGCTAGAAACTTTTTCAACATAATAATTACTCACTACCTTGGTTGAATAAAAACTGCCCAATTAACTCTTCAAGTACAATGGCAGACTTAGTATCAGTGATTGAATCACCGTCACCTAACGCTTTACTGTCTACACCAAATAAATCATCAATTGCTTCGTCTTGCTTATTTTCGGTTACGGCTTGACCTAAACAGCGTTGCTCTGCTGAATTAGGAGAAATAACAGGGTGGATACCTAGGTACTGCTCACCTAAAATACCCGATGTTAAAATTGAGATTGAGCTCGTGTCTGAAAAACGACATAAATACTGTGCATCAATGGTCATATTAACCACTGGCAAGAACTCCTGTGGATGAACATAAATTGACTCTACTCGACCAATAACGACTCCGCCCACTTTTACTGGTGCACGTGCCTTTAATGACCCTATGTTTTCAAATTTAGCATTAAGTGTGTACGTCTCGCCTGAGCCGCTAATACCTGAATTGGCGACTTTAAGCGCAAGCATAGCAAACGCTAAAATTCCTAACGCCACAAAAAAACCAACTAAAATTTCTAATTTCCGTGAATTCATTATCTATACCCTATTAGCTGGTAAACATTACCGCTGTCAAAATAAAGTCAAACCCTAAAACCGCCAATGACGAATGAACAACCGTTTCGGTGGTTGCTTTACTGATCCCTTCAGAGGTCGGCACACAGTCATACCCTTTATAAAGTGCTATCCAAGTCACCACAATGGCGAATACAAAGCTCTTAATAATACCGTTTAGTATGTCTTGCTGAAATGATACTTGTGATTGCATAATTGACCAAAAGCTACCCGTATCAACACCAAGCCAATCAACTCCGACTAAATGAGCACCAATAATTGCCACTGCTGAAAATATCACCGCTAGTAACGGCATACTTATAAAGCCTGCCCAAAAGCGCGGTGCAATAATTCGTTTTAGTGGATCAATTGCCATCATTTCCAATGATGATAACTGTTCTGTTGCTTTCATTAAGCCTATTTCTGCAGTAAGCGCACTGCCCGCTCGCCCTGCAAATAATAACGCTGTAACAACAGGCCCGAGTTCTCGTAATAAACTTAATGCCACTAATGGCCCTAAACTATCCTCTGCACCATATCCAACTAATACCGTATAGCCTTGTAATGCCAAGACCATACCGATAAATAAACCTGACACCATAATAATGAGCAAAGATTGCGAACCCACCATGTAGAGCTGACGAATAAGTAGAGGTGTACCCTTTTTAAAGTTAGGTACATTTACAAGTGCGCCAAAAAGCATATAAGTTGAGCGACCCAGAGCCGCAAAACGACCTAGCGTCTTATGCCCTAATTTTTGAAATAAATCCAACATTATGCTTTTTCTCCAAGCAACTCATCTGCATATGTTTGAGCTGGAAAATGAAAAGGCACGGGACCATCAGACAAACCTTTTAAAAACTGTTGCACTAAAGGAGACTCATGATTGCGCATTTCGTCAGGTGTTCCACAACCAATTACACCCTGATCAGCGATAATAATAACGTGGTCAGCAATACTCATTACCTCGTTAACATCATGGGTTACAATTAAAGAAGATAAACCAAGCACTTCGTTGAGTGACTTAATTAATTTAACCAACACCCCCATAGAAATAGGATCTTGGCCTGCAAATGGTTCATCGTACATTATAAGTTCAGGGTCGAGCGCAATAGCACGTGCCAGAGCTGCGCGCCTAGCCATACCTCCCGATAATTCAGAAGGCATTAAATCTTTCGCTCCGCGTAGCCCAACAGCTTGCAATTTCATTAGCACAACCAACCGAATTAGGTCTTCACTCAACTCAGTGTGTTCCCTAATTGGAAACGCTATATTATCGAATACCGACATATCAGTAAACAACGCACCACTTTGAAAAAGCATACTCATTTTAGTTCGCGCTTCGTAGAGTTCTTTGCGCGACATATTTGGGATACTACCACCTTCAAATAAAATATCACCGGAGTCAGGCTTAAGTTGACCGCCAATTAAACGCAACATGGTCGTTTTACCAATTCCGCTTGGCCCCATAATCGCAGTGATTTTACCTTTAGGAACGCTAAAGCTCATATTTTTATATATGCTTCTATCGCCTCTCGAAAAGCTAACATCCTTGACTTCTACTATTGATTGCGACAAGTCGCTCTCCATAACAATGTTCACTAGTGCACCTATTTTAAAGCTTTTTTAACCAAGATGGAAAAAACAATTCGTAAGATTTTGTAATACACTTGCAAAAAGGAGTATAAGACTCGTTTATAACGGCTTAACTGCAGCTTAAGGTGCTGATATAAGCGCCTTAAAATATTATTCAACAAGTTATTGTAATTAGAGTTGACCTGACTCTTTTATTTATACTTTCACCTTTGCTTTTGTTACTATTCGCGCCATCTGTATTTTGAATAACTGGCTTAATATAATGGTTACCTCGTTTGTTATTTTAATTCTTGGTTTTGCGGCTCTTGTTTGGAGTGCAGACAGGTTTGTTTATGGCGCAGCGGCACTTGCAAAAAACTTTGGCGTACCAACCCTAATTGTAGGCTTAACTGTTGTGGCAATGGGTTCGTCAGCCCCAGAGATGATGGTTTCCGCTTCTGCAGCGCTCGCAAATAAAACAGATACTGCAGTTGGTAACGCTGTCGGTTCAAACATAACAAACATTCTACTTGTGTTAGGTATTACAGCGTTATTTAGACCTCTGTCTGTATCTTCAAGTACATTAAAACGCGAAATGCCACTGGTCTTGCTGATATCATTCGCTACCTGGTATATTTTTTCAGACAATTATTTTTCATTAGCCGAAGGTATCGCCTTACTTATTGGCTTTATCGTGTTTATAGGCGGTTTGATTATTATTTCACTGCGCGCAAAAAACCAAGATGACCCATTTATAACCGAAGCCTGTGACGACGTACCTAACGATGTACCAACTAAAAAAGCGGTATTTTGGTTAGTTATTGGCATGGTTCTACTCCCTGTTAGCTCACATTTTTTAATTGGTTCCGCAGTCGACATAGCTAAATACTTTGGCCTAAGCGATCTAGTCATTGGCTTAACTATTATTGCCATTGGCACGAGCTTACCGGAGCTTGCAGCTTCAATTGCCGGTGTATTAAAAAATGAAGATGATTTAGCTCTAGGCAATATTGTTGGTTCAAACATTTTTAATATATTGGCTGTGTTACCGCTCGCAGGTATTATTAATCCATCCATTATCGATCCGTCAGTAGCGAGTCGAGATATACTCATTATGATTGGTGCAACATTTGCTCTTATCATCATGTCATTGAACTTTAGAGGCACCCAACGCATCAATAGAGTGGAAGGTGGCTTATTGCTTATCGCATTTTTGGGCTACCAAGGGTATATTTTTAGTCAAGTAGGGTAAATAATGACGACGCTGAACTTTATCGAACAGGGTCTTCGTGTTCTCAATATTGAACGCCAAGCACTTAATGACATAGCGCAATATGTAGATGAAAATTTTCATCAAGCATGCCAATTAATGTTTGACTGCGAAGGTCGAATTATTGTTATTGGCATGGGTAAATCAGGCCATATAGGTAATAAAATTGCAGCAACACTTGCAAGTACAGGAAGCCCTGCCTTTTTTGTACACCCAGGCGAAGCTAGCCATGGCGATTTAGGAATGATCACCAAAAACGATGTTGTCATGCTTATTTCAAACTCAGGTGAGACGAGTGAAGTTTTAAATATTATCCCTGTTTTAAAACGCCTTGGCGCAAAAATAATCGCCATGACAGGCAATACTAAATCGACCATGGCAACACATGCAAATGTACATGTATGCATTAAAGTAGAAAAAGAAGCATGCTCTTTAGGGTTAGCACCAACGGCGAGCACTACAGCGACTCTTGCTATGGGCGATGCGATGGCAGTGGCTCTGTTAGAAGCTCGTGGTTTTACCGCCGATGATTTTGCGCTTTCTCACCCTGGGGGCAGTTTAGGCAAACGATTATTACTAACCTTAAAAGATGTTATGCACAGCGGCGCAAATACACCTATTATTAGCGTTTCACAAACCGTAAAAGATGCACTTATTGAAATGTCAGCCAAAGGCCTTGGTATGACAGCCATTGTTGATAAAAGTAATCAGCTCGTGGGATTATTTACCGACGGTGATTTACGCCGTATTTTAGAGCAAAGACTAGATATTCATACAACACAAATAGACCTTGTTATGACTAGGTCATGCACAACAGCGACACAAGATATTTTAGCTGCTGAAGCGCTTAATATAATGGAACACAAACGTATAAATGGCTTGATTGTTGTTAATGAGCAAAACCAGCCTATTGGCGCACTAAATATGCAAGACTTATTAAAAGCAGGAGTATTATAAATGCAATTTGAAGAACTCTATCAACCGCTGAGTGCTGATGCAAAAGCACGTGCTAAAAAAGTAAAACTACTTATATGCGATATTGATGGTGTATTTTCTGATGGCCGAATTTATCTTGGCAATCAAGGTGAAGAGCTCAAAGCATTTAATACAAAAGATGGTTTTGGCATTAAAGCGCTTATAAACAGTGGCTTTGAAGTGGCTGTTATTACTGGTCGCCATTCGCAGATAGTGCAACAACGTATGACCAGTTTAACAGTACAACATATTTATCAAGGTCAAGAAAACAAGCTTATTGCTTACGAAGAGCTAAAAAACAAGCTTCACCTAAGTGATGATCAAATTGCCTACATTGGTGATGATGGCCCCGATATGCCAGTAATGGAATTAGTCGGGTTTGCCGTTGCAGTTAACGATGCTCACCCACTAATCAAGCGTTTATCACATTACACGACACAGATGCTGGGTGGTTTTGGCGCAGTGAGAGAACTAACCGACTTACTTATGCTAGAGAACGACAAACCACTTACTAGCAAAGGTACTAGTTCATGAATACAGCGCGCATAATTTTAAGCGTTTTATTCATCAGCTGTATGGTTTGGCTTTGGTACCCTTATTTTGCACAAACAAATATGACAGCTCAGGTTGAAGCTGAAGTTATCGCTAAGCCTGATTATATTGCTATTGAGCTAAAACAAACGGCCTATGATGAAAATGGTAAAATTAATCATAAAGTTACAGCTGCTAAAATGGAATTATATCAACAGTTAGGCTTTACCTTTTTTGAAAAGCCCATTTTCACCTTATATAACGAAAAACAAACATGGCGAATAAATGCAGACGAAGCAACGTTATATGAAGGAAAACAATTAATTTTAGAAGGTAACGTGGTTGCCAAGAATCTTACTGATAATGCAATGATAGACAAGATTAATGCGGATAATATTCAAGTAGATATAAAACTACTCACGATGCGTTCAGAGCAACCCGTTATTGTTACGGGACCCAATTTAAAGATCACCGGTAAAGGCCTTGAAGCCGATTTAAAAACTGAAGTGATAAAACTTATTAACCATACGCGAACTATATATTATGACCAATAAAATTTCAAAAATACTTATTATTCCGACACTTATACTAGCTTTCAACCTTAGCGCTGCTGAACAAGCGATTCAACCTGCAGCGAATCAAATATCAATAAGTGCCGACAAACAAGAAGGCCAATTAAAAGAAAACGTCGGAATTTTTGAAAAAAATGTTGAGATTATTCACGGCAACCGCCGTATTACAGCCGACCGTTTAGAAGTACATAAACGTGATGAATTAGGCGATAATAAACAGCTACTAATTGCAACTGGTAGCCCTGCATATTTCGAAGAAAAACAAACTGATGGCACTATAATGAGCGCCAGCGCAAACGAAGTTCGTTATGATGTAGCTAAACGATTTTTAACCCTTATTGGCGATGCACAAGTATCGCAAGCGGGTCAAAAAATAAATGCCAAGAGTATTACTTACGATATGCAACAGCAATTAATTAGCGCTGAAAAAGACGAAAACTCAACCGATCGTGTGCATACTATTTTAGTACCTATTGAGACTAAAAAAGAAAAAAACGATAAAGGTCAGCCATGAGTACATTAAAAGCAGAACTATTAGCTAAAAGTTATAAAGGCCGTGAAGTTGTAAAAAATGTAGGTCTGGAAGTAAAGGCTGGCAGCATAGTCGGGTTACTTGGCCCTAATGGTGCAGGTAAAACCACAACGTTTTATATGATTGTAGGCCTTGTACCTAGTGATAAAGGCAAGATTTCTATCGACGATAACGATATTACTCTTTTACCTATGCATAGTCGTGCTAGATTAGGCATTGGTTACTTACCCCAAGAATCATCAATTTTTAGAAAGCTTACTGTTTATCAAAATTTAATGGCTATTTTAGAAACACGTAAAGAGCTAAATAAGCAAGCAAGAGAAGACACACTTAACAATTTATTAGATGAATTTAGTATTCAGCACATTCGTGATAGCCAAGGTATGGCATTATCAGGAGGCGAGCGTCGCCGAGTTGAAATAGCGCGAGCACTAGCCGCTGATCCTAAATTTATATTGCTTGATGAGCCTTTTGCTGGTGTTGACCCTATTTCAGTGTTAGATATAAAGAAAATAATAGAACATCTTAAAAATCGTGGTATTGGTGTGTTAATTACCGACCATAATGTAAGAGAAACTCTTGATGTTTGCGAAAAAGCCTACATAGTTTCTCATGGTGAGTTAATTGCTTCTGGTACACCAGAGCACGTATTAAACGATAAAACAGTACGTGATGTTTATTTAGGCGAACAATTTAGGCTGTAACATTTACGCCATGTCTTTAAGCATCTGCTAGTATTAATTATAACAACATAAAAGGATTGTTAGAGATACATGAGGCAATCATTACAGCTGCGCATGGGCCAGCAACTTACAATGACTCCACAGCTGCAACAAGCAATTCGCCTGCTGCAACTCAGTACATTGGATCTCCAGCAAGAAATACAAGAAGCACTCGACAGCAACCCCCTATTAGAGGTTGAAGAGCAAGATTACGCCGAAGATTCTGCTGGTAAAAACGAGCAAAAAGCAGATAACGACGATGTAACTGTTAGCGCAAATGCTGATGATGTTCCGAGCGAATATGAGCAAGACAGTGGTGAAGCACTTGCTAAAGATACGCTAAGTGATGAAATGGCTATGGATGTTAGTTGGGATGAATATATGAGCGCAGCCCCAGCGTCATCATCAGGACCAATGCCTGAAGATGAATCTATATACCAAGGCTCCTCAACTGAAACGCTCCATGAATACCTAATGTGGCAACTACAACTGACTCCCTTTAGTCCTACCGATGAAGCGATTGCGATTGCGATTGTTGAAGCCGTAGATGATTCGGGTATTTTAACGCTGAGCTGCGAAGAAATTTTAGAAAGTTTTAATCAAGAGAACGAAGAAGACAACGAAGTTGAACTTGACGAAATAGAAGCTGTTTTAAAACGAATTCAATTGTTTGACCCTGTTGGTATTGCAGCACGTAGTTTACAAGAATGCTTATGTATTCAGCTGAACCAATACGATAAAGAAACACCCTATATTAATGAAACAAAAATGATTTTAACCGAGCACATTGATCTATTAGCTGCTCGCGACTATCGTACATTAATGAAAAAAACAAAGCTCAAAGAAGAAGAGCTTAAAGAAATAATGACTTTAATACATACTCTTAGCCCAAAACCGGCGGATACTATAGTTAGAGAAGAATCTGAGTATGTAATTCCTGATGTATCGGTGAAAAAAATAAAAGGTCGCTGGGTTGTTGAACTAAACCCAGATAGCATGCCTAAAATCAGAGTCAACAGCCAATATGCAGCAATGTCACGCACCGTTAAATCAAGTGGTGATAGCCAGTTTATTCGCTCGCATCTACAAGAAGCTAAATGGTTTATTAAAAGTTTAGAAAGTAGAAACGATACACTATTAAAAGTAACTAATTGTATTGTTAAGCAACAACAAGGTTTTTTTGAGCATGGCCCCGAAGCCATGAAACCAATGGTTTTAAATGATGTAGCAGAAATGGTAGAAATGCACGAATCAACTATTTCACGCGTAACAACTCAAAAATATATGCATACACCTCGCGGTATTTTTGAGCTTAAATATTTTTTCTCAAGCCATGTAAGTACTGAAAATGGAGGCGAATGCTCATCAACAGCAATACGCGCTCTCATTAAAAAATTAATCGCAGCAGAAAACTCAGCAAAACCATTGAGTGATAGTAAAATTGCAGATATATTAGCTGAGCAAGGAATAAAAGTAGCGAGACGTACAATCGCAAAATATCGCGAATCTCTAGCTATTCCACCGTCAAATCAGCGAAAAAGTTTGATTTAAGACGCTAAACAAAGAGGGTAATGCTTATGCAACTAAACTTAACTGGTCGTCACGTAGAAGTAACTGATTCATTAAGAGATTATGTAAATACCAAATTTGCGAAGCTAGAAAGACACTCAGATCATATTAATAATGTTCATGTCATTCTTGATATAGAAAAATTAAACCAAAAAGCTGAGGCAACGATTCATGTAAGTGGAGCTGAGTTATTTGCCTCTACTGAACATCAAGATATGTACGCCGCCATTGACTCGCTGATTGACAAGCTCGATCGCCAAGTTATTAAACACAAAGAGAAGCTTGCTCGACACTAATATTATGAAATTAAGTTCACTTATATGCCAGGACTGCAGCAGAGCTGCGGTCCTTTTTAATAGTAAAAAAAGAATTTTAGAGTTCATCAGTCAACTTGCTCATGACAAGCTCCCATATCTTTCTCAACAAGATATTCTCAGCGCCTTAATGAATAGAGAAAAACTGGGAAGCACTGGTATAGGAAGAGGTATTGCAATCCCTCATGGGCGAATGAGCGGTGCAGAAGAGCCTTTAGCACTCGTATTAGTAAGCGAAACACCTATTAATTTTGATGCAATAGATAATCGCCCTGTTGATATATTTGTTGCTCTCATCGTACCTGATGGCGATAACCAGCAGCACTTAAAGACGCTCGCAACGATAGCTGATAAACTAAATAATAAAGATTTTTGTAAACAGTTACGCAGCGCAAAATCAGATACTGAACTGTATCAAGTTATTGTAGAACAATCGTAATTAACATAATGGGTGATAAATGGAATTAATTATCATAAGTGGCCGTTCCGGTTCTGGAAAATCGGTTGCTTTACGCGTAGTTGAAGATTTAGGTTATTATTGCGTAGATAATATTCCAATTAATCTGCTACCTTCTTTAGTGAGAAGTGTATCTGATAACTACGACAAAATTGCAGTTAGTATTGATGTCCGTAATTTACCAAAAGAGCAAGATGAATTTAACGATATCCTTGAATACTTACCTGGCTTTGCTAAACCGACTCTGTTTTATCTAGACAGTGAGGATCAAACATTAATTAAACGTTTTTCTGAGACTCGCCGTCTACACCCGTTATCAGTTGACTCATTACCTCTTGATTTAGCTATAAAAAAAGAAAAAGAACTACTCGATGTTCTCACGACTCGCGCTGACTATATGATCGACACGAGTGATTTAAGTGTTCATCAACTTGCTGAATCAATTCGTGAAAAAATTCTGGGTAAAAAAGATAAACAACTCATTGTTACTTTTGAGTCGTTTGGCTTTAAACACGGCATTCCTAAGGAAGCTGATTATGTCTTTGATGCACGCTTTTTACCGAACCCACATTGGGAGCCAGAATTAAAACCTTTAAATGGCTTAGACCAACCCGTAAAGGATTACTTAGCCAGCCACAGCATTGTCCAAAAGTTCACTTGGCAAATTCAAACTTTTGTACAAACATGGTTGCCACATTTAGAGCGAAATAACCGTAGCTACTTAACTATTGCTATAGGTTGTACTGGTGGGCAACATCGCTCAGTATATTTAGCACAAACGATTGGTGAAAGTTTTTCGATGACACATCCAAATGTAAAAATCCGCCATAGAGAACAAGAAAAATAACTCATTCAAAATAATCATCTGTTCAGCTTAGGTAGAGTAACTTATGCGTTTAGAAGACACTTTTTTAATAAAAAATAAATTAGGACTTCATGCAAGAGCCGCTACAGTATTAGCGCAACTTGCTATTAAATTTGATGCCTCAATCATGATATATCAAGATGATAAAGAAGCGCCTGGGGACAGTGTATTGGCTTTAATGCTACTGGAAAGCAGTCAAGGAAAAGAGGTAAAAGTAGTGTGTGAGGGCCCTGATGCCGAACAAGCTTTAAATGCCGTTGGTCAATTGATAGCACAACGCTTTAATGAAGAAGAATAGCACTTAGCTAAAAACCGAAACTAAGATAAACTAAATGTGGTTAATTACCCCATTAATAAACCTCCCTATCCATAGTTATATAGAAATCAATAAGGACGCCAATGCCTGAAGCTTTTGAACAAGACTATCCACTACAACAATTAAAACAAGTGACAAAGTCGCTTAACAGTGGTCAATTTGTTCAAGTTAGGCGGATGTTAGCAAAAACAGCTCCTTGTGATACCGCATTATTATTAGAGTCATCGCCGCATAAAATTCGCCGACTACTTTGGCAGTTGGTTGACCCTGATGTACAAGGTGATGTTCTTGAAGAGCTTTCCGAAGATGTTCGTTTAGGCATTATTGCCCAAATGGAACCTGAGCACATTGCAGCCGCAACTGAAGACATGGGCCACGATGACTTAGGTGAAGTACTCCGTAGTTTACCAGACACCGTTTATAAAGACGTTGTCAGCGCGATGGATATTCAAGACCGTGAACGTGCAACACAAGCACTTTCATATCAAGAGCGTTCAGCTGGCGCGCTAATGAACACCGATACGGTAACCATTCGTCCTGATGTAACGCTCGATGTTGTACTTAGATATATTAGGCTACGTGGGGAGCTACCAGAAGGTACAGATGACCTATATGTTGTTGATAAACACAACTGTTTTATAGGCGCTCTATCACTGAGTACGTTATTAACGAACCCACCTGAAAAAATTGTTCGCGATTTAATGGATGAAGATTGTGAATCAATCCCAATTTCAATGGATGAAAGTGAAGTCGCGCAACTATTTGAGCGCCATAATTGGATATCAGCACCTGTTGTGGATGATAACGATCAATTACTTGGTCGTGTCACTATCGATGATATTGTTGACGTAATTCGAGAAGATGCAGAGCATAGTTTACTAGGCTTAGCCGGTCTAGATGATGAAGAAGATACCTTTGCGCCAGTACTCAAAAGCTCTAAAAAGCGCTCAGTTTGGTTAGGTGTCAATTTACTAACCGCACTTGCAGCGGCCTTTGTTGCTAGCTTTTTTGAAGGAACACTAGATGTTTTACCTATTTTGGCGGTACTAAACGGTATTGTCCCTTCTATGGGTGGCGTTGCAGGAAGTCAATCGTTAACGCTTGTTATACGCGGTATTGCGGTAGGCCATATAAACCAAACAAACCAACGCTTTTTAATGATGAAAGAACTTGCCATTGGTGCATTAAACGGTATTTTGTGGTCATTATTAATTGCAGGTGTTATTGCCCTATGGCAATGGGACTTTATGCTTGGTGGTGTACTTGCCTTCGCTATGTTTATGAACTTAGTCGTGGCTGGTGTGGCTGGCGCAAGTATTCCAATAATACTTAAAAGAATGAATATAGACCCCGCACTTGCAGGGAGTGTGGTGCTAACCACTGTGACAGATATTGTTGGTATATTCGCCTTTTTAGGAACTGCTACCTGGTTGCTGGTATAAATTAGAATTTTTTGCAAATAACTAAAGTAAAAAATACTTAGGGTAAAGCAGCAATTATGACAACGAATATCAAGAATAAAAAAGTGACACCCAAAAAAACGCTAAAACAAAAAAGCGTATCCATATTAAAAAGTGTATTGGTATATGGCTCTATATTTTTCGTCATTTATACCGCCGTCAATTGGTGGCGGCAACCTGTCATGCCAGCAAATCCTCAATTACAATTAACAGATTATAAAGGGCAAAACATTGATCTAGCAGCAATGAGCCAAGATAAACCAACCCTTGTGTATTTTTGGGGAACTTGGTGCTCTATTTGTAGTATTACCTCCCCTGCCATAAACGAACTCGCAAACGAGAATAATTATCCTGTCGTGAGCATCGCAATAAAATCAGGTTCTGATCAAGAACTACATAACTATCTAAATGATCATGGCTACAGTTTTACGACCGTCAACGATCAACACAGTGAAATATTTACCGATTGGCAAGGGCAAGTCACGCCATCTTATATAATCTTAAAAGATAATAAAATGACGCAAGGGCTAACAGGTATTCAGCCGTTATGGTCACTTAAATTACGTTTGTGGTTATCATCAACGTTATAAGGAAGAACTGACTGCAAATATATAGGCACTAAATACGCGCAGCTCAAAGAGGGGGCTCTAAAAGCTCACTCTTTATCATCTACAATAATATTGATAATAAAGAGCAAGGTTAACTCAACTTACGTATTACGAAGGCTGAAAAGCGCGTATCGCAATTAAACTAATAACTGGCAGATTGAATTACTAACGTGTACTTTGACGATTACCACCTACTTTTGGTTTAGTGTTTGCCTTTTTAAATTGGCTAAAACCGGTATGTCGCGTTAATGCTGGTCGCCCGCCTTTTTTACCGCCTTTACCTATTTTTTCATCACGCCCTTCTTCTGGCACTAAACAGTTAGGCCCTTTACCAATTAAATTAGCTTTACCCATTTTACGTAGTGCTTCACGTATCATCGGCCAACCTGCTGCATCATGGTAGCGTAAAATAGCTTTATGCAATCTACGTTGGCGAGCGCCTTTAGGTACTGGAACAACTTCTGAGTTGTTTTTTATATTACGTAAAGAGTTCATCTCTGTATGGTAAATAGTCGTCGCATTAGCCATAGGTGATGGGTAAAAATTTTGTACCTGATCAAGCTTAAAGTCGTTTGATTTAAGCCATAAAGCCATATTTACCATGTCTTCATCTTTTGTACCTGGGTGAGCAGATATAAAGTAAGGAATTAAATACTGCTTTTTACCGGCTTCTTTAGAGTACTTATCAAATAGTTCTTTAAATTGATCGTACGCTCCCATACCTGGTTTCATCATTTTTGATAATGGACCATCCTCTGTATGCTCTGGCGCTATTTTTAAGTAGCCACCCACATGATGAGTTACTAACTCTTTAACGTAACGAGGGTCGCGTACAGCTAGGTCATAACGAACACCTGAAGCAATCAATACCTTTTTAATACCCTTAACTTCACGTGCTTTTTTATACAAATCTATTGTTGGCGTATGATCTGTATCCATGTGTTTACAAATATCAGGATATACACATGATAAGCGTCTACAGGTACTCTCTGCCTTTTTGCTCGTACAGCGCAGCTTATACATATTCGCCGTTGGACCACCTAAATCAGAAATAACACCAGTAAAGCCGGGAACTTTATCTCTAATTTGTTCAATTTCTTCAATAATAGATTCTTGCGAACGACTTTGAATAATGCGCCCTTCATGCTCTGTAATTGAGCAAAACGAACAACCACCAAAACAGCCACGCATAATATTAACTGATGTTTTAATCATATCGTAAGCAGGTATTTTAGCATCACCATAACTTGGGTGAGGAATACGCTGATACGGCAAACCAAATACAGCATCCATTTCATGTGTTTCTAACGGGTATGCTGGCGGGTTTACCCAAATAGAACGATCGCCGTGTCGCTGAAACAGCGCTCTTGCACAACCAGGATTTGTTTCTTGATGCAAAATGCGCGAGGCGTGGGCGTACAAAGGTTTGTTAACACTTACTTGCTCATAAGCAGGTAACTTAACGTAGGTTTTTTCCCACGGTTTAGGTCGCGCAGGCTGAACCATAATTGGTTTTGCAGCTTCAGCTTTTAAATCAATACCGGCTTGTTTAAATTCAGATTTACTACAGCCAACATCATCCGCGCCATATGGGTTTGGAATAGGGTCGATTTTACCAATTTTATCAATAGCGGTAGAATCACTGCCACGCCAACCAGGTAGGGGCTCTTTTCGAATAACAGCCGTGCCGCGAATATCCTGAATCGTATCCATCGTTTCGCCCGCCGCAATACGGTGTGCAACTTCAACTAACGGGCGCTCTGCGTTGCCATAAATTAAAATATCCGCTTTTGCATCAAACAAAATACTACGACGTACTTTTTCTTGCCAATAATCATAATGAGCAATACGACGAAGGCTAGCTTCAATACCACCAATAACAATTGGGATACCTTTGTATGCTTCACGGCATTTTTGCGAGTAAATCATTACGGCACGATCGGGGCGTTTACCGCCGACGTTATCAGGTGTGTAAGCATCATCATGACGCATACGCTTTTCGGCAGTATAGCGGTTGATCATTGAATCCATGTTCCCAGCTGTTACACCAAAAAATAAATTCGGTCTGCCTAGCTCCATAAATGCATCTTTAGAGTCCCATGCTGGCTGGGCAATAATGCCCACTCTAAAGCCTTGCGCTTCAAGTACACGGCCAATTACCGCCATACCAAAACTAGGATGATCAACGTACGCGTCGCCACTGATAATAATTATGTCGCAGCTATCCCAGCCAAGTGCATCCATTTCTTCACGTGTAGTAGGTAAAAATGGCGCGGTGCCATAACATTCAGCCCAATATTTAGGGTATGAAAATAAGGCGCGCTTAGCTTTGAGTGTGCTCATAAATTTAGCCGTAGAATAACAAAAGGCGCGAATTATACCTTATAGCATTGTTTATATATACAACATTACAATGTGTGATGTGGCTTTAGCTGTAAAATCATAATTTAACTTTAATTATTTTGCTTATTAATAAACTCAATTAATTCGTGCTCAGGCATCGGCTTGGCATACATAAACCCTTGCACCTCATCGCACCCTAAATCTTTCAAAAATTTAGCTTGTTCCTGCGTTTCAACTCCTTCTGCAATCGTTTTTAAACCCAACTTAGCACCAAGTGATATAACCAAAGCAGCTATTGCACCTGTGTCATCATTTGGTAAACCTTTAATAAACGCCCTATCTATTTTTAATCTATCAATTGGTAAACTCTGGATATAACTTAAAGATGAAAAGCCTGTACCAAAATCATCAATAGCCACCTCAACACCTAATTTTTTGAGTTCTTGGAGTGTATTAATGACAGTTTCTAACTCATCCATAACCACACTTTCAGTTACTTCCAACTCTATATTTTTTGGCTGCACACCATATTTTAATAATGTATTTTTAACGGTTTGTGCATACCCTTTTACTTTAAATTGTGGAACAGATACATTTACTGCAATGCAAATATCTGCGCCGGCACTTTCCAATCGTTTTTGTTGCTGGCATGCTTGCTCTAATACCCATTGTCCTATATCAACTATTAGCCCTGCATCTTCAGCTAAGGGAATAAATACAGCAGGTGAAATATAAGTGCCATTTTCTAAAGGCCAGCGCAAAAGCGCCTCACAGCCAATTAATGATAGATCATTAAACGCCAATTGAGGCTGATACCACACCTCTAGTTTATTTCTAGCAAAATCATGCCTTAGTTGCCTAATAATACCGAGTCGCCATGCAATGGCGTCCTCCATATCAACGCAGTAATAAACACCTTCTTTATGTTTATTCTTTTTAGCTTGATTAAGCGCAATATAAGCTACTTTGAGGGTTTCAATACCTGTACTTTGAAAATCTTGCTGTTGACATAAACCAATTTTAAACCCCACCGGTAATATATGCTCTGCAGCACAAAATGAAATACTAAGTTTTTCGTTAAAGTCTGTAATATTAAATTCATTTTTAAGGATAACAAAACCAAATACATCAGCCCCAATACGTGATAGTAATTTAGCTGTTGGGTAAATTTCCTTTAAACGCTCAACAATAGCAATTAATAACTTATTACCAACCTCTTGCCCTAAACCATTATTAACATCCGAAAAATTCATTACATCAAGTAAAACAAGAAGGTAGTCATTTTTTTGTGGTTTTTGATAGCGCTCTATTCGCTCAATAAAATTAGTTCGATTGGAAATACCTGTCAGTACGTCTCTGTAAGCCGCATCTCTCAACTTAACAAATAGCCTAACGTTATCTAAAGCAATGCTTACATTTGCAAAAAATATTTCTGCAAATTGCAATTGAGTACGCGTTATCACTTCGTCGCATTCAATATAAATGGCTGCTTTTCTGTGCTTACTTCTTAAAACAAATGTAGCGCTAGTATCTGTATATTGATGTTTTTTTTGACTAAAAGACGCTTCTACTTCATTGTATATCCGACTATCAACCTCAGCTAAATTTTCTCCAAAGTATGTTTCATAGCGCGTGCAACCACCCAAGACTTGAATGTAATTATTACCATCTAGTTTGCTGCAAATTAAGCCTTTATCCGGGCACTGTAAAATAACACTTAAGTGCTTTATAATTCTTCTGCACAGTACTTTTATGTCGGTCTGTCCTAAAATAGACTTCGAAGCCGATAAAATAGAGTCCATTGCTTTATGCTGGTACTCTAATTGGCCAATTTGTTCATATGAGCGAATTGCGGTAATTAAAGAGGTGACGAGCTTAGAACGTGTTAATTCCGTTTTTGTTTTATAATCATTGATGTCATATTCACGAGTTACTTTTTCTTCAGGTATACTACCGGCTTGCCCCGTACGTAAAATAATCCTAACATGTTGGTTATTAAGCTCCTCACGGACCCGCCTTACAACCTGTAAACCTGCATCATCAGTTTCCATTATCACATCTAAAAAAATGACTGAGATTGAGTTTTTTCGAGATAATATAGCAATAGCTTCAGCACCAGAATAAGCATCATGAAATCGAAATCCAGCTCCTTTGTATTCCAACCCAGAGAGAGCTAATTTAGTTACAGAATGAATAGCAGGATCGTCATCGACGATTAAAATATCCCAACAATCAGAAGGCTCTGAGATGACTTCATCATGGTCTTCTTTTAAAAATAAAAAACCGCTCGATTCTGATGACATTCATGCTCCTATTAATAACAAGCAAAAAAACAACCAACTTAAAAACAATAACTTAGTAAAAACAACAGCTCAACATTCTCGTTAACACCTTAGTTAGGATTAGATTGTTTGAACTTCTAAGTTTACAGCTTTAGATTTAGATTTTGGTTTACAACTCTACTCATACTATAGTCTACTAATGGAAAGTTGTTATATTTTAAGTAAATAATTCAGTTAAGGCCTAATTATTAAATTATTAAAAACACTGTTAAAATGTCTCTTAATTTTGTTACTCACTATTATTATTATTGGCTTAATGCTTCCTCAAAACTATAGCGTCAATAAGACTATCGAAGTGAATGCAAGTATTCGTACTATCAAATCATTAACAACCGATTTTGATGAATGGCATAAATGGTCTCCTTGGCAACAAGTCGATCCATCCATTAAATTTGCAGTTAGTGAACCAAGTGCTGGTATTGGAGCTCATCAATCATGGATCAGTAAATGGGGGCATGGTGAGATGACAATTACTGCATTAAATGATCGTAAGATGGTATTTAATACCTTATTAAATAATGAACATATCGTACAAGGCACATTGACGTTTACAACTAATAGTAACAACAGTGTAAATGTAGAGTGCCATATTGAAGGGCAAGCAACGACAATACTTGTTTCTGGTTACATGGCTATATTTAGCGAATATGTGCTCAATAATACAATTGCATTAGGGCTAAATAATTTAAAAACAGTTGCTCAACTAAGTGATATACAAAATGTAATGGAAAGTCATGACAGTCAAAACAGCACAAGCAAGAATTAATCTCGCAAACATCATAGAATCATTACTTGGTTACTCTATAACCAAGGTAGGAAGTAATGGTGCACTCTCAAACGATGAAAAAAACTATAACCCACAGGGGAAAATAAAACCGCTGTACCATATTAGTAGCGATAATTCAGTTTTAGCTCGCGCTCAAAAGCGACAAGATTTACTACTTATTAAGCAACAGCAAAATATTGAAACAATCTTAGCGATGGCAATGGCGTTTTGTCCCGATGTAGCAAGTAGCAAACAACCTGATGCGGATTGGGTAGAGCACTTTATTGGGCTCTGTGAAGACACCTCAAACGAATCAATGCAAACATTATGGGCAAAAATACTTACAGGCGAAACTCTCAATCCTGGAACATTTTCAATTAAGAGCCTGCAAACACTTAAGCACATGACTCAGCGCGAAGCCGATGCATTACAAAAATGTGTATCACTAAGTAGCTATAACGAAAAAGACGACAGTCACTTTATTTTACTCGGATTTTATAAAAAACCATCGATTTTTGATTTACTACGCAAAGGCAATAAAGTATCTCTAAATTTAGGAAAAACAGGTATCAGCTTTCCTGACATTTTAACTTTAATGGATCTTAACTTATTGTATCGAAAAGAAATTGAATCAGCCGTGTTAAAATCAGGGCAAGAACTTACGCTTTCATTTTTTTCTCAAAAAGTAACGTTAAAAGCAAAAAGCAATGATTTAGTACTGAGTTATTACAAATTCACTCAAACGGGTGATGAGCTATCTAAACTAATAAACGTTCCAGTAAATAAAGTGTATAAACAATTAATAAATAGTGCATTAGAAGTAGAATTTGATTTAGCGTGGCATGCTACTAAGTAGTAAACCACGCTATAAAATCACTCAACTAGTTATCAAGTGAGTAATTAAAAGTGAATCTGAATACCTGCAAATGGGCCAGATGCATCGATATCTGTAGTAATATTATCTACATCATCAAGTTCTAATACCATGGAGCGATATCCAGCTTTAACTGCAACATCAATCGCTAGGTTATCAATAAATTCCCACGCAATACCCACTTGGTAATCTTGTACTTTACTATCGTCTATAGCCAAAAAGCTACCTTCAAAAAACACACTTAAACCAGTAAATGGCAGGCCGGCTTCTGCACGACCATAAGCAAGTGGTACAAAACCTGAAAAATCAACGGTTTCAGTAAAGTTAGTGTTGCCACTTTGAGTAGTACCCGTTACAGCAACCTCACCATCAAACTGTTTCGCATTCAAACCTAAATCAATAGAGATTAAATCGTTATCAAAAATTTCGTAATACAGAATATAATCAATGTGTGTTAGATCGCTAATTGAATTAACTGTCGTACCAACCACATAGTCTGAACCATTAAAGCTAAATGTATCAGTTAAAACTGCAGAACCGTTTAGTTCAAGTTCGGTATACTTTAATTTAATATTAGGTACTAACGGTACTGGGTGCTCAAGGGCTGCGTAATAACTTATAAATGTTTCATCTTCAAAATTGAAATCTTGAGATGCATTATTTTTATAAGAAAACTGACCATCATTATCTGATTTCCAGCCATCAACCCCTACATATAAACCTAATAAAGTGTCAGCGTGTGCTGCAGGTGCTAAACATGCCATTGAAAGGGCTGCTGCTAAACAATACTTTTTCATTTTTTATCCTTGAGCTAGTAGTTCGCTAAGTTCGATTAAAGCCGCATTGGCTCTAGAAATATAATTTGCCATAACTAAGGAATGATTAGCCACATAGCCAAAACCATTCCCATTTAAAATTATTGGGCTCCACACCGTTTCTTGGGTTGCCTCAAGTTCACGTATTATTTGTTGCACACTAACACGGGCATTTTTCTTCTCAAGTACATCTGCAAAGTCATACTCTACCGCTTGTAAAAAGTGTAACAACGCCCAAGTTGCGCCACGAGATTCATAAAAAACATCATCAATTTTTAGCCAAGGTGTTCTGACTTGCTGTTGTAATGGTGCAAGAGTCGCTTGTTTATTTGACGAATTTCCAGCTAAATCAGTATTCACTTTTTCTTGGCCGACACTGGCACTTAAACGTTGGCTTAAGCTACCTAAGCGCTTTTCCGCTTCTTTTAACCAACTACGTAGATTATCAGCTCGCGCATAAAATTGGCTATCACGTTCGTGCTGATTCGCTATTTGTGTACGATAAACGACTAGATAATCAATTCCTTTTTGATACTCTCCCTCCGCGCTTGGCCATGCCCACGCTTCAGAGCTTATATTAAACTGTGGCTGTGCTTTTTTAAGTGCTTCATGCTCTGTTGATTGCGATTGCGAACGGCTAAAATCTTTTCGCATAGAAAGCGCTAAATCACGCGTCATTTCTAACGCACCATATTCCCACGCAGGCATGTCATCCATAATAATACTTGGCGGTATAACATCATTCGATAAATAACCACCCGGTTTATTTAGTATCGTACTCGCTACCTCAATAAGCGTTGCCGTTGTTGTATAACCTGTAACTATTTTTTCATTACGTAACTGCGCTTGCTCTTTTGCATTAGCGACAACATCAAAACGTGCCGGTTCAGTACTCCAATAAACAGCAATTGCGTAAAATATGATAAGCAGTAAAACAATTGTTCCTGCTATTTTTCCTTTATGTTGCGACATGTGTACTCCTAATGATGAGCGTGTTGAGTAGATGGTTTTGACTGCTTAGCTTGCGTTTCAAGCGACACCACTTGAGCATTAGTAAACAAGCGGTTACCGTCACTAAAATATAGCGTGAGTTTACGTTCTTGCCCTACTTTTAATGGCTCTAATGGTTCAAATGCCATTAAATGATAACCGCCTGGTTGGAAGCTAACACTTTCATGCGCTTTAATTACAACCGATTCAACTTGTTGCATTTTCATCATGCCGTCTACATGTGAATGCTCGTGTATTTCCACACGCCCTAAGCCATCAATTGTTGCCTTAGTTAAAGTGGCGTTTGTTCCACTGTGATTAATAAGCGTTAAATAGCCTACAGTTGCAGTACTGGCAGGTAAAAACTCCCTCACTTGCGCGTTAGTTACTTCGAGTACAGCCACATCAGAACCATGCTCGTGCCCTGAATGCGCCGCCAATGATGACGTAAATAAACCTAACATTAACGCTGAAGCCATCGAAAAAAACTGCTTTGTCATCATTTCATCCCTAGTGAAAACATTAAATTACAGGCTAAATTTAACATAGTTAACCCATAATAGTCAGTCAAATTAAGGATTAAGAGGCTACTTTTTTGTTATCAGCAACAAGCCAACACAACACTGCAACAAATAGTAACGGCCATGCAATCATTATTGATCCGAATAAAAACGCTAAAACAGTCCCAGCTAATGCCACAACACCCGCTCCAACTAATCCCATAGTAATTAAAGCCACTACCGCAACCACAGCAACAATTGCGGCCAAAGCACCTACAAGCTCAAGCCCTGCCCAGCTAATATCAGCAATCCATAATGGTAACTGCCAAGAATCAACATGCACAAACGCTATTAAATCAGTAAACAGTAATAAATAGATAAATACACATACTGCCAAAGCTTTCATAGTAATTCTCCTTATACCAACCGGCTTATATATGGGTCTATTTAACGATAAGAAAATTGCGCTATAACTAGGCAAAAGTTTTTATATCTAGTTGTTCTAAATAAAAAACCCAACAACGCTATAGAGTGATTTAATTCGTTAAATTGTTCAAATATTTATGCCTCTTAGTATTAATACTCTTTATTTTCAAGGCAGCAATGCGCTATAAAATAACCAAGTGCAATTGCAAACGGAAAACTCAAAAATAATAAAATAGTAACTAGGCGGGTTGCCCATACTGGAAAGTCCAATCTATATGCTAAACCACTACACACACCCGATATTTTTTTATTCAAAGTATCTTTATACCAACCTCGTTGACGATTAAAGCTGTTCATAGCAATCTCCTAAGCAGTGTGTTTTAAATTAGTATTTAAGTTCGCTTTTAAGCGAGCCAGTTCAACATCAATTTTTTCATTTTTAACTAACGACTCAATTTGGGCACTGGTAGAGCTTGCTGTATCAGTCAGCTCATAAGCCTCTACTTGAGCTTCAATGCCTTCAACACGCTGCTCTATTTGTTCAAAACGAGACAACGCATGAGCTACTTTATCGCTTTGTAGTTGCGTACTGATCCGCCCTCTAGCAATAGCAACATTATGGCGTTGCATTAACTGAGCTTGCTTTGTTTTAGCCAGTGCCATTTTTTGCTGCAAGCGCTCACAATCAGACTTAATTTTTGCAATAGACTCTTGCAATGTTTCTAGTTGAGTTTGCTTATTCTCAATGCTTTCGTTAACGCGTTGCTTCTCAAGTAAGGCTGATTTAGCAAGGTCATCACTGCCTTTCTCAACCGCACGTTCAGCTTTAATTTGCCAAGCTGCTAATTCTGTTTTTTTAGTATCAATTTGGCGATTAATTACTTTCTCTTCACACAATAAAGCGGCTGCTGTACTACGACACTCATTCAATGCATCTTGCATCTCGGTAAGCATTAGGTTTAAAAGTTTTTCAGGGTCTTCAGCTTTATCAAGCATGGCGACAATATTTGATTGAATTACATCATTTACGCGGTTAAATATTCCCATGGTATTCTCCTGTTGATTTTTAATTAATTTCAACAAGAAGATTCCAAGAGTTGTGCCAAGTTCATAAAAACAATGAAAAAAAGCCTAATATCAACAACATAATTAATAAACAATTAAATTTTTAGTGACTTTAAGCTGAATAGCATAGAGTGTAATTAGCCAATAAATTATGCTTTTGACTAATTTTTAGGATCAAAAAAGCCACTTGAAAGTGGCTTAAATTTAGAATTTTTAAAGCTTAGTTTTATTCGGGTACAAAGCTTAATGCTTTATCCATTACCGATAAATCAGCTTGCTTACCGTGACCACTTTCAGAGAGGTGGCGTCTAAAACCTCGCGCACCAGGCTGCCCCTGAAAAATACCGAGCATGTGACGTGCAATATGCCAAAAATTAGCACCCAAACGCATTTCTTCTTCAATATAGCTGTACATTGAGCGTACTACATCGTGGCGTGATTGCGTGTTTGCAGTATCACCATAAATTTTCTCATCAACGTCATTGAGCATAAATGGGTTACTGTAAGCTTCACGCCCAATCATTACACCATCAATATGTTGTAAATGTTCTAGGCTCTGCTCAATTGTTTTAACACCGCCATTTAGGCTTAAGTCTAGTTGCGGATAATCTTTTTTAAGTTGGTAAACACGTGGGTAATCAAGCGGTGGAACTTCACGATTTTCTTTTGGACTTAAACCATTGAGCCATGCTTTACGAGCATGAATAATAAAATCATCACACCCTACTTTATGCGACGCCTCAATAAGCGCACACAAAAACTCATAAGAGTCTTGCTCATCAATACCAATACGTGTTTTAACGGTAACAGGAATAGTAACTTCACTTTTCATAGCTGCAACACACTCAGCAACTAATTGAGGTTCAGCCATTAAACATGCGCCAAATCGGCCATTTTGAACTCTGTCTGACGGGCACCCTACATTTAAATTTATTTCGTCATAGCCACGCTCACCTGCTAGCTTTGCACATCGCGCAAGCGCTTTAGGATCAGAGCCACCAAGTTGCAGCGCAACTGGGCCTTCGTGTTTATTAAAATGTAAGTAATCGCCTCGACCAAATAAGATAGCCCCTGTGGTTATCATTTCGGTATAAAGCACAGTGTGTTTAGTCATTTTGCGATGAAAAGTACGACAATGACGATCAGTCCAATCAAGCATGGGGGCAACGGAAAATTTTCTATCTAACGTATTCGACTGCGGCGCAGGGTTTTTCATTAATTTACCTTATACATCAATAATTTATAGCTTGATAACAGGTTGGTTATCTTTCATTATTCTTCACGTTATTTAGATATTTTAACAAGTTCGGTCTCCCTATAGTCTCCCAAGGAACCGAGCAAAGAATGAATAAAGGCACCTGCACAATGAACGTTTATTATATAAAAAACCAACCAATTGATCATGAACAATCGGCTTGTCAGGCGAAGATAATTTTATAGGTAGTATTATGTCATCATACTGTATTGAAAACCGCAGACGGGCCGATGGAACGATAAAGTACCGTTGCAAGGTTGTATTAAAAGAAAAAGGCAAGGTTATACATCAAGAAAGTAAAACTTTTGATAAAAAAGCCAGTGCTAATGCATGGGGGAAGCGTCGCTCTAATGAAATAGATTTAAATGGCCTTTCCAGACCCATAGAGTACGTAAAAATTAACGACCTTATCGATCGTTATCTAACAGATCCTAAAATAGCCCCTAACGTAAAACGGACGAAGGGGGCTTGCCTAACCATGCTTAAAAGTTATGGCATTGCTAAGCTATATGCTCATGATCTTAAATCATCAGATATTATTGAGCATTGTCATCAGCGAATAAGTTCTGGTGCTAAGCCTGCAACAGTTGCCCATGACTACTTTTATTTAAAGTCAGTCTTTAAAGCTGCAAAGCCTTTCTGGGGTATGGAAATCACTGAACAGCCTTATGTTGATGCGAAACCCATGTTAGAGCAGATGAACTTAATTGGAAAAAGCCAAAGAAGGACACGTCGTTTAAAAAAAGGCGAATATGAAGCACTTGAACAAGGCTTAAAGATCAGAGAAGAGCACCGCTCTGCACATATTCCTTTTGTCGATATATTTCAATTCAGTATTTTAACTTGCATGCGTTTAGGCGAAGTAACCAACCTCAAATGGGACGATTTAGATAACGATACAAGGACTATTTTGTGTAGAGATAGAAAAGATCCTCGCAAAAAAGAAGGTAACCATATGCGAGTCCCCCTTTTAGGTGAAGCCTATAGCATAGCAATTAGACAACCCAAAAAAGGAGAATTAATTTTCCCTTACAACCCTAAATCTATTGGTTCAGGCTTTCGCAGCGTTCGAAAGAAGCTAGGCATCAAAGAGTTAACTTATCATGATTTAAGGCGAGAGGGTGCAAGCCGTCTATTTGAGAGAGACTACCGTATCGAAGAGGTAGCTCAAGTGACAGGGCACAAAGACTTAAAAGTATTATGGAATGTGTACACAGCATTAAATCCTGAAAATTTACACAGGGACATGTAGCATGTTCAACTTAATAGAATAATTTGAATTAGTGTGATCACCAAGGCACTATGTCGGTATAGTTACCGAGCGACTTTGTCGTAAATAGCATATCAGCTGTGTGATTCATAGAGATCGTTTCAATTTAGCGATCTCCAAATCACGTTTGTAATTAGAGAGCTGAATCCGCTCATTGTGAGCTAGATAGAACTTCTCTACCTCATCTGTAAACGGGGTTTGCTCACTTAATTCAAAATACCTTTCCATAGGAGTTTTCCCGTTGTGGGCACTATGTGGCCGCTCCCAATTGTAATAATGCTGCCACTCAGCAAGTAGCTCATTAATATCAGCACTCTGGACTTCCCAGCTTTCACTAGACAGTTTTTAACTCAGAATAATACGCTTCTTCAAACTTAGCAGGTGAAACACCGCCTGTATGTGAGTTGTACTTTTTTGGATTGTAAAACATTTCTATAAAATTGAATATCTCAGCTTTCGCATCTTCGCGTGTCGAGTATATCTTACGCTTAACTATTCGCTTTTTAATTGTCGCAAAAAAGCTTTCAGCAACCGCATTATCATGACAGTTCCCAGCGCGGCTCATCGAAGGCACAAGTTGATGTTCTTTCATAAATGCGAGATAATCTGCGCTACCGTATTGACTACCTTGATCACTATGCACCATTACTTCAGCCTTCGGTTGACGTTGATATACAGCCATCAACAATGCGTTTATAACAAGGTGCTTATCCATATTTTTATCCATTGACCAACCCACAATACGCCTAAAGAATAAATCCATTACTGTTGCCACATATAAAAAACCTTCATAAGTTCTTATGTAAGTTATGTCGCTCACCCATGATTGATTCGGCGCAGGTGGGTTAAATTGACGTGCTAATAAGTTATCTGCAATCCGCGATGTCCTACCGCCTTTAATATGGCGACGCTTATACCCAATTTGCGCTTTAAGCTTATGTTGTCGCATGATCTTAGCGACGCGATTTACGCTGCATTGCTCACCGGCTTCACGCAAGTCTGCATGTATCCAAGGGCTACCATACGTGCCGCCACTGGCTACATAAAATTCTTTAATGAGTTTCAACAAGCGATTATCTTCAAGCGCTCTATCGCTTAAAGGTTTTTTTAACCACGCATAAAAACCACTACGATGCAGTTTAAAAAGGCGGCACATCGTTGTGATAGAAAATTCATCTTGGTGATCACGAATGAAGCCGTACTTTACTCAGGGTTGCTGGCAAAGTACCTTGCGGCCTTTTTTAAAATGTCCCGTTCCTCCGTGACACGCTTTAACTCAGCCTCTAATTTAGCGATCTTCAATTTTTCATCGGATGATTGAGCGGATTTAGGTTTATCTGATAACTGGCTCCGCCAGTGATATAACGTTTTGGTACAAATAGCTAATCGCTCAGCGACTTCTGCAACTGAATATCCGCGCTCAGTAATTTGTTTAACAGCCGCTTCTTTAAACTCTTGGGTATACCGTTTACCTTTGCTCATAAAACACCTCTTATTAGAAGTTACAATGTAACTTATTGGGTGTCTAGCAAACTATGGGAAGTCCGCTTTTTTAGGAATGACAGAAATTCGTGGGAAAAGCCACTTCTATTACTCATATCGCAGTGCTTCAACTGGAACTAGTTTCGACGCTTTTATTGCAGGAGCTAAGCCAAATACCACACCTATAAATGTTGTAAAACCAAATGAAAGAAATAAAGCCCAGCTAGGTACAAATAAACTTGGATCCCCCGGTAGAAATAAAATTATTAATCCGGCTACCCCATACCCAAGAGCGATACCTATTATTCCCCCGATTAAAGATAATACTAATGCCTCTACTAAAAATTGGTATAGTATAATTTTTGACGAGGCACCTAAAGCTTTAGCAATGCCTATTTCTTTGGTTCTCTCAGTTACAGATACAAGCATAATATTCATTATACCAATACCACCCACAAGCAAACTAATAGCGACTACGCCCGATGCAACTAATGTGACAGATCTAAGAATACTATCAAATTGCTCTTTTGTTTTTTCTGCAGTGACAAATTCAAAGTAATCTTCCTCTCCCTCTTCAATTTTATAACGGCTACGTAATATTTGTCGCATTTGAGATTTGATTGTTTCTAGATCAACATCATTTTTAGGACGAAACATGATTTCGATATTCTCTGTAACCTGATTACCATTTAAAGACTTTATGGTGCTAAAAGGAGCAATAATGTAATTGTCTTGATCATAACCAAAAATGCTTCCTAAAGTTTCTGCTACACCAATAACCCTAAAAAAATCTCCACTAAGTTTAATAAACTCGCCCGTTGGGTTCTCGGGCATATTTAACTTCTTAATAACTGAACTACCTACAAATGCGACTCTGCGTCTCCTCAGGTCATCGCTCTCTGACAAAAAACGACCTTCGACAGGATATACATTAACTACATTTTGATAGCTACTATCAGTACCTAAGATATGAGTTTGAATTGACTCTCTACCATATTGAATACTAGCCCCCAAACTATATGCCCTCATTGTGACGGTCATATCTTGCACACCTTTTACTTTTCCTTTTAGCACTAGAAAGTCGTCATAAGTTAACTTATTTATAAATCCCAACATCTCTTGGTTAGCATTAGTAAATGCTTTAAGTGTGACCATATCGCTACCGAGGTCATTAAACTGCTTGCTAATATTAGAACTTAGAGCATTCATCACAGCTACAACTGAAATAACCGCAGTTACACCTATGATGATCCCAAGCGTTGTTAAAATACTGCGCATAGCATTTGAATAGATAGCCTGAAGAGCAGCGCGTAAGCCTTGATATGCTATATTGATAAAATCAGCCACAATGAGCCTCCTCGACACCATCAACCACACTAATCCGTTTTTGATTGTGTTTATCGAACTCAATCTGACCATCTACGAGACGGATCACGCGCTTACAATGATTGGCTATTTCATTCTCATGAGTCACGATCACAATAGTATGCCCTTTCTCATATAGCCTATCGAACAACGACATAATGTCCGCTGTAGTTTTACTATCTAAGTTTCCTGTCGGCTCATCCCCTAGTAATATCGCAGGTTCGGTTACCAAAGCTCTAGCTATTGCCACGCGTTGACGTTGGCCCCCAGAGAGTTGATTTGGCAAACTATTGATTTTATCAACCAAACCTACTTCTTTTAGTGCTTTAAGTGCTCTGCTAGTTCTTTCTGCACTACTCATCGTTCTGTAAACTAGAGGCTGAATAACATTATTTACTACAGAAGACTTTGGTAACAAGTTAAAGCTTTGAAAAATAAACCCAATCGAATGATTTCTCACTTTAGCTAACACATCCTCTTTTTGATTAGCAGTATTCTGATTATCTAAAATGTATTCCCCAGCACTGAGCGTATCCAAGCAGCCAAGTATATTCATCAATGTGGATTTCCCCGAGCCTGAGGGGCCAGTAATGGCTACATATTCATTCTTTTCTATAGATAAGTTCACATTATTCAAAGCACAAAACTCTTCTTCAGCCATCATGTATCGCTTGTATGCTTTGTTTAGCTGAATTATCGGCGAACTCATGACTTGCTCTCTTTAAGTAAAACTCGGGTTCCATCTGTAAACTTATCAAACAAACGACTAGGCCCTGTTACAACTTCATCTTCTAAGCTCAGCCCAGAAAGAATCGACTGATGAATATCTGTAGCCATGCCCACTTCGACTGTCCGCATTTCAACTTTTCCATTGTTTAATACCCATACATAATATTGATCTTTATCCTTGCGTACGGCTGAAATGGGCACACTAAGAGAAGGGTTCGACTCTTGTATAATAATTTCTGCCCGACAACTCATGCCAGGGTGTAACCCTGTTGGATCATCAAGAGCTATCTTTATCGCGTAATATAGTCCATTACCTACCTTCGAACTTCTTGCCGACGTTCCAATACTACTCACTTTCCCGAGAATAAACTTTTTAGGATTCGCAGCTGTGAAAATATGTGCAGCCTGACCAATATGTACATTATCAATATCTGCCTCATCGACCCTAAGCTCTGCTATCAGAGTATGCGGGTCTGCTAGAGTAAGTAAGGATGTTCCGGCAAAGTTCATGGCACTTGCTATTACAGTCTCACCTATCTTTACATCAACCGAGGAGAGCAACCCTGACATGCTAGCCTTGAAGGTCGTTTTACTTAACTTATCTTGAGCATACAACAACAATGCTTGTTTTTGGTTAAGACTTTCTACAGCAGCTTGTTCCTTGATTTTGGCGACCTTATATTCACTTTTAAGGCTTTCTACGCTCTCTAATCCAACACTATTTTGCGAGTAAAGTTTACGCTTTAATTCCAATCGCCTTCTTATGTCTTTAGTAACTTCTTTGGTATATTCAATCTCAATTGATTGAGCATTTACGGCAGACTGATAATTAGATACATCTGCCGCGTACGCTGTTTTATCTAGCTGTAAAAGTACATCACCTTTCCCAACAAAGTCCCCTTCATTGACAAATATTTCAGTCACTAAGCCAGTAACTTCTGAACTCACTTTTACCTTTGAATCAAAAATTAAATTACCGGAAGCTAACACTGTATCTGCAAGCACCTGACGTTTAACTTTTTCGCTGCTAACAGTGAATTTAGAATTACTTCCTGCTCCAGCGGTAAAGTTAATTAGAATAAAAAATCCTGCTAATATAACTAAGAAAACAATTATTTTTTTCATATTTTAACACACCAACTACATTACAACGAGAAACCAAGCCCCAAACACAAGAGCATAAGGTAAAGCAGAAATCAGCAACGCTTTCAATACTGACATGCTAAAGCAAACCTTTAAACCTAAAGTCATCAAAACAACAGACCATAAATAAAACAGATTAAAATTATCTGTAATAGCATAAAATTGCTCACCGGGTGAGTAATTTAAAAACAGCTGATTCAGAGAAGAATAGTTTTGAAGTACGATTGGTAAATCAACGTCATGTGACGAAGAATAAAGGTAAACAAACCCTATAGCATGAATTACCAGCGGCATATATGTCCAAATGGAAAAACTAAAACTATCTCCAAAAGTAAAATCCTTTTCGCTACTTGAAAGGCTTGCAACGAGCTTTATGTAGCTTGCCATAATAAAGCAAAGAAATATGATAAATATAGCCGAAGTTACACTACTAATAAGGCCAATGTGCTTTGCCGTTTGTCTTATTAAATCAATAACAGCATCTAATTCAGACGGCGCAATTTCTCCGGCGTGCAACAACTGTTGCTCCACTAACCAAGCATGCGACATACCAGAATAGAAAGAAACAACACTAAAAATTGTTATTATAATCAGTGTTAAAAAACCTAAAAAACTCCATTTCTTTATTTTATTAAGATGCTCAAAAACATTTCTTGGAGCAAGAAATACATCTAAAAGAGCAACTGGACTACTTGTATAACTCATAAAAATCTCTTAAATAAACCCATAAACGACATAAGTACTAAAATAACATAAAATTTAAATGGCTATTTTGTGAATACTTGGTGTTACTGTTTTCTCTTTTTCGACAAGATCACCGTTTTTGTCAACACAAACTACACTGATCGGTTTAAAACCATTAAAGTTCTGAGTTGCATAGCTATTCGAATATGCACCTGTAGAACCAAATAATAAATGATCACCCTCTTTGAGTGAGGATGGAAGTACTATCGTAGTATTTGGTGGTAGTAGCATATCATCACTATCACAACTTGGACCCGATAACACCGTTGAAACAATATCCTGCATAGTATGCAAATTAACATCATCTAACAAATGAATTGGTAACTGAATATCACTAGCTTCATACAATCCATTAAACTTCCCAACATCCATATACACCCAATTTTCGATTCCATTATCAAATTCCCTTTTTGCAGTTAATAATACTTTGCTCACCACAACACCTGTATTTGCAACGATAAATCGACCAGGTTCGATCATAAACTTAAATTGGCTTCCACAATTTTCTTCAAATTGGTCAATATGCTTTTTTATTGTTTTCAAATAGCTAACTAGGTCGAAGTCCACAACTTCATCATGATCCATATAACCATTTGCAGGAAGACCGCCTCCCAGGTTAATTGCGTTCAACTTAATACCATCTTTTTTAAGTTCCGAAATAACCACTTCGCAATTTTTAAGAGCAGCAGCCCATGCATCAGCATTCTGCTGCTGTGAACCTACGTGGAATGATAATCCGTAGGGAACAAGATCACAGCTACGCGCCAATTTCAACAATTGTGTGGCGCGTGCCACTGAAGTGCCAAACTTTTTAGAAAGCCCCCAAACAGCTCCGTTTCCATCGGTTGACAAACGCACCATAATTAGAGAACCAGGAGCCATTTCTGCGACTTTTAATACTTCTTGTTCAGAATCTACACTGAACGAACGTATACCTAACTCATAAGCCTGTGCTATCTCTTCTCGCTTTTTAATAGAGTTACCGAAATGTAATTGTGTAGATAACCCCCCGATTTCCATGCATTGTTGTATTTCACCTAAGCTTGCAGCTTCAAAACTAGAGCCTAAATACCTCAAATGTGAAAGCACTATCGAATCTGGGTTAGATTTTACTGAAAAATATATTTCAACATTGGATAAAATTTCCTTCAATAAAGAAAATTTTTTATCGATTAAGTCCAGCCCCATAACAAGACATGGAGTTGATATTTCATTGCTGTTAATCAGCTGATTAACTTTCATCTTTAACTGTGTAACATTATCCATTCGGCCACCAAGTAATTTTCCGTTTTATTTTTATAAATTAGGCTTTACAAATTGAATATTTATGAAATCAAGATGTAAAACCAAATGAGCATGTAATCTTTATCCTGCTTGCTGATTAACGGGCTCTTTGCTACTTAGCACTTCCTGTTCCTCTAATTGCTTCTTAGCATACTGTTTTGTAAATCTCATTACAGAAGGAGCAAAATATAAGGAAGTTGAAGCTATAACGATCGCACCAGCTATTAACCACGCGGTAGGCATACCAAACTTATCAGCAATAAAACCGGCTATGAGTGCCCCAAATAATGCCCCACCTTGAGCAACCAGAGACTTTACAGATAACATAGTTGAGCGACTTTCTTCTTCTATATTTTCATGGAACATTGCTAATACAGGAGCTATCGTGATCCCAGAAAACATAAATAGCAGAAAATATACACACACAAATCCAGTTAAGCTTCCTTGAATAGAAAACAGAACAAATAAGCCACCTATAATAAAGCTGCAGGCAACCAGCAACGGCATGTAGTTATGTTTGAACAACCTAGATAGTGGAATAGAAAGAACTTGACCTACTGCTAAACATATAAAGTTCGCGGCGAAAATTAAGCCAAAGATCCATGACGACCCCTTATCATTAACAATTTCATTTAGCATAGGCTGCCATAGTTGTTCCAAAGAAATAAATGCAGCACCACCCATAAAATCAAGTATAAAGAGAATCATCAATATAGGAGTTGAAGAAATTTGCTTTGCCGCTTGACCAAGAACATCACTTACACCTTCAAGAATAGATTTATCACTTTTTTTTACATTTGGTTCTTCAATAAACTTAATTGTCATAAAGATATGGAAAATAACAACTGGAATTAACAAAACAAAATTTACTTCGTAAAAATCAATCAAATTGCTTCCCTCACTCATAAATTTAAACCAAATAGGTAAGAAACCTGCTATTACCGCTCCAAAAGCAAGACCTAACATTTGATATGATGTTATATAAGCTTGGGCTTCTAATAGGTTTGGCGAGTCTGATACTTTTTCTGAGTTATAATTTTCAACAAATAGAGCGTCTAAGGTTCCAGAGAATAACGCAGATGATATTCCATTTATTGCCATGACTAATAAAAGACCCTCAAAACTATCTACGACAGTAAACCCAATAATAACGAGCAACAAAATAAGCTCACCCATTAAAAATGTCTTCTTCCTTCCATAAGTATCAGCTAGAGAACCAAATGGAATTTCGAATATAACAACAAAGAGTGTACTTGCTGCCAATAACAACCCCATTTCAAGCAAGCCTAGGCCTTTATCCATGAACATTAAGTACATAATAGGTGCAATAACCCCACCTATTGCTGCAACCCCAGCTTGTATCAAACCAAACTTCATTATTAAATTTTTCATAATTATTCCTTATTTATTCACTTCTGATAAGCGTTCAGCTAATTGTTTTAATTCATTTTGAAATGTTGTTTTTATTTTATAGAAATCTTCTTCCTTAATATCTGTATTAAAGTACTCGAAAAAGCCTGATAAATTCTCATTTGGATTAATAACCAAACTAATTTTGTACGGACATGGGTCATATTTATCTATACACTCAATTAGAGATTCTTGCTCAGAACTTTCACCCTGATTAGCTGCAGTTAAAAGTTCATTATTTTGATAAATAATCAGTGAACTAAACCCAGACTTTCTGTAGTCTTTGTGTACTTTTGAAATATCGATGTAGCTATGTTCTTGTCGCTTTAACATGTTTTTATGAAGTCTGCGAACAAAACCTTCAGTTACACCGTCTTCGATTAAGTCTACTTTTACTGGTAAAACAGCAATGGTATTGAAAACTAATGTATCCAAATTGCTGAGGTTGATACTCCGTCCCGAATCAATTATTGAAAAATACACTGTATTCCGATTAAGTAGCTGCGATAATGTTCTTGCCCATGCAGCCTCAATCAAAATATATGGTGTAATTGACAAGTTTCTTGCTGATTTATAAATCATTTGAGAGTGTTTAACCCCCAGTGAAAAAGCGGGCTGGCACACGCTGTTCCTATCTCTTTTTATATAGCCTTGGCCACTATAAAAAGGTGTAGAGTCCTCTAGTGATCTTAATTCATTAGACCAAAAGTCATGCGCTACCTCTTGGTCCAAGCTCAATTGCCATCTTACGTAATCTATACCAGAGTTCCCTTCTTTCTCATTCGGCTGTGGGAAGCCTAGTAACGTATTGTATGCATTGATAATAATATTGGAAAGATTCCAGCCATCTACAATTGCATGGTGGATAATGAAAGCGTGGTACTGTTCTCCGTTTGATGTACTAAAAACAAATATACGAAGAAGAGAAGATCTTGAAATATCTATTGAATCCGACATTCTTTTCTTAATTATCTCATTAACTTCATCAAGGTCATGTACATCTATCTCATGATATTCAAGGTTAGCTTCATTATTAACTAATTGATATACCCGATCATTTTCAATATGGAACTTGGAACGTAATGCAGGTATTGACTTCACTATATGTATCCACGCATCTAATAGTCCATTATTACTAGACTTTTCTGCTATTGCAGGCTGAACCTTGAACAATGTATTTACCCACCATGCCTCATCACCAGAATGGGTATAAGTGTGCAATAACCAATCTCTTTGCGTAGGTGTTACTGGAAATATTTGTTCACTATCTTTAATGTCTAAAGCTTCTATTAAATAACGATCCCTTAGGTCTAGTAAACCGTGTTTTGTTGACAAAAATTGCTTGCTGAGTTTGTTTGGTTTTACTTCAAATCCATTTTGCTCATTCAAATAGCGGTATAACTGCTCAATTGTCTTGTGCTCAAAAAGTATGCCTACAGAAAGTTCTACTCCTAGCATTTTCTTGCAAGCACTAACAATACGTATAGCTGTGATAGAATTGCCACCAATTTGGAAAAAGTTGTCGTATATCCCCACCTGCTCTAACTCTAAGACGGTTTGCCATACTTCACACAACCCTGCCTCGAGTTCGTTCCTTGGGCCAACGTACTGAGACTTGTCTACTAAAATCGGTTCGGGTAACGCCGCCTTATCCAATTTGCCATTTACTGTTAGCGGGATCCCTGCGATTTCCATAACACTGCTTGGCAACATGTAATCCGGTAATTGCTGACGTAATTGTGCTTGTAGCTGCGTTATCGACAAACTCTCGCCCGCCTGTGCAACTACATATGCAGCTAAATACTGGCTTTGCGCTTGGCTTTGTACAATAACTGCCGCTTGTTGAACCCCTGGTAACGCACTCACCACACTTTCAACTTCACCCAGCTCGATACGATGACCTCGTATCTTCACTTGATTGTCGTTACGGCTGATATAAACCAATTCTCCACTGGGAAGCCAGCGCACAATATCCCCCGTCTTATACAAACGGGTATACCCTTTCGCTTTATCCGCTTCACTGGCAAATGGGTTCGCTATAAAACACTGTGCTGTCAACTCTGGACGATTTAAGTACCCCCTCGCCAGACCTGCACCGCCGATATATAACTCCCCAGGACTGCCCATGGGAGCCAAAGCCCCTTGCTCATCCAATACATAGAATCGCTTGTTATCTAACGGGTGCCCTATCGGCGCATCGCCCGCTTGACCATCAAAGTGATAAGCACTGGCAAACACCACCGTCTCCGTCGGCCCGTAAACATGAATAAATTGGGTATCTTTATGCTCTTCTATCGCTTGTTGCACCACATTAATATCGGCCGACTCACCACCAAAGAGGACATTTCTGACCCTTGTATTTTCTAACGCACCTGATTTAATCATTTGATTAAACAACGCCGTTGTCGTGAAGAATGTATCGATATCATGATGACGCAATGCTTTATTAAAGCGTGTCATATCCAATAACGTCTCTTTACTCAACAAATAACAGCTCGCGCCTTGTAATAAGCTATAAAACGCGTCAAACACAAAACCATCAAATGAGTAAGGCGCTAAACTCGCAACGCGCCCGACGCGCCCATTCTCTACATAGGCATCGTTAAACACAAAAGCTGCGGCGGCTTCATGCTCGACCATCACCCCTTTTGGCTGCCCTGTCGTGCCCGAGGTGTAAATTACATACGCTAAATCATCTGCATCACTATGGGAGTCTAACGCTTCACTTGTATGCGTTGCTGACCAAGCGCTCGTTGCTGAGATTAATGTCACCGCTTCGCCATCTACCCACTGTGCTAACTGCGTTTCATACATTGACTCTGTGACAATTAACCCCATCTGCGTGTCTTCTAGAATGTATTCAATGCGCGACTGTGGGTATTCCGGTGACAACGGAACATACGCTCCGCCCGCCTTGAGTATCGCTAAAATACTCACCACCATATTCACGCCGCGCTCTAAGTACACCCCTATCAAAGTACCCGCGCTCAATGCTTGACCATGACAGGCTAAGTGGTCGGCTCTTATCTCTCTTGCTAAGCGATTAGACGCTTCCTCCAACGTCTGGTAACTGAGTTCCTCATCCTCACACACCAAAGCGATACTCGCTGGCGTTTTATGCGCCTGAGCACTGAATAACTCCGCCAGTGTCTGCCCCTGTGGATACGCTTTATCTGTGTCATTCAATGTGCACAATAAGGTGTCACGCTCTGCGTCACTTAACAGTGGCAGCTCGCCAACACACGTATACTTGCCACTTACCAAGCCGGTTAGGACGCGTGTATACAAGCCCAATAACCGCTCTATACTGTGCACCTCGAACAAGCTCAATGCATAATTCAACTGACCCGATATGCTCGCTTGCCCATCTGTCATTACAAGGTTCAAATCAAATTTAGCGGGGCTATATAATGTATCCTCTCCTAAATCATCGACCACCTCAAAGGGTAAAGAGCTCTCCGTTCCTAACGCATTACCAAACCCTTGTACACTGAACATGACCTGATAAATAGGGTGCCTTGCGCGGTCTCGCTCTACCTCCAACAGCTCCACCACATTCTCAAATGGCAACTCTTGATGCACCTTCGCACCACTAACCACACTATGAACCTCTGTTATGAAGTCTGTGATCGCTTGCTCATGCTTGATCTCTGCACGCAGGGCCAACGAGTTAACAAAAAAGCCCACCAAAGACTGTGTCTGTGCGTGATGCCTATTTTCTGAAGGCGTTCCCACAACAATATCCTGTTGGCCAGACAGCGCTGATAATGTTAAATAAAAGCCGCTTAATAACACGGTGTACAAGGTCGTTTCTTGTGTTTTGGCAAGCGCTCTGAGCTGCATTGACAACTCAGGATCTAAACTAAAGCTATGGTCTTGGCCTCTAAAGTCTTGTACCGCCGGCCTAGCTTTATCCGTATATAAATGTAACGGCTCCACTCCCGCTAGCTGCTGTTGCCAGTAGGATTGCAGTTGTGTCAGCACTTCACCTTGTAAGTGATCACGCTGCCATGCCGCATAGTCTGCGTACACAATGTCTTGCTCTGGCAATGCAACCACATCACCCTGACACAATGCTTGATAGCACTGTGCTAGCTCTTGTATGAAAATATCCAAAGACCAACCATCAAATGCAATGTGATGCCACATGATGAGTAAATATCGCTGCCCTGATACCTCATACCCGTGTAACTGCAAACTTAACTGCGACGTTAAATCAAAGGGCGTCGACATCTGTGTTTTTAATGTCGCGTGTAATACTTCATCGCTGGCTAATTGCTGCCATGTCAGTAGTAGCGACTCTGTTATCGGTGTTTGATAGGCGTTATCTTGCTCATCATGTCGATACACCGTTTTGAGTATCGGGTGCCTATCTAATAAAAGATTGAACGCCGTTTCTAAATTCTCTAGTTGCACCTCTGGTGCCAGCTTCACCACCATCGGAATATGGTATGCATCTGAGCCCGCTGAATATTGCTCAATGAACAGTAAACGCTCTTGTGCAAAAGATAATGGCACTTGCGTCAAGGTTGTTTTAGGAATGACGATTAACGGTTCATCACTGAGGTTCTGCGCCAATCCCGCGACAGTTTTATGTTCAAACAACTGGGTTAATGAGATATCGATCCCCAAGGTGCGACGACTGACCTGAGTCAACTTGATCGCCATGATGGAATTACCACCAATTTGGAAAAAGTTGTCGTATATCCCCACCTGCTCTAACTCTAAGACGGTTTGCCATACTTCACACAACCCTGCCTCGAGTTCGTTCCTTGGGCCAACGTACTGAGACTTGTCTACTAAAATCGGTTCGGGTAACGCCGCCTTATCCAATTTGCCATTTACTGTTAGCGGGATCCCTGCGATTTCCATAACACTGCTTGGCAACATGTAATCCGGTAATTGCTGACGTAATTGTGCTTGTAGCTGCGTTATCGACAAACTCTCGCCCGCCTGTGCAACTACATATGCAGCTAAATACTGGCTTTGCGCTTGGCTTTGTACAATAACTGCCGCTTGTTGAACCCCTGGTAACGCACTCACCACACTTTCAACTTCACCCAGCTCGATACGATGACCTCGTATCTTCACTTGATTGTCGTTACGGCTGATATAAACCAATTCTCCACTGGGAAGCCAGCGCACAATATCCCCCGTCTTATACAAACGGGTATACCCTTTCGCTTTATCCGCTTCACTGGCAAATGGGTTCGCTATAAAACACTGTGCTGTCAACTCTGGACGATTTAAGTACCCCCTCGCCAGACCTGCACCGCCGATATATAACTCCCCAGGACTGCCCATGGGAGCCAAAGCCCCTTGCTCATCCAATACATAGAATCGCTTGTTATCTAACGGGTGCCCTATCGGCGCATCGCCCGCTTGACCATCAAAGTGATAAGCACTGGCAAACACCACCGTCTCCGTCGGCCCGTAAACATGAATAAATTGGGTATCTTTATGCTCTTCTATCGCTTGTTGCACCACATTAATATCGGCCGACTCACCACCAAAGAGGACATTTCTGACCCTTGTATCTTCTAACGCACCTGATTTAATCATTTGATTAAACAACGCCGTTGTCGTGAAGAATGTATCGATATCATGATGACGCAATGCTTTATTAAAGCGTGTCATATCCAATAACGTCTCTTTACTCAACAAATAACAGCTCGCGCCTTGTAATAAGCTATAAAACGCGTCAAACACAAAACCATCAAATGAGTAAGGCGCTAAACTCGCAACGCGCCCGACGCGCCCATTCTCTACATAGGCATCGTTAAACACAAAAGCTGCGGCGGCTTCATGCTCGACCATCACCCCTTTTGGCTGCCCTGTCGTGCCCGAGGTGTAAATTACATACGCTAAATCATCTGCATCACTATGGGAGTCTAACGCTTCACTTGTATGCGTTGCTGACCAAGCGCTCGTTGCTGAGATTAATGTCACCGCTTCGCCATCTACCCACTGTGCTAACTGCGTTTCATACATTGACTCTGTGACAATTAACCCCATCTGCGTGTCTTCTAGAATGTATTCAATGCGCGACTGTGGGTATTCCGGTGACAACGGAACATACGCTCCGCCCGCCTTGAGTATCGCTAAAATACTCACCACCATATTCACGCCGCGCTCTAAGTACACCCCTATCAAAGTACCCGCGCTCAATGCTTGACCATGACAGGCTAAGTGGTCGGCTCTTATCTCTCTTGCTAAGCGATTAGACGCTTCCTCCAACGTCTGGTAACTGAGTTCCTCATCCTCACACACCAAAGCGATACTCGCTGGCGTTTTATGCGCCTGAGCACTGAATAACTCCGCCAGTGTCTGCCCCTGTGGATACGCTTTATCTGTGTCATTCAATGTGCACAATAAGGTGTCACGCTCTGCGTCACTTAACAGTGGCAGCTCGCCAACACACGTATACTTGCCACTTACCAAGCCGGTTAGGACGCGTGTATACAAGCCCAATAACCGCTCTATACTGTGCACCTCGAACAAGCTCAATGCATAATTCAACTGACCCGATATGCTCGCTTGCCCATCTGTCATTACAAGGTTCAAATCAAATTTAGCGGGGCTATATAATGTACCCTCTCCTAAATCATCGACCACCTCAAAGGGTAAAGAGCTCTCCGTTCCTAACGCATTACCAAACCCTTGTACACTGAACATGACCTGATAAATAGGGTGCCTTGCGCGGTCTCGCTCTACCTCCAACAGCTCCACCACATTCTCAAATGGCAACTCTTGATGCACCTTCGCACCACTAACCACACTATGAACCTCTGTTATGAAGTCTGTGATCGCTTGCTCATGCTTGATCTCTGCACGCAGGGCCAACGAGTTAACAAAAAAGCCCACCAAAGACTGTGTCTGTGCGTGATGCCTATTTTCTGAAGGCGTTCCCACAACAATATCCTGTTGGCCAGACAGCGCTGATAATGTTAAATAAAAGCCGCTTAATAACACGGTGTACAAGGTCGTTTCTTGTGTTTTGGCAAGCGCTCTGAGCTGCATTGACAACTCAGGATCTAAACTAAAGCTATGGTCTTGGCCTCTAAAGTCTTGTACCGCCGGCCTAGCTTTATCCGTATATAAATGTAACGGCTCCACTCCCGCTAGCTGCTGTTGCCAGTAGGATTGCAGTTGTGTCAGCACTTCACCTTGTAAGTGATCACGCTGCCATGCCGCATAGTCTCTATAATCGATATGTAATATCGGTAATTCGACCATTTCACCATTAATCAAAGCGTTATAAGCTTTTGATAATTCCTTAAAGAATACACTTACAGACCAACCATCAAATGCTATATGATGCCAAAGTAATAATAAGTATTGCCCTGCTTCAGATTGGTAGTGCTTAACTCGGAAACTAGGTTCCCTCTCCAAATCAAATGGCTGTTCCAAATCTTTAATAAGCTGTGGTTTCAGTACACTTTCACTAAGCGTTATTGAATCTATAATAATTTCTTGATCTAGAACATTCTGCTGTATGTTGTAATTCTTATCGTACTGGTAAACAACTTTGAGTACAGGATGGCGTTCAACAACTATGTTAATTGCCGTCATCAGATGAGTAAAATCTATTTCTGGTGAAAGTTTAAATAAGCTAGGTATATGATAAACACTTGATGCTTCATCATATTGACTTATGATCAACAAGCTTTGTTGCGAAAACGATACCGGATAGTTTTCACCTCCTTTCTCCTTTAGAATCCGATTTTCTCTAAAATCTTGCTTGCTATGAATACCATTTAACTCTAATAGATCTAACAGTCGCTCTTTGTTTTCTTTAATTTCAGGTAACAGACCATTTAAATCGCTACTTTCCTTTGTTCCAGATAATTTTAAGGCGCTAGATTCAACCCAGATGGAAGCATGTGCATTTCTTATTTTTTTTATTAAACATAACATGGATAATTCACTATATTTCAAAAACAATTTCATCGTCATCACAACTTATTTTCTGCTCCATAAGAGCTGCTAATTCTTTAATTATTGGTGTGCTATACAAATCGCTAATATTAAAATCAACATCTAGATCACGCTTTATTTTAGAAACTAAACGTGTCGCTTGAATTGAATTACCACCAATTTGGAAAAAGTTGTCGTATATCCCCACCTGCTCTAACTCTAAGACGGTTTGCCATACTTCACACAACCCTGCCTCGAGTTCGTTCCTTGGGCCAACGTACTGAGACTTGTCTACTAAAATCGGTTCGGGTAACGCCGCCTTATCCAATTTGCCATTTACTGTTAGCGGGATCCCTGCGATTTCCATAACACTGCTTGGCAACATGTAATCCGGTAATTGCTGACGTAATTGTGCTTGTAGCTGCGTTATCGACAAACTCTCGCCCGCCTGTGCAACTACATATGCAGCTAAATACTGGCTTTGCGCTTGGCTTTGTACAATAACTGCCGCTTGTTGAACCCCTGGTAACGCACTCACCACACTTTCAACTTCACCCAGCTCGATACGATGACCTCGTATCTTCACTTGATTGTCGTTACGGCTGATATAAACCAATTCTCCACTGGGAAGCCAGCGCACAATATCCCCCGTCTTATACAAACGGGTATACCCTTTCGCTTTATCCGCTTCACTGGCAAATGGGTTCGCTATAAAACACTGTGCTGTCAACTCTGGACGATTTAAGTACCCCCTCGCCAGACCTGCACCGCCGATATATAACTCCCCAGGACTGCCCATGGGAGCCAAAGCCCCTTGCTCATCCAATACATAGAATCGCTTGTTATCTAACGGGTGCCCTATCGGCGCATCGCCCGCTTGACCATCAAAGTGATAAGCACTGGCAAACACCACCGTCTCCGTCGGCCCGTAAACATGAATAAATTGGGTATCTTTATGCTCTTCTATCGCTTGTTGCACCACATTAATATCGGCCGACTCACCACCAAAGAGGACATTTCTGACCCTTGTATCTTCTAACGCACCTGATTTAATCATTTGATTAAACAACGCCGTTGTCGTGAAGAATGTATCGATATCATGATGACGCAATGCTTTATTAAAGCGTGTCATATCCAATAACGTCTCTTTACTCAACAAATAACAGCTCGCGCCTTGTAATAAGCTATAAAACGCGTCAAACACAAAACCATCAAATGAGTAAGGCGCTAAACTCGCAACGCGCCCGACGCGCCCATTCTCTACATAGGCATCGTTAAACACAAAAGCTGCGGCGGCTTCATGCTCGACCATCACCCCTTTTGGCTGCCCTGTCGTGCCCGAGGTGTAAATTACATACGCTAAATCATCTGCATCACTATGGGAGTCTAACGCTTCACTTGTATGCGTTGCTGACCAAGCGCTCGTTGCTGAGATTAATGTCACCGCTTCGCCATCTACCCACTGTGCTAACTGCGTTTCATACATTGACTCTGTGACAATTAACCCCATCTGCGTGTCTTCTAGAATGTATTCAATGCGCGACTGTGGGTATTCCGGTGACAACGGAACATACGCTCCGCCCGCCTTGAGTATCGCTAAAATACTCACCACCATATTCACGCCGCGCTCTAAGTACACCCCTATCAAAGTACCCGCGCTCAATGCTTGACCATGACAGGCTAAGTGGTCGGCTCTTATCTCTCTTGCTAAGCGATTAGACGCTTCCTCCAACGTCTGGTAACTGAGTTCCTCATCCTCACACACCAAAGCGATACTCGCTGGCGTTTTATGCGCCTGAGCACTGAATAACTCCGCCAGTGTCTGCCCCTGTGGATACGCTTTATCTGTGTCATTCAATGTGCACAATAAGGTGTCACGCTCTGCGTCACTTAACAGTGGCAGCTCGCCAACACACGTATACTTGCCACTTACCAAGCCGGTTAGGACGCGTGTATACAAGCCCAATAACCGCTCTATACTGTGCACCTCGAACAAGCTCAATGCATAATTCAACTGACCCGATATGCTCGCTTGCCCATCTGTCATTACAAGGTTCAAATCAAATTTAGCGGGGCTATATAATGTATCCTCTCCTAAATCATCGACCACCTCAAAGGGTAAAGAGCTCTCCGTTCCTAACGTATTACCAAACCCTTGTACACTGAACATGACCTGATAAATAGGGTGCCTTGCGCGGTCTCGCTCTACCTCCAACAGCTCCACCACATTCTCAAATGGCAACTCTTGATGCACCTTCGCACCACTAACCACACTATGAACCTCTGTTATGAAGTCTGTGATCGCTTGCTCATGCTTGATCTCTGCACGCAGGGCCAACGAGTTAACAAAAAAGCCCACCAAAGACTGTGTCTGTGCGTGATGCCTATTTTCTGAAGGCGTTCCCACAACAATATCCTGTTGGCCAGACAGCGCTGATAATGTTAAATAAAAGCCGCTTAATAACACGGTGTACAAGGTCGTTTCTTGTGTTTTGGCAAGCGCTCTGAGCTGCATTGACAACTCAGGATCTAAACTAAAGCTATGGTCTTGGCCTCTAAAGTCTTGTACCGCCGGCCTAGCTTTATCCGTATATAAATGTAACGGCTCCACTCCCGCTAGCTGCTGTTGCCAGTAGGATTGCAGTTGTGTCAGCACTTCACCTTGTAAGTGTTCACGCTGCCATGCCGCATAGTCTGCGTACACAATGTCTTGCTCTGGCAATGCAACCACATCACCCTGACACAATGCTTGATAGCACTGTGCTAGCTCTTGTATGAAAATATCCAAAGACCAACCATCAAATGCAATGTGATGCCACATGATGAGTAAATATCGCTGCCCTGATACCTCATACCCGTGTAACTGCAAACTTAACTGCGACGTTAAATCAAAGGGCGTCGACATCTGTGTTTTTAATGTCGCGTGTAATACTTCATCGCTGGCTAATTGCTGCCATGTCAGTAGTAGCGACTCTGTTATCGGTGTTTGATAGGCGTTATCTTGCTCATCATGTCGATACACCGTTTTGAGTATCGGGTGCCTATCTAATAAAAGATTGAACGCCGTTTCTAAATTCTCTAGTTGCACCTCTGGTGCCAGCTTCACCACCATCGGAATATGGTATGCATCTGAGCCCGCTGAATATTGCTCAATGAACAGTAAACGCTCTTGTGCAAAAGATAATGGCACTTGCGTCAAGGTTGTTTTAGGAATGACGATTAACGGTTCATCACTGAGGTTCTGCGCCAATCCCGCGACGGTTTTATGTTCAAACAACTGGGTTAATGAGATATCGATCCCCAAGGTGCGACGACTGACCTGAGTCAACTTGATCGCCATGATGGAATTACCACCAATTTGGAAAAAGTTGTCGTATATCCCCACCTGCTCTAACTCTAAGACGGTTTGCCATACTTCACACAACCCTGCCTCGAGTTCGTTCCTTGGGCCAACGTACTGAGACTTGTCTACTAAAATCGGTTCGGGTAACGCCGCCTTATCCAATTTGCCATTTACTGTTAGCGGGATCCCTGCGATTTCCATAACACTGCTTGGCAACATGTAATCCGGTAATTGCTGACGTAATTGTGCTTGTAGCTGCGTTATCGACAAACTCTCGCCCGCCTGTGCAACTACATATGCAGCTAAATACTGGCTTTGCGCTTGGCTTTGTACAATAACTGCCGCTTGTTGAACCCCTGGTAACGCACTCACCACACTTTCAACTTCACCCAGCTCGATACGATGACCTCGTATCTTCACTTGATTGTCGTTACGGCTGATATAAACCAATTCTCCACTGGGAAGCCAGCGCACAATATCCCCCGTCTTATACAAACGGGTATACCCTTTCGCTTTATCCGCTTCACTGGCAAACGGGTTCGCTATAAAACACTGTGCTGTCAACTCTGGACGATTTAAGTACCCCCTCGCCAGACCTGCACCGCCGATATATAACTCCCCAGGACTGCCCATGGGAGCCAAAGCCCCTTGCTCATCTAGCACATACACTTTACGTGTATTAATTGGCTTCCCTATTGGTACTGAGCTACCTTGCTTCCCCTCACACCGATGAATTGTTGTAAAAGTCGTACCCTCTGTAGGTCCATACCCATTGAGAATAAATTCAGGCCTATATTTTTGTAATGCCAAGCGCTCTATTAAGTGCGGTGTCAAGACCTCTCCGCCTATTAATAAGTAACGCAAACTGCCAAATAAATTGGGGGATTCAATGTATAACGTGTCAAACAAGGTCCGTGTTAACCAAAGCACTGTTATCGACTTGTCTCGTAGCAGTCGTTGAATACTATTCACCATTAACGAGGTTTTTGAAGGAACTATGACTAGCCTCGCACCATGCAGCAGTGCTCCCCATATTTCGAAGGTAGCCGCATCAAAATTAGGCGATGAAAAGTGAACCAAAACATCTTTATTTGATAAATCAACATAGTCAGTATCTTTGAGCAAAGATACCACTCCACGTTGAGGAGTCATCACCCCTTTTGGCTGCCCTGTCGTGCCCGAGGTGTAAATTACATACGCTAAATCATCTGCATCACTATGGGAGTCTAACGCTTCACTTGTATGCGTTGCTGACCAAGCGCTCGTTGCTGAGATTAATGTCACCGCTTCGCCATCTACCCACTGTGCTAACTGCGTTTCATACATTGACTCTGTGACAATTAACCCCATCTGCGTGTCTTCTAGAATGTATTCAATGCGCGACTGTGGGTATTCCGGTGACAACGGAACATACGCTCCGCCCGCCTTGAGTATCGCTAAAATACTCACCACCATATTCACGCCGCGCTCTAAGTACACCCCTATCAAAGTACCCGCGCTCAATGCTTGACCATGACAGGCTAAGTGGTCGGCTCTTATCTCTCTTGCTAAGCGATTAGACGCTTCCTCCAACGTCTGGTAACTGAGTTCCTCATCCTCACACACCAAAGCGATACTCGCTGGCGTTTTATGCGCCTGAGCACTGAATAACTCCGCCAGTGTCTGCCCCTGTGGATACGCTTTATCTGTGTCATTCAATGTGCACAATAAGGTGTCACGCTCTGCGTCACTTAACAGTGGCAGCTCGCCAACACACGTATACTTGCCACTTACCAAGCCGGTTAGGACGCGTGTATACAAGCCCAATAACCGCTCTATACTGTGCACCTCGAACAAGCTCAATGCATAATTCAACTGACCCGATATGCTCGCTTGCCCATCTGTCATTACAAGGTTCAAATCAAATTTAGCGGGGCTATATAATGTATCCTCTCCTAAATCATCGACCACCTCAAAGGGTAAAGAGCTCTCCGTTCCTAACGTATTACCAAACCCTTGTACACTGAACATGACCTGATAAATAGGGTGCCTTGCGCGGTCTCGCTCTACCTCCAACAGCTCCACCACATTCTCAAATGGCAACTCTTGATGCACCTTCGCACCACTAACCACACTATGAACCTCTGTTATGAAGTCTGTGATCGCTTGCTCATGCTTGATCTCTGCACGCAGGGCCAACGAGTTAACAAAAAAGCCCACCAAAGACTGTGTCTGTGCGTGATGCCTATTTTCTGAAGGCGTTCCCACAACAATATCCTGTTGGCCAGACAGCGCTGATAATGTTAAATAAAAGCCGCTTAATAACACGGTGTACAAGGTCGTTTCTTGTGTTTTGGCAAGCGCTCTGAGCTGCATTGACAACTCAGGATCTAAACTAAAGCTATGGTCTTGGCCTCTAAAGTCTTGTACCGCCGGCCTAGCTTTATCCGTATATAAATGTAACGGCTCCACTCCCGCTAGCTGCTGTTGCCAGTAGGATTGCAGTTGTGTCAGCACTTCACCTTGTAAGTGATCACGCTGCCATGCCGCATAGTCTGCGTACACAATGTCTTGCTCTGGCAATGCAACCACATCACCCTGACACAATGCTTGATAGCACTGTGCTAGCTCTTGTATGAAAATATCCAAAGACCAACCATCAAATGCAATGTGATGCCACATGATGAGTAAATATCGCTGCCCTGATACCTCATACCCGTGTAACTGCAAACTTAACTGCGACGTTAAATCAAAGGGCGTCGACATCTGTGTTTTTAATGTCGCGTGTAATACTTCATCGCTGGCTAATTGCTGCCATGTCAGTAGTAGCGACTCTGTTATCGGTGTTTGATAGGCGTTATCTTGCTCATCATGTCGATACACCGTTTTGAGTATCGGGTGCCTATCTAATAAAAGATTGAACGCCGTTTCTAAATTCTCTAGTTGCACCTCTGGTGCCAGCTTCACCACCATCGGAATATGGTATGCATCTGAGCCCGCTGAATATTGCTCAATGAACAGTAAACGCTCTTGTGCAAAAGATAATGGCACTTGCGTCAAGGTTGTTTTAGGAATGACGATTAACGGTTCATCACTGAGGTTCTGCGCCAATCCCGCGACAGTTTTATGTTCAAACAACTGGGTTAATGAGATATCGATCCCCAAGGTGCGACGACTGACCTGAGTCAACTTGATCGCCATGATGGAATTACCACCAATTTGGAAAAAGTTGTCGTATATCCCCACCTGCTCTAACTCTAAGACGGTTTGCCATACTTCACACAACCCTGCCTCGAGTTCGTTCCTTGGGCCAACGTACTGAGACTTGTCTACTAAAATCGGTTCGGGTAACGCCGCCTTATCCAATTTGCCATTTACTGTTAGCGGGATCCCTGCGATTTCCATAACACTGCTTGGCAACATGTAATCCGGTAATTGCTGACGTAATTGTGCTTGTAGCTGCGTTATCGACAAACTCTCGCCCGCCTGTGCAACTACATATGCAGCTAAATACTGGCTTTGCGCTTGGCTTTGTACAATAACTGCCGCTTGTTGAACCCCTGGTAACGCACTCACCACACTTTCAACTTCACCCAGCTCGATACGATGACCTCGTATCTTCACTTGATTGTCGTTACGGCTGATATAAACCAATTCTCCACTGGGAAGCCAGCGCACAATATCCCCCGTCTTATACAAACGGGTATACCCTTTCGCTTTATCCGCTTCACTGGCAAATGGGTTCGCTATAAAACACTGTGCTGTCAACTCTGGACGATTTAAGTACCCCCTCGCCAGACCTGCACCGCCGATATATAACTCCCCAGGACTGCCCATGGGAGCCAAAGCCCCTTGCTCATCCAATACATAGAATCGCTTGTTATCTAACGGGTGCCCTATCGGCGCATCGCCCGCTTGACCATCAAAGTGATAAGCACTGGCAAACACCACCGTCTCCGTCGGCCCGTAAACATGAATAAATTGGGTATCTTTATGCTCTTCTATCGCTTGTTGCACCACATTAATATCGGCCGACTCACCACCAAAGAGGACATTTCTGACCCTTGTATCTTCTAACGCACCTGATTTAATCATTTGATTAAACAACGCCGTTGTCGTGAAGAATGTATCGATATCATGATGACGCAATGCTTTATTAAAGCGTGTCATATCCAATAACGTCTCTTTACTCAACAAATAACAGCTCGCGCCTTGTAATAAGCTATAAAACGCGTCAAACACAAAACCATCAAATGAGTAAGGCGCTAAACTCGCAACGCGCCCGACGCGCCCATTCTCTACATAGGCATCGTTAAACACAAAAGCTGCGGCGGCTTCATGCTCGACCATCACCCCTTTTGGCTGCCCTGTCGTGCCCGAGGTGTAAATTACATACGCTAAATCATCTGCATCACTATGGGAGTCTAACGCTTCACTTGTATGCGTTGCTGACCAAGCGCTCGTTGCTGAGATTAATGTCACCGCTTCGCCATCTACCCACTGTGCTAACTGCGTTTCATACATTGACTCTGTGACAATTAACCCCATCTGCGTGTCTTCTAGAATGTATTCAATGCGCGACTGTGGGTATTCCGGTGACAACGGAACATACGCTCCGCCCGCCTTGAGTATCGCTAAAATACTCACCACCATATTCACGCCGCGCTCTAAGTACACCCCTATCAAAGTACCCGCGCTCAATGCTTGACCATGACAGGCTAAGTGGTCGGCTCTTATCTCTCTTGCTAAGCGATTAGACGCTTCCTCCAACGTCTGGTAACTGAGTTCCTCATCCTCACACACCAAAGCGATACTCGCTGGCGTTTTATGCGCCTGAGCACTGAATAACTCCGCCAGTGTCTGCCCCTGTGGATACGCTTTATCTGTGTCATTCAATGTGCACAATAAGGTGTCACGCTCTGCGTCACTTAACAGTGGCAGCTCGCCAACACGCGTATACTTGCCACTTACCAAGCCGGTTAGGACGCGTGTATACAAGCCCAATAACCGCTCTATACTGTGCACCTCGAACAAGCTCAATGCATAATTCAACTGACCCGATATGCTCGCTTGCCCATCTGTCATTACAAGGTTCAAATCAAATTTAGCGGGGCTATTAACTGTGTTAGGTAACGGTACTTTTGACCAAGGTAGAACCGTGTTATTTTCAGCACTATCGTTAGAGTTATCTAACGCAAACATGATTTGAAATATAGGGTGACACGAGGTGTCTCTCTCGACTTCCAATACATCCACTATTTTTTCAAATGGCAAATCTTGATTTGCTTTGCCTTGAGTTACTAAATTGTGGACTTGAGCAACTAATGCCTCAATCAGATCGTTTTGCTGTATACAAACTCTAAGTGGCAGAGTGTTTACAAAAAAGCCGATTAAAGGTTGAACTTGACTATGGTGACGATTATCAGACGGCGTACCAATAACAATATCTTTTTGCCCTGAGAGCGCTGAAATAGTTAAGTAAAATCCACTCAGTAGCACTGAGTAAAGCGTTGTTTCATTAGCTTTAGCGAACTCTCTAAGTAAACTCGATACCTTATCATCTAATGTGAACTTAAGATCACCGCCGCGGTAGTCAAAATGGCTAGGTCTGATATGATCAGTAATTAAGTTGAGTTGCTCATAACCAACTAATTGCTCTTTCCAATAGTTCAGCAATCGATTTAATGTATCGCCACTTACATTGTCCCTTTGCCAAATAGCATAATCGCTGTAGCTGATTGATAGATCTGGCAGTTGAACTGGGTTGCCTTTATATAAGGCTGAATATGCAAGAGCAACTTCATTGTTAAACAATCCAATTGACCAACCATCAAATGCAATATGGTGCCAAACAATCAAAATATACTGCTGTTCTTCTAACAAGAAGTGATGAACTCTGATAGCTAAATCATTTTTCAGGTCAAAAGGTTGTGCTGTTAGACGAGTTACAGAATGCTCTAATTCTTTTATATTACTTGACTGCTCTTTGTGGATAGTTACGCGTTGATCTAATTTGTATTGATACCCTTGGCCACTTTCGTCTTCACGATAAGTTGTTTTAAGTACATCGTGTCGCGATACGACCATATTGATTGCTTCTTCCAAAAGCACCATATCAATCGCGCAGTTTAATTTTGCCAAATGCGGAATATGATACGTATCTACGCCTTCGTTAAAGCGTTCAATAAACCACAACCTTTCCTGAGCGAAAGACAGTGGGGGAGATTGCAAGTTTGAACGCAGGATCACATTAGTAGAGGTCTCATCTAAAAAAGGTACGATCTTGGCAATCGTTTTCTTTTCAAAAAGCAAAGGTAATGGCATATCAATATTTAGTTGTCGCCTACATTCAAGCCCCAATTTAAGGGCTTTTATTGAGTTGCCACCTATTTGAAAGTAGTTGTCATGAATACCTACCTTCATTACTTCTAACGCCTTTTGCCAAACTAAGCACAGCTGCCTTTCAAGCTCACTTCTTGGGGCTACATCGATTTCGTCTGTATTAAAAGTTAGCCTTGGAAGCGCCTCTTTATCCAGTTTTCCATTAATCGTTAACGGAATTTCGGGGAGTTGCATTATGCCATTGGGTAACATGTGTTCAGGAAGAGTACTAGATAACTCAGCTTGAACAGCGTCAATATCTAATTGACTCTTTGCAACAACATACGCGCATAAGTAGTCACTCTCGTGCAGTACAACTACTGCTTGTTCGATACTAGAAATGAATACTAATGCTGACTCTATCTCACCGAGTTCGATTCGATACCCTCTTACTTTAACTTGGTCATCATTCCGGCCTAGGTATTGCAACTTTCCATCTGCTGACCAGCGTACAATATCCCCAGTTTTATATAACAGACTTTTCTTATGATTTGATGAGCCTGGTATTTTAAAAGGGTTATCAATGAATCGTTCAGCAGTAAGCTCTGGTAAATTCAAATACCCCTGTGCCAAACCAATACCACCAATAAACAACTCCCCAGGAACATTCACTGGTGACAAACCTAGATCTGGCTGAAGTACATATACTTCGACCCCTGCGAGTGGACGACCAATTATTCCTTGTTCTTGCTCATTAGTTACTTCATGGAAGGTTGCTTCGCCAGTTTCAGTTGGACCATAATAGTTAATTACATCGGTACGATCGAAGTCGATTAGTAATAGTTGTTCTTTAGTAAGATTTTCGCCACTAAAATAAATCCGTTCGAATGGCTTATCGTTATTACATAAAGACAAGTATGCATTAAATTGCGAAGGCACAAAGTGCGCTGCATTAACAGGCTCTGAGCTACATAAATAGTCAATTTCCTGAGGATCAAAACTAGATTTAGTAATGTGAATAGTTGCACCGACCATCAAATGACTAAATAGATCAGATACAGATACATCGAAAATGTAGTTAGTTTTAAATAAGTAACTATTACGCTTCGATTTACTCAAGCCTGCAATACAATAGTTTCTCTGCGTGCTTGCGCCGTGAGTAATCTTTACCCCTTTAGGTGTACCAGTAGTTCCTGACGTGTATATAATATAAGCTAAGTCGTCAACATCGCAGGGCTCATCAAAGTTATGATTTACACTTTTGTCTAAATAATCAATTTGATCAACTTCTAAAATATTGCAACATAAATCGCTATCAGCTAGGTTTTCCCTTAACTTTGATCCATACCAACTTTGGCTCAGCAATAGAGGAGCCTGTGTATCATGCAATATAAATTGCATTCGACTCACTCCATGCTCTGGAGCAATTGGTACGTATGCGGCACCAGCCTTTAACACAGCAAGTATACTTATGACCATTTCTAAACTACGATCTAGATACAAAGCCACAAATTGATTAGACTCTATCGGCGTTTCTTTAATTGCGTAGAACTCTGTTCTAATCCTATTGGCTAGCACATTTGCTTTACAATTCAGTTCTTCATAATTTAAAGTCTCACCATTGAAAACTAACGCTGTATCTTTTGGCGTTTTATCAACTTGCTCCTCAAACGCTTTGTGAAGCGTTCCTGCCATGAAAACAGGTTCAGCAGATTGATTCCAAACGTTTAAAAACTTATCTATATCTACCCTTGATAAATACCTCAGCTCACTAACACGCGTTTTTGCATTATGGACAAATCCTTGTAGGATACGCCGATACATTTGCACGATACATTCGATGCTTTGAACCTTAAAAAGAGTGACCGCATAATTTAAACCACCAAAGATAGTGCTGCCGTCATCATTTAAGAATAAATCAAGATCAAACTTCGCCGGGCTGTAGCTATGCAGCAGCTGATGTGTTTCAAATGCGACTGGGAATACTTCATTATTATTTTGAGTAAATTGTTGAAGTCGGAAGAATGCCTGAAATATTGGGTGTTTAGCTGGATCTCGCTTGACATCAAGTGTATCAACTATCTTTTCAAACGGCATTTTTTGATATATTTTGCCTTGGGTCACAATGTGATGAACTTTGCCAACAAACTTTTCTACACTATCATTGAAGTCAACGTGCGCCCGTAAGGGTAGTGAGTTCACGAAAAAACCAATCAGAGACTGAACTTGAGCTTGCTCTCTGTTTTCTGAGGGAGTACCAAGGATAATATCTTGTTGTCCACTATATCGAGCAAGCGTAATGTAAAAAGCACTGAGTAAAACGGTATATAACGTCGTCGATTGCTCTTTCGCCATTATCCTTAATTTACTAGACAATTCAGCGTCTAAAGTAAAGAAGTGGTCTTTTCCTTCATAGTTAAATTGTTTAGGTCTTGGATAATCTAATGGGAGTTCAAGTTCCTCAAAATCACTTAGCTGAGCTTGCCAATATGCTTGTGCTTTTTCTAGAAAATTGCCTTTGAGCTTTTCTTTTTGCCATACTGCATAATCTAGATAGCGTAGCTCTGGCTCACTCTGCTCTACAGGTAATGATTGCTGAACTGAAGAATAAGCCTTTGCCAAGGCCTCCATAAAGATATTTACCGACCAACCATCGAACGCAATATGATGCCAAACAAACAGTATGTAACGTTGCGTTTTAAGTAGGTAGTAATGTACCCGTATACTTAATTCTTTAGATAAATCAAATGGAGTTCTGTTAACCTCAGCAATCGCTTGATGCAACTGTTCTTCACTCGCCAGTTCATGAGTATTAATATTTACGCCAACATCTAGAATTTCTTGGTATGCCTCCCCAAATTCGTCCTCTAAATACACTGTTGTTAAGATAGGATGTTGCTTAACAACCACATCAAGTGCTTGCTGCAAATTCGACACATTAAAGGTATCATTTAACTCAATTAAGTGAGGAACATGGTATGCGTGACTACCGCTCTCAAACTTTTCTATAAATAACAAACTTTCTTGTGCAAAAGATAAAGGTGCTCTAGTGAGATTAGTTTTTGGAATGACGACCAGCGGCTCAGTACTTAAGTTCGCTGTTAGCCCAGCGATTGTTTTATGCTCAAATAACTTTGTTAGTGGGATATCCATATCTAATTCACGACGGCTTACCTGGGTAAGCTTTATAGCCATGATCGAGTTACCACCGATATGGAAGAAATTATCATATATCCCAACCAGCTCTAACCCTAAAACCGTTTGCCAGACTTCACATAAACTCTTCTCAAAATCGTTCCTAGGTGCAACATACTGAGATTTATCTATCAACTCTGGTTCAGGTAACGCAGCTTTATCTAATTTACCGTTCACTGTTAATGGAATTAAATCCACTTCCACCAAACTACCCGGCAGCATATAATCAGGCAGACATTGACGTAACCTTTCCTCCACATTTGCCAAAGTCACTGAGTAACTTTGTTCAGTAACAAAATACGCAACTAAAAATTGAGTGCCATGTTTCTGCACATCAAATACAACCGCTTGCTGTATTCCCTCTAGAGACATCAAAACACTGGCAATTTCATCTAACTCTATTCTCACGCCTCTAATTTTTACTTGGCTATCAATACGTCCAATATACTCAAGTTCTCCTGTTGACAACCAACGCACTAAATCCCCCGTTCTATATATTCGCTGACTGCTGCCTTCAACTTTTCCATCGTAATATGGGTTTTCTATAAACTTTGATGCCGTTAATGCCTCAAGATTTAAATACCCTCTCGCGACACCCATACCGCCAATATATAGTTCACCCACAACGCCACTTGGAACTAAAGCTTGCTGTTCATCTAATACATATAAGCTCGCATTACGAATTGGGCCACCGATACTGACTTTTTCTGTCACCATCAATTGCTTTATCGTTGCGCATATAGAAGATTCAGTCGGTCCGTAAGCATTATAAAAACAAACTTTATCTACCCACTTCTCTTTTAGAGCCTCATCACATGCTTCACCCGCCACAGTGACATGAGATACACACGGAACGTCATATGGCTCAAGTAACTTTAACATAGAAGGCGTCATCATTAAGTGACTCACTTTATGTGCATTTATTTGAGCGCAAAGGTCACTGGAATTATCTGATAAACATATACTCGCACCTCTACTGAGAGTCACAAATATCACCCAAGTGGCTGCATCAAAGTTCAATGATGTATTTTGGAAAAAAACACTGTTACTTTGAACGTCAATCGCCTTAGCATTATCAGTAATGGTATTGACAATACCTCGGTGCTCAATCAAAACCCCCTTAGGTTTACCTGTAGTACCTGAGGTGTATATAACATAAGCCAAGTGCTCACTGTTTACAGACAGAGCTAAATCCGATTTCGAGTATTCAACCCCACATTGTTCAATGAGCAGAACCTGCGGTTGAATCGCTAAGTTTTGTACCAACTTTTTAAGCTTTGTCTCATAAGGTGCTTGGGTTAATACCATTGGCGCTTTTGTATCTGAAAGCATAAATGATACCCGCTGTTCAGGTAGCTCTGAGGAGATTGGGACATAAGCACCTCCGGCTTTTAGAATTGCCAATAGCCCAACAACCATGTCGATACTTCGCTCTAAATATATCCCTATGATTGTTTCTGCTGGCATTGGCTGACCATACAGACTTTTGTAATTATCGCGCAGCCTATGCGCTAAAAAATTTGCCCTTTGGTTTAATTCAACATAGGTAATGGACTCTGAACCAAAAGAAACTGCAACATGTTTAGGCACCGCTGCGACTTGGGTTTCAAATAAAGAGTGAAGGCTAGTGTTAGCTGGGTTGGGACTATAAGTATTGTTATAATCAATCAACTGTTGCTGTCGCTCTTGATCAGATAACATTGGAATATCAGCTATTCGGTTATATTTTTCACTAACTATAGCCGTGAGTACTCGCTCATACAAGCCCAATAACCGCTCTATACTGCGCACCTCGAACAAGCTCAATGCATAATTCAACCGACCCGATATGCTCGCTTGCCCATCCGCTATTAAAAGGCTTAGGTCGAACTTGGCTGGACTGAATAACCCTTCAGATTCAAGCAGGTTCATCTTCTCAAATAGTAGAGACGCATCGCCTGTTATTGAGTCACCAAAACGTTGTACACTGAACATGACCTGATAAATAGGGTGCCTTGCGCGGTCTCGCTCTACCTCCAACAGCTCCACCACATTCTCAAATGGCAGCTCTTGATGCACCTTCGCACCACTAACCACACTATGAACCTCTGTTATGAAGTCTGTGATCGCTTGCTCATGCTTGATCTCTGCACGCAGGGCCAACGAGTTAACAAAAAAGCCCACCAAAGACTGTGTCTGTGCGTGATGCCTATTTTCTGAAGGCGTTCCCACAACAATATCCTGTTGGCCAGACAGCGCTGATAATGTTAAATAAAAGCCGCTTAATAACACGGTGTACAAGGTCGTTTCTTGTGTTTTGGCAAGCGCTCTGAGCTGCATTGACAACTCAGGATCTAAACTAAAGCTATGGTCTTGGCCTCTAAAGTCTTGTACCGCCGGCCTAGCTTTATCCGTATATAAATGTAACGGCTCCACTCCCGCTAGCTGCTGTTGCCAGTAGGATTGCAGTTGTGTCAGCACTTCACCTTGTAAGTGATCACGCTGCCATGCCGCATAGTCTGCGTACACAATGTCTTGCTCTGGCAATGCAACCACATCACCCTGACACAATGCTTGATAGCACTGTGCTAACTCTTGTATGAAAATATCCAAAGACCAACCATCAAATGCAATGTGATGCCACATGATGAGTAAATATCGCTGCCCTGATACCTCATACCCGTGTAACTGCAAACTTAACTGCGACGTTAAATCAAAGGGCGTCGACATCTGTGTTTTTAATGTCGCGTGTAATACTTCATCGCTGGCTAATTGCTGCCATGTCAGTAATAGCGACTCTGTTATCGGTGTTTGATAGGCGTTATCTTGCTCATCATGTCGATACACCGTTTTGAGTATCGGGTGCCTATCTAATAAAAGATTGAACGCCGTTTCTAAATTCTCTAGTTGCACCTCTGGTGCCAGCTTCACCACCATCGGAATATGGTATGCATCTGAGCCCGCTGAATATTGCTCAATGAACAGTAAACTTTCTTGTGCAAAAGATAATGGCACTTGCGTCAAGGTTGTTTTAGGAATGACGATTAACGGTTCATCACTGAGGTTCTGCGCCAATCCCGCGACGGTTTTATGTTCAAACAACTGGGTTAATGAGATATCGATCCCCAAGGTGCGACGACTGACCTGAGTCAACTTGATCGCCATGATGGAATTACCACCAATTTGGAAAAAGTTGTCGTATATCCCCACCTGCTCTAACTCTAAGACGGTTTGCCATACTTCACACAACCCTGCCTCGAGTTCGTTCCTTGGGCCAACGTACTGAGACTTGTCTACTAAAATCGGTTCGGGTAACGCCGCCTTATCCAATTTGCCATTTACTGTTAGCGGGATCCCTGCGATTTCCATAACACTGCTTGGCAACATGTAATCCGGTAATTGCTGACGTAATTGTGCTTGTAGCTGCGTTATCGACAAACTCTCGCCCGCCTGTGCAACTACATATGCAGCTAAATACTGGCTTTGCGCTTGGCTTTGTACAATAACTGCCGCTTGTTGAACCCCTGGTAACGCACTCACCACACTTTCAACTTCACCCAGCTCGATACGATGACCTCGTATCTTCACTTGATTGTCGTTACGGCTGATATAAACCAATTCTCCACTGGGAAGCCAGCGCACAATATCCCCCGTCTTATACAAACGGGTATACCCTTTCGCTTTATCCGCTTCACTGGCAAATGGGTTCGCTATAAAACACTGTGCTGTCAACTCTGGACGATTTAAGTACCCCCTCGCCAGACCTGCACCGCCGATATATAACTCCCCAGGACTGCCCATGGGAGCCAAAGCCCCTTGCTCATCCAATACATAGAATCGCTTGTTATCTAACGGGTGCCCTATCGGCGCATCGCCCGCTTGACCATCAAAGTGATAAGCACTGGCAAACACCACCGTCTCCGTCGGCCCGTAAACATGAATAAATTGGGTATCTTTATGCTCTTCTATCGCTTGTTGCACCACATTAATATCGGCCGACTCACCACCAAAGAGGACATTTCTGACCCTTGTATTTTCTAACGCACCTGATTTAATCATTTGATTAAACAACGCCGTTGTCGTGAAGAATGTATCGATATCATGATGACGCAATGCTTTATTAAAGCGTGTCATATCCAATAACGTCTCTTTACTCAACAAATAACAGCTCGCGCCTTGTAATAAGCTATAAAACGCGTCAAACACAAAACCATCAAATGAGTAAGGCGCTAAACTCGCAACGCGCCCGACGCGCCCATTCTCTACATAGGCATCGTTAAACACAAAAGCTGCGGCGGCTTCATGCTCGACCATCACCCCTTTTGGCTGCCCTGTCGTGCCCGAGGTGTAAATTACATACGCTAAATCATCTGCATCACTATGGGAGTCTAACGCTTCACTTGTATGCGTTGCTGACCAAGCGCTCGTTGCTGAGATTAATGTCACCGCTTCGCCATCTACCCACTGTGCTAACTGCGTTTCATACATTGACTCTGTGACAATTAACCCCATCTGCGTGTCTTCTAGAATGTATTCAATGCGCGACTGTGGGTATTCCGGTGACAACGGAACATACGCTCCGCCCGCCTTGAGTATCGCTAAAATACTCACCACCATATTCACGCCGCGCTCTAAGTACACCCCTATCAAAGTACCCGCGCTCAATGCTTGACCATGACAGGCTAAGTGGTCGGCTCTTATCTCTCTTGCTAAGCGATTAGACGCTTCCTCCAACGTCTGGTAACTGAGTTCCTCATCCTCACACACCAAAGCGATACTCGCTGGCGTTTTATGCGCCTGAGCACTGAATAACTCCGCCAGTGTCTGCCCCTGTGGATACGCTTTATCTGTGTCATTCCATTCACATAAAAGCTTTGTATGATGCTCAAAAAAAGAAGGGGGGGTTATTTTTTTATTATTATTTTTGCAACGCATAAAACGAAAGCCTCTTACTCTTGTATCAATATTTATCTTATTTATTTGAAGAAATAAAATTAACTAAGAAGTACTAATTTAAACAGTTTAATAATAGATATAGTGTCAAATTTTTATCATGTATTTCTTATTGCTTTGACAAAAATATAGCCGCCAGTTCTACTATCCTCTTTCAACGAAATCGATGCCATTTTTAATACTTTTAAACCTATGTTGGAAAAGTAGAGTTCTAGTTCATCTTCTGTTAGAGGAACGCTATCATGAGAATGATTACCTGAAAGCCAACCATTAGTTCTATTTAAAAAAGCAGCTTGGAAGATTCCATTTTTATTTAATAAGCTACATGAATTCTGAAGGGATTGAAGGAATATATCTTTCGAGCAACTAATACAATCTAATACAAAATGTGCATCAACAACCTCATAAGTTTTTTTAGTATTAGGCTGCAATATATTTAAATGACTAATATCTCTTATTTTATCTCTAATTAATTTAGTTCTAGCTTCAATATTACTTAAATCATTTGGGAGGGCTTCGCACTCTAAAGCTTTTTTTATGTAGGAGTTCCAGTTATGCCCTTTGCCTTTCATCCATAACTTTATTTCAGAAAGGCACGATTCATTAAAGTCTGTAAAGTCAATTGAATCAACATATTTAGACGCTGTAATAATAGAACTAATTACAGGTCCACCACCGATAACTAACATAGAGCCTTTTGGTTTTGAAGTGTCGTAGCAGTGTTGCCACCAATTTAAGTGAAACGCTTCCTCATAATCAAATGAAGGGTCTTGTGAATAGTAGGTTCTTAAATATTCCTCAGGGCTCATTGCGTAAGTTCCTTTTATGCAGAGTAAATTTAACTTTATATGTATCAATTTTAGGAAATTACACCAGAAACAAAAAAAAAACAATATTTACTTTTTTGAAGCATGAAGTTAAAAAAATTAACAGCCGGACTTCCCATAGTTTGCTAGACACCCAATAAGTTACATTGTAACTTCTAATAAGAGGTGTTTTATGAGCAAAGGTAAACGGTATACCCAAGAGTTTAAAGAAGCGGCTGTTAAACAAATTACTGAGCGCGGATATTCAGTTGCAGAAGTCGCCGAGCGATTAGCTATTTGTACCAAAACGTTATATCACTGGCGGAGCCAGTTATCAGATAAACCTAAATCCGCTCAATCATCCGATGAAAAAATTGAAGATCGCTAAATTAGAGGCTGAGTTAAAGCGTGTCACGGAGGAACGGGACATTTTAAAAAAGGCCGCAAGGTACTTTGCCAGCAACCCTGAGTAAAGTACGGCTTCATTCGTGATCACCAAGATGAATTTTCTATCACAACGATGTGCCGCCTTTTTAAACTGCATCGTAGTGGTTTTTATGCGTGGTTAAAAAAACCTTTAAGCGATAGAGCGCTTGAAGATAATCGCTTGTTGAAACTCATTAAAGAATTTTATGTAGCCAGTGGCGGCACGTATGGTAGCCCTTGGATACATGCAGACTTGCGTGAAGCCGGTGAGCAATGCAGCGTAAATCGCGTCGCTAAGATCATGCGACAACATAAGCTTAAAGCGCAAATTGGGTATAAGCGTCGCCATATTAAAGGCGGTAGGACATCGCGGATTGCAGATAACTTATTAGCACGTCAATTTAACCCACCTGCGCCGAATCAATCATGGGTGAGCGACATAACTTACATAAGAACTTATGAAGGTTTTTTATATGTGGCAACAGTAATGGATTTATTCTTTAGGCGTATTGTGGGTTGGTCAATGGATAAAAATATGGATAAGCACCTTGTTATAAACGCATTGTTGATGGCTGTATATCAACGTCAACCGAAGGCTGAAGTAATGGTGCATAGTGATCAAGGTAGTCAATACGGTAGCGCAGATTATCTCGCATTTATGAAAGAACATCAACTTGTGCCTTCGATGAGCCGCGCTGGGAACTGTCATGATAATGCGGTTGCTGAAAGCTTTTTTGCGACAATTAAAAAGCGAATAGTTAAGCGTAAGATATACTCGACACGCGAAGATGCGAAAGCTGAGATATTCAATTTTATAGAAATGTTTTACAATCCAAAAAAGTACAACTCACATACAGGCGGTGTTTCACCTGCTAAGTTTGAAGAAGCGTATTATTCTGAGTTAAAAACTGTCTAGTGAAGGCTGGGAAGTCCAATGCTAGAGGTCCTTTCCTATGCGTATTTTGTTATCACATACTACTAGAGTTTTTACAATCTGTTTATCGTAATAAAATAATATATTATAGTTTTTTTTAATGTTGTGCTTTTCTGCAAATTTTTCATTTAACGTCAAAATCAATTGATTTTTTAAAATATTCAATACCTTTATTTTTGCAATATCAAAGCCAAAAAATTCGTTTACAGAGCTATATACAGCTTTAAATAAGCTCTCCTTAGCTGAAAATGCGATAGCTAGGGCTATATTTACAGGTGTTTCTAGAGCTAATAGTAAATTAAATTCAGACTCATCTACAACTTGGTCTTTAACTATATCCAACATGTCATTAGGAATGTGGTCCTCAACATCCAGCCCAACACCAAAAATATTTTCAGTTTTTCCAACTATACAAAAAACTCGCTCGTTGGTATGTGAAATTGAACCTATAGTACCCATAGGCCATATCGGAGCCCTACTTTCCCCTATATTCACTTGGTTATTACCAATATACTTTAATTTTAATAGAGCATGTTGAGCTGCGATACGTCCGGCCAAAAATTCCGCTTGGCGCTTATATACTGACTTCTTGATTGTTACTGGTAAATTTACACCGTAATAATCAAATAGAGCTGGCGAATAAAAATTAGAATCAAACTCACCTTCGATTAGGAAGATATTGCTCCGCATGGAATAAATAGATTTAATTTTGAAAAATTCGTAACTTTCTTCGGAAGAAGATTCAAAGGTTGAAGTGGACAGTAAATAGTTCATCAGCAATAAACTTAATACTTTAAGATATACTCGAGTTATTAGAAAGTAGAAGCTTATTATCCGAAAAATCTATAATTGCACTATATTGTACAAAAAATGGGGAGCCTAGTAGTCCGTGAATACCTTTTTCATCACCTGCGATTTGAACATGAGCCAAATCAAGTGAAATAAAGTCAGGATTGGCAAAGAATACACCTTCTATCTCGATTTTTGAAATGTTAATACTTCCAACTGTGTGTTCCGAAGTACCAAGCCCAGCAGCACTTTCCTGACTCAAAGCTTCTTGAATTTCCAACTGAGTAAGATATGCTCTATCTAGAACAGATGAGCCTGCACCTGTATCCAATATTAAGCGTAAGTTATGGCCATTTATTTTACACTCAATAATCTGATGCCCAGTATTAGATATCTCAAATTCTATGATAACCTTTTCTCCGCTCCCGCGCATATGAATGCATTCCTTAATTCAATATAAATAATTATCCAAAAGATGATATAATATTTTTGTAGAGCTGTCATTGAGTATCGATAATCCTTCCATTTTAAATGGGGTGAGCTGTAAAACTTCCGTTGTTTAACTGATCTGAACCAATAGTATTGGATACCTCTTTAAGTGAGTAAATTTACTCATAGAGGTAAATCATGACAACAATGACCAAATGTAAATTTTATTCAGAAGGATTCAAAGAAGAAACGCTAAAGCTGGTAAGTAAAATTGTGTAGTGGTCAACTAATTTTGGCCACAGTTTTAGAACCTTGATATCTAACCTCAGATTCATTTGGTGCTAAACCGGCATTATAATGATGCGGCCTAACATTGTTGTAATATCCATTTATGTAATCACTTACGCTATATTTAGCGTCTATAAAGTTTCCATATCCAATCTTTGGCATCCATTCCGTCTTAAAGCTTCTAAAAAATCGCTCCATTGGCGCATTATCCCAACAATTTCCACGTCTACTCATACTTTGTGTGATTTTATAGCGCCATAAACGTTGGCGATATTTTAAACTTGTATAATGGCTACCTTGGTCTGAATGGAACATGAGTCCTGTCGGTTTCCCTCTGCTTTCATATGCGAGTTCAAGCGCTTTTAGCGTTAAATTAGTATCTGGTGACAACGACATTGCCCAGCCAACCACTTTGCGTGCAAATAAATCAATAACCACGGCTAAATAAGCCCAGCGATTGCCTGTCCAAATATACGTCACATCACCGCACCACACGGTATCCGGCTCAACAACATCAAACTGTCTATCAAGCAGGTTTGGGATTTCAAGGTGTTCATTACCACCACGTTTATATGAATGTTGAGGTACTTGGCAGCTTTCGAGCTTTAATTTAACCATTAGCTTAGCTGCACGATAACGGCTCAATTCAAAATCATTGTTCGTTGCTATCGCTGCGATTGTCCGTGCCCCTGCTGAACCACCACTCATCGCATGTATTGCTTTTACTTCAGCCTCTAACCTTACTTGCTCAGGTGTCGGCGTTGTATCCCGTATGGCCCAGTACTTATAGCTGCTGCGATGCACATTGAATACGCGACATAGCACATTAATTGGATAACGCTCTCGTTGATTTAACTTCTCGATTAACGAGAATTGTTCAGGGAGTCGGACATCAAGAGAGCGGTAGCCTTTTTTAATATATCCTTTTCTAATTCAATGCGTTGGATTTGCTTTTTAAGTTCGCGGATTTCAATTTGTTCGGGCGTCATTGGTGACGCTGATGGTGACTGACCATTGCGTTCTAGCTTTAATTGAGTAACCCATTTACTTACGGTTGATTTACCCACCCCCATCGCTTTTGCTGCGTCTTCTTGCGTATAACCTTGGTCTACTACAAGCTGAGCCGTTTCTAATTTAATTGCCGCTGAATATGTTGCGCGTTTTAATTTCGTCATTTTTTCACCCAAATTTGTATGCTTATTAGCATAACATTTCTTTCTTAATGGGTGGCCAAAATCACTGTACCACTACACTTTCGCTTTTGCTGCGCATGATTTTTTGAAGCCAGCTCTAGTGATTTAATTAAAAGCTTATGAGCGCTCATCTTAGTACCCTTTTAAAATTTAGTCGCACTGCTGTTGAGGCTATAAAAGTAGGCCTCAAAGTTGGAATGCAGTGACCCGTTTATAGCCATCTATATCAGCAGTGCTTTTTGTACTCATCATATTGACGCTGTAGTTCCAACCAAGTAGCAGTACTAACTTTAGTCGATTTGCTTAGCTGCTCAGCAAACACTGGGTCAACGGTCAAATTAGCTTCCATAAATAGTTCTAATACCTCAACCTCGATATATAATTGAGCGGCTAAGTCTTGCATACTCTTGTAGGTAAACTTACTAAGGCAGCGTCGCTTAAAAAACATGGAAGGATGCTCTCTAAAGCCTCCATCTTTTCGTTTTATCAGCTTTAATTCACTAATGGGAACTCTAGCCGATTTTTTGATAAAACTAAGTTTACTTATGTCGCTCATACAACCTCCATGGGGGAGCTATCTTACTCCCACAGTAAATTGGAAAACCTATTTTTATGCTCGATTGGGAGCTCATTGATGCTCATATACACTCTGAACCTTCCTTTAGTGGTTGATGATGCGTAAATAACTTCCTGTACAAATAACCATTTGGATTCAGTATCAAACGCTGCACTAGACCAACCTAAATGCACATCATATCGATTAGCGAGCCGATTCCACGCCTTTGTTTGAGAGCGAGCTTTCATTAAACCAATCCATGCCTCTACACGCTCGCCATTAGCATGAGCCTTTTTTAATAGTTGGGACAATCGGCGTTTATTCCTACGGCATTGTTTTCGCATTTTATTTACATCCTCTCAGCAGCTCATTTTAGCTCAGGAGCTGTTAGATCCAGTTTAAACCTACAACGCTCATAAGAGATTTAAGACTAATTCGCCCTTTACTGAAAAAGCCAGAACCTTGAGTCAATTCATATACAAACTTGTATTGATCATCTACACATTTACAGTGCATATATCCCCAATGTAGAGTCCTTAACCTCACCCCTTCATGATGATAGTTTACTCCTCTACTATTCATTAACCTTTTGAAATAATTTAACTTTAGCCTTAGATGATTAACGGCGTCCAATTCAATATCAGCAATAAATTTAGGTATTTACTCTTCTTCAAAAGTAGAAGGTCCATCTTCAAAATTATAAGTGTAGTAATCAGTGAGAGTTTGATAAAGATGATTGAACTCGTCTGGCTTTAACTCTGCACTTCCCCCTTTCAAAAGCTTATAAACCATATGGCTGTGAGGTTCTTGTGCATTGCCGAGGATATCCTTGGCATTAGACTCGAGCTGAGGGTAGAACTGACTTCTAAATTTATCTATGACTTTTGATTGGTACTGTGGTGAGAAAGTGTTGTACAACGTTTTACTAGTCATGCTTGCTCCTAGAGGTGGAGCGGCACGAACTTAGACGCTCCACCCAATGTTAATTGAGTGAAATCTTTATCTAAGTATCGATTTCGAATTGTGAGAGTTTAAATTACTACAGTAAAAACGATGAAGCAAGACACACGAAAAAAACTAATGGAAAAAACTACAGGTCTGCTTTTGTATTTAGGTCTCCCTATAGTACCCCAAGAACAACTTAACCTATTGATTATTAATGACAACACATCCAATCAAGCATCGGGGCTACAGAAAAGCGTCTATCCAAAGTACATTTATTCAAAGCAAACCTCAGGGTATTAAGTTATTAAGCACAGCTTAAAAGGCGCTGTATTTTACACAAAAGCCTAGCGGGCATCAATGCAAAGCAAACACCTAAAAACTAAAATAATGAGCTACACCATTTAAAAGACAATCGGTGTAGCCGAGCTTAAAATAAACCATATGGCTCTACTAATAAATTTACGCAAATATCATTAATTTGTGTACACGACAGTCATTAAACTAATACCACTGCCCCAAGACAATTACATAACCCATAAAATCATTAATTATCAAAGAAATATACATCTTTAAATTAGTAATGATGTTACCGAATTGCCACACTTCCATTGCTTCTATATAAAAACATAATTTAAACTTTAAATTTATTCAAATTAACTCTTAAATTAGCAATATATCGGGCGATACTTTCATTTGCTTCTGACGTATTTTTTGCTCCTGTAGATGTTTCTATTGCAATATCAGTAATATTAATTAAATTTTGATTTATTTCGCTTACAACAGCAGACTGCTCTTCCGCTGCGGTAGCAATCTGTAAGTTTAGGTCCGTAATCTCATTAACAGCAATGGCTGAGTTGGCAAATATTTCTGACGTTTCAGTACTTTTTTTTAAGGCATTCGTCAGCACTACTAATCCCTTTATTCATACTAACAACCGCATTTTTCGCCTCACTTTGTAAGCGAGTAACCAGCCCTTGTATATCAACAGTTGAGACCTGTGTTCGTTGAGCAAGCGCCCTGACTTCGTCCGCTACGACAGCAAAGCCTCTACCAGTATCACCAGCACGAGCGGCTTCTATTGCAGCATTTAAAGCAAGTAAGTTGGTTTGTTCGGCAATACTCTGTATTGTATCTAAAACACTACCGATATTATTTGTTTCAGTAACAAGGCACTCAATTACGGTACTTGCTTCATCTATTTCTTTAGCTAAACGCTGAATAACAACTTTTGCCTCAGAAGCTTCTGCCTTGCCCTTTAATACACGCTCTTTGACTGCTTCTGTTACATCTGAAGCATTCTGGGTATTACTCGCAACTTCTAAAGTTGTACAGTTCATTTCTTCTACTGCTGTTGAAACCATTTCGGTTTCAGCTCTTTGCTTTTCAACATTAACTACCGTTTCCTGCATAACAGTTACAGCAAACTTTGATGAGTCGTCTAATTGCGATAAATGTATATTAGCTTCATTTATTGTTTCTCTTAGCATTGATAAAAATTTGTTGAACGCTCTTGCTGTATCGCCAGTTTCATCGCCGGCGCTTTCATCAAGCTTTAACGTTAAATCGCCATCGCCATCAGCTATTTCAACTAATCTATTTTTTAGCATATTCACAGGCAAAGCGATTGCTCTGCTAATCATATATGACAAAACAACACCCACAATAACGGAGAAGATAAATATATAAAGAATAAGGTTAATACCTTGCTTTTCATCATTTTCAGCTTGCAAAGCTGAGTTTAAAGTAAACTGCTGGATTTGAGAGAGTAAAGCTATAAGTTTTTCCTCAAATTTATCTTCTGCGACTTCTATTAACTTTATTTTATCGTCCAAGCTGCCAACGGATTGCGTTTTAGTGGCCTCAATAATGTCATTAATATTCAGAGAAATACTTTGGTATTCTTTATTTAAAAGCTTCAGGTCACTCGCTAGCGAAGTAAAACTCGCTTTTGCCTCTTCACTGTGCAAATAATCAATAGAATCGGTGACAAATTTTTCTGACTTATTAAATTCACTTTGAATTTTTTGCGTTAATGACGTGAGTTTATTCTCGATTTCTTCATTGGCTTTACCTGGTTCTAAACTTGCGTGTAATAAAGCTCGCTGAAAAAATATCGTTTGTTCTAATTTGTGCTCAGACATTGCAGTAAGCATGTTGCTGAGCGGAATATCTCGCTCAGCTATATCAACCAGCTCTATACCAATTTTGTTCATTTGTGTTAAAGATATAATCCCAATTACCACCATTAATAATATTTGTGATATTCCTAGGCAGTATATTTTACTTGTAATAGATAACTTATTTAACATTTTAGACCCCTTCATATTTTAGGCTTAAACCTAACTTTACTGTTACAAAGTAAAAACTTAAAAAGGTCGAGTAATAGCTAAACCGACAACTACTGCTTCTTCATCATCAATAAAATCGACAGCTATCGTTGGTGCTATACCAAAATCACCGACATGAAAATCATAAGCAGAGCTAATGCGGTATAAATCTTCATTATGGGGGTGAGCTCCGCCTATACGCTCTTCACCATAACCAACACCTAAACGAACATTTTTAGTCGGGTGATAATAGAGCGAAGCCAAAGCAACCGCCGTTCCATCTCCATGATGTGCATCATTTGTACGCTCAAATACCACTCCAGCTCCCCATTTTTGAGTGATTTTATATTCATACTCAACACCAAACGTAAACTCACTTTCACTGTCAAAATGTGTAGTGCCAATAAAAACGCCTGGTATATGTTTCACCTCGTCACCCGCTTGAACAGCAGGAGTCAAAAATATAAAAAAACACGCTGTAAATTTTAGAACTTTATTTTTCATAATCTTCTCTTGTAAATAAGGAAACAAACAAACCCTCCAGCATCACATCAACGTTAGTATTCCTTACAACAAAGCCAAAAATGTAATAACTAATAAACAATTAAGAAAAACATTTATTCTACATGGAGGGTGGTATTGTTAATAAATATAGGCAGGATTATTTACTTAGTAAAATTTTTTATAAAATCAGTTAAAAAATAAAAACAATACTATTTTACTTACACCAATCGGCTTAGATTTGAGGTCTATTAACAATAATTAAATTGCACTGTAGCTAGGCCGTGTTGATCTTTGTGAATAGAAATTTGTTCAATCTAGGGGCGATTAAATCGCGGCGCGAGGTTTGTAATCAAGTGGTTTCGGTAACTGCTCCTGCGTAACTCTAATGGCTTGCATCCCTGTAAGAGTAAGTAAAAACCGAGTAAAGCTTCTATGCCTAGCTCGCGCCTACTTAACTTCATCAATGTAAGTAACATGAAGGTTAATCATCCCTAAAAAGCCCCATTAGGGCGGCGCATATTTGTACTGCATTATCGCCTATTTATGGGAAATAATCACACGACATAGGCTCTGTTTTGCCTGAAAAACAAACACACAGCTAAAATTAAATCTCAAAAGATAAACTGCTCCTAGGCTAAAACTTTTATGAGGATTGGTACTATAAAAAATACCTATTTTAATTTACACAACGCTACGAGTGAGCAATTTAAGACTGTAACGATATAGTAAGGGGTTGCGTTTAGTATTATATCGCTCTAAAAACACAGCCATACAGCATTAAAAAACAACAATACAATTTAAAATCAGAGACTTACACTTAAAACTCATATAATAGCAGCAAGAGTAATTTGCATATAAGCAGCAGGCCGATTACCCGCAAACCCAATATTTTCCAGTCATAAATATCATTACGTGTGATTAATTATTCCAAATTCAAGTTAGTAAATATAATGTTATGGTCTCCTAAAATCGCAACGATTTTAAGTAAATACTTGCAAACCAAAGTAATGAGCAATACCGCTTAAAATATTTGTTACCGCAACTGAACTCAAAATAAGCCCCATTATTCTACTTATTATACTTGCACCACTGTCACCAATTAATTTATGCACATGCGTAGCTAAGAGCAATAAAATTAGGACAATAGCCAACACCGCTAACATCGTTGATGATGTTATTAGCTGCTCAACCCATGTATGCTCTTCGTTACGAGTCATCAACACGGCCCCCAACATAGCACCAGGGCTTGCTATAGAAGGAATAGCCAGTGGGAAAATGGCGGTCTCAGTGCTATCTCGAACACTTTTTATTTCTGTTTCTGGTTTGCTTTCACCAAATATCATTGAAAGTGCAAAAATAAGTAATACTATGCCGCCAGCAATTTGAAATGCTGAAAGCGGAATTTCTATGGCATTAAGTAGTTGCTCACCCGCTACAACAAAAAATAAAAGCACGATGGCAGATACACCTACGGCTTTAAATATTACTTTGCGCTTAAATTTTTCATCTTCACCGCGAGTAACTGCAATAAATACAGGCACAGTGCCAATGGGGTCTATCACCGCAAAAAAGAAGATAAATATAGCTAATAATTCATGCATTACTGGGTTTCCTAGATAAAAAGCGTCTAATAAAAACGCTGCAACTACAACACAGTATGTTAGTATATCACGGTAGCGTAAGGATAAGAGAATGATGAATATAGAATCACTCGTAGGTAAAGCAAAACAAGTATGTGATAACCGTGGCGCACGTTTCACACCCATTCGTGAGAAAGTATTTCGCTTACTCGCTAGTGCCCAAGGTGGCGTGGGGGCCTATGACTTACTTGAACAATTAAAAGTAACTGAGTCAGGTGCTAAACCCGCCACTATATATCGCGCCTTAGATTTTTTGGCCGAACTAGGCTTTATTCATAAAATTGAAAGCACAAATGCATTTATGCTGTGTCATCATTTTGATCATATTCATCCCGTACAGTTATTAATTTGCGATACTTGTGGTTTTGTAAAAGAGTTACACTCTACCGTTATTTCGCATGAGCTTAATAACTTAGCGGCTGAGGGTGGATTTGTTGTTTCAGGACAAACTATCGAAGCACATGGAAAATGTGATTCTTGTAGGACATCCTAGCCCTCAAAGTTACCCATATTGGCTATACTTAATATAATTATAGTCATTTTCATAGTATCAATTTAAGAGTAAGCAATATGAATGTAGAGTTCATCAATCCTTTTTTATCTTCTTTGATAAATGTATTAAGTACCATGGCTCAAACTCAATTAAAGCCAGGTAAGCCACGTATCAAAACAGATGAAATAGCCTGTGGTGATGTGTCTGGCCTTATTGGCATGGTAGGCCCACAAACTAAAGGTTCATTTTCAATTACCTTTGATGAAGAGCTTGCATTAACTATTATGGAACGCATGCTAGGCGAGCGACCAGATTCAATTGATGAAGAAGTAACCGATATGGTTGGCGAAATTACTAATATGGTTACCGGTGGCGCTAAAAATTTATTAGGTGAAAAAGGCTTTGATTTTGATATGGCAACACCTATTGTCGTATCAGGGAAAGGGCATACAATTACCCATAAAAGCCAAGGTAAAAAAATCATCATGCCATTCACTAGCGATGCTGGTAATGCAAATATTGAAGTTAGTTTCGATAAGCTATGAGTTGGCAACAAAAGGTCATAGTATTAAAACCTCGCTCGCGGGGTTTTCATTTAATTGACGACGAAATATTGTCTCAACTCCCTGAACTTACTACTTACACAGTAGGCTTGTTACACCTATTCATCCAACATACCTCCGCTAGCCTTACTATAAACGAAAATGCCGATCCTACGGTACGTATGGATATGGAAAGCCATTTCAATAAATTCGTTCCTGAATGCCAGCCTTATTACCGCCATGATTATGAAGGCGATGACGACATGCCCGCACATATTAAAACCAGCACATTGGGCTGTGAGTTAACTATTCCTATTTCTAATGGGTATTTAGCACTAGGTACATGGCAAGGTATTTACTTAGGTGAACATCGCAACTCTGGTGGCGCTAGGCGTATTATAGCAACGATTCAGGGGGAGCGGCTTTAATAAAAGCTCTCGGTTTCAAATTATTGACTCCTCCTACCTCACTCATACCTCATAACTTCAAAGTACAATACCTTTATTGTAGGCGCAGAGCTCGCGCGAGAAGCGATAGCTTCTAACAACCAAAACTTCAATGCTGAGTATTACATATGCAATAAAATAAATAAGAGAGATTTTAAATTATAATTTTATTTGTGATTTTTAATACAGAAAATTTTGAGGATATAAAAAGATTGGAGCGGTACACGAGGCTCGAACTCGTGACCTCGACCTTGGCAAGGTCGCGCTCTACCAACTGAGCTAGTACCGCATTACATTTTCATTCAACACTACAATTTCTTTTGGTTAGAAATTGGAGCGGTACACGAGGCTCGAACTCGTGACCTCGACCTTGGCAAGGTCGCGCTCTACCAACTGAGCTAGTACCGCATTTTTCAGTTATTTTATTGGTGCGCAATAAATTGCGTTCCACATCCTAGCAACTGAGCTAGCTTTTATTTACTACAATTTCTTTTGGTTAGAAATTGGAGCGGTACACGAGGCTCGAACTCGTGACCTCGACCTTGGCAAGGTCGCGCTCTACCAACTGAGCTAGTACCGCATTTATTGATGGTAATTCAATCACTCAAACACACTAACCCCGCGTGGGTTATCGTCTTGAGCGGGGCAGGATTCTACAATAATACGGAGTGTTTGCAAGTGTTTTTTACAAATTAAAGAAATTTTCTCTATAGATTTTTAATTCCATAATCGAATCTTTAATATCGTCCAAAGCAAGGTGTGAGCCTTTTTTGTTCACTTTAGCAAGCACTTCAGGTTTCCAGCGACGTGCTAATTCTTTAATAGTACTTACGTCGAGATTTCGGTAATGGAAAAAGTCTTCAAGCTCACGCATGTATTTATTCATAAAGCGACGATCTTGCCCAATTGAATTACCACACATTGGTGATACACCCGCAGGCACCCACTGTTTTAAAAAATCTAACGTTTGCGCTACAGCATGCTCTTCATCGAAGGTACTTGCTTTGCAGCGCGCTGTTAACCCCGATTTACCATGCTGAGTCGTACACCACTCGTCCATACCATTTAGTAATTCATCATTTTGATGAATAGCTATAGTTGGCCCTTCGGCTAATATATTCAGGTCTGCGTCAGTGACAACCGTCGCAATTTCGAGTATTTTATCGGTCTCTGGTTCGAGTCCGGTCATTTCAAGATCGAGCCAAATTAAATTTGATTTATTAATAGTCATAATACCTAAGCGGTGCTTTCCTTTAGATCCAACGCATTTCGATATATCATATTAGCATCAACCGTCGAGCTAAAGCTTTTTTTAGGAAAAGCGACATTTAACTAAGGTTATAGGCCTCCAGTGGCAAAACAGAAAAAATTAAGTAAAGGCCAATCGCGTCAGATCAAGGCCAATCACCAAAAGCGCATTAATAGCGCAGACTCAAAACCAGCTAAAAAAGGCGCGCAAGAATGGCAAACCGATAATTTAGGTCAGGTCGAGAGCGCAATTGTGATCAGTCGTTTTGGCCAACACGCCGATGTCGAAACACAGAACGGCGATGTACTGCGTTGTAATATACGCCGTACCGTGTCAAATTTAGTGTGTGGTGATGAGGTATTGTTTCGCCGTGCCAAAGTAAGTGAAGGTGATTTAGCCGGAGTAATTGAAGCCACGCAAGAGCGTCGCTCACAACTTACCCGCCCTGACTTTTACGATGGTGTAAAAGTTATTGCAGCTAACATTGATCAAATACTCATGGTATCGGCGGTACTACCTGAGTTTACCCCAAGTATTATCGACCGCTATTTAATAGCCTGTGAAGATATGGGTATTGAGCCAATTTTAGTACTCAATAAAATAGATTTAATTGATGATGCTGGTCTTAGTGAAATACAAAAAGTTCTCGATATCTACCGTAAACTTGATTACCAAGTACTCCTTGTTAGTAATATATCGGGCAATGGTATTGATGAATTAAAAGAAGTACTTGTTGGTAAAAATAACATTTTTGTTGGTCAAAGTGGTGTGGGTAAATCAACCCTCGTTAACACTGTATTACCTAACGCTGAAATATTAACTAAAGAAGTATCTGAAAACAGCGGCCTAGGCCAGCATACAACAACTGTTTCACGCCTTCACCATTTACCAAGTGGCGGTAACCTAATCGATTCACCAGGAATTCGTGAATTTGGTTTATGGCATTTAGATGTTGAGCGTGTAACGTGGTGTTTTAAAGAGTTTAGAGAATTTATAGGCGGGTGCCGCTTTAGAGACTGTAAACATTTAAACGATCCTGGCTGTATAGTTAAAGAAGCTGTAGCCGATGGAAGAATTTCTCAATTGCGCTTTGACAGCTACCACCGAATTTTAGAAACAATGGCCGATGGCCGTGCAGGCGCCCGTGCGCCTCGCGTATAATTTAGGATAAATACTGTGAGTTTAGACAAATTTAAAATCGCAATGCAGTACGCAATGCCAAAACATTTTATTTCACGCGTAGTGGGAAAATTAGCCGCAGCTAAAGCAGGTGCTTTAACAACGACTTTAATTAAACTATTTATTAAGCAATATAAAGTAGATATGAGCGAAGCCCAATACCCAGATCCTGCTCATTATAAAAGCTTTAATGAATTTTTTACTCGCCCTCTAAAAGACGGCATGCGCCCAATGGTAGAAGATAGCAATATCATCACTCATCCAGTGGATGGCGCAATCAGCCAGCTAGGCGATATTGTTGACGGACAGCTAATACAAGCTAAAGGTCACGATTACAGCTTACAAGCGCTACTAGGCGGCTCACAAGATGATACAACACCATTTTTAGGCGGTAAGTTTGCCACTATTTATTTAGCACCTAAAGATTACCACCGTATTCATATGCCAATTGATGGCACACTAAGCAAAATGATTTACGTGCCAGGTGATTTATTTTCAGTAAACCCACTTACAGCGCAAAACGTGCCTAACTTGTTTGCACGTAATGAACGAGTAGTCGCAATTTTTGAAACTGAGATTGGTCCGCTTGCTATGGTACTTGTTGGCGCAACAATTGTAGCCAGCATAGAAACTATTTGGGCAGGTACTGTCACGCCACCAGCTGGTAGCGATGTATTTAGTTGGAAATACCCAACCACTGGCGATAACGCTATCACGCTTAAAAAGGGTGAAGAAATGGGTCGCTTTAAATTAGGCTCTACTGTGGTACTTGCATGGGGTGCTGATAAGGCTGAAATACTGGACGATCAACTACCAGAAGTGGTTACTCGCTTAGGTACTGCGTTTGCAAAAATTAACGACTAAAATCAATCGTTAATTCGGAATCAAAAAAACCGAGTTTAATTAACGCGGTTTTTTATTTCTGTAGACGTAGAGCTTGCTCACGTTAAAAGCGTCAGCTTTTGGTTTATATGTAATTGCAGGCTTATAGCGTTTATATTTTTATGGACTTCGCCCATCACGCCAGCAAGCCGTGCGTCTACAAGTCGTTTGATATGTTGTAGACGTAAAGCTTGCTCACGTTAAAAGCGTCAGCTTTTGGTTTATATGTAATTGCAGGCTTGTAGCGTTTATATTTTTATGGACTTCGCCCATCACGCCAGCAAGCTGTGCGTCTATAAGTTTGGTGCAGAAGTTTGATATGTTGTAGACGTAGAGCTTGCTCACGTGAAAAGCGCAGCTTTTGGTTTATATGTAATTGTAGGCTGCACCGTTTATATTTTTATGGACTTCGCCCATCACGCCAGCAAGCTGTGCGTCTACAGTTTGGTGAAGAAGTTTTGATGTGTTGTAGACGTAGAGCTTGCTCACGTGAAAAGCGCAGCTTTTGGTTTATATGTAATTGTAGGCTGTAGCGTTTATATTTTTATGGACTTCGCCCATCACGCCAGCAAGCTGTGAGTCTACAGTTTGGTGCAAAAATTTTGATGTGTTGTAGACGTAGAGCTTGCTCACGTGAAAAGCGCAGCTTTTAGTTTCTTAAAGCCACATGTAGTAACAGGCACAAGCCCCTTCAAAACCTATTTTCCACACTCTTTACACTCTGAATCTTTAATCACTTTAAAATGCTGTTGCTTTAAAGTAAGCGCATCGAAGGTTATAAACATACATCCCTCTGCATGCCCCAGCAATAAATTGAGCGTAAGTTGCGCCTGCATAGAGCCTATTACACCAAGTAGCGGGCTAATTACTCCTGCGTTACTGCAATTTATAACCGGTGTAGCTTCGCTTTGTGGAAAAACACAGCCATAACATGGGCTATCACTTTGCCTAAAATCAAAGCCCATTAACTGCCCTTTGGTTGCGAGTGCAGCACCAGAAATTAACGGTGTTTTATTAGCAATACAATAACGATTAACACTATAGCGAGTACTAAAGTTATCAGAGCAATCAAGTACTATGTCAGCACCTTTTAGCATGTTAGCTGCATTACTCTCATCTAGCTTTTGACAATGCGTTACTATGTTTATTTGATTATTAAGACTCGCTAATACTTTACCCGCTGCAGCGACCTTGCTTTGTCCTAAGTGATTTATTTTATAAAGCACTTGGCGCTGTAAGTTTGAAAGCTCAACCTCATCATCGTCAATTAAAATAAGCGTTCCAATACCTGCAGCGGCTAAGTATAAAAGTGCTGGGCTACCTAAACCACCAGCCCCAACGACTGCAACCGTTGAGGATTTAAGTGCTAATTGCCCTTCAAGCCCAACTTCTTCAAGCAATAAATGGCGGCTGTAACGCAGGGTTTCTTTATCGCTTAGCTCACTCACGTTTATTAGCCTTATTAGTATTACCCTTGTTAGTTTTAATTGGCACTGCTTATGGCTACTTGCAGAGCACTTATAGCCTCTACGTAATTATCAGCCTCGGTAATCGCACGCACTACGGCAACACTGCCTACGCCGGTTTTCGCTACCTGCTCAGCACGGCTTAAATCAATCCCACCTATTGCTACTGTTGGGTAACTTTGCATAAGTGGTACAAATTTAATCAGCTTTTCAAGGCCTTGTATTTGCCCTGTCATGTCTTTTGTTGTTGTTGGGTAAATAGCACCAAATGCCATGTAACTAGGGCGATAATTATGTGCACGCAGCATTTCATAAAAACCATGAGTAGAAAGCCCAAGCCTTAACCCAGCCTCTTTAATTGCCGTTAAATTAGCAATGTCTAAATCCTCTTGCCCTAAATGCACACCATACGCACCATGCTTAATAGCTAACTGCCAGTAGTCGTTTATAAATACCTGTGCGTTGTATTGCTTGCCCAGCTCAACAGCTTGCTTAATGAGCTCATCCAGCTCATCTTGCGTTTTATTTTTAACGCGTAACTGCGCTGTTTTAATGCCTTGTTGTAAACACTTTTCTAACCAATCGGTGCTATCAACAACCGCATATAAGCCCAGCGATTTACTTTCACAAGGTGCAAAATCAGCAGCCATATTAAAATCAAGCGGCACATCGAAATCTAATTCATCACCCAGCCAGCTACCTGGCTCAATTACTTGTGGGTAGTCAGCTAAATTAGTGGGGAACGATGTATGAGCAACCGGTCCAATCCCTTCGCCGTAACGTACCGACTGTTTTAGCCCTTGGTTTATATATGCCTTAGCTAAAATAAAGGCATCTTTTAATGGATAGTCTTTAGCTAAACATGCAGCAATTACCGAAGCCATGCTACATCCGGTGCCGTGGTTATGCGGGGTTTGTATTTTTTGATTGCCTAACCAGTATTCTTTACCATTTTGCGTATTACTATCAATACAATAATCAATGCAGTAGCCACTTGGGTAATCCCAATGTCCGCCTTTAATAACAACGGCTTTTGCACCCCAGCTTAATAGCTTATTAGCCGCTTCTTTTATTGCAGCCGGGCCAATTAAATACACACCGGTTAATAACTGTGTTTCGTGGGTGTTTGGGGTTATTAAATCCACCAGCGGCAGTAGGCATTCTTTTATTGCACTGACGGTGTCTTCTTCTGTTAGTAAGTCACCGCTTGAGGCAATCGCAACAGGGTCATATACAATAACGGGAGGCACAGGCCACTTAGCTTTATAGTGGCTTATATGTTCGCTGATCAGCTGAATTTGCTGCACATTGGCAAGCATGCCAATTTTTATCACTTTGGCTTTCATGTCTTTTTCAAGCGCTAGTAACTGCGATTCAATAATATCGGTAGATACTGCATTAATAGCTTCTACACCTAAACTATTTTGCGCAGTAAGCGCCGTAATTGCCGTGCAACCATGTACACCAAAACTTTGCATTGCTTTTATATCAGCTTGAATACCGGCACCGCCGCCCGAATCAGAACCGGCAATTGTCCATACTACGTTATTCATATTCTTTCCTTCACTGCTGATGCCAAAATGGCATACCCATTGTTGGGGTTGATGGGGCTGCAACGTCTTTTTCAGGCATTGCTTTTGCTTGATATGCAAAGCGCCCTGCTTCAACTGCGACTTTAAATGCGCGGCTCATAGTAATTGGGCAGCCCGCCCCTGCAATGGCTGAATTTAATAATACCGCATCATACCCCATTTCGAGTGCTTGGCAGGCATGCGATGGCAAACCTAAACCTGCATCTACTATTAATGTGGTATCGGGTAAACGCTCTCGGATAGTTTTTAAATTATAACTATTTAACAAGCCTTTACCGGTGCCTATTGGCGCACCCCACGGCATAAGCACCTCACACCCTAGCTCATTTAAGCGCTGACAAAGTACTAAGTCGTCGGTGCAATAAGGCAATACTTTAAAGCCATCATTAATTAATATTTTTGTGGCTTCAAGTAGCGCAAAAGGGTCAGGCTGTAAATTGTAATCATCGCCAATCAGCTCTAGCTTAATCCAGTCGGTGGCAAATACCTCTCGGCACATTTTTGCAAGTGTAATCGCCTCTTTTACACTGTGGCACCCTGCAGTATTAGGGAGTATTTTTAAGCCTGTATTTTTTATTAACTGCCAAAAGTCATCACCGGCTGCTGCACTTTGTTGGCGCCTAAGCGACACGGTTACAATTTCAGCGCCAGAGGCGACTATCGATTGGGTCATAATGTCGGGTGACGGATAAAGCGCAGAGCCTATCAATAAACGACTCTTTATTTGCTCTCCATAAATAGTTAAACAGTCTTTAGTTTGCATGAGCTTTATCCGCCTTGAATGGGTGACAGTAACTCAACACTGTCGCCTTCATTAAGTACATAGTTACTGTGCCGACTTTGTGGAATAAATTCGCCATTAACAGCCACAGCAAAAGGCGCAACTGCACCAAAACTTTGAAGTACCTCAACGAGCGCTTTGCTATTAACATTAAGTAGCTCGCCATTAATTGTAATGTTCATTTTATTCTCACTCTATTCGTGAAACTACTTGCGCCACTAATGCCGGAGCCAGCATATAACCATGACGATATAAGCCGTTAATGCTAATTACATTGCCAACTTGTGATACTTCTGGGCGGTTATCGCTAAATGCAGGGCGTAATCCGGCTTGAATATTAAGTAGTCGTGCTTCGGCAAATCCGCTGTGTACGGTATAAGCCGCTGAAAGTAACTCAAGAGTTGATCGCACTGTTGCGGCGCCGCTATCTTGCGATTCTATTTCGGTCGCACCAATTACATATTCATGATTAGGTTTAGGCGCTATATAAATTGGGTAACGCGGATGCATTAAACGCACAGGTCGCGTTAAATTTACTTCAGGTGCATATAGCCTTGCGACTTCACCGCGCACACCTCTAAGCGGTTTATCGCTTTTAGCACCAAGCCCACGACAATCTATAATATAGTCAAATGGTCGATTATTTATTTCACCGTTTTTAATGGTTACGCGCTGGTTAAACACACACTTAACTTTGCGCTTGTTGAGCATGGTAAAACTTGCTTTATAAAAGGCTTGGTTATCTATTTGCCCCTCGCAGGGTAAAAATAGACCTTGGTTAAACCGATTAGCAAGCTCTGGCTCTAACCGCGTTATTTGCTGAGCATTCAATGCCTGAGCGCTGTGCCCTGCTACAGGCTTTATTCTCTGGGTAAAGCTTTGTAAATCGCCTTTATCTTGCTGATGCGCAACGACCAATGTGCCTTGCTGCTGAAAAAAAACGTCACTTTCAAGTTCTGCAATAATGCCCGGCCAGCGTTTCATTGAATCAAGCCCCATTAAAGCTAAATCAGCCTCACACAATACCGACTCAGCAAGCGGGGCAAGCATTGCTGCTGCCACTTTACCGGCGCTATTTGGGGTTTGCTCGTCGTCTGCTTCAAACACCGTTACATGATGCAACTTACTTAGCTCAAGGGCAGCTAAGCGCCCTGCTAAACCAAAACCCACCACTGCAATGTTATAAAACATAAAACCTCCAAAAGCAGTTATTAGTAGGTGCGAACTCAATCGCACTTCTTCAATGTTTAAAGAAGCGAGGTATAAAACCTCACCTACATCTGTATCTAACTTCTTGCTATACCGCTTTGTGGTAAATTTCTGAGCCTGTTTGCTTAAACTGGGCAGATTTAGCTTTCATTTCGGCTTCTACATCAATCATTTTTATTTCAATAGCGTCGCCAGCGTCATTTGGATCAATACCGCGTGTTTCTAAATCTTTAGCGTAATCACGTACTTCTTGGCTAATTTTCATAGAGCAAAATTTAGGGCCACACATAGAGCAAAAGTGAGCCACTTTGCCTGACTCTTGCGGAAGGGTTTCGTCGTGATACTCGCGAGCACGGTCTGGATCTAAACCTATATTAAATTGGTCATGCCATCTAAACTCAAAACGCGCTTTTGATAAGGCGTTATCACGCTCTTGCGCGCCAGGGTGCCCTTTTGCTAAATCGGCGGCATGCGCTGCAATTTTGTAGGTAATTAAGCCTTCTTTAACATCTTCTTTATTTGGCAGACCTAAATGCTCTTTAGGTGTTACATAGCAAAGCATTGCACAGCCGTACCATGCTATTTGAGCAGCACCAATACCAGAAGTAATATGGTCATACCCTGGTGCAATATCGGTCGTTAGCGGGCCTAATGTATAAAATGGCGCTTCGTCACAATGTTTTAATTGCTCGTCCATATTGGCTTTGATCATGTGCATTGGCACATGTCCCGGACCTTCAATAAATACTTGTACGTCGTGCTTCCACGAAATTTTAGTCAGTTCACCTAATGTGCGTAGCTCACTAAACTGCGCTTCATCGTTGGCATCAGCAATAGAGCCTGGACGAAGGCCATCACCGAGTGAAAAACACACATCGTATTGTTTTAAAATTTCACAAATGTCTTCAAAGTGCGTGTATAAAAAGTTTTCTTTGTGATGCGCTAAACACCACTTAGCCATAATTGAGCCACCGCGTGACACAATACCGGTTACACGTTTAGCGGTCATTGGTACATAACGCAGTAATACACCCGCATGAATAGTAAAGTAATCAACACCCTGCTCGGCTTGCTCAATTAGCGTATCGCGAAAAATTTCCCACGTTAAATCCTCAGCCACACCGTTTACTTTTTCAAGCGCTTGATAAATCGGTACTGTGCCAATAGGTACAGGCGAATTACGCACAACCCATTCGCGGGTTTCGTGAATGTAACGACCCGTTGATAAGTCCATCACAGTGTCTGCCCCCCAGCGGGTAGACCACACCATTTTTTCTACTTCTTCTTCAATAGATGAGCTGACCGACGAGTTACCAATGTTGGCGTTAACTTTAACTAAAAAGTTACGACCGACAATCATAGGCTCTGTTTCTGGATGGTTTATATTATTTGGTAAAATAGCGCGACCACGGGCTATTTCGTCGCGTACAAACTCTGGGGTAATAAATTCAGGAATACTCGCACCAAACGACTCGCCTTTATGCTGGGCGGCTAGTAATTCTTTACGAATTTCTGCACGTCCCATATTTTCGCGAACGGCTACGTATTCCATTTCAGGAGTAATAATCCCTTGGCGTGCGTAGTGCATTTGCGTTACGTTTTTACCAGCGACACCACGGCGAATTTTTGGCAAGTGATCAAAGCGAATATGATCCAGCCCTTCATCTGCCATGCGCTGCTGCGAAAACTGCGACGTTACTGATTCTAAAATTTCAGTGTCACCACGGTTTTCAATCCATTGTTCACGAAATTTTGGTAAGCCTTTACGCACGTCTAGTTCAAAATTAGGATCGGTATACGGGCCCGACGTATCGTAAACGCGAAGCGGATCGTTTGACTCATAAACAGGGTTTTCATCTGTACCGCCAATAAACGTATCACTTAACGTAATTTCACGCATACCAACGCGCACGCCTGGCTGAGTACCTTCAACGTATACTTTATGAGAATTTGGGAAAGGTTGACCCGTTAAGTTATAAATATATTCAGACGCGGCAGCACGAGTTTCTCGGCGTGACGCTTTATTTGTAGTGTTTGACATGACTTGCCTCATTGCTTAAGGGTTGTCTTGTCAGATATTCCGAGGAATAGAGAAAGATCGTAAAGTAGCGTACATGCTACTTTGCAGCCTAAAATAATTAAAATCGCTTTATTGTGCGCATAAAAAAAGACGCACAAGCGTCCTATTTTAGGCAGCTTGTTCCCTACGCAGGTATTAGCCTGATCAGGTTCACGGATCCCGCTTTCGCGATCTCAGCCACAAACTAATTACTTAGCTTTGGCACTCCGACAAGTATTGATATATAAATTTTGTTCGTTGATTTGATATATTATTCATCAAATCTGCGCTGAGTGTACGTCAGTTAAAAACTGCCCGCAAGGGGCTGTTTTTCAAAAACTTAAAATTATTTAGGGATAAACACAAATGTTTGCTCGCCTTGCATGACTAATTGCTGGTCTTGCATTTTAAGCTCTGCGCCTTGATTTAAGGCTTGTAATAACTGCTGCTCAAACTCATCAAGTTCTTTTCCGCACGACTTGCGCGTCATACCTAATTTACTTACGGTAAGATTACTTTCTTCAAGCGAGCCCTCACCAAAAAATTTGTTACAGCCAGCAAAACCATTTACTTGCAGCGCTTCAATAAAGCTCATTGATGCGTTAAAAGAAGGTGGAATTGCTAAACCATCAACATGTGATAATTGCCATTGGGTGTATTTTAGCTGCTCACTGGTAACCGTCCCTGTCGATGCGCAACCAACACATAAACCGATTATAAGCATCGGTATTGCTGCTAATTTCATGCTACTACTAACTAATTGTCTAATTACTGTAATAATAACAATATTTATGCGATTTATCCGTTAAAAATGCATGTTTAAAATGTAAATTTTTGTTCTATGATAGTTCAAAAGTTACGCTACTACGCACTAAGTTGTAGTTTTGAATACATTATCTATTTGATCAGGCAAAAATGGGCGGCCTTTTTCATTAACCGACGTTCCTATTATTAGTGCATTGAGCATTACTTTTTCATCGTATTTACGAACAACCGTTTGCTTAAAAGCAAATTTAAGGCGACTTATGCGCTGCGGCTCTACAGCCACATAAAACTCATCACCCGGTAAGAGCGAATGCTTATAATCCATTTCGCTGCGCATCACGACTAGATTAATTTTATCTTTTGCTAACTGAGCAAAATCAATACCATTTGCGTATAAAAATTCGTGGCGAGCGTGCTCCAAATAATTAAAATACACACTGTTATTTACAATGCCTTGTAAGTCACATTCGTAATCACGCACTTTAAAGTCAACTTTAAAGGTCATATTAATAATCCTAATTATTTAACGTATAATTGCCGAGTTTATAGCACATGTGCTCAAATAATTGCTACCATACGAGTCCCTAAAATGGAGTTAAGTAACCTAATGAACTTACGTTTGTCTTTAATTACCGCAGCACTTTTACCGCTGCTTGGTGCACCACTTGCAGCTAACGCTGACGATAGCAACCTAGAAAGAATTGTTGTAACTGGCGATTTTCAACGCGAAAGCATTCAAACCTTAAGCGCAAGCGCAAGCTTATTCAGCGAAGAAGAAATTAATCTACGTGGTGCAAGTTACTTAGACGAAATATTAGGCAGTACCGCCAATGTAAACTTTACTTCTGGCGCGTCGCGCGGACGCTATATCCAAATCCGTGGCGTGGGGCTTCGCTCACAATTTGTAGACCCGATTAATCCATCAGTTGGTTTAGTTATTGATGGTATTAACTATTCTGGCCTTGGTGGCAGCTCATTATTATTTGATATAGACCAAGTAGAAATTTATCGCGGCCCACAAGGCACTCGCTTTGGCGCAGACGGTATGGCCGGCATGATCCAAATGGGTTCAGCTAAAGCCACAAGCGATCCAAGTTTAAAATTACAAGTAGGTGCTGGCACATACAACACACGCGAAGCAGGCATTGCAGCAAGCACAGGCTTAACAGATGACACTAGCGCACGCGTTAGCTACTTTCGCAGAAAGTCAGACGGTTACGTAGATAACCTGTACTTAAATGACGAAACACAAAATCAAGACGAGCAAGTAGCGCGTTTTAAATTAAACAGCCAGCTTACAAAGCATTTAAATACTGAGCTAAACCTTCACTATATTGATATAAACAACGGCTACGATGCGTTTACGCTTGATAACAGCCGCAATAGTGTTGCCGATGAACCAGGCCAAGATAATCAACAAAGCTACGCAATAGGTGTTAAGAATACTTATACGGGTTTTGACGCTTTTGATGTAAATCTAAACCTATCGGCTATTGATACCGAATTACTTTACAGCTTTGACGAAGACTGGGTATGTAACGATACAAGTGAGCCAAAGTTATGTGCTGCTGGCTTACATCCTGATGGATACAGCTCAACCGATCTTTACAGCCGCGATCGCGACGATCAGTCTGTAGATTTACAGTTTAATTCTAAAACAGGTAACTGGGTTGCGGGTATTTATTACCAAAACCGTGACGTTGATTTAGAGCGCCAATACACATGGTTAGCAAGCCCATTTTCTTCAACTTACGAAACGAGTAACGTTGCAGTATATGGTCAAGTAGCGACTCCAATTGGCCCTAAAACAACACTCATTACAGGTTTACGTGTAGAGCAATACCAAGGCGACTACACCGATAGCAATGGCTTTATAGAAGATACTGACGATGTGATGGTTGGCGGTAAAATTGCGCTAGAGTATCAAGTAATTGACCGCACTATGATCTACGCAAGCATTACGCGTGGCTACAAAGCCGGTGGTATTAACTCAGAAGCACTGGCTAAAGCAAAAGATGAAGGCTTAAACCTAAGCGCTGATTTTTTCCAGCAACACACCAGTTTCGACCCTGAATATTTATGGAGCGGCGAATTTGGTGTTAAAGGTTCATCACTTGATGACAAATTTACACTTCGCTTAGCAGCATTTTACATGCACCGCGACGATATTCAGTTAAAAGCATGGCAAGTAGAAGGTCAGCAATTTACCGGTTATGTTGATAACGCAAGTTCTGGTAGCAACTACGGACTTGAAGTTGAAGGTAGTTACCAACTAACTGATAATCTGTTTTTAACAGGTAGCGCTGGTTACTTAAACACTGAAATAGACGACTTTGTAACACAATCAGGCTTAAATCAAGACGGTCGTGAACAGGCACAGTCACCTAAATACCAATATGCGTTTACTGCTCGTTATAACTTTACTAATGAGCTTTACGGTATGGTTGGTATTGAAGGTAAGGACGATTATTACTTCTCAGATAGTCATAATTCACAGGCACCTAGCAGCAACTTAGTTAACTTAAGCTTTGGCTACGAAGCAGACATGTGGGCAGTTCGCGCATGGGCTCGTAACGTGTTTGACGAGACAGTCCCTACACGTGGTTTTGAGTTTGGTAACGATCCACAAGATGGTTACGCAACGCATACCTATACACAATTAGGTGAGCCTCGTGTAGCAGGTGTTACGTTTACGCTTAATCTGTAAAGCATAGCCGTTGGCTTTCAAATGAAAGCTTTCTGCAAGCAAATAAAAACACCGCGTTTAAATTAAACGCGGTGTTTTTATTTGTAGGTGAGGTTTTATACCTCGCTTTTTTATAAAGTTAAATTACATGAGCGCGAAATAAATTCGCACCTACAGGTTGGGCGTAGGTTGTTGGATTTGATGTTTATTGTAGGTGAGGTTTTATACCTCGCTTATTTATAAAGTTAAATTACATGAGCGCGAAATAAATTCGCACCTACAGGTTTGGCGTAAGTTTTGGGTTTGATGTTTATTGTAGGTGAGGTTTTATACCTCGCTTATTTATAAAGTTAAGTTGCACGTGCGCGAAATAAATTCGCACCTACAGGCTTGATGTTTATTGTAGGTGAGGTTTTACGCCTCGCTTTTTTATAAAGTTAAATTACATGAGCGCGAAATAAATTCGCACCTACAGGCTTGATGTTTATTTGTAGGTGAGGTTTTATACCTCGCTTTTTTATAAAGTTAAATTACATGAGCGCGAAATAAATTCGCACCTACAGGTTTGGTGTATGGGGTTGATGTTTATTGTAGGTGAGGTTTTATACCTCGCTTTTTATAAAGTTAAATTACATGAGCGCGAAATAAATTCGCACCTACAGGTCAAGCATCACACTCTTTGCATATCAAACATAAATAATAATAAAATGTGTTGTAGACGTAGAGCTTGCTCACGTGAGAAGCGAAGCTTCTTATTACTTTAAACTAACCAAATAAAAAGACCTTAAAGCTTCGCTTTAACGCGCCAGCAAGCTGTGCGCCTACAAGTCCAGCATTACGCTCTTTGCACATCAAACGCTATTACGTCTTTAATTTTTTCTTTATTTGTTGCGAGCATTACAAGCCTATCAATCCCCAAAGCCACCCCTGCGCACTGTGGTAATCCATGCTCCAGCGCTTTAATTAAACGCGTATCCATTGGTACTTGTTTTAAACCGTTTACAGCGCGGTATGCGTTATCTTCATTAAAACGTTTAGCTTGCTCACTAGCATTTGTGAGTTCGTTAAAGCCGTTAGCCAATTCCATATTTTTATAATAAAGCTCAAAGCGCCCTGCTACACGTGTATCGTGTTCACAAATTTGTGCCAGTGCCGCTTGAGAAGCTGGAAAGTGATAAACAAAACACGGTTTTTCTTGCCCTATCCTTGGCTCTACCTTCATACAAAATAATAATTGCAGTAAGGTATCTTTATGCGTTTCATTTTGGGCTATATCAGCAAACCCCTGCTCACACGCTAGTTGCTTTAATTGCTCTATGCTTGCTGTTAACGGATCGAGCCCAAGTGCTTGTTCAAACGCTTGCTGATAGGTAAGCCTTGTTGCAGGCTCGACATCTAAAACAAGCCGCATTAGCTCATCCATTTCATCCATAAGTGCAAATTCATCAAAGCCTGGGCGATACCATTCCAGCATTGTAAATTCAGGATTGTGATGACTACCGGCTTCTTCATTTCTAAATGCTTTACAAAGCTGAAAAATAGCGCCTGAGCCTGCCGCTAACAAGCGTTTCATAGCAAACTCTGGAGATGTTTGTAAAAATAGAGGAAGCCCACCTGCGTGCCCTGGACCTACAAATTTGGTATTAAAACTAGCTAAGTGCACATCAGTTACACTGGCAGCACTTAAGCTCGGCGTTTCTACTTCTAAAACATCACGCGCATAAAAAAACTCACGAATGCTACGTAATATCGCTGCACGTTGTTTTAGTGTTTCAATGCTTGCGCTTGGGGCCCAAAGATCTGCTGACATATTTTCTCCAAAAAAAATCCCAGCTTAAGCTGGGATTTATTAAGCTGAGTTAAGTGTTACTTAACACGGCTTACGTATTCACCGTTACGAGTGTCTACTTTAATTACTTCGCCAATTTGTACGAATAATGGAACTCGTACTACAGCGCCTGTGCTAAGCGTTGCTGGTTTACCACCAGTACCCGCTGTATCACCCTTAAGGCCAGGATCTGTTTCAGTGATCTCAAGCTCAACAAAGTTAGGTGGTGTAACAGCAATAGGGCTGCCGTTCCATAATGTAATTGTACATAAATCATTTTCAACTAACCATTTAACTGCATCGCCTAGTGCTTTTTCGTCAGCGGCAATTTGCTCAAATGTTTCGTTGTTCATGAAATGCCAAAATTCACCGTCTGTGTATAGATACGCTAAATCTGTATCCATTACATCAGCACCTTCAACTGATTCACCCGATTTAAAGGTTTTTTCAAGCACCTTACCAGAGATAAGTTTACGGATACGAACACGGTTGAACGCCTGGCCTTTACCAGGTTTTACCATTTCATTTTCTAAGATACTGCAAGGCTCGCCGTCCATCATAATTTTTAGGCCGCCCTTGAACTCGTTGGTGCTATAATTCGCCATCGTTTCCTCTATTTATATTTTTTCGAGTAATCTACATGCCAATGATACAAAGAAATGAAGCAAATTTGCATAAAAACTGGCAAAAAGAATTAGCAAATGTAGTTACCTGCCCAAAGAGCTTGCTTGAAATGGTCGGTTTATCGAGCCAAGTCCATGAAAACGACCTAAAAGCCCGTAGTTTATTTCCGGTACGCGTGCCTATCCCTTTTATAAAAAAAATACGCAAAGGCGATCCAAACGATCCTCTTTTGCTACAAGTAATGCCACGCCATCAAGAATTTTTGACTAAATCGGGTTTTAATAAAGATCCCCTACTTGAGCAAGACAACGACCAACCAGGCCTTTTACATAAGTATAAATCACGTGTCTTGGTGATGTTTAAAACCGGCTGTGCAGTAAATTGTCGTTACTGCTTTAGAAGGCATTTTCCATATCAAGAAAACCAACTTAATAAAAAAAGTCTGCTTGAAACACTAAGCTACATAAAATCCGATGCCAATATAAACGAAGTGATTTTAAGTGGTGGCGATCCGCTCATGGCCAAAGACGATGCAATAAGTTGGTTTTTAGATGAGCTTGAGCAATTACCTCAAATTAAACGAATGCGAATTCATAGCCGTTTACCTGTTGTTATTCCTGCACGTATTACCAATGAGTTATGTGAGCGATTAGCAAAATCGCCATTAAAAATCATTTTTATTAATCACATAAACCACGCCAACGAAATAGACGCTGATTTTAAAGCAGCTATGCAAAAGCTTAAACAAGCAAACGTAACGCTTTTAAACCAAGCTGTAATTTTAAAAGATGTGAACGATACGCTCGATGCGCAAATAAATTTAAGCGAAGCGTTATTTGACGCAGACGTATTACCGTATTATTTGTATTTGCTAGATAAAGTTGAAGGGGCCAGCCACTTTGATATTAACGAAGAAGACGCAATAAAAATAATGGCAGAGCTATTAAAAGCTCTGCCTGGATTTTTAGTGCCTAAGTTAGTTAGAGAAATAGGTGGTCAAAAAAGCAAAACACCTATCGATCTTAAGCTAATTTAAACGTATATATTTACGTTGTTACCCAATGATGCCGTTACCGACTTAGCCGGTGTTTGTGCACTTGACGATTGTGCAGCACCTTCAATAAGTGCAAGTGCTGCGGCACCATCTGCTAGTTGCTGCTTTTTAGATAAAGCAGCGCTATAAAGCTCACTGCCTTGGCCTGAGCCGGAAACAGCGGGTAAACTTGTGCCTGATATATTCATATAACAAACCTGACTTTTAAATGTAATCCAAGTATTATGTCGGCCATGCAGTACAAAGCTTTAGGAAAACCATGGATTCAATTATTGAACAACTCAATACTAATTTAAAAATTGTTTATCGTCAGGCGCTTGATGCCGACAAAAAACTCGATGAATTACAGCAGCAAGGCCATGGCAAATTTAAAGCCTTATTTGCACAAGATGCTGGATTTAGCTTTGAAGCTAAACGTTTTAAGCCTTATGTTCTTGACGTAGCCGCTGACGTTGAAAGCTTATCTAACGATGGTTTTGACGAAGAAAAACTTAAAACTACCGTTATTAAGTTACAGCAAATACTCACGCTGTTAGCTACTTTTAAGTAAAACTTAAAAATAGAAATGCCGCTATTTAGCGGCATTTTTATTTTAAGTTAATCTAAACTTGGTAATATTTGTTCACCAAACCACTGCGTTAATAAGCGTTTTTCGTAATAAAATGATTCTTCGCGGCCCATTTTAATTTTATCCATAAAGCCCATATCTTTAAGCTCTACATCACTGCCTTTATTAAGTACGCTACCATCTTTATCTGTTAACGAATAATTGAGCTTAATGCGCGGAAAATAGATTGGTTTTACTACACGTATTTCATCCATACCGCCGTATCGCACATCACCGGCTAAATCTAAATCAGTGAACTCTACGTTTAATTTATAACCTTTTGGTAGCTGCTCAGCAAGCTTAGCCATATGTTTTTCAAAGCTACTTGCAATGTGTTTATGATACGACCCTCTGGCTTGATTCGACGCTCGTACATCACGATAATCGTTAAAGTCATGCCATTTAACAATAGACTCCCCAGCATGAGCAAATACAGGGAGTGCTATACACATTGTCATTGCTATTTTCTTAACTGAATTCATATCGTTCTCCAAAAAGGTGTACCAATTACAATAGAGTGAATTGCAATAAGCCCAGTATTCTTACCTAAATTACCAACGGCATATTAACAGTCATTCATTAACTATAACTTAACCATACCTTTTAAATTTTTGACAGTATTTTGTCGCTTGCGGCTTCAATTAAATCAAGCACATTTTCAAAGCCATCATCACCGCCGTAATAAGGATCGGGAATCGCACTAACGCTCTGTTCACCAAACTCTAAAAACAACGCTAATTTGTACTGTAAATGCGCAGGGCACTGGGCTTTTAAATCAGCTAAATTTTGTGTATCGGCCGCTAAAATTAAATCAAATTCAGTAAAGTCACTTGTGCGTACTTTACGCGAATAAATACCTTTAAAACTATAACCGCGCTTCTCCCCTGCTGCCATTGAACGACTATCAGGCGTTTTACCTTCGTGGTAACCAATAGTCCCTGCCGAATCGACTTTAACGTTAACGCCAAGCTTTTTAGCGCTGTCTTTTAATACCGCCTCTGCGGTTGGCGAGCGGCAAATATTACCTAAACAAACAACTAATATTTTTTTCATTAGACACTCCTTTAAACATTAAAAACTAAAACTGTTTTAAAATGCTCGCATCATACTCATCAGCATTTAGCGTTACGTTATGTTGCGCTGCAACAGATTCAAGCTCAGCTTGTTTAATGGCTAAATCGTCCATGGTGATTAGATTATCGTCTAGCTGCCACAATAACCGAGAGCCCGCGTAGCTATAATGAATCGCTAATAACGCATCGGCATTGCCTTCACGGCCAGCGGCTTTTAACTTAGCCATTTTACGGGTTATTTTATTAAGTGCTTTTTTAAGTTCCCACACATAAACAACTTCAGTCATAAAGCTATGTGTACGGTATTTATGAAGTAACCACGCAAGCCCAACGCTTGTAATAGCAACACCTATTAAGTTCCAATGAAAGTGGCTACCACTTTCATCAGGAAATAAAGCAATCAGCGTTTGCGATATAGCCAAGCTGCCTACAGCCAAACCAATACCACATCCTGCAATAACACGGTTTAAATGTTTACGATAACGCGCTTTATTTATTTCAATGAGTTGCATAACAGCCTAAAAAGTTAATAAGTAAAAGAATGCGAATGGCTATTGTAACTAAACCCCAGATTTTTTATAAAATTATTTCACCCCTTTTTGATTTGCCACCCGTTATAGCTTTGAAAACACCCTAATGCATTAATTTGGAGCGGCTTATGCACACACTTGAAGTACCTAACAACTCAGTATTTATTAAAACATCGACCGCCGTTATTGGCGGCGCCGCAATGACCTTTGCAGCTTTTGCGTTTATGCAATATTTAATAAGTGGCGAGCAACGCGCACCGGTTAAACCAGGGGGCGATATTATAGTAGAGATTTTTCACCTCCCTGAGGATTCAAAAGTCAGGCATATACAAAAAATACAGCCGCCACCGCCAATGCCTAAAGTGCCGCCAAAAGCACCACCGCTTGATACATCAGCCGATCCTGTGTTGGCAATTAGCGACTTTACGCCAGTTACAATTGATGATTTTGGTGACGACATTAACAACACCATTAATCGCCCAACAGGGGATGCAACACCCATAGTGCGCATAAACCCTAAATACCCAACCACAGCCGCGCGCGATGGTATTGAAGGTTGGGTGCAACTAAGCTTTAGTATTTCGCCAACGGGGGAAGTAATCGACCCAGTAGTTATTAACGCCGAGCCAAAACGTACCTTTGACCGCGAAGCAATAAGAGCCATTAAACGCTGGAAATATCGCCCCAAAGTAATTGAAGGTGTGGCACAATTACAAACAGGTCAAACCGTACAACTCGATTTTAAATTACAACAATAAAAGCGATGAGCCTATGCTACTAAGTATTAAGTCATGGTTATTTGAAACGCCAAGCAAGGACTGCATGGCAAGTTACGCAAAAAGTGGCGACAATCGTTACTTAGAGCAGCTTATTGCCCTCTACAGTAACGACTTATACCACTACCTTGTTACGCAATCTAATACGCATTTAGCATACGACGTAAGCCAACAAACATGGCTAAAAGTAATCGAAAAACGCCACCTTTACCAAGCGCAAACCACACCTAAAGCGTGGTTGTTTAAACTTGCCCGCAACACACTCATTGACGAATACCGCAGGCAACAGCACTTTGTAGAGCTTGACGAAAATACGTATTTAGCAGCACAAAATGATAAAAGCGAAAACGACTTAACTAGTCGAGACTCGCATATAGGCAGCTCAAACATAAGTTACGAAGCGTTCGACGCCGCGCTAAAACAACTTAGCTTTGTACAGCGCGAAGCCATAACCTTGCAACAAGAAAGCTTTTCGCTCACCGACATAGAGCTTATAACGCAAAGCAACCTTGAGACCATTAAAACAAGGCTGCGCTATGCTAAGCAAAATCTTAAACGTTTATTAGGAGCAAACAATGAACAAGCCTGATGAGCCGTTCGATCAAAAGCTCACACAACACTACAAAGAGCGAAAAGCGCGCACTACACTTACAAGCACTCAGCAAAAAGCGCTACTTAAAAAGGCCACGCACACAAAGCCTAAAAAGTTCGGCTTTACGCTGCAGCTAACCAGCCTTGCCTGCGCACTGGGTGTATTTGCTTTTATTGTGTTTGATAATAAAGATGGCATTAACCACGCGCCTAAAACCGTGCTTAACACCATAGACATTCACGACTATTCATTTATAAAAACCCACGAAATAAATCAAGCAGGTAGCTACGCAAGCTCCATAAACGAGCAAAAACACGCGCTTGATAGTCAATTAGCTAACGATTTACGCCGCCACCAACAACGCCACATAGAATACGGCACTCTAGTGAAGGTAGATAACGACTGGTACATAGCCAGCTGTAATGATGAAGTACTCGTGCAAATTAAGCATTCACTGTTAAGTGATTTAAAGGGTAAACACGCGGTTGAAAGTAATATAAATACCGGTGATATGCTCGCTATGGCACATAACGGTAAAGGGCAGATTATAGCGCTTAAACATGCGGGTGCTGGAGTTAGGCAGTGTGGGGCTTAGGTGATAATTTAATTTTACGACCTAATAGAATTAGGTCGTAACTGTTTATTAGAAACTAAAAAGCAGGTGAGTCCCCATTAGGTTTTTCATTAACCGGTATCCCCTTAATTTCTGAAAATACTTTTTTAAATGCGTTAGTTCCCATTTCACTATGAATTTCATCACATTTTTTTTCAGCTTCAGTAAGCGTATTTTTAGGTATAAAATTAACCTTGTGTTTTTTCAAACACTCAAATACTTTGTCATCATACGGATTATCAATTAAGCCCTTTAGGTATAGTTGGTAAAGTAATAACCAATAGTTATCTTTTTCGTAGTTATCACCATCATCAATTATAGTTTGTGCGAACTCAACGATCATTTCATTGAAGTCATGCATTTCTAATAACAAAGTAATTGCAACACAATCACCACTCGCAATGACCTTTTCAGCCGTTTCTGTTTTTGGGATGACGTTATTAATTAACATCGTGTGAAGCGGCCAAGACATACCATCAGATCGGAACTTATCAGCATTTTCTCTTATTATTACATTTAATTGTTGCTCGAAAACCCCTGCACTTATCTCTGCTTTGCCTAATAATTTGTCAAATAACGGGAGTAAAACTGGGTAGTGCCACGATAGGTTCAGAAGAGCTTCCAATAAACTTACATTAGCACCTTCATCTAAGTAATTAATGATTAATGATATTGCATACTTTAATACACTTCCATCAGGCGTACTTTTATTTATCCCAATAGCTTTATTTAAAAACGTAAGCGCTTCATCAGCAGATAGCTGGGGCTCGCTTTCGCCTGCATTACCCAAGCGACTTGGTAGTGCACCTCTCAAATCTAACACCCATTCATCTTCAAAAGCCGCTGGTAACTCTATTATCGATGTTTTCTTTAAGTTCAGTGTCAGCTTATATAGAGCAAGAGAGTTAGATAAATCTTGGATGAAGTTTTGAGCGTCTTCGCTAGTCAAGCAGTAGCAAGTATAATCATCTATATATCGATGAAACTCATAATTTTTACTTATTAAGGCTTCGTCAATTTTACCTAAGATTAACTCGCTCACAATACTAGAGGCTGCAGAACCTATTGGTATTCCCTGAGTTTCATTACGCTTAGTTTTTCGTTGGTAGGTATCTAAACGGTTAAACCATTCTTTGCTTTTTTGTTGTGCTTTAGCCTCTTTAACTCCAACAGCAGCCCATGCAATCGCATGAGAATAAATACTATTAAAACAGTTAGCTATATCAGTGTGAACTCTAAATCGTTTTGCAAAAGAAGAAGTATGCGAGCGACTAATTTTTACGAATGGAGCTTCATAATTCATTACAACCAATCGCTTTTCACTGTGATGAAACTCAGGCTTAATTATACTATTTGCGTTCTCAGTAACGCATTTCAGCTCTCCCCAATTCTCATGTATACACTTGGCTAGTGATGAGTAAGCTCTGGGATGAACAAGTCCCAATACTCTAGGCACGTTATTATATCTTGTAGCCTTATATTCAACTAAGTCATAACCAGATCTGCCTTTAGTCTCTTCAAGCTTAGAAATAGCCTCTGCCACCTCTGGTGTAAATTGCCTTGTATCTAGACTCGGTGGTAACTCACCTATATTTGCTCGTTGATTTGGAAAATAGTTGTATCTAGTTAGAGCTTCATATAAAGCCCTTTTATCATCTGTATCACCAAAAATCTGGCTCATAAACATTCCTTTGCGTATTTTTTGTATAAGTATCTTATCTGAATTCACTGTTTATTAAAGTGAAAAAACATAAAGCCGTATCTTGTTTCTTGTAAAACTAAAATACAAATATCGCGCTTAATAGCACGACTCTAAAATCAGTAGTAGACGAGTACTCTAGTGCGTAAATACTGCATTTTACTTTTCTAGCTAACGCTCGACGCGCTAGCAAGCTATGCGCCTACAAAAAATATACATATACTCGGCTTTATAGGTGCAAACTACATTGGAGATTCGTTGGGTTTTGTACTGCTCAATCTACGTATGCTACAAGTATCAGGCCATCATCAAATAAGCTCGCGATAGCCGTGTTTTAACACCGGTAAGTAAGTCCTCCCGATGCAATAGAAAATACGTCGCCGCCCATAGATAAAATTACAAAAAGGGATCCATGGCAATACCTCTTGGCTGAAGCTTTATGCGTCACAAAATCTAAAATAAAGTTTTTAAATACTCAAAGTAAAAAACTAAACCTTAGAGCAGTGATTTGAATTGAAACTCAATACTTCTCAATTCAATACTCACTAATAATCTCGTATATAACGATAATCAAATTCAGTACTATCTAATACTGTACAATGATCATTAAAGTCGTCGCTGTTCATACTCTGTATGTCAATAATAACCGATTGCTCTTCTATATTTTTAGCAAAGCTCATTAGAAGCTGTTTGCCTCTCTTCGCATCAATTAGACAGCCAAATTCATAAATACTATAAAGCATAGCAAATTCATCACCTGCTTTTTCGGCTTGTAATAATAAAGCCTGGCCTTTTTCGTTATTAAGTATTTTTCCTAAAATAAATTGTGCGCGCGGGTTTTTCTTTTCATTAGCTAGGTAACGTAATATTACTAAAGCTTGGAAGCTATCTTGCGGGTAGGCTCCTTTATAATATCCTCGCTCATCGAAGTGTCTTCCTGACTGATACGCATAAGCATATGTTAATGCTTTTTTGGTGCTCATAGAGGCGAGGTTTTCATTATTTGTTTCAATATGCTTACCACGAAATTCAGCGGCACGCTGCTGATGTTGTTGTACCTCAATATCAATATGCTGCTGTTGCTGAAAAATAACGATACCTATTGCCGTGATAAAACCTGCAACAAGCGTTAAAACACTAACGACAGGAAGTACAATGAACCATCTATTTTTTAGCTTTTTTTGTTTTTGATAATCGGCAGATTCAAATAATTTATCAAATTCTTTATGGTCGTGCATTGATACATTAATGCGTGATATGTAGGCAGCTCCCCATGCGCCAAAAATATAAACCCCAACTAAAATAACCGCTAAAACGCCACCAACAAGAATAATCTGCAAATCCCACGCTACAAATACAATACAAGCATGAGCAATTAAACCTATTAGCGAAAATAAACGCTCGTATCCTCGACCATGAAACCGTACAGCTGCACCAACTAATGCACCACTAATGAGTAACATCACAGGACCTGCAGCTGGTTTTAACTCAAACAGAAATGCCCATAGAACTAAAATAGGAACACTCCAGAATGCAGCACCTAAAGCAGCTGAAAGTGCATTTTGTTTTGATATTTTTTGAAGTGCACTCTGTTTAGAATCTAGATCCATTTTCATTATTAGCCTTATTACTTTTTAAATTAATCATAATACAACTCGATATCAGTTTCAGCATTACTTGCTTACTGCATGAATTAAAAGAGTAAAGAATTGTTAAAAATAATTTTTAAGCTCACAATAACAAAAATACACTTTTTATTAGTTTGCTTGTGACTTAAAGTCCCTCAAATCAAAATGAATAGTCCTTTTTAAGAAGGCATAGGGCGGATTTTGTTTTATGCAAAACTAAAACACAGATGTCATGCTTAATACTATGACTCTGGAATCAGTAGTCGATGAGTAACCTAGTGCGCAAATACTAAATCTAACTTTTCAGGCTAACGCCCGACGCGCTAGCAAGCTATGCGCCTACAAAAGATATACATATACTTAGCTTTATAGGTGCAAACTGCATTGTAGAACAGTTGGGTTTCTTGTCACTCAACCCAACCTATGTAAGCTTTTTTTAAACAAAAAAACCTGCGGTTAATCAGGCTTTTAACTATGTAAAAATCGTATTTTTTAATACAAACATACTTGTTACTAAGTACGCTAAAAACGTAAGATCGTAATCAAATAGCGTTATCTGATAATTTTCGGCTTAATGTTACTCAAGTCTAAATGAATCGTCATTTCTACATTTTCAGGTTCTACCGCAACATCACTTAAACCCGTTCGAGTAAAATATTCTTCAAAGTTTTGCTGATATTTAGCCGAAAACTGCGTATACGCAGTAATAAACAAACTCAGCTTTTTAGCTATTATTGGGTAGGTTGCGGCAAGTTCCCGCAATTTTTCAGGTTCAGCAAAGGCAAATTCGGCGTAAGTATTAAAATCATTACCCATAGATGTTTTACCATAATCAGACAAAAAGCCTGCGCTATAATCTGGCGCTAACTCACCTTTTGTAAGTGCCTCAAAATTTGATACTGCAGCCTTCCAATCTCTATTTAATAAACTTTGCCATGTCATTACGCTAAATGGTGAGTTATTAAATATGAGTGAACTAAGTTCATGATGTACTCCACGATACGCATTTTCATAGTTAGCTTTTGTTTCATTCCATTGTGCAACATTAGATAAAGCTATCCATCTAGAACCATAAGTTCCGCCAGCCGCAGCTCCTTCAATAGTTATAGCGCCTACAATATAAATAGTATCAATTACTTCAGAAATAAATCCTTCTGGGTAAACTCCCAAGGCAGACTCAATCCCATCAAGAGTTTCAGCAACACTATCTAAAGAGGTTATAGTCACTTCAACATTCGCTAAAGTCCCCTCTTCTTCGGTAAAATCTTTCGGATAAGATTGCTTTGGATTATCTGTTTTTATATCGAGCTGGTATGTTTTTGCTAACCTATTAGCTTGTTCTGTTTCGCTTTCTTGGTAAGAGCATGCGTTCAAAAACAATAAAAAACTAAAAAGGACAAAGCTTTATTTTTCATTTAAATAATCCTTGTTTTGTGCTCTAAAAAAGCCTGCATATTTGCAGGCTTTCAAGGCATTTTATAAATAATTAAAACTCAGTATTTACAGCACACTTTTATAAGACGTTTTTATAACACAAGTATGCTTGTTACTAAGTACGCTATAAACGTCAATGCACCGCCAAATAAGGCGTACGGTAGCTGCGTTTTAACGTGGGTGAGTAAGTCACACCCTGATGCAATAGCTGATACAGCGCTGGTGTCGGATATAGGCGAGCAGTGATCGCCAAATATACCACCACCCAAAATAGCACCAACAACAAGCGACGGTGGTAAACCTAGCGCTTGAATAAGTGGCACACCAATTGGGATTAATATAGCAAACGTGCCCCACGATGTACCCGTAGTAAACGACATAACCGCGCCGGTTAAAAACAGCACCGGTACTATTAAGTAAATAGGTAGGTAGTCGCCAACAAGCGATGCTACAAATACGCCAGTACCCAATTCTTTTAAGCTTGCGCCAAGTGTAAGCGAAAGCAGTACAATGGCGACCAGTGGCATTAATTCGCCCATACCTTTAAAACCGGTATCAACTAATTGATGATGCGTAAATTTACGTGAGCCAATCATTAAAAAGTAAGCGACAACAATGGCTAAAACCGTTGCATATAATACTGATTTAGAACCGCTGCCCTCGGCTAGTACACCATTACCGGTGTAATACATAAAGCCAACCATGCTGGTAATAAGCGTAATAAGCGGGATTAACATGTAACGCGCTTTAGAGCCTTTTACTTCTTCTTTTAAGTCAGTTGTTTGAAGCTCTAGTTTTTGTTCGGCTTCTTTCATTGGGCCATGCACTTTATCAAACGCGATGGTGTAAAAAACAATGACAAGGGTAATTATGGCGTAAAAGTTATACCCTACGCTGCCCCATAACACTGATACAGCCGACTCACCTAGCTCATAGTTACCTAACAAACCAAGTACAAATGCGCCCCAGCCGTTAAGTAGTATTAAAATACACACTGGCGCACTGGTGCTGTCAATAATGTACGCTAGACGCGCTCGGCTCATTTTAAATTTGTCGAATAAGCCACGCGATAAAATACCCGAGGTAAGTACGCTCAGGTTAGATTCTATAAACACCGCAATGCCGGTAAACATGGTTAAAAATCCCACTTGGCGCTTACTTTTTGCAATACCTTTGTTCATTAGCATATTAACGGTTGCTGCAACGCCGCCAGATTCGCGAATGTAGGCAAGCAGTGCACCAATTAAAATACTAAATATTAATATGCGTGTATTACCTGGCGAGCTGGCAACCGAAATAATACGTTCAATGGTATTTAAAAAAGTGTCAAACAAGCTATTACCTTCACCCTGAAAGGCGAGTAAAAACTCAGAAGAAGCAACAGCAACAAGTAGCGCCATAATCACTTCTTTTCGCCAAAACACGATAGCAATCGCAATTAGCGGCGGTAAAATAGAATACCAATGCATAAAAAGTTAACCTTAATTATTAGCGAGTAAACCTCGCTTTGTACGCGTTTTAACGCTTATTTGTTAAGCCTAACAACATAAACCGGCTTAGTTTTATAGACCGCTTAGCTTAATGGATTGGCTTACTCAAGTCACCTGTAAATAAATCACTTAAGGTGGCACAGTTAGTACGTTTTAACCTATACGATAGCTTATTGATTTAGTAGCGCTTCATAAATAAGCGACACTACCGATCCGTACTGTGCGGTTTCAAATTGTTTGCCTGTAAATTCGTAACGTTTTTGCGAGCCTTTAATGGCACTATGGCGAGCATTGGTAAGTAAAACAATAGCTAAGTCGTAAGCGGGGTCAATTACGGTCACTGTCCCCGTCCAACCTGTGTGACCATAAGCTTGTGCGCTTGCATAAGGGCCAAAGTGCCAGCGCCTTGCTTGGTTGTTACCAGCTAGCCTAAAGCCAAGCCCGTAGGTTTCATCGCTTGATTGCGGCGTTAAAAATTGCGCTAAGGCGCTTGCACTAAATAATTGTTGGTCGCCGTAGCCACCATTATTTAGTAATAGCTGGCAAAGCACCGCTAAGTCGTGAACGTTACTAAATAATCCTGCATGCCCTGCTACGCCATCAAGTGAATAGTAAGCGCGCTCGTCGTGCACTTGGCCTTGTAAAACACTGGTGCGAATATTATCAAACTTAATGCGCCCGTCTCGCGTGTTACCGCTAAGCTCAGTGGCTGCAAATTGCTGCGGCTTAAAGCCTTTTTTAAGTGGATTAAATAACGTGTTAGTTAATTTTAGTGGCGCGTACACTTGCTGCTCTAGATATTCGTCAAGGGGCTGCCCTGTAATACGCTCAATGAGCACACCTAAAATCATGTAATCAATATCTGAATAAATAGGCTGCCCAGATGATTCACTACTAAAAGGGACGCTGGTAAGTAATAGCTGTTTGGTGGTTTTACTGTTTTGCGAATAAAACGCGTCGCCATTGCTGCCATCTTTACGATGAAAGTCAAATACTGGCGGGTATCCGGCGCTGTGTGTGAGTAAATCTTTTACTGTACGTTGTACTCGCCCTTCGCCTTTATATTCGCTTAGGTAGCTTTGCACGGGTTTATTAATATTCAACAACCCTTCGCTTACTAATTTCATAAGCGCAAAATTTGTGGCGAATATTTTGGTGTTTGAGGCAAGATCAAACAAGGTATTAGTCTGCATTGGCTCTGGGCGTAGTAACATTAAATCACTTTGCTGGTATTGCTTTGCATCGCCATAGGCGGTTAATTTTATTAGCTCACCATTTTTAACAACGGCCAACACAGCCCCAGGAAAACCTGCTTTAACATCGCGTTCAATTAATGTGTCTACTTCAGTAAAATCTATATGCTTTTTTGGTTCATCGCTTAAAGTAGGAAATGCAAAACGCAGTGTTAAGCTTGCGCCAGCAGGGAGAATATTTTCAACTTTAAAGGTATTAACACCGTTGTGAGTATTTTTTGCCAAACTGTAATTGTATAAGGTGTTGGCGCTTAGTTGGTTAACGTCGAGCTTTTTATTATTAATGTAAATATCGGCGCTTTGTGCGTTATGGTTTTGTATTAATAATTGCCCGCGTCCTTTGTAAGCTTTAAACGTTCCTCGGTTATTTACATAAAACCGGCTACTTGGATTTACCTCAGGAAACGTTACAACCACTTGTGCATTAGGCAGCTCTACAAGTTGGCTCTTTGTAAATGGTAGCACCGAGCTAATAGGCTCAGGTGGTGTACTACAACCCACAATAATAAAGCTCAATGCCGCTATAAAAGCTTGTTTGATATAACCATACCTTTGATTTTTTAAAGCGATAAACATGCTTAGCCCTTATTTATATAGCAAGTAAGGCGCTCTTTGCGCTTTAAATTGCGCAAGCCCCGCCTGCCAGCTTTGCTTTATTTGCGCTGCAGATTGCCCTGTTTCAATAGCTAAGCGCAATTTATTAGTACCCGCTAGCTTATCCATAAAGTCAGCGCGCTCAAAAAACGAGATGTTATTTTTACTAAGCTCCGTGTACGCATTTATTAAGTAAGTTAAATTTAGACCTGAAATATTTGCTTGTCTTAAATCGAGCCCCTGCACGGTTTGGTTTTTAAATTTAGGGTTTAAAGCAGCGCCTTTAATTGCGCGCGGTGTAAAATTAAAATCACCTAATGCAACTGGCGAATAGCCAATTACTTGAAATGCAAAGTCGGTACCTCTACCAATGCTGATAGGCGTTGCTTCAAAAAAGCAAAGCGACGGATAAAGCGCAATGGCTTGATCGTTAGGTAAATTAGGGCTGGGTTTTATAGGCAAGCTGTAAGTACTTTTGCGAGTGTAATGATCAACAGGGATCACGGTTAGTTTTAAAGCGGGCGCTTTATTGATCCAGCCCTCACCCTTGATCATTTTGGCAAGTTCGCCAACGGTCATGCCGTGTAAAACAGGAATTGGGTGCATGCCTACAAACGATTTAAATTCTGGCTCTAATATTGGCCCATCAACGTAGGCGATATTTGGATTGGGTCTGTCGAGTACTAGAAATTCTATCCCCTGCTCTGCAGCGGCTTCCATCATGTAGTGCATAGAGCTTATGTAGGTATAAAAACGCACTCCCACATCTTGAATATCAAAAATAATCACATCAACATCGACTAAAGCAGCTTGGCTTGGTTTTTTATTTTTACCATAAATAGAAATAAGCGGAATCCCAGTTTTGCTATCAACGGCATTTTTTACATGTGCGCCCGCATCGTGATCGCCGCGAAAGCCATGCTCAGGTGCAAAAATTTTAGTTATATTAATATTTTTAGTCAGCAGCGCATCTACCAAGTGAGTTTGCCCTACCATTGATGTTTGATTAACTACTAGCCCTACACGTTTATTTTTTAACTGCGGTAAATATTTAGCATATTGCTGCGCACCTACTACAAGTGAGTTGTTAACTTCGTTGGCTTGCACGCTTGCAATAAAAATGGCGCTAAAAATAAAAAATAACGTAATAAATAGGGTTTTAAACATACTGCAATATCCTTTTAAACAAGGTGTTTAAAATAACATAGGTAATATTAAAGAGCAGCTTTAGAAAGGGGGTAAGTGGACTTAGATATAGTGATTAGAAGCTGGCGCTTCTCACGCGAGCAAGCTCAGCGTCTACAACGGATAAATAAACTTGGAGTTTAGATTTAAAGATTAGAGTTGGTTTTGCTTGTAGGCGTGCAGCTTGCTGACGCGACGAGCGAAGCTCGTAAATGTATTGTGCTGTGAGTTTATTCAATTAGAAGCTGGCGCTTCTCACGCGAGCAAGCTCAGCGTCTACAACGGATGAATAAGCTCGGAGTTTAGATTTAAAGATTGGGTTGGTTTTACTTGTAGGCGTGCAGCTTGCTGACGCGACGAGCGAAGCTCGTAAATAAAGTCTCAGTTAAATCGGTAGTAAATGATTAGAAGCTGGCGCTTCTCACGCGAGCAAGCCCAGCGTCTACAACGGATAAATAAACTCGGAGTTTAGATTTAAAGATTGGGTTGGTTTTGCTTGTAGGCGTGCAGCTTGCTGACGCGACGAGCGAAGCTCGTAAATGTGCTGTGAATTTTATAGATTAGAAGCTGGCGCTTCTCACGCGAGCAAGCTCAGCGTCTACAACGAATGAATAAGCTTGGAGTTTAGATTTAAAGATTAGGGATGGTTTTGCTTGTAGGCGTGCAGCTTGCTGACGCGACGAGCGAAGCTCGTAAATAAAGTATCAGTTATATCGGTGGTAAGTAATTAGAAGCTGGCGCTTCTCACGCGAGCAAGCTCTGCGTCTACAACGAATGAATAAGCTCGGAGTTTAGATTTAAAGATTGGGTTGGTTTTACTTGTAGGCGTGCAGCTTGCTGACGCGACGAGCGAAGCTCGTAAATAAAGTATCAGTTATATCGGTGGTAAGTGATTAGAAGCTGTCGCTTCTCACGCGAGCAAGCTCTGCGTCTACAACGAATGAATAAGCTCGGAGTTTAGATTTAAAGATTAGGGATGGTTTTGCTTGTAGGCGTGCAGCTTGCTGACGCGACGAGCGAAGCTCGTAAATAAAGCATCAGTTATATCGGTGGTAAGTAATTAGAAGCTGGCGCTTCTCACGCGAGCAAGCTCTGCGTCTACAACGGATGAATAAGCTCGGAGTTTAGATTTAAAGATTGGGTTGGTTTTACTTGTAGGCGTGCAGCTTGCTGACGCGACGAGCAAAGCTCGTAAATAAAGCATCAGTTATATCGGTGGTAAGTAATTAGAAGCTGGCGCTTCTCACGCGAGCAAGCTCTGCGGCTACAGGAGTGGTAGCTTACACTTCACTTTATTTTAGGCACAAAAAAACCGACTTAATGTCGGCTTGTTATGAAAGTGGTGGGCGCAGGAGGATTCGAACCTCCGACCGCTCGGTTCGTAGCCGAGTACTCTATCCAGCTGAGCTATGCACCCACTTTCATAGATTGCTTATTTAAACTCTAAGCAGAGCGTATAAATTCAGGCATAAAAAAACCGATTTCCATCGGTTTATTTTTCTTACACTTAAAAGCGTATGAAAACATGAAAGTGGTGGGCGCAGGAGGATTCGAACCTCCGACCGCTCGGTTCGTAGCCGAGTACTCTATCCAGCTGAGCTATGCACCCACTTTCATTTTTACTATTACTTATTTTGACTCTAAGTGAGAGTTTAGCTTATTAATACTCTAAGCAGAGTCTATAAAGTGGTGGGCGCAGGAGGATTCGAACCTCCGACCGCTCGGTTCGTAGCCGAGTACTCTATCCAGCTGAGCTATGCACCCACTTTATAGTTTACTTATTTTAACTCTAAGTAGAGCTTTCGCTTATTTAGACTCTAAGCAGAGTTATTAAAGTATGGTGGGCGCAGGACGTATCTTCTAAGAATGAACCTCCGACCGCTTGGTTATAAAGCCAAACACTTTAATTGCTTATTTAGACTCTAAGCAGAGTTATTAAAGTATGGTGGGCGCAGGAGGATTCGAACCTCCGACCGCTCGGTTCGTAGCCGAGTACTCTATCCAGCTGAGCTATGCACCCATACTTTAAAACTTTACAAAACACACCATTAAAAGAAATGGTGGAGAGGGAGGGATTCGAACCCTCGATAGAGCTACAAACTCTATACTCCCTTAGCAGGGGAGCTCCTTCGGCCACTCGGACACCTCTCCGTCTTGTGGGGCGTATAATAAAGATTTCAGAAAATATGTCAAACACTTTTCTACCAAAAACGACTATATGGTTATAGATTGCACATATGCTTGGTTTTAAAGTGTAATTAGTTTGAAAATTAAGCGGCTTATGAGTCTTCAGAGTGAGGATTAATACCTTCAACTGGTACTAACTCATCTGTTAGGTTTGCAAGGTACTGCTCTTGATACCCCAATTGCTGAAACTCAGCAATACAGGCTCTATAGTAAGCTTGTCGTTCTTGCTCTGTCGTACAGAGTTCTGACGACTCTTCAACGCGTTTATTTTTCATTTTATTATTCTATAAGTCCGTTTGATTATTCTTAGTTAAAGCGTACAACCTAGGCCGCTTAAATTTTCGCCATAGTGTAGCTAAAAAAGTTACATAAATACAACGAAATGTTTAAAAAACAGTCATAATAAAAAGTTATAATACGAACCAAATTTGTTTAAAAGAATCAAAATAAACAATATCAAATACTTAAGTTTATAAAAACAGCGCCACCCTAATCAAAAACAATTAACAAATTACATCTTTTTATTTACGAAGTACCTTGTTAAAGGTATACCTTTATTGTCTAGGCTTTAAACACAAAAACGCCGCGATTAGGCGGCGTTTATTAACTTACTTTGTTTTACTCAAAGCTTAGTCAGCTTGTGGACGCATATGCGGGAACAAAATAACGTCTTTAATTGTAGATGAGTCAGTAAACAACATTACTAAACGGTCAATACCAATACCTTCACCAGCCGTTGGCGGTAAGCCGTACTCTAGTGCGCGTATGTAGTCTTCATCGTAATGCATTGCTTCATCATCGCCTGCGTCTTTCTCTTCAACTTGACGAGTAAAGCGCTCAGCTTGGTCTTGTGCATCATTAAGCTCAGAGAAACCATTTGCAAGTTCACGACCGCCAACAAAAAACTCAAAACGGTCTGTAACAAATGAGTTTTCGTCGTTACGACGTGCAAGTGGTGATACTTCCCACGGGTAGCCAGTAATAAACGTAGGTTGAATAAGCATGTGCTCTGCTGTTTCTTCAAATATTTCACATAAAAACTTACCTGGGCCCCAAACACAGTTTTCAGGAATTTTAACGTGCACTTGTTTAGCGTACGCTTTTAATTCGTCAAAGTGGTTTTCTGGGTCATTAAATACCGCAGCATCAAACTCAGGGTTATATTTTAAGATAGCGTCTGCCATGCTTAAACGTGTAAACGGTTGGCCAAAGTCATACTCAACTGAGTCAGTTACTTCGCCGTTTTCGTCTTTCGTTGTATTTATAACAATTGGGCTACCCAATACGTTAGTTGCAACTGTACGTAGCATGTCCTCGGTGATGTTCATCAGGTCGATGTAATCAGCGTATGCTTGGTAAAATTCAATCATTGTGAATTCTGGATTGTGACGTGTAGATAACCCTTCGTTACGGAAGTTGCGGTTAATTTCAAACACACGGTCAAAACCACCTACCACTAAGCGCTTTAAGTAAAGCTCTGGCGCTATACGTAAGTACATGTCGATATCAAGCGCGTTATGGTGAGTTACAAACGGACGCGCAGATGCACCACCAGGTATAACCTGTAGCATTGGTGTTTCTACTTCCATAAAGTCACGCTCTGCTAAAAAGCGACGAATGCCTTCAACTACTTGTGAACGAATGCGGAATGTTTCGCGCGTTGCTTCGTTAGTAATTAAATCAACGTAACGTTGGCGGTACTTTGTTTCTTGATCTGATAAGCCATGGAATTTTTCAGGTAACGGACGAAGTGACTTAGTTAGTAATTGATACTCAGTCATTTCTACGTATAAATCGCCTTTACCCGATTTATTTAACGCGCCTTTAACACCTATAATATCGCCAGTGTCTAGCTGACCATATTTTTCTTTAAGATCTTTTTGAACATCTTTAGATGCATACGCTTGTACGCGACCTTTCATGTCTTGAATTACAAAAAACGGTCCACGCTTTGCTAAAATACGTCCAGCAATAGACACAACTTCTTGTAGTTCAACTAATTCTTCTTTGCTCTTATCACCAAACTGGGCTTGCAAATCAGCCGTGTAATGCTCACGACGGAATTGGTTTGGATGACCGTTGGCTGGGCAATTTTCGCGTATCGCGTCTAACTTGCCGCGACGCTCAGCGATTAACTTGTTTTCGTCTTGGATTTTATCAGTCATTTTTTAGCTCTTTATTAGCTTGGTGGTTATAGGCCAGATTTAAGGCTGGCTTCAATAAATTTATCTAAGTTACCGTCAAGTACCGATTGGGTATTGCGGTTTTCAACGCCTGTACGTAAATCTTTAATGCGTGCGTCATCAAGTACGTATGAACGTATTTGGCTACCCCAACCTATATCAGATTTAGCATCTTCTTGCGTTTGTTTTTCAGCATTTTGCTGCTGTAGCTCAAGCTCAAATAATTTAGCTTTTAACTGCTTCATCGCTTGGGCTTTATTTTTATGCTGTGAACGCTCGTTTTGACACTGCACTACGGTGTTTGTTGGTACGTGAGTAATACGAACTGCCGATTCGGTGGTGTTAACATGCTGACCACCCGCGCCCGATGCACGGTAAACGTCTATACGTAGATCTGACGGATTAATATCAATTTCAATATTATCGTCAATCTCTGGGTATACAAACGCAGAAGCAAACGAAGTATGACGACGACCACTTGAGTCAAACGGGCTTTTACGCACTAAACGGTGAACGCCTGTTTCTGTACGTAACCAACCGTAAGCGTATTCGCCAACAAAGCGAACTGTTGCACCTTTAATACCAGCAACATCACCGTCGGTTGCTTCAACTAGCTCAACTTTAAAGCCTTTAGCCTCGCCCCAACGTAAGTACATACGAAGTAGAATGTTACACCAGTCTTGTGCTTCAGTGCCGCCAGAACCCGATTGTAAATCAAGGTACGCATCGTTTGAGTCATGAGGACCTGAAAACATACGACGAAACTCTAAACCTTCTAACTGCTCGTTTAGATCGGCAAGTTCGCTTTGTGCTTCATCAAAGGTATCTTGATCTTCAGCTTCTACTGCAAGTTCAAGTAAACCTTCAACGTCATCAGTACCGGCTACAAGGTTGTCGATTGTTTCAACAACGGCTTCTAATGCTGATTTTTCACGGCCAAGCGCTTGTGCGCGTTCAGGCTCATTCCATACGGCTGAATCTTCAAGTTCGGCGTTAACTTCTTCTAAGCGTTCTTGTTTAAGAGCGTAGTCAAAGGTACCCCCGAAGCAATTCAGTACGTTCGCGAATTTCCTTGATTTGGTTAATCACAGGATTCACTTCAAACATGGTCATTACTCCAAAATGGCTAGGTAATTGCGCCCCTTTACATGGGATTTTCGCAATAAATTATCGTCAAATGATAAAAACGCCCGATTTTAACAAAAAACCGCGCGCTTTATTAGCCTTTTATGCATGCTTTGTGCATATTTTTTAGTACACTTTTTCAAGTTCTCTGGCTATTAATTGCAGTGTAAATTTACCTCTAAACTCATTTATATCGAGTTGGTACGCTACTTTTACAAACTTCGCTTCTGTGTCTGGCCATTCTTTTACATCAATACCAAAGGCAATGGCGTCTACTAATCGCCCTGATTGATGCTTTAAAACGAGCTTTAAATGCTTTTCGCCGACTATGCGCTGCTGTATTACTTCAAAGGTGTGCTCAAACACTGGCTCAGGAAATTGCTGCCCCCACGGGCCCGATTGCTTTAATAGTTGAGCAAACTCCATAGTAAAGCAGTCGTTTGGCAGCTCACCGTCAGTAAATACAATGCAGCGCTTACTTTCTTCACTCAGTTGCGCGCTAACTGCGGCATCAAACGCTTTTTTAAAGTCGTTAAAGTGCTGCTCGTTAATACTTAAACCAGCGGCCATTGCGTGGCCACCAAATTTATTAATTAAGTGTGGGTCGGCTGTATTGAGTCCTTCGAGTAAATCGCGCATGTGTAGCCCTTCAATAGAGCGGCACGAGCCTTTAATTTCACCGTTTTCGCCACCAGCAAATATAACGGTTGGACGGTGGTATTTTTCTTTCAAGCGACCAGCCAAAATACCAATAACACCTTGATGCCAATCATCTTGAAACAAACAAATAGCATCAGGGATGCTATCGTCGCTAAATGCGAGCCTATCAAGCACAGCTTGTGCCTCCACTTGCATGCCTTGTTCTATTTCGCGCCTTGCAAAGTTTAAGCTATCGAGCTCGCTCGCTATACTGCGCGCTTGGTTTATGTCGGTGCTGAGCAAGCACGCTATACCCAAACTCATGTCGTCTAATCGCCCTGCTGCATTTAAACGCGGCGCAAGTGAAAAGCCAAAGTCGCTTGCGCTTAAGCGCGCTGCATTGCGGTTAGCCACTTCAATAAGCGCGGTGATGCCTGGGCGTGTTTTACCACTGCGAATACGTGCTAAACCTTGATGTACTAAGGTGCGGTTATTTGCATCAAGTGCGACCACGTCAGCAACCGTACCAAGCGCTACAATATCGAGCAAGTTAGCTAAATTAGGCGGCGGTTGCTGCTCAAAATAACCAAGGTCTCGCATTACGCTTCTCAGTGCTATCAGTAAGTAAAAAGCAACGCCAACGCCTGCTATAGATTTAGACGGGAAGTTACATTCGTGCCTATTTGGATTTACTATTGCATCGGCATTTGGCAGCTGCTCACCTTGTAAATGGTGATCTGTTACCAGCACTTTTATGCCAACCGCTTTTAAAATATCAATACCGGCAATACACGATATACCGTTATCTACGGTGATCACTAAATCAGGCTTAATTTGTACTATTTGCTCTGCAAGTGCGGGGCTCAAGCCATAACCTAAGCTAAACCGGTCCGGAATTAAGTAATCTAAATGCTTAAAACCAAACATCTCAAGGCCTTGCATTAAAGTGGCCGTACTCGTTGCGCCATCAGCATCAAAATCGCCGACTATTAATATTTGGCTTTGCGCTTTTAATGCTTCAATTAATAAATCGCTGGCTTTGTCGATGTCTTTGAACAATTTAAAGTCGTGAAGCGTAGCTACGCTGTTATTTAGCTCTTCGGCATTGAATACATTGCGGTTAGCATAAATTTGTTTAATTACAGGGTGTAAATTACTCGGTAAATGCGAGTCGTCAACGTTTTCACGCGCAATGATTAGTTTTTTCATGCAGAGTTTTAACTTATTGAGTCGTACTAAAAAGACAAAAAAAGGCCATTAAGGCCTTTTTATTAACTATAAAACGTATTACGACGCTTTGTTAGCATCTAATGCTGCTTTTAATGCTGCTGCAGGCTGGTAACCTGGGATCATCGTACCATCTTCTAAAACAATAGCCGGCGTGCCGCTAATACCAAAGCTTTGACCTAGCTGGTAATGCTCAGCAACGGGTGCATTACACCCTGCAATTACTTTAGTGTCTGCGCCCGATTTAGCCTCAGTCAGTGCTTCTTGCTGATCTTTAGCACACCACACATTCATTAAATCAGCATAACCAGAACCTTGTAGCCCACCACGTGGAAATGCAAGATACTTAACGGTAATACCTTCATCGAGTAAATCATCTAGCTCACGGTGCAACTTACGACAGTAGCCACAGCTAATATCAGTAAATACGGTAATGCTGTGCTTTTCGTTTGGTGCTTTATACACAATCATCGAATCTTCGTATTCTTTAATGCCTTCAACGCGCACGCCGTTTAATGCTTGCTCAGTTAGGTTATTACGATTATTCAAATCGATTAACGTACCTTGCATTAAAAATTGACCATCTGGACTTGCGTAAAGCACGCCTTTGTTGGTAATAAGCTCTTTTAACCCTGCAACTGGACTTGGGTTAATTTGCTTAACCGTTACGCCTAAAGTCGCAAATTTAGTCACTATAGGATCATTAGCATCAGGAGCTACAGCAACGCCATTTGCAAATGCACTAATACTTTTGCACAACATGGCACCTGCTAACATTAATTTTTTCATAATTTTCTCTATTCCAAAAGTACTTATAAATTGACCGGCTTAGTGCTATTTAATTTCAAATTAAGCACGCGGGTGATGCTGCGCATGCACCGATTTTAAACGTTCATTAGCAACATGGGTATAAATTTGTGTGGTTGATAAATCACTGTGGCCCAACATCATTTGTACCACACGTAAATCTGCCCCATGGTTTAATAAATGCGTAGCAAAAGCATGGCGCATTGTATGGGGCGATATTGGAGACTCAACTGCTGCCAAAATAGCATAGTGTTTAATTCTATGCCAAAAGGTTTGTCTCGTCATGCCAACACCGCGCTTAGACGGAAACACAAAATCGGTGGCGTGTTTTATCATTTGCGCACGCCCGACCTTTAAAAATTGCTCAAGCCAGTACATGGCTTCCTCGCCAAGTGGCACTAAGCGCTCTTTATTACCTTTACCTTTTACAAACACCACAGCTTGGCGCAAATTAATTTGCTCCATACGCAACCCAACAAGCTCACTTACACGCAAACCCGTTGCATAAAGTAGTTCAAGCATCGCCTTATCGCGCAGTCCCATCGCTTCTTCTGTATTGGGCGCATTTAACAATGCCTCAACTTCAGCTTCTGAGAGTGTTTTAGGTAACGACTGCCCTGCTTTTGGTTGAGCAATATTTAGCATGGGCGAATCACTAATTATTTTTTCGCGCACAAAGTACTGATAAAAACGCTTTAGCGCACTAATACTACGTGCCGTACTACGTGGTTTTAATCCTAAATCAACTCTGTGAGCTAAGTAACCCTCTATATCAAGCCCGGTTACCGTCATTAAGTTTTCGCCCTTTAAAAATAGGCAAAACTTATCTAAATCGCTGCGATAAGCACTTAATGTGTTTTCGCTTACGCCTTGCTCTAAGTACAGGCTATCTAAAAAGGTTTCTAGGTAGTCGCTATTACTGCTCATACTGCTGTCATTTTCAAAAGAATCGTCAGTTAGCGTTGTCACATTATGCTCTCATGCTTTGCTAAGGTATCAATTAAAAATACCTTACGGTAAACTTGAGCCTATCATATCAGGCAATTACACAGTGATAAATACGATGCAAATTGGTTTATTTTTTGGTTCTACTACGTGCTACACCGAAATGGCAGCAGAAAAGATTCGCGACATTATTGGTGCCGATATAGTTACCCTGCACAATATTAAAGACGAGCCACTAAAAAATGCGCAGCAGTACGACTTTATCATCTTTGGTATTTCAACATGGGATTTTGGTGAAATACAAGAAGACTGGGAGTCAAAATGGGACGACATAGCCGACGTAAACCTAACCGGTAAAACCATTGCTTTATTTGGCATGGGCGATCAGCAAGGTTACGGGCAGTGGTTTCAAGATGCGCTAGGGATGCTGCACGACGAAATAAATACGCAAACATTTACCCAACTTGGTTTTTGGTCCAACGACAGTAGTTACGAGTTTGAAGCTTCAAAAGCGCTAACTCCCGATGGTAAACAATTTGTAGGGCTCGCACTGGACGAAGACAGCCAATACGAGCTAAGTGATGAGCGTATTGCGACTTGGGTTGAACAAGTAATGACTGAATACGGCGAAACGCTTTAATTAAAATTGCGTAGCCATTATTGCTACGCTACAAAGTAATTACTCAACCCTTAGCCAATATTGGTTACGGAAAAAAAAGCCAATGTAACCACGTACTTCAAGTTTTTGACCTTCATCTTGCACTGTGAGCTGTAAGGTGTAGGTTTTACCATTTGTTGGGTCAAGTATTTCGCCATCTCCCCAAACGTCATCATCCTCAGCTTTTACATCAGTAATAATAGTCATTCCTAAAATAGGCTGATCTTTTAGCTCATCATCACATTTATTGCATATATCATTTTGTTTTGTAGGGTCTAGAATAGTTTCAACTTTACCGCTTAAAGTACCGTTGGTTTGGGTAATACGTACATACGACTTAGCTTGGTTTGTATCCTCGTCAATCGTTTTCCAAAGCCCAACTGGGGTCATGGCTGCCAGTGCACTTTGGCTTGCCAAAACAACCGCAGAGAATGTACTTAGTAGTATTATTTTATTTAATTTTTTCATTGTGTTGTCTTAATTCAATGTAACTAATGAGTGAATCATAACAGGTGATTTATAAACACACTATGAAAGAACAGTACCTAAAAAACCTAAACTAATAATCATTAGCTTAGGCTTAGGTTCAAATATAGGCTTTTTATTTATTTTTTAAAAACTACGAATGGCTACACTTGAGTTATTAAACTCAAATTTATTAATTTTTCCGCATTGCGCCATATGATTAGTGCTTGTATAAGGTGTATTGTTTTGAGCAATAGCAGTCTCCCATCCTTGGCCGTTTTTAATGAATGCTTTTAGTTCAAACCATCCATTAACCGCTTTACTGCAATCCATATCTACATCAAGCATCCAATAGTGTTCGCCCCATATATTTAAAGATGTCACACCAAAACCATCTGTGTTTACCGTTTTTTCAGCGCCCCAACCTGCTGGCCAAACATTCGCTGTCCAGTCGGTCGCAGAACCTTCTGCTTCGCTACTTTGCCCATTTTCTATGCCATACCAATCAAGGTAGTTATCATTTGCTTTCCAAGGGCTTGTTGTCACGTTTTTTAAATTATTATGACGAATAGGCATTGCACACTCAAAATTACTTGTTTGGCAATTTCGACCCAGATTTGCGTTTGCATAAGCGTGATCTACACCACCGCGCAAAAACATATCTTGTCCACTTTGCGTTTGTGCATTAATAAAAATAACCGTGCGTTGCCAGTCACTCCCTGTATTTGGCACAGAGCTTGTATTTAACTTGGCATTTTTATGAATTGCCATTGCATCCCAAGCACCAATATTGAGATTAATAGTACCGTCGGAATTAACCGTTATAACCTCGCCACTACAACTTTTAGCATCAGCCGACAACTCGCCTTTTAGCACATTACAGTATTGCCCAGGCGCCATGTCTGTTTGCACCGTTGCAATGAGTGTTGAGTCTTCTTTGTTAATAGCCATATGACCCGAGCTACCTCGACCAAATGATATTTGATTATTCGTGTTATCCCACCAATTTGTTACTGCCCAATTGTCGGCGGTGTTATTTCTAAAATCGACCCCGCCTGCAATATATGACCAGCGATGCTCACACTTCCAATTACTAGCAAAACACTCTAAGTTACCATTATTATGTACAGGTACGTTTGGCCCACCAGCATCTGTATCACCATGAAAATCATAACTCGACATTACTTTTGGATAACCGTACGGATAAGCCAACATAAATACATTGGCTAAGTCATATAAGCGGCCATCCTCAAAGGTAATTACATTACCAGCGCCGCCATGACCACGTTGATTATCGTGATTATCTACAAAAACCACCGCAGAAGAGCTAGGCATAAAGCCCCACCCTTCGCCAAAATTACTCAGCCATGCAAGCGAGCCGTTTCTAAAAGTATTACCAAGCTCAGTGCTATATTTAAATTCAGTTACTAAACCAGTGCTTAAATATTCAGAGGCGCCAACAGCCTCTCCACCTTGATCAATCACTTCTTGAAAAACCACTGGCGAGCCATTTACTTTGGCCATTAAACTTTGGATATCGCTTGCGGCAACATGTTTAGAAGCATCAAACCGAAAGCCTTTTACGCCAATAGCTTGTAAGTCGTTAATATATGCTGCAATGGTATTTTGCACATAGTTTGAAGCGGTATCTAAATCGGCAAGTCCAACGAGTTCACAATTTTGTACTCGGTAGCGATCGTTGCCATAATCAGAGCTATTAATGGTACAACTTTCATGAAAATCTTGTGGGCTATAAATAGGAAAGCTTTTATTACCAAAACTATTACCCGCTGTGCCTGTGCCACTTCCTGCTGCCATATGGTTAATAAGCGTATCGACGTAAATATCAACCCCAGCTGCACTACAGCGATTTACCATATCAATAAACTGTGCACGGTTACCGCCACGACTTTGCAGTTCATAACTTACAGGCTGATAGCGTGTCCACCATTGGCCTCCTGTAATGTGTTCATTAGGTGGCGATACCTGCACTGCAGCATAGCCTTTTGGTCCTAAATACTGTTCACATTCTTGCGCTACATCTTGCCAATTCCATTCAAACAAATGCACAAATGTGGTGGGCGTAGCTGTGGCAATACTCGGTAAGAGCAACCCTAGACTTAAACCTGCGGTGGTGATTATTTTATTGAGTTTCATAGTGTGTGGTCCAATTGTTGAGCGAGCAAAACAACTACTCGATGTTATTTACAAGTGGTTAACACTAGGCTTATAGTTGATAAAATAAAAACTGAATACGTATGCATAACGGGTAAACTATCCTTTATTACTAAATAACCTTCATTACAAAGTAACTTACATTTTTAAATAAAATGTTTTGCACAGAGCTATATAATCAGCAGTGTAGGTATTATCTAAGTTTCTAATACACAGGGTTGATGATTCTATATCGCTTTTTACGTAGCTAAATGCCATTAAACTGCGGCTAATATCTTTATTGGGCGTGGCTTTTACTTGGCAATGAGTATTTAAATAAAGCCCATTTTGAGTAGCAAGCTCAATAAATAATGCGCCTTCAACGCTTGGGAGTATTAAGTTAAAGCGAGAGCGACTATGGCTTAGACGTTTAAACGCATTTATTAACTCTTCAAAACTTAAGCCGTCGGTATGGCGCGCGGTATTACGCGCAGTATTCTCGCCTTTTAAACTGTGATTAAAATACGGCGGATTAGAAATAACCACGTCAAATTTAACTTCACTACTAAAGCTTTGAATAGTTTGGTGCTTAATACTTATTGTTGGCCACGGGCTATTAGCTATATTTTGTAATGCTTGGGTATGGGCGCTTTCGTCAATTTCTACCGCAGTTATATCAAGCTCATTACTGCGCTGCTTACACATTAATGCTAGTAAGCCGGTGCCTGTGCCTATATCAAGTAATGACTTTGCACCACTTAAATTAGCCCATGCGCCAAGCAAAATGCCATCGGTAGAAACTTTCATTGCACAGTGGTCGTGTTCAACTTTAAATTGTTTAAATACAAAACCAGACATTTTTTCACCTTTTCATTCACCAAGCGCAGCATAGCGCGTATAATCAGGGTAATTGTCCCTTATTTTAGACACTCTATGCAATTTTCTGAATTTGATCTTGATAACAAGCTACTCGATGCCATTAATAAAATGGGCTACGAGACGCCAACCAGCATTCAACAACAAGCTATTCCTGAAGCACTACAGGGGCGCGATATTTTAGCATCTGCGCCTACTGGTACAGGTAAAACAGCGGCATTTTTAATTCCGGCTATTCAGTACTTACTGGATTTCCCACGTCGTGACCCTGGTTTTGCGCGCGTCCTCGTTATGACCCCGACTCGTGAGTTGGCTTATCAAATTCATGAACAATGTGAACTGCTAGCTAAACGCACACACCTAAAAATTGGTGTAGTAACAGGCGGTATTAACTACGGCACGCATAAAGAAATTTTCGAAAAAAATAACGATATTTTAATCGCCACACCAGGTCGATTAATGGAATACCTAGAAACCGAAAACTTTCATGCTGAACATGTAGAAATGCTTATTATTGATGAAGCAGATCGCATGTTAGATATGGGTTTCAAAAAAGAAATGAGCCGTATTTGTGACGAAGCTAAAAATCGTCGCCAATGTTTTTTATTCTCAGCAACACTTGAAGGTGACAGCGTAGAAAGGTTTGCTGAAAAAACATTAAACGACCCAGCTCTATTAGAAGCCGAATCGTCACGTAAAGAAAAAGCAAAAATTCATCAGTGGGTACATTTAGCCGACGATTACCATCATAAGCTTGAATTGTTAGTTAACACGCTAAAAAATCCTGACGTGACTAAAGCAATTGTGTTTGTTAAAACTCGCGAACGCTTAGAAACATTGATTGGTGAACTTACAACTAATGATGTAAAAGCAGCGTGGTTACGCGGCGAAATGCCACAAGACAAACGTATGAAAGCCATGGAAAACTTCCACAGTGGTAAAACAAGCATATTAGTTGCTACCGACGTAGCTGCACGTGGTATTGACGTATCTGACATTAGTCACGTTATTAACTTTGATATGCCGCGCACTGCCGACGTATATGTACACCGTATTGGTCGTACTGGCCGTGCTGGTAAAAAAGGCATAGCAATATCACTAGTTGAAGCACACGATATTGGTATTTTATATAAAGTAGAGCGCTACGTTGAGCAAAAGTTAAAACGCCGTGTAATTAGAGGTGTTGAGCCACAGCATAAAGAAGCTAAGCCACCGGCTAAAAAGCGTAAAGATCCAGTAAAAATGAAAGCCAAGAAAAAGGCCAAGGTTAAAAAGAAGAAGTAACCTAAAACATTTTTATACTAAGCCGGCTTTTGCCGGCTTTTTAATGCAAGCCTTACAGGCTCTGGTGTTTGTACCATTATACCAATCCGCAATAATACTTAATCAATTTTAAGGATTAAATCTGACGCTAACTGCGTTAAAAAATTCTAATATAGAACAACTAAATAACGAAATTTTTGCCTTGTTATCGACACGATTTTCTTACCTCAAAATAAATCACTTAATTAAGCGAATTGGTATTACATATGTAACCCAAGCATGTAACTCATACCCATTTAAATGTAATTTTTGCCCACCTTAATTCCCACTTAATAAAATTACCTTATATTTCATAGTGTTAATATTGGCACCGAAATTGTAACTACAAAGATAACCTAGCCGATGGAATTTCCATTTTGTGGCTGCACTACTCACCGTAATGTAAGGATTAAGTTATGAACCGCTTCAAGTTAACTATCGCTTTAGTATCATTTTGTTGTTTATTTTTATTAGCTTGCGCTACAAAGGTAAGTGCAGCAACCAACATGGCAGTAGTAAGCAGTGTAGCCACTCAACCTAACCTACAACAAACTATCACCAACACCCTACGAACTAATCCTAACTTAGCGTTAAGTGATATTCGTGTGCAGGTAAAAAATGGTGAAGTAGATTTATACGGTGAAGCACAAACTGGTTTTCAGCGCGCATTAGCTCAAAAGTTTTTAGAAAATATGGATGGGGTTAAAATCATTCGTAATAAAATTAGCGTTATTTAATACGTACCACATAAACCTATTTATATAACTAATTCGTAAGCGCGGCTTGTTACTCCAACACAAGCTGCGCTTTTTTATTTTAATATTTTTAATTGTTTAGTCACATCACTTATTTTAAAACTACTTTTTTGCGAAGAATAACTATCAACAAATACTTCTTCGAAATTGCTCACTGTAGAATCTTCATTTAGCTCAAAAGGAAAACCCTTAAGCTCCTTTGTTTTTGTGTTGAACTTATAAATAAAATTATTGCCACTCAAACCAGCTGAAAAAATATATTGTTCGTTATTCAACCATCCACCGGTTTGATGAAACAAACCGATATTAAACTGGTTAGTTGTTTGATGAAGTCCAACCTTGAGTATATGACTTTCATTAAATGCAGACTTGGTTATTTCAATTGTTGGTAAAAACCAAAAACCTTGGGTGTCACCTGCAAAAACGGCTAAAAACTCACCATCGGGAGACCAACTAACAAAGTTACTTTCAGACTTTTCCCTAGCGCATAAAATACCATCCGATCTGCAAAATTCTCGTAACTGCTCTTTTGCAATGTATACCGTTTTATTTGGTAGGGTAAGTGCGTTTATAGGGGCATCGTTCTTATTAAGAAAAAGTATTTCAGCAGTATTGTCATCTACATTTAATTTATAGCTCAAACCATACTTAAAATTATGTTTTTCACTCGTACTCTGCTTATTACTTATTGATGTACACCCAAGCATGAAGCTTAATAAAGTAAGGGTTATGAACTGTAGTAATGCTACTTTACGCATTGATAAACTATTTAAATTAATAATGGTCATATTGTAATCACATTATCAGTTATGGCAAATAACACGGTTATCATAATAAACAAAAACCGATTAAATTTGGCTTACCCTGTTCAGGCTTAATAATTATTAAAAGCATGTACTAAAAAGCGCAATTTTACTCTGTAAAAATGCGCTGTTGGTAAGTAACTATTTCCCAATGCTTTTGGCTAATGTGTTTTAACTAAATTACTCACTTTGGCTAGAGTCAGCACCGTCGCTACTATTTTTAGTTGATGACTGCGGGCTTATTTTATCGCTTATCATGGCATCGAGTTTCTCACCGCCCTTAATGCCAAAGTCGAGCGTACGAATTGGGAAAGGAATACTAATATCAGCTTCGTCGAGTGCCTGCTTAACGGCAACAACCCCTTTGTGGCGTACCGTCATAAAGTCAGGCTCGCCTGGGTATTTAATCCAAAACCACACCAGTAAGTTAATGCTGCTGTCGCCAAAACCTTCAGCATATACAGCGGTTTCGTCTTTACGTATTACAAAGTCAAATTCGTTAATTTTATCGACTATAACGTCTTTTGCTTTTTCTATGTCGTCGCCATACGAAATACCTACGGGTACTTCTATACGTCTTATACCTAGCGTGGTGTAATTTTTTAGTACATTTCTAAATAAGACTTTGTTTGGTACAAGTATTAGTTGCCCGTAAAAGCTCTCTATTAGCGTGTTACGTAGGTTTATAGAATGCACCGAACCAAACACATCATCGGTTTCTATTACATCACCTGTTTTAAATGGCTTGCGTACACCCATTGCTATACCAGCAATTAGGTTTTCGGTCATGTCTTGAAACGCAAAACCAATGGCCAAACCCACAATACCCGCACCAGCAAGTAGCGAAGTGACGGTGCCTTTTAGGCCAACAAAATCGAGCGCTATAAATAAACCTATGCACAACACAATAACTTTGAATATTGACGCCATTAAATCGGCAATTTGCGTTGAGTCGAGAGAGCGGCGCAACACGTTTTTCATCAGCTTGCCAGCAAAGCGCGCCAATATTGAAAATACTATGGCAATTACAATTGCCACTATAAAATTAGGGATATGGCTTATTACAACATCAAACCACCCTCCGAGCTTTTCTTCTATTAGTTTTTCGGCTTCGCCAACTGACGGAATGCTGATCATTTTATTTGCACCTATTTAGTTAGTGTTCTCATTAATATTAGATGAGGTTGCAAATATAACGCCAACATCAAAAAAGCCATGCGGTGCATGGCTTTTTAACTATTTAATTAAGTTTACGCTCAGTTTAATTTTGTTCGTCGCGCATAAATACAGGCTCAAGCTCTTTAACTGTTGCCTCAGGGCTAAAGTAATAACCCGCCACAGTAAACTCTTTAAGTTGGCTTAATTGCGTTACTTTATTTTCGATAATGTAGCGCGCCATCATACCGCGTGCTTTTTTAGCGTAAAAGCTAATTACCTTGTATTGACCGTTTTTACAGTCTTTAAAGTGTGGGGTAATAATTTGTGCATTTAATGCTTTTTTATCTACCGCTTTAAAGTATTCGTTTGAAGCAAGGTTAACTAAGTATTGCGCGTCTTGTGCTTTTAATACTTCGTTTAGTTTGTTCGCTATTACGCTGCCCCAAAACTCGTATAAGTTTTTGCCACGCGAGTTTTCAAGCTTGGTGCCCATTTCAAGACGGTAAGCTTGCATTAAATCAAGTGGTTTTAATAAGCCGTATAAGCCAGAAAGTATACGTAAATGGTTTTGTGCGTAATCAAGCTCGCTAGCTTTAAGCGTGCTTGCATCTAAACCGCCGTATACATCGCCATTAAAGGCAAGTGCGGCTTGTTTAGCATTACTTTGTGTGAACGGCTGCGCCCACTCGCTAAAGCGTGCAGCGTTAAGCCCAGATAGCTTATCGCTAATTTTCATTAAACTGCCAATTTGCGCTGGTGTTAGTTCACGGCATACTTTCATGAGCTCTTCGCTGTGCTCTAGTAATTCAGGCTGAGTGAACTTGTCTGTTGCGGGTGGCGTTTCGTAATCAAGATTTTTTGCAGGTGAAATAACAGTGATCATAGTTAGCTATTGACTTGTAATTTATTTAGTGTCAATTTCAACATTAAATGAAACGAAAAGCACGTTTTGTTTAAATAAATCCTCTCTTAATAACCCATGCATTACCGTTTTTTTATTGATCAGGACATAAGACCTATCAAGCATTGTCACACTGTTGCAGTATGGATTGTATATATTAAGAGTGATTAGATTTTTCTTTTAACTTGCTTGGAATGAGGAAAGCAAATGACTTCAGCTCTACAAAGGCTAAAACAACATTCATCTATCGTAGCCGACACTGGTGATATTGAAGCTATTAAAAAGCATCAACCAGAAGATGCAACTACAAACCCGTCGCTTTTATTAAAAGCGAGCGAGATTGAAGCATATAAGCCTTACCTAGATAAAGCTTGGAGCTACGCAAAAGAAACCGAGCAAGAGCCTGCTAAACAACTTGAACTAGCATGCGATTACTTTGCCGTATTACTAGGTAAAGAAATTAGCGCTATTGTACCTGGTTATATTTCTACTGAAGTAGATGCACGCCTTTCGTTTAATACGCAAGCTACGATTGATAAAGCACATACCCTACTTAGCCTTTACGAAAAAGAAGGTGTAAGCAAAGACAAAATTTTAATTAAAGTAGCGTCTACGTGGGAAGGTATTAAAGCCGCTGAGCAGCTAGAAAAAGAAGGGACTAAATGTAACCTTACTTTATTATTTAGCGATGCCCAAGCCCGCGCGTGTGCCGATGCAAACGTATTTCTAATTTCGCCATTTGTTGGCCGTATTTTAGATTGGCACGTTGCTAACGGTATGGAAAAACCAACCGATCCGCTACAAGATCCAGGTGTTCAGTCTGTACGCAGCATTTTTGAATTTTACAAACGCCATGACTACAAAACAGTTGTGATGGGTGCAAGTTTCCGTAACACAGGCGAAATTATTGCACTTACAGGTTGTGACAAGCTAACTATTAGCCCTAATCTTTTAGAAGATTTAGGCAACCTTGAAGGCGCACAAGAATATTTGCTTGAAAGCGATGTTCCACAAGAGCCAAAACCAGAGCCATTAACAGAAGCACAGTTCCGTTGGTTACATAACCAAGATGCTATGGCTACTGAAAAACTAGCTGAAGGTATTCGCTCTTTTGCTGATGCACAAGAACAACTAGAGGCGCGCTTTAAAGCAATGTAATTTGCTATAATCGTGTTTTAAAAACGTCGCAATAGCGGCGTTTTTTTATGCCTAAAATACGCTACCCCTCTATATAATCTTCATATCGACTTCATATAATCCTCGTATAAACCTTCATCAATTAATCACACTTACGTAACATAACTGTCACTTTTTTGTTCTATTTTAGCTAGGCCTGTGGTATAGGTATTCTTGAGGTCATAAATCAATAGGAGAAATTCATGGATAGCCTAAACGATATATTAGAGATATTAGAAGGTCCTGATACAACTAGAAAAACCTCTCAAAAGAATAAAAAAAGGAAGTGGCGTGAAATAGAAGCAATAAAAGACAAACAGCGCCTACGCAAAGAACTACAAGAACTAGATTATTTTACAGACAGTATTGCAATTGATGAGCTCGATTTTTAATTCAATACGCCCCAACTAAACAAAAAGGCTTCCAGAATCTGGAAGCCTTTTTTAATGGTTTAAACAATTTGAGTTCTTTGGAATAAATTAGATTTGCCAGTTAATTGGCTTATCTTTTTGGGCTCGCAATAGCTCATTCGTTTTTGAGAAATGCTGACAGCCAAAAAAGCCTCTATGCGCCGAAAGCGGCGATGGGTGTGGCCCTTTTAAAACATGATGGCGTGCACTATCTATGCCTTTCCCTTTTTTTTGTGCATGTGCACCCCATAAAATAAATACCACACCTTCGCAGTGCTTATTAATATGCGCTATTACATTATCGGTAAATTGCTCCCATCCTAAATGCTTATGTGAATGCGCTTGCCCTTGTTCAACGGTCAATACTGTATTGAGTAAAAACACGCCCTGATCTGCCCAGCTTTGCAGGTAACCATGCTCAGGAATAATAAAATCGCTGATATCGGTAGCTAACTCTTTGTACATATTTTTAAGCGACGGCGGCAGCTTTTTTACATCAGGCAATACCGAAAAACACAAGCCATGCGCTTGCCCTTCTCCGTGGTATGGGTCTTGTCCTAAAATTACAACGCGTATGTCATTAAGTGCGGTGGCATCAAAAGCACTAAAAACTTGAGCTTCAGGCGGGTAAACAGCAATACCTTCATTGCGGCGATTAGCCACATACTCTAACGTTTGCTGCATGTAAGGTTGCTGTAATTCACTTTCTAAAAATGTAGCCCAATTGCTCATTGTGTACTCTTAATCTGTTTACGTGATACGTCTATTTTATCACACATATCCGCAAGTCCATCTAGCATGCGCACAGTAAAACGATGTAATAAATCGGCATTTACGCTAATAAATTGATCATTTTTAACAGCGGGTACTTCTGGCCACTTTTGCCAATTAACAACCGGCTGTGGCGTTTTTGATTTTTCATCAGGGATAATAATAACTTGCGGCTTAGTAACAATAACATTTTCGATACTAATTTGCGGGTAATCTGTGGTGCTTTGTGCAAATACATTACTTACATGGCATGTTTCAATCAGTTGGCTTATCCATGTATTTTTACTTACTGTCATCATGGGCTCAGCCCATAACTGATAAAATCCGGTTATATTTTTTTTATCTTGCTGGCTTTTAACTATACCGTTTAGTTTTTGCGTAAATGCATTTGCCGCTTGCTGGCTTTGCTCAATATTCCCTGTAAATTCACCAAAAGTAAGTAACTCGTCGGCTACACCAGCGATTGTGGTGGGATTACTCAAATATACTTTTATACCTAAACGCTCTATTTGGGCTAAATCTTCGCTTTGATTTCCGCTTTTCCACGCAATAACTAAGTCGGGTTTAAGCGCCAATACTTTTTCAAGCGAGATGCCGTAATAACCCCCTATGCGCTCAATACTTTGGGCTTCACCTGGGTAGTCGGCGTAATCAACCGTGCCCACAATATTATCGCCCGCCCCTATGGCAAATAGGTTTTCGACAATGTGCGGTGCAAGCGCAATTATGCGCAGCTTTTTAGAATCCTTGGTCTGCTCTGCAAGTGCACTGCCCGATACACTAAAAAGCAGTAGCCCAATAAAAAACACTTTAAGCATTAGTAATCAAACCCTTCTAGCGCTTTTATACCTGAGTCGAATGCATGTTTTACATTACGCACTTCACTTACTGTATCGGCAAGGTCGGTTAAAGTGCGGTGTGCTGCACGCCCTGTAATAATAACTGACTGCATTGGCGGGCGGTTATTAAGCGCTGTTACTACTTCATCTAAATCTACGTAGCCGTATGTCACCATATACGTAAGCTCATCGAGTAATACTAAATCAATACTGCTATCAGCAAGCATACGTTTTGACTCTTGCCATGTTGCCTGCGCGGCTGCGGTATCGGCTTCTTTATTTTGCGTATCCCAAGTAAAACCGGTGTTCATTACAACAAACTCAACGCCTGCACCTTGTAATAAATTACGCTCGCCACATTCCCACGTACCTTTAATATATTGGCAAACGGCTGCTTTTTTTCCATGCCCTACGCAGCGTGCTACAACGCCAAAGCCTGAGGTTGATTTACCTTTACCGTTACCGGTGATTACCTGAAAAATACCTTTTACATCTTGCGCTGCCGCAACACGTGCATCCACTTGTTCTTTTACTTTTTGTTGGCGCTGCTTGTGCTTATCGTTATTTTGTTCAGTCATTATTGTGCCCTTCATAAATCGAGATAATTTGCTGTATATTTAAATGCGTTTCGCACATGGTTGCTAATCGTTCTAACTGCTGCTCGCGATGAGTGGCAATACTAATTGGGTTAATTGAGGCGCTTGGTTTTACCCATTTTAAAATTTGCGATGTAGCATCGGCCTCATCAAATAAACCATGTAAATAAGTGCCTGCAATGGCGTTATCATCGCTAATAAAGCCATCAAACGTAAAACCATGTGGATGGCTTTCATCAAAGGTTAAAAATGGCTTATTAAGCGCTGCACCTTGGCTAATCCCTGCATGTATTTCGTAGCCACTACAGGGTGTTGATTGGTTATTTAAAAGCAGTGTAGCGGTTATTTTAGTTAATACTTTTTGTGCCGTTAGCGTGGTTTCAAAATCGCACAGAGCAAGCCCATTTACTTGCTTTAATGATGATTCAATACCCTCGGGATCGTTGAGCGTATTGCCCAGCATTTGCATGCCGCCACAAATACCAAGTACTTTACCACCATAGCGTAAGTGGCGTTTAATTTGAGTGTCCCAGCCTTCATTTTTCAAAAAACTTAAATCGCCCAGCACGTTTTTACTGCCTGGGAGAATGATCAGATCAACGTCTGGGATCGTTTGCGTATGGCGCACATAATTTATATTAATGTTTGGGTGCAAACGCAGTGCATCAAAATCGGTGTGGTTACTAATGTGTGGCACAAGCAGCACCGCAATATTAATTGTGGCGTTGGTTACGTTATTATCAATTGCGACGGCGTCCTCAGCATCAAGCGCGAGGTCATGCAAATAAGGTAATACGCCAAGTACGGGTTTGTTTGTGTATTCTTCAAGCCAATCAAGCCCGCCTTGTAGTAAACTCAAATCGCCCCTAAAGCGGTTTATAACAAAGCCCTTTACGCGCGCCTGTTCTGACTCGCTTAACAACGCAAGCGTACCTACCAAATGTGCAAACACACCGCCTTTATCTATATCGGCAATAATAATGACAGGGCAATCTACCTCTTCGGCGTAACCCATATTGGCAATATCGTTTTCACGCAGGTTTATTTCAGCAGGGCTACCCGCTCCTTCAACAAGGAGTAATTCAAAGCGTTTAGCTAAGCGGTTATGTGAGGTAATTACTGCATCCATCGCCACTTTTTTATAGTCGTGATATTTGCCCGCTTCCATATTGCTAATGGCTTTTCCGTGAATAATCACTTGTGCGCCCGTGTCGCTATTAGGTTTAAGTAATATAGGGTTAAAGTCTATTTCGGGCTCTACTTTAGCTGCTATTGCTTGCAAAGCTTGCGCACGACCAATTTCGCCACCATCTTTTGTTACTGCGCTATTAAGTGCCATATTTTGTGGTTTAAAAGGCGCAACCTTTACCCCTCGCTTAGCAAACGCTCTGCAAAGGGCTGCAACTAAAGTACTTTTACCAGCATCAGATGTAGTGCCTTGCACCATTAAGGTTTTCATTGAGTTACACCTTTCGCTTTCTAAAAAACAATAAGCTTAAAAAGAACACGCTACCAATAGCAGCGGTTATAACACCTACAGGTAACTCTTGGTTTTTTAGCAATGAGCGCGAAAGTACATCAACCCACACCATAAATGTACCGCCTACTAAGCTGGTTACTAGCAACCCCGCGATAGTGCCTTGGGAGATAAAAAAGCGCACAATATGCGGCACCATTAATCCTACAAACCCAATACCACCACACATAGCCACCAGCACAGCGGTAATTAATGAGCTTAAAACCAGCATAAGTATTCTAAAGCGCTGGACTCTAACACCTAATGTAATTGCGCTTTCATCGCCCAGTAACATCGCATTGAGCTGCCTTCTAAAGCTCAGCATTACAAACGTACATAATGTAATTACCAACAAAGGCAACCAAAGCGTTGCCCACTGCGCACGTGCAAAGCTGCCCAGTGTCCAAAATAGGATAGCGGCTACCGCCTGAGGGTCGCTCCAATAAAGCAACAAACTGGTAAATGCACTAAATAAAAACGACAGAGCAACGCCAGCTAATAACATTGACTCTACCTGTGTACTTTGCTGCCTGCCTGCAATCAATATTAATAAACTCATAGCGAGTAAGCTACCCAGCAGTGCCGCTGCCGATAGCATAAAGCCTGCGCTAATACCGGCAAATGCCATAAGTAACACCACGCCAAATGAGGCACCCGACGATATACCAAATAAGTAAGGATCGGCTAAAGGGTTGCGCGTTACCGTTTGTAAAATAAGTCCCGCAATTGCTAAACCTGAGCCTGCTAAAAAGGCGAGTAACGTACGTGGCATTCTTAGTTCAAAAATAATACGCGTATTAAAAGACGCATCATTTGAGAGTAAAAAACTATTAAGTACGTCTTGAAGCGAGGTTTCTGCGGCGCCAAAACTAAGTGCTGCAAATAAGCTAAATAAAGCAGCTGCAATACTTATACATAGTGCAAGTGAGTGACGAGTATTAACTGCACGCATATTATTCGTAACCATAAAAGTAAGTGATATGAGGGATGCTATTTCCCGACTTCGATATTTGCGGATGGTTATTTACTTGGGCGCATACACCAAAAACGTCGCCTAGCATGTTTTCGGTTAATACCTCACTTGGCGTGCCTGTATGTGTAATTTCACCATTTTTAATAACGAGCAGTTCATCACACATTGCAGAGGCTAGGTTTAAATCATGAAACGATGCAAATACAGTTACACCGAGCGATTTAGCCAGCTCCATAACTTGTATTTGGTATTTAACATCTAAATGGCTGGTTGGCTCGTCCATTATTAACAGCTGAGGTTGCTGGACTATCGCACGGGCTATCAAGGCACGTTGCTTTTCACCACCCGAAAGTGACTCAAAGCTTTGTTCGCTATGATCTGCCAACCCTACAGTGTTGATAGCTTGGGTGATTTTTTGTTTATCAATGTTAGTTACTGAGCTAAATAGCGATTTATGAGGCGTTAGCCCAAGCGCAATAACGTCAAATACACTTAAGTTAAATTGCGACGGAGTTTCTTGTAAAACAACCGCTACTTTTTTTGCGTACTCATCGCTTTTTAATTGCCAAATATCGGTGTTGTTAAATTCTACAACGCCATCACTGGGTTTACTAAAACGATATAAACAACGCAATAAGCTCGATTTACCAGCGCCATTGGGGCCAATCAAACCAACAAATTTACCTGTAGTTATTTTAAGGTCTATTTTTTTGAGAATCGTTTTATTGCCAATACCCCACGATACGTTTTTAACGTTTAGTAATGGTGTATTTAATGGCGTTTGAGTGTGCAATAGTCAGTCCTAGGCTAGGGTCTGTTGATCTTTCAAGGTTAAATTTGCAACAGTCTGTTTGGTATTTAGGCAAGGCAGAGCCTATGTAGTGTGGTTATTCCCCATAAATGGGCGATAACGTAGCATTAATGCCAAACAGGCGCTGCCCAAAGGGTTCTTCCTAGGGGCTATTTACTCTTTGTTGCTCGGTTTTTACTTAGCCCACTAGGTTACAAACCTCGCGCCGCGATTAAATAGCCCCTAGTTTGAACAAATTTTAATCCGCAAAGTTCGACAGACCCTAGGTTAAACTCACCAAAAATGCGATAAAAATACTAATGCACTACAAGAAAAATGAGTAAACCCGCTCGTTAAAAGAATTCATACCAATTGCATTAAATTAGTGATTTATTATAGCGACAAATAAACAGCTTAATAACAAGGCGGAAATTATGACATATAGTTGTTCTATATGAATAATTTTTAACGAAGTTAGTAAGTTATTTAATTCACTAAAAAGATCATGTTTTTAATAAAATTGGTACTATACCATTTGTATCTGACTTAAAGCTTTGCGCTAATTACAGTTGCGGGAACAGTCGAGGGCTCGCACCTCATTCCAAATTAAGCTCTATTATGGGCGGCTAAGTAAATAATTTAAAGCAAAAAAAACCGCACTCAAAAGAGTGCGGTTAAAAAGGGAGTGTTTTAACTAATTTAGCGAATAGTTAAAACTTGTATTCCATACCTAAGCCTAAGTAATCTTGGTCAACGTTGTTGTCCATGTCGAAGCCCGAGTAAAAACCAAATACTTTAATATTTTTATTTAACTTGTGATCAACACCTACTGAGATTGCTGACTTATCATCGCTGTCGTCAAAATCCATAGTTTGGTATTGCACTTTAAATGTATTGTTTCCCATTATGTAAGCTGCACTTAATAAGTACCCGTCAGCCTCTGCGCTGCCGTCTACTTTTTCTTGTGTTTGGTACATTGCGCCTACTTTAAAATCATTAATTTTACCTTGAACAGTTGCACGAACTACATCGTAGCCATTTACTTCACTATCAACACCAATTGATGCATATACTTTACTCTTTTTAAGTGAAGAATCGCCATAAGTAAGTCCTAGTGAATAGCCATTTTTTGCATCTTCATCATCTTCTGCAATAAAAGTAGCAAGTACTCTAAAATCTTCGTAAGTATTTGATGAATAAGTAACAGAATCACCTAAACGATTTTCGCCTTTAAATATACTTTTAATATCGCCTTCAAGGTCGCTAAATAAATCAACTTTACCTTGAGATAACTTAAGTGCAGTATCGTGTCGACCAACAACAACTTGGCCAAATGCACCTTTTAACCCTATATATTGGTTACGCGCAGAAATATTGTCATCATTATCACCCTTTGAGTCCGCATCAGACACGTCAACTTGAAACTCAAATTTATAAACAGCCTCTAAGCCCTCTGTTATCTTTTCAGAACCTTTAAGACCAAAGCGAGAATTATTACTTTTAATTTCAGTGAACGACCCTTCACCGTCATCAGATGATTGAATAGTTACATTCGCTTTGCCGTACACGTCTACATCAGCAAGAGCATTAAAAGATAAGCCACTTAATAGCGCTAAACATAAGCTCGATTTTACAAATTTCATGTTATTTCCTTGGATAATCACAAAAGACTAATTTTAAAACAGCAGCAGTTTGTCACTGTAAAATTACAGAAATATTACAATCGAAATATTTATGTAATTTTAAATTAATAAAAGTGCATTAAATATGAAATCAAAATAACATCGATACTCAGCAACTCATTTGTACCTATAAACTAGGCTCCAACGTCAAGCTAGGTGTCATTTGTGATAACAAATTTACCAACGTTTCTATTAATTCTTTCTGTTCATTATCTCTATGATAGGCAATAAATACATCTCGTGACGTATTTTTTACATCTTTAACATGAAATAAATCACCTTTATTTAAATGATGCTCTACAAGTACTTGAGGAATAAACGCACTCCCGCCGCACTGTAATATTAAATCAAGTGCTATACGACCAGTACTTGTTCTGAAGTAAGGCGGCGTTTTACCTGTAAACTGACGCGCATGCCAAAGTGAAAAAGTTGTTCCCCAATCAACATATACATATTGGTTATCAAAAAAGTTTTCGTTAGTTGCAGTATCATAGCCACTCACTGGAATAATAGGCAGTTCACAAATTCGCTCTACTACTAATTCATCTACTTTAGGCGGATCAAATAAAATGGCTAAATCGAGAGTTCGCTCTAATAGCAACCGAGTGCTTTCTTGTTGTGCTTTAACTTCTGCGACTAATGACACGCCCGGCATCGCCGATACAATATTTGTTATACCAAACTGTAAAAAAGCATCCCAAATATTAGGCGTTCCTGCTAAGCTAATTTGCTTATGCATATTATCGGCAAGCGCAACATCTACTTTGGCGCGTTGCATACCCGTAATAATCATTTGAGCATGTGGCAACAAACGCTCACCCGGCGCTGTAAGTTGAATATTATTACGCTGGCGTATAAATAAATTAACCCCAAGTCCCTGCTCTAACTGACGAATCCTAAAGCTCACCGCAGATTGGGTGATATAAAGGTTTTCGGCCGCTTTACCAAAGTGACGTGTACGCACAACTTCAACAAATGTTTTTAATAAATCTATATCCAATTTTTTATCCTCACGATAAAAATAACTTGTTTAATAAATTGCCAAACTTGCATCATACTCCAGCTAATTACTAAGGCATGAGGATAAAGCTATGAGCAATGATATTTCACTACTTCGTCAAGCATTTGTTAGCCAACGTCAGTTTTATGATGATCACAACTTCCCACGCGGTTTTAGCCGTAGTGGAAACTTCACCTTATTAGAAGCCAGCATATTAGACCAACATGGCGTTGTTTTAAAAGGCTTACACAACAAAACTATTGAGCCACAAAACGAACACCAAGAACAATTTTTAGCCGTAGCAATGGGGACTTTAGAGCCAACAAATCCGATTGAGCGTGCTTGGGTTAAATACCTTAAACTTACAACATGTAAGAGTAAGTTTCATACCCTATTTGGCCGCTCAAAAATATCAGGGCCAGCTCCTATAAGCCAAGAGTATTATTCTGAAGCAGATAACCTATAAGCTCTTCACTTATTTGCTTTTTTGCGTTTTAGCAGTTACAACTTGTATAAGCAAATACTTTTGCAAAAATATAAACAAGGTTGTGACGTGACGCGAAGAATACTAATAGTTGAAGATACGCCAACAATAGCGCGGGTGCAAAAACACATCGCGCTTAAAGCGGGTTATGAAGTAGATATAGCTGAATCTCTAACTCAAACAAAAGAACTTATCAGTAAAAATAGCTACTTTTGTGCTGTAGTTGACTTTATTTTACCTGATGCGCCTAATGGCGAAGCAGTTCCTTGTACTATCGACGCTGAAATTCCAACGATTGTAATGACGGGTAATATTGATAAAAAAACACGCGATACAGTAGAAAAATACCCTATAATTGACTACATCATCAAAGAAAATAAACAAGCGTATCAGTATCTCGAAAAACAGCTATTACGACTACCTCGAAACGAAAATGTAAAAGTACTCGTTGTTGACGACTCTTTATCCACACGACAGTATATATGTAGCTTGTTAACCCGTCATAAATATCAAACTTTACAAGCTGAAGATGGTAAACAAGCACTTGTTATGCTTGAAGCATCACCTGATATCTCCGTTATTATCACTGATAATGAAATGCCTAATATGAACGGCGATGAACTATGCACAGAAATCAGGCGTTTATATGATAACGATGAAAAAGCAATAATTGGCATTTCAGGTGCTGATTCTTCAGATTTATCTACCTTATTCTTAAAAAATGGGGCAAATGATTACCTACATAAGCCTTTCAATAGTGAGGAGTTTTATTGTCGATTAAGCCAAAACGTCGATATGTTAACGCTTTTAGCAACCATAAAAAACCAAGCTAATACAGACTACCTCACAAAAATCCCCAATCGTCGTTACTTTTTTGAAGAGGCTAGAAAATCCCTTAAAAAAATTGAACTTGATAACGGCAATGGCGCATTAGCTATGCTTGATATTGATCATTTTAAAGCAATTAATGATACCTATGGCCACGATGCAGGCGACGAAGTATTAAAAGGTTTATCTATTTGTTTTAGCAAATACTTTAAAAAGTATTTAGTAGCACGCTTGGGGGGCGAAGAGTTTGCTGTTTATTTTGCCGATACCGATAAACAAGAAGCACTCAAAAAACTTGAAGGATTTAGGTGTTTTATAGAAGGTAATAGCCAACAATTTAGTAAAGCCAACATTAGATTCACAATCTCTATTGGTTTTTCGTCAGGGCCTGTTTATCAAATTGATGAACTATTAAAACAGGCCGACTTAAAACTTTATGATGCAAAAGAAACTGGCCGTAACAAAATTATTAGCTAAAATAGTTAACTAGCCACTTGTGCTGTCGCCACTGCCGCTTTTTTTCGTTTGCGTGATTGATGGTAAGAATCCCAACTAAATATAGCGAGCGCACTCCAAATACATGCAAATGTAACTAATCTTTCTGCATCAAATACCTCACCGTAAAACACCACTGCGAGCATAAACATTAAGCTTGGCCCAATGTACTGAAAAAAGCCCAATGTAGTGTATTGCAAACGCTTAGCTGCGCCAGTAAAACACAATAACGGTAATGTAGTTATAATGCCCGCGCTAATTAGTAACGCATTAGTATGCCAATCGTTAGCGGGAAGGCTTGATGTGTCAGAAGGCGCCATTAACCACCAATAAACAAGCGCTACAGGTAATAATATAAGTGCCTCAAGCAATATCCCTGGCAGAGCTTCAACGGGGAGTTTTTTACGTAATAAGCCATAAAGTGCAAATGATATTGCCAATGAAAAAGCAACTACCGGAAACGAGCCAAAGCTAACGAGTTGCAATAATACTCCCGAAAACGCGAGTGCAACGGCAACGCCCTGAAACTTACGTAAACGCTCGCCTAAAAAAAGCATACCCAGCAATACATTTAACAATGGGTTTATGTAATACCCCAAGCTTGCATCCAGCATATGGTTATTATTTATCGCCCATATGAAAAGTCCCCAATTAAACCCCAGTAACGCTGAAGTAATAACAAGCATTAACACTAGTTTGGGCTGAACAATAATACGCTTTATTTTGTGCCAATATTTAAGAATACTTACCACAAGTACTAAAAAAACGACAGACCAAACAACGCGATGCATTAATATTTCAAAAGCTGACACATGCTGGATAAATTTAAAGTATATAGGTGCTAACCCCCACATCACAAATGCTAGGCAAGCAAAAACAGCGCCTTTACGCTGCTCTGTATCAATCGACATAATAAAAACACTTAGTGATACTAAAAGGTCGCTAGTTTACTCTCCATGGATTGTTTATCCAACTAAATACGTACCAGTACCAAACGCAATTTGAATTGCTTTTTCATTATGTAACTCCATTCGACATACACACACTTTGTTGCCTGAACGAATAAGCGTTGCACTCGCGGTGAACACTTCGCCTTTGCCTGGGCGTAAATAATCGGTGCGTAAATCGATGGTTCCAAGCGTAGCTAGCCTCGCTTGCACACTACCAATATCTAAGTCTGTTAATTTATCAATCACACTTGCTGCAGCAAGCATTCCTCCCACATTATCAAGCACGGCTGAAATAACGCCTCCGTGTAATATTTTTTGCGCTGGATTACCAATAAATACATCCTGCCAAGGAAAGGTAATTTTTGCTTGTTCAGGACTCAGTGATTCTACCGATATTTGTAAAAACTGATTAAACGGCATGCCATTTACAAACAACGCCCCAACTTGTTCAATTAACATTTCTTTATTCATTATTATTCTCTATGCCAAAACTGGTAAGATGAGTAAAACATACATAGTGCAAAACTACGAGACTCCACTTAAATAATTCATCAAGTAACTCAGCTAAAGACATCTCGTTAAAAAACCACTAAAATACCCGCCAATGAATACATTAACACCACCTTCTAGTACGCTTGTGCGTAAACCAGAAACTGTCCTCAAACAAGTGTTTGGCTACAGCGAATTTCGCGACGGTCAAAAAGCAGTTATTGATGCAGCTATAAATGGGCATGACTCGCTTGTATTGCTACCCACAGGTGGTGGGAAATCTGTGTGTTATCAAATACCCGCTTTAGTGCTTGAAGGCGTAACCATTGTTATATCTCCGCTTATATCACTAATGCAAGATCAGGTAACGCAACTCCAAGCACTTGGCGTTAAAGCCGCTTACGTTAATAACAGCTTAGCGCGAGAAGAACAGCAATTGGTATATCAACAACTTCACCAAGGTTTAATTAAACTATTATATGTTGCGCCTGAAAAAGTATTGCAGCGTGACTTTTTAGAACGTTTATCGCATTTAAATGTGAGCTTATTTGCCATTGACGAAGCGCACTGTGTGTCGCATTGGGGTCACGATTTTAGACCTCATTACTTTCGCTTAAACGAATTAAAGCAACGTTTTGCACATGTTCCTATGATGGCGCTTACCGCCACGGCTGATAAAGCGACCCGGTTTGATATCGTTGAGCAACTAAAACTACAGCAGCCTTATATTCATACTGGTAGCTTCGATCGTCCCAATATTCGTTACACCATAGAAGAAAAATTTAAACCTATGGTGCAACTGCTTCGCTACTTAAAAGAGCAAAAAAACCAAAGCGGTATTATTTATTGCACCAGTCGTAAGCGCGTAGACGACATTGCTGAAAAACTTGCAGACGCAGGGCTAAACGCTGCCGCTTACCATGCAGGTATGAGCAACGAACAACGACAATTTGTGCAAACTGGGTTTGCCCGCGACGACATTCAAATTGTAGTAGCAACTGTTGCTTTTGGGATGGGGATTAATAAACCTAACGTACGCTTTGTATTACATTACGATATTCCAAAAAGTATAGAGTCGTACTATCAAGAAACAGGACGAGCTGGGCGAGATGGCCTTGCCGCAGAAGCCATCATGTATTTTGATCCGGCTGATATTGGCCGTGTAAGGCGCTTTTTTGAAGACATTGATGACGAACAACGTCGCCGTGTAGAAGAACAACGCTTTAACGCCATGGCTAGCTTTGCTGAAGCACAAACGTGTCGCCGCCAAATATTGCTAAACTACTTTAGTGAATACCAGCGCGAACCTTGTGGCAACTGTGATATCTGCCTAAACCCACCTAAAAGCTTTGATGGTACGTTAGTCGCACAGCAAGCGCTTTCGTGTGTGTATAGAGCTGAGCAACGTTTTGGCCTAGGTTATATTGTAGAATTACTTCGCGGTGCAAACACGAGCCGCATACGCGATAACAACCATCATGAGTTAAGTACTTACGGTATCGGTAAAGATAAAAGCAGTGAATTTTGGCTTAGTATTTTACGTCAACTTATTCATCAGGGTTTACTAAGCCAAGATATAACACAAGGTGCGTCACTTAGATTAACAGAAGCCGCGCGTGCAATTTTAAAAAGTGAATATGCTTTGCAATTGGCTGAACCTCGCCTGCAAGCCAAGCACGTGTACCAAGATAAATTAGCGCAATTTAATTATGATAAAAAGCTCTTTGCCCGCTTAAGAGCACTGCGTAAAGAACTTGCTGATGCCGACGATGTACCACCGTATGTAGTATTTAATGATAAAACCTTGGCTGAAATGGCGCAGCTTATGCCAACAAATGACAGTGAGTTTTTAAAAGTGTCGGGAGTTGGTTTCACTAAATTAAATAAATATGGCGGCGCCTTTTTAACTGCAATTCGTAATTACTTAGCTACAAATTAAGAGCATTATGACAAAAATAGAATACGACCATACTCATAAATGTATTGTAATTACGCCCATCGAGCCTCCGCATGACGAAGACTTTGAGCTGTGGAGTACATTATTTTTACATTCAGACGATATAACGCTCAACGAGTATTCTGCTGGTGCTGACCGTCATCAAGTTCGCTTTAGCTACCAGCAGCAAACCTTTAATTTAAACTATGAGCACTACAGCCAAAGTATTTGGATAAATGGAGAAGGCACTGAAGCCGATCATCTACTTGCTGCACTCACCTTTTATTTAAGTTAGCGGCTTTAGTTCAAAGTCGTTATATTTAATTTTCAAACTCAATACTTTTAACTTACATTTTAGTAACTATGATGTAAGCTGATATTACGGTAGTAATTTGCTACGTAGCAGTAAAGGGTTTGAATGGTAACTAAGAAATGGATCACACAGTACTGTATTAGCTTAAGTATTTTAGCCTTATTCATGCAAAGTGCATTAGCACAAACTCATGATAATACTCGTTGCCAAGTTGAAAAGTTAGACCACTCTAATAATAAAAACTTACGCCGCCAACTCAACGACGATATCTCCATTGTAAGCGCTAAACCCAATGCTAAAATTGCCACTATTTCACTTAAGCAACTCAATGTATTTAATACCGAACTCGAAGAAGAAAATAATGCATTATTTCGCTTTGCCAACCGCGCACATATTCAAACCGAACCGGATGTAATTAATAACCTCCTACTGTTTGCCACCGGCGATAAATATGATGCTAAAAAATTAGCTGAATCAGAACGCCTCCTACGCAAAGAAAGTTACTTATATGACGCCCAAATTAGTGCAACTGAGAACTGCGATGGTGACATTGATGTAAAGGTAGTGACTCGTGATTTATGGACGCTTCTACCTGAAATAAACTTTAGCCGCAGCGGTGGTGAAAATAAATCAAGCATTGGCTTTAGAGAATCAAACCTCTTTGGTTGGGGTAAACGCCTATCGTTTTCACGCACGACTGATAGCGACCGCAGTGGTTACTTATTTGTTTACGACGATCCTAATATTTTATCTACTCGCTACCGCGGCCGTCTAGAGTACGCCGATAACAGCGATGGCAAGCGCCATTTACTTGAGTTAACCTATCCATTTTACGCAATTGACACCCCTCTTAGTTACGGTATTTTAAGCTATTCAGAACAGCGCGAAGAGTCATTATATAAACGCGGCGAAGAGTTTAGCGAATTTGATCAAACTAGCGATTTAAACAGTGCATTTATAGGGCACTCTAAAGCGCTTAATAATAACTGGACCCAGCGCTTAACCTTAGGTTATACCGACGAGCAGCATACCTTTGAAGCTATAGACACCACCTTTGCACCACTTGCCGATGACAGAAGTTTAAGTTACCCATTTATAAGCGGCCACTGGTTTGAAGATAACTTTATAAAAGTACGCAATTTCGACAGTATGTACCGCACTGAAGATTTAAACCTAGGCTGGAATGTTAAAGCCCTTGTTGGTTACTCTGATGAATCTTTGAGTGATGATGATAGTCGTGCTATTTATTCATTAAATTTTAAAAAAGCACATTTTTCTGGCGATAATACTCTATGGCGTTTTAACACTGACATTGAAGGATATTGGAATAAAGAACACAAACAATTAGAAAACTTTAGGGCCACTAGTCAAATTCAATACTACTTAAACACCAGTGTTGATCAATCGTGGTATGTAAAAGGGCGTTTGCAATATGCTAAAAACTTAACTGCCGACCAACAACTTACTTTGGGTGGTGAAACTGGTTTACGAGGCTACCCTATGGATTATCAACACGGCGATCGCAGTTTTTTAGTTAGTTTAGAAAAACGCTATTATTGGGAGTACGATTTGCTTCAGCTATTTAAAGTAGGTGCCGCTGGGTTTATTGACGTTGGCCGTGCGTGGTTTAACGACAAAGATAATGGCGAGAACGATCACGTACTTAAAAATGTTGGTATAGGTTTGCGCTTAGCCCCAAGCAGAGCTAACGCAGGTACTATGATCCACATTGACATCGCCGCACCGCTTGATAGTTACGACGATGTAGACTCAGTACAATGGTTAGTTAATGTGAAAAAATCTTTTTAAATAACTATTTCGCATCATCTTAAAACGTTAAACTAATTACTTAATTATTACTTACTCCCCATATGAGAATGTATTTTGGAACCGTTAGAGATTTTAGATTTTTTTGGTACACAATATAAACTGATTGTGACCCTAATCGCCTTACTACTTTATCCGTTGCTATTAAAGCTGACTAAAAAGCTTCTCGAAAAAACCATTAAGGGTAAAGTAGATTTACATCACAAATCGCGCGCAGAACTACTGCTTAAAATAATACTTGCCTGTGTAATGATATGCTTAGTACTGGTATTTTGGGGCATTGAATTACGTGGCTTACTTGTACTTGGCTCCTCATTATTTGCCATGCTAGGTGTTGCACTTTTTGCCGCATGGTCGTTATTAAGTAACTTAACTGCATTCTTATTAATGTTTATTCAAAACGACTGCCGCGTTGGTTATTGGGTACGAATTATTGATGGCGCGAATCATGTTGAAGGTCGCATTGTCGAAATGGGTTTGATGAATGTAGTACTTGAACACATTGATGGCCATCGTGTTATTTATCCTAACAATTTATTTGTGACGCGCCCTGTCATGGTTTTAAATAAAGAACCAAAACCAACAAAAACGCCTGTTATAAAGCGTATTATTGGCCCTAAAAAAACATAGTTAAAAAATAATAGTCACAAAAAAGCCGCAGAAGGTAATTACCTTCTGCGGCTTTTTAATGCTTAACTAAACAGAACTTAGGTTAACGATTAATTATTTAGTTCCGCAGTTTTAAGTTCGTCATCTAAATCATTTATTTCGTCTATAAAGCTCTCTAGCTGCTGCTCAACTAAACCATTGTCACTCGCAAAGTAAGCTAGATGAAAGACTGCATCGCCCTCATTTACTAATGGCATCGTTTGTTGGCCAATAACAATCCCACCTTTAGGTGCTAAAAGCTCAAGTTCAGAGTCACCCAACGGACTACTAATATAAGCAAGTATTTGGCCCTTAATTACACGTTCGCCCAATGATACTTGAGCACGAACAATGCCATCAACTTCTGCGCGTATCCAACTTGTAGAACCTGCAATAATCGGATCTGGTAATTTTTTCGGGCGTTTGCCACGAATCATTTTTAAATGACGCATAACATAATCAACGCCCTGCACACCGGCTGCAATTGCAATAGGATCAAATCGTAGTGCTTCACCTGCTTCATAGGTTATAACAGGTATGCCTAAGTTAGCCGCTTCGCTGCGAAGAGAGCCATTACGCAGTGATGCATCTATAACCGCTGGCGTGCCAAATGCTTTAGCCATTTCAGCTGTTGCTTCATCTGCTAAATTAGCACGAATTTGTGGCAAATTAGTCCGGTGAATAGCCCCCGTATGTAAATCAATGATATGCGTACAATGTACTGCTACTTGATTAAAAAACATATAAGCCATACGTCCTGCTAACGAGCCACGTTCAGAGCCTGGAAAACTGCGGTTCATATCACGTCGATCTGGTAAGTAACGCGATTTATGAATAAAGCCAAACACATTCACAATAGGCACAGCGATTAACGTGCCACGTAACTGACTAGGATCTATTTTAGCAAGTAACTGGCGTACAACTTCTACGCCATTTAATTCATCACCATGAATAGCAGCACAGACCATTAGCACAGGTCCTTCCATTACACCATTCACCACTTCTATAGGAATATTAAGTGGTGAATGGGTGTAAAGCTTTGCGGCTTCTAAGGCAAGCGTTTTACGCTCGCCTACGCCAATCTGTTCACCTAATAAGGTAAAAGGACGGTTAATTTTAACCTTTGCCACGTGTTGCTGTTCCTTTACTTGAAGCATTCTTTTCGATGAAGTCAATCACCATACCTGCAATATCTTTACCTGTTGCGATCTCAATACCCTCAAGACCAGGTGATGAGTTTACTTCCATCACAAGTGGCCCACGAGATGAGCGAAGTAAATCGACACCAGCCACATTTAAGCCCATTGATTTAGCGGCTGCAACTGCTGTTTTACGCTCCTCAGGAGTAATACGTACTAATGTCGCGCTACCACCACGGTGAAGATTAGAACGGAACTCACCTTCTTGTGCTTGGCGCTTCATTGCTGCAATTACTTTATCGCCCAATACGAAACAACGAATATCTGCACCACCTGCCTCTTTAATATATTCCTGAACCATAATATTAGCTTTTAAGCCCATAAATGCTTCAATAACACTTTCAGCCGCTTTACGCGTCTCAGCAAGTACCACACCAATGCCTTGTGTACCTTCAAGTAATTTAATAACTACCGGTGCACCGCCTACCATTTCCAGTAAGTCTTTTACATCATCTGGTTTACTAGCAAAACCTGTTACTGGCATACCAACGCCTTTGCGCGAAAGTAACTGAAGCGAGCGCAATTTGTCGCGCGAACGAGAAATAGCCACGGATTCGTTTACAGGGTAGACACCCATCATTTCAAACTGACGAAGTACCGAGCAACCATAAAATGTAACCGATGCACCAATACGCGGGACGATTGCGTCAAATTCTTTTAAATTTTCACCGCGATAGTGAATTTCTGGTTGCTCTGAATTTATATTCATATAGCAGCGTAGTGCGTCGATTACTTTAACTTCATGGCCACGCGCTTCTGCCGCTTCGATTAAACGACGTGTTGAATATAATTTTTTGTTACGAGATAAAATACCGATTTTCATAGTTAAAACCTTAACTAAATTGTATGCATTAATTATTTATGGCTGATTTTCAGACATAAAATTCAATACTTTTATAATAAATGAGATAAAGCCGTGTCAACAATGACACGATTTTCCATGGCTGTACGCCCTAATAACATTCTAAACTTCATTGTTGCTCGACTGGTTAAAGTCATCTCTATAGGCCAGCTATGCTTACCCGCATGCAATGTTGTTTCTATAAAATAACGTAATTCTTTTTGTCCACTTGAGCTTGTTACGTTTTTTATTTTTTTAACCTTTGCATTACAAGTGATTTTCGTTTGTTCATCATCTTGCAATGGCTGGGCTGTAAACTTAACCCATTTTTCTCCATCAACTTCGTACTCTTCAATGTTAATAGCATGAATACATGATGTACGAGCGCCTGTATCAATTTTAGCTTTTATTCGCTCAATACCCAGTTCAGGTAAGCTCAACCACTCACGCCAACCAATAGTGATCTTTGTCGTCATAAATGTGCCCTTAATAAAAAAGTGACTTATACGCTACAGGTAAAAAAACACCAACAAAATAAATTTATCCCGTCGACAAGTGAATTTGATTGATAAATATCGACCGCAAACTTCACTATATTTTTCTACTGCACAGTTAACTATCTTGGTTTGCTAGCAATTTAATTCACACCAAATTTATGCTTTATTAATTTAAAAACTAACTTATTAAAAATAAAGATAAGTCTATTTTGATTAAGTAGATACACTATAGTTAACAGTATTAAAAATACACTATTATGAGAAACTAATATGATTAATGGTTTACTCCACGCCCTAGTTCTTGACGAACGAGGTGGTGCACGCCCCATTTCAAACACTGATGAGCTACATAATTGGAAACCTGGACAGGGTAAGCTCTGGGTACACATGGATTACAGTCAAACAGAAGTCGTTACATGGCTTAAAAATTGTGAGTTTTTAACCGATTACGAGCTAGAGTCGTTAACCGCAGATGAGACTCGCCCACGTATTACATCTGCCACAAATGGTCACATGCTATTTTTACGCGGGGTGAATTTAAACCCGGCGCAAAGCCCTGAAGATATGGTATCAATTCGCTTTTTCATTAATGAAGATATTGTAATTACGACACGTAAACGTCGATTATTATCAATTCAAGATATTTTAACATCGTTTAGTAGTAATACCGGCCCATGCAACATATCAGAATTAGTATGCGCAATAGCACAAAAATTGACATCACGAATGCAAAGCGTCATTGATTCGCTTGATGAAACATTAGATGATTTTGAAGAAGAAATAGACGAACCAAGTAAACCTTTTGATAACCAAGGGTTATCGCAACTGCGTCGCCAAACAATCGCCTTAAAGCGCTACTTAAGGCCGCAAAAAGAAGCATTAAGCAGTATGGTGAACAACCACTATCCATGGTTATTTGATGACGATAAAGCAAAGTTAAATGAAACGACAAATTTGCTTATTCGCTATCTAGAAGAGCTAGATAGTTCCATAGAGCGGGCACAAATTATTCAACAAACAATCACAAACCAAGTGTCTGAACAATTGAATCAGCGCATGTATGTCATGTCGGTTGTCGCTGCTTTATTCTTACCTCTGGGATTTTTAACTGGCTTATTAGGTGTGAACGTAGGGGGCATACCTGGCACAGAGAGTCCATATGCATTTACGTTATTTGTGGTTTTTTTAATCGTATTAACGGGCAGTATTGGCATTTACTTTAAAAACAAAAAATGGTTATAAATTAAATTCATATACTATCAACAAGTATAAAAGCCACTCTACTTTGAATCAAAGTGGCTTTATAAATAATACTTAATTATTTAGTTACTCGAGTATAGCTAACATTTGTCATTGTGATTTTAGATTTAGTAATACCTAAATCTTTAAAGCACTCTTTAAAGGAGTTTGAATTACCCGATTCACCACAATTATCTAATGTATATGGGTCTTGCGATTGTAGGTAGTTACCAAACTTGAAGTAAGATTCGGAATCATCTTCGACCGGAATACCAAAAGTACTGCCAAGTGCGGTTACATCAACATCACCGTAATTATTCACAACTTTTAAATTAAATGAACCACCACTGGTTATAGTACCTAGTGCAAACTTTTCTTCATTACCACTGGTGTTACGCAAACGTACATACACGTCAAAAACACCATTATTTGCAGTACTATCATCAAAACCTGACTCTGACGAATCAGACACATACACTTTCATAATAGTGCCTGTATCACTTGCATGGTGTTGGGCGACAATAGTTTTTCCACCATCGGACATTTCAACTTTAACATTAGCTTCAAATACTTCGTAAGTGTCAGTCATCGCAACACGTAAATTAGATTTAACTTTATACTCATGACGCCAACCATTTCCATTAGGCGTAATATGTTGCGCTTCTAATGGCACAAATACTAATGTGCTATCGTTAACCAATGGATTAGGATTATCCCCCTCTAAATCAAAAATACTACCACTTGTAATACTGCTTGGAATATTACTTCCGCCACCGGTATCACCGCCGCCAGTATCACCCCCACCAGAGCCGCCACTGCTTAGCGTAAAATCATCAAAACGTACATCATTCGAACTATTATTATGTTTAGCAAAAACTTGTAATGAATCCGTATTCGCAGAAGTAAAGGTTTTAGATACTTTAGTCCACGAAGAAACATCAAACTTCTCGCTTTTAAACAAACCATTCAGATCATTGACTCCAATTTCACCTTTGCCTAGTACGTACGCACTTAATGTGTATTGAGTGTTTCTTTCTATATCAACAACTTGATGTACACGACCAGGGCTACCTTGAATTTTTAAGGATTTGGATCCTTTGTAAGCACTTCCCGAAATAGCTGCTGGTTCGACTTCATTCCAATTACTCCAGCCGTCTTCAAAACCAGCATTATTAATCGTTGCTGCTTGCAAAAAACTTGAGCTTGTAGTCATTATTGCAAAAATAAATAGGGATTTTTGATTAATCATTATCTTCATTTCTCCGAACCTGCACATGAAAATAATCTAACAGCCTAGTTTAGTGGCATTTCCACCGAACCTAGATCACCGCCTGTAAACAGGTTTCAACTTGTGTTTGTGTAACTGGTAATTTAATTTTAGATAAAAACCAATAATTGGACTTACAAAAATAAATTACCAATTGATATTGCCAGTGTGGCGAGACACAAGTTATATCTCTTGAAATAAATTTGCAATAATTAATTCAATAGGTAATAAGTATTAATACCATTTCTATTTTTGATTAAATACATACTAAAGATGATTTAAAACAATAACTAACATTAATTAAAATATAAAAATGATAGAATTTAAATTTTTTAAAATAATGAATAAGTATCAAAAACACAAAAAATTGGTATACCAATAAAATACAATTTAAAAATTTGCATAAACAAAAATACTGGTCTAGTCTTTTTTATAAATACCACGCCAACATTGGTTGACCAATTAAACTTACTTAAAGTAAATATAAGATAAAAAGTCACTTAACAATGGCAACATAGAGAATGCTCTAAACATGAAACTTCGTACCCGTTGCATTAATAAATTAAGCAATGGGTAAATGGTTTAATAACAAGGTAAAAAATACAGGTTCAAATGGGGAGTTAACGCAGCAAGTGAATTATTCATGTGGCTCGAACGGTCAATGCTTTAAAAAATAGATACTAATACACTTAAGCAAGCCTTAACCTGTACATGAAGTTTATTAAGAAAATAAAAAATTCAGTTATCACTTTCATACATTTCATCTATTTTAGTGAGGTATTAAAACTTATTTATCTTTCGAGGTTAAATTTACAGCAATGTATTTTTTTAGGCAGAGCCTATAGTGTGTGGTTATTTCCCCTAAATAGGCGATAACACAACATAAATACCACACATTATCAGCCCTTTGAGTTCGCCCTAGGCCGATTGATTCTTTGTTTTTTGTCTATATGACTATAGTTAAGGTGAATGTTCTGGACACAGAAGCTTTGCTCGGCTTCTACTCATTTTGTGTAGATGTAAGACAGTAGGGTAATGCTGGATCTTTTACTAAGTCACCTTGAACTCTGGATAATAAATCTATCTCAAGCAGTTATTTTCAGCGCTAACTGCATTGAACTAATACCAATTCACTTAATTAAGTGACCTGTTTTGAGGTAAAAACCGTGTCGATAACAAAACAAAAAGTTAGTTATTTAGTTGTTATAACTAATTGTTCTTACATGACTCTACCTTCTGCAAGCATGTAGTCGTATATCAGATATTTTTAACACAATTAGCGTCAGATTTAATCCCTCAAATTGATTAAGCACTATTGCGGATTGGTATCACACACCTCGATAATACTCACTTTCAAAAGACATTAAAAAAGGCAAGCATCTATAATGCTCGCCTTTTATTTATGGTTGTGCAGCTAACTACTCTTGAAAGTAAGTGCCCCAACCATCATATTCTACTTCACATTCGACGGCTAATTGCGCTAATTTATCAACGTCTTCCATTATCACGTCTACATCAAGTTCGGCTTCAACAACGATGTCAAAACTCCAAATTTTACTGCCATCTTCAAGCTCAAGCTCTGCAGGCTCTTCAACATCGTAACCCAATTTGAACGCAGCAAGGGCTGCTTGTTCCAATTTAGGGAAATCTTCACACACAAAGTGGTGCTCTACTTCATAAAGTATTTCAGGATCAGACCCGTCTTCGAGTAATGAAGATACAATGTCTTCACTTATTTCACGCCAGTTTTCCATTATTTATCTCTCACTTGAGCATCTAATTCAGTTATTTTAGCAGCCATAATATTGTGTACATTCTGGGCGTGCTCGCGCGCGCTAATACTTTCATCAAGTGATATAGGCGCTAACATTTCAATGTAGATTGTACCATTATCCCAACGATTTAGCTTAATGGTTTTATGTGTTGTATTCATACACACCGGGACTATTGGTACTTCAGCACTCATAGCAGTATGAAAAGCCCCTGTTTTAAAAGGTAATAATCCACGTCCATAACTGCGTGTGCCTTCGGCAAATACCCAAACAGACAACCCATCTTTCTTTATTTTTTCAGCAGCTTTCGAGATTGTACCTGCTGCTTTTGAACGATTTGCCCGATCAATTAAAATATTACCCGAAAGCCAATAAAGCTGACCAAAAAATGGAATCCACTTTAAGCTCTTTTTGCCTAAACTTACGCAGTTTTTGGGCACCATTGCTGGCACTGTAAATAAATCGTAGCTATTTTGATGATTAGCAACATAAACGGCAGGACCAATATCAACAGCATCTTTATGACGTGTTAAAACTAACTTAACACCAATCATTTTAGCCATTGAGCCAAACCAGCCAGCTATAATGTGTACGTTATTGGGATGAAATGGCCTTACTAATGACAATAGTAAGCCAAAAAAACAACTCAATAGTATAAATAGCAGCATAATAAAAATACGTATAACAGCGAGCAAATCGGCTTCTCCAAAAATCAGTTACAACTATTATAGCGTTATTTTGTGACACAAACGAGACAATAGCGCACAAGTGTACGCTGAAAAACTTTAAGTGCTTTATTTTAAAACAAAAACGGCCTGCAAATGCAGACCGTTTCTAATTATACAAAAAGTAATTGATTACTCTTCGTTAATGGCTTCTATTGGCTCATCATCTTGAGGAGTTAGCTCAACAACGGCTTCGTCAACACGCTGTAAGCCACGTGGTAACTTATTACCACGACGACCTCGCTCACCATGATAATGCTCTAAATCACTTGGTTTAAGTGTTAGTTTACGCTTACCAGCATGAAGCGTAACACTGCTTCCTAATGGCACAACAGCTAGCACTTTTACAAACTCTTCACGGGCTTGTACTTTAGCACCTGGTATAGAAATGATTTTATTACCTTTACCCTTACCTAATTTTGGTAAGTCTCGCAGTGGGAATAAAAGCATTCGACCTTCGTTAGAAATAGCCATACAGTAATCGCTAGCAACATCGTTCACCCTAATAGGAGAAAGTAATATGCCACCTTTAGGAACACTTACCAGCGCTTTACCATTTTTATTTTTACTCACTAAATCTTTAAAGTCGGTAATAAAGCCGTAACCTGCATCTGACGCCATAAGTAAGACTTGCTCGTCTTCACTCATTACCACGTGCTCAAAATTAGCACCTGGTGTTAAGTTAAAACGACCTGTCATTGGTTCGCCTTGGCTACGCGCCGAAGGCAGACTGTGCGCATCGGTTGCAAATGCCCGCCCTGCTGAATCTAAAAATACAGCCGGTTGATTGCTCTTACCCCGAGCCGAGGCTCTAAAGCCATCACCTGAACGATAATTTAAGCCTTGTACATCTAAATCATGGCCTTTACCAACGCGTGCCCAGCCTTTATCTGATAGCACGACAGTAACTGACTCTGATGGAATTAAATCTTTTTCGTTAAGTGCTTTCGCTTCTGAGCGCTCAATCACTGGCGAGCGACGATCGTCACCGTACATTTCAGCGGCTTCTTGAATTTCTTTTTTAAGCAGTGTCGACATACGGCGTTCTGAGCCAAGTATTTGCGCTAATTTATCACGCTCTTTGGCTAGTTCATCTTGCTCACCGCGAATTTTAAACTCTTCAAGTTTTGCTAAATGACGAAGTTTTAATTCTAAAATAGCTTCTGCTTGCGTATCAGTTAAATCAAAGCGCTCCATTAGTACAGGCTTTGGTTTATCTTCGCTGCGGATGATTTCAATCACTTCATCGATATTTAAAAAGGCTGCTAATAAACCTTCTAAAATATGCAAACGTGCTAATACTTTATCTAAACGATACTGCAAACGACGACGCACTGTTTCGCGTCTAAATGTTAGCCACTCACTTAAAATACAGCGCAAGTCTTTAACTTGCGGGCGACCATCTAGGCCTAGCATGTTTAAGTTTACGCGGTAATTTTTTTCAAGATCGGTGGTTGCAAATAAGTGCGCCATTAATGGCTCAGCTTTAATGCGGTTTGAGCGCGGAATAATTACAATACGCGTTGGATTTTCGTGATCTGACTCGTCACGTAAATCAGCAATCATAGGTAATTTTTTAGCGTTCATTTGCGCTGCAATTTGCTCAAGTACTTTACCACCTGAACATTGATGCGGCAGCGCTGTAATAACAATATCGCCATGCTCTTCGGTGTAAACCGCACGCATTTTGATAGACCCACGACCGGTTTTATATATTTTATGAATATCGGCTTTTGGGGTAATTATTTCAGCATCTGTTGGGTAATCTGGTGCATGTACAAGCTCAAGTAATTCTTCAAGCTCTGTTTTTGGTTTATCAAGTAATAAACAACATGCGCTAGCCACTTCACGTACGTTATGTGGCGGAATATCTGTTGCCATACCTACGGCGATACCCGTTATACCATTGAGTAAAATATGCGGTAAACGAGAAGGCAATACTACAGGTTCATCCATGGTGCCATCAAAGTTTGGTGTCCAATCAACAGTGCCTTGGCCAAGCTCTTTGAGCAGTACTTCTGAAAACTTAGATAAACGCGCTTCGGTATAACGCATTGCTGCAAACGATTTAGGGTCATCTGCCGCACCCCAGTTTCCTTGTCCATCTACCAAAGGGTAGCGATAAGAAAACGGCTGCGCCATTAATACCATCGCTTCGTAACAGGCACTGTCGCCGTGTGGATGGTACTTACCGAGTACGTCACCCACTGTACGGGCTGATTTTTTGTACTTAGCGTTAGCCGACAAGCCCAATTCGCTCATCGCATAAATAATACGACGCTGCACTGGTTTTAAGCCATCACCTACATGCGGTAGGGCACGATCCATGATTACGTACATGGAATAATTTAAATAGGCGTCTTCGGTAAAACGCCCCATTGTTTGTTGCTCAATTCCTTGCATTAGCAAGGTATCTGTATCACTCATTAAAGCTTACCTAGTTTTTCTTATAGCTTACACGGTAGATTACATTGGCGTAATCATCGCTTACTAACAGACTGCCGTCACCTAATTCTGCAAATGCAACAGGGCGTCCAAATGTTGTTTCGTCTTTCATAAAGCCAGTAATAAATGGCGTATATTTAGTTACGCGACCTACTTCGATTGTTGCAAGGCCTACTTTATAGCCTGACTTTTTAGAACGGTTCCATGAGCCATGTTCAGCAACAAATAATTGTTGCTTATAACTTGCTGGAAATTGCTTAGCGTTATAAAAATGAATACCTAGTGGCGCTACGTGCGCTGGAAGTGCAAGTGCTGGCGATGTGTAATCGGCAATGTTTTTACCTTCCCCAAACTCAGGGTCAATAATTGCGCCGGCATGAACATACGGAAAACCAAAATGCTCACCTTCTTGCGTTGCACGGTTTAACTCATCAGGCGGAATATCATCGCCCATCATGTCGCGACCGTTATCACTAAACCATAAAGCTTGAGTAGCAGGATGAAAATCAAAACCCACTGTGTTTCTAACGCCCTTGGCTATTGTTTTTATTTGTTTTGTTTCTACATTAAGCGCAAAAATACGGCCAAAACGCTCATCTTCAGCACAAATATTACACGGTACACCCACCGGAATGATTAATTCTCCCGTTGGTGCAAAACGTAAAAATTTCCAACCATGATGACGCTCACTCGGTAATGCGCCATAAACCACATCAAACTTTGGCTCTTTTAATTGGGTATCAATATTTTTAAAGCGAATAATACGATGCACTTCGCCTACATATAAATCGCCATCTTTAATCGCTATGCCAGAGGGCATGTTTAAGCCTTTAGCAACAACAATTTTTTTATCTGCTACGCCATCGCTATTATGATCAATAAGCGCGTATACATTGCCCGCTTTACGAGAGCCAACATACACAATACCTTTTTTTGAAACAGCTATTTGACGCGCATTTTCTACATCATTTGCAAATAAACTTATTTCAAACCCCGGTGCTACGGTGAGCTTATCGAGTATATTTTTAGCCATTGCAGGAGCAGTAGTTAGCCCAAGTAATAGCAAACTTCCTAGTAGTTTATTCATTCATATCTCCCAGTATTAAACACAGGCGATCAAACTTGCGCCTTGTTACCATGATCTTCTAACCATTGACGACGATCCGGCGATCGTTTTTTAGCAAGCAGCATATCCATCATTTCCATGGTTTCTATTTCTTTATCAAGCGTAAGCTGTACTAAACGTCGTGTATTTGGATCCATGGTTGTTTCGCGCAATTGCAGTGGGTTCATTTCACCCAGACCTTTGAATCGTTGCACGTTTACTTTTCCGCGTTTCTTCTCTGCTTCTATACGCGCTAAAATAGCGGTTTTTTCGCCTTCATCTAGTGCGTAATAAACTTCTTTACCAATATCTATTCTAAATAATGGCGGCATTGCAACATACACATGCCCTGTTTTTACTAACTCTGGAAAATGGCGAACAAACAATGCACACAATAGTGTTGCAATGTGTAGTCCATCCGAGTCTGCATCGGCCAATATACAAATTTTATTGTAGCGCAGTCCCGACATATCGGTTGATTCTGGATCAATTCCCAGTGCCACTGAAATATCGTGTACTTCTTGTGATGCTAATATTTGGCCTGATTCGACTTCCCACGTATTCAAAATTTTACCACGTAGCGGCATAATTGCCTGAAACTCACGGTCTCGCGCTTGTTTAGCAGAACCACCAGCAGAATCACCTTCCACTAAAAACAATTCGGTACGATCGTTATCGGCAGCACTACAATCGGTTAGTTTACCTGGTAATGCAGGGCCTACAGTAACTCGTTTACGTACTACTTTTTTAGCTGCACGCAAACGGCTTTGTGCGTTTGAAATACATAGTTCAGCTAATAATTCTGCGGTATCGGTATGTTCATTTAGCCATAAACTAAACGAATCTTTTACAACACCCGATACAAATGCGGCACATGAACGTGATGAAAGTTTTTCTTTGGTTTGCCCTGCAAATTGTGGATCTTGCATTTTAACTGACAATACATAACTACAACGTTCCCAAATGTCATCAGGCGTTAGCTTTACACCACGCGGGAGTAAGTTTCTAAACTCACAAAATTCACGCATTGCTTCAAGTAAACCTTGGCGCAGACCATTTACATGTGTACCACCTTGCGCGGTAGGAATAAGGTTTACGTAACTTTCAGCTATTGATTCTCCACCCTCAGGTAGCCATACAACAGCCCAATCAGCGCCTTCAATAGAGCTTTTAAACTCACCTACAAACGGGTCTTGTGGTAATGTTTCAAAACCTTTAACGGCTTCAATTAGGTAATCTTTTAAACCCGTTTCGTAAAACCATTCTTGAGTTTCTTTCGTTTGCTTATTAACAAACTTAATACGCAGACCTGGGCATAAAACCGCTTTGGCTTTTAATAAATGATTAAGCTTGGTAATTGAATAGTTTGGTGAATCAAAGTAGCTAACATCAGCCCAAAAACGCACTGTAGTACCCGTATTGCGTTTACCGACGGTGCCTATTACACTCAAGTCTTCTACTTTATCGCCATTTTCAAATGCCATTCTGTATTGCTGGGCGTCACGCCTTACGGTTACTTCTACGCGCGTAGATAGCGCATTCACTACAGAAATACCCACACCATGTAAACCACCCGAAAATTGGTAGTTTTTATTAGAAAACTTACCACCTGCGTGTAATTTAGTGAAAATTAACTCAACCCCAGGAATACCTTCCTCAGGGTGGATATCAATAGGCATACCACGACCGTCATCGCTCACTTCAAGTGAGTTATCTTCGTGGAGTATTACGTCGATACGTGTGGCATGACCAGCCATAGCTTCATCGACACTGTTATCGATAACCTCTTGGCCTAAATGATTTGGGCGTACGGTATCGGTGTACATCCCTGGGCGTCTTTTTACCGGATCTAATCCATTAAGTACTTCAATGGCTTCGGCGTTATAATTTTGATCACTCATAGTTTTTATCTTTATATGCGCTAAGGCTATGCTTAGCTAGTTTTACGTGATTTTAAGAAAATCTACAATACTGGTAAAGGTGTTATCAAAACCTGTATAGCTATGATCACCACCAAACTCTACCCGTTGTTTGCATTGTGAATAATAGTTTACTGCATGTTGAAAATTAAGCACTTCATCGCCGGTTTGCTGTAATAAATACAGCAACTCAGGGTATTTTAGCTTATCTACAGACAGTATTTTTAAGGCATTTATATGACTGCTATTTAAATCATAATGATAATCTTGGTAAGGATTATAGTTTGGCCCAAGTAACGCTTGTAATAAATTGTATGGTGCTACCGCTGGATTAATAACCACTGCAGGAATTTGATAACGCTGCGATAAATATGTGGCAAAAAAACCACCTAACGAGCTCCCTAATAATACTGTATTAGGTGTTAGTAATTGCTCAAGCTTAATGATAGCTTGTATAGGCTCATGGTTTAGGCACGGTACACAATAATCAACGTCATAGTGTGCCATAAGCTCGCTAAAGCGCACAGCTTTATATGACTTATGTGAGCTATTAAAACCATGAATATAAATTACCCGTTTAGCCATACTACTTCCGTTTTCATGCCTATTTTATCTTTTTCTGTATCTATATAAAGCATTCTATAAGCTGGGCCGCAGTTTTGCTGTTGCCACTGCGCACTGTATTTTTTAAACTGCGTAGAACTCGCCGGTGTTGCAAACACGCTTAACTCTCTATAACTTTGCTCATATTCATTATGAACGTGACCATGGAAAACCCCAATAATATTACCACTATTTACCAGTACATTTAATAATTGAGGCCCATTTTCGAGCATGTGCTTATCAAGGTAGCCATTTATTGGTAACGGATTATGATGACAAAATATGATCTTTTTACTGTTTGATTGAACCAAACACTCCGTTGTTTCATCTAAATGCGCGCCAGTCACCCACCCCGCAGGTGTAGGACCTTTCGAATTAATAAGTAGTAACTCAATGCCGCTTGCCGCTATGTGTTTGCCACTATTTATTTGCCCACCACTTATACGGTTAAGCATTGTTATCTCATCGTGATTACCTGGCAACCAGAATACGGGACATGTTAATGCACTTTTATGTATCAGTTCACTAAACAATAGATAAGACTCAAAGCTGTGATCTTGTGTTAAATCACCACCAAATATCACACAATCAAGTGGTTTTTGAGCCATGTGTGCTAGTGCTTGTTCAAAATGCGATGCAGTGTTTACTCCAAAGTACTCACCGTCTTTATCGGCAAATAAATGGCAATCGGTTACATGCGCTATGCGCAGCACCGATTTATTAAATGTATGTTTATCATCAAACCAAGCCATTATTTACATCCCAATTAAGGGTCGCTTGTCCGTGTTCAACACAGGCAACAAGCCAATCATATAAAAAAGCGTTAAGTTGGTATTTTTCATCTTTTTGATGCATTTTAGGGTTAGGATACCCATAAGATGGCTTTATCCTTTGATGATAATCGTGATGAATAATCTCAGCTACTTTAGCGTCATGATACAATCTAACCGTTAAGTAAAGCGGTGCTATGCCTTTAACCATTCCTGTTAACTGCTTAATTGAAATATCCATAGTGTATTTTGCACTACCATCAATTTTTGTAGCAAACTCACTGTTGCCAAGTTTTACTTCACGAATGCTTCCTATATTGCGCTCGCTAGGCAGTAATTTTAATAGTCGCACATAATTATGCTCGCAAAGCGTTAAATACTTTGGGAGGCTTTGAATATATCGTTTTGTTGCTAATCGTGCTGTCAAAGTACCACCATAATATTAGTAAGAATTTATGCCCATTTACTTGCCATCTTTTCGCGATTAAGTGCAAGCCATTGCATACAGATAACCGTTGCTGCATTATCCATTTCACCGTTATTGAGGCGAATTAAGGCATCATCAACCGTTAATATATGGGTTTTTATGTCTTCACCTTCCGTTTCCAGCCCATAAACACCCGACTCTATTTGGCTTAAATCAGCGCGTGCTAAATACAAATGTAGGCGTTCAGTTGTGCCACCGGGGCTTGATAAGTATGAAAGCATAAACTCCAACTCATCTAACTCAAGCCCAGCCTCTTCAAATGCTTCTTTTTTAACGACAGCTTCATAATCATCACTACCATCGGTCATGCCAGCAATACATTCTAGCAGCCATGGCGAGTCCTTGCTTTTAATAGCGCCAATACGTATTTGCTCAATTAAAAGGAGAGTGTCTGATACTGGATCGTACGGCAATACAGCAATAGCATCACCGCGCTCTAATATTTCGCGACGAATAGTTTTTGATTTTCCACCTGCAAATAATGCGTGTTCGAACTGATATAAGTTCACCTGAAAAAAACCTTTATAGAGATTTATTACAGGTTTTATTTTCACATCTTTATGTGTAAATTTAACCAAACTTTTATTTACCATGCATCGACTTCCTGTATATCTAAACGATTAAAATGCGTTAATATATTCTGTTACATTTGAACATGCGGTTTTACAAATTTTTTTTTTTTTATTAAGTAAAACAGGTTAACATGCTTTTAGTATAAAAATTGTCTAAGGACTGAACCCATATGAAAAAGAACATTCTTGCGGCACTGATTAGTTTATCATGTGCACTAGGCTCAACAGCAGCTAATGCTGAAGATTTACTAAACGTTTTTGAAATAGCAACAGCTAATGATCCTACCGTTTTAAAGGCAAAAGCCCAAGCAGATGCACAATCTTACGAAAGTGATCGTGCTATGAGTGTATTATTGCCTCAAATTAATTTAACTATGGGGTATGACAAAAGTGATGCTACGTCTTACCAAAGTGTTGGTGATTTAGCTAGCCAAGTACAAGTTGAAAGTGACACTGACCAATTCACACGTGGTGTTAGCTTAAGCCAAACATTATTCGACTTAGGCGCTTGGAATTCTTTAGGTATTGCTGACAAACAAGCTCTGCAAGCAAGCGGTCAGTACGATGCAGCTAAGCAAAACTTAATTGTACGCGTTGCTGAAGGTTATTTTAACGTATTAAGTGCGGTTGACAACCTTGAGTTTATAGAAGCCGAAAAACGTGCTATTGAACGCCAACTTGAACAAACAAAACAACGCTATGCGGTAGGCTTAACAGCTATTACAGACGTACACGAAGCACAAGCACAGTTTGATAATTCAGTAGCTCAAGAGATTATTGCAAGCAATGCAGTAGAAACAGCCCGTGAGCAACTTCGTGAAATCACGGGTAAGTACCATGCAAAATTAGATTTTTTAAATACCGATACTTTCTCTACAACTAAGCCAGCTAAACTTTCTTCCGATTTTATTAAAGTCGCTGAAAACAAAAATATTAGTTTACAAGTATCCAAAGTAACCGTTGATATTGCAAAAGATCAAATTGAATTAGCAAAAGCAGGTCATTATCCAAAACTAACTCTAAGTGCAAGTTATGGTGACTCTCTTACAGACACTCAAAGAAATGGCGTTAATTTTGATGACCAACCGCGTTCAGACTCAAGTTCTGTAGGGCTTAACTTTAGCGTACCTTTATATTCAGGTGGCGCAACGGTTGCTGCAACTAATCAAGCCCGTGCATTTTACGTAGCTGCAAGTCAAGATTATGAAACAAATTACCGTGCTATAACACGCACTGTTATTACATCTTACAACCAAGTTGTTTCGGACATTGCAACTTACAAAGCACTAGAGCAAGCGGTTGTTTCGGCCCAAAGTGCGCTTAAAGCAACTGAAGCAGGTTTTGAAGTAGGCACACGAACTATTGTTGACGTACTGGTTAGTACACAAAACTTATACAATGCAAAGCGTAACCTTGCTGATGTGCGTTATAGGTATGTACTCTCTACCCTTCGCTTAAAACAAGCAGCAGGAACATTAACAAGTGAAGATTTAGTGGCAATAAACCAAGGGTTAAAAGCCGCTTAAATTACACTTTTTGTAATGTAAAACTAGAAAAGCCAGCGACATTGCTGGCTTTTTGTATTTTATAGCGCTTAGCGTTAAACTAGCATTTTTATTTATAGAGAGTTTTTTGTGGTCACCTCATCTCCTTTTAAAGCATCTTTTTTAGGTCCTCGATACTGGCTAACGTGGATTGGCGTTTTATTCTTATATTTACTCTCTTGGTTGCCACAAAAACTACAATTAGCCATGGGTAAACAGCTGGGGCGTTTAGTTTATAAATTCATGAAACGCCGTCGCCATATTGCACAAGTAAACATTAAACTATGCTTTCCTGATATGAGCGAAGCAGATCAAAAAGACCTAGTACTCAAAAATATGGAAAATACAGGAATTGCGATGGTCGAGACCGGTATGGCTTGGTGGTGGCCGCAATGGCGTGCTCAAAAAGCATTAGGGTCTTTTAAAGGGCTTGAACACTTTGAGCGGGTGCAAGCTTCTGGCAAAGGCGTATTATTACTTATTCCTCATGTTTTACATCTTGAAATGGCTAGTCGCATAATGGGATTAGCGTGCCAAGGAGTTGGGTTTTATCGTCCTCATAACAACCCATTGATGGAATACTTTACAACCAATGGACGCCTCCGCTCTAACGAATATTTAATTGGTCGTAAGGACGTAAAAGGTCTATTAAAAGCATTAAAAAATAAAAAAGTTTGTTATTACTTGCCTGATCAAGATTACGGTCGTAACCGTTGTGAGTTTGTTCCTTTTTACGCAGTACCCGATACAGCGACCACAACAGGCACACTGATGTTTGCTGGTAGTAAGAACTGCGAGACAATGAGCTTAATCACGCGTCGTGACGACAATGGTAAGTATCACTTAGAAATATTACCTGAGCTTGAAGATTTCCCAAGTGGTGACGATAAAGCGGATGTAATACGTGTAAATCAACGTATGGAGCGTTCAATTAACGCGGCGCCTGAGCAATATATGTGGCTCCATCGCCGTTTTAAAACGAGACCAGACAAAAATACCCCTTCTTTTTATAAGAAGTAGCAGTGGAATAACACTAAATACAAAAAGTGAGTAGAGATTATGTGGTTTTGGGTTAAACATTTATCATTTGCTGCAGTATTAATTATACTGGCTATCTATTTTTTATTCAGTGATGGGCCAACATTTGATATTAGAGATTCTAAAAATGCGGCAGCTGAAGGGCTATCTCGCTTTTATTCATCCATCCGTAATCAAGTTCAAAGCAATAAAGAGCGAGATCAATTTGTACTCCAACTCAAAAAGCCAGATCAGACTCTTGATCGCGTGTTAGCGGAGCGAGGCCGAACGGTTGATCCTATGCCAACTAGCTGGACGGGCGGAATTGAGCCCAGACGTTTTGAAAGTGGAACAACGTTAAAAAAAGCACTTTCTCAATATGCTGATAATGAGGGTCTTGCGCTTTATTGGTATTTAAGTAAAGACTACGTAGTAAAAGATCATTTTAGGGTCGACAGTAATTTCACCTCTGCATTATATCAAGTAGGCAGAGCTATTAATGATGACTTTGAATATGAGGTCTACACTTATTTTTGCCACAAGCAACGTGCCGCAATAATTACTGAAAAACCGTCTGAATTTGTACGTGCTAACTGCTTAAAATTAAACATTTAACCACTTAAAATAAAAACCCAAGCTTTAGCTTGGGTTTTTAAATTTAACTTAACGCAAAAATGCTATTCCAAATATGTGTTACATGAGTAATATCATTCTGGAATGCTTCTCGTGATACTAATTTACCTTGCTGATCTAAGCTCAGTACATGGTAGCAAGAACGATAATCAATATACGCTTTGACCAACTGTTGCTTTTGCTCTTCAGTAATACAACCAATTTTAGCAGCCTCAGTTAAAATTCTTACGTTGTCAGAATAAACTATTAGCTTTTCAAATTTATAGGCATATTTGAGCACTATATATTGCGTAATAAATTCAATATCAGCCATACCACCAATATCTTGCTTTAAGTCAAATTGATCAGTATTTCCTTTTGCTAGATGATCACGCATTTTTTCACGCATTTTTATAACATCATCTTTTAGTGTTGTAGCATCGCGTTGTTGACTCAGTATATTTTTTCTAATTTCTAGAAAGCGTTCAACTAGCTCATCTTGACCTAAAATTAAGCGAGCACGAACAAGTGCTTGATGTTCCCACGTCCATGCTTGAGTTTGCTGATAATGATTAAAGCTTTCAAGGTTGATCGCTAGCAACCCTGATGCACCTTCAGGTCGTAAGCGTGTATCAAGCTCATATAAAATCCCCGATGCGGTACGTGTATTAAATAAATGCATTAGGCGTTGTGCGAGTTTTAGATAAAACTGCCTTGAATCAATTGGCTTATCGCCATCAGTTTGACTAGAACCGTCGTGGTTATGTACAAAAACTAAATCAAGATCTGAATCGTAACCCACTTCAAATCCCCCTGTTTTACCGTAAGCAATTACGGCAAACCCTTTATTTTCATCGTCAGTGCCAGGCGGCATGCCAAAACGCTTAACCGTATTATGCCATGCAATATTAACAGCTTGATCAACAATCGCTTCGGCCAGTGCTGTTAAGTGATCGCTTACTTTCATAACATCAATTACTCCAGTAGCATCAGCTGCTGCGATACGTAATTGATGTGTTTGTTTGAACTGCCTTAGAGATTCCATTTGTAGTTCTAAATCATCATGTTCAATGCGTAAGAAATATTGCCTTATTTCATATTTATAAGCAGTTAAAGGGGTCGGCTTATACAAAACTGCAGGATCAATAAGCTCGTCAAGTAAGATAGGATAGCGAGATATATGTTCTCCTATCCATTTGCTATGGCAACACAATAGTACCAGCTGCTTTAATGTTCCTGGGTTTTCGTATAATAATTCCAAGTACGCAGTACGCGAAATAATTTTATTTAGTATTTGGCAAACCATAGAAAATGCTGCACCACTGGCGTTAAAATTATTTAACTGTTTTAGTAAAGCTGGCATTAATTTATCGAGAATATCGCGCCCCCGATTACCTATTTTTGCCTTTGATATACGTTGTTTAAAATCTTTTAATGGTAATTGCCAATCATCTTTTGGCTCATTTAAAAAACTAATATCACCATGATCCCATGCACTCACAAATGCCCCTTCACTTGTATCTAAAGGCTCAGTTTCTTCACCAATCACCTGTGTAAATTCGTTATGTATTTGCTGCATGACGTGATCTATTTCAACCAATGTTGCGCCAAAATCATCCTGTTCTAATAAAGTATTTAGGCGTTGCTGGTTTAACTCATCATCCGGCAATGTTTGTGTTTGCTGGTCGTCGAATATTTGCAAGTACTGTTCAACTTTACGTAAATAAAGGTAATTATTCTCAAGACCTTGCGCTTCAAGCTCATTAATAACTTGGTTAACCGTTAACTCCTTTAACGCTTTAAGTAATGATTGCGTTTGTAAGTTAGCTTCTCGTCCACCTCTTACCATTTGCAACGCTTGAACAATAAACTCAACCTCTCGAATACCACCACCACCTAGTTTGATATTATTAGTTAAACCTTTTCGCCGCACTTCTTGGGCAATCATTAACTTCATTTTTCGTAGTGATTCAATCACTGAGAAATCAATATAGCGACGATATACAAATGGCTTTAAAAGCTGATTAAATTCATCCCAATACTGATTAGGCGTGCCAATTAAACGCCCTTTTAACATGGCATAACGTTCCCAGTCTCGTCCTTGCTCTTGGTAATAGTCTTCAATTGCGTTAAAGCTCATAACAAGTGGGCCACTTTCACCAAACGGGCGAAGTCGCATGTCAACCCTAAATACTTGCCCGTCACCGGTCGTTTGATTTAGCGCTGCAATTAGCTTTTGTGCCACCTTTGTATAAAATATTTGCGCCTCTAAGTTTCGACGTCCACCTTGTGTTTTAACACTGCGGGGATAAGCAAAAATAAGATCTATGTCTGATGAGTAATTAAGTTCTTGCCCACCTAGCTTACCCATACCAAGTACCATTAATGGCATTGCTCGGTTACCCTCATCTAAAGGTTCGCCATTAATTTTAGCAACGTGCGTATGCGCCCATTGATTCGCACTTTCTATCAACATATCAGCAAGCTGACTAATGTATTTTATGCTATCAGCAATTGGGTGATTACAGCATAGATCTAAAAATGCGACCTTAAGCCAGTACTTCTCTCGAAACTGACGAAGTATCTTATGGCATTCATTTTCATCTATCTCAGCTAAATTTCTATTTTCAAAAGGAGAGTTAATAATTCGGCTTTGTATTTCGTCTTTGCATGTTAGCCACTCTTTTAAGTCTGGCTGGGATCTTAAACTACGCCACGCAAAGTCACTTAATCCGAGTAACTTTACAATAACGGGCTCTTTATTTTGCTCTGGGTACAACTGCTCAAAGCGCATTAAGCCAAGTTTTTGTAATTGAATAGGAAGTTGCTTTACGTTACTCATCAATACTCTCTTTTATATCATCAGTAACCGTACTAGAATGATTAAAACCTAGAAAGGTTAACTCTACTTAGGAATACCATGTCTTATTTGTCATTATCTAACACTAGTTTTGTTGCGATTGCTATTAGTTTTGCGGTTATTTGCATAACTATATTTTGCCTACGAGTCGTAACTCAAATTAAAGCAAAACAAGCGCTTAAAGATGAACTTGCGCAGCACGATAACTTTGCAATGGGGATTAGTTTTGCCTCTGAAATATCAGTTGTTATTGCAACTATGGCTTTTTTGTTTGATGAAATTAGCGTAAGTACTGCGCAATCCAACCCTTTAAAAGTGATTGTACTAATTATTCTACTGTTTATTTTTATCAAAGCGGGACACTTAATTCATCGAAAATGGATTCTCCATCGTTTTAATGAAGAAGCCGCTATATTAAAACAAAACGTATGTGCTGCATTAGTCGATTCAGGTATGTTAATCGCTAACTGCATTATGACTTTAGGGCTTTATACATGGACCCATACACAAGGTCTAAGTAACTTGCTAATTGCTTTTGTTAGTTTTTTTGTCCTGCAAGGTATGTTCGCTTTTGATAGTAAAATCCGCGAGTACCGCTTTGCAAAAGCGAATCAAGGAGCTTCATTACAGAGCAACTTTAATTTAGAGAACACCTCGATAGGGATACGCTATGCTGGTAAGTCGATTGGTTTAGCACTCGCTGTGTATGCTGGTTTATCCAGTGCTGAATTTCAAAATGGTAAAATGGTAGAAAATTTATTCACTCTCGTCATGCACTGCGGTGTAATGTGGATATTACTGTATGCGCTTACTTTTGTAATAAAAGTTATATCCTTACCTAATATTGATACAGCGCTTGAGGTTGATCATCAAGATAACATAGGGATTGCTTGTATTGAATTTGCTGTTTTTTGTGCTATTGGCTACTTGCTAATTAGCATGTTTTCTATTTAGCCACCCTTTGACTGAAAAGGTTGGCCAGCGTACTAGATTGCTATGATATTAAAATTTATTTAGCGCTTGGAAAAATAAGGTGAATTTACACATCAATAGTGGGCTTACTGCACGTGAATTCAACATCGTTAATGTTGAATTCAGCTGTGTAAGATAAATTGACTATTTTTGGCTCAAGTTATTTTTCAGTGAGTTCTTTAAATTAAACAGCTATAAACGATCTACTTTTAATTAAGTTTGTATACACTGACCTAAATACGATGGGGACTTATGCCATTCCAAGTGACTAACTATTTATTAATAGACATAGATAAAGAGTTTAGCCGTTCATTTGCTGAGCACTATTTTAATAGTGAACGACGAAATACATCGAGCCCCTTAGTCATAGCGGGTTCTAATATGCGCCAATTAGTAAAAATGATGTTTGATGAGCTTATAAAAGACTATTGCTATTGCGATTTTGAAAACGAAATAAGTGTTTCTGAACTTGCCAGCTACTTGCATGAGCATCACAGTATCGAAGGTATTTTACTAAATAAAGTCGACTACTTACTGGCCGATGATGCACAGCGATTTATTTATAACTCTTTGCATAAAAATCGCATTTTAGTTAGCCAAGATGAAAATGGTTTTAACTTTTGCCCACTAACAGACCAAAGTCACTCAAATCATCTATCTTGCCACACCGATATAGCGGAAACTCCTTTGAACCTAGTTGAGTTAACAGAACAACTTAATAGAAAATAAATAATTGCACCAAGCTCACAGCTTACTTACCATAGCGGTATATAACTTTTATGCGCTAACCTATAAGTGACATTACATGCGAGTTCCTCATATTTATCAAAAATCTAACATTATCTTAAATACCCCCGTTTCGTTAGATGAAGACGCTGCAGGCCACGTTGGCCGTGTACTTCGTATGAAAGTAGGCGAAAATGTGTCTATTTTTAATGGCGAAGGCGGCGAATACCTTAGTGAAATAATTGAAGTAACTAAAAAAACAGTTGTAGTAATGCCATATGAATTTAATGCTCATGATGTTGAATCCCCCTTAAAAATTCATTTAGGTCAGTGTGTTTCACGTGGCGATAAAATGGATTTTACGATTCAAAAATCAGTTGAACTAGGGATTACCGAAATTACGCCTATTTTTAGTCAGCGCTGTGGCGTAAAACTAATAGGTGACCGCCTTGAGAAAAAACACCAACAATGGCAAAAAATCGCAATTGCAGCAGCTGAGCAGTCAGGACGTAACTTTATACCAATCATTAATCCACCGATTGATTTAAAACAGTGGCTTGCACAACAAACCAATGCAATTAAGCTCACACTCCACCCTCGTGCTGAGCACAGCATTAAAACCATTACAGTACCTAAAGATGGCGTGCGCTTTTTAGTCGGTCCTGAAGGTGGTTTTACCGATGATGAAATGGCACTAACTAAGCAACTAGATTTTGTAGATATTCGTTTAGGCCCGCGTGTTTTACGAACGGAAACGGCCGCTTTAACGGTCTTAAGTGCATTACAGCTTCAATTTGGCGATTTAGCTAATTGAAATAACTAAAAGCACCCTCATATAAACAGTAACATTTATAGTAAGGCACAGCGCATGGCAATTAAGTTAGGTATTATTTCAGATCCTATTAGTGGATTTAACATCAAAAAAGACACCGGTTTTGCAATGATGATGCAAGCGCAAGAACGCGGCTACGAAATTTATTATATGGAGATGGATGATTTATCTCTTCGTAAAGGTAAATCTTACGCTACGGCGTCTAAAGCGCAAGTATTCAACAATGCAGAAAAATGGTACGAGCTTGAAGAAAAAGCCACTATAGCCCTTGCCGACCTTGATGTAATTTTAATGCGTAAAGACCCTCCTTTTGATACTGAATACATTTACGCGACGTATATTTTAGAGCGTGCAGAACAAGAAGGTACGTTAATAATTAACAAGCCACAAAGCCTTCGCGATGCTAATGAAAAGCTATTTACAGCATGGTTTAGCGAACATACGCCAGATACCCTGGTTACACGTAGTCAAAAACAAATTCGTGAGTTTTTAGCCGAGCATAAAGACATTATTTTAAAACCACTTGATGGCATGGGTGGCGCATCTATTTTCCGCATTAGAGAAGACGACGCTAATATTGGTGTAATTTGTGAAACGTTAACCGAACACGGCAGTCGCTTTGCTATGGTGCAAAATTATATTCCTGAGATCAAACAAGGCGACAAGCGCGTATTGGTTATTGATGGCGAAGTCATTCCGTATTGTTTAGCGCGTATACCGCAAAATGGTGAAACACGCGGTAACTTAGCTGTAGGCGGTCGAGGCGAAGCGCGTCCTCTTAGCGAATCAGATTTAAAAATAGCGCAAGCTGTTGCACCAACGCTTAAAGAAAAAGGCTTAATATTTGTAGGCTTAGATATTATTGGCGATAAATTAACTGAAATTAACGTCACTGCACCAACGTGCGTGCGCGAAATTGAAGCTGCTTATGATATTTCAATTACGGGTATTTTATTTGACGCAATTGAGAAAAAACTAGGTAAATAAGCACATACCTAATCGTTACTTATAGCTTTTTTCGCATTAAAAATTAATGCAGTCACTGCTGCATTAATTTTTAATGATATACATAAGCTTATTTAGTTTTAAAAACATAGGTATATGCCATACTCAAAGTCCACTAACTTAAAAGGGTGAAATCTATGCAGTCATTAGAAAATCATTTTTTAATCGCGATGCCGTCGATGCAAGACCCTTTTTTTAAACGTGCCGTTACCTATATTTGTGAGCACAATGAAGATGGGGCTATGGGCTTGGTGATCAACCAACCTATTAATGTTACCGTTGGCGAACTACTGGACAAAATAGAAATAGATAATGATAAAACCCAGCAAGCTGCACAAGTTGCTGTATATGCAGGTGGCCCGGTTAAAACCGATCGAGGCTTTGTACTGCATTCTCCAAAACTGGGTTACACCTCAAGTCAAAAGCTCAGTAGTGACATTATGATCACTACATCTAAAGATGTACTCGCAAGTTTAACAACCGCACAAGCACCCGAGCAGTTTATCATTACCTTAGGTTATTCAGGTTGGGAGCAAGGTCAACTAGAGCAAGAACTGCTTGATAATAGTTGGTTAATTATAGAAGCTGATCCGAAGATCATTTTTAATACGCCCGTTGAAAAACGATGGGAAAAAGCGGTTTCAATGCTGGGCTTTGATATAAGCCAACTAAGCCCTGAAGCCGGTCACGCATAGTAATTTTAATTATTTAAAACTTAAACAAGACAAACATGACAAAAAAATCGCTTAAGCCGCAAGGCGAACGCACTGTAATGGGCTTTGACTTTGGCACCAAAAGTATTGGTATTGCTATTGGGCAAGAGTTAACCGGCAGTGCGTCTAGCCTTAAGGCTGTAAAAGCACAAGATGGCATTCCTAACTGGGACCATATCGCCGTACAAGTAGCCGAGTGGCAGCCTGACTTAATGGTTGTTGGTTTACCGCTAAATATGGATGGGACTTCACAAGAAGTAACCTTTAAAGCTAAAAAGTTTGCTAACAGGCTGCATAACCATTACGGCATTCCTGTGCAAACGCAAGACGAGCGCTTAACAACAGCCGATGCTAAAGCTCGTTTATTCGAGCAAGGCGGCTATAAAAACTTGGGTAAAGGTAATGTAGATAATATGTCTGCGGTTATTATTTTAGAAAGTTTTTTTGAATCTAGGGCGTGTTGATCTTTGGTGGGTGAATTTGCAGCAGTATGTTTGGTTTTTAGGCAAGGAAGAGCCTATGTAGTGTGGTTATTCCCCATAAATAGGCGATAACGCAGAATAAATACCAAACATGCACTGCCCTTTGGGTTCTTTCTAGGGACGATTAACTCTTTGTTGCTCGGTTTTTACTTAGCCCACTAGGTTACAAACCTCACGCCGCGATTTAATCGCCCCTAGATTGAACAAATTTCAATCCACAAAGATCAACACGCCCTAGTTACGGTGAATAATAAGGCCGTATAAAATATAAAAGCGCCAACTTGGCGCTTTTATATTTTTCATTTAGCATTTAGTAATTACTGTCTTTTCCATCTAAACCATCTATCGTTACACCTTGTAAAAAACCAGCTCCTTGTTGTTCATTATTACGTAGTTTAATCATCAAACGTAAATCATTCGGCGAGTCAGCATGGTGCAGCGCATCAGCATAGTTAATTGATTGTTGTTTATAAAGTTCAAATAATGCTTGATCAAAAGTTTGCATGCCCATTTCTTTCGATTTTGCCATCGCCTCTTTAATACCACCAATATCACCATTTTTAATGAGCTCTGCAATCATCGGCGAGTTAAGTAGTATTTCGATTGCTGCAACACGACCTTCACCATCAGAAGTAGGTAATAACTGTTGAGCAATAATAGCGCGCAAATTTAGCGCTAAATCGTATTTAAGCTTATCGTGCTTTTCTTTAGGTACTAAATGCATTATTCGATCAATAGCTTGGTTAGCATTATTAGCGTGTAGTGTAGCAACACATAAATGACCTGTTTCAGCAAAGCTAAGTGCATATTCCATGGTTTCTTGTGAGCGTATTTCACCAATCAAAATTACATCGGGTGCTTGGCGCAATGAGCTTTTGAGTGCTGATTCAAAACTTTCTGTATCAAGCCCTACTTCGCGCTGAGTAATAATACTTTTACGATGTTCGTGAACAAACTCAATAGGATCTTCAATTGTTAAAATGTGACCACGTTGATGACGATTTCTATAACCAATAAGCGCCGCTAAAGACGTTGATTTACCCGTCCCTGTACCACCCACAAATAACACAAGCCCACGCTTAGACATAATTACATCCGTTAGCGTAGAAGGCAGACCTAACTCTTCTACATCAGGTATTTGCGTAACTATTCGACGAATAACCATACCGGCTCTATCACGCTGCCAAAAGGCAGAAATACGAAAACGCCCTTCGTCAGTTGCAATCGCAAAGTTGCATTCTTTAGTTGCGTGATACTCCGCTTTTTGCTTTTCGCTCATAGCAGACTCAACAAGATCGAGCGCTTCTTCATCAGTTAACTTTTCATCACCTAAGTGGATAAGTTCGCCATTAATTTTAGCGCTTACAGGCAACCTACTTGATACAAATAAATCAGAGCCTTTTTTCTCAATCATTAACAGTAAAAAATGATTTAAAGATAACGTCATAATAGTTCCTTAACCGCCAAATTGTGTTTTGTCTTGTGCTTTTTCTTTAGCTGCAACGTTACTAACAATACCGTGATTAACTAAGTTTGTTAAACACTGATCCATTGTTTGCATACCAACGGATGCGCCAGTTTGGATAGATGAATACATTTGCGCTACTTTATCTTCACGAATTAAGTTACGAATAGCAGGCACTGCAATCATAATTTCATGTGCAGCGACTCGCCCACCACCCACTTTTTTAAGTAATGTTTGTGAAATTACTGCGCGTAATGATTCAGACAACATTGAACGGATCATTGCTTTTTCTTCACCAGGAAATACATCGATAATACGGTCAATCGTTTTTGGTGCTGAAGTGGTATGTAGCGTACCAAATACCAAGTGCCCGGTTTCGGCTGCGGTCATTGCAAGACGAATTGTTTCTAAATCACGTAGCTCACCGACTAATATCACATCAGGGTCTTCACGCAGAGCACTACGTAGCGCGTTTGAGAAACTATGTGTATCGCGATGCACTTCTCGCTGGTTAATTAGACTTAATTTATTATCGTGAACAAACTCGATTGGATCTTCAATTGTTAAAATATGATGATGTTTATTTTGATTTATATAATCGACCATCGCGGCAAGTGTTGTTGATTTACCCGAACCCGTAGGCCCTGTAACCAGAACTAGTCCTCGTGGAGTATCAGATATTTTTTTAAAAATTTCTGGCGCACCTAAATCATCAAGCGTTAACACTTCACTTGGTATGGTACGAAACACTGCTGCTGGTCCGCGATTAGAATTAAACGCATTCACACGAAAGCGTGCTAAATTAGGTACTTCAAACGAAAAATCCACTTCGAGGTTTTGTTCGTAGTCCTTGCGTTGATTATCGTTCATAATATCGTAAACCAGACTGTTTACGTCTTTATCTTCTAATGCAGGTATATTAATGCGACGAACATCACCGTCTACGCGTATCATAGGTGAAACACCCGACGATAGGTGTAAATCGGATGCTTTATATTGCACACTAAACGCTAATAATTCGGTAATATCCATTTATGACTCCACAACTAACTGATAAATATATGGTTACAATAGCAGAACGACTCACATCCGCCTACGCTAGAATTGCAATGGCTGCAAAAAATGCACAGCGAAATAACAACGAAATAACCTTGCTGGCAGTGTCTAAAACGAAACCAAGCGAAGATATAATTGCAGCTTACAAACACGGCCAGCGCGAATTTGGTGAATCTTATGTTCAAGAGGCTATAGATAAAATAGCTCAACTACAGTCATATAGCGACATCATTTGGCATTTCATTGGCCCTATTCAATCCAATAAAAGTGCCTTAGTGGCTGCCAATTTTGACTGGGTGCAAAGCGTTGATCGCATGAAAATAGCGAAACGATTAAACTCCCAGCGCCCAGGCGATAAAGCGCCTCTAAATGTACTTATTCAAGTAAATATAAGTAATGAGGAAGCAAAGTCAGGTTGCCACCGCGATGAAATAGATGAACTTGCCGATTATATAAACCAATGTGAGCACCTAACACTTCGAGGTTTAATGGCAATTCCTGCTAAAAGCGACAAACTGGATACACAAATTCAATCTTTTGAGCAATTGCAAACTTGCTTTGATAAACTAAAGACCCAATATCCTCAAGTAGATACTTTGTCGATGGGTATGAGTAACGATGTTGAAGCTGCCATTAGTGCAGGTTCAACCATGGTGAGGATCGGCACAGACATTTTTGGAACACGAACTTAAAAGGTGATAACAGATTTATGTCAGATAAAAAAATCGCATTTATAGGCACAGGTAATATGAGTTACGCCATTATTGGTGGCATGGTAAAAAACGGTTTTAACGCAAGTAATATTATTGCAACTAACCGCAACCAAGAAAAGCTTGCAAAGGTAGCATTTGATTTCAAGGTGCAAACCACCAGTGACAATAACGAAGCCCTGCGCGATGCTGATGTAATTGTTTTGTCTGTTAAACCACAAATGATGGGCGATTTATGTAAATCGTTTCAAGAGTCAGGCATAGACTTTAGCAATAAACTGTTTATTTCTGTTGCTGCGGGCTTAACCGTAAAACGTTTGCGCGAAATGCTAGGTAAAGACGTTAAAATGGTACGTTGCATGCCAAATACACCGTCTTTATTAGGTCGCGGAGTATCAGGTTTATATGGTGCGGGCGAAACACAAAGCGAACACGAATTTGTACAACAAGTTTTTGAATGCACTGGCGTTGTGGTATGGGTTGAAGAAGAGTCACAAATAAACGATATTATTGCTGTGACCGGCTCATCACCTGCTTACTTTTTCTTGTTTATGGAAGCCATTGAAGAAAAAGCCAAAGCACTGGGCTTTAACGACGAAGACGCTCGTCGTTTAGTGCAACAAACAGCCCTTGGCGCCGCCGAAATGGCACTTAGCCAGCCTGATATTAGTATTTCGCAACTACGTTCGAACGTAACATCTAAAGGCGGTACTACTCACGCAGCTGTTGAGCACTTAAAAGATGAAGGCTTAACTAAAACCGTTGGCGATGCAATGGATGCGTGTATTGCGCGTGCAGAGCAAATGGAAAAAGAACTTTAAAACTACTTTTTTATTGAAGGTTACACTATGAATGCCATGCAATTTTTAATCAGTACCTTGTTTGATTTGTTTTTAATGGTGGTATTACTGCGCTTTTGGCTGCAGTGGGCAAAAGCCGACTTTTACAACCCAATGAGCCAGTTTGTGGTTAAAGCCACTTCGTTTGCAGTAAAACCACTGCGTAAAATCATTCCTGGATTTGGTGGGCTTGATTTAGCTTCTCTGTTGCTGGCATTTATAGTCGCTGTAGCCAAAATCAGTACTTTAATGCTTGTTATATATAATGCGTGGGCAATACAGCCTGTACTTATTCAAGCACTTATAACGGTACTAAAAGAAGGCCTTAATTTAGTATTTTGGGTACTTATTATTCGCGCTATTTTAAGTTGGGTTAGCCAAGGTTATAACCCTATAGAAGCGGTTTTCCATCAGCTTACTGAACCAATGCTAAAACCAATTCGTAAAATATTGCCATCAATGGGTGGCTTAGATTTATCAGTTTTAGTACTTATTATTGGTATTCAGTTTTTGCAAATGCTGCTTATGGATTTTTTAGTCTAATATGGATTTTTTAATTAGAGGCCCAAAGGCCTCTTTTTTATATGTTTTGAGGAATACATAATGAACCGTTTAATTAAGTTTTGTTTTATTGCTTGTTTAGCATTTGCATTTAACGCGCAAAGCGAAGAAATGCAAGGCGCACAATACAAAGAGCTTGGCCCATGGCAAGTGCATTACATTGCTTTTCCTTCTACTTTTATTCAGCCAAAAATAGCAAAAGCGTATGGCCTTGAGCGAAGCGGATACAAAGGCATTGTGAATATTTCTGTTTTAAAAAATGATGCCGAAAATACAGCCCAAACAGCAAAGCTTACTGGCACAGCTAGAAACCTACTTGGCAACAAACAAACGCTTACTTTTAAAGAAGTAAAAGAAGGTGATTCAATTTATTACCTTGCCCAAGTTGATTACACCAACGAAGAGATTTTACGCTTTGAGATTGAAATACAGCAAAGTAATCAATTTCAAAAATTACAGTTTCAGCAAAAATTTTACGTAGATTAATAACATGACCAAAACTTTAGTACTTGCTACAGGTAACCCTGGCAAAGTAAAAGAGCTAGCTAATATGCTAAGCTCTCTGAATATTAATGTAGTTCCACAGAGCGACTTTAACGTAGGTGAAGTTGCCGAAACCGGTACTACCTTTGTTGAAAATGCCATTATTAAAGCGCGCCATGCCGCTAAAATTACCGGCATGCCAGCTATTGCCGATGACTCAGGTTTAGAAGTTGATGGCTTAAATGGTGCGCCCGGTGTGTATTCTGCTCGCTTTGCAGGCACAGGTGCCAGCGATCAAGATAACATTGATAAGTTACTCGTTGATTTAAGTAATAATCCTATCCGAAGTGCACGTTTTTGGTGTGTACTGGTGTTAATGCGCCACGCAGACGACCCGACTCCGCTTATTTGTAGTGCTAGTTGGGAGGGCAAAATTACGCTCACTCAAAATGGCAATGGTGGTTTTGGTTACGATCCAGTATTTTTTGTAGCAGAACAAAATTGCACCAGTGCTGAGCTAACTAAAGAGCAAAAAAATGCAGTGAGTCATCGCGGACAAGCGCTGCAAAAATTATTACTAGAACTACAGCAAAAAGGCGGCCTGTGAACCTTCCACCACTGAGCTTATATGTGCATGTGCCTTGGTGCGTGCAAAAATGCCCGTACTGCGATTTTAATAGCCACGGACAAAAAGGTGAAATACCTGAAGCTGAATATGTTCAACATTTAATTGATGACTTAAAAGCGGATTTGCACCTAGTAAAAGGGCGTAAAATTCACAGTATTTTTATTGGTGGCGGCACTCCGAGCTTATTAACTGGTGCAGCTTATACCCGATTATTAAATGAAGTCGACAACCTAATTGGGCTTGAAGAACACTGCGAAATTACCCTTGAAGCCAACCCTGGTACAGTAGAAACAGGTCGCTTTAAAGATTACGTAAAAGCAGGCATTAACCGTATTTCTATTGGTGTACAAAGCATGCAAAACGACAAGTTAAAAGCACTTGGTCGGATTCATGGCAGCGACGAGGCTAATTATGCTGCGCAGCAGGCTAAAGAAGCCGGTTTAAATAGCTTTAACCTTGATTTAATGCACGGCTTACCAGGGCAAACACTTGACGATGCACTGAGTGATTTAAAGCAAATTATAGCGCTCGATCCACCACATATATCTTGGTATCAACTAACTATTGAACCCAATACGCAGTTTGCTTCAAAACCCCCTACCTTGCCACAAGACGAAACACTGTGGGATATTCAAGAACAAGGAATAGAATTACTCAAACAAGCCGGTTACGTACAATACGAAATATCGGGTTATGCAAAACCGGGCTATCAATGCCAACATAACTTGAATTATTGGCGTTTTGGCGATTATCTTGGTATTGGCTGCGGCGCACATGGTAAGGTTACTGATGAAAATACAGGGCTTATAACGCGCACCGAAAAGGTTAAGCACCCGCGCGGTTATATGGATTTAATTAAACCGTATATGTACAAAAGCTGGCATGTAGAGCAAGACGATTTAGCATTTGAATTTTTTATGAATCGCTTTCGCCTTGTTGAGCCTTGCCCAATTAATGATTTTAATAAACTAACAACACTGCCACTGCAAAGTCAACAAAGCGCACTAAACCAAGCACTTAATAAAGGTTTATTGACTCAAACAGACAGTCATTGGCAGGTAACCTTAAAAGGTCATCGCTTTTTAAATGACCTACTAGAATTGTTCGTGTAGCGCTAAGGCACTACACGACAATATAAAACGAATAAATATAAAACACCCTAATGGGTTTCTAACAACAAAAGGGAAAACAATGCGTAAACTTACTTTTATTGCAGCGGCTGTAAGCGTTGCACTGCTTGCTGGTTGCCAGCAAACAACACAACAATCAACTCCAGCCTCTGTTGCACAAGCAGTTCAATCACAACAAAGTGAAATCGACAAAGCGAATGCATTTTTTGAAGATACATTTAATCGCGATGTAATGAGCAGTCCTGTATATCAAACATATATGGGTATTAAGCAAGATTACGATAAGTGGGACGATGGCAGCGAAGAAAGAAAGCTTAAAGATTTAGCACAAACAAAAGCTGACCTAGTTGCATTAAAAGCAATTAATCGTGATTTATTAGATGATGCAACAAAAGTAAGTTACGACTTAAAAAAACAAGATCTTGAAAGTTCAATTGCCGACTTTAAATGGCGTTACCATAATTACCCTGTGAACCAAATGTTTGGTACGCATTCTATGATCCCTGCGTTTTTAATTAATCAGCACTCAATTAGTAATGCAAAAGAAGCTAAAGACTACATTTCACGTTTAAATGGTGTTACTGAGGTTATTGATCAGCTTATTACTGATTTAAATGTACGTGCAGAAAAAGGCATTATCGCTCCTAAATTTGTGTTCCCGCATGTTATTGATTCAAGTAAAAACATTATTCACGGTGCCCCATTCGAAAAAGGCGATGATTCTACATTGCTTGCTGATTTTAAACGTAAAGTAGCAGTGCTTGAAATTAGCCAAAACGAAAAAGACTCGTTAATCAGCGATGCATCAGATGCATTAAAATCGGCTGTTAAACCATCTTACTCTAAGCTAATTAACTACCTAGCACAGTTAGAAAAACGTGCAGATAACCGTGATGGCGCATGGAAATTACCTGATGGCGAAGCGTTTTATAACAACGCACTTAAGCGCACTACAACTACAGATTTAACGGCTAAAGAAATTCATGCAATTGGCCTGTCTGAAGTAACACGTATTCATGATGAAATGCGTGAAATTAAAGATAAAGTTGGCTTTAAAGGCGACTTAAAAGCCTTTATGCAGTTTATGAAAACTGACAAACAATTTTACTACCCTAATGATGCACAAGGTAAACAACGCTACCTTGATGAAGCAACAGGGCTTATCGATACAATGAAAACACGTTTAGATGAGCTATTCATTGTTAAACCAAAAGCTGATTTAAAAGTAAAAGCAGTTGAAGCATTCCGTGAAAAAGCAGCGGGCAAAGCATTTTACCAACAGCCAGCTCCTGATGGCTCACGCCCAGGTATTTACTACGCGAATCTTTACGATATGGAAGCTATGCCAACGTATCAAATGGAAGCGCTGGCATACCACGAAGGTATTCCGGGTCACCACATGCAAATAGCTATTTCGCAAGAACTAGAAGGCGTGCCTAAGTTTCGTAAATTTGGTGGCTACACTGCGTATATTGAAGGTTGGGGTTTATACTCAGAATTCATTCCTAAAGAAATGGGCATGTACTCAGACCCTTACTCAGATTTTGGTCGCCTTTCAATGGAGCTGTGGCGCGCATGTCGTCTAGTGGTTGATACGGGTATTCACGCAATGAAGTGGACTCGCCAAGAAGGTATTGATTACTACGTAAATAACACGCCTAATGCAACATCTGACGGTGTTAAAATGGTTGAGCGTCACATTGTAATGCCTTCACAAGCAACGGCTTATAAAGTAGGTATGCTTAAGATTTTAGAACTTCGTGAAGACGCTAAAAAGCAACTGGGTGATAAGTTTGATATTCGCCAGTTCCACGACGTTGTCCTTAAAAATGGTCCTGTACCACTTAATGTACTAGAAAACTTTGTTAATGAATGGGTAGCAAGCAAAAAAGCTTAAAACCAATTTAAACAATTGCTTTAAAGATGAAAGGTCGCATTTGCGACCTTTTTTGTTTTATAGTAGCAAAAAAGACTTTGGAAATAATAATGGATTTAAGCATACAACTACTTAACGCACGTATTTCAAAGCATCAGCTAGATGAGCTTGATAACGACTTTAAACAGTTAAGCCCAGCCCAACAGACATTGCAGCTAAATCATTTATATGAAAGCACTCAGCGTATGAGCATTAAATACGACTTTATGCAAAATGTGGCAACGCGTATTTTAACTACCAATGCACCTCCAGCCGCGTTTATAAACCAATTGACAACAACAGATACGTTAACCTTTTTTACCCCAGCACTTAAAGTTAATAAAGGCTTTTTAGCGCAAGACGTGCGGGGCAATAACGCGCTGCATAATGTATTTAAACACGCCGACGATCAAAAATTACCTTTTAATTATGTGCGCTCTTTAATGCTGTTTGAATCTAACGATGATTTAGTAAAAGCGCTTGCCCAGCCAAACGATCGCGGCCTAACACCCGTAGCTTGTTACATTGCGTATGCGAATAAGCCAAGCACGCCGGTTAAACATGAGTTTTCAGCGTTATTAGCACTCATGGAAATAGAGCAAAAACAAAACCCAATGGCTAAACAGCAACTGGCAAATACATTAAAAGGTGCAGGCCTTAACGAAACTAGCATTTTACTTAGTGCTGCTTACTTGCAGCGTTCAACCGCACAGGTGGCGCATTTAATTAGAGCAATTTAGTCATCTAAATAATATTCAACACTAGTAACAACGCGTATTTTTTTGATTTGTGGAGTGTTTGAATCGCGATTACTGATACTAAATTGCCCTTGGCGAGCTGTTTTTATTTTGCCTAATTTTGAATTAGAGTCTTTAGCAAATTTATTAGCGACTTCACGCGCTTTTTCAGTTGCTTCTTGCACCATCGCAGGTTTTACATCATTGAGGCCTGTAAAAATGTATTCAACTTTTGTTTCGTAACTATCCTGCACTATTGCGATATTTTGTTTAGCAAGCTGGCTTACTTTACTCAGCGCGTTTTGTACTTTATCTGGTGCATTTGAATAAACAATAATATTTGAGCGTATTATGTATCTAAACTTTTGATTTTCATTACTGTATTCACGTGATTGTTTATCAATAACTGACTGGCTACCTATAGTTATTTCATCGTCGTCAAAACCATGGAGTTTTAAAAAAGCAGTTACCGCATCATTTTTTTTCTCAACTCGGCTGACTAATTCCTCAAGATCATTGTCGGCATCACTAAATTGCAGAGGCCAAATTACCGTATCGGCTATTACTTCTCGCTCGGCCAATCCCTTAACCTGCACAGTACGTTCCATCCCTTTCACACCCAGAGCGGTACTTTTTAAAATAAACCCTAAGCTAATTAGGCCTATACTTAAACAGATAGCCGCTATAACAATGTAAAAACCGGGGGTTTTATTCACAATAATCTCCTTGATTGATATCAATAATAAGCATCGATACGCTCGAAATAACACAGTAAACAGGGTACATTGAGACTATAAATAACGCAAAATTTAATCAGCCTAGGAAAAACCATGAGCCTTAAGCGTATAACCCAATTTTTTAACCCAAGCTCAGTGGCCGTTATTGGCGCCTCTAACGTATCAACTCGGGCTGGTTTTGTGGTTATGCGCAACTTACTTCAAGGCGGTTTTAAAGGGCCGATAATGCCCGTTACTCCAAGCCATAGCGCAGTACATGGCGTACTTGCTTACCCCTCTATTGCTGACTTACCAAAAGTACCCGACCTTGCTGTTATTTGTACTAACAAAAATACCTTAATTGATATTATTGAGCAGCTTGGAGAGCTTGGCTGTAAAACGGCTATTGTTATTGCCGATGGACTATCTGGGGAACAAAAAAGCGCGCTTAAAGCATGCGCTCAAGCCAAACAAGTTACTTTGCTTGGACCCAATTGCTTAGGCTTGCTGATCCCTCATATTGGTTTAAATGCGAGCTTTTCACATACCGTGGCAAGCCCAGGTAAAATTGCATTTGTATCGCAATCAGCAGCAGTATGCTCAACCATTTTAGATTGGGCTAAAAACAAAGAAATTGGCTTTTCATATTTTGTATCAGTAGGCGATTGCCTTGATATAAACTTTAATGAACTACTCGACTTTTTAGGTCGTGATGCTAAAACCAAAGCTATTTTACTCTACATAGATAACATTGAAGATATTCGTGGCTTTATATCAGCAGCAAGGGCCGCCGCCTTTAGTAAGCCTGTAATTGCGATTAAAACAGGTAAAACAACTGCGGGCGCACTTGCAGCCGAAATTCACACCGGCGCAAAGCAAAGCTCTGATGCTGTTTACGATGCGTTATTTCAACGAGCGGGTATGCTGCGTGTAAATGATTTACGAGAGCTATTTGCAGCGACACAAACACTCGCCATGCATCCAAAATTATTAAAAGTAGAACAACTGACAATTTTAACTAATGGTGGTGGCCCAGGTGTTATGGCCGTTGATGAACTTATTCAAAGTTCCGGTAAATTAGCAGAACTAAGCATTGAAACCCGAAATGCGCTAAATAAAGTCATTCCGCAATCAGAAACCACCTCAAACCCTGTGGATATTTTTGGCGACTCTGCACCTGCGCGTTATAAGCAAGCATTAGAAATTTTACTGCACGCAAAAGAAGTTAAAAACTTACTGATTATCCATACTCCCTCAGCGCTTGCGCCCAGCGAAGACTACGCCAACATTATTGTAGAAACCTTACAAACATTACCCAAAATGGCGCGCCCTTACGTTATAACTAACTTTATGGGTGAAGACGCATCTTACGCCGCCAGAAAAGTGTGCTCAAACAACGCAATACCCACTTATAGAACACCAGAGGGTTCTGTAGGCGCGTTTATGCACTTGGTAACGTATCGCCGTAACCAAAAGCATTTAACGCAAACACCTGAGTCGAACACTGATGACGCTAAAATAAATAAAGTGGCCGCTAAAGCGCTTATTAATGAGTTTTTAGATGACGGACAAAGCTACTTACCTACTCATCAGGCAAGCCAAATATTAAACCACTATGGTATTAAATGCATTCAAACTGAGGTCGCTTACACCCCAACAGAAGCCAAAGAGCAAGCCATTGAGCTTGGTTTTCCAGTCGCGTTAAAACTTATTAGTCCAAGTATTGCCTCGAAGTCTGAAGTCGGTGGTGTGGTGCTTAACTTAAACGACGCCAACGAGGTTGAACAAACTGCTTTTGCGATGCTTATCCGTATTAAAAACACGTATCCGGATGCTGTTATTGAGGGGTTTTCATTACAAAAAATGGCGCCGCGAGCAGGGGCAAATGAGCTGCGAATTGCGATTAAAACAGAGCCTAATTTTGGCCCAGTTATATTATTAGGTGAAGCAGGAACCGGCCTTGAATATGCACAAGCCGCCGTTGCACTGCCTCCACTAAATATGAACTTGGCAAAGTATTTAATTGCTGCAGCGCACGACAAAGGCGTATTAAAGGAGCGCATACTCCCCGAAAAAGTTGATAAGTATCGTTTGTGTGCACTGCTAACGCGTATTTCTCAGTTAGTTATTGATCAACCTGACATTAGCTCAATGGAACTAAATCCTATTCTTGCCAGTAATGGGCAGTTTTTAGTGCTCGATGCCACTATGACACTTAATCGCTATCAAGCTCAGAGCAATCGTAAGCGGTTATCTATTCGTCCCTACCCTATTGAGCTTGTTGAAGTGGTAACACTTAAGAATAACACCCAAGCTACGCTCAGACCGATAAAACCAGAAGATGAACAAGCTCATAAAGTATTTGACGAGTCACTTAATAAAGAAGACAGATATAAACGCTTTTTTGGCGAGCTTCCACAGTTTAACCACGATCAACTCGCTAAAATGACCCAAATTGATTACGACCGTGAAATGGCGTTTATTGTTTGCCAACGCTTTGAAGGTAAAACCCGCACTTTGGGTGTATCTCGCGTCATTATGGATCCCGATAACCTACATGCTGAATTTGCTATTGTAGTACGCTCAGACTGCCAAGGCTTAGGGCTTGGTCGTATACTAATGAGCGCTGCAATTAATCACTGCAAACGCCAAAGTGTGGAGTCGATTGAAGGCATAACCTTACCTGAGAATACAGGGATGATTGAGCTTGCCCGTAAGCTAGGTTTTAAAATTAGCCGCGACTTTGAAGAGGGCAGTATTAACATGGTACTCAAACTTACATAATGAATAATTCGCAGACTTTAAGACAAAAATTGGCTTGCCTGTTTGAAGGCACAGGCCAGTACCGCCGAGCAGGGCATATTCTTGATATTGCACTCATTAGCTTAATAATGATCAACGTTGTAGCCATTGTTATTGAATCAATCCCAAGTGTGGTAGAGCAGTATTACAACGAATTCTTAGTTTTAGAAATTGTCTCAGTCGCTATTTTTGCTATTGAGTACTTAGCCAGACTTTGGGCTTGCGTAGATAAAACACAATATGCTGCAATAAAAGGATCTAATACCAAACGTCGGCTTAGTTATTTTTTCTCCCCTTTGGCAATTGTTGATTTAATCGCGATTTTGCCGAGCTTAATGATGTTTTTATTTCCTCTCGATTTACGTTTTTTACGTGTGCTTCGACTATTAAGAGTGTTTAAACTCACACGCTACTCACGCGCCATGCAGCTACTTTTAAAAGCCTTTAACGATGAAGGTAGTTCACTAATGGCTGCTTTTTTTATTATGGCAGTGGTGCTTATTTTGGCTTCATGCGGAATTTACTTAATTGAGCACGACATACAACCCGATAAATTTGGCTCGATTCCCGCTGCTATGTGGTGGGCAATGGCAACATTAACAACCGTTGGTTATGGCGATGTAGTACCTATAACGCCATTAGGTAAGTTTTTCGGCGGGGTTATCACACTACTGAGCATGGGAATGGTTGCTATACCTACCGGTTTACTCGCGTCTAGTTTTTCAGAACAAATACGTAAACGCCGCCAGTTTTTTGAAGATGCCGTACATGAACAAATTCAAAATGGTACTCTTAATGATACTCAACAAGAACACCTAGAAGAGCTACGCTATAAGTTAGGCTTGAGTAAACTAGAAGCTAATAAGGCTATTAAAACACAGTTAAATGAGCACAATGGCCATTTATTTTGCAGGCACTGCGGTAAAAGGCCTTAAATAAGTACAATATTATCAATTGAACATATCACTCCAATCGCGATTAATAAGTGGTAGTACTTCGTTATTTGGTACAGGTTTACTAAATAAGTAGCCTTGGAAATGCCTACATCCTCTTTCTTTTAAAAAGGCGAGCTGATGTGAGCTTTCAACCCCCTCTGCTACACATTCTTTACCTAAACTGTGTGCAAGGGCAAGTATTGATTGAATAATGGCTTCGTCGTCAGAATCTATGCCTATGTCTTGTACAAAGCTCTTATCAATTTTTAGTACGTCGATAGGAAAACGTTTTAGATAAGTCAATGAAGCATAACCAGTACCGAAATCATCCATATAAAGCTTGCAGCCCAAACTTTTAAGCATCTCCATGCTGTGCAATGCTTGTTTTGAATCACGCATAAGTATCGACTCGGTAATTTCAAATACAATCGCGTCTGACGGTATATTGGCATTACTTAGCGCTTTTCTGATCTCTGGCACTAACTCTATAAACTCAAAATCAAGTGCCGATAAATTTATTGATAAATAAAGCTTCGGCGATACCTTACGCCACTCTTTCAAATCCTCTAAAGCACGTGCCAATGTTTGCAGCATTATCTTTGTTATTAAACCAATGCCTTCAGCCGCTAAAGAAAATTCTTGAGTTTGGATAAGATTATTTTCAGGCCAGCGTAATAACACTTCAAACCCTTCTGTAATATAAGTTTTTGCGTTAACAATGGGTTGGTAATAATTACAAAATTCATGTTCTTGATAAGCTTTAGTAAGTTGTGACTCCAGGTGAAGTGTTTTTTGTACATGCTGATTCATTTCTTGTTTATAGAATTGATAGCTACTTTCAAGTGAATCTTTAGCATGGTAAAGCGCAATGTTAGCCGCTTTTAATAATGTAGCGCTTTCTTTTGCATCATCAGGAGATATAGCAACACCAATACTTAAATTAATATTAACGACCTGTCCGCTAACACTAATATTTTGGTTTACGCAATCCATTAGTTTTACGCATATAAGTAAAACCTCTTCTATTTTATGAACATCCTCTACGAGCGCAACAAATTCATCACCACTAAAACGTGCGACACTATCTGATGGGCGTAATGCACATTTTAATCTCTCTGCGACTTTTTTAATTAATTCATCACCCGCTTCGTGCCCTAAGGAATCATTAAAGTACTTAAAGCGCTTAATATTTATGTATAACAGTGCAACTTTACAGCTGTGCTTTTTTGCTTGTTCTAACGCATGCCCAACACGATCGTTAAACAACGTACGGTTTGGTAATCCCGTTAATACATCGTAATTAGCGAGCAAATGAAGTTCATTTTCAGCTGATTTTTGAGCACTTATATCCGTTAATATAACAACATAACTATTTAATCGTTGCTCGTTATCGGCCACCGCACTTATTTTCACTAATACATAATGAGACTCACCATTTGCGAGCACTACAGTATCTTCGCAAGTGAAATGCTCGCCAACTAATAGTTTTTGTATAATCCGTAAATAGCCAAAACGATTGCTGCGTGAAATTCCTAAATTTAGAGAGCGACTAGAAAGCGACTCAGCAGAGAAGTTAAAGGCTGTTTGAAGTGATTTATTTGAGGCACGGATATTAAAGTTTTTATCGAGTATAAGCACCCAATCACGGGTTTGCTCAAATGCTGCGGTAAACAGCAATGCATGCTCTTCAAATACCATCTCACGGGTCATATTAGTGTAGGTCCCCGCCACTTTTTGCGGGTTTTTTTCGTCCCACTCTACAACTTTGCCAAAATCTTTATACCACCGCCAATAGCCTTTTGCGTGGCGCAGGCGGTAGGTACAGTTAAAGTAACCTTTATCAGTAGATAAAAATTCTAACCATTCTAAGCGAAATAATTGTTTATCTTGCGGGTGAATTTTAGCTAAATAATCATCCAAACTCACTGTTTCATTATCGTAGCCAAGTTCATTTTTTAACCGAGGCTGATAAATGGAGGGGTTACTTGACTGCCAATCCCATACCCCAGATTCACTGCCTTCCAACGCTATTTTTAAGCGGGCTTCACTTTCTTTGCTCTCTTTATTTGCTGCTAATAGAATCCGTTGAATTTTATTGCGTCGCATCACCCACATTGTTACAAATGCAACGAGTAACATTGCATATAGCACCATAAAATAAGGCGCTCGCCAAAGCGGGTATTTTACTCTTATTTTTAAAGTTGCAGGTGCTGTGTATTTGCCTGTAAGTGGATCTTTCGCCCACACTTTTAATTGGTAGTTACCCGGATTAAGTTTAGGGAATAAAACGCGATTATTATTGCGAGTATACGTTTTCTGGCCATTGCCTAATTGATACTCATAAATAATACGCTCTTGATTACTAAATGCCATAGCAGAAAAAGCAACTTCAAGTCCTATGTCATCATGGTTCAGAATAACTTCATTTAGTGGCTGCTTTAAATCAAACGATAAATCACGCGACATCAAATTGACTCGTGTAATATTGACATGATCAATTAGCACCTGAGTATTTTTATTTTCCATTGGCTGGAAATAGGTGAGACCTTTTAAGCCACCATATGCAATACGGCCATCTTTTAGGCGTGCCATTGCGTTGCTATTAAATTCAGCCGAAAGCAGCCCTTCAGATACAGTAAATTGTTGAAAATGTAATGTTTTTGGGTTTAACCGCCAGATACCTTTGTGGCTACTCATCCAAATCATGCCGTCATCATCTAGCACCATGTCATAGAGTAAAGTGCCCAATTTATTTTTTTCCAAATCAATTGTATGTACTAGCTGATAAGTTAAAGCATCAAGTCCTATTAGGCCAAAATTAGACAATGATATCCATAAAATATTGTTGTTATCTATAACATACGACAACACACTAATAGCAACATTTTCATGCTGTTTGGGTACTTTATAAATCATTTTCAATGCAAAATTTTCAGGGTTTACTTGATATAAAATTCCCGCATTAAAAAACAATGGTGAATCGGGTTTACTAGAAAGTGGTGGTAAAAAACCATGGGCTAGGAAAGGTTGAAATTGTGCAAATTCACCACCTAAACGAGTCACTATTTGCGTATCAATGTTATAAATAAACACGCCATGATCTGAGTGCACATAATATAAATCGCCATTTGGCATAAGTGTAACACCATGCACCCAGCCTTTTATTTTATCTTGGTTAGCAGGATTTTTTGTTATTGGTTTACTAACATCATGTGTAATTGGGTCAAAAACAAACAGCCCTCGGTTACTGTAAAGCCACAATTTATTTTTATAAGGCATTATTTCATAAACAGTAAATTCGGTTGTTAGTAAATCTACTTTATAGTCTTTTAAATAGACCTTTCCTGTATTGGCTTTTAAATCGACCTCGGTTATGCCATTGTGCGTGGCTAACCATAATTTATCATTGTATTCGGTAATGCCCCACACCGAATGATGCGACAATCCATCACCACCTAATAAACTGCCATCAACATTGCTAAAATTATAATTATCGTTTGATAAATAAAATGCGCCGTCTGTTTTGGTCGCCACCCATGTGCCGCCTGATTTATCTTTTACCATATCAATAATACTAGTATCAGCAAGCGTATATTTACTTTGCGTTATACGCGTATTTTTAATCAATTCACCACTGGTTAAGTCAAACTTAAACAATCCTTTATCTGTAGCTAAATCTACTTTTCCATGGGCGTTAACAATTTGCCAAATATTTAAATCTGCCAACAAAGCCTTATTTTTAAATGGTAGGTCGGGGCGCTCAAACATCTCCGATAAATTAGTGATATCTACTTGATACAACCCCTTTACAGCACCAACGAGAAGTTGATTACTTTCGTCTAAAGCGAACGCCTTCACATTATTTTGGTAAATATGTTCAGGCTCGCCCTTTAAATGCTGTAGTGGACGTATTTGTTCCGTTGCGATATCAAATACATAAGCACCGTGGCTAGTGCCAATAAAAATATAGCCATTGTAGTGAAAAAGCTCCCTAACTAAAGTGTTCTTATATTCATGTGAAAGCTCAAAAATAGAAGTTACTATGCCACTTTCAATGTCTAACTTTGCAAAGTCTCTACCTCGTCCAATCCACAGTGTTTTTTCATCAATCGCTAGCATGCTAAAAGCAGACTCGTTAATAATTTGTTCTTCGCTAGTGGGTTTTTCTAGAAATTGTTTGTATGAGTTAGTTGCAGGGTCGTACCTAAACAAGCCCGCAAGCAATGATGCAATCCAAATATGGCCTTGAGGGTCTTGGTAAATACGGTCAATAATAGCTTCTTCTAATTCGCCATTAGGGCCATTAATAGGAATAACCTGATAACCATCATAGCGATTCAATCCCGCTTCTGTCGAAAGCCATAAGTAACCGCTATTATCAATAAGCATAGTGTTAACGTAGCTCTGTGACAAACCTTCGTTTGGAGATAAACGCTTCACTTGTGCGCCTACTTGAGAGCTTAAAATAGCAGTAAAAGCTATTAAACTACATATGATCCAGTTAACACATCTGCTCATGCTTATTCCATATTATTTGATGCTATGGGTATTTTAAGGCGACTACATTGCGGTGTTTGTAAGTATCGAAAAGTACTTGTAAAGCAAGAGTATATGTTAACACTTGGTTAAAACCAATAGTACGGTATAAATCAACTAGTGTTTTGTAGGCAAAGGTATAAACAACTTTATTTTGCTTCTCTAGGAGTGTTGTTATTAATAGCTTTGCTAAACCTTTAGATCTATGCTGAGGAGCGACAAAAACGGTCGACAAAAATAAAAATTCGGCTTTATGTTGTAAGCGGCACGCAGCAACAATATCTGTTTTATTATAAATAACCCAAAGTTGATCTTGCTTATTAGCACGCCCCCTTACGCTGTATTGCTTATAAAATTTATTAACAAGTGGACTTTTAACTTGTTCTAATATTTCAACCTTATACATACCTAACTTAGCATCATTGACAAATACTGTTCAAATTGCTGTTTTAAAAACATTTGCTCAGCAACCGGACGGCTATGAATAGTGTTATACACTTGTTCACGCGTTTTTTTATTGCGTTTAATTTGATACGCCCAAAATGACGCTTCATAATCGAGCTGAATTTGGTATTTTTCTTCACGTGGTAACAGACATAAGTTAAAGCTCATAGTATTTCCTAATTCATTCCAATAAATTACCAGCTTAAATAGCAATAATGCTATAAACCAACCAATAAGGTGGCCATATTGCATTATACGCCGCGTATTTTATTTACTTCTGTAGTAATTTAAAATAGCAGCCACAACATTTTAGCATCTTATTATTGTTGATTAATTTATTTTTATCCCGTCGTATTTTAATACCAATCTGCTTATGTATGGGGTCTATTTAACGTTAAGAAAATTACGCTAGAACTAGGCAAAAGTTTTTGTATCTAGTTGTTCTAAATAAAAAATTTTTAACGACGTTATAGTGCAATTTAATTCGTTAAATTGATCAAAGATTTATGCAGGTTGGTATAACAACCGTTTTGTGTGTTCCAAGAACACAATTGGCACATAGAAAAGCAAGCTTTAGATGGAATTAGTTATGAGGTATCGATTATAGATTAATAGTCGTAACAGTAGCTTTGTGGCCGTAAATAGTACTTTAGTGACTGGCTAATTAATCGAAGCTTTGGATAATAAATCTATCCCAAGCAGCTATTTTCAGCGCTAAATTGTTCAAATTCTATGCAGCACTGGCATTATATGTGCCAAAAGGCAGATAAGAATTAAAAATCAAATCCTTGCTGTTCGGTTTTACTATTTAACGCTGAATTTTTTTGATCTTTTTGCAGGTAACGTTTGTAGCGTTGTTGACATAAACTAAGCACTTTCTTTTTTTGGGCATTACTTAGTGAGTTCCAAGTAAAACGCTCATCGCGACTGCGGTAGCATCCCTTGCAATACCCTCTATTATTCACTAGACAAATACTTTTGCAAGGGCTTGGAATATCAAATATTTCAATTTGTTGCATTGTATTAATACCACTTAAGAAGGTCAGACTTTTAGTATAGCGTTTTTTTTAAGCAAAAAAAAAGTGACAAATAAACAGTCACTTTTCAAAGGTTATTAAACTCACATGTGACCTTTCAGCATAAAAGTTCTATTTAGACGCAATTGAATCACGGCGCGAGGTCTGCAACCTCGTGGGCAAAGTAAATACAGAGCAACAAAGAGTAAGTCGCCCAAGAGCGAGCTCAAAGGGCAGCGTATGTTTAATCTAAAAAGGTAAGCAGACCCCGCTTAGTGCTCACAACTTTTAATATTAATCTCACTCTTACGATGAAAAGGCTTAGCGTACATTGCAAGTACAAGCGGTTTAAGCTCTTCAGGTACATTAGCCATTCGCTGTTCGAAGGTGGCTGTATCTGGTGAGTCAATTACTGCTTTTTTACAGCCACCAGCAATATAATTTCCGGGGTGTAAATAAAATGAATCCACTATTTGCTTATCAATCGTTTTTGCCAACGCTTCTGCGCTATCACAATTGGATTCAATAGGCCGTCCAAACGCTAAATGAACATGTCCCTTGGCGGTACTAAAGCCTTCGACAATACTGGCAATATCTTCACCAGCAGACTTAATATATTCACCGTGGAGTTGCTTATGATATAACTCTTTAGCTTTAGAGATAGCACACGGCTCGTATTGATAAGATATAGAAACAGGGACTATTTTTAACTCTTTTATATAATCACCAAACTCTTTCTTTTGCTTGCGCCCATTAAGTTGCAGCATTTTTAGAAGCGCAGGATCCGTTTGATCAAATCCATCTTTCGCACGCCCCTCTTTTTGTGCAATCCAAATTGAATTACCACTCATCAACGAATCATAAATATAGGATGAAAGTTGAGTAAGTGCTTTTAGCATTTCTTTAGGTGCTTTAGCTGAGCGCTTAACTATAAAGCTTTTATTTAAGCGCATAAGTTCAGTGATATAAGGTATTTGTAATAAATTATCGCCAATGGCAATACGCACTGTTTTCATTTTGTGTTGAAACAAACCCCAATTGACTAATGCTGGATCCAGTACTATGTCGCGATGGTTAGAGATAAATAAATAAGCTTGTTTAGGGTCTAATTCATCGAGACCTGAAAAAGTAACTTTTGACGTGGTGCGTTTTACTAGCTTATCAAGGTATTGTGCAACCTCGTTCTGTACGTCTTCAACAGTTTTTACCTGCCCCCATTTTTTACGCAGCTGGCTTCTTACCAGTGGACGTGCAATAAAAGGCACTGCCGATAAAAAACGCGGTAAGTTGTATTTTGCTATTACATCAATAAACGCATTATCGTTGATTAAACGCGTAAGCGAAGCCGCAACTTCATCGTCATTATATGGGCGTATATCTGCGTATTTGTCTTCTAATTCACTCATTACTACATCTATAATGTTAAAAAACGGCACGCCAAAGCGCACCGTTTATGTCTATGTTCGATTATAACTCAGCCAATCTAAAATGCGAAATAACCAATAAACGGCTTTTATTACTTAAGTGGATCATGCTCTTTACTTTACATAAAGTTCGACCATGAAACCTAGTATTAGTGCAACAAATTTAGCTAACCAATCCAGTAAAATACCATATTCTTAGACTGTTAGTGGGCTGACCACTACTACATAGCCCTCTAATCATTTGGTAGTAATACCATTAACAAAGCCTTTCTTTCGTAGTACCTTAAGCCCATATTTTAGATTTTTGATGGATCGTAAGCCTCTTTTTTACGATTTTAACTCTTTCAGATCCACTTATTTTAGGGCTCATAATGAACATTACTATTCTTGATAACGCTACATTAGCTAAAACATCTCTTACTTGTATTGAACAACTTGGTAAATTAACGACTTATGAACTTACTAGCCCAGAGCAAGTTATTGAACATTGCCAAGATGCTGATGTATTAATCACTAATAAAGCAGTTTTAAATCGCGACACGATTAGTCAACTGACTCAGCTTAAACTAATCTGCGTTAGCGCAACTGGTACTAATAATGTTGATTTAGAAGCCGCTAAAGAATTTGGTATTGCCGTAACTAATGTAGCTGGCTATTCAACACCTTCTGTTGTTCAACATACGTTTTCTTTAATTACTAATTTACTGGGTAACACACACCGCTATCAGGCGGATTGCCAGCAAGGCGCGTGGCAAAAAAGTGACATGTTTTGCATACTCGATTACAGCTTTAACGACCTACAAGGTAAAACATTTGCCATTATAGGCGGTGGTACGTTAGGCAAGGGTGTTGCGAAAGTGGCTGAGGCATTTGGCGCTAATGTTATTGTAGCAGAGCGTAAAGGGGTTAAATGTCGAGATGGTCGTACGCCTTTTGAAGACGCCATTAAAACAGCAGATATAATCAGCGTACACTGCCCGCTAACAGATGAAACACGTGATTTAATTTCGCTTAATGAGCTTAAAATGATGAAGCCAAGTAGCATTATTATTAATACCGCACGTGGTGGCATTATTAACGAAGCCGACCTAGCTAAAGCACTTGAGCAAAACCTAATTGCAGGCGCAGGTGTTGATGTACTAACTAAAGAGCCTGCCGAGCTTTCAAATCCACTTGCTAATTACAAAGGCAATAATTTATTACTCACTCCACACATTGCATGGGCAAGTACTGAATCTATCGTACGCTTAATTAATGAAGTAAGTTTAAATATTACTGCATTTAATAATGGTGAATCACGTAACCGCTTGGTGTAGTGATTTTATTGTAGTAATCAAAAAAACTAAAAAATGGCTGTTTTTACTAACACATTTAATATTTTGCTAGATAAAAACAGCCAAGACAACTTAAGACAATGATTAATAACAACTTATAATTATGGTATACCCTTTGCTTTAATACAGCTAATAACAAATTAAAAACTTTATTAAGGTAAATAAAAATGAAAAAATCACTTTTAGCTGCAGCTTTAATCGCTCCATTTTTAACAGGCTGTGTTATTGCAGTGTCAGATGGCGAAACAGAAACACATTGGGCTGGTAAAAATTCATCTAGTTGGGAAACTAAGAATAAAAATAATCGTGAAGCCATTTCAGAGCTTGCAATGGATAGTAGCTATCAATCCGTGTTAACTAAATTAAAAACACCTGACTTCACTGAATTATTAAAAAAAGGTGATGATGTTTATCAAATACTGTTTTACGTAACGCATAGCCTTCATTCTGACGGAAAAACAACGAAAGATGAATGTACTCCACTGATATTTAAAAATGACAAATTAGTCGGTATGGGCGAAAGTGCTTTGGGAATGATAAATAATTAAAAAAACCGTCACTACATTGTTATTGCCGCCTTTATTGATGGAACTTAGGTTAGGTTATTTGTAGGAGTGTGATACCAATCTGCTTATATATGGGGTCTATTTAACGTTAAGAAAATTACGCTAGAACTAGGCAAAAGTTTTTGTATTTAGGGCGTGTTGTTCTAAATAAAAAATTTTAACGACGTTATAGTGCAATTTAATTCGTTAAATTGATCAAAGATTTATGCAAGTTGGTATGGCATATACAAACCAAATTTTTCCTATTGTAAGTCCACTCAGCACGCTGGTGTTAGTTGTTATAAGATAAGAAGTAAAAGTAGTTTATTATACGCAATACAGGTCACTTAGGAGAACAAAGCTCAATTAGCGTGCAATAATTTGATTACGCCCAGCATCTTTCGCTGCATACAAACCTAAGTCAGCCTCTTCTAAAAGTGTTTGCTCAGCATACACTTTACCACTTTCAGTCGTTGCTACTCCGATACTAATAGTTATATGTTCAGCATTAAGTGACGCTTTATGTTCTATCTTCAGTGCGTTTACAGCATTTCGTAATGTGTTAGCAAATTGAATAGCCTCGTGTTTATTAACACCAGGTAACACGGCAGCAAATTCTTCTCCGCCATAACGAGCTACAAAATCACCACCGCGTTTACACTGAGCAACAAGTACTTGCGCCACTTTTTTTAAGCACTCATCACCGGCACGATGCCCATAACAATCGTTATAACGTTTAAAGTGATCTATATCCATCAGTAATACCGACAGGGGTGTGCTACCTCGTTTACTTCTGCGCCATTCACGAGATAAATTTTCATCAAGATAACGTCTATTAGGTATTTCTGTTAGGCCATCAATTGAAGCTAACATCTCAAGCAAGTCATTTTTTTGTTTAATGAGTAACTGATTACGTACTCTCACCCTGACAATTGAAGCACTAAATGGCTTAATTATATAATCCATAGCCCCCAGCTCTAAACCTTTAGATTCATCTTCATGGCTTTGATTAGCTGATATGAAAATAATGGGGATAGACTGTGTGATTGGGTTTTCTTTTAATTGCACAAGTACTTCGTAGCCATCAATACCCGGCATTACAACGTCGAGAATGATCAAATCAACCTGTGTAGTTTTCACAAAAGTCAGTGCTTTTTCACCGCTTTCAACTAAAAACACATCATGCTCACCTTTGAGTGTTTTTTCGAGCACTAAACGGTTAAGAGGATCGTCGTCAACAATTAATACCTTAGCTTTTTTCGACATCCATTGCTCCCAAGCCTTTTATAAAAACAATTACCTGCTCTAGCTGCATAATAAGCTCTTTTATCGAAATTTCAACAGACTCATTGGTTGTCTTAAACTGATGTTCACATTGTTGGGCACAAAGTGATAACCGCTTGAAGCCTAAATTGCCTGCCACACCTTTTATACTATGCACTAAGCGTACCAAATCATTTCTATTGGTACTTCCTTCTATTTGGGTGAGCTGGGTTTGGCACAAATTAGCAAACTTATCAATCATGGTTTTGAGTAATGCTTCATCAAAACTGAACTGCGTTAATGCAAATGATTCTTCAAAAAAGCTAGGTTTGGAGAGCCCTAAGCCTGCAATTGCATCAATGAGTACGTCAGCCACTACAGGCTTTGTTAAGTGTTTATTCATACCGCATTTTAATGAGCGCTCAACATCAGCTGGTTCGCAATGAGCGGTTAATGCAAAAATAGGCAATTGCTTAGTGTCAAACTGTTGGCGAATTAAAGCCGTTGCTTGACAGCCGTCAATATGCGGCATTTGTACATCCATTAAAATTAAATCAGGCTTTAAAACGCGTAATAGTTCTATTCCCTCAACGGCACTCATAGCTGTAACAACATTAGCTTTAGCTTGATGCAACACACTGCTAATAATGTCTAAGTTTAATTGGTTGTCATCAATTGCTAACACTAATAATCCCGCTATACCCCTTTTATACACCTGTTCATTCGTTACTACTATTTCACTGTTTATATTAGGCTGCGAGGCAACATCCAAATTAAGCAAGCGTTGAGCAAGTGCTGATGCTTTAACATGTTGAACTGATAGCAGCTGACTTGTTGACAAATTTAATGTGTGTTGATGGTTGATGATAACCACTGAAATTGCTTTTGAAGATAATGAATCGTTGATTGCTTGCACACTTAGTAATTTAGGTAAGTCATCAGCATCTATAATTAAGTTTTCAGTTTCGGTTAACTTTATGGGATATTCTAACGCTTCCTTTAGATCAATACTTATTAACTCCGGTAAAGCGCCCACAACACGTTGTAGCTCATAGCTTTGCTCAGATATAACGGCTAATGCATTTGCTGGTAATACGCTACTTTTTGTTGTATCCACCTGTAACAAAATACTAAAATAAAACTCACAACCATGACCTTTCTCACTATTTAATGCAATTTCACCACCCATTAGTGACACCGCATGCTTAACAATAGCGAGTCCTAATCCAACGCCTTGGTGGATTCTTGTTGATGATTCATCGCCTTGCGTGAAAGCGTCAAATAAACGCCTTTGATCAGCTTTATCAATCCCGCAGCCAGTATCTATCACACGAAAACAGATAAGCTGTTGTTCAATACTTACGCTTTGTACTAAATCCATTTTTAGTACAATAGAGCCTGAGCTTGTAAACTTAACCGCATTCGTTAGTAGATTACCTAAAATTTGCTGTAAGCGGATACTATCGCATATAAAAACAGGAGCAATTAAAGGGTCTACATCAATAATAAACTCAACATTTTTATTTTCACACAGCGGCGCCGTTAAGCTATCGCAAATATCAATTAGCTCTACAATATTAAATGGCGCTAACTTAAGTTCAGCTTGCGCACTTTCTACGCGTGCAAAATCCAGCATTCGGTTAAGCATCAATAATAAACTTTGCGCAGCGTGTTTAGCCTGGCCTGTTTGTTGTAGTTGCTTTTGGGTAAGCCCCTGATCTATTAACATATCAAGTAGGCCCAATACCGCGTTAAGTGGAGTGCGTATTTCATGGCTTAAATTAGCAATAAAACGGCTTTTAGCAAGGGTTGCTCGTTCAGCATCATGCTTAGCTTTAGTTAGTGCGCTTACATCCTGTAAATGAATAACATAATAAGAAGGATCACGTTTTTCATCCCACACAAGTGATACACTCAATTGTAACCAATTGGCTAATTTCCCTTGCGCTAAGGTTAAATGGTATACCTTTTTCTTGTCGTCGAGTAACTTTGCTAAAGTGATTTTTATTTCTTGCCATTGGCTGTCGTCAAAGAGCATTTTAAGCTGCTCTCCTACTAAAACAGGATGTTCTATAAATAATTTTCTGGTCGCTTTATTAACTTGTACAATCGTGTGCTCAAGCGACAGCAGCACAACGCTATTAGCAGCAAATTCAATCGCACTTCTAAATTTAGATTCTGAAGCTTTTAAAGCGTACAACGTTTGTTGCTGCTCAGTTATATCTCGTCCTATTCCCATTGTACCCAACAAATGTTGATGCTCATTATAAAAAGGAGCTATGGTTAATTGATAGGACTTATTCTCTGTGTCTATTCGTTGTTGTACATCGTGACGATTTTGTAAAACTTGCTTTTCTAAAACGCTAATTTGTTCATCATCATTGCTAATTTCCTCCATGCGTTTACCCACTAACGCTGTTTGCTCTTTACCTATATACGCTTCAAATGCCTTATTACACCCTAAAAACAAACCATCAATATTTTTAAAATAAATTAAATCGGGCACACTGTTAAGCATCGTGTTGAGTAATGCTAGGTGGCGTTCTTTTGCTTCATAGCTACGCTTTAGCTTTTCGGATTGCAGCTGCACTTGCTCATCAAGATCTTTATTAGCATTTTGCAGTGATTCCACCAGCTGCTTATTTTTAGCAAATACGCGTTTTACTTTCGAAAACCAAGGCTGCCAATTAAGAGGAATTTGATAATCTAATTGTTTATTTTGTTGTGTATCATTTTGCTCTAAATAGTGCATTAAATGCGTCATCGGTTTTATAAAAATACGCTGGCTTAACCAAAAAAACACACCAAACATAATGCTTAAAAATAGTGTTAAAAATATAAATTCTAATAATACTTCGTAACGAATAGAGTTTACTAAATTTGATTTAGGTTCGTGAAATGCAGCATGAATAGGCAAATTGCCCATTGGTTGCATAAAATAATTAGTATTACTGGTTAATATCGTCAGTTTATTATCCGGACCTGCGATGTTTGGCCAATAGGTTTTTAGATCGATGGCTTCGTCAATTAGATTTTTTGAGCTGGCAATAATGTGATGGAACTGATTCATAAATACATATTCACCGTGATTAGGTGATACTTTTTTTAGCCAAGTAGACATTGCCTGCACATCGTAAATTAAAATAATGTAATCGCTTGAACCAAGTTCTCGCTGACGGCCTATAGCAAAATAAGCTTTACCATCTATATTAATTATTGGGCTTGATGAAAGATTATTTGGAGAAAACTCGGGTTTAAATTGCCCGTCTAAAATTTCGGTTAATAAAAAGCTTTTACTTTTATTACGCCTTGCCACATATGCAATACCACGCTCATCCACATAAGCGACTGCTGAAAGTGACTGCATCAGCGAAAGCGTCGTATTAAAAGAAGGGCCTAACGCGACTAATTGCTGCCACTGTAAAAGCTCACGAGTAGAAAGTGAAAAATCTCCTTTACCAACAATTTCAGTGCCTTGGTTTATAAAATGACGATAGTAGTAACCATCATACTGGCTAATACCTTCAAGAAGAGTGCTATTTAATTGATTATAAGGAGGCAGTTCGTACAATGTAAACATAGTAGTAAGTAAGTCACTTGCCGCTTGCATGCCATGACTTACTTGTGCAGATACATTGATAAAATCGGCTTCGCGCTTTTCAACAATGCGTTCAAGCTTAATATTATATAAATGTAAGCATAATAAAAGAGCTACAACTAATGGAACCAAAAGCGCAACAAATAAAGAACGATAATAATGTTTAAGAGGTAAAAAATTCAACGTACTGCCTGCGTTATGGCTCGAAAATCAATCGATAGACTATCGAGCCAATTTGTTAAGCGCAAGTTATAAATTTTCTTCTGCAAATGACGCTAAGCGACTACGTACAACCCCGTTAAGGTTTATCGTTGCACTGCCCTCAAAGTTTTTAAAACGCTCTACTATGTACGTTAAGCCCGAAGTCACCGGTGTTAGGTAGTTACTGTCTATTTGCGCCAAGTTACCCGTACAAATTAATTTAGTACCTTCGCCGCAGCGAGTAATAATCGTTTTAAGTTGAGATGCCGTTAAATTTTGGCTCTCATCTAAAATTACCACCGCATTTTGAATGCTACGCCCACGCATAAAGTTAACCGATTTAAACTGCACATTGGCTTTTTCCATAATGTAGTTTCGGCTTGATATCGGATTTTCGTCGCCTTTGTGCAATACCTCCAGCGTATCGGTAATGGCTGCAAGCCATGGCGCCATTTTCTCCTCTTCTGTGCCGGGTAAAAAACCAATGGACTCTGCTATTTCAGGGGTATTACGGGTGACTATTACTTTATCGTAAATACCTTTTTCGATGACCATTTCAAGGGCGCTGGCAAGCGCTAACAAGGTTTTACCACACCCCGCAGGGCCGGTTAAAATAACAAGTTCAATACTTGTATCGAGTAGTGCATCAAGCGCCATACCTTGATAAATGTTTTTAGGTTTAACGCCCCATGCTTGTTGATGCATTAAACGCTCAACGCCAATATCTTTTAGCGTTATGTGCTCGTCATCGTAGCATTTAACACGCGCCGCAAACTGATCCCCTCCATCAAGTAAATATTCATTACAAAATACATCAGGTATTAAGTTTTTAGGCACATGATGAAACGTATCACGTCCGTGTTGCTGCGTATTACACTCCCCTACATGCTCCCAAAAATCCCCTTCAATTTTTTTATAACCACTAGTAAGCAGGCTTATATCGTCAATAAGTTGGTCGGTGCGGTAATCCTCAACATATTTAAGCCCGGCGCCTTTGGCTTTTAGGCGCATGTTTATGTCTTTTGTAACCAATATAACCTTTGAATCACTGTGCTGCTTTTGTAAGTACACGGCGCAATTAATAATACGATGGTCGTTTTCGTTACCTGGTAAACCAGAAATGGAGTCGGCAAATAAATGGTCGTTTACAATAATGAGGGTACCTGCAGAGCTCGCTTTTGCCTTTTTGTTACTTGGCAGCGCCACGCCTTGTAGCATTTGTTCGGGCGTTGCATTTTTAAGAACTTCATCTAATCCACGAATAGCGACGCGCGCATCACGACTTACGTCGTGTTTTCTGTCTTTTATGTGGTCAAGCTCTTCAAGCACCGTCATTGGGATAACAACGTCATGCTCTTGAAAAGACAAATAAGCGAGTGGTTCGTGAAGTAGTACGTTGGTATCTAGCACATACATTTTACTTTCAAGGTTCGAAGCTTTTTCCATAGCACTTTCCTTACGTTTTATGATTTTTATGCTATACCAAAATAACTAAGTAAAACGGGCAAAACTTAAACCTGCAATACTTAATTGCTAAGGCATAATGTAAGTTTAGTCTATTTGTCATAAAAGTCCGTTTTATTACAAACCATAATTAGTTTTAATTTATAAAAAAAGCAGCCATAAACAAGTTGTTTTAATAGTAATAATTAACACTTACAAAATTAATTAAAAGTGAGCCAAATAGCGCCTTGCAGTGGTGTTAGCTTACAGGTAACATAGCCGCCTTTTTCATCATAGACGAGACATACATGAATTTTTCCTTAGGTCAGCGTTGGATCAGTGATACAGAGTCAGATTTAGGATTAGGCACCGTTGTTGCCATTGAAGGCCGTCAGGTCAGCATATTATTTCCTGCCAGTGGTGAAAACCGTGTTTATTCTAGTGCAGAAGCACCTGTTACCCGTGTGGCATTTAATCCTGGCGATGTGATCAAAAGCGTTGAAGAATGGGAATTAGAAGTAGAGTCTATTGAAGTACAAGGCGAGTTACTTTGTTATCACGGCACCCGTGTTGATAATGGCGAAACAGCCAAGTTAAAAGAGACCTTTTTAGATCATTTTATTAAGTTTAATAAACCACAAGATCGTTTATTTGCAGGCCAAGTCGATCGTTTTGATCGCTACACACTTCGCTACCAAACGTGGTTACATAAATTTGAACGTGAACAATCGCCTATTAAAGGCTTAATTGGTCAGCGTGCTAACCTTATTCCGCACCAGCTTTATATTGCCCAAGAAGTGGGTAAACGTTTTGCCCCACGCGTACTTTTATCAGATGAAGTAGGCCTTGGTAAAACAATTGAAGCGGGCATGATACTACATCAACAAATTATTAGTGGCCGTGCGAGTCGCGTACTGATTGTGGTGCCTGAAAACTTACAGCACCAATGGTTAGTAGAAATGCTACGCCGCTTTAACTTACGTTTTTCTATTTTTGATGAAGAGCGCTGCGACGAAGCGTTTGCAGATTCTCCAAACGTATTTGATACAGAGCAACTAGTACTTACCAGCCTTGAGTTTTTAACCAAGAAAAAACGCTGGTTTGAACAAGCAACGCTTGCTGATTGGGACCTTTTAGTAATAGATGAAGCCCATCATCTAAGTATCAATAACGGCAAGCCAAGCTCAGAGTACCAACGTATGGCAGAGCTTAGCCAAGATATTCCGGGCCTTATTTTGCTTACAGCAACGCCTGATCAACTTGGTCACAGCAGTCACTTTGCGCGTTTACAATTACTCGACCCGGATCGTTTTTACGACTACGACGTGTTTAAAGAAGAAGAAGCAAATTATAAAGACGTAGCGCAAGCTGCAAATCAATTACTGCAAGAGCAAGCTCTGGACGACGCAGCCAAAGCCACGCTAATTGAGCTATTAAAAGAAACCGACATTACTGATATTCTTGCAAAAGCACAGCAAGGTGATTTACCAGCGCGTAAAGAAATACTTAATATGCTGCTCGATCGCCATGGCACAGGTCGTATATTATTCAGAAATAGCCGCAGCGGCATTGACGGCTACCCAAGCCGTAAATTACACGCCTACCCTATGGCACTGCCAAAGCAGTATAAAACGGCTATGTCGGTTCTTGGTAACATGGGCGGCATTCAAAACCCTGAACTAAGTGCACACCGTGCCCTGTTTCCTGAAAAAATATTTCAAGAGTTTGAAGGCGAAAGCGCAAGCTGGGGTTTATTCGACCCACGTGTAGATTGGTTAATCGACACCCTTAAAACACTTAAGCGCGAAAAAGTACTGCTTATATGTGCTAAAGCTGAAACAGCTATCAGCCTTGAGCAAATACTGCGTGAACGCGAAGCAATTAAAGCGTCGGTATTCCACGAAGGTATGTCGATTATTGAGCGTGACCGCGCTGCTGCATTTTTTGCAGACGAGTACGATAATGCACAAATATTACTGTGTTCAGAAATTGGCTCAGAAGGTCGTAACTTCCAGTTCTCGCATCACTTAGTGTTGTTTGATTTACCACTGAATCCAGATTTACTCGAGCAACGTATTGGTCGATTAGACCGTATAGGCCAAACGCAAGATGTGAACATTCATGTGCCATATTTTGAAAACACCGCTCAAGAAGTACTGCTACGTTGGTATAACGAAGGCCTAGATGCATTCGAATCTACATCAACAACGGGGCAAATGCTTTATAAAGAGTTCCGTGACGACCTACTTGAATATATTTCTGCGCATAACTGCGATGAAGACGAACTCGATCCATTACTTGAGCAAGTAGCACAGCAAAATGCAGTACTGCGTAAAAAAATGGAAAGTGGACGAGATCGTTTACTAGAGCTACATTCATCGGGTCAAGGTGCTGCAGATTCGCTTGTGACTGATATCGAAAAACTCGATAACCAGTTTGAGTTGCCAAGCTACATGATCAACGTGTTTGATACATTTGGTGTAAGCCAAGAAGATAAAGGCGAAAACACCATTATCTTAAAGCCAACGGAACATATGTTAAGTGCCTCATTCCCATCGCTTAAAGACGATGGCATGACGGTTACGTTTGATCGCGACACGGCACTTTCGCAAGAAGACGTACACTTTATCAGCTGGGATCACCCTATGGTGCAAGGCACTATGGATATGATTTGTGACGATGACTTTGGTAGCGCATCAGTTGCACTGCTTAAAAACAAAAAATTACCGCCTGGCACCTTTTTTGTTGAGCTTATTTTTGTTGCAGAAGCAATGGCACCAAAAGTATTACAAGTTGGTCGCTTTTTACCACCTACACCAATTCGTATATTGCTCGATAAAGCAGGTAATAACTTAGGTGAGAATGTGGCATTTGAAGGCTTTAATCAGCAGCTATCAGCCGTTGGCCGCCAAACAGCAAGTAAGCTTGCCGGTGCACTACAAAGCGCTGTTCACCCTATGATCACAACCGCTAAAGATATGGCACAAGAAAAACTTGAAGTTATTCGCGCAGCGTCGCTTGTTAAAATGCAAACATCACTCAGTGAAGAGCAAGAGCGACTTGTTGCACTTAAGCAAATTAACCCAAATATTCGCCAAGAAGAAATAACGTTTTACGATAAGCAACGCAACGACCTAACTACGTATATTGAAAAAACGCAGTTACAACTTGATGCCATTCGACTAATAGTGGTTTCGCACTAAGGTTTCAATTTAAAGATGTCGCTCGTTAGTAAAGATTACTAATGAAAAAACATAAAAAAAGTGCGGTATTTATACCGCACTTTTTTATTTTATATTTAGCACTCATCTACATAATCACCATCTTGTATCTAAGTAACTAATTCACTAAAATAGCGCCCTTAAAAATCATTAAGGTCGGCCGTGTTAGTTAATTACAATCCCCCAATGAATCCGTATTTAACAATACTGTATCAAGATGACGACTTGCTCATCGTTAATAAACCCAGTGAGTTATTAACCGTCCCGGGTAAAGATCCTAAACACGCCGACAGCTTAATTAACCGTGTTAATCGTGTTTTTCCGACAGCTAAAATAGTTCATCGTTTAGATATGGCAACATCAGGCATACTTTGCCTTGCTATGAATAAAGTAGCGCACAGGCATTTAAGTATGCAGTTTCAAGAACGCGAAACAGCTAAGCGTTATATTGCACGTGTATTTGGGCAGCTTGAGGTCGATACGGGAACCGTGGATCTGCCGCTTATTTGTGATTGGCCTAATCGCCCAAAACAAATGGTTGATCACGAAAATGGTAAGCCATCGCTTACGCACTTTAAAATACTTGAGCGCGAAGCCGATGCTACCCGTGTAGAGCTAACGCCAATAACTGGGCGCTCACATCAGTTACGTGTACATATGCTAAGTTTAGGACATCCTATTTTAGGTGATAGGCTCTATGCCCATAAAGACGCACTTGCCGCAGCTCCTCGCTTACAATTACACGCACAAATGCTGAAGTTGAAGCACCCTACAACTGAGCAAGTACTTACATTTGAAGCCGAACCTGAGTTTTAATCATTGCATTAATGATTATTAAGCCATAGTGCTAAACTTTTACCGTAGTACGCCGATACCTAATTAGTATTCATTATTTGAGCTTCTTATGGTATCTGCGCAGTTTTTAAAAAGTATACTTAACGTATTACTAATGTGTACGCTATTTTTAAGCATACAGGTAACAGCTGCAGAGCATATTGCCCCTCCTACATTATCAAGTATTGAAAACAACGATATTGAACGCTTGCTTCCAGATGACGAAATAAAATCAATACTTGCAGGTGAAACCGAGTTTTTGAGTTTATACAGCGAATATATGAGCGCCGACTTTAGAGGTGTTGTATTACTTATACCCGACTGGCAATCAGTGCCAACAAACAATGCTGGCATGAGTTTTTTACGAAAAGAACTTAATAACTTAGGCTATACCACTTACGCAATGACGGTACCCGACATAGACTGGCAAGCCAGCAAAAAACCAGACTCATCAACAGAAATACCTGCAGAAACAACGACACCTGATGCAGCTACAAGCACAGAGCCTGCGACTGCAGATATGAAGAAAAATGCAGAACCTCATTATGTTAATGCTCTAGAAAAAGTGACTAATGAAGTACTCGACAATTATAAAATAAATCTGATTGCTCGCTTTAATGCGCTATACCAAACTGCAATGCAAGAGCCAGGTAACGTAGTGGTTATTGCACAAGGTACCAGTGCTGGCGTATTACTTGAGCACTATGCCGACTTTCCAGAACAGAGAGTAGATGCATTTATAAGTTTAAGCAGTTACTTACCTAATACTAAACGTAATAAAGATTTGAGCCAAACAACGTCACTTGTTACGCCAGCTTTACTCGATATTTACTATACTAATGACAGCAATGATATTTTAATGAGCCTTAAAAATCGCCAACGCTGGGTTAACCGAAATGCTAAATTTGATTATCGCCAACGCCAGCTATTTGGCCTGCGCGATCAACCGGATCAACACGCACGTCTAACAAAAGAAATAGACGGCTTTTTACGCCGCCTTTTTTAAATATTCATAAGCTGCTTGAATATCTTGGCTCTTTTTAACTGCAAGCTCCATCATGTGTTTTGGTAAACCTTGCGATACCAATTTATCTGGGTGATGTTGGGACATAAGTTTACGGTACGCTACTTTTATCTCACGCTCAGTCACACCATCATTAAGCCCTAATAACGCCAATGCCTGTGTACGATTCATATTATTATTGGGTGGGACATGATGACCCGAGCCTTCACGGTAGCTGCTACTTTGCCCTTGGCTTTGTTGCTGTTGATTAAAGCGCTGTTGTTGCTTTCTAAAGTTAAATTCTGCTTGATAGCGTTTTAATACAAATGCAAAATGCGTTTTCGAAATCCCTAACTGCTTACTTACCTCTGCTAACAATTGCTTTTCTTGTTCGGCTAACACCCCATCAGAGAATGCCATTTGAATTTGTATTTCTAAAAACAATTGCATCAAGTCGTTTCGCTTAGCAAAGCGTTCTTTAAAGTCGTGCACGGTTTCTTTAAGTGAGAAGTCGCCCTCTTTACCCGACTGAAAAGCCTGCTGTGCTTCGCGGCGCTCTTCGCCTTTCAAACCCATTTCATCCATAAACAAGTTGGCGGCTTTTATATGCATTTCGCTAACTCTGCCATTCGATTTAGCAATATGCCCCATTACGGCAAAACAGCTCGAAAAGAACAAAGCTTGGCGCTCGTTTACATCTGCATCGTTAAACAAGCTTGAAAAGCCACCCGCTTTATCAAAGTTACTTTTTAAGCTTTTATCAAATAAATGGCCAAGGTATAAACCTAAAATGGCACCAAAAATTTTGCCAAACATAAAGCCAAAACAAAAACCGAGTATTTTTCCCCACATTTATAATGCTGCCTTTTTAAAAAATTTAGTTAATGCGCCGCAAGGCGTTTGTTTAAGTCATTTAAACGTTCGGGTGTACCTATATCATCCCACTGACCAATATAAAGCTCAGTAGAGATTAAATGCTTACTTAGCTTTTCACGTAAAATAGGCCCTAAAGGACGCCTCCCTTGCGTTAACCCTTTGAAAAAATCAGCCTGATACCGACTGATCCCTGAGAATGTATACTTTTGACTCTCTGGCGATAAATGACTTAATGCAAAATCACCATCTGGATTATGTGGTGGGTTTTGTATTAGCACAATATGCGCCTCACCCGCTTGCAAATGCAGCTGCATTAGCGCACTTACATCATAATCGGTATATACATCGCCATTAACTACAATGAAAGACTCTCCAAGCAGAGGTAGCGCCTGAATAATACCGCCAGCAGTTTCAAGACCACCTTCAACTTCTTGACTGTAAAGTATGTTTACCCCAAATTGACTGCCATCGTTAAAGTAATCTTTTATTTTATCACCTTGCCAAGCGAGGTTTATTACAATATCGGTAATTCCGGCAGCTTTGAGGTTATTTATATGATGCTCAATAAGTGGTTTTTCTGCTACTTTTAACATTGGCTTTGGCATATGCTGTGTTAGCGGCATCATCCTCTGTCCGCGTCCTGCGGCTAAAATCAACGCTTTCATGTGCGCTCCTTTGCTAACTTTTCAGTCACTTTTGGCACTATGGTATGTTTAGTCCAATCACTCAATGCTTTAAGCTCGGGATAATTAGCAGCCACTTCAATAATATAATCAAGTGTGGGTAAAATATTATCTAAATAACCTGTTTTCCCGTCGCGTAAATATAATCGACAAAATATACCAGCTGCTTTTAAGTGGCGCTGAATACCGGTTAAATCAAACCAATATTTAAACTCATCAAATGAGGTATTAACCATTAAATTTTGAGCAGTGAACTCGCTATAAGCAAAATTAAGCAAGCTTGTTAGCTCTTTTGCCGGAAGTTTAAAATAGCAATCTCGAAGCAGCGATACTAAATCGTAACAAAGCGGACCACGTACCGCATCTTGATAATCTATAATCGCCCACAGGCCATTACTATTCATAATATTTCGACTGTGATAATCACGGTGCACGGTTACTGTAGGCTGCACAAGCATAGCCTGAGTGAGTAACTCACAGCTTGTTTGCCACATAGCTTGATACGCTGCAGTTGGGGATTCATCTATAAAGTCGTTTACTAACCACTGACTAAATATATCGAGCTCAAGTTTTATAAAGTCTTTATTGTAAGCTTGCATAACAGCTGAGGGTGGTGTTTTTGCCCATTGAGCACTTAAACTTATTAAAGCTTTGTAATACTCAATACGATTTTCATCATCTAGCATATCAGCCAAATGCTTACTGCCTAAATCACTTAGTATAAAAAAGCCTTGCTGCTCGTCGCTAGCAATTATTTTTGGAAGTAAAAAGCCTTGCTCGGTAAATACCTTATTAAGTGATATATAAGGCGCGTTATTTACTTTTTGGGGTTCTGAATCCATCACAATAAAATGCTCATTACTGCACGTTAAACGGTAATAGCGACGGAAACTAGCATCTCCTGTTATCGCACTTAACAAAGTAGGCTGCGTATTAAAGTGTGTGTTTATAAATTGTTGTAAATTATCAAAGCGTGTCATTTTATAAGATATCTATTTTTAACTAAGTTAATTAGGTCAATTACTGTATTTGCCATTATTTTCCTTTATTATGTGTAAATTATATTTAATCACAAAGCATTAAGGTCAATAAATGAGCAAAACCTGGGGCATATTGATGCTAAGCGTAGTTAGCGCACCATCGCTTGCCGAAACTGAACTGACGCACAACCTTTGTGGCATTTCAATGCAAACCAGAGCTTGGCAACCACTTCCGGGCCTTGAGCTTGGTACTGTTGATATTAAAGCTGATGATGTAGAGCTCCTCGGCACTCAAAGTGCTGAATTTACCGGTAATGTTGATATTAACACCGTTAATATGAGTTTGTCCGCACAAACTGCGTTGATAGATAAACAGCGTGGTTTATTAAATGCAACCGGACCAATTACTTACCGTGACACAATTAGCCAAATAAGCAGCAAAGGGCTAAACGCCGATTTAAGCAACTCAGAAATTAGCCTACTTGGTGCAGATTACAGTTTAACCGATCAACAAGGTAAAGGTGGTGCAGAAAAGCTGACCGTGAATGATTCTGGCTTAGTGCTCATGAATGCAAGCTTTACTGCTTGTCCTGGTCAAAGCCCTGTATGGGAAATAGAAGCAGACGAAATTAATTTATCCCGCGAGGAAGGCTGGGGTGAAACTCACAATGCGATACTAAGAATTCTTGATACACCTGTTTTATATTTGCCTTATTTTACATTTGCACTCGATGAACGTCGTAAATCAGGATTACTAAAGCCTAATATTTCCAGCTCAGATCGCTATGGTATTGAAACAATTACACCTTATTACTGGAACATAGCGCCAAATTTTGATGCCACTATTACCCCGCGCTATATGTCTCGTAAAGGCTTGCAACTGCAAACAGAGTTTCGGTACTTAACTGAGCAACATGAAGGTTTGGTCGGTGTAGAGTACTTAAATAAAGACGATTCAGAGCCAACTCTTGATTCACGTTATATGTTTCATTGGCAACAAAGAAGTTATTTAGGTGAGAGCTGGCGAGCTAATGTAGATATTACCAACGTAAGTGATGACAATTACATTACTGATCTTGATTCTAACTATGCAAATAAAACCGATACCCAACTTTACCGAACTGGCGCACTAACACACTTAGGTGAGACATGGCGTACAGATATTAAAGTGCAAAACTTTGAAGTACTCGGTGATCACTTAGAATCATATACCGCTATACCTCAAATCAACTTTACTCAAACAGCCCCATGGCGTATTGATAATTTTGATTTTACAGTTTCTGGCGAAATCAGTCATTTTACTAACGACTCAGCCATTATAGATCAAGCAACGCGAGTGCATTTAGAGCCTAAAGCTAGCTTTGATTACAAACAACATGCATGGTCGTTTTTATCTGAAGTAAGTTTATTGCAAACAAATTATAAACAACATGGTGATTTAGATGGCACGCAATACAGCGAAAGCGTATCACGTACAATCCCTAAAGTTCGTTTATATTCTCAACTAAATTTTGAACGTAATACATCATCTTTTATTGAAGATGGTATTCAAACTTTGGAGCCTCAAGTTCAGTATTTATATACCCCCAATAAAGACCAATCTGATATTGGGTTATTCGATACAACTAAGCTACAAGACGATTACTATGGCTTATTTAGAGACACTCGATTTTCGGGTGTTGACCGTATTGCCGCTGCAAACCAATTTACATTGGGTGCAACAACGCGTTTGTTTGATAAAAAACAAGAAGAAGTGTTTAACTTTAGCGCTGGACAAATATTTTATTTAAGTGACTCAGCTAAACCAACAGAGCAAGGTTTAAACTCAGACACTAATTATAATGCACTATTTGCAGCCCAAACCATGTTACATTGGCATCGACGTTGGTATCTTGCTGGAGGTATTCAATACGATACAGATGGTAAACAAATGGTTCAGTCAAATGTAACACTTGATTACAAAGGTGATAATAATCAGCTAGTACAATTGAACCATCGCTATGCAAATGATGTCTCAGGAAATACAATCGAGCAAGCGGGTGTATTTACAAGTATTCCCATTAGTGACGAATGGCAATTTATTGCAAGCTATCATCGAGATCTTGAAAATAACAGAAGTATCGAAATATTGAGCGGATTACAGTATGAATCATGCTGTTGGGCATTCCAAATTACTGGTCATCGCCAAATCGAAACTGACTTAAATCAGTCAATAGGACAAGAACAAGCAACTTTTGACTCAAGTATTGGTTTTAATTTTGTATTAAAAGGACTGGGTAGTAAAAGCCGCTATGATGCACAAAAACTATTACAACAAGGTATTTTTGGCTATCGTAGACCGTATTTTCTTAGTAACTAGTATCACAACAGTACTATTAGCAAGAGTAGTAAAGAGAACATGACTTTAAAAAAATTATTAGTATCAACAGTTTTAAGTATCAGCCTTTGCCAAAGTGCATTAGCAGCCCCTGTAGAAATCGACAAGGTGATTGGCGTTGTAAACCAAGGCGTTATTTTAAATAGTGAAGTAGACACCATTGTAAATCGTGTTAAAAAACAAGCCGAAGAGCAAGGGCAGCAACTTCCTAAAGATGAAACCTTACGTGTACAAGCAATAGAACGCTTAGTTAGCCAAACATTGATGATGCAAATGGCTGAACGTATGGGATTACAAATATCTGATAGCCAGCTAGACCAAACGCTAGCAAATATGGCAAAAGAGCAAGGCGGTACAATTGCTGATCTACGTAAAACCATTGAAGGTTCTGGCGAGAGTTTTCAAGCATACCGTGAAGAAATTCGTAAAGAAATAACCACTCAACAAGTTACACGCGCCAATGTAGATCGCCGAATTTATATTAGCGATCAAGAAGTTGATAATTTGCTAAAAATTATGGAAAGTCAGGGACAAAACTCTGAAGAGTATAATATCGGGCACATTCTTATCGATATTCCTAATGATGCGACTGCTGATGAAATATCTGCAGCAAAAACACGAGCAGATAAAGTAATAGAACTATTAAATGATGATCAAGAATTTAAACGTATTGCCATTTCGTCATCAAGCGGTTCAAAAGCACTTGAAGGCGGACAACTAGGCTGGATGGGTATTAATGAAATGCCATCATTATTTGCAGAAGCGGTTAAAGGCAAAAAAAGTGGTGCTATTATTGGCCCTCTTCGCTCTGGCGCTGGATTTCATATAATTAAAGTACAAGAAATTCGTGGACTACAAGTTGTAGAAACAACTGAAGTGCGCTCACGTCATATACTAATCAAACCCTCTATTATCTTAAGCGAAGAAAAAGCACGAAATATGCTTGCTGGTTTTGCAAAAGACTTACGTGCTGGTACCGCTGATTTTGGTGAACTAGCTAAAGAATATTCTGAAGATCCAGGTTCAGCTCTCAAAGGTGGCGAATACGATTGGACTGATCCAACAACTTACGTTCCAGCTTTTAGAGATACTTTACTTTCTCTTAAACAAGATGAAATTAGTGAGCCATTCAGAACTCGATTTGGTTGGCATATTGTTCAGTTACTTGGTAAACGTGTAGCTGATAAAACAGAGCTTGCTAAACGCAATCGTGCTCATGGCATGTTATTCAATCGTAAATTTAAAGAAGAAAGTTTTAACTGGCAACAAGAAATGCGCGAGCAAGCTCACGTTGAAATTTTCCCTACAGACCAATAAATATGACCTTAAGAATTGCGATTACCCCGGGCGAGCCAGCAGGCATCGGCCCAGATTTACTTCTTACGCTTGCTCAGCAAGCGTGGGATGCTCAGCTTGTCGTACTAGCTGATGGTAAACTGCTTAAAGAACGTGCTAAACATCTTGGTTTGCCCATTAATTTAATTAAGTTTGATGAAAATGCCCCCGCAAAAGTAGCACCTGCAGGTAGTGTTTATATACATCAAGTTGATTTAGGTGTTGATGTAGAACTTGGGGTATTAAACGACGGTAATGGCCAATACGTTTTAGACACTTTGCGTATCGCAAGTGAAAAAAACATGGATGGTACATTCGATGCTGTTGTAACTGGTCCTGTCCATAAAGGTATTATTAACAAAGCTGGTATCTCTTTTAGCGGCCATACTGAATACTTTGCACAGCAATCAGATACTGCTGACGTTGTGATGATGCTGGCAACTAAGGGCTTACGTGTCGCACTTGTGACAACCCATATCCCACTTGCTTATGTATCGCGTGCTATTACCGAAGAACGTCTTACTAAAGTAGCGGGTATTTTAAATCACGACTTACAAACTAAATTTGGTATCGAAAAGCCACGTATTTTGGTATGCGGTTTAAACCCGCATGCAGGAGAAGATGGCCACTTAGGACGTGAAGAGATTGAAACAATCACACCTACTCTTGATGTACTTAGAAGCCAAGGTATGAATTTAATAGGTCCATTACCTGCGGACACGTTATTCCAAAATAAATATCTATCTGAAGCTGATGCTGTGCTTGCTATGTATCACGATCAGGGATTACCTGTGCTAAAATACAAGGGATTTGGTAATTCTGTGAATATTACATTAGGTTTACCATTTATCCGCACTTCAGTTGATCATGGTACGGCGCTAGATTTAGCCGGTACAGGTACAGCTGACGTTGGCAGTTTTGAATTAGCGATCCGCGAAGCAATTAAGCTCGCCCAAGAAAAAGCACAAAATCAATGACCGATAAAGTACATTTAGGACACCGCGCCCGTAAACGTTTTGGGCAAAACTTTTTATTTGATGAAATGATCATCGATAAAATAGTCTCTGCAATCGATCCTAAACCAGAAGACAACTTAGTAGAAATTGGCCCTGGACTTGGCGCTATTACAGAGCCTGTCGCTGATCTTAGTGGCCACCTAACGGTTGTTGAACTAGATAAAGATTTAGCACAACGTTTAATTGAGCACCCATTTTTAGGCCCTAAATTAACCGTTAACCAAGGCGATGCAATGACGTTTGACTTTGCAAGCCTAGTAAGAGACGACAAAAAATTAAAAGTGTTTGGCAACTTACCTTATAATATTTCTACGCCTTTACTGTTTCATCTTTTTGAATTTGCAGACAATATTGAACACATGCATTTTATGCTACAAAAAGAAGTCGTAAAGCGTATGGTTGCAGGCCCTGGTAGTAAAACCTTTGGCCGTTTAAGTGTAATGACTCAATACTACTGTAATGCAATGCCAGTGATAGAAGTGCCACCTGAGTGCTTTAAGCCAGCACCTAAGGTTGATTCTGCAGTTATTCGTTTAATCCCTAAAAAGCCAGAACAACGCACCGCTAAAAGCGTTAAAATTCTAAACACTGTGTGCTTGGAAGCCTTCAATCAGCGCCGTAAAACACTGCGCAACAGCTTGGGCAACTTACTAACAGCAGAAGAGCTTACAAGCATTGGGATAGACATAACGTTGCGCGCTGAGCGCTTATCTTTACAACAATTTATTGATATAGCTAATTGGATTTATGACAACAAGCAGTAATATTGGATCGCCTGTTAAGGTATCTGTAGAAACATTTTACGTAGAAGGTCAGTCTCAACCAGAGATCGAAAAATACGTATTTGCCTATTCGGTAACCATTCGAAATCATAGCCTGTGTAGCGCTAAGTTACTTAGCCGCTATTGGTTGATTACAGATGCAAATGGCAAAGAAACTGAAGTAGAAGGTGAAGGTGTTGTTGGCGAAATGCCAACCATAGGCCCTGGTGAAAGCTACAAATATACCAGTGGAGCTATACTTGATACACCAGTAGGCACTATGCAAGGGCATTATACTTTACGCAATGAATTCGGTTCTGAGTTTCAGGCACCTATTAACGTGTTTCGTTTAGCTTGCCCTAATATTTTGCATTAAATGATAACTAAATTGTATGGCTGATTATGTAATAGGTGATTTACAAGGATGCTTTAGCGAATTTAGCACCTTGCTACAGCGGGTAGATTTTAACCCAAGTAAAGATCACCTCTACTTAGTAGGAGATATAGTCGCTCGCGGACCAGACTCTTTAGCCTGCTTAGATTACATTTACCAAAACCAAGACAGCATAACGATTACACTTGGCAATCATGATTTGCATATGATTGCCTGCTATTACTTAAATAAACCAACTAACCCAAAAGACAAACTTAGCCCAATATTCAATAGCCATAAACTCACCTATTACATTGAATATCTTCAAACTCAGCCTCTTGCCTTATACTTAAAAAAATATAATAGCTTTATATCTCATGCTGGTCTTAACCCTGATTGGTCAATTGAAAATGCGTTAAAATATGCACAGTTTGCGCAAAGCTGTTACCAATCAAATAATGCAAAAACCTTCTTTGAGCAAATGTATAAGCCACACCCTGTGAAATGGCATAATGATCTAGACGACTTTGAAAAATTTAGATACATAGTTAATTATTTTACTCGAATGCGCTTTTTAACAAGTAATAATCAACTAGAACTTAGTGCAAAAGGCGCAACAATCAATAATAATGAGTTAACACCTTGGTTTATGCATCCAAATATATTAAACATTAAACAGGATATTATTTTTGGGCACTGGGCTGCCCTTGAAGGTAATACAAACCATAAATGTGTACACGCTTTAGATACAGGGTGTGTGTGGGGTAACAGCATGACGCTAATGAAACTACCTAGCAAACAAAAAATTGTAGAAAAATCCCACCTTTTGTCTAAATAACCTGAAATAATCTAATACATCTGTTAGATTTATAGACTAATAATTAAAATTAATTAAAGTAATTGATTTTAATTACTTAACTTATCAGTACAAACGCCGATAAGTTCTAACTGAAGTACTTTTGAGTGGAAACCTATATGAATCTAACAGTAAGCCAACGTATTTGGGGTGGTTTTATATTTATCACGCTATTACTTTTAATAATTGGTGGCAATTCTTTAATAAAAATAGCAAATATTGACCGCTCAACTCAAAAAGTGAACCAACTATCACTTCCAGCTCTGAATAAAAGCTCTGAGTTACAAGCTGAATTCATTTTAATGAGTAAAGCCGCTCAAGCGAGTTTTTACACTTCATCTGCAAATGAACTGGCGCCAATAAAAAAACAAGTACTCGAACAAAAACAGCTATTTAATAGCCTTCATAGCGAACTACAAGCAGTCGTAAAAGATGATCCAGCTTTAAACCAAAGCAGTAGAAATGTAGAACAAACCTACCTAAGTTTTTTAAGTACTGTAGAGAGCTTGCTTGTAGATAAGAGTAAACAATTAGCACTTAATAAAACATTAAAGTCTCAATTAGAAATTATCGAACTTAACGCTGAAGATGCAAATTCTGTCGTACTCGACATTTTGGACATAGACGGTTTTGAGCAAAATCATGCACGCGCATTTCAAGCGGCTAATAATTTAGAGAATAACTTTATGTCGGTTGTAAGTAATAGTACCGACATGCTGACAGTTAAAACACTCAATACACTTGATATTGTTAAAAACGAACAAAGCTACTATTTTGATGAAGTAACACGCACTCTAGCGTTAATAAAGCCTGCTATAGAGCAAACTCACAGTGATTTATTCAATAACTTAAAAGAGTATGTAGATACCCTCGAAAATAATATTAAAGGTAATAGTGGTTTAGCTGCAAATAAAAAACGCCTAATTGACTCAATCACACTGACCGAAAGAGAGCTTGCCGAATCAGAGCAAGCAACGAAAATGGCACTTAATCAAATTGATGAATTAGTTGCACAAGCAAGCAATGTTGCCTTTGAGTTACAAAAAGGTGTGCGCAGCGATGTAGATTCAGCTAATTTATGGACATGGGTAGGGATGGTTATCGCAACACTTCTAGCGATAGCAATTGCCATTATTACAGTTAGTCGTATAACCAAACCGCTTGCTGAAGTTAATCGTATTTTAGATATTGTTGCCAGTGGCGACATGACACAACGCTTAGATGACACTGCTAAAGATGAGTTTGGCGAACTATCTAAAAGTTGTAATACTTTAATTGATAGCTTGCGCAGCTTAATTAAAGGCATTATTTCTCGCTCGACTCAACTGGCCGCCGCTTCAGAAGAAACGTCTGCAATTACTGCAGAATCAAGTCAAGCAATTCGCAATCAACAAGCACAAGTTGAACAAGCAGCAACTGCAACCACTGAAATGAGCAGCACATCGCAAACAGTTAGCAACAGTGCTCAACAAGCGCTTAGTGAAATTAAAAATGCTGACAAAGAAGCCGAACGCGTTAAAGGTATTTCTAACAACAATAAAGCGACGATTGAGCAGCTTGCTCGTGAAGTAGACGACGCCTCTCAAGTTATCAATAAACTACATCAAGATAGCGCATCAATTGGTAGCATATTAGATGTAATACGCGGTATTGCAGACCAAACAAACTTATTAGCACTTAATGCTGCAATTGAAGCTGCACGTGCTGGTGAGTATGGCCGAGGCTTTGCGGTTGTAGCCGATGAAGTTCGCTCTTTAGCAAGTAAAACACAAGAGTCGACTCAAGAAATTCAATCAATGATTGAATCGCTACAAACAGGCGCAGAAGCTGCGGTAACAGCAATGAGCAAAGGTAAACAACGTGCTGTATCGTGTGTTGAGCAAACAGACTTAGCTAGTAGCGCGCTTGATTCTATTACATTTGCGGTATCTCAAGCTCACGATGTCAGTGAAGAAATATCAACTGCTGCATTAGAGCAACAACAAGTAGCACAAGAGATTAGTGAACGCTTAGAATCAATCGTAGCCATTGCAGAACAAACCGCTGAAGGCGCAAGCCAAACAAACATCTCAAGTTCAGAAGTAGCAAAACTTGCTGAAGAACTTCGTTTATCAGTCGATGAGTTTAAGGTTTAAATAACGCAATTAGCGCAAACTAAAAACCCCGTTGATACCAAGTATCAACGGGGTTTTTGTTTATTTAAATAAAGTACTTAACCTGAGCTCTGGTTAAGAGGTTTACTAACGTATTGAATCATGGTGATATTTAAATTTATTTTCTCTAGCCAGATAGATTTATTATCCAGAGTTCAGGTTACTTATGCCAATGCGCTTCATTAAGAAGGCTGGTGTTATTACTTTTGGCAATGGCTGCAAAAAACGGTGCTGCGCTGCCCTAGCCGTATTTCTTGCAGTTCGCTTTCACATGTCATACATGGCTTGCCTTTACGCCCATATACTAATAATTCTTGTGCAAAATACCCTGGTTTACCATCGCTTTGTGCAAAATCTTTAAGCGTAGTACCACCTTGCATAATAGCCGCAGCAAGCGTGTCTTTTATAATAGGAATAAGTGCTTGATAGCGCTTTTGTGAAACTTTTCCCGCTTCTCGCTTTGGATGTATACCCGCTTTAAATAACGATTCATTCGCATAGATGTTACCAACACCTACTACCACTGCGTTATCCATAATAAACTGCTTTACGGGTACTTTTTTATTGCGCGATTGTTCGTACACGCGTTTAGCAAAAAAATCATCGGTAAGCGGCTCAGGACCAAGCTTAGAGAGTAGCTTATGCACTTCACCGGGCTCTTGCCATAAGCAACAACCAAAACGACGAGGATCGTTTAAGCGCAGTGCTTTACCGTTGCCAAAAATAAACTCTACATGGTCATGCTTTTTAAGCGGCTCACTTTTATCTACAACACGTAAATTACCTGACATACCCAAATGTAAAATAGTACTGCCAAGCTCACAGTGTAAAAGTAAGTATTTAGCTCGTCGTTCAATACTTGTAACAATTAGCCCTTCAAGTTGATACACGTCATCTGGCACTGGCCAGCGCATACTGGCATTGTAAATATTTACCTTTGTGACAACTTGGTTTTGTACGTGGGGAGTGATGCCCATTCGGCTCACTTCTACCTCTGGTAATTCAGGCATTAATTAGACTCACTTTGTGAAAAATCAAAACTAGGAAATAACTGCTGTGCAGTTTTTAAATCGAGTGCGAGTATTCGTTGGCTACTCTTTTCGAGTAAGTAATATTGCCCATCGCCTCTATAAAGCAAATAAATCCAAGGTAAACTCTCACCAGCTAATTCAAAAGTAGCAACATATAAAGGCGCATTAGGATTAAAAACAACAGATTCGTTAACACCCATTAACTGCGCGCTTTGCCATTGGTTAATTAAATCACTAAGTTGTTGCTCAGAAGCTTGCCAGATAAATGGCGCATCTTTTTGTAACATTGTTGTACGCCAACTAGTTCCAATACGCTCAATTTTTTGATCAACAAATGTAAGCGTCAATACAAAGCTTTGAATTGGTAATACAGGCTGTACCGAAGGCTCATCAGCTGAATTAAAAAGTTGCTTATGCCAGCCATTTAAAAAGAAGATCATAATCAACATTGAAAAAATAATAACGTTGTTCCAACCTTTGCGACCAAGTTGCATGTGCACACTTCCTATTTAATTCAAGATTTTAAAGTGTAACTAAAACTTAATTGCACTGTCTATATGTTAAACCGTGCAGACTTTGTTAGAATATCGGCAAATTTAAAGGAGTTCCGTCAATGTCTATGTATGTAGTGGGCCATAAAATCCCAGATTCAGATTCTATTTGTGGTGCAATTGCACTGGCTTATTTAAAAAACCAAATCGATGAGCCAGCAATTCCAACACGTCTTGGTGAAATTTCACCAGAAACTCAATTTATCCTTGATAAATTTGGCTTCGAAGCACCAGAGCTAAAATTAAGCTACGCTGGCGAAGACGTTTACATTGTGGATCACACAGAAAAAACACAAGCACCCGATGATATCGACCAAGCTCGCGTTGTTGGTGTGGTAGATCACCATAAACTAGGTGACTTAACATCATCGACTCCGCTTGAATGTTGGATTCGCCCTGTTGGCTGTTCGAACACCATTATTAAAATGATGTACGATTTTTACAGTGTAGAAATCCCTAAAGACATCGCTGGTATTATGCTGTGCGCAATTTTAAGCGACACAGTCATATTTAAATCACCAACATGTACTACTGCCGATATTAAATGTGTTGAAGCGCTAGCTGAAATTGCAGGCGTAGAAGACTTTAAAGAACTTGGTATGGATATGTTCCGCGTTAAATCTGCGGTAGAAAACACACCAGCACGTGATTTAGTAATGCGTGACTTTAAAGACTTCAACATGAACGGTAACCTAGTAGGCATTGGCCAACTAGAAGTAATCGACCTTGCTGTTTTTGACGATATTAAAGCAGACCTTGCAGCCGATATTGCTAAGTTAAAAGTAGAGGGCAACCGCCACTCTGTATTTTTACTGCTTACCGACATAATGAAAGAAGGCTCAGAAATGCTAATTGTATCTGACGATGCAAACTTAGTTGAGCAGGCTTACGGTGTAAAACCAGAGAATGATAAAGTATGGTTAGATGGTGTACTGAGCCGTAAAAAGCAAGTAGTTCCACCACTGCAAGATGCGTTTTCAAAAGCCTAATAACTTTAACAAATAGCACTAAAAAAGCCGATATTGCATAAAACAATATCGGCTTTTTTGTTTTTAAAATGTGTATTTCTTATACCAATTAGCTTAATTAAATAAGCTATTTTGAGGTTGGAAAAACGTGTTGATAGCTAGGCAAAAAATTCGATATTTAGTTGTTCTCGGCAATTGCTCCTGCATTGCTCTACCTTTTGCATCCATGCAGTCGTAAATGAGAATTTTTTAACGCAGGTAGCGACACGTGTAGCCCCGCAAAATGATTAAGTATTATTGCGGATTGGTATTAAGCTACAAACACAATTCTCTAAATGGCAATGTGGCTGCGCCAATTGATACCGGAAAATTATCAATATTAGATACCACCAGCTTTGGCATAGGGCGTTTAGCGCCACGTCTAAATTGTGCATAAACCTCAGTTCGTGCAATAACTTTTTCAGCCAACTCTTTTGGAATATGGCCACCAATAATAATCGCCTCAGCATCTAATAAAGCAGAGCAACAGGTTGCCACTAAATCAAATGAGTCTTGAACTTTAAACAACCACTCTTCAACGCCTGGCCAATCAGGATCAAAGTTGTCATGCAGGTCGTAAATAGAAGTAACCGCTACGCCATTTTTTTTCAAAATACGTTTTAGTAATTCAAGATTAGGGTGGGCATATAATTTAGGCGGTAGCATGTCGCCAAGCTCACCTGCGTTTCCGTATGTACCGCGCAGTACGTCGCCATTATTTACAATACCACCACCAAATGCAGCCGACACAAACATATAAACAAAGTTTTTATACTCGCGCCCAATACCTGCAACACCTTCACCTGCGGCTGCGCCTGTAGCATCGTTAACAACCCAAGTTGGGAGTTGAAAATGCTGCGACACAATATCGATAATATCAACCTGCGACCACTCTTCTAGCATATGGTGGGTATTCATTTTCCCATCCATTGAGCTAAAAAAGCCAGAGATACCCACACCCATTCCCAGTACTTTTTCACTTGGAATGTCACGCTCAGCGCTTATATCTTCTACCAGCTTTTGTGCACATTTAAGCACATTATTAATGCTCATATCCGACATTAGCTGCATATGGGTGTAAACCACCTTTCCCGTAAAATCCATTACAGCAAGCGAAATAGCATCAAGCAAAATAGCTAAGCCAAAGGTAAATCCGTAATCGGGATTAAGGGCAATGCCAAACCCAGGTTTGCCTTTTTTATTAGGAATTAGCGTATCAGTTTGTACAATTACACCGTGTTGGGTTAACGACTTAAGTAAACGCGACACAGTTTGCTGTGGAATACGAGTTGCGCTCACAATATGACTTTGAGTTACGCACTTTTCCCAAAACACCACTTTTATAATATCGCGCTCAATATCTTGAAATAGCTTTTCGCCTTTTCCAAGCTCAAAACCAGAGCGTAATAAGTTACTGTTGTTTAACGAAAACATAGGTATTAACCCTAACAAAATTGGAGCACAAGATTACGTGAAACCATTATAAAGAACAAGTGGGCAAACTGCGCCTACTCAATCACTATCACTCTAAAATCATTCACATTTGTGTTAGTTGGCCCAGTAATAATTAAATCATCAATGGCTTTAAAAAACTGATGACTATTATGCCCTTCTAACTGTGCGCGTAAGTTTTCGCCTGCATCTTGTGCGCGAGCAATCGTACTGTTATTTATATACGCACCCGCTACATCTTTACTACCATCAACACCATCGGTATCACAAGCAAGTGCGTAAATACCCGCTTCGCCATTAAGTACCTCAGCCAACGCCATTAAGTATTCTTGATTGGGCCCGCCATCGCCATAAACATCAGCAACAGTTACTGTAAGCTCGCCACCAGAGAACAACATAACGCGCTTGCCTTGGGCTTTTTGCTCAAGAGCGATAGCCGCATGTTCCTTTGCAACTTCTTTAGCCTCGCCTTGAATATCATACCCTAGTACCTGGGTTTCCCAGCCTTGGTGCTGTGCAACACTTATAGCGCTATCAATAGCATGCTGCGCATTTGCAACAATAAAGTACTCACCCACGGTATCAGCAACTCGTTCTTGCTCTGGTTTTAATAAATGCGCTTCAACCTCTGCCATTACTGGCCAATTGTACTTTTGTAAAATAGCCAGTGCATCGGCTTTAGTACTGCCATCGCTAATAGTAGGGCCTGATGCTATATCACTTGGTTTGTCCCCTACTACATCTGAAATAATGAGCGTAACGTAATCTGACTTAGCGGCCTGCGCTAACTTACCGCCTTTAACAAGTGACAACTGCTTACGCACTACATTTATTTCATCAACGCTTGCACCACTTCTAAGTAAAAACTGATTAAGCTTTTGCTTTTGTGAAAAAGGCACATCATCAACAGGTAGGCACATCAACGACGAACCGCCCCCCGAAATAATAAACAAAATAGGAATATCAGCCGGGTTATTTTTTACAAGTTCCAATAACTCTTTGCCAGCAGCTAAGCTGTTATCGTCTGGTGTTGGGTGGTTTGCACTAAGCACTTTAATTCGCCCAGTATCACCGCTACTTTCGTAGCCATAACGCGTTACCACTGCGCCAAAACATTTATCACCATAAAAGCGATTAACTTCGGCGGCCATTTCAGCGGCGGCTTTACCCGCCCCTACTACACACAAACCTTTGCTTGCATCTATATTTTCTAAATACTTACTCATGCAAGCACTCGGTTTGCAGGCATTTACCGCAGTGGTAAATAAATCAATTAAAAACGACTTTTTAGAATCCATTAGTCACAGCTCACGAAAAAATTGAAGGAATAGCTAAACAAATTAATATCATCACAATAAACATGCTAAGTAGCATAACGATATCTTTGCCAGTTAAAATTGAGTTTGATACGGTCTCGGCATTTTGTACTTTTGTGACTTCGTTTACCTCTCTTGAAATTAAACGACTCGTAACATAAATAATCACCGCAGCGCTTACAAAACCGATAAAATTCCACCAAAACCAGAAAATATCAGGCGCAAATACCGACACCAACAAGTTAATTAATACACCACTAATTAAGCCAATATTGGCATGCAATGCAGCACTGCGTTTACTTAATACAGCAACTAAAAATACCGCCAGTATTGGGCCATAAAATAGCGAGCCGACTTTGTTAATAGCTTCAATAATGGTCGGCGCTATATCACCGGCAAAAAGTGATAGTACTAAGGTAATTGCACCCCATGCTAAACCTAAGTACTTAGCTAACTTTAAGTAAGATGGTTGGTCTAGCTCTTTATTAGAAATACGGCTGTAATCTTCAATACTTACCGCCGAAAGTGAATTAATTGCAGAGCTAAGTGACGACATCGCTGCCGACAAAATAGCGACAACTAACAAACCAATTAAGCCGTGCGGGAGGTAATCTAAAATAAATATAGGCATCATCCAATCAGGGTTATCTGCTGGAATTTTTGCTAAAAATTCAGGGTTACTCATTGCCAATGTGCCAACAATTAAACCCGACACACAATATAAAATAGTAATAGGAAAACGCACTACACCATTTGCTAAAATCATGTAGCGTAGGTTTTTAGGATCTTTTGCACTGAGCGCACGCTGTGCTTGCGTTTGGTCACATCCGTAGTAAGAGGCGTAAAGTACCACACCACCAAAAATCATCGGTAAAAAGCCAAAGCCATCACCACTAAAACCAAATGAATCAAACTTAATCGCTTCTAATCGGCTCGAATCAACATTGGCAATGAAGGTATCAACCCCACCTAAGTGATACAGTCCAAACCCTATACAAGCAATAGTACCCAATACAATGATGACCATTTGAATCGCATCACCGTACACTACAGCTTTCATCCCACCTTGCAGTGAATACAAAACGGTTATAACTCCCGTTAGTACAATTGCTTGCCATGCTTCTATTCCCATGGTGCCTTGTAAAATAAGCGATACCGCGTAAATCATAATGCCAGTGGCAAACGCACGGCTAAATTGAAACACCACACTAATAAGCACACGGGTTGAGCGGCCAAAGCGCATTTCTAGATAATCGTAAATACTGACAATGCCGCTTTTATAAAGCTTGGGTAAAATAGTCGCTAAAATTAAAATCATCGCCAGCGGAACACCCAACTCATACGAGAGCCATTGCATACCACCACCTTCACGCAAACCAACAAATGCAGGAGCCGAAATAAAGCTAATAGCCGAAAGTTGAGTGGCCATTACCGACAAAGCCAAAGGTTTCCAACCTAAGCTTTTACCCCCTAAAAAGTAATCACTTTTATTGGTTTGTTCGCGTAGCATAAATCCCATTACCAATAAGGCACCAAGATAAAGAGCAACTATTGAAAAATCTAATATATTCATAATTTATTCGCGTATTCACAATATGAAAACACTGCGCCTTTTCAAAATTAAAATACCAAACGGCTACCTGCCCTTACCTTTTTGAATAAACGAGCCTAGTCAAAAAGATAAACCTGTAGCTAACTTAGCTGAAAAATGCATCACAATGCAAAAAGCCTATTAACCCCAAAGTGAGTTAATAGGCATAAAGCATTTATTTAAAAGTCGTATTTAACTCTTAAAGTAACGCGTCGTGGGAGAATTGGGCGACCTACAAAGTATGGGTTATCTGCCGTTTGGCTGTTACCTAGACGAGGCGAACCTTCAGTAACACCGTCAGAATCAAACAGGTTAAATACCCCAACGCTTAAGCGTACTGTTTGCTCTGGTGCAACTTGCCAGTTATAGCCTGCATCAAATCTAAATAAGTGGAATGAATCAAGTTCTACCGAGTTTGAGTCATTTGCAAAGTTTTTACCGGTAAAGTTATGGTAAATCGATGCATCCCAGTTATCTGCGGTGTAGCTAATAGATGAGTTAAATAGTATTTTTGGTTTACGACGTAATTCGTTACCAATAATAGAAGGGTCTGAGTCAAATTCAGTAAATTCGTGATCGGTATAGGTCATGTTGGCATCAACAGCCCACTCATCGGTAATATCGTAACGACCGGTAAGCTCAACACCCGTTGCTTTAGTTGATTGCATAACTGGCAGCTCTAATACGCCCCCATTACCATCATTTACAAAGTCTACGCTGCGTCTGTCTTTTAAGTCAGTTCTAAATAACGCAATGCTGCCGCTAAAGTCGTTATCAAAAAACTTAACACCTAGCTCGCCTTGCTCAACAATTTCGGCTTCGTAGCTGGCAGGCTCGCCTAAATCATTAAACTGAATACCTCTAATTTCTGGGAAGAAAAACCCGCGAGATGCATTGGCATATACATTTAAATTATCAGTTAAGCGATATAACGCCGCTCCTGATACAGCAAATTCAGACGTGTCGACTTCGCCGTAAGTCATTACACCACTGCCCGTAGTGTTAACTTGTAAGTTAGGTGCAAGCGTTGGATCATCTGAAATCTGAACTACTTGGCTGCCTTCACGACTAATTTTGCCTTCAATTTCTTCGTAGCGAACACCAAAGTCAAAAATCCAATCGTCACTTTCCATTTGATCCGCTACGTATAATGCCCGGCGGGTAGCGCTAATGGTTTGGTTAGTATAAGAAATACCAGGGCCACTAATACCATTTTGAGTGTACTGAACCTCATCACCATTAACATCGGTATACGTTAAGTCGATTAAGCGAGGGTTGTTATTAAACTCACCTAAGTAAGTTGTAATAACGTTATCGTCGTCGGCTTCACTGTGCGAGAAAAATGTACCGACTGTAATATCGTGGCTAAAATCACCTACAAAAATGCTTTTGATGATATTAAATTCTGCAGAAAAATCTTCAGCTGGGCGGTCACGGTCTAAAATGCGGTTAGCAAATAGTAAGTCATCACTTGCAAGTGCGACACCTGAATTAACATAAGAAAACTCAGCACCGCTTGCATCACCTAGCCCTCGGTTAGCTAAAAAGTCGTCTTGGCTTTCAGGTACATTAATAATACCGTCGCCGTCTAAAAATAGATTAAATTCGTGTTGATATTTAGCGTATTTACTGCGCATATTAATGGCAAAGTCGTTAGCGAGTTCTTTTTCAAACACCACTGAAATAGAGCCACCTTTAGTAACTACACCATCGCTGATTGGCGATTCATAACGACCATTTGCTGTATCGTAGGTTAAGTTAGATACTTGCGCCGTTTGCAGTGATTCGACTTCACGACCATCATTACCACTTAAGCGCTCGCGGCTGTCGCCATCAAGTGGAATAGGTAAGTAAAACTGAGCTTGGTCGTCAATGTACTGTCCATAAACAGTAAATGAGCCAGAGCCATCATCAAATTCTTTACGAATATTACCACGCAACTGTGTACCTTTAGTCTCAAGGCCTGTATCTAATGGGCCCTCGTCGTAACGGTAAAAGCCAGAAAGCGCATAATATAAGCCGTCTTCGTTAAGTGGACCGCTCGTTGCAAAATCTAAGCGAGTACGCCCTTGGTCAGAAAGCTCCATTTGTACGGTACTTTGCGGATCATCACTGCCCGTTTTAGAAATATAGTTAATAATACCGGCCACAGAACCTTGGCCAAATAAATTAGATACACCACCACGCACAAACTCTACGCGCTCAATACCCAAATCATTACGGTAATACACATCAAACGCCGATGAGTTTAAACCAAAAACACTCAAACTAGGTGAACCGTCATACGACAGTGGCGTAAACTGAAACTGACCCGATGAAGGTAAGCCTCTTACTTGTAGGTTAGTAGCGACTTCACCGCCACCGCCTTCTACTTTAATACCCGGAATATAGCGAAGCACATCCGCTTGGCTACTTGAAGACAGCTTTACCAGCTCGTCTTCGCTAATAGATGTTACTGATTGTGGAGTGTCTGAAATAACACGCCCTTTACTGGTACCAGAGACGATAATACGCTCAACGTTGTTAGCTTTTTTTGCTGTATCTGGTGCAGCTTCTTCTGCCGCATAAGCGCCCTGTGCAAGGCATAAAGATACAATAGAGGCGATCGTTGTTTTATTCACGGGTATTCTCCAATTGTGCTGGTTGTCTGTGTGTATTTACTTAGAGTGAGGCTAAGCAAAGCCGAAATAATCAAGTAAACATGTTAGTTTTTTGTTACTTCGAACAGGATTTAAGCACAGAAAAAAAACATTTACAACCCATAATGAGTGCTTTAATATTGTCCAAATCGGAAATAACACACAAAGAGCACCCAATATGACTACTGTAAACAGCGGTAAAATTGACTCAGCAACGGCTTCATCGCTTGCAGACCTTGCTACTAAAACACTTATAGCGAACGACTTAGGTGGCTATACAGTACCAACACATGGCCTATACCCGTTTCAGTGGAACTGGGATTCAGCCATTACAGCGCTAGGTTGGATGAAATCAGACGAAAGCCGCGCATGGCAAGAAATTGATGTGTTATTTTCAGGCCAATGGGATAATGGCATGGTGCCGCACATCTTGTTTCATAAAGATTCAGATACTTATTTTCCTGGCCCTGACGTATGGGGTTCGGATAAAAAAATTAAAAGTACGTCTATTTCACAGCCGCCAGTAGTCGCCACCATAATGAAAGAAATGCTTGCCAGCGCTAAAGATAAAGCACTTGCAGAACAAAAAGTTAAAGCGTTATTTTCACAAGTAGTTGATTATCATTTATGGTGGTACAACGACCGAGATCCTGAAAAAATAGGTTTAGTAGTGACCTACCACCCGTGGGAATCGGGCATGGATAACAGCCCATCATGGGATGACGCTCTTCATGCTGTGCCATGTGTGGATTGGGAATATACGCGCCGTGATACAAGCCATGTAGATTCATCTCAGCGTCCACATAAAAGTGAATACGACCGCTTTTTATACCTTGTAGACTTTTTTAAACGTAACAACTTTGACAGCAAAGTAATTTACGAAACGTGCCCGTACAAAATGAATGACCTAGGTATTATTGCTATTTTACACCGTGCAACCAAAGATTTACTCAAAATGGGTGAACAACTTGGCTTAAACGATGCTCGCACTGATTACTTAGCACAGCGTTTACAAATAACAGAGCAAGCCATAAACACTTTATGGTGTGAACAAAGCCAGTACTTTTATTGCAGAGATGTATTAACTAACAGCTTGGCTAAAGTTAAAACATCAGCCGCGCTATTAACTGTATATGCAGGTTTAACAAGCGATGAGCAAACTAAAATAATTAATACAGCCACCGAAGATTTTATTGAGTCGAGCCAATTTAGTGTGGCATCTACTCACCCTAAAGAAGAAAAATACGAGCCACAACGCTACTGGCGTGGCCCAATTTGGTTACACATCAACTGGATGATAGCCATAGGCCTTAAAGAAGCAGGCTTTGCAACAACGGCTGAAAAAATTCAAGATGATACGCGCAACCTCGTTGTTAAGTCAGGCTACTACGAATATTTTAACCCAGAAACAGGTGCAGGCTGTGGTGGTAAAGATTTTTCATGGACAGCGGCAATAGCATTACATTGGCTACTTGACTAATAACTAAGGCAACATCATGAAACACACAATATGCTTTGGTGAAGTACTGGTTGATTTACTTTCAAATAAATTGAGCCAAAACAACAACGAACACGAAGCGTTTACAAAGTTTGCAGGCGGCGCGCCTGCAAACGTAAGCGTTGCTATTGCAAAGCTAGGCGGTAATGCCTACTTTGCAGGAATGCTAAGCACTGATAGCTTTGGCGACTTTTTACATAATGCATTAAAAGAGCAAGGTGTAAAAACCGACTTTATGCGTTTTACCAACAAAGCAAAAACAGCCCTCGCGTTTGTATCACTCGATAACGATGGCGATCGCACGTTTGAGTTTTACCGTGATAACACCGCCGATTTGCACTTTAATAACGATGACTTTAGTCGCGAATGGTTTGAGCAATGCGATATTTTTCATATTTGCTCAAACACATTAACCAACAAAAACATCAGAAACACCACCGCTTACGGTGTTAAATTTGCAAAACAAAATAACTCAATTGTAAGCTTTGATATTAACTTGCGCCTCAATTTATGGCCAAGCGATGCCAACCCTCGCGAGCATATTTTACCGTTATTAAAAGACTGCTCAATTATTAAAGCCTCAAAAGAAGAGCTTGAATACTTAGCGGGTGAACAATCGAGCGATGAGTTTATTGCCCAAACACTTAATAACGGTTGTGAGCTATTTGTAGTTACTGATGCAAGTAACCCAATGTATTGGTTTACTAAACACGGCAAACAAATGCTTATCCCTAAAAAAGTAACTATGGTTGATGCTACCGCTGCAGGGGATGCGTTTGTAGGTGGTTTACTATACCAACTCGGTTTACATGCATTAACACCAACGAGCTTTAGTTCCCTTTGTGAAAATACTGCAAAGCTAACAACTATTTTTGAATTTGCTTCGTTATGTGGTGCCCATGCCGCATCTTACAAAGGGGCATTTAACTCCCTACCTAACCAAAAGTCTCTACACGATTTTAGGAGCAAACTATGAAAAGCACACCTGATAACTTTAAAAGCCGTGAATTTTTAACGCAGCACATTAGCGACACGTTAGCGTTTTATGAGCCAAATATTGACGATGAACACGGTGGTTTTTACCAAAACTTTTCTGATAACGGTGAGGTATTTGATAAACACACGCGCCACTTAGTAAGCTCTACTCGTTTTGTATTTAACTATGCACGCGCGTATCAAACCTTTAATGACGAAAAGTACCTTAATCGTGTTAAATCGGGGATTGAGTTTATTCGTAAGCATCACCTTGTTGAGCAAACAGGTGGCTACAACTGGTTATTAAAAGTTGAAAACGGTCAAGCAATCGTGCTTGATAACACCAATCATTGTTATGGTTTTGCATTTGTTATTTTAGCGTACAGCTGGGCATACCGCGTAGGCGTTACGCAAGCACGTAAATATCTCAACGATACATTTCAAACAATGGAAACACATTTTTGGGATGCAAAAGCCGGTTTATATAAGGATCAGCATAACAGCGACTTCACAAAATGTGATTCATACCGCGGCCAAAATGCCAACATGCATACTTGTGAAGCACTTATTGCCGCTTATGAAGCCACAAAAGACGAAATATTTTTAAACCGTGCGCTCACACTTGCCGACAACATGGTTAACCGCCAAGCTAGTTTAATGGGCGGATTAATCTGGGAGCATTACGACATAAATTGGCAGGTCGATTTAAAGTACAACAAAGACGATCCTAAAAATTTATTTCGTCCGTGGGGCTTTCAACCTGGCCATCAAACAGAGTGGTCAAAACTACTTATGTTTTTAAATAAGCATAAGCCACAAAAATGGCTTATTGAACGCGCTCAAGCCTTATTTGATAACTCAATAAATGTAGCGTGGGATAAAAAGTACGGCGGTATTTGCTACGGCTTTGCTCCTGATAAAACTATTTGCGATGACGATAAATACTTTTGGGTTCAAGCCGAAACTCTGTGTTGTGCAGCGTATCTTTATCAAGCAACAGGGGATGAAAAATATCAGCAATGGTATGACAAAATTTGGCAGTATTCGTGGCAGCATTTAGTCGATCATAAATACGGTGCTTGGTTTAGAATTTTAACCGCTGACAATAAAAAAATAGACACGATGAAAAGCCCAATAGGTAAAACTGATTACCATACAATGGGTGCCTGCTTTGATGTGCTCGAACTATTAAAGTAACTATGTAGTCATAACTTTTACAGTGTTGTGTAGACCTTTTAACCGCCAGTTTGGCGGTTTTTTTCTTAATGGGTGGCCAAAATCACTGTACCACTACAATGACATAACCATTAAAGTAGGAACTATACACTCTGTAAAAGGAGAGACTCACATGGCAACACTATTGTTAGAGAATGAAAGCTACTCAAAATTTGAATCGAGTTACTTTTTTAATGACAAAACTGGAAACTTGTTTTGTGGTGAAAGCTACCAAAGACCTAAAACCGGTTTTAGCAGAATGGAAGATAGATTCAAAACAACATATGTCGCTATGAGTCGTCCTACCCATTTACTTTGTGTAGCAATGAAAAGAGAGCGAGTAAATTGTGTGACTTGTACTGGGGCAAAGAAAGATAATTGTAAGTGGAAAGTAATATCACAAACTGATCGAACACTTTTAAATGACAAAGCTTAACTAAATTTGACAGGCAACAATAAGCTCAAAGCTGCCGTTGATATTTTTACGCTAACTTATGGTTGGCAACTAAAAGCGTTATGAACTTTTTGCCAAAGCAGTAATTATATCAGACTGTATAACTAAGTTGATTTGAAGGCTAATCTTAGTTGGTTTTGAGGTTTGATGGTTTGCATCAATAGACATAGAGAGACTAAAGCCACACCTATCCAACCAATGACTTTAAATTTTTCGCCAATAATGAAAACAGCTAAAATAGTTGCAACTAATGGCTCAATTAGGGTTATTAATGTTGCTTTACTTGCATCTATATAATTCAAGCCACAACCAAATAATAAGTATCCTAAAAACATTGGAATTATTGCCATATACAAAGATACCAAAGCATTAGTTGAGCTTGAAAATAAGTTATCACCCGTAAACCATAATGAAGGGAGTAACAATAGTGCGGCACAACCAAATAGCCCTGACATGGACGATTTTGAATGAACGCCACTTTCAATTAAACGCCTTGCTGCCCATGAATAACCTGCATAAGTTAATCCAGCAATACAACCCAAAAGAATCCCCAAACCCTGTTGATTAATACTGTAAGCAGTATTATTACTTTGGTCTCTACCTAACGTTAAAAGAGCAATACCTATCGCTCCAATGACAAAACTCAATATCCATTGCAATGATATGTTCTTTTTACTAATTAGACGTTCAAGGATTGCTGCAAAAAAAGGAGCTGTAGCTATAGAGACTACAGTACCGATGGCAACACCAGATAAACTCATTGAGGTATAAAATGCTAATGGATAAATAGCGACAGAAGCGGCACCTAATATTAATACCTTAGGTTGTTCTAGCATCACCTTATAATCTATAAGTAGCTTTTTTCGAGCTGTGATTACAAGTAAGACTCCACCTATTCCCATAGAAAATGCACCAATAGCTAGAGAGCTTACATCAGGGGAATAGCTTGCTGCGGTGCCAGTTGTTCCCCACAAAAAACTAGCAATAATAATGGCAATAACACCTTTAAAATTTTCGTGATGATTTTCCATAATGAAACCTGTTTATGATAACTTCAATACAGAAATAGTATGCTAATTATGAAAGGCGTTTTTAACAATTAAGACGCAATCGTTAACAATTCAGACTAAGTTTACTTTTTGAACTTAGTTGGTGATAGACCAAAGTATTGCGAAAACTTTCGGCTAAAGGCTGATGGCTCTTTATAACCTACTTTTTCACCGATAATTGGTAACGGATAATCGGTGTGCGTTAGTAAAGCTTGAGCTTTTTCCATCCGAAGTTTTGTTACGTACTTCATCACAGTCATACCTGTTTGTTGTTTAAATAGTTTCTTAAACTGTGTATCACTCAGGAAAGCAGACTCAGCCAAGCGTTTGATTTGAAGCTGCGATGCAATATTTTGTTCTATGAAGGATATTGCTGTACCAATGCGATTATCTACTTTTGGCAATAAAGGTTGCTCTGCAAGCAGTAAACTAAACATTTCAAACATTGCCTGCTCTAATTGAGTATTAACTTTGTTTTCTAGTTGGTTTTCGATAAAAGTTAAGTAACTTCTAAGAGATGAATTAATCGCAAAAACAATATATTGTGAAGATGAAATGTTTAGGGGTAGGTGTTCCATATCCACGACTACAAATCTAGCTTCAGTATCAGCAGTGAACAAGTGCTCTTCGTTGGCTTTAACTACAACACATTCACTAGGTGCAACTTTACCATTGAAATTACCAACACATATATTTATAACACCACGTAAGGGTAAAACCAATTGATTAAAGTGATGTGAGTGACGAGTTGGTTTTGTACTATAAGAGCGAATGGATAATAGATTTTTCATAATAATAGAAAATGTATGGCCTTACTTCATCCTGATTCTGATTATACATATTAGAGCAATGGATAATAAAGAGAAGTGTTAGTTTTTACTGGTACTTTATTTAAAAGTATCTATGACCGCTTTGGTGGCTTTTGAGACTGTCAGGCTTGGTAAAAACCTATTTACCAAAAGTGTCTATTCAGGTTTGAGCTAATGAATATCAAGCTTAGTTTGCTCAACTTTGTCTTCATTTATAATCGAATAAAGCAGTCTTTAATCTACAAATAGATGGTAACGAACCATCTATTTGTATCTATTTAGTTCTTAATAGTCTCTATTTAGATCTGAAAGTATCTGTTTTCATTCTGAACTACTAACCTAAGCGTACTGCCCACAAGCAAATCCACAGCTCCAAGCATACTGGAAATTGTAGCCCCCTAACCAACCCGTTACGTCAGTTACTTCGCCTATAAAGTATAGGCCTTTGGCTTTTTTGGCTTCAAAGGTTTTTGAGCTCAACTCGTCGGTATCTACACCGCCCAATGTTACTTCTGCTGTTCTATAGCCTTCTGTGCCATTGGGTTTAATTTGCCAAGCGTGAATGTAATTTACCAGCTCATCTATTTGGGCATGCGTAAGCTGATTAATATTACAATCTGGTATCGCTTTGCTTTCGTGCAGTATTTCTATAAAGCGTTTAGGTAAAATAGTTGCAAGGCTATTTTTTAACGACTTTTGGGCTTGCGTTTCTCGCCAATCAGCAAGTTGCTGCCTTAAATCAATTTCAGGTAATAGGTTTATAGCTACAGCCTGCCCTGCTCGCCAAAATGAGCTTATTTGCAATATTGCTGGGCCCGATAACCCTCGGTGAGTAAAGAGGATATTTTCTTTAAATACGGTGCCGTCTTCGCTTGAAACTTCACATGGAATGCTAATTCCCGAGAGCCCTTCAAAACGCTCTTTATCATGCTGATGCAAAGTAAACGGTACAAGTGCAGCCATAGTTGGTAACACGCTTAAGCCAAACTGCTCTGCAATTTTATAGCCTATTGGTGTAGCCCCTAGTTTTGGCATAGTTAAGCCACCTGATGCTATAACTAACGACTCACAGCTTAAGGTTTCTTGCTCTGTGGTAACGCTATAGCCGGTTTCGGTTTTTGATACGCTGATCACTTCATTGCGTAGCTTTATATTTACCCCTGCCCACTCACATTCGGTCAGTAAAATATCAACAATGTCTTGTGCATTGTTATCGCAAAATAGCTGGCCTAGTGTTTTATGGTGATACGCTAATCCGTGCCTGTCCACCAGCTCAATAAAGTCATGCTGTGTATAGCGACTTAAACATGATTTAACAAAATGAGCATTTGCGCATAAGTAGTTATCAGGGGTTGCGTTTTCATTTGTAAAATTACAACGCCCACCACCACTTATTAAAATTTTACGACCTGGTTTTTTGCCCATATCAAGTACTGTAACGCTTCGGCCACGGTATCCAGCTTGCGCTGCACACATTAATCCTGCAGCTCCCGCACCTATTACTATTACATCTACTTGGGTCATTTATTTATCTCGTTAAAATTTTTTTCGATTATAGCAAAGTTTAACAACAAACAGCGCGCAATCATTATCAATAATAACGCAACAAAATAAACCAGAAAAACAACCAATAATATTAACAAATCATAAAAAGCACGAAACACCTTAAAAACAACGACAAAAGTATTAAAAAATCATTAAAGTTCTTAGTTATAACCAAACAAAATACATAAAACGAAATTAATACTTTAACTTTATTAACAAATACTTTACCTTTGTTCCTACATCGTGAGCATTAATCACGAAATTACTAATAAAATCTAGGAAAAATTATGACAACAAGAAAAACTTTTCAAAAGTGCGCTATAGCTTTAACTGTAAGTACGCTTTTTTCAGCAACATCAAGTATGGCAAATCCAGCTCAAGCAATTGCTCCTTCAATGGCTGAAACCACAGCAAAACTACAAATCCAAAGCGGTTTTGAAACCCAATTCATTATTAAATATAAAAATAACAATAATGAAATAGCCACTTTTTCAACAGCGAGCGCTAGCTCATCAAATATGAAACAACGCGCTCAACGTTTTGTTAAAAACTTTTCGTCTAAAAAAGGGAAGGTAAAAGGTAAATATGTACGTGCAATGGCACTTAATAATCACCATGTTATGCGTGCAGACAAGAAACTAAATGCAGCCGAAGCGCAAGAGTTTATGCAAGACGTTATTGCTTCTGGCAATGTTGAATACATTGAAGTCGATCAAATGTTGCAACCTTTTTCGACACCTAATGATCCTCGCTTTGATGATCAATGGCATTACTACGAGCAAGCGGGTGGTCTAAACTTGCCAGCAGCATGGGATACAGCAACAGGTAGCGGCGTAGTGGTCGCGGTGCTTGATACAGGCTACCGTCCTCATGCTGATTTAAATGCAAATATTCTCCCTGGTTACGATATGATTTCTAACTTGTCGGTAGCAAATGATGGCGGTGGTCGTGATAGCGATGCTCGCGATCCTGGCGATGCAGTTGCAGCAAATGAATGTGGTTCTAACGGTGCACAAAACTCTAGCTGGCATGGTACGCATGTTGCCGGCACAGTTGCTGCTGTCACTAATAATGGTGAAGGTGTTGCTGGCGTTGCTTATAATGCAAAAGTAGTTCCTGTTCGTGTGCTTGGTAAGTGTGGTGGTTTAACATCTGACATTGCTGACGGCATTATTTGGGCATCAGGTGGAAGTGTTTCAGGTGTTCCTGCAAACTCAAACCCTGCAGATGTAATTAACATGAGTTTAGGTGGCAGCGGTTCATGTAGTTCTACAACGCAAAATGCGATTAACACAGCACGTAGCAATGGCACCGTTGTGGTTATTGCAGCTGGTAACGATAACGACAACTCAGCAAACTACAATCCAGGTAACTGTAGCGGTGTAGTAAACGTAGCATCGGTTGGGCGCAACGGCGGTCGCGCTTATTACTCAAACTACGGTAGCAATATTGATGTTGCAGCACCTGGCGGCGCACAAAGTTTTGCAAACGACTCTGAAGGCGTTCTATCAACTTATAATACAGGCTCGTCAACACCTTCAAGCGATAGCTACGGTTTTTCACAAGGTACATCTATGGCAGCTCCTCATGTTGCTGGTGTTGCAGCACTTATTAAGCAAGCCAAACCAAATGCTACGCCTGATGAAATAGAAAATATTCTAAAATCGACAACGCGTTCATTCCCAGCTTCATGTAATAACTGTGGTACTGGTATTGTAGATGCAGCAGCCGCTGTTGCTGCAGCAAGTGGCGGTACGACAACAACACCACCTGCAGCCGGTGGTGGCTCCGTAAGTGATGTAAGTGCTAATGCTGGTCAATGGAAACATTACACCCTAGATGTACCTGCCGGTATGTCTACATTTACCGTAACAACATCAGGTGGGACTGGCGATGCTGACTTATTTGTTAAATTTGGTAGCCAACCAACAGCATCAAGTTACGACTGCCGTCCATATAAAAATGGTAACGCTGAAACATGTACATTCTCAAGCCCACAAGCAGGAACATGGCATTTAAGCGTTAACGCTTACAGCACATTCTCTGGCTTAACTCTTACCGGACAATATCAGCCATAATTTATTGAAACAACTCCCTGAGAGCAAAGGTCAAGCTGAAAAGCTTGGCCTTTTTTTATTTAAAAACAATTTATAGCAACTCGGATTACGCCAATCTGCTTATATGGGTTTATTTAACGATAAGATAATTGCGCAATAACAAGGTGAAGTATGACTATAGTTGTTATCACTAATTACTCAGTGCCTTACTTTACCCCCTACATCCATACAGTCGACTATGAATCATTTTTAATACGGTGAGTAATACCAATCCGCAATAATACTTAATCAATTTGGGGGATTAAATCTGACGCTAACTGTGTTAAAAATTTCTGATATAGGACAACTAAATAACGAAATTTTTGCCTTGTTATCAACACGGTTTTCTCACCTCAAAGTAGATCACTTAATTAGGGTATGTTGTTCTTTCAAGGTTAAATTTGCAGCATTCTGTTTGGTATTTAGGCAAGGTAGAGCCTATGCAGTGTGGCTATTCCCCATAAATGGGCGATAACGTAGCATTAATGCCAAACAGGCGCTGCCCAAAGGGTTCTTCCTAGGGGCTATTTATTCTTTGTTGCCTGCATGGATGTAGGTAAGGGGCGTGAGCAGGACGCGGAAGCTTTGCTCGGTTTTTACTTATTCTTACATGGATGTAAGCCAGTAGAGTAACGCAGGAGCAGTTACCGAGCCCACTAGGTTACAAATCTCGCGCCATGATTAAATAGCCCCTAGTTTGAACAAATTTTAATCCGCAAAGATCAACAGACCCAAGAAAATTGGTATAATTAAGAAATTAAAGCTATGTAGTTAACCTGAACTCTGGATAATAAATCTATCTCAAGCAGAGTTCAGGTTAGTTAATTATTCAAACCAATATTAAATTACTTAACCACAAAAACAAAAAACCCAGCCTAGGCTGGGTTTTTACATTCTAAAAGAAGAACTAAAATTACTTAATTTTAGCTTCTTTAAAAAGAACATGTTTACGAATCTTTGGATCAAACTTTTTGATTTCCATCTTCTCAGGCATGTTACGTTTGTTTTTGTCAGTAGTGTAGAAAAAACCAGTACCGGCAGTTGAAACTAAACGGATTTTATCGCGCATGATTCAGATCCTTAAACTTTAACGCCGCGAGCACGGATTTCTGTAAGAACCGTGTCGATGCCTTTTTTATCGATAATACGCATACCTTTAGTAGTAGTGCGTAATGTTACAAAACGTTTTTCACTTTCAACCCAAAAACGGTGTGTTTGTAGGTTAGGTAGGAAACGACGTCTAGTCGCGTTTCTCGCGTGTGAACGGTGATTACCAACCGCTGGACGCTTACCTGTAACTTGACATACTTTAGACATGTCTATATATCTCCAATAACTTCGCTCGAGCTTAATTTAATCTAAGGCCGTGTATTTCTGCCCTAGAGATAAATCGAAGGGCGCTCTTTATACAGCTTTTACAGGCAAAGATCAAATACTGATCTATCCAACCAGCTCATATGTAAATTTGATAGCGGCCAATTATAAAGATCGAATGCCCTTAGGGAAAGTAAAAACTGCATTTAAATTAAACTAATTTGCCAAAACGTATTAAACAGCTCATTTTTAGCACATTTATCTATCTAAGGAGCTAAATTAGGCCTCGCTCAGCAAACGAAACACAAGTTTCACCGCCAACAATGATGTGATCGAGCACACTTATGTCGACCAATTGCAACGCTTGTTGTAATTTATTAGTGATGAGTTTATCTGCTTGGCTTGGCTCTGCAATGCCACTTGGGTGATTATGGGCAAAAATAACAGCAGCCGCATTATTCTTTAGCGCAGCCTTTACCACTTCACGCGGATAAACACTGGCAGAATTAATTGTGCCATAAAAAAGTATTTCGTCTTTAACTAAACGATTTTGACTATCGAGATATAACACCATAAACACTTCTTGCTGCAAACCACGCATTTGAATTGTCAGGTAATCGTAGACTGAATTTGGCGAATTAAATACGGCGTCTCGTTGGCAACGTTCCTGCATGTAACGTTGACTTAACTCAAGTACAGCTTGTAGCTGCACATACTTAGCAGTTCCTAACCCCTTTTGAGAGCAAAACTCTTCAATACTGGCGTTAAATAAATTATGCAGTGTTTTATTTTCATTCAATAAATGTTGAGCCAGCTCAATAACATTCATACCCGGTAACCCAGTACGTAAAAATATAGCTAGAAGCTCTGCATCACTTAATGCTTTGGCCCCTTTTTCAATGAGCTTTTCACGAGGGCGAAGCGAATTAGGTAGTGCAGTGAGTTGCATTATTCATCCTTGAGGAGCAAAAGTGTTCTATAAATGTAATGCAAAATTCAAATTTTGCCCGTTATTTTAGTATTAAAACTTAGCTCAATAAGCAAAGATTTGTTATTTTAGACACAATATTAAATAAGACTGATAAACAACCATGATCACTTTAACGAACAAAAAAATTGTACTTGGCATTAGCGGTGGTATTGCGGCTTATAAATGCGCTGAGCTAGTAAGGCGATTAAAAGATTCTGGTTGTGAAGTAAAAGTAGTCATGACTGAATCCGCTAAGCACTTTATTACACCATTGACTATGCAAGCTGTAAGCGGCGAAATTGTCTCAGATTCATTATTAGACCCTTCAGCCGAAGCTGCAATGGGCCATATTGAATTTGCAAAATGGGCTGATCTAATTTTAGTTGCTCCTGCAACGTGTAATATTATCGCCAAAATGGCCGCTGGTATTGCTGATGATTTACTAACTACGCTGCTACTGGCGACACCTGCAAAAGTAGCTGTTGCGCCAGCAATGAATCAACAAATGTATGCCCACGCAGCCACACAGGCTAACTTGGCAACGCTAAAGGCACGTAACGTACTTATTTGGGGGCCAGGCAAAGGCGAGCAAGCTTGTGGCGATGTTGGCGCAGGACGCATGCTAGAGCCACATGAACTTGTCCAGCTATGTATTACAAAAGAGCACCCACAACTGCTTGTTGGCAAAACAATTACAATAACAGCAGGTCCAACGCGAGAGCCACTCGATCCGGTGCGTTTTATATCAAATCACAGCTCAGGGAAGATGGGCTACGCACTTGCAGAAGCGGCTTTATTACTTGGCGCAAAGGTTAACTTAATTTCAGGCCCTGTAACTATAAAAGCCCCTACTGGCGCAAATCTTATTAATATAGAAAGCGCTGAGCAGTTATTAACTGAATCACTTGCTTACGCGCCACAATCAGATGCTTTTATTGGCTGTGCTGCTGTTGCAGATTACCGAGCTGCAAATATTGCGACTCAAAAAATGAAAAAGCAAGGCGACGAACTCACACTGACTTTAACTAAAAACCCTGACGTAATTGCTGCTGTTGCTAATCTTAAGCAAAACCGCCCTTATACAGTAGGGTTTGCCGCTGAAACACAAAACGTAGAAAACTACGCTAAAGGTAAACTAAAAAACAAAAACCTAGATATGATTTGCGCTAATGACGTGTCAAAAAGTGGCTTAGGGTTTAATTCCGATCATAATGCTTTAACACTGTACTGGCATAATGAACAACTAGAATTACCACCAACAAGTAAAACAGAAATAGCCCGCAATGTGATCGAACAGCTGGCCAAACATCTATAAAAAGGCTGGAAACAAACTGAATAAAACATTAACATACGCCATTCATTTGAACAAAAAATGACTAGGGTTCTTAACTGCGCCACTAAGAATAACTAATAAAAAGGAATGTTCATGCCTGCGACAAAAAGAAGTAATCGCAAAGAGCAAATACTGCAAGCACTCGCACAAATGCTAGAAACCAGCCCTGGGCAACGAATCACTACAGCTAAGCTAGCTGCTGAGGTAGGTGTATCTGAAGCTGCGCTATATCGCCACTTTCCGAGCAAAGCACGTATGTTTGAGGGCTTAATTGAGTTTATTGAAGATACTCTTTTATCGCGCATTAACCTTATTTTAGAAAACGAAAAAGAAAGCCAAGCACGTATATATAATATTTTATTGCTGCTACTCACATTTGCTGAAAAAAACCCAGGCATTACACGTATTCTAACTGGCGATGCTCTGCAAGGTGAACAAGAGCGATTACGTGAGCGTGTACAAAGTTTTTTTGAAAAACTAGAAACTCAGTTTAAACAAGTACTTCGTGAGAGAAAGCTTCGTGAGGGTAAAAACTTTCAAAGTGATGAGCTTACGCTTGCAAACTTTTTACTTGCTTACGTTGAAGGAAAAATGAATCAGTTTGTACGTAGCGACTTTAAAGTTAAACCAAGTACTCAATTTGAAAAACAATGGCTTGAGCTACAAAAAATTTGGCTGTAATGTTTGCTAAATTAATAAATTAAATACGATAAAACGACCTACGGGTCGTTTTATCGTATATAGCTGCCATTTATCTGATCCGCTCGAATTATGAACCAAACTCGTTACAATGAAACAATGTCATAATACGAGAATCAATAATGAAAACAAAACTCACCTTATTAAGCACGGCACTCATTGCCAGCTTAACTAGCACCGGCATACACGCCAAAGAATCGCTACAATTTAAAGACGTATTTAGTTTTAAATCAGCTAAAAGCACGCAACTATCTGACAATGGCCAAGTACTCACTTTTAGTGCAACGCCGTATCGTGGAAATGCAACTGGCCAAGTTTACTCACTACAAAGCAATGCACTCATCGCAGAAGTAGAACGCGGTACAAAGCCTCATATTAATAAGGCCGCTAACTGGGTCGCTTTTACACAAGTACCTACCTTACTTGAAAAAGAAACAACCAAAAAAAAAGACACACTTAAAAACAATCTGGTACTCGTAAACACACAATCAGGTGCCCAACAAAGCTTTGCTGATATAAAAGATTACACGTTATCTGATGATGGTATGTGGCTTGCTTATCGTTTAAATAAAAAAGACGATGACGCAAAAGTAGAAGATAAATCCGATAGCACTAAAAACGAAGAAGACAACGCTATCACGCCCGATAAAAAAGATAAGAGCTATCCACTTGTTATCGTAAATTTATCTGATAAACGCAGCCATACAATAGAAAACGTATTTAGCTACGCTATTAACTCAGCTAACAGCCAGCTATTAGTGAGTCAAAGTTACAGCGACGGTAATAACAACCAAATAGCGTTAATTGAGCTAAGTGACTTTAATAGCAGTGCATTAATTGATGAACCGGGCGTAATCGCAAATAAAATAGCGTGGCACCCAACTGACAATATTGCAGCATTTACATTGGGTAACTATGTAAATGATGACACACGCCGTCGAAACTACAGTTTACAGCTATATAAAAACGATCAACTTTCAACAATAGATTCACCCGACAAAGTGTGGGCTTTAGGCAAAACGGCCTCACTTAAATGGTCAGAAAATGGCGAGCGTTTATATTTTGAAAACCATCCAAAATTAGCAGCTAAAGTAAAAGCCAAAGAATATACCGACGAAGCCTCATTGTACGACTTTGATACCATACGTGAACATAAAGGTTTAGATGTATGGCACAACAACGATGCACAAATAAAACCGCGTGAAGAACAGCAATGGAACAAAGTTAACAAAAATCGCCATTACAGCGCCGTGTATCACGTTAACTCGCAAAAAGTGGTACAGCTCAGTACAACTGATATGCCAGAGCTTTCACTTAATACAGAGCGTGCTACATCGTTGCTTGGCTCGTCAAATATTCCCTACCTAGAAAAAATAATGTACGGCGGTTTTTTTGCTGATTACTTTGCAGTAAATATAAATACCGGTAAACAAACTCCAATTATTAGCAACTACCCGTTTAGACCGAGCCTTGCCCCTAATGGTGAGTTTGCAGCTTATTTTAGCGACAGCCAAATACAGCTAAAAGATTTAAAAAATAATAAAGTAACGCCGCTTACAAAAGCGATTCAGGCAACCTTTGCTGATGATAAACACGACTACCCGTCTACTCAGCCTGGTTATGGTTTTGCTGGCTGGATGACCGATAGCAGCCAAATACTTGCTTACAGTAAATACGATATTTGGGCGTTTGACGTAAAAACGCAGCAAGCTAAACGCCTAACTAATGGTAAGCAAAGCAATACGCAGTACCGTGTTATTAAGCTTGATAAAACCCAAGTGGGCTTTAAAAAAGACGATACATTACTTGTCTCTGCTATTAATTTACAAACTAAACAAAGCGAAGTTGCAAAACTCGACTTAACCACTAATACAATAACTAACGTGCTTAGCGGTAATAAACGCTTTGATATGGTTAAAAAAGCCAAAAAGGCTGACAAGTACTTATTTACCTCGCAAACTTATAGCCAATTTCCTGATTACTACCAAACAGACTTTAGCTTTAGTGCACCAAAACAAGTGACCACTCTAAACCCACAAATTAGTAATTTTGCATGGGGCGAAAAGCCAGAACTAATAAGTTATAAAGGCTTTGATGGCGAAGACTTACAAGGCGTACTAATAAAACCTGCGGGATATAAAAAAGGCGATAAAGTACCTGTAGTTGTGTATTTTTACCGTTACATGAGCCAGCGTATGTTTGATTTTCCAAAAATGGAATTAAACCATCGCCCTAATTTTCCTATGTTTACCTCAAACGGTTATGCGGTATTTTTACCTGATATTCGTTTTGAAATAGGTCACCCGGGTAAATCGTCAATGCAAACCATGATAAACGCCACCCAAAAATTAATAGATTTAGGTATAGTTGATAAAAACAAAATTGGCTTACAAGGGCACTCATGGGCAGGTTATCAAAGTGCGTTTATGATAACCCAAACAGATATGTTCAAAGCGGTTGTATCAGGTGCACCAGTATCAAACATGACCAGTGCTTATAGCGGCATTCGATTAAAATCGGGTCTTGCTCGTCAATTCCAATACGAAACAGGGCAAAGCCGTATAGGTAAAAACTTATTTGAAGCCCCTGAACTTTACATAGAAAATTCACCTGTATTTTTTGCAGACAAAGTGAATACGCCTATTTTGATAATGTCTGGTGATAAAGATGATGCCGTACCTTGGCATGAAAGCGTGCAGTATTATTTAGCACTTCGTCGTGCAGGAAAGAACGCCACCTTCTTGCAGTACGAAGGCGAACCGCATCATTTGAAAAAGTTTCCTAATCAGGTCGACTTTTCAGTGCGTATGATGCAGTATTTTGATCATTACTTAAAAGGTAAACCTGCTGCTAAATGGATGGTTGAAGGTGAGGCCTTTATTAAAGAGTAGTACCAATCTACATAGAGTTAAATAGACCTCATATCTAAACAGGTTGGTATAATACCAACCTGTTTAAATCTTTGATCAATTTAACGAATTAAATTGCACTATAACGTCGTTAAAAATTTTTATTTAGAACACTAGATACAAAAATTTTTGCCTAGTTCTAGCGTAATTTTCTTAACGTTAAATAGACCCCATATATAAGCAGATTGGTATAAGATAATCACCCTTTCAATAAAAAGCCGATATTACATAGTAATATCGGCTTTTTATTGAAAAATCACAGCTACATGATTTTTAGTTACAAAAAAACCGCGTATAAAACGCGGCTTTTAAATGCTTTTTAATTACAGACCAGCACGGTCTTTAATTACAGCAATAAGTGGTGAACCAGCATGGTTACCTTCAGCCCAAGCGATATCTGCGCCATCAGCTAATGAACTTTTTGAAAGGTTTTTAACAATGTATTCACCAGTACCTACTGCGTTGCTTGCAACTGCATGGCGTAATAAGTTATTACCATTACATTGTATTGCATCGTAGATATTACGAATTTTTACACGAGAACTTTTAAGTTTACTACGTAAACGGTTTTTATCGTCCGCTGCTATATACTCGCAAATAGATACAGCTAATTGATCTTCAGCGTTTGCAGGCGCTACATACGAAAATGAACCTACTGCAATAGCAGTAACAATAACTAGCTTTGGTAATTTAAACATGAAAAACCCTTTATGGTACTTTTTACCTATGTTGATTGGTTAATATTGTACCAACACACGTAGATTTTCGCAATAATGTTATTGAATTTTATATAAAGTTACGAATTTATAACTAGATTTGTTTTTATTATCAGGCTGCATACTTAACTCTTCTTTAAGCTCCCATTTAGCTATTTTTTGATAATCTGGGAATTGTGTATCGCCTTCTACATCTAAATCTATAAACGTTAAATATAAGCGCTCTGCACGCTCTAAAAACTGCTGATAAATATTTCCACCACCAATGATCATTACTTCTTCAGCGTCAGAAACTAAATTCAATGCAGCCTCTGGTGTTGCTACCGTTTCAATTCCATCAGCTTGATACCCAAGATTACGAGTAATAATAATATTACGTCGCCCAGGCAAAGGACGTCCGATAGATTCAAAAGTTTTACGACCCATAATTACAGGCTTACCTGTAGTCACTTTTTTAAAATGCTGAAGATCTGCAGGTAAATGCCATGGCATTTTATTATCTAGGCCAATTACACGGTTATTTGCCATTGCTGCAATCATTGAAATTATCATATTAAATACCTAGTACTTTATTTTTAAACAAAGAAAAAGGAGCATAAGCTCCTTTTTATAAATTCTATTTAATTAGCGCTCGTAGACAACTTCTACGTCGTAATCATCTTCATCCCAGTCGTCCCAATCATCATCATTGCCTTTACCTTTAGTGGCTTTTTCATGATAGGTATCCCACTTGAATTCAATCTCTTCATCTTCAACCTGTACAAACTTCTCTTTAGGCATGCTATCGAGCAGTGTCATTATGTTGTGAATTAAAGGTTGAGTATTGAGTTTATTAATCGCTGAAATGTGATAAATATTTTCAGTTTCGCCCAGTTCTTCTGCAATAGCTTCACATAACGCTTTTGCTTCGTCCTCTGGTAATAAATCTATTTTATTAAAAACTAACCAACGTGGCTTTTCAGCTAATTTAGGGCTGTATTGATGTAACTCGTTAATAATCGAGAATGCATTATCAACAGGGTTTGAACCATCTACCGGCATTACATCGATAATGTGTAATAACACACGACAACGCTCTAAATGCTTCAAGAAGCGGATGCCTAAGCCTGCACCATCAGATGCACCTTCAATTAAGCCTGGTATGTCAGCTATTACAAATGATTTATTCGCTTCTGGACGCACTACACCCAAATTAGGAATAAGCGTTGTAAACGGGTAATCAGCTACTTTAGGCCTTGCTGCTGATACACTACGGATAAACGTAGATTTACCTGCGTTAGGAAGCCCTAGTAAGCCTACATCCGCTAATAGTAGCAACTCTAATTTTAAATTACGTACTTCGCCTTCAGTACCCAAGGTTTTTTGACGAGGTGCTCGGTTAGTACTTGATTTAAAACGTGCATTCCCCAAGCCGTGGAAACCACCTTTTGCAACCAAAATACGTTGACCATGTTGCGTTAAATCACCAAGTCCCTCTTGGGTATCAACATCCATGATACGTGTGCCTACAGGCACCATAACAAATAAGTCATCGGCTTTTCGGCCTGTACAGTTACGGCTACGACCGTTAGTACCACGTTCAGCTCTATGGAAACGCTCAAACTGATAATCAATGAGGGTATTTAAGTTTTCATCAGCTTGTAGATAAACACTACCACCGTCTCCACCGTCACCGCCGTCTGGTCCACCATCTGGAACATATTTTTCACGACGGAAAGACACGATGCCGCTGCCACCGTCTCCAGCTTCTGCGCGAATTTCTACTTCATCTACAAACTTCATGATTACTCACTTTAGGGATTGGCTTGTTAATTTAACTATTATATACCGAAGCCAAGCTGATTGCAGGCTTGGCTTGGGTATATATTTTTTTCTTAAAACAAAAAACCCCGCAAAGGCGGGGTTTTTTAACTACCTTACTGATTACTCAGTTACGATAGTTACGTATTTACGGTTTAAAGGACCTTTCTGTTCAAACTGAACTTTACCATCTGCTTTTGCGAAGATAGTGTGGTCTTTACCGATACCTACGTTTGTACCAGGGTGGAAACGAGTTCCACGCTGACGAACAATGATGCTACCCGCTAGAACTGATTCGCCACCAAAACGCTTAACACCTAGGCGTTTGCTTTCTGAATCGCGACCGTTACGAGTACTACCAGCTGCTTTTTTATGTGCCATTTCTAAGTACCTCTAATTAAGCGCTAATGCTAGTGATTTTAACTTCAGTGAACCATTGACGATGGCCCATTTGCTTACGAGAATGCTTACGGCGTCTAAATTTAACAACCTTAATCTTCTCACCGCGACCATGTGAAACAACCTCAGCTGTTATCTTGCCACCGTTTACGAACGGTACACCGATCTCGATTTTCTCACCATCAGCAACTAAAAGTACTGAATCAAATTCTACTGCCGCACCAGTTTCAACGTCTAATTTTTCAAGACGAATCGTTTGACCTTCAGTCACACGATGCTGTTTACCACCACTTTGGAAAACCGCGTACATAATTAACTCCGTCTGTGCACCCTCAAATCGGTGCAACTAAAATATTCTTCGATAGGGCGCGAAGTTTACGCTAACGCGAAATAACTAGCAAGCCTATTTTGTAATTAAAATGAATAAAAAGTAGCTGCATTGAGAGTAATTCAATATTTCCCCCAGTTTATATTAATTGACCCTTTTGCCAAGTGCTTTTTAGCTGTTAAGCGAAATAAGTTAATGCGCTTAAATAGAGCTCTCGCTGTATAATATCTAAGCGCGACTCAGACTGCATGTTGGTTATCTATTAATCAGTTATCTCAACCAATTAAGCTCTTATTCAGTACTTTAATAGTGTTTTTTCAATCAATCGTCACAAAATATCGAGCTAGTGCATTTTTTGTTGTACAATCTGCGCCGTTCACACATAAAAATTGGCTCGGAGATCAATGGATATAAAAGCTATCCAGGCGTTAATCGAAAGCGATATGAATGACGTCAATCAACTTATACATGCGCAAATGCGCTCAGATGTGGCGTTAGTTAATCAGCTTGGTTTATATATAGTTAGCAGTGGCGGCAAACGTGTTCGTCCAATGCTCGCAATTTTAGCAGCCAAGGCGCTCGGTTATCAGGGTAAAGATCACATAACACTTGCAACAATTGTTGAGTTTATCCATACAGCAACGCTATTGCATGATGATGTTGTAGATGAATCAAACTTACGACGTGGCACGCCTACAGCAAATGCTGAATTTGGTAATGCTGCTAGCGTATTAGTTGGTGACTTTATTTACACTCGCTCATTTCAGCTTATGGTTGGCCTTGGAAAAATGCAGATTATGCAAGTACTTGCCGATGCAACAAACATTATTGCTGAAGGTGAAGTATTGCAGCTGATGAACTGCAATGACCCAGATACGACTGAAGCCAGCTATATGCAGGTTATTTACTCTAAAACGGCTAAATTATTTGAAGCAGCGACAGGCCTTGCTGCCATTATTACTGAGCAAGACCAAGCGACACTCGACGCATTAAACTTATACGGTATGCATTTAGGCACCGCGTTTCAGTTAGTGGATGATGTACTCGATTACAATGCGGATGCTGAGCAGCTAGGTAAAAACATTGGCGATGATTTAGCTGAAGGCAAACCAACCCTTCCGCTTATTTATGCTATGCAACATGGTAGCGAGCAGCAAACGCAACTTATTCGTGATGCAATAGAGCACAGTAATGGTATGGAGCATTTAGAAGAAATTTTAACTGCACTAAAACAAACTAATGCGCTTGAGTTTACAATGCAAAAAGCAGAGTTTGAGGCCGAAAAAGCCATTGCCTGTTTAGACTTTTTAGCTGAGTCTGACTATAAGCAAGCACTTATAAGCCTTGCCCGTATTGCGGTTGACCGCGACCACTAGTTTTAACTAGTTACACAGTGTGACATTAATTCTGAGCAATAAAAAAGCCTGCAAATGCAGGCTTTTTTGTTGCTTAAACCGGCTATTACGCCATGAAATCAACACCTTCTTTGATGTCTTTTTTCAGAGTTTCAAGCATGTCATTTTTTGCTTTTGTTTCAAATGCGCTTAGTTCGCCGTAAGAAAGAATTTCTTCTACGCCGTTTTTACCTAAACGTACTGGATGTGCAAAGTACTCTGCATCGCCATTTTCAACAGCAACGTAAGCGTAATCTACAACTTCTTCACCTTGTAGGCCTTTAACTAAAGACATACAAAAACGCGCTGCAGCAGCACCCATAGATAGCGTAGCTGAACCACCGCCTGCTTTAGCATTTACAACTTCAGTACCCGCATTTTGGATACGTGGAGTAAGTGCAGCAACTTCTTCATCTGTAAAAGAAACACCTTCAACTTGAGAAAGTAGAGGCAGAATCGTTGTGCCTGAGTGACCACCAATTACTGGTACTTTTACAGTTGCTACGTCTACGCCTTTAAGTTCAGCAACAAATGCTTCTGAACGAATAACGTCAAGCGTAGTAATACCGAATACGCGTTTAGCGTCGTAAGTACCTGCTTTTTTGAATACTTCAGCAACAATTGGAACTGTGCCGTTTACTGGGTTAGTAATAATACCTACTAACGCTTTAGGACAGCTGGCAACAATGCCTTCTGCTAACGTTTTGATGATGCCAGCATTTACATTGAATAAATCAGCACGATCCATACCTGGTTTACGTGGCATACCCGCTGGGATAAGAACGATGTCAGAACCTTCAAGCGCTTTATTTAAATCGTCTGCGCCAAAGCCTGCTACTTTAACATCTGTTGGGATGTGAGAAAGGTCAACCGCAACACCTGGTACTACTGGTGCAACATCATAAAGTGATAATTCAGAGCCAGCTGGTAAGCCTGTTTTTAATAATAAAGACAACGCTTGGCCGATACCGCCTGCAGCACCTAATACAGCAACTTTCATTGGAATTCTCCGTCATTTGAGGTAGGAAATATTTGTGGCTCTTAAGATAATGAAATTAGCGACTAAAAACAAATTTATCCTGTCTATTTCAAGTATATTTTCGACCATAGTCGTAAACTTTTGTGATTTAACGCATCAAACTGGCAAGTTAACTAAACAACTGCTGCATAATTATTCATTATTGTGTAGAATTTGCAGCATAAATAACAAAAATGAATAAAGACTATGCAACCACAAGATAAACAAGAAGCACTGGTAAAAGCATTTAAATCGCTTTTAAAAGAAGAAAACTTTGGCTCTCAAGGCGAAATAGTTGATGCGTTAAAAGAGCAAGGCTTTGACAATATAAGCCAAAGTAAAGTATCACGCATGTTAAGTAAGTTTGGCGCTGTACGCACACGTAATGCCAAGCAAGAAATGGTTTACTGCTTACCTGCTGAAATGGGTGTACCTACGGCTAAAAGCCCATTACGCCAATTAGTAATCGACATTATGCACAACGAAATGATGATCATCATTCGTACCAGCCCAGGTGCGGCTCAGCTTATTGCACGTTTATTAGATTCATTAGGTAAAGCAGATGGCGTACTAGGAACTATTGCCGGCGATGACACTATTTTTATCGCCCCGGCTAAAATATCTGAAATAGACGTGACACTTGAACGCGTTCGCATTTTATTTGATACGGTTTGATTATTAATCGTAATTAAATCTGTTTTAAAAATCCGACCGAAGGTGCAAAAAAAGCAGAACCCATATCGGCTTGAGTAAAATCAAGCCAGTGGTCGTAACAATCACCTTCGCCTAAACGGCTTTTAAGTATTTTTTCGAACGCGGTTCCTGTACATGCACATGTAATTGATAACATTCCCTGCTCATACACATCGCCATAAGGCATGCTTTGATTTAATAGTAGCGGTTGCCCGTCTTCGTCTTTTAGTTCACTACGCGAAGCATGGCTGGTTTCGATCGCGGGGGTAATTAGTGTGTTATCAAGGCGCGTACGACCCATTATTTGCTCTTGCTCACTTAATGATAAATGCTGCCACACAGTTAAGTCATGCTTATAACGTTGTACATGAATATAACTTCCTTGATCTTCAAAGCTACCCGGTTTATTTATTAGTGCCGTCGCACGCTTTTTTCTACCATGAGCAGAATCGCCACCATAAATAAAGCCATTAAAGTCTCGTCCATCTAAAAAGCGAAAATTACGAACCTGCTCTACCAGCTCTACATCAGGAGCAAATAACTTTAATACTTGCAGGGCAAATAAATGGTTAACGTCTTCACGGTCAGAGCGAATTTGCACAAACAAATCACACGGTTGCACGCTCATTTGGTGATCGCTGTGATTTATATTAGGAAAGCTCTGTAATTCGCTTGGAATGTACTCAGGAAGGATATGTGGCCAATATTGCGCACCAATAGCGACCATACAAGAGAGCATTGATTCTGAAAACTGATCGCTAAATTCTTCTTCAATAGCGCTTACTTGCTTTAGTTTTACGCGTAACGATTCATCTTGACCATCAAACACATTAAAAAATAAGTGCAAACCGTGTAAGTTTGCTTCAGCACAAATCCCTGATTGCGCTTGCGCCATTGTTATTCCTTAGTTTTATAGATAAAAACACAGCGAATAACAAATTAATTATGATTCGAAAAAGTTCACCGTGTGAGGTTTTATTTTTATTATAACCTGCTCATTTTTTGCAAATGATTGGTCATATTGTGCAGCAACTTCAACTTCTTGCTCAGCAATAACGACTGTGTAAACATACGCTGAACCAATAAAGCGACTACTTAATATTGTAGCTCGTTCACAGTGTCTGTCACATAGATTATCACTTACCAATTCAATCTGGTGAGGACGAACATATATTTTCCCTACACTCGCTCTATGCTCATGTCCAATATATGATTTAACTAAGCCAAACGGTGTATTATATTCAGTTGTCGTTAATACTTCTGCCTCTAAGTATATGCCTTGACCCAGAAACTCTGCAACCTCCTTTGAGCTTGGGGCTGCAAAAAGCTGTTCTGGCGTGCCTTGTTGCGCAATTTTACCGCGATGCATAATGGCAAGTGTATCGGAAAAGGCAAATGCCTCTTCTTTTGAGTGCGTAACAAATACAGCAGAGACTTGTGTTGCCTTAATAATTCGACGTATATCGGCGATTAGTTCAAAGCGTACTTGTGTATCAATGTTTGAAAAAGGCTCATCAAGCAATAACAAACTAGGTTTATAAGCTAATGCGCGAGCAATCGCTACGCGTTGCTGCTGACCACCCGATAACTGATGAGGAAATCTATCGGCACAGCCAATTAAATGCACAAGCTTAAGCATTTCATCAACACGTTGCTGCTTTTGGGCTTTACTCATTTCACTAAGCCCAAATGCGATATTATTTGCCACCGTTAAATGCGGAAACAATGCATAATCTTGAAACATCATGCCGATGTTACGATGCTCAGGTGAGACAAATGATTGCTCATTACTCACTAATTTACCGTCTATAAAAATAGACCCTTGCTTGGCTTCAATTAAACCTGCAATGGCTTTTAATGTGGTTGTTTTACCGCAACCACTTGCACCGAGCAGACAAACAATTTCATCTTTGCCCACTGTTAAATCTAAATCATGAATAACCTTTGTACCGTTATAGCGATAGCTCACGCCTTGTAAAATTAAACTACTCATTTAACTACGTTGCTCCATAGAACGATTAATAAAATACAAAGGAATAAACCCGACAATAACAATAAATAATGCCGAAATTGAAGCAAGCTCTAACTGCTCGTCACTCACATACTGAAATACATGAGTTGCTAAGCTTTCAAAATTAAACGGTCTGAGCAATAACGCCGCAGGTAGCTCTTTCATGCACTCAATAAACACCAGTAATGCCGCCGTAAGTAGTCCACGGCGTAATAAAGGTAGATGTATTAAACGCAATGTTTGCCCTTGGCTTTTACCCATTGATTGACTTGCCATATCGAGTGATGGGCTAATGCGTAAAAAACTCGATTCTATCGCTCCGTGTGCGATGGCATAAAACCTAACAATGTAAGCAATAATAATAGTAAGAATACTGCCTGTAAGCAGTAAACCTATATCTAAATTATATGGTTCGAGCGCTTCATTGATGGTGTTTTCTAATAATGTAAGTGGTAATAAAACAGCAATAGCGAGCACTGTACCAGGCAATGCATAGCCCGTACTGGCTAAACGCCCAGGAATAAGCGGATACGTTTGCTTTGCAACACGCTGATAAAAAACCACAAAAATACTCAACGTAATGGTTATTACACTCACTATCCCTGCTACTTTTAAACTTTGCCAAGCATAGCTAAAAAACTCAATGTTCCACGCTTTATCAAAGTAGGTAATTGCGTAGTTTACGAGTACTGCAATGGGAATTAAAAAAGCGATAAGTAGAATAAAGCCACAAAATGCAGTTGCTAGCCAAGCCGACTTTCCTTTTAATACATAGAGAGATTCGCTATTTACACTTGATTGGCGCTCAAATACCGCTTGGTTACGGCGGCTAAAGCGTTCTGCCATTAATGCCAAAAATAAAAGTAAGAGCATTACACCCGATATTTTAGCGGCCGCTGTAAGCGAATAATAACCAAACCATGTGTCATATACGGCGGTCGTTAATGTGCTCACGGCAAAATAGCTGACGGTTGCAAAGTCAGCCATAGTTTCCATACTAATGAGTGCAAGAGCCGCAACAATTGCGCCGCGAGAGAGCACCAAACTTACTTTAAAAAAACTTTGTTTAGGAGATAGCCCCATTAATTGACTAGCTTGTACTAATTTGAATGACTGTTCGCGAAGGGCTGTTTTAAAAATTAAAAATAAATACGGGTAAAGTACCAAGGCAATCATAACGATAGCGCCAGGTAGTGTACGTATATCAAAAAACCAATAGTCACTAGGTGATTGCCAGCCAAACCATTTTCTAAGTGCTATTTGCACAGGGCCCGCATAGTCTAATAAATCAGTGTATACATAGGCAATAATATAGGTAGGCATAGCAAGGGGCAGCATAAGTGCCCATTCAAACTGCTTTTTACCAGGAAAACTACAGTAAGCAGTAAGCCAACCGAGTGGCAGCGCAATAGCACAGCTAAGCACACAAACGCCTAAAACCAGCAACACAGTATTAGTAATGTAATCCCAAAGCACTGTATCCCAAAGATGAGAAAACACCTCAGAGTTACCTTGCAGAGATTCAAAAAGAAGAAAAAACAACGGGGCCGACAGAATCAAACCCGTCGACCACGCAAAGAGCTGCCATTTAGACAGCTTAAATTTATAAGTCATTAAAGATCGAACTTCACCTCATCAATCAGCTTAAGCGCTAACGGACGATATTTACTGATCTCATCGAGTGGCAAGCTGTCTTCCTTAAAGCTCCCCCAAGACGCAACCAAACTGGATAATTGCACACCTGGCTTAACTGGATACTCCATATTTAGTGAGGCATACATGTTTTGTGCTTTATTGTCGGTCATATACTCTATGAGTTTCAAGGCATTTTCAGGATTTTTAGCGAACTTAGTAATAACCGCACCCGATACATTTATGTGCGAGCCACGATTAATTTGGTTCGGGAAATTAATATTTACCGCTTCCGCCCAACCTTTTTGTTCTTTATCTTGCAACATTTTTCCAAGGTAATAACTATTACCTAACGCTAAATTGCACAAACCTTCTTTAACAGCTTTAACTTGAGCACGGTCGTTACCTTGGGGTTTGCGCGCTAAATTAGCTTTGACGCCTTCAAGCCATGTTTTAGTATCAGCCTTACCATGGTGAGCTATCATTGATGCAACAAGCCCCAAATTATAAGGATGCTTACCCGAACGAGTGCAAATTTGACCTTTATATTTAGGATCAGCCAACTCTTCATAAGTTAGGTTTGGTAACGCACCTACTCGCTCTTTTGATGAATAAACATTACGCACACGCTTTGTTAGCGCAACCCACTGGCCTTCGCCATCACGAAATGCTGCAGGCACATTATTATTTACGCTGTCACTTTTAATAGTTTGCGTTAACTTTAAATCTTCTAATTGAATAAGTGCACTAAAGTTAGAAGTTAGTACTAAGTCGGCTTTGCTATGTTTTCCCTCGCGCTTAACACGTTCAATTAATCCTTTTTTAGCAAAAACAACATTCGTTTGGATGCCGGTTTGTTTTGTAAAATCATCCAAAATTGGCTGTATTAAAAACGGTTGGCGAAAAGAGTAAATATTAACGACGTCGTTTGCAAAGGCTGGCGCCGATACTATTAATCCTAAAGTGATAGCGAGTGTCTTCATTATTCCACCTAAATAATAATTATTATCAAATAATTCTACCGTGAACAGTTAAAAAGTGCACACCTTAAATAGCTGTAAGTAGGTAAAAGGTGTCTAAAACAGAAATGTCATGTAAGACATCTCTCACGGATGTGACAGCTAATGAGTAAAAAGCAACATATAAAACAAGCATTAATTAAATAACCAATTGAAAATAAAGAATTAATAAACTTTAGCTATTGCATAAATACTAATTAAATATAGTTTCAGCCCTATTTAAGTTGCTCCATTCACCTACAATTTACTCATCAACCAAGCAGTGATGCTTATCGATTAAATACAAGCAAATTATTTATTCGACCAACCAATGATTAGGTTACCAAGGAAATACGGATTTTAGGACAGGCTCAGGATGAGTAACACAATGGAATGTTGTAAAAATGGATAGCATCAGGAAGGTGCGAAAGGGATAACAACAAGGGTTTTAGTTGTTTGACAGGATGTTTAAGGAATAGATGGACAGGCCTTTTAGGCAACACAATGGATTGATTAATACACGGATGCACTAGGAAGTGCAATGGAAGGATTTGGTAATAGTATTTACCTTACAGGATGTTCAGGAATTAAAGGAGACAGGCCCGGATAGCCTAGATTACATAGAACTAAAAAGTAATATTGTAATAACATGGATTAGTAAAAATTGGAGTTGATTAAGTTCAATTGCAGGATGCAGAAAATTAGAAGATTCCGCAAGCGCGCCTAGAGATAGAGCGCGCTTTTCTTTGCATAGGTAATTAAGTCAAACATATTAATAATAGAGGAAATAGCAATCTCATCAGCTTCAGAGCACAACTTATATGAAGGAACATAAATAGTTTATGAATATAAATTTTAAATCGAGTAAAAACGTCTCCACACTTAATAGCCCAGTAAATAGCACAGCAGAGTATATTTGTATTTTTACGGCTCCTGCCCCAAAAGAAAATCCTTATTCTGCTTTGTTTAATCCAGAAGGATACGATTTTTCTAACATGTCTATGAGTGAGTTTAAAACGATACTCAACATTATTATTCAATTAGAAAGTGATATAAGAACAACCCAGAGAGGTGAAACCGCCCGTGATGACGAATTTAGTTATCAATTAAATAAGCTAGCAAATGCAATAGGCCGCACAAATTTTAATGGTAAAGTTAATATTAATAAGTATTTTTTAAAAAGAGTAGAAGAAGCAAAAAAAATGGAAAGCAGTGACTTCCATTCATTTAGTCAAGTGCATACAAGTATGAATCAACTATATGAAACAGTTGTAAAGTTAACATCTGAAGAAAATTTTACAGCACTTCAAAATAAAGCGATAGCTTACTTAGAATACACGAGCAAACAATCGGCTTAAGTTAGCTCTGATCAGATTCAGGCCTGCCTTTATTACGTTTACCTAATAAATACGCATCGCGAAACTTTATAAAATGTTGCTCAAGCTTTGTTGATGCATCCATTTCGCCAGCAAGGGCTAACACCATAATAGCCACTTCAGCAGTGCCTAGTTGATGCGCATGAGGGGCTACACGTAATCGGTAATCAGATAGTTTATCAGCAGTAACAGAAAGCACTGGTAGGTTATCTAAATAGGGACTTTTACGAATCATTTTCTTTGCTTCTCGCCACGTACCATCTAAAAATATAAATAGCGGCTTTTTACCTAATTCAATACTCACTTCGGTAATAGCTCTGCCCTCTTCTACATCTTCAGCGGGAAACACGACCATTGGCTGATACTGCGAATCATTTATTAAAGCTAAAAGCGCTGGGTTAGGATCTGTTCTGTCCCATCTAAAAGCGTGATTATCAGGTACTATTTCAGCAATTAAACGCCCTGTATTAGAAGGTTTAAAGCTTTCATTATGGTACATCAATAAACAGACCGCAGCCGTGCAATCAGCCTGTTCAACACCTTTACAAATACAGTAGTGCTTAGCTATTAAGCATTGCTCACAGCGATCTAATTTACCACCTCGAGCATTAAACTCTCGACGGGATTCACTTATTTGTTGAGCGCGTAATGCCAAAACTGAGTTTTTCACTGTATTTACCTTCAATTAATTAAGCGCGCATTGTAACGACTTCTTGTTATTTAATCTTATATTTATAGCCATACCAACCTGCATAAATCTTTGATCAATTTAACGAATTAAATTGCACTATAACTTCGTTAAAATTTTTTTATTTAGAACAACTAGATACAAAAAATTTTGCCTAGTTCTAGCGTAATTTTCTTAACGTTAAATAGACCCCATATATAAGCAGATTGGTATCATTGAATTAATTCAACATCTCTCAAATTAAAAATCAGACATAAAAAAACCCAACCTAAGTTGGGTTTTTCAAACAAATGCTAAAGAGTTAAATTACTTCTTTTTAACTGCTTTTTTGTTTGGTAGGTCAGTGATCGAACCTTCAAAAATTTCAGCTGCAAGGCCGATTGATTCGTTCAATGTTGGGTGAGCATGAATTGTAAGCGCTAAGTCTTCACCATCAGCACCCATTTCAATACCTAAACCGATTTCGCCAAGCATTTCGCCCGCGTTAATACCGATCATAGCACCACCGATTATACGGCCACTTTCTTTATCAAAGATAAGTTTAGTAGAACCTTCAGTACGAGCAGATGCAATTGCACGACCAGATGCTGCCCACGGGAATACCGCTGTTTCAACTTTTAAGCCTTGCTCTTTTGCTTCTTTCTCAGTAACACCTACCCAAGCGATTTCTGGGTCAGTATACGCTATTGAAGGAATACATTTAGGGTCGAAGAAATGCTTCTGACCAGAAATAACTTCTGCAGCAACATGACCTTCATGAACCGCTTTATGCGCAAGCATAGGCTGGCCAACTAAGTCACCAATTGCAAAAATATGGCTTACATTAGTACGTAATTGCTTATCAACATTAATAAAGCCACGCTCATCAACGTTTACGCCCGCTTTTTCAGCATCAAGTAAGTTACCGTTTGGAGTACGGCCAACTGCAACAAGTACTTTGTCGTAACGTACTGGTTCTGCTGGTGCGTTTTTACCTTCAAATGTTACGTATAAGCCGTCTTCTTTAGCTTCAACACCAACAACTTTAGTTGAAAGCATTACGTTGAATTTTTTGCTTACGTATTTTTGGTAAATTTTGATAATGTCTTTATCAGCTGCTGGTACTAATTGATCAGCAAATTCTACAACATCAATTGCAGAACCTAGCGCACGGTATACCGTACCCATTTCAAGACCGATAATACCACCACCCAATACAAGTAGCTTTTCTGGTACATCTTTAAGCTCTAGCGCGCCAGTTGAATCAATTACGCGGTCATCTTGTGGGATGAAAGGTAAGTTAACTGGTTTAGAACCGGCTGCAATAATCGCGTTATCAAACGTGATAGTTGTAGCGCCGTCTGCGCCTTCAACTACTAAAGTATTGCTGCCCGTGAATTTGCCGTATCCAGATACAACTTTCACTTTACGCATTTTGGCCATACCTTCTAGTCCACCAGTTAACTGGCCAACTACAGAATCTTTCCAAGTACGAACTTGGTCAAGATCGATTTTTGGTGCGCCAAAAGTAACACCGTGAGATGACATTTCAGCTGCGTCATCAATCACTTTAGCTACGTGTAAAAGTGCTTTAGAAGGAATACAACCAACATTAAGACATACGCCACCTAATGTTTCGCGAGATTCTACTAATGTAACTTCTAAGCCCAAGTCAGCAGCACGGAAAGCCGCAGAATAACCACCAGGACCACCGCCTAGTACAACAACTTGAGTTTTTAATTCGTTGCTCATGCTTTTACCTTAATTGTTTGAACGGGACACTGCCCTAAAATTTAACTGCCATGTTTCTGCAAGGCAGAAAGAGTGAGCAGCGCACAAAGTGATGCAATTCGTACAAAGATTGTATCATTGCAAATGGTAAAAATCCCAGCTAAAAACAACTGGCTGGGATTTGATTCTATTTATTTTATTGCGTATACCAATTTTTCTAAACTGGTTACATCACCAACTGGCGAATATCGCTCATGTAACTTGCAAGAGTCACAGTAAAGCGTGCAGCTAATGCTCCGTCAATAACCCTATGGTCGTATGACATAGAAAGTGGAACCATTAGTTTAGGTTCAAACTCTTTACCATTCCATTTAGGTTTCATTTCAGATTTAGATACACCTAAAATAGCAACCTCTGGCGCATTAACAATCGGCGTAAATGCCGTACCGCCAATACCGCCAAGGCTAGAGATAGTAAAACAGCCACCTTGCATATCAGACGATGTAAGCTTGCCGTCACGGGCTTTAACAGATACTTCCATTAGTTCACGTGATAATTCAATAATGCCTTTTTTATCAACATCTTTAAACACTGGCACTACTAAACCATTTGGCGTATCAACAGCAACACCAATGTTAATGTACTTCTTAAGAATTAAACTTTCGCCATCGTTAGACAGTGAAGAGTTAAATGTTGGGAAGTCTGCAAGTGCTTTAGCAGCTGCTTTCATTACAAACACAAGTGGCGTGATTTTAACACCCAGCTTTTTCTTCTCGCTAAGTGCATTTTGCTCTTTACGAAATACTTCAAGACTGGTGATATCAGCTTCGTCAAACTGTGTAACGTGTGGGATTTGTACCCAGTTACGGTGTAAGTTTTTGCCTGATAGCTTTTGAATGCGAGATAGTTTTTTCTCTTCAATTTCACCAAACTTAGCAAAATCTACTTTAGGCCATGGAATTAGACCAAGCTCGCTGCCACCAGCATTACTACCTGCTGATAATTGACCAGATTCAACTTGCTTAACCAGTGTTTTAACATAGTTTTGCACGTCTTCTTTAACCACACGGTTTTTACGACCAGTGCCTTTAACGTTAGCTAGGTTAATACCAAACTCACGCGCTAAACGGCGAACAACAGGTGATGCATGAGCATACGCGCTGTTTTCTGTGAAGCTTTCATTACTTGCTTTTGCAGTTGCTGCTTGAGCGGGAGCCGACTCAGTTTTAGCCGCTGCTGCAGGTGCTGATTTTTCAACTGGTGCAGATGCTGCTACTGGCGCGCTGCCTGCAACTTCAAATACAAAAATTAATGAGCCAGTCGATACTTTATCGCCAGCGGCTACTTTAATTTCTTTAACTGTACCTGCAAATGGAGCTGGTACTTCCATTGCAGCTTTGTCGCCTTCAACGTTTAAGATTGATTGATCTTCTGAAACCTCATCGCCAACTGCAACCATAATTTCAGTTACTTCAACTTCATCGCCACCAATATCAGGTACATTAACTTCTTTAGTACTTGGTGCTGCGTTTGCTGTTGAGCTAACTGCTGGCGCTTCTACAGGAGCCGACTCTTTAGCCGGTGCTGCAGATTCACTTCCTGCTACTTCAAAAACAAACACTAACGAGCCTGTTTTAACTGTATCGCCAGCGGCTACTTTAATTTCTTTAACCGTTCCAGCAAATGGTGCTGGCACTTCCATTGCAGCCTTGTCGCCTTCAACGTTTAAGATAGATTGCTCTTCTTCAACGGTGTCGCCAACAGCAACCATGATTTCAGTTACTTCAACTTCGTCATCGCCAATATCTGGTACGGTTACTTCTTTAGTCGAAGAACCTGTAGAAGCAGCAGGTGCTGCCTCTTCAGATTTAGCTGGAGCAGCGGCTGATGCATTAGTCGAGCCAGTGCCTTCACTCTCGCCTTCAAACAAAAATACTAAAGAGCCAGTTGTAACGGTGTCGCCAACGTTCACTTTAATCTCTTTCACTGTACCCGCTTGCGAAGCAGGTATTTCCATTGATGCTTTGTCGCCTTCAACATTTAATAGTGATTGGTCCACATCTACTTTGTCGCCAACGCTTACTAATATTTCGGTTACTTCTACTTCGTCGTCACCAATATCAGGTACTTTAATTTCAATACTCATTGCAAACCTCTTATGCGTACAGTGGGTTAAGTTTGTTAGTGTCGATGTTGAACTTTTTAAGTGCTTCAACAACTACTGACTTCTCAACTTCACCGCGTTTAGCAAGTTCAGATAACGTAGCAACAACAACGTAGCCCGCGTTAACTTCAAAGTGACGACGTAGGTTTTCACGGCTATCAGAACGACCGTAACCATCTGTACCTAGCACTTTGTAGTTGCTGCTTGGAATAAATGAACGCGCTTGTTCTGCGTAGTTTTTCATGTAATCCGTTGCTGCAACAGTCACAGAGTCGTTTAATACGCTTGTGATATATGCTGTTTTTTGCTCGCTTTCAGGGTTAAGCATGTTGAAACGTTCAACATCTTGACCTTCACGCGTTAATTCGTTGAAAGACGTTACAGAGAACACGTCAGACGCAATGCCATACTCTTCGCTTAGAATCGTAGCGGCTTTACGTACTTCAGTCATAATAGTACCTGAGCTTAATAGCTGTACGTTGGCTTTTTTACCTGCGTAACTTTCAAGCTTATAAATACCTTTACGAATACCTTCTTCAGCGCCTTCTGGCATAGCTGGCTGATGATAGTTTTCGTTCATAAGCGTTAGGTAGTAGTAAATATTTTCTTGATCATCACCGTACATACGACGAATACCGTCTTGTACAATAACTGCAACTTCAAACGCGTAAGTTGGATCATAAGAAATACAGTTAGGAACCGTATTAGCAAGAATATGACTGTGACCATCTTCGTGTTGTAAGCCTTCGCCATTTAGCGTTGTACGACCCGCCGTAGCACCTAATAAGAAACCACGTGCTTGTTGATCGCCCGCCATCCATGCCATGTCACCAACGCGTTGGAAACCAAACATAGAGTAGTAAATGTAGAATGGGATCATTGGCAAATCGTTAGTGCTGTATGAAGTTGCAGCAGCAACCCATGACGACATAGCACCTAACTCATTGATACCTTCTTGCAGTACTTGACCAGAAGTCGCTTCTTTATAGTAAGAAACAATATCGCGATCCTGCGGCGTATAGTTTTGGCCATGTGGGTTGTAAATACCAATTTGACGGAATAAACCTTCCATACCAAATGTACGCGCTTCATCGGCAATAATTGGTACGATGTTTTTACCAATGCCTTTATCTTTTAATAAGATATTAAGTGCACGAACAAAGCCCATAGTGGTAGAGATATCACGTTTTTGCTCTTCAAGTAGCGGCTTGAATGCGTCTACTTCTGGCAATGCTAGTTTTTCACTAAAACGTGGAATACGTTTAGGTGTATAACCTTTAAGTGCATCACGACGAGCATGTAGGTACTTGTACTCAGGTGAACCTTCTTCAAGCTCTAGGTATGGTAATTCTTTTAATTGATCTTCAGATACTAAGTCATCAAGGCCAAGGCGTGAACGTAAATGTGCAACATGCGACATGTCCATTTTTTTCACTTGGTGCGCAATGTTTTTACCTTCAGCTGCTTCACCCATACCGTAACCTTTTACAGTTTTAGCAAGAATTACAGTTGGACGACCTTTTGTTTCTTCTGCTTTTTTAAATGCAGCAAATAGTTTTGACGATTCATGACCACCACGCTTAAGCGCGAAAATTTCGTCATCTGTCATGTCCGCAACAAGTGCAGCTGTTTCTGGGTAACGACCAAAGAAGTTTTCACGTACGTACGCGCCATCTTTCGCTTTATATGTTTGGTAATCACCATCCACAGTCTCGTTCATTAACTGTAGTAATTTACCCGTTGTGTCTTTAGCTAGAAGAATATCCCAACCGCTGCCCCACACTAGTTTAATTACGTTCCAGCCAGCGCCTTTAAACAAGCCCTCTAGCTCTTGAATAATTTTACCGTTACCCATAACTGGGCCGTCTAAGCGCTGTAAGTTACAGTTAACTAAATAACAAAGGTTATCTAGTTTTTCACGTGCAGCAAAAGAAATAGCACCGCGTGACTCTGGCTCATCCATTTCACCGTCGCCTAAAAACGCGTAGACACGCTGATTTTTAGTGTCTTTTAAGCCACGACCATCTAAGTATTTTAAGAAGCGTGCTTGGTAAATTGATGAAATAGGACCTAAGCCCATTGATACCGTAGGGAACTGCCAAAACTCAGGCATTAACTTAGGGTGTGGGTACGATGGTAAGCCTTCGCCATCAACTTCTTGACGGAAGTTATCTAGCTGTCCAGCAGATAAACGCCCTTCAACAAATGCACGTGCGTAAATACCTGGAGAAATATGACCTTGGTAATAAACTAAGTCACCACCGTCTACATCATTTGGTGCTTTAAAGAAGTGGTTAAAACACACTTCATAAAATGCAGCAGATGATTGGTAAGACGCCATATGGCCGCCTAAGTCGAGATCTTTTTTAGATGCACGTAGAACGATCATAATCGCGTTCCAACGGATAATTGAACGAATACGACGCTCAAGATTTACATCACCCGGGTAAGCAGGTTCTTGATCTACAGGAATAGTATTAACGTAGTTCGTGGTAATACCCGTTGGCATATCAACGCCGTCTAAACGGGCTTGCTCTAATACTTGCTCAAGTAAAAACTGAGCTCGTTCAACACCTTCTTCGCGCACAACTGATTCAAGAGCTTGTAACCACTCTTGTGTTTCTAGCGCGTCTACGTCAATTTTATTGACTTCAGACATATGGAGGTTTCCTTATGTTTAAAATACGAATATTGTTAATTTAATATCACAGCTACTTAATGTGTGTTCAAAGTAATTATGTACTAACTTAATTTTGTTTAGTGCGTCTTAAACTACGTTCAATTCGCGAATGTTCTTTGCCTGCTTCAAGCAATGCTTCTTCTATAAATGCTAAGTGCGCATTACTTGCTAAACGGGCTTGTTCTGGATTACCGTCAATAACGGCATCCATTAATAAACGCCTGTGTTGGGCTAATTGACTGCTAATATCTGACTTTTTTAATAGAACAGTTAAATTTTGCAGTACATTTTGCTCAAGCAGCGCTTTCATACCTCTAACTAAATGCAATAACACGACATTATGCGAAGCTTCAGCCACACTAAAGTGAAATGCATTAATTGCTTTTGCTTTTTGCTGTAAATCATCATTAACTAAGGCAATTTCATCAAAGCTTTGCTTTACTTTGCTAAAATCGTTGCTGGTCCCGCGCAGTGCTGCGTAGTAAGCAGCAATCCCTTCTAATGCATGACGAAATTCAAGTAAATCAAACTGCGACTCAGGGTGTTTACTAATCAAATCAAAAAGTGGATCAGTAAGCCCTTCTTCGAGCTGATTTTTTACAAACGTGCCGCCACCTTGGCGACGCGTAACTAAACCTTTCGCTTCTAACTTTTGAATTGCCTCTCGCAGTGACGGGCGAGACACTTCAAATTGCTTTGCTAGTTCACGCTCTGGTGGCAACTTTTCACCTGGTGCTAACGAGCCTTCAAGAATCATGTTCTCAAGTTGCTGTAAAATAACATCAGATAATTTTGCTGCTTTAATCTTTAAAGACATGAATCAACGTCCGCGTTGTATAAATACCAAGAGCCCACAAAACGGGGCTTTAAGTCGTATGATTTACCCAAAAGGTAAATTGGTCATACCAAAAATTTTCAATACGGTATCAAAAAGCCTAATAGCTGTCAATTTACAGTGTATTTATACGTTGGCAGTAGCGTAACGCATTTTGAACGAAGATTAAACAATGCGCAATTTACAAAAAATTGTTATAACGTTAATAGGATAAAAACAATTGGTCTGACCAGATGGAATTAGAATATTAGCTCTATTTTATTGTGTTTAAAAATTGCAGGAAGAGATTAAAGCACCTTACATTGCATAAGGTGCTTTATTAAAAAGGTATTAACTTAAGACAGCCCACCAAATAATGTAAGTAGTGCTATAAGTACTAAGTAAAATAATACATTGCGCTTAACAAGCTTAATCATACAAGTGGCTTCGTAGGTACAGCCGTAATAACGCTTTTCAACTTGCTCTGCAGCCAGTGCAGTACATGTTACGACTTCTCGGTTTGGAGATTTAAAGTTAAGTACGTAACGTAGCCAACAGCTCGTGCCTTTATTAAAGTTACCTATTACTAAATAACCAAAGCTGGTAATACGTGCAGGTAACCAGTCGAGCCAAAACAATAGTTTATGTATAAGCTTAAAACGCTTAGCAAATATTACCTTATGATCTTCTCGTACTAAATCAGCTAAAGTACGTACTAATGCATATAAAACCGCACCTGGCGCGCCTAAAACAACAAACCAAAAAATAACCGCACAATAAAATCTAAAGTTTACCCACGCCAATGTTTGCCCAAAAGTCTCGCCACCATCTTGATCATCGGTACGCTTTTGACCTATTTGCAGTGCATATAAAGATGCTGCAGTACCATCGTCGCGCGTTAACGCATTTAAATACGATTTGTATAAAGCACGCTGCTTAGCACAACCAAAGCACACTAAAAGCACCGCGATATTAATACCCAACTGCCACAATACAAAATCTGACAAGCAATAAACTAGTGCTATAGCTATAACAGGGAGTGCAAGCCAAACTAAAAATCCCGGTGTTGAGCTAAATAAGCCCTTATCACCAAGTAATTTATTAGAGCGATTTAAATAACCATTTGCGTAATAACTTATTTGCCAATAATTAGACCGAGCACCTAGACGCTCAAGTATTAGTGCAATTATTATAGAAACCAAAATCATTGTAGTTACTCTCTTAGCTTGATTGCTCAAGCATATTTAAAAACAATTGCCAATTAAAGCTACTACCTGGGTCGGTTTTTCGCCCTGGAGCAATATCGCAGTGCCCCACAATACGTGAAGGCGTTATTTTTGGATAGCGTTGCATTATTGATTTGCTCAAAACAGCTAACGCATTATATTGCATTAAAGTATAAGGAGTGGTGTCAGTTCCTTCAAGCTCAATACCAATGCTAAAATTGTTACACGCCGCATGCCCTTCAAATTCAGATAAGCCGGCGTGCCATGCGCGCTTATTAAATGGCACGTATTGTAAAACATTCCCGGTGCGCTTAATAAAGCAATGGGCAGATACACGTAAATTCTTTAAGTCACTAAAACTCGGATGAGCATTACAGTTAATGCCACCCATAAATAACTCATCAACGAAAGGTGTACCAAACTGCCCTGCTGGCAATGATATATTGTGAATCACCAATAAAGAAATATCAGCCTCATCAGGGCGCTCATCAAAATGCGAACAAGGCCGCTGCACTACCGTACTTAAAACACCACTTAAATCTATTTTCATGATACGTTTGCTATATAAATATCAAGATATACATATCGCTGATGCTAAAGGATTTATTAAAACAATGATAGTAACAAGCGAGGTGTAAAACCTCACCTACAACATACACCAAACCGTAGGTGCAAATTTACGTCCGCTCATGTAACGTAGCTTGGGTGTTTAAAAAGCGAGGTGTAAAACCTCACCTACAACATACAGCAAACCGTAGGTGCGAATTTACGTCCGCTCATGTAACGTAGCTTGGGTTTTTAAAAAGCGAGGTGTAAAACCTCACCTACAACATACACCAAACCGTAGGTGCGAATTTACGTCCGCTCATGTAACGTAGCTTGGGTTTTTAAAAAGCGAGGTGTAAAACCTCACCTACAAATAATTTAAACCCACACGTAGGTGCGAATTTACGTCCGCTCATGTAACGTAGCTTGGGTTTTTAAAAAGCGAGGTGTAAAACCTCACCTACAACATACACCAAACCGTAGGTGCGAATTTACGTCCGCTCATGTAACGTAGCTTTTTAAATTAAAAGCGAGGTGTAAAACCTCACCTACAACATACATCAAACCGTAGGTGCGAATTTATTTCGCGCGCTTATCTTTATATCAGAACAAAGCCAATCGCTTCTCTTTCATCTACAAACATAGTAAAATTTTCTTAATTTATTAACGCTTATGAGCTTTGCTATGTCTATTTCGCACACCTTAATTAGTCAACTTGTTACTCTTGCACTCGACGAAGATTTAAATTACCAAACCGCGCAAGATGGCGATATTACCGCACAACTGATCCCACTAAACGAGCAAGCAAATGCCAAAGTAATAACGCGCGAAGACTGCGTTTTTTGCGGAAAAGACATCATCCTTGAAGTATTTAAACAAGTAGACCCGACTGTAAAAGTAGCCGTACTCGTAAATGATGGCGACGTAATTAAAGCAAACAGCACATTATTTACAGCCACTGGTTCAGCACGTTCAATATTAACTGCCGAGCGTACTGCACTTAACTTTGTGCAAACCTTATCAGGTACAGCGACTACTACAGCGCATTATGTAAAAGAGTTAAGTGGTACCACTACACAACTACTCGACACTCGCAAAACCATACCAGGGCTTCGCGCATTACAAAAATACGCAGTAAAATGTGGCGGTGGTGCAAATCATCGTATTGGCTTATTTGATGCGTTCTTAATTAAAGAAAACCATATAGCAGCCTGTGGCACAATTGATAAAGCAGTGGCTCAAGCAAAACTGAACCATCCTAATAAATCAGTTGAAGTCGAAGTTGAATCACTTCATGAGCTAAATCAAGCTATTCACGCTGGTGCTGATATTATAATGCTTGATAACTTTAGCATTGAGCAAATTAAGCAGGCAGTTACATTAACGCATAAACGCGCCAAACTTGAGGTCTCTGGTAATATGACGTTAGAAACACTCAAAACCTATTCTCAAGCTGGTGTTGATTTTATATCAAGTGGTGCACTTACAAAAAATTTACAATCAATCGATTTATCAATGCGTTTTGAATAAAAAACATGCTGAAAAAGGTTTAAGCATACCTAATTCATTGACATTTTAAATAATTGAGCATTTAATAGTAAAAAAGGACTACTCTTTAATATTTTGTTAAATAAAGTACCTTTAACATTAAATACGTATGCTAAATAACAATAAACAGTGCTAGACTCGCACTGTTGTATCAACTTATTTTATAAGTTCAGCCAAAATAGTTACTTGGCAATTTAGTTTAAAAACTAAATACACTAAATTATTTTATCAAGTGTCTAGTATTCATTGCTAACGTATAATTTGATTGATACAACGTAGTAGCACACAATGAATTTATAGCTTTTGTGGTCAAAAGCTCAAAAGTTAACGTGAAATAAAATTTTTTTAAGTAAAACTGTAAACTAAATCAGCTAAATTAAGTTAGGCAATTTTGCCGCTTATATGATTTAACCTACAAAAATCTATCCTTTAGGAGAGGAAACATGAAAACAATGACTCAAAAACAACAGGGTTTCACCCTAATTGAATTAATGATTGTAGTAGCAATCATCGGTATTCTTGCTGCAATTGCATTGCCTGCTTACTCAAACTATCAAGCTTCATCTAAATTAACAGCTGGCTTAGCAGAGATATCTGCTGGAAGAACAGGTTTTGAAGTTGCGGCAAATTCAGGCACTACCCCCACTATCGCCGAAGCGGGTTTACAAGCAAAAACAGCAAACTGCGACATAACAGTTACAGGGACAACAATTGAATGTGCGGTAATAAATGCACCCACACAAATTGGTAACGCGGCTAAAATCACTTGGACAAGAACATCTACTGGTACTTGGACATGTGCAACTACTGGTATTACTGCAGCGAATAAAGATTTAGCACCAAAAAGCTGTCCACAATCTTAATCATTTATTGATTTTTAAAAGCGCCTCAACGGGCGCTTTTTAGTGTGTAAGAATAAAAATTTATGAACCAAGTGAATATAATAAAAATATTAGTTATTAGTTTATTTTTTCTATTCACTTTGACTCCTTTAATACCAATAACCTCCTACGACTATCATAATCACCAAAGAATCATTCAAATATTTTTTTTGTTTGCTATAAGTCTATTATCAGTCCTCATTTTAATACGAAATAAAGGTGCTTCTATTGTTTCGTCATCAAATCGAAGAATCAAAGTCTTACCTCTTATTTTTATCGTTAGTGGCTGTTTGTCGTCGTTTATAAATAAAGAAACTAGCTTCAGTTTATTTTATACACTCCACATAAGCTTGCTTTTTATAACTCTGCAAAGTCTAAGTTCAATTAATAATAAAAAATCTATTTTGTTCATTATCTATGTGTTAGTAATCGCTCACACAAGCTTAATTTTAGTATGCCTACTCAATATAATTTTTACACTTTCTGAGCAACAACCTTTAAATCCATACATCATCTACTCTGGCTTTATTAACATTCGCTTTTTTAACCAAGTACAAGTGTTCATTCTTCCTTTCTTAGTGATACTTCTAAAATTTAAAAATATTCAGCGTATTGTATTTACTATTTTGTTTTTAAACTTACTGTTAATATTTATTGGCCAAGCTCGTGGCGCTTTACTCTCTTTTTTAGCTTTCTCAATTTTTGCTCTTGCTTTAAAAACAACATTAAGAAAACAAGTGTTTATTGCATTAGTCTGTTTGATATTAAGTTGTATTACTTTTTATGCTCTGGATTCATTAAATAAAGGTGGAGCCGAAATATTACGCACATCCACATCAGGTCGTGTTGATCTATGGTTAAATACTCTTTCAAGCTTATCTATAAAGCATTTATTTATAGGAAATGGTCCTGGAATATTTGAAATGTCACTTGGAAACTCTGCCCCTTTTAGCCACCCACACAATTCATTAATTGAAATTTTAAATGAGTGGGGACTAATCGCCCTTATATGTATTTTAACTGCTGTTTTTACAACCTTTAAGAAAGCTGTAACACATTTAAGAAGCCATAAAAAAGACGTCATTACTGAAAGCCTATTTTACTCATTTGCTATTGGCGTTATTTATTCACTATTTTCTGGTGTTCATGTAATGCCTGTTTCGCAAACATTATTATTCATAATGTGGGGATTGTTACTTGGAAGAATCAATAAAAGAAATGGCCCACTTATTTACATAAGTAAATGGGGAAAAGCTATTATTACTATTTTATTCATATTCGGTTGGTACTTTTATTTGCAACAGGCAATTAGCGTGTATAACAACATAGACCCTGATAGTGGCTATATTTATGGGCCTCGATTCTGGTCTGTCGGTCAGCGGGAATAAATCGTGAATAACTTTTCTATCAAGGATCATTTGTTTACGTTATGCTTCTCTTATAAAAGTCGATTTCATTAAAAGATCAAGCTGGATATTTTTATGGCAAAAAAACAAGAAGACAAGGGACTCGACATATTTCAGTGGGTCGGTGTTAGTGCTCGAGGAAAACGCCTTGAAGGTGAACTCGCCGGAAATAGTATCGCGCTAGTAAAAGCACAGCTTCGTAAGCAGGGTATTACCCCCTCAAAAGTTAAACGTAAGCCGAAACCTTTATTTGGTATTCAGAGTGTTCAAAAAATAACACCTAAAGATATCGCCTTGGTTACTCGCCAAATTGCCACTATGCTAATGGCTGGCGTACCCTTAATTCAATCTATTGAGATGATAGCTTCTGGCTCAACAAATAAAAGCGTTACCAAACTTATCTCAGCTGTAGGCGATGATGTAAAAGCTGGTCAGCCTTTGTCTTTATCACTTCGAAAATATCCACGTTATTTTGATGACTTATATTGTGATTTAGTTGAATCTGGCGAGCAGTCAGGAGCACTTGATAAAATATTTGATCGCATAGCTATTTATAAAGAAAAATCAGAAGCGCTTAAATCAAAAATTAAAAAAGCAATGTTTTATCCCATTTCGGTATTAGTTATTGCAGGCATTGTAACCTCGATATTATTAATATTTGTAGTACCACAATTTCAGGATATTTTTGCAGGGTTTGGGGCTGAACTTCCTCCATTTACATTATTCGTAATTGGTATTTCTGACTTTATGCAGGCTTATTGGTGGATGATTCTGATTGCGATAGTGGCTTTTGGCTGGACTTTTAAAGAAGCTAAATTAAGAAGCCTAAAGCTCAGGGATGCAACCGACAGAGCCATACTTAAGCTCCCTGTTATTGGCATGATTTTAAACAAAGCAGCTGTGGCACGTTATGCGCGAACACTTTCGACCACATTTGCTGCCGGTGTTCCATTAGTTGATGCACTTGATTCAGCAGCAGGTGCTTCGGGCAATGCAGTGTACCGTTATGCTATTTTAGATATTAAAGCAGAGGTTAGCTCAGGTAACCAAATGAACTGGGCAATGAGAAACTCAAAAATCTTCCCTGACATGGTAATTCAAATGGTTGCTATCGGTGAAGAATCTGGCTCGCTCGATGGTATGTTAGCTAAGGTCGCGACTATTTATGAGCAAGAAGTAGACGATGCTGTAGATGGCTTATCGAGCTTACTAGAGCCATTAATTATGGCTGTATTAGGTGTACTTGTTGGTGGTTTAATTGTTGCTATGTACCTCCCTATTTTCCAACTCGGTTCTGTTATTTAATTATTTGGTTTTTATATGCAAAGTATTGTAGAAGTAATGCAAAATGAGCTGTGGTTTTATCTAACCACCGTTGGCTTGGTTAGTTTATGTGTGGGCAGCTTTTTAAATGTAGTGATTTATCGCCTACCACTTATGATGCAAAAAGAATGGCAGAGTGAGTGCAGAATACTGTTAGAAGACGAGCTTAAAAATAGTAAAGCAATAAATAACGAGCAATTTAATTTAGTAAAGCCAAACTCAACCTGCCCAAAGTGCAAAACGGCTATTAAACCTTGGCAAAATATTCCTGTTATTAGCTGGTTATTTTTAAAAGGAAAATGTGCAAGTTGTAATAACCCTATATCAATACGCTATCCTGCAGTCGAAGCCATTACAGCAATATTAAGCTTATTTATTGCTTATACTATGGGCGCAAATGAACAAGCTTTACTGTATATATTGATTACTTGGGCATTAGTTGCACTAACCTTTATTGATATAGACCATATGCTATTACCCGATCAACTTACATTACCACTAGTATGGCTTGCTTTAATAGCGTCAATAATGGGCTATACCGTAGCGCCGAGCGATGCAATTATGGGGGCGGTTTTTGGTTATTTGAGCCTATGGAGTGTATTTTGGCTATTTAAGTTACTAACGGGTAAAGAAGGTATGGGCTATGGCGACTTTAAATTACTCGCTGTATTTGGTGCATTACTTGGTTGGCAATCACTACTTAGCATTATATTACTTTCAAGTGTTGTTGGCGCTGTTATTGGCATTGTATTACTCAGTATTCAAGGAAAAGACAAAGCAACCCCGATTCCATTTGGTCCTTACCTTGCCATTGCAGGCTGGATCACTATGCTATGGGGCACTGAATTACAAAACATTTATTTTAATTTAATTGGTTATTAAAATGAGTGAGCAAATAACTAAACTCTCTAGCAATAAAAAAAACAATTGGGTTTTGGGTTTAACAGGTGGTATTGGCTGCGGAAAAACAGCTGTTAGTGACATGTTTGAGGAACTTGATATAACCATTGTTGATGCGGATATTATTGCTCGCCAAGTAGTTGAGCCCAAGAGCTGCGGTTTAAATGCAATAATAACGCACTTTGGCAATACGTTATTACTTAGCGATGGCACGCTAAACAGAAGTGCCTTACGAGAGCGCATTTTTACTAACGATGCTGATAAACAATGGCTAAATAACTTGCTGCATCCTCTTATTCGCAAAAAAATAGTCGCTGATTTAAATGCCGCTAATAGTGCTTACGTGGTTTTAGTTGCCCCGTTATTATTTGAAAATGGTCTCGATAAGTACTGTAACCGAACCCTACTCATTGACGTACCTAAAAATGTCCAAGTCGAGCGCACACTTAAGCGTGATAATGTGAGCCTTGAACAAGTAAATAGTATTATTGCAACACAAATGTCTCGCGAAAATAAACGTAAAAAAGCAGATGATATTTTAAATAATGATAGGGATTTAGCGTTAGTCAAATTATCACTTCGGTCTCTACATACTCGTTATATGCAATTAGCATTAAAAAATGCGAGTTAGATAACCCGAACTCTGGATAATAAATCTATCTTAAGCTGTTACTTTCAGCACTAACTGCGTTGAAACATCTAGCTAGAGAAAACTAAATTTAAATATTATTATGGTTCAATATGTTAGTAAATCCCTTAATCAGAGTTCAGGTTAAGGAATTTAAAACAATAATATAATTTATAAAACAATATTTAGTTAGCAAAACTAGTCCATCTGATGAAGAGTAATATAATCTCCTTGTTTTTTCTGATAAATTGCTAATCATTAACGAATTAAGCAGGTGCGCAATGAATATTAACTCACCGTTACTAAGAAAATTTATTACCCTTGGCCGTATTGATGCAGATACCGTTAAAGTAAAACAACGAGATTTTGCCTCAACCGCCGAGCTTATTGCCAAATGTGGAAACATCGATAGCAAAGATTTAGCTGAGCAATGTATTGATTTATTTCGCGTACCTTATTTCGATTTAAAAGACTTTGAACCTGCAAGGATCCCAGCAGAACTTGTAAAAGAAAAGTTGATCCGTAAACACCATATTTTACCCTTGGTGCAAAAAGGTAGAAAAGTATACATAGCCGCGTCTGATCCGACCGATTATGGTGCGTTTGAAAACTATGAATTTAGTACCGGCTTATCCTGTGAAATAGTAGTAGTTGACTACATTGAACTTGATAAAAAAATTGACCAATTGCTTGATGCAACTGGTAGCTTAAATTTAAGTGATGACGAATTTAAAGAATTTGCTGATTTAGAGAGTGAAAACACTAAAGAAGCCACCCCAAAAGATGATGAAAAAGATGATGCACCTATCATTGTTTACATCAATAAAATCCTAATGGATGCCATTAAAAAAGGCGCCTCTGATTTACACTTTGAACCTTATGAGCATAAGTATCGCATCCGTTTTCGTATTGATGGTATTTTGCATGAGGTAGCCAGCCCGCCTAATACTTTAGCGACAAAACTTTCTGCACGAATAAAAGTAATGTCACGCCTAGATATTGCCGAAAAACGTAAACCACAAGATGGCCGTATAAAGCTAAAAATTACTGAGCGTAAAAGTATCGATTTTCGTGTAAGTACAATGCCGACCCTGTGGGGGGAAAAAATAGTAATGCGTATTCTTGATTCATCAAGCGCAATGCTAGGTATTGATGTATTAGGCTACGAGCCGGAGCAGAAAAAACTCTATATGGATGCGCTTGCTCAGCCTCAAGGGATGATTTTAGTTACAGGACCAACGGGCTCGGGTAAAACAGTATCACTTTACACTGGTTTAAATATACTTAATCAACCAGAGCGTAATATTAGTACCGCAGAGGATCCTGTCGAAATTAATCTCGAAGGTATAAACCAAGTACAAATTAATATTAAAGCCGATATGACCTTTGCAAATGCATTACGTGCATTTTTACGCCAAGATCCTGATGTCGTCATGGTAGGTGAAATACGTGACCTCGAAACAGCTGAAATATCAATAAAAGCGGCGCAAACAGGTCACTTAGTACTATCAACTCTGCATACTAATTCAGCACCTGAAACGATAACTCGGTTATTAAATATGGGCGTACCAGCTTATAACGTAGCAAGTTCAATTAGTTTGATTATAGCCCAGCGCTTGGCTCGACGTTTATGCCCTAAATGTAAAACACCGGAAATATTACCAAACGAAGAACTTACCCGCCAAGGTTTTAGCGAGCAACAAATTAGTGAAATGACCCTCTATGCGCCTAAAGGATGTGATAATTGCACTGATGGTTATAAGGGTCGTGTCGGTATTTATGAAGTAATGCAAATAACACCAGAGATAGCACAAATTATAATGCGTGGCGGTAATTCATTAGAAATAGCAGAAGTATCACTTAAAGCAGGATTTAATAACTTGCGATTATCAGGTATTCGTAAAGCGGCTGATGGAATGACCTCTCTTGCTGAAATTAATCGAGTAACAAGTTTTTAAAGATCCATAGTTAAAAGCGACAAGGTTCTGAACACTAAATTCAGAGCCTTACTTATACCTAGAGACTCATATCTAAGTAATGTAAAATGCAAAAAAAGATTGTAGAGAGTAAATTATGCCTACTATTGTAAACTGCCCAACCTGTAAAGCTAAAGTTGAGTGGTCAGAACAGAGCCCACATCGGCCTTTTTGTTCTAAACGCTGCCAACTAATTGATCTTGGTGAGTGGTCGTTTGAAAATAATAAAATTTCAGCGCCAATTACATCAGCACAAGAGTTTAGCCAAGATATGATTGAAGATATTGAAGCTATGATGGCCAAAAATGAAGATGACTTTTTTAAATAATTTATCTCCATAATGCCCTAAATACAAAAACCAGCATTACGCTGGTTTTTTAGTATTTACAAAAAAGTAAAATTAACTTTTTTGTTTACGGTGCTTTTTATTCATACGCTTTTGCATTTTAGCAAACTTCTCTTTTTGCTCAGCGTTAAGCACTTGCATTACTTGGTGTTGTGTTTTTAGTTTAATTAAACCAAATTGCTCACCTTTTGCATGACGTTCATTTAATAGCTCTTTTGCTGCATTTTCGTCAAATGTTGCAACCGAAAGTAATGCATCCATTTTTGCTTTGTGCGCTTCACGCATCGCTTTACGGGCTTCTTTATCGTCGCCACGCAGTGCTTTCATTTGTGTTTTTTGCGCTGCAAAAATAGCCTTTAGCTTAGTTTGCTGCTCATCTGTTAGGTTTAATTTTTCAACGCCGCGCTCAGAAAGTAAAAAACGAGCTTGAGAATGACCTTGTTTATGCCCGTCAGCTTTAGCCATAACACTACCGGCACCAAGTGTTGCTGTTGCCAGGCCAAAAACAAGTATTAATTTAGAAAGTGTATTTAATTTAGTCATAATCATTACCTTAATTATTTGGTTTAACTATTGGTTCAATTTGTGTGGTTGCGACTGCTTAATCAACTAAGTTAACTATACCTAACTCAATGCAAAGTAACGCAAAGCAGTGTAAAGGTTGTGTAAAGATTCACTTTTGCACAATTTAGTGGGTAAAATAACGCCATAAGCAACTCTAAGGGTTTGTAAATGAAACTATTAATGATTGACGACGATACCGGCCTTTGTGAGCTATTAAGTGAATATTTAACTGCCCAAGGTTTTGAAATACAAAGCGTACATGACGGTGAACAAGGTCTTAAGCTCGCGCAAGTAAACGATTATGCGTTAATACTACTTGATGTGATGCTACCAACTCTAGATGGCTTTGAAGTACTCAAGCAACTTAGACAAACAAAATTAACGCCGGTAATAATGCTTACAGCAAAAGGGGAAGATTTCGATCGTATTTTCGGATTAGAACTTGGCGCAGACGACTATATCCCTAAACCATTTAATCACCGTGAGTTACTTGCGCGTGTTAAAGCGATTACACGCCGTATAGAACATATTAATAGCTTTAACATTACTACCAGTAATAAGTTACAGGTTAATGGGATCACTGTTAACTTAGCCGCTCGAGAAGCGTCTGTTAATGATCATACACTTACATTAACAGGCACCGAATACGAAATACTAGCCCTTTTAAGCAAAAATGCAGGCGAAGTAGTCAGTAAAGAACTCATAAGTGAAGAGGTACTTGGCCGTCGCTTAGCTTCCTTCGATCGCTCTATTGATATGCATGTAAGCAATATCCGTAAAAAAATAGCTGAGCATATTTCAGGCGAGCGAATCAAAACAATGCGAGGAACAGGTTATGTCTTTATCCAAGGAGAATAAAGTAGGCTCTTTGTCTTGGCTTAAACATCCTGGGCATTACTTATTCTTTAAAATATTTATATGGTTTTGGCTAACTATAATAGGCACGATTACAGCACTGGTTTTCTTAAGCAACATTACGGCAATCAACGCCGTTAGTAACGAGCCATTACACGGTCCGATGGAAAAAAACTTACTCTATACAGCCAAAAGTATAGAACGCTCTGTTGTAAAACATAAGCGGACACTGAGTGATATGTTGTCTCACCCACGCTTATCTAAACGTAAGTTATTATATTTAAGTGCTGAGCAACAAGAAGACTCATTAACAAATAAAGAAGTCCCGAATGACGTTGATTTGAGCCTACTTAATTTTACCAAGACAATGTCACCGCAAATTATTTTTACTGAAAAGTATCAAGCATTTGGCCCTATTCAAATTACAGTACCCTCGGGCAACTTTTACTTGTATGAAATAGACATAAATCATCAGCCACCTTTGTTCCTTCGCTTAAAGCTTATGCCTGGATGGATGAAAGTTTCTATCGCCATCATCGCTTCTCTAATTTTAAGCTTTTTATTTAGTCGTAACTTAATTGCCCCTATAAATAGCCTAAAAAAAGCAGCTGTTAAATTATCTGGTGGTGATTTAAGTGCTCGAGCGGCCATTTCAGTAAGCAGAAAAGATGAGCTCGGTATACTCGGTCGTGATTTTAACAGCATGGCTAATCAATTAGAGCAATTAATTAGCTCGCAAAAACGCTTACTTGCAGATATATCACATGAGTTACGCTCACCTCTTACCCGCTTAAAAATGGCAACGGGCCTTGCTCAAATGCAAGCAAATGAAGCGAGTCAGTCCTATTTACTGCGCATAGAAAAAGAAGCGAATCAACTAGACAAAATGATTGCTGATGTACTGCAAGTGTCTCGTTTAGAGGCGAAAAGTCAGGCACTTTCACTTCAACAACAATCATTGCAAATTATAATTGACCATGTGCTTAACGACGCACAATTTGAAGCAAAACAAAACAACAAGCAATTACAGATTATGGGAAGTGCAGACATTAGTGTTAACTGTGATGAAACACTAATTGCCAGCGCACTTGAAAATTTACTACGCAATGCGATTAAATACGCCAATAGCACTATTAGCATTACTCTAAAGCATACTGATGCCATTTATATAGAAATATGTGATGATGGACCTGGAGTCCCTAATAACCAACTTAATAAGCTCTGTGAACCATTTTTTAGACAGTCAGATGCGCGAGACCGAGTTAGCGGCGGTACGGGGTTAGGCTTGGCAATTGCCAAAAATGCAATTACTGCACATGGTGGCAACTTAGTATTATCGAATAAAGAACAAGGCGGCTTATGTGCAAATATAACGTTGCCAATAATTAAAGAGTAAACAATGTTTTATAGTAGTGAGAACGAGCTTAAAAGTAACCAACCGGCCATTAGTAACTTTTATGATAATACACTGACAAAATCTTATTTAAATACACCTTATGGACAACTTTTTTACGCTTACGCTATCCCAAAAAATCCACACATTGCGATTGTTATTAGCTCAGGTCGTATAGAGGGCTTAGAAAAATATAAAGAGTTACTATGGGAACTTTATAATAATAATTATGCGGTGTTTATAATTGATCATCAAGGCCAAGGTCGTTCTTACAGGCATTTAAAAAACAAGCACAAAGGCTACGTAAAGCGCTTTGAAGATTATGCCGCCGACCTTCATTTATTTAATAAAGAAGTTGTAGATAATTATTGGCAAGGTAAAAAGGTATTAGTCAGTCACTCAATGGGGGGGGCTATTGCATTTGATTATCTTGCACATTTTGAACACACTTTTAGTGGCGCGTTTTTATCTGCGCCAATGCTCGACATTTACACCAAAGGCACACCAAAACCTTTAGCTAAATTAGTCGCAAGTACTGCAACATTACTTGGCTTTCAATACAGCTATGCGCTCGGACAAACAGATTATACGCCTGATGAGTTTGCTATAAATACCCTGACCAGCAGCCCAATACGTTACGAACTATTTAGGAAAGCCTATAAACAAGAGCCTAAATTACAACTTGGTGGTGTGACTTATGGTTGGCTACACACTACTTTTGCATTTATTTCATCCGTGAATAAATTAACGGTTAATATTCCACTTTATATTGCCAGTGCTCAAAATGATGAAATAGTTGATAACAGTGCGCAATATAAACTGGCAAACAGGCACGAAAATACAATACTTGAGAGCTTTGCCGACGCTAAACACGAACTATTTTTTGAACGCGATGAAATACGCCAACCACTGCTTAAAAGCTTATATCAGTTTTGTGAATCTGTGACGATTTAATAGCTAATTGTGTTAAATTTTATTGTAATAGTGCAATTTAATTCGTTAAATTGCTCAAAGATTTATACAGGTTGGCATTACAAATCAATATGCTAAAAATCGCTTAATCCGAGTTTAAGTTAAGCACCGACAATGGATCGAGGTGGATCAGAATATCGACCTCAGATTCAAACTCTTTGGTTATCAATACTTCTACTTCATCAGCCACGTTATGCGCACGAATCAAACTTAAATTGTCATCAAGCTCTAAGTGCATTTGAATAAATTTTATCTTACCGCCTTGGCGAGTACGAATGCCATGTACGCCATGTACATCAGCATGCGCTTTAGCTATTTCAAATATGCTTTGCTTTTCGTCATCTGGCAGCTCTTTATCCATTAAGTGATCGGCACTATCTCTGGCTATTTCCCAGCTGTTATAAAGTAAGTAACCCGCTACGCCAATAGCAAAAACAGGATCTGCATACAACACGCCATAATAAGCTAACAAAATAGCTAACAGCACAGCAGCGTTTAATATTAAATCGCCTTTGTAATGTACTGAATCAGCTTTTATTGCGATTGAATCGGTGTACTTAATCACTTTATTTTGTACAAATACAATAACCAAGGTACACGCAATAGCAAAAATGCTAACCCACACGCCTAATAAAGAATGACTGAGCTGTATTGGGTTAAATAATCGCTCAATACCATGAAATGCCAGTAAACAGCCTGAACCTGCAATAAAAGCGGCTTGCCCAAGCCCTGCTATAGCTTCAGCTTTGCCGTGACCAAATCGGTGGTCATCATCAGCTGGGCGCAGCGCATAACCTAAAACTAAAAAGCTCATTGCAGTAGCCGTTATATCCATTAACGAATCGGTTAGTGAGCCAAGCATTGATGCTGAACCCGATGCAAGCCACGCCCACGTTTTTGCAGTAATCATTAAACTAACCATTATCATGGTAACAATACTAGAAGTTTTAACCCAAAATTCGTAACTGCGGTTGTGCACGTTTTTATCCGTTAATAGGTGTATTCAATAAAGAGAGTATATCATTTTTTTAAAAGGTTTCGTGTATACTGAAAATCGTTAAACTACTGATTATTTAAAAGGCTTATTATGCTGGATATCGTTTTATACCAACCTGAAATTCCTCCTAACACTGGTAATATTATTCGTCTGTGCGCAAACACAGGCTATTCACTGCATTTAATTGAGCCCTTGGGTTTTGAATGGGATGATAAACGTGTAAAACGTGCAGGCCTTGATTACCATGAATTCAGCCATGTTCAACGTCACGCTTCATTTGAGGCATACCTAGAAAAATGTAAGCCTAAAAAAGTATATGCATGTACTACTAAAGGTAGCCAGTTTCATCATCAAGCAAGTTACGAAGCTGGCGATTGCCTTGTATTTGGTCCAGAAACACGTGGCCTTCCTGATGATATGATCCAAGCCCTACCAAATGAGCAACGTGTTCGTATTCCTATGCAAGCAAATAGTCGTAGTATGAACTTGTCAAACGCCGTGGCTGTATTTGTTTATGAATCTTGGCGTCAATTGGGCTTCCCTAACGCACAATAACTAATGCACTTACTAATATTGTAAGCCAAGGTATGGCTCTTAGTTTAAATGAGCTCTAAATTAAAGCCCTTGGCTACACTATCAGCTAATATATGCAGTTATCAGAAAATACAACAAACTTAAAATGTTGAACTACAAAATTACAGCCCAGGAATAAAAGCAATAACCTATCTTCGGCTGCGTATTATCTAACCTGAACTTACTTACAATAGGCCCATTATTGGCGTGCAAATTCACCTTGCTTTCACTGCAAATCCCTTGCTATAGAAAAATAAATTAAAATATCATTATTGTTCAATATATTAGTAAATCCCTTAACCGGAATTCAGGTTATCTGTATGCATCTCATTTAAACCGCCCCAAAATAAAGACTATCCTGTATCAAATTAACATTCATTTTTTACTATACAGTTCTCATAATCATAATTATTGAACTAAGCTCAATGTCATACAATTATTTAATTACATTGAAACTCTATGAAAAAAATATTTCTTTGCTCACTTATTTTATGCTCTACATCGAGTATTGCTGCTACATCAGCGACAGTTACCTTAGCATCTGATTACTTATTCAATGGTGTAAGTCAAACTCAAGAAGACCCGGCTTTACAAGCAAGTTTTGATTGGGCCGGAGACTCGGGATTGTATGCCGGAATTTGGGGCTCTAATGTCGACTTTGGTGAAGGCACTAATATAGAAGCCGATGGCTACATTGGCTATTACACAAGCTTAGCAGACTCGATTAATCTAGATATTGGTATTGCGCAATATACTTACCATGGTGAAGATTTTAGCTCCGATTATAACTACGCTGAAACTTACGCCAAATTCAATTATGGCAACACTAACCTTAACTTTTGGTACGCATGGGATTACTTTGCTACAGGGGCTGGGCATAGCATCATTATGCTGACGCACAACGTTCCGATTAATGACGTTTTTTCAATTGATATAGGCGCCGATTACTCTATGAGTTTCGACGATGACAAGTGGGAATGGGAGCCTGGTGATGATAATTATATGCATTGGCGTATAACTGCAAACTATACTTGGAATGAGTGGAATTTTACTGCTGGTTATGAAGACACAGATTTAGAAACGTACGGTGATGCAACTTTACTAGCAACCGTTTCAAGAACATTTAACTTCTAAGGGTTTATAAATGAAAACCACATTATTCTTTCTTTTACTTACTTTTTCTAATTTTATAGCTGCTGAAACAGTTTATTTAACATCCTTGGCTTGGCCTCCTTATTCAGATAAATCATTAGAACAACAAGGAGCATCAGTCGCAGTCGCAAAAGCAGCATTTAAGGCCGAAGGACATGAGCTTATCGTAGATTTTTATCCTTGGTCACGTGCCGTTAACTCTGCTTCACAAGCAAATTCTAAGTATGTCGGCTACTTTCCAGAATATATGCATGAAACATCGGATTTTGTTTTTTCTGATGCAACAGGGACTGGACCTCTGGGGCTGCTACAAAATAACGCTAAACCAATTGCCTATTCATCGGTGGGAGACCTTAAAGGTAAACGTATTGGTGTTGTACAAGACTATGTTAATACAAAAGAACTTGATGACATGATTGCCTCTGGCACAATTAAAGGAGACGCAGCTCCTTCTGATGTATTAAATATTAAAAAAGTAGCTGCGGGGCGAATTGATGCTGCAGTAATAGACGCAAACGTACTTAAGTACTTACTGGATACCGATAAATCGCTATCAGCACTAAAAAATAAGGTAGCAATGAACACAACATTATTAGAAGATAAAAAACTATACATTGCCTTTAGAAATGATACTGAAGGGCAAAAATGGCAGAAAATCTATAATCAGGGGCTTACAAAAATAGATGTAAACACCATTATGGCAAATTATCTTAAGTAATTTGGACTTTGAATAGTAAATATATCCCAAGCAACTATTTTCAACATTAACCTCGTTGAATTTAGTTGCAACGAGCCAGCTATTAACGCGTAAATTCGCTTTGCTCTCCTAAAATACCTGGACAGAAAAATAAATGAACTATCGTTCAAAACGTTATCAACAACTTTAACCAGAGTTCCGATTAAGTAAGGAGATATTTTGACTCGTTCAATTCTATTTAGGCTGGTTATTACTACATTAAGCGCTATGGTTTTTGTTTTACTTTGCTTTGGTGTTTATGATTACACCGCACAAAGCAATCAATTAAAGCTAAAGCTTGATACTGAAATCAATCTTGCAAAAGAGCGTATTGGACTGTCACTACCCAATGCGATGTGGAACTTCCAAGATGAATTAGCCAAAAAGCTAATAAATGCCGAAGTTGCATCCCAAAATATATCCAAAATAGTAGTATACGATACGAATGGAGAGGTATTCGTTGAAACAGATGGTGCAGAAACACCATCAATGACACAAACTGAGTTATTCTACGATGATGCAGGAACGCAAAATAAAGTAGGCAAAATTAATCTTTATATTGAGTTTAGTCATATTGAGGCTGTGCTACTTGAACTGGCTATTTTTTCGGTTATAGAAATATTACTACTCGTCACTATTTTAGCTGGAGTTTTAATCTATATTTTCAAAAAATTAGTTGCTCAACCATTATCTGAAGTGGCTGAAAAAATGGCAACCATTGCCAATGGCGATGGTGATTTAACACAAGAGATAATTGTTCGTCGCAACGACGAAATAGGCCAACTCGCGGCTTCATTCAACCAATTTGAACACAAAATTGCTGAGCTTATTAACGGTGTGAAACTATCAGTAGAGGATTCCTTTAACGTTGCTGGGAGTATTTCTAATGTTAGCAGCGAAGGTGTTCACTATTTAACAGAACAACAATCAGAAACAGACCAGATAGCAACTGCAATTACGCAAATGGCATCGTCTGCGGTAGAAATTGAAAATAATGCCAAATTAACGCTAAGCTCCGCCGAAACAGCAAATATAGATGCAAAAAAAGTTCATGATGCATTCCTAAGCTCTATAAATTCAATAGAGAACTTGGTGGGACAATTAGATGAAGCATCAACGGTAATTGCTAGTCTTGAAAATAGCGTGCAAGATATTGTATCTATGCTGGATGTTATTCAAGCGATAGCTGAACAAACCAATTTGCTAGCATTAAATGCCGCTATTGAAGCAGCCAGAGCTGGTGAGCAAGGCCGTGGATTTGCTGTTGTTGCAGATGAAGTACGCTCTTTAGCAAGTAGAACACAAACGAGTACAGCTGAAATTCATGAAACAATTAACAAATTACAACAAGGCTCACAATCTGCTGTTAATGTTATGGGCTTAAGTAAAAGTATGAGTCAAGAAAGCATGAGTGCTGCAAATGCAGCCAGTGAATTAATAGAAAATATATCTGAAGTAATAGAATCTATTACACATATGTCGAGTCACATCTCTAGTGCTGTATCAGAGCAGAGCACTGTTGCTGAAGATCTAAGTAAAAATATCAATGAAGTTGTCAGTGCTGGTCAAAACAGCATGGGGAAAATTGAACAAGTTCAAACATATTCAGAAGATATGAAAACACTCGCTCTTAAACTGAAAAAATCAGTAACTGTTTTTAAAACGTAAAGAAAATAAGCCTTTCAGATATTAGCTAAAAGGCTTATTTTTTATTCCGACTTTTGCTCTCGGCCTAATAGCGCCATAGCTGCATCTTTCATGTCTTTATTTTCATAAAGAACTTTATAAATTTGTTCAGTAATTGGCATTTCTACACCAGTGCGCTGCGCTAACAAATACACTTCTTTAGTATTTCTAAAGCCTTCAACAACTTGGCCAATTGACTTAATAGCAGCATCTACACTTTCGCCTTTACCCAGCGCTAAACCAAATCGACGATTACGTGATTGGTTATCTGTACAGGTTAGTATTAAATCACCAAGGCCAGCCATTCCCATAAAGGTTTCTGGCTTGGCGCCAAGAGCACAACCTAGACGAGTAAGTTCGGCAAGTCCCCTCGTTATGAGCGCTGTACGTGCATTTGCACCAAAGCCTACGCCATCCGAAATACCGGCACCAATTGCAATTACATTTTTAACCGCACCACCAAGTTGAATGCCAATAAAGTCATCATTGTTATACACTCGGAATGAGCGACCACAATGAAGTAAATCCGCAAGCTGCTGGGCAAATTCAGGCGACGTAGAAGACACAGAAATAGCCGTAGGTGAACCCATCGCCATTTCTTTTGCAAATGTAGGACCCGAAAGTACCGCAAGTGGAATATCATCTCCCAATTCTTGCAGTGCAACTTCTTGTAACAAGCGTCCAGTATTAGGCTCAAGCCCTTTGGTAGCCCATGCTACTTTCGCGCCTTTTTGTAATGCTGGTTTAATTTGCTGAAGTGTATCACCAAAAGCATGGCTTGGCACAACAACAAGTACAATAGCGCTGCTAGCAACGGCACGTTGTAAGTTGGCTTCAAGAGTAAGAGTATCTGGAAAAGGGGCATCTGGTAAGTAACGTTGATTTTTCCGCTCAGCTGCAAGCGTGGCAACGTCGTCGCTATTTCTTCCCCAAAGTGTCACGTTGTGACCATTTCGGGCTAAACAAATAGCAAGGGCGGTGCCGTAAGACCCCGCCCCTAATACAGTAACAGCTGTAGTTGCTGTATTCATGAGTTATGCGTCTGCTGTAACCTGGTCAGCAGGCGCAGTACGTTGTTGCATGTACTGTGCAAATAACGCATCAAAATTTACTGGCGCAAGATTAAGCTGTGGGAATGTACCACGGTTAACAAGGTTTGATACAGCTTCACGTGCATATGGAAATAACACGTTAGGGCAAAATGCACCTAGCATATGTGCAAGTTGCACTTCTTCAACATCAGCAATAGTAAAAATACCCGCTTGTTGAATTTCACATAAAAACGCAGTTTCTTCACCAAGCGAAGCAGTTACTGTTAATGCCAAAACAACTTCAAATACACCCTCATCTAACTTGTTAGAACGTGTATCTAAATCTAACTTAACTTCTGGCGTCCATTCTTTTTGAAAAATAGCCGGAGAGTTTGGTGTTTCAAACGACACATCTTTAGTGTAAATACGCTGAATAGTAAATTGTGCGCCGGCTTCTGCAGCTGCTACGTTTTGAGTTTCTTCGTTCATTGTTATTCCTAACTTGTTCGTTATTATAATTAAATTAAGCGTTTAGCTTAGCGTCAAGTTTACCTTGCGCTTCAATAGCCATCATGTCGTCGCAGCCACCGATATGTTCATCATTAATAAAAATTTGCGGTACTGTGCTTGCACCACCTGCTTTGGCAATCATTTCATCGCGTAGCTCAGGCTGTACACCAATATCATAATTTGTGTATTCAACGCCTTTGCTGTTTAAAAGCGAAAGAGCACGCTGACAAAATGGACAATACGCCTTGGTGTATAAAACAACATTACTCATAATAAATCCTCTATCGGCCTAGCTAAACTGATTAGCGACCTGTTGTAGTTGGTAAGCTAGCAGATTGCCACGCACCCATGCCACCGGCTAATAAGTAAACTCGTTCAAAACCAGCTTTACTCATAGCGGCTGCAGTACCTTGGGCAGTCATACCTGTAGTACATACAACTATAATGGGTTTAGTCTTGTACTTTTCAAGGCTTGAAAAGTCAGATTTTTTCGCATTCTCTGGGCTTAAGTGCTCAGCACCAGAAATACGCCCTGCATTAAACTCTTTTTGCGCACGTATATCGATTACTTGACCGTCATCACGGTTAATAAGTAACGTAAGCTGCTGAGGATTTATTTGACGAACAGCTGAAAACTTACTTTTTATCCAGCCACTAACAATAAGAAATACAATACCCACCCAAGCAAGGCTTAAAATTGGGTGATTGGTGATAAATTCAATATATTGATCCATTCGACTTCCACTATAAATTACATCCTAAAACGTAGTGTTTTAGATATTTTAGACTTTAGCCACGCAAGTATACCCAAACCAACTTAAAATGCGAGTTTAGACGTTGTTTAAAAGTACATAAAACGCCCCATATATACCTTATCTAAGTGTGTGTTTACGTTTTTCAGCAGAGTGAAAAAAATTAATATGCGGCTTTGCATGCTGACCCTAGTTACAAAACACGGTATGCTAAAGCCAAACAGGTGCTAACTTTCAGGAGTGACTATGACAGAACATAAAAAACCACTGGTATTAATGATTTTAGACGGTTGGGGGTATCGCGAAGATGAGCAAAGTAATGCTATTTTGGCGGCAAACACGCCAGTACTAGACAACTTATGGGCTACACGCCCTCATACATTAATTTCAGCTTCGGGCTTTGATGTTGGTCTTCCTGATGGGCAAATGGGCAACTCTGAAGTTGGCCATGTAAACTTAGGGGCTGGACGAGTAGTTTATCAAGACTTTACTCGTATCACCAAAGCCATTAATGATGGCGAATTTGATTCAACACCTGCACTTGTTGAAAATATAGATAAAGCTGTGAAAGCAGGTAAAGCCGTTCATATTATGGGCCTATTGAGCCCCGGCGGTGTGCACAGCCACGAAGATCATATCGTTGCAAGTATTGAACTTGCTGCTAAACGTGGTGCTAAAGAAGTCTATTTTCACGCGTTTTTAGATGGCCGTGACACACCACCACGTAGCGCTAAAGCGTCTATTGAACGTATTGAAGCATTATTTAGCGAGCTTAAATGCGGTCGTTTGGCTTCATTAATTGGCCGTTACTACGCCATGGACCGAGATAATCGCTGGAATCGTGTAGAGAAAGCCTATAACGTAATGACTCTTGCCGAGGGTGATTTTAATTACGATAACGGCGTAATAGCACTTGAAGCTGCATATGAGCGCGACGAAAACGACGAATTTGTAGCTGCCACTACAATTACCCCTGCAGGCGCGACACCTGCAACAATAAATGATGACGATACTATTATATTTGCTAATTTTAGAGCAGATAGAGCCCGCGAAATTACACGTGCATTTGTTGAACCTGATTTTGATGGGTTTACTAAAAAAAGAACGCCTGAGCTTAGTGCTTTTGTAATGATGACAGAATACGCAGCCGACATTAACGCACCAGTGGCATTTGGTCCTACGCCTTTAGTTAATGTTTTAGGTGAATGGTTTGAAAAAAATGGTAAAACTCAACTACGTATTTCTGAAACCGAAAAGTACGCACACGTTACGTTTTTCTTTAGTGGCGGGCGCGAAAGTGAATTTGAAGGCGAAACACGCGAACTAATTCCTTCGCCGCAAGTAGCAACGTACGATTTACAACCAGAAATGAATTCAGAAATGTTAACCGACAAGCTGGTAGCTGCAATAAAAAGCGGTAAATACGATGCTATTATTTGCAACTACCCTAACGGCGATATGGTTGGTCATTCTGGTGTATTTGAGGCTGCTGTTAAAGCCTGTGAAGCTGTAGATAGCTGCATTGGACGTGTTATTGATGCGCTAGAAGAGTTTGGTGGTGAAGCGTTAATAACAGCTGACCATGGTAATGCTGAGCAAATGGCTGATCTCAAAACAGGCCAAGCACATACCGCCCACACTAGCGAACCGGTGCATTTTATTTATGTTGGTCGCGATGCAGAGCCAATGCAAGGTAAAGCCTTAAGTGATGTAGCCCCAACAATGCTTCACTTAATGGGTATGGAGCAACCAAGAGAAATGACTGGTACGCCTATCATGATGTTGAAATAAAATGAATAAACGTATTAACCGGTTAATTAAGTGCGGCTTAATACTTACTTCGTTAGCGGCTGCACCTGCAGTCGCTAACGAAGACCGCACTAAAAAAGATTTATCCGAAGTACAAAACGCGCTTGAACAAAATCAAGCGCAATATAATGAACAACGAAAAAAAATAGCAAAACTACAAAAAAATCTCAAAAGTCATGAGCTCAACATAGCAAAAAATGCTAAAGCGCTTAATATGGCTGAGCAATCGGTTAAAAAAAACCAACAGCAGCAAAAACTGCAACAACAAAAAGCAGAACAACTTGATCAAAAACACGCCCTATTTCAGCGCATTTTAGCCGCGCAATTAAAAAGTGCCTATATGGCTGGCGGCGATGACTACTCTAAAATGATTTTGAACCAAGAAGACACAGCAAAATTTGAGCGCACTCTCAGTTATTACAATTACTTAAATAAAGCCAGGATAGAGCAAATTGAAGACCTAAAAGCCCTTCAAGAGGAAATAGCTTCTAATCAGATGGAGCTGGCTAAAACAAAACAAAGGTTAATCGCTTTACATGACGAACAAAAAAGGCGTCAAACTGCTTTGCTTAACGCTCAAAGTGAACGCCAAGCAAATCTTAAAAACTTACAAGCTCAGCTCACAAGTACCAAAAGCTCTATTAATTACCTTAAAGAAAACCAACAAACTTTAATTACAACCATTGAAGAGCTTGAAAAAGAGAAAACGCAAAAGATCGAATTACTCGGCCTAAATAAAAGTAAGGGTAAACTAAATTGGCCGACCAGAGGTAAGTTAGAACACACCTTTGGCCAGCGTAAGCATGGCGGTATTGATTGGAAAGGCGTATTAATTGGTGCAAAAGAAGGCGTGAATGTTAATAGCGTGCACAATGGCCAAGTTGTATTTGCCGATTGGCTAAAAGGTTATGGCTGGGTGATCGTTGTTGATCATGGTGAAGGCTTTATGAGTTTATACGGCCATGCACAGACACTCCTCAGAGATGTTGGCGATATGGTTAGAGAAGGTGAAACTTTAGCTTTAGTTGGCCAAAGCGGCGGACAAGCAAGTTCTGGTCTATACTTTGAAATACGCCACAAAGGACGCGCAGTAAATCCTGTAAAATGGTGCAGACGCATTTAATTGAATAAACCGCTGCACCGCTCTGGAGCAGCTGATGAAAAACAAAACCCCAACGACATTCTACGAAAAAAAACAAAACACAGGTTTCATTTTAAGCCTGTGTTTACTTGTCTTTATTTTCTTTATCAATAGCGCCTCTGCCAGCTCAGTAAAACAATTGAAGAGGCAACAAATAGACGAAATTTTATTTAATATTCATGCTTATTATGTTGATGACTTAGAATTACAAAATAGCATGCATATAAAATACAACAATCATCAATTTGAACGCTTATATTCAAAGCTCGATCCTTATTCTAAATACCTCGACGAGCATGAACTCACTGCGTTATTTGACAACACAAACGGTCGTTACACAGGCCTTGGTATTGAAGTTAAAAATATTGACGAGCAAATGACTATTATCGATGTTGTTAATAACTCTCCGGCCAAAAATGCAGGGATTTTACCTAACGATATTATAATTAGTATTAATAACCATACTGTTGCAACACTTACAATTGACCAAGTAGCTGCTTTAATAAGGGACAGTAAGTTTGCAAGCATTCACTTAACAGTGCAACGTAATACAAATAAAACCCATATACCTTTTGATGTTACCCGCACCCAAATAGATTTAGAAAGTGTAACCAGTCAGCTTTTAGATACCGGCACTGGCTATTTAGCTATCAATAGCTTTTCCAATCACACACTACATGAGGTAGCAATACAAGTTGCAGCCATGCAAAATCACTATGGTTACCCACTCAAAGGACTGGTCATCGATTTACGCGACAATCCTGGTGGCACCTTAAAAAGTGCTGTGGCAGTATCAGACCTGTTTTTACAAAGCGGCACTATTGTAACCACTAAGGGGCGTTTTTTTGATGCAAATCAAGCCTTTTACGCCAAGCACGGTGATGTGTTAAAAGGTGCACCAATTGTGGTACTCATAAATGAAAACTCGGCTTCAGCAGCTGAAATTTTAGCGGCTGCTTTAAAAGATAATAATCGTGCAAAGATTGTAGGAAGCCAGTCATTCGGTAAAGGCTCTGTTCAATCTCTCATCCCATTAGGTGACGGTAATACAGCCTTAAAACTGACTACAGCAAAATACTTTACGCCTTCAGGTAAATCAATTGATGGTGTAGGAATAACGCCCGATGTGGCGATTAATCAAACAAACCTTTCACAAAACAATAAAGCCGTTATAATAAAAAACGAACAGACTAAAGGTACTCAGCAATTACTTTCAAGTAATTTGGCTGATTTACAATTAGTTAAAGCAAAACAGTTGCTCAGTATGCAATAACATTCGCTTTATTTAGAGCAACTTACTGAGCTTAATAAGATAATAAAAATTATAAATTTGAAAACTATTAACGCAAGCATTACAACGTGGCTTTTATTAGTCACTTGCTTTGTCTCTTTTGATGTTAAAGCGAAGCAAATAGCAATCGTAATTGACGATATAGGCTACCATCAAAGAGATTTAGAGTTCTTAACCTTACCAGGGCAATTGTCATATTCAATTTTGCCTCACACCCCCTATTCGCAAGCTTTTGCTTCGCTAGCGAGTCAGTCAAATAAAGAGCTATTACTTCATGTGCCCATGCAGGCGCTAAATGGGAAAAAACTAGGCCCCGGCGCGCTTACATTAAGTATGAGTAAAGAGCAGCTCCAGCAAACTCTAGGCACTGCCTTAGCTAGTCTGCCACAAGTTAAGGGCGTTAATAATCATATGGGCTCAGCACTAACACAACAAAGCCAAGCTATGAAATGGACAATGGAAGTGCTTAAAAAACGCCATTTATACTTTTTAGATAGTCGTACCACAGATTTAAGCCAAGCTCAAAATGCGGCAAACTTTTTAGGTGTTGCTAATATTAGCCGCCAAGTATTTTTAGACAACATTATCACCCCCGAGCAATTGCAGTTAAGGTTTGATGAATTAAAACAACAAGCAACCGATCACAATTTTGCCATTGCTATCGCTCACCCGTATCCTGAAACTATTGATTTTTTACGTGAAGCGTTACCACAGTTAATAGATCAAGGCTTTGAACTTGTGCCGGTTTCGCAGCTGGTTGAGCGTAAATACATTCAATTGGCGCAGGCTGAGGGGAAAGGGGTTAGTACTCGATGATATGTACTTTAATAAGGAAATTATATGTATAGCAAACATGAAAAATAACTAATTTTTTTCCTTGCTGATTATTTTCTGAATCATGGTAAAGAAATACAAACAATTAAACTCCATAGCCAAAGCTTTTACTCTGAAGCTTCAATTAACAAGCTACGTAATTTTCATTTAATAAAATTTATTGTTGCTGAAGTTATAGAGATTTCACCTACCATGATTTCTGAAAGAGAAAAATTAAAAGCCCCACCCAACCATTTTCAAACTTCAAAAGTATGGTGGTTTAGTAAATCTTGGGCTGTCGCGTTAACTACATTAATTATAATTTTACCAGCCATAAAAACATATATAGATATTCTCAGTTACTTATTTAGAGTAGAACCGGTTATCAATTTTAGCACTAGGCAGGTGAAAGTTTACGGCCGTAAACAAAAAAGCCCCGCATTTTCATGCAGGGCTTTTTAAATTTTGCTGCTTGAGCTGTGTTTAACTCATAGCGCTTTGTAACTTTTTCATCGCTGTTTTTTCAAGCTGACGAACACGTTCGGCTGATACACTGTACTTTTGTGCAAGCTCTTGAAGAGTCGCCTTATCATCAGACAACCAACGTGCGCTAACAATATCTTGCGAGCGTTCATCAAGTGTTTTAAGTGCGCTAAATAAACGCGTATGCGCCTGCTCTTTCCACTGTTGTTGTTCAACGTCGTCAGCCAGATCAGCTGCACCATCCGTTAAATATTGTACTGGAGAGTAAGTACTTGTTGGTGCGTTATCATCGTCGTCACCTGTCAAGTCGAAGCCCATGTCTTGGCCGCTCATACGCGATTCCATTTCACGAACTTCCTTTTCACTCACACCTAACTCGCTCGCAACAGTGCTAACTTCTGCTTGGTTAAACCAACCTAAACGCTTTTTATTTTTGCGAAGATTAAAAAACAATTTACGTTGTGCTTTAGTTGTCGCAACTTTAACTATGCGCCAATTTTTAAGCACAAACTCATGAATTTCTGCTTTAATCCAATGAACTGCAAACGATACTAAACGAACTCCCACTGTAGGGTCGAAACGCTTTACCGCTTTCATCAGGCCTATATTGCCCTCTTGGATTAAGTCTGCTTGTGGTAAACCATAGCCCGAGTAGCTTTTAGCAATATGTGCTACAAAGCGTAAATGCGACATAATGAGTTGCTTGGCAGCACTAAGATCGCCTTCTTCCTGAAGCCTTTTAGCAAGCTCTTGTTCTTGTTCAACCTTAAGCATAGGAATAGTGCTTACCGCTTGAAGGTAACCGTCCATGCTTGCGCTTTGTTGTCCGACTGTAAGTGCCATTGCGTATAAATCTTTACTCATTTTTCACCTCGGTGATAAACATTTGAAACCATCTTAGCACTCTTTAACCAAGAGTGCTAACCCCAATTTAAAACTTTTTTTAATCATAAATCAAGAGGTTTTTTTGCGTTATTTAAGTCTACTATAAGCGGCTGAATAAGTGATGAATTAAAGGGATGCAAGAGGTTCACCTCATCGCAGCACCTCATTTATAACTTATTACCTTGAGGAGAATAGTACACAAACATGACAGTTTTAATAAAGGAGGTACTACCCAACCCGATAGCATACGCATACCGAGCAGGGTTAGTTCACTTATATGGTACATAAGCATCGAACGACTAATAGATTCGAATTATACTTTATCGGGTTCTATTTCTTTAATGTATCGATTTACAGAAAGATACGAACCAATAAAGCCCAAGCTTGTTGCAAGTAAAACTAACAGGCCAAACTCTTTTAATGTTAAACCAATTAACGAAAAACTTGTTTGGTAAACACCTGCTACACTACTAACAGCAGAAGATAGCCACCACATCATTAAAGCAACCGATATGAAGGCAAATAGCCCACCGATAACACCATACCAAATACCCGTCCATAAAAATGGTGCATGAATAAATGTATTAGTAGCCCCAACTAATTTCATTACTTGTATTTCTTCTTTTTTATCCATAATAGATAAACGAATAGTATTACCAATAATAAGCGTGACTGAAGTAAGTAACAGTAGCGTGATCGTTATTACACTCTCTTTTAACAAACTCAACAATGCATTTAAACGCTCTAACCATGCTATATCGAGCTTACCAAAATCAACCTCACGCTCAGCTTCCAGCTTAGTTAAAAGAGCTCTAGCTGCATTAGGCTGACGATCACGCTTAGTTGGCGTGACCAACACAACATCAGGAAGTGGGTTACTATCTAAGTACTCTAATGCTTGCCCAAACCCCGAGACACTTTTAAACTCTGTAAGTGCTTGCTGCTTTGAAATAAATGCCACACTCTCAACTTCGGGATACAGTGCTAAACGTTTCACCAAAGTTTGTGTTTGTTGCTCGCTCATCGTCTCTTTTACAAACAAAGATATTTCGCTTGCTTCTTCAAACCCGCTACTGACTTGTTGAACATTTTTAACCACTAAATAAAGTGTTGCTGGTAGCGTTAAACTCAAACCTAGTACAGCAATTGTCATCATCGAAGCTAAAGGCGTACGCCACATTTCACCAAGGCTGTGTATTCCTTGACGAAAAATATTAATAATAAAAAAATAACCGCCAGCTAATATAGATTTTTTTTGCTTTTCGTTTTTATTTTGGCGCCCCTTAAATAGTAAGCTCATAAAACCTCCTGCGCTAAGGGGTCTTGAAGCATTCGCCCGTCTTTTAAAGTTAAGCTTCTATATCTCATACGCGCAACCAAGCCCAAATCATGAGTAGCAATAAGCACGGTTGTACCGTGTTTATTAAAATCTTCAAATAATCGTAAAATTTCCATCGAAAGTTCAGGGTCAAGGTTACCTGTAGGCTCATCGGCCAATAAAATTGGTGGCGAGTTAACTATCGCGCGAGCAATACCTACGCGCTGTTGTTCGCCGCCAGAAAGCATAGACGGGTGGCACTTCACTTTATCAATTAAGCCCACTTTATCGAGCGCCCCATGAACCCGCTTTGCAATTTGATTATGATGAGTACCCTCAATAATTAATGGCAATGCCACATTATCAAATACAGTATGGCGCTCTAATAAGCGATGATTCTGAAAAATAATACCAATGTCACGACGGGCATAGGGAATTTGACGCGAGTTAACCTTATTTAAATCAACACCGTTGATAAACACGTTACCCGCAGATGGGCGCTCCATTAAGCTAATTAACTTTAATAACGTACTTTTACCTGCACCACTGTGACCAGTTAAAAATGCAAGTTCGCCCGGCTTAATATGAAAATTAACTTTTTCAAGGGCCCGATGCCCTCCTGGGTAGGTTTTACTTACTTGCTGAAAATTTATCATTTTTTATTATGCCAACCTCATCATAAACACGAATGCAATTGGTATTCCTCGCAATTAAAAAGGGAGCAAGCTCCCTCTTAGTAAATTAAACGTCGTCCTCATCTTGGCTAAATAACGCATCAATAAAGTCATCACTCTTAAAAGTACGTAAATCATCGATACTTTCGCCAACACCAATATAACGAATTGGAATATTAAACTTATCAGCCACCGCAAAAATAACACCACCTTTTGCAGTTCCATCAAGTTTAGAAAGGGTAATACCAGTTAAGCCTACACACTGATTAAACAAATTCACTTGGCTAATCGCATTTTGCCCTGTGCCTGCGTCAATCGTTAACATCACTTCATGCGGCGCATCAGGGTCAATTTTTTTCATTACACGCGCTATTTTTTCAAGCTCTTGCATTAAATTATCTTTATTTTGCAAGCGCCCAGCTGTATCGGCGATTAATACATCCACTTTACGGGCTTTTGCGGCTTGAAATGCGTCAAAAACAACTGAAGCACTATCAGCGCCAGTGTGTTGTGCAATAACAGGAATACTATTACGCTCACCCCATACTTGAAGTTGCTCAACAGCAGCCGCTCTAAACGTATCACCAGCAGCCAACATAACCGACTTACCTTCGTTTTGAAATTGCTTAGCCAGTTTACCAATAGTCGTGGTTTTACCTACACCATTCACACCCACCATCAGTATTACAAATGGTTTTTTATCAGTTGGTATCACTAAAGGCTGCTCTGCAGTTTTAAGCATAGTGGCCATTTCTTGTTTCATTAGCTCGTAAAGTGCATCGCCATCTTTTAACTGTTTACGATTAGCCCCATCTGTTAATCGATCGATTAACTTCATGGTTGTATCAACGCCCAAATCGGCAGTTAATAGCTGGGTTTCCAGCTCTTCAAATAAATCGTCATCAATTTTTTTGCCGCTAAATATAGACGCAAATCCAGATCCAATATTAACGCGAGTTTTTAATAAGCCTTTTTTAAGGCGAGAAAAAAAACCTTCTTTTTTGGGTTTATCTTCTTTCTCCGCTTTAAGTTTTTCAGCCTCAATACTCGCTTGCTCTAAACGCTCACTTTCAACTTTTTCAGCCGCAACTCGCGCTTGCTCTAAACGCTCGGTTTCAGCTTTTTCAGCCTCAATACGCGCTTGCTCTAAACGCTCGGTTTCAACTTTTTCAGCCTCAATACGTGCTTGCTCTAAACGCTCGGTTTCAACTTTTTCAGCCTCAATACGTGCTTGCTCTAAACGCTCGGTTTCAACTTTTTCAGCTGCAACACGCGCCAGCTCTAAACGCTCGGTTTCAGCTTTTTCAGCCTCAATACGTGCTTGCTCTAAACGCTCGGTTTCAACTTTTTCAGCCTCAATACGCGCTTGCTCTAAACGCTCGGTTTCAACTTTTTCAGCTACAACACGCGCTTGTTCTAGACGATCGCTTTCAGCTTGTTCAGCTGCAACTCGTGCTTGCTCTAAACGATCGCTTTCAGCTTTTTCAGCCTCAATACGTGCTTGCTCTAAACGCTCGGTTTCAACTTTTTCAGCCTCAATACGTGCTTGCTCTAAACACTCGGCTTCAGCTTTTTCAGCCGCAATTCGCTCTTGCTCAAGGCGCATTTGCATTTCTTGTTCGGCTAAACGCTGTTGCAGCTCTAATTGTTTTGCGTGGGCATCAGCTTGTTCTTTTGCCAATAATTCAGCATTTGCTTGTTCAACCGCTAACTTTTCAGCTTGCTCTGCATCGTGCTTCTCAGTTTCAGCGCGCTCTTGCTCTATACGCTCAGCTTCTTGTTGTTCGGCCAACGCTTGTTGGTTATTAGTTTCTTTTACTTGCTCTGCTTGTTTTTCATCTGACTTACCAAAACCAAACCAAGACAGGAATTTACTTTTTTTTGCCATACTTGCTAATAACCACTTATAAAAATCTGATAAACTAAAATTTGAAAATAGCTTTATTGTGCTCGGCAATATCTGCCAGCAAAAAAACAGTTCAAAACATTAAGAGCTAAATAGTAACACTTTTAATGCAGTTGAAAAATGAAGCTATACGTAATCTACTGCAATATTATCTGAGCTAGATCCCAGATACCATTTTTTAGTGAGCTAAATGAGAAATAAAACGGCGCAAAATAAAGTAATTAATAAATCAAGTGATGGCTTTATTAGAATTATAAGCGGTCAATTTCGTGGCAGAAAGCTACCAGTAAAGGATGTGCAAGGTCTGCGTCCAACCACCGATCGCATAAAAGAAACAGTATTTAACTGGTTAATGCAAGATACACGAGATACAAACGTACTTGATTGCTTTGCCGGCTCTGGTGGTTTAGGGTTTGAAGCATTATCTCGTTTTGCTAAAAGCGCTACTTTTATTGAGCTTGATTTATTAGCAGCAACGCAATTAGAACACAATATAACAACTTTAAAATTGCAAAACGCGCACGTAAAAAATATAAATACATTATCGTTTTTAGAACAAAAAAACCTAAATGAACCTTTTGACCTCGTTTTCGTTGATCCCCCTTTTCGTAAAAACCTAGCCCAAATTAGCTGCGATTTTTTAGAAAAGAATCAATGGCTCAGCTCAGAAGCTTTAATTTACGTTGAAGTTGAAAGTGATTTAAACTCATTCACAAAACCAGATAACTGGCTGTTAATTAAAGAAAAAAAAGCTGGCCAAGTGTTTTCTAGGTTGTACCAACGCCAATCAAATTAATACTGTTTTACATGATGTGTTTCTGTTAATATTGTCCTTTACATGTGGTGTTGCTTCGGATTACAATACCGCACCATTTTTGAACCACTTGATCAATGTTTGATCAACTTGAGCAACGCTCATAATTTAGGTAGGTGAATTTTTAATGCCAGTAATTAAAGTAAGAGAGAACGAACCGTTTGACGTAGCACTTCGTCGCTTCAAGCGTTCATGTGAAAAAGCAGGAATCCTTTCAGAAGTTCGTCGTCGCGAGCACTATGAAAAACCAACAGCTGAACGTAAACGTAAAAAAGCTGCTGCAGTTAAACGTCACATGAAAAAACTTTCTCGTGATAACGCTCGTCGCGTTAAATTATACTAATATATTAGGTTTTGTATAAATGAGCCTTTTAATAACGCTAAAAGATGCGCAAAAAGATGCGATGAGAGCCAAAGACAAGCAACGTCTTAACCCTATTCGTATGGTACTTGCTGCAATCAAGCAACGTGAAATTGACGAGCAAATAACGCTAGACGACGCAGGTATTACCTCCGTTATAGTGAAGCTTGTTAAACAACGTCGTGACTCTTACACTCAGTACAAAGATGCTGGGCGTGATGATTTAGCTGATATTGAAGCCAATGAAATAGTAGCGCTTGAAACTTTTTTACCTCAACAATTGAGTGAAGAAGAAATCATTGCTCTCATTGACGCGGCTATTGCTGATACTAATGCAGCAGGTATGCAAGACATGGGTAAAGTAATGGGTATAATCAAAAGCAAGGCTGAGGGTCGCGCCGATATGGGCAAGATCTCTGGTTTAATTAAGCAACGATTAACTGCCTAATACTCCCACATACATTAAAGTATGATTGAAGTAAACCGAGCCTTGTGCTCGGTTTCTTTGTTTTTAACTTTAATAAAAAGTGCTTCAATGTGGTTATTTAAAGATAAAATTATTTATAGCTACTCTGTTTATTTAGCTTTCGTTTTGGTAAGTTAAAGCACGTTATACTCTGCGCCAAGCGAGTATAAAAAGTAAATTTCACATTCGTTATTTTTATCATTATCTCAGGACTGCATTTTACTAATGGCTGGAAAGATCCCACGTAACTTTATAGACGATTTACTTGCCAGAACCGATATTGTCGACCTGATAGACTCAAAAGTAGGTCTAAAAAAAGCAGGTAAAGATTATCAAGCTTGCTGCCCTTTTCATAATGAAAAGTCCCCTTCGTTCACGGTATCTCAAGATAAGCAGTTTTATCATTGTTTTGGCTGTGGCGCTAACGGGAATGCGATTTCATTTATAATGGAATACGAAAAGCTCGAGTTTGTTGATGCTATTGAAGAAATAGCCAGCATGCTTAATTTAGAAGTACCTCGAGAACAAGGCACAAGTTCAGCACCAGAACGCACCGCAGCACAAAAGCGCTCTGATTACGATTTAATGCTCCACACAGCACGCTTTTATCAACACCAATTAAAACACCACAGCAATTCAACGGCTGTAATAGACTACGTTAAGGGCCGAGGTTTAAGTGGTGAAATAGTTAAAAAATTTATGATTGGTTACGCTCCAAGTGAATGGGATGGTTTATGCCTACAGCTTGGCCGCAACAAAGAACAAAAAGAGCAATTAGTTGAACTAAAGCTCGCTTCAGAAAAAACACCCGGTAGACAATTTGATTTTTTCCGCGACCGCTTAATGTTCCCTATTCGCGATAAACGCGGACGTGTTATCGCCTTTGGTGGGCGTGTAATGCAAGCCGACCAAGGTCCTAAATATTTAAACTCTCCTGAAACCAGAATTTTTCATAAAGGTTTTGAGTTATATGGTTTATATGAGGCAAAACAAGCTCATAAAAAGTTAGATCATGTACTTATTGTAGAAGGTTATATGGATGTGGTGGCGCTTGCTGAACAAGGTATTGAATATGCTGTTGCTGCACTTGGTACTGCAACTACGAGCGAACACATGCACACCCTTTTTAGAACAACAGATAAAGTTATTTGTTGTTACGATGGGGATCGCGCAGGGCGAGATGCAGCGTGGCGAGCACTTGAAAACGCTCTTCCTTATTTGAATGACGGAAAAGCCTTAAATTTTGTTTTTTTACCCGATGGTGAAGACCCTGACTCTTTAGTACAAAAAGAAGGTAAAGAGCTGTTTGAACAACGCTTGAGTGAAGCCGATGACTTTACAAAAGTATTATTCAATAAATTAAGCCTAGAAATAGATTTAACACTCGATTCTGGCAAGGCAAAATTACTTAGTGCTGCACTGCCATTAATAGAAAAAATACCCAGTGAGTTTTATCAAGAAAACATTCTTGAACAACTCGGTCGTTTAATTGGTCGAACACGTGAGCAGCTTAATAATCGCTTAAAAACACCTAAGCAACAGCACTCTATTGAGCGAAAATTTAAAATAACACCTATGCGACAGGCCATTGGTATTTTAATTCAGCACCCACAATTGGCTAAAAGTATTCCTTATTTGCCCGATTTAGCGCAAATGAGCATAGCCGGTATTGGATTATTACTGCGCCTACAAGAACAAGCATTAGAAAAAGAGAATGTTACCACCGCGCAATTACTCGAATTTTTTAGAGGAACTGAAGATTACGAGCCATTAATAAAGCTTGCAACGTGGCAACACGAAATAAATGAAGAACGTTTAGAGACTGTTTTTCAAAATACTTTTAAATTTATTGAAGATCAGTGTTTAAATTATCGACTAGAGACCTTATTAATAAAGGACAAGACACAAGGTCTCAATAGCGATGAAAGACTTGAATGTCATTTGTTAATGACAGCGTTAAAAGCCACTAACAGCTAGTCAGATTTGATTTAAACTGTTATACTGTGCTATTCACTGCGTCACATTATTCTAGTTGGCTTAAATGCAAACTACATGATGGCGCCTGTTGTATCAACTTATCAGAGTGGAAGAAAAAATCTCTATGGATCCAACTCCTCAGTCACAATTAAAACTTCTGATTCAGAAAGGTAAAGAGCAAGGCTACTTAACTTTTGCAGAAGTAAATGATCACCTTCCACAAGACATTATAGACTCAGATCAAGTAGAAGATATCATAAGCATGATTAATGATATGGGTATCAAGGTTAGCGAAAATGCGCCTGATGCTGATGAATTAATGATGCAAGAAACAACGACAGACGAAGACGCAGCAGAAGCTGCCGCTGCAGCCCTTGCGACTGTAGAAAAAGAAATCGGCCGTACAACTGATCCGGTACGCATGTACATGCGTGAAATGGGTACTGTTGAACTTCTGACACGTGAAGGCGAAATTGTAATCGCTAAACGTATTGAAGAAGGCATTAATCAAGTTCAGATTTCTGTTGCAGAGTACCCTGAAGCAATCACTTACCTACTTGAACAGTGGGATAAGTTTGAAGCTGAAGAAATGCGTTTAAGCGATATCATCGTTGGATTTATCGATCCGAATGAAGATACAGCGCCAATTTCAGCAACTAATATTGGTTCAGAATTAAGTGCTAAGCAACTTGACGACGATGATAAAGACGACAAAGACGATGCTGATAGCGACGATGAAGATGAAGAAGAGATAGACACAGGACCAGATCCTGAAGAAGCTCGCATTCATTTTGAAAATCTACGTGATTTATACAACAAAGCACGTGATACGTTTGAAGCTAAAGGTCGTTCGCACCCTGAATCACAAGCAGCCATTTTTGAAATTGGCGAGCTTTTCAGAACCTTTAAATTAATACCTAAACAGTTTGACCGCATGGTAAATAACATGCGTGAAATGATGGACAGAGTTCGCGTTCAAGAACGTCTAATCATGAAACAAGCTGTACAAATTGCTAAATTACCGAAGAAAACGTTCGTTAAGCACTTTGCTAACAACGAAACTGACGCTTCTTGGGTTGATTTAGAAATTTCAGGTAACGAAAAGTATTCAGCTAAGCTTGAAGAAGTTAAGCCAGAAATCATTCGTAGTATTAATAAATTATCTGTTATTGAACAAACAACAGGTTTAAGCATTGAGCGTATTAAAGACATTAACCGTCGAATGAGCATTGGTGAAGCGAAAGCACGCCGCGCGAAAAAAGAAATGGTTGAAGCTAACTTACGTCTTGTAATCTCAATTGCTAAAAAATATACAAACCGTGGCTTACAATTCTTGGATTTGATCCAAGAAGGTAACATTGGTCTGATGAAAGCCGTTGATAAGTTTGAATATCGCCGTGGTTATAAGTTCTCTACTTATGCTACGTGGTGGATACGTCAAGCAATCACTCGCTCTATTGCTGACCAAGCAAGAACAATCCGTATTCCGGTACATATGATTGAAACGATTAATAAACTTAACCGTATTTCTCGTCAAATGTTACAAGAAATGGGTCGTGAGCCAAATCCAGAAGAATTAGCAGAACGCATGATGATGCCTGAGGATAAAATCCGTAAGGTACTTAAGATTGCTAAAGAGCCAATTTCAATGGAAACACCAATCGGTGATGATGAAGATTCTCACTTAGGTGACTTTATCGAAGATACAACCATTGATTCGCCAATCGATTCGGCAACAATGGAGTCTCTTCGAGGCGCAACTAACGATGTACTTGCAGGCCTAACAGCTCGTGAAGCTAAAGTACTACGTATGCGTTTTGGTATTGATATGAATACCGACCACACCTTAGAAGAAGTAGGTAAACAGTTTGACGTAACACGTGAACGTATTCGTCAAATAGAAGCGAAAGCGCTGCGTAAATTACGCCACCCTTCTCGCTCAGATTTACTGAAAAGCTTTTTAGACGCTAAATAATTTAGCGCTACTATATAAACTAAAAAGGCCGCTATAGCGGCCTTTTTTCTATTTGAAGGAAATAACCATGGCTTGGATCCAAATTCGTATTAATGCCAATGCTGCAACAGCTGATGCCGTAAGCGACCTATTAATGGAAGCGGGTAGCGCTTCAGTAACCTTTATTGACGCAAAAGATACCCCTATTTACGAGCCTAAAATTGGCACTGTTGTGTTCTGGGCTGATACCACAGTCATTGGCTTGTTCGAAGCTAATCACGATATGAATGCAGTCGTTGCGTTATTGAAGCGCCATGATGAGCTAAAAGACAATTTAGTATACAAAATCGAGCAACTTGAAGATAAAGACTGGGAACGTGAATGGATGGATAACTTCCACCCTATTCAATTTGGCGAAAAACTATGGATTTGCCCAAGCTGGCGCGACATTCCAGACCCTGATGCAGTAAATGTATTGCTAGACCCAGGCCTTGCTTTTGGCACGGGCACACATGCAACAACGGCCTTGTGCCTTAAATGGTTAGAAAGCCAAGATCTGACGGGTAAAACGGTTGTTGATTTTGGTTGTGGCTCAGGAATTTTAGGTATTGCAGCTATAAAACTAGGTGCAGAGCGTATGATTGGGATAGATATTGACCCTCAAGCGCTTGAAGCAAGCCTTGATAACGCTAACCGAAATGGTGTTGCAGACAAACTCGAAGTATACCTTCCAGAAAACCAACCTGAGTTTACTGCCGATATAGTTGTGGCTAATATTTTAGCCCAGCCACTTCGCGAATTACATAGTGTGATTTTAGGGTTATTAAAGCCAGGTGGTAAAATTGCTATGTCGGGCATATTAGAAGAGCAAGCCCAATCGGTTGCCGATATTTATACACCGTTTATTGAGCTAGATGACATTGCCGTTGAAGGTGATTGGACTCGAGTGAGTGGCACTAAAAAAGCGTAATAAACTGCACAATCAAATTTAGAGCATTAACTCAAAACATGCATGTAAAGCCTGTATTTAACAGGCTTTACTATTTTTTTACATAATAAAAAATAAACTTATTTTGTTGCAAAAACAAAATGCGCTCAAATTTCGCACAAATAAAGCCATTCCTCATACGGTTATCAAATGTCAATACGAAAAGGGCAAAAAAAAGTCACTTTTGTTCAATTTATAGCCTTTGATTTTTGCTAAAAAAACCGTAAACTTAGCGCCCCTTGAAAAGAGGCCTATTGAATATAGTGCGTATCGGTAAATACCAACTTGAGAATAATGTAATTGTCGCGCCAATGGCAGGCATTACAGACAGACCATTTAGACAACTTTGCCGTCGTTTAGGCGCAGGGCTAGCTGTTTCTGAAATGCTATCGTCTAATCCTAAGGTTTGGAAAACGGAAAAGTCGATGAACCGTATGGATCACAGCGGTGAGTCGGGTATACGCGCGGTGCAAATTGCAGGAGCAGATCCTGAGCTTATGGCGCAGGCCGCACAATTCAATGTTGCTAACGGTGCACAGATCATAGATATCAATATGGGGTGCCCAGCAAAAAAAGTGAACAAGAAACTCGCAGGCTCTGCCTTATTACAGTTTCCTGAACTTGTGGAAGAGATTATTGATGCAGTCGTAAATGCTGTTGATATACCTGTGACACTTAAAATCCGTACAGGATGGGATCCGGATAACCGTAATGGTGTAGAGATTGCGAGAATAGCTGAACGTTATGGCATTGCATCACTTGCTGTACATGGGCGTACGCGCGCATGTATGTACAAAGGTGATGCTGAGTACGCCACGATTAGGGATATAAAACGTTCAGTGTCGATTCCTGTTGTTGCCAATGGTGATATTACATCACCAGAAAAAGCAAAACAGGTTTTAGACTATACGGGTGCAGATGCCATTATGATTGGCCGAGCCGCCCAAGGTCGCCCTTGGATATTTAGGGAGATAGACCACTATTTGCAAACTGGGGAACATTTACAGCCGCCTGCTATTGCAGAGGTGCGCAGTATATTAATGGAGCATTTAACAAACCTCCATATGTTTTACGGTGAGCCAATGGGAGCGCGAATTGCTCGCAAACATGTATCTTGGTATTTGCAAACCCATGACAGTGATGGTCAGTTTAGGCGAGTATTTAATGCGCTCGACAACCCACAGGCACAGGTCGTCGCATTAGAGCAATACTTTAAAACACTAGCAGCTAACTAAGAAAGAAAGAGACTTAATAATGTTCGAACAAAACGTGACTTCTCCATTTATCACTAACCCTCATGTTCAGTCACACGAGAAACCGCAGCCATTGCGTGATGCAGTAAAAAAAGCTGTTCACCACTATTTAAAGCAGCTTAACGGTCAAGATGTGCAAGACGTTTACGACCTTGTTCTTTCAGAGCTAGAAGCGCCATTACTTGAAGAAGTGATGACATATACACGTGGTAACCAAACTCGTGCAGCAATTTTACTAGGTATCAACCGTGGTACTTTACGTAAAAAGCTTAAAAAATACGGCATGAACTAATACCAATTATATTGAAAGCGTAAGTATTCTAACGAGCTAAACAAGCCCATAACGTCGTTAATAATTTTTTATGTAGAATAACTACACAGCAAAATTTTTGCCTTGTTATAGACTTGTTTTTCTATCGTTATAACTACTTACTAATCCAATACAACTGGTATTATGCAAAAAAAGCACCCTCGGGTGCTTTTTTTATGCCTACAACTTATTAACCAAATTGCAAAATGCTCACCCTCATCGGCGCTTTATAAGTCGTTTTTTGAGTTGTAATCAGTTAAAATGCCCGCTTCTAAGCTAGCTCATTAACTGAGGAAATCAAACTACAATGGATACTCATCGTCCCATTCGTCGCGCACTATTAAGTGTGTCTGATAAAACCGGTATTGTTGAATTTGCCCGCGCACTAGAAGCGCAAGGCGTTGATATTTTATCAACTGGCGGCACATGTAAACTACTTGCTGATAACGGCATAAAAGTGACTGAAGTATCAGATCACACAGGCCACCCTGAAATCATGGATGGCCGCGTAAAAACTCTTCATCCAAAAATTCACGGCGGCATATTAGCCCGTCGCGGACAAGATGAAAGTGTAATGGCAGATAACAACATTTCTGCTATCGACATAGTTGTAGTTAACTTATACCCCTTTGCGAATACAGTCGCTCAAGAAAACTGCAGCCTTGAAGATGCCATTGAAAATATTGATATTGGCGGCCCTACAATGGTTCGTGCAGCCGCTAAAAACCACAAAGACGTAACAATCGTGGTAAACGCGAGTGACTACGACCGTGTTATTGGCGAAATGCAAAACAACAATGGCTCTACTACGTATAAAACACGTTTTGACTTAGCGATTGCTGCTTACGAGCACACTGCCGCATACGATGGCATGATTGCTAACTACTTCGGTAAAATGGTGCCTGATTACACCGAGGAAGCTGCTGTAGAGACTAAATTCCCACGCACTATCAATATGCAGTTCACTAAAAAGCAAGATATGCGCTACGGTGAAAACTCACATCAAGATGCTGCTTTTTATGTTGAAAATGACATTGCTGAAGCATCAGTTGCAACAGCAACTCAATTGCAAGGTAAAGCCCTTTCGTTTAACAATATTGCCGATACCGACGCAGCGCTTGAATGCGTTAAAGAATTTGATGTACCTGCGTGCGTAATTGTAAAACATGCTAACCCGTGTGGTGTTTCAATTGGCGACAACATTCTACAAGCATACGAGCGCGCTTTTAAAACAGACCCTACATCAGCATTTGGTGGCATTATTGCCTTTAACCGAGAGCTAGATGCAGCAACTGCACAAGCCATTGTTGAGCGTCAGTTTGTTGAAGTAATTATTGCACCGAGTATTTCGAGCGACGCTGCAAAAATTGTTGAAGCTAAAAAGAACGTTCGTTTATTAGAATGTGGACAGTGGACAGGCAAAGCCGCTGGCCAAGATATTAAACGCGTTAACGGCGGTATTTTAGTTCAAGACCGCGACTTAGGCATGGTAACGCAAGGCGACTTAAAAGTTGTTTCTAAACGCCAACCTACAGAGCAAGAACTTAAAGATTTACTGTTTTGCTGGAAAGTAGCTAAGTTTGTTAAATCAAACGCAATTGTTTATGCCCGTGACGGTATGACCATTGGCGTAGGCGCAGGCCAAATGAGCCGCGTATACTCAGCTAAAATTGCAGGCATAAAAGCTGCAGACGAAAACCTTGAAGTTAAAGGTTCAGTTATGGCGTCTGATGCGTTCTTCCCATTCCGTGATGGCATTGACGCAGCAGCCGCCGCTGGCATTACTGCGGTAATTCAGCCTGGTGGCTCAATGCGTGATGAAGAAGTGATTGCAGCTGCTGATGAAGCTGGCATGGCAATGGTACTAACTGGTATGCGCCATTTCCGCCACTAATCACACAAAGGGTTAAACGTTGGTTTAACCCTTTTTGTTTGCTATAAATTCACGTATTCTGATTATTCAATAACCTATTTAAAATTATAATGTGAAGGAACAAACAATGAAATTTGCGCTAAAATCGCTACTTGTAGCCACACTAACGATGACATCGACTATGGCGCTTAGCCATAACCACGAATCGAGCCTTGAACATGCACTTCAATCAAGCGAACGCAGTGCTAAAAACAGCGTTCGTGACGAATATCGTCACCCGGCTCAAACACTGGCATTTTTTGGCTTTAAACCAACTATGACAGTTGTTGAAATTGCGCCCGGCGGTGGTTGGTATAGTGAAATTTTAGCGCCAGCACTAAAAGAGCAAGGCACTTATTATGCCGCGCACTTTCCTGCTGATTCATCAGTTGGCTACTACCAACGCTCTCTTGCGGGCTTTAAACAAAAAGTAGCTGAAGATAAGCGCTTTAGTAGCGTTAAAATTACTGAGTTTGCACCTGTAACACATTTAGATATTGCGCCAGCTGGCAGTGCCGATATGGTTTTAACATTTCGTAATGTACATAACTGGTACATGGGCAAAGATAAAAGCGGTGCATTAAGTGCATTCCAAGCTTTTTATAAAGCCCTTAAACCAGGTGGTACATTAGGTTTAGTTGAACACCGTTTAGCTGAAGAACGTGCTGACGAAGATCAAAAAACATCAGGTTATATGAAGCAGAGCTACGTAGTAGACCTTGCTAAACAAGCAGGGTTTGAATTAGTAGCAAGCAGTGAAATAAATGCAAATCCAAAAGATACAGCCGATCACCCTAAAGGTGTATGGACGCTACCACCAAGCTTAAGACTCGGCGAACAAGATGCTGACAAATATAAAGCCATTGGTGAAAGCGACCGCATGACGCTGAAATTTAAGAAACCGCTTTAAATAGGAATTTTCGCCATGAATGTTTTAGTCATTGGCAGCGGCGGCCGCGAACACGCACTTGCGTTTAAAGCCGCTCAAAACACCAAAGTAAATACTGTATTTGTAGCCCCTGGTAATGCAGGTACTGCACTTGAACCAAAACTTGAAAACGTAGCAATAAACGTTGACGACTTAGATGGTTTACTTAATTTTGCACAGCAAAATAAGGTAGAGCTTACTATTGTAGGTCCTGAAATACCGTTAGTACTGGGTGTTGTTGATAAGTTTCGTGAACATAACATGGCTATTTTTGGACCAACGGCGGGCGCAGCTCAGCTTGAAGGTTCTAAATCGTTTACTAAAGACTTTTTAGCACGTCATAAAATCCCAACGGGCGACTACCAAACGTTTGAACAGATTGAGCCTGCCCTTGCTTATTTAAAAGAGAAAGGCGCGCCAATTGTTGTAAAAGCAGATGGTTTAGCTGCGGGTAAAGGCGTAATTGTAGCCATGACGCAAGCCGATGCCGAAGAAGCTATTCGCGATATGCTTGCGGGTAATGCTTTTGGCGATGCGGGAAGTCGTGTTGTTATTGAAGAGTTTTTAGACGGTGAAGAAGCGTCTTTCATCGTAATGGTTGATGGTAAAAACGTATTACCATTTGCGACCAGTCAGGACCATAAACGCGCTTACAATGGCGATGCGGGTCCTAATACGGGTGGCATGGGTGCATACTCACCTGCGCCAGTTGTTACTGATGAAATCCACCAGCGTATTATGAACGAAGTGATCTACCCTACGGTAGAAGGCATGGCAAGCGAAGGCCATCCATACACAGGCTTTTTATACGCAGGTTTAATGATTGACGAAACAGGCACCCCTAAAGTCATTGAGTACAACTGTCGCTTTGGCGACCCTGAAACTCAACCAATGATGCTACGTTTGCAATCAGACCTAGTTGAATTGATTGAAGCCGCTAACCGTGTAGAACTTGATAAAACAACAATTAAGTTTGACCCACGTGCAGCTGTTGGTGTTGTACTTGCCGCTAAAGGTTACCCTGGCGATTACCCTAAAGGCGATGCTATTTCGGGGTTACAAGTTGATTACCCTGCGGGTGAAAAAGTGTTTCATGCGGGTACTAAGCAAGATGGCAATGACGTTGTAACCGCAGGCGGTCGCGTATTATGCGCAACAGCACTTGGTAATACTGTTACGCAAGCGCAGCAACGCGCCTATGAGCTTGTTAAACAAATTAGCTGGGATGGTATGGAATATCGTACAGATATTGCTTATCGTGCTATTGCCCGCGAGCAATAGGCTTAAAATACCTGTTTATTGGTATAACCAGTTAATTTAACTACAAAAGCGCAGTCTCTCTGCGCTTTTTTAGTGCTACACTAATTAAAAGTTTTTTTAAAAGTACGCAAACGTTGGAACTAAGAACTTTACGTTATCATGCAATTGCTGTTGCCATACTAGTACTTATATTTTTTATTATAAGTACACTGGCATCAAACCTCGTCGTGCCTACACGATATACAATTGATAAAACCGCGCCCGTATATCTTGATTACGCGTACTATATTGATGAAACTAAGAGCCTTACTTTTAACGATGTTATAACCCAGCCGCAGTTACTCACTCATCAAAAATTTTCGGAAATACCGTGGAGTTTTACTCAACAAAATTATTGGCTGTTTCTCGATTTAGAAAATAAGAGCTTCAAAAAAGAAAACGTTGTTGCCCATTTTGATAACCCCATGGTTGATCACCTAACTATTTTTCGACTCAATAAAAACAACCAATTAATTGATACTTATAAGCTCGGAGATAAAGAACAAGCACTTACTTTATTTCAATACAGTGTGCCGCATATCCGCTTTTCGCTCGAAAGTAAGTCCTCACAACGACTCGTAATGAAAATAGATACGATAGGTATAAGTAAAACACCTGTAAATTTATATCGTGATAAAGAGTTTATTGACTTAGTGCGTTCGCAAACAGGGATTTGGGGGATTTTTGTTGGCGTATTGCTAATGGCTGCACTGTACAATCTTGTTCTTTATTTTGGTATAAAAGACCGAGTTTACTTAATTTATATTGGCTACATTATTAGCGCTATTATACTAATGGGAGCGGTATTAGGTTTTGGCTTTTATTTATGGCCAATGGAATGGCAATTATTTATTCACGAAAAAATAGTACTTGGTAATTACGGCGTTGCTTTTTTTACCCTCTCCTTCTGTATTATGTTTTTACGTTACCACAAAGAAAAATGCTGGCGCTATAAAATGAGTACAGCGCTACTTAAGCTTATGTTTGTTCTTGCTGTAAGCAGCCTTTTTATCCCTGAAAATATAGCAGCACCTATTTTTTTTGGAGTGATGAGCCTACTTTATATAGCGTGTATTATTTTAATTTATAACAAATTACGTAGTGGTTTTAGATGGGCTAAATTTTATGTTTTTTCATGGGTGCCACTAATTTTTGGCGCGGCAATTCAACCTATGGAACTGACTGGCCTTTTACCTTATAGCTTTACCACACGCCACGCCTTTTTAATGGCTATACTATGCGAAGTAATATTAATGGCAATGGCATTAGCAGACCGAGTTAGGTATCAGCGTGAACGTGCTTTATATCACGCTACGCACACTCAACAAACAAAGCTTCTTAATAGTGCTAAGCTCAAGCAAACCTTTATGGAGTTACAAGCAAAAAACCGCTCAACAACTTTGTGTTTGATTAAAATACGCCACTTTAACTCTCTTAATACTATAATTACCCCTTCTCAAGGCTATGCACTTATAAAACATATAGCGAGAGAATTAGAGTTAGAATTGAGCCACGAGCGCGAATTTATAAATCTTGATACTAACTTAAACACCATCCCTCGATTAGCCGATCTCAATAGCGGCGTATTTGCCTGTATTTCGACTAAAACACAAAACCAAGAAATGCTAGAAGCACTTCTCACCAAAGTAATTAGCAACTTACCAAAACAATACGAAATAAAAGGGCTAAACCTGCAACTTAATTACAGTATTGGCATTAGCTGTGCGGGTAAAACTAACGACTTTGAGTATTGGTTAAAACGTGGATATTTAGCACTTAAAAAAGCAAAAAGTAGTGTTAATCAAGTAGGGTTATCATCAAACGTGAATAACCAAATGATGGACGTTTCCTTAGCTGCAAAGCTACAAAAAGCCATAAAAACAAATCAACTTACACTCTATTACCAGCCACAAATAAATTTATTAAATAACCAAGTAATTGGCGCAGAAGCTTTACTACGCTGGCCCGATCCAACCTTTAATAATTTACCGATTGAAGAGTTAGTAATTCTTGCTGAACATACAGGTATTATTAACGAACTAACACTGTGGGTCATTGAACAAGCGTGTAAAGATATTGCCGAACTAACAAAAAATGGTTACATCAATCATACTATTAGCGTCAACCTCAGCGCTAAAAACTTGACCATAAATAACTTAGCTGAAAAAGTAGAAAATATACTCATTAAATACCAAGTACCGGCTCGTTTACTTAAGTTTGAACTAACCGAATCAGCTTTTGTAGAGAGTCAAGATGCACTCATTAAATTAGTTGATGAATTATCGGCATTAGACATTAACGTTGTTTTAGACGACTTTGGTACAGGTTACGCATCACTTAACTACTTAGTTAACTACCATTTTAGTGAACTAAAAATAGATAAGTCGTTTGTTTTTGATTTACCTAATAACCCCACTCATCAAGTTATTGTACAAACAGCCATTGATATGGCGCACAACCTTAATTTATCAATAACAATTGAGGGGGTAGAAACTCAGGAGATTCATCACTTACTTAAAGACATGAATGCTGATTCTGCCCAAGGTTATTTATACGCAAAAGCACTGCCTTACACCGACTATTTACACTTCTTAAAAAGCCAATATAGCTTAAAAATGTTAGACTCCTCTTTTTAACATCTTTAGGGGCCAAGTAAAGATGCAAGGCACACTGCGTAAACTAAAATCGAGTTTAACCGAACCAGTACAATATCACTTACCTGTAGGTGAGCACTTAGTAGACTTAAATGCATTTATAGGTAAGGAGCTTACGCTCACCTTTAGTGGCACTATTTTATGTTCTAACTGCGGTAAAAAAACCAAAAAAAGCTATTCTCAAGGTCACTGTTTTGTATGCATGCGCAAGCTCGCTAGTTGCGACATGTGTATTATGAAACCAGAAACTTGCCACTACGATCAAGGCACTTGCCGAGAGCCACAGTGGGGCGAAGAAAATTGCATGATCCCACACTATGTGTATCTCGCTAACACTTCTGGATTAAAAGTAGGTATTACCCGCCACACACAAATACCGACTCGTTGGGTGGATCAAGGCGCTACTCAGGCATTACCTATTTTTAAAGTGCAAACTCGCCTGCAATCGGGTTTAGTGGAAGTTGCTTTGGCTGAATTTATTGCCGATAAAACCAATTGGCGCAATATGTTAAAAGGCCAAAACGACGCACTTGATTTAAAAGCAGCAGCGGCTGAGTTAATTCCACAAATTAGCGAAAAACTAAACGAGCTAAGTGAGTTATTTGGCGCAACAGCAATAGAGCAACTTGACGAAGATGTGGTTGATTTAGATTTTCCAGTAACCGAATACCCAACAAAAATCAGCTCATTTAACTTTGATAAAGACCCTGTTGTAAGTGGTGTTTTACAAGGTATTAAAGGTCAGTACCTAATCTTTGAAAAAGGCGTTATTAATATTCGTAAATTTACGTCTTATGAAGTAACCGTAGGCTAACGGGCTATGTTAAACAGCTACCCACAGTTATTGGTTATTTATAATGAGCTTGAGATAGCTCAAAACCAAAAAGAGCAACAAGAGTGCTTACACAGCGTTATGCAAAGTGAGCTAAGCGACGTGCGAGTACTTAATAAGCAAGGTGACTACCTTAATTTACAAGGCACTGTTTGCCCTGAATTGAGTGGCGAGCAGCTAGCACAGCTTGTTACAGCTTACTTATTAAATGAAGGACAATGTTGCCTTGGTAAAATAAAAACCCTAAGCACAGCGCAGGCGTTTGATTTACTAGGGCTATAAACACTCTTATTATTTAAACCTCAGTAAGCACTTTTATATGCGCTACAGCACTACGACCTAACGCTGATAGCGCATAGCCACCTTCTAAATACGAAATAACCCCTTTGCAACCGCCCTCCTTTGCCACACTGCATAGCTGCTCGGTGAGCCAAATGTAGTCACTTTCAACAAACTTTAAGCTTGCCATATCATCTTCTAGGTGTGCATCAAACCCTGCGCTTATAAAAAGTAATTCAGGCTTAAACGCTTTTAATTTTGGTAACCATTGCCCAGTAAACACCTCTTTTAGGTCGTCGCCATTACTAGCAATTGGCAGAGGGGAATTAACTATATGGCTATTATTTTTAACTGCTGTATTTGGGTAAAACGGATACTGAAATAACGAACAAAGCAGTACATTTTCGTCATCAATAAAAATGTCTTGTGTGCCATTACCATGGTGTACATCAAAATCCGCAATAGCAATGCGTTTAACCCCTTTGCTTTGTGCGTACTTAACGGCAATAGCTAAGTTATTAAACACACAAAACCCAGATGATGAATCCTTATTCGCATGGTGTCCTGGCGGACGTACTGAGCAAAAAGCAGCATCGAGTTTATCGGCAAGTATTTCATCAACAGCTAACAATCCTGCACCTACTGCACGCTCAATCGCTTTAAACGAATCGGGGCACAGCCAAGTATCGCCATCTAAATTAGCGAGTCCTTCCGTTGGTAGTGTAGTTTCTACGTGTTTAACTAAAGCTTCATCGTGAGCAAGTAAATAATGCTCACGCTCGGCCTTAGGTGCTTGCAGGTGTGTTAAGCCAACATCTACACCGCTGGCTAATAATCTGTCGGTAATTGCATCTAAGCGCTCTGGGCACTCAGGATGGTCGTCTATCATTTTATGCTTACGGCAATGAGGATGAGAAATAACTGCTGTACGCATAAAAAAGTCCCTTACAAGGTGTAAAAGCTTAATATAACAAAGCCACCGGCTGGTGGCTTTGCGACTTTGGTGTATATCAACACTTTAAATATCAAAACTATTAACTACTTTGCTTTTAAATGCAGGTTTCTAAAATCAAAGCTAAAGTCGGTCACTTGTGTTGATACTGCACGCATTTTAGCGCTGTTTACACGATTACTAACATCCATATCAAAGGTAATAAACGCATCTGCTTCAAGTAGCTTTTCATCCCACTTAACAATAAATGTATTGCCAGTGTAGTGCTCAAGTGTGCCTTTTAAACGTTTAGTATGCGTAAAATCAATGTGTAATTTGCTATCGAGCTGCTCAATAATCACATCGCCGTACCAGTCATCGTGCAATGTACCGGTGTAATTAATATTTGGTAATTGTGGCTGGTAGTCAGCAGGTGCTTCTGGTTTTGCATTAGCGTACGCGAGTTGCTTGCCTTCAAAATGTTTTTTAGCTAGATCTTCTACCCAGTCTTTATCTTCAAGTTCAAGCGCATCTTCAAGTACTTCATGGGTTACTGCCGAAAGCGCACCAAAAGCTTGTTGGTTAGATAAAATAACAATACCGAGTTTTTTCTCAGGCAATAAAGTAACTTGCGATACCATACCTAAAATACCACCGCCGTGACCTAACTTTTTAAAGCCGTGGTAGTCTTCAATGCTCCAACCTAGCCCATACCCTCTAAATTGCTGATGGTACGACTCAAACGCGCTTTTAGATGCCATAGACGTAATATGTGGGTGCCACATTTGCGCTTGTTGCTTTTCGCTAAACAGCTGCTCGCCATTAGGCATTTTACCGCCCGCTAATTGCGTACGAAGCCATTGACTCATATCGCTTACACTTGAAGCGATGGCGCCTGCGCCTCTAAAGTCTTCTAGGTAGTTCACAAAAAAGGGATGAAGTGAGCCATCCATAGGAATATGACCTGTTGCCCAGTTAGTGTTGCTTTTTGGGATGCGTGAAAAACCTGCGCGTGAGTTGTCCATGTGTAGCGGCTGTAATATATTTTTTTCGATGTAATCGTTCCAGCTCATACCCGACACACGTGCAACCACTTCGCCAGCGGTAACAAACATCAAGTTGTTATAAGCGTACTTACTACGAAAGCTGCTCGCTGGTTTTAAATACTGTAATCCCGCTAAAATTTCATCAACGGGCTTATCCGTGCTTGGCCAAATCATTAAATCGCCTTGCCCAAGCCCTAGCCCACTGCGGTGACTTAATAAATCACGAATACGCATTTCGCGTGTTACGTACGAGTCGTACAATCTAAACTCTGGTAAATGATCAATTACGCGGTCATCCCAGCTCAACTTCCCTTCATCAACCAACTTGGCAAGTGCCGCTGTTGTAAACGCTTTGGTGTTTGAAGCAATACCAAACAAGGTGTCTTTGTTTACTTTTTTGTTGGTATCGAGATTAGTTACACCAAAGCCTTTAGCAAATATCACTTTATCGTTTTCAACAATGGCGACTGCCATACCTGGTACGTCAAAACGTGCCATTGACGCTTTAATAACGTCGTCAATTTTGTTGGTATCGACTTGTGCCCAGCTACTAAACGTAGTGCTTGCTAGTAATGCAATTGCGGCTAATTTGGTTAATTTCATATCAATCCTATTTTATTATTTTTGATGAACTGCAAATTCAATTTCGGCACGCTCTTTATTGGTATCGCTTTTGTGCGGCCTATTGAGTATTGCATCACTGTATTCTTTTGGTACGCCTGCTTCAAGTGCGCCGCGATGAACGTGTTTTATGTACCAATCGTATGGGAGTACATCGCTGTCATGGGTATTAGCTATATAACAATGTGCGGCTACAGTCTCACCCGTTAAAAGCGTTGGGGTTATATCTACGCAGTCGTAACCTACGCCCTCAATACTGTCTAAAATGGTTTTTTCTTCTTCATTAAGCTCATAAATAACGCCATAAACCAACGCATCTTCTTTATTGCTTGGGCAGATACTGCACTTACCTGAGCCATCTTTAAATAACATATCAAAAGTAAGCTCGTAACCTTTAAGTACCGCTGTTCCTACACGCTTTACATTCGGTAAACGCGCCAACAAACGGTTAGATGACATATTAGAGCCAAACGAAAAATTATATAACGGCATTTTATCTCCTGCGCTTTTTAAATAAGTTAAATAACAACACGTACTGCAAGGGCAATTAAAATAACGCCAATTCCACGGTCAAACCAATAACCACGCTGCTGGAAAAAGCCCCTCACATTATCTCTAGAAAGCATTATTGAAAGCATTGAAAACCACACCCAAGTAGCCAGTGCCATGTACACGCCATAAACGATCTGCACGCTAGTAGGTGTTGTTGGACTAATCACGAGTGTAAATAACGACATAAAAAATAACGTGGCTTTTGGGTTTAATGCATTGGTGAAAAAGCCGCGCCTAAAAGCCACCCAAACGGGTTCCTCTTGAACGGCTTTGTTTTCAATATTTTTTGCAGCCTCGCCTTCATTACTTGCAGGCGGTTTTGCAGCTCTAAGAGCTTGCACGCCTAAGTAAGCTAAATATGCACCAGCAAGGTACTTAAGCGCCATAAATAAACTAGGCGATTGCGTTAAAATAAGCGCTACACCTAACACGCAATAGGCAACGTGCAGTAAAATAGCAGCGCCAACACCGGCGCTTGTCCACAATGCATTGCACCTACCTTGTTGCACACTTTGCTTGAGCACAACGGCAAAGTCAGGCCCAGGGCTTGCTACTGCAAAAAAATGAGCAATAACAATCAGTAAAAATTCATCTAAGTATTCCACGCAAGTCCTTGCTAGTTTGGTGAATAAGCTAATAACAGCGGGTTGGCCGAGTTATTTACCAATGCTTTAATTTCTTTTTGTGCTTTTTTAAACTGACCACGCAGATGCGGTTTTAAGTGTTTTTTAGAGACTTTATCGTTTTTAAAGTAACTAATAAGGGCATGCATAAATACCGTATGTGTTTCACTTAGCTTAGCTTCACGGTTAGCGTATGGGTTGTAACAAGAACCACAACCGCCCTTAAACTGATACACCGTGTTGCTCATCATCACACCAAACCCTAAAAAACAGGCAAGCGCATCGGCAGCTTGTGGTAAATACTCCCTACCACCTGGCGGTAGCACCCCAACGTGATGAATAAGTATAGTGGCCAGAGTACCCGCATAACTTGCTACTAAATCTTGTGGCTGATTAATCTGATTAGGATTAAAAGAAATGCTGACCTTATGGCTTGGCGGCACAATTAAATGGCAGCCTTCTCCACGTATTTCATTGCTAAATTCAAAGTGTGGAAAAACCTGAGGCTGCAATTGCTGAGGCGCAACTAACTGAATAGGCCACGCGCTCATACCTGCATAATTAGTAACGCGGGTAAAAACGTTAGTCGCCATTTCTTCAATACTTGATACCGAATCAGGAAAAAACGCTGCTGTCGGCAATATTATTTTTGTTTGCTTAGTAAAGTACTCCGCATCAAAATTCTCTACCGCCCAAATAAACGTATCAATAAGCCATTGCTGTTCTTGATCTTCCAATAATGGTGCCGATTTAAATAAAGCTAACATAAGGTGCTCTTATAAGTTTTAGGTGCTAGTTTAGTTTTTTTGTGTAAGCGCCCATTCCCACGCTTGAGTATTGTATAGCGGCACTGTTGATAGCGCATGATGATGGCTGCCACTGGATTCTTTCGTTGAGTACGATAAATACAATAAGGTGCGGTTTTCAGCATCGTAAATACGACGTACCTTTAAAGATTTAAATAAAATACTTTTAGATGATTTAAATACCACCTCGCCCGACTTACTTCGGTCAATTTCTTGTAGCTGCTGTGCTGTAATAGGCCCCGTTTGACGACACGCAATTGACATATCAGACGGATCAGAAAAGTCTAAATCAGCTTCAATATGGCTAATGTGGCACGTAACACCTTTAATAATCGGATCTTGCTGCGAATTAACCACGACATCTTTAGTTGTAAATAACCCAAGGCTTACCGACGCAACATCATCAGAGCAAGCACTCAACGTAACTACCGCACCTGCAAGTAAAGCTAAACGTTTAAATTTTTGTGGTAATTTCATACTTATCCTTATCTATAATAGGTAACTTAGCATCTACGTCACTAAGCAAAGGTTCACCTGTTTGTTTTATACTAACATCAAAAATAAATACGACTAAATTAGTTTAAAGTAAAGATTTTAGATAGCCCTAGGTTTAGCGAACCCTGTTGTATTTGATACAATTAACCCTCGCTAATGCAGTAACTCATAATAGGAAACGCCTAAATGCCGCATATTATTATTGAACACTCAGAAGACCTCCCTGTTTTACCACAAGTACTAGTAGAGAAAATTCATAACAGTACTTTTGAAAGCGGACTTTTTGATTTAGAAACAATTAAAACACGCGCAATTGCATACCAACAATACCAACTAGGTATAGGTAAAGAAGGGTTTATTCATATTCAAGTGCATATAATGGCAGGGCGAACGGTAGAACAAAAACAAATGTTAAGTGAGCACCTACTCGCATGTTTAAAAACCTACTGCAGAGACTCTGATAGCTTAAGCGTCAATATTTACGATATGGATCATGATGTATATCGAAAAAATTAGAACGTATTTTTAGAAAACGAGTAAACATTCGATGACGCTGCATTACTGTTGCACAAAACTTTTTTAAATTTAAAGTATGCGCTTCTCAAGGTTACCAATAATCTGACTCACAGGGCTCGCTTTGTGATAAAGCCAACCTTGGTGTAAAAATACCCCTTTTGATAAAAGGTAATCAGCTTGCTCTTGGGTTTCAACCCCCTCAGCAACAACATCAATTCCAATCGTTTTAGCAAGCTCAATTAATGCATCAAGCAAAATAGCCAGTTGTGACTCAGTGCCTATAGCACTGACATAACTTCTATCAATTTTTAATATGTCTAAAGGCAATGCCTTGAGGTACTGTAAGCCCGCATAACCAGTTCCAAAGTCATCAATTGCAATTAGAATATTTTGATCTTTGAAGTCTTGCATAGTCTGAATGACTTCTTGATCGTCTAAATCAATTAACTCATTTTCTGTCAGTTCCAGAACCAAGTGAGGAATAACAGCGTTTAACGAAAAAACTAACTGTTTAAAATAAGCATCCTTTAAATGCTCACCTGTAATATTAATGTTTATTTTTATATTGCTATCCCAACCAATTAACTCTGCGGAGTCTGCTATTAAGTTTTTAATTACAGCATAGGTAAGGCTTATATTCAGATGATTGCTTTCGATATCAGGTAAAAAACGATTTGGTGTTAAAACACCTTCAATAGGATGCTTTAAACGAACCAATGTTTCAGCCCCAGCAAACTGTTTTATATTCGAATCCCAAATGAGTTGATAATAATTAACAAAACGCCCTTGTTTTAAATAATTTCGCAATTCACTTTTTCTACTTTGGTAGTTTTGTTGATACACCTCTGTAAAAATGAAAATCAACAAAAAAATAATGATATACAAAGCAACATGGCTATATGAGGGGTAATACACATCTTCGTATAGTACGTTTTCATCAATCGCTATCATTAAGGCAAGGCGTGGTAAATATTTCAGTGGCTCAATAATTAAAAAATGTTTTTTTGCATCATCAAATACGACACCTTTTACAGTAAGCGGTTTTGTTAATGGAAATAGCGGGTAGTTAATCGGTAAAGTATAATCCCCAACCACTGTTACTACTTTACCTTTTCTAGCATCAACAGTAGCAACATAAGTATAATTTCTATCGAGTTCATTAATACGGCGATTTAACAGCGATTGCGGTAGCAATGCATTAATTTCGTATCCATCACTTCTGGTTTTAGCGATAATTAAAGCGGTTTCACCAATAAAATTAGCAGCAATAGGCCCAAAAAAGCGTAATCGTTTAGATTTAGTTGGTTTAATTCCGGATGTTTTCATAGGCTTTTTAAGTTTTTGCCAACTCGTACAAATTAAATTACCTTTAGGGTCTCTAATCCCTAGTTCAGCTATATTTTGAATATTAAAGTGCGCTTTACGCAGTGCTAACAGCGTTGCTGGGGTACAAGAAGGAGTAAGGTTGTCATTTTCAACAAAAAAGTCATTAAGCTGCTTTAACTGTTTATTTAAATCGCTTTTAAACCAATTAAAATCAGCCTTTACTTGAGAGCGCAAAAAAGCTTTTTTAGAAACAACCTCTAATGGGTAGTCAATCAACATAACTAGCAATACGCTAATAGTAGCAATAACGAATGCTTTAAACTTATACTGAAACTTTGGCACTATACAATTCCCAGAATGAATGGCTTTCAAAACTCCAATAAACATAACCTAATACTAACAATAAATTAATTTACATAAACACTTAAATTTTACTTTTGACTAGCAATGTTGCTAAAAACAGCATTATTTCACTTCCATCAATAGTGGCTAAAAATTTAATTGTATTTAACTCTCAGTTAAAAAATAGCAAAGAGCGTATGAGCTTTTAACAATAGCTAAAGCCTCAGAATGTAAAGCCTATTGCCGCCAAGTCTTTGAAGTAAATGGCTACATCGGGAAGGTAGTATTTATACAGTGAAAGGTAAAGGCGGCCTAATCCGTGATGTACTAATACCTAACGCACTGGCTACACAGCTAGAACAAAGGCGCTTAGCACAGCCTATAACGGTTCGTGATAGGGAAATTAACTATTTACAACGTTATGATATTGGTGGTGGTCATAAATGTTCATGCTCATTTTCAAAAGCATCTAATCGCGCTCTATTTTTTTCTAATGGCGGCCATGGCCTAAGGCATAGCTACGCACAAGAGAGAATGAATGAACTAAAAGGTTTGGGGCTTAGTAGGCAAGTAGCTCTCGAAACCGTGTCGCAAGAGCTTGGCCATTTTAGAGCTGAAATTACTGAGGTTTATTTAAAGTAACCGCCGATTTAAGTCTTGGAAGCTAGAATTAAAAGACTATTAAACTCCCCTTCCATATAGCTTTTATGGCAAAAGCAGTTGCAAAAATGTATAAAAATTCTTTTAGTCGACTTAGTAAGGGATTGGGAGCTGCATAAACTAGTTGTAATCACTCAGACCTAATATTACAGTCGCCGAATAGCGACTGTAATATTTGATAGGAAGATACAGTTCCAATCGATGAAAAATCTATTTATCGTAGGTTTTTTGTGAGGAGTATTAAAATAATTAGTGTTCATTCGCTTGCATTTTGATCTGGTGTGGTGAGCCTATGATTACTTGTTCAGGACTGCCAAATTGAAGGTATTTTAAACATTCAGGAAGTACGAAATCTTCATCAAGAATTCTTTGTATTTCATCAATATCTAAATTAATTTCTTTTGAAAGCAAGCTTTTAATTTTGGAGTGAAAGTCTTCTTGCAAGGGATCAACTTGCATTCCACATAAAAAGTTTAGATGAGTTTTCTTATCTGGAGTAGCTAGGTTTTCTTTTATCAAATAATCAATAAATTCTGTATAGTAGGTTCTTCTAATCATTCCAGAAATAAATGAAGACCAGCGGAGGCTTTTTCGTTCACGATTGATAATTATCGGTAAGTACTCTTGAAGCCTAAGCATTAATCGATAAATAAAAGTGGAAGCTTCTTTGCTTAAAATTGGCAGAGCGCTAGCAAGAACAGTTTTTGCTCCGCCATACAGAAATCCATTTGCAGTAGAAAAGTGGTTCCTGTCAATAGGGCCAGTATCACATGAGCTTAACACTACAATCGGTGGTATCCCAGCTTCCTCAATAAGATCATAGACTGAAACTACTTCATCTTTTAAACAAATAACACCTCCTCCGTTTTCATGATGTCCTCCATGGAGATCAAATATTACTATTGGACTTTTTGAGTTGTTTAACGCTGAAACAAGCTCATCATAATTCGAAGGGGTCACTATTTTTGCTTTCACCTTAAACTGATTTTCGCTATTACCAAAACCACACCTATTAAAAACTTCGAGCTTTGAAGATAAATCATCTTTTATAATGTCATCCTCTTTAAAAGAGCTAACTATAAGAACTTCACTAAGGGATTCCATAGTAATAAATGTGTTCCTTGTATCTACTAAGCACATAGTTGTTAGCCATCCTGGTGAAATAGGCAAACGGCTGACATTGTGTGCAATCATAGTAGGAAGACCATTGTGAGAAGACCACTCTATAGGTAAGTTAGATACTAGTTTTATTTCCGATGGGCGGTGGTCATTTAAGTAATCAAAATATCCAGAAGCTTTTTGATTGATATTATCCCTAAGAGCTCTAAACTTAATTTTTAAACTTCTTTGATTGTTCTTTCTATCGTTGATACCAATATCTTTAAGATTACCATAGACATCACTGTTACTTATTGGGATTTTGGCACTTGGAATAAGGTTTGAGCATGAGTACAACCCGATTAAAGTTTCTGAAAGTAACTTTTCGTTGTAGGCCTCATCAAAATACTTATTTTTCTCTGATGTTTCATTAAAACCATTTTTTAAGGCTAATTTGATCGCTTTCTCCAGCACTTTAGGGTCAGAGAAGCCTTTGTGCTTCAGAGCGTTTTGTGTGTATTCGCCTTTGTTTATTTGAAAGTCAAGATTTGTCGAGAAGTCAGAAAAGACAATCTCAATAGGGGGTAAAGATATGGGTAGTGATAAGTTTTTAGCAATGTCATTTCTAATGTAATTTAGTAGATTTATAGATTCGAATATTTCATCTTCAGAGCATTCATATCTGAAGTTTTCATAGCTAAAGCTCAACTTTGCAGACTTTAAAACTAATATATTGGCTTCAGTGTATATAGATCTATTTAACTCGATATCAGAATCTATTAAATTACTAGATTTATCAATCGAATATGTTTCCCTTAACTCGGAAATTACATCTTTTTGTTCAGAATCAAAATCGAGGTGAAACCTGTCTAAATGAGTGATTAGAGTTGTCTTGTCTATACTGCTTAAACAATTATCTTTAGATTTTTCAAGTGAACCTTTTGGCCCGAGGATATAAATTCCCTCAGGGACTTTCAACCCATCATTAGAAAGGCCATTACAAAATACCACTTTTATTTTAGAGTCAACATTTTCAACTTCTGAAAGACTTGAACAAAATCTAATTTTATATCCATCAAAAAAACCTGATAGCCTATGCTGTATTGAAGTCTCTTTATTGCAGTAAACTTCACATAAATCTTTTGGTAATTCACTAATTTTTCTGAAAATATCTATTTTATTTATTAATTCAAGCGGGTATTCATTTAAGTAAGAGTGAGCTTTATTTTCCTTGTTAATCATTATTATATAGGCAATCGTAAGGAAGCTAAGTTGTTCTTGTGGGATCAAGTTTCATACCTCAAATCTTTTGAAAACTATTTAAAGAATCATGCCATTGTTATAAATCAGGAACTACTTCCAATACAGTTGTAATGGAATTCAGAATATCACCTTCACGCTGAAGGCTAACTAAATCACCAGAATCTGGGTCAATCCACATATGGTTGATAGTGTTGAAACAATTAATATCAACTGGAATTAAGGCATTTGGATTGTGATACATTATTACGCTTTCGGACCAGTCTTCTTCGTAGTTTTCATCATCAACATCAGTCATAAATGGCAGTGGCTCTAACGAACTAGGGTCTGGGTGCAGCATGACGCCCGTCCGAAACATTTTTATATTGTCGCAACCCAGGCCAGCTAGTTTCCCCATTCTATTGAACTTGGTGATAGTTGCTGTGTTAGTAAATAATACTGCACTTATATTTTCTGCATTTTCAGTACCAAAAAAATTGGATGGGATAGTTTTCCCTTCCCAAGTATGCGATTCGATATCCTCTTCAACGAATTTCTTGTGGCCATCAATTTCTGCAACTCTAACCCGTTTGCCATAAAGGTATTCGACTAATGCATTACGAGTCCAAGTCATTGAACCTGGCATATGATAATCATGAATTGCTAATATGAGTGGCTTCCCTTGAACATGGGGCTTCTCCCAGTACTTTTTCTGAAGCTTAGAAAAAAGGCTACTCCCAAACTTTATTGGCATATAATCATCACAAAGTCTTTGCATTTCTTCATCAGACTGAGGAGGTTCAGGATCAGGTCTGTCAGGGTTTTGGCTGGGGTTAACTGTTACTGCTTCAATACAAAACGGATTGCCGTAGTAAGAAACCATATAATCCGGTGCATTATAGTCTTGATTAAATTCGAAACCTGCGTCATAAAGGAAAATATATAAAAAAAGTTCCCATAATCGAGCATCAAAGCCGTGGGTTTGGAATTCCTTAATATAATTCCCATCTACATCAATATAACTATAAACAGCCTCTACAATTAAGTTTCTTGCAGCTTCCATCCGCTTTTCATTTGCCAGTACTCTAAAATATTCATGCTGGTTAGCTTCATCTACAACAGGCAACAATATGTCATGTGGAGGCTTGACTTCATCACCCTGAACATAAACATCTTGGTCATCATTGACCAATACGTCTATTTTCTCAGCAAGCTCTTTTTCTGCATCTTCTATAGTTGGATGACTGCATGACACATTCCAAGCACGAAATAGACGCCTAGCGTCACGAACCAAGATTACAAAGTTATAATCTTGGTCAGCTTTATCTAAAATTAAAGTGGCTAAAACTTTTCTATTGCCAGCTTCATACCACTTTATTTCATTGCTCATTACCCTAAGTAGTGGCTGTCTTGCATAGCAGTATGCATTAAATTGTTTTTGGGATATTTCTCTCATAACTTCCCTGTTTCTTAGTAAATATTCTATGACAATTCAGGCACGTTCTCTTGTGACCAATAATCTTCTATCAGGACTTTGAATGACAGCCCTCCCTATGAAGGGTCTAACAATAGTTCTACCGCATCAACAACTTTAAGTTAATAGTTCAAGCAGCACATTAGCAAATACTCAATAGACTATAGGCGCCATTATTCTTTCGCATTAAGGAATGGCGGAAAGGAATTAAATGAATTATATTCAGATAGTTAGTTTAGCTTTCACTTAAGGGCAAACTAATATCAAGTGAATCATATTCATGTTTTAATTCCTTATAATGTAATTTATCTAAAAGCCTTGAACCGTTGAGTTTAATTTCATGGGCCTCTCCTCTTATTGAATCAAGAGCACTATGCTCCATACCACATAAAATTATTTGAAAACTTTGAGGAATGAATAACTTTATTACCTTTAAGATATTCTCATACCTATGACCAGCCTGCTCGTGTTGATTTGGTGTATCAATGATAAATGGAGCAATGCTACATTGATCAACGTCGGCTATTTGTTTTAAAACTGCTAACTGATATGCAAGTAGTCCCCTTGTTCCCTCTGCAGCTCCTCCACCTAGAAGCTTTTTATAGTCAGTAGGAGATTTAACCTTACTCAGATTTATACCTTCAGCTCCAAGGGTTTGAATGTTTTCAAGTAAGTTACCCATAAACATTTCGTTTAACTCTTCTCGCTCAAGCTTAGTCAATAGTTTATCTCTTTGCTTTTTAAGGTCTTTTTCTATGGACTCTGAGCTGGCAACCGCCAATTCTTTAGACTGGAGAGACATGTTAATTTGAGTATCAATATTTTTATGGGCAAGAGAACTTAAAGCTTGATTGAACTTTGTATCAGACTCATTCTCTTGCTCATCGATAAGGTATTTTTTATTAATTCGATCTATCTCAGACTCGACAAAGTTAAGCTGTAACCCTAAATCATCAAGCTCAACCTTTTTAATATGTAACTCTTTTTGAATTACTTCAGATTGAACCTCTAATGACTCTTTATCCTTAAGTAAACCAGCTCTATTTATGAGTGAATTATCATGCTCAACTCCACATAGGGGGCATTCTAAAGCATCCTCGGCCACATTTTCGACTGCAAATACATAATCTTTCTCTAATGCATTAGCAGCTAATATTGATAATTTTAGCTGTTGTTCTAAATCATATATTTCAGAACGTAAAACAGTTTGCTTCTCAAAAATTTGAGTCTGGAGTTCTGAGTGACTATTTAGCTCAATTTCTATTTCAATTTGAATTTTTTCTAGTTCATCTTTACTTAAAGCTATAACTGTACTTTCACTTGTCTCAGCTAAAACTTCTTTAGCATTGGTTATACGTTCAATGCTTTTTTTAACTTCTTTTTGAACTGACTTCTCTTCGCTTATTTGCTCTTGAACCTCAAAATATTCAGGTTTTAAATATCCGCAAAAGTACTTTATTAGAGGTGGCTTAAAGTTTGTGAACTGTTGAAGTCTTTCAAATGAATTCCAAGGTTCAGACCAACTTTTTAACTGATCAATATAAAAAGGCAAAAAGTAATATGTGGGGGGGAGCTGTTCAAGCTCTTCCTGTCTATTTTCAAGCTTACAGTTGAAGCTAACAATGCTGGCAAACTCTTCCGCAAACTCTCCTGAAATAGAAGTAAATTTACGAAGCTTACCTAATTTTTTTCCTAACAAAATTGTATTTTTATATCTACTAATTATGTACTTTACTCCATTAACCGTAAAGTAAGTAATTGTTTTAACATCATTAGATTTCCACTCCTCATCGAATTGTGGCTCACACCCCATAGACCAGAGTAAACTTTTTACAAGAGTCGACTTCCCTATACTATTATCGTTTCCTGTAACGAGATTCACTCTCTTTAGAAACTCGAACTGATTCGCTTGTTTTTTCGAATCGGATATCAGCACTAACCGTTGAAATATCAAGGCGCTCATTTTTTCTTTCCCTAAGGTTTCTAATTAGTATTTTATAGTTAATTTGCATAATTAATTCGTCAAAAATTGATAAAGGACCTCAGCCATTAAGTCATCATCATTTAAGACTTTTGACCTCAGACCATCATGTTTTGCTTGCTCTAGTAAGGCATATATTAAATCTTTGTCAGACTCATATTTTGTTTCATCTACTTTAGCTCCAGAACGTTTAAACTGGTTTAATAAGTGATTATCAAGTGAGCTTATAAAACCCACCCGCTTGAGCGCGAGTAAACTTAACTTATCTCTTAAGTTTCTTATTTGCCGATGTCTCAATGAAAATACTTTACTAACTTCATTAAAATCTTCTTTGATTTGGTTTACCGAAGGATGACTAGTATGGATAGTAATAGTTTGGCTTACTTCCTCGGAAGTTAAAGATTTTTTTTCTATCAACCTTTCCCAATCATTATAATCAAACTCAAGCCTAATTTTTCGTCCCATATCATCAGCTATGGCTCTATATATAGAAACAACATTTGTCTGGGCTCCAGGGAGCAAGGTATTAATCAGTTTTGCAAATTCCCCTAAAATAAAATTCTCTTGGTTTTGAAGTTGTATTTCAGGAATAATAAATTGAAGGTGTTCAGGTAGTACCTGAATACCTAGCTCAGCTTTAATAGACGCAGTCAACTCAGCAACAGTATCTTCTTTTAGGTCACCTGTTTTGATAATATCTAGGTTTAAATTATTAGTTGTTGGAAGTGAAAAACCATTAGATGAAACCAAACCAATAGTGGAAACCCGATCTTCATACTGCTTATTTGAACACGAACTCAATAGCTTACCCAGCACAGAATTTTTAGCTGGTTGATCAGGTTTAGATTTAACTCTTTTTGTTAGTGAGGCAGCAGTAAATACCTTCTGCTGGTTTTTTACTTGATAGAAGTCAAATTTTGCATGCTTGGGGTCCAAGCTATCAGAAATTACAACATCTTCATGATATTCAACTAGTAATGCATATTCTTGCTTATTACTGTGCTTTTCAATTATCTTACACAACGCCCAGTGATACTGAAAAGTGTATTTTCCAAAAGTGCTAGCACCGGCATTTTCTCTTTGGGGTTCTGCAAGGACATTGTCAGTCATATGACATTAATCTCGATCTATTTCCTTATAAAACTTAGTATTACATGATAACTTCAATTCACAAAGTTGAATATGCAGCTTAATTTATCATTTTAATTTTGTTTATAACTCCCTTCTACGCGCCTTCATAACTTCACCATGAATGATCTTTTAACTTTATCATTTGATTAAAAGAGGTTTTTAATGGAGGTAATATATTAGAAAGCCATTCCTTACAATTTTAAGTATTTAATAAATGCTTCTATCTAATCATTGAGAGACGCACCAAAATAACTATAAGTCTTAAAAGTTACAAGGTTACATTAATTTGGTATATTAAAAAGTAGCACAGAGGTAGCACAGGGTAATTTCGGTTAGTATGTATTTACTTGGAAAGCTTGTAAAAGTGGTGGCCCCTCCCAGACTCGAACTGGGGACCTAACGATTATGAGTCGTGTGCTCTAACCAACTGAGCTAAGGGGCCAACTTTTATATAACTGCTAGGCAGTTAATTTTTGAAGCGTTCAGTCACAGAGCGACTAAAGCGGGTTGCAGTATAAAAACTTTTTGGGGGCTTGTCACTACTAAAAAACCTTTATTTTAACAATCAGTAAGCTAACTGCTTAAATAGTAATCTTTTATGAGGGAGTAATGTGTAAAAATGAGGAATTTAAGAGAAGGGATTCATGCAAGCCAATTAAAAGTGCCTATTTAAGCTGTATTTAAAATTGACTTACACAACTAATAATACAAATAACACAACGTTACTTTTTAGCAATAATATAAATGGCGTGTATTAACCCTGGGAAATAACCTAGCAGTGTTAATAAAATATTTAACCAAAAATGCATACCTAAGCCTACTTGCAAAAATACACCTAGTGGCGGTAATAAAACTGACAATATTATACGAATGATATCCATAACTTAACTCCTTTAAAATTAAAAAACAAAAAGCCCAGATTCACTGGGCTTTGAGTATAGTGCATTATTCAGCAACGATAGATAATTTATCTACCACGTCGCGCACATCTTCAGCATTTTTGGCAATTTTAACCGCTAGCTGTTTTTCAGCTTCAGATTCTACAGAACCGTTTAGAGTTACAATACCGTTATCGGTATCAACATCGATGTCTGTACCACCAACTTCTGAGTCAAATAGGAAGCGTGTTGTGATTACGGTGGTGATTTTAGCGTCTGTTAGGTCGTTATCACCATCATCCATCATGTCTTTGTCTGTGTTTTTGGTATCCATGTTTTTTACAACAGTCAGGCTGTTTTCAACATCGGATACGCCATCTAGGCTAAGTACAAGTTCTTCTGCTAACTCTTTTTCAATTTCGCTATCAACTTTACCTGTAAGTACTACCTTGCCATTTTTTACATCAGTGTTAATGTCAAAGTTGTTTAGATTAGTGTTCATAAGTAGCACTGTTTCTGCCTTACCATCAATCCAAGCATCTTTACTTTCGTTTTCCCAGCTGTTTGCTTGGGCACTCATAGCCGTAGTACCAAGAACTAAAGCCGCGATAATAGATTTGTTAAATGTTTTCATAATCTTTCTCCTTTTGATTAAAGACACTTTAACTAATGCGAACTTTAGGCCAACTAAATTTAACATTTAAATTCAATGGGTTGGGAATTTAAATCAACTCATTTCATGTTATAGCCGTGTAACTATTTACAGACTCATCGGTAAAACTTTCTCACATTGTGAAAATAGCTAGATAATTGCTGTTTTGGTTAATCTATCGTTAATATAACAAAACTAAAAACAGACTGAAAAATTAAGCCTCTGATAATTATTGAAATTATATTTGGTACGCCGTTTGCTTACTCACCACCAATAGTAAATATAATAAGGAATACCCATGTCTGTAAAAGTTGAAGACCGCCCAATAGAGCATGTACGCGAACAAGTGATAGATCAATTAATTTATAATTACAGCCATGGCGTTATTTCAGTGGATGCATTTGAAAGACGCTTAGATGAGGCTATGGATGCAAGTAGTAATGAAGCTTTGTTAATCCTAGTTGAAGACTTAACACTTAATACCGATCAGCAATATAAAGCAGAAAAACAATCGCAATTTACTCCACATTATAGTGCACAGCAAAACAGCGATGATGATTTTACGCTACGCAGCATTTTGGGTTCTAACGAGCGCAGTGGTCAATGGGTTGTGCCAAAAAATATATACTTAACCAATTTTATGGGCTCTGTAGTGCTTGATTTTACTGATGCCATTTTTACCCACCAAAATGTAACGATTCACGTTAACTGTATTTTTGGTAGCGATGAAATTTATGTACCAGAGCATGTAAATGTAGTCTCTAAAATGTTTTGTATTTTAAGCAGCCTTGAAAACAAGTCGGTATCGCTTAACAAGCGCCAAGGGCCCACTATTCATATTGAAGGTAAAGCAGTAATGGGATCGGTTGAAGTTAAAATAAAACGCACCATAAAAGAGAAGTTTATGAGCTTTGCAAACGAGCTAAAAACACAACTTGGCGTTAATAATAACCGCTCATTATAATTTATCTAGCAGCGCGTTAGAGTCGATTGACCTTTAAGGTCAGATATTGCCTTAATTAGGTGCGTTTAATTGCTGCCCGAGATTTGTAACCTAAATAACCTGAACTCTGGATAATAAATCTATCTCAAGCAACTATTTTCAGTGCTAACTGCAGTCCTAGGTAGAGCCTTTCGTTAGCCTGTGTTTGGCATTTATACGTTGTTATTACCTATTTATAGGGAATAAGCACACCACATAGGTGTGTTCTACTAAAAACCAAACACACGGCTTAAAATTCAACTTCGAAAGATAAATAAGCCAAAGTTACTGCCTGACGTTTTATTATAAATCGTTATTTCGCTCGCTTGGTATATCACTTAAATATTCTACAAACTCTACTTCAAATCCAGCCGGATCGATAAAATAAACATTTTTTCTAAATGGGTTGTCACCGCCTTGTTTATCTATTTTAAAATCAACTTGTTGCAAACGCTTTACTACTGCATCTAAATTTTGGGTAACGTAAGCAAAGTGCGCTAAACCTAATTGATGGCCTGCTAAATCTCGGTTTTCACCTTCACCATGATCGCTCATTGCAATGTATTGTGTGTCATCACCAAAATGCACCCAGCGCCTTGGTTTACCATGCCAAGTGCCCCTACCTTCACTTCGGATTGACCAATGAGGGAATACCGCTTGATAAAATTTAATCATATCCTCAATATTATTAACCACTAAATTGACATGTTCTAAATACATAATGTGTCCTTCTTGATTGAGTATGCAAACACAATAAAACCTCAAGTTAACTTTAGGTAAAGTGGTTTTTTAGATTTATTTAAATTTTATACAGCCGCAAATATATATGCAGAACAATAAAGTATAAAAAACACACAAAAGTATTTAGGGTTTATTGTTTACTTTATGGCAGAAATCGCTAAAATACGCCGGCTGAAATATATAAACGTTCTTTTACAACCCAAAGGTAACTCCATGCATCCAATGTTAAACATTGCGGTTCGCGCTGCGCGTAACGCAGGCAAAATTTTACTTCGCGCAAGTGAAGATTTATCAAAAGTTGAAGTGCAACAAAAAGGCGCTAACGACTTAGTAACTAACATTGATAAAGAAGCTGAAGCCGTAATTCGTGACACTATTTTACAATCTTACCCAACTCACTCGATTGTTGGTGAAGAGTTAGGTGAGCATAAAGGCAAGGATGATGATTACCAATGGATTGTAGATCCTATCGATGGAACAACTAATTTCATCAAAGGCATCCCTCATTACGCGGTTTCTATCGCACTTAAAGTTAAAGGTCGTTTGGACCAAGCTGTTATTTATGATCCAATTCGTGGTGAGCTTTTCACGGCTTCTCGTGGTCAAGGCACTCAGCTTAACAGCAAACGTCTTCGTGTAAGCAAAACTACCGTTCTTGCGGGCACTGTACTTGCTACTGGTTTCCCTTTCAAAAATAAAAACCACATGGATGCATACACTGAAGCATTTAAAGCATTGTTTGTACACACTGCTGATATTCGTCGCGCAGGTTGTTCTGCACTAGATATGGCATACGTTGCAGCGGGTCGTGTTGATGGATTTTTTGAAATTGGTTTAAAACCGTGGAATTCTGCAGCGGGCGAACTAATGGTTAAAGAAGCCGGCGGTATGGTTGTAGATTTTGCTGGTGGTAATAACTATAGCCACAGCGGTAATATCATCTGTGGTTCACCAAAATTGACTCAAGCGATTATTCGTGAAATTCGCCCAGTATTAACTGAGTCGTTACTTCGCTAATTTAATGCTACTAATACGAATCTGCATAAGTATTTGAACAATTTAACGAATTAAATTTCCCTACCTAAGTAGATTGGTACAACAGTATACTAAAAAGGAGCTCAGGCTCCTTTTTTTGTGTCTAAAAATAAGGGTTATCAAGCTTAAGCTCTATTGTTTTACCTTTTGTGTAAGGTAATGAATTAAGCTCTGTCGCGAAATACTCATAAAATAGCGCATCAAATTCACCATTTTTTTGCATGATTTTAAGCCCTTTTTCAATCGCTTGAGCCAGTTCGGGTTTATTTTTTGAGACAAAATAATAAAGCCCAGTTGGATAGCTAATGTATAAATCTGGCACTATTACTAAATTCTTATCTTTTAAATCCATGAGCTCTGAATTAACTTCGATGAATGAGCGCGGAAAATAATCAATCCGCCCCTGGCTTGTTAATGCAAACATCGAGTTTAAATTAGAAAGTGGCCTAACACTTAGTCCATTGTTAACTAATATCCGCATGTCAGGCCAATCATGACCTTGCACTGCAATAAGCATTGATAATTGCTCAACAGAGGTAATACCTTTAAATTTATCTACATTTTTTGTATTCGTAAGCAGTGCTCTTTTACCAATATACCCTTTAAATAAAGGGATTTTAATTGCAATCGCCAACGACTCTCGCTCAGGGCTACTCATGCTCCAATATAAATCAAGGGCGTTCCCATCAAGTGCCATAAGATTTCGTTGTTGATGAGGGTGAACTGGCACTAAATTTATTTCAGCTGAGTAATCGGCTCTTATAAGTGCTTTTGAGAGTAATTCATTGAGGTAGTCGTCACGCGTAAAATGCGAGTGTTGATCTTGAGGGACATTAATAATATTGACTTCGCTTGCTATAGCACTACACACAAACAAGCTTACAACGCTAACCAGATACTTAAATGGCAACATAATAATCACCTACTTTGTTAAACTACCTTTTTACTATTTGCTAAACGCACCACCGCTGGTGTAGGCCTTCTTCGCTTACAGATAAAAAGATAGCTATGACGGTATCGTTTGGCCTCTTTTTTAGCATCAGTCGCTAATGCAGCTACTTGATGACTATTTTTACACTGTTGTAAATCAGGTTCAACCAAACCAATCGATAAGGTCAGTAAGGGGACAAATTGCTTTTCACCTTCGCGATTTGTAGCCCAGTATCCTTTGCTTTTAATATGCTCAGGAGTAAAAAATAGCTGTGACTGCAATTCAAACCGTTCAATAATTGTATTGCAAATTGTAACTGCATCACTTTGGTCAAACACAACCATAAAGTCATCACCGCCAATATGTCCTACAAAGTTAGCACTGTTTGTGCAAGCTTGCACTGTTACATCGGCTAATAATTTAATTACACTATCACCGCTGGCATAACCATATAAGTCATTAAATTGTTTAAAGTGATTTAGGTCTATATAAGCTAATGAAAATTTTAACTTATTACGCAGCCTTTGCTCTATAGCTTCATTTATAGCAACATTACCTGGTAGCATAGTAAGCGGATTAGCGTGCTGTGCGTGGCGAATTTTTTCTTCGGTAATATGTTTTAAAATATCTCTCAGGGGCGCTAATCCCAAGTATTTATTATTGCGTGTAATAACTATATGCCTGCGTATATCAAAATCCTGATCTGTTATTTGCTTACTTACGACATCAAGCATTTGATTCTCGTCAACGACTAATGGCTGCTTGTCCATTAATTCTGTAACTGGGCGTTTATCATAAAGTGCGTGCCCGTAGGGGGCCGCAAATACTTCCGTTAGCTGATCTTTATGGAGTAAACCAATTGGCTGGTCATCTTGATTTAATACTGGGATACTAATAATTGATTTGTCTTGCTCAAATAGCTTGTGAGCATCCTTACAGCGTGTGTCGCTATCAATTGCTGACTGAGTTAAAGCAAGATACCCTATTGCCATTGATTGCTCACAGAGCGCCTTTGCTTTAAATGTTAGTGCTTGTATTTGCTCAGAACTAAAGTCATAACTTGGTCGTAAACTGGGCCTTTCGAGTAAAAATCCCTGTACGTTACTAATGCCTAAGCTCTCAACTAACGCCAGCTCCTCCGGACGCTCAATACCTTCTGCAATAACGGCTGTATTAGTTGCTTTAGCAAGTATAGTGATTGATTTTAAAAACTCTTTTTTAACGTCACTCTCATCACAAAAATCAATAAAATAGCGATCTATTTTTACAAAATCTGGACATAACTCAGACCACTGCTTTAACCCTGAGTAGCCAGCGCCTAAATCATCAATAGCAATGGTAAAACCAAGCTCTCGATAATGAGCAATTGTTTTTAAAAGTAAAAACCCATCATCAACTTTCTCTTGCTCAGTAACCTCAATCACAACTCTGTTCGCAGCTAATCCAAATTGCTCAATTAAATGCAACGTTTCGCCTTTGGGGTGACACGGATCGAGTAAAGTTTTAGGGCTTACATTTAAAAAGAGCTTGCCTTGGAGGTTTAATTTTACAAAGTTTTCGATTGCTTTAGAGCGACATAATAATTCAAGTTCTGAAATTAATGCATGCTGATGAGCCACTTCAAATAACTTATTCGGCATTTCAAGTGGACTATTTTTAGGACCGCGACTGAGCGCTTCGTAACCAATAATACTTTGATTAGATATATTAAAAATAGGCTGAAATAATGTCGTTATTTCAGCATTATTTAAAATATACTCTAAAACTTTGTGTTGTACGGTCACGTCGGACTCTAATTATAATTTGATAAGAATAATAAAGTAGCAAGCCTGTATTACAATTTTATTGCACTGAAATAAACGCCACGCAATAAAAAACCGCTCAACAGAGCGGTTTTTTTAACAGTTACACAACCATTACGGCATAGCGTCTTGGTCTGCACCTTCTTTTTCAATTACTTCTGGTATTAAATCTTCTTTGCTTACGCCCATTGCAAGTGCAACAGAGCTGGCAACATAAATAGAAGAATAAGTACCAATAAACACACCAAATAACAATGCAGTTGCAAAGCCATGAATAGTTTGTCCGCCCCATGCAAACAAGGCAATCAATACTAAAATAGTGGTGATTGATGTTACAAGTGTACGGTTAAGTGTTTGGGTAAGTGAAATATCAATAATTTCAACTGTGTCGTCAATACGTACTTTACGGAAGTTTTCACGAATACGGTCCGACACAACAATGGTATCGTTAAGTGAATAACCAATTACCGCAAGAATTGCCGCCAATATAGTTAAATCAAACTCTAAACCTAATATAGAAAACAAACCTACAGTAATAATAACATCGTGTAATAGTGCACCTACCGCACCCACAGCGAAGCGCCATTCAAAGCGAAATGCAACATAGATTAAGATACAAATAAGTGCAGTTAACATGGCTAGGCCACCCTGCTCTTTTAAGTCTTCACCTACACTTGGGCCTACAAACTCAATACGGCGCATTACTACGCTGTCGTCTGCTTTTTTAAGTGCGTCGATTACTTGGTTACCAATCACTTCCGCTTTTACATCGCTACCGCGTGGCGCTAAGCGAACTAAAATCTCTTGGCTTGAACCAAACAATTGTACCGATGCATCGGAAAAGCCATTTTCAGCTAGCGCATCACGTACTTTTTTAAGGTCAGCAGGTTGTGAAAAACCAACTTCTACAGCAGTACCGCCTGTAAAATCTAAACCAAAGTTTAAGCCTTTAACAAAAATTGATGCAAACGACGCTAAAATTAGTAACGTCGAAAAACCCATAGCCACTTTTCGAAGAGACATGAAACGAAGGGTTCTACTACCCAAACTTAAAATTTGCATGCCTGCTCCTTAAATCGAAAGTTTATCAATGCGTTTACCACCAACAAATAAGTTGATTACCGCACGGGTACCAACGATGGCTGTAAACATTGAAGTTAAAATACCAATCGCAAGTGTCACTGCAAAGCCCGCAATCGGACCTGTGCCCACTGCAAACAGTATAATGGCAGCAATTAGTGTCGTGATGTTGGCATCAAATATAGTGCTAAATGCGCTATCGTAACCAAAATGAATCGCTTGTTGAGGACTACGGCCATCGGCCAGTTCTTCACGAATACGTTCAAAAATAAGTACGTTGGCATCAACCGCCATACCTACGGTTAATACAATACCCGCAATACCTGGTAGCGTAAGTGTAGCGCCTGGAATTAAAGACATAACGCCAACAATCAGTACTAAGTTAGCCGCAAGCGCAAGGTTTGCAACCATACCAAAGCCTTTGTAGTACACAAGCATAAACACCAGTACAAACGCAAAACCTAGTGCAACCGCAGTCATACCCGCTTCAATATTTTCTTGTCCTAAGCTTGGACCTACTGTGCGCTCTTCAACAATTTGAATTGGTGCTACAAGCGCACCTGCACGAAGTAGCAAACTTAAGTTATGCGCTTCAGCAGGGTTATCAATACCCGTAATACGGAACGAGCGGTCAAGACGAGCTTGAATTGTTGCTACGTTAATTACTTCTTCGACCTTGATAGGTGGAAGTGCTTTACCGTCTGCATCTTTTTTACCTGATGGCTTGTATTCAATAAATACCGTTGCCATACGCTTGCCAATAGCACGCTTGGTAAAGGCATTCATTTTTGCCCCACCTTTGCTATCTAACGTAATACTTACTTGCGGACGTTGGTATTCATCAGCGCCAGATTGCGCGCCCGTAATATGGCTGCCCTCTAAAATAATACGCTTTTTAAGTACAACAGGGTAACCGTCGCGGCTCATGATCATTTCAGTACCCGCTGGGATACGACCTTGGGCAGCAGCGCTAATATCGGCGTTTTCGTCTACTTCACGAAACTCAAGTGTTGCTGTCGCACCTAAAATTTCTTTAGCGCGTGCTGTATCTTGAATACCGGGTAGTTGAACAATAATACGCTCAGCGCCTTGGCGTTGTACGTTAGGCTCTGCAACACCAATTTGGTTGATACGGTTACGAATAATCGTTTCATTTTGCTTGATAGCGTAGTCACGAATTTCTTTGAGTTTTTGCTCACTCATTGTTGCAAAAAATGCTTTATCGTTGCTGCTATCATCAATGTAAACGTTTAGCGGGTAGCGAGTTTCTAAGAAACTTTCTGCAGCATTTTTGTCTTCTTCGGTACGCATTTCTACACGCATACGTTCAGAGCCAGCTACACGGCGAACACTACGGTAACGTAGTTTTTCTTCGCGAAGATCACTGCGAAAATCTTGTTCCATTTGCTCAAGTTGGTTATCAACCGCTGTTGCCATATCGATTTCCATGGTGAAATGAACGCCACCACTTAAATCAAGGCCTAACTTCATTGGGTTGCCACCAACCGCTTTTAACCAAGCTGGTTGAGCAGGTGCCATATTAATGGCAGAAATGTAATCATCACTAAGCGAATCACGCAGTAAATCTTGCGCTTTTAACTGCTCTTCAACATTTTTTAAACGAACTAAAATTTGTCCATCTTCAAGTATTGTCGATTTAGCGGTTACATTATTTTTTTTGAGGATTTCGTTTACTTTGTCTACAACACTGAGATCAACATCAGCACCTTTAGCACCTGAAACTTGTATAGCCGGATCGCGACCATACAAGTTTGGAGAAGCATATAAAAGGCCAATGGCTACCACAGCTAAAACAAGTAAATACTTCCAAACCGGAAACTTGTTTAACACGGGGTCGTCCTTATTATTTTTATAGCGACTTCATTGTGCCTTTTGGCAATACTGCAGATACAGATGATTTTTGCACTGTTACTTCTGCTTGCTCATTTAAAGAGATAACGATGAAATCTTTATCTTCAGAAATTTTAACTATTTTACCTACTAAGCCACCTTGAGTTAGCACTTCGTCACCTTTAGCCATCGCATTCATTAAGCTTTTGTGTTCTTTAACACGATTAGCTTGTGGGCGATAAATCAAAAAGTAAAAAACTAAACCAAAAATAGCTAACATAATTAGCATTTGCATAGTGCCGCCGCCTGCCGCTGCTGCGCCTGTACTTGCTTGTGCGTTTGAAATAAATAAACTCATGATACTTCCTCTTTAATTTTTAAAGTTTAATTTTTTATATCTGCTAGCTCTGGCACATCTTGGCCTCGGCGAGCATAAAAATCTTTTACGAATTCTTCTAATTTACCTTCGCTAATTGCATTGCGTAAACCTTCCATAACACGTTGATAGTAACGTAAATTATGAATTGTGTTTAGTCGCGCACCTAAAATTTCGTTACATTTATCAAGGTGATGCAAATAAGCTCGTGAATAATTCCCACACGTATGGCAATCACACTCTGGGTCAAGTGGCCCTGTATCTGTTTTATGCACTGCGTTACGTATTTTAACCACACCTGTGGTAATAAATAAATGACCATTACGTGCATTACGCGTTGGCATAACACAGTCAAACATATCAATGCCTCGGCGAACCGACTCAACTAAGTCCTCTGGTTTGCCTACACCCATAAGGTAACGAGGTTTGTCTTCTGGCATTTTAAACGCACAGTGATCAAGAATGTTCATCATTTCGTTTTTAGGCTCGCCTACTGATAGGCCACCTAATGCATAACCGTCAAAACCAATGTCTTCAAGACCGGCTTGTGATTGTGCACGTAATTCTGGGTACATACCACCTTGAATAATACCAAACAAAGCAGATGGGTTGTCGCCATGACCTTCTTTAGAGCGCTTAGCCCAACGAAGAGATAGCTCCATAGAATCTTTAGCTTCTTTTTCAGTCGCTGGATACGGCGTACATTCGTCAAATATCATTACAATATCTGAACCTAAATCGCGTTGTACTTCCATCGATTTTTCAGGTGACATCATAATTTCATCACCATTTACAGGTGATTGAAATAATACGCCCTCTTCAGTGATTTTACGCATTGCGCCTAGGCTAAATACCTGAAAACCGCCTGAGTCAGTTAAAATAGGGAAATCCCAGTTCATAAAGTCATGTAAATCACCATGCTGCTTAATGATCTCAGTACCTGGGCGAAGCATTAAGTGGAAGGTATTACCTAAACAAATTTGTGCACCAGTCGCTTTTACTTCATCTGGCGTCATACCTTTTACAGTACCGTAAGTACCAACAGGCATAAATGCAGGTGTTTCTATTACACCACGGTCAAAAATCAAGCGGCCACGGCGCGCTTTTCCGTCAGTACGGTCTAATTCAAATTTCATATCATCCTCAATGTCAGAAAAACAGTCCAACAAGCTATAATTTAACCGCTCGATTCTACCCTTTTTGACCAGCCAATACTATTAGCTGCGGTAAATTCAATACTGATAACTTCATTCAAATAAAAAACCCCAGCAACTTAACTGGGGTTTGTAATCATTTTTACTGATAATTTAATACTTAACCTGAACCCTGGATAATAAGTCTGTCTCAAGCAACTATTTTCAGCGCTAACTGTGTTGAATTTACTTGCAATAGGGCCGGTTACTTAACTATTTACGTGTTAAAAACATCGCGTCGCCATAACTAAAAAAACGATACTGCTGTTCAATTGCTGTGTTATACGCACCCATAATGTTGTCTTGCCCGCTAAAGGCGCTCACTAACATTATAAGCGTTGATTCCGGTAGGTGAAAATTAGTAACCATGGCATCCACTACATTAAACTGATAACCCGGATAAATGAATATATCTGTATCACCAAAGTAAGTGTCTAGCTTGCCACCATGTACTTTTGCTGCAGATTCTAATGAACGCACTGAGGTTGTACCAACGGCAATAACGCGCCCACCTTTCGCTTTAGTTTTTGCAACAGCCGCTACCACATCTTCTGGCACTTCAATGTATTCGGAATGCATTATATGATCGTCAACACTATCAACACGCACTGGCTGAAAAGTACCTGCACCAACATGCAAGGTAACAAAAGCCATTTGCACGCCCTTATCCTTTAATGCAGCCATTAACTGTTTATCAAAATGTAAACCAGCAGTAGGCGCTGCCACTGCCCCTGGTTTTTCACCATAAACTGTTTGATAGCGCTCACGATCTGCCTCGTTATCAGGACGGTCGATATAAGGCGGTAATGGCATGTGTCCAATGTCGTTTAATATATCAAGTACGTTTTGACTGTGATCAAATTCAAGCTCAAATAACGTGTCATGGCGTGCAACCATTATTGCCTTGGCCTTACCTTCTAAAATAACTTCATTACCAGGCTTTAATGATTTGCTAGCACGGACATGTGCAAGCACACGATGTTCATCAAGTACGCGTTCAACTAATACTTCAACTTTACCACCTGATGCTTTTTGACCAAACATGCGTGCAGGGATTACTCTGGTATTATTAAAAACCAGTAAGTCGTTTTCATTTACCAGTTCAAGTATGTCACTAAAGACTTTGTGTTCTACACTACCACTAGGCCCATCTAGGCTAAGTAAACGACTACTCGTACGATCCGGCTTAGGAAAGCGAGCTATTAATTCATCAGGTAAGTCAAAGCTAAAATCAGCTACGCGCATAGTTAGTAATCCACATCATTTAAAATCGCGCCAAGTGTATATCTATCGCCTATCAAGCTCAAGAAATCCCCTTATATTCTGCAAAATTGAAGTACGCAAGCCTACGAATGACCATTAATTTTCTTGTTCTTCAATCAAAAAATCACTATTCTTATTCGGTTAAATAAATATGGGTTGAGAAATACGTGGTAGAGCAACTTAAATTGCTAATATTAAACGCAAGTCGTGCTGAACGCCTTACTATTCGTGCCACTTTAGAGAGCCTGAATGTTTTTGCTTTTATTGAAGTACAAGACAGCCAACAAGCTTTAAAACTATTAAAGCAACAGCCTGTTGATATTATTATCACGGGCCTCAATGTTGGTAAAATAGATGGTTGGCGCTTTTCACGGATGATCCGTTCGGGTTTATTAAAAACACCAAAGAATACGCCGATACTACTCATCCCTCCCATTTATTGTGAACGCATCGCAGAAACAACTGCGCGTAGTTATGGTATTGATGCCGTACTGCCTTTTGAGCAACAAGACATGCTGCCACAGGTTTTGGCTAATGTGCTGTCGACACATTTAGAAAAAAGTAGCCGCTTAAACCTCTTATTACTTGAGCCACTGCAAGATAAAGCCAATGATATTAGCGCACAACTAAAGCTAAACTTTGCAATTACACATACAACAACAAGCAAAGAAGCGCTAAACGCTTACTACCAGCAAAAATTTGCCATCGTACTGTTAGATGCCACAGCCGCAAGAGCTGAAACGTCGAGTGTTTTAGTAGAAGAAATTTTGCAACATAACCCAAAACAGGCAATTGTAACAATTATAGATAATGATGATGCAAATTATGCAGAGCAGCTCTTATTATCAGGTGTTACCGATTTTATTCGTGCCCCCTACGACCCTTCTTTTTTAAATAAAGTATGTGACCACGCAGCACGTCGAGAAGACTTTATGGTCAGTTATGCTGAATTTGCCAACAAAGTTGAGCAATTGAGTGTAAGTGAAGTGAAATATAAAGAGTTATTCTCAGCCCACCAACGCATTCTATTACACTTAAATACCGTGGTACTTGAACTTGATCAACTAGGTAAAATACGCTTTATAAATCCAGCTTGGGAAACACTAAGTGGTCATGGCGTAAAACCAACACTGCAAAAACCTTTAACCGCATTTTGTATTAATGAATGCCAAGAAAAATTACAAAATACGATTTGTGATATTTTAGGGGGTGGTGAAAATCAGCAACAAGTAGAAATTAAGTTACAGCACAAAAATGGCACTCAAATTTGGGTAGAATGCAGGTTTCAACTGATCAAAAATAGTCGTAATACAGCAACAATTACCGCCACAATCGACAATATTCATGAGCGAAAGCAAGCTGAATTACAGTTACGTCATTTAGCGCATCACGATCCACTTACAGGCTTACATAACCGCTATTATTTTGATCAACAACTTAATCGTATCTGCCAACCAAAGCACACTTTCGATGATATAGAACATGCTATTATTTATATCGATCTTGATCACTTTAAAATAATAAATGACAGTAAGGGCCACCATCAGGGCGATATTGTCTTAAAAGAAGTGGCTCAACTGTTTAAAGACAATATTGGTGATGAACACCTTGTTTGCCGTATTGGCGGTGACGAATTTGCTGTTATTTTAACAAACATGAACTTATTAGAAGCGCATTTAGTGGCCGAAGGTGTTTGTATCGCAATTGAACAGCATACTTTTAAATCAGAGGATCAAGTTTACACAATAAGCTGCTCTATTGGCTTAGCTCAAATAACATCTAAAAATTGCGATCCCAATGAATGCTTAAAACAAGCCGACATCGCCTTATATATAGCTAAAAATTTAGGTCGAAATTTAGTCCACTGTTATTCAAAAGAAGACTCGCAAAATAAGACATTGCAAACAGGTTTGGAATGGGGTCACGAAATCCGCCAAGCATTACAACAAGATAATATAGAGCTTCATTATCAGCCTATTTGGGACTTCAAACAAAGTAAAGTTGCTTACTTTGAAGTGCTGCTACGATTAAAGCTCAATGATAAACTTGTGTACCCCAATCAATTTATTCCATCGCTTGAAATGTTAAACGATACATTTTTGATGGATCAATGTGTTATTCGCAACACGCTTGCTTGTGTTGAAAAACACCCAGAATTAAATCAAGTCGCAATTAATCTATCAGCACAATCATTTTTAGATGAACGATTACTGCCGCTTATAGAGTCAAGCTTAGAAAAATATCAAGTATCACCTACTCGTATTATTTTTGAAATTACTGAATCTGCAAGTATTAATAATCTAAAAGCAACACGTAAGATGATTGAGAAGCTCAATAGCTTAGGTTGTCACTTTTCTATAGATGACTTTGGTACCGGCTTTAGTACTTTTAATTATTTAAAGCAGCTTCCCGCACAGCATGTAAAAATTGACGGCTCATTTGTACGTGACATGCTTAACGACCCCATCGATTTAGCGTTAGTAAAAGCAATTAATGATATAAGCCGGTCACTCGATAAGCGTTCTGTGGCTGAGTATGTTGAAAATAAAGATATATTTTTTGCACTAAAAGAGATTGGTGTGGATTACGGACAAGGCTACTTTATTGCACGTCCTATGGCGGTTGAAAAAGTAAAGACAGAGCTTGAAAATATTTTAAAAAATAAAGTTTTTTACCAACAATAACCTAGCTCATATTAAGCATTAATAAACAATTTTAAGCATTTTATTACTATCATTATTATCTTTTTTACCTATACTTTCCTCATCACAATACGAATGTCATGTTATTTAAAGGATTACGCTTAACAAACATGACATTACCTATTGCAAATACAGAACCCTAAATCACGGGCTGTTTTAAAATAAGGTTTGAGGAGATAAATATGACGCAATTGATTATCTTATTACTACTTATTCACTTTGCAATAGCGTATCAATGCTATCGATACGCAAGCATAAAGGGCTACCCAATTCGAGTATTTACAGTATTAGGTTGCATGCCTTATTTTAATTTAGTGGTGTGGATCTATTTATTATTTTTACCGGAGCTAGAACCTTTTGAACACCATAACCATGATCAAAAGCAGCCTCTTTAGGCTGCTTTAACATTTAAATCACTTTGTTTTATTAAACTCCAAACTACATTGGCGTTGTAAAAACACCTCAAGCTGCTGACTAAATAATTTAAAGTCGCGAATTCGTCCCGTTGTTTTACGCCACAATATACCGATATCACGGTATGCGTCGCTTTGCGATGGTGTCGCTGTCATATTTTTATTATCTAAAATTCCTGCATTAATTGCCATTTGCGGTAAAAAAGTCACGCCAAGTTGATGTTCAACCATGCTAAGCAAAGTATGCAAGCTTGCTGCTTCAAATGGATTAATACAACTAGCACGATTTAAGTGACACGCACTAAGCGCATGCCCTGTCATACAATGCTCACGCTCCAGTAAGAATACACTCGCATCTGGTAGCAAATTAAAGTCCTCTACCCCCTTTGCAGGCATATATTCTTTATGATGCACTAAGCTAAAATGATCTTTTGCCAAAATTTGAGTATGAAACTTATCCGTTTCGTATGGTAAGGCTAATAGCGCTAAATCAATATGACCATGCTCGAGCTTGTCGAGTAGTTTATCGCTCGTGTCTTCTATCAATACCAGCTCTAAGTCGCAAAAAGTTTGTTTGCAAAAGTGATAGAGCGGCGCAGCAATAAAGCTCGCGATAGTCGGTATTACACCCACGGTTAACTTACCGCTGAGGGGAGTTAAAAAGCTTTTAGTCAGCTCTTTTAAGCTAATTGTATCATTAATTATTTTACGAGAACGCTCTACAACTTCTTCGCCGATGCTGGTAAACATAAGGCTACGATTTTCTCGCTCGATGAGCTGACAACCAAGTGTTTCTTCAAGGTTTTGAATCGCACTACTTAAAGTGGATTGACCTATAAAGCACGCGCTCGCGGCACGCCCAAAGTGTTGATGTTGATGAACAGCTAATAAATACTGTAGCTGTTTGATGCTTGGAAGATTGGTCATTTTTTCTTTCCACAAATAAAAAGACCCCAACACCTAGGGCGTTGAGATCTTTTCAAGCTAAAAGTCTTTAAGTACTTTTTTGTTAAACCCCAAAAGCGGTTCTTAGTACGTAGAAAATAACAATAGCAAGGGCAGCACCAACTGGCAACGTAATTACCCAAGAAACTACAATGTTTCTGATTACGCCCATATTAAGTGCTCCAATTCCACGTGCCATACCTACACCTAATACCGCGCCAACTAAGGTCTGAGTAGTAGAGATTGGCATACCAGTACCTGATGCAATAACAACCGTTGAAGCAGCAGCTAGTTCAGCAGCAAAACCACGGCTAGGCGTTAAATGTGTAATGCCTTCACCAATCGTTTTAATTACTTTTTTACCTAAAATAGCAAGACCTGCCACAATACCAAAACCACCAAGCGGTAGAATCCACCATGCAATAGCGGCTTTCTTAGCAATTTCACCATTGTTTTCAACAATGTTTACAACAGCAGCTAGTGGACCAATAGCATTAGCAACGTCATTAGAACCATGGGCGAATGCCATACAACATGCAGTTAATACCATTAATACAGCAAATACTTTTTCAACATTGTTGAACTGCATTTGCTTATCCGCTTGAGGATCAATCTTCAAACGAGAAATGGCAATTTTACCAATAATACCCACAATAACCGCAATAGCGATAGAAAGTGCATAGCCTTCAACAGCACCTAAATCTATGCCAACATGCTTTAAGCCTTTTTTAATTGTAACTAAAGCCATAATAAAGCCTGCTAGACCCATATAAAGCGGTACATAACGTTTAGCATTTTTAAGTGGAGCGTCTGTATCAAAAATAAGCTTTTGCGCACTCATAAATATTAAGTATGCAATAAAGCCTGATATAGCCGGTGTTATAATCCAACTACCAACAATACCACCTACTTTATCCCATTGGATTGCCTCAGTACCAACAGCAACTAACGCAAAACCAATGATTGCGCCAATGATTGAGTGAGTAGTTGATACCGGCCAACCTAGGAACGAAGCCATTAATAGCCATGTTCCGGCTGCAAATAAAGAAGCAATCATGCCCAGAACCATAAGCTCAGGAATATCTGCAAATGGTGCTGCATCAATAATTCCTTTACGGATTGTTGATGTAACCTCACCACCTGCTAAGTAAGCACCTGCAAATTCAAAAATCATCGCAATAAAAATTGCTTGTTTGATTGTAAGCGCTTTAGAACCTACTGAAGTACCCATAGCATTAGCAACGTCATTCGCGCCAATACCATAAGCCATAAAAAAGCCGACTGCTGCGGCAATTAAAATTAATACCGTGCCGTAAGATGCAATGATATCCATTGTGTAACCTTAATCTTTCGTAATTGAACTGATTTTAAATTAACGAGCTAACATCAGCTCAAGACGTGATCCTACGCGCTCTGCAATATCTGCAAGCTCGCCAACCCACTCAATGATTTTGTATAAAAACATTACATCAATTGGATTTAGCTCACCTTCTACAACTCGCAGTTGGCGACGTACTTTTATTTGCATTTCATCCGTGTCTTGTTCTATCGCATCCAATTCTACTAGCATTTTTTCTACTAAGGTCACTTCGCGACCTTTAAAACCAGTTTCTAGCAATTCTTCTAACTCATTAATTGCTTTAGATGCTTGTTTAGTTGCATCTACACAACGAGTTAAATAAGCAAGAAAATCAACTTGCATAACTTTAGGAATGGTCATTTCACGACCAATCACACGTCCAGCAATGTCTTTCGCTTTATTAGCAATTTTGTCTTGTTGGGTTACTAATTCGAGCAGATCTGTACGCTCTACCGGCATGAATAATCCACGCGGTAGCTGTAAACGTATATCTCTTTTCATATCATCGGCTTCACGCTCTAAATTACGAATAGTGATACGAAGCTCTTCTGCTTGTACCCACTCTTCTTTAAATACGTGATTAAAAAAAGGTATCAAAGCTTTACTTGCTTGATGAACCTTCTTGATGTGTTCTTCCATAGGTTTGATAGGAGATTTTGCAAATACTCCTAAAAACGCGTTTGTAGGCATAACTGACCCTTTAATCAAATTGATATGCTTTGCAGCATGAATTTTACAGCATTCACAACGATTGTGAATGCTTTTTATTGCTTCACTTGTGCTAACAATGCACAAAGCGACACAAGGCCGCTTTAATACAAAAGAATGAAATAATTAAATTTATAGAGATTTTTCTATATCTTCTTGAGATGTATGACGAATATCTTTGCCATTTACGAAATATATAATGTATTCCGCAATATTTTGGCAACGATCTCCGATACGCTCAAGCGAACGAACAGACCACACTAAGTCCATAATTTTCGGGATTGAGCGAGGATCTTCCATCATATAGGTCATTATTTGACGTGTAATGGCTTCATACTCTCTATCTACCTTTGCATCTTCCTTGTGAACCTGAAATGCACGTTGTACATCCATACGCGCAAACGCATCAAGCACATCATGAAGCATTTTTAATACTTGGCGACCCATATTTTCAATATTAACTAATAAATCTTGCTGATCTTTAGTAAATGAATCCAATGCCACTTTTGCAATGCGCTTTGCTTCATCGCCAATACGCTCTAAATCAGCAATCGTTTTTGCAATTGCAATTACTAACCGTAAATCACTGGCTGCGGGCTGACGACGAGCAATAATGCGAGTGCACTCTTCGTCAATGTTCACTTCCATAGCATTTACTTTGTAATCGTTCTGACGCACCTTTTGAGCAAGCTCTGCATCGTTACGACTAACGGCGTCAAGTGCGCTGCTTAGTTGTTGTTCAACGAGGCCTCCCATGCTTAATACATGGTTGCGTACATTTTCTAGCTCTTGATTAAACCGGCCAGAAATATGCTTATTAATATTATGTTCCATAATTGCCTTCTCTCTTAATCTTATACAACACGTTATAACGGGCTAATTAACCGTAACGACCGGTAATGTAGTCTTCGGTCTTTTTCTTAGTTGGTGTTGTAAATAAGGTATTTGTATCTGAATACTCAATCAATTCACCCATATACATAAAGGCTGTTTGATCAGACACTCGCGCTGCTTGTTGCATGTTATGTGTAACAATAACAACGGTAAATTTGTTTTTTAAATCGTTAATAAGCTCTTCAATTACCAACGTTGAAATTGGATCAAGCGCTGATGTAGGCTCATCTAATAGTAACACTTCTGGCTCAATCGCAATTGAACGAGCAATAACTAAACGTTGCTGCTGACCACCCGACAAACCAAACGCACTATCGTGTAATCTGTCTTTTACTTCATCCCACAATGCTGCACCACGAAGCGACTGCTCTACTACTTCGTCTAATTTACGTTTCTCTTTAATACCTTGTAAGCGTAGTCCATATACCACATTCTCATAAATAGATTTAGGAAATGGGTTCGGACGCTGAAATACCATGCCTACGTTACGGCGAAGTGCGGCTACATCAACACTTTTATCATATATATTTTGCCCATGAAGTAATATCTCACCTTCAATTCGGCAAATATCAACCAAATCATTCATGCGGTTGATACAGCGCAGCAATGTTGATTTACCGCAACCCGATGGGCCGATAAACGCGGTTACTTGACCTTTAGGAATGTTCATATTCACTTTATTAAGTGCTTGCTTATCACCGTAGTAAAGATCGAGATTTTTAATCTCTAACGCTTTTTGATCGTCAGTTAAGTTTTCTAAATCTAACTTCAAGCCTAAATTTGCTTGGTTTACTTGTGGAGCGACTGTAATCATGTTTGTTACCTATAAAATCTTTACAAATTAGTGTTCAAGCGATCTGAATTTTTCACGTAAATGATTACGTATACCAATAGCCGTTATGTTAAGCGTAATAATCACCGACACTAATAAAAAGGCCGTTGCGTATACCAGCGGACGCGCCGCTTCAACATTAGGACTTTGGAAGCCAACATCGTAAATATGAAAACCTAAATGCATGAACTTTCTATCTAAGTGAAAGTACGGGAAGTTGCCATCCAGTGGTAATGTAGGTGCCATTTTCACAACGCCCACCAACATTAGTGGTGCAACTTCACCTGCAGCACGTGCAACTGCCAATATTAAACCGGTCATAATTGCAGGACTTGCCATTGGAATTACTATACGCCATAACGTTTCAACTTTTGTTGCGCCAAGTGCGAGTGAACCATCGCGCACAGTGCTAGGAATACGAGATAAACCCTCTTCAGTCGATACAATAACAACAGGTAAAGTCAGTATAGCGAGCGTTAACGCCGACCACATTACACCAGGTGTACCAAATACTGGGGTTGGTGATGCTTCTGGATAAAATAATTGGTCTAAGCTGCCACCTAACATGTATACAAAAAAGCCAAGGCCAAATACACCGTATACAATTGAAGGCACACCCGCTAAGTTAATCACCGCGATGCGAATCATTTTAGTGATAGCATTTTTAGCGGCATACTCGTGCAAATAAATTGCAGCAACAACACCAAACGGCGTCACGATTACAGCCATCAACATAACCATAAACACTGTACCAAATATAGCAGGAAAAACGCCGCCTTCGGTATTTGCTTCACGTGGGTCATCAGATACAAACTTACCTAACTGTACAAAGTAGTGCCCTAACTTTGCAAAAAAGCCCATGTCGTTTGGAAACCAAACATCAAGTACTTGGTACATAGGAATAGTAACAATTTCACCGCGCATATCTTTTACGGTTACGTAGTCACGTTTAGCTTGCTTACGTAGTGCAAATAAATCTTTTTCAAGTACGCCATATTCGGCACGTAAATCAGCACGCGCTTGAGCAAGCTCTGCTACACGTTCATCTGTTAATGCGTTATCGAGTAAGTAGCCCTTTTCTTTTAAACGAAGACGCTCAAGTTCGTAGTTAATATGGCCTATATCGCCATTTTGTAAATCGAGTGCCTCATCGTTTAAATCAACAGCACGCTCAACAAGCTCATGTAGTATTTCTACTTTATCGCCAGCCACCGGCTTGCCATCTTTAATTACATTTTCTACATAGCCATAAAAGTTACCGTTTTTGCTACGTTCGAATACTGCAAGTGCCGCTGGCGTTGATTTATCTTTTATGTCAGTTTCTAATATCCAACGAAAATCTAAATCTACGTATTCCCGATTACCCGTTTTTATCAGTAAACGTTCAAACTCTTCTTTATCGAATGCAGATACATCAATACCCGTTGCCGTCAAACGCTCTTTAGGAACAAGTTCACGGTCGTAAATTTCACCTATTACGGTTTGTTTTGCAATTGACCCTTCAAGTTCAAACTGTACAACTTGAGAAGGCCAAAAAAAACTTAATCCCTTCCAGGCTATCATTGCTAGGATACCTAGCACTGAAATTAAACTGATGCTCACTGCACCACCGGTCATCCAAATCCAAGGAGAACCAGACCTAAACCACTGCTTTATCATGTCGTGTCTCTCCACTTACATTGAGCTGTATTTTTCACGTAGTTGCTGACGAACAAACTCAGCCACTGTGTTAAAAATGAAGGTGAATATGAATAGTACAAAAGCGGCTAAAAACAAAATTCTATAATGTGAACTACCCACTTCTGACTCTGGCATTTCCACCGCAATATTTGCCGCAAGAGTACGCATGCCTTGGAAAATACTCCAATCCATAATAGGTGTATTACCTGTCGCCATTAATACAATCATTGTTTCGCCAACTGCACGGCCTAACCCCATCATTACTGCTGAAAAAATACCTGGGCTGGCTGTTAGTAATACAACACGCACAAGCGTTTGCCACTGAGTAGCTCCCAGAGCTAATGAACCGTTTGATAAATGTTTTGGCACACTAAATACCGCATCTTCAGCAATCGAAAATATAGTAGGAATAACCGCAAACCCCATCGCAATACCAACAACTAACGAGTTTCGCTGATCGAACGTCATGCCTAATTCATTCGTTAAATATTGACGAACATTGCCATCAAACATCCACAGTTCAATTGTTTCGCTCATTGCGAACGAAAACCAGCCAATAAGTAACACAACCGGAATAAGGATGATTGAATGAGAACCTTCTGGTATTTTATGGCGAATGCTTGCTGGCAACTTTGTCCAGCCTAATGCCGTACCTAAAATGCCCAATGGCAGTAATACTAATAACCCAACAATGGCTGGCAAATGCTCTTCAATTAAAGGAGCCAACCAAAGACCAGCTAAAAAACCTAAAATAACAGTGGGTAATGCTTCCATTATTTCTACGGTTGGTTTCACTACCTTACGAAGCTCACTCGACATAAAGTAGGCTGTATAAATGGCTGCAGAAAGTGCAATAGGTACCGCAAATAACATGGCATAAAATGCTGCCTTTATTGTGCCAAACGAAATAGGTACGAGTGAAAACTTAGATTCAAAGTCATCACTTGCTGATGTTGACTGCCAAATATAACCCGGCTCAGGGTAGCCTTCGTACCATACTTCTTCCCATAGCGCAGACCAGGTTACCTCAGGGTGTTCGTTATGTATTTCAAGTACCGTAAGTTTATTGTCAGCTAAAATTAATGCGGCGTTAGAGCGTGGTGCAATAGCAAAGTCTTTAATAGCACCTTCACTCACCTTGCCTTGCCATAATTTGGCTTCGCTTGTTGTATAGTACACACCAAGTTCGCCATTACTGCTGGTAGTAAAAAAAGTTCGGCGATAAAACTCTGTAAATATATTTAACTTACTTTGTTTACTTGTTTCAAATGAGCGGATTTTTTGATATTCACGACCAGTCTCAGTATTTACTTCAAACCATTGTGAAACCTCACCATTATCATTAGCAAGCATCAATGAGTTAGCACCGGCAAGTAATTGTGCAGATACTATATTTGCATTTTCTTCATTTGCCGAAAGTAATTGAATTAGCTCAACGTCGCTTGAATCACGTGTATCGTATACATAAATTTGATTAGCTGAACGAATAAAAGTACGCGTTGTATCAGGTGAAATTAAAAGCTCATCGACGCGCCCTTCAATGTTCAACTCAGTACGTTCAACAACCCATTCTACCTCGCCAGTAAACATGTTTTCTTCAGCGACAAAGCCACTAAACAAAACACGTTTGTCAGCCGTTAATGCCACAACAGCTGTTTTATCTTCATAATGACTAAATGCAAAACGCGATATAGCAGCGCCTTCTTCATCTACTTCTAGCGCCATTTCGCCAAGTGGGTAATCAACTCGCGGCGTTAATTTACGTTCATTATTTGGAAACGTGACTAAAAATTTAGGTGCAACAATCACCACCGAACCGTTTTGTAAGCCATAGGCATATTGCCCCTGAAACGGTGCGCTGGTCGCAAAGCTGCTCACTTCACTTGGTAGTTCTACATCAAGTGTTTTAAGTTTTTTACCAAAACTAGCTTTTTCTACATTGTAAAAATCTACATTGCCTTGCTTGCTAAGTAAAAAAGCAACTTCTGTTTGCTCTTCAACACCTAAACCAACAATTTGATCTGCATTGGCAACATTGAAACTGTCGCGCTTTTCAACTTTTGCTGATTCAAAAATCGGTTGTACTACATAAAGGAGGTAGAAAAAAATTAATAGCAGCGCTATTAATACCATTACTCCACCTGCGGTTATGCCAAACTTGGCAAACCGATCTTTAAATAGACGGCTTCGATCCGTATTAAAAGTCGGCTTATTCGGATTGGAAGTCATCAAAACACCCTTAAATCTTAACGTTGCATAAATTATATTTCATCAAGATGACAGTATTGTTACAGCGGTAACAATAAACCTTTTTAGCCAGCTAATAATAAGGTGGTTTAATTCATTGCATATTTTGCATTAAACGAATAGTTTATAAGTGAACTTAATTATAAATTTATTGGACAAAGTATTTATCGAGGTCAATACTGAAAGGCGCCTAATAAATAACAATAGCAATGAGCTAAGCACTTAGTGCACATTGCTAGACGCGCACAACTCTAGGGTTTGAACCTATCGTTTATAAAACAACCCATAATATTTAGATTTAAGTTAGATAAACACTTAATGCCTATGCATTTACCTTCTTTGGGCTTAAAAAAGAGAATTATTTATGAAGCAGTTGGTTATAACAATTTTAGGGAAAGATCGCCCTGGCTTAGTAGAAAGCATCTCAACCATTATTTTAAAAAATAACGGTAATTGGCTCAGCAGTAACTTAAGTCATTTGCTTGGTCACTTTGCAGGGATCATACAGCTAGAGGTCGCTGAAGAGCATTTACAATCACTTCAAAATGCATTAAACGCATTGCCTAAGCTTGATGTACGTATTGAAACCGGCAATACAGAAATAGAACATGTTGAACTTGAACAGCTAAACTTTGTGATTACAGGAAACGATCGCCCTGGAATAGTACAAGAACTTGCCAGTGTTATTCGCCATAAGGGCGCTAACATTACCCATTTAAACTCAAGGCAACAGAGCGCCCCAAACTGGGGAGTCCCTATTTTTAGCGCCGTAGCTACCATAACATTACCTAATGGAATGAATAAAGATGAAGTAATTGATGCTCTCGAATCGATAACTAGTGATTTGATTGTTGATGTTGAAGACGTTTAACCTTCCTTGATGCGTGTCATAAACCTGACACGCATGTCATTTTAATGTCATGAACTTGCACTATATTTTATTTAGCATCTAATCGCGGAATAAAATATGAATGCCCATACTGGAAAAACGCAAGTTATTGAATATTTTGCAAAAGAGTTAAGCTGGCTATCGTTTAACGAGCGCGTATTACAAGAAGCAAAAGACAAAAGTAACCCAATCATTGAGCGTATGCGTTTCTTAGGTATCTTTTCAAATAACCTTGATGAGTTTTTCAGAGTTCGAGTGGCCGATGTTAAGCGCCGTATTTTATTAAGCAAACTACCTGATGCTAATTTTGAAGAAGACGAAGTTCTTTTAGGCCAAGTACAAAAAAAAGTATTATTGCTTGGTAAAAAATTTAACCAAGTTCATCAGCAAATTTTAAGTGACTTAACCGCACATAACATCCATGTTGATCGTCCTGAAAAGCTAAGCGAATTCCATTTAAATTGGTTGAAAATTTACTTTAATGACAATGTACTACAGCATATCTCGCCCATATTACTTGATGAAAATAAAGATTACTCAGATTACGTCAACGACACCATGACCTATCTATTCGTAGAAATGTGTGACGAAAAAAGCCATTACGCTATGCTCGAAGTACCCACAGACCGCGTGCCAAGATTTATAAATTTACCGCCTGAAAAAACTCGTCGCCATAAAACTATTGTGATGCTTGATGACGTTATTTTATATTTTTTAAATGATGTATTTAATAGCTTTTTTAGTTTTAAAACAATTCAAGGTTACTCAATTAAGCTTACTCGCGATGCAGAATATAACCTTGATGACGAACTAGAAGAGGGCTTATTAGATAAAATGTCTAAAGGCCTCAAACAGCGTATTTACGCAGAGCCCGTTCGTTTGGTATATGACGAAACCATGCCTGATAATATGCTTAAAGTAATGAAAAAGCGCCTGAGCGTAACTCATCACGACGCACTTATCCCAGCAGGCCGTTATCGTAACTTTAGAGACTTTATAGCCTTTCCTAATGTAGGGCGTCAGTACCTTGAAAATAAACCGCTGCCGGCATTACAAAGCGCTGCATTTAATAAACACACCAGCGTATTTGATGCTATTAGCGAACAAGATATTCTCCTTTATTATCCGTACCACACATTTAACCACTTACTAGAGTATGTGCGTCAAGCAGCATTCGACCCAAAAGTTACGCAAATTAAAGTTAATATTTATCGCGTTGCCAGTAAATCTCGATTGATATCATCACTCATCAATGCCGCTAAAAATGGTAAACAAGTCACTGTAATGGTCGAGCTAAAAGCTCGCTTTGATGAACAAAATAATATCGAGTGGGCAAAGATATTAAGCGGTGCAGGTATTAGAGTGATTTTTGGTATACCCGCGTTAAAAGTACACAGTAAGTTATGTATTATTCATCGTAAAGAGAAAGGTCAAATAGTAAAGTATGCACACATTGGCACTGGTAACTTTCACGAAAAAACAGCAAAAATCTATACCGACTTTAGTTTATTCACAAAACATGTTGGGATCTGCGAGGAATGCGATAGCGTATTTAAATTTATAGAAAGTAGCTACAAACCTTTTAATTTTGAATACTTAATGCTGTCACCTGTAAATGCTCGTGACACTTTACTTGATTTAATCGATAAAGAAATTCAGCATGTAGAGAACGGTTGTGCAGGTAAAATTACTATTAAAGTAAACAACCTTGTCGATAAACAGCTTGTTGATAAACTCTACTACGCTGGTCGTCGCGGCGTTAAAATACGTATAATTGTACGTGGCATGTGTTCATTAATACCAGGGGTAGCTAGATTTAGCGACAATATAAGAATAATAAGCATTGTAGATCGCTTTTTAGAACACCCAAGGGTAATGGTTTTTGGTAATAACGCAAACGACAAAGTTTATATTTCATCTGCTGATTGGATGACCCGTAATCTCGATCACCGCGTTGAGGTGGGCGTGCCTATTTTAGATGCGAAATTAAAGCAGCTCATTATTGATATTCTAGAACTGCAATTTAAAGACCGTACAAAAGCACGCTTAATCGATAGCGAACAAAAAAATGCCTATGTAAGACGTGGAAACCGTAAAAAAATCCGCTCGCAAATAGCGATTTATGACCACCTAAAAAAGTGGGAAGGTAACTATAATAATGGATGAACACCCCTCTATTGCCGCTGTCGACTTAGGCTCTAATAGCTTTCATTTAGTGGTTGCCCGTGAAGTGGATGGCACACTGCAAATTCTGCATAAAGAAAAGCAACGTGTATATTTAGCTGACGGGCTAGACGATAAATTTAGGCTAAGCCAGCAAGCAATTGATCGTGCCCTAATAGTGCTTAAACAATTTGCAAATACTCTACAAGACTTCCCTGCATGTAATGTAAAAGTAGCTGCAACGTATACTTTTAGACGAGCTAAAAATATCCATGCGTTCTTAACACAAGCCAATAAGATCTTTCCATTTCATATTGATGTTATTGCAGGGCAAGAAGAGGCACGGCTCATTTATCAAGGTGTCGCGCATTATGTACACAATGAAGAAAACCGCTTAGTAATTGATATTGGCGGCGGCAGCACCGAGCTAATAATAGGTAAGCACTTTAAACATAAGTTACTCACAAGCCGAAATATAGGGTGCGTAAGTTATACCAAGCAATTTTTTAGTGACGGCATAATAAACGCCAAACGCTTTAATAAAGCAGAGATAAAAGCAGAACAAGAAATAGAGGTTATTTTTGCTAATTACATCAATGAGGGTTGGCAAAACGTTATTGGTACATCTGGCACTATTAAATCTATTTTGGCTATGGTGGGCGCCCAAAACCCGCATCAGCCTTGTATAACCTACAATGATTTAGTCACCCTTAAACAGCAATTCATAAATGCCAAACATAGCGATAATTTACTCATTGAAGGTTTAACACCGGAACGACAGCAAAGTATTTGTGGCGGTTTAGCGATACTCATTGCTATTTTTAGAGAGTTTTTGATTAAAGAACTAACTTATAGTGATTTTTCGCTACGTGAAGGTTTATTACATGAAATGCAGCAAAAGTTGGCCGATAAAGACATTCGTAGCAATACCATTAATAACGTAAGTGATAGATACACTGTAGATAAAGCACATGCAATCCGTGTTACTAACACTGCAACTTGGCTTTATGAGCAACTTAAAGCGCCGTGGCAGCTTAATAACAATGATGATATTGCTTTGTTAACATGGGCTGCTAGTCTTCACGAAATTGGCCTATCAATTAACTCTTCGGGTATTAATAAACACAGCGCTTATATTGTTGCTAACAGCCAGCTGCCCGGCTTTACCCAACAAGAACAGGTAATATTAAGTTCGTTGATTCGCTTTTACCGGAAAAAAATTAGGCTCGATGAGTTATCTGAATTCATAACTATTTCTCAGCAGCAAGTGCTCAAGCTTATTACTATTTTGCGTTTAGCGATTCTATTTAATCAAAAACGCCAAGTAAGCCAAAAACCCAATATGGAAATTAGCGCAAATAGCACCGGCTTATTTATAAAATTTTGCGATAACTACTTGCAAGAACACACACTACTACAAGCTGATTTAATACAAGAACAGCGTTACTTAAAGAAAGTGGGTATAGCGCTTGATTGCTCCTAAAACTAACATATATCAAAAGTAGGATCAGTAATACCCCGCTTTTTTAGCTACATATCCATATGACGATTCGTACTTTGCATCATTTGCTTTATACCTTGCTTTTCCAGCTCTAGTATTTGTTGCAGCTTTTCTTGTCCGCTTTGGGTTTCGGCGCGTTCAAGTAAGTATTCGTATAACTCAATTACTTTTTGATGTTGCTGTGCTAAATAGCCTTGAATAACTTCTTCATCAAATTGCTGATCTTTACTAATATCTTCAAAAGTAATTAGCTCAGGGTTTTTAGCAAAGTATTCATAACAGTACGTATCGAGCGTATTTATTTCGGTTATCGCTTTAAACCCGACTAAATCTTCAGCGAGTTTTTTTTCGTAATTTAGGTAGTAGTCCACCAGCATTGCATTATGTTCATCGAGTAAATCCTTTACGCTATGAAAATTAGCCGCCATTTGCGTATGAAACAAAACGGTCCAATCGTATACCTCTTTAATTGTTTTAACTTGCATGTGCATTCCTTACTTAGTTGACGTATAGGTACTACATTGCGTAAAGCGTGCCAATTAAAAAGCCATTTAAAAACAGAAGGTTAAGTTTAAAACGAATATTAATTAGCAATTTAATAGAATAACTTACAAATTATAGGTAATTTTTATAGAGCAATGCGTGGGTAGTAACCGCACTGCTCTATCGTCTTGTTGCTTTATATTATTTAAGTCCTTGTTTGCGCCACAGTAGGTAAACCGCAGGAATAACAAGTAAGGTGAGTACAATTGCACTGCCCATACCGCCAACCATAGGCGCAGCTATTCGACTCATTACTTCACTTCCGGTGCCCGTGCCATAAAGTACAGGTAATAAACCGATAATAATTGTCGCGACAGTCATCATAACCGGGCGTACTCGAAGCCCTGCACCTTCAATAATAGCTTGCTGTAATTGCACTAAACTAAGTGGCTTACCAGTCTGCTCTGCTTCAAGGCATTTTCCTTGATAGGCTTGGTTTAAATACACCAACATAATGACCCCAATTTCTACCGCTACCCCAGCTAAGGCAATAAAACCTACACCCACTGCAACTGAAAAGTTAAAGCCCTCTAAATACATTAGCCATACGCCACCAATCATTGCCAGTGGCAACGTAGCCATAATAATAGTGACCTCAGCAAAGCTTCTAAAATTAAGATAAAGCAACACAATAATTATTGCTAATGTAAGTGGTAATACATAAGTCAGTTTGTCTTTAGCACGCTGCATGTATTCATATTGCCCAGCCCACGTAATTGAGTAGCCAGCTGGTAGTATTAGGTCTTTATCGAGCACTTGCTGAGCGTGCTCAACGTAAGTACCAATATCAACGCCATCTATATCAATAAAACTCCAACCGTTTAAACGTGCATTTTCGCTTTTTATACCAGGCGGTCCATCTTCAATAAATACATCGGCTACATCACCAAGTGCTATACGCTGCCCTGTAGGCGTTACAATGGGTAACAACATTAGCTCTTCTGGCGAGTCTCTGTATGCTTGCGGGTAACGTAAATTAACTGGGTAGCGCTCTTGCCCTTCTACGGTTTGAGTTACGTTTGTACCACCTATTGCAGTAGATACAACTTGCTGTATGTCGCTAATATTTAAGCTATAACGCGCCGCTTTTTCTCGGTTTATATCTACTTTTATATAACGCCCACCTGCTACTCGCTCTGAGTAAACCGATGCGGTGCCTTGCACATCTTTTAAAAGCACTTCTATTTGTTGACCAATTTTTTGAATTTCACTCAACTTTGGTCCCGCAACTTTAATGCCCACGGGAGTTTTAATACCGGTTGCGAGCATATCAATACGTGTTTTAATTGGCATTACCCACGCATTCGTCAACCCCGGAAACTTAACCAAACCGTCGAGTTCTTTTTTAAGTTTTTCAAGAGTCATCCCCTCGCGCCATTCGTTTTTTGGTTTTAACTGAATAAACGTCTCTATCATTGTAAGCGGCGCAGGATCTGTTGCTGTTTCTGCTCGCCCAACTTTACCAAATACTGTTTTAACCTCAGGTACTGTGGCTATTAGCTTGTCGGTTTGCTGTAGTATTTCGCGCGCTTTACCTACCGATAAACCAGGATACGTTGTGGGCATATACATTAAATCGCCCTCATCAAGTGGCGGAATAAATTCACTGCCTATTTTGTTTACCGGGTAAAAGCCAATAACAGAAACAACCACCGCGAGTACCAATGTCATTTTTGGAAATTTAAGCACCCAGTTAAGTAGTGGGCGATACGCTGCGACGAGTAATCGGTTAACTGGATTTTTTTGCTCCGAAATAACTTTACCTCTAATAAAGTAACCCATTAATACCGGCACTAAGGTAATCGCAAGCCCAGCAGACGCTGCCATAGCATAGGTTTTAGTGTAAGCCAGTGGCGCAAACATACGTCCTTCTTGCGCTTCTAAAATAAATACCGGCATAAAGCTGACGGTAATAATTAATAAACTAAAAAATAATGCAGGACCCACTTCACTCGCCGATTTAGCCACAACTTCCCAGCGGTTTTCGTTGGTAAGTGGCGTTTTTTCCATATGTTTGTGCATATTTTCAATCATGACGATAGCGCCATCAGTCATTGCGCCTATCGCTATTGCAATTCCCCCTAAAGACATAATATTGGCGTTAATCCCCTGCCAATACATAATTATAAATGCCGTTAAAATCCCAAGCGGTAATGTAATAATTGCCACCAATGATGAGCGCACATGAAACAAAAACACCACACACACTAAAGCAACTACAATCAGCTCTTCAATTAGCTTACTTGTTAGATTATCTACCGCGTTATTAATTAAGTTGGAGCGATCGTACACAGGGACTATTTCAACGCCCTCTGGTAATCCCTTTTTAAGCGATTCTAATTTTGCTTTTACCAGCTCAATAGTTTTTTGTGCATTTTCGCCATAGCGCATAATAACGATGCCGCCGGTCACTTCGCCTTCGCCATTAAGCTCTGCAATACCACGGCGCATTTGCGGCCCGACTCTAATATCAGCTACATCACGCAATTGCAGCGCAGTACCATTAGCGTTTACGCCAAGCGGAATAGCTTCTAGGTCGGCAACACTTTTAATGTAGCCGGTGCTTGTTACCATGTATTCTGCTTCAGCCATTTCAACTACCGAGGCACCCATCTCTTGGTTGCCTTGTTGAATAGCCGTTTGAATAAGGCTAAGCGGGATACCATATGCGCGTAATTTATCAGGCTCTACATTGACTTGGTATTGCTTAACCATGCCACCAACAGCAGCCACTTCAGAGACTCCTGGTACGGTTTGTAGCTCAAACTTTAAAAACCAATCTTGTAAGCTTCGTAGCTGACTAATATCGTGTTTATTTGTTTTATCAACCAGTGCGTATAAGTAAATCCAACCTACGCCTGTTGCATCAGGACCAAGCTCTGGCGTAGCGCTATCGGGCAATCGGTTTGCTACTTGGCTTAGGTATTCTTGTACTCGGCTACGCGCCCAATACAAATCAGTTTTTTCATCAAAAATAACGTAAACGTACGAGTCACCAAAAAACGAAAAACCTCTTACGGTTTGCGCACCCGGCACAGAAAGCATTGCTGTGGTGAGAGGAAATGTGACTTGGTCTTGCACTACTTGCGGCGCTTGCCCCGGGTAAGTAGTTTTTATAATGACCTGAACATCAGATAAGTCAGGCAAGGCATCCACGGGCGTATTTTTTAGTGCAAACAATCCTCCACCCAGTAAAATTAATGTAAGCAACAACACAAAAAAGCGATTGCCAACAGACCAGCGAATAATGGCAGTTATCATAATGGCTCCTAGTGAGAACTTTGTTGCATAGGTTGCATAGTAGAATGATCAATCGCCTCTGCGTTTTGCGCGTTAGTAATTACAAATTCATCATTAATAATGCTAAAAGTAAAATTAATATACTGGGCATTTTCAAACTTGGTAATATCAATATCTGGCGCTAATACAAAGTCCATTGTGGCGGGTTCTCGATTCCATTTTTCAATGGCTTCTCGGCTAATATTTATAATGCGATTTTGTGTATCTATGGCATTAATAGTGCCGCTAACAGTGGCGCTTTGTGGCTGCATATCCATGTTCATATTAGAGTCTGAACTAGAATCCGAGCTGATACCAGAACTAGGTATTTCCATTCGTTTAAAGTCGGAGCTCTTACTTGACTCAGAATCTATTAAAAATTGCGCTGAGGTCACTACCGTGTCACCTGTCGTCACGCCTGACAAAATGACCGCTTCATTACTATTAATTTGCCCAACTTCGACTTCTACCGATTTAAAACGACCCTCACCTAATGCAATAACCACACGATTTTGATGCTGCGTGCGAATTACCGCTTCTTTAGGGACTGTAAATTGCGCCTTACTCGCTTCAGCGTGAATGCTCACTTGTGCAAACATATTTGGTTTTAACCGATGATCTGCATTTTCAAACCTGAGCCTTACACGCAGAGTCCGGTTTTTAGCATCAAGCGCGGGGTAAATATAATCAACCTTACCTTCCCACTTTTGACCTTTTAAGTAATCAAGCGTCATTGTTACAGGTAAACCAACGCTCACTTGTTCTGATTGGCGCTCGAACACTTCCGCCTCTACCCAAATTTCATCAAGCTGAGCAATACTCATCATTGATGTGCCTGGTTTAACGTAAAAGCCTTCTCGTACTGTTAGCTCATCTACCACACCACTTTGCTTTGCGTAAAAAGTAATATTTTGCATTATCTTTTTATTTTTTTGTAAGCGCTCGATAAATCCATCAGACACATTTAACGACTCTAAACGCGCCTTTGCAGCGCGAATTAACACGGTATTATTACGATTAACCGCCAGTAAAAACTCTTCCTGTGCATTCACCAATTGTGGTGAGTACAAAGTATATAATGGCTCACCTGCTTTAACTTGTGCACCTTGCGCTTTAACGTATAAGCTTTCAATCCAGCCCTCTACACGCGGATGAATGTGAATAAGTTGGTCTTGGTTATATTGCACATACCCCACAGTATTTATATCGCTGTGAAGTGTTTTAAGCTCTACTTTGACGGTTCTTACACCCAAGTTATTAATGACTGCAGGCGAAATAGTTACAGCACCTGGTCCATCCTGAGCGTTGCTATCGTTTTCATACACAGGTACTAAATCCATTCCCATTGGCGACAGCCCTGGCGCGTCACGCCTGTAATTACGATCCATAGGGGCTACCCAATATAAGGGCTGTTTTTCAGCACTTTGCTGTTCATGCATTGCCGAGTTACTAGGTAAAAACTGCATTACTAAGGCGCCAATTAACGCAAATGCGCCCGCACCAACTAAGGCAGCAACAAGTAACTTTAAATTAGTATTCATTGTATAATTCTCCAGTTTGTCCTGCCATTACTTGGGGGTCTAAGCTACTTGCATAGTAATTAAGGCGAGCGGTAATAATGTGTTGATCAACTTGAATATTAAGTGCGTCAATTTTGGCGTTAAGCTCACTAATACGCGCGCGCATCACGTCAGAAAAATCCCCGTCGTCGCGTGTATAAGCATTTAGTGTTGCCTGAGATTGCTCTGACATTTGCGGTAATAACGTATTTTGATAAAGCGCATCGCGTTTTTGCAAACGAGCGAGTTGGCTAAACTCCTTAAAGTACATGCCTTTGAGTTTTTGAAGCGCTACCAGCTTTTGTGTTTTAGTAGCTTCTGCACTAGCAATAGCCGATTTAACCTGTTGATCTTGTCTGTTATCAGTAAACAATGGCAAATCAATACTAAACCCTACAGAGAGTAAATCAGCTCGCGACTCACCCATCGGGGTATCATCTCGGTAACCATAACCCACATTAACGCCCATCTGAGGTTTGTAGCTTTGCTTAGCGAGCGCAACTTCGGTTTGCTTTGCCGTTACGGTTTTATCTATCGCAATAATTGCGGGATGCGCCATAAGCAATTGTATTAGTTTATTAAATTCAAGGTTTTCAAAATCAACAAGCCCTGTGGTTTTAGTAAATTCGGTATTTAAAGGCTGCATAAGCATGTTGATAGGCAGCCACTGCGCTAAACGGTTTTTAGCACTTTCAAATTGCTGCTCAAGCATAACCAGCTTATCTTCAAGGCGAGTGAGCTCTAATTGCGCACGAATAATATCTTGCTGGCGTGTTTTACCTAAGGTACTTGCGTAGCTTGCTTCGGTAATTTCAATAAGCTGAGTAAATAGCCCTTTATCTTGCTCAATTAAAGCAATACTTCGCTGAGCACGATACGCGTTTAACCACGACTCAATCACAATTGCTTTTACTTGTGCTAAGCGATCGGCGCGCTGCCAAGGATATTGTTGAGCAGACTGAGCTAATGCCTTTTGTTTAAGTGCTAAACTATTCCCTCGGCTAAACTTTTGGCTCAAATCGACTTTAAGCTGCGTCATCCCTTCTTGATCAAACGCATAACCGTTAGTAGGTAAGTTAAGTAAGCCAACCGTTAAAACAGGATCGGGTAAGGTGCCTGCGGCAATACTTTGCGCTATTGCGGCATCTTCTTGGTAGCCACTCGCTTTTAGCCATGGCTCATGCGTTAGTGCATAATTAAGCGCTTGCGTTAAGCTAAGCGTTTGCTCATTGCGGGCTTGCTTTAGCGTATCGATATTTAGGTTATTTGAATTTTTTTGCGCATTAACAGCTGTGCTAAATAACACAACACTACATAATACGGCTTTAATACTTACAGCGTGGTTCATCACCTGCTCCATCTAAAAATAAAAGAAATTCTTAAATTAGGAAGCAAAAAAGGTGTTTAGGAGTTACCAATAAACGGGGTTACCGCAATTTTTACATACACCTATCCTGCTATTAAGCAGACATAGGAGGGCGGTAGAGTGAACGAGGTATATTAATTTGTGTAGTAAATACACTTATATTTACTTTTTCAGATTCAAGTAAAATAACGCGAAATAAAGTATCAACATTAAGCATTGAATTAGCAGCGCAGCCACTAATAGGGCATTTGCAATCATTTTGTGGCGTACTTTCGTCGTCGCAACAATCCATCTGCATCATATTTTCAGACATGCTAGCGACAGCTGTTGTATCACTACTGTGTGTCATTGGCATTTGGGCATGCATTGCTGTTTTTGTTGGCATATGTGGCATTTCGCATACCATAGCTACAGACGCAACTGCCTGACCCACAAAAGTGAGCAGTAAAGTTATCATGAGTAAACTAGAGTAAAAACGTTGCAACATTATACCTTTTAATAAATTTTAAAATGATTGTAAGATAACCTAACGGCAACCACAAATACTTTAATTATGTAGACTGCGGTTTATCAGGTGTTTTAATTAAGTTACTCGCTATAATTGCAAATATACAATATGCGCTAAAATACCAAAAGCCCTCACCAAATTGGGCATTCATAACAAGTAGCTCACCACTCTTACCATGAGCGTTACCTGCTAGGTAAGTCACTATTAATGCAATAACAAATACATCAACCATGCTCCACTTACTTAATGCACAAATAACCAGACCGAGCTTTTGCTTAAACCCATTCAAAGGTAGGCAACAATAAAACAATTGTAATAGCAGCTTCAGGCTTGGAATAACAATAGAAAACAACCCCACTAAGGCGGCTACAAGTAAATTGTTATTATTAGCAAGTTCTTTAACTGTACCTAAAATACTTTGTGTTTTGTTATAGGCGCTAATCTCGCCCTCTAACTTATCAAGCCCTAGCATATTCGAGAACATCATTAGCATGCTGCGAGTCCGGCCATCGCCCTCTTCAGCCAGCATTTCAATACCCGCTTGCGCTAACTTTGATTTATCTATGTTGCCCTCTATTGTTAATACTGGTTTTGTAATACCAGGAAACAATAAACAAAGAGCAACCACTACACTTATAACCGACAACCAATTACGCATATTCAATCAACCACAACCTCTATTACATCATCACTATAAAGCATCGACTCTAAAACAAAGTTATAAAGTTTCTCAATTGGGAGCTGTGGATTGATTTCTTTTAAGGTTGTATCAACTAATGACCAGTTTTTATTTTCGATAGCTTTGGCAAGGATTAAGCAATCGCCTAGCACCCCAGAGCCATGTAATAAGGCATCAGTGATATCTTTGTTTAGTGTAAACTCTTTAACAATACTATTTAATTCAATATCCAAAATGGCATCAAGCATTGAGAACAACCCAACTAAATAGCCTTGCTGAGCCAAATCACGACTTTCTTCAGTTAAAATTAACTCTATTAACCTTGCTCGCACAAGTGCAAATTTAGTGAGCTCCGTCGGTTTATCTATACCTAAGTCACTGAGAGCTAGTACGCGGACAAACTGGCGAATAACGTCTTCGCCTAGATACACTACAGCTTGCGAAATAGACGTAATTACTAAATTACTATTTCCTGAGCGTGCATTAGCTAATTTCAAAATACGCGTGGTAATACCAACATCTCTCGCTACACGCTGATGTATCTCCTCAAAACATAAAGACTCTTTTGACGTTGATTTAAGTAAATCAAACACAGTAACTTTTGAAGGATCGATACCACTGTAAGTTAGCATTTCTGGACGAGCAAAAAAGAATCCCTGAAATAAGTCACATCCAGCAGTTTTTAGTACTTTAAACTGCTCGTGTGTCTCTATACGCTCAACAATAATTTTACAGTGAGGGTATTTACGCTTAAGCTTTTTTACGTGCATATTAGTTTTTATTATGGGCTCATCGGCCTCTATTTTTATATAACTAACAAGTGCTAATAATGGCTCCCACTTTGCATCGCCATCATAATCATCAAGTGCAAAAGTGTACCCCTCTTTTTTTAATGACGTAACACGTTTAGCTACTTCATCTATATTCACTGTGCGTTCTACAATTTCAATAACCGTCATTTCAGGATTTAATAATTTAGGGAAGTCATCGAGTAATGCATCCGTTGATAAATTAATAAATGCCAGTTGATGCGCAGTAAGCTTTTCAGCACCTACCAACATAAGCGTATTAAAAAATAAACGGCTCGTTGCATGTTCATCACTTGTACCTACTGGAAAGGCGTTATTTGATGAATTCCTATACAGCAACTCATACGCAAAAACCTCTTTTTCAGCATTAAATATGGGTTGTCTTGCTACATACTGCGTAAGAGTAGGAGTTAAAGTTGGTGTATTAGACACTTTCAATAGGTTTAGCCTGTAAGTTCATGTGTGCAATTAGCACTTATATAGTTACTTTAATACATGTGACAAATTAAAAGTATAGTAAAAATATCTTAATCATTGCAAACAACTAAAAGTAAATCATATAAAAGGATGCTCTACTAAATATAAAATAGCGATCTATTGCCATCGTTTTTATTATCAAACCTCCCGCAGACACATTACACATATTGCATAAACGCCTTACAAAAAGAATAAACAACTGGGCTTGTTGACTTTTGTGGATTAAAATTTGTTCAATCGAGGGGCTATTTATGGGAATAACCACACACCATAGGCTCTGCCTCGCCTAAATACCAAACTGACTGCTGCAAATTTAACCTCGAAAGATAAGCAGGCCTAGGGTTAAGAAATTAAAAACCCCCGCATGAATAATATACCCTTACAAAACCAAGGGGCTTATAGCGTTCAGCAGCCCTGCTAGGGTATAATAACGCCAAATGTAAACTTCACTTAAATAAGAACCTTCATGAGTATTGAAAAAGCCTTAATTGAACGCAGTAGTAATCAATGTGAATTATGTGCAGCAACCGAAAACCTTTCTGTATACGAAGTACCTCCTGTGACAGAAACTCATTCAGATAAATGTATTTACACATGTCAAACCTGTAAAGATCAAATCGAAAACAGTAGCGAATTAACACCAACACATTGGCACTGTTTAAATGACAGCATGTGGAGCCAAACACCCGCAGTACAAGTTGTAGCTTACAGAATGCTTTCGCGCTTAGCGCCTGATAATGGCTGGGCACAAGACGCACTCGACATGATTTACCTTGAAGAAGATACACTTGCTTGGGCTAAAAAAGCACTTGCGGAAGATGACGATGTTAAACATGTTGATAGCAACGGTGTGGTACTTCAAGCTGGCGATACCGTTACACTTATTAAAGATTTAGACGTTAAAGGCAGTAGCCTTACCGCTAAACGCGGTACCGCAGTACGCAATATTGGCTTAACGAGTAATCCTGAACATATTGAAGGGCGAGTTGATGGTCAACGTATTGTTATTTTAACTAAATACGTTAAAAAATAAGGCATAAAAATAAGCGCTGTATTGCACAGCGCTTTTTATTTAACATTTCAGCTATTCATTTACTAATTGTTCGCTACGATAAAAGCCACTCGGCTTGCTTAATAAAGTCATGAGCTCTGGTAGCACTGCATCCATAGTTTGCTTTAGTTTCCATGGCGGATTAATGACTATCATGCCAGATGCGGTCATGCCGTGTACATCGGTGTCATCTTCAGTGCCCAATTCAAATAATTGAATATTACGCATACCTGAATCTATTAAACCTTGCTCCATATTATCAATACGTTCCCTATCCACTACAGGATACCAAATCATATAAGTACCTGTCGAAAAACGCTGGTACGCTTTGATTAAAGTAGTAACAACCGTTTCATAATCATCCTTAATTTCATATGGTGGGTCGATCAATACACATGCTCTGCGTGAAGCAGGTGGCAAAAGGCCTACCAATCCAGTAAATCCATTCTCACCACGTACACGAATAGATCGTTTACCTTGCATATTCTCTTCAAGTAATAACAAATCGCGCGGATGCAGCTCAAAAAACCAGCCCTTATCGTGACGACGTAAAAAGTGCTCAGCAATCTTTGGAGAGCCAGGATAAAATGCAAGTTCATCTGTTTCATTAAACGATTTAATTAACGCTATATATTCATTAAGTGCAGCGTGTTCACTTTTATGCTGCCACAACTTTTCTATACCATCTTGATATTCTTGTGTTTTTTGCGAATCAGCTGCGGCTAATTCAAAAAAACCTGCGCCTGAGTGTGTGTCTATGTAATCAAGTGGTTTATCTTTAATTGTTTGATAACCTAGTACTTGCGCTAACACTAAATGTTTGAGTACATCGGCAGGGTTACCAGCATGAAATGAGTGTCTATAACTAAGCATTATTTATTTTCGCCATACGCTATTTAATAAAAAACAGTGAACCATAAGCACTATACTTTGGCAACTGAGAGTGAACCATAAGCACTATACTTTGGCAACTGAGAGTGAACCATTTATGAATGAAAAAGCCTTCACGCTGAATTATCCCTTAACGCAGAAGAAAAATCAGCTAAAACCACCGTAAATGCTGGCAAATCAATACACTTTGCTTTACATTTGCATGACATTAATTACAGTTATATGAGCGCCTTTATGAATAACAATACTCTTCAACAACTCGAACAACTGATCGATTCACTAATTGATCGTAATAATCAATTGCTAACTGATGTTTCAAACTTAAAAGAACAAAATAGCAAACTAGCAGATGAAAACGAACTATTACAGCTAGAAGCTATTGAAAACGAAGAAAAACAAAAAGATGCCAGCACAACTTTATCTGGTCTTCTTGATAAATTACAAAGTGCACAACAGGCTAGCTAATGTCTGAGCTGCAAAACCAGCGGGTCACTGTTGAATTGCTAGGTCAAGAGCAGCAATTTGCTTGTCCTGAAGGACAAGAAGAGGCACTAATAGCAGCAGCTAAAAACCTTAATGATTTGGTGGAGCAAATGAAACAACGCTCTTCAGTTCGAAATGATCAAAAAGCCTTACTTATGGCAGCGTTAAACTTAAGCCACGAATTGCTAGAAGCAAAAACACAGGCTACAGTTGAGCAGCAGCAACAAGACCAACTCGTTGACAAACTAAGTCAGCATTTGGCAAGTGACCCCACACATCAAAAATAAAAAGCGCAAACTGCGCTTTTTGTTTATTATTAGCATAATTAAATAATAGCGTAGAGACACAGGATGAAGTTAAACCTATCTTATATAATCGCTTCATGTAAATACTTACTACTAGCATGTTCTTTATTACTCGTAGCGCCAACAACTTATGGCGCAGTCAATTGGGTAACTATTAATGCTAATATCCAATTTTTAGAACAAGAAAAAAAGCTGCGTTTTTACGACTCTAACCAAGTACTTATCGAAGGTGACAAGTGTGCACTACTTGTTGATGCAAGCGGTAATTTTGCTGCTGTGGAACAGCTAGCTAATGACCTAAAAAAACACCTAAAAACACCATTATGCTACTTAGTTGCTTCGCATTACCACGATGATCATTTACTCGGTATGGCGGCTATGCAACACTTCTACCCTGATGCAAAACTAATTGTGCATCAGCAAGTAAATAGCGATTTTAATCGCTATCAAAAAGCATTTAATGACCAACTCGATAGTTACGAAAAAAGTATAGAGCTGAGTTACCAACGCTTAGCCGGTATTTCAAAAGCAGAACAAGCACAATGGCGTGAAAAGTTGGAGCTTGCAAAAAAACGCCTTTTTCGCTGGCAAGAATATCAACTAAAGTCGCCAGAAATTATTATTGATGAAAATAAAACACTTGATTTAGGGGGTTTTAAAGTAACCTTAAACGCCCATAAAGCCCACACAAGTGGTGACTTAACACTCACAACTAATAGCGGTCGTGTTTTAATTGGTGGCGACATTGTTGACTGGCTCCCTTATCCTGGGCACGGCGAATTTAAAAGCTGGCAAACGCTGCTTAAACAATACATTGACGATGAAAATCTTGCGCTGATTATACCAGGGCATGGTGGTATACTTGATAGAGCTCAACTCAAACAGCCGTTAGCATTTCTAACCGCTATTACTGAGCATGTGAACAAAAACAACGATCAAACGATAGAACAACTTGTGTTATCGTTTCCTGAAAAAGTAATGAAACCTTACACAGAAGAATCTTTAAATGCAAAATCGAGCAATTTGTTTTTGCAATCAGGATTAGCTCGCGCGAAAAACGCAAAATAACCCAACACAATGGACTGTGTTAAAATAGTAAAAGGAATTTACAAAAGTGAATATTATGCGCAGCTTGTCTCTCTGTTTTTTAGTTTTATTTCTATTCGGTTGTGAAACAACTGAATCAGAAATTCAAGAAACGCCAAAAATATTTACTCACTTTGAGCCAAAACACACTTTTTTAGACAAATCGGATCAACGCATAATTGAAGATGCTCAAGTAAAGCCTCAGAACACAGTATTACTACATAAAAAAGTAAACATTAAAAAGCCATCTCCCAAAGCAACTGACTTATGGGTTCACATTGCCGAGAACCTGCATTTTAAAATTGATCAAAACCGAGCTTTAAAGCAACGTATAAATTGGTATTTAAAGCAACCCAATTACTTACGTGCTGTAAACAAACGCGCAGCGCCGTACCTGTATCACATCGTAAAAAAAATTGAGCAAAAGCAACTACCTATGGAGCTCGCTTTACTACCATTTGTAGAAAGCGATTTTAGACCAACGATAGCCTCATCACAGCAAGCTGTTGGTGTTTGGCAGTTAGTTGGCGCAACGGCGCATCACTTTGGTGTTAAGTCAGACCAATGGTACGACGGCCGCCAAGACGTACTTGCTTCAACCGATGCTGCACTTGATTACTTAAGTTACTTACATAAACGCTTTGATGGTAATTGGCTACACGCTTTGGCCGCTTATAACAGTGGTGAGGGCCGTGTTAAACGCGCAATCGAAAAAAACAAAAAGCGCGGTAAAAGCACCGATTACTGGTCGCTAAGCCTACCAAAAGAAACCGCTGACTACGTCCCCAAGTTACTCGCTTTAAGCTATTTAGTTAAACACCCACAAAAAGGCATTAAGCGCCCAAAGCTTGCATATAAGCCATTTACAACACAGATGAATATAGGCCAGCAGTTTGACTTTTCAGTTATTGCTAAGCTCTCTGGTATAGGCTCCAAGCAGTTACATGCAATCAATCAGGGGTACTTAAAAAATCAAAGCTCACCTAACGGGCCGCACACTTTACTGCTTCCTATAGGGCAAGAGGCATTATTAAAAAGTCAGTTTTTTAAATCAAACTTTGCTGGAGAGTACATCGTTAAACAAAACGACACGCTTTATGGTATCGCTAAGCGTTTTAGTATGTCGGTAAAAGCTCTAAAACAACTTAATAATAAAAATAATAATTTAATCGGCGTTGGAGAAAAGTTATTAGTTGGACAACCTAAAACTCTGCCAAGCACATTAACTGTTGATTACAAAATTAGCCCTTATTTAGAGCACCAAGAGATTGCGATTCCCACCATTGAAATAGATTACGAAGTTAAGTCAGGCGATAGCCTTTGGAGTATAAGTCAGCTTTATGATGTCCCTCATAGCGACTTGGCAAAATGGAATAAGCTCTCTGCATCAAGCATTTTAAAGCCAGGCACTCAATTAGTGCTGTTTATACCCCAGGCTGAAAAGCAAAAAGCAGCACCAATAAAAAAAGATTTACTGCTAGATTTACAAAAAACACTAAATCAGCCACGTTAAGTTTATAAACAAGTATATTTCGCGTAAAATCAGCCTCAACATAGTCAAATTTAAAGAGATAAGCATGCAAATCAGTAAAAATTCAGCTGTTGAATTTCACTACACACTCAGTGAAGGCACTGAACAAGTAGAAAGCAGCACAAACGAAGCACCACTCACTTACATTCATGGTAGCGAAGGCATGCTTCCTGGTTTAGAAAAAGCACTTGAAGGCAAACAAGCTGGTGAGAAGTTTAGTGTAACGCTAGAGCCAAGTGAATCGTACGGCGAGCGTGTTGATGACTTAATTCAACGCATCCCGCTTAAGCACTTACAAGGCGACGTTAAAGTATGGAAACCAGGTATGACAGCAATGGTAAGTTCTAACCAAGGTCGTCATCAAGTGACTATTGTTAAAGTAGGTCGCTTTAACGCAGATTGTGATTTAAACCACCCATTTGCGGGTAAAACGCTAACATTTGATGTGGAAATCATCTCTGTACGTGAAGCAACAAGTGAAGAAGTTTCTCACGGACATGTGCACGCTGAAGGCGGCTGTGGCCACTCTCACTAATCACCTTTACTAATTAGGATCAAATATGGCTAAAGTTGCTATTGTTACTGGCGGAACAAAAGGCATTGGTTTAGCAGTAATTAAACGCTTGCTAAACAGTGGTTACCAAGTTCATAACCTCGATATAGAGCCTAGTGAATACGGTATATTCCATCAGTGCGATGTCAGTGATGTAACAGCCGTACGTAGCTGTATTAATATTATATACGAGCAATCGCAACGAATAGACGTACTTGTTTCTAATGCAGGAAAGCATTTAAGCGCAAATATACAAAGCACCGACGAGCAAACTCTCGATGCACTGTTTGCGCTTAATGTTAAAGGCGCTTATGCGGCAGTACAAAGTGTATTGCCTAGCATGAAAGCGCAAAATAACGGCGTTATTATATTAGTCGCTTCCGATCAGGCGCTTATAGGTAAGCAAAACTCTTTTGCGTATAACCTGACCAAACACGCCCTTGCCTCTATGGCAAAAACAACAGCGCTTGATTACGCGAGTTTCAATATTAGAGCAAATGCCGTATGCCCTGGCACGATAGAGACCCCGCTATTTCATAACGCAATAGATGCGTACTGTAAAAAAAGTGGTGCAAACAAGGCCGAGATAGTTGCCGAAGAAGCAAGCCTTCAACCGCTTAACCGATTGGGGCAAGCCGACGAAGTTGCCGCTCTTGTGAGCTTTTTAGCAAGCGACGATGCCAGCTTTATTACTGGCAGCCTACAAAGTATTGACGGTGGCTATACTGCCCAATGAGTAAAAAAATAATTGACCCGCATGTCCATTTCTTTAATTTAATTGAGGGTCAGTATTTATGGTTGCAGGGCGCCAATCCGCCAACATGGACAAATTTAGATAAAATAAAACAGCAAATTAGCGCAGAACAACTTATTGAAAGCACTGATTTCGAACTTTCTGGCTTAGTGCATATAGAAGCTGGATTTGATAACAGCGCACCTATTAATGAGTTAAAATGGCTTGATAAACACTTAAGTAATATTGCCTATAAAGCGATTAGCTTTATACAAATTGATCAAGACAGTGAGTCATTTGAACGTACGCTAAAAAACCTTATACACCCAACGTTAGCCGGGATCCGAGATATTACCGAAGGCAATGATGCAGCACGCTTATTAAACAGTTTTTGCTTAGATAATCTTAAAATATTAAGCCACTTGAATCTGCATTTTGAAGCGCAGCTTGAGCTTGAAAATATACCAATAGTAAAAAAATTAGCGTATTACGCGAAGCAACTCCCACATCTACAGATTGTAATTAATCATGCTGGATTACCAAGCAATATAATACTTTGGCAACAAGGTATTGAACTATTAGCCAAAAATTGTAACGTTGCAATTAAGTTTTCAGGGTTTGAGCTTCTGTCGCTAAATAACCAACAGCAAATTACGTGTTTTGATATTATTTTTCAGCATTTTGGTGAGCAACGGATTATGTTTGCCAGTAATTTCCCCGTTTGCCAAATTAACTCCAGCTATAACAATTTATGGCATGCTCATTTGGGGTTGTGTAACAGCGATCACATCTGGCACCATTTAAGCTACAAAAATGCCAAACATCTCTATCTAGTATAAATAAAAACCGCTATATTTACGTAATAGTATAAAAAGCGAGCCTTCACATGTTCATTCCTACGAAGTTAAATATTGCAAAAACCATTCTGCCTTTAACACTTATTAGCATCTTAAGCGCATGTGGCGGTGGCGGAAGTTTAAATGACAGTAATAGTGTCACTCCTATTGGCTCAAATACAACAACTTGGACCGCCAATGAATTTGCTCGCGCTAGTCAATTTAAAGGCCAGTGCCAAGCAAGTGATGAGAAGAACTGGCTACGTTCATGGAGTAACGAAACATACCTTTGGTATGATGAAATTATCGACACTGACCCAGCTCTTACGAGTGGAGTCCTTGATTACTTTGAACAACTAAAAACCAATGAACTCACCGAATCGGGTGCAAAAAAGGATAACTTTCATTTTAATTTACCTACCGATGAGTGGGAACGCCAAAATCAAGCAGGCGTAAGTTATGGCTACGGTTTCAATATAAAAATTCTAGCGTCTAGCGCACCTCGCCAAGCCATAATAAGTTATACGCAGCCCAATACTCCGGCAAGTAACCAAAACCTAACACGTGGATTTGAGTTAGTTGAAGTAGATGGTATTGATTTTGTAAATACCAACTCATCAAATGATGTTAGTGTTATTAATGCAGGTTTATTCCCTACGCAAACAGGTAAAGTAACTGAGTTTGTATTTAAAGATATCAACACCAACGAAAACCGTACTGTTACCCTCACGTCGCAAAATATAACCTCGCAACCGGTAAGTAATGTACGGACTGACTTAGCAAATGGAGAGGTTGGATATTTTCAATTTAATAGCCATAATGCAATTGCTGAAGAGCAACTATACAACGCATTTAACCAACTTGCTGCAAGCGACATTAAAGACTTAGTCATCGATATACGCTATAACGGTGGTGGGCTTTTACAAATGGCAAGCCAAATTGCTTATATGATTGCAGGTAATAGTAATACACAAGGTAAGGTTTTTGAACGTACTATTTTTAACGATAAAAACCCAAATACCAACCCAATAACAGGGCAAGCACTTACCCCAATGTCTTTTACCAATCAATTTGTGGGATTTGAGAGCAACCCAAGTATTACACCGGGTACACCTTTGCCAACACTTAACTTAAATCGTGTATTTGTGCTTACAACCAGCAGCACTTGCTCTGCCAGTGAAGCCATTATTAATGGTCTACGCGGCGCAGATGTAGAGGTGATTCAAGTGGGTTCAGGTACTTGTGGAAAACCATATGGCTTTTACCCAACAGATAATTGCGATACAACTTATTTCACCATTCAATTTACCGGCGAGAACAATAAAGGCTTTGGTGAATTTTCAGATGGTTTTGCACCACAAAATACATTAGATAACGCACTCCAGCCTGTATTAATAGCAGGCTGTGCCGTTGCAGATGATTTTACTACTTCCTTAGGTGATGCTAATGAAGCACTACTCAAAACGGCACTTAGCTATCGCACAACAGAAAGCTGTCCTGCGCCAAGCTCTACCAGTAGCAAGCAGGGTTTTGCTCCATCAATTGTAGATGATTCACCAAAGGTAGAAGATACCCGAGTGCAAACCATGCTTAATCAAAATATTATTCTCAGCGATAACATAAGGTAGGCTATGCAAATGCGTTTACTAATAATCACAGCTATCATAATGTGTACGCTTACTGGGTGCTCAGCACAAAGCTCTGAGTCGACACCTAAGCTGCAACATGCATTATTGGTAGAGCCAAATAGTGAGGCTGTAGCCGAGGTTATAGCTCTACTACTTCATAGTCAGCAGATACAATTAGCTGATGACGTATTTTTAACAAGTAGTACGGTAACGCTCGATAGACTTAATCAAAAAGACACTTTGGGTAACCCGATTATAGGCAAGCAACTCAACATGCCCGATCAATTTGAGTTAATGATTAAAAACGAGCAATGTTTTGTACGTCACCTTGATAGTAAGGCAACCAAAGTCATAAATGATGTTAATTGCCGAGTAAATAACTAGTTTGCTCAATGGCAATTTATGTATAAAAAACGCTATGCTCACTGGAGTATATGTTTTACCTAAGCGCAGGTTATTTAACCTGTAAAACAACTATAATGACATTTATTAACCCTAAAACAGGATATTAAAATGAATAATCTTAGCTTTCGAGTTATTCCTACAGAAAATGGACAATGGAACATTTTTAGCCCTACGGGCGGAGAGAGTGAAAATATTTGTATTGATTATAAAGCATTAAAGGCAGGCCAAGCCGTCAATTTATATTATGAATTGGTTGATTGTCTAGGATGGGAATTCGCTGAAAATGGCACCTATTTCTCTGATGCTAAAGATAATTTTAATTATCAATTAACAAGTATAGTGGCCAATAGCGGTCAATCACTTATAGTGTCTATCTCAAGTATCATTCCTGCCCACGCATTACCTGCTCAGCTAGCAACAGAACTTGCTAACAATCCAGACGAAGCTGTTTCAGGTATGCTAAGTGAGAGCGCAGACTATGAAGTAAACTTCCGTCTTGTCGCTAAAAACACAGCTAATCAAGAACCAACAATGCGTTATTTTTCTCAAGATCCGCGAGTGATTCTTCAAGACATGGAACCACACTAGGAATTTTATGTACAGAGAGAATCATAATTCTCTTTGCCTAAGAGTTTTTGAAACTTACTCTCTGTACATAACGGTTTAAACCAACCAAGTCGATAAAAAGTGGGGCTCCATCCCTTTTTAATACTTTGCTCTACAGATGCAACCGCTGAGTACTTCTCTCCTAAAATGGCCTGAATCATAGCTTTCACAAAGTATACTTCGCTTAATTCAGAACTTTGAGCTAAAGCACGATCGATACTGATCATCGCTTCTTGCCCTTTATTCAAATGAACCTGGGCTTGCGCTTTTTCTAATAATAACTCAACAACTTGTGTATCGTCTGCTATCTGTCGATCTATCTTTTTATAAATATCAAAAGCCAGTTCCTTTTTATCTAACATATATAAAATATCAGCTAGATTGAGCTGTTGCGTACTATTTATAGAGGAGAGTTCTGCTGCCTTTTGGGCATGGTGTAATGCATCTTTTAACTCCCCTTTTAAAGACAACACAATAGAGTAATTTGAATATGTTGATGAAATAGCAGTCCCTGCTGAAATTAATCGCTGGTAGTTAATTTCAGCTTCCGCTAGGTCACCTGATAACAATGAAATATCTGCGAGCGTCTGTAGCGTAATAAAATCATTAGGTGTGTAGGTAAGTATTTTTGATAAATACTCTGCTGCTTTTTGATTATTGCCTTGCATAAGGTGGGCAATAGCTAGATTCCGTGTTGCAACAAGTGTTGGCCTTATTTTATAAGCGAGCTTTGCATGCGTTAAGGAACGCGCTAAATCACCATTTCTTTTATAGTAAATTGCTAGTAATGTTTGTTTTTGAAACTCTTCAAGATCTGACTCCTGAATTTTTTGTATCACAATTTCCGCATTATACTTATCTTTAACATGCTGATGAACTTCTAACATATCAATTAAGTAAGCAGCACTATTACGATAAGTACGAGGTAAAGTATTTAAGGTTTGTTTTAATTTTTTTATAATTTCGGGATCATGTGTTTTATCATACTGACGAAGTACGATTTTACGATACAGTGGATATAAAGGTGTAAACTCGGGGCTGTGTAAAATCAAATTCTCAGCATCTGCCATTAAAGATTCCGCATCACGCGAATTATTTGACACTACGCGTACTAAATTCACATATTGATCTAAAAACTCACTCTCTTTTTTTAGTGTTTGCCTACTCGCAACATTACCTGTGTATAATTTTTCAACAAAACTACTCGCTAAATTATAAATTCCCATGTAATTTTCAGTATCACTTGCACTTCTTTCTTCACGAATTAGCGTCGCATTTCCCCCATTCAGTAGGCTTAAGTTGATATCACAAGAAAGTGGAGTGCAATCTAAGTGCGTAACAAGTAATTGATCCGAATTAAGTGCTTGGCCTAAAGTGGCTAAATTTGTGTCTTTGCCTAATAATTTTTGAGTTTGTCGTATTTCAGTTTTTGAGATTAATGCATAATCAGAGTGATTTAATAAGTAATGCGCTATAGCATCATTAATTGCCAAGTTAAGCACTTGCTTTTGAGCATCTAAGAGTTTGGTTGTTTTACTAAATTCGACAGGTAACACTGCAACGTAAGTTTTGGGTTTATTTGCTTGCCAATACCAAATGCTCACACTGAGTAAACTGATGGTAATACATGACAATAATGCAAAAATGCCCCACTTATTCCTTTGTTTGTGTTTGCTAGCTAAATGAATGTCTGCCATAGAAATAGTTTCACTATTACCATTTAGCGACAATAAAATACGTTTTAATTCATCAGTAACTTCTACGCAAGATGACGGTCGGTGTTTTACATTATAAGAAAGAAGACGGTTTATAAGTAGCCCCAATGGTTCTGGGATACCCGTAATAGCGCATGCATTAGCACTGCATTTATTATTTTTTATTTGCTCTGCTATAGACTTATTAGTAAGGTCAGAAGACTGTGCACTATATGGATGTTGATTAGCGAATAATTGATAAGCAATTAATCCAAATGAAAACAAATCACTTCTAAAGTCTAACGGTTGATCATTTAGCTGCTCTGGAGACATTGCTGTTAAACTGCCAAAGCTCATGTTTTCTTCCGATTGCAAAGTATCTTTTATCTGTGAAATACCAAAATCAGCGATTTTAGCTGAACCACTTTCATTGACCAAAACGTTGCTTGGCTTCAAATCAAGGTGCAAAATATTTTGCTGGTGAATGGTTAACAACCCTTCACTTATATCAATTAATAATGCTAGCTTTTCTTGTGCAGTTAATACTTGTTTTTTTAACAAACGTTCAAGTGTTGTACCTTTAACATATTCCATTTCAAGAACCAATTGCTCACCATACTGGATGGTCTTATAAATCTGGACTATGTTTGGATGATTAAAACAAGCTAATAATTTAGCCTCTAATAGTATTTGATCTGTAACTGAAGATGATAAATCGATTACTTTGAGCGCAACTTGGCGATCTAACTTTAAATCAGTAGCAAGGTAGACTTTGCTCATACCTCCTTGTGCTAAAACGTTTAGCTTATGGTAATGCTCTTCTAATTTAAACACACTGCAACTCAATAATATTTACATTTTAATGGTTAGTGTAACTTCAAAGATTAAATAATTACAATCTATTGATATTATTTAAGTATAATAAATTATATCAATAAGAAAAAACGGATGAACCATGGCTGTTTTAAAACATATAGAATCCCAGAGTAAATTCTATTTACGTGCTTTCCACCGCTTTGGTAGATTAGTACACTCTGTAGATACTTTGCTTGATTTTCCTGAAATTACACGTATTCATGCCGTAATTGAATGGCTAAATGAGCAATGGTGTATAAATGATTTAAGCAAAAATGGCGTTTGGTTAAACGATAAAAAAATCAGTAAAAATCAAAATATACCTTTAAAAAAAGGCGATAATATCCGTTTTTCTGAAGTAAATAATGCTGTGTATCAAGTTATTTGCGTCGACCCACCAAGAGACTTATTGTTACCAGAAAATGCCTCGCATGAAGACGTCATTTTTCTAGAGCAATACCATTTTTTACCTGACAATAAGCAACCTGAAGTGATTGTCTTTTTCGACTCACAGCAGCACTGTTGGTATTATGAAACTATGCAAGATCACCTTCTGACCCTAATGAGTGATGGTCAAAATTTATATATCGGCGGACAAAGTTGGTGCTTATTTCAGGCTGAATCCACCATGCAAGAAAAAACAGTTGAACTCAAAAGACAGCCTAATAATAATTTAGAGTTCATTTTTAGCCTAAGCCTCGATGAAGAGTTAGCCGAACTAAAAATCAAAAAAAATAAAGTTACATTAGACTTTGATGTGCGTTCTCATCATTATTTAACCTTGCTATTAGCACGATATAAATTAAATGACATGCAAAATAATTTTGAGGCTGATGTACAGGGTTGGGTGCAAGTAAAAAAACTAGCAAAAGATTTAGGTATTAGTGAAAGTCACGTTAATATTCAAATCCATCGCGCACGAAAGCAATTTGTTGAAATACTTAATAATGAAATAATACCCAGTGCATTGATAGAACGTAAACGCGGAAAAGTCCGCTTTGGCGGAAAAACGTTTACTATTTATAAAGGAAAAAAAATAGAGTCTTCAAATTTAGAAGACAATGTAGAGTGAGCAGCAGATCATACAATAAAAAGCACTAGTGACATTTTTAGTAATAAATTAGACCGGCTGAAATAGTCGGTCTAACTTATTTTTAATAGTTTATTTTTTAAAGTGTAATATTATCAATCTCAACGCATTGGCTACTTAATTTCAACTCGCTGAGAGCGCATAACAATCTCGTCATTTAGCTCAATACCCAACCCTGGCTCTTCTGATACTTCAAAGAAGCCGTTTTTAGGCTGTGGATCTTGCAAACATAACTCGCGGTTCCATTTTTTAATCGCATAAGTATGGTGCTCATGAATTAAAAAGTTAGGGATAGCCGTTTCTAAATGCAGTGATGCTGCGGTTGCAACAGGGCCGCCACATACGTGAGCTTGAATTCGCACATCAAAAATATCAGCGTAGTCACATACTTTCTTAGTTTCGGTAAAACCACCGCACAAACCAATATCTGGCTGTAGAACATCAATACTTTGATCTTCTAAATATGGGCGCACTCCCCAGCGGTTATACAGACGTTCGCCACCAGCAATAGGCACATTAACTTTATCTGCTACTTTTGCGTGTAATGAGTGGTTTAGGTAGTTAACTGGCTCTTCAAAGTACATACAGTCAAATTCTTCTGCAATTTCACCCAACTGAATGGCTGTTGTCACGCCTGGTAAACTGTGGCATTCAAAAATAATATCCACTTCATCGCCTACTGCTTCGCGAATAGCTTGCATGCGCGCACGGTATAACTTCATTTCAGTACGTGAGATTATTTTTGTACGATCGTAATAAGTATTGCCGTCTTTATCGTACTGAATTGGATCTACTTTAACTGCATCATAGCCTTCGGCCATCGCTTTTAAAGCAGCTTCTGCATATTCTTGCGGCTGTACTAGCGCTTTAAATTCGCTATCCCAGTCAAACTGTAATTGCGATGCGTATGTACGTAGTTTGTCGTTAACTTTACCGCCTAATAATTGATATACAGGTAAACCAAGCGCTTTACCTTTAATATCCCAAAGCGCGGTATCAATTGCGCTCATTGCGGCATATACAACAGGTCCGCCGCCTAAACCCCAAAAGCTTTCACGTAACATACGTGACCATAGTTTTTCTGTTTGAAATGGGTCGTGGCCGATTAAAAAGGCGTCGGCCATTTCTTTAATCATAGCCGCGGCTGCACTGTGACCTAAATCGTAAGCAAGGCCTGCCTCGCCAACACCACTAATACCTTCGTCAGTATGAATACGTACAAATACAGGTGTCCAAGAAGGCCTATCAGGACAGTGAATATCAAATACTTCAACGCGATTTACTTTCATTAAAATTCCTTATTAACCGCTATGGGTTATTTTGCAAAACTAGAGTCAAGTCGATACGCTTTACGTAACATCGCAGGCCACGCAAGTTGCCCGCCAGTGCTGCCGCTGTGTACTACGTTTGCTTGATTATAAATATTGTCGATTATAGGCTGCGGCACTTCAATAACCTCTTGCGAGCTTGATTGTAGCGCTAATTGAATTTCGCATGCGCGCTGTAAATCATAAAAGCGCATAAACGCATCGCCTACCGTTGGGCCTACCGTTAAGCCACCGTGGTTTACCAATAACATATGGTTAGTGCTGCCCAAATCATCTTGCAGTACTTTTCGTTCATCGTCGTTTACTGCAAGCCCTTCGTAGCCATGATAAGAAAGCGATGGCAGTGAAAACATTGAATATTGGCTAAGCGGTAACAAACCATTTTTTTGTGTAGCGACTGCGATTGTTTCTTTAGTATGAAGGTGAATAACACAATGAGCGTCTTCGCGTACCTCGTGAATCGCACTGTGAATAGTAAAACCAGCTGGATTAATACTAAATGGCGTATCGTCAATAATGTTGCCGTCTAAGTCGACCTTCACTAAATTAGAGGCAGTTACTTCATCAAAGGTTAAACCAAAGGCATTCACTAAGTAGTGGTCGGTGCCAGGCAAACGTGCTGATAAATGCGTATAGATTAAATCCCCCCAACGAAAGTGCTCTACCAGTCTATAACATGCGGCTAAATCAACACGAAGTTGCCACTCTTGTGCTGATACTTTATTTTTTAAATCGAGTTGGGGTAAATCAAACATAATAAGCCTTTTAAAACGTACATTATCAATCTGTACGAACAGATGTTTAGAAGTCTAAAGCAGTCTCTATTTTATAGCAAACACCAAACAAAACAGCCACACTATTGTGTGGCTGTTTATAAAGCTAAAATACCAATTGCATTCAAATGGTATAACTGCGTAAATTATTTTACGTTAGCGAGGTAATCTGCAATTGCGTCAAACTCTTCATCTGTTACCGTTGCAACCATTGCTTTCATGGCCATGGTCATACCGTTGTTACGTGCACCTGATTTAATGTCTTTCATTTGCGCTACTAAGTAGTCTTTATTTTGACCATTTAGCTTAGGGTACATACCCATAATTGGTGCTTTACCTTCAGCACCATGACAGGTTTGACAATTTTTAGCGGTATAAAGTGCAGCGCCATCAGCAGCAGCTGCATTAAACGAAAAGCTTGCAGCTAAAGTAATACCCGCACCTAATAGTAGTGTTTTCATCTTGCTCATTGTATTTACTCTTCTTTTTTGACGGTTAGAAAAAACTGTTCTATTGATTGTAGTAAACAATCAAATAAAAAGCATACGTACGAAACGACGCTAGACGATCAACTTAACCAAAAACTGCTAACCCGTTTCTACTCATTTATCTTAACAAACAAAAATGAGCTTCCCCTTAATAACTTATTACCAAACTATATCATCTGGTACTTCAAAGTCTGCATATGGGTCGTCTTCATCTTTTGGCTTGTTTTCAGGCTCTACATGAAAAACAATATACTTTTCGTCAACTTCAGCCACTTTACGCGCTGGTTCATCGTCTAAAACGTAAAATTGCCCTTCTAGTACACAGATAGCTAAACGACCACCCGATAACGCTTTTTGCGTTTTCTCGTTCACATCGATATTTTTTACTTTGTTTTGATAAGTAAAATTAAATGTGCGCTCACCACGAATAGCGTCTTGGTTGTGGTGCTCTAAAATTTGTTTAACACGCGCTTCTTGTTCGCGCTGCTTTAAGCTCACTTGGCGTGTTTGGTTAAGCTCTTCAGCTTTTTTTTGCTGCTCTAGCTTGGTTTGTTGGATGTGCTTTTGCAGATCACTTGGGTTACTAGTAGCCCCTTTCTTTTGCTTTTTTTGTTGCTTACGTTTTTCTGATTTAGCAACTTTAGCATTATGCGATGTTGTTAATCCTGCTTGAAGCAATTGGTCTTGTAATGAACCCATGGCTTTGTTCCACTAAAAACTAATATTAAGGTTATTTTAATCACCAACGAGTCTAAATAACAGCGCTATCGACATTAATCTAACAAACTAGTTAAAACAAACCATGATATAGCGCAAAGAGCGTGCTTTTAATTATGAATTAAAAGCAATTTTTAATACAATGCCGCCTAACCAATCAGCAAATGTACAAGGCATATAATGCGTTTACCTCATCTACTCGTTTGCTCGGTATTTATATTTTTTGTACTTTATGCGCCACAGCCCTTACTCAGTCTTTTTGCGAATGAGTTTAATGTAGCCCCTGCGGTAGCTGGCAGCTTAATGACCGCAACTATGCTACCCTTGGCCATTGCACCACTTGTTTATGGTGTACTTTTAGCAAAACGCAACCCATTACTCGTATTGCGTATTGCAATGGTATTTTTAGGACTTAGTAGCCTGCTTTTCATTTATGTACCGAGCTTTGAACTTTTACTCTTGGTTAGATTTCTACAAGGTTTAACGCTTCCAGCAGCTTTAACAGCAATGACTAGTTATATAGGCATGAGCTACAGCGCAGATGCCCTTCAAAAAAATATGACTCTGTATATTGGTAGCAGTATAGTTGGAGGTTACTTTGGCCGCGTACTCGCCGCTTTGTTTAGCGATTTGTGGCATTGGCAAAGTTTTTATTATGTTATTGCTTTTATGCTTATTTTTTTGGCTTTAACAATTAAGCATTCTCGCTTTTCAAACCCAGCTACACCGTCGCAGCTCTCCCCTCTAGATTACCTTAAACAACTTAAAGAAGGTGCTGTACTTAAAGTGTATGGCGCCGTTTTTTGTATGTTTTTTTGCTTCGCTGCGCTACTTAATTACTTACCGTTTATATTACAAAACACGTTTTTAATTACCAATACTCGTGACATAGGTTTAGTTTACAGTGGTTATTTAATTGGTGCTCTCGCCTCTATTACTGCACCTTGGTTGCTTAAAAAAACACCTTCAGCTTGGCATCTTTTAGTCGCTGTATTTAGTTTTTATAGTGTGAGTATTATTTTATTAATGAGCCACCAACTTAGCTTATTTTTAATCGCATTTACTTTATTTTGTGGGGCAATGTTTGTAATTCATTCAACTGCAGCGCCGCTCGTTAACAAAATAAGTAAAGCCCCACCAAGCGTAACCAATGGCGGGTATGTATCATTTTATTATAGTGGTGGTGCATTAGGGTCGTTATTACCCGGTGTGGTATACCAACATTATGGGCAAACAGCGTTTATGTTTACGCTGCTTGCGGTTTGCTTATGCGGTTTATCGTTAATTGTGTGGGCTTATTTTGAGGGTAAAAATACAACTCGCGGTTGATGCTTTGTGTAATTAAAAAAAGTTTCTAAGTCAGCCTTGCTAAGCAACCATGTTTGGGTATTTTCAAATGGATGACAATGGAACAAATCGCCACCCCAAATATCTTGGTCAACCCATAAGCTCACTTCGTTTTGCTTATCATTTAAAAGAGCCAACATAGATACACACCCAGGAGCCACTTTTAAATATTTAGCTAGCCGCTCACTTGATGCAAACCCTAAGCGTGAAAGACCTTGCTGCTTTGACAATACCTTTAAGTCGAGTTGTTTATCGTGCGCTGTAATAACTAAAAAATGTCGCCTACCCTCATTGTCACGTAAAAATAAATTTTTAAGACGTGTACCTGGGCGCTCAATCATAAACTCATCAGCCGCTAAGCTAGTATGCAGCGGCGGATGCTCTATTACATCGTAATTAATATCTAGGTGCGCTAAAAGCTCTGCTAACTTAGTTTTATCAGCAAACATATTACAAACAACGTCCTCTTAATTGCACACTCAAATCTCGCCATATAACGTCATTGACTTCGTGTTCGTTATCGCAATACTGACGCTCTTTTAGCTCTTGATTTAATAACTCAACAGCTTGGTCTTCTAGCTGTAACTTTAAAACACTCGACTCTTCAAAATGCTCTTGCTCAATATATTGCTTAACCTCACCACGACTTGGTCTGTTATTAGGACCACGGTCAAGATTAAAGTTTTCACGATGCTTAGCTTTTACTGAAACAACATAAGCAAAAATTTTATTACCTTGCGCATCTTTTTTTTCATGAAACTGTTTGTTGTTTATTTCAAAAGGAGGCCCGTCACTTGACGCACAACCTGCGAGTAAAACCATCATCACTAGAACACTTTTTTTCATGTTTTTTGTCGTTTTAGTTTGTAATTAAGCCGAGTCTATCAAAATTTGTCATAAACAGTAAAAATTAGCGAAAAAATACTTGACCAAATTTATAAAAAAATTTAAAGTTCGTCCCGCTTGGAACTCAGCAGCCAAGTAATTACGTAAATCGTAATTTAGGAATGTGGGGCTATAGCTCAGCTGGGAGAGCGCCTGCCTTGCACGCAGGAGGTCAGCAGTTCGATCCTGCTTAGCTCCACCACTTTCCTACCTCCTCATCAAAAACCAAAAATTATTTTTTCGTAGTGTTAATTACTTTCTTTTCTAACTAATTTTTATAACTTTCAACTTGAGTCTTTACAACTTATTAGCTATATATAATGTCATATGTATTAATGCTTTAGGCTTATCATGGACACCCCTAAGCGCTCAACGTTAAAAAAACTTGCTGTTATTGGTTTGACTGCTGGCGCGATTACGCATGCTCCTTATGTTTTTGCCCGAAAAAAAGTCACTTTAAGAGTCCTTGGTACACATGTCACATTACAAGATGCTATTCGAAAACAAGCGATGAGCGACTTGGGTATTAATATCGAATTTACACCCGCAGGCAGTGCAGCCGTTTTACAAAGAGCGTCAATGGCCCCAAGCTCCTTTGATCTATACGAACAATGGTCAAATAGCATAAATGTGCTGTGGAATGCAGGCTCTATACAGCCAATAGAAAAAAAACGACTCACTTACTTTAATGAAATTAACAACCTCACTAAAACTGGAAAGCTCACCGAAAATGCAAATATTGGTGCAGGCGATGCTCCGTATAAATTATTAAATGTCCAACCCGATGGTACATTAAGCGAGCACGAAAGCGATCACATAAGCTTTTTGCCTTATGTGCACAATGTTGACTCTTTTGGTTACAACACTGATTTCATCAAACCAGGTATAGCTTACGAAACAGAAAGCTGGAGTTGGCTATTAGATGATACGAACCGAGGAAAAGTAGCCATTGTAAATGCCCCTACTATCGGATTATTCGATTTGGCCTTAGCTGCACAAAGCAAAGGCCTCATAAAATTTAATAATATCGGTTCAATAACGCGTTCAGAAATGGATCGACTCTTTAGTATATTACTTGATTTTAAACGCCAAGGTCACTTTAGTGGGTACTGGAACTCTGTGCCAGAATCAATCGAGTTTATGAAGAGCAAACGTGCGCATATAGAGAGCATGTTCTCACCAGCAGTAGCCGCGCTTAATAGCCAAGGTGTTAATGTGCGCTTTGCCGCTCCAAAAGAGGGTTACAGAGGCTGGCACGGTGTGATGTGCTTATCGTCACAAACACAAAATAGCGTTAAAGATGCTGCTTACGATTATATGAATTGGTGGTTATCAGGTTGGCCGGGGGCTTTTATAGCTCGTCAAGGTTATTACATTAGCAACCCTGAACGCTCAAAGCCACTACTGAGTTCTTCTGAATGGGACTACTGGTACGATGGTAAAGCAACTGAAATAGACTTACGAAATACCAACGGTGATATAACGATAAAAGCAGGAGAGGAACGAAATGGAGGTAGTTATCTCAAACGTTTCAGTAATGTTGCAGTATGGAACAGTGTTATGCCAACCTACGATTACAGTTTGCAAAAATGGCATGAGTTAATTAGTCGCTAATGAAAATTCGTTCGATAAAATCAAAAATAATTTTAGCTTTGTGCTTACTTATGAGCTTATTAGTACTGCAAAGCTATTTATTTAATTATTCACAAAAATCATTATTAAACTTACAAAAAGCACAACACAATGCACTGATGCAAAATGAAAGTGTAACGCGTTTAGAAAACGATGTTATTTCACTGCAAAGTCAGGCGATTGCTTATGTTGATAAAGCAAATCAAAATACAATCGAAAAATTCGACCTTTATTTAAATGAAGCAAATAAAAACCTCAATCTCTTAAAAAGCAATTCTGTAGAGCATTCTTTAGAGTATCAAAGTGCACTAAACAGACTTGGTGACTACCTAAGTAACTATCAAGACACGTTCAATCAAATTGTGATGAATCGAACTAAACGAGAGCAACTTTACATAACGCAATTTAAACAACCTATTACAGATCTAAAAATACAGATAACGAAATTAGAAACGCAAGCTTCCCCTAAAAGCAAAGCTATTTTTAGCGATATATTGCTTACTATAAGCAACCTAGAGCACGCGGTAGTAAGTTACCTGTATAAACCTAATTTTGACGAAGCACAAAATGTTAATAAAAACCTTGAGCATTTACACTCAAAATTAGCGAAAGCACCTAGCATAAGCAGTGTCTCCATGAACACGATTACAAACTTAAAGAAAGCCTACAGCCAATTAATGCTGCTGACACGTAGCTACACTTTTTCGATTAATGTTGTGCTTACTGGTATTGAAAACGAATTACTCTATTTAGCTAATCAAGTCAAAAAAACTGAAAAACTGAAATTTAATGAAACTGAAAAACAGCTCAGCTCCCACCTAATAAGCTACACAGAACAAGCGAATTTATTCGCTTTGTTAATCACTATTATTGTTATATCAGTCGGCTACTTTATTTTTAGATCGGTCATTAAACCAATTACTCAGTTAACCACTTTACTAAACGATATGAGTAATGAAAAACAAGTTACGCTCAATAAAAACCATCATAATCAAAGCGAGATATCCGCAGTAATAAAAGCAGCAAATATGTTGTATCAAAAAAATCAGCAAACCAAAGAGCTGCTGATTGAAACGCAGGCGTTAAATATCCAAATGGAGACTATGAACAAAGAGCTTACAGTTGCGATAGCACAAGCCGAAAGTGCTAACAAAACAAAAAGTGACTTTGTGGCAAACATGAGTCACGAGCTGCGAACGCCAATGAATGGCGTATTAGGTATGCTACAGCTTTTAAGAGACAGTACTTTACCTACTAAACAGCAACATTACGCAGACAAAGCATATTCAAGTGCACATAATTTACTGCATATCCTGAATAATATTTTAGATTTTTCTAAACTTGAATCAAAAAAAATAAAAATAGAAGAAATACCATTTACTCTCGACTCTATTGTAAAAAACACGGGCAATTTATTTAAAGATACCGCGAATCAAAAAGGCTTAGCACTTGAATTTAATCTACATGCTGACCCACATTTAGAGCTGATAGGGGATCCATTTCATCTGAACCAAATCATCAATAATTGCGTCGGAAACGCAATAAAATTCACTGAACATGGGAAAATTCAGTTAATTGTAGAAACAATATCCCAACAAAAAAACATAATTGATTTAAGGTTTTGTATTAAAGATACAGGCGTAGGAATTGAACCTGAACAGGTCGAGAAAGTATTTAACTCTTTTTATCAAGGTGATGCTTCTATTACTCGCAAATACGGTGGCACGGGGCTTGGGTTAACTATTAGCCAACAATTTACAAAAGTACTCGGTGGAAAAATTCAAATTCGAAGCGAAAAAGATAAAGGCAGTGAGTTTTATTTCACCTTACCATTTAAACTTTCACCACAACACAGACAAAAAAAACGAGCCTTACTCATTACGCCACAAAAAGAACAAGCTGCCCAACTTGTGTCTTTACTCAGCAGTGTTGGAATAACACCCGAAACAACAGAAGAGCCGCTACGCGCTCTCGCTAAAATATCTCAACCAAGCTCTCCTTTTGATATTGTCATTTTGTCATTGACGCAAGAAGAAGCCAAAAACAGCATTATTCTACAAAAACTCACTGAAAACAGTCAGCTATCTAAAAACAATTTAAAAATCATCATAATAATTACAGATACCGATCAGCCTCACACCCAGCCAACACAAAAAAATGTACATATTATAAATAACAGTTACAAACAGTCGGATATCTTAAAATTACTTGCATCTGAAAGCAAAGCAACCATCACCCCAAAGCCTGATAACTTGATTAAATTTACTGGTGTAAAAGCACTCATTGTTGACGATAACCCTCTGAATATAGAAATCACCTCTGCAATGTTAAAAAAATTAGATCTAGACATTGTAACGGCAATGAACGGGCAGGAAGCCGTTGAGTGTGTTAAAAACAATATATTCGACATTATTTTTATGGATATTCAAATGCCAGTAATGGATGGTATTTTAGCCACCAGTAAAATTAGAGAAAATGGCGAAACGTTACCAATAGTGGCATTAACCGCAGCAGTACTTCCTGAGGATAAAAAGGCAGCTATTGATGCAGGAATGAATGACTTTTTAACCAAGCCCCTCATTTTTGATATGCTATTTCAAAGCCTTGAAAAGAATTTATCAACGCCCCAAAGTGGTTTACTCATTAATATCCCTCTAGCACTTGATAACTTAGATAATAATGAACGTTTGCTAAATAAATTGATTACACAGTTCGCGATAGACTATGAAAACTTTATTGTAAAGTTTCAAAAGCTACAAGAAACTAATAATAATATTGAACTTGCCCGCCATGTTCATGCAATAAAGGGTTTAACGGGCACTTTAGGATTAGAAGTTTTAGAGCAGCTAGCTAAAAAAATTGAATCTCAAATACGCAATAAAGAAGTTGTTTCATTTTCACTGTTTAGTGAGCAATTTGTAATTACTTTGCATGCAATTAAACAGTATCTAACAACTCAACGCCTTAGCGAAGATGTCAGTTTAGAAGGCAATGAAAATGCAAGTGAGCTTACAACCCTTATTGATAAAATTTATGAATTAACAATTAACTCAAAGCCAATTCCTAGTAGCTTAGTAAGAAGCTTAAATGGCTTCACTTTGAAACCTCCTCATCCCTTACTTGGACTTAAGTCGGCAATAAATCAATTTGACTATCAATTAGTATTAGAGTTGATAAGCCAATTTCGTGATGACAATTTAAATTAGCCAAGCGTAAAAAACTAAGCTAGATTAGATATTAAAGACTCAAAAGGATTGAATGTGCATTCGATGTATCCGGCTAAAAATACTAGTGAAGCTCAAGATAAAAAACAAAAACCTTTAGTGCTAATTGTTGATGATGAGCCAAACAATCTTCATGTACTAGTTGAAGGGTTACTTGCTGACTATGACGTAAGAGTATCTATTAGCGGCGAACAAGCCCTAGCTTTTATAGAATCAACACGCCCCGATTTAATTTTGCTTGATATAATGATGCCGGGTATGGATGGCTATGAAGTATGTGAAATATTAAAATCACGCCAAAATACCAAAGGAATCCCCATTATTTTTGTGACAGCACTGACCACTGAAGACTCAGAAGAACATGGGTTTGAATTAGGTGCTATTGATTATATCCACAAGCCTTATAAACTTGCTTTAGTAAGAGCCAGGATTCGTACTCACATAACATCTCAGGGTATGTTAGACCGACTTATAGAGAAGAACTTTGACCTGCACGATAAGCTCCTTGAAATAGAATCTCTAGCACAAGAATTAAGTGAAAGAGAAGAGGAACTTAAGCAATTATCATCTAAACAAAAGCTTTTCTATCAGGCGTTGGTGAGTACTGCCGATGGTGTTGTTATTACTGATTCCGATGGTAAAATAATTGCTGTTAACCCTTCCTTTTGCCGTATCACAGGCTTTACTGAAGCCGAAGCGCTAGATATTAAGTTACATAAACTAAAACAAAATAACCAAGCCGGTATAAGCTTCAATAATGTTTGGCAACACGCTAACAAAGCCGGTTATTGGAGCGGAGAGCTCGTTACGCGTCGTAAAAATGGTGAGCTATACCCTGAATTACTGACACTAAGTCTGGTAAAAGGTGAACAAGACACAAATATTCATTTCATTGGTGTATTTAGTGATATTTCGAGTTTGAAAGTAACCCAAGAACGCATTGACTACCTTACTTGGCATGACGAGCTAACCGCTTTACCTAACCGAAACGGTTTTCTAAAGCAGCTAGAACAACAATTACAGCGATGTTCTTTAGACAATAACTACGCTTATATTTATATAATAGACATAGACAGCTTTCACTCAATTAATGATGGCCTTGGTTTGTTAGCAGGCGACAAAGTTCTTAAAGAACTTGCCAATCGTATCCATAATAAACTTGATAAAAAAGACGTTATTGCACGCTTAGGCAGCGATGAATTTGCCGCTTTGAGTAGTGTTGACAAAGGCGTTGGTCGACTAAGATCACAAGAAATTGCAGAACATAAGGCACAAGAGTTATTAAGAGTTATTAACGAGCCTTTCATAATTGATGATCAACAAATAAGTATTACAATTAGCATCGGCACCTATATTTTCCCTAGAGAAGATCAGTGGGAAAATGCGATTGAAACGATCAGAAACTGCGAAGCTGCTTGTTATAAAGCAAAAGAAAAAGGCGGTAATAGAGTCACTTTCTTTGATAACTCTTTTGGTGAACAGGCAAAGCGCCGCTTTGAAATTGAACAAGACTTACGAAAAGCAATATCGCAAAATGAATTAACACTTTATGTTCAGTCTCAATTTGATAGTCAGCAAAAGTTAAAAGGTGGCGAAGTGCTCTTACGGTGGATGCATCCTGAGAAAGGCTTTATTAGCCCCGCTGAGTTTATTCCTATTGCTGAAGAGTCAGACATTATTTATGAACTAGACTCATGGGTACTTACAAATTCTTTGTCGCTTATTCAACAGTTAGATGATCGTCATTCAACACTGAGCTTATCGGTAAATATTAGTGGTAGACACTTTCATGAAGCACGTTTCCTATCATTATTAAAAACTAAAATAGAGTTTTACGAAATAAAACCAAACCAGTTAACTATCGAAATTATTGAAGGCACCTTACTCAATCACATAGAGTCCGCCATTGAGGCGGTACAATACCTAAAAAACTTAGGTGTTCGTGTATCCATTGATGACTTTGGTACGGGTTATTCAAGCCTTACCTACCTCAAACAATTGCCTATTCAAGAATTGAAGATAGACCGCTCATTTGTGTTTGATGCGCCGACTGATAACAACGATAAATTAATTATTGATATGATTGTTAGCTTAGGAAAGCTATTTCAGTTGAAAGTTGTTGCCGAAGGAGTAGAGAATCAGTCCCACTTTGATTTATTCCAAGAGTACCCTGAAGTAATTATGCAAGGCTATCATTTGCATAAGCCAGAACCAGCAAGTGATTGGATAAAAAAATTAAAATAAACCACAAATACAGCAAAGCCGAGCAATGCTCGGCTTTATTACTTACATCGTTAATTTATTCACGAACTTGGCCTTCGCCATTTACTAAGTACTTCTCAGTAGTGAGTGATTCAAGCCCCATTGGACCGTATGCATGAAGCTTGGAGGTCGCTATACCAATCTCCGCACCCAGACCCAATTGTGAGCCATCAGAAAAGCGAGATGACGCGTTAACCATTACTACAGAAGCATCAACACTGCGTTGAAATAACTCTGCGGCAGTTTGATTTTTAGTACAAATCACTTCGGTGTGGTTTGAACCGAACTGTGCAATATGCTCAACTGCTGCCGTAAAGCTTGGAACAACGCGAATAGCAATTTCTAAATCTAGATACTCTTCACCAAATTCATCATCAGCTAAAACGGTTGCGTTATCAAAATATTTAGCTGCAAAACTGTCTGCATTTATTTTCACACCTTCTTGGCGTAATACGACTGCACACAGATTTAAAAACTCATCTGCCACATCTTGATGAACAACTAAGCCCTCTAGTGCATTACAAACACCGGTACGCTGCGTTTTACCATTAAGTAGTAAGTTAAGGGCTACTTCTAGATCTGCATCTTTATCCACATATAGATGACAAACACCTTTGTAATGCTGAATTACAGGAATCGTACTGTTTTCAGTAACAAAGTTGATTAAGCCTTCGCCGCCACGTGGAATAATTAAATCAATACTTTCGCGTTGCTGCATTAACTCCATTAATAGCGCACGATCTGGATCTGGAATCACTGAAATAAGTGATACTGGTAAGTTATGCTTTTCAAGTACGCTATGCATCACACTTGCGATAGCTTGTGAACTTCTAAGTGCTTCTTTACCGCCACGTAAAATTACGCCATTACCTGATTTAAAACATAATGCACCAGCGTCTGCTGTCACATTCGGGCGTGCTTCGTAAATCATACATACAACGCCAAGAGGTACGCGCATTTTACGAATTTTGATACCGTTTGGACGCTCGGTAATATCTCGTAGCTGACCAACAGGATCATCAAGGCTTACTATAACTTCAATGCCTTGTGCCATTGATTCAATACGCTCATCGTTTAACGTTAAGCGGTCGATCATTGAGGCAGCTAAGTTATTGTCGCGTGCTGCGCTTAAATCACTTTCATTTTCTTTTATTATAAATGCTTTTTGCTCTCTTAATGCCGCTGCCATTTCAACTAATACTTGGTTTTTAGTCTCGGTATCGAGTAAAGCAAGTGTATGTGCAGCTTTAGCTGCCTGACGTGAAATGTCCGTAATTAAACTCATGACTTCTCCAATAATGCGATATGTTTTTCAGATATAACTGGTCCAATTGAATCCTGCATTTTTTCGCTGAATTCACTCTGTTCGTTGTCTGCAATAAAGTTTAACAAACAGCTACTGTAATTTGCGGTCGCTTTAGCTAGACGCGTACCGTCTTCACTTCGTACTAAAATGGTATCACCGATAGCAAATTCACCGTGTACTTCAACGATCTCATCGCCGCGAATACACCCAGTTTCACCTTCTAATGACTCATCAAACGACCCATCAACAACAACTTCACCTTGCTCGTTTGCTGTATGTGTCATCCAATGTACAGAATCTTGCATTGGCTTTTCGTATGGCGAAAAAATAGTACCTGGATTTTCTCCAGCTAATAATCGAGTAAATGTTTCTTCTTTAAAGCCATTAATAATATAAGTGGCTATACCGTGTGATGTTGCCTTTTCCGCAGCCTCTATTTTGGTTTTCATACCACCGGTGCCTACAGCACTCGTAGCACATCCTGCCATAGCATAAATAGATTCATCAATTGATTTTATTTCAGGTAATAAAACAGCATCGTCGTGCAAATTAGGATTTTTATCATATAACCCATCAACATCCGAAAAAATCAGTAAAGCATCTGCATCTGCTGCAGCGGCAACCATAGCGGATAAATTATCGTTATCACCTACTCGTAAATCGTCTGTTGTCACAGCATCATTTTCATTGATGATTGGTAGCACACCGTGCTCAAGTAACGTAAATACGGTTTCCCGAATACTTTGATAACGCTCATGATCACGTAAATCACCATGAGTTAGTAGTAATTGCGCAGATGGAAAGTCGAAAAAACGGTCCCACATGGCAATCATTTCTGTTTGGCCTGCTGCCGCCATTGCCTTTTTCATTACAACTGAACGTGGTTTATCTGATGGAAACAAGTGCGCGCCAGCCGCTACCGAACCAGACGAAACTAGGATCACCTCAATACCACGCGCACGGCAACGAACAATAAACTGTGCGATGGTTAATATATAACGTGAACGGCAGCCATCGTGATCCGGTGCAATTAAAGCGCTGCCTACTTTAAGTACAATGCGTCGCCAATTTAACTTTTGCATAAATGCTCAACTTTCCATTTTATTTGCGCTCACTACTCGTGAGCTAAAACTAAGTAGCTAGGTATAAAACCTTGCTTCGAATTTATTTATCGTTTGACAGCACTTTTAAACGCACACGAAAAGGCCAAATCTAAAACGTTGTTTTAAATTTAAGCTCAGATATAAAGTAGCACCCACCCAGTGTTATGAGCAGTACCAATAAGAAAGTTTAAAAGTGTTGTTTATGCATCGCTGTAAAAAGCTGTGTGTGGCTTTTCTATTAACAACATACATAGAGCCTCTAGAGTCTGATACACCAACAGATAGGGTGAAGACTCAAGGACCGAGATTTAATCGCCACGATGGGGATTAAATATTGAAAAGTAATAGTTCAACTCAAACCTTTATTTGTTAAAAAAAATAAACAAACTTGTCCAGTAAAACCATACTTAAGAATTCGGAAAATAAAATTTTAACGTTCAGATACTAATTTAGTATCCAAAACATGATTATAAGCAGTAAAAATGACCGTAGTATTAACGTTCTACTATTTCAACCAACAATCTTAATTAGATAACTAATAATTCGAACTCGAAGTATAATACGCTAAATTACACAGTAAGATCAAGGCTAAAATTCAAACAGAGCTATTACACATTAATAATAAAACATATATTTTCATTATAAATCAACAAGATAATAGTAGTTAATGTGCTTTTATAAAGTCTTTGCATCCAAGATCCAAAATTAAAGATCACTAATCTTTTATTAGCAGCTAAAATTGATTAGTAATATTTGAATTTCCCGTGTATACCCCTGTATTAATAATTAACAAAAGTTATACTTTTAAAATATATCGTCATAAATAAGGAATTCTTAATCTATGTCAGCAATTTATATAGCCGGTATCGCACTTTGCTCTGTACTTGCCCAGTGGGTCGCGTGGGCATTTAGAGTACCCGCTATTCTTTTTTTATTGCTTACTGGTCTTTTACTTGGGCCATTTAGTGGTGTTTTAGACCCTGATGCATTGTTAGGTGATTTACTGTTTCCAGTTGTATCACTAAGCGTTGCAATCATTTTATTTGAAGGTTCACTTACTCTGCATTTCAGAGAATTAAAAGGGATTGGAAAAGTTGTAAGAAACCTTTGCTCAATCGGCATGCTTACTACCTGTATTATTATTAGCCTAAGCGCCTATTGGTTACTTGAGCTTAATTGGCGTGTAGCTGCAGTATTAGGTGCAGTGTTAGTTGTAACAGGCCCTACTGTGATAGCACCGCTATTAAACTCAATGCGCCCAACACAAGACATTGACCGCATACTACGCTGGGAAGGTATTGTAATAGATCCAATCGGCGCATTGTTTGCTGTATTAGTATTTGAAGCCGTAATGCTTGTAGGCCAAGGCGAAGTATTTAGCCACACTATTATTGCTTTAGTTAAAACCCTCGGCGTTGGTTTAAGTATTGGTGTTGCTGCAGGCTGGCTAACAACACTATTAATGCGCCGCGAATGGCTACCATTTGAATTACATAAGTTTGGAATTTTAGCGTTAGTACTCATTAGTTTTTCTGTATCAAACTATTTAAGCCATGAATCGGGTCTTTTAGCTGTGACAGTATTTGGCATTTGGCTTGCTAACCAAGACGATTTAGAAATAGATTCTGTACTTGAGTTCAAAGAAGACTTGTCGATGATATTAATATCAACGCTGTTTATTTTACTTGCAGCACGCTTACAGCTCTCTGATTTAATGATGCTCGACAGCGATGTATTTATATTTTTAGCCATCGTACTTTTTGTTGCACGCCCATTATGTATTGCTATTTCGACCTTTGGTACTGACCTACCAATGAAGTCTCGCTTGGTACTTGCTTGGATAGCTCCACGCGGTATAGTCGCCGCTGCCGTTGGGTCGGTATTTGCACTTAGTATGATGGAGTCTGGTGTTGCTGATGCTGAAAAAATGGTACCTCTCATATTTACAGTAATTATAATTACCGTTGTACTACAGAGCTTAACTGCGATTCCTGTTGCTAAACTTTTAGGTGTACGCCAACCATCGCCAAATACGATTTTGATTATTGGTGCAAACCATGTTGCACGTGCCATTGGCCGAGGCTTAAAAGATCAAAATATTCCTGTTCATTTATCAGACCCAGCATGGGAAAACTGTAGAATGGCACGTATGGATGGCTTAGCGTGTTATTACGGTAACCCGCAATCGGAGCACGCCGAACGCTATTTACCACTAACTACTATTCGCAGTGTACTAGCACTCTCACCTAATCGTCATCACAACGCGTTGGGCGTCCAATATTTTTCTCACTTACTTAATGAGAAAAATGTATTCTCATTGCGCTCTTCAACGTCGCACGCTAAAGCAAATAAAGACAGCGCAACGTTTTTATCACGACAAATACTTTTTGGTGACGAAGGGTCATATGCACGCTTAAGCAGCATTATAGCTAAAGGTGGTAAAGTTAGTTCAACACGTATTTCTGATGAATTTAGCTGGGAGCAATATCTAGAAATGAACCCTGAGGCTATACCACTGTTTATTCTCATTGGTGATAAAGACAGTGATGAGGATACACCAATTAAGCTCAGACCGTTTACAATCAACATGGAAAAACCGCCGCAAGAAGGCGAACGCGTTGTTGCATTACAGCCGCCTAAAATGTCAGTTTTAAAAGACCCGCAAACAAAGGCTAAAGAAGACAGTTAAATACTTTTACAGTCTGTAAAAACTAAAAAACCCTAACTTAAAAAGTTAGGGTTTTGTTTTTTAAAGCCATTAAATAGGAAGACGAGCTCGAGCAACCACACTTGCTGGCATTTTTTCAGCTAATTGAGTAAGTGATTGTTCAATTTTTTGATGGGTTGCCTTATCTGCCACCATAGAGTTAAACAACCATCGATACGCATCTTCAAAGTCTCGTGGACTACCAAAGCCATCATTAAATAATTTAACCAAGCGCAATTGAGCTTTTAAATTGCCTTGCGATGAAGCTTCACGTAAATACGTAATTGCCATCGCTTTATCTTGTTGCACTAATCGGCCAGTGTCGTAGTAACGTCCTAGTTGCTCTAATGCTGCCGCTAAGCCCTGCTGAGCAGCTTTACGCATATAATACACACCTAACTCTACATTGCGATCAACGCATACGTTATAAGCCAGCATATCGCCATATAAAAACTGATAAGACGGTAACGCCATTTTATTGGCTCGTGCTTCTATATCTTGCACTAACTGGCAATCATCAGCCTTTACGCGCTGTAAATGGACATTTTTATTTATCAATGCAATCAACTCAGGCTCAGTGTACAACGGCACAGCAGCAGACGTTTCCTCAGCTAAGCTATTGCCACTTATGAGTAAAGAGAGTGATGTTAGCGATATTGCCAACATTGAATTACAAAATAATAAACGCATATTCGCCACATATAAAAATGATATCTACAAAATACTATACAAAGATCGTTCCAAAGTGAATTTTAGGCACAAAAAAAGCTGCACTAGGCAGCTTTTTTTAATCTAATAGTAATTACGCAAACGGGTTGCGAAGTACCATAGTCTCTACACGATCTGGGCCTGTAGAAATAATATCAATTGGAACACCCGTAATTTCTTCAATACGCTTGATGTAGTCAATTGCAGCTTTTGGTAAACCGTCAAGACTTGTTACACCAACTGTGTTCTCTGACCAACCTGGCATCTCTTCGTATACTGGTGTTACTTTATCGTAACCTTCAGCTGCTAATGGCGTTACGTTAGTAACTGTACCATCTTCGAGCTTGTAACCAATACAGATTTTAAGTGTTTCTAAACCATCTAAAACGTCAAGCTTAGTTAAACAAAAACCTGAAATACTGTTGATTTGAACTGCACGGCGCATAGCCACTGCATCTAACCAACCAGTACGACGAAGTCGACCTGTTGTTGCGCCAAACTCATGGCCTTTATCGCCTAAATGCTTACCAACTGGATCTTGTTTATCAAGACCATCGTAAAGCTCTGTAGGGAAAGGACCTGAACCAACACGTGTCGTGTACGCTTTAATAATACCTAGAACGTAATCAAGGTTTAATGGACCAAAACCTGCACCCGTCGCAACGCCACCAGCGGTAGTATTTGAAGACGTTACATAAGGGTAAGTACCGTGATCGATATCAAGTAACGTACCTTGCGCACCTTCAAATAAAATGTTTTCGCCTGCTAAACGCGTTTGATCTAAAAGCTCAGTTACATCTACAACCATTGCTTTTAAGATATCAGCAACAGCCATTGCATCATCAAACGTTTTTTGGAAATCTACAGCATCTACTTTGTAGTAGTTAACTAAAGTGAAGTTATGGTATTCAAGAACTTCTTTTAATTTAGTTGCAAATAATTCCGGATTAAACAAGTCACCTACACGTAAACCACGGCGCGCCACTTTATCTTCGTACGCTGGACCGATACCACGACCGGTAGTTCCAATTGGCTTATCGCCACGAGCAGTTTCGCGGGCTACATCTAATGCAACATGGAAAGGCAAGATTAGTGGACATGCTTCGCTTATTAAAAGACGCTCGCGTACTGGTACGCCGCGCTCTTCAAGCATGCCAATTTCTCTCATTAGCGCTTCTGGTGATAAAACTACACCATTACCAATCACACATTTAACATTGTCACGTAATACACCCGATGGAATAAGGTGTAGAACCGTCTTTTCACCTTCGATAACTAAAGTATGACCCGCATTGTGGCCACCTTGATAACGAACTACTAAAGATGCTTTGTCCGTAAGGAGGTCAACTACCTTACCCTTACCTTCGTCACCCCATTGGGTGCCTAATACAACAACGTTTTTACCCATTGTAAATTCACTTAGAGAAAATTAGGACGAGATTTTACCAGAAAACTAAAGTAAAGATCACCCCTGTTCAGCTTATTTTTTCCGCGTAGTTTTTTTTAAACCTAAACGATAGCTAATAACCACATAAATAACAGTAATTTAAACTATTAAATACCCATTAACAAAAAGCCCCGCAAATGCGAGGCTTTTAACTTTTAAATACTTAATGTAAAGCTTATTGAGCTTTAGCACCTTTCATATATTGGAAGAAGTCGCTATCTGGTGAAAGCACCATAACGTCTTGCTTATTTTTAAAAGTCTTTTTATATGCTTCTAGCGAGCGTACAAAACTAAAGAACTCAGGGTCTTTATTATATGCATTTGCATAAATCCCAGCAGCGTCTGCATCACCTTGACCACGTACAGAACGAGAATTACGCTCTGCATCAGCAAGCATAACCGTTACACGGCGATCGACACCGGCACGAATAGTTTCAGCTTTTTCTTGACCTTCAGAACGATGCTCTTTTGCAACGGCAGTACGCTCAGCGCGCATACGTTGATAAATAGAGCTACTGACTTCTTGAGGTAGGTTAATTTGCTTAACGCGTACGTCGAGCACTTCAATACCTAACTCGCGTGCACTTTCAGAAGCTTGTACTAACGCCTCTTCCATTAACTCGCTACGCTCACCTGATACAATTTCGCGAATAGTTCGCGTACCAAAGTTAGTACGCAAGCCATTATTTACTTTTTGTTCAAGTAACGTTTCAGCATATTGCTTATCGCCACGAGCACGTAAGTAAAAAGTGCTAAAATCGTTTACACGCCATTTTACAAATGAATCAACAATTAAGTCTTTCTTTTCACTTGTAACAAAGCGGTCTGGCGTACCATCTAATGTTTGAATACGCGCATCAATACGTCGTACTTGGCTAAAAAATGGTACTTTAAAGTGTAAACCAGGGCTGTAAACAACAGCACTGTCTTCACTGTCTTTTTGTACTTTGCTAAATAGCAAAACAATTGCTTTTTGCCCTTCAGGTACAACAAAAACTGACGAGAAAGACATCACAATGGCAGCTAATAGTATTACTAAACTAAAGTTTTTCATTATGCTTATCTCCCTTCATTAAAGCGATCATTGTTAAAGCGGTCATTACCACCATTAACAGTGCTATTGCGTGATGTATTCACTTTATTACGTAAATCTTGAATATCACTTGAGCTTGGTAGAGCAACACGTGTTGCTGTGCCTTGCTTATCCATGATCTTATCAAGCGGTAAATAAATCATGTTATTACCACCTTTAACATCAACCAATACTTTAGAACTACTCCCTAACACTTCTTCCATTGCATCAATGTATAAGCGCTCACGAGTAACTTCTTTAGCTGCTTGATATTCAGGTAATAACTTTTCAAACCGAGCCACTTCACCCTGTGCTTCTAAAGTTATACGCTCTTGGTAACCTTCAGCTTCCTGCGTCATACGTGTTACTTGACCACGTGCACGAGGCTCAATTTCACGGGCGTAGGCCTCTGCTTCACGAATGAAACGTTCTTCATCTTCTTGTGCAGCAATTGCATCATCAAATGCATCTTTAACTTCAGTTGGCGGACGAGAATCTTTAAAGTTAACGTCAGTTACAATTAAACCCAAGTTATATGGTTCGATAATCTTATTAAGCTCATCCCATGTATTTTGACGAACAACCTCACGACCATTAGTCAAAACTTGGTCCATTTTGGCATGGCCCACAACATAGCGCAGTGCGCTATCTAATGCTTCTTCTAAGCTGCTATCAGCATTAGTTACACTAAATTTGTAAAGGTATGGGTCAATAACTCGGTATTGCACCTGAAACTCAACGCTTACTACGTTTTCGTCTTCAGTTAACATAAAGCCAGTAGCTGATAGTGAACGAACTGCTTCAATATCGACTGGGATCACTGTTTCAATAAACGTCATTTTCCAACGCAGACCTGGATCTGCAATTCGGTCATATTTGCCAAATTGAAGAACCACACCACGCTCGGCTTCTTTTACCGTGTAAATACCACTTAACGCCCATACAATAACGGCGATAATAAGTATAAATGAAATACCGGCTCCGCCAAGTCCACCACCGCTACCATTGCCGGATTTTTTCCCGCCAAATAAGCCGCCGAACTTGTTACTAAATTTACGGAACACCTCGTCTAAATCAGGTGGGCCTTGATCACGTCCGCCTTTATTATTCCACGGATCTTTGTCATTGCCATTATTACCCGGTTCATTCCAGGCCATAGCTATACTCCATTGTTATCTAAATAAATTAGGAAATTGTGTTAAATCTAACAAATCTACCGCGTTTCTCATACAAAAACCGACATTTAAACGTCAATTTTTAATTACGGCTGATAAAACCAGCAATTTCAGGACCAAATTCTTTAATTAAACGATTCCACTCAACCATAGGCATTCTAACATCTAACAGCCAATTACCTTGATCATCAAATCGCTCTTCATGCACTGCATTTAAACTAAATAATGCAGCCCTTAGGCGACCATACAATGGCGTAAGAAATAAGGTTTCGTTAAACATTTTCTTAGCAAGTAACTCACTAATGGCCTCACTAAGTAATTCACAGCCTTCACCAGTCTGGGCGCTAAGCCACACCCTTATAGGTTGTCCTTCGTCATCGCGATCAATACGGGGAGCTGCGTTATCTAGCGCATCAATTTTATTATAAATTAATAGCTGTGGTACTTCATCGGCTTCAATTTCTTTAAGCACCGATTGTACTTGTTCAATATTTTCTTGAAGACGAGAGTCTGCTGCGTCAATTACATGTAGCTGTAAATCAGCTTCACGAGTTTCAGTAAGCGTTGCTTTAAAAGCCGCGACTAAGTCATGCGGTAAATGACGAATAAAACCAACCGTATCCGCTAAAATAACGGGGCCAACATCACCTAATTCAAGCTTGCGTAAAGTTGGATCAAGCGTTGCAAACAACTGATCGGCCGCATATACGTCTGAGTGTGTAATACGATTAAATAACGTAGATTTACCCGCATTCGTGTAACCCACTAACGATACAGTAGGTATTTCATTACGTGTACGAGCTCGCCTACCTTGTTCGCGCTGTACAGCTACTTTAGCCAAACGCGCACGAATATTTTGAATACGAGCACGAAGTAATCGTCTGTCGGTTTCAAGTTGGGTTTCACCTGGCCCACGCAAGCCAATCCCGCCTTTTTGACGTTCAAGATGGGTCCAGCCTCGAATTAATCGAGTTGACATATGGCGAAGTTGTGCCAATTCAACCTGCAGCTTACCTTCATGGGTACGTGCACGTTGGGCAAAAATATCAAGAATTAGCGTCGTTCTATCAAGTACACGACACTCACAAACGCGTTCTAAGTTACGCTCTTGTGACGGTCTGAGTTGATGATTAAAAATAACGACATCTGCATTGTGGATTTTGACAATTTCAGCTATTTCTTCTGCTTTACCGGTACCGACGAATAGTTTCGGATGTGGTGCTTGACGGCTGCCTTGCACAACCGCCAAACTACTAACACCAGCAGAGGATACCAACATTTCTAATTCATGAAGATCTTCACGATCTCCTTCTTTAGGTAAGTCGATATGAACTAAAATTGCCTGTTCGCCGGATTCATAGCGGTCAAACAAGCATTACGCTCCTAATTAAAAGTTTCCAGCTTCTGGCTCTTCAGTGCTCTCATCCCCTTGAACACCTTGGAAGTTGACTGCGCGAGCAGGTACAACTGTTGAAATTGCGTGTTTATACACCATTTGGTTTACAGTGTTTTCAAGTAAAATAACAAATTGGTCAAATGACTGAATTTTACCTTGTAATTTTATGCCATTTACCAAAAAGATTGATACTGGAATGCGCTCACGACGTAGTGCATTCAAAAATGGGTCTTGTAACGATTGGCCTTTTGCCATGTTATTATTCCTTCGTTCTAGGTGTTATTATAATTAAGTGGCTGAACTTATTTAACAAAGCTAAATTTTGTTCAACTACTACTAGCTTAGCGAACTTACTACACGATGCAAGTTTTCTTCATCACCTGTTGTTAACCAAGTAACATCAGGCCAGCTTCTCAACCAAGTTAATTGACGTTTGGCCAATTGACGTGTAGCAGCGATGCCGCGAAAAACCATTTCATCATGGTCTATCTCACCCGCAAGGTAATCCCACATTTGTCTATAACCTACACAACGAATAGAAGGCATATTGGGGTGTAAATCCTTACGTAGATATAGGGTCGAAACTTCATTTTCAAACCCCTGATCAATCATTATTTTAAACCTTTCTTCAATTCGCGCATGTAATTCACTGCGTTCTTGCGGTGCAATCGCAAATTGATGAAAAGTATAAGGTAAAGGTGGCTGTTTTTGCTTTTGCAACTCAGTCATGGTTTTACCAGTTAATCGGTAAACTTCTAAAGCGCGATTAATTCTTTGTGAATCATTTTCACTCATTTTTTCAGCTGCTTTAGGGTCAACTTTAGCTAATTCTTTATATAAATGAGGCCAGCCAAATTCTTTAGCTTGTGCTTCTAATTCTGCTCTTATTACTGCATCTGCTTCAGGCAAAGGCGATAAACCATCAATTAAAGATTTGAAGTACAACATTGTACCCCCAACCAATACAGGTACTTTACCTTGTCTATGGAATTCGTCAATTTTTTGCACTGCATCGCGCCTAAAATCTGCAACTGAATACGTTTCACTCGGGTCAAGTAGATCAATTAAATGATGTGGAGCTTTAACAAGTTCTTCTGCATCGGGTTTTGCAGTTCCAATGTTCATATCTTTATACACTAACGCTGAATCAACGCTGATTATTTCTGTATTTAAATGCTCGCACAGTGAGATAGCCAATGCTGTTTTACCAGCAGCAGTTGGACCCATTAAAAATATAACTGGTAAATTACTCAACACTGATACCTTAATCTAATTGCGTTAAATAGTGATTTAACTCTATTTTAACTGCTTTTTCGCGTAAGCGTTCAATAGTTTGCGGATTATTTTGTAAGCGTATTTGTTGCGCTAAAAATACATTGCTCAAATAAAATCGAGTTGGTACACATTTCATCTGCCACGCTAACCAGTTCTCTATATTTTCGAGTCCCGCTTTACATGCATCAAGCAGCTCACCTATTGCTGTACTTACATCAAGTAAATATAAACACGCTGGTAATTTTTTAACCATTACAAACTGTTTTTCTATTACGAGTTCAAAACCAAGTAATGTAAACCACGATTGCTGAGCCTTTATAAGCAAGCAATCTTCTTTGTCTAGGCTTACCCGCACAGGTAACAAAAGGGCTTTCCCTTCTAAACTTCCGAACTCTTTAATTTGATTATGCCAATCATCAACTAATGCATATTTAAAATGTGAGCAATACAATTGCTGCTCTTCACTAAAGACACACACTCCTTCACTAACACTTATAATAGAAACAGCTTTTAAGACATTATCAACAGATACTGACTGGTGTTGTGCTGCAGATACATTGGCTGTATTGTCAAAATGCGCAGCGTGTTGCTCACTCACTCCTTGATAAAACGCATTTACGTCATGATGATTCGCACTTGATGTAGCGCGATATGTCCCACTCCCCACGCCACTTCGTGTGCCTGATGACGAACTACCAGCACTTCCAGAGTAAGAGGGCTGTAATTGCGATTTAGGGTAATCAAATACTCCATCGCTCTCTATATTATTACCGCTACTATGTGTTGGGCTTGTGAACACAGAAGAAAATTCAGTTTCAGTGCTTACTGACTCGCTAACAAACTCACCTTGCAGAGGTACTACAACTTGCTTAATAGCTTGCAATATAAAATCATGAATTAATCGCCCTTGATGAAAACGCACTTCATGCTTAGCAGGGTGAACATTTACATCGACCTGTCGTGGGTCAATATCAATATAAATAACAAACCCAGGTAGCTCTTGCGTCCCACTCACCTCTTCAAACGCTTGGCGTATCGCATGTAAAATAAGCTTATCGCGCATCATGCGATTATTCACATAAGTGTACTGAGTAGTATTCGCTGAGCCTACAGGCAGCACCCAACCATGCAACTGTAAACCGCCTTCTCCTGATTGAATATGCAAACCTTGCTCGGCAAAGGCCTTGCCTGCAACTTGTGCTACGCGTGTTATAGCCTGAGAGGGATCAGTTTTGGCACGATACTGCCTTACTACTTTTTCGTTGTGAGTTAGTGTAATAGAGACATCAAAGCGACTAAGCGCAATACGCTTTATCAACTCATCAATATGGCTGAATTCAGTTTTTTCGGTGCGTAAAAATTTACGACGTGCTGGAGTATTAAAAAATAAATCTTTTACTTCAATGGTTGTGCCATCGGGGTGCGCTACTGGCTTTACTTGCACGGCCATGTCGCGGCCTTCTGCAAAAGCTTGCCAAGCTGCTTCTTGCTCTTTTGGTTTTGAGCTCAGCGTTAAACGCGACACAGAACTAATTGACGCAAGTGCTTCCCCTCTAAAGCCAAGTGAGCAAATGTTTTCAAGGTCATCAAGTGATTTTAATTTACTTGTTGCGTGGCGAGAAAGCGCGAGCGTTAGCTCATCTTTACTTATCCCAGTGCCATTATCACGAATACGAATAAGTTTGTGGCCGCCGCGCTCTATATCTATTTGAATACGGTTAGCACCAGCATCTAAACTATTTTCGACTAGCTCTTTTACTACCGACGCTGGACGCTCGACCACTTCGCCTGCAGCTATTTGGTTGGCTAAACGCGCGGGTAATATTTCAATATTCATGGAACTTCCTAGCAAACATTGCGCTGATAATAATGACTAACTTTGCGGTATATCAAGCTCTTGCCCAATAAATAAAGTATTAGAGCTTAGTTTATTAACTTGCTTTAATTTACTGACCGTAATGCCATAACGACTTGCCAACATACTCAAAGACTCTCCAGGGCGTACTTTATGTTTTGTTGGGTATTGCGACTTTAATTTGGCAAATAAAGAATCATCAGGTGGATTTTTTAAATAATAATTTTTAATTGAAGTAAATATCGCTTTAGCTAAACGCTCTTGATGATTAGCGCTTTTAAGTAATTTTTCTTCTCGCGGGTTAGATATAAACCCCGTTTCTACCAAAATAGATGGAATGTCTGGTGACTTAAGTACAGCAAGGCTCGCGTGTTGCGGATCTTTTTTATGCAGTTTGGCAACTTTACGCAACTCTTTAACCACCTCGTCGGCTACACTTAAGCCAGTTTTCATCGAGTGGTCCATCGACATATCAAGCAATGCTTGTGCTAGATATTTTTCATTAGCGGCATCTTTCATTACATCAGCAGCACCACCTAAAAGCTCAGAGTGCTTTTCTTTATCTTCTATCCATTTACCTATTTCTGAATTAGCACGCCTTAGTGATAACACCCAAACAGAGGCACCATTTGGTCCTGGGCTTGTAAATGCATCAGCATGAATAGAAACAAAAAAATCGGCCTTTTTTTCACGCGCTCGATTAGTACGCGTATTGAGTTTTACAAAATAATCACCGCTTCGTACCATACGTGAAATCATACCGCGCTCACCGTCGATCATACGCTCTAATCGCTTTGCTATTTGTAATGTGACTGTTTTTTCGTACGTGCCTGATGGACCTATGGAGCCAGGATCTTCGCCGCCATGGCCTGCATCAATTGCAATAACAATGTCGCGTTCTTGACTTAATTGGCGATTTTTAGCCGCTGTTTGTGCAGGTGATACAACAGTTTTTGCTTGGCTCTTATTATATAAATCAACAACGAGTCTATTTTTATAAGGACCAGTAGGTGCTAAAGCAAACACAACAGGCTTTACTGGTGCGTTTAATTCAAACACTAACCGTACACTGTGCTTATTTTTAGGTTTTGAGTAGCGTAGCTTGCTCACTATTTGATGTTTTGGTGGTACACCTGGCAGTATTTTTAACTCGCTAGTATTTTCTAAATCGACCACTAAGCGGCTAGGGTTTTTTAGCATAAAATAACTAAAGTCGGGCTTGTCACTTAAATCAAACACCACACGCGTACTGTCTGGAGATGGCCATACACGTACGCTATTAATCGTATTTTTCGCCCACAGCGGCAGGCTTATGGTAATAACCATAAGGTAAATAAAGAGTTTAACTGCACCTCGACTCATTTGATAATTACTGCCTTCACTATTTTATTGTTTTTTATTTAGTTTTTCGACAATTGCTACACCGCGATCACTCGCACTATTAATAACAATTTTACGTTCGTTACCCACATAGCTTAGGGTAATATCTAAATCAGGCACAGGAATAAATTCGCCACCTTTTTCAGGCCATTCAACAACACAAATTGCATTTGCTGAAAAATAATCGCGTATTCCCATGTATTCGAGTTCTTCAGGGTCGCCTAAACGGTATAAATCAAAATGATAAACATTTGCTTGTTCAAGCTCATAAGGTTCTACTAACGTATATGTGGGGCTTTTAACCTTACCAGTATGGCCAAAGCCTTGCACTACGCCACGGGTAAACGTGGTTTTACCAGCTCCTAAATCGCCATGTAAATAAATCACCGCACCTTGCTCTATAATAGCTGCAACTTGGTTCCCCATAGTAACGGTTGCCACTTCATCATTTAGGTGTGATTCAAAACTACGCGTCATTACTACCTCAAAAATTTACTTAAAAGCGCATGTTTGCCAATCATACCAGAATATTTATTTAAGGCGATAAATTGCAGTTTCAGGCATAAAAAAACCGGCCTAAGCCGGTTTTTAAAACGCTAGAATTATAACCCTAATTTTTTCTCAAGATAGTGGATGTTAGTGCCACCATTTTGGAAGTTTTCATCTGCAAGAATTCTCTTATGCAAAGGAGTATTAGTTTTAATTCCGTCAATTACTAGCTCGTTAAGTGCATTGCGCGCGCGAGCAATAGCTACGTCACGGTTTTCACCGTAAGTAATTAGCTTACCAATCATTGAATCGTAATGTGGTGGAACCGTGTAGTCAGCGTAAATATGGCTGTCCCAACGAATACCTAAACCACCCGCTGGATGGAAACGGGTAATTTTACCCGGTGACGGGATAAACGTTTCAGGATCTTCAGCATTAATACGGCACTCAATAGCATGACCACGAATAACAACGTCGTCTTGAGTGAATGATAACGGTTGACCCGCTGCAATTTTTAACTGCTCTTTCACTAAATCGATACCAGTAACCATTTCAGTAACAGGGTGTTCAACCTGAATACGTGTATTCATTTCGATGAAGTAAAATTCGCCGTTTTCGTATAAAAACTCAAACGTACCTGCACCACGGTATCCAATTTCGATACATGCACGTGTACAGCGCTCGCCAATGAATTTACGCGTTTCAGCAGTAATCCCTGGTGCTGGCGCTTCTTCAACTACTTTTTGGTGACGACGTTGCATAGAACAATCACGTTCACCTAAATGTACTGCATTACCTTGGCCGTCAGCTAATACTTGAACTTCGATATGGCGTGGGTTTTCAAGGAATTTTTCCATGTAAACCATGCTATTACCAAAGAATTGCTTAGCTTCTTGCTGTGTTAATGCAATTGAATCAATAAGTTCAGCTTCGCTGCGAACAACACGCATACCACGACCACCACCGCCACCAGCAGCTTTGATGATTACCGGGTAACCGATACGCTTAGCGATTTGCATGTTGCGTTCTTTATCATCTGATACTGGGCCGTCAGAGCCAGGAACACATGGAACGCCTGCTTTACGCATTGCTGCGATAGCAGACACTTTATCACCCATAAGACGAATAGTGTCGCCACGAGGGCCAATAAATACAAAACCACTTTGCTCAACTTGGTCGGCAAAATCAGCATTTTCTGCAAGGAAACCGTAACCAGGATGAATCGCTACAGCGTCAGTTATTTCAGCCGCAGCAATAATGCGCGGAATATCTAAATAACTTTCAGTTGCTGAAGGTCTACCAATACAGATGGTTTCATCTGCAAGCAATACATGCTTAAGATCGCGATCTGCCGTTGAATGCACAGCAACCGTTTTGATCCCAAGCTCTTTGCAGGCGCGCAATATACGAAGTGCAATTTCACCTCGGTTTGCAATGACTACTTTATCTAACATTAGAGTTGGCCTTTTAGGTTACGCTATTATTCAATGATGAATAGAGGTTGATCAAATTCTATTGGCTCGCCATTTTCAGCTAAGATAGCTCTTACTGTACCGGCTTTATCTGATTCAATTTGGTTCATCATTTTCATAGCTTCGATAATACAAAGTGTATCGCCAACTTTAACTTGCTGACCTACTTCTACATATGCTGGCGCTTCAGGGGACGCAGCTGAGTAAAAAGAACCAACCATTGGTGATTTAACTTGATGACCCATAGGCTCAGCTGGTGCTGCTGCTTCAACAGCTACAGGAGCCGCTGCAACTGGTGCTGCTGGCGCTGGTGCATATTGCTGTGGAGCAAATTGCGGGTAACCTGGGCCTGCGCTCATATTGTTACGGTTAATACGTACTGATTCTTCACCTTCAGTGATTTCTAGCTCAGCAATACCTGATTCTTCTACTAATTCGATAAGCTTCTTTATCTTGCGAATATCCATTACACGACCCGCCTGTTAGTTTGTGTGTTAATTTAAAATTAAATTGCGTTTTGCAACCGGTTAACTGCCGCATTTAATGCTGCGTGATAACCCATTGCACCTAATCCACATATCACGCCTTGTGCCACATCAGAAAAATACGAATGATGACGAAAGGCTTCACGTGCGTGCACGTTACTTAAGTGCACCTCAAAAAACGGAATATCAACACTTAACAGTGCATCACGTAATGCGACGCTAGTATGCGTAAATGCAGCTGGGTTGATAATTATGTAATCAACCGCTTGCCAAGCATCGTGAATTCGTTCGATGAGTACTTGCTCACTATTACTTTGAAAATGCGTTAACTTAACATCTAGACTATCAGCAGCACTGGTTAGTTCGTTCATAATCTCACTGAGCGTCTGAAAACCGTATTTGTCCGGTTCACGTTTGCCAAGCATGTTTAAATTTGGACCATTTATAACTAAAAGGTTAAATTTTGCAGCCATAATACGCGATATATCCTATAAGTAATGAGTTAAGCGGTTACTAACTAATTTTTCACTTTTAAGTAAGTAAAAAAAGCAATGTAGCAACAATTTCTCACGTTAACCAACTATTATAGTGATTTCGACGTAAATAGCAGCAAAATACTGGTCTTATCAGTGTGATGGGTACAGGTATCAGAAGAATAAAGAAGGTGCCACTTAATCAGTATAGGTGGCACTATTGCACTATTATTGTGCGCTGGCGCGCACCATAGCTAGGTGTTTAGCAAAATCATCAGCGTTTAAAAAGCCAGTCACTCGTTGCATACTAAGCTCTTGCCCTTGAGTATTAAAAAACAAAATACTAGGTAAACCAAACACGGTGTACTCTTCCATTAGCTCAATTGTTTTATTGTCACTGTTAGTTAAATCAACTTGAATTAGCTGATAATGGCTAAATTCACTTTGCACTTTGGCATCTGGAAACGTGTAATGCTCAAACTCTTTACACGCCACACACCAGTCAGCATATAAGTCGACCATAACCATTCGACCTTCATTACTCGCTTGCGCTACGGCTTCTTTTAGCTCAGCTAAATCCGCCACCTTTTTAAACTCATTACTTTGCGAGCTTACCTGCACCGCTTGTACCGGCCAAAAGTAGTTTTTTGTTAACGTAAAGCCTGTAATAACTAATAGCGTTGCAGCAAACCACAATGCAGTTTTTAACTTGCTTTGTGTTTGGCTACTTTGCCAATGATGTAAGTACAGTGCCGTTGCTAATGCAAGCACACCTGCCATTAATAATATTATGTCTGCGCTGATTAGTCGCTCAAGTAATATAAGCGGCACAACGAGCATCACAAAACCAAACAAGGTTTTAACTTGCTCCATCCAACCACCGGCTTTAGGCAGCAATTTACCGCCAGATGTACCAAGTAATAAAAGTGGTAACCCCATACCTAAACTAAGCACGTATAGTGTTAAACCACCTACTAAGTAATCACCACTTTGCGCAACAAATAAGAGCGCCGCCGACAGTGGCGCAGTAGTACACGGTGATGCTATTAATCCCGAAAGCACGCCCATTAAAAATACGCCAACGTAGTTGCCGCCTTTTTGATTATTACTTACCTGAGTTAACTTGCTCATCATACTGCTTGGCAATTTAATTTCGTACCAGCCAAACATAGACATAGCCAATAATACAAATAATAAACTAAAGCTGATTAACACAAATGGATGCTGTAAATACCCCTGCACTTGCCCACCAAGCGCTGCAACAACCAAACCTAGTGCTGCGTAAGTAACAGCCATACCTTGTATATATACAAACGATAGTGCAAAGGCTTTTTTAGTTGAAAGGTTTTGCTGACCCGCAATTAAGCTCGACAAAATAGGAAACATAGGGAATACGCATGGCGTAAAAGCAAGGCCAACACCAACAGCAAAAAATATGAGTAAATTAGTTATTAAGCCCTGACTTGCTAACTGCTCGGTAAAAGTAAGTTCTTTTTCGGCATCATCCGAATTTGTTGTAGGTTCAGTGGCAGGCTCATTGAGTGCTGCAAACGTACTTTGCGCAGTTGCTGCTTCATCTGTAGTGTTATTTTGCTCTACATTTTTAACCTGCGCGCCACTAATTACACTAAGTGGAATGCTAATAACTTCTGGCGGATAACAAAGCCCGGCTTTAGCACAGCCTTGGTAACGCACTTTAACTACGGCACCGTCGGTAACATTACTTAGCTTACTAATAACACTTGCGGAATTAAAAAAAACCTCTGTTTTACCAAAAAATTCATCTTCAATAATTTCGCCACTGCCGGAGTCGCCTACTTGAATGTTTGCACCTTTGGCGATAATTTCTATTTTCTTTTTATATAAATAATAGTCTGGCGCTATATCCCAACCTACAAACAAGGTGCTGCCTTGCTGATCAAAGTCAAACATAAACGCTTGGTCTACAGGTAAAAAAGTCTGTTGCGGAGGCCCAAGGAGATCACCAAGCACATTATTAGTTGTAGCCTTTACAGGCGCAGTTAATAGCGTTACCAATAATAAAAAGAAAAAACGCATTAATTCAGTACCTCATCCATCCAATTAAAATAGGCTAAGTTTCCAGTTGCAACATCAATAACTTGTATCTCTGGAACTTCATAACTATGCATTGCTTTTATTGTTACAAACACATCGTTCATTTTGTCTGATTTCGTTTTTATAAGTAGTTTAGTTTCAGTCGCTTCAGCCACTTCGCCTTCCCACATATAAATAGATCCCACATTGGGTAAAATATTTACACAAGCAGCAAGCTTTTGCTCAACTAATGCCCTTGCAAGTATACGTGCTTCGTCTTCGTCTTTGCAGATCGTGAAAATCAGTTTAAATTGCGTAGTCATTGTGAACCTTTACTTATTTAACAGTGTCTAGCTTCATAGTATCTGATAGCCGATACAATGTGTAGACGCTTAAATATCAGTAAAATGACTATACCTATGCCCTAACCTTGAAAAGAGACCTCGTCACCCTCATTTATATTTCATCAACTCTTTTGAGTGTCATTATTTAGAGAGCGTTATGTTTAGATTTTTATTTGTGTTGTTTATCATCATCCCTATTATCGAAATTGCCTTACTGATTCAAGTAAGCGATGTAATTGGTGGGTTTGCAACAATCGCACTTGTTGTTATTACCGCGATTTTAGGTGCAAAAATGGTTAAACAACAAGGTATGAGTGCCCTGCAAAACGTACAAACGCAAATGGCACAAGGGCAAATGCCAGCTAAAGAATTATTTACCGGAATATGCGTTGTAATTGCAGGTGTATTACTACTTACTCCTGGCATTATGACTGACGTATTTGGGCTACTATTATTAACCCCTGCCATTCGTAACAAATTGGCAGCAGGCCTTGCTAGCCAAGCAACTGTTAGAATGAGCGCAGGCATGCAACAAGGGCCATCACCATTTGCTCAACAACCACATTCACCGCGTGAACAGCAGCAAATGGACCAGCCGACCACTATTGATGGTGAATATGAGCGAAAAGATTAAAAATTTATCGTTTTTTCTCTTGGAATTTTTCACTCTACCCCCATTAATGAATGCAAATTAGAAAAGCTTTTTTCTGTACTGTTCAGAAACTGTTAGGAGAACTAAAAAACATGAACATTCGTCCTTTACAAGATCGCGTAATCGTTAAACGTCTAGAAGAAGAAACAAAATCTGCTGGCGGTATTGTATTAACTGGCTCTGCAGCTGAAAAATCAACTCGCGGAGAAGTTGTAGCCGTAGGTAATGGTCGCGTTTTAGATAACGGTGACGTGAGAGCGTTAGAAGTTAAAGCCGGTGACACTGTGTTATTTGGCTCATATGTTGAAAAAGTTGAAAAGATCGAAGGTCAAGAGTACCTGATCATGCGTGAAGATAATATTTTAGGCATTGTAGGCTAAACCTACTTTTCGTTTATAAACATTTAAGAATTTAGAGGAATTTAAAACATGGCAGCAAAAGAAGTACTTTTTGCAGGTGACGCACGCGCTAAAATGCTAACTGGCGTAAACATCCTGGCAAACGCAGTAAAAGTTACATTAGGTCCTAAAGGCCGTAACGTTGTACTAGACAAATCATTTGGCTCTCCAGTTATCACTAAAGATGGTGTATCTGTAGCAAAAGAAATCGAACTTGAAGACAAGTTTGAAAACATGGGCGCACAAATGGTTAAAGAAGTTGCATCTAAAGCAAATGATGCAGCCGGCGATGGTACAACTACCGCTACAGTACTTGCACAGTCTATTGTTAATGAAGGCCTTAAAGCTGTTGCAGCAGGCATGAATCCAATGGATCTTAAGCGCGGCATCGACAAAGCAGTTATTGCTGCTGTTGCAGAGCTTAAAGCGTTATCTGTTCCTTGTTCTGATACTAAAGCAATTGCACAAGTAGGTACTATTTCAGCTAACTCTGATCAAGAGATTGGTAATATCATTGCTCAAGCAATGGAAAAAGTAGGCCGCAACAGTGGTGTTATTACTGTAGAAGAAGGTCAATCACTTGAAAACGAACTAGATGTTGTTGAAGGCATGCAGTTTGACCGTGGTTACTTATCTCCTTACTTTATCAACAGCCCAGAAAAAGGCACTGTTGAACTAGATAACCCATTTATTCTACTTGTAGATAAAAAAATATCTAACATCCGTGAATTATTACCAACATTAGAAGCGGTTGCTAAAGCAAGTAAACCACTACTAATCATTGCAGAAGACCTTGAAGGCGAAGCACTAGCTACATTAGTAGTTAATAACATGCGCGGTATTGTTAAAGTATCAGCTGTTAAAGCACCTGGCTTTGGCGATCGTCGTAAAGCAATGCTACAAGATATCGCTGTATTAACTGGCGGTACTGTTATTTCTGAAGAAATCGGCTTAGAGCTTGAAAAAGCAACAGTTGAAGACCTAGGTACAGCTAAACGCGTAATTATCACTAAAGATGATACAACTATCATTGACGGTGCTGGTGAAGAAGCAGGTATTACTGGTCGTGTTTCTCAAATTAAAGCACAAATTGAAGAAGCTACATCTGACTACGATAAAGAAAAACTTCAAGAGCGCATGGCTAAACTAGCTGGCGGTGTTGCAGTAATCAAAGTAGGTGCTGCTACTGAAATCGAAATGAAAGAGAAAAAAGACCGCGTTGAAGATGCATTAAATGCAACTCGTGCAGCGGTTGAAGAAGGCGTAGTACCTGGCGGCGGTGTTGCACTTGTACGTGCTGCGAGCAAGCTAGTTGATTTAGTTGGCGACAACGAAGATCAAAACCACGGTATTAAAGTTGCACTTCGTGCGATGGAAGCGCCACTTCGTCAAATCGTAACAAACGCAGGCGACGAAGCATCAGTTGTAATTAACGCAGTTAAAGGCGGCGACGGTAACTACGGTTACAACGCAGCAACTGGCGAATACAACGACATGATTGAAATGGGTATCCTAGATCCAACTAAAGTAACACGCTCTGCGCTACAGTTTGCAGGGTCTATTGCGGGTCTAATGATCACTACTGAAGCAATGGTAGCTGAAATCCCTAAAGACGAATCTGCTGGTGCACCTGATATGGGTGGCATGGGCGGAATGGGTGGTATGGGCGGCATGATGTGATAAACATCACCGTTTAAGCACCTAGCTTATATAAAAAACCAGCTTCGGCTGGTTTTTTGCTTTTAAAGGAGGTGAAAAACATTATCGCTTAACCTCGAGTCACCACGTCGCGTGGAATGCCATCATAAAATATTAATGAAACGGATGGAATATCCATCATATAGTGGGAAGAGTTAAAGGGAATAGATGAAATTAGTCATTTAGAGTTGTTGTACCCTAATTGCAATCGACAATTACAAGTGAATAAATAAGCTTAAAAATCATTCATCACTGCTCTTGAAATACTGTATGTATGTCCATATATATTTACTAGGCAATAAAGCCTTATTAATGGGAAATACTTATGTCAGATAACTCTCTCGAACAGGTTCTAATTGAAGAAGGCACAACAGTAATTTTTAATACTAATGTGCCTGTTGGATCTGAGATCATCTTAAAAACTAAGGGGGGTACTATTGTTAAATTTAGAACTTCGCTTAATAACCCTGCGGAAATCTTCTCAGGGAATGACATTGAGAGTTGTACTCTGAACATAGGAGAATCAGTACAAGAGCTTACTTCAGTAAAGTAGTCGTTGGCCTGTACTTAGGTGCTGAGTTATAAAGGTTTGAGGCGCATGCGCGGGAACTCGCTCGTACGCTTCTTAGAGGTCAGCTGTGCAGTAATTTACTGCTGCTACCCAACATAAACATCACCGTTTAAGCACCTCGCTTATATAAAAAACCAGCTTCGGCTGGTTTTTTGCTTTTTAGTATAAAAATCATTGATATTGTTTAATTTATACCCATACCTAAGTTACGTATAACTAAGATTTATATTAAATGGATTTATTAAATAATAACGAAATATTCATCTTCTTTGTTTTTGTTGCTCTTGTGACTGGGTTATTCTCATTCGTAGTTTGGGCTATGCTCAAAATGGTCACGTGGGGTAAAAGTATGTCTAAGGGGGCTTATTTATTTTTAGCATTCTTTCCGCTTATTTCTATTATTCCTATCCCACCGCCTACATACGAAAATGTACAAAAAGCAAAACAAGAACAAAGAAAACGCAAAGAAGACTCAGGTGATCCACCCGATGATGAAGACGAACTCGTAAGTTAATTCATATTACATACTGCGGGCATATACCCTACTTGATCGTTTACTAAATATGATAAAAAGCACATTTATTTAATAGTACGGAGTAAACCAAACATGACTAACGCTCAACAGCATATCGGCACCATTGCATTAGTTGTTAAGGACTACGACGATGCCATTGAGTTTTATACTCAAAAGCTTAACTTTGAGTTAGTGGAGGATACTGATTTAGGAGATGGTAAACGCTGGGTGTTAATTTCACCTCCAAATTCAAACGGGGCTTGTTCAAATGGGACTAATTCGAGCAGGACTAATCTACTGCTTGCTAAAGCCACAACACCCGAACAGATGAGTGCTATTGGTAATCAAACGGGTGGGCGCGTGTTTTTATTTTTACATACTAATGATTTCTGGCGAGATTATAATTTAATGCTTTCTAAAGGCGTTACATTTAGCGAAGAGCCTAGAGTAGAACCCTATGGCACCGTAGTGGTTTTTGATGACTTATATGGTACAAAATGGGATTTACTGCAGCTTAATAATCAGTGAGATAAAGTGACGCTTTAACTCACGTCACTTTATTAACTAACTCTCTTACAATTGGGAATAAATCACTGGGTAGCATGCCCTTTTGCCCATCTCGCTCACTTGCGATATCACCAGCTTTAGCATGCAGTGTTACACCATAGCGTGCTGCTTCATCAATAGTTAAACCTTGAGCAAGTAATGCCCCAATAATACCAGTAAGTACATCGCCACTGCCGCCAACGGCTAATGCCGGATTGCCATCTTCACACACCCACGTGTGCTGGGCATTAGCTATTAATGTTCCAGCGCCTTTTAATACACAAGTCGCGTTATAGCGCTTGGCGCAAAGGCGGGCATAATTAAAGCGGTCTGATTCTATGTCGCTGGTACTAACACTTAGCAGTCGCGATGCTTCGCCTGGATGTGGCGTAAGTACGCATTGCTCTAACATATACGATGAGGCTTGCTTAGCGAGTAAATTAAGGGCGTCTGCATCTATAACCAATGGCATTTTATTGTTTTGGCAATATTGCATTACTTCATCGAATGTTTGTTGTGCCCACTCGTCTTGCCCAAGCCCTGGGCCAATAACAACGCAGCTTGCCCACTCTAGCGCTTGATGTAAGTTATTACTACTTACCATAAGTTCTGGTCTACCAATACTAATAGGCGTTATTGAGCTTTCGTGTGTATACACTCTTACCATGCCAGCACCCGTTCTAAGAGCTGCTTCACTACTTAACCTAATTGCACCTGCAGTACCTTGATTGCCACCAACACATAAAAGTTTACCGTGGCTTCCTTTGTGACTATTGATTGCCCGCGTGGCTATTCCTTTAAAGCTATTAATATTTATCAAAGTTCCTGAAGATTGAGCGATACAAGTAAACGCATCACCAATTGCTAAATCATCAAATACTAGCTTACCGCTATATTGTTTACCTGCCGTCGTTGTGAGCCCTTGCTTTATACCTACAAAAGTAACGGTTGAAGTAGCTTGTACTGCGCACCCTAAAGGCTGCCCTGTATTAGCCTCAATACCTGATGGAATATCAATGCTTATTACGGGCTTACCACTGTTATTTACAGCGTTAATTATATTCGCAAAATTATCGCGCACGGCGTTATTAAGCCCAGTCCCAAGGAGCGCATCAATAACGATATCGCACTCATTAAGAGCATCTTTTGTAAAATGAGAAACCACCCCACCCGCTTCTATCCATAACTGCTGCGCCTTTGCAGCATCACCGGTTAATACTTTATTAGGCTCAGCTGCGCATACTGTTACCAGTTGACCTGATTGCTTGATCAGCCTAGCAGTAATATAGCCGTCTCCAGCGTTGTTACCATGGCCAACAATGACTAATGCATGCTTTGCATCAAATAACTGCCATTGCTTATATACAGCCTCTCCTGCGCGCTCCATTAGGGTAAATAAATCACAATGGCTATTTTTAGCTGCAAGCGCTTCGTTATCTCTCACCTGCTCGGCGCTAAATAGAGTTTGGTTCAACATAAATATTCCCCTTAACTGGCTCTAATTTTACTTTATCAAGACTCAAACCTATCGGCTAGATTAGTAATTAATTTTTTGTATTTTATGTAGCTGTGTTAGGAGGTAAATATTTAAATAAAAAGCCACTCTGGAACAAAAGTAGGAATACCGCTTTTATATGACACTTTATTTTAGACATTAAAAAGCCCGAAACTAGGCTCGGGCTTTTTGGTAATAATTAGCTAGGCTAATAATTACGCTTTGAACGTTGCTACAAAGCACCTACGCCTAAGGCAAGAGCGCCACCTTCATATGACACTTTTCTTCAGACATTAAAAAAGGCCACCTAAGTGACCTTTTTATAACAATTAACTTAAAAGTTAATTATTACGCTTTGAACGTTGCTACAAAGCACCTACGCCTAAGGCAAGAGCGCCACCTTCATATGACACTTTTCTTCAGGCATTAAAAAAGGCCACCTAAGTGACCTTTTTATAACAATTAACTTAAAAGTTAATTATTACGCTACGATAGTTGCTACAACACCAGCACCTACAGTACGGCCACCTTCACGGATAGCAAAACGAAGACCTTCATCCATCGCGATTGGTGCGATTAGAGTTACTGTCATCTTGATGTTATCACCAGGCATTACCATTTCTACGCCTTCTGGTAACTGTACGTCACCAGTTACGTCAGTTGTACGGAAGTAGAACTGTGGACGGTAACCTTTGAAGAATGGAGTATGACGACCACCTTCATCTTTAGAAAGTACGTATACTTCTGAAGTGAATGTAGTATGTGGGTTGATTGAACCAGGCTTAGCTAGTACTTGACCACGTTCAACGTCTTCACGCTTAGTACCACGTAGAAGTGCACCAATGTTCTCACCAGCACGACCTTCGTCAAGAAGCTTACGGAACATTTCAACACCAGTACAAGTAGACTTAGTAGTCTCTTTGATACCAACGATTTCAACTTCGTCATTTACGTTGATGATACCAGCTTCAACACGACCAGTTACAACAGTACCACGACCCTGGATTGAGAATACGTCTTCGATAGGCATGATGAAAGGCTTATCGATGTCACGCTCTGGCTCTGGGATGTAAGAATCAAGTGCGTTTGCAAGCTCAACAATCTTATCTTCCCACTCTTTCTCGCCTTCTAACGCTTTAAGCGCAGAACCAGCGATTAGAGGTAAGTCATCACCTGGGAAATCGTATTCAGAAAGAAGTTCACGGACTTCCATTTCTACTAGTTCAAGTAGCTCTTCGTCATCTACCATGTCACATTTGTTCATGAACACGATGATGTAAGGAACGCCAACTTGACGAGAAAGAAGGATGTGCTCACGTGTTTGTGGCATAGGGCCATCTGTCGCAGCAACTACTAAGATCGCGCCATCCATTTGAGCAGCACCAGTGATCATGTTTTTAACATAATCGGCGTGACCAGGACAATCTACGTGTGCGTAGTGACGTGTAGGAGTATCGTATTCAACGTGAGACGTTGAAATAGTGATACCACGTTCGCGCTCTTCAGGAGCGTTGTCGATTGATGCGAAATCTTTAGCAACACCGCCGTATACTTTTGCAAGTACGTTAGTGATTGCTGCAGTTAGTGTAGTTTTACCGTGGTCAACGTGGCCGATTGTACCAACGTTTACGTGCGGTTTTACGCGTTCAAACTTTTCTTTTGCCATCTTAAAAAATTCCTAATAAAGAAATTAAAGCCTGACTCACTATTGAGCCAGACAAGCTAAAATTATATAACAGCGCGAGCTGAAATTATTGTATCTGCAACATTTTTAGAGGCTTCAGCGTACTTCACAAACTCCATAGAGTATGAGGCACGGCCCTGAGTTGCAGATCGTAAAGCAGTCGCATAACCAAACATTTCAGAAAGAGGAACTTGCGCATTAATTTGCTTAAGCCCACCTAATGCATCTTCCATGCCTTCGATTATGCCGCGACGACGGTTTAAGTCGCCAACTACATCACCCATATTTGAATCAGGAGTGAGTACTTCAACCTTCATTACTGGTTCTAAAAGTACAGGGTTAGCTTTAAGCGCCCCATCTCTCATTGCCAGTGAACCTGCTATTTTAAATGCCATTTCATTCGAATCTACATCATGGAATGAACCATCATATAAAGTCGCTTTAACGCCAAGTAATGGGTAGCCTGCCAGTACACCTTGAGACATTTGCTCTTGGATACCTTTGTCTACCGCAGGGACGAACTCTTTAGGAACAGAGCCACCTACGGTTTCGTTAACGAACTCGTAAATTGGTGACTCATCATCCGTGATATCCATCGGTTCAAGTTTAATCCAAACGTGTCCATATTGGCCACGACCACCTGACTGACGTATAAACTTCCCTTCAACTTCAACAGTTGAACGAATAGCTTCTCGGTATGAGACCTGCGGCTTACCAACGTTACATTCAACACTGAATTCACGTTTCATACGGTCGACGATGATATCTAGGTGAAGTTCACCCATGCCAGAGATTATAACCTGGCCTGATTCTTCGTCAGTTTGTACGCGAAAAGAAGGGTCTTCAGCAGCTAGTTTTCCTAGCGCGATACCCATCTTATCTTGGTCAGCTATAGTGCGAGGCTCAACCGCAATAGAGATTACTGGTTCAGGGAATTCCATACGCTCAAGCGTAATAATAGAATTCGGATCACACAGTGTTTCACCTGTTGTTACGTCTTTAAGACCAATAGCTGCCGCGATGTCGCCTGCGAAAACTTCTTTGATCTCTTCACGAGAGTTTGAATGCATCTGTACGATACGGCCAAGTCGCTCACGCTTACTTTTTACTGGATTATATACCGTGTCACCCTGTTTAACAGTACCAGAGTAAACACGGAAAAAGGTCAAAGTCCCAACAAACGGGTCTGTTGCAATCTTAAAAGCGAGTGCAGCAAACGGCGCTTTATCATTAGCCGGACGCTCTTCCTCAGTACCATTTTCTAAGATACCTTGGATTTGTTTCACTTGTTCTGGTGACGGCATATATTCAACAACGCCATCAAGCACAGCTTGAACGCCTTTGTTTTTAAATGCGCTACCACAAGTAACTGGAACAATCTCATTAGCTAATGTTCGTTGACGTAAAGCATTTTTAATTTCTGCTTCACTTAACTCTTCACCTTCTAAGTATTTATCCATTAGTTCTTCTGAGGCTTCAGCAGCGCTTTCAACTAAATGAGAGCGCCATTCTTCAGCCAATTCCAGAAGTTCTGCCGGTATTGCCTCATAAGAGAAAGTCATACCCTGGTCCGCTTCGTTCCAGTTAATCACTTTCATTTTTATAAGGTCAATAACACCTTTAAAGTCGTCCTCAGCGCCTACAGGCAACTGAATTGGAACAGGCGTTGCTCCAAGACGAGATTTCACCTGGCTAACCACAGCTAAGAAGTCAGCGCCCGTGCGATCCATTTTATTTACGAAGATCATTCTCGGAACTTCGTATTTGTTCGCTTGACGCCAAACTGTCTCAGTTTGCGGCTGTACACCAGATGAAGCACAAAGAACAACTACCGCACCATCTAGTACGCGTAAAGAACGCTCTACTTCGATAGTGAAATCTACGTGTCCTGGAGTATCAATAATATTGATACGATGGGCGTCAAATTGAGCATCCATCCCTTTCCAAAAACACGTTGTTGCAGCAGAAGTGATTGTGATACCACGCTCTTGTTCCTGCTCCATCCAATCCATAGTTGCAGCGCCATCATGTACTTCACCGATCTTATGAGAAAGACCCGTGTAGAACAGAACACGTTCTGTTGTGGTGGTTTTGCCTGCATCTACGTGAGCAACAATACCTATATTACGATAGCGCTCAAGTGGAGTTGTACGTGCCATATGATCCTCTTAAAGGTTAAAGACAGATTACCAACGGTAATGAGCGAATGCTTTATTCGCTTCAGCCATACGGTGAACGTCTTCACGTTTCTTAACCGCAGTGCCTTTATTATCAGAAGCGTCAACGATTTCTTGAGCTAAACGTAAGCCCATAGATTTTTCGCCACGCTTACGTGCAGCGTCTACTAACCAACGCATACCTAATGCGTTACGACGAACTGGACGTACTTCAACTGGTACTTGATAAGTTGAACCACCAACACGGCGAGATTTAACCTCTACCTGTGGGCGGATATTATCAAGTGCAGTTTCAAAGATTTCTAGGTGCGACTTGCCTGATTTCTCAGCAGCCACGTCTAGCGCACCATAAACAATTTTTTCAGCAGTAGATTTCTTGCCGTCTAACATCACGATGTTAACGAATTTAGCAAGAAGTTCCGATCCGAACTTAGGATCTGGAAGAATTTTACGTTGACCGATTACGCGTCTTCTAGGCATTTTGTATCTCCGGTTTATTCAGGTTTGCTCTTTCGAGTCAATCACCCAAAACAATAATTATAAATATTTAGTGCTTGGCCTTACTAACGGAATACAATTACCCTTTAGGGCGTTTTGCACCGTATTTAGAACGAGCTTGACGACGATCGCTAACGCCTGCACAGTCAAGTGCACCACGAACAGTGTGAAAACGCACACCTGGTAAATCTTTAACACGACCACCACGGATTAGGATTACACTATGCTCTTGAAGGTTATGACCTTCACCGCCAATGTATGAAGTTACTTCGAAACCGTTAGTTAAACGTACACGTGCTACTTTACGTAACGCCGAGTTTGGTTTCTTAGGTGTAGTTGTATATACGCGAGTACATACACCGCGCTTTTGCGGACACGCTTTTAGTGCAGCTGAGTTACTTTTCGTAACCTTGCTACGGCGTGGCTTACGCACTAGCTGGTTAATAGTTGCCATTTAAATAGCTCCTGAAATTAAAATTACTACTGAAAAAAATAAAAAATCCGCCCTTTATTTACGAGCCTGCATTAAGCACACAAGTAAATGGGTGGCGGAATTTTAATGAGCAAAGTTTAACCTGTCAACCTAAACTAATCGCAAGACAGCATATAACTGCCTTACGATTACTTAATCTATTGATTAAGAACAGTTTATTGATTTCCAGACAAATCAGCATTTAGAGCGTCTGTAAGTGCTTGAGTTGCCTCTTCTGCACTTACTGTTTGCTCTTCTACGACTACTTTGCTTTGTTTACGGCGAGCCATACGTTCTTGATGATACGCAAAACCGGTACCGGCTGGGATCAAACGACCCACAATTACGTTTTCTTTAAGACCGCGAAGCTCATCGCTCTTACCATTCACTGCCGCATCTGTAAGAACACGTGTTGTCTCTTGGAAAGACGCTGCAGAGATGAAAGATTCTGTTGCTAGTGATGCTTTTGTGATACCCATTAATTGGATTTCAAACTTAGCTGGGATCTTACCTTGTTTTTCAAGGTCACGGTTTGCGATATTAACGCGCGCCACTTCGATTTGTTCACCAGCTAAGAAGTCAGTATCACCACCGTGTATAATGGTACATTTACGTAACATTTGACGGATAATTGTTTCAATGTGCTTGTCATTGATCTTAACGCCTTGCAAACGGTAAACCTCTTGCACTTCGTTAACGATGTAGTTAGCAACATGAGTCACACCACGTAAGCGTAAGATGTCATGTGGTGATTCAGGACCATCGGCGATAACTTCACCTTTAGACACTTGCTCACCTTCAAACACGTTAAGTTGACGCCACTTGTGAATCATTTCTTCGTAATGATCACCTTCTGGTGGAGTAATAACTAAACGCTTCTTACCTTTAGTCTCTTTACCGAAGCTAATTGTACCAGTTACTTCAGCTAATATAGCTGGATCTTTTGGCTTACGAGCTTCAAATAAGTCGGCTACGCGTGGTAGACCACCCGTGATATCACGAGTTTTCGAACCTTCTTGCGGAATACGTGCTAACACGTCACCTGGGTTTGCTGTAACGCCGTCAATTACTTCAATCGTTGTGAATGAAGGAAGACGTGTTTCTTGCAAGCCGCGCTCTTCACTTTCGATGATAAGCTTTGGTTCTTTCGTATTTACTTTAGCAAGGTCTTTAACAACTACACGGGTTAAACCAGTTAGTTCATCAGTCTGTGCTTCAGTATTTGAGTCATCAATATCGCTGAACGATACTTTTGATTTATGCTCAAGAACGATTGGGTGACTATGCGGGTCCCAAGTAGCAACGATGTCGTTACCTTGAACTTCTGCATTATCTTTAACTGTTAATACCGCACCGTAAGGTACTTTATAACGCTCTTTCTCACGGCCATGACTATCGATGATAGTAATTTCCGTTGAACGCGAAGTAATAACAATCTTATCGTCTGTATTTAATACATATTTAGAGTTATGCAGTTTTAACGTACCGTTAGTTTTAACTTGTACATTATTTTCTGCAGACGCTCTAGATGCTGCACCACCGATGTGGAAGGTACGCATCGTAAGCTGTGTACCTGGCTCACCGATTGACTGTGCTGCGATAACACCTACTGATTCACCAGCGTTGATGATATGACCACGTGCTAGGTCACGACCGTAACAGTTAGCACAAACACCAAAGTCATTATCACAAGTGATAACAGAACGTACGCGAACTTCATCTACTGAATGCTCTTCTAAAAGATCACACAGTTTTTCGTCAAGCATGACATTACGCTCAACAAGTACTGTATTAGTACCTGGAATCACAATATCTTCAGCAACAACACGACCTAAAACACGTTCGCGAAGTGCTTCTACAACATCACCACCTTCAATAAGCGGTTTCATTGTTAAGCCATCTTCTGTGCCACAGTCATCTTCATTGATTACCAAATCTTGTGCAACGTCTACTAGACGACGCGTTAGGTAACCCGAGTTTGCTGTTTTAAGTGCTGTATCGGCAAGACCTTTACGCGCACCATGCGTTGAGATGAAGTACTGAAGTACGTTTAGACCTTCACGGAAGTTAGCTGTGATTGGAGTCTCGATGATTGAACCATCTGGACGTGCCATTAGACCACGCATACCCGCCAACTGACGAATCTGTGCAGCACTACCACGAGCACCTGAGTCGGCCATCATAAACACTGAGTTAAATGACGGTTGCTCTACTTCTTCACCCTTTGCATTGATAACCGTGTCTTTCGACAAGTTAGACATCATTTCACGTGATAAGTTTTCGTTTACACGTGACCAGATATCGATAACTTTGTTGTACTTTTCACCAGCCGTTACAAGACCTGATTGGAATTGTTGGTTGATTTCAGTAACTTCAGCTTCAGCTGATTCAATTATCTGTGCTTTAACCGGTGGGATAACTAAGTCATCAATACCGATAGAAACACCTGACTTCATTGCATAATGGAAACCGGTGTACATAACTTGGTCAGCAAACACAACAGTGTCTTTAAGGCCTAGACGACGGTAACACTCATTCAATAAGCTAGAAATCTGCTTTTTACCAAGCGGCTGATTGATTGACGCAAACGGCATACCAGTTGGTAAAATTAGAGACAAAATTGCACGACCGACAGTTGTATCGATAACAGTAATAGTATCTTCTACTACACCATCTTCGTTTTTAACTGATTGACTAATACGTACTTTCACGATTGCGTGAAGGTCTGCATTGCCACTGCGGTATGCTTTTTCTGCTTCTTTTGGATCTTTAAATATCGCGCCTTCGCCTTTAGCGTTAATGCGGTCACGAGTCATGTAATAAAGACCCAATACAACATCCTGTGAAGGAACGATGATTGGCTCACCATTCGCAGGAGATAGAATGTTGTTTGTTGACATCATCAATGCACGAGCTTCAAGCTGCGCTTCGATTGTTAACGGTACGTGTACCGCCATTTGGTCACCATCGAAATCGGCGTTGTACGCCGCACATACTAATGGATGCAAATGAATCGCTTTACCTTCGATAAGCACAGGCTCAAACGCTTGGATACCCAAACGGTGAAGTGTTGGTGCACGGTTAAGTAATACCGGATGTTCACGAATTACTTCGTCAAGTACATCCCATACTTCCGGAACTTCACGTTCTACCATTTTCTTAGCTGCTTTGATCGTCGTAGCCATGCCGCGACGCTCTAGTTTGCCATAGATGAATGGTTTGAATAGCTCAAGTGCCATCTTCTTAGGAAGACCACATTGGTGAAGCTTAAGTGTAGGACCTACTGTAATTACAGAACGGCCTGAATAATCTACACGCTTACCAAGTAAGTTCTGACGGAAACGACCTTGCTTACCCTTGATCATATCAGCAAGAGATTTAAGAGGACGTTTGTTAGAACCTGTAATTGCACGACCACGACGACCGTTATCAAGTAGCGCATCTACCGCTTCTTGTAACATACGTTTTTCGTTGCGTACAATAATGTCTGGTGCTGCTAAATCTAGTAGACGTTTAAGACGGTTATTACGGTTAATAACACGACGGTAAAGGTCATTTAGATCAGATGTCGCAAAACGACCACCGTCTAATGGTACTAATGGACGTAGATCAGGTGGCAATACTGGAAGTACTGTCATGATCATCCACTCAGGGTTATTACCTGATTGGTGGAACGATTCCATTAACTTAAGACGTTTAGTGATTTTTTTACGCTTAGTTTCAGAGTTAATTGTTGGTAACTCTTCACGCATCTCAGCAATTAATTGAGCAAGATCAAGTTCACGAAGCAAGTCTAAAACTGCTTCAGCACCCATCTTCGCTTCAAACTCATCACCGTGCTCTTCTAGTGCATCTAGGTATTCTTCTTCACCTAATAGTTGACCACGCTCAAGCGTTGTCATACCAGGCTCAGTCACTACGAATGATTCGAAGTAAAGAACACGTTCAATATCACGAAGCGTCATATCTAGCATTAAGCCAATACGTGACGGTAATGATTTTAAAAACCATATATGTGCAACTGGGCTCGCAAGGTCAATATGACCCATACGATCGCGTCGCACTTTAGTTAGTGTAACTTCAACGCCACACTTCTCACAGATCACACCACGGTGTTTAAGGCGTTTATATTTACCACATAAACACTCATAATCTTTCACTGGGCCGAAAATACGGGCACAGAATAAGCCATCGCGCTCAGGCTTGAAAGTACGGTAGTTAATAGTCTCAGGTTTCTTTACTTCACCGTATGACCATGAACGAACCATGTCTGGTGAAGCAAGACCAATGCGAATTGCATCGAATTCTTCGGTCTTATTTTGTTGCTTCAGAAACTTAAGTAAGTCTTTCACCTTAGCTCTCCTGTCGGAGTTAATCTTGAGGACGGGTAATCTCGTCCCTACATTCTATTCAGCCGTAACAGATGCTGCAGCGTTAACTGCAGCACCTAATTGGCTTAATTTTCTTCCAACTCGATGTTGATACCCAGTGAGCGGATTTCTTTCAACAATACGTTGAACGATTCTGGCATACCTGGTTCCATTTTATGGTTACCATCAACGATGTTTTTATACATCTTAGTACGACCGTTCACGTCATCCGATTTCACTGTTAGCATTTCTTGTAGAGTGTAAGCAGCACCGTAAGCTTCAAGTGCCCATACTTCCATCTCACCAAAACGCTGGCCACCGAACTGTGCTTTACCACCCAGCGGCTGCTGAGTAACAAGGCTGTAAGAACCAGTAGAACGTGCGTGCATCTTATCATCAACCAAGTGGTTAAGTTTAAGCATGTACATGTAACCTACAGTTACTTGACGTTCAAACTGATCGCCAGTACGGCCATCATAAAGTGTAACCTGACCACTTCGAGGATATCCACCAAGCTCAAGCATGTCTTTGATTTCGCTTTCTTTCGCGCCATCAAATGCAGGAGTCGCAATTGGTAAACCACCTTTTAAGTTTTCAGCTAGACGACGAATTTCGTCATCAGTGAAGCTAGCAATATCTACTACTTGGCGAGATTCACCAATTTCGTAGGCTTGCTTGATGAATTCACGTAGCTCATGAAGCTCACGTTGCTCTTTCATCATTTCTTCAATACGTTCACCGATACCACGTGCAGCTAGACCCATATGTGTTTCAAGGATCTGACCGATGTTCATACGTGATGGTACACCTAGTGGATTCAATACGATATCTACCGTACGACCTTTATCATCGTAAGGCATATCTTCTACTGGTACGATAGTCGAGATAACACCTTTGTTACCATGACGACCCGCCATTTTATCACCAGGTTGAATACGACGTTTAACAGCAAGGTATACTTTAACAATCTTAAGTACGCCTGGTGCTAAGTCATCACCTTGGGTAATTTTACGACGTTTATTTTCAAACTTTTTATCGTATTCAGCTTTAAGCTCATCGTACTGTGCAGCTAGTTGCTCAAGTTCAGCCTGCTTGTCTTCTTGTGCAAGGCTTTGAGTAAGTAGTTTTTCAGCATTCAGTGACGTTAGTTTGTCTTCTTCGAAGCCTGCATCAACAAGTAACTTGCGAGCACGTCCTAAAACGCCAGCTTCTAAAATACGGAACTCTTCGTTGAAGTCTTTCTTCGCTTCGCGAAGCTGCATATCTTCAACTTCTAACGCACGTTTGTCTTTTTCAACACCATCACGGGTGAAGACTTGTACGTCAATTACAGTACCAGTTACAGAATTTGGTACACGTAAAGAGCTGTCTTTAACGTCAGACGCTTTTTCGCCGAAGATAGCTCGTAGAAGCTTCTCTTCAGGTGTCAGCTGTGTCTCGCCTTTAGGAGTCACTTTACCTACTAGAATATCGCCGCCTTTAACTTCAGCACCAATATAAACAACACCTGATTCATCAAGCTTGCCTAGTGCAGATTCACCCACATTCGGGATATCTGCAGTGATCTCTTCAGGACCTAATTTAGTATCACGGGCAACACACTGTAGTTCTTGAATATGGATAGTCGTTAGACGATCTTCTTCAACTACGCGCTCTGATAGTAAGATTGAATCTTCGAAGTTATAACCGTTCCATGGCATGAATGCCACGCGAAGGTTTTGACCAAGGGCTAAGTCACCTAAGTCAGTCGAAGGACCATCTGCTAACACGTCACCACGAGTAACCGGTTCGCCAACCATACAAGTTGGTTTTTGGTTAATACATGTATTTTGGTTAGAACGTGTGTATTTGGTTAAGTTGTAGATGTCGATGCCCGCTTCGCCAGGAACGCGTTCTTCTTCATGTACGTTTACAACGATGCGACTTGCGTCAGCATACATTACTTCACCACCACGTTTTGCAACGATAGTAACACCAGAATCTTTCGCTAGTGTTAACTCAATACCTGTACCTACTAACGGCTTATCCGCTTTCAATGTTGGTACTGCTTGACGTTGCATGTTTGAACCCATCAATGCACGGTTAGCATCATCGTGTTCTAGGAACGGGATAAGTGCTGCCGCTACAGAGATCACCTGTTGTGGTGATACATCCATATATTGCTGATCCATACGACCCATAAAGGTAGATTCACCTTTGTGACGACATGGAATAAGTTCATCTACAAACTCATTGGTTTCAGTTAAGTTTGAATTCGCCTGTGCGATAACAAACTGACCTTCTTCAATGGCTGATAGGTAATCAACTTCATCAGTTACAACACCGTCTACCACTTTACGGTAAGGTGTTTCTAAGAAACCGTAGTCATTTGTACGTGCGTACGTAGACAATGAGTTAATTAGACCGATGTTTGGACCCTCAGGAGTCTCGATTGGACATACGCGACCATAGTGAGTTACGTGAACGTCACGTACTTCAAAGCCTGCACGTTCACGAGTTAGACCGCCCGGACCTAATGCAGAAATACGACGTTTGTGCGTAACTTCTGATAGTGGGTTATTTTGGTCCATAAACTGTGATAACTGAGACGAGCCGAAGAACTCTTTAACAGCAGCCGAAATAGGCTTAGCGTTAATAAGATCTTGTGGCATTATTGCGTCAAGGTCACCTAAGCTTAAACGCTCACGTACAGCACGCTCTACACGTACTAGACCAACACGGAATTGGTTCTCAGCCATTTCGCCAACACTACGTATACGACGGTTGCCTAAGTGATCGATATCATCAACATCGCCTTGACCGTTACGAATAGCAATTAATACTTTCATAACAGACACGATGTCTTCTTTGCTTAATGTGCCTGGGCCTGTGTCTGTATCGTAACCAACACGGCTATTGAACTTCATACGACCTACAGTAGATAAGTCATAACGTTCTTCAGAGAAGAATAAGTTCTGGAATAAGGCTTCAGCCGCGTCTTTCGTCGGTGGCTCGCCTGGGCGCATCATGCGATAAATTTCTACTAGTGCTTCTAAACGGCTGCTTGAAGAGTCAATATTCAATGTATTTGACATGTAAGCACCGCTGTCCACTTCATTGATATATAACGTATCAATTTTAGTGTAACCAGCTTTAACCAATTCAGCCATTAGCTCAAGAGTTAGTTCATCATTCGCGCTTGCTATAACTTCACCCGTTGACTCGTCAACGTAGTTTTTAGCTATAATACGGCCAATAATGTACTCATGAGGTACTTCTAGGCGGTTAATGCCTTTCTTCTCGATGCTCTTGATGTGGCGAGCCGTAACACGACGACCGCTTTCAACAAATACTTCACCGTCTTCGCTCTTGATATCAAAAGCGGCAGTTTCACCACGTAAACGCGAAGGCACAAGTTCCATAAGAACTTTACCGTCAGCTACTTCAAACGTCGTGTTGTCGAAGAAGATTTCTAGGATTTCTTCACTAGAGTACTCAAGTGCACGTAGGATGATAGACGCCGGTAATTTACGACGACGGTCAATACGTACATATAAGTTATCTTTTGCATCAAATTCGAAGTCTAACCATGAACCACGGTAAGGAATAACGCGTGCGTTATATAATACTTTACCTGATGAATGAGTTTTACCGCGGTCGTTATCAAAGAATACACCAGGGCTACGGTGTAGCTGAGAAACGATAACACGCTCTGTACCATTGATTACAAAGGTACCGGTATCGGTCATGAGCGGAATTTCGCCCATGTAAACTTCTTGCTCTTTAATGTCTTTAACTGTGCCTGGAGCTTCTTTGTCCATAACAACAAGACGCAGTTTCACGCGAAGTGGAGCAGAATAAGTCACACCGCGAATTTGACATTCTTTTACATCGAAAACTGGCTCACCAATACGATAACTTACGTATTGAAGCTCAGAATTTCCCGAGTAGCTTTTAATAGGGAACACAGAACGGAAGGCAGCTTCCAAACCATGATCGCCATCAGCGTCCGGCACTAAGAATTTTTTAAACGATTCTAACTGTGTAGACAGTAAAAAAGGTATATCCAAAACTTGTGGACGTTTACCAAAATCCTTACGGATACGTTTCTTTTCAGAATAAGAGTAAGCCATGGGGTTCCTCAGCTTGCTGATCTTTGACCCGACCTGTTCTTGTAAGAACAGACTTAACTGGCAGCTATGCCAAGATTTTTACAACATTTAACTGTTGTTCTAATTAGATCCCACTTTAACACTAGCAAACTATAAAGCGTTGAAAGTAAAGAAAAAATCAGATTTTATTTGAACTAAAAGAGTGGATCACTCTATAGCGCAAAAAGGCCGGTGATTAAATAATCACCAGCCCTTGCCTGATTTCTCAGGCAGCGAACTTAGCAAAAGCTAAATTACTTAACCTCAACTTCAGCACCAGCTTCAGTAAGATCTTTTGCAAGTGCTTCAGCTTCTTCTTTAGATACACCTTCTTTAACAGGTGTAGGAGCAGCTTCAACAAGAGCTTTCGCTTCTTTAAGGCCAAGGCCAGTTGCGCTACGAACAGCTTTGATTGCAGAAACCTTGTTAGCGCCAGCGCCAGTAAGGATTACGTCAAATTCTGTTTTCTCTTCAGCAGCTTCAGCAGCTGGACCAGCTACCATTGCAGCTGCAGCAGTTACGCCGAATTTTTCTTCCATTGCTTCGATAAGAGCAACAACGTCCATTACTGACATTTCAGCAATTGCGTCAAGGATTTGGTCTTTAGATACAGACATTACAAATTTCCTAATAATTAACGGACATTACGTCCAAATAAATTTTACACCGAAAGTGATTAAACAGCTTAAAATTAAGCAGCTTGCTCTTCTTTCTGTAGACGTACTGCTTCAATTGTTTTACACAATTTGCCAGCAGACGCTTCTTTCATAGCACTCATTAAGCGTGCAACAGCTTCATCGTATGTAGGTAATGTAGCAAGCATTGCTGCATTAACAACATTTCCTTCAAAAGCGGCCGTTTTTATCTCGAATTTCTCATTCTTTTTCGCGAAATCTGAAAAGATACGCGCAGCAGCACCTGGGTGCTCTGATGAGAAAGCGATTAAGCTTGGACCAACAAATGAATCAGAAAGACACTCAAAATCTGTTCCTTCAAGAGCACGTTTTGCTAAAGTGTTACGGACAACTTTCATCCAAACACCGTTTGCACGAGCTTCTTTACGAAGGGCAGTAATTGCGCCAACTGTTACACCACGAGAATCTGCAACAACTGCAGATAGAGCACCATTGGCTGCTTCGTTGACTTCAGCAACTATTGCTTTTTTGCCTTGAAGATTTAAAGCCATGGGTGTTACTCCTGGTTTAATGGGGATACCGATTATCGGATTCCCCTGTTTTACTCTTCCCTACCAAACAAAGTAGAGATGCTTTTTACGGCGAGAGCCAGAAGGATTAGGAAAAATCTATCTGGGGTCTACACCGTCTACGTAGGTGAATATTAAGGCCGAAGCCACCTACGGTCTTGGACGGAAGCCCAATTTATCGTTAAACCCTAAGACTTAACGAAATTATGAACTTCAACCCGAATTCTTTACTTTGCCGACTAATAAATTAATCAACAAAATGGCGCGAAATTATAGTACAAATTTCACGCCATGTAAACACTAAATTAAGCTACAGTTGTAGTTAAAGTGCTTTGGTCAACAGAAACACCTGCGCCCATTGTTGTAGAGATAGTTACTTTTTTCAAGTAAACACCTTTAGCTTGAGAAGGCTTAGCCTTCTTAAGTGCAACAATTAGTGACTCAAGGTTTTGTTGAAGTTGCTCAGCTGTGAAATCAACCTTACCAATAGTAGTATGGATGATACCATTCTTGTCATTACGGTAACGTACTTGACCAGCTTTAGCATTTTTAACTGCTTCTGCAACGTTAGGCGTTACAGTACCAGTTTTAGGGTTTGGCATTAGACCACGTGGGCCTAAGATTTGACCTAGTTGACCAACAACACGCATAGCGTCTGGTGATGCAACAACAACGTCAAAGTTCATCTCGCCTTTTTTAACTAGCTCAGCAAGATCTTCCATGCCTACTAATTCAGCACCAGCTTCTTTCGCAGCTTCTGCGTTAGCGCCTTGTGTGAATACAGCAACACGAACGTCGCGACCAGTACCGTTAGGTAGTACAGTAGCACCACGAACGTTTTGATCAGATTTACGAGCATCGATACCAAGGTTAACGGCAACGTCAACACTTTCTACGAATTTAGCTGTCGCTAACTCTTTTAAAAGAGCAACTGCTTCATTGATTTCGTAATCTTTAGTTACTTCCACTTTTTCGCGGATAGTACGCATACGTTTAGTTAATTTAGCCATTTCTTAGTCCTCTACGTTCAAGCCCATCGCACGCGCAGAACCTGCGATAGTGCGAACCGCTGCGTCCATATCGGCAGCTGTAAGGTCAGTTCGTTTTGTCTCAACGATCTCTTCAAGTTGAGCACGAGTTACTGTGCCTACTTTATCAGTGTTAGGACGGCCTGAGCCTGACTTGATACCAGCAGCTTTCTTAAGTAAGTAAGCAGCAGGTGGCGTTTTCATGTCGAACGTAAATGAACGGTCACCGTAAACAGAGATCACTACAGGAACTGGAGCGCCTTTTTCGATAGACTCTGTACGTGCGTTAAACGCTTTACAGAATTCCATGATGTTTACACCGTGTTGACCTAGTGCAGGACCTACTGGAGGACTAGGATTAGCCATACCAGCGGCAACTTGTAGCTTGATTAGAGCTTCAACTTTTTTAGCCATTATAAATACCTCATTTGGTGGGTCTCAGCCTTGTGCGCGCGAGGACGCGTACTCTAACGGCTTCCCAGTTTAAAAATTGGTTTCGTACTTTTTGCACAGTAAAAATAAATTTTACCTTAATACAAAAAGGCCGCTGATTATAAGATAATCAGCGGCCTTTTTCAAGCTTCGTGCCAAAATTTAAAAAAATAGTGGCGAAGCTTTTTTAATCAATTACTTATCTTGTTCAACTTGACCAAATTCAAGCTCAACTGGCGTAGAACGACCAAAAATAAGTACAGATACTTTTACGCGGCTTTTTTCGTAGTCAACTTCTTCAACTACACCACTGAAGTCTGCAAATGGTCCATCTGTAACGCGTACAACTTCACCTGGTTCAAATAATGTAGCAGGTTTAGGTGCTTCAGCATTTTCTTGTAAACGATTAAGAATGCGTTCTGCTTCTTTAGGACTAATTGGAGCTGGACGATCAGACGTTCCACCAATAAAGCCCATTACGCGTTCAGTGCTGTTCACTAAGTGCCAGCTTGCGTCATTCATATCCATTTGTACTAATACATAACCTGGGAAGAATTTACGCTCAGACTTACGCTTTTGACCAGCACGCATCTCAACAACTTCTTCAGTTGGTACTAATATCTCACCAAAGCTCGCTTCAAGACCTTCAATTTTGATATGTTCAATTAACGTTTGTGCTACACGCTTTTCGTAACCAGAAAAAGCCTGTACTACGTACCAACGTAATTTAATTTCTTTGTTCTCGTTCTCATCCGACATGGGATCAGATCTCCAATCCAGTTAAAAAGCCAACAGCGCGGAATAAAATGCCATCTAATCCCCAAAGGATAAGTGCCATAATCACTGTTGCAACCATTACAATTAATGTCGTGTGGGTAGTTTCTTGGCGAGTTGGCCAAATAACTTTGCGTACTTCAATTCGAGCTTCTTTAGCGAAAGCAAGAAAGTTACGTCCCTTAAATGTTTGTGAGGCAATTGCTAATCCGGCCGCTATTGCAACAACAACGCCGATAGCACGTAGTAATACAGATTGATCTGCATACATATGATTACCAACAACTGCGCCTGCAAGTAGCGCGATTGCTACTAACCACTTTACTGACTCCATCGCACTTGATGGTGTTTCTACATTCGTGCTCATAATATTATTACCTTAACTACAGACACAACAACCCTACACTACGGCAGGGTTAATCCATTAAAATCTAAACTTAAAAACAGACTTAATTTAAACCGGTTTTTAATCTCAGACTACTCAATCACAAGTAAAACTGGCAGGGGCGGAGAGACTCGAACTCCCAACCATCGGTTTTGGAGACCGCTGTTCTACCAATTGGAACTACGCCCCTGCAAAGTGGATGCCTATTATACTTACGCAGTTCATTAACACAAGCCTAAAAGATACCCACAATGCAAAATCTCAACATTGCATTGAAAAATCAATCTTAACATTGATTAAAAAGCAGTTTATGATTGACTAGATACTCGGTTTTTACTTAGCCCACTAGGCTACAAAACTCGCGCCGCGACTAAATAGCCCCTAGATTGAACAAATTTCAATCCACAAAGGTCAACGCTCCCTAAGGGATTCACAAGAGATAGGAAGTCTGTGAAAGCAATTAAAACAATCATAAAATATAAAGTCATCAGCCTTTTATTATTATTTCATACTAGCTCGCTCGCCCTACCACTGTACTTAGATACATATACAAATGAACAAGGTTTATCTCAAAATTCAATCACCTGCAGTACCACTGATGAAAAGGGGTTTCATTGGTTTTCGACCCAAGGCGGCCTAAACCGATTCGATGGATATGAATTTAAACACTATAAATTCAATCCTTCACAATCGAGTATTTCGGGGAATTGGATTACAGACTGCCTGAATTTAGAAAACGGCCAACTTTGGTTTGCGACGACAAGCAACGGCCTCAACTTATTAAATACTGAAACAGGAGGTTTTAGTGTTTTTAACCAGTATTCAACCCCCTCTATTACAAACCAACGCATTTCAACAATAACCTCTAATTCCCCAGAAACAATTTGGATTGGTCACGATAAGGGGCAACTTACTCGGTTAAATACAAAAACAGGTACTACCGAGTTATTTTCTTATCAGAGCACAAATCAATTAAATGTTGTTTTTAAAGATATGCTTTTTGATGATAAAAAAAACCTTTGGTTAGCAAGTAATATTGGGCTTATTAAGTTCGATTCAAAAGCAAATCAGTTCACATACATACCTAATAGCCCTAAACAGCTCTGGCAATTAAAAAAAGTACCAAACGGCAAATTTATTATAGGAGGCAAAACTGGTCTAAGTGTTTTTGACTTAAACACACTCGCATTTTATAACTTTGAGCAACTCAAAAATGTTTGGGTAACTGATATGCTTATTGATGATGAAAAAAACCTATGGGTAAGCACTTATGGCCATGGTCTTTATTATCAAACTAAAGATATTTTATTAAGTAAACAGTTTCAGCAACTTACTTACTCTCCAAATTTAAAGCATGGCTTAGCTAACGACCACTTATTGTCACTTTACCAAGACCCTAAAGGGATTATTTGGATTGGTACAGATGGTTATGGGTTACATCGCTATGATAAAAGACAGATTCAGTTTGGTCATCAAAAGCATCAAAGCAATAACTCGGCTTCGATTTCGAATGACTTTGTAAGAGCAATACTCAAAGATAGTAACAACATACTCTGGGTGGGCACGCGCGACGGACTTAACAAACAAACTGACACAGGATTTAAACACTATAAAGCAGATAAAAACCACAATATTGGCCTAACTAATAACAATATATTTAGTCTTTATGAAGATGCCAATAAGCGCATATGGGTAGGCACGTATGGAGGTGGTTTACTGCTTTATAACCCAGTTAATGATAGCTTTTCAGCTTTTACTATGCAAAGTCACCAACTCAGCAGTAACCGTATTTATGCAATCGAGGGCGACCATATTGGTAATTTGTGGCTGGGCAGTAATGAAGGATTAACGCGATTTAATCCCGATACATTGCAAGTTACACACTTTAAATACAGCGCAGATGAAAATAGCATCTCAAATAATACTGTTTTTAGTATTACTTATGACGGTGAGAACAACGCGATATGGGCTGGAACCCGCGTAGGATTAAATAAATTTTCTTTAAATGATGAAACATTCACTCACTACCAAAGCGATCTTAAAAAGCCTAATAGTTTAACGCATGACATGGTTACATCCTTGCATTTACAAGATAAAAACACTTTATGGGTAGGTACTTTTGGCGGGTTAAATAAGTTAAATATCCAAACAAAGTAATAAACATTACAGAGTTCGATGGCTTGCTTAACGATAATATTTTTGCAATTAAACAAGACAGCAGCGGTTACTTGTGGCTAAGCAGTAATCAGGGGTTAACCCGTTACGCTCCTCAAACTCAACAAATGCAGCATTTTTTACCCGCAAACGGTATACAGCATCATTCTTTTATTTTAGGTGCCGCTTTTCAAGCAGATGACGGCGAGCTATTTTTTGGTGGTATTAACGGTTTTAATCAATTTGATCCGTTAAAACTAACCCTAGCAACTCAACCCCCAGAACCCGTTATTACAGACTTACTTATTTATAACCAGTCAGTCGCAACGCAGCAATATATAAAAAACAAGATTCAAGCGGCTAAGCTTATAAGCTATACAGACAGACTCTTTTTTAAAGAAGAAGATGGTGCTATCGGTTTTAAGTTTTCTGCTTTAAACAGTGCAGAGCCCCCTTCTCAATACCAATATGCTTACAAGTTAGCTGGATTAGATAAGCAGTTTTTATACGCAAACAAAAATCAGAGGCAAGTTAGCTATTCTCAACTTCCCGCAGGAAGCTATCACTTTATTGTAAAAGTTAAAGACCAATACGGCCAATGGAGTGATGATAAAACGATGGTTGCGCTTACGGTTACTCCACCTTGGTGGAAGAACAATGTTGCTTATGTCACTTACATCATTATCGTATTATTTATAATATGGTTAATTATAACAGCAAGGTATAGAGCTAAAGTTGCAGAGCAAGCAAACTTAAAAGAGAGAGAACTTAGCAGCTTAAAAACCCAGCTATTAGATAACGTTAGCCATGAACTTAAAACACCATTGAGCTTAATATTAGCGCCACTTGATAGTTTACTAAAAAGTCATAAAGATTCAGACACCCAACAAAAACTAGCGATGATTCAACGTAATAGCCATAAGCTATTGGATCAAATAAACCAACTTTTACAGCTCAGTCAGCGCCCAAGCACTGCAGTGAAACACGTAACACCCTATGCTATAAATCCGGTAGTTGAACAATTAATCGAAGATTTCACTCCTTTATTTAAACAAAAAAATATTACGTTCGAGTTTGAAGATTTAACGCAAAAAAATATTCTCATTGAATTAGAGCCAAATCATACAGTTTCTATTATCAGTAACTTATTAAGTAACGCCCAAAAATACACCCCGAACGGAGGTAAAGTATTACTTCAGCTATTAACTCAAAAACAAATATTAGCCGTCATAGTCTCAGACACTGGTGTTGGTATAGATAAAAAGCACCTCGAGGCAGTTTTCCAACGATTTACACGCATAGATACGAGTAATCAAAGCGGTAGCGGTATTGGCTTAGCGCTGGTGAAGCAGCTAGTTGAGCAATATGGAGGAACTATTGAACTTAAAAGTGAATTAAACAAAGGCAGTTGTTTTACTGTTTCACTCCCAACAACTCAAATAGACAAAACCTCTAACCTTACAGCTCTTGCTGTATCTAAAAGCAATAATTTATGTGCAGTAAAAAACAATAAAATTCTTATTATCGAAGACAACGATGAAATGCGTGATTTACTAACGTCACTCTTTATTAGCAACTTCGTATGTATAAACGCCGTTAACGGAGAGCTAGGTTTAGCTTTATGTAAAAGCGAAATGCCTGACTTGGTAATAAGTGATGTAATGATGCCTGTTATGGATGGCTATCAGTTTATTAAAGCACTGCGCAGCGACACGGCTATTAGCCATATCCCGGTGTTATTACTTTCAGCAAAGGCTGATACGCGCAGCAAATTAAAGGGCCTGGACTTACTTGCTGATGATTATTTAAGTAAACCCTTCGAACCACAGCTGTTATTAAGCCGCGTTCAAGGATTATTAACGATTAGAGAAGTACTCAATCAAAATTTAAAACAACAACTACCTGCTTTATCACAAACAATCGAGCTCGACCCACAAATGGCGCAAAGTAAAGATTATGTATTTACCGAGCGTGTAAAAACGACAGTAAAAGAGCATTATCAAGACGAAGCGTTTAACGTGGAAGAATTTGCAGCTGCGCTTTATCTTAGCCCTCGCGCTTTACAATTAAAAATGAAAGCCTTGTACAACCTAACACCAAGCGATTACATTCGAAACATTCGCTTAGAATTTGCACAAGAGCTTTTGAAAAATAGTGAGCTTGCGATTGGTTTAGTAGCACAGCAAGTTGGCTTTAATTCACAAAGCTACTTTGCCCGCTGCTTTAAATCAAAATATAACATGTCCCCAAAACAGTTTCGTGAAAAATCCTCATAAATTTCGCCTGTGTGACTAAATATTTCGCACCAGTACTATTTTTAACCTACTGATTTAACTAAATTAACATGAATATAAATATTGAAGGAAATGCACAACATTTCCTTTAAGCATATTAATTAAGGACAGTCATATGTTAAAAGCACCACAAAAACTATTATTAACGGCACTATTAACGACCACTCTGAGCGCTTGTCAAAGCACCTCTACAAATGTCACTTCAGGTCAAAACTCACCAGACATAAATGCAGTTGCACAAGAACAATACAATGGCCCTAAAGCTCGTATTGCTGTTGCACGCTTTACCGATAAATCTAACAACTCAAAATGGTGGCGCAAAGAAATAGGCGACGGTATGGCTGATCAATTAACTACGGCTCTAGTATCAACAAACCGCTTTATTGTTTTAGAGCGCCAAGCGCTTGATGCTGTTTTATCAGAACAAGACCTAGCAGCCTCAGGTCGCGTTAGCGCTTCATCGGGTGCTGCTTATGGCGAGATTGAAGGTGCTGAAATAGTCGTGATTGCTGCGGTAACAGAATTTGATGACGATAGCTCTGGTGCAAGTGTTGGCAGTGGCGGCTTTATCGGTGATGTATTTAGCTCTGTATCTGCCGGTTTTTCGGGTTCACATATGGCAATTGATCTACGCCTTATAGATACTCGCACATCACGCATTTTAGCTGCAACGAGTGTTGAAGGGGGTAGTAAAGATTTTGATTTCACAGGCGCTGCAACCAATTTTGGTGGCGCGCTCGTTGGTGGCAATATTAGTGGATGGTCCGATACCCCTAAAGAAAAAGCCCTGCGTGAAGTTATTATTAAAGCGGTTGAGTTTTTAGAAACTAAAATTCCAGATACCTACTATCGCTATAACAGTAACAACACGTTAGCACCGGGTTACACTGCGCCGCCACCAGCTACTAAACGCGCAAAAGCAGCCAGCAAGAGCGCTGTAACAGTTGATGTACCCACTCATAGAATGCCGCATTATGAAAAAATGGATTTAGCAATGTCACGCCTAAGCTTAGTTTGTTTGGGTTACCTAAGAAATCAGCCTGACTACGAAGAGTTTGAAACACAAGATGTTGAATACGATCGTAAAACAGTTATCGCGCTTCGTGAGTATCAGCAAGACAAAAAACTCAAAGTAACCGGTTTAGCTGATGAAACAACTAAAAAGTCACTTGATGACAGTGGTTGTATTGCCAAAACGAACAAATCTAGCCTCGAAAGTATAGGCAACATGTTTAAGTTTAATTAATCAGTATTAGCTTTAAGCTTAAAATTGAAAACGGCTGTTATATAGGCCGTTTTTCATCCACACGTAATAACTCACCACGATAAAAATCACACACTAACCAAATTTGCTCAAATTGATAGGTTCTTGGAAAGTTAAGGTCATTGATTACAGCTTCAAAGTCAGCTTTGCGCCAAATAGTACTCGCGTTACGAATAACAAGCCAAGTACGCTCTGAATAGTAACGTTTTTTCGCTTTTTGTTTCAGCAACCGCTCTAATGCAGCCCGCAATCTGTGTTCACTTGGCTTTTATGCCATGTCTGCCAAATCTCGTTGCATTTGCATTGACAGCGGGCGTCCTAAAACAGCCATCGCTTCTGTTTCGCTGGCATATAGATGAGCAATTTCTATATCAAGCTGTTCATTCTCTTGATAACAACTAACGTCAGGTTTATTCGGCTCATTATGCCAAATATTACGCATATGAATGCCTTGCTGTTGCTCATAACAGCGTAAAAACAATTTAGCCGCATCATGCTCTAACTGACGCTTTTCCTCATCACTGCTGCGTTTCATTCAACACCTTGTAAACATCATTCAGTAAGCTTGAAGCACCAAACCTAAATGTATTTGCTTGCAGGTAATCATCGCCCATTATCGCGCGTGCAAGCGCTAAATAATCACTGGCATCAGCCACTGTTTTAACACCACCGGCGGCTTTAAAGCCAACATGCTTACCAGTATTTTTAATTGCACTGAGCATAATTTTTGTTGATTCAAGCGTGGCATTTACAGCGACTTTACCCGTACTGGTTTTTACAAAATCAGCACCACCTTCAATTGCAAGCTCCGTGGCTTGATTAATAAGCGCGTCAGTTTTTAGCTCGCCGCTTTCTATTATTACTTTTAGCTGGGCGCGCGACCCACACGCTTTTTTACTTTCGCTTACATAGTTAAGTACAGTTTGAGCATCGCCCGCGATTAACTTTTTATAAGGAATAACCAAGTCAATCTCATCAGCACCGCGCTCTATTGCAATAAGTGTTTCGTTAATTACATCACTTATTGGTGCATCACCCGTTGGGAAGTTAGTGACTGTTGCCACTTTTACATGGTTAAGCTCACGCGCTGCGAGTGCTATTTTTGCATCATCAACAAAATCGCTATAAACACATACTGCGGCAGGCGTACCTAAGGTAGGATTTATGCTATCAACAAGTGCTTGAATGCTTTTGGTGGTATCGCTGGTGTTTAAGCTTGTTAAATCCATCAGTGCGACTGCTAATGCGGCATCTTTTTGGTGTTGTGTCATTAGAGCTCCGTTGCTTATGTAATACCAATTTTATTAAAAACATGATCATTTTAGCGTATTAAATAACGCACTAACTACGTTAAAAACTATTTATATAGAACAACTATGTATCATAATTTTAGCCTTGTTATTGAGCTATTTTCTCGTCGTTATAATAGATCACTAATTTAATGCAATTGGTATAAGTACAAAATTTGATATGCCTCCATATTAACAAATTTAACCAAACTCGCTATAGCTCATAACCAAACACTATAAGCTGGTTATTTTACTTGTAACTCGGCGCAATCCCTTGTTAACTAGCTCTTAGGCCTAAAAAGCCCACCTATTATAACTTTTGGTTATATCAACTTGGTTTTAATTATTTTTTACTTATTGATAGCCGCTATATTCTGCTTATCAGAATAAAGCGTTTTCTTATATTTGAATTTGTTTAGGGGTCTTATTAACGTGCAGTATTTACCTATCTTTACCAAACTCGACAACAAACCAGTATTGGTTGTTGGCGGTGGAGAGGTCGCATTACGCAAATGTCGCGCGTTTTTAAAAGCGAGAGCAAGCGTTACCTTAGTAGCACCTTGGTTTTGCGACGAACTAAAAGAGCATGCACATAATAATGAAGTAACGCTTATTGATGCTTATTTTGATGAATCGCACCTTGATGGCAAAATGCTTGTTATTGCAGCAACCGACCGCGATGAAGTAAACAACAACGTATTTGAACTTGCCAATGCCCGCAATGTGTTTGTAAACGTGGTTGATGACCAACCTAAATGTACGTTTATATTCCCATCCATTGTTGACCGTGACCCAATTACGATTGCTATTTCAAGTGCTGGCACAGCGCCGGTACTTGCACGTCGCTTACGCGAAAAGCTCGAAACCCTTATTCCGCATCATATTGGCCCACTTGCAACACTTGTCGGTGGCTTTAGAGACAAAGTAAAAAAACGCTTTAAGCATTTTTCAGACCGCCGCCAATTTTGGGAAGGCGTGTTCGACTCATCTGTCGTGAGTAAAGTACAAACCGGCGATACCCAAGCCGCACAGCAGCAACTAGAGCAAATGCTAGATGCGAAAGCAGAACCTGAAGGCGAAGTATATGTAGTAGGTGCAGGCCCTGGCGATCCAGAGCTTTTAACTCTTAAAGCACTGCAACTTATGCAACAAGCCGACGTCGTCGTTTATGACTTTTTAGTCTCTGACGAAATTATGGAACTAGTGCGCCGTGATGCTGACCTTATTTGTGTAGGCAAACGTTTAGGCGATCATAGTGTTGTTCAAGAAGATACCAACCAAATGCTGGTCGACCTTACTAAACAAGGCAAAAAAGTATGCCGCATTAAAGGTGGTGACCCGTTTATTTATGGCCGTGGTGGCGAAGAAGTACAAGTACTGGCTGCTAACAACGTAAATTATCAAATTGTACCAGGTATTACAGCCGCTGCAGGTTGTAGTGCTTACGCGGGTATTCCGCTTACTCATCGCGACCATGCACAAGCCATTCAATTTGTAACTGGCCACTGTAAAAAAGACGGTCAAGAACTTGATTGGCAATCGCTGGCAAAAGCAAATCAAACGCTGGCTATTTACATGGGCGTAATTAAATCGCCGCACATACAAGGCGAGCTTTTAAAACATGGCCGCAAAGCCGACACCCCTGTTGCCATTATCGAAAACGGTACACGTAAAAATCAGCGTGTAGTAACAGGCCAATTAGGCGAACTTGCCGACTTAATTGAACGCAACAGCATTATATCGCCTGCGCTACTCATTATTGGTGAAGTAGCCGCCCTGCACTCGCAACTAGCGTGGTTTGGGAAAAACGAGCAAACAAGCAGCTTTGCACAGCCGCTAACAGATGTATCAAATACATAACCGAATTTTAAATTTGTAACTTTTAATCATTTTAGTAGGACGACTAACAATGGCTTTAACTCACCTTCAGCAACTTGAAGCTGAAAGTATCAAAATCATGCGCGAAGTCGCCGCTGAGTTTGAGAACCCAGTAATGCTTTACTCTATTGGTAAAGATTCGTCGGTACTTTTGCACTTAGCGCGTAAAGCATTTTACCCTGCAAAAATTCCGTTTCCGTTATTACACGTAGACACCAACTGGAAGTTTCGTGAAATGATTGAGTTTCGCGACCGTATAGCTAAAGAATACGGCTTTGACCTACTGGTACACAAAAATCCAGAAGGCATTGAAATGGGCGTAGGCCCGTTTACGCATGGCTCGGGTAAACATACCGACATAATGAAAACCCAAGGCTTAAAACAAGCGCTAGATAAATACGGCTTTGATGCTGCATTTGGTGGCGCACGCCGCGACGAAGAAAAGTCACGCGCAAAAGAGCGTGTTTACTCGTTCCGCGACAAACACCACCGTTGGGACCCTAAAAACCAACGTCCTGAGCTTTGGAATACCTACAACAGCCAAGTTAATCCGGGTGAGAGCATTCGTGTTTTCCCATTATCTAACTGGACTGAGCTTGATATTTGGCAATACATTTACCAAGAAAACATCGAAATGGTGCCATTGTACCTAGCTAAAGATCGCCCAGTAGTTGAGCGCGACGGTACTTTGATTATGGTTGACGATGAGCGTATGCCACTGAATGAAGGTGAAGTACCGCAAATGAAATCTGTACGTTTTCGTACACTAGGCTGCTACCCACTTACCGGTGCAGTTGAATCAACAGCAAGTACTTTAACCGAAATCATCGAAGAAATGCTGCTATCTACGTCATCTGAACGTGAAGGTCGTGTTATTGACCATGATTCAGCCGGCTCAATGGAGAAGAAAAAACGTGAGGGGTATTTTTAATGTCTAGCCAAAATAACGATACATTTAACGAAGTAAAAGAAATAGGCATAGACGCCTACCTAGCACGCCAACAAGATAAAAGCTTATTACGCATGCTTACTTGTGGCAGCGTAGATGACGGTAAATCAACATTGATTGGCCGCCTACTGCACGACAGCCACCAAATTTATGAAGATCAGCTAGCAGCCCTTCATAAAGATAACGAAAAAGTAGGTAACGCAGGTGAAGATCTTGACCTTGCATTATTAGTTGATGGCCTACAAGCTGAGCGCGAGCAAGGCATTACCATTGACGTAGCGTACCGTTACTTTTCAACGGCTAAGCGTAAATTTATTATTGCCGACACACCTGGGCACGAGCAATACACGCGTAACATGGTAACAGGTGCATCAACAAGTGATGTCGCCATTATTTTGGTTGATGCGCGTTACGGCGTGCAAGTACAAACCAAGCGCCACAGCTTTATTTGTGACTCGCTGGGCATTAAACAGTTTGTTGTTGCCGTTAATAAAATGGATATCGTTGATTTTGACGAAACCGTGTATGAAAAAATTAAGGCCGATTACCTTAAATTTGCTGAGCAACTTAACGTATCAAACATTAAGTTTGTGCCTATGTCGGCGCTTAAAGGCGACAACGTAGTAACACGCTCTGCACATACACCGTATTACACCGACAAGCCGCTACTAGAGTTACTAGAAGATTCGCCAGCAGCCGAAACAGATACAGGCTTTGAAGCGCGCCTACCAGTGCAATATGTCGTGCGTCCTAACTTAAACTTCCGTGGTTTTCAGGGAACACTTACATCGGGCAAGATGCACGTAGGCGATGCTATAAAAGTATTACCGTCGGGTAAAACATCAAGCATTAAAGAAATTGTTACCTTTGATGGCAACTTGGACAGCGCCGAAGCAGGCCAAGCAATTACCGTTACCCTAAATAACGAAATTGATATTAGCCGAGGGGATGTAATCGTACCTGCAAATTCAACGGCCGCTGTTACTAACCAGCTGCAAGCTAAAATTGTGTGGATGCATGAGTCGCCATTAGTATTAGGTAAAAGCTATAACCTAAAACTAGGCAGCAAAAACACCTCAGCTATTGTTAAAAAGATTGATCACACCATCGATGTGAACACGCTTGAGCACGGCACTAGCGACTCACTGCAGTTAAACGAAATTGCGATTGTAACACTTGAACTAACCGAAACTATTTTGGCAGACGAGTACCACAGCAATCACGAAACAGGCTCGTTTATATTAATCGATCGCTTATCAAACCTAACAGTTGCTGCGGGTATGATTGAGCAAGTACTGCAAAGCCAAGCACAGCAAAGTAACTTTAGTGAATTTGAAGTTGAATTTAACAGCTTAGTACGCAAGCACTTTCCGCATTGGCAAGCGCTTGATATTTCTAAGTTATAAGTTAACTTTAGCCTGTTAGGAATTTAAAAGCATGGTAGAACAGCTCGTTTTAACAGGCATTATGCTTACCTTAGTCGGGTGCCTTTTTGGCACCCGTATTAATCCAGCATGGTTATTTGTAAGTGCCATTGGTACTAGTTATTTAACCGGATTAATTGATCTTGAAAGCATGTTAGTTAATTACGCTAACCCGTCGCTTATTACCTTGGTATTACTGGTATTAGTGTCGACAGCAATAGAAAAAACCACCCTAATTCAAAAGTTAGCGCAATCGCTATCTAAAGGTAGTTTAGTAAAATCGGTAACAAAATTGGGGTTATCAACCGCCTTTTTATCGTCGTTTACTAACAATACTGCCGTTGTTGCATCGCTTATTACCGCGATAAAAGACAATCCTAATCACTCCCCTTCAAAGCTATTATTACCGCTGTCGTACACTGCTATTTTGGGCGGCACTATTACGCTTATTGGTACATCAACCAACTTAATCGTCAATGGCTTTGCAGTAGATGCGGGCATGGAACCGCTGGGCTTTTTTGACTTTACCTTAGTGGGTTTGGGCGCGCTAAGCGTAGGCCTAATTACCATTTTAGTAATGCTTAAATACTTACCCGACAACGGTAAAAGCGACCAAGAAGTCGTGCCTTTTTACCTAGAAGGTAAAGTACAAGCAAGCTCAAAATTAATAGGCCAAACCGTAGAAGAAAACGGCCTGCGTGATTTAAAAGACTTATTCCTTGCTGAAATCATTCGCGACGGGAGCCGCATTTGCGCAGTCACTCCACAGCAAGTTATTCAAAAAGACGACGTGCTGCTGTTTGTAGGTGACATAAAATCGGTGCCATTACTTACCCGTTTCGACGGCCTAAAAGTAGTGCACGAGAATCATCAAAAAGACATAGAACACTTAGTAGAAGTAGTCGTAAGTCAATCTTCAAAATTTATTGGCAAAACCGTAAAAGAAGCCCGCTTTAGAGAGCAGTTTCATGCAGCCGTTATTGCTATTCGCCGTGGGCACGACCGCTTACAAGGCGGCCTTGGGCAAGTGCAATTACAAGCTGGCGACTCACTTATACTCGCACCAGGCAAAAACTTTTACAGCTTGCCTAATTTAAAGCGCGAATTTGTGTATATTTCAGGGTTTGACTTACAAGCCCACCTTGCGCCTAAACAATCAAATATTGTGCTACTGTGCTTTGCCGCAGTACTGGGTTTAAGCATTATTGGCATAGTGCCGCTGGTTAAAGGCTTATTAGTATTACTGATTGGCTTAATGCTCAGCGGCACCATAAAACTTAACGAAGTAAAACGCCGTTTTCCTATCGAGTTATTGGTGGTTGTAGGTAGCGCCATTGGCCTTGCCAAGTTAATGATAGGCACCGGACTTGCCGGGCAAATATCCGACGCCATGTTTATGGTACTTGGGGATTTTGGCCCGTACGGCGCATTTATTGCCATATTTTTAATGACCGTATTATTTACCGAGCTTATTACTAATAACGCAGCAGCTGCCTTGTCGTTCCCTGTTGCTTACTCGCTCGCGGTTGGTTTTAATGTAGACCCGCTACCGTTTATTATGGCAGTTGCCTTTGGCGCATCAGCCAGCTTTATATCGCCATTTGGGTATCAAACTAATCTAATGGTTTATAGCGCGGGTAACTATCGCTTAAAAGATTACATAGTGATGGGCTTACCCCTTTCTATTATTTATTCAATCACGGTATTAACCTTGATCCCGCAGGTATTTCCGTTTTAATACCTGCACTCACAGCATAAGAGACTCTCACTATGGATGAAAATATAGTTTGGCATAACTACGCAACGACAAAAGCACAGCGTAGTGAGCAAAAAAAACATAAGCCCGCTATTTTATGGTTTACCGGCTTTTCAGGCTCTGGCAAAAGCACCGTAGCAAACGCACTAGAAGCGGCGCTTAATCAGCAAGGTACGCACACTTACCTGCTCGATGGCGACAACGTACGCCACGGTTTGTGTAAAGATCTAGGCTTTAGCGACGAAGACCGCATTGAAAACATACGCCGCGTAGGCGAAACCGCTAAACTAATGACCGACGCCGGCTTGTTAGTACTTACTGCGTTTATATCGCCTTTTAGAGCGGAGCGCGATATGGTGCGCAGCTTAGTAGACGAAGGCGAATTTATTGAAGTATTTATCGATACCCCACTGGATGTATGCGAAAGCCGCGATCCAAAAGGCTTATACAAAAAAGCCCGCGCTGGGGAGATAAAACACTTCACTGGTATCGATTCAAGCTACGAAGTGCCAAACAATCCAGAAATAATTTTAGATACAAGTAAAAACACCCTAGACCAATCGGTTACACAACTGATAACGTATCTAAAACAAAAGCACATAATATAGGTTAACCCCATGAATCAAACCGAACTGCTAGAAGAAACCCTCATCCTTGCCCGCAAAGCAGGCCAAGCGATAATGGGAATTTACGAAAAGGATTTTAACGTTGAGTACAAAGCCGATGAAAGCCCCGTAACCGACGCCGATTTAGCAGCTCATAAACTGATTGTGGCAGGGCTTCAACAGCTCACACCTGACATTCCAATACTCAGTGAAGAAAACGCCGACATAAGCTGGGATGTACGCCAAACGTGGAAAAGCTACTGGTTAGTTGACCCAATCGACGGCACTAAAGAATTTATTAAAAAGAACGGTGAATTTACCGTAAACATCGCCCTAATTAAAAACGGCACTCCTATTTTAGCCGTAGTAGATGCACCTGCCCTTGGCGTATCGTACTTAGCCGCAGAGGCCATTGGCGCGTTTAAAGATAAAGGCGATGAGCGAATTGAGCTTAAGGTAACTACCAAACCTAACAAAGGGTTAATTCGTGTTGTAGGCAGCCGCTCTCACCCATCACCCGATTTAGCCGAGTTTGTAAAACGCTTTGATGAGGTTGAAATGGTGTCTAAAGGCAGCTCACTAAAACTGTGTTTAGTCGCCGAAGGCAGCGCTGATATTTACCCGCGCTTAGGCCCAACTTGTGAATGGGATACGGGTGCTGGCCATGCAATCGCCGAAATAGCCGGTGCTAAAGTCACTAAGCTTGATGGCAGCCCGCTTATTTATAACACCAAAGATGAGTACTTAAATCCGTATTTTATTGTAAGTGCGATAGAAGAGTAAGCCCTGTTTTAAGTGGTTAGCTATCGGTTGTTAAAAAGACAATTGATAGCTTTTACTATGAAAGTTGCTCAGTGAGCATAAAGGCAAATACTTAGGAATGCTTCAGTTATTTGTTATGTATAAATTAACTTAATAAGCGTACTAAAGCACAGCAAAGTTATAAACAAACCAAGCGATAAAATAACCTTTTCCTTTCGGGTTTGCTCAGGCTTTTGGGCAAATACAAAAGCAGTTCGGTAAAGCGTACTAGGCACTATTAAAACCAAGCCAATAAACGCAGGGAACATACCCAATATAAAGCTATATGCAAAACCTGAATTTTCCATTTGGCCGAATATAGCGCTAAACCCAAACAAAATAATAGCAACTGCAAAAAACGCAACGCCTACTGAAATCGATAAAAGTGCCATTTATTAAATTCCTTTTGTTTTCCATTCAAAATTGATAATTAGTGGGGTTGAGTGGAACGAAACCCAACTAACCTAAAGTAATCCATAGATTTTATTAGCCCAGATTTATAAATCATCTATTGATACAAGTTTTTCCAAACTGAGGTAATGAATTACACTTTCAAGATCTTTAATATCTAAATCTAGTCTTTTCAGACGCTCAATAACCTTCTCTCTTTCCTTAATATCGACTTCTTTAACGTCTGTATTAATACCAAGTTTCGGATTATTATTATCATGCTTGAACACATTTACTAATAGTTTTAACGATTTATCATCCGTACGATCTAAAAACAATCTTAAAATAAACTCATAATCTACGGCATGACCTGCTCTTTTTTGGCTTAACGAGTTTAACTTTGAAAGAATAATTAGGTGTTCTTCGGATAATTCACTATCCAAAAACTTACTACCCAACTGATTGAAATTAAAATTAATTAAAACATTTTCTAGTGAGTTACTATTATCATAGAGTGAATTCAAAAATTGAAGTGACAGATTAGGATCTGAAAGACATGCGATGTCAGTCGCAACATTTTCTAAGTTACTTTTATTTATAATCTGCATAACTAACTTTACAAATATGCTGATAAATAAAGCTTCATTGGTATAAGTATTTGTTCTAATTATTTTTATAATTAATTCAAACAACTGTTCTGATGTAGAAGTTGAAGATATAGGTTTTTTTTTCTTAAAAATAACATATTCAAATCTCCATACTACCTGTTGAACTTTTAAATTATGACATAAATCACTTGCTAAGCTTTGCAAGTTATCTGTCTTTATAAACCGGCTAAATACCTCTTGCTCTCGGAGCTCACTACCTAAAATTCCTTCCCTCGAAATTCGCTTCAAGTAGCAAACCTCGGGATCATCACAGCCCAAAGATTGAGTAGCCCTGTAATACTTATTAAAAACCAACTTTGGCTCAGTTATATTTATTTCCGCGTCGAAGCTATCAGCGATACGATTTAATGCCTCAACTTTTTGATCATCATTATCCATTGGTGACTTTTTTATCTTATTTACTCCACTCACTTCTTCCTCGGTAAGACCAAGAAGGACTTTAAAGAAATTAAAATACACCTTATCATCAGCTTCCACCAAATCGCGCATAATATGAACTACATTATTCGAAGAGCTTTTAATCAGAAAGTCATAATGTTTTTCAAATGCCGAAAAATAAACAGGTTTAACCTCCCTTAAAGTACAAATCATCAATAAAGAAAGTAAGTTAACCTCACCCATTAAGCGTTCAGAACTCCAAGCTTGGCTGACTCGTCGTAATATTTTTTTAAGTTGTCTAATTGAAACAATTACCGCATTTAAAGCCTTAACTTCTTCAGTGAAAAAACTATTTCTCTTTTCTAAAGCCAGTATGAATTCGGTGCGACTGCTGAAAGTATGTATCTTGAAATTATCTTCCACCCTTTTAGGATCAAGCCTCACAGCCGATGATTTGTGGGATAAAATTATTACACAACCATTAGGTGATATTGCTTCTTTTAAAGCTTCTTGAATAAAAGATGTCAAAATCCTAGATATATCAGTACGTACAATGTCTTCCCTATAATCAGTTGCCTTTGAAATAACTTCAGCCGCAACTTCATTCTCATTACCCATAGCGACGATGAAGTTGATATTACTTAAATTTTTATCTTTCAATCTATCCAACTGACGTGGTTTAATGGATTCGACTACCCCAGTTAAGAGATAATCAACTTAACTGGAGATCGATAATGACAAAACGTAAAAAGTATTCCAAAGAATTTAAACTTGATGCTATCGCATTAGTTGTTGAGCAAAACTACTCACAAGCAGAAGCCTCTAGAAATTTAGGGGTAAATCCCAACATGCTTGGTCGCTGGATAAAAGAAGCTGAAAATGATGATGGGCATGCTTTTAGAGGGAACGGTAATTTAACCCCTGAGCAAGAAGAGATCAGAGAGCTAAAAGCGCAAGTGAAACGCCTAGAAATGGAGCGTGAAATATTAAAAAAAGCGACGGTCTTCTTTGCCAAAGAAACGAAGTGAAATATTCGTTCATAACCCAATACAAGAAGACCTGGCCTGTGGCGACAATGTGCCGAATACTGGGTGTAAAAAGTAACAATTACTATAGTTATCAAAAGCGATTCTCAACTAAATCAGAGGATCCAACACATCAAGAAATGATTGATTGTGTCAAGGACATAGCGCACTTCAGTGATAATACTTACGGTGAAAGGCGTATTCAGAAAGTCTTAAATGCACTCGGTTTTCCGGTGAGTCGTTACAAAACAGCACAGCTAATGAAAGAGGCAAATGTCTGGGTGCGTTATAAAAAGAGATACAAAGTGACAACGAATAGTGAGCATAATAAGCCTATTTATCCCAATGTACTTGAGCAAAACTTCAACGTTGAAGCAGCTGATCAAGCCTGGGTACAAGATATCACTTATGTTTGGACTGCAGAAGGTTGGTTGTATCTGGCGGTAGTGATTGATTTATATTCGCGCAAAGTCGTTGGTTGGAGCATGGGCTCACGAATGAAAGCGCAGCTTGTCTGTGACGCACTGACTATGGCGATGTGGCAACGCCAGCCCAAAACAGGGTTAATTATCCATTCAGATCAAGGGGTTCAATATGCAAGCCACCAATATCGTAAATTGCTCAAGTCAAATGACTTCATTGGTAGCATGAGTAAGAAAGGCTGTTGCTGGGATAATGCTGTTGCAGAAAGCTTCTTCGGTAGTTTGAAGCAAGAGCGCGTGCATTGGAAAAACTACCCAACGCGTTATGAGGCTCAACAGGATGTAATGAATTACATCTGTATGTGGTACAACAGTCGTCGCTTACATTCGTACTTAAATTATCAAAGCCCAAATGACTTTGAAGAACGAATCGAAACATTAGATATGGTTTCTTAACTAGGGTGACTGAATTTAGTTGACCACGTCAAACAGTGCGGCTATATCATTTAAACGTTTTTCGTTTTCACCGCCTGTTCCGCGATCTACATCTTGCAGGGTGATCAGTAATTTGTGGTTGGTTGCATCAAGAACGTCATTAAGCTTTTGAAAACTTCCCTCAATATCAACAGGGCCGGCAAGCAAGGTAGATGCAAACTGAAATACACTACCGCCAGACTTCAACGCTTCAGTGTAATGCTTCGGTAACGCACGAAAGGCACACATATCAATATACTGGCTTATATCATCGATAACATGACTCAATACAACATGCGCAACACTGCCGCTTGCAGCGCCCCATGTTGATATATCACTGTTTATCCAAGCACTCTCTTTTTCAGAGTTTTTTACCAAATCATTCACAATACTTTCGACGATACTGCTTTTTCCGCAACCATAAGGCCCACATAGTGCTATGTGCTGTGCTAAATCCTTTTCATCTTTATCACCGCCATTTTGTAGCCGCTCGGCAATGCGCGTGGCGTAAACCTGTAAATCGGGTTCTAATTCTTCTATGCTTTTAATAGTCGAATCATCTTTGGACCATTCTCTAAAATCTTCTAACGTTTTTAGTTCTGGACTTTCTTTAGTTTCAATCGGCTCAATTTCAGAAGTAAAGTTTTGTTGTTCGCTCTGTCTGTGTTCATCGCAGAATAAGTAAATCGCTAAAATTAAATAACTAGCAGCTAGATACATAAAGACATTAAAGGCAGGTGTTATATCAGCTAGGCTGACGGCAAAAACTATGTAAATTAAACTAAGGGCAACTAATACAGCGGTAAAAATTGGCTTTTGGGTATAGAGCTTTGCCTGATAAATGACAGTTATGATCATGCCAATAAACGTAAGTGCTAGGTATTTTAAGCTCATAAAGCTTTGTGCGTATAGCGCAGCTTCATCAAATTTTGGTGCCGTGCTTAGCATATAAAAAGCAGTCAGAAAGCATGATGCTAATACAGTAATTGTCACTGGCGGATATCGCCAGTTAAATCCAATACTGCGTTTGGGGTGCGATATATAAAACTTATCAAGCAGGAGCTTTATGCCAATACCCGCTAAAAAAGCACCGCTGTAATGTAGGATTGGATTCGCATTTAAAATAGCGCTCCAACTTAAATATGCCTTTTGTACAAAACCAACTTTGCTTAAAAATACAGTAATTGTAGCGGCGGTAATTGCGCACAACAAAAGGGAAAGCCAGCGCGTGGCTGTAATGTGAAGAACTTTAACTTGCGACAACTTAATATCCTTATCAATACGTTACCTTGCCAGTGTATATCAATTGAACATTATTGGATAAGCTGTTTAATAAATAAAACCGTCTCTTAGCTTCATTAATCACATGGCGCTATGACATGTTGGGTTTCGCTTCGCTCTACCTAACCTACGTTTTAATATAAAAATGAAGTTTTATTACTTTAGGTCTTATTTTGAGTTTAGAGTTAAAGTCAAAAAGAAAGAGCTACTCCTTCTAAAACGCTAACGATTTTGCTGGGCGATAAACGCAAGCGAGTGCTGATTGAATAAGTCAGGACGTTCTACATTACAGACATGGCCACAATGGTGAATAGTTTGCAGTACGCTGTTTTTATGACGCTTAACCATTTCTTTAACAGGGCCAAGGAACATATGATCTTCCTTACCCATAATGTACAGAATGGGAATATCAATGTCTTTTTCTTTGAAATATTGCATTAAAGGATTTACATCCATGGCTAATTTAAACCATTTTATAAACTCTTTTTGACACAAGCGCTTTGCTTCACGAACAAACAAAAGTCGAGATTCTTTATGACGCTTCTTCGGCATCATAATAAAAGCAAATAAGCGATACAGCCACATATAAGGCAGGAAGTGTTTAAAAATATTACCTAAATAAACCAATGTATTACTGCGAGTATTAAAACGAGTAACCGCTCCACCTAGCACCATGCTAGAAACATATTGCGGCGCAATTTCAGCAATATTTCGAATAAGAATTGTACCCAATGAAATACCAACAAAGTGTGCGCTGGTGATATTGTTATGATCTAACACATCGATAATGTCTTTAGAGACATTATTAAATGAATAATTATTATCAACAAAGTTTTGTAGTAGATTATTCGATTTGCCGTGACCGCGAAGATCAAGCAACAACACATTATATTCTTTTTTATACGCTTTAAGCTGACGAAACCAGATTGCCGAACTACCACCAGCTCCATGGACAAATACAACCCATGTTTTACTGGTTTCGTGTGGAAAAATAGTATGGAAAAGAATTTCTGTACTCATTACAGTTAGCGGCCTATTTACTTCATTTGGCATATTCAATTGCAAGAAGTATAACGGAGTTTAATAAAAATCTCTCATGAAGTTCAGATCAATAGCTTCTACTTAACAACTTTTCGGAGCAGATTTTGATTTTTAAATAAAAACGACTTACTTCTATTCTCAACGTATTTTAGGCGCTTGTCCGTGAAAATCTAAATACAGTTTTTTAAGTTTGTCAGGAACAAGTGGCCAACCTATTTCAATTCCAATGGGAGTGGCCTTGCAAAATAAGTGCTCAACGTAATAAGTGTCTATGTACTCAAGTTCAGCAGGACTTGCAGAGTCTAATTTTAGACTCATATATGACAAGTGCTTTAGAGCGTTGGTGACTTTATTTTCGTTGAATGCAAAAGTTGTTAAGTTTGCAAACTCTTCCATGCGAAAAGTAAGCGCCCAACTTTCGTGTTTATCCATTAGCGGGATCACATCTGGAAACTTACATTGTATATCCTTAATGAATCTTATTATTTCTTGCTTTTCCATATACTCCCTTGCTGCACATAGTTATACAAATGCCATTGTACCAGCTAAAAATAATTTGGTGGGGCACGGACAAAGCCAACTGTTCTTGTCCGCGTTTACGACCTCGTTAACTTAACGTTTTGATAACCATACCCACACCATATAATTTTTTAAATGCCTAAATATTGTTTTTATTTAAGACTTACGCTCAATACGTTAAGTTTTTTTAAGGCCTCAAACGATTTCTTAGTAAGCTTCCAATCGCCCTGCACCACTTCAAAAACCCACTTAAACTATTGCTTATGTTAACTTTTTAAATAATTACGATATAAAAATATCAGTCTTCAGCAACTCTATGGAACAGTTAAACGTATATTAATTTAATATCTTCACATAAAGATACTTGACACAAAGTTAATTCTTACATATCTTTACGTCGAGATTCTTTACAACCCTTTAACTTTAAATTGGAGAACATTATGAAAAACATTATTCAAGTAGCTGGCATTATCGACCGAGAAGAAGCAAATCTAATGCTGGAGTCTGGCATTGAGTGGCTTGGCTTTCCTTTACGCTTACCTTCTGGAAAAGATGATATTTCTGAAACAGATGCAATGAGCATTATTAAAAGCTTAAGTGAGCCTCAAGCCGGTGTGTTGATTAGCTATATGGTAGATGCTGAAGAAGTGAGCGGTTATTGCAGTGAGCTAGGTGTAAAAGCAGTTCAACTACACGGTGATATTAGTGTGGCAGAAATGAAAAAGCTTAGAGAGCTGCGCCCTGATCTTTTCTTATTAAAAAGCCTTGTTGTGAAAGAAGACAATGCTGAAGAGCTGTTAGAAATTGTTGATACCATGGCTGACTTTGTTGACATGTTTATCACTGATACATTTAACCCTAAAACGGGTGCTAAAGGCGCTACTGGTTTAACGCATAACTGGGACGTAAGCGCTGAACTTGTTAGACGATCTCCAAAACCTCTAATGATGGCTGGCGGTTTAACGCCTGAAAATGTAGCTGATGCAATCTATAAGGTTAAACCAGCCGCAGTTGATTCACATACGGGATTAGAAGGTAGCGACGGCAGAAAAGATGCCGCTAAAGTGAAGAAATTCATTCGCGAAGCTGAAAAAGCATTTTCGGAGATCAATGCTTAATATAATTCACTGCCAGATTAACACCCCTAATCTGGCAGACTCAAATAGGGAGAGCGTTATGAATGCAAATCAAGTTATTCAAATATATAAAGAAGACTCACAAATACTCTCAAGTAGTGTGATCGAGTTACCGCAAACAAATAGACTAAAATACCTGCATGCAAAAATGCGTGACAAGGTAGCTAGTAAAAGCCAATTCATTTTTTATGCTGATCAAGTGTTTCGTCTGCTGATTGAAAAAAGCTTAGAATTAGTACCATTTAAAGATCTCGATGTAACTACTCCCGTGGGAGAAACATACAAAGGCAAGCAGTTTGCAGATCCAATATGTGCCGTTTCTGTGGTTCGTGCTGGTGAAAGTATGGAAAATGAGCTGCGTCATATTGACTTAAAAATTCCCATTGGAAAAATTTTAATACAACGCGATGTCGTCACAAAATTGCCAACTCTTTATTATTCAAAACTTCCGGATCATATTGCTAAATGTCGCGTGCTGATATTCGAACCTATGTTGGCGACAGGCGGCTCTGCAATTTGTGCTATTCAGGTGCTTATAGATGCTGGTGTTTTAGAAGAAAATATCATTTTTGTTAATCTTTTGTGCTCCCCTGAGGGGATTCAAAAAGTTACTCAGCAATTTAAAAAAATTCAAATAGTCACGTCTTCAATTGAAGAGTATCTAAATGGAAACGCATTTATGATACCTGGAATTGGCGACTTCGGAGATCGCTACTTCGGTACGACCGATGTGGGGGCCGTATGACAAATAAACAACTAATACTTTGGATGTTAGTTGCTATGATTGCCCCAACAATTTGGGGCAGTACATACATAGTAACGACCGAGCTATTACCGCCAGATATGCCTTTAATAGCGTCAACACTTCGTGCTTTACCTGCTGGTATTTTATTAGTACTGATTGGTCGAAAGCTACCTAAAGGCATCTGGTGGGTGCGTTCTATCGTGCTTGGCATACTTAATATTGGTGGCTTTTTTTACTGTTTATTTGTAGCAGCCTATCTATTACCCGGTGGTGTAGCTGCACTTGTTATGTCGTGCCAACCTATCATAGTCATGATACTTGGTGCGCTACTCTTTAAAGATCCCCTTAATTTAAGGCAATTTATTGCTTGTGCAATTGCGGCTGTTGGAGTCGCGATGTTGGTCTTAGAACCAAATATGAATTTACCTGTTCAAGGTGTTATTGCAGGTTTAATTGGTGCCGCTTCAATGGCCACGGGAATAGTATTAACAAAAAAATGGGGCAAGCCTGCTGACGTTAATTTATATACTTTTACAGGCTGGCAACTCGTTGTAGGTGGATTATTTTTACTCCCGATTGGATTAGTACAAGAAGGCTTACCTAGTAACCTAACAGTAGACAATATAATTGGTTATTCCTACTTAAGTATCATTGGCGCCTTGTTCGCTTATATAGTTTGGTTTAAAGCTATTGAAAAACTGCCAGTTGTTACGGTGTCTTTTATATCGTTTGCAAGTCCAATCTCAGCAACATTATTGGGTTATTTTATTCTTTCGCAAAGGCTAACGATGAGTCAAACATTAGGCGCAGTCATTATTGTATTAGCCATTGTTATATCTCAAGTACAGCTGTTTAAAAAATCAAGTTCCAATTTTAATCTGGAACCATCATTAAACAAAAAAACTAGTTAAAGGAAGTAAACATGGACAACTTATTTACAGAAGCTCGTTTTGGGAAAATCAACGCAAGCAATCGCTTTGTAATGGCACCAATGAGTAGAAACAGGGCAACAGCTGAAGGATTAGCAACGCCTCTTATGGCAACCTATTATGCTCAAAGAGCAACAGCTGGGTTAATTATTTCTGAAGGTATTCAACCTAACCAAGTTGGTCAAGGTTTTATGAATTCCCCAGGGCTACATAATTTACAACATGTGAAAAGCTGGCAGCCCATTACTGAAGCAGTACATAAAAGGGGAGGCAAAATTGTAGCTCAATTGATGCATTCTGGTCGTATTGGGCATCCTGAATTATACCCCAGTGCTCATCAATCAATAGCGCCTTCAGCAATTAAAGCTACCGGAGACGCTTTTACACCAACAGGGCCAAAGAGCTACCCTACACCAAAAGAAATGACATTAGATGAAATTACAGCAACCATTGAAGACTTCGCAAAATCAGCTGAATTAGCGATTCAGGCAGGTTTTGATGGGGTAGAAATACACGCAGGAAATGGTTTTTTACTTCACCAATTTATGGCAAGCAATACAAATAATAGAGCCGATCTATTTGGTGGTAGCGTCAAAAACCGTTTAAGATTTACGCTAAAAGTAGTGGCGGCTGTTACACAAGCTATTGGTGCTAAAAGAGTCGGTATTCGTATTTCTCCCGACAATACTTACAATGACATTATTGAACAAGACAGTGAAGTGCTCTACCAAACTCTTATTAGTCAGTTGCCAACTGATCTGGCGTATTTGCATATTATGGAAGCGGCTAACCGTGAGCACACCCAGCAGATCCGTAACCAATGGTTAGGTAAGCTTATATTAAACCCTCACAAAGCTTGGCAGGATGGCCCTGTAACCCCTGCTATTGCATCAGATGTGTTAAATGAAAATTTATGCGATGGTGTGGCATTAGGGGCACTCTTTTTAGCAAACCCTGATTTGGTAGAACGTACTAAGTTAAATGCTTCTTTTAATAATGTAGATCCCGATACGTTTTATGGTGGCGACGAAACCGGTTATACCGATTATCCTACAATGGTAGATAAAAGTGCATCGCTATCTGAGAAACAAAGTGAATCTATATTAGAGCGTGTTGAGCTTTCGTGATTAATTTTGCACCTGTAGGTTTGGTAGTTAGGCGAGGCAGAGTTTATGTCGTGTGATTATTCCCCATAAATAGGCGATAACGCAGCGTAAGTGCCAAACATCCGTAGCCCTTAGGTTCGTCCTAGGGGCGATTTACTCTTTGCTGCTACATAGATGTAAATAAAAGCCGTGAGTAGGGCGCGGAAGCTTTGCGCGAATTTACCTATTCTTACATAAAGATAAGTTAGTAAGGTGATGCAGGAGCGTTACCAAAGCTACCAAGTTACAAATCTCGCGCCACGATTAAATCGCTCCTCGATTGAACAAATTTTAATCCACAAAGATCAACATGCCCTAGATAGAACAAATTGTGCTCCTGAAAGGCCAACTGGCCTTATTTATAAGTAGAGCTAGAAAGGCCTAAAAGTAATTTTTTAAGTAATACTGCGAGTTGCTGCTGCTCCGACTTATCTAAAGGTGACAATAAAGACTGCCCTTTTGCGATATGCTCCTCTACAACCTGATCAATCAATTGAAAACCTTTCTCTGTTAAAGACACCATAACGCCTCGACGGTCATTAGGATCAGAGCTGCGTGCAACCAAGTCTTTAGCTTCTAGTTTATCGATACGGTTTGTCATTGAGCCTGAGGTTAGCATTAATGTCTGCAATAGTTGATTTGGACTCAATGTAAACGGTTTTCCTGAACGCCTAATTGTCGCTAATACATCAAATTCGCCACCATTGAGGCCAAAACGGCCAAATACAGTTTGTAATTCTTTGCTAAACATTGCATCGGTACGAACGAGTCGGCCCATAACTCCCATAGGCGAAGGGTCTAAATCAGGTCTTTCTTTATTCCACTGGGCTATAACGACGTCAACAAGATCATTTTTCATTATATCTACTACTCTAATTTAAATTGATAAACCAATATAACTCACAACAACCTCTACGACAAGACTCATCACAACAAGTATCTTCACACAAAGATACTTGACATTAAGATTGTATGTATTATCTTTTACCTAACTTTGTTACATGAGAGTTATGTGTAGTACTCATTTTTAACAAGGCAATTCAAAAATTAGTCATCTATAAAATTTTAAATAAAGGAATAGGCATAGAAATGAAACTACATAACCAACTAAATCGAACCGAAAACCTTGAGCAAGATCAGATATCTTTTTTGGGAGAAAGTGATACTCGAACATTGTTTGATTTAATTCAAAAGCAAATTATTGAAACACCTGATGAAACTGCAGTAATTAGTAACCAAGGAGATTGGAGCTATAAAATGCTGGATAAAAAATCAGCTAACATTGCCTCTTTACTCCATCAGCATGGTGCTAAGCAAGGTGAATATGTTGGTTTGTTTGTCGATCCATCGCCTGACTTAATTTTTGGTGTGTGGGGAGCTATTTATGCAGGATGCGGATACCTTCCACTGTCTCCTGAATACCCTGAAAAACGTATTAGCTATATGCTAAAAGACTCTAAAGCGCGCTTAGTTTTAACTCAAGCACATTTAAAAGAGCAAATTACTGCATTGGTTAGCAGCGACATTACTGTGATTTCAATAGATGATGTTGATGATAATACGTCATATTATGCGCCACTATCACAAGATAGCCTTGCTTATATGATTTACACCTCTGGAAGCACAGGTGATCCAAAAGGCGTCATCATTGAACATAGCAGTATTGTTAATCAGCTTCTGTGGCTAAAAGAAGAGCATAGCTTTAGCCAATCAACTCGTATTGTACAAAAAACGCCTTTTAGCTTTGATGCAGCCCAATGGGAGATTTTAGCTAATGCAATCGGTATTTGTGTTGTTACAAGTGAAGTAGGAATGTATCGCGATCCGCTTGCACTTATTGATTTAATCATTGAAAAACAAGTGACCGTTTTGCAATGTGTTCCTACCCTTTTACAAGCCTTGCTTGATTCGCCTTGTATTCAATTGTGCAACTCATTGTCTCACGTGTTCAGTGGGGGTGAAACGCTTACTAAACAGCTCGCCTTGCAATTTTTTGAAACACTGCCTGAAAAAGATCTAATCAATTTATATGGGCCAACAGAATGCACAATAAATTCATCCAGCCATAAAGTAACACCTCATACTTTAGAACAAGCGTTTGATGCAATTACCATTGGTAAGCCTGTAGCCAATACTCACTACTATATACTTGATGAACAGTTAAACTTAGTTGATGAGGGTGAATCTGGTGAGCTTTATATTAGTGGTGTGCAGGTTGCTAGAGGTTATTTAAACCGTAACGATACAACGCTCGAAAGATTTATATCTAACCCTCACAATAGCGAGCCTATGCATAATACGCTCTATCGCAGTGGTGATATTGTAAAACGTGATAAAGAAGGTAACACACACTTTTTAGGTCGCGCCGATAATCAAATTAAATTACGTGGTTACCGTGTTGAGCTTGATGAAATTAGACTTGCCATTGAAAAGCATGATTGGATAAAAAATGCCGCAATGGTTGTAAAAAATGACCAGCGTACCGGTTTTCAAAATCTTATTGCATGCATTGAATTAAATCATCGTGAAGCCGCTTTAATGGATCAAGGCAAGCAGAGTGAACACCATCAATCTAAAAAAAGTAAATTACAAGTTAAAGCACAACTCTCTAATGCTGGATTTAGACAACCACAAGCGCTGTTAAACTTACCCGTATTTAATTTACCAAATAAAAACGCATCAAAAGAGCAAACTGAAACTGTTTTTGCTCGTAAAACTTATCGTTACTTTGATGGTGGAAATGTGTGTGAGCAAGAAATACTTAACTTACTCAAAAAACAAAAATCAGAGATCCCTACACGCCCTGTCAGCGCATTAGAATATGATGAATTTGGTCAAATCATGAGATATTTTGGCCAGTTTAAAAGCAAGCAACGCTTACTGCCCAAGTATGGCTATGCATCTCCAGGCGCCCTGTATGCTACGCAGTTATTTTTAGAAATACATAATTTATTTAATTTAAAATCGGGTATTTATTATTATCACCCTGAACTACATACCCTGCATCTTGTACGCTCATTAGCGCCTGCAAGCACGGTTAAATTAACTTGCCATTTTTTAGGTAAACAATCAGCTATAGAACCTGTATATCAAAATAATATATTAGAAGTTTTAGAAATGGAAACAGGCCATATGCTTGGCTTATTTGATCATATTTTACCTCAGTTTGGCCTTTCAATTGGCGCTGCTAGTTTTGACAATGAATACCAAGATTACTTAGCTGTTCACGAAGATGACGCCTACTTAGGAAGTTTTGATATTAGCCAACATAGCGAAACTGACTCGCTTTCAAATGTTGAGACCTTAGTGCAAATTCAAAATGTAGATGGTTTAAATTCAGGACAATACACCGTTCAAGATAATCAGCTGACACCCCTTTCTGATCAGCTAATTGAAAAGAAAAAAGTGATTGCCATTAATCAGCAAGTCTATGATAGAGCTTCTTTTGGTATTTCTTTACTTAATCATTCTACAACGGCTTGGCGACACTATATTGATTTAGGTCGTAAGTTACAGCAGTTACAAATGAACGACTTAAACATAGGTTTAATGTCTTCTGGTTATAGCTCAAAATCTGGTAATAATTTACCTTCAGCCAATCGTATTGAAGAAATTTTATCTGATGCGAATTGTACAATGAAACCATTTTATTTTTGCATTGGTGGAAAAATTACAGATGAGCAAAAGCGCAGTGAAGGTATGAAAGAAGACGCTATACATATGCGTGGCCCCCTTGAAATATTGAATCATGATTTACAAAATTCGCTACCTAGCTATATGGTACCTAATAAAATTATAACTTTTGCTGAATTCCCACAAACAGCGAATGGGAAAGTCGATTATCTCGCTCTAAAAAATTCAGAGAAACTTAATAATATTGAAAATAAGGCAGCCTACATTGAGCCTCGAAATAAATTAGAAGAGAAAATAGCTGATATTTGGCTCCATGTGATGAAATGGGACAAAGTATCAGTCCAAGATAATTTTTTTGAAAGTGGTGGAAACTCTTTAACAGCCGTTACATTTATGAATACTTTAAATAAAGAGTTGAGCATTAGTATCCCAATGCAAGCTATCTTTCAAGCCCCCACTATTGAAGCACTTGCTCTTTATATTAAGCAAAACGATAACAGCTCACATAGTCGGTTGATTAATTTAAATAACTCTACACAAAAATCGCGAATTTTCTGCTGGCCTGGTTTAGGTGGGTATCCAATGAGCTTAAAACCTTTAGCTGAAAAAGTGGCCGATGAAGCGACGTTTATTGCAGTGCAAGCGCATGGCCTTAATTGTGATGAAGTTCCTTACGATACAATACAAGAAATGGCAGAAGCTGATATCAAGCTAATCAAAAATGAGCAACCAACGGGTCCTTATACGTTATGGGGATACTCTTTTGGGGCGCGTGTTGCATTTGAAGTGGCCCATCAACTTGAAGCAAGTGGCGAGACCGTGGAAGCACTTTATCTCATTGCACCTGGCTCACCTAATCTACCTCAGTATTCACAAAAAGAGCAGACACCTTGTTTTACTTCTCCTGCATTTGTCACCATTTTATTTTCAGTGTTCTTTCAAAAAATACAAGGCCCGGTATTAGAACAATGTTTATCGGCAGTGACTAATAAACAACAGTTTATTGACTTTGTATGTATGAATCATCGCACTTTGAATCGAGATGTTGTCAGTAAAATCATAGAAGTAGTCATGCGCACTTATGAGTTTAAATATACATTCACAGAGTTGCTTGAACGCCAAGTAAAAGCACCAAAAGTGATATTTAAAGCACAAGGAGATGATTATTCATTTATTGAAAACATTCCTGAGTACAACGAAAAAGAAGCGATAACACAACACTTACAAGCAGATCATTACGCATTATTAAAACATCAAGGTGTTGATGAGCTGTTTAATTGCATTGTGCAATCTCAAGGTTCTTACGAGAGCCATCGTTCATTATTAATAGCGTAAGGACGCAACATGCCGCATATCAACATACATTATTTTGATTCTCACGTATCCAGTTCTACCAAGAATAGGCTCGTGAAAAAAATTTCGGCACTGATAAGTAAAGAGTTTAAATGCAATAACGACTTTATTTCAATCGCACTGCATGCAGAGCAACCGAAAAATTGGCGACAACGTGTTTATAACAAACATATTATTCAGCAAAAATATAAATTAATTAAAAAACCAAGTTATTAGAGGAAAAATAAAATGAACAATACAAAGATAAATCTTGTTATTAAGCCTGAAATTAAACGGGCTCTTGAGTTAGGGCTTGCGGTCGTGGCACTTGAGTCTAATGTTATAACGCATGGCTTAGATTACCCTGAAAATAAACACACCGCGTTACAAGTAGAAGCAGCAGTTCGTGAATCGGGGGCAATCCCTGCAACCATTGGAGTCGCTAATGGTAAATTACTAATTGGCATGGATGAAAGTGAGATTGAGTTATTTGCAACAACCGCAAATATACCTAAAGTCAGCACGCGTGACTTACCCGTTGTATTAGCGACTAAGCAATTGGGTGCAACCACCGTTGCCTCATCTATTATTGCAGCTGAGTTAGCAGGAATATGCTTTTTTGCATCTGCCGGCATTGGTGGCGTTCATAGAGGAGCAAACAATACGATGGATATTTCTTCAGATCTTATGCAATTTACACGTTCACGGGTTGCCGTTGTATGTGCTGGTGCAAAAAACATACTCGATCTAGGTTTAACACTTGAATACTTAGAGACCCACAATGTCCCTATTATATCTTATCAATTTGATGATTTCCCTGCATTTTACTGTCGCTCAAGTGGCTATAAAGCACCACAACGGATAGATGATGCATCTATTTTAGCCGACATAATTGAAACCCAATGGCTGCTTGATAATAAGCGCAGTGTATTAATTACAACACCCACTAAGCTCGAAGATGCCATTGATAGTGATGATGTTAATGATGCTATCAACGCGGCAATTAGCTCGGCTCAAGCGCAAGGGATCAGTGGAAATAAAGTCACTAAGTACATTATGAAAGCAATTGATGAAGTAACTAAAGGGCGTTCAGCTAAAGCTAACAGTGCCGTTTTGATCAATACAGCGCGTGTTGCAGGGCATTTAGCTGTTGCCCATGCAAAGCAATCTAGTAATAAAAGAGAAGTAGCGTAAAAATAATGGGTGAAGTTTATTGACAAATTTTTTTAATTATATATCTTTATATAAAGATACTTTACATAAACAAACTTCACCCAAGCATATTACCTACTAGATGCACACAAGGAGCTAATTATGAATTTCATTCCATGGATTACAACGACAGGCATACTAGCAATTTTAATAGCGGGCAGCTTTGCAGTTAAAAGTAACATCATTGATGCGCGCAGCAATATAGGCAATGAACAATCGGCTAATGTCGAAGCTATGTATGTAGAAAAAGTTGCTCATCAGTCACATATAGATATTAGCGGTATCGTAAAAGCCCCTAAAACATTATCGTTAATTAATGAATCAGCAGGTAAAGTTACAAAACTCTATTTGCAATCTGGCGGTATTACTTATGCAGGCGATACGTTACTCGAAATAGAACACGAGGAGGAAAAAGCACAACTGCAAATAGCTAAATCACGCTTTGAACTACAAAACACCACCGTAAAGAGATATAAAAGCCTTTATAATTCAAATAAATTGAGCGCTCAGCAATTAGATGAATCAACGGCTTTACTTGCTCAATACCAAGCAGAAATAAATCTACTCTCAGCTAAAATTGCTAAAAAAGTGATTACAGCACCATTTACAGCCCGCGTTGGTATACATGACTTGCAAGTCGGTCAGTTTTTACCTGCTAATACAAATCTAACTCAGCTCATTGGTATTGAAAAATATATGTGGGTCGATTTTTCTCTCCCGCAAACCTATACAGAGCTAGCAATTAATACGCCGGTAGTATTAACGCTACTTGATGACACACAGACAGAAATAATTGCACAAGTAGCTTCTGTTGCACCAGAAATGTCAAAACACTCAAGACAGCTGAAATACCGTGCAAAAATTACATTAGGAAATACTAAACTAAATTCAAATCAACTCGTTAAAATTAAGGTACCTATTGGCAACAAAAAAGAGGTTGTTGCGATCCCATATTTAGCAGTTATTAAAGGCAAATTAGGGAACTATGTATATTTATTAAATAAAGACGAGGAAGGAAAAACATACGCTAAGCGTACACAAGTTGAATTAGGCGAACGTATTGGGGATCTCGTTATGATCACCAATGGCTTAACCTCAGGCGCATTAATCGCAAGTCATGGAGCATTTAAATTGCGTGACGGTTTAAGAGCATACTTGCTTAATTCAGAGCGTACTGTAGCTATGGAAGATACGTTATCTCCTAAGGTATCATTATGAAAAACAATCATTTTATGGATCGATTCATAACACAACCAACACTTGCAATCGTTTTATCCGCCATTATTTGTATTGCTGGGATTTGGTCAGTGCTTAAGGTGACTGTGCTACAGTTTCCAAAAATTGAAAGTTCATCTTTAGTTATTTCAACTAACTACGTAGGCGCATCAGCTGAAACAGTTAAAGGTTTTATTACAGAACCAATTGAACGTATTTCTGCTACGGTTCCAGGTGTTGATTATGTTGAATCAGTCACAATTGCAGGGAATAGCACTGTAACAGCTTACTTAAATTTAAACGAAGATAGTACTCGGGCTTTATCACAGCTTACTGCTCGTCTTAGCCAAGTTAAATATATGCTCCCGAATGATACTGAGGATCCCATTGTTAGCGTTAAGCGCACCGATCGACCTCATGCGCTATTTTATTTAAATATAGAGCATCAGGGCGAATCACTTACACAACTAACCGACTTTTTATCAAGGCAAGTGACTCCTATAATTACAGATATTGAGGGTGTTCAAAGAGTCGAAATTGAAGGCAGTAGAACGCCTGCGATGCGCGTGCATTTAAATTCTGCAAAGTTAGAAGCATTTGATCTTAGCGCTGACGATATTTACTCCGCGTTGGCTGCAAATAATACAATAGCTACGCTAGGTTATATAGAAACTAATAAACAAAAAATTGATCTGGTCGCTAATACACAATTGAAAAGTATCGATGAATTTAAGCAGTTAATTGTAAAACGTATAGATAATGATGTTATATATCTGAGAGATGTAGCCCATATTGAACTTGGCTCTGAGCAGCCAACGGTAAGTGCTCGCTTAAATCAGCATGATACTGTTTATATTTCAGTTTGGCCGCAGCCAGGTGCAAATGAAATTGAAGTTGGTGACGCACTTTACGCATTAACCGATAAAATTAATAAGACTTTACCGGATGGTATCAGCATTGGTTATGCCTATGATGGTACTTTATATATGCGCGATGCATTAAATGAGATTTTTAAAACACTTATTGAGACGGTTATTCTAGTAGGCGTTGTTGTTCTCTTTATGATGGGTTCATTTAGAAGCTCAGCGGTACCTTTAGTGACTATTCCTATTTCAATATTAGGTGCTATTGCCGCAATGTATGTCGTCGGTTTTTCGTTAAACTTACTAACCGTGCTCGCTATTGTTCTCTCTGTTGGCTTGGTGGTTGATGATGCGATTGTTGTTGTAGAAAATGTTTCACGTCATATTCGTGCAGGAAAATCTAAAATTGACGCTGCGCTCACAAGCTCCAAAGAGCTGTTTGTACCAATTGTATCAATGACTCTCACACTAACAATGGTGTATTTACCGATTGGCTTTCTGTCTGGACTTACCGGCGTATTATTTAAAGAATTTGCTTTTACCCTAGCAATATCAGTGCTTATATCAGGCATTGTTGCCCTCACACTTTCACCAATAATGAGCGCTTATGTTATCCCTGCTGAAGGGCAAGAAACTAAATTAACAAAAAAAGTAAACTGGGTATTTGATCAGCTAAGAAATAAATATGCGTTGTTACTTACACTTTTATTGTCGTGGCGAAATCAAGTGATTGTCGCTGCAATTGCGTTAAGCCTTATGATAATACCATTTTACCAAGGTACACAAAAAGAGCTTGCGCCAGTTGAGGATCAAAGCAGCATATTTGTACTTGTACAATCCCCCCCTGAGTCATCGTTAACTTATAATGAAGATAACATTCGTGGCATGGTTGATAGCTTATTAGAAATACCCGGCACAACTCAAATGTGGCAGAACATTTTTACCAATAGTGCTTTTGGCGGTATTGAATTTATAAGTGCTAGCGAACGAGATTACACTACTAAATCAATTTTTCCTGAGGTTTATGGACGCTTGGCTAAAACCCCTGGAGTCAACCCGTTGCCCATTCTTCCAGCGCCACTTCCTACTGCGGGCCAATTCGATGTAGAAATGGTCGTTAAGTCCAGCGATAGTTTTGAAATAATGCAAAGCTATGCGGGGCAACTTATAGGTAAAGCATTTGCTAGTGGGCACTTTTTATACGCAGACACTGATTTAAAAATCGATTTACCCCAAATACAATTACAATTAAAGCGCGATAAAATTGCCGATTTAGGAATGGATCTCGCTTATGTCAATCAGCAACTGAGTGTTCTTTTATCAAATAATTACGTTAATCGATTTGATGCGCAAGGAAAAGCTTATCAGGTAATCCCTGTTATTGACCGAAATGTAAAGTCAGATCCTGGAAAACTACTAAGCTTAAACATTAAATCAATTAATGGAACCAGCGTGCCATTATCTGCAATAGCTGAAGTTAAATGGGCAACAGTTCCTAGACAATTAAATAGCTTTGGACAGCAAAATGCCTTTCGCATATTTGGAGCCGTATTACCTAACTCCACAAAAGAAGAGGCACTTTCAGCATTAGAAAATGCCGCAAAAGAATTACTCCCCCCTTCATACACTGTTGATTATGCCGGAGAGTCTAGACAAATAAGACAACAAGGTAATAGTTTATTAGGCGTTATGCTAATTTCACTGGTCATTGTTTACTTACTGCTTAGTATCCAATTTAATAGCTTTCGAGACCCTCTAGTTGTGTTAATTGGGAGTGTACCTTTGGCAATGGCTGGCGCGTTGATGCTGTCGTATTTTGAATTAACGACTATCAATATTTATTCTCAAATCGGTTTAATCACACTCATTGGTCTGATTGCAAAAAACGGTATCTTAATTGTCGAATTTGCAAATCACCTACAAGAGCAAGGTAAAAGCCGCATAGAAGCCGTAATTGAATCTGCATCAACTAGATTAAGGCCTATTTTAATGACCACTGCTGCCACTGTTCTTGGGCACTTCCCATTATTAATGGTATCTGGAGCTGGGGCTGAAGCCCGAAATAGTATTGGCATTATATTAGTAGCAGGGATGCTTATAGGAACCCTTTTTACTCTTTTTGTATTGCCTGCTTTTTACGTAAAACTGGCTTCAAAACGAGTGCCTAAAGAAGTAAATAAAAGTAACCTTTGCAGTTCAAATGAAAAATCATCTTTTGCTATTAGTTAAGGTCTGTGACCTCTCAAGATTAAAGTTTGTTCTATCTAGGGGAAATTTAATCCCGGCGCGAGATTTATAACATAGCCAGCTCGGTAACAGCTCCTGCGTTACCTTGTTGGCTTACATGCAAACATGCTGTTGAAAATTCAACGACCAAAGATCAACACGCTCTAATAAGCTAAAGCTCTTATCGCGATAAATTATGTAATATCTGCAGCGTATAAAAAACTTTGTTTCATACAAAAAAACCTGACAGCAGTTACTTCGTTCAAATAAACAACACATTGTATAATTATTACTTTATACATTGCTCACTTTTAAATCGCTGTTTCATATTCATGACAGTTAGTCACTAAACCACTACAACTAATTCATTCTAAAACCAGCTCAAAACATGAAAAATTTAGTCAAAAACTATATTCTTCGGCGCAATTATTATTACAAATAATGGATGAGCACACACATGACAACACCTCAAGGTGCAACGCTTTCAAATGCACCAATAAATAACACACACTCTTCTACCTCAAAATGGAACCAACACGATACACAATGGACGCTAAGTCTATTTGGCACGGCCGTTGGTGCGGGTATTTTATTTTTACCTATTAATATTGGTATTGGCGGTTTTTGGCCATTAATTATTATGGCGTGTTTAGCATTCCCAATGACCTTTTGTGCCCACCGAGGCTTAGCACGCTTTGTACTTTCATCGAAAAATAAAGATGCCGACTTTACCGATGTAGTTGAAGAGCACTTTGGTGTGACTGCAGGTCGGTTAATCTCCTTGTTGTACTTTTTATCTATATTCCCAATTTTGCTTATTTACGGTGTGGGCTTAACCAATACTGTTGATAGCTTTATGGTTAATCAAATGGGGTTAGAGTCGCCATCTCGCGTATTACTTTCGGGTGTATTAGTTGCAGGTATGATTAGCTTAATGATGGGCGGCGAGCGCTTAATGCTACGTGCCTTTGCTATTTTAGTTTATCCGCTTGTGGGTATATTATTGTTTTTATCACTTTATTTAATCCCAAGCTGGCAAGTGCCAGATATGAGCATGCCTGAAATGGGCAGCTTTGGAAAAACGTTGTGGTTATCGATCCCTATTATTGTGTTTTCGTTTAGCCACGCAGCGGCTATCTCAAGCTTTGTAAACGTGCAACGCGGTCACTACGGTGAACAAGCTACACATAAATCTGAGGCGATTTTAAAGCGTACTAGCTTACTACTTATTACCTTTGTACTGTTATTTGTGTTCTCTTGCGTGCTGTCGCTTACAGGCGAGCAAATGGCCGCTGCTAAAGCGGCTAACGTATCGGTTCTCTCCTATCTTGCTAACATTACTGATAACTCGTTTATTGCCACACTTGGGCCGCTTGTTGCCTTTATTGCTATTACATCGTCGTTTTTGGGTCACTTTTTAGGGGCACGTGAGAGCTTTACGGGTTTAGTAACTAAGCAAACAAACTTAAGCGCAAAAGTGGCCGATAAAATTGGTGTGTTAATTATGTTTTTAGCTATTTGGTTTTGCGCTGTTAAAAACCCAAGTATTTTAGACATGATGGATCAGTTATCGGGCCCTATCATTGCGATGATTTTATTCATCATGCCAATGATTGCAGTTTATAAAGTGCCTGCACTTCATAAATACCGTAACCGTTTAAGCACGCTATTTATATTAGCGGTTGGCTCACTTGCTGTATTTGCACTTATTTACAGCATGATTAATTAATACGCTATGTACACAAAAGCCCAGCTAAGTTAATTAGCTGGGCTTTTTTGTTTGTACGGTTTGTCTCAAATTATTTTTTTATAGTGTGGGTTCTGGCATGTTAAGTATAAATTAGCCTAAAAATAGCCCAACTATGCAATACAATAAATTATTACTAATAAGCGCATGTTTGCTCGCAACACTATTTGTAAGCCCTTTAGTTCAAGCTTCAGAATCCCCAACAATTTTATCAATGAAAGAGCGCGCTGCGTTTATTAATAAAATAACTGAGCTTAGGGTTAACACCTTAATGCCCTCGTTAATGAAGCAGCACAACACTGATATGTGGCTTCTTATAAGCCGCGAATACAATGAAGATCCAATATTAAAAACAATGCTGCCTGCAACATGGCTTTCAGCAAGACGCACCACTATTTTGCTATTTGCGCTTAATAAACAAGGTGGTGTTGATGCTTACGCTATTGCGCCTTATAAAATAGGTAATGTATTTAAAAAAGGCTGGGATAAGCAAACACAACCTAGCCAGTGGCAGGCACTCAATACGCTTATTGAGCAATACAAACCTCGCAACATTGCGCTCAATACTTCTACCGACTGGGCACATGCCGATGGCCTTGTGCTAGGCGATTACAAAACCTTAATGGCTAACTTGCCCGCCAATTATCACAATAAAATAATTTCTGCAGAGCCGCTTGCTGTCGCGTGGTTAGAGCAACGCATTCCTGAAGAAGTTGAAATGTATAAACACATTGTGGCTATTGCCCATCATATTATTGCAGAGGGGTTTTCGGGTAAAACAATTACGGTGGGTAAAACAACTAGCGATGACTTGGTATGGTGGTTTAGAGAGCGCGTAAAAGAGCTAAAACTACAAACATGGTTTCACCCAAGCGTTGCTATTCAGCGCGCCGATGCGAAGTCGTTTAATCATGAAGAAAGCTTTACCAATGGCTACGATGATAACGTTATACAAACCGGCGATTTACTTCATGTCGATTTTGGTATTACTTATTTACGCTTAAATACCGACACGCAGCAGCATGCGTATGTGCTCAAAGAAAACGAAACGAGTGCGCCTAGTTACTTAGTTGAAGCACTAAAAAGCGGTAATAAACTACAAGATATATTTACCAATCAATTTGCGGTAGGAAAAACAGGTAATGAAGTGTTAGCTGCAGCACGAAAAGCCGCTATTGCTCAGGGATTAAAGCCCACTATTTATACTCACCCTCTTGGCTATCATGGTCACGCTGCTGGTACTACATTAGGTATGTGGGATTCTCAGCAAGGTGTACCAGGAGATGGTGACTATCCGCTGCATTTAAATACGGCTTACTCTATTGAGCTCAACAATGCGGTGTTTATAAAACAGTGGAACAAAGAAATAAGAATAATGCTAGAAGAGGACGCTATTTTTGATAAAAGCGGTGTCTGGTATTTAAATGGCCGACAAACACAATTATTGCTTGTAAAATAAAGCAAAAAAAATGGCGCTCACTGAGCGCCATTTTTAATTTAATTCGTTGCTATTATTCTGTATCTGGCAGGTTACGGCCATAGAATATTTCTTGCATTTCACGGGTCAGTTTTGAGCGAATTTCGTCTTCTTCGCCCTCTGATAAATCTGCCGTAGAAAGGCCGAATAAATAGGTATTTAAGTCGGTTTCTTTTAACATCATTTTGGTATGGAACAGGTTTTCTTGATACACGTTCACGTCCATCATTTGGTACGCTTCTTTAGTATCTTCTGTCATGAAGTTTTGAATCGAGCTAATAGCATGATCAATGTAGTGCTTAACGCCATTTATGTCGCGGGTAAAACCACGAACGCGGTAGTCAATTGTTACCACGTCTGACTCAAGGCTATGAATTAAGAAGTTTAACGCTTTAAGTGGCGAAATAATGCCACAAGTAGACACTTCAATATCAGCACGGAATGTACAAATACCATCATCAGGGTGAGCTTCTGGGTATGTGTGTACACAAATATGGCTTTTATCTAGGTGCGCAACAACTGAATCAGGTAATGGACCTGGCGCTTCGTCAGCATCGTAATTTTGCTGCTCTTCTACTGGTTCTTCTGAAACCAAAATAGTTACACTAGCGCCTTGTGGTTCATAGTCTTGGCGCGCTACATTTAAAATGTTAGCGCCAATTATATCAACAACTTCACCTAAAATGTCGGTTAGTCTATCTGCACTATACTGCTCATCGATATATTCAATATATTCTTTACGTTGTTGCTCGGTCTTTGCGTAGCAAATATCGTAAATACTAAAGCTTAAACTTTTGGTTAAATTGTTAAAGCCATGAAGTTTAAGTTTATCGAAGGGTTTGTTCATAATAAACCAACCTATAAATTAGTGAACTCTGCACCTGCAGAATGAAAAGTTCGCGGATTTTATACGAATTTTCCTTATGGAAAAAGCGTTATTTTGCTTGATCTTGCACAACTTCGTGGCTATGCGTAATTTCTACTGTTTTATCAAGCATTAATGCAACCGAACAATACTTTTCAGCAGAGAGGGAAACGGCGCGTGCAAGGTGTTTTTCAGACACATTATTACCTTTAACAACAAAGTGTAAATTGATTTTAGTAAATACGCGTGGGGCTGTTTCGGCACGCTCTGAAGTAAGTTGAACCTGCACGTCTGAAAAATCTTGTTTGGCTTTCTTTAAAATACTGACAACATCGACTGATGAACAACAGCCAACCGACATTAAAACCATTTCCATAGGGCTTGGCGCGGCACTATCGCTACCGGCGTCAAAAACAACATTATGATTAGAATTAGAACGACCGATAAACGTATCGCCCTCAACCCATTTTACATTTGCTTGCATGTGCTTATCTCAAAAAATATTTTCTTGATTGTAAGCAACTTAGCCGCAGTTGCAAATGAAAATGTACTAGGCGGCTATATAAGCAATTGATTAATACTGTTGCGAGACTGCATTATCGAATAAGTTTTTAACTAAACCAGCAAATTCATCTATAAATGCATGCTGCTCAACCGTGACAGGCTGTGTGGTGATACTACTGAGGACTTCTTCTAAATCGTAAACTATGCCGTCAACTTCGCGTACAATTAAGCTACGCTGCTCTGTATTAAGCTCTGTGTGCTGCTCACAAATAAGCATAACATTTTGCGCAATGACGTCTTCAATTAATTCCATTACTGTTGGGGCACCTGGTTTTATCTCGCCTGGCTTCTCAAACAATGCTAAATTTTGAGTTAGATACATGATCAAATCATCGTACCCTTGCCTATCTAAAACCATTTTTTATACCACCTTAAAATAATTAATTGCCATGATTTAATCAGAAAGCGACGCGAATTACTAGCTTTGCACGATAGCAATACAAAAAAAGCAGCCGAAGCTGCTTTTGTAGTTATTAAGTAGTACTTAATCTATTTTTAAACCTGGACTTAGCGTTGCTGGCATCGCTACTTTTTCAAGCTCAACTGAAGCAACTGGGTATGCACAGTAATCAGCAGCGTAATACGCGCTTGCTCTGTGATTGCCCGACGCGCCAATACCACCAAACGGTGCTGCACTTGATGCGCCAGTAATTGGGCGGTTCCAGTTAACAATGCCGGCACGAATACGACGTAAAAAGTGGTCATAATCTGCTGCACTATCACTTAATAAACCAGCCGATAAACCAAAGGTTGTATCGTTTGCTTTATCAATTGCTTGGTCAAAGTCATCAAAGCGGAATACTTTTAAAAGTGGTCCAAAATGCTCTTCATCTGGAAAGTCACTAATATTTGTACACTCAATAATGCCCGGTGTTACAAAACCGGTATTGGCTGTGTGCTCAAGTTCTACTAATACTTGAGCGCCAAGCTCAACAAGCTCGTTTTGCGCTTTAACCATGCCTGCTGCTGCCGCTGATGAGATCATAGAGCCCATAAATGGCTGGTCTGCATCATCGTAGTTGCCTACTTTAATCGCTTTAGTTGCAGTGATAAGGCGCTCTAAAATTGCATCGCCTTTGCTACCTTTAGGTAAAAACAATTTACGTGCACATGTACAACGCTGGCCGCTTGAGATAAACGCTGATTGAATGATGTCATGTACAACGGCTTTCGTATCTTCAACGTCAGTAATAATAAGTGGGTTATTACCCCCCATTTCTAACGCTAAAATTTTACCCGGTTGACCCGCAAACTGTTCATGTAAAATATGACCAGTACGCGAAGAACCCGTAAAGAACAAGCCATCAATCCCTTTGTGAGCAGCAAGGGCTTTACCCGTTTCTACTTCACCTTGAACTAAGTTAATTACACCAGCTGGTAAGCCTGCTTTTTCCCACAGTTTAAGCGTAAGCTCAGCAACCTTAGGAGTAAGTTCAGACGGTTTAAATACAACCGTGTTACCTGCTAAAAGTGCTGGCACAATGTGGCCATTAGGTAAGTGACCCGGAAAGTTATACGGACCAAATACGGCTACAACCCCATGTGGCTTATGACGAATCATCGCACGGCCAAGTGGCATTGCGTTTTCTACGTCGCCAGTGCGCTCTAAAAATGCTTTTTCAGAAATGGCAATTTTACCAACCATAGCACCCGCTTCTGTGCGCGTTTCCCACAGTGGCTTACCAGTTTCTTGTGCAATAGTAATAGCGAGCTCTTCGCTGTTTTCTTTTAATTGCGCTGCGAATGCTTTAATTATTTCTAAACGCTCAGTAAAGCTTTTATCAGCCCATGCGTAAAACGCTTCGCGCGCTGCATTTACTGCGGTATCTACTTGCGCCGCAGTTGCTGATGATGCCTGCCAAATAACGTCGTTATTTGCAGGGTTTAGCGAATTAAATTCTGTGCCTTGGCCTTGTGACCATTGACCATTAATAAATTGTGCAGGATGAGTCATATACTTTCTCCTAAATTAAATCGTGGTTGCACTAACAATATCGCCAGCTTGCAAATGCAATGCATCTGCTATTTCTTGCGATAAAATAAGGCTTTTTGCGCGCTCGTCAAATATCATTGGCGCAACAGTTGCTCTAAAATCTTCAAGCTTTTCGTTCGCTAGTAACACCATGGTGTCGCCAGTCATTTCACCAATTTCAACGTTAAAGTGATTTGCATTACGAATCGTCGCAATGTTATCTACTTTTGCTTCAACCGTTGGGCCGCCGTCAAAAATATCTACGTAGCCATTAAACGTAAAGCCTTCGCTTTTTAATAACTCGATTGCTGGGCGAGTGTTGTCGTGTACTTTACCTATTACGGCTTGCGCATCTTTACTTAGCAAGTTTACGTAAATTGGGTATTTAGGCATTAATTCAGCAATGAAAACCTTTTGGCCAATACCTGTTAAGTAATCGGCTGTTGGAAAATCCATTGAGAAAAAGTGCTCTTCAAGCCACTGCCAAAAAGGGCTACTGCCGTTTTCGTCAGACACACCGCGCATTTCTGCGATCACTGTTTGTGCAAAACGCTCTTGATGCTGTTTTATAAACATAAAGCGCGCTTTTGAAAGTAGCTTACCGTTACAATTTTTACGATAGCCATCTTTTAAAAACAATGTGCAAAGCTCTGTAGCACCTGTGTAGTCGTTACATAGCGTTAAAATATCAACCGCTTTGTAGACGTTTAATGTACGCGAAGAGTGAATCACTTTACTTAAGTGATAATGATAAAATGCATCATCAAGCCCTACCGCAGCTTCAATTGCAGACGTACCTACAACGTCACCGGTTTCGCTATCTTCAAGAACAAACAGGTAGCCTTCGTCACCAGGTTGTGACGTTTGTTTAGCAAAAGAGCTTACTGAATGGTCAATCTTTTTTTGCAATAGTTCTTCGTTTAATGGCAAAGACGTAAAACCATGCCCTGATTCGTGGGCAATTTTCAGTAATGCTGAATAATCATTTTGCTGGATTGGGCGAAGGATCATCATGAGTCCGCTTGCTCCCTTATAAATAACGGTAAATAGGAATTGCAGGGCAAGCGGTGCTTGCCCTTAATTGGTTGGCTTAAGTCGCTTATGCGTTTACTACGCTTGCTACTGCTTTTTCAAAGCGCGCCATACCTTCGCGAATGTCCGCTTCAGGAATTACTAAAGATGGAGTGAAACGTACTACATCCGCACCAGCAACTAATGACATAAGACCTTGCTCAGTACCTGCCACTAAAAACTCTTTTGCACGACCTTTGTATTGCTCGTTCACTACTGCACCAATTAATAAACCTTGGCCACGGATTTCGCTAAATACGTTGTATTTTTCGTTAACCGCGCTAAGTAGTTCATTAAATAATGCGGCTTTTGCTTTTACGCCAGCCAGTACTTCTGGGGTATTTACTGTATCAAATGCAGCTTCTGCAACAGCACACGCAAGCGGGTTACCGCCATAAGTAGAACCATGAGTACCTACTTTAAGGTGCTGTGCAATCTCAGTTGTTGTGATCATAGCGCCAATAGGGAAACCGCCGCCAAGTGCTTTAGCGGTAGTTAAAATATCAGGTACTACGTTTAAGCCTTGGTATGCGTATAAATCGCCAGTACGGCCAACGCCTGTTTGAACTTCATCAAAAATAAGCAGTGCGTTATGTTTAGTACATAAATCACGAACGCCTTGAGCAAACTCATCAGTTGGTGAAACAATACCGCCTTCACCTTGTAGAGGTTCCATCATTACGGCACATGTTTTATCGCTGATAAGTGCTTCAAATGCAGCAAGGTCATTGTAATCGCAATGTACAATGTCGCCAGGCTTAGGGCCAAAACCATCTGAATATGCAGCTTGGCCGCCAACAGTTACGGTAAAGAATGTGCGACCGTGGAAACCTTTGTTGAACGCGATGATTTGTGATTTTTCTGCGCCAAACTTATCAAGTGCAAAACGACGCGCTAATTTAAGCGCGGCTTCGTTTGCTTCTGCGCCAGAGTTGGCAAAGTAAACTTTTTCAGCAAATGTCGCATCAACCATTTTTTTAGCTAGGCGAAGTGCCGGCTCATTGGTCATTACGTTAGATAGATGCCAGATTTTTTCGCCTTGCTCTTTTAATGCGCCTACTAATGCAGGGTGGCAATGGCCAAGACAGTTAACGGCAATACCACCAGCAAAGTCGATAAACTCTCGACCTTGTTGATCCCATACACGAGAGCCTTCGCCTCGAACAGGAATTACGCTTGAAGGTGCGTAGTTAGGAACCATTACGTGATCAAATAATTCGCGATTGACTGTCATTTTATTTCCTCTTAATTGTGAGCAACACAAAACATCAAAATAGGTGTTTGGTTACTATTTGTAACCAACTTTATAGGCAAGATCAGTAACCTGATAATTGCGCAAAATTGCTTTGTGGTTCAATTTTCAGACGCACATTATTTCAGAATTACTTAAATCTGTCTCGTTAAAAACTTTCATGTATCCCTTTAAAATAAAGGGCTAAAGATATTATTTCATAGATAGTGAATAACTATTTGCATAGTCAATTATGCTCATTTTTAGACAACTAACCGCATGAGCACTGAGGCGCACACACTTTAAGTGTTAAATATGCAATATAACAATAGAGTGAGAATGAATGATTAGTCGCTAAAAAATTAACAAAAATTTTAAGTTTTTAGTCAATTTGAATAGCTAGATTGGTAAAATTACTTGTTTCGAGGGTTTTTAGTTCCGTTTTAGTGAACTTAAAGTACGAAAACCATGCTGTTGTTTCATCAGATTCAATAAGCTGGTGTTCTTTTAAATTTAGATATTGAGAGTAACAACGCGCTTTTAACATTACCTCGGTTAAAGGTAGCATTGTATCGCCCTTATCGACTCCATTAACCAACTGCTGCATGACCCCTTGAAACGGCAAATACTTAAATTTCATCTTCTCAATAACTTTAGCACTGATAGCTAAAGATTGGTTATTAAGTAACGTAGTTAAAAAAAGCGGGTCGGGTTTTAATTCTAATAACGCAGTGTGCAAGTCTTTGCGCTGCTCTTGGCGCGCTATTTGTACTTTACGTTGCCATACTTGCTCAAAAGTTTTTAAATATAAACGCACTAATGCGATTCGCCCTACATCTAAAAGCATACCAAGGGTAAATGCATGAATATCGTTTACATTGTTAATTTGCGCTATTTTTTGTGCTGCAATCGCATTAGCCATTGCACTATCACGTAGCCTGCGCTTTAGCAGTGAAAATGGTTCAGTACTGTGTGGCATCCAATGACGTACTGCAAAAGTAGGTATGACTAACTGTAAATTATCAAGGCCAATGTAGCGCAGAGCAAGCGCGGGGCTATCTACTTTTACTGAGGTGTTTTTACTACGCTGTTTTCGATAGTAAGGTAAATTAACGAGTGTGACTAACTCACGCCCAAGCCAGCTTAAATCGTTTACTAGAGGCTCTAGCCGCCCTACAGTTGCAGACTTAACCGCTAAAAGATCAAGAATAGTTGCAATACCATCTTCAATCCCTAACGTATTTAGGATTACGGCATCCATGTCGCTTAGTTGCTTAAAAATAGCTGTTTCTATTGCTTTGTGAAGTACTTCACTCGCCTGAGCTCGATACTTATGATGCGCAGTACTGCTCTGCTGACGTTTATGTTGTGCTGCGACCTCAACTTGAAGCAACGTACGTTGCTTCATTGGCTCGCCATATTCTATTTCTAATGTATGAATAAAACCAATTTGCTGATGCGCAAAGCTATGACCAAGCAATAAATCATGTGCTCGTTGGTCAAGTATTTTAGCTGTTCGTTGTTGCGCTACAAGTTCAGTCATAACATCCATTCATTAGTAAATATAAAATAAGTATCGGTATTAAAAATTAGAAGCGCATTAAAAAGTTATCAAGCAGTGCTAATCCTTGTTCAGTTAAAATAGCTTCAGGATGAAACTGCACTCCCTCTATCGCTAACTCTTTATGGAGTAACCCCATAATTTCGTCAAATTCACCTAATTCGGTTTGACTCCACGCGGTTACTTCAAGCTCTTTAGGCAGTGTTTGTGCTTTAACGACTAAAGAGTGATAACGACATACCGTTAATGGGTTGGCTAAACCTTTAAATACACCTTTATTGGTATGAACGATGGGCGATGTTTTACCGTGCATAATTTTTTTAGCACGAATGACATCACCACCCAAAGCTTGTGCGATGGTTTGGTGTCCCAAACAAATGCCTAAAATTGGGTATTGCCCTTTTAGCTGCTCAACCACGCTTAACGATATACCAGCTTCGTTAGGTGAGCAAGGACCCGGCGATAACACGATATGTTTCGGGTTTAACTGTTTTATTTGTGCAATGCTTAGCTCGTCATTACGTTTTACTAAAACGTCTTGATCTAAACGCTGAAAATATTGCACTAAGTTGTAAGTAAACGAATCGTAGTTATCGATCATTAACAGCATTACACAACAGACCTTATAAATTATTGACCACTACTTCACACAAGTGGCACTAAGCGCTGCATTCTACCACTATTAATTAACCAATATAAATTAGCAAAAAGCGTTAAAAACTTGCTCTTTTAACTAAAATAGCAGCTCAAGATAGATTTATTGCCCAGAGTTCAGGTTACTTAAGTTTAATTCCACTCATAGTCGCTTAACTTCTGTGGTTATTCTACTTTCTCGCATCTTGAGCAATAATATCGAGCCCTAAGCTTTTCACGAGTAGTTAATACGACTATTTCAGCTGTATACCCCTGCCATAAATTATTGACCGCTAAAGTACGTGCGTTTATCGATCATTTTATTGCCTGCTTTGGTGAAGTCCCTTATTGGAAAAAACAATAACTGCTAAAAAGTAAAAGCGGTTGTTTGCGCTATATCAAATTAAGTTGGCAATGGTTGATTTATGATTGTTTAAACCCCAGTGTATTATATGAAGGTAATAATTCACTTAAACAACTCACTTACTTGTGAGCTCATTTATATCCTATTAAGGAGCGAATATGTTAGGCGAAGACCACTCATTAACAAACGACTTTCCAGATCATTTAAATGCCATTGCAACACTCAATACTGACGATTCTGAATTTGCCGAAAAGGCAACACAGTACGATAAGTTAGACAAAGAAATAAGAGTATTGGAGCTTAAAGATGCGCCAATTAGCGATGAACAAATGCATCAATTAAAGCATGTTCGCTCAGAATTAAAAGATTGGCTATACCAGCGTTTACTTCAAGCCGAACAACACTAAAAAGTAAAAAAGAGTTCGCTGTAAACAGTGAACTCTTTGATCGTCTTCAATCAAAAATCTATATTACTTTACAAAATCACCCACTGGATTCATAAACACAGTAGCAGGGCTTTAAAGTTGTCATAAAGCGCGCACTCAGCAGTCCACGTATAGGTTTATTCATTATAATTCACCTAATTTAAGCTGTGCTAAAACACTATCTAATGTATCAACTAGTTGTTGGTTTTTAGTCTCGTTTAATGCATCTATATGTGGCGGTGCAAAACGCTCAGCATCGTTATCAAAATACAAACCTGTGGCGTTGTTAAATTCATCGCTAAGCGCAGCACGATAAAAAATATCAGCTCCTAGTTTTAGATCTCCACCGTCTAATCCGTATGCATCTTTAACCATTTTGCTACCCAGTAACGATTTTGGATTTACTGATACAACTAACGGGCCTACCTCTTTTAATTTAAGTCCTAGATAGCGCGACCACATCGTAATAGCTAACTTACTTTGTGCATAAGCGTCACCATCCGAAAGCGCCTTATTACCAATAAGTGCATCAAGGTTAACGCTTGATTGCGCGGCCGATGATACGTTAACTACACGCGCATTTTTATTTAATAGTGGTAACAGTAATTTAGTCAGTAAATAAGGTGCAAATGTATTTACGGCAAAACGCGCATCAAGGCCATCAGGTGTTATTACGCTTTCAAGCTTGAATACACCAGCGTTATTAATAAGTACGTCAATTTGTTTATGATCTGCGCTTATCTGTTCTGCCAAATAATGTACCTGTGACATTTCGCTTAAATCGGCCACATAGCTTTGAGTACTTGCTTGCGGGTAATGCTCGTTTAACATTGTCTGTACATTATTAAGCTTTTCTATATTACGACCATGCAGTAATACAGTGTGACCTTGGGCTAGTAACATTTTTGCCGTCTCTAAACCAATGCCATCTGTTGCACCGGTGATTAAAATGATTTTTTTCATGTGTATGCCCTCTCAGTGCAACATTAAAGTAGTTAACCTGGACTCTAGATAATAAATATCTTAACCAGGGTTGTGGTTAGTTAAAGCCCAGTTACAGTCTTAAAGTAAATTATGCAGCTATCGTAGCACCCCAATACCGTCGTGATAATTAGCCATGTAATAGAATCAGTTTATAAAATAAATTGATAAAGCGAGGATCTGATGAGCGAATGTTTTTTATTCTTCTATTTGAATTTTGCTCTAATCATTACTATTGTTTTTACACTGCCTTAATAGTAGTATTTATCATATAAATATACTTTTCGAGAAATAACATGAAAGTTTTAGTTACTGGCGGCATGGGTTATATAGGTAGCCACACATGTATTGCATTGCATGAAGCAGGTATTACGCCTGTTATTTATGATAACTTGTCTAATGCAAGTTCGCGGGTACTTGACCAACTCGAAAAGGTTACAGGTACTCGGTTTGAGTTTATATTGGGTGACATACAAGACGAGCAACAGTTTAAGCTCGCTCTAAAATACACTAAAGCCGAAGCTGTCTTTCACTTTGCAGCTTTAAAAGCCGTTGGCGAATCTACCGAGCAACCGCTGCGTTATTATCAAAATAACGTGTCGGGCACATTAAGCATGCTACAGAGCATGCAAGAGGCAGGCGTTAACCATATTATATTTAGCTCATCGGCTACTGTGTACGGCGAGCCAGACTACCTCCCTATTGACGAAAAGCATCCTATACGCGCAACTAACCCCTATGGTTGGACTAAAGTCATGGTTGAGCAAGCCATGCAAGACGTATGTAATGCCAACAGTCAATTTATGGGGATTGCGCTTCGTTACTTTAACCCAGTAGGTGCACACCCAAGCGGTTTACTAGGCGAAAGTCCTAATGGTATTCCTAATAACTTAATGCCATTTATTGCCCAAACTGCAGTAGGTAAGCGCGACGTGGTAAATATTTTTGGTGACGACTACGACACCGAAGATGGCACCGGTGTGCGCGACTATATTCACGTTTTAGATTTAGCGAAAGGCCACGTTGCCGCTTTTATGCAGCACAAAACAGACACCGCTTTTCATGCTTATAACTTAGGCACAGGGCAAGGTTATTCTGTGCTTGATATAATTAAAGCATTTAGCGCATCAGCCAATAAAGATATTCCTTATCAAATTACGCCGCGCCGAGCAGGTGATATTGCCTGTAACTACGCCGATGCCACAAAAGCGCAAAACACACTTAACTGGCACGCAGAACTAACACTTACCGACATGACAAACGACACATGGCGCTGGCAAACTAATTACCCAAGTGGGTTGGAGAGTTAATATGGCTTTATTAGAAAGTACTCACAGACGTAAAAATCCGCTAACGGGTCGTTGGGTATTAGTGTCACCACATCGTAATAATCGCCCATGGTTAGGCGCAACAGAAGCTGTTAACGAAAACGTATTACCAAAACACGATGAAAACTGCCCACTTTGTCCTGGCAACACCCGTGCAAATGGCGACAGTAACCCAGATTACAAATACACCCATGTATTTAGAAATGACTTTGGCGCACTCACACCTAATGCCAGCGAGCAATTACAAAGCTTAGAGTCAGACAGCGATTTATTTATTGCCGACGAAGCCAGTGGCGAATGCCGCGTAATTTGTTTTTCTCCGGAGCACAATAAAACACTACCAGAGCTTAGCCAAAATGCATTGCACGAAGTAGTAAAAACTTGGAAACAAAATTACACAGAGCTTGCACAGCAGTACGAATGCGTACAAGTTTTTGAGAATAAAGGCGAGATCATGGGTTGTTCGCAACCTCATCCTCACGGTCAAGTATGGGCGCATTCGCATTTATCAACGGAAATTGAAGCCGAAGATAACCAGCAGCTCGCCTATTATGAAAAGCATGGCACAGCCTTGCTTGCCGATTACGCGCAAAAAGAGCAAGCAGATCAAACTCGTGTAGTATTTGAAAACGAGCACTGGCTTGTGGTTGTGCCATTTTGGGCTGCATGGCCGTTTGAAACAATGCTAGTAACTAAAGATAACATTCAAAACTTTAGCCAGCTAAACGATGCACAAACCGACTCTTTAGCTCAGGCTCTTAAAGTATTAACCACTAAATACGACAACGTATTTAATTGCAGCTTCCCCTACTCAATGGGTTGGCACAATGCACCGGCCAATAGAGGCTCTGATGAGCAGCACTGGCGCTTACATGCACATTTTTATCCGCCGCTACTTCGCTCTGCTACCGTTAAAAAACACATGGTAGGCTACGAAATGCTAGGCGAAAGCCAACGCGATTTAAGCGCAGAAACCGCTGCTTCTATTTTAAAAGCAGCCAGTACCACACATTATAAAGATACAGCAGGACACATAAATGAAGCTTAACGAATTCCAACAACAATTTTTGTCACTGTATGGCGCGCCTGCACAAGGTATTGCTGCCGCCCCTGGGCGTGTAAATCTAATTGGTGAATTTACTGATTACAACGATGGCTTTGTTTTACCGTGTTCGTTAGCATTTCGTACCCAAGTTATGTTTAAACAGCGCGACGATAATATTATCACTGTGCGCTCTTTAAATTACCCAGACGAGCAAGACCGCTTTAGCGTTGATGAGGCAATCAGCGAAGGCCAGTCGCAATGGGGTAACTATATTCGCGCGGTGGCTTTTGTACTTAAACGAGCAGGCCATACATTACGTGGCGCTGACCTACTTATTGATAGTAATTTGCCGCAAGGCAGTGGCTTGTCGTCATCGGCTGCACTCGAAGTTGCTGTTGGCGGTATGTTTAACCATATTGCACAGCTTGGTTTACCACCAGAGAAAATTGCGTTATTTGGCCAAGAAGCCGAAAACGACTTTATGCATTGCCAATGCGGTATTATGGATCAGCTTATTTCGGCTAAAGGCGAGAATGGTCACGCACTTTTAATTGACTGCGAAAACTTAGCGACTACGGCAGTAAAAGTACCAGATGATTTAAACATTGTTATTGTTAATTCAAACTACCCGCGTAAATTAGTTGATAGCGAATACAACCAGCGCCGTATTGACTGCGAACAAGCTGCTGTAAAAATGGGTGTAGAAACACTTCGTCAAGCAACCATGACTGGCTTGCAAGCAGTAAAAGCGACATTAAGTGAAAACGAATATAAACGTGCACACCACGTAATTAGCGAAAACGACCGCGTAATTGCAGCAACTACTGCACTGCAAAATAACGATATGGATGCACTTCGCACGCTAATGGCAGCATCGCACCAATCACTTAAACACGATTTTGAAGTAACCGTACCGGCAACCGATGGCCTAGTAGAAATTTGTAAAGAAGCGATGGACGAGCGCGGCGCAGTACGTATGACAGGGGGTGGTTTTGGTGGCGCAATTGTATGTTTGTGTCGTGATGCTGAAGTACCACTAATTAAAGCAGCGGTAGAAAAGCATTACTTTGAACGCTTTAGCTTAAATGCTGATATTTACGTATGTTCAGCGGGTTCAGGATTACAAATTACGTCTTTTTAAATAAACTTAAGGAATAAGCATGGCAAAGGTTAATTGGGGTATTATTGGGTGTGGCAATATAGCTCACACCTTTGCTAAAAGCATTGCACATTGTAGTGATGCACAGCTTATTGGCGCTGCATCAATGAGTATGCAGCGCGCTAAAGAATTTGCCACACCGTACAATATTCAAGGCTATGAAAGCTATCAAGCTCTTATGCAATGCCCAAATATAGATGCTATTTATATTGCCAATACGCACGATCAACACTTTAAAACGATAGCCCAATGCTTAAAACACAATAAGCACGTGCTTAGCGAAAAACCAATTACCGTTAATGCTAAGCAGTTGCAAAGCCTCACTGAGCTTGCAAAACAACAAAACTGCTTTTTAATGGAAGGCGTTTGGATGCGATTTTTACCAGCCATAGTAAAATTACAACAGCTCCTAAGTGAAGGTGTTATTGGTAATGTGCACAGGGTTAATGCCAACTTTAGTTTACCTGGCAGCTTTGCCGACACTCACCGATTAATGAACCCTGTAACAGCGGGTGGCGCCCTGCTCGATTTAGGTATTTACCCTATTTCGATTGCTGATGTGGTATTTAATAAAGCCCCTGAACACATCAAATCCTTTGTACATAAAAGCACAACCGGCGTTGATGAGCGAAGCACTGTTATAGTTGATTACGGTAACGGGCAATTTGCATCTCTTGCCTGCGCACTGCAGCAAAATGGCCCAACAGAAGCATGTATTAATGGTGAGCTTGGCTATATTCGAATACCTCAGTTTGTAGGTGCAAAAACGCTAGAGCTACACATAAACGGTCAAGACCCGCAGTACTTTGAATACGACTTTAGTGACGATGAAAACTTTAAGTTTGAAATTGCACATGTCACGCAGTGTATATTACAAAAACAAACCCAAAGCAACGTATTACCACTGGGTACTAGCTTGCGAGTTATGAACATAATGGATACCTTGCGAGCACAATGGCAGCTGCAATATAGCAATACCGTCGAGTCGGCTGAACTGACTAATTAAAAAATAAAAATACATAACAAGGACACACAATGACACACACACTCAAGGCGCTTTCAAAAACCATATTACTTGCAACGTGCAGTTTATCTGCCAGTGTAACTGTTGCTGAATCTAATAAACCAGAGCAGCTATACCCGCCAATCACTAGCGAAGTACTCCCAGAACTTGCAGCTAAAGGTAGCTACAATGTAGGTGTGCAAACACTTGATTTAATTAACCCTGCGCAATTTGACCCCGCCACACAAGGCCAAAAAGATCGTCCTTTAAAAGTAGAAGTGTGGTATCCAGCTGCAAATACAGCAAAAGCAGCACTTAGCAGCTACACAGATGAAACTCGCTCAGGTAAAGAGTTTACTTTGCAAGCCGATGCAATGCGTGATGTCGCCATTAATAGTAAAGAGCACTACCCTGTCATTGTGCTTTCGCACGGTTATACCGGTTACCGTACAATTATGTACTACCTTGGCGAGCACTTAGCGTCACACGGTTACATAGTTGTAGCGATTGATCATACTGATTCAACTAACGCAGATGTTGATTTTAAAAATGCGCCGTTCTCTGGTTTTTTCAGTACGCTTATAAATCGCTCTCGCGATCAGCAGTTTGTTATTAATTACTTCAACGAGCAAAATAACTTTGCAAGTAAGCAAGTAGATAACAAAAGCGCTGGTGTAATTGGTTACTCAATGGGTGGCTATGGCGCGGTAAATACGATAGGTGGTTGTTACGCTTTTAATGAGCAAACTACGGCCATGTTTACGGGTATGAAAGACCCAGCTCAAATTAAACAAGTACAGCAACTACTCAACAGCTGCGCTGGTGGGCAATACCAAAACCCGAAAGTAGACCCACGCATAAAAGCCATGGTTGCCTTTGCACCGTGGGGCGGACAGCACGCTATATTTGATGCCAAAGCAATGGCAAATATTAAAGTACCTTCGCTTTATATAGCTGGTAACTTAGATGACATTTCGGGTTATGAGGGCATTAAAAACCTATATAACCAAACAGGCAGCCAAGATAAGTATATGCTTACTTACAAAAATGCCCGCCACAATATTGCACCTCACCCTGCTCCCGCTATTGCAAAAAGCAGTAGTGAATTAGATATAGGTCATTACTACGAACCATCATGGTCTATGCGTACAATTAACGAAACCAACAAGCACTTTGTGCTTGCTATGATGGATTGCCACGTAAAAGGTATAGCCAGTGAGTGTAAATACTTAGATTTACCACAAAACGGCGACCAAGCTGTTGTTGATGGTAAGCCACTACCACAGTGGCACGGATTTGATAATCGCTTTTCCACTGGTATGGATTGGCAGCAAGCTAAACCACACGTTAAGTAACTGAGCTCTGGATAATAAATCTATCTCAAGCAGCTATGTTCAGCGTTAACTGCGTTGAATTTACTTGCAATAGTCCGTCAGATTTCAAGTTAAATAACTCACTAAAAGCGACTGTTTCTCTTAAATAGTCGCGCTCGCACTTAAAATATACTCAAAGTAAAACGCCCTGCTTTTTAAAAGTTATCAATAAAAACAGGCGAGTTTACTTTTTAGTAAGATATTTTAAGAAAAACCATTGCCATTAGCTAACGTTAAAGGCAATCTAGCTATATATAAGATAAATAATATTAATAAATATGTCCAAATACATACTCTCAATTGATCAAGGAACCACAAGCTCTCGTGCCATCTTGTTTACAAAAGATGCAGACGTTTTTGGTACAGCACAGCAAGAATTTCCTCAGCATTTTCCACAGAACGGCTGGGTTGAGCACGATCCTAACGATATTTGGCAAACAGTGCTTAGCACTAGTCGCGAAGTACTCGCTAAACAAGATGTAAAGCCTGAAGAAATTATCGCTATAGGTATCACTAACCAACGCGAAACCACCCTAGTATGGAACAAAAAAACAGGCAAAACGATTTATAACGCGATTGTTTGGCAAGATAGACGCACTAGTGACTATTGCGAAAGCCTTACTACCGATGAACTTTGCCAAACTATTAGCGAAAAAACAGGCTTGCTACTTGACCCTTATTTTTCAGCCACTAAAGTTCGTTGGATTTTAGATAATGTTGAAGGCGCACGCGAACAAGCCCTCGCTGGCGAACTGGCTTTTGGTACGGTTGACACTTACCTACTTTGGCAACTAACAGGTGGTAAAGAACATCGCACTGATGCAACGAATGCATCCCGTACTATGTTATTTAATATTCATACCCAGCAGTGGGATCAAGAGCTTCTAGAGTTATTCGATATTCCAGAATCTATGCTGCCAGAAGTAATGGACTCAGCTGACGAATTTGGCTCAACGAGCGCTGATATTTTTGGTGCACCAATTCGTGTATGCGGTATTGCTGGTGATCAACAGGCAGCCCTTGTTGGTCATGCATGTTTTGAGCAAGGCATGGCAAAAAGTACATATGGCACTGGCTGCTTTTTAATGCTTAACACCGGCGAAAAAGCACTTACCTCAGAAAACCGCTTACTGACTACTGTTGCCTATAGACTAAACGGCAAACCAACTTACGCCATTGAAGGCAGTATCTTTATGGCTGGCGCGACTATGCAGTGGATTGTGGAAGGCTTAAAACTACTTAGTCATGCTGGCGAAAGTGAATCGATGGTTAAAGATGTCCCCCTCGATCATGGTGTATTTTTAGTACCTTCGTTCACGGGTTTAGGTGCACCTTATTGGGACCCAAATGCACGTGGCGCTATTTTAGGTCTTACACGCGACTCAGGAATTAGCACTATTGTTGCGGCTGCTTTGCAATCAGTGGGTTATCAAACCAAAGATTTACAAAAAGCGATGGAGCGTGATGGCCTTCGGCCAAGTGTGCTTCGTGTAGATGGCGGCATGGTAAAAAACAATTGGGTTATGACCTTCCTATCAAACATTTTAGGTGCAACAGTAGAGCGTCCAACGGTGACCGAAACCACCTCTTTAGGGGTCGCTTATTTAGCAGGCTTACAAACCGGCGTTTACGAATCAACTGAGCAGTTATCGAAAATGTGGACATGTGACCGTCGTTTTGAGCCCACCATGAGTGCCGACGAGCGTAATGATTTATATGCAAAATGGCAGCACTGTGTAGCTCAAGTGTGCTTAACAAATAAAAATTGCCCGCAGTAAATACTAAGTGGCTAAGGCTAATACTTTAGTCACTTTGTCTTTTTTAACTTAGCTAAATGCTCGATTTAAAAGGCACACTTTACTGCTCCAAATTGAAAGTGGATTCGCGTCAAAATTAACAAATAAAAAACTGGGTTTTCTATTGTCAAATGAAAACAGCAGCTTTATGATGCTATATGTATTATTTATATTATAAATAAAAGGGTGCTCGGTGAAATTAGCAGATAACGAATATGACTTACTAGTCATCGGTGGCGGCGTAAACGGCACAGGCATAGCAGCAGATGCTGCTGGTAGAGGACTTAAAGTACTTTTGTGCGAACAGTCAGATCTAGCTTCTGCAACGTCTTCAAACAGCTCCAAGCTGATCCATGGTGGTCTGCGCTACCTTGAGCACTACGAATTTAGATTAGTAAAAGAAGCCTTAGCCGAGCGAGAAGTGCTGCTTAAAAATGCCCCTCACATTATGTGGCCACTTACGTTTAGATTACCCCATCAAAAGCATTTACGCCCTGCATGGATGATCCGCATTGGCTTATTTATGTATGACAACCTAGCAAAACGAGTTACGTTACCTGCATCGAAGAGCATTAAATTTGGCGAGCATAGCGTACTAGAACCTTCAATTACTAAAGGTTTTGAATACGCTGATGGCTGGGTTGATGACTCTCGCTTAGTTATTTTAAACGCCCTTGCAGCGCAGCAAAAAGGCGCAGTAATTGCCACACAAACTAAATGTGTCAAAGCGCATCGTGAGCAAGATAAATGGCAAGTAACGCTTGAGCAACAAAGTACAAAATCGCATTACAGTATTGCTGCTAAAGGCATTGTAAATGCAGCGGGCCCTTGGGTTGCTAAGCTTTTTGATGAAGCACTCGAAGAAAAATCACCACAAAATATTCGCCTTGTAAAAGGCAGCCACATTGTCGTGCCACGCATTCATAACGAACCGCAAGCTTATATTTTACAAAACAAAGATCAGCGTATTGTGTTTGTTATTCCGTTTGAAGATGATTACTCACTTATTGGCACGACTGATGTTGAGCACAAAGGTGAGGCACAAGACGTTAAAATTAGTGAAGAAGAAATCGATTACCTTATCGAGATTACTAATAGCTACTTTAAAACTCCGATTAAACGCCAAGATATTGTGCATACTTTTTCAGGTGTACGTCCATTACTTGATGATGAATCAGTTAATGCACAAGCCGTTACTCGCGATTATAAACTAGAGCTTTCGAGTGATGCTAAACAAACACCTCTACTGAGTGTGTTTGGCGGAAAAATTACAACTTACCGTAAACTTGCCGAAGCTGCGGTTAACAAGCTTGAAGACTTTTACCCGCAAATGAGTGAAGCTTGGACTAAACATAGTGCGTTACCAGGTGGCGATTTTAGCTCTGTAGAAGCACTTAAAGCGCAATTACAAACAACCTATAATTGGTTACCACAAATAATGCTAAATCGCTTTGTACGCACCTATGGTACGCGCACTATAAATATTTTGGGTGATGCAAAACAACTAAGCGATTTAGGTCAAGATTTTGGGCATAACTTATTTGCAGCAGAGGTCGATTTTTTATTAAATGAAGAGTGGGCACAAAACGCATATAACATATTATGGCGCCGCACAAAGTTAGGACTGCGCTTTAGTGAAACCCAAACTACCACCCTTAATAATTATATTGAACAAAGCAAAGCGGCCAAAATTGCTTAATAACCGCTAAAGAAATTGGCTGCAATAGCCCTAAAAGCTTTCTACGAAACCCCTTTATAATTTAATCATTATGAAGGGGTTTAATTTTCTCGGTTATATAATACCAATCCGCAATAACACTTGGTCAATTTGAGGGCTTAAACCTGGCGCTAACTATGTTAATAATTTCTGATATAGAACAACTAAATAACGAAATTCTCACCTTGTTATCGACCCGATTTTCTTACTTCAAAATCGCTCACTTAATTAAGCTGATTGATATAAAAAATTAAAACCGCTCAACGTAGCCATTTTAATGTCAAACTCAACACATTTAACGCCTATTTGGTTAAGTGCCGTAGAAAAACATTTATTAAGCTGTTTGGTTCCCACTACCACAACTTGTGTATTACTTTGCAATTGCCACTCACTGGCATGGCGTGCTGCTCGTACGTCACTGCCAATTAACACACCCGATAAATACGCTTTAGCTTGTACAGGTGTTAACTCCTTTGAAAGCTGACGAGTACGCACACTAAAAATACCATGCGCTAAATTACCACTATCACTGCCAAGCGTGAGTTTGCACCCTTGATCAAATGCTTTCCAATCAAAGTCGCCCTCTTCACAGTCACTGGGTATCAATACACTTTGGTGGCACAGTAAATCGTATAACTCGCCAGTCATTGCGGTTTTAAAGCAGATTATTTCACCATGGTTTATAAGTACCCACTTAGTATGTGTACCTGGTAAACACAGTAATATTTTACCCTGTTGATACTCTGGATTTTGTTTTAAAAACCCTAAAATTTGCAGCTCTTCACCGCGCATTACATCAAATAAAGAATTTTGTAGGGTACATTTAGTACCCGGCAACGCTTTAATAGTATGCCCTGCACAATTAAAGCTAATAGCAGCATCGAGCAAACTCTCAGGGTTTATAGGGCACTCTAAATAGGGCGTTTCGTACCAACCTATGCTTGATGTGATTTGCCCTGCTATATATACAGGTACGCAGCCATACTGCTGACTCCAAGGCTCGATAGCACTAAGAAGCGTTTGCTCAAAGTCTTGATTAACTTTTACAACACCAGGCCCATCACGTTGTTCAAGTAATGTAAGCGGTTGTTTTGCGTTAACGCGGCACAAATAAGCACGTAAATGACTGGTACCCCAATCAACGGCTATAAAAAGAGATGAAGTAGTCAAACTTTAAAGTCTCCCACCGTCAATTTTAATGCCCTGCCCGGTAATCATACTGCTTTCATCTGCCGCTAAAAACATCGCTAAATTAGCAACATCCTCAGGTGAAACTAGCTTTTTAAGCGCCATAGCTTCCATCCATTTTACTTGCTCGGCCTCTGTAAACCAGCTTGCTAATTGACGGTCGGTAGCCACCCACCCAGGTAAAATAGCATTTACGCGAATACCAAACTCGCCATAATCACGAGCAAGTGCCTTAGTCATGCCTATAAGACCTGCTTTAGCGGTAACGTAACCGGCCATTTGCGGTTGGCCCATTATGGCATTGATAGAACTAAAGTTTATAATACTGCCCGCCCCTTCTCGCTGCATAAATGACATAGCGACTTGGGAAGCAAAAAAGGCTGGATTTAAATTAATTTGCAGACACTGATCCCAGTCTTGCACTGTAACGTCTTCGCTAGGTTGACGGCGATCGTTTGCTACGTTATTGACCAGTACATTGACGCTACCAAGGGCAGCACACGCATCAACTAATGATTGCTGCAGAGCATGGGAATCAGTTACATCAACTTGCCTGTACCATAAGTTAGCTTGTGGGAGATTGTTAATGAGCGCCTGCGCAGCATCGTCGTCTATATCGATAAAAGCAACTTTGGCATTTTGCTTAGTAAATGATTCGACCATTGCTCTACCGATGCCTGATGCACCACCAGTAATAAAAATAACTTTACCAGAAAGACTATGATATTGAGCGAGGGTGTTCAAATTCAACTCTCCATACAGCACATATAAAATCTTATTTAAACCCTTTATAAACTGATACTTACAACATAAAGGGCCAAACCAAATTGTTATTACTGTGTTAAAATACTTAACTAATAAAAAGTTTATACCATATCCTTACGTACATTAATATGATATATGATATATAATCTAGCAATATGAACTCGGAAACTCGCACAATGAAAAGCCAACCTCGTCAAAACTTAACACACCAACTAACCCATGATTTGGGTTTTGCTATTGTGCGTGGCGTGTACCCTGTAAGTGAAGGTCTGCCGTCGGAAGCTGACTTATGTATAAAATACGATGTGAGCCGTAGTGCCACTCGCGAAGCGGTAAAAATGCTCTCTGCTAAAGGATTAATTTCGTCGCGTCCTAAGCAGGGTATCCGTGTATTACCTGAAAGTAGCTGGAACATGTTTGATACCGACGTACTGCGTTGGATTTTAAGCAGCAAACCGTCACTTTCTTTATTAAAAGAATTTACCCAAGTCCGTGTAGCACTTGAGCCTCAAGCTGCAGCGCTTGCAGCGGTGAATGCAACTGCTGAACAACTCGTTGAAATAGATAATGCATTAGCGCGTATGGCCGATGCCGATGAAGGATTAGATGATCCTCTCGAAGCTGATATTGCCTTTCATACCAGTATATTAGTGGCCAGCAACAACCGATTTTTTGTACAATTGACTGAGTTTATTAGCACCGCATTACGTGTAAGTATTCGCTACACTAACCATATTAAAGGTGTACCCGGTGCTGATGTAGCAAAGCATGCAGACATTTTAAATACCATAAAATCACGTAACCCAGAGCTGGCTAAAAAAGCAGTAGAAACTATTTTAGAAGAAGCGCTTGAGCTTATCGAATCAAAGCTGGTGTAGTAAAAAGTTACTTTTGACAGATTAAAAAAGGGAGCTAATTAGCTCCCTTTTTGCTGCCCATATTTAAAATTACGCTTTTGTAAGTTCAAAAATAAGCGATGTTTGCGGGAATGAAATTGGCATTTGTAAGCCAAACTGCATTAACGCTTCACCTGTAAATGTTTGACCATTTACCACAGCAATAGAAGATGGGCGATACTCTGCAAATTTTACCGGCCACACTAAATTAAGTGTATATTGTGCATCGGTATCTAGGCCAACAAAGCGTAATTTATTAGGCGCTGTACGCGGTGTTTCGCGAACGCTATTATAGGCAAATAACGCTTTTGTTTTTTGCTCATCGATTAAACCAAAGTTAATTGATAAATCGTCGCTATCAAGGCGGTATAAATCGGCGCTATGAATAAACTCCCGATGCTTTTTGTGAAGTACTATTGCCGCTTTGAGTGTATTGTATTCGTGATCGGTCAGTTCACGTGGGTCCATTTCAATGCCCATGTGGCCAAACATTGATACCGCAGCACGCATTTCAATGCTCACATTACGCCCTGTGATATGACAATTACGTGGGCCTACGTGAGCGCCCATTACCGACGATGGGAAAAAGAACGAACATCCACGCTGTATTTCAAGGCGATCTAGCGCATCGTTTGAATCTGACGTCCATACACGATCTGTGTGTGCAAGTACGCCGTAATCTACACGTGCACCACCTGACGAACAGCTTTCTATTTCAAGCCCTGGGTGCGCCGCTTTAATACGATCAATTAAACGATAAAGCGCCAATGTTTGTTGATGCACGGCCGGCTTACCATCAAAGTTACCCGCATGGTTAATATCGCGGTTCATATCCCATTTAATGTACTTAATGGTTGGGTATTCAACTAAAATATCGTCAATGGCTTTGTATAGGTACTCAACCACCTCAGAGCGCGTTAAATCAAGTACGAGCTGATTTCTAAAGCTTAACTGTTCGTTGTTTTGAGAGCCTAAAACCCAATCAGGATGCGCACGGTATAAATCACTATCAGGGTTGACCATTTCTGGTTCAAACCAAATACCAAACTCCATACCTAAGCTATTAACATGATCTATAACTGGCGATAAGCCATCTGGGTAAATTTTGTAATCTACTGTCCAATCACCTAAGCCAGCATTGTCGCCACGGCGGCCTTTAAACCAACCATCATCAAGTACAAAACGCTCAATACCTAACGGCGCTACTTTGTCGGCTAGTTGCTTAAGCGTGTCTACGTCGTGATCAAAGTAAATACCTTCCCATGTGTTGTAATGCACAGGGCGCGTTTTTTCGCGTTGTGCTTGGCTAAGTAAATTAGCTTTAACAAAACGATGGAAATTACGAGAAAGCGCGCTAAAACCTTCACTTGAAAACGAGCCATAAATGCTCGGGCTTTGATACGTTTGACCTTTAGCAAGCGTAAGCTCACCAGGAAGTAATAGCTCACCCATTTGTACATAACGACGACCTTCAGCTAAAAGTTCTGCGCGTAGTTTATTGTTGCCGCTCCAACCTAAATGAAAGCCGTAACATTCCCCGTGTTGCTCGCCTGCATTTTCGTTATGCACTAATAAACCAGGAAATACATCGTGTGATGTTTTGCCTTTACGGTTTTCGCGAACAAAACTACCTAAGACTAAATCAACCGATTGACGCTGGAATTCGTTTGACCAACGACCTTCAAAGCTCACTATTTTGCTTACGCTATCTGGCAATTGAAATGTTGGCGCGGCGCAAAAATTAACGCCCAGTGGTGAGTCACCTAAATTAGTTAATACAGTATGTGCACTTAGTACGTCACTGTTGTTGTCAAGCGTAATACTGTGCACGACTTCAATACCACGAAGCTTATCTACACTTACAAACTCAACGGTCGCACTTGAAGGCTGACGCACTTCTTGAAGCTCTGGCCCTACTGACCATGCAATTGAATCATTTACTAGCTCAAGCCCTGGCGCACCAGTAAAGCCCTCACCTAATAACGGAGATAGAGAAATAGGCGCTTCTTCAACCACGGCACATTTAACTTCTTGACGGGTAGCAAGTTGAGTTAGCATTGCCTCGGTTGTTTGCTCAGATAGGCGCTTACCAAAGTACAATAACGCCGGTGTTTTACTTTGGCAGTCGAAAATAACCGTGCTATTAGCGCTATCTAATCGAAAAAATGGTTTAATATCGGCCATAATTCTCCTATCCTTTTAATCTATTACGAGTTAAATAATGTGAGTATGTGAGTCAGTTATTTTGTGTGTGAACTCATTTACCGTTGCTTGAGATACGACCGGTCAGACAGTGGCCCTCAATAATAATAGTATATATCATATAAATTAGCTTTTGATAGCCTTTGCACTACAAATAGTTAGATAAACCCACTGGAAGTACCACTGCAATAAAAGACATTAAACTAACCTTAACTCAAAAATCCAATTACTCTCTTTTTGCTGGATAAAAAAATCGGCCAAGAATTACCTGTGACCGATTTTAATAGCTTAATTTATCTGTAGTTTATTTTTGTATTAGCGTCTGCGTTGCGCCATCAAGATCAGGGGTTTTACCTGCCCACTGTGCGTTTAAGCCAAATACCACTTTATTTACTACTAATGCAAAAGTCACACATACAATGAGTGTAATTGGCATTAAGTGAATGTAATGAATGTCGGTATGTAGTGGTGAGTTTGCAAACGTAAGCATACCGTACATAACCACGCCTAAAATTACCGCTGCAATACCCGCACGGGCATCAACATTTTTAAATAATAAGCCCACAACAAAAATAGAGAATATAGGCATACTTAATAAGCCGTTTAATTGCTGTAGTAAGTTAATAATACTGTCGGCTTGCTGATAAATTGGTACAAGTACCAGCGTTAAACTCGTTAGTAATAATGTTACGTAACCACTTAGCTTTACTACACTTGGCTCTTTATTAAAGTACGCTTCGTGAATGTCACATACATATAGTGCTGTGGCTGAATTTAATAAACTGTTGTAAGTAGACAGCACTGCCGCCGCCATTGCCGCTGCAAATACACCAGTTAACCATGCAGGCATTACATCACCAACAATTCGACCGTAAGCAGCGTCGCCAATATCGCCATAAAGTTTAAACGAAATAATACCCGGTAATACCACAATTGCAGGGACGATTAAAAAGCGAATACCTGCTGCTGCAAATATACCTTTTTGCGCTTCTTTAACATTAGGCGCTGCCATTGCTCGTTGCGTAATTGTTTGGTTAGTACCCCAGTAATACATTTGAATAAAGATCATACCGGTTAAAAGTGTTGGCCACGGAATAGGTGAATCAGCATCGCCGATGAGTGTTAAACGCTCCTCTGGAATACCCGAAAAGTCATAGTCAATCGCATTAAGCGCTAAAAAGACTACTAAAACAGCCATGCCCAGTACAAGTATGCCATTGTAGGTATCCGATACAGCAACTGCCCGCAAACCACCAAAAAATGCATAAACAGCACCAATAATGGCAAACGCGGTGGCAATATACATTAGTGGAATATCAACCTTAAACATGGTTTGCATAAACAGCGCGCCAGAATAAATAACCGCTGGCATATAAATAAGTGCATTACCTAAAAAGAATAATCCCCCAATAACAGCGCGAATATGTTTGTTGTTATAGCGCTTTTCTAAAAGCTCTGTGGTCGTTGTACAGTTGTATTTGTAATAAACAGGAATGAACACTTTGGCTAAAATAATCAAACCTATAATTGCTGCAAGCTCCCACCAAACCAGTAAAGCCATTTGGTTACCGTTCATGCCAACAAGCTGGTCAGTACTTAAATTAGTAAGTGTGATTGAACCTGCAACAAACATCCAAGTAAGGCCACCGCCGGCTAAAAAGTACTCTTTAGTTTGGCTTTGTCCGTTATTACGATTTTGGCCTCGGCATTTCCAATAAGTAAGGCCACCAATTAAAGCGGTGACAAAAACAAAAACCACCAGCTGTAAAATATTATCTGACATGTGTGTGTCTCTTATATGTGTGTGAAAATAGACACGCTATAGCGCGTGTGAATCTCTACTTAGTTCTAATTTAATTTGCTTTAAAGGTTTGAGGTCTGAATGCTGATTATGAAGTTTCACTAAGGCGTTAAGCTGAAACAGTGAAATAAGCATGCTGTTAAGCACACTTAAGTAACCCTTCTTTTGTAGTTCTGCAATGGTATTGCTATCTAATGTTTGCAGTTTGTCTTCATCAACGGTGCTCAAACCTTGAATGGTTTGGGTTTCGCCTTGTTCAAACTGTAAAGCAATATCAATATTTTTAATGAGCCCTAAGCGCACTACTTCCTGGGTAAATTGATACGTTTGATAGTCATTTTTTAAATCGCTCTCAAGTAGCTTTTGTTGCGAATTTAAAAATAAGCTTGGGTTACCTTTAGCATCAAATAATGCCTCACCATGCTGCGAGTTTACAGCTGAGCTTTGCTCATCAATCGCAATAAAGTAATCGCTACTGTTTGCTTCACGGGTCATTAAATGAAGAGGGTGAGTTTGCATACATACTGGTGTGTAAAGTGCCTGCCATTGGTTGTTATTCACCAATAAACTTTGCCCGGCGTTAAAACTTGTTAACGCTGATATTGTGTAGCTGCCATTTTGTGCGTTACGGGCTAAAAAAATAGGTAAGTCGCAGGCTACTTTTGCTATTTCATTTGCTCTTAAATTAACTAAATGCTGCGTTTTTGCGTATTCAACTGCTGCATTGGGGTTAATTTTTAATGTTTGGTGTTTAGTGTTTACGAGTTCACTAATAGCCATAGTTACACGTCCTTAAACTGGGTTAGCTGCTAGCCACTGCTCTATAAAAGCACGATGTGGCGGCAAAGTTTGTAACATCTGCTGTGTAAGCTGGCTGTTACGTTCAATTATTTGTTTGGCTTGCACATGGTGTGAATACAAATATGCCTGTTTAGTAAAGTCTGGCTTAAAGCCCATACCGTACAAAACATACTGATAACTGGCGGCAGGGAATAACTCTAATGCGCCATGAAAATCTTGAATAAGCGGGCCACGGCTTCCCCAAAGAAGTAAGTCTTCTTGCAGGGTTTGTGGAATAGTATCGGGCTGTACATGTGCTTGCCAGTAAGGTTCTGGGCGCTTGGTTAGCATGTAATGTAGCTTTAAAAAGTCGATAATACGCTGCCAGCGGTAATCCATTTGCTCGTTAAAGCGTTTAGCTACAATAGGCATTACTTGTGTGTCTGCTGGCATATGCTCTGCTACAAAGCGTGCTGAAATTTCAACAAGCATAATAGCGGTTGCTTCAAGCGGCTCCACAAACCCTGCCGACATACCAATGGCAACACAGTTTTTATGCCAAAACTTTTCACGGTAGCCCGACTCAAAGCTAATCTTACGGGCAGTTAAACCGTTTGCTGCATCGCCTAAATAGTTTCTTAGGTTTTGCTCTGCTTCATCGTCTGATAAAAATTTGCTTGAATAAACATGCCCTACACCTCGGCGATGCGTTAAACCTATATCCCAAATCCATCCAGCATTTTGCGCTGTTGCTATGGTATGGCTGGCAAGAAGCTGATCGTTTTCATCGTAAGGGACTTGCATAGCCAGAGCGCTGTCGTTAAATAGCACGTGGTCCATTTTTTTAAACGGTACGTTGAGCGCTTGGCCTAATAACAATGATGAAAAACCAGTACAGTCTATAAATAAATCGGCGCTTATAGTGCGGGTTTGATCTTTTAGAGTAAGCTCATTTATTGCACCATCGTCATCAAGTTTTACCTGTTCAACAGTACCAATAATATGCTCTACACCAAGCTTACTTTTACAATGCTGTTTAAGCATTTGTGCAAAAGCGCCGGCATCTAAGTGATAAGCGTAATTACAATTACCTTGATATTCACCTTGCGCTATACCTCTTGGAGCTAAGCTTGCTTGGCAAATATCATGTTGAAAATTAGTTTGCTGTGCAAAGTCTTCAACATTATCTAAATAAGGGGCTAAATCTATGCGGCCGTAGCCTAGCGGTACAGTAAATGGATGGTAGTAAAAATCGTTGTTGCCGTGCGTCCAATTTACAAATTTACCACCTTGCTTAAAGGTAGCGTTACAGGCTTTAAATACATCAAATTCACGCAAACCTATTTGCTGAAGAGTGTTTTTCATAGTGGGCCAGGTACCTTCACCTACACCAATTGTTGGAATATCTGATGATTCAACCAACATCACTTTTAAGCCGTCACCATTTTTACCTTGGTGATACGAAGCTATAATTGCAGCGCTCAGCCATCCTGCTGTGCCGCCACCAATTACGGCGATTGTTTTTATTGTTTTATTCATAACGGACTACTCTTTGAGTACTTTATTGATAACCGGTTAGACAACAAATGCCCTTTCGGGCATTTGTTTAAATTAGTCTCATTTTGTGCAAAATAGCTACTAACTTTATTAGTAACAGGACTTATAATGCACTGCAATGAAAACTAAGAGGCAGTCGCTGCCTCTGCTATCAATTAAAACGATCCACGAATACCAAACGCGTAACGTGAGCCATTATCTTCTACTGAATAGATTTGGTTAGCAAAACGACCTGTTTGTACTAACTCTTCCTCAGTGATATTGATGCCTTCAGCAAAAATAGTGAAGTTTTCGTTAATATCGTAGCTTGCACTAATATCCCACTGACCGTAAGTTTCTACGTTCACTGGTTCACCGTTAAAGCCATTATCAACTAAGCGTAAAAAGCCTTCACGGTTGTTAAATGCAACACGTGCTTGCCAGTTATCTTGCTCATAAAACAATATTAAGTTTTGCGAATCGCCTAAACCTTCAAGTGCAAATGTTTGTGTGGTGTCTGCGCCTACGCTAATGTCACTATCTACGACTGTGGCATTGGCTATAATACCAAAGCCATTATCAAATATGTGCGTCACACCAACTTCATAGCCCGTTACTTTAGCTGACTCACCATTTTGAGGGCGAGTTACTGTGTATACCTCTGAGCTACCATTGAGTTCATCATCAGCTTGGTCTGTACATGTAGTACACGCAAAATCAGGACCCGAACGGTCAGACATTTCAAATGTTTCTGCACCTGTTAGCGTGACAATGAAGTCGTCAACTTCTTTACTAAATACTGCAAAGCTAAATAAGTTAGCATCGTTGTAGTACCACTCGTAAGAAATATCCCAGTTTTCTGATTGGAATGGCTTAAGAGCAGGGTTGCCACCATTTGCCGTTAAGTTTTGACGACGAGGCTCGTTAAACGTAGTCGCTGGTGATAACTGCGACATCGTTGGACGAGTAATACTGTCGTACGTAGCAAAACGTAAAATCATATTGTCTTGCAGTTCTAACTTAACATTTAAAGATGGTAGTAAGTTTGAGTAGCTAGTCCCTTGTTCAATGCTTGTAGCCGGACCAAATACGTTAGCAAACAAAGTTGCATCCGTCGTTGGGATTACATCACTAATAAAGCTCTGTATTGCAGCTACTTCAATATCAGTTTCAGAATAACGTGCACCTAAGTTAACGGTTACAGGCATATCCGCAAGGTCAAAACCAAGCGTAAAGTCCATGTATAGGCTGGTGATGTCTTCGTTGATTGTGTAGCGGTTATTTTGTAATGTTGGCTCTACTGGGAAACCTTGATCGGCTAAATAATCAAGCATTTTATCACCGTCGTAGGTGTAAAATGTATCGATCAAACCTGGGAAGTAGTTACTTGCTTGATAGGCTTCAAAATCAATTGCATCAAGTGGTGCTTGCGTCCCATAACCACAAAATTGACATTGAGTACCATAAACTTGAAAACTTGATTTTTCACGCTCTTGGCGATAAGCACCAAAGTTGATTCGATCTACAGGGCCTTTATCTGGCACGTATTCAAAATCGGCTTTTACTTCTGTGATTTCATCTTCATCTGTAAACTGAAGACCGACTTCATTGTAGTGAAGGCGCGCAAGGCTAGGATCTGGGAGTGAACCATTTTCAAACCCGTCATGCTGAACAGTAGGAACACTGCCTGTACCATCAAAGCTATAGCTATTAATAATACCTACAACATTAAAACGGTCAGTACCTGCACGGTCGTTTTCAGCTGTTGAGCGAGATACATCAAACTTTGCTTTTAGTGACTCGTTTACTTGCCAGTCAACATTAATACCAAATGCTTTGTTAGTTACATCACGTGAGTTACGCGTGTGTGATACAAAATCACTTGCAGGGTCGCCACTTGGCGCACCTAAACCCACTTCTTGAGAGAAAGTTAAAAGCGTGCCTGTTTCTGGATCAATCGTTGCGCTACCTACGCGGTCTGGTTCAAACCAAGATGCTAAATCGCGTACTGTTGAATCAACTTCAAATTTTGAAATCATGCCATCAACCGTAATCGTAACATCGTCAGATGGCGCATATTGCAGTACTAAACTTGCATTTGTACGCTCACGGTCTTGCTCATCAACAACTTGGTCCCAGTTACGTGGAATATAGGCATTTTCAAACAATACACCATCAGTTGGATTAGAGATTGTTTGGCCGCCGCGCCAACCTGCCGTTAAAATTTGGTTATTTTGAAGTTTACGTTGCTGATTAGTGATGGCAAAAAGCACACCTAGCTTGTCATCGTTAAACGTATTACTTATTAAAAATGATGTTGATGGGGATACTTCTTCAGAAAGGCTTTCGTACATACCTTTAACTGAACCTAAAATATGTAAACCACCAAAATCAAAAGGACGTGCTGTAGTTACGTTAACCGTACCACCAATGCCGCCTTCTTGAAGCGTTGCTGTATTACTTTTATAAATATCAGCACCGGTGATTTGATCTGCGGCTAATACATCAAAATTAAATTCACGACCTGCACTGTCTGTCGCAATTTGACGACCATTAACAAGTACAGTATTAAATTGTGGACCAAAACCACGAATAGTTACCGCTTGTCCTTCACCACCACTGCGGTCAATTGCTACACCTGTAATACGTTGTAGAGATTCTGCGACGTTTAAATCAGGAAATTTACCAAGATCTTCTGCTTTAATCCCGTCTGTAACAACATTAGATGCTTTTTTATCTAACATTGATGAACGTAAGCTGCTGCGGATACCCGTTACTGCGATAACTTCAACATCCTCATTTACTACTGTAGGCGTATCGCCTTCAGCGCCTTGAGCTGCAACGTTTCCGCTTGCCAATATGCCAGTGATAGCAATACTGATCGCGGTTTTCTTGTTGAACGATAACTTATTGTTAATTATCATTTTTTAAAAACTCCTGATTGTGTGTAGTCGTTGTGTCGTTGTGGTAGTGCAAATAGTTTCAAATACTATTTATATTATAAATACTTTAAATCAAGCTGAAGTGCAACCTTTTCCTTGATTGTAGGGCGTTATTTATTACCGTATTTTTTCTTTTTATTTTCTTTAAATTAACATCGACATATTGAGTTAATTACGAAAATGCGTAAATAATAACCTGCTCATAAACTTCATCAGGTAATAAATTAGCTTTTGGATAATTTTCACGGTTTGGCGCGTCAGGCCAATTTTGCGCTTCAAAACACAAAGCTTGTCGTGCTTTAAACGGCGCACCGACGAAGTTAGCGGTGTATAACTGCATACCTGGCTGAGTGCTTTTGAGCGTTAAATTAACCTTCGTGTGTGGCGAGATTAATGTAGCCATCGTCTTTAAACTGCTGTCATCATTAAAAATATAGCAGTGGTCAAAGCCATTTCCAGCTTCTAGCTGAGGATGAATGGCGCTTAATGCCTCCCCAACTTGACTTGGTTTGGTAAAATCAAAACAAGTACCTGTCACTAATGCCGCTTCATTAAGCGGGATGCTGGTTTTATCGATGGGAAGGTAGTGACTGGTATTTACTTGAACAGAATGATCATTAATTGATTCGCTGCCATCAAGGTTAAAATAACAATGGTTAGTAAAATTAACGAGTGTTTCTTTGTTAGTCGTAGCTTTAAAGCGTAATGCAAGCTCGCCATTTTTAGCACTAATCGTTTGCCAAACCCGTAACTCACCGGGGAAGCCTTGCTCACCATCGGGCGAGCAATAATAAAGCTCAACTTCACTTTCAGTTTGTTTGGTTACTTGCCAAAGTACTTTATTAAAGCCTTTAACACCGCCATGTAAGCTATTAGGGCCGTTGTTCGTTTCTAATTGATACTGCGTACCAGATAAGCTGAAACGCCCCTTTGCAATACGGTTAGCGTATCTACCTACTGTAGCGCCAAGGTAAAATGGGTTTTCAAGATAGTATTGAGGGTCATCGACGCAAAGTGTCATTTCTTGCTTTTTAAACTTTATGCTTTTAATTATTGCACCAAATGGCAAAATTTCAGCGGTTAAATCCTTACCATCACTGAGCTGAATAACTTGTAAAAGCTGGTTATTGGCAATAGCTACCACATGTATTCTCCAATCAAATTACCGAATTAACGTTTTCTGTTATGACGGCGCAACAATATATATTATAAATAGTATATAACTGAAGCCTGTAACTCAATCTAAATACGTTAAAATTTCTCGATAAAAATTTACAGCTGCCATTATTTATTTACACTAGGCGAGTAAATTAAACACTTATTATTTTTAACCTCCTAAAAACTACATTTAATTAACTAACACATCAAAAAAAACAAAAAGGCTAACGTAATTATAGCCTTAATAAAATCCAACCAATCTAAAAATGTTAAAGTTTTATTAAACCACTCTTTTATTTGGAAAATTTTCAGTCCTAGTTTGTTTAGTTAATGTCTGCACCATTTAATCCAGCTTAATCGCTGCGTGTGCACTTCGTTTTTAGTATTTATAAACATTAACTGAGAGAAGAAAGGAATTATGATCCCATTTAGACTTAATAAACTGAGTATGTTAGTTGGCGCTGTATCTGGCACATTCATTTTAGCAAGCAGCCCTATACATGCAGCTCAAAGTGATAAAGTTCAGCAAGAAATGGAAGCGATCACGGTAACAGGCTACCGTTCTAACCTAGCCCGTAGTAAAGAACTCAAAAAAAATGCAATTGGCTCGCAAGATAGCATACTCGCTGAAGACATTGGCGAATTCCCTGATGCCAACTTAGCAGAGTCACTACAGCGTGTACCGGGGGTGTCTATTTCGCGTGACTCAGGTGAAGGTCGTCAAATATCGCTACGTGGCTTGGGTCCTAATTTTACACGCACGCGCTTAAATGGCATGGAAGCACTTTTTACAAGCGATTCAGGTATTGACCAACGTGGCGGTGCATCCCGCTCTCGAGATTTTGATTTCAGTATTTTTGCCTCAGAACTATTTAATCGCGTAGATGTTTATAAATCGTATGATGCGTCATTAGATGAAGGGGGGATTGCCGGTACTGTTGATTTACATACTGCAAAACCTTTTGATAATTCTGAAGAAGGGCTACAAGGTGCTGTAAGTGTAAAAGGTATTTATAATGATAGAACAGAGCATTCAGACCCTCGCTTTGCTGGTTTGTTATCAAATACTTGGGGGAATTTTGGTGCGCTCGTATCGGTTGCTTATTCTGAAGTAGATACAATTGAAGAAGGCTATCATGTGTGGTCTTGGAAACAAGCGAGCTTTGGTGATGATAATGTTGCAGATTCAGTTGATGGCGATATCAAAAACCGCTTAGTTAACGCCACGGGCAATGACCGAGTGTTTGTATCTCGCGCTAATAACATTGCATCTTGGGCTAATACACGAAAACGTACCGGTATTACCGCTGCATTCCAATGGCAACCTTCTGATTCAATGTCTTTCGATTTAGATATTTTATACGGAAAGCTATCTAACGATCGCATTGAAAATCAATTATCAACAGCGGGCACAAACGCATTTACTGGCGATGTGACGGCAAATCAATTACTCGTTGATGCAGCCATTGAAGGTGACGATTTAGTATATGCCTCATTTGAAGGTCTTGATTTACGTACCGAGTCAAAAGTAAGTTTTGGCGAAACTGATTTTCACCAAATATCACTCAGTGGTAATTTTGAACTAACCGATAAACTATACATGACAACCATGTTTGGTTTATCAAAATCTACTTTTGAGCAGCCTATAAACGATAAAGTTTTTAGTGAATCTGTCGATCATGCGTTTTCTGTTGATTGGCGCAATGCTAAATATGGTCAAAATACTTACGACTTCGATATTACCGACATCGACCAGTGGGCATTAATGCGAACTGATGTCCGCGAAGATGAAATAAGCAATGAATACAACACTTATCAAGTTGATTTTAATTACGAACTTAATGATGTGCATTCATTTAAGTTTGGTCTTCAGTCTAAAAACTATCAATCAGATGGTTTTGAACGCAGAGACCGTGTTGATTGGGAAAATGACCCAAATTCACCTGAAGCTGTTTTTCAACTAACTAATATTCCAATTTTACATGACTATGTTATTGCAAATAACCAAGCAACTTTTGAGCGTGTTGTTGCGACAGGTTTAATTTCTCGCGAGTTAGATGCCTCTCATAATCGCCCTGGTACTGTATATCAAATTGAAGAAGATACTATTGGGGTTTATGCACAATATTTATGGAACACCGAAATAAGTAACTTCCCAATTAGAGGTAATTTAGGCTTACGTTGGTACGAAACTGAACAAACATCGAGCGGGGAAGTTAATACTGGATCAGGTTTTGAACAAATTGAATTTAGTAAAACCTATTCCGATTTACTACCAAGCTTAAATGTTGTTGCTGATATTTCTGATAATTGGTTAGTACGCTTTGGTGCAAATCGCAATATTTCTCGACCAAATTTAAATCAATTAAAAGCCGCAGGACAAGTGGGTGTTGCAGATCAATTTATTAGTGCTGGTAACCCTAACTTAGAGCGCTTTGTTGCTGATTCATTCGAAACATCATTTGAGTTTTATGGTGATTCGTCAAGCTTAGCTATTGCAGTGTTTCATAAAGATATGGAGTCATTTATTGTCCAGCAATCAGTGACTCTACCTTATGAGCAAACGGGTTACCCTCTAGAGTTTTTAGACTTTGACCCTCGCGTAAATGCGCAATCTGAGTTTACCGTTTCACAACCGATAAATGGTGATTCTACAGATGTCACTGGTTTAGAAGTTGCGTTTCAAATGGACTTTGATTTTTTACCCGAACCTTTTAATTACTTAGGTATGCTGGGCAATGTAACCATTGCTGATGGCGAGACCATTTTGTTTAACGAAGGTGAACGCATCAGCGTTACCCCTCCTGGCTTATCTGAACTGTCTCACAACTTTACCCTTTATTATGAAACGCCGCGCTGGGGCATGCGTGTATCTAGCTCTTATCGTGATGAATACATTACCGGCGAAGGCTCAGAGCAAAATATTGTTGCCGGATACGATGAAACAACCTTTGTTGATTTCAAATCGTTTATGAATATTACCGAGCAAGTAAAAGTAACCTTTGAAGCAACAAATTTAACAGATGAAGTAATTCGTCAATTTCTCGATCACAGAACCCAATCTTACTCGCAAAGCGGTCGTAATTTTGCGTTAGGCATGTCGTATAAATTTTAGCTCTCACCTCTAAACTGGCTGCTTTTGCAGCCAGTAATTCCACAGAAAAAGGTATAACAATGAATAAAAAAATTATAGCAACATCATTAATATGCAGCTTAATAACTGCAAAATACTGTGTAGCAAATGATTTTTATACGCAACCAAAGCTAAATAAACCAATTTCACAAGTGGTCAATTCTTTGGGTAATAGTTGCCAAGATTTTAAAGCCGATACAGAAAATGATCATGTGTTTGAAGTTAGTGATCACCATCAAGCATTTGAGCTATCACACAAATGGAAAGACGGCTCGCATACTGCTTTTATTGCACACTCAGAAACAAGTAGTGGTGATTTAGGTCAAATATTAACATTTAGTGCAAGCAGTAATGTGTTCAACAACAACGATGAAATCAGTAGCAATACCACACTACCTCTACGAGATAAAATACGTATCTCGGAGCAGCACCCATCTGGTATAGCGTGGCTTCCAGCTCCAAACGATAAAGATGAAGGCTATTTATTTATAGCCTCTGAAAACGAAATTAAAGTACGGGTAAGAAAATTTAATTCAACAAAAGATTTAGGTCAAAGCGCTGAATTAATACAAACAGAGTTAAACAAGATTACCGATGTATGGCTTGCTCAAGTCGATAATACTACTTGGTTAATACTCCATCATATGGGAGAAGCAAAAGGAGTCGCTTATAAAGCTGATTCTGAGCGCTTGTTTCAATACAACACTCCACAAAAAGGCACTATAAATATAGACGCTTTTGAGCGAGTAAATAGCTACAACACAGCAAAAAATACGCAATGTAATAGTGTTGGTCAAAATGCCCAGCTAGTTCAAGACAGTAACAATGACTGGTTTGTTGTCCACTCTTATACTGGTGGTACTATTTGTGGCGCTAATATTGGCGACAATCATGTTAATGCTTACTCGGTAAGCTTCAATAACAATACTGCCTTTAGCGTATCTACGTCAGCTCCGGCAGTGAAAACTACACTAAGCCGTGCCATTGGCCCAACAGATCCCGGTGCCGATGGTGCCAGCGGATTTAGGATAAACAATAATGGGCAATTAATTGCCTATTTAGGCGCGCAATATGCCTATTCATCCTTTTTTAACTGGAAGTCCGCACTACGTGAATGTCGCTCTAGTCAATAAACTAAAAAACAGATCACTATTTTAGATTAATCTTTTAGAGCTGAGTTTCAGCTCTAAGAGATCAACACTCTCACTTAAATAAAAAAGAATATTTTATGCAAAAATACATAACTTCATTTCTCATTAATTTTTTACTGCTTTTGATTTGTTGCCCATCAATTGCCGCCAATGACTCATTCACTTTAGGTGTTATTGCCGATTGCCAATATGCAGAACAAGCCAATAAGGGTACTCGACACTATACATCTTGCCCTCAAAAATTCAGCACTGCGGTAGAGCAATTTAATCAACACCCTTTATCGGGTGTATTACATTTAGGCGACTTTATCGACCGTGAATTTAAAAGCTTTACCCCATTAAATACAATATCATCGTCGCTTAATACTCCTATTTATCATGTATTAGGAAACCATGAATTTTCGGTAGATGATAAATTTAAAATGCGCATAACTAACACTTTAAACATGCCATCGCGCTACTACAGTTTTGAAATAAACAACTGGCTCTTTATCGCCTTAGATGGCAACGATGTGAGCACTTACGCATGGCCTAAAAATAGTAAAAAACATCAACAAAATATGACCTTGTTTAACTCTCAATATAAAGGGCACGAAGAGTGGAATGGCGCAATTGGTATTAAACAGCTTAAGTGGTTAGAAGAAAAGCTAAAAGTAGCGCAAGTAAAAGAGCAACCTGTTGTGCTACTGAGTCACTTTCCTATTTTTCCTGAGAACAATCATAACCTATGGAACGCGCAAGAAGTGCTAACCCTTATTAGCCAGTATCCAGCCGTAAAAGCATGGTTTAATGGTCATAACCATGTAGGTAATTATGCAAAAAAAGACGGTATTCACTTTGTGACTTTTCATGCCATGCTTGATACCGACACAACTGCATTTAGCACTCTTGAATTTTCGCCAACCCAACTTAAAATCAATGGTCAAGGGAGGCAGCCTTCAATGGTTCTTCCCATTAAATAGCTGCAAAAAACTAAGATAACCTATCGCGCTATATAATAACGCGTACAAGGTGAAGATTAGCGTGACTATGAAACTTAGTTACGCATTTCTGGCACTTATATAGCTATGCAATTGCTCAATAGCACTTTGCATTTGGCGGCTTATATCACCTAGGCTAAACCCTGTTGCCACTTTAATTTGTTGATATGTTTCACCATGAATTCGACTACGTACTATAAGGTCTCGCTGCTTATCTGTAAGCGTATTCATCGCATATGAAATATATTCAATTCGCAAATTCATGCTACATAGATCCTCAGGGCTACCTTGCGTACATAATGGTTCATCAATATTATCGCGGGTATCGTCTAAAAAATGTTGAGTGTTTTTAAGACGGGAACGATAATTTAAACCAATGTTAATAGCTGAACGAAGCAGATAAGCTTTCGGAAACTCTATTTTATCAATATGCTGATGTGATAACATATTACTAAATGCCTCCTGCACTAAATCTTCATGGTCGCTAAGGCTTGCCCCAAAAAAATCACGGACTCTACGGTTTAGCTCACTGTTGTGCTCGGTATATAATTTTTCAAAAAATGATTCGATAATCATAAAATGACTTTAAAAACCTCTTAATTCAAAAGTAAAAACAACTGTGTTAGCTGTTGTATTTAAGAGGATTAATCTAGCATTAAATTATGCTAAGAATATGACAAACCAAGCGTTTATCACTAAAAGGTCATTTATTAGCTAAGTTACGACTCAGCAGTGATGTGTTGATTAAGCGCTGTTTTTTCGTCAATACTAAGGGCCTGCTTTGATTTTGCGATAAAATCGTATCTCACCATAATGGCTTTACCTATTGCGCAGCATTTATCATGTTGCCATGCTTCTTGCCTAAGCGTAAAAGAGCTAGTGCCTATATGCTCTACAAAGGTTTTTACTGTTACTTCGTGGCCATAAAATAATTCGCCTACAAACGACACTTCAACTTTGGCAATTATCAACTTCCAATCATGTGGGTTTAAGTCAGGTGTAAAAAACTTAAAAATAGGTGCACGTGCAACTTCAAACCATACCGGGAGTACGGTATTGTTAATGTGTCCGAGCGCATCAGTTTCACTAAAGCGCGGCATCACTTTTTCAATAAACATAAAAATCCAATAATAATTATATAAAGGTTACTCATGACGGACTTTATTCGCGTATACGATAACGCGCTAGGCAATGATTTTTGCGATGAATTTATTACCACATTCGCGCAAAGCCCGCATGTAAAACAAGGGGTGACATCGGGCGGTGTCGATCTAAAGAAAAAAGACAGCCACGATCTACACCTAAACAATCACCCCGAATATGCACAACAATTAAAACATATACAACAAACGACTGCACAGCATGTTTTTAAGTATATTGAAGAGCATGTTTTTATGATGATTGGGGCGTTTGGTTTAAAGGTATATCATCCAAAAACGGGGGAGGTAGTTGATTTAACTCATGCTAATTTTGAAGAAGTAGGAAAGCCGCAACTCCCCGTTTTAGTGCAGCAGATTTTTAGACTTGGCAATATTCAAGCGCAAAAATACGAAGTAAACAAAGGTGGCTACCCTTACTGGCACAGTGAAGTTTATCCGCAGCTACAGCACAATGAAGCTTTGCATCGCGTGTTGCTATTTATGTTTTACTTAAACGATGTAGAAGAAGGTGGTGAAACAGAGTTTTATTATCAAAACCGTAAAATAGCCCCTAAAAAAGGCACTATGGTAATAGCACCTGGCTACTTTACACATACTCATAGAGGCAATAAGCCAGTATCAAACGATAAGTATATTTTAACATCGTGGGTACTGTTTAATCGAGCAGAACAAATATATGGTGCGCCTAAGAGTTAGCGCACCAAAATCAGTATTATTTAACCAAGCAGTTCATCAAATAAATTAAACAACTGATCTAGCTCTTCAATGGTGTTGTAGTGCATACAACCAATACGCACTACACCGCCTTTGTCGAGTACACCTAACTGCTTACACAAACCTTGCGCGTAAAAGTTACCGTCCCACACACAAATATGCTGTTTGCCTAAAAATTCTGAAACGGCGCGTGGCTCAAGCCCTTCAAAAATTAAAGCAAAGGTAGGTGTACGCTCATTAAGGCGATCAAAATCATCAATACCAAACAAATTAATGCGTGGATAATTAACTAAGCGCGTTAAAAAGTGTTCGCTAAGCGCCATTTCGTGCTGTTTAGTTTTAGCAAAAGCTATGCTTAACTTTTTGCGGCGTGAATGGCTATCATCAAGCTCACTAATCGCCGCAATGTAATCAACAGCCGCGATAAAACCAGCCATTGCTTCAAAGCTTTGTGTGCCGGTTTCCCAGCGACCTGGTGCTATGTCTTTAGCTGGCTCAACTTTGTACGGTGTAAACCCATCTAAATGCTCTTTTTTACCGTAAACCATACCCAAATGCGGACCAAAAAACTTATACGCCGAGCAAGCTAAAAAGTCGCAATCAAGTGCTTGTACATCAACAAGTTCATGCGGTGCGTAATGTACTGCATCAACATAAACAAGTGCGCCTACGCTGTGAGCACGCTCTACAATGCGTTTAATATTATTAATTGAACCTGTGGTATTTGACGCATACGTTACCGCAACAAGCTTAGTATTACTGTTTAATAAGCTTTCAAACTGCGCCATATCTAAGCTGCAATCAGCTTCGTTAATAAGCGCAGTATTTACAACAACACCTTTATCTTCTGCGGCTTGTTGCCATGACGATACATTCGAGAAGTGATCAGCGTTAGTTACAATTATTTCATCGCCAGCCTGCCAATCACGCGAAATTGCACGGCTAAAGCTAAATGTGAGGCTGGTCATGTTTGGACCAAACACAATTTGTTGTGAGCTAGGTGCATTAAGTAAGTCAGCGGCGGCTTGGCGCGCATTCGCCATCAACTCAACCGTTTTATCACTTGAAAAAAACGCGCCACCTAAGTTCGAATTATAATGACCTAAATAAGCAGTCATCGCAGTAAGCACCGATGTTGGTACCTGCGAGCCGCCTGGTCCGTCTAAAAATATTGGCGATTTACCATCAACGTCTTGCATTAATGCTGGAAACTGCTCACGTAATTGCGTTATGTTCATGCTTATTCCTTAAGACGTTAATACAAAACAATCCAGGTAACCTGGTTTGCTAGCATCAATTTTGTTCATCGGTGTTGCGTTGTGCCACACTTGACGGTCGTTTATTAATGCAAACATGCCGTCTTTTATTTCCATTTTAAAACAAGGCTCAGCTTGCTTGTTTTCGTATACAAGCAGTTCGCCACCTTCTAAGTTCTCGTGAGATACGCCGCATATACATACATGGTCAAAACCATCTTGATGAACGCCTTCTGGCGCTGCAGGTGTATCGCTATCAATGGCAAGCATGCGGAACTGATGAATTTCAATATCGCGCTGCTCATCAATACCGGTAAGTTGGCGAAACTCATTGACGATATTTTTCATACCCTCTGATTCAAGTAAACTTTGCTCTAGGTTTTCGTAAGTACGCTCTACATTACCCTGAAAAGTATTAATTGAATCGTCTTGAACAAATGCTTTGGTTTTTTGTAACTTTATTTCACCATTTTGCATTTTAACTACTGAATAACGACGTTTACGAAAAGCACCATCTGCATATGGATTTGCAGGCAGGTTATCAAAAGAAGGCTTAACCAAATCAATATTTACTTGGTTAATAAAACGTAGTTGCAGTAAATTCTGGTTGTTTAATGCTGTCATAAAATCTCGCCTAAAATAATGAGAATATTGGTGAGGATTTTAATGCATATTGAGAGGATTTTTTGCTTTATTACTCAACTTAAAAACAACTTAAGGCCAGAGTTAATACAAAAATACAAAAAAAGAAGCATGAACTATCTAATATTTATTTTAGTCAATAAAAAACCCGCCGAAGCGGGTTTTTAAACAAACTTTAAAAATTATACAGCTTGTTGAATAATAACCTTGTCTGCTTTTTTAGTGTAAGCAGGCATACGGTGGAAGTTCAAGTAACGGTAAGTATCTGCAGCCGTTGCATTGATCTTCGCTGCATACTCTTGGTACTCAGCTGGAGTAGGTAATTTACCTAAGATAGCCGCTACAGCAGCAAGTTCTGCTGATGCTAAGAATACGTTTGCACCATTACCTAAACGGTTAGGGAAGTTACGTGTAGAGGTAGACACAACCGTTGCTTTGTCTGCAACGCGTGCTTGGTTACCCATACAAAGTGAACAACCTGGTGTTTCGATACGTGCACCAACACGTCCAAAGATACCGTAGTAACCCTCTTCAGTAAGCTGGTCTTTATCCATCTTAGTTGGTGGAGCAACCCAAAGTTGAGTTGGTAACTGACCTTTAAAGCCATCTAGTAATTTACCCGCTGCGCGGAAATGACCGATGTTAGTCATACAAGAACCGATGAACACTTCGTCGATTTTCTCGCCAGTAACGTCAGATAGTAAGCGCGCATCATCTGGGTCATTTGGAGCACAAAGAACGGGTTCTTTAATCTCAGCTAAATCAATTTCAAGTACATGCTTGTACTCTGCATCAGCATCAGCTTCCATTAGTTCTGGGTTAGCTAACCAATCTTGCATTGCAGTAATACGACGCTCAATAGTACGTACATCGCCGTAACCTTCAGAGATCATCCATTTAAGCATAACAATGTTTGACTCTAGGTATTCTGCGATAGATTCTTTAGAAAGTTTAACCGCACAACCTGCTGCTGAACGCTCTGCAGATGCATCTGATAATTCAAATGCTTGCTCAACAGTAAGGTGTTCAACGCCTTCAATTTCTAGTACACGACCAGAGAATTCGTTAATTTTACCTTTTTTCTCAACTGTTAATAAACCAGCTTTGATACCGTAGTAAGGTATTGCATGTACAAGGTCACGTAAAGTGATACCTGGTTGCATTTCGCCTTTAAAACGAACCAAAATAGATTCTGGCATATCAAGTGGCATAACACCCGTTGCTGCTGCGAATGCAACTGCACCCGAACCTGCTGGGAATGAAATACCTAGTGGAAAACGTGTATGTGAATCACCACCAGTACCTACAGTGTCTGGTAGTAACATACGGTTTAACCATGAGTGAATTACACCATCACCTGGGCGAAGTGAAACACCGCCACGGTTCATGATGAAATCAGGAAGCGTATGGTGAGTGTTTACATCGATAGGTTTAGGATAAGCTGATGTATGACAGAAAGACTGCATGGTTAAATCTGCAGAAAAACCTAAACAAGCTAGATCTTTAAGTTCATCACGTGTCATAGGACCTGTTGTATCTTGCGAACCAACAGTTGTCATTTTAGGCTCACAGTATTGACCTGGGCGAATACCTGCAACGTTACATGCTTTACCAACCATTTTTTGCGCTAGTGTGAAGCCTTTGTCAGATACTTCTGTTGCTGTTGGTACTTTAAATACGTCAGTTGGAGCTAGACCAAGTGATGTACGTGCTTTATCAGTTAAACCACGACCAATGATTAGTGGAATACGACCACCAGCACGAACTTCATCTAAAATTACATCAGATTTAAGCTCAAAAGTAGAGATTACTTTATCTGTACCATGTTGCTTAACAACACCTTCGTACGGGTAAATGTCGATTTGCTCGCCCATGTTAAGTTCATCAACATTTAACTCGATTGGTAATGCGCCTGAATCTTCCATTGTGTTGAAAAAGATTGGCGCAATTTTATTACCTAGACATACACCGCCAACACGCTTGTTTGGTACGAACGGGATATCATCGCCCATAAACCAAAGTACAGAGTTAGTTGCAGACTTACGAGAAGAACCAGTACCAACAACATCACCTACATAAGCAAGTGGTAAGCCTTTAGTTTTTAATTCTTCAAGCTGAGAGATTGGACCTACTTCGCCTGGCTTGTCTGGTGTAATTCCATCACGTTCAATTTTTAGCATTGCTAAAGCATGTAGTGGGATATCTGGACGAGACCATGCATCTGGTGCAGGTGACAAGTCATCCGTATTTGTTTCGCCAGTTACTTTAAATACAGTAACTGAGATCTTTTCAGCAACAGCTGGCTTATTAGTAAACCATTGCGCATTTGCCCAAGACTCAATAATTTGCTTAGCGAATGCGTTACCCGCTTTTGCTTTTTCTTCAACATCGTAGAACGCATCAAACATAAGTAATGTATTTGAAAGGCCTTTAACTACGATTGGTGCAAGTGTTTCGTCATCAAGTAGGTCAATCATTGGTGCGATATTGTAACCGCCCAACATTGTACCTAATAATTCTGCCGCTTTTTCTTTAGAAACAAGTGGAGAATTAGTTTCACCTTTAGCTATAGCTGCTAAAAATCCCGCTTTAATATAAGCAGCATCGTCAACACCCGCTGGTATACGCTGAATAAACAAATCTAAAATGAATTCTTCTTCACCTGCAGGTGGATTTTTTATTAATTCAATAAGATCAGCAGTTTGCTGAGCATCTAATGGCGCTGGTACGATACCTAACGCGGCACGTTCTTCTACGTGTTTACGATATTCTTGTAGCACAATATTGCCCTCTTGGTGACGTGAAAGTATCCGGTAGCGCTTCAAGCGCAAATAAGTTACCCAATACTTATAGTATTCTAACGCGTAATTATAAAGCTTTTATGGATAGATGAAAATCCATCCAGTTACGCAACTGATTATACCGATTATAAATACTATGAATAGTGGTTGTAGTAAAAACTATTCCCATGAATACTTGTTAAGTAATAATCATTACCATTAACCAATATTAATTTATTACAGACATAAAAAAACCCAGCTCTTGGCTGGGCTATTAAGTCAAACTGTGGCTATTCAAGAAGTTGAATAGCCATTTTTTGTATAGAATCCTATAAATATAAGGGCTGTAGCTATTGATACCTCACCTAATTCGTACGAGTAATATATATAAAACAACAGCTTAACTTTGATTTTATGAGTTTTTCACTATACTATTTATTAGAGGAGTATAGATGAAAAATGAACCTACCGTCTTTCTAGACACTGAAACTACAGGCTTAAGCCCACAGAATGGCAATCATAGAGTCATTGATATTGCTTGTATTGAGTATGTTTCTGGAAACCCTACAGGGTCAGTTATTCAATCAACCCTTGAAGGGGCTGGTAAAAGTTCTAACAAAGGCGCTTTAAAAGTTCATGGTATTACTGATGCAAGCCGGATCGGTAAACCAAAATTTGAAGATATCGCTGATAACTTACTATCATTTCTAAAAGATTTTCACTTAGTTATTTACAACAAATCGTTCGATATTGGTTTTATAGAGTCTGAGTTTCGTCATATTGGCAAAAATATATCTTTAGTCACACATTGCAAACAGGTAACTTGTGCTATGGAATTAGCTAAGCAAGTTCTAGGTGTGAATAAAATTTCTTTGAACAATGCTTGCAGGCGTTATTCAATTGATACATCTTCTAGAAAAATCCATGCCGCATATGTTGATGCTAATTTAACCGCATCTTTATACTTCAAGTTAATAGATAGCTCAATCGAACCACTAAAGCATACTCCTCAACAAGTAAAACACAGAGAGCCTAAAGCTATCACCATACCACGCGCCTACAAACACCCTGTAACGGGCCATATGGTGCAGCTTAACTTTTGTAAAAATGCTGATTGCGGTAATTTTGGTATACCAGCTAAAAATCCACGCTTAAAGCCTGATAAAAAACCCCACAGAGGCTTAGGTAATGATTATAAGCTTACTTATAGTAAAAGGATTGAATCACATGTGCTGACATGCCAGTTGTGCAATGGAAGCTTCACAATGATTAACAACAGAGCATATGTTCAAGAATGCATTCGCAATAATTCTATTGGTGTCCCCACAGAGCCTTCATGTACAAACAGCTTAAAAGGTTGTTGTAATGTAGGTAAAGGAATTTATAGTCACCCCGATGTTTACAAAAAGAATGGCTTAACTAGAAAGACAAGGGTGTGGGCTACTCCCAAAGTTCCTAAAGGTACTAATAATCGCAAACCGAAAATTAAGATAGAGCTTCAGCCTTTGCTTGGCTCACAGCGTTATCAATGCAAATCATGCGGTAAGAATTTTTCAGTAGTTCGAGATCCCCAGCAAAAACATTATCGCAGAGATGTAAATGAGCCTCTGTACTTAGCATTCGTAAATAAAGGTATCGTCAACAGACAGGCAGATGTACTTGGTCTGAATCCTCAAACTGTATACGATAAGATCGACTTCTTTTATAAACAATCTTTATTGTTTAGCCGCTTTCACGAAGCTTCTTTAACTAGTCGCTTCGCAGAGGTTGCGCCAATATTAAGCTGTGACCGTCAATATTACTTATCTAACTGGAATGATACCCATACACCAATGCCTACTAGGGTTGTTAATACATCCACGGTAGATAACTTATCTGGTTACGTAATGGCATCAACAGTGAATTTCGATCCAACATCTGATTCAGGCTATATCAAGAGTGAATATAAGCGAAAGAATGAAGGTGATAAACCTCGGTACTACAGGCGCTTTGGTCAATATGTACTATCGGATGATGAAGTTGAATCGCCAACAGATAACAACCTCATCAATGTCCCGTTACAAATGCCACGCAAAGGGCTTTTAGTTCATCAAACTTATAGTACGCTAGCTCATTTTGAAAAGGTTAAAAGCTTATTAGGTGATTGCGAAAGCTTTATCTATTTTTTAGATAACGACAGTGGTTTTAAAGTTGGTTTTCCATCTGTATTCCAAGATATGATTGCCCAAGATAGACTTTATGCATACATTCTAACTACCGATAAAAGTGGTGGTGCTAATTTATTAGACGCTGGTATGACTGAAGAGCTAAAGGCAAGAGCATTAGCCCTGCAAGTTGATTACCCTGATGAATCAGAGAAGCAGTTATGGCAACGTATGTGGAAGACACAGTTTGACCGACCTGTAACGCAACTAGGTAAGCGCTCAGAGTGGCTTATTAACCCTATAACCCTAATTCTCGTTATGTGGCCGTACAGCCGTTGACTGGAATTAATGCTGATTCAATTGAGCAAGCATCAATGATATTACAGTCTACATCACTCAATGGTGTTGATAACTGGTTTCAAATCTTGCGGAGGCTGGTTACCATGCTAGAACGACCTGTTACCAGCGCTACAAACTCAAAACGCTGGAATGCATATGCAGGCTATAACCCTACGTGGATGTGCAAGCTAATTGAAATAATGCGTGTTTATAATAACTTTTGTCGTACAAACGAAAAGTCATTAAAAGATAAAAGAAGTAATGACGAGCCAACAACTCCAGCCCAGCGAGTAGGTATAGCTCAACATGTGTACCGCGCATCTGATATCCTCAGCTTCAGTGCTAATAAAGAATTTATGGTTGGTTAGCCCAAACACATCAGCCACTAACTAAAGTAATTAAAAAAATATTAATGGAGCAGCTTAAATGGAATGTAATTGGGACTTTATAGGACTTTGTTTAGTTGAGGCTGGTAGCTCTACTAGTACGATTTTTGGTTTTTCTGAATTTCTGACAGGGCTTGCTCTGTTATTGATTGTGTATACGATTACTGACTTTAGGTATAAATTTAGAATATCAGTATCTCCTGTAAACCTAAATAAAACGATATTTTTTCTTATCACCGCTATTGGCATTGGTACATTAATAACAGAGTTTTGGGTTGCTCAAAAATGGCCAACAGTAACATGGAATATGTCACAAGCTGCTTGGCAAAGCAGTTTCGCAATCATATTTCTATCAATAGTTATTATTTGGCTTTGGTATGCATTTATTTCTCCTCCCAAGTTTTCCAGCAAAAATTATAAAAAGTTTTCAATGCAACTATATCGAGTAGTATTGAAAGGAAACATTGAAGAAATCAAAATTTTAAGCGATGAACTTTCACTATCAATTCCAAATATTGTCAAGCTTGCAAATAATCAGGAAGCTGTCGTTCAAGAACTAAAAACCGATCATGTTAGCTATTTTGCAAATGATATGGCTCTACTATTGGCAAATAGACGTATGTGCCAGTGCATAGCAGATGTATCACCTAATACGGCATTGGTATTGTTTGATGCATTATCAAAAGAAGATGTCATTCATGTTGATAGTTTTTCAACATTAACTTCAAATATTACGGCTGAATTGATAAAGAACAAAAACTCGCAAATTTACCATGAAGATCATGGATACGATTCTGGGTTATTAGGTTACATTAAGCCACTAAGTTCATCTATGTTCGGTAATTACAAACTGCTGAATATGCTAGGTAATCGCTCTGTATTTGATGTTGATTATAAAGAGCGTGACGATTGGGATTCAGAACAACTCAACAAATACTGTGATATGGTTTTGTTAACTTTTGAGTCTTACTTAAAACAAGGTTATTGGTTTGCTCATTCATTTATCTTATATAGGGCCATAAGTGATATAAAGAGTTTCTGTCTTGGTATTTCTGAGTTCAATAATACTGATTTAGATTGGCGAAATGATGCATATAAAAAGTTTGAAGTTTTAATAAGCTTTGCTCACGAACTCACAACTCTATTGGGTAAGCAGGACAAAACGCCTCATCTGATTGCTCTTAAGCCCAAAGACGAAAATCAAAAAAATTTATACGATAATATTGCAAACTTTTACGCTGAAATAATACATGCAGCGGCTTATGTTCGTTCTCCAATAGATACATGTTGGACCATTCAACACAATACGGTATGGGGGAAGTTAATAAGCAGGTTTGCTGAAGATACAGAAGCTAGGAGGATAATTTTACATAAAGTAAGACGTATCATATATGACGAAATTAAAGAGTTTGAAAGATTCCCAAATTATAAATCAACTCGCTACCTAGGATTTTGCCTTAATGTTCTATGGATAAATGGCTATAAGACAAGTAGGAGAGATGAAGGAAGAGCATTGCGTAAGGTAGTTAACAATTGGTTTAGAAGTAATTACTTGAAACTTGTTGAAGATAACCCTGTGTTAGCAGAATCTTGTTTGGCTGGTGGGATCACCTATAACATGGAAAAAAAAGCTCTAGTTAAAAGCTATAGAGGAGGTATGGGGAAAGGCCCTGTTTTGGATTATTTCTATCTGTAAAACAAGTAAGCCTTTGATTTTAAATACTTCCTCGTACGATTACTGTTGTTTTTTTTAGTTTTATATTTTCTATAGCCCTTTATTTATAAGGCACTAAAAATAAAAATGGCTACCTAAAAGTATAGGTAGCCACAGTTTGACTTAATAGCCCGGCTCTTGGCTGGGTTTCTATTACAAACTATTTAATTAACGTAAAACTTTAACGTTTTTGATAGTTTTGATATGCGCTTCTACACGACGGTTTTCTGCGTTTGCAGCTTTAGTGTTTGCATCATTTTTAAGACGCTCTTCACCTAAACCAACTGTAGTAATGCGATCTTGAGCAATACCATCAGCAACAAGTTGCTTAGCTACAGCATCAGCACGCTTTTTAGATAACCATTTATTGTAAGTTGCTTTACCTACAGCTGAAGTGTGACCTTCTAAAAGCACTGTTGTACCTGGGTACTCTTTTAAGAACTCAGATACTTTTTCGATATCATTTAAGTACTGAGTAGATACTGCTGATGTATTATTAGGGAAAGTCACTAATAAGCTTACAGTTACTTCTTTATCTTCATATAAAGTACAACCAGTGCCATCAACTGCGTCAGTCATTGGCGTGTTTGGACATCTATCGTCAGCATCTAAAATATTATCATTGTCGCTGTCTGAAGGAGCAACTGCAACTTCAACTACTTCTGGAGCTGGTTTTACTGGCTCAACTGGTGCTGAGTTTTGGCCAAATAAGTAGTTAATACCAATTTTAGCGCCTACATCTGTGTAACCACGGTCAAGACCTTGGTATACAGCTGTTTCAGCATTTACAAATAAACCATCTGTAATGAAATGTTGGTAACCAACACCTGCATTTAAGAATGTATTGTCATCTACTACGTCCATTTCTTTAATACCGAAAAGACCGTAGAAAGGACCGCCATTTAAATGATAAAGAGCATCAATACCGTAACGCTCGCCATCAATACTGTTGCGGTTGCCAGCAACTTTATCAAAAGCATTAAAATCCATGTCTGCATATTCTAGGCGTGCGCTCCAGTAATCACTGAAACGGTAACCAGCTTCAACACCCCAACCAGTTGATTCATTTACATCAAGACCAGCTTGGGCACGCATGTTTTTCCAAGATGCGTCATAGTAGTCACCAAATGCGCCAATGTAGAAACCTTCTTCTTTATCTGCAGCAAATGTAGATACGCTAGTTGCAGCTAACGCAATTGCGATTGTAAGTGATTTTAATTTCATTGTTTTCTTCCCATTTTAACAATTAAAAATTGTAGCTAATCAATACTAGCTCAATCTGTTTTATACAGACTAACCGAACCTTTGTTAATCAATACTTAACGAATAATAAAGTTTATAAATTTTTTAATGATCTATAACGACATCAAACCACCCATTGTAGGTGAAATTAAAAATATTACCTACTCTGCAAATAATTTATAGTTGTGGTTTTTTTATAAATCGATAGCCTGCGATAAAAACAGGAACAATTCAGTTAAATGCACTTTTATACACAGCAAAACTTACTTATCCTTATAAAATGGATGATAACACTAGAATTTATTTTGCTCAATCAATGAACACTTCTAAAAATGAAAAATGAATATTTATAATCATAAACTTACATCTAAAATTAATAGTTAAGTACCGCAAAAAGTACGATACCCCTGATCACTTTTAGGAGGCGTCTGAAAATCGACAAGCTTATTCACTTCATTATAAGGATTGCTCAGTACTTTTAAAAAATCACTTAATAGCGCACTTGACCCCATTTCGCTGTAGTCAGTAATAATTGATTCAATGATGTGATTGCGTGGTATTACTCGAGGGTTCGCTTTTCGCATTACTGTATAACTATTTCCATCAACCCGGCTTTGCCATTTACATGCCCATTGCGCTAATGCTTCAGGAATAAGCGCTTCCTGTTTTAACGACTCGGTTAATGCATCAAAGGTATTGGTGTAATCGAGTTCATGAACTTTTAATAATGTTAACAATTCTGCAACTAACTTTGTATCGTTTTCATCAATACCGACTAAGCCCAACTTTTTTGCCCACATAGCCGTAAATTCAGTATTAAACTGTTCAGCAAAGCTATTTATATGTGGCGTCATTAGCGAAACAGCTTGCTCATCATCGTCATGAATTAGTGGTATAAGACTTTCAGCTAAACGGGCACAGTTCCAGTTAGCCATATTCGGCTGGTTACCAAATGCATAGCGGCCTTGTTTATCAATAGAACTAAATACAGTATCAAAATCAAAACTGTTCATCATGGCACATGGGCCGTAATCAATGGTTTCTCCGCTTACTAGCGTATTATCTGTATTCATTACTCCGTGAATAAAACCAACACGCATCCAGCTCACAATTAGCTTAACTTGGTTTTTAATCACTGCGCCTAAAAAGGCTAAATAGCGCTGCGAACCTGTCTCGGTTATTTCTGGGTAGTGTCGCTCTATAGCTAAATCGGCTAAATTTTTAAGCCCTTCAACATCGCCTTGCGTCGCTAAATATTGAAATGAACCAACACGAATATGGCTCGTTGCTACGCGAGTAACGATAGCCCCTGCTTGTGGCGGATTACGGTAAACCGTTTCGCCACTGCCAACAACCGCTAAGCAGCGTGTGGTTTTAACTCCCAGCGCATGCATTGCCTCGCTCATTACGTATTCACGAATAGCAGGACCAAGTGCACAACGCCCATCCCCTCCTCTTGAGTAAAGAGTAGCACCAGAGCCTTTTAATTGAATATCCCACAACTGGTTTTTATCATCATTAATAGCGCCCAGTAAATGCGCTCGCCCATCGCCTAAACGTGGTGAAAAATGTCCAAATTGGTGCCCAGAGTAACCAAGTGCTACTGCAGGAATTGCCTGTTTATCGTTGCCGCTAAAAGTGCTGGCACGCAAATCAGCCGCAACGTTAATATTAAACTCTTTTGCTAAGCTCTCGTTCCACAGCAATAACTGAGGAGAGGCGACACTTGCAGGGAAATCTTCAATCGCGAAGTTTTCCGCAATGTCTGTGTATCTTGGCACTAATTTCATGGTAATTCCTATTGTTGCTGACTTATACCAACACGGTTGTCACCTACGCCATAAGCAACAATTAAGCTCAACTCTTGCATACTTAAGCCACTTTGCTTTTGCATTTCATTAAAAAAGGCTTGGGCTGCATTCAGTGACTTTTTAGTTTGTAAGCCGCCGTCTATAATTTTATGCGCACGCAAATAATTCTCTACATCGCGTGATAATAAAAAAGTATCTTTTCCAAGTGCTCGCAATGCATAAGGGCCAGTATTTCCGCCTAAACGCGAACCATGCTTTTTTAAATACGCCCATAAACCAATAATATCGTCTGTTGGCCAATTAGCGATAAACTGGCTGAAACTGCCATGTTCCCCTGCTATCTCGTGGATCATGTAAGCATTTTCGGTAATTGTTTTTACTTTTTTATAGTTACGAACAATACGCTCATCCGTAGCTTTTTGTTCCAGCATATCGGGTGGCATCATTAATAACTTATCAACGCTAAAATCCCAAAAAACCTCTCTAAAGCCCGGCCACTTATTATTAATGACTGACCAATAAAAACCGCTTTGAAATACTTTTCGAGTAAATTCTTCAAGCCAATCGTCGTCACTTAACGTGCTTAGTTGTTTTTTAGATAACGGTTTTGCAAGTAATAACTTCAGCATTTTTTCGGAGCCTTTTCGCTCTACCGCTCGCTTATAAATATCGCTAAATTTTTCCATACTAATTAAATACCTCACTACTTATATTGCTAGTGTACGAGAAAAGCACCCAATACGTAACCACTCCCATTATGGATGAATGAATATGCATTTAGTCGCTTGACACCCAGACGGCTAAAATGCTTTAATCGCTGCAATTACCCTATTTAAATTGCGCAGGTTTGTAAGTTTTTACTCTACAAACAGGTGCAAAGGGCTAGAAGAGGTGCGTTATTCAGGTAGCGTATGTTAGGAGCGCAAACTCCAGTGAGCATACGTGAGGGGAATTAACGCCGAGAAGTAACCACTTTTGCGAGGTGTTTATTTCGGGCGACTAGGTTGAACCCTAGCGACTGTCACCAATAGCTGCTTATAACAAGCAGCTTATTAGTTTGGTGGAGAGCTTCTGGTCTTAAATATTAAGGCCGTGCGCCCTATTATTTTAAGCCCATTCGCTCTTCGAATTATTAGTTCGAACGACGTTAATGCGGCTCCTTCCATAAAGCTTTTTAACTCTTCGAATAATACCAATTGCATTAAATTAGCTATCGATAAAATGATCACGTTTTTAATAAAATTGGTACAAATTATAAGTTCGTGAGAGATGATCAACAACTTCAATTTAAATGACTACTCATTGTGGACCGCGCTCGTAACGCCATTTGATCAACACCGCGATGTTGACTACAACACGTTAACTAAGCTGGTTAGGGATCAAGAAGCGGCGCATAATGGCATTTTGCTACTTGGCAGTACGGGCGAAGGCTTGGCGCTAACGCAAAAAGAGCAACAAGCCATTGTAGAACACGTATGCCAGCTAAAACCAGCAGTACCACTCATGGTAGCTGTTGGCGGTAGTAACTTAAAGCAACAAATTGAGTGGGTTAACTACTGTAATACACTCCCAATTCATAGCTTTTTATTTGGCTCACCGCTTTATGCAAAGCCTGGCGCTATAGGTCAAACTCATTGGTTTGAAAGCCTACTTAATGCAAGTGTTCACCCGTGTATGCTTTATAACGTACCGGGTCGAAGTGCTGTTAGCATTCCAACGGCAACAATTCAAAACTTACAAAATAATAAAAATTTATGGGCGTTAAAAGAAGCGAGCGGCAGCATTGCTCAGTTTGAAGCTTATCGCCAAGCTGCGCCTAATTTAGCTATTTTTAGTGGCGACGATGCGCTAATGCCTTATTTTGCTCAAGCTGGCGCAAAAGGTTTAGTGTCGGTAGCTGCAAATGCATGGCCCGCACAAACTCACGAGTTTGTTAAACGCAGCTTAAGTGGTCAACACCCTAATTTATTTGCCCAGTGGTCAAGCGCTATTAATAGCCTATTTGCTGTTGCAAACCCTATTCCCGTAAAGGTATTGATGCATTTGCAAGGTCGCTTAAGCAGCCCGCAACTTCGTCCACCTTTAACACACCTTGAGTTAACTCAAACCGATTGCATCACAACTGCAAACAACACCATTTTATCTTGGCATTAAATACAGGTTTTTATAATGAGCTGGTTAGAACTATTAAATAATTTAGAATCGGGCGCAGTACGCGCAGCATCACAAAACGAAAGCGGCCAATGGCAAGCTAACGTAGAAGTAAAACAAGGCATTTTGGATGCCTTCAAAAATGGCACTAATACTGAGTTTGCAGGTGGTTTTGTTGATAAACATAACTTAGCTCCACAAGAATTTAGTACTGATGATGGCGTACGTATGGTGCCAGGTGGCTCTAGTGTTCGCCGTGGTGCTTATGTTGCTAAAGGCACGATTATTATGCCACCAGCGTATGTAAACATTGGTGCATACATCGACGAAGGCACAATGGTAGATAGCCACGCATTAGTTGGCTCGTGTGCACAAGTAGGTAAAAACGTACATTTAAGTGCTGCAGTGCAGCTTGGTGGTGTACTTGAGCCAATTGGTGCAAGCCCAGTAGTTGTAGAAGACGACGCCTTTATTGGCGCTGGCTGTATTATTGTTGAAGGTGTAGTTATTAAAAAAGGTGCAGTACTTGCCCCAGGCGTGCGTTTATCAGCAACTATTCCGGTATACGACTGCGTAAACGAGCGCCAACTAGATAAAGGCGAGCCAATCCCAGAATACGCGATTGTAATACCAGGCTCTCGCCCTGCGTCAAACGAGTGGGCGCGCGAGCAAGGCTTAAGCATGTCGTGTGCGTTAATTGTTAAATACCGCGACGAGAAAAGCGATGCATCGTTATTGCTTGAAGAGGTTTTACGATAATGAGCTTTTTGAGCACGCCTATCAAAACCGCTGTAAATACAATTACACAACAACTTGATACACCTTTTTTTGTTTACGACCTAGATCAACTAAACACGCATCTTGCACGTTTAGTTGCGCAAACCGATGTAAAACTGTGGTACGCGGTAAAAGCAAATCCACTGTCTAAAATTATTCAAAGCTTAGACAACGCTGGTTTTAATTTTGACGTAGCAAGTAAAGGTGAGCTTGAGCAAGTACTCGCACAAGGTATTAGCTCACAGCGCGTGCTCAACACAGGGCCTGCAAAAAGCCCTAAACAAATTAAACACTTTATTGAGCGCGGAGTACGTATATTCGTAGCCGAAAGCCTCAATCAAGTACGTTGGTTAAACCAACAAGCGCAACTACAAAATACGCAGTTACAAGTATTACTGCGAGTGCAATTACGCTGGCCTGAAGGTGAAAAAAATCCACTGGGCGGCGACAGCCTTACGCCATTTGGTTTGGGTTGTGATGAGTGGCAAGCACTCAATGTAACCGACTACCCTGCACTTAAGTTTGACGGCTTACATATTTTTCAGTGGGGCAACATGCTTAGCACGCAAAAACTAAGCGACTTGTGGTCACAAATGATTGCACCTCTTAGCCAACTTGCCAGCGATTTAAATATTAGCCTTAAAATTCTCGATTTAGGTGGCGGTTTAGGTATTCCTTATACACAAAATGAAGCAACGCTTGATTGGGATGACTTAATAGCTGCGCTCGCTAAAATTAAAAATGATGCGGGTGTAGAAGAATTATGGATGGAACTTGGTCGTTATGCCGTTGGCGAATGTGGTCATTACGCAAACCCAATAATAGAGCGCAAACAAAACTATAATCAACAGCAAGTCATTTTAAGCGGCGGTATAAACCACTTATTACGCCCTGCTGTTACCAGCCAAGATTTTCCTGCTGCGTTACTGCGTGAATCCAGTGCTAAAACTCAAGCGGTCACTTTATACGGCCCACTTTGTACAGCGCTTGATTGCTTGGGTGAACATAACTTACCAAGCGATTTAAATGAGCACGACTGGCTAGTGTTTAGCCAATGCGGTGCTTACGGCTTTACCGAAAGTATGCCGTATTTTTTATGCCATGAGCTCGCCGGCGAGTACACATTGCAAAACGGTAAACTTACCTGTGTTCGCCAAGCCGAAAATGCCAGCCACTACTTAAGGTAATAAGCATGAGTAATACAACACACATCAGCCAAGAGAACATTGTAGTAGGGGAAGTTGCAAACGGCTTACCGCTTACAATTCCTGTTTATCGCTTAAAAGGCGATGGCACAGGGCCTAGTGTTTATGTTCAGGCCAATATGCATGGCGCTGAAGTGCAAGGTAACGCAGTTATTTTTCAGCTACTTGAGCAATTAAAACACCTAAACCTTAATGGCGATATTACATTAGTACCTTATGCTAACCCAATTGGTTGTAATCAAAAATCTGGCGAGTTTACCCTTGGCAGGTTCGATCCGATTACGGGCACTAATTGGAATCGCATGTATCACTACAATAAAAATTTAGTGGCACAGTTTGCACAAAATCATACCCAGTATGACGACGCTACATTAAAAAGTAACTTCAAACAGGCGCTTATTGACGAAGTAGACAACAAACTTAACGGCCCTGCTTATTTACTTAATACGGGTAAACGCATTGCACTTAACCTACAAAAGCTCGCTCATCAGGCTGATATAGTACTCGATTTACACACAGGTCCTATTTCAAGCAAGCATTTGTACTGCCCAACCTATGCAACCGACAGCGCACGTTACTTTAATATTGAGCATGTATTGCTTATCCCTAGTGATTTTGACGGCGCTATGGATGAAGCTAACTTTTGCCCATGGTGGCATTTGAGTGATGCACTTAGCGAGCAAGGTCGTGAATTATCAATACCTGTAGAAGCATTTACTGTAGAGCTAGGCAGCCAAGAAAAAATAGACTTAAAAGAAGCACTAAACGATGCTAACAGCATTTTAAGTTACTTAAATCACAAAGGCGTGCTGCAAAACGCACCACATACGCCAGCTAATATCACTCGCTATGCATGTAATTTAGATGACTACTTTGCTTATTACGCCCCCATTGGCGGCATGGTTGAATACATAGCCCCACTTGGCGGACACATTAAAGCCGGTGAGCCTATTGCTAATATTTTACGAATGGAGCGCTACTTAAGCGAGCAACCACTGCAAACACTTACTCTCGATTGCGATGCAATTGCCATTTTGCACTTTGCCTCGGCGAGTGTTAACCAAGGCACCGAACTTTATAAGTTTTTTACTAACATATTTGAGCTTTAGCTCACCCTTCTCATTGCGTGAGAGCACATAGTTAATGTGCATTAAAAAAGCGGCCTAGGCCGCTTTTTTTCTGATCTATATTTACTTTGTATACGTACAGACCTTGTTATAAATACAAATTCAGTAAAAGTTCACCGTTACATATGTAAAAAGACGTTATAATTAAATTAACGCATACAACACAACCCGAACCCACAAGGAATTACAATGAGCTGGCGCCACTGGATCACACTTTCTGCCTTAATGAGTACAGCTACCTTCGCACAAGAAGAAGTTGCAACAAATGAGCAAGACAACGACATCGAACTTGTAAAGCAGTGTATTTTAAATGAAGTAATTGGCGGAGATGGTAAACAAACATTAGACGATCTTCGTAAAAAGTGTTCAGCTCTTGAAGAAAACAAACAACTTACCGCGCTTGATAAACGCCAAGCTCGTGAAGAAGTAGGTAAAAAAAATAGAAATGTAATTACGCCACATAAACGTAACTACATTTTGCCTCTTTCGTACGTATCACACCCAAACGATCGCCCATTTGATGGCTTTGATGCACTAACCGACGACAACGACGGTGAACCGCTCGACAACTTAGAGGCAAAGTACCAGCTTTCTATTAAAGTACCTTTGTACGATGATTTTTCAGATGAAGACCAAGCATTATTTTTTGGTTTTACGCTGCAATCATATTGGCAAATATATAATTCAGAAATCTCCTCACCATTTCGTGAAACGAACTACGAACCTGAAGTTTTTTGGATAAACTACCTCGATCCAGAAAATGTACTTTGGGGCGATGAAATGGCAATTGTTTTAGGTATTTCACATCAGTCAAATGGTCGTAGCCAGCCCAACTCACGCTCATGGAACCGTATTTACGCTGATTTCATTTGGGAAAATGAAGGGTTTGTTTTTAGTTTTAAACCTTGGTATCGCATAGCCGAGGACGAAAAAGACAACGTTTTAGAAGCTAAAGGCGACGATAATCCAGACATATACAAATACATGGGCTATTTTGAATTTAGCGGTGCATACCGTCTTAACGATCATGAATTTAGCTTTATGTCGCGTAATAACTTAAATTCAGACAATCGTGGTGCTATTCAGCTTGACTGGTCATTTCCATTATGGGGCCGAGTTCGTGGTTATGCACAATACTTCAATGGTTATGGCGAAAGCTTAATTGACTATAATGCCGATATAGAACGTATTGGTGTAGGTATATTATTAACCGATCTGCTGTAATACTTCCCTAAGTTTTACGCATTAAAAAGCCAAGCATTGCTTGGCTTTTTAGTGTTTTGAACAACTAAACAGTTATTTTTTTACTACAAACTGCCCTTCAAACTCCGCAACTATATTATCACCATCATAAATAGTAACAGGCACAACATAGCTTGCTTTACCTTCGGTTTCTAAATCGCTCAACTTACCTTTGCAGGCTTGCAAATCTACACACCCTCGTGGGTCGGTAGTAAGCGGCTTTAAGTACTTAATGTTAGCATCGGCTAATACAATATTACCTTCAAGCCCAGCTTCTTTAAGTGCTAAGTACGTAGCGCCCCAACCTGTTAGCGTAGCCAAGCTATAAATAGAACCTGCAAACATAGTGTTATGTAGGTTTAAGTTAGCGTCTAGGTCGGCGCTGGTTGTAAATTGCCAATCGGTATAGCTTTCTACCTTAATGCCCATCGCGTCACTAATTGGAATAGACTCCCGCCACGTATTTTGTAGTACCTGCGTCCAATTAGGGTGACGAAACCAACCTGGCTCACACGGCTTTTGCTTTACCATTTTAAAATGCTGTACATCGCCATACGCTAAGTGCGCTTTTTCTTTTAATTCGTAACCGTGGCGTTTATAAAACTCAAGCGCTCGTTCGCGAGCAAATAAAACCAGTTCATCAGCATTTTGCGTCCATGCTATTTTTTCAAGCTCATGTAATAAACGACTACCAATATGTTGATTACGATTCCCTTCAGCAACGGCCATGTAACGCACTTGTGCCTGTTCATGATTGTTAAAGTGCAAACGTGCTACGCCTAGCACTTCACCTTCTTTATTTTTTATAAACCGATGCTCAGAATCTTGCTCCATATCATCTTGCTCAGAGCCACGCGGCTCGCCCCAAGGCGCGCGTAATACCTGCCAGCGCAATTGGTAATACGCTTGCCAATCTTCGCTACTTTGTGGGGTGCTTACCTGAAACATACATACTCCTGTTGTTATATAAGCCGTAAATAAAAGTCAAAAAAAAGGCTACGGCGCTATACTAATAGTATTGGTTATCTACCAAGCTAAAAAAATAAAATAATTAAATTGATTGGCATTATTATGGCAAATACCATACTCCATCTTAAAAAAACTGCAAATACGACTTTGGTGATGGCTGTAAAATAACGTAAAAAAATAATGACAAAGGCCATTGCGCTTTAACGTTGCTAGTTTATGCTGAGAATATGACTGAAAAAATCAATTATATAAATTCACTGACGGGTTTGCTGAGCGATCAATTTATTGAAAATAGCCACAGCATTGGTCAGTTAATCTATTGGCATAAATGCAGTGGCGATCACATTCAAGTACGTGAGCACGAGCAGTTACGCTGGTTACTTATTAACGACACTCTTCAATCTGTTATTGATTTAAATAACCCGGATTTATTACTTTTTCCACACTTATTGTACCTAGATAAGCACTGGCAAGCTCTTAGCGCGCCACAAAAAGTGTTAGAACTCGGCCTTGGCGGCGGTGCAATTCGTAACTATTTACAACACAAATACCCTAAAGCACAAATAACATCGGTTGAAAAAAACGCCGATATTATTGATTGCTATACCCAGTTTTTTTCGTCAAATAAGAATGAGCAACTGCTGTGCGCCGATGCGCAACAGATTTTAGAAAGTGTGCAAAATATTGATTGGATTATTCTAGATTTATTTAGCCAAATAGACGCGCCTCGATTTTTATTTGAAGAGGCATTTTATAAAAAAATCTACTCGGCTTTAAATAACAACGGCGTGCTATTTATTAACTTTTTATCGCAGCATGAGTCGCAATTAAAGCAACTTCAGCAGCTATTACTCGATGTATTTGGTTGTAATGTTAGCCCGCAAAAAATTACGGGCTATGTAAATCATATTGTCGTGGTAACCAAAAACTTAAACAGATAAGTTAAACGTAACGGGCCCATCGTTACACAAGCTTACTTGCATATCGGCACCAAACTCACCTGTGGCTATTGTAAGCCCCAACTCTTTAGCTTGAGCAACAAAGTACTCGTAAAGCTCATTAGCTTGGCTTGGCGTTGCCGCAGATGAAAAACTAGGGCGCATACCCTTTTTAGTATCAGCCGCTAAGGTAAATTGCGAAACCACCAGCAACTCACCTTTAATATCTTTGAGGCTTAAGTTCATTTTGTCCTTTTCGTCAGTAAAAATACGATAGTTACTTACTTTGTGTAAAAGCTTATCGGCCGTTTGTTTATCGTCGTGTTTTTCAACACCCAGCAACAACAATATACCTTGGCTAATTTCGCCTACAACTTGATTATTAATTTCTACCTTGGCATGCTTTACGCGCTGTATTAACCCTTGCATTTAAACTGTGTCCTTTACTGTTGGCTTGTCATCTTCAAACTCAAGTTCTGGTGTTTCTGGTATTTCATCTGGGCTAATACATGCTGTAAATTCAGCGCCAAGCAAAACAACAACCCACGATAAATACACCCAAACAAACAAAATAGGAATCGTTGCCACTGCGCCGTAAATCACTTCGTACGAAGGAAAATGGCTAATATAAAGTGCAAACCCTTTTTTAGTTAGCTCAAACAAAAGTGCCGCAAATAATGCTCCCGGTATCGCCGCTTTAAACGATACGCGCGTATTAGGCACTAAGGTGTAGAGCATAATAAAGCCCACCATCGAAATACCATACGGCAATAGCTTTAACAAAAACCCGCTAAACCCAGGAATACCCTGATCAGCAAACGATACCAAAGATACAATATAAGAGGTAACACCAATGCTGGCACCAAGTAACATAGGCCCTAAGCTCAAAACCATCCAATATACTGCAAAGGAAATCATCATCGGGCGCTTTTTCTTTATTCGCCAAATGCGGTTTAGCGTGGCATCCACATTACGTATTAGCAACAATGCAATTGCAGCTAAAAAACCAATACCTACTGCGGTCATTTGGTTTGCGTTACCGGCAAAAGAGCTAATGTGCTCTCTAATAACATCGGTAGAAGTAGGCACAAAGTTAGTAAACAAAAAGCTCTCAATCTCCATACGAGTGGACTCAAAACCTGGAAAAGCCGAAAATATAGCAACACCCACTGCAATAAGCGGTATCAAAGAAAGTAACGTTACATAGGCTAAATAGCCGGCATTAACCGTTATTTGATCATCTATACAGCGATTAAAATACTGCATCCACCAACTTGGCTGCTGGCGTATAAAGGTCTTAACTTGCTGTTTGTAATTGGAGAGCTTATCATTCATACAATTGACTTGTGCTTATGTGGTTTTGATTATAATAACAATCAGCGCCATAATTTACAGCACTAACACGCGTAAACAGGAATTCAGATGAAAAAACAAACATTACTTAGTGTTTCAATGCTTGTACTAACACTTACTTTGTCAGGTTGCCAAACAGCTTATTACTCTGCAATGGAAAAAGTAGGTATTCACAAACGCGACATCCTTATCGATCGCGTAGAAGAAACCAAAGACTCGCAGCAAGAGTCTCAAGAAGAATTTAAATCGGCACTAGAGCGCTTAACTACTCTAATCGATTTTAATGGTGGCGAACTACAAGACACTTACAATCAATTAAACGACGATTACGAGTCGAGCTTAAAAGCCGCAAACGAAGTATCAACTAACATCAATAAAGTAGAAGACGTAGCAGAAGCACTTTTTGATGAGTGGAGCGATGAGCTAGAGCAATACAAAAGCGCATCACTTAAGCGTGAAAGCAGCAAAAAGCTAACCGCGACTAAGCGTCAATTTGAACAGTTATTACGCTCGATGCGCAGCGCAGAGAGTAAAATGGAGCCAGTATTAACGTCGCTTCACGATAATGTTTTATATTTAAAGCATAACTTAAACGCACAAGCGGTATCGGCTATTAAAGGCGAGTTCACTAACCTTAAACGCGACATACAAGTGTTAATGAACGACATGAACAAATCGATTGCCGATTCAAACAAATTTATTGAACAAATGAATAGCGCAGGCTAACTAATATATTACAAACAAACAAAAATAAGCCTGCAATTTCGCAGGCTTATTTATTTTTACTTTTTGTTACTTTTTAACCACTTATTAATCTAACGTTTTTGGTACACTTTCATAAAATTAGAATTAAAATAAAAAACTACAATGAAAATAAGTACCTTAACTCTTTTGGCTATCTCTAGCTTACTAACCGCTTGCGGAACTGCTAATCACATAGAAAGAATCGCAGGGCCTGATACTGTTGTACCACTACATAAAGATGGTGAGCGCGAAGGGCGCTACCATAATCTATACCCAGGCAAAAAAACGTACCCTATTAGTTGTGAAAATGACTGCTATCCAAGCAACACTCATTTGCAATGTGAAGAAGGAAGTGAAAACTGCCAATATATTGCGGGGCAAGTAACTCCAAAATTAAATACCGGATACACTGTTCGCTGGCTTGGCCATGCAGGGTTTATGATCAGCACACCAAACGGGCAGCAAGTGGTGTTTGATCCTGTAAAAGAGCAGTTCGACTCCCCTGTTGATTTAGCCTTTAAACTTGCCTCAGGGTTTTATCGTAAGCCCGGTGACTGGCTAACTAACAGCGAACTAACTAATTTAGATGCCGTTATATATTCTCACCTTCATTATGATCATTTTAATAAAGCAGATATAGCCGAAATAGGTAACAAACCACGCTACTTAACGCCACTGGGAATGGCTGATAACTTCCCAACAGGTGGATTTAACATTAGCGAAATGGCCTGGTATGCAAAAACGAGTATTGACGACTTAGCTATTAATGCCGTGCCAGCTCATCATTTTAGCGCTCGTGTATTAGTGCCCTTTATTTACGAAGATCACGATAAAGACCTTTGGAATGGCTGGTTACTTGAACAGAACGGTAGCACCTTATTTTTTGCAGGCGATACAGGCTACTCAAAACACTTTAAAGATATACAGCAAAAATACGGCGATATCGATATTTGCTTAATACCAATCGCTTCTTACTACAGTAAAGACGATCCTAACTGGTACCGTTACGTGCATACCACACCAGAAGACGCGCTTAATGCAGCACAAGAGCTTAATTGTAGAGTAATGATACCGTGGGGATACGGTAACTCAAGTTGGAAAATGGGCGACCACAGCAGTCATTCAGCCTTGCTGCGCTTATTGCACATGGTTAAAAAAATGGATGCTAAAACACCGCTGTATATTTTAAACGAAGGCGAAAGTATTTCACTGTAACTAATCACTTAGCTACTTTAAGATGGTGTTACATCAATAAAAATACATAATAAGATTGAGAAATTAATGAAAAAATTAGCACTCGCCTTAAGCTTTTTATTAAGCACGCCAGCAATGGCTATTGATGTTGAACATACATCAACTCCAATTACTATTGATGGCGTATCAGAAGATGCGTGGAATAAAGCCACTTGGCACGACATGCCTTATCTAATGGATGGCACACTACCATCAAACGATGCCGACTTTAAAGGGCGTTATCGCTTACTGTGGGATCAAAACTATTTATATCTACAAGCCGATATTGTGGATGATGTTTTAATAGATACACACGCTGATCCAACGTATAAATATTGGGATGACGATGCGCTTGAAGTATTTATTGATAGCGATGCATCCGGTGGAAACCACCAATTTAATCACACCGCTTTGGCGTACCATATTGGCCTTGATAACCAAGCCGCCGATTACGGACCTGATAAACAAGCCCATTTGTATACCGACCACCTAGTGAGTAACTGGAAGCGCAACACCACCGCACCTTTTAACATTACGTGGGAAGTAGCAATAAAACTCTACCCAAATGATTATAAAGAAGGGGCTAAAAACCCCCCTATTACACTTAGCGAAAAGCAAGTAATCGGCTTTATGCTAGCGTATTGCGATAACGATGGCAGCGACGTGCGCGAGCACTTTATGGGCTCACACGAAGTACAACCAGTAAATGGCGACAGAAATCGTGGCTTTATAGATGCCGACGTATTTGGCAAAATCACCCTACTCCCTAAAAAGTAAGTAACTACCAATAAAATAATTGAACACGTAGGTTGGGTTGAGCGCAGCGAAACCCAACGAAAAAATTACCTATCAAAGAATAACTTTATTTATTATTTTAATTGATTACGCAAAGAAATTTCCTTAATAAGTTCTGGAAGTTGTTTGGCTAATTTATGAATTTGCTTTAAATGAGCTGAAATTATTTCTCGTTTTTCTTCATTATAACCACCACCTATAATCGATTTACCGGACTTAAGTACTAAAGAAGAAAATACCATTTCAGAAGCATGACTATAACCATTATAAAAGTCTTTAGCTTGTTTGAGCCAACCTTTTCCCGATGTAACGCCTAACACGCTTGCATTTCTTACTACTAAATCAATTGATAAGTGCGCTTTAGTGAAGGCATCTTTATTTAAATAGCCAGAATAAAAATCTATCTCTTTTTGTTGTTTACCACGACCAACTTTTAACCTTACTGGGGATGAAAGCAAGATAGACATACAGAGAGATTCATAAGATATTCTCATAGTATTACCAGCGGCATTAATATGACCTTCGGCTAATAACCTCAATGAAGTAACAGAAGTCTCTAAAGACAAAAATACATATTCTTGAACCCACTTAAATTTAGGGTTCTCATTTGTAAGTATGAAATTTTTAAAAGCGGTCTCACAAGTATTTAAATGTTTCAAAATCTGAATTACGTCAATCTCAAAATCAGATTTAAAACCTGCAATAGTTCTATCACCTAAAACTATTTCATCAAATTCCATAATAACTCCCATAGCAATTTAGCAGTGTACTCCTAGAAATAATACTTTTTTTTCTAAAAGCGACTCTAGCCTTGCCGCAAATAGTTGCCTTGACTTTAAAGCTTCGAGATGTTTTATCAAATACAAAAAAGCCGCTGTATTTTGCAATACAGCGGCTTTTAAAATCATTATTCTAAATTAATAGATTATGACTTAGGTGCACGACCCGCACGTTTACGTTCGTTTTCTGTAAGGTGTTTCTTACGGATACGAATGTTTAGTGGAGTAACTTCAACTAGTTCGTCATCATCGATGAACTCAAGCGCTTGCTCAAGTGAGTAGTTAAGGTGCGGAGAAAGCGTTTGCGCTTCATCAGTACCAGATGCACGTACGTTAGTTAACTGCTTACCTTTAAGGGCGTTAACTGTAAGGTCGTTATCACGGTTATGAATACCGATAACCATACCTTCGTATACTTCAACACCGTGACCGATGAATAAACGGCCGCGCTCTTGTAAGTTGAATAATGCGTTAGTAAGTGCTTTACCAGTTGCGTTTGCAATCATTACGCCGTTCTTACGAACACCGATGTCGCCACCTTTGTGAGGACCGTAATGATCGAACGTATGGTACATAAGACCAGAACCCGAAGTAAGCGTCATGAAATCAGTTTGGAAACCAATTAAACCACGGCTAGGGATCATGAAGTCTAAACGCATACGGCCTTTGCCATCTGGAGTCATGTTAGTAAGTTCACCTTTACGTAGGCCAACTTGTTCCATAACAGAACCTTGATGCTCGTCTTGACAGTCAATAGTCACTGTTTCAAACGGTTCTTCTAGAACGCCATCTACAGTACGTAAGATAACTTCTGGACGAGAAACTGAAAGCTCGTAACCTTCACGACGCATGTTTTCGATTAAGATACCTAGGTGTAATTCACCACGGCCAGAAACACGGAAGCTATCTGGGCTAGCAGTATCTTCAACGCGAAGTGCTACGTTGTGTACTAATTCTTTGTCTAAACGCTCACGGATATTACGTGACGTTACAAACTTACCTTCTTTACCACAGAAAGGTGAGTTATTTACAGAGAATGTCATTGTTACAGTTGGCTCATCAACACTTAGTGGTGGCAATGCTTCAACGTTTCCTGGGAAACAAACTGTGTCAGAAATCTTAAGCTCACCAATACCTGTTACAGTTACGATGTTACCAGCGTAAGCTCTATCAGTTTCGATACGTTCAAGACCTAGGTAGCTTTGTACTGCGCCAATTTTACCATTACGTGTAGTGCCATCAGCACTGATAATAGTAACTTGTTGGTTAGGAGCAACAGAACCACGTTTAATACGACCAATACCAACTACACCAACATAAGAGTTGTAATCTAGTTGAGAAATTTGCATTTGGAAGTCACCTTCAGGATCTGCATCCGGTGGTGATACTTCTTCAACGATCATCTTGAACATAGGTTCCATGTTCTCTGATGGCTCGTCTAAATCTAGTGTTGCCCAGCCGTTGATTGCTGAAGCGTAGATTACTTTAAAGTCTAACTGTTCGTCAGTTGCGCCAAGGTTGTCGAATAAATCAAAGATTTGATCCATAACCCAATCAGGACGTGAACCTGGCTTATCAATTTTATTGATAACTACGATTGGCTTTAAGCCTTGCGCGAATGCCTTTTGCGTAACGAAACGCGTTTGTGGCATTGGACCTTCTTGAGCATCAACAAGTAATAATACTGAGTCAGCCATCGAAAGTACGCGTTCAACTTCACCACCGAAATCGGCGTGTCCCGGAGTATCTACGATATTGATATGGTAGTCGTTCCAAGAAATGGCTGTGTTTTTAGCCAAAATGGTAATACCACGTTCTTTCTCAATGTCGTTTGAGTCCATCACGCGCTCTTCGTTACCGCCGCGTGTTTCTAATGTACCTGATTGCTCAAGTAGTTTGTCAACCAGTGTTGTTTTACCGTGGTCAACGTGCGCGATAATCGCTATATTTCTTAACTTTTCGATGCTCATATATTTACTCAGAGAAATTAAATTCTCAATGATCCTGCAAGATCTACGCACTCATCTGCGTTTTCACGAGATGTCCAAGCATAGGATTTAAAAGGGCGCATATTATCCCTCATTAATGACATGGATGAAAGTTTATCCAATACAAATTTTAAAACTTTCTCAATACTTTCACTAAGTATCTGTTTTATATATGACAATTATATGAATTAAATTTCGATATTTTTTCGAAAAACAGCCATTTTGGCTATTTTTCCGATCTTTTTGGTACTCTTTTGCATTTAGTTTATGCTAATTTTAAGCGATTAAATTATCAGCAAATTGCACCGTGTAAATATTGCACCAAAAGGGATATTTTACGCACCAAACCAGTGCGCCACTATGCTGGATTTTATAACAACTTATTTTTTTTAATTTATAAACATGCAGTTATAAAAATGGCACAAAATCAGCTTAATAAGTGCTAAAGCAATTATGCAGCAATAACAAAACCCCACACTTGGAGGACACATGTCACAATCGGTTTTAGATTTTATTAAAGAAAATGACGTTAAGTTCATTGATTTACGCTTTACTGACACTAAAGGTAAAGAACAACATGTTTCTATTCCTCATCATCAAGTTGATGAAGATTTTTTCGAAGACGGTAAAATGTTCGATGGTTCTTCAATCGCTGGTTGGAAAGGCATTAATGAGTCAGACATGGTTTTATTACCAGATGCAGACTCTATCAAATTAGACCCTTTCACAGAAGAAACAACACTAATTGTTCGTTGTGACGTTGTTGAACCTTCAACACTTCAAGGTTATGAACGTGACCCACGCTCAGTTGCTAAGCGTGCTGAAGATTACATGCGTTCAACTGGTATTGCAGACACTGTGTTATTTGGCCCAGAGCCAGAATTTTTCGTATTTGATGATGTTAAATACAAATCAGACATGTCTGGTTCTATGTATAAAATTGATTCTAAGCAAGCTGCTTGGAACTCAGATAAAGAATATGCAGATGGCAACACAGGTCACCGTCCAGGTGTTAAAGGCGGTTACTTCCCAGTTGCTCCAGTTGATGACTTCCAAGATTGGCGTTCTGCTACGTGTCTAGTGCTAGAAGAAATGGGCCAAGTAGTAGAAGCACATCACCACGAAGTAGCAACAGCAGGTCAAAACGAAATCGCTACTCGCTTTAATACAATGGTATTAAAGGCGGATGAAATTCAAGAAATGAAATATGTTATCCATAACATGGCTCACTTATACGGTAAAACAGCAACGTTTATGCCTAAGCCAGTTGTTGGTGATAACGGCTCTGGTATGCATTGTCACCAGTCACTTGCTAAGGATGGTGTAAACCTTTTTGCTGGTGATAAGTACGGCGGTCTTTCTGAAGATGCACTTTACTACATTGGCGGCATCATTAAGCATGCTAAAGCAATCAATGCTTTTGCAAATGCCTCTACTAACTCGTACAAGCGTTTAGTACCAGGTTTTGAAGCACCAGTTATGCTTGCATACTCTGCACGTAACCGTTCTGCATCAATTCGTATCCCAGTGGTTCCATCTGAAAAAGGTCGTCGTATTGAAGTACGCTTCCCAGATCCAACTGCTAACCCATACCTTGCTTTCTCAGCAATGCTTATGGCTGGCCTTGATGGTATCAAAAACAAGATCCACCCTGGCGACGCTATGGATAAAGATTTATACGACTTACCAGCTGAAGAAGCAGCAGAAATTCCAACGGTTGCAGCATCACTTGACGAAGCACTATCTGCACTTAGCGCAGACCGTGAATTCTTAACTCAAGGTGGTGTATTCACTGATGATTTAATTGATGCTTATATCTCACTTAAATCTAAAGAAGTTGAAAAACTTAACATGACAACTCACCCAGTTGAGTTTGAAATGTACTACAGCTGTTAATTAAGCTGTAAAAAATATGTGTGTTCTCAAGCCCGCTGCTCTGCGGGCTTTTTTAATGGTAAATCAAAGCAATCTCCACTAGAGTAAAGTTACTCTAAAACGCAGGGCCGCCGAGTGAATAATTACATTTTATTACTAACAATTACTTTAGGATTAAGTAATTATGGCTATGCTGCTGAAAAAAAAATATACGCTTGGGAAGATAAAAATGGCGTGTTAGTGTTCTCAGATACACCGCATAGAGGCGCGACGGAGGTAAAGCTTACAAGTCAGCACCTTACAATGCCTGCGACCAATACTTATATTTTAAATAACCAACCTCAACCCCAAGAAGCAGCGTTTAACATTGCTATTTTGTCACCAGAGCATAATCAGACAATTCATGAAAATACAGGCACGGTATATGTTACCAGCCGTATAACACCACGGTTCGAAAGTGGGTTAACAATACAGCTGTTTGTTGATGGTCAAACACATGGCCCTGCTAGTCATGATTCAACCTTTGCTATAAAAGATGTTGAACGCGGTGAACATACATTGCAAGTAAAGCTGTTGAATAATAAAAACCAAATTATTGCCGTGAGCCAACCTTATGTGTTTTTTATGCGCAGAAAGGGCTTAATACCAATCCGCAATAATACTTGATCAATTTGAGGGCTTAAGCTTGACGCTAACTGTGTTAAAAATTTCTGATATAGAACAACTAAATAACGAATTTTTTGCCCTGTTATCGACACGGTTTTCATACCTCAAAATAGCTCACTTAATTAAGCAGATTGGTATAACATTCAAGAACTAAATTTAAGTTTAAAACTGAGGCGCAGCAGTGCATTTTATTAATATTAATTGCCTGCAAATATTAGCGCACTAAAATGGTGCAACTATGATTAATAATGAAATTTTCAGCCCAGAACTGCTTGACGCTATCTGGCAAAACCAAACAACAGCGGTCATGTTGCTCGATAAAAAATTTACTGTTGTTTATGCTAATACCAGTACGAGTGAGTTACTTGGTCTTGGTACTAAACGCTTGTTAGATCAACCTTTCGATAGCCTTTTTAATTACCATTCTATTGACTTGAAACGTATTGAACAGTATTCATTAATTGATGGCGTTGATTGCCAGCAACATAGAGCTGACGTGGTTTTTAGCGATTCTCGTCATGCCAAGGTAGCAGTCAGCTCAAGACAGCTTAAATTTAAAGACACGTTATATATATTATTAGAATGGCGCCAAACAGATGATGAAATAAAGCACGACCAAGCATCAAACCAAATGCATCAATATCAAGCTGCACGAAACTTAATTCGTGGCTTAGCGCACGAAATTAAAAATCCTTTAGGTGGAATTCGCGGAGCGGCGCAGTTATTGCAGTATGAAGTTGATCAACAAGAAAGAGACCAATGCGCTGAGCTTATCATTGAGCAAGCAGATAGATTGCGCGAATTAGTAGATAGGCTCTTAGGGCCAAATCAGCTACCGCAAAAGTCTTATGGCAATATTCATCAAACCCTAGAGTCGGTTATCAGGCTAAGTACGTTAGATAATTGTTCTAATATTGGCTTAGTGAAGGATTATGACCCGAGTATTCCTGATGTATATATTGACCAAGGCAAAATACAACAAGTCGTATTAAACATTGTTCGAAATGCCCAACAGGCGCTCGTTGATGGCGGTGAAATAAAAATAAAAACCCGCATAAACCATCAACATCGTCGCCCAGGTAAAGCACCTAAAAAAGCCTTGTTGATCCAAATATCTGATAACGGACCAGGCATTGACCACAGCATACGCGAAACATTGTTCTACCCGATGATCACCAATAAAGAAGGTGGTTCAGGACTTGGACTTTCTATTGCGCAAACGCTTATTGATCAGCATGACGGCTATATTGAATGTGATAGCTGGCCTGGACATACTGAATTTAATATCTATCTGCCCTTTGCAGATTAATGTTTGGAGTTTGCATGAAAACAGTTTGGCTTGTAGATGATGATGCATCAATTCGTTTCGTACTCGAAAAGGCACTAACCCGTGCTGGGTTTAATGCTGAGAGCTTTTCAAATGCGCAAGATGTATTAAGCGCACTAAAATTTAGCCAACCCGCTGTTTTGGTGTCGGATGTAAAAATGCCCGGCATGGATGGCATGGCTTTACTTGAGCTTATTGCAGAACAAAATCCTGGGCTACCGGTTATTATAATGACCGCGCACTCAGATTTAGATTCGGCCGTTAATGCCTTTCAAAAAGGTGCTTTTGAGTATTTAGCTAAACCGTTTGATTTAAACGAAGCGGTTGCCCTTGTTGAAAGTGCATTTAGAGCAAACTCTACAAAAAAAACTAAACGTAAGCAGGCCCCACCTAAAAGTGCACACATAATTGGTGAAGCACCCGCTATGCAAGAGGTATTTAGAGCAATAGGTAAACTGTCAGCCTCTAGCATGAGTGTATTAATAAATGGTGAGTCTGGCACAGGTAAAGAACTGGTCGCCAGCGCCTTGCATAATCATAGTCCACGTAAAGAAAATCAATTTATTGCACTTAACATGGCCGCAATTCCAAAAGAGCTTGTTGAGTCAGAATTATTTGGCCACGAAAAAGGCGCATTTACGGGCGCTGACAGTGTGCGTAAAGGGCGTTTTGAACAAGCCAATGGCGGCACGCTTTTTTTAGATGAAATTGGTGATATGCCTCTTGATGTGCAAACACGTTTATTGCGCGTGCTTGCCGATGGTGAATTTTATCGTGTGGGCGGGCATCAAAGCATAAAGGTGGATGTACGCATTATTGCAGCTACGCATCAAAATCTGGAAGACTTAGTTAAACAAGGTAAATTTAGGGATGATTTATTTCATCGTTTAAACGTAGTACGCCTACGCTTGCCAGCTCTTCGGGAGCGCACTGAAGATATTGATCGCTTGTCGCAACATTTTTTGCACAAAAGCGCTAAAGACTTACAAGTAGAAAGCAAAGTACTCAGCCCTAAAGCAACAGAGCAGCTTAAACTCTTTAATTGGCCCGGTAATGTACGTCAGCTCGAAAATACGTGTCGTTGGCTTACTGTGATGGCGCCAGGTGAACTTGTTACAGAACAAGATTTACCACCTGAGATCCTTGATGCCTCGCCAATTCAAGAGGAAGGTGATTGGCTTGATGCATTTCAACAATGGCTTAACCACGAACTTAAACAAGGCAAAGAAAATATTTGGCCCGATATTCAAGCACAACTAGAAACTCGGCTAATAAAAACAGCTCTCGCCAATTGTTCTGGCCATAAACAAGATGCAGCTATAAAAATTGGCTGGGGACGCAACACGTTGACCCGTAAGTTAAAAGAGCGCAATATTAGCTAATTAAACGTGTCTAACAAATTTGGTTATTGATGAAGCTAATCGAACATATTCCATTATTCAAACAAATGGAAATTATAAACAGGCTACACTTTTTTAAAGAGTTTACGCTCAACGAACGTCAAATATTATTAGAGTCGTTTGGCCTGTTGTATTTAATTAACCAACAGCAATTTTTATTTAAGCAGTTTGATAACGACAAACATTTATACATTGTACTAAGTGGCGCCCTTTTAGTCTTTAAGCATAATCACTTATTAGAACTAGGTACTATTGAGCCCGGTGAATTTATAGGTGAAGGCGCCTTTATTGGTAACAGACAAAGAAGTACCAATGCCCAAGCTAAAAGCGACACTATCGTACTCGCTATAACTCCTGAAGCATTGACTCGTTTACCTAATGTTATACGTGAAAAAATTAAAGACCGTATTATCGAGGGCATGAGCGAACGAATTGCAAAACTAAGTGAGCATATAGAAACCCACGGTTAACTCTATCACTCAGCCCATATAAACAATTTGTAGTGGCAATCAAGCCAGTTGGGGCTATTAACGTGAGCTGTAAACCTGTAAGTATCGGATGGTTTGGCGCCAAAGGGCGTATTTATAAGTGGTCGTGAGTGACTGTATGTTTGCGAATGATTTTTGTAATAAATGACAACGTAACCATATAAATACTCCCAACTCAGCCTAACTATTGCGCCACTTGGTAGTGTAAATTCAACATGTTCATTTGCAAATTTGACCGCTAAATCATTGTACTTGTCTTCGCTGCATTGAGTTGTTCGTAACTTTTTAGACATAACAAAGGTTGTACCCGCCACTGCATTTTTTAGATAAAAGCCTATATTGCCATCACCATAAAAATGATTGGAACGCGTTGAATAGTTAACTTGTGGCTCGTAACCTAGCCCCTGCATAATAGTAGCTAACTTCTCAGTCTCTTTTGGGTAAATTTTATCGCTTGATAAGAGTAATGTGGCTTCACTAAACTCTGATGGAATTGCCAGCTCAACATATTCATAAGGGAGCGATTGTGCTTTTAGCGCAGCATCGAGCTGATTGCGCTGTTCATCTTGCAAGTTTTCACTAAATACATACACGGTAGGTTGTTGGCACGCAGCTAATAGTAATGCCAACACACATATTAAAATTCCATTTTTCATAGTTACCCCTTTTTGATTACAATTGTAGTCTATTAAAGGTAACTATTTATGGCAATTTAATTTGTTTGGCTATCTAACCAAGCATCAACACTTTTGCGAGTATATAAAACTTCTTTAAACAAACGATGACGTTCAAATTCAAGTTTTGTTTTTCTCGTGGCATCACCACTAACTAAACGGCTATGGGTATCATTGAATTTTGAAATTACAGAAAAACCGCGCTCATCTTGATCAGCTTGCTTTTTTACAGAATTAGCAAGGTGCTCTCTAACATCGTCAGCAGTTAACATACCTGAATTATCTAATCCCATTAGCTCTTTTTTCATTGCTAATCTTACGCCCATTTCCTACTCCATTTAATGAAAAATATTTATTCCGCCAAAGTTTTAGCAATTAGCAGGCCATACGTAAAATTAACTGCTGCAAAGCTTAACCTTCAATTGCTTCAGTTTTTTTAAAGACAGACAAAATACATAAAAACTTTCATAACTATTTACCTATTACAATTAGCTAAAGTCACTTGCTTTGGTGCAAAAGTAGCTGCAAGCCTTTATACTAAAGCTTGTGCGTTACCCCACCGAGAGCAAATATGAACGAAGAATACATAGAAATAGAATTAGAAGAAGAGCCGATTGAGCTCTGTAAATTATTAAAAGTACTAAACTTAGTTGAAGGTGGCGGCCAAGCTAAAAACCTAATAACTGAAGGCTATGTGGGTGTTAACCATGAAATTTGTACAATTAAACGGAAAAAATTATACAGTGGTGATGTGTTAGAGTTTGATGGTGAGTTTTTTCAACTATCACTAAGTGCGGATGCAATCCCTGCAGAAAAACCTCCTGTACAAACTCACACTGAACCAAAGCCGGCGGTCTCTCAACCAACAGTTCAGCCTGCTAAAAGTAAGCGTAAGCGAACTAAAAAGCCAAAAGTAGATGACAAAACAGGACGTCGTCCTATTTCATTTGGTTAAGTGTTTAAAACCCCCTCTTTTTATATAAAAAGGCCAACTTATATAGTTGGCCTTTTTACTCTTCAATAACCTAGGGCGTGTTAGTAAATAATAAAAATAAGGTGGTTACATGCCTGTCAATACATCCCAACATTGGTTTAATCCTGCTGTATAGGCATTAACTCGTATGGAACTTACTTGGCGTTATTGTATTTTTTATGCAGATGATGACTCCCAAGATAATAATTAAACCAACTATAAATCAATAAGCTGCGCATTCTAACATTCCTATTTAGTTAACCATTACATTTACTATTGCCGTATTAAGAGGCACTTTTGGCCGGTTTTACTTTGTGTGAGTGTTAAAGTTACGCAACAAGGCTGGTTACAGTAATTATACCAATTGCATTAAATTAGTGGGCTATTATAACGCTAAGAAAATAGCGTAATCACGAGGCGAAATTACGATATATAGTTGTTCTATAAAAATAATTTTTAACGCAGTGAGTGCGCTATTTAATGCGATAAAATGATTGTTTTTTAATCAAGTAGGTATCAGTATGGGCCGAATAACGTTTGGCCCCCTCCCTCTTTTAAATCATCCTTGAAAATAAAGTTTTCAGCATCATCTCTATCTTGGTAACTGTATAAATTTCGTTCTCTAAGTATGGTTTTTTACGCTGGTATGTACTTTGCAACTCAAGCACTACAGAGGTCACTCTTCAAAATATTTTTATAATTCATAAAGGGGCAAATAATGAATAATAGTTTCGACACCCAACATCAGCTCACAATTAATGGTGAGCAATACCATATTCATTCTCTAAAAGGACTTGGTGACAAAGCAAAACGATTGCCCTTTTCCTTAAAAGTATTACTCGAAAACCTCCTTCGTAACGAAGATGGCGCAAACATTAAAGAACAAGACATTCAAGCTCTGCTTAATTGGGATCCTCAAGCAAAACCAGCATCTGAAGTTGCCTTTACCCCAGCTCGTGTTGTTATGCAAGATTTTACAGGCGTACCCGCTATTGTTGATTTAGCCGCAATGCGTGACGCAATGGAAAAATTAGGTGGGGACCCTGCAAAAATAAACCCGTTATCACCTGCTGAACTTGTGATTGACCATTCGGTACAAGTAGATGGCTACGGAAATGATGGTGCATTTGATTTAAATGCAAAACTTGAGTACGACCGAAATAAAGAACGTTACGAATTTTTGCGTTGGGGGCAAACCGCTTTTGATAATTTAAAAGTAGTGCCACCCGCAACCGGTATCGTTCACCAAGTAAACCTAGAATATTTAGCGCGCGTTGTTTTTAATGAAGAGCGCGATGGCAAAAAGTTCGCTTACCCAGATACGCTTGTAGGGACTGACTCTCACACCACTATGATTAATGGTTTAGGTGTGCTTGGTTGGGGTGTAGGCGGTATTGAAGCCGAAGCAGCAATGCTTGGGCAGCCAATTAGCTTACTCATTCCACAAGTAGTGGGTATGAAGCTAAGCGGCCGCCTACCTGAAGGGACCACCGCAACTGATTTAGTATTAACAGTAACAGAGATATTACGTAATCATGGTGTAGTGGGTAAATTTGTCGAGTTTTATGGCGACGGTCTTGCCGATTTACCACTCGCTGATAGAGCAACCATAGCTAACATGGCACCAGAGTACGGCGCTACGTGTGGTATTTTTCCGATTGATGATGAAACTATTAACTATCTTCGCTTAACAAACCGCGATGAGAAGCAACTAAAACTCATTGAAGATTACGCTAAGCACCAAGGCTTATGGCGTAACGACGGTGATGAAGCAAATTACACCGACACACTCGAGCTTAAATTAGATGATGTTGTACCAAGCCTTGCAGGACCTAAACGTCCTCAAGACAGAATTGCCTTAAATGAGGCTGGCAAAGTTATTAGCGAGCATTTAAAAGGCTTTCAAGATGAGCGTATGGCTCGTCGTGATAAAAGTGATGAAGAACAGGCTCGTATCGAAAGTGAAGGCCCGGCAACAAACCCCGATGAACCTGTTGATGAAGCGCAATTTATGGGCGTCGCTAAAGTTAAATTTAAAGGGCAAGAGTTTGAGCTAAACGATGGCGCATGTGTTATTGCCGCCATAACCAGTTGTACTAACACCTCGAACCCGAGTGTAATTTTAGCCGCAGGTTTGGTCGCTAAAAAAGCGAAGCAATTAGGTATTAATGTAAAACCTTGGGTTAAAACATCCCTTGCTCCAGGCTCTAAAGTAGTTACTGATTATCTAGAAAAAGCAGGCTTGATGGGTGACCTAGAAAGTCTAGGCTTTAACTTAGTTGGCTATGGCTGTACGACGTGTATTGGTAATTCAGGGCCACTTGCAACTGAAATATCAGACGCGATTCAAAAACATAAATTGGTAGTGAGCTCTATTTTATCGGGTAACCGTAACTTTGAAGGGCGTATTCACCAAGATGTTAAGATGAACTTTTTAGCGTCTCCTCCGCTTGTTGTTGCATACGCTATTGCAGGTAGAACAGATATTGACGTATACAACGAACCTCTAGCTCAAGATCCTAACGGCAACGATATTTACCTTAAAAACATTTGGCCAAGCGTTAAAGAGGTTAGTGACTTAGTTAAAGAAACAGTGACTAAAGAAATGTTCGCAAGAAGCTACGCTAACGTTTATGAAGGTGACAGCCGCTGGCAGCAAATTCAAATACCTGATGGTAAACTTTATGATTGGGACGATGCATCAACCTACATTAAAAAAGCACCCTTTTTTGATGGCATGAAAGTAGAACCACCGGGCATTCCGACGATTGAAGGTGCGCGCTGTCTAGCTAAGCTTGGGGATTCAGTAACCACTGACCATATTTCTCCGGCGGGCGCTATTAAAGCTGACGCGCCAGCAGGTTTATACCTGCAAGAAAACGGCGTAGATAAAGGCCAGTTTAACTCGTACGGTTCACGCCGTGGTAATCACGAAGTAATGATGCGCGGTACTTTCGCCAACGTTCGCCTTAAAAACTTATTAGCACCGGGAACTGAAGGCGGTGTAACACGTACCCAGCCAGAAAATGACTTAGCAAGTATTTATGATGCAGCTATGGAGTATCAAAAAAACGGAACTCCGTTAATTATCTTGGCCGGTAAAGAGTACGGTACGGGATCATCTCGCGACTGGGCAGCTAAAGGTTCTCTTTTATTAGGCGTTAAAGCGGTTGTAGCGCAAAGCTATGAGCGAATTCATCGCTCTAACTTAATTGGTATGGGTGTATTACCGCTGCAATTTAAAGAAGGTGAAAGCTACGAGTCACATGGGCTAACAGGGCAAGAGCAATTTGATATTGATGGCTTGTATGATAAAACCGATGAAGTCACCGTTATTGCAACCAATGCTGAAGGTAAAAAAGTTAGCTTAAGTGCCGATGTACGTATTGATACCCCTAAAGAGTGGGATTACTACAAACACGGCGGCATTTTACAATATGTACTGCGTAATATGCTCGATTAAGCAAAGTATGTTTTAAAAATAACAAAGGCCTCCCTTTTAATAAAGGGAGGCCTTTTTGTGACTGGCCATACATTAATTGTATCGAGCTACTTTACTGTTGAGCATGATATTAAGGGGATAATGGTCGCGGCTGCATATATTGCTATAGGGGTACTATTGCCACTTCGACAAAGATATATTTAACCATATTATTCATGGAAGCCGAGAAACGTTATCGCGACGTGCCTATAAAAACCTTAGCTTTATTATAGACCGCTTAAGCTATTAATTTCTTTGTTACGTTTTTCAAGTTTATCTTGTACGCTCCCTGCATCTTCAAATAACTTTTGAACAGAATCAGGATCTAAAATACTTATTGTTTCTGATGCTGCTGACATACTTGATACTTTTGGAGTGTTATTTAAAATAGACGTATCTTCTGCGGCAATAACTGTAATATCTTTTGGATTGAGTTTAACCTCAATGCTTTTTGCATGCGGATTTGGCGTGTCTGAAAAATGCCATTGACCTGTGTCATCTTGCCATTTAAAAATTTTACTATTTGAGGCTGTAGAGCTCACTATTTTTTCGCTTGCTTGCTTTACGTTATGTACAGCATTATCAAATGTATTACCGGTGAGCGTCGCTATTTTTTCTTTAATATGATGCGACTTGTCACTCATTGATGACACTGAAAGCCATGTTTTACCATCGGGCTTTTTTAAATAAAATAAAGATATGAGCGCAATAGTCATGATTGATATTGCTAAATAGGCAAAGTATTTCATAGCGTTCCTGCTTTAAATTAATCCTTTATCCTTTGAGTCTAATTAAAAATACTTAATCCGGCAATTTTTTCACAATAAAAAAGCAGCCGAAGCTGCATTTTTATTTTCGATTTAGCTATACGTGTGCCGCGTCAAATACCATCGCCATCAATGTGTAACCCACACTCACGATTTAAACCAAAGAAACGAGTTTCTTCTTCTGTCATACCCGGCTCTAATTTACGCGTAGTGTGTACATCTCCCATCGACACATAACCTTGCTCCCATAATGGGTGATAAGGTAAGTCATGCTTAGTAAGATACTGATACACATCGCGATTCGACCATTCAATAATCGGGTACACTTTAACTGTGCCACGACTAATTTCTACAAACTGTTTATCTGCACGTGTAGATGATTGATCGCGTCTTAAGCCACTAAACCAAGTACCCGCTTCTATTTCTTTTAACGCACGGGTCATTGGCTCTACTTTATTAAGCTGATTATATTGCTTAATTCCACCTTCGCCTTGCTCCCATAATTTACCAAATTTAGCCTCCTGCCATGCAGGACTAAGCTGCGCTCTATACACCTTTAAATTAAGTGATAAGCGCTCGCTCATTTGCTCAATAAACTGATACGTTTCAGGAAACAAATAACCTGTGTCGGTTAAGACAACAGGAATATCTGGACGTTGTGAGGTCATTAAATGCAGCATTACTGCCGCTTGAATACCAAAGCTAGATGATAAAAAGGCCGTATTAGGCAAGTTATCAAGCGCCCATGCAACACGCTGTTCTGCGCTCATATTTGCTAGTAAACCATTAGCATCAGCTAACATAGCCGCTTGGCTTTGTTTATCTAGCTGTAAAATGTTTTTAAATTCACTCATGGTAAATTCCAAACCTCACCAGCGCTTAGCGCTGGTATTTAATTAAGCGTGAAAATCGGTTACTGATACTTTTACTTCAGCAACAATGCCTTTGCGAATAACAAAGTCACCAAAACACTCACCGTCGTTGCGCTCTTTAGCCCACTGGCCAATTAGCTTATCGAATGCGTCTAGGTAAACATCTTCGCCTACGTTCTCAAGGTACAATTTAGGAATACGTGTGCCTTCTAAATTACCACCTAAGTAAACGTTGTACTTACCAGGACCTTTACCTACTAAACCAGCTTCAGCAAGCATTGCGCGGCCACAGCCGTTCGGGCAACCTACAACGCGCATAATAATGCTGTCATCTGGTATACCGTGCTTTGCAAGTAATGCTTCTGTTTTTTCTACTAGGCTTGGTAAGTAACGCTCTGCTTCGGCCATTGCAAGTGGGCACGTTGGCAGTGAAACACACGCCATTGAATTTTTACGCTGCTGCGAATCGGTGTCATCAATTAAGCCATGACTACGGGCGATTTCTTCAATTACCGCTTTTTGATCTGCAGGCACACCGGCAATAATTAAGTTTTGATTAGCCGTCATGCGCATATCACCTTGGTGAATTTCAGCGATTTTACGACAACCGGTTTTAAGCGGTTTGTCTGGGTAGTCTAAAATACGACCGCTTTGAATAAATAATGTTAAGTGGTGCTTACCATCAATGCCTTCAACCCAACCAATACGATCGCCACGATGAGTAAACTCAAACGGGCGACTTGGCGCAAACGTAACGCCTGAACGCGCTTCTACTTCAGCTTTAAATACATCAACGCCTACACGGTCTAATGTGTATTTAGTTTTTGCATTTTTACGATTTGAACGATTACCCCAATCGCGCTGCACAGATACAACATGCTCTGCAATTTTTAAGGTATCTTCTAGCGGTATAAAACCAAAGTCATCGGCTTTACGCGGATAAGTTGCTGTATCGCCGTGCGTCATGGCAAGGCCACCGCCCACTAATACGTTAAAACCAACAAGCTTGCCGTTATCAGCAATAGCCACAAAGTTTAAATCGTTAGCGTGTATATCAACTTCGTTATTAGGCGGAATTGTTACCGTTGTTTTAAACTTACGCGGTAAATAGTTAGATCCTAAAATTGGCTCTTCTGTGGTTTGCGCTTTTTCTCCATTTAACCAAATTTCGGCATACGCTTTTGTTTTTGGTAATAAATGTTCAGAAATCTTTGTAGCCCAATCGTAAGCCTCTTGATGTAGCTCAGACTCAACTGGGTTAGTAGTACAAAGCACATTACGGTTAACATCACCTGCGGTAGCAATAGAGTCTATGCCCACGCTATCAAGCATTTGGTGCATGCCTTTGATGTTTGGCTTTAGCACACCATGAAACTGAAACGTTTGACGCGTTGTTAAACGGATGCTGCCGTAGCTTGTTTTTTCATCAGCAAACTTATCAATTGCTAACCACTGCTCTGGCTTGATAATACCGCCAGGCATACGTGCACGTAACATTACATTATGTAGGGGCTCTAGCTTTTGCTTAGCACGCTCACCACGTATATCACGGTCATCTTGTTGGTACATACCGTGAAAACGTATTAGCTGAAAGTTATCAGCGGTAAAGCCACCGGTAATTTCGTCTTTTAAATCTTGTTCTATGGTGCCACGTAAAAAGTTACTTTCTCTTTTCAAACGCTCGTTATCAGAAAGCTTTACGTTTTTATCTTGTTCGCTCATTTTAAATCCTAAATTTGTTACAGTGACGGCTGTTAGCTGTTAAATAAAATAAGAAACGTGATTAATACACGTCTTTCTGATAGCGGTTTGCGCTACGCAAATCTTTTAAGTATTGCTCTGCGTCTTCATCGCTCTTGCCTGTGTTTTCTTTGATGATATCGACCAAGGCGCTGTGTACATCTTTTGCCATGCGATTTGCATCACCACAAATGTAAAAATGAGCGCCAGCTTCTAACCATTCAAACACGTCTTTACTGTTACTGCGCAACTTGTCTTGCACGTATACTTTTTCGGCTTGGTCGCGGCTAAATGCAACATCTACTTTATTAAGTAGGCCCGATTTTAAATAACCCTGTATTTCTACTTGGTATAAAAAGTCTTGAGTGAAATGTGGGTTACCAAAAAACAACCAATTTTTACCTTGTGCTTCACGCGCATCACGCTCTTGTAAAAATGCACGGAACGGCGCAATGCCCGTACCTGGGCCAACCATGATCACCGGTGTATCATCGTTAGTTGGTAGGCGGAAGTTATCGTTATGTTCGCTAAATACTTTAACTTTACAGCCTTCTTCAGCTCGGCGAGTTAAGTAACCCGAACAACCACCTAAGTGCTCACTATCAAACGCATCAAACTCAACTAAGCCTAGAGTTAAATGCACTTCGTCTTCAACCTCTGCTTGACTAGATGCAATTGAGTACAAGCGAGCTTGCAGCTTACGTAGGCAATCGACTAATGTTTGCGCATCAATTTTTGCTGGATTTTGGCGAATTACATCAAATATCTGGCGAGGTTCAATATACGCACGCATTGCAGCTTTATCTCCCACAAGCTTTAATAATTCAGGCGTACCTGTTGCTGTTGCGTATTTTTCTACAAAACCTGGGTATGACTGAGTCAGCTCTAGTTTTTCAATAAGTGCGCCGCGTACGCTTAGCTCTTCATCACCTACTTTTACAATGCTTGCTGCATCTATTTGAGTGAGTGTAAGTACTTCATCAACTAATACATCGTCATTTAAAAAGTACACACCTAATGAATCACCTGGTGTATAAGTAATGTCTGAACCTTCAAGTGAAATTTCAACGTGGCGTACATCTTTAGTTGAGTCGCGACCGGTAATTTTTTGAACTGTTAAAAGCTCTGCTTCAAATGGATTTTGTTTTGTATATTGGCTTGAAGCGGTAGTTGGTGAACCAAAAGGCATAGCTAAAGCTTGACCGCCGGCGGCATCTTGTTGCGCTTTTAAATCAGGTTCAAATGCATCAAGTGCACCGGCGATCCATGTTGCAGCTTCATCTTCGTAATCTACATCTAAATCAGCACGTTGATATATAGTTTGTGCACCAAGTTTATTTAAGCGCTCTTCAAAGTCTTTTGCTGTTTGACAGAAAAACTCATAGCTAGAATCACCCAAACCAATAACGGCTATTTTTACATCGTCTAGTTTTGGCGCTTTTTTAGTGGCTAAAAATTCATGTAGTGTTTCACCGTCTTCAGGAGGCTCACCCTCACCATAAGTAGACACAACGACAGTTAAAAACTTTTCTTTTTTCAGGGCTGTTGGTTTGTAATCAGACATGCTAACCAATTTAACTGCTAGGCCTCGTGATTCGGCCTGCTCTTTCATTTTGGTAGCAACACCTTTTGCATTACCCGTTTGCGAACCATATAAAATAGTTAGTGCTGCAGAATCGCCATTAGCCTGTGCGCCTGAAATAGGAGCTCCTAGCGCAGCTGAATTAGCATTAGCAGCTAAGTAACCACTTACCCACGCTTGTTGAATTGGATTAAGTTCAGCCACTAAACCTTGCAGCTTCTGTACTTGCTCTTGCGATAGCGGACTTGCCGCAGCATTTAGTTGACCTAACAACATGAATCGATTCCCCATAACCCTGAAAATTAAACACAATACACTTTATGTATTGTTAAAAAATGAGTTTTACCTCATCCAGAGTGTATCTGTTGAGGTTTTCTAAGTATGTAGGATAACGGGGTCTGCATAGATAAAAAAAGAATAGAATCTGCTTTGATATTCCATTTAGTTATTAATTTATAAAATCACCTTCAAAAACAGATTAAAGACTTATTATTGCTTTTTATCGAATTTTAAATTAACAATTTTGTAACCAAACTAATATAAGGTATATTCTTCATTCAAAATAAAAAATAGGAATACTCATGTCATACGGGACATATAAAAACAAACTACTTAGTACGGCTTTATTACTCGGCTCACTGCCAGTAATGGCCAATGTAGCTAATGGTAGCTTTGAACAGTGGTCAGGAAATACACCTGCATCATGGACTACTATAGATAGCGGTATTAACTTATCACGCTCAACTAGCACAGTGAAAAGCGGTAGTAGCTCTGCTGCTGTAAATGTAACAACTGGTTCGCAAAGTAACACGGATTTACTACAGCAAATTGCTGTTGAAGCAGGTCAAACTTACGATTTTTCTGCTGATATTTACCATACGGAAGGTAAAATTAAAGCCCGTTTGTATGTCGATGGTTACCAAGGCTATTCAAATGAGGCGCAAACGAATCAATGGCAAAAAATCAGCCATAGCTACACAGCAAGTAGCAGCAAAACAATTAACGTGGGTCTGCGTTTTTATGATGTTAGTGGATTTGACGGTAGCGAAATTGTCTACGTAGATAATTTTTTACCAAATAGCGATGGTGGCTCATCAACAAGCTGTTCTGACAATAGCCTTACCCTAACGCTTAATACCGATAATTATGGCAGCGAAACAAGCTGGTCTATTAATAATAGTCAAGGTAGTTCAATTGCTAACGGTGGTGGTTATGAGTCAAACACTCAGTATGATGAACAAATATGCTTAACTGATGGGGCATACACGCTTGTAATTAGTGATAGTTATGGTGATGGCATGTGTTGCTCTACTGGTAATGGTAGCTATACACTTAAGCAAGGCTCTATCACTCTTGCCAGCGGTGCGAGCTTTAGCAATACAGACAGCTCAGCTTTTGAGTTAGGAAATTCTGGTACAGAACCTGGTAATGGCTCTGGCGGAACTAATCCAACACCCACTGGTTATTATGTAACGACACAGGGCTTAACTGGCTATGCGTTGAAAACTGAGCTTTATAATATTACTAAAGATCATAATGCACAGGGTTATTCGGCGATTTGGAATTTTTATGATTCATCAGCACGTGATAAATACTTTGAAAACGATAATAGTATTTTAGATATGTATAGCGAAAAGCCAAACGGTTCAGACAGCTATAACTATACAGCCGTGAGCGATCAGTGCGGTAATTATAGTGGAGAAGGCGGCTGTTACAACCGTGAGCATTCATTTCCGAAAAGTTGGTTTGGCGGCACTATTGAACCTATGAACTCAGATGTTCACCATATTTACGCAACCGATGGTTATGTAAACTCAAAGCGTAGTAACTATCCATTTGGTGAAGTATCAAGTGCTTCATTTACATCCACTAACGGCAGCAAATTAGGTTCAGCTACAAGCTCATTAAATTACTCAGGTACTGTATTTGAGCCAATTGATGAATTTAAAGGTGACTTTGCACGCGCTTATTTTTATATGGCAACACGCTACGAAAATGTAATTGGCTCTTGGCAAAATATAACTACCTCAAGCAACGCAGTACTTAACGGTTCACGCAACCAAGTATTTGAAAGCTGGGTTGTAGCCATGCTGCTCAACTGGCATAACAGTGATCCTGTGAGCCAAATGGAGCTAGATCGCAACCAAGCCGCTTATGAATTTCAAGGTAATCGTAATCCATATATCGACCATCCTGAATTTGTAGAGATGATTTGGTAATAGCGAATAAACAAAGTAAGAGCCTCAGCATTTTCTGAGGCTTTTTTATTACCCACTATTGAAAGACCACATTACTGCCATCCTTAGTACTAAAACCGCTTTCTCCAAAAGTAATAAGTAGACTTTGCCGATTATGCACTACAACAACTTGCTTAGCTGAATACATTGATAACTTATAACCAACGTTAACCAATAGTCCTGAAAGCAACGTAAGTTCAGCACTCGTAAATGGTTTTCGCTTATTGTTATTAGCCCAATCTAGAGCGTTTATCGTAAATATATTCGGTGATTTAAAAGAGTGCTGAACTAATTTCACAATATTTTGTATCTGCTCGATAGATGGCTGGTATTGAGTAATCCCTAAGCTTAATAAATAACTTTGAATGGTATACATATCACTTATTACTAAAATAAAAAACACATCATAAAAGCTCAAGTTAAGTTGAGGTAAAGCACTTTAAATAACTTAACCTGAACTCTGGTTAAGAGATTTACTAACGTATTGAATCATGGTGATATTTAAATTTATTTCTCTAGCTAGAGATTTTCAGTGAAAACAAGACGAATTTACGCGCCAATAGCTGCCTATTGTAGGTAAATTCAACGCAGTTAGCGCTGAAAGTAGCTGCTCGAGATAAATTTATTATCCAGAGTTTAGGTTAACTTATATAAAAACTAGTGCGTGTTTATCTTTCGAGGTTGAATTTTCAGCTTTAGGCAAGGCGAAAATATATAGAGAGCAACGAAATGCTGGCCGATTAGAAAATCGTATTTTATTGGTATTCCTCGTTATATGTTTTTGTCACACTATTAATAAGTCTGCTTCTATATAAGCTTTTTCTAAAAAAGAAAGTATAAAATCAATTACGAATATTTTAACTACATTTAATATCTATTCGTGACGTTCTTTATATGATGCGAACAACTCAATGCTTTACGATTCGCGACACTCTTTTAGTTTCAGATTTCGTAATTATTCGACCCAGATTATACCAATCTACTTATATATGGGGTCTATTTAACGTTAAGAAAATTAAGCAAGAACTAGGCAAAAATTTTATCTAGTTGTTCTAAATAAAAATTTTAACGACGTTATAGTCGTAATTTAACTCGTTAAATTGCTCAAAGATTTATGTCAGTTGGAATTATGACTTTTAAAATTGACAGTGCCTTAAACACAAAAAGCCCCAGCTAATGCCGGGGCTTTTTTACAAAACTAATTTAATTAAAAAATTAAGCTAGTTTTGGACTAGAAATAACGTCTACTAAAGTCCAAGATTTATTCTTAGAAATTGGTGCGCATTCACGGATAGTAACTACGTCACCCGCTTTTGCTGTGTTATTTTCGTCATGTACGTGTAACTTAGTCGTACGTTTAATGAATTTCCCATAGATTGGGTGCTTCACGTAACGTGCGATAGCGATAGTGAAAGATTTTTCCATCTTGTCGCTGATTACACGGCCTTGAAGAGTACGAATTTTATCGCTCATTATTGACCTGCCTTCTGGTTAATAACTGTTTTTACACGCGCGATATCGCGGCGTACTGTTCTTAGCGTGTGTGTCTGAGCCAACTGACCAGTGCTAGCTTGCATGCGCATATTAAATTGCTCACGAAGTAGTCCTAGAAGTTCAGCATTAAGCTCTTCTACGCTTTTGTCTTTTAGTTCGCTAGCTTTCATCACATTACCGTCCGAGTTACGAAAGTTGTTTTGAATGGCAGTTTACGAGCAGCAAGGTCAAACGCTTCACGAGCAAGCTCTTCTGAAACACCTTCCATTTCGTAAAGTACTTTACCAGGCTGAATTTCAGCAACCCAATATTCAACAGAACCTTTACCTTTACCCATACGAACTTCAAGAGGTTTTTCTGTAATCGGTTTGTCAGGGAAGACACGAATCCAGATTTTACCTTGACGTTTCACGTGACGCGTCATAGCACGACGAGCTGCTTCGATTTGACGAGCAGTCATACGGCCACGGCCAGTTGCTTTCAATCCGAAAGTACCGAAGCTTACTTTGTTACCGTTTTGCGCTAAACCGCGGTTGCGGCCTTTGTGCATTTTACGGAATTTTGTACGTTTTGGCTGTAACATTACTCGCTACCTCTACTTAGCACTTTTCTTGGCTTTCTTTGGTGCGCGTTTAGCTGGCTTCTCTTGCTCTTGTACTAGTGGTAAACCACCAATAACTTCGCCTTTGAAGATCCAAACTTTAACACCAATGATACCATAAGTGGTTAAGGCTTCAGAAGTTGCGTAATCGATATCAGCACGAAGAGTATGTAGAGGTACACGACCTTCACGATACCATTCTGAACGTGCGATTTCAGCGCCGCCAAGACGACCGCTAACTTCAACTTTAATCCCTTTAGAACCGATACGCATTGCATTTTGTACCGAACGCTTCATAGCGCGACGGAACATAACACGACGCTCTAGTTGAGAGGCAATGCCGTCTGCTACTAGTTGTGCATCTAGTTCTGGTTTACGTACTTCAGAGATATTAATCTGAGCAGGTACACCAGCGATTTTAGTTACCGCTTGACGTAATTTTTCTACGTCTTCGCCTTTTTTACCGATAACAACACCCGGACGAGCCGTATGGATTGTTACACGGATTGATTTTGCTGGACGCTCAATAACGATTTTAGACACAGAAGCCGTTTTCAATTCCTTAGTAAGGAATGTACGAACTTTGTGATCGCCAAAAAGCTGTGCAGAGAAATCTTTTGAACTCGCGTACCAGGTAGAAACCCAAGGTTTAGATATACCTAGGCGAATACCAGTAGGATGAACTTTTTGTCCCATTACTTATACTCCTAGCTATCTGAAACCATAACAGTGATATGGCTTGTACGCTTAAGGATGCGGTCTGCGCGTCCTTTAGCACGAGGCATAATACGCTTCATTGTAGGACCATCGTCCACAAAGATCGTTGTTATGCGAAGCTCATCAATGTCAGCACCTTCGTTATGCTCTGCGTTAGCAATAGCAGACTCAAGTACTTTCTTAACTAATACAGCGGCTTTCTTAGGGCTGTACGCCAGGATTTCTAGTGCGCGATCGACAGGTAACCCGCGGATCTGATCTGCAACTAGACGTGCTTTTTGCGCCGAACCAGAGGCGAATTTATGTTTAGCTAATGCTTGCATTTATCTTCCCCTCTTATCGTTTCTTCGCTTTCTTATCCGCAGCATGGCCACGGTAAGTGCGAGTTGGTGCAAATTCACCTAGTTTGTGACCGATCATTTCGTCAGAAACGAAAACTGGTACGTGCTGGCGACCATTATGGACAGCAATGGTCAATCCGATCATGTTAGGTATGATCATTGAACGACGGCTCCAAGTTTTAATTGGCTTTTTCTCACCGCTTTCCAAAGCTTTCTCTACCTTCTTCAGCAAGTGTAGGTCTATAAAAGGACCCTTCTTGAGAGAGCGTGGCATGGCTATTCCTCAATATTACTTAGTACGACGACGTACTATAAATTTATCCGTACGCTTGTTCTTACGCGTCTTCGCACCTTTAGTCGGCTTACCCCATGGAGACACAGGATGACGACCACCAGATGTACGACCTTCACCACCACCGTGTGGGTGATCTACCGGGTTCATGGCAACACCACGAACTGTCGGACGAATACCACGCCAGCGATTTGCACCTGCTTTACCAAGTGAACGAAGCATATGCTCAGCATTGCCTACTTCACCTAGAGTCGCACGACAATCAGATTCAACTTTACGAACTTCGCCTGAACGAAGACGTAATGTTACATACTGACCATCACGAGCAAGGATTTGAACGTATGCACCAGCAGAACGTGCGATTTGAGCACCTTTACCTGGTTTTAATTCTACGTTGTGAACAGTCGAACCTACAGGCATATTACGCATTGGTAATGCATTACCAGGTTTGATTGGTGCATCAACACCAGACTGGATTGCATCGCCAGCTTTTAAGCCTTTTGGTGCGATAATGTAACGACGCTCACCGTCTGCATATAATACAAGAGCGATGTTTGCGCTACGATTTGGATCGTATTCTAAACGTTCAACAGTGGCTGGAATGCCATCTTTAGTACGTTTAAAATCGATTAAACGGTAATGTTGTTTATGACCACCACCGATATGACGAACCGTAATACGACCATTGTTATTACGACCACCTGATTTAGAGTTTTTCTCTAAAAGTGGTGCGTATGGCTTACCCTTATGTAGATCTGGGTTAACCACTTTAACTAGGTGACGACGGCCCGCAGAAGTAGGCTTACACTTTTGAAGTGCCATAATTCTATCCCCTTATTACTCGGCGCCGCCGACAAAGTCTAGCTCGCTGCCTTCTTTAAGAGTAACGTAAGCTTTCTTCCAGTCGCTACGACGACCGAAACGTGCGCCAGTACGTTTTGTTTTACCCTTAACGTTAAGTGTGCGAACACCAGTTACTTCTACTTCAAAAAGCTTCTCAACTGCTACTTTAATTTCAGCTTTAGTTGCGTCATTTACTACTTTGAAAACAATAGTGTTGTTTTCTTCAGCAGCAATAGTGCTTTTTTCAGAGATATGTGGAGCAAGGATCACTTTTAAAAGACGTTCTTCGCGAATCATGCTAGCGCCTCCTCAAGTTGCTTAACAGCAGCGGCTGTAATAAGTACCTTATCGAAAGCAATTAAGCTTACAGGATCGATACCAGCTACATCACGCGTGTCAACCTTATAAAGGTTACGTGCCGATAAGAAAAGATTTTCATCTACTTCTTCAGTCACGATAAGAACATCTTTAAGCTCAAGTTCTTTAAGCTTAGCAACTAGTTCTTTAGTTTTTGGTGCTGCTAGAGCAAAACTTTCAACAACGATTAAACGCTCTTGACGAACTAATTCAGATAAGATGCTTTTAATCGCACCACGGTACATTTTACGGTTTACTTTTTGGCTGTGGTCTTGTGGTTTAGCTGCAAAGCTAACGCCACCTGAACGCCAAATTGGGCTACGGATTGTACCGGCACGTGCACGGCCAGTACCTTTTTGAGCCCATGGTTTTTTACCACCACCGCTTACTTCAGAACGTGTCTTCTGAGCACGAGTACCTTGACGAGCACCTGCTGCGTATGCAACAACTACTTGGTGTACTAATGCTTCGTTAAACTCACGTCCAAAAGTAGCTTCAGAAACTTCAAGACCGCCAGAAGCGTCTTTAATTGCTAATTCCATCACTAAATCTCCAGGACTTATGCTTTAACAGCTGGTTTAACGATAACGTCACCGCCAATAGCTCCAGGTACTGCACCCTTAACTAAAAGCAAATTACGCTCAGCGTCAACGCGAACTAGTTCTAAGTTTTGAGTCGTTACACGCTCAGCACCCATATGACCGGCCATTTTCTTACCTTTAAACACCTTACCAGGTGATTGGTTTTGACCGATTGAACCAGGAGCACGGTGAGATAGAGAGTTACCATGTGTAGCGTCTTGCATGCTGAAATTCCAGCGCTTAACACCACCTTGGAAACCTTTACCTTTAGAAGTACCGGTTACGTCAACCTTGTTGATTTCGTTGAATAATTCAACAGTAAGCTCTGCGCCTACTTCAAAATCGCCTTCACCACCGTTAAGGCGGAATTCCCACAGACCGCGACCCGCTTCAACACCAGCTTTAGCGAAATGACCCGCTTTAGCTTTGTTTACACGACTTGCTTTTTTAGTGCCTGCGGTTACTTGAAGCGCGTTATAACCGTCTGTTGCGTCAGATTTGATCTGAGCAATGCGGTTAGGTGTCGCTTCAATAACTGTCACAGGGATAGATACACCATCTTCAGTGAAGATTCGTGTCATACCCACTTTACGACCGACTAGACCTAATGCCATTTTCCTAAAACCTCTCTAATCTTTCGATTAACCCAGGCTGATTTGAACATCAACACCAGCAGCAAGATCTAAACGCATAAGCGCGTCTACAGTCTTGTCAGTTGGTTCTACGATGTCTATCAGACGTTTATGGGTGCGGATCTCGTACTGATCACGCGCATCTTTATTAACGTGCGGTGAAGTTAGTACAGTAAAACGTTCAAAGCGTGTAGGTAGTGGGATTGGACCACGTACTTGTGCGCCAGTGCGTTTCGCAGTTTCCACGATTTCTGCCGTTGATTGGTCAATCAAACGGTGGTCAAAAGCTTTTAGGCGAATACGAATGCGTTGATTTGACATTCTTAACCTCAATATAAAGAGCATTTAAAAGAGCATAAAAAAACGACCGAAACAATCTTAAAACTTAAGATGTCGGCTGTTTGATTATATCTACGTTGAGTTCCAAATCGGAACTCCTGTTTATTAGCTTGAAATCCAAGCTTAATTTATCCTTTCTAGTTCCCTAGGGAATTTTGAAAGCCTGCGTATTATAGAGGTATTGGTGATAAATGCAACAACTATTTAGAAACAACACAATGACCACTAATTTGATTAAATAAGCGTCCGTACATACTCACTGGTTATACTTGAACTAATACCTCTACTATTAGTCAATTAATAAGTTAACTACTCAATAGCGCAAACTAAAGGATTTTTAGATATTATGGTATCCTATTGCGCTAATTTTGCCTTTAATACTCTCAATATGGTGAGTCGATGCGTATTTTTAATTATTGTTTAAATGTTTTGTCTGCTGGATTTAGCCGCTTACTAGTACGAAGTAAAGTGCTGCCAGAGAACCCCATTGAGCAGTATGATCTAAACCCAGAATACCCTACATTTTATATAGTGCGTTTAAATTCACGATTTGATTTAGCGGCACTCACACATGTGTGTAAAAAACATGGTTTGCCAAGCCCAATTGAAGAGCAAGTATTAGGCTCTCAGCATTTAGATCGTTTTATTGGAATCAAAAATCCACCACCATTATTTGGCGACAAAGCTAAACCAACAAATGCTTTAGCTCAAGGTAAGCAGATTATTGAACACTTAATTAATAGTGGTCAACAGAACGTACAAGTTGTACCTGTTACAATTTTATGGGGCCGCGATCCGGGTAAAGAAAAACCAGGTTTACGCACATTAATTACACACTCGGTAACACCTAGTTGGTTTAGAAAGTTTTTTGTCGTGTTGTTTTCAGGACGTGATAACTTTATTCGCTTTAGTCAACCTCTCGACTTATCGCTTTTGGTAAACGAGAAAGCCGATGTAAGTGAGTTACCACACAAATTACTGCGTGTCGCTCGCGTTCACTTTAAACGTCAAAAGCTCGCAGCTACTGGCCCCAAAATGCCATCTCGTGAACAATTATTTAATTCTTTATTAGCGTCCCCTACAATTAAAAAAGCAATCCTAGATGAAGCTAAAGCTAAAAATATAAGCCAAACTGAAGCTCGTCAAAATGCACTCAAGTTACTTGACGAAATAGCCGCTAATTATTCAGAAGCAATGATACGTGTAGCTGAGCGATTTTTAACGTGGTTGTGGAATAAGCTTTATAACGGTATTAATATTAAACACACAGAACAACTTCATGAATTGACTAATAAAGGCCATGAAATAATCTACATGCCTTGTCATCGCAGTCATATGGACTACTTGCTCCTTACTTACTCAATATATCATTTAGGTTTAGTACCGCCACATATAGCTGCAGGTATTAATCTTAACTTTTTCCCTGCCGGCGGGATATTTAGACGCTCGGGGGCATTTTTTATTCGTCGCTCATTTGCAGGTAATAAGCTTTATTCTGCCATCTTCAAAGAGTATTTAAGCCAACTGTTTATTAAAGGTTACTCTGTTAAGTTTTACACGGAGGGCGGTCGAAGCCGAACTGGGCGCTTACTTCCGCCTAAAACAGGTATGCTTTCAATGACCTTACAAGCGATGCTTCGCGGAATAGACAGACCAATATCTATTGTTCCTGTGTACATTGGCTACGAGCACGTAATGGAAATAAACACTTACCTTAAAGAGCTGGATGGTAAAGATAAAAAAGGCGAATCTATTTTCGGTATTTTTAAGGCGATTAAAAACCTTAAAAACTATGGTCGTGGTTATCTAAACTTTGGTGATCCAATTTCAATTAATCAATATTTAAACGACAACCAACCCGATTGGCGTGATTCAATACATCCTACCGATGTACAAAAGCCACAATGGTTAGGCACACAAGTAACTCAACTTGCTGATCAAGTAATGATTAAAATTAATAATGCAGCAGCACTTAATGCTGTTAACTTATTGGCGATGATTTTACTCGTTAACGATAAACAAGCATTGAGTAAGCCAAAACTTTTAGCACAACTTGATTTTTACCTGCGCTTACAACGCGATGCCAGTTATAGCGATAAAGTAACAGCGCCTGACGAAACACCAGAGCAATTACTAACACATGCATTAAAGCTTAATAAGTTTGAAGTTATTAGTGATGAATTTGGTGAAATAATCACAATTAGTGATAAAGAGAAAGTTTTATTTAATTACTATAGAAACAATATTTTGCACTTATTCGCAGTACCAAGTTTAATTGCACTGCACCTATTTAAACAACACAGCACTACGATTACTCAATGCCAGCAACTTGTAAAAACATTTTATCCGCTATTTGCTAAAGAATGGTACTTACAGCCTCTTGATGAAAACTATATAACACGAATTTTAGCTAACTTTGCTGATCAAAATTTAATTGAGTTTGATGGCGATAACATTCATATAACGAACAGTAATGACTGCCTAGCTAAGCTTGAAATGCTTGGACGAGCACTTAGCTTCACTCTGCAACGATACGCTATTGTAATTGGTTTTATTCAAACAAGTGATGGCATTGAAAAAGCAGAACTTGAAAGAGAAAGCCAAGTGCTCGCGCAACGTTTAGGCACACTGCATGGCATTAAAACACCTGAGTTTTTTGACAAAAAAGTACTTGTTAGCTTTATCGATAACTTACGTGGAGAGTCATTAATAACAGAAGGTGAAGAGGGCTTAGTAGGTAGCACACAACTATGTGAAACCTACGCACACCTTAAAACATTACTGCCAGCACGCGTCTGGCAGTCAATCAGCGATATAGTACAAGACCAGTGTAACTAGCAATGCATTTACAGAAGGGGTTAGCGCTGGCGCATAACCCCTTCTTGCATTGTTGAGGCAACCAAGTTGCCTTGGCGATCAAAAAACTGCCCGCGTACTAAACCACAACCATTGCTCGCACTTGGGCTATCAATTGAATACAAAATCCAATCATCCATTCTAAATGGGCGATGAAACCACATTGCATGATCAATAGTAGCTACTTGCATATTTGGCTGCATAAACGATACACCATGAGGTTGTAATGCAGTTGGTAAAAACTCAAAATCAGACGCATACGCTAATAAGTAATTATGGATACGCTGATCGTCCGGCATTTCACCATTGGCTTTAAACCAAATATGTTTTACTGGCTCCATAACTTCTGGCTTAAACGGGTTATGAAATGTCACAGGTCGCATTTCAATTGGCATCTCACGGGTAAACTTATTACGGATGACTTCAGGAATGTGTGAAGCGTTATCTTGGTAAAACTCAAGCGATGAACGTAGTTCTTCAGGTGCGGGAACATCAGGCATCGTCGCTTGATGCGACAAACCATTTTCTTCACCCTGAAACGACGCAGTCATGTAAAAAATAGGCTTACCGTACTGAATCGCTTTTACTCGGCGTGTACTAAAACTCTTCCCATCTCGAATAGTTTCAACATCATAAACAATGGGTTTAGCCGGATCGCCTGGGCGTAAAAAGTAAGAATGTAATGAATGAACTATTCGCCCTTCAGGTAGAGTTTCTTTAGCAGCAGAAAGCGCCTGCCCCATAACTTGACCGCCAAACACAGCACCAAAGCCTAAATCTTGGCTTTGCCCTCGATATAAACCTTGCTCAATTTCTTCAAGTGTTAACAACGACAATAAATCATCTAATACTTGGCTCATCATTTCTTCCTCATTACCCTGATATTCAAATGATACTATACAATAGTGGGAAGTAAATATATGTTAGGAATACTGTTATGGCTTACTGGCTTTTTAAAACTGAACCCGATGCGTTTTCATTAGATGATTTAAAAAACGCTCCAAAACAAACCACGCTTTGGGAAGGCGTACGTAATTACCAAGCGCGGAACTTTATGCGTGATGGCGTTAAAATTGGCGACTTGGTGATGATTTATCATTCAAGCTGTAAACAAGTGGGTGTAGCGGGTATTGCTATAGTTACAAAAGAAGCCTACCCAGATCCCACTCAATTTGATTTAAGTAGTGATTATTACGATGCTAAAGCCACCAGCGAAAATCCTCGTTGGGTTGTCGTTGAAGTAACCTATCAAAGCCATCTAAAAAAATTGGTGAGTCTTAAAGATATAAAAGCGAATGATTCAATTACTGAGTTAGCACTAAAAAAAGCAGGGCGATTATCTGTTATGCCAGTCACAGAACATGACTGGCTGCAAATAGTGAAGATGGTTAGCACTTAGCTTTATTCTTTCGGTCTTTAGGCGCAATCCAAAGCAAAGAAGTAACCTGTGTCACAAAAAGTCACGACACTGATAAAAGAGCCTTTTTCATCGCCTTGGGTACGCTAACTATCGTTCCAAACTTATCCAATCAACTTCACTACTTAATACTCGCTCTACAGATATGTAGTGCAAAATATCACCTTCACTTACTTTGTAATCAAGCGATGGGTTTAAATCCATATTTTGCGCACTCAAATTGTGTGCAACGCCTAATAATATTGCATCATGTTCAAGCTTAAAATGATGAAACAAAGTGCCAAATTCCATATCTTTACAGTCTTTAGGTATTGCCAAACTAAATTGCGTATCACCATGGAGTGTAGAAAGCAGCTCCTCTTGTACACGGCTAGAACCTGGATCTTGCATTGAACGTACAAGTATTTCTGCCGATTTAGCACTGCTACACTCTACATTTTGACAATGCTCTAACAGCATATCTATTTTTGTCTCATCTAAGAAATGAGCACTGATATGGCAATCATCCTTAACTAAACGGCTTATACGCAGTGCAGTAGTAAATGTTTGATCGTCATCTTGCCCATCAATAATGACTTTATCGGCACGACTTATTGCAACACGCTCAAGTTCGGATAAATTTGTAAAACTGGTTAGATGTGCAAAATCAACATGTTCGTTAGTTAAAAAAGGATGATCCATTTGCTCTGTTACCGCGAGTAAAATACGGCGGTCAGTTCGCTTCCTGTCAGCCAAAATGTAATCAATCATCTTTTTTGTACGAGTGTCGTGCCAACCAAAAATAATAATATGGTTAATACTGTGTGCAAAACTTTTATCACCAGTCATAGCGCGCCTAATTAAATAAGTAACTGTTTGCCCTGTTTTTCCAAGCAGGACACCAAATAAAGCTAAACCAAATGGGATCTGCACTAATGCTACCACCCAACGGCCAAGTTCTGTCGTTGGGCTAAAATCACCATAACCTACCGTTGATGTTGTTATTACGTAATAGTAAAAAAAAGTACTTGGGGGTATCAAGGCTTTTTCATTTGCGATCACTAATAAGCACCACGTAATAATAATATGCATAAAGGTAACAATCGCAACAGATTGCCAACTCACTTGCTCTATATGACTGCGTAATAACACGATAAAACGTTTAAAAATATGATGCATAGTTATTGCTAATAGATTAGTAAAATTACTCTGTAGTACGGTACTGCAAATTATACCACCATAGCAACAACTAGCTGTAATCGAAAAATAATAACTGAGCTATGAAGTTAAAAAATAGTAGACTATAGTTATAAAATAATTAGATTAGATAAGTTCATTATGGTTGGTGTTTTAGCTTCGGTTGATCAACGTACTCAGTTGGTTGGTGAAAACCGCTTAGAGTTGTTACTGTTTTATTTACATAGCCGGCATTTATTTGCACTCAATGTGTTTAAAATAAAGGAAGTGGTAAAATTGCCACATTTAAGCAAAATTCCCCATTCTCATTCCAAAATAACCGGAGTTGCGAATATTAGAGGTGAATCTATACCTGTAATCGATTTACGGCAGGCTATTTCTATGTCCGCAGTAAAATACGCCGAAGACTGTAACTTAGTTATTACTGAATACAATAGAAGCGTACAAGGCTTTTTAATTGGCAAAGTTGATCAAATCGTCAATATGACATGGTCAGATATTATGCCTCCGCCTAGCTCTGTTGGTAAAAATCATTACTTAACAGCCCTCACTAAAATAAAGCGCGATGGCCAAGAACAGCTCGTTGAAATTATTGATGTAGAAAAAGTGCTTGCCGAAATAGTTGAATATGAAGTAGATATTTCAGAGGGAGTACTTGATCAAGGTATCGTCAATGAGTTTGCAGGACGTAAAATACTTCACGCCGATGACTCACCCACTGCACGTAAACAAGTAAGCGATACGCTGTCACAACTGGGCATTGAGATTGTGCCTGCAAGTAATGGCTTAGAAGCTCTTAACATGCTTAGAGGCTGGGCTGATGAAGGGCGAGATGTCGAAAAAGAGCTCTTAATGGTAATTACAGATGCTGAAATGCCTTCAATGGATGGCTATCGCTTAACCCATGAAATACGTAATGATAGCAGGCTTAAAAATCTCTATGTCGTCCTTAATACTTCCTTAAGTGGTAGTTTTAACGAAGCTATGGTAGAAAAAGTAGGGTGTAATGCATTCTTATCTAAGTTTCAGCCAGACTTACTCGTTGAAGAAGTACAAAGCCGTTTAAAGATAGTGCTTAATTATACGTAGACAATAGGTACCCTTTTGTATTGTCTACGTATACAGCTTACTGAGATATTTCTTTAATCGTAAATTATCAACTCGATAAAATAGTCATCGGTAGGCTTAATATTGGATTCTCCGAGTCGGCAAAATGCATCATTACAGCTACATGCCCAGCCACTACAACTGCATACATAACAGCTGAAAAGCCTTGGCCATATTTATCTAGCGGCATCAAATGTGAATAGTGACGGCCTCGCCATTCAAATACAATCTCCAGCGCACCGACAAACAAAAAGAATACCAGTAACATCAAACCAAATGTGTAACTCAGCCATAAGCCAAATAGTACCCCGAGTAAACATACGCTCAAACCAATCCATGAACGCATTGAAAAACTGATACTTTTTAATACATGCCCACCATCAAGCGGTAAAATAGGTAACAAGTTAAATAAATTTAATAACGCACTAAGCACCGCCACACCGGCAAATATTTCCATCTCTGTGGCATAATATAAAACCACGCCCAATACAGAAGTAATTAAACCAAATGCAGGCCCCATTAGTGATATAACTACATCTTGCCAACGCGTTGTTATTTTATCGTCACTAACAGCGAGCCCGCCCACAAATGGGATTAGGTAAATGCCCTTGGTTTTTATGCCAAAGTATTTCATTGCGCGCACATGTCCGTACTCATGTACGACTAAACAACCAATTAGCATTAGTGCAAATTCGATACTAAATAACCACGCATAGCCTGCAACAGAAGCCCCTGCAAGCACTACTTTAATTACCTTGGCACTTTTAAAAAGCTTAAAACCTAATGCTGCTAATCCTAAAAAGCCTTTTTTAGGTGCTGCATTTACCGGGGCAGGTAACGCAAGTTGTGTTGCAAATTGCTCATCTACAAATAGCGAAATGCTTTGCTCTTCCACTGCCTCTGTATCAATACCTATTACTTTGTTGTCGTAAGTAAATTGATAATAGTTTTCACGAGGATTATCAAAGGTAATGGCTTGTTGAGCATGAAAAACTTGTACAATCTTTTGCCCTGAAACCATAAATGAAAAAGGCTGTTCAGCTAAAGTAAGATCTATTCTTATCATAATTAAAACCGTTTAAAACAATGGCGTTAGTATACCGAATCGGCTAAAAAACACGAGTAACGGTAGTTAGTAACTTTTTAAATAAAATTATTTAAAACTGACAAACGTAAAAAATACTACTACTTTTATAGTAATAATACGCCTTATATTGAAAGGGATAACAATGAAAAAAATGGTACCAAATATTTTAGTCGTTGATGATTCAAAGGCAATTTTGATAATTATGGAAGCCATACTCAGTGAATTAGATATGTCTGAAAAGGTTGTTACCTGCTTAAGTGCTGCCGAGGCACTCGAAAAAGTAGCCAATGACATAAACCGCTTTGACGCTGTTTTCACCGATCTCAATATGCCTGAAATGGATGGAATGGAATTAATACGACATCTTGGAGCATTAAATTATCAAGGCGGAATTATTATTGTGTCTGAAATGGACCATAAAGTAATTAGCCTAGCAGCTGATCTGGCAAAACAACACAACGCACACCTGATTGGTAATATACCAAAACCTGTTCAACTATCCCAAATGAGAAAATTACTTACCAAAGTAGCAAAATTAAATAGCCACACTTTATTAAGAGAGAGCCTGATCTCAAAAAGTGAACTTATTAAGGCATTAAAAAATGATGAGGTAACACCCTTTTATCAACCTAAAGTTAATGCGATTAATAATAAAATAGAGAGTGTTGAAATACTGGCGCGGATTGTATCAAGTAAGGATGGTAGCATTATTTTACCAAATCGCTTTATTAGCCTTGCTGAGCAGTACAATTTAATTAATCAAATTACATTCTCTCTTTTTGAAAAGGCCACCAGCGAATTTTCAAATATAAAAGCACAGCTCGGTCACGATTTTAAAATGGCATTTAACTTATCACCTATCCAACTTGATGATCTAAATTGTCCAAATAAATTACTGCTAATTTTAGAGCTTAATCAACTCACTCCTAGTAACATTATTATTGAAATAACAGAACAGCATGCACTCTCAAGCCTCGCACAGCTTGAAACATTAAACAGATTAAGAATGCATGGTTTTGGAGTGTCGCTTGACGACTTTGGTGTTGGTTTTACTAATATAAACCAACTCAGAAACCTACCCTTTACTGAAATTAAAATAGATCGCTCCCTCATTAGTAATATAGAAACTGACTTATTTTCTCAGGTTATTGTTAGTTCATTGGTTAATATCACTAACAAAGAGCATTTAGATTTAGTAGCCGAGGGTGTTGAACGACCAGAAGAGCTTGCCTATCTAAAACACTATAAAAAAGACTTAACCATACAAGGCTTTCTATATAGCTCTCCTAAATCCAAAAATGAATTTATAGATTGGGCTAAAAATTGGCTAAGAACTGATGGCAGCCCCGCTTAAAGCGGTACTAATATTTACTCGGGGCCTGTTAGCTAATTATCACCCCGAGTGTGCTTATCTTCTTCACTGACTATATGCGCACTACTTGCTAAGCGTTTGTGCCAACGTTGCTTAGCTACTGCTCGCATATTAGTTGATTGGTCACGCTCATCTACAATCTCTAGCCCCATTAAAGCTTCAATCATATCCTCTAGCGTTACAATACCTTGCACGTCACCGTACTCATCAACAACTAAACATATATGCGTGCGCTTTGTTAAAAGAGTTTGCAGTAACGACGATACATTCTGAGAGGTTGGCACCGTATAAATGGGCTTAATCAATTTGCTAATTTTGTAATCAGTACCTAAACGGTGAAATGCCAGCATAATATCGTTTTTATGCACAAACCCTACAATATCGTCGCTGTCTTTATCAAATACCAATATACGAGAAAATGATGACGAGCCGTGATCGTTTAAATACTGATTAACCGTCAAATCTTTATGAACTTTAAAAATTACAGTTCGAGGCGTCATTAAATCGCATAACTTTGCATGTCTAAAGTGCAATAGGTTACGAATTATTTCAGACTCATCTTGATGAAGCGCCCCTGATTCAGTGCCTATATCAGCCATAGCCTCTATTTCTTGACGGATGTAATACGCTTCGTTGTGCTCTGGCCTCATCAGATTAGTGAGCTTTTGTGCAAACCATACAAAAGGCTTTAGCGATATAACTAAAAACCGCAAAGCGTAAGTAACACTTGGCGTTAGAGCTCGCCAGTAATTAGCCCCCAAGGTTTTAGGAATAATTTCAGAAAGGATTAATACGAGGAATGTCATAATAGCTGATGCAATACCTACAGCCGCATCGGAAAACACGACAGCCGCTTGTGCGCCAACCCCTGCAGCACCCGCAGTATGGGCAACCGTATTTAAAGTTAAAATAGCAGCTAAAGGCTGATCTATATTGTTTTTAAGCTTTTCGAGCTGTTTAGCCAGCTCAGGGTGCTCTTTCCTAAGTGATGCAACATAGCTGGGCGAAATACTTAATAACACAGCCTCCATCACAGAACATAAAAACGAAATAACAATCGCCACTACCATATAAACTATCAGTAAAGTCACTTTCTCTCCTCTATATTGGATATATGAGCATGGTAACAATACATGCTATATTTGGCCAAACTTCCAATAATAATAGGCATAATAATGAAATTTAGCGCACCATGGTGTCATCAAAATAAGCTATTTAAGTACGCAGCTGCTCTTTTAACGCTTAGCAGCTTAAGCTTTGCTGCAATAGCTGCACCATTGGATAAATCAAAAATTCAGTTTATCGGCCCACTTGCCGAAGATATGCAGTTAAAGCCTTTTCAAACACCTCATGGCAGTGCGATTATTAACAACCTATTGCCGCAACTACAAGCAGACACAGATAGTTTTTCTGTATTTGGGAAAAAACAAAACTGGCAGCCGTTTAATAAAATCAATGCGCTCACTTTAGGTGGGTTACAGGCACTAAAATTTAATATTGAAACAACCCGCTTTACACAAGGTACGCTTACCTTAAAAGGGATTGAACAAGGTCAGTTATTTATTAATGGCGAACTACAAACAGGCGATAAAAACAGCTATAAGTTAGCTTTAAATAACAGTACTCACTCTATTTTAATAGTAGTCCAACAAGTAGCTAATTGGCACGACGTAATGCTTGATTTTGCACCTAAAAGCGAGGTTGATAAAATTACGCTTAGCGCCTCACAAACAAAACGCTTATCTGCAAAACAATTGTTTGATGCCCCTACGATCAGCCAATTATCACTCGCACCTAATGCTAAGCAGTACGTTACTACTACTCGCACTTATAGCGATAAAACACAAAACCAAGCAAATACAGTTACTGTACTTAAAGATTCAGATAATCAAACGCTTTATCGCTTCGAAGCAGGCCAACCAAGTAACATTATTTGGAGTCCAGATAACCAATATTTAGTGTATTTGTTAAATGGTGAGCTTAAACAACTTAACCGTAAAAACTTCTCAATAAAAACATTAGCAAACGATTTAGAAGGAGCCAATGGCTTTACCTTTTATAACGACACCAGTCTTTTGTTTAGCTGGTCTAAATCACCTGAGAGCACTAACAGCTTAACCAAGCACTATAAAGGTCTACAAGATCGCTGGTCGTATGCACGTACCACCAGCCAAATTTATATGCTTGATACTAAAAGTGGTTTAACAAAAGCACTTAGCCAAGGTCCTCTTTCTTACAGCCTTGAAGATTCAAATAGTAACCGTGGCAAAATATTAATGAGCCGCCCAGTAATGGCAATGCAAGCATCAACCCACCCTGAAACAGAGTTAGTCGAACTCGATTTAAAATCAAACAAGCTTTCATCGCTTGGTAAATTCAAAACGTTTAATTTAGCCAAATACGCAAATAAAGATACTTATGTAGTTGCAGGCCCTGACTTTAAAAATGGCGCAGGTAGAGCTCTACCAAAAGCAATGCTTGCTAATAACTACGACGGGCAACTTTACCTACTTACTGAAGGCGGTAAAAACGTAAAAGCACTTAGTAAACAATTCGATTCTGCTATTGGCCAACTGCAAGTTTTAGAAAACGGCGATGCGCTCATTAAAGTAACAGAGCAAGACACTCAACCACTTTACCTATTTGATTTAAGTAAACAGCGCTTTAAAAAGTTAAATACAGGATTGGATATTGTTGAAAAATTTAGTTACTCACACGACCGTAATACCGAAATTTTATTAAGTGGCACTAACGCTTTAGCGCCACAACAACTAAAGCGCCTTAACGTAAGTAAAAATAAAATAGATTTAATATGGGATTCAAAACCAAGTAGCTATGCAAATACACGACTCCCTACATTAGAAGAGTTTAATTTTAAAAATAAACATGGGGTTGAAATAACTGGCCGCGTTTATATTCCTAGCAATTTAGATAAAACTAAAAAGCACCCGGCGCTCGTGTATTACTACGGCGGCACTTCACCAGTTACGCGTGGTTTTACAGGTCGTTACCCGTTTAACTTATGGGCAGAAAATGGCTACGTTGTTTATGTAGTACAACCTACTGGCGCAACAGGGTTTGGACAAAAGTTTTCAGCGCAGCATGTTAATGCATGGGGCGACTACACTGCAGACGATATTATCGAAGGCACGCAAGCCTTTTTAAAGAAATACAACTATGTTGATAGTAAAAAAGTAGGTAACTTAGGGGCATCGTACGGTGGCTTCATGACCATGTTATTAGCAACTAAAACCGATATATTTAGTGCTTCAATAGCTCATGCGGGTATTTCTAATATTACCTCGTATTGGGGTGAAGGTTGGTGGGGTTACTTATATTCTGGCGAAGCATCAAAAAATAGCTTCCCGTGGAATAACTCTGAGCTGTACAGCCAACATAGTCCTGTATTTCATGCCGACAAAGTAACAACACCTATGCTACTTCTTCATGGTGATAGCGATACCAATGTACCTGTTGGCGAGAGCTTAACAATGTACACTGCGCTTAAACTGCTTAATAAAGATGTAGAGTTAATAGAATACAAAGGCGCCGACCACCAAATTTTTGCACGCGATAAACGATTTAATTGGTGGAACACCATGCTCGCATATTTTGATAAAAAACTAAAAGACGAGCCTCAATGGTGGGACTCCATGTATAAAAATGACTGAGCCTGGACCTTAAAAATAACGACTTAATACAGATTTATTAATAGCAGTATTAATTATTTAGCACCTTTGAATTAGTTTAAAGGTGCTAATCTCATCCTCTCATAACGCCTTTCTCTCTTTTGAAATATTAAGTTACCTAAAACGACTAAACACCCTTCTCAGCATTTACCTAATGGTGCTACCATATAAGGCTATAAGCATTCAAAATAAAGTACTATGGCTATTAATGTTTTATTGGTTGAAGACGATGAACTACTCGTTAAACGCATCCAAAATCACTTTGCAGATACCGAATTTACAATAGAGATCGACCCCACTGGCGCTGATGCACTTAGCATTGTAAAGCAGCGAGTAAACCTGCGCGGTGCTATATCATTAGCCATAATTGACATTGTTTTACCTAAGCGCGATGGTCTTCAGCTCGCAAAAGAATTAAACACACTGACCGATATTGGCGTTATTGTATTATCGAGTCGTGACTCCCAAGCCGATCGTATTGCTGGTCTTGCTCAAGGTGCTGACGACTATATTTGTAAGCCCGTCGATTTACTTGAGTTGGAGCTACGCATGCGCGCGCTCTATAAGCGTGTTGCCGTTAACCTAGAAGACGACGAAAGCGAAGAGTTTATAGAGTATGCTGACTTTAAGCTTCATCCCGATAACCGCACATTAATTACTGCTGCGGGCGTTGAATCACGCTTAACTGAAGCCGAGCATAAAGTGCTGATTTGTTTAATTAGTAATGCAGGTAAAGCAACTTCCCGCGAAAAAATATCAGAAGAAATAGGCCAGCCAGATTGGAGCCCAAATGATCGCACTGTTGATGTACTTATTGGTCGTTTACGTAAAAAGTTAAATGACGAAAAAGATCAGAAACGCATTGTTACCGTACGCGGTAAAGGTTATATGCTTTCTATTTAATACTTAGTCAATTGCGCAATAAGGCGCTCAAAAGCACGGTAATTAAGTGCCTCTTTAAGCTCATTTAAACTAATATTTTCAGCGCCTTTTAAATCACTAATAGTACGCGCCACTTTTATCACTCGATGATAAGAACGTGGCGATAAAGACAGCTTCTCGCTTGCTCTGGCTAAGAACTGCAACTCTGCAGGCGCTAATACGCAGTGCACACTCATTTCTTTATTATTAAGCCTCGCATTAACCTTACCTTGGCGTTTTAACTGTAGGTAATAAGCCGCTTCAACTCTTACTCTAACCTCAGCGCTACTTTCCTCCGGCTGAGTGCTTTGTAATTCAACACTCGTTAACCGAGGAAGCTCTATTTGTAAATCAATACGGTCAATAAAAGGCCCCGACACGCGCGATAAATAACGCATAACTTGATCGGGAGTTGCTCGCTTATCAGTATGGCTCCCTGTTGGACTTGGGTTTAATGCGGTTATAAGCTGAAACTGCGCTGGGAACTCCATTTGCCTAGCTGCACGTGAAATAGTAACCGTACCAGTCTCCATCGGCTCACGCAGTGAATCAAGCACCTTACGCTCAAACTCTGGTAATTCGTCTAAGAAAAGCACTCCATTATGTGCCAATGAAATTTCACCCGGTTTAGGGTTTGATGAGCCACCAACCAAAGCAACCGCTGAGCACGTATGATGCGGGTTACGAAATGGCCGCTGTCGCCAATTAGTTAAATCTATAGATTGCCCAATAATAGAGTAAAGCGCAGCAGTCGAAATAGCTTCATCGTCCGACATAGTAGGCATTATAGTTGCCATTCGCTGGGCCAACATTGATTTACCAGTGCCTGGGGGGCCTAAAAAAAGTAAATTATGCCCGCCAGCTGCGGCGATTTCTAATACTCGCTTTGCGCCAGGCTGACCTTTCACATCGCTTAAATCGAGCAAAAAGTCAGGGGCTTGCGTGCAGTCGGGGTACTCTATATTCAATGGCAAAGGTTGTTGATTAAGTAAGTCCCCCCACACTTCTTGAATAGAACTGACGGCTTTGCGTTTAACGCCATTAACTAGGCTTGCTAGACTGTCATTTGCAAAGGGTAAAAAGCAGCAGCGATCTTGCTCTTTTGCAGCAAGTACCGAAGGTAAAATAGCATTCACACCACGTATCTCGCCATTAAGAGCAAGCTCACCATAAAACTCGTACTTATGAATATCAGGACACACTATTTGCCCTGAGGCGACTAAAATACCCACAGCAATTGCAAGATCAAACCGCCCGCCATCTTTTGGCAAATCTGCAGGGGCTAAATTTACGGTTATTCGTTGATCGGGGAAGCCAAATTGAGAGTTTTCGAGCGCACTACGCACTCTATCTTTCGACTCTTTAACTGACGCTTCGGGCAGGCCTACAATATGAAAAGCGGGTAAACCATTTCCTAGGTGAACTTCTACAATAACTTCAGGGGCGCTTATACCCACTTGGGCACGAGAAAATATACGAGCTAAAGACATTCCTTATCCTAGTAAATGGTGTGATTACACCAGTTTAGTCAGGATATTTAAAAACGTGTAATGTGATTTGCCACTTTATTGCAGCTAAACGAAGTAATAAGGTCATTAACATACCTAATATCATTGCCACTTCGGTTGCTAACGAAATACCAATACTAAGTGTATAAACAGTGCCTCCCGCTATGCAGGTAATAGCATAAAGCTCACCTTTTAATAACATAGGGATTTCACGGGCAAGTACATCTCGAATTAATCCACCAAAGCAGCCTGTAATTACACCCATTATTACTGCTGTCATATCAGGCATACCAGCAAGTTGCGCTTTTTGCGCCCCCATTACGGCAAAAAAAGCTAAGCCAAACGCATCCGCTGTTTGTAAAATATAATGAGGTATCGGCTTTTGCTTATTTATAAGGCGTGTTGTAACAAATACTGAAGCGAGTATGGCTAAAAAGTAACTTTGATCGTGTAACCAAAACACAGGAGCGTCTAAAATTAGGTCTCGTACTGTACCACCACCAATTGCGGTTACCGTAGCTAAAACTACGACTCCAAAGCCATCCATTTTTTTCTCGTACGCTAATAAAGTGCCCGATACAGCAAACACCGCAATGCCTATTAAATCAAACCAGTGATAAAGTTCTGTCATGTGTATTGTTACTTAAAATATTTTAACCGTTTTAACATAAAATTCTCTTTTAAAAAATTTATTTGTTAAAGGCTACAGGTATTAGAGGAAAGTCATTAAATAAAGCAGAATATAAAGAATTTTACCAAACTTCAGACACAAAAAATCACTCAATAAAGAGTGCGATTTTTTTTAACTTTTTAGATATTTAATTTCAGTGGCTGCGGGAGCTTGAGTTTGTAAAAAGCGAACCGACGACCTTCGCTTACTTGTGCAAAGTGTTTTACGCAGTAACAGTGGATTTAAATTTATAATAATTTATTAAACTCCAAACGCAAAAAATCACTCAATAAAGAGTGCGATTTTGTTTTAATTTTTTAGATATTTAATTTCAGTGGTTGCGGGAGCCGGATTTGAACCGACGACCTTCGGGTTATGAGCCCGACGAGCTACCAGACTGCTCCATCCCGCGCCTGAAATTTGTAGACTTGTTTTAAGTTGCTTACATTACAACTTGGCTTCCAATTAAAAATTTATTGCGAGAGCTGGGAAGGTGGAAAGTGAACCGACGACCTTTTTAAGCTACCTACTGCACTAAATCTTTATAAAAAATTGGTTGCGGGAGCCGGATTTGAACCGACGACCTTCGGGTTATGAGCCCGACGAGCTACCAGACTGCTCCATCCCGCGCCTGTATATTTTAAGTCTATCGACTACTTTATTTTATCTCTTAAGTTAGAGTTTACAGTAACCTCAATCCCTAAGGAAATTGGTTGCGGGAGTTGTGAAGGTGAAGAATGAACCGACGACCTTTTAAAACTACCTATTGCACCAAATTTCAATAAAAATATTGGTTGCGGGAGCCGGATTTGAACCGACGACCTTCGGGTTATGAGCCCGACGAGCTACCAGACTGCTCCATCCCGCGCCTGTAATTTCTTTAAAACATTTTCGTAATATTTACGAGCCTGCCTTGAAGAGAGCGCTACTATATAGGAATAAACATATAATGCAAGGCTTAAACTACTTAATGTTGTTCAAGTGAACAAAAAGCAACCAAAGCGCTATTCTGCGCTCAATCTTTGGTGTGGATTTATCATTTTTTGCCATTCCCAATCAGGATGTCCCATTACTATAAAGTCAGGGTTTTCAGTGCTCTCGCGCTGGTTGTACGTTAACGGGTTAAATTCTGCATCGGTAATACAGCCACCGGCTTCCTCAATAATAACTTGCGAAGCACCTGTATCCCACTCACCCGTTGGGCCAATTCTTAAAAAGCAATCTGCTTTGCCTTCTGCAACGATACAAGCTTTTAAAGAACAGGAGCCAACAGCAATCGTTGTAAACTGACTATTTAAATACTGGCTCACCGCTTCTATTTTTTGGCGGCGGCTCACTGCAAGCGTTAAGTTCTCTGGTGGCGCTACAGATATTTGCTTATCAATTGAGTTTTCACGTTTAAAAGCACCATTTTTAGCTGTAGCAAAATAAGTCACACTTTTGGCAGGCCAATGAATAACCCCTAGCACTGGCTGGTTATTTTCAATCAATGCAATATTTACTGCAAAATCGCCACTTTCTAAAATAAATTCGCCTGTACCATCCATCGGATCGAGCAACCAATAACGCTGCCAGTCTTGTCTGTCAGCGAGTGCTGGTATAGGTGTTTCTTCCGACATAATTGGAATATCGGGCGCTAATACTTTTAATCCAGCAACCAGTACGTCATTTGCTGCTAAATCAGCTTTGGTAACAGGCGTGTTATCTGATTTTTCTTGCTGGCCAATATCGCCTTTTTTATAAATAGCCATAATTGCATCGCCAGCACGCTCAGCTAATTCAATGCACGGTTCGATTAATTTATTCATCGGCAGCTCCAGACGCTAAATACTTATCTAATAATAGCAAAGCTGCAACACTGCGTGCTTCGGTAAAATCTTCTTGCTCTAATAATGACTGCCACTGAGTTAATGGCCACTTAACAACAACAAGCGGCTCAGGTTCGTCACCAATAAGGGTTTGAGGGTATAATTGCTTAGCAAATAAAATATGCATTGTGGCATTAAAGTAACTCGGCGCCATTGTTACTGTTCTTAATGGTTTAAAATACTCAGCACCAAAGCCAATTTCTTCTTTAAGCTCTCTGTTAGCAGCTTGCTCTGGGGTTTCGCCCGGATCAATTAAGCCTTTAGGAAAACCTAACTGGTAATTGTTTGTGCCCGCACAGTATTCACGTACAAGTAGTAACTCATTATCTGCACTTAACGGAACAATCATCACTGCTCCCCGGCCACCGCCGCGAATTCGCTCATACTGGCGCTCTTCGTTATTAGAAAACTTTAGCTCTAAAGACTCCACAGTAAACAGGCGGCTTTTAGCGACAACATTGTTACTGAGGATTTGTGGTGGTGTTGGGTGCTTTTTCTGTGTCATTGGCGTTAATTTGCTATCATGGCAGTTAGTTCAATAATAAACCTTATAAGTTGAAATTCCTATGTTAAATTGGTCAAAAATCGATACCGTTTTGCTCGACATGGATGGAACATTACTCGATTTACATTACGACAGTCATTTTTGGCTTAACGTTATCCCTGCGCAACACGCATTAGCGAGAGGCATTAGCCTAGATGCAGCTAAAGCAGATATTTTAAAACGCTATCAAGCTGTGAGCGGTCAAATACAGTGGTATTGTTTAGATTATTGGGAGCAGCAATTAAGCTTGCCTATAATGGAGCTTAAACGAGAGTCTCAGCATTTAATTAAAATGCGCGAAGACGTACCTCATTTTTTAACTGAGCTTAAAAAAGCAGGCAAAGAGTTAATTTTACTTACCAACGCCCACCCTGAGAGTGTCATGCTTAAATTTGAGCATACAGCGATTGATAACTACCTAGATGGTGTAGTGTCTACTCATGAATATGGAGTAAGTAAAGAGCAACAAAGTTTGTGGCACCAAGTACAAAAAGACTTAGGGTTTAATAAGCAGCGCACTTTGTTTGTAGATGACAGTGTGCCGGTATTAAATGCCGCACGAGAATACGGCATCGAGCACTTACTTGCAGTTGCTAACCCTGATAGCCAACAACCACATAATGAAATAGCCGATTACCTGAGTGTTACCGACTATCGTAAGATTATTTAACCTTTCGCTGGCTTTGTACTAAAGTCAGCTGCCTTTGCCTCTTTATGCCCACTGTATATTCCATTGTATGAACTTGTAACATCCAAGTCAGTTTGCATAAAGCGTATATGGCAAAAATTCACTCTAGAATATATACGGATATCATTACAAGATTCGTTTTTTATCTCAAAGGTTATAGATGACGGGTTATTGTGACCAAATGTTGGTGCAACATAATTAGCGCTGAAGTTAATGCTCAAACCCACTCTAGCGTAACAGGATAGTTGACTTAGCTCTCCGCACAAAGAATTTGGTAAACTCAAAGACTCAATAGAAGCTCCCAATATAAAATCACCTGATTTTAAAACATACCCTTCAATTGGAATTTGTATAGCTTTAAAAAAAGATTTCGTATCTGTAGATTTAGTATCAATTTCTCTATCGTGCTGTTCCATTAAAAGTATTTGGTCACTTAGCCTCAGTAAATAGCTCGCAGGTCTGAATGAGCTTTCTTTAAAACCCTCAATAACAAGCTTACCTTCAATTAGGTGTCTTTTTATGCTTTCGGAACTTAATACCATTTAATACACCCTTGTTACTAATTCTGAGTTACTGCCAGGAAAAGAGCTCGTATTGATTTCTTTAATAATTTCAGGAGGGATAATATAAATTTCGTTAGTATTAGATTTGAGTATTGAACATGCCTGATAATCAAGCACATAATGCTTAGCTTGCTCTTCATACAAAGTAAGAGATTTAAGCTCTATATCATCTAATGACCAGCGGTTAATGATCGTTGGCTTATCGAAACCAACATGATATTGAGGAGCACCTTTTTTTACATATAACAAAAGGTCTGCTTTAGCCAAAAAAGCTGCTTCTGCAGCTAGTGAATCACTACTAATACAACCTGAATCAGGCTTAATGAAAAAGCAACTAGCATCAGTTGTAGATAAGTATTTTTCTACTTCATTGACAGGTACTTCATTTGGATAAACTTTTACAGAAAATGAGTTTAAATATGATATTGCGATACCATTTAATATCGAAATTATGCCCTTCCCAACTTCATCTGCATAACTATCCATAGCTAGGTTTTTAACTAAATCAGTAAAAAGAAAAGCCCCTATGCCACCGCAAACGAATATGAACTTTGTTGATGGGTTGTTTGCAATAATCACTGGTAAATCTTTGAATATATCAGGAGTGATATGCATATTTCTATACCCCCACCATGGCACATCAATTTCGGTACTAACCTCAGAAATAGCACCGCCGCCAGTTAGTCTTATAACAACGGTTTTCATTTCAACCAACCCATGGCATTAAAAATCTTGCAAGCACCATCAGTTAATTCTTCTTTCATTTTTTGGAGTTCATTCAAAGAAACCCATTTAATACTTTTAACTTCGGCACCAAGTTTTAACCTATTCTCATCTATGATTTCATAAGAATTAAAAACATGCCAATCATGTAGCTCACCACCGTGACCACATTTGTCTGTTAAGTCATCAATATGAAAAATATAACTTAAGCTACTTACGCTCAATCCTATCTCTTCATTGACCTCTCTTTCAACAGCATCAGCAGGCGTACTATCTTGATACTCAACATGTCCTGCAACAAGGCTATACTTTCCTTGGTAAAATTCTTTGGCTTTTTCAATTAGGAGGATTTTATTATTATTAGTAAAAATAGCGGCGACTGTTATATGTTTGATTTTGTTGTTTATTTTAACTTCCCTAATACCTGCACCCGTCATTTTTTCAAAGTTTTCTTTTGCATAAAGTTCTTCATTTATAGAATCACTCAAATTAGATATAGCTTTATAAGCAGTTCCTATTCTGTTTTGTAAAAATTTTAGCCTAGTACGAGTTTCTTGATCACCACTAGATGCATGAATATCTGTTGCATAATTAAATAACTCATCTGTTTTTATGCCCCTTGATACTAGCCATTCAGCTAACTCTAGTAATGCCTGCTTTTCAGCCTGCTCTATTGGCTGGTTTAATAATTCAAGACATTGAACTTCATTACCATCTTTAAAGTTTTTAACAGCATTACTAAGAGTATGTATTATTTCTGAATCTGTGCTCGCGATACGAAATCGATATAAATTATTAGCAAACTTTAATGGACCAGGTTGTAATTCAACAAACTTATTTTCTATTAGGCGAATTTTGCACCCGGGGTAACTTTTTTTATATAAATAAACCGACGTTTTACAGTAACTCTCTTGATTATCCTTAATATCTTGAAAAGAACGCAACACTCTAAATACACGACGGGTAATATCCATTTCTACATGTGCTTTTTTATTACTAAGCTTTACAAATTGAAATGGTAAAGCACCAACGGGGACTTCGTACTCTTTCATTAATTCTAAAATTGCTGAGTCTGTTTTAACATTTGGACTGCAAAGATAGAAATCTATATCAACTTTAGTGGAACTTGTTTGATAAGCTTTTAAATCTTTTAATATATCGTGGGATAGTTGAGAGGTGGTTGAGAAGATTGATATTTTCATTTCTCCACCCACGGCGCACAACTCTTTAACTTTTCCTTTAAAAAGATCATTATCAATATTTTCATTACTTAAATCGCAATCTACAGTTAATTGCTCTTCAAACTTGATAAGGAGTTTTTCTAAATCAGCTGGCTTAATAATTTTCGACAGAGATTCTTTGAGAATTAACCTTTTATAAAAGGGCTCTTTTAGAGCTTTAGTAAAAAGTTCCTTAAAATCCTCTGAAGTAAGGTAGCTGCAATCTATACAATTGTGGTTATCATTAATAAGTAGAATAAATATGGCAGCTTCAAAACTTGAAAGCTTTTGAATTACAATTTTATCTATTTTTTTATTAAAGGAAGATAGAGGAAAAACAAACTCCTCTTTTAACCAGAAGGCATAATCAGCCAATGAGTCATAATTAATAGATTCTTTTATTATTTTTCTTTTTTTAAATACATAAAATAATCTTTTCAGGCCAAGGAATGTAAGATCGAGATCATTTTTTCCCATAAAAAAATAAACTTCAACAATTATAAGACTTGCAATACCTCCTAAAGCTCCAATAGCAATATTTTTATTGAGAATATAAAGTATTAATAAAATTAAGAGTGCTGAAATTACGGCAATAATATGTCGAATCATTTAGTAAATCCTTTTAACTAAGTTGCTATGTGGCGTGAATATACACGCCACCTAAGAAGTTTACTTCACGCCAGTATGACCAAAGCCACCAGTTCCACGATCTGTTGCTTCAAACTCATCGACAAGTACAAAATCAGCTTTAAGTACTGGTATAAACATCAATTGAGCAATTCTATCACCAGAGTTTATTGAGAATTCATCATTACCTCTATTCCATACTGAAATGAATAACTCGCCTTGGTAATCTGAGTCAATTAATCCGACTAAATTACCCAATACAATCCCATGTTTATGACCTAAACCTGAGCGAGGCAAAATAGTAGCAGCCATTCCAGTATCCTGCATATTTAAAGCAATACCAGTAGGAATTAATTTCGTCTCACCCGGTAAAACTTGTAATATATCATCAATACAGGCCCTAAGATCTATAGCAGCAGAGCCATCTGTAGCATACTCAGGCATAGGAATTTCAGTACCAACTTTAGGATTGACAATTTTTAATTCAACTTTTTTCATTTTAAACTTTCTACTCTAAATAAATTTATAAAAATAATACAGATAATATAACTTAACGACCAGCCGAAAACTCATGCCATGAGTTGATCAGGTCAACAAAGTCTTCAAAGCCACAACCACTACTTAAACCATTTTCTTCAAGCGCTAAATCGTCATCTTGATACGCTATTAGGTCTTCACTGTCTTGATGAAGCGCATGGGCTTCAAATAGTGCTTCGTCTTTGGTTAATATTAAATCTATTTCTTGGCCTTTTAGCGTTAGCGGCTCATAGCTTGAACTCACCGATGCAATAAGCGCTTGCACCATAGCTACTTTGTCTTTGCCTATTTCTTCGTTTAGCCAGCGACCAATAATAGTGTGTTCACTACTTATTTTAATACGTAGCCCACTAATAGGGTCGCGAATAAATTGATATTCCATAGGGTTTGCCTGTAAATCTTTAATTGCGTAATTATATACGTAAACGCCCGCAAACCACAGGACATATAAAGTAAAATAGCGCCACAAGGGCGCTATTTTACTCAACTTTAAAGCCGTTAACTTCGCGATCTATAACGCGCTGCGTCAATAATCGACCATAAGTAAATAATAGGCACAAGTACAAAACCTACAAGCACATAAATTAGTGCGTAACTTATTATAATAGCGAGTGCAAAAAATATAGCCGCTAAAATACGCCCTTGCACTAACTGCCCTAAACCAGGAAAAAATATATTACATAATGCTGCGATTACGTTACCGCCAGAACCTTGATCTGCCATACTAACCTCTGTATTTATTTGATTTTATAATTATTTACTTACACACTCTATGCCAATTTATTAAAGCTTACAAATCAAATAGTTAAATTAGTCTAGATTTAGAGAGTTAGTAAAAATTGCTAACTTTAGGTCAAATTAGCAATTTTTATTGTGCGTTTACACTTTTTTGTTTGTTTAAAAAAATAGCAAGTTACTCGTTTTTAAGGCTATTTTATAAATAGCTGTTTATAAAAACAGTATTTTATTTAGCCTAACAAAAACACCTGTTATACTGCCCACAATATTGATTAAAAAGGCGTAACGATGGACGTTTCACAATTACTCGATGGCTTAAATGACAAACAACGCGATGCCGTTGCAGCCCCACTACAAAACATGCTGGTATTAGCAGGTGCTGGGTCTGGTAAAACACGAGTGTTAGTTCATCGTATTGCGTGGCTTATGCAAGTTGAGCAAGCATCTGCTTACAGTATTTTTGCCGTAACCTTTACTAATAAAGCGGCTAAAGAAATGCGCAGCCGCGTTGAAGAAACACTAAAAGCCCCTGTAGGTGGTATGTGGATTGGTACGTTCCATGGTTTGTCGCATCGTATTTTACGTGCTCATCACCGTGAAGCTAACTTACCTGAAGCCTTTCAAATTTTAGACTCTGACGATCAACTTCGGATGATCAAGCGCTTATTAAAATCGATGAATATCGATGATAAAAAATGGCCTGCTAAACAATTTGGCTGGTACATAAGCGCTAAAAAAGATGAAGCACTTCGCCCTAAAGATATTCAAGCATACGATATTAACGAGCAAATGATGCTGCGTGTTTACGCCGCCTATCAAGAAGCCTGTGATAGAGCTGGTTTAGTTGATTTTGCCGAAATATTACTACGCAGCTACGAAGTGTTAAAAAATAACCCTACGTTACTACGTCATTACCAGCAACGCTTTGCACATATGCTCGTAGACGAGTTCCAAGATACAAATACCATTCAATATGCTTGGTTAAAGTTACTTGCAGGCGATACAAGCAGTATCATGATTGTAGGCGACGATGACCAAAGTATTTACGGTTGGCGCGGTGCTAAAATAGAAAATATTAAACGATTTTTAACTGACTTTAGCGCAGAAACCATTCGTCTTGAACAAAACTACCGTTCAACAGCAACTATTTTGAAAGCGTCCAACGCATTAATTCAAAATAACTCAGAACGTATGGGTAAAAGCTTGTGGACCGACGGTAACGATGGCGAGCCAATCTCTATTTATGCAGCATTTAATGAGTTAGACGAAGCACGCTTTGTGAGTAGCAAGCTACGAAGCTGGTTAAATGCAGGAAATGCCTTGCAAGATGCCGCAATTTTATACCGTAGTAACGCGCAATCTCGTGTACTTGAGGAGGCCATGCTACAAGAAGGCTTAAAATACCGTATTTATGGTGGTATGCGATTCTTCGAACGACAAGAAATTAAAGATGCGTTGTCGTACTTACGTCTAGTGGGTAATCGTCAAGACGATGCCGCATTTGAGCGTGTAATTAATACGCCAGCACGCGGTATTGGTGATAAAACATTGAGCCATATACGCGACTGTGCACGAGCAGAATCGTTACCGCTTTGGTATGCCGCAAAAGCAATTGTAGAACAACAGCATTTATCTGGTCGTGCTTCTGGTGCAGTAAGTAAGTTTGTAGAACTAGTTGAACAAATAGAAGATAAAATTAGCGATCTAACTTTGCATGAGCAAGCCAAGTACACAATTCAAACCTCAGGCTTGATGGCAATGTACCAAGCTGAAAAAGGTGAAAAAGGCCGTGCTCGCGTAGAAAACTTAGAAGAACTAATTAGCGCATGTGACCAGTATGAGCTACCTGAAGACGAAGAATACAGCTCACCACTACAAGGCTTTTTAGCCCATACATCACTTGAGTCAGGTGAAGGGCAGGCAGAAGAACACGAAGACGCCGTACAAATGATGACGCTTCACTCAGCTAAAGGCTTAGAGTTTCCGCTAGTGTTTATGGTAGGCGTAGAAGAAGGCATGTTCCCTTCTCAGCAAAGCAACGAAGAGTCGGGTCGCTTAGAAGAAGAGCGCCGCCTTTGTTATGTAGGCATGACACGAGCAATGGATAAGTTATATATTAGCCATGCTGAGAGTCGCCGCTTATACGGGCAAGAAAAATACCATAGCCCATCTCGCTTTTTACGCGAAATCCCTGAAGACTGCGTAGAAGAAATCCGTATTAAAACACAGGTTTCTCGCCCGCCTGCCGCTGGGCGTTTTAGCGCATCAGTTAGCCATGCCGCATTTGAAGACAGTGGCTTTAACTTAGGACAACGCGTACTGCATGCTAAGTTTGGTATTGGTACCGTACTTAATTACGAAGGCAGTGGCGCACAATCTCGCGTACAAGTTAACTTTGACGACCTTGGTAGTAAATGGTTAGTAACGGCTTATGCACGATTACAAGCGGTATAAAGCACACCTAAATGAGTTAGAGCAACAATTAGCTGGCGCGTATCATCGTCAGCTAGTGTTAATAACTGGCAGCCCAGCTTGGTGTTATGAAATACTTAACTCATTAATAGATGAAAACAATACACTTGTTGTATCAAAGCAGTGCGCGATTAAAAATTCGTACTGGCCTACTCGCACTCACCAAATTTTAGGGCAAGAATTTGCTCATGCTGTTTACAATGGTTTTAGTGGTTTGCACCCTGATAAACTTGCAGCACTTGCCGGCACCGTTAAAGCAGGCGGTATACTGTTTTTATTACTGCCTGAACTAGATGATTTAACCTCTTGGCAAGATCCAGCATTAAGTACAGTGCAATCACACGGTCAGAACATTAACTACAGCATATTTAATCAGCGTTTCGCGACTATTATTAAACCGTTGCCCGCTTTTTACTTTAGTGAAAAAAATGGCTGTATTAGTAATAACGCTAGCTATGTAATGCATAATAAAATTGATTATGAGCCACAGCAAAACTGCGTTGAAAAAATAGTAAAAGTAGCTAATGGCCGTGCCAATAGGCCTTTACTCATTAATGCTGATAGAGGCAGAGGTAAGTCGGCAGCACTTGGCTTAGCAGCCGCAAAATTAGCTGATAAAAAAGTAATTATTAGCAGCACTCAATTTAAAGCGACCCATAGCAGCTTTAAACATTTAGCCCAAGAGTTAAGCCTTCAATACAACGCTGAACATAAACAGCTCGCCAACTTGCACTACGTTGCACCTGACGCGTTATTAAACACACTACCTGAGTGCGATTTACTACTCGTTGATGAAGCTGCAGCAATCCCTGTTCCGTTATTACTACAAATGCTAGCTCATTACCCTCGTATAGTATTTGCAAGCACTCTGGTTGGGTATGAAGGCAATGGTAGGGGTTATACCATTCGCTTTAGTAACTATATTAAAGCACACTATAAAGCCTCTAAAGTTGTAACACTTGATGAGCCACTGCGCTTTGCTAAACACGATCCTCTTGAGCAACACATTCGCACACTACTAGCACTCGATGCACAATATATAGAGTTAAGTAGTGATGAATTAGAGCAGCCAGTTCATAGTGAAATAACACAGCAGTCCCTTGGTAATAATGAGCCGTTACTGCAGCAAGTTATTGCCCTGCTTGCATTAGCTCACTATCAAAGTAGTGTCAACGACTTACGCCAGCTACTAGACGCACCATCGCAACGGCTATTTATTAGCAAAATTAATAATCAATTAGTTGGCGTATGCTTAATCGCCATAGAAGGTGGTTTGAGTGAAGAACTTGCCCTACAAGTTATAAGTGGAGAGCGTCGCCCACAGGGGCATTTAATGGCGCAAGCACTCTCACAACTTAGCTTTAATAATGACTGTTTAACACAACTGAGCGCTCGCGTTGTACGAATAGCGATTGATCCAAGCTCTCACAATATAGGACTTGGTAAAAAGCTACTTAGTTATTGCGAGTCGCAGGTAAAAAGCCAATGTAGTTGGCTTGGTGCAAGCTTTGGCGCAACAGCGCAGTTACTTAATTTTTGGCAAAACCTAGGATTTGATACTGTAAAACTGGGATATCAACGCGATAAAAGCACCGCTGAACATTCGGCGCTTGTAGTTAAATGCTTAAGTGACAAAAGTACAATTATTCAACCTTTGAAAAAGCAGTTTAAAAGCGATTTTTTTTATGCTCTTTTAACACACTTTAAAACACTAGATTCGCAACTCGTGAATATTCTAATTGAAGGATTTAGCGACGAGTTAATAAGCCTAGAGACTCACGAGCGACTAGCGCTGCTCACTAAAAGTAACTTCACTCAATTTAGTATCTCTGCAACTCTTTGGCAGTTACTGAGCCAGTCACCTTCTTGTATATCTCAATTAACAGAGTCTGATAAACAACTGTTAATAAAGTTAGTACTTCAAAATGAAAGTAATGAAAAAGTGATTCAACACTTAGGATTATTAGGAAAAAAACAGCTTGATAATCAATTTAAACGTGCCATAAAAAACCTCACTAGCACTATCTAATAATTTCTAGTTGCCCTATCTCTGTTAAATTTTATCCATCTTTAAGCTATTTATTTAATTTGTTCTATCCTTAAAGCATTAATAGGTAAATTAAGATAAAGGCATGGAATTAATAAACTTTAAAGTGGGCTGCAAAACAATTTCACTAAAGATACTCGACATTTTATTAACTGAGCGCTTTGACAATAATCTAACAACTTTACCAAACAATAATAAAAGCTTTATTGGTGTTAAAGATTATATGGATATACCAACACCTGTTTTTGATTTAGGTATTATTTTAAATAATATCTCAACTGAACAAAGTAATACGCATGTACTAAAGCAACTAAGAATATGGCAAGACAAACTATTAAACTGGTTTAATACCCTTCAAAGTAACGTATTAAATAGCTCGGCTTCTATTTCAAATAATGACGCAGAACTACAAGATTTTGTTTTGTTTTACAAAGAATTCAACACCGACAATGAAGATTTAAAATTAACAATCTCTCGGCTTGACAAGCCTTTCCAATCATTACTAGAGACAGCAAAGGCAGCCATAGCAGCCCATAATCAAAGTGATCATAAACAAGTATCAGCTCTGCTCGACAAAATTAAGCGTAATAGTCTAATTCAGCTTGAGCGTTTATTTGAATCAGCTAAAGAGCAAATAACCTTAGACTATAAACCTATTATTGTTTTCACCACCAAAGACGGATTAAATCCACATGTTGGTTTATTAGTAGATAAAGTCGAAGACAATATCGACTATAAAAAAGAAGACATAAGGCCACTGGATAAGCTCACTGAGGTTGGTTTTGATCTAGACCCACAAACTAAAAATATGATGCGAGGATTAATCAAGCTTTCACAAAAGCACAGTGTGTTAATTGATCCAAGCGTGATATTTAAACCAACCCAAATAGAAGAATCCGAAAGTGAAGAAACCCAAGCTTACGGACTATTTTAAATAACCTTTAAATTTGGTTATTAACTTTAGTACTGGAATAATGAGCTATTCCGCTCAACTTGTACATTTAGATGAATTGGAGAAGAATCGAGTATGTAATGTTCGTTACTCCCCCATATTTCACTTTTCTGCAGACGTAAAAAAGCCCGACTATTTCTAGTCGGGCTCCCTACAATTTGAAGCCTGGTAATGTCCTACTTTCACATAGCAAATGCTACACTATCATCGGCGCTGTTTCGTTTCACTACTGAGTTCGGCATGGAGTCAGGTGGGTCCAAAACGCTATTGTCACCAAGCAAATTTGGGCGTTAATACGTATTTCTGCGCATTAACTGAATTTGGAAAATATCTGATAATATTTTTTAAGTCTTTCTAAGTAATATCTACTTTAGTTATATTAACTTCTTCGCGTGTTTCACTATCACATAAAACGCGTTTGGCGTTGTATGGTTAAGCCTCACGGGTAATTAGTACAAGTTAGCTTAATGGCTCACACCACTTCCACATCTTGCCTATCAACGTTGTAGTCTTCAACGGCCCTTCAGAGACTTTAAAAGTCTAGTGAGAACTCATCTCGAGGCCTGCTTCGCGCTTAGATGCTTTCAGCGCTTATCAGTTCCGAACGTAGCTACCGGGCAATGCCATTGGCATGACAACCCGAACACCAGCGGTTCGTTCACTCCGGTCCTCTCGTACTAGGAGCAACCCCTCTCAATTCTCAAACGCCCACGGCAGATAGGGACCGAACTGTCTCACGACGTTCTAAACCCAGCTCGCGTACCACTTTAAATGGCGAACAGCCATACCCTTGGGACCGACTTCAGCCCCAGGATGTGATGAGCCGACATCGAGGTGCCAAACACCGCCGTCGATATGAACTCTTGGGCGGTATCAGCCTGTTATCCCCGGAGTACCTTTTATCCGTTGAGCGATGGCCCTTCCATTCAGAACCACCGGATCACTATGACCTACTTTCGTACCTGCTCGACGTGTCTGTCTCGCAGTTAAGCTGGCTTCTACCATTACACTAACCGTACGATGTCCGACCGTACTTAGCCAACCTTCGTGCTCCTCCGTTACTCTTTAGGAGGAGACCGCCCCAGTCAAACTACCCACCAGGCACTGTCCGTAACCCCGATTCAGGGGCCAACGTTAGAACATCAAAACTACAAGGGTGGTATTTCAAGGTTGACTCCACAACAACTAGCGTCGCTGCTTCAAAGTCTCCCACCTATCCTACACATGTAGGTTCAATGTTCAGTGCCAAGCTGTAGTAAAGGTTCACGGGGTCTTTCCGTCTAGCCGCGGGTACACAGCATCTTCACTGCGATTTCAATTTCACTGAGTCTCGGGTGGAGACAGCGTGGCCATGGTTACACCATTCGTGCAGGTCGGAACTTACCCGACAAGGAATTTCGCTACCTTAGGACCGTTATAGTTACGGCCGCCGTTTACCGGGGCTTCGATCAAGAGCTTCTCCCTAAGGATAACCCCATCAATTAACCTTCCGGCACCGGGCAGGTGTCACACCGTATACGTCATCTTGCGATTTTGCACAGTGCTGTGTTTTTAATAAACAGTCCCAGCCACCTGGTCACTGCGGCTCCCGTCCGCTTAGAGAGCAAGTCTCATCACAGATAGGAGCGTACCTTCTCCCGAAGTTACGGTACGATTTTGCCTAGTTCCTTCACCCGAGTTCTCTCAAGCGCCTTAGTATTCTCTACCTGACCACCTGTGTCGGTTTGGGGTACGATTCCATATAATCTGAAGCTTAGAGGCTTTTCCTGGAAGTATGGCATCAGCAACTTCATCACCGTAGTGACTCGTCTCGTGTCTCAGGTTTAATGTTCGTCCGGATTTACCTAAACAAACGCCCTACTCACTTTCACATAGACTACCAACGCTATGCTTGCTTAGCCTGCTCCGTCCCCCCATCGCAATTATATCGAGTACAGAAATATTAATCTGTTTCCCATCGACTACGCCTTTCGGCCTCGCCTTAGGGGTCGACTTACCCTACCCTGATTAACATGGGATAGGAACCCTTGGTCTTCCGGCGTGGGAGTTTTTCACTCCCATTATCGTTACTCATGTCAGCATTCGCACTTCTGATACGTCCAGCATACCTCCCGGTACACCTTCAACCGCTTACAGAACGCTCCCCTACCACTCAGAATAAATTCTGAATCCGCAGCTTCGGTGCATAGTTTAGCCCCGTTACATCTTCCGCGCAGACCGACTCGACCAGTGAGCTATTACGCTTTCTTTAAAGGATGGCTGCTTCTAAGCCAACCTCCTGGCTGTCTGGGCCTTTCCACATCGTTTCCCACTTAACTATGACTTTGGGACCTTAGCTGGCGGTCTGGGTTGTTTCCCTCTTCACGACGGACGTTAGCACCCGCCGTGTGTCTCCCGGATATTACTTTACGGTATTCGGAGTTTGCAAAGGGTTGGTAAGTCGGGATGACCCCCTAGCCTTAACAGTGCTCTACCCCCGTAAGTATTCGTCCGAGGCTCTACCTAAATAGATTTCGGGGAGAACCAGCTATCTCCCGGTTTGATTAGCCTTTCACTCCTAGCCACAGGTCATCCCCTAACTTTTCAACGTTAGTGGGTTCGGTCCTCCAGTTGATGTTACTCAACCTTCAACCTGCCCATGGCTAGATCACCGGGTTTCGGGTCTATACCTTGCAACTATTCGCCCAGTTAAGACTCGGTTTCCCTACGGCTACCCTATTCGGTTAACCTCGCTACAAAATATAAGTCGCTGACCCATTATACAAAAGGTACGCAGTCACCCAACAAGTGGGCTCCTACTGCTTGTACGTACACGGTTTCAGGTTCTATTTCACTCCCCTCACAGGGGTTCTTTTCGCCTTTCCCTCACGGTACTGGTTCACTATCGGTCAGTTGGGAGTATTTAGCCTTAGATGATGGTCCACCTATATTCAGTCAAAGTTTCACGTGCTCCGACCTACTCGATTTCACTTAAAATGTCTTTTCATGTACGGGACTATCACCCTGTATCGTGGCGCTTTCCAGCAGCCTTCCATTAACACATAATAAGCTTAAGGGCTGTTCCGATTTCGCTCGCCGCTACTTTCGGAATCTCGGTTGATTTCTTTTCCTACGGGTACTTAGATGTTTCAGTTCTCCGCGTTCGCCTCGTTAACCTATGTATTCAGTTAACGATACCTGCAAGCAGGTGGGTTTCCCCATTCGGAAATCCTAGTCTCAAGCGCTTTTTACTAGCTTGACTAGGCTTATCGCAAGTTAATACGTCCTTCATCGCCTCCAACTGCCAAGGCATCCACCGTGTACGCTTAGTCACTTAACCATACAACCCAAACGGGTCTTTGTTTTGTGACAGTTTAACTTCGCCAGAAGTCAATATTGAATACTAAAGTAGATACCAATCAATTAACTCATAAGAGTTAACTAAATGGCACTCAATGGTACTGCTACCATTGTTTTTTTACTTTTGAAAACTCTTGATAAATACAATGTATTCATCAGAATTTTATTATCAGCTTTTCCAAATTTTTAAAGAGCATATTAATTAGTTATCCCAAAGGGACAAGCACTAATTAACAATCATCTGTGTGGACACTACGAACAAATAAGTTCTAAATCGTATAAGGAGGTGATCCAGCCCCAGGTTCCCCTAGGGCTACCTTGTTACGACTTCACCCCAGTCATGAATCACTCCGTGGTAAACGTCCTCCCGAGGGTTAGACTATCTACTTCTGGAGCAACCCACTCCCATGGTGTGACGGGCGGTGTGTACAAGGCCCGGGAACGTATTCACCGCGTCATTCTGATACGCGATTACTAGCGATTCCGACTTCATGGAGTCGAGTTGCAGACTCCAATCCGGACTACGACGCACTTTAAGTGATTCGCTTACCTTCGCAGGTTCGCAGCACTCTGTATGCGCCATTGTAGCACGTGTGTAGCCCTACACGTAAGGGCCATGATGACTTGACGTCGTCCCCACCTTCCTCCGGTTTATCACCGGCAGTCTCCTTAGAGTTCTCAGCATTACCTGCTAGCAACTAAGGATAGGGGTTGCGCTCGTTGCGGGACTTAACCCAACATCTCACAACACGAGCTGACGACAGCCATGCAGCACCTGTATCAGAGTTCCCGAAGGCACCAAACCATCTCTGGTAAGTTCTCTGTATGTCAAGTGTAGGTAAGGTTCTTCGCGTTGCATCGAATTAAACCACATGCTCCACCGCTTGTGCGGGCCCCCGTCAATTCATTTGAGTTTTAACCTTGCGGCCGTACTCCCCAGGCGGTCTACTTAATGCGTTAGCTTTGAAAAACAGAACCGAGGCTCCGAGCTTCTAGTAGACATCGTTTACGGCGTGGACTACCGGGGTATCTAATCCCGTTTGCTCCCCACGCTTTCGTACATGAGCGTCAGTGTTGACCCAGGTGGCTGCCTTCGCCATCGGTATTCCTTCAGATCTCTACGCATTTCACCGCTACACCTGAAATTCTACCACCCTCTATCACACTCTAGTTTGCCAGTTCGAAATGCAGTTCCCAGGTTGAGCCCGGGGCTTTCACATCTCGCTTAACAAACCGCCTGCGTACGCTTTACGCCCAGTAATTCCGATTAACGCTCGCACCCTCCGTATTACCGCGGCTGCTGGCACGGAGTTAGCCGGTGCTTCTTCTGTCAGTAACGTCACAGCTAACGGGTATTAACCGTTAACCTTTCCTCCTGACTGAAAGTGCTTTACAACCCGAAGGCCTTCTTCACACACGCGGCATGGCTGCATCAGGCTTGCGCCCATTGTGCAATATTCCCCACTGCTGCCTCCCGTAGGAGTCTGGGCCGTGTCTCAGTCCCAGTGTGGCTGATCATCCTCTCAAACCAGCTAGGGATCGTCGCCTTGGTGAGCCATTACCTCACCAACTAGCTAATCCCACTTGGGCCAATCTAAAGGCGAGAGCCGAAGCCCCCTTTGGTCCGTAGACATTATGCGGTATTAGCAGTCGTTTCCAACTGTTGTCCCCCACCTCAAGGCATGTTCCCAAGCATTACTCACCCGTCCGCCGCTCGTCAGCAAAGTAGCAAGCTACTCTCTGTTACCGCTCGACTTGCATGTGTTAGGCCTGCCGCCAGCGTTCAATCTGAGCCATGATCAAACTCTTCAATTAAAAAGTTTTATGTCTTTCGACAGCTCAATGAATTCTGAATTTTTTAATATCTTTCGATATTGAATTGACTGTGCCGAATAATTACCGAAATAACTATTCTGTTGGTCACTCAGTTTTCAATTGAGACTCTAATTTGTTTGCCTCGTTACTTGCTCAATAAAGAACGAAGTAGTTTGGCTGTTAGAACTCAATCTGTACGAGTGCCCACACAGATGATTGCTTTATATTGTTAAAGAACGTTGCGATTATAAAGTTGAACTTTATCTCGCTAGGGCTGCGCATATTACGCTTTCCTATTTTTTTGTCAACACTTAAATTTAAACTTTCTAAAAAGATTCAATTTAAGTTTTACTTAACACCCTGAGTTGTTCGTGCCCCGCTATGCGTTGGCGTTTCCCGTCTCAGTGGGGTCGCATTATAGGGAGATCCGAAAACAGATCAACCCTTTTTTAAAGAAAACTTGAAATAATATGCTGTTCGCACATATTTGCATCGAAATGGTTACTTTAAACACTAAAAAGGCCCTGATGGGCCTTTTTTAATTAGTTTACTATGAACTTCCACCCAAGTTTACCTTGTTGTTTAGACTCTTGTTGTAGCTCGCTGGCCATTAATGGATGATCCTTTAACCAGTTTCTTTCGAACTTAAGGTCTAACACTTCATTTTTAGCAGTTAACTCAAAATGAGGCACTACATCATCTTGTCTACGCATTGATAAAATAACCGCAATACGTAATAGCCTAACAATGTATTGTGCCAATAAACTATTTATACCGAGAGAGTTAAAGCAGTCTTTTGGAAAGTCAGAACGATGTGCATCTGCTACCGCTACTATTAATTTATGCTCAGACTGTGAAAAACCTGGCATATCGGTATTTTCCAAAATATAAGCAGTGTGTTTATGGTACTGCTTATACTCAATTAGCAATCCAACCTCATGAAGCTGTGCTACTGCTTTTAATAATGGTAGCCCATTTAAACTTTCAATTGGCCAATCTTTATTAATATTTGCAGCTAACTGCACAGCTAAACCTGAAACTCGACACGCTTGTTTTTGATCAACATGATAACGACTCATAAACCCATCAACTGTGCGTTTACGAATATTGTTATTATGAAGCTCTGGCACCATACTATATAAAACACCTTCACGCAGAGCTCCACCCGCTAATCCCATGCTCTCTATTTCAAGAGATTCAAATAACGCAATTAAGATAGCGAGTCCGGATACAAATACCAAGCGGCGGTCTTCACTTAGCCCTGGAAGGTCTAATGCGGCTATAGTGCTAAATGCAATGGCTTGATTTTTTATCGTGTTAAGCTTTTCAAGCGTAAGTAAGTCGTCAAGATTTTGCGCGACCATTATTTCTTGAATTGCTTGGACTGTACCAGAAGCACCTGAAGCAACTTTCCAACTAGCGGCTTTATATTCGGGAGATATTTCGTCAATGACAGTGCGAGCTGCTTTTATTGCCGTATTAAAGTTACTATCACTTAATTGGCAATCTTTAAAGTAGCGTTCAAGATAGGTTACACACCCCATATTGAGGCTTTTATAGTGCAGTGCTTCAAAACCTTTGCCGATAACAACCTCGGTACTAGCACCACCGATATCAATAACAAGCTGTTTGCCCGTGCATGATGAAGTATGAGCAACACCTTTATAAATTGTGCGCGCTTCTACTTCTCCGCTAATTACATTGATATTATGACCAAGAATTTTTTCGGCTTTAATTTTGAAAACATCAGCATTCGTTGCTAAACGCAGTGTTGCAGTTGCAACTATGGTGATATTTTTTTTGGGGATATCCTGTAAGCGCTCAGCAAAAAGAGCAAGGCATTCCCAGCCTCGCTGCATTGCTTCAGAACTCAATACATTTTTTGTATCAAGTCCTGCGGCTAATCTAACTTTTCGTTTAACGCGGCCTATTGTTTGTAGGCCACCAGCGATTGATTTAACAATAAGCATATGAAAGCTATTTGAGCCTAAATCAATAACTGCATAAACATTTTTTTGCGGTTTAAGTTGCCCCACCGTTCAAAAACCTCTAGTTACTACTGCTTATACAAACGATCGCTTACGACCGTCCTTTTTGGTAACTATTATTTGGGCGACGTCCGCTGTTATTACTACGGCTACGTGGACCTGTTGAATAGTTGCGCTTTCTTTGAATAATAGGCTGAGTTAAATCATCTAGCAATGCAGTTTTATCGTAATGCGATAAAGGAATGCTGTGCTCTATATACTCTTCAATTTCATGCAGGTTATATGCATATTGCTCACACGCAAAGCTAATTGCATGGCCTGATGCACCAGCGCGGCCAGTACGACCAATACGGTGAACATAATCTTCACAATCGTCCGGTAAATCAAAGTTAAATACATGACTTACTTCTGGAATATGAAGACCGCGTGCTGCAACATCAGTTGCTACTAAAAAGTCCAATTCACCTTTACTAAATTGCGCTAATATAGTTTGGCGTTTTTTCTGATTAACATCACCAGTAAGCATGCCCACACGATGACCGTCTGACTTAAGCCAAGCATAAACGGTTTCACAACTGTGTTTTGTATTTGCAAATACAATTGCCTTTTCCGGCCATTCTTCTTCAATTAAGGTTAATAACAGCTTAATTTTATCTTCTTGCGAAGGATGAAATAGCTCTTCTTGGATGCGTTTACCCGTTTTAACATCAGGTTCAATTTGAACATGTTCTGGGTTTGTCATGTGCTCAAACGCTAATTCTTGTACGCGATACGATAATGTGGCAGAGAATAATAAGTTTAAACGTTTTGATGTATCCGGCATACGATGAAACATATAACGAATATCTTTTATGAAACCTAAATCGAACATACGATCAGCTTCGTCAAGCACGACAACCTCAATTTCATTAAGGGTGTAACAGCCTTGCTTATACAGATCAATTAGGCGACCTGTAGTACCAATTAAAATATCAACGCCTTTTTCTAGTTGTGCACGTTGTTTTTCGTAATCTTCGCCACCATATACTAAACCTAAGTTAAGATTACAGTGCGGCGCTAAAATTTTAGCATCTTTGTGTATCTGAATCGCAAGCTCCCGAGTAGGGGCCATGATCAGGGCTCTTGGATGTTTACTAGGTGCTTTGCTAGATTGTAATAACCGATGGCACGTGGCAGTTAAAAATGCCAACGTTTTGCCTGTACCAGTTTGAGCTTGGCCCGCGATATCGCGTCCATCACAAATAAAAGGTAGGCATTTTGCTTGAATAGGTGTGCAATATTCAAACCCATTCTCGGTTAAACCGGCAACCACTTCCGGTGCGATAGCAAAGTCTGAAAACTTTTTATCGGTTAAATGTGTCTTAGTCATAGCGTTTAAGCATAACGTTTAAACTTGCAATAAGAAACAAGAGTGTTTAAATACGCACTAAATATTTCGCCTAACTAAATCGGAGAGCGCAATGAGCGAGAAAATAATCCAAATTACTGACGATAGCTTTGAAGCTGACGTATTACAATCTGACAAACCAGTACTAGTAGATTTCTGGGCTGAATGGTGTGGACCTTGTAAGATGATCGCCCCTATTCTTCACGAAGTTGCTGATGAATACGACAGCCGTGTAACTGTTGCTAAATTAAATATTGACCAAAATGCGGGAACACCGCCAAAATTTGGTATTCGTGGTATCCCTACTTTGCTTCTTTTTAAAGACGGCCAAGTTGCAGCAACGAAAGTAGGTGCCCTTTCAAAAACTCAGCTTATCGAGTTTTTAGAAAACAACATCTAACTGTAAGCTAGAACTATAAAAAAGGGCTTTTTGCCCTTTTTTGAATTTATTTTGTATAAAGACTGGACGCTTCGCCAGTGAACTGCTAGTTTATAAAGCCAACTAATCCTTAGTTATATTCAACAAACCTCACTCAACGATCAAAGCGATTTTGAGTATGACAACTGTAATAAAGAACCCACCAATATGCATTTACGCGAATTAAAAGACAAGTCTATAAAAGAACTTGTAAACCAAGCTGAGTCCATGGGGCTCGAAAACGTAGCCCGTTTAAGAAAGCAGGACATTATTTTTGCTATTCTTAAATCACATGCCAAAGGCGGAGAGAACATCTTCGGCGGCGGTGTATTAGAGATTTTACAAGATGGTTTCGGCTTTTTAAGATCATCAGAAGCCTCTTACTTAGCTGGGCCAGATGACATTTATGTTTCACCTAGCCAAATTCGCCGCTTCAGCATGCGTACTGGCGATTCAATCTCAGGTCTTATCCGTCCACCGAAAGACGGTGAACGCTACTTTGCTTTACTTAAAGTAAATGAAGTTAACTTTGATAAACCTGAAAACTCTCGTACTAAAATTCTTTTCGAAAATCTGACTCCGTTACATGCTAACGAACGTTTTCGTATGGAACGCGGTAACGGCAGTAAAGAAGATATTACAGCCCGTGTACTTGATTTAGCATCGCCAATTGGCCGCGGTCAACGTGGTTTGTTAGTGGCTCCGCCAAAAGCGGGTAAAACAATGCTACTACAAAATATCGCGCAATCGATTACACACAATCATCCAGATGCAACGCTTATGGTATTGTTAATTGATGAGCGTCCGGAAGAAGTAACAGAAATGCAGCGCTTAGTTAAAGGCGAAGTTATTGCCTCTACATTCGATGAACCCGCTTCTCGTCACGTACAAGTTGCCGAAATGGTTATCGAAAAAGCAAAACGTTTAGTTGAGCATAAAAAAGATGTTGTTATCTTATTAGATTCAATCACTCGTTTAGCACGTGCTTATAACACCGTTATTCCTTCATCAGGAAAAGTACTTACTGGTGGTGTTGATGCTAACGCACTTCATAAACCTAAGCGTTTCTTTGGTGCTGCACGTAACGTTGAGGAAGGCGGTAGCTTAACAATCATAGCTACAGCGCTTATCGACACTGGCTCTAAAATGGATGAAGTTATCTACGAAGAGTTTAAAGGTACTGGTAACATGGAACTGCACCTTAACCGTAAAATTGCGGAAAGACGTGTATTCCCTGCTATCGACTTTAACCGCTCAGGTACTCGTCGTGAAGAATTACTAACTAAGCCAGATGAGCTACAGAAGCTTTGGATTTTACGTAAAATTGTTCATGACATGTCAGAAATTGATGCGATGGAATTTTTAATCGATAAACTGTCAATGAGCAAAACCAACGATGAGTTCTTTGATTCGATGAGACGTCAATAAGAAGCGTCCAAACTCAAAATAAAAAGCGCCTTTTGGCGCTTTTTTAATACCATAAATAACAATTTGACTTATGTGTTAACCTTCATGTATTTTCGAAGAATACCTTGCAGGTTAAACACTAACTCTTTGATATGTTGCTTATTCCTATTATCTTCTTTTTGTAATAAAGCTCTGTCTAGATCTTTAGCTGCTTGCGCTATTTCATCCAGCCCAAACATTTGCGCTGCACCTAAAATACGATGACTATCTTTTTGTAATGCTTCAAAATCTTCACATATAAAGTGCTGTGTTATAGTCTCATTTTCTAAAGTAAAACTCTGCTTAAAACTAATAACCAAGTCACTCATATCAATATCACTTTGTTCAACTTGTTGTGGCGTTTTAGTGTAACCAAGATACTGAGTTAACGTTTTATAAAATAATTCTTTATCGATAGGTTTGGCTAGATATCCGCTGAACCCTAGTGTTAAATAATCATCCACCTCATGGCTCATTGCATTCGCAGTTAAAGCAAAAATAGGACGTTGAAAACCGCATTGTTGTAATAATTGAAAGGCAGCTCGTCCATCCATCACTGGCATTTGTATATCGAGTAAGACTATATCTGGATCTTCTTGCAAGCATTGTTCAACGGCTTGCTCACCATTTTCAACTGCAATAACCTCGAGTCCCATTGAGCGTAAATAACGACTTATTAGCCTTCGATTATCAGGGTGATCTTCAGCAAGTAAAACCCTCCCACTTAACTGCTTGTCTTTTAAAACTGGAGCTTGTAATTCGGCAAGACCCTGCTCTTTCGAAACTTTTACACACGGTAAAAAGAAAGAAAACTGACTGCCTTTCTTATATTCGCTTTGCACACTAATATAACCTCCCATCATAGAGGCTAATTGCTGCGACAAACTCAAACCTAAACCCGTACCACCAAATCGGCGACTAATACTGTTATCAGCTTGGCTAAAGCACTCGAAAATCAGTTTTAATTGTGTTGAGTTCATACCGATTCCGGTGTCTTTAATGACCAATACGACTCCTTGTTCTGTCTTATTTAGAACAATCACTACTTGGCCTGAATGGGTAAACTTGATCGCATTAGCACATAAATTAATGAGTATTTGTTTAACACGAATTAAATCTAATTTTGTGTAAAACTCATCACCAATTTGATTATCTAACACTAAACGTAGGTTTTTTGCTGTCGCTTGAGTAATAAACATAGCGTGTACATCATTTATTAACTGCACAATATCAAAACAAGAAATACTGAGCTCTAATCTATTTGCTTCTATTTTACTTAAATCGAGCACATCATTAATTAAACTCTTTAAATGATCACTATGGCGTTGAATTATCTCTAATTCATCTTGAAGTTGCTCAGGTTCATACAGTCCGTTAATTAAATCATCAGTTTGGCCTAAAATTGCGGTCAGAGGAGTGCGAATTTCATGACTAATATTTGCTAAAAACTGACTTTTTACATCATTAGCTTCTCTTAATTCTTGCGCCACTGCTTGCAATTCAGCTGTACGCTGCTCAACCTGCTCAGCTAGGTGATGTTTCGCCCGCTTTTCTGCACCACGCCGATACAGTGCCACACCAGTCACAACAACCAAGAATAACAATACAAAAACAAACAAAGTGAGCTGAGAGCGCTGAGCCATTTTTAATTCTTGTACTTTGCGCTCTTGCTTAAGTTGCTTTATTTCTTGGTTTAATTGAGTTGCTTTGAATTGATCCTGCAATGCAGCCAATGCATTAATAATACTATCGCTTCTCAATAGTCTTAGTTCACCTATAAACTTTTCGTGAAGGATCATTGCACTAGAGTAATTACCTTGGCTTGCTTCAAGTAATGACTTGGTGCCTAAACCATTTCGGATCATCCGCTCACTTTTATACTCGTGGGCAAGCGCTGTTGAACGCTCCAAGCTCACTTTAGCTTTATCGAGTTCCCCTTTTACAAATTGCACCTTTCCCAAAGCATATAGCGCATTAAGCTCCAAACTTTGATTTGAAATTTTAAGTGCAAATTTCTCACCTAATCTTGCTTGTTCATAGGCAACATCCACTTTATTTAAAATTAAGTTAATATTTGCTAAATTGGTGTACTGAGTTGATAAGTGGTTATAGTCATTAACAGATAAATAATAATGCAGTGCTAACTCGTAGTAATGTAGTGCTAAGTCGAATTGATTACTTTCAAAAGAAGCCACACCCATATTGTTATATACTTGGGCAATACCACTTTGATCTCCTAGCTTTTGGTAAACTTGAAGAACATCTTTATAGATAGCGAATGCACTGTCATAGCGCGATAACCGCACATAAACTCCAGCGATATTAAGCAAAATATCAGCCTTATCCTGATCGCTACCTTCAGTTTCATAGAGGCTTTGTACTTTTAAATAATAATCAAGAGTGAGCTTTAAATTATGCATATCAAAATAGGCTAAACCTATATTATTTAATATATTAGCTTGTTCAAGCTTTTCATTGTTATTTTCAGCAATAACCAATGCACGACTATATTCAACAATAGCCTGCTGAAATAAGCCTTGATAAAACAGTATCACCCCTTGCATTTTTATTGCGCGAAAATTTTCTGTAGGTAAAAATGAGAGGGATGTTTCTTTTTCGAGTAGTTTAAAATAGTGTAATGCATCAGGATATTGGCCGTTAGAAAATGCTAAGTTACCCAACTCTGAATACACTAAAGCACGAACTTTAGCGGTGGTTGCCTGCATTTCCAGCAATGTATTACCAGATTGAAGCTTTGCACTCCATTGCTGTTGTTGTTTAAACTCATCAAGTAACAAAGTAGCATTTTGTGCACAGCTCGGTGGAGCTAGCGCACTACATACAATGAATAAAAGGCACTTAAACTTGCCTCGCATAATTTTAATCCTTCAGATTGTTACTTATAACAATGTAATCTTTATCGAAGATACACCAATTACTAGGGCGTAAACAATGCTTAACCCACTGATTGACCAGATATTTGATTTAATATTAACAAAGCAAGTTTGGCAAGTTCATATTCTAGCATCAGAACTTATAAATAGTGGTGCAATTAAATCACTTGATAAAAATCCTGATCGTGATTTATTTAAGCGCAACTTTCTCATCATGAATGCACTGTATCAACTTCAAACTCAGCTTCATCCACAAACATTGTTAGTTTCAGCTTTGCATATAGAACTTTTAGAAAAAGAGTGTGAGTACCCACTAACAATTAAAACAAATTTGAAGGACTATTATCTAAACTGGGAAAATTACGACGCCTCAGCACAAGAAGTAGATGCACTCTTGACTAGTTTTTGGGAGAGGGTAAAACATGCAGATACAACAGTAATGTTAACAAAAGAAAATTATGATGAGCTCACTGCTAAATGGGAACTGCCAACTAACTTTACCCTTAAAGAGCTACAAAAACGCTGGCGGCAACAAGCCCTCAAAAATCATCCCGACAAGCCTAGCGGCTGCGAAATAAAATTTAAAAAAGTAAAAGGAGAATACGAGCAACTAAAAGCAGCTGCTCGTTAGTACATTCATTCAAATATAAATTAACGAGTAAGGCGACGAGCGCGTATTTTACGCCCCTTAATGTTGCCTTCAGTTAATTTACGAAGTGCTGGTTTTGATGAATTACGTTCAACTGCAACAAATGCTACGTTATCAAGTACGTTAATTTTACCTACTTGACGACCTGCAACCCCATCCTTACCTGTTAGAGCACCAAGAATATCGCCTGCACGTACTTTTTGCTTTTTACCTGAATCAATCATCAAAGTAACCATTTCAGGGCGGTACGGCGGTTTATCTAATAAATTAAACGGCGGCATTTGCTCTGGAGTAATATCACGCTCGTAATGATCGCCAATTTGTGCAATTTTAAACGCTTCTGCTTCACCGTAAATAGAACAAGCAATGCCCTTTTTACCAGCACGCCCAGTTCGGCCAACACGGTGAACATGTGTTTGCGTGTCATGTGCTAAATGGTAGTTAATAACCATATCCATGTCATCAATATCTAAACCTCGCGCTGCAACATCGGTGGCAACAAGTATTGAAGCACTTTTATTTGCAAAGTGAATGAGCGTACGTTCACGATCGCGTTGCTCTAAATCACCGTGCAATGCAACAGCGCTGAAGCCTTCGTCAGCTAAATCATCACACACTTGTTGTGTTTCTACTTTGGTATTACAAAATACAACACAGCTTTGTGGTGTAAATTTAAGAAGTAATAACTTAAGCGTTGGATAGCGCTGCTTATTGTTATCCATTTTGTAGAAGTACTGCTTAATTGTGCTTTTGGCTTGCTCTTCTTCTACTTTAACCATTTCTGGATTTTTAAGTACACGCTTAGCAATTGCTTCAATGGCTCTTGGGAATGTAGCACTAAATAACAATGTTTGACGATTTTGTGGAATACGCTCAATAATTGCATCAAGTGTGTCTTGAAAACCCATATCAAGCATTTGATCGGCTTCATCAAGTACCAATGTTTCAACATCATCTAAACGTAAAGTACCTTTACGAATATGATCATCAACACGCCCAGGTGTGCCAACAATGATATGCGCGCCATGTTCAAGTGAACCTATTTGCGGGCCAATTGAAACACCACCACATAACGTCAATATTTTAATGTTATGAATGCCGCGCGCTAATTTACGCATTTCAACTGCAACTTGCTCAGCAAGCTCACGAGTAGGACACAACACTAAAGATTGAATACGAAAACGTTTTACGTTTAGTTTAGCTAACACACCCAAGCTAAACGCAGCAGTTTTACCTGAACCGGTTTTTGCCTGAGCAATGATGTCTTTACCAGCAAGTACAGGCGGCAAACTTTGCGCTTGCACAGGTGTCATGTGGGCATAGCCAAGTGTTGATAAATTATCAACGAGTCCAGCCGGTAAAGCCAAAGATGAAAAAGCAGTTGAAGTCACAGTAAGTTCCATAGCAATAAAATAACATGGGAGAAAGTCCCACTAAATATGCTGCTAATAATAGCAGAATTCGTAATTGGCAACCATTAGCAAACACATTATAAACAGGTTAATGAAAGGTGTTGAAAATGATAGTAGTTTGCATTAAGATCTCTATTTTTTTTACATATCTGCCCTGGAAGCAATTAATGAAACTGAACTCTCTTTACATAGCACTATTAGCAAGTATTACCGCAAACGCACATGCAAACTCTACCGACCTTGAACGCATAGAAGTAAAAGGTAGCTACTTTAACGATTACAAAGTAGATAACGCCAATGGCGCAATGAGAACATCAGCTTCATTACTTGAAACTGCACAATCTGTCACTGTAATAACCGACACTATTATTAGCGAACAACTTGCCACTACCCTTGGCGAAGTACTCACAAATGACGCAAGCCTAACAGCTGGTTCACAACAACGAAACCGTGAAGTATTTAACTTGCGTGGGTTTGAGCTAAGTTCATCTACGGGTTATTTACGCGACGGGCATCAACATTGGTCACACTATCAACAACCCATCGAAATATTGCAACAGGTTGAAGTAATTAAAGGTCCATCAAGCATTTTATATGGTCAGTCAGGCCCGGGTGGCTTGGTTAATATGGTCACTAAAAAGCCTACAGCACAAACATTATTTAATGCCAGTGCCGATGTAGATCAGCATGGCTCAACCCGTTTTATGGTTGATGCTGCAGGCGCATTAACTGAATCGGAAGATTTACGTGCTCGTGGTATTTTAGTAAAGCAAGACGTTGACTACTGGCGTGAATACCAAAACGGCGAAAACCGTGAACGCGACCGCTTTTTAGGTGCTTTAGTTGTAGATTACGATATTAGCGACAACGCATTAGTGCGTGTCCATTATGACCGCACAGACGACGAAGCCGGTTTAGATACGGGCGCATGGATAGACGACAATGCAAATGTAATTGGCGATGATAAAACAATCCGTGATATGTCTTGGGCATTTACCGACATAACCGTAGAAAACCTAGGTGTAGACCTAGAGGTATTTTTAACCGATAACTGGCAAGTAAAACTTGGTTACAACGAACAAACGTTTGAGCGCCAACGCTTTGAGTCAGCACCTCGCATGCCTAATGGCTTTGCTGAAGGTGACAGCTATGAATCTCGCCCTTACGATCGCTTTGATGATTGGCAATTTAAAACTGCATTTATTGATTTTATTGGTGAGTTTGAAACCGCGGGCATTCAACACCAGTTATTAGTAGGCGCTAACTCGCTTGATTACTACTACGGGCAATTACGCACAGCACTGCCTAAAGAAGAATACCTTTACTATTCAGCAGGTCAAGACGAGCCATCTCGTCCATCAATAAGCTATAAAACAGATGATACAATAAGCGAAACTGAATACGACTACTACGGTATTTACGTTCAAGACTTAATTTCGTTCTCACCAGAGTGGCAATTATCGCTAGGTGGCCGTTACGATAAGCAAACGCGTGAAGGCCAAAATAACGAATCATTTGTACCAAAAGTAGGTGTGCTTTATCACCCAAATGCTTCTGCAACTATATACGCTAGTTACTCAGAAGGCTTTGAGCCACAAAATGAGACCATCACCGACGAAACTGATATTAACTTCGGTATGGAAATAGATGCTGTTACCTCTGAACAAAGAGAACTTGGCATAAAATGGCAACTGCTTGATGACCGTTTACTGCTTAGTGGTGCCGTTTTCGATATAAGTAAAAACGGAACGCTGGTCACTGAAGACCTTGAGGCTCCTATTGGCTCGGTTACAACCGAGACAAATCAGGTTGGTGAACAACGCCACAAAGGCTTTGAAATTGCAGCACAAGGCGCTGCAACAGATCGTTTATTTGTAATGGCCTCTACGATGTATTTAGATGCGAACTATGAAAGAGCGAATGAGGAGTTGCAAGGCAAACGTCCTGTTGATGCCCCTAAATGGTCGGCATCACTTTGGACTCGTTATGAACTAAACGATGCAATTGCTTTTAACGCTGGTGCTTTTTATGAAGGTGAGCGCTTTGCCGACAGCGACAATACAATTACTAAAGATGCATATACGCGTGTTGATGTAGGTGCTACTTATAAGTTTAATTTAAGTAATACCGATATTAACTTACGCCTTAACATCGAAAACTTATTTGATAAAAGCTATTTAGGTGGTGGCGGCACTAGTAATGTAACTGTTGGCGAGGGTACAAATCTTCGTTTAGCAGCGCAATTTAGCTTTTAAATAAATGCATTAAATAACAGTGTTAGAATATAGCCCGCGTACATTTACGCGGGCTTTTTTTATATCTAAACGTTTATACCTAACAGCATTAAACCTATTACAAAGCCTATTCATCTCATCTATTTTTTATCATGTTTGTTACATGTTCTAATAGCGCTAATTATTAAAAAGGCTTACCCAAATGAAAAAATTAATTACCGCACTGCTGCTTACTAGCAGTATGGCTGCAAACGCTAACAATGCCGAATTTACCCAAAAGCAATTACAACAAGTCAATGAAGTGCGCACCTCTGCACTAAATAGTGATCTAAGCTATAAGTTACTAGAGTCATTAACAACTGAAGTAGGACCTCGCTTACCTGGTACTGAAAATGATAAAAAAGCAGTGGCATGGGCTAAAGCTAAATTTAATGAGCTTGGTTTTGATAAAGTATGGCTTGAAGAAGCGACTTTTCCTGAATGGCGCCGTTATAGTGAAAGCGGAAAAATACTAACACCAAGCGAGCAACCTCTACATTTAACTGCATTAGGTAACAGTATAAGCACGCCTAAAGATGGGATCACAGCACCAGTAGTCTTATTCGAAACACTTGATGAACTAAAAGCCGCACCGGCGAACAGCTTAAAAGGTAAAATTGCGTATATTAATTACCGCATGAACCGCGATATAGACGGGAATGGTTACGGACCTGCTGTAAAAGCACGCGGCACAGGCGCTATCGAGGCGTCTAAAAAAGGCGCTGTTGCCTACATGATGCGCTCGGTAAGTACCGGTCATCATCGTTTTGCACACACTGGCGGTAGTTACTACAAAGAAGGTGTTACAAAAATACCTAATGTAACCATTGCTAACCCAGATGCCGATCAGATTGCACGACTCATTGCTTTAGATAAAGACGTATCGGTAAATATTAATGTGCAAACCGAAAGCCTTGGTGAAGGCACAGGTTATAACGTTATTGGCCAATTTAATGGTACCGAAAACCCAGAACAATATGTACTGATCGGCGGGCATTTAGATTCTTGGGATTTAGGGACTGGCGCACTAGATGACGGTGCAGGCGTTGCACTAACAATGGCAGCCGCTAAGCATATTAGCGATGTAAAACGCACTAAACGTAGTATTCGTGTGGTACTTTTTGCAGCCGAAGAGCTAGGCCTTTGGGGTGCAAAAGCCTATTTTGCAAAGCATAAAAACGAGCTAAGCAATATTGTTGCTGCAGCTGAGTCTGATTTTGGTGCTGATGTTGTATATGCTTTTGAATCGAACGTAAGCGCAGAGTCACTTCCTGTAGTGCGTGCTATTGCAAAAGAACTTTCGCCGTTAAATATTGAGCATATTGGTAAAAACCAAGCGAATGGTGGCCCTGATCTAATTCCACTTAAAGCAGCAACCTCAGCACCTATTTTTGAACTTGCTCAAGATGGTACAGATTACTTTGATTACCACCATACAGCTGACGATACGCTTGATAAAGTAACACCTGCTAAGCTTCGTCAAAATACCGCTGCATACGCTGTATTTGCTCTAATGGCTGCTGATGCAAAAACAACAATTAAGCCTAAAGCTCAAAATAAGTAATAACAGACATACTTACAGTTTGTGGCTTTAACTAACACGCTTCTTGTTTTACCTTTAGGTAATTAAACAAGGAGCGTGCTTTATGTTACTTTTCAACACGAGTGAATCATTTCCACATTTTGCACAAACAACACGCTGCCCTCATTGTCAAAGCGACGCCTACCATTTAGTAAATAAAAGCCGCTATTTACGATTTAGCATTTTACCTATGCTTGCCTTAAAATTAAGCTATAAACGCGAGTGCTATCAATGCGGAAAAAGCGAACCTGTAAAAATAAAGCAACTACCATTAATAGAAAAACTAAGCCTACCTAAATACTTTATTGGCGCATTTTTATTGCTTTGGATTGTTTCGTTTTTTTATCAACAGCATCTTGATACCGAGACTCAAAAGCAAAGCTATTTGAATACACCTAAAATATATGACACCTACTTAGTACACGCCGATAAATTTACACACGAGCCCTGGACCCTAACCAATTTAAGAATTGCTCAAGTTTTAAATTTTGACGAACAATTTATTACCTTTCAGATAAGCAACTACAGCTATAAACGTAATAATAGTATTACTTTGGCAATGCGTACTAGCCAGCTAATTCAAGACAATTACTTTTCCACTAAAACAATCACCCTCCCTCGTGATGAAGTAGCACGCCTTTACAACGACGAAGCTATTTACGACGTGCTGCGCCCCTATGCCAACATCCTTTATGGTGGGTTTGTGATGCATCCTCCCAAACCTAAGCCACTATATAAAGGCTTAAAGCTCGATAAAAACAATCAACAAGGCATTATTTATTTTAAAGATGGTTTGTTTGTTGAAGCATTTAATAGCTTTAAACAAGCTGCTGAAGCGGGCTCCCAATGGGGGCAATTAAATTTAGCGCAAATGTATCGTGATGGTCAGGGAATAGATCAGGATCAACAGCAGGCTATTTATTGGTACAAAAAGGCCATTGAGCAAAAAAATACTAAAGCACAATTTGAATTGGAGTCACTTTGTAAAATAACTATCTGTAAATGAGTGAATTTCAATATAGCTGGCGCAACAAGTACGCCAGCTATAAATTATTTTTTAAATAACTTTGTATAACCTACATGTATAAGCACAACAACTAAGCCGGCAATCACGCCTAGCAAACCATCAAACAATAAAGGTGCTAATACTTCTCCTGTACCGCCAGCAACCGATTGAGCATAGCTTGTTACATCCAACTGTATATGATGCAGCAACGCAACACCATGGACCAAAATACCGCCACCCACCAAAAACATCGCAATAGTGCCCGCAAATGCTAAAAACTGCATCAACCTAGGCGCTGCTGCGAGTAAGCCTTTACCAAGTAATTCTTTAAATTTATTAGCTGACACTTTAGATTGGTTGAGTAAATAAAGCCCGGCATCATCCAGCTTTACAATACCGGCAACCAAACCATAAACGCCAATAGTCATTATAATTGCGATAACACAGAGCACTAACGCTTGGTTAAATAATGTAGCACCAGCAACAGTACCTAGCGTAATAACAATGATTTCAGCAGAAAGAATAAAGTCTGTTCTTATAGCGCCTTTAATCTTTTGTTTTTCGTACTCAACTAAATCTAGTTTCTCTCTTTCATCAACCACTTCATTATGATGAGGTAAAAAATTAGCAAATACTTTTTCAGCTCCCTCAAAACATAAAAACAAACCACCCATCATTAAAAGCGGTGTTATTAACCAAGGCAGCCATACGCTTATTAATAAAGCGGCGGGTACGAGTATCGCTTTATTTAAAAATGAGCCCTTTGCCACAGCCCAAACAACCGGTAATTCACGCTCTGCTGCTACACCTGTAACCTGCTGCGCATTGAGTGCTAAGTCATCGCCTAATACACCCGCTGTTTTTTTTGTTGCTACTTTACTCATTGTCGCAATGTCATCGAGCAAAGTGGTTATATCGTCTAATAATGTTAAAAGGTTAGTACCAGCCATAAAGCTTCCGAGCTCAAAAAATATTGCTATAAACATAACGTAAAGCACTACTTTCACCAACGGTTAATTTAGCTTTGTTAATCTCTAATTAGAATTAAGGGTAGGGCTTCCCAAAGATGATCATTTTGAACGTAGATGGAGGTAAGAGTGAAAATAAATATAGCAATCATAGTCAGCTTACTTAGCTTAATCGCATGTAGCGAACAGCAAGTAAATACTACCTATCTATGTGGTAAGAACAAACTAACACTAAGTATTATCAACGATAAATATGCTGAGCTTACTTTTAACAACGAAACGCATTTAATTAATCATGAAAAAAGTGCATCAGGGAATAAGTACATAAGCGAAAATGTACTGTTTTGGGGTAAAGATAATCACGCCATGCTTATAATTTCAGGGAAAAAGCAGCAATGCATTATTAATTAGCCACCAATTAACAACATCTAAAAAACACTGCTACACTAAATAAAGTGTTAATTTTGTTGATGAAGTTATGCGCTCTATTGCTATAAAACATAAAATAATCTTAGCTTTTTCTGCCATAGGGCTGTTAATGCTGACTAGCTGTGTGTTTTTTTATTGGTCGTTAAACCAAATTAGTATTACTACTTCACGTATAGAAACTTTAGCCGTTCCAGTACAACAAGTTAGTAAAGATTTAAGGCTTTCACTTCTTTCCATAACTAAATTTAATGCTGTTGCTTACAGCCAGACCAAACCAGATTCACTATTGCGAAATAAAGACCAAGCATACGCAGAGCAAGAGCAATTTCTAACAATGCTTAATGCGCTTGAATCTCAACTATTTCAGCAGCAAAATATGCAAGCTTTACTTGCAGCAACAACTGATAACTTTAATCAAATAAGCAAAATAAGTGCTGCAATGTTTAGTGCAAAGGAACAACGATTTAAAGCACAAAACTCGGCCCTATCACTTATTAAAGAATTCATTGAGCAATTGACTAGCTTGAGTAATCGTTTGCTTGATATAGAGCTATTAGAAGTACCCTCAACACAACAGCCTCTACTCGATTCTATGTTTGGTACGGCAACACGTATTGATGATCTACTATTTAATTTAAGTAACAATGTTAAAAGCATCACTCAAACTACAAGTACTAGCGACTTAAGTAATCACCAACAAGATACTTTGTTTTTACTCGATAATATTCAGCCTAACTTTACTTACCTAGAGCAGCAGGCGACACCTTTTAGTAATGATCTAAACATCGGCCAACTTACTATTGAGTTCAACGATTTAAGGGATCTCTTAAATGCGCCAAATGGTATTTATGTAAAACAAAAGAAAACGATTGAAAACAAAACAACGGCGCAACAAAAATTTGAACGCTTTCAACAAGAATTTATAAACACAGAAAACCAATTACTTAAACTTAATAAACTTGCTGATGAACGATTTAACACCCTTCAAAATAATGCCAAATCAGCCATTAATATGGGCTCAAGCTCGGTAATTATAATCGCCCTTGTACTGATTATACTGGTGATCATAATTTCAATTTTTACCACCAATGCAATGCTAAAGCCCCTTAATAAAGTAAATCGTGATTTAGCTTGCATAGCCTCAGGTGACTTTTCTAAGCGCAGCCATCCACGCAGTAAAGATGAGTTTGGCACTTTACTTAACAATATTAATAAACTTAGTGACGACTTAAGCCATTTAATAAAAGCAATTAGTAACGATGCACATGAACTGGACAAATCAGCGATTCAAACCAGTGAAAAAGGCCAGCAAATGACCATTGTAGCCCAACTACAGCTAGAGCGGAGCGCACAAGCAACTGCGCTTGCACAAAGTATGCTAGATAATTCACAAGTCGTGTACGAACAAGCTGATAGCACATCAAATGAAATAACTAACGCCTCACAGTTTGCTAATGACGTTAACCAAATAGCCAATCAAAATAGCCAAAGTATTGAGGCACTATTAAGCCGTTTAGATAAGGCAGTTAGTAGCACAAAAGAGCTTGCTGAATTTACCGAACTCATTGGTGCCATTGTAGAGACTATTAGTAGTATTGCTGAGCAAACAAACTTGCTTGCGCTCAATGCTGCAATAGAAGCGGCAAGAGCTGGTGAAAATGGACGAGGATTTGCAGTTGTCGCTGATGAAGTTCGCTCACTAGCTGCGCGTACACAAAGCTCAACAAGCGAAATAAATACCATGATCCAAACATTACAACAGCATACTAAAACAACACAAAGTGAAATTAATGATGGCCAACAACAAGCCAAAAAATGTGTTGAAAATAGTGCTGAACTAAATAAAGCTGTAGAGCGTATAAAAAGCACATTACTATCGGTTAATCAAATGAGCGAACAAATAGCAAAGGCCTCTCATGAACAGCTAACTAATAGTAACGACATCCAAAAAATAATGGCAAAGGTAACAGAGCAAGCCACCTTAAATGCCAAAAACGCGACAACCCTAGCAAGCGAAAGTGAAGACGTAAATCAACTTGCACACTCTCTAACGAGTGCCGTAGAGCGCTTTAAGTTTTAAGCACAAGTAATGACTTGCCTTGCATGAAATGGGTATAATACTTCAACTCTTTAGCTTAATAGCGGCCCACAATGAAATATAAAGATCTACGTGATTTTATCGATTTACTTGAGAAAAAAGGCGAACTTAAACGTATCACCCAAGAAATCGACCCGTATCTTGAAATGACCGAAATATCTGATCGCACATTGCGTGCAAAAGGTCCTGCGTTATTATTCGAAAATCCAAAAGGCTACGATATGCCGGTGCTTACCAACTTATTTGGTACACCAAAGCGCGTTGCTATGGGAATGGGCCAAACAGAAGTTAGCGAGCTACGTGAAGTCGGTAAACTGCTCGCTTTTTTAAAAGAGCCTGAGCCACCAAAAGGCATTAAAGAAGCTCTAGGCGCTATACCTATTTTTAAGCAAGTGCTTAATATGCCAGCAAAAGAAGTTAAAAAAGCGCCTTGCCAACAAGTAGTTTTAGAAGGTGATGATGTCGATTTAACTAAGTTGCCCATTCAGCATTGCTGGCCAGGTGATGCAGCGCCATTAATTACTTGGGGCCTTACGGTCACTAAAGGCCCATATAAAAAACGCCAAAATCTGGGTATTTATCGCCAGCAATTATTAGGAAAAAATAAAATAATTATGCGTTGGTTGTCACATCGTGGTGGCGCGCTTGATTTTCAAGAATGGTGTAAAGAAAACCCAGGGCAACCCTACCCTGTATCGGTAGCACTAGGTGCCGATCCTGCCACTATATTAGGTGCCGTAACGCCTGTACCTGACACTCTAAGCGAATATGCATTCGCTGGCTTATTACGTGGTAGCAGAACCGAAGTTGTAAAATCTATTTCAAATGACCTACAAGTCCCTGCCAGTGCAGAAATAGTACTTGAAGGTTACATAATGCCTGGTGAAATGGCGCCAGAAGGCCCTTATGGTGACCATACCGGTTACTATAATGAAGTAGATGACTTTCCAGTAATGACGGTCACTCACTTAACGCATCGTAAAGACCCTATTTATCACAGCACATTTACTGGCCGACCGCCTGATGAGCCTGCGATTTTAGGTGTAGCACTTAATGAAGTGTTTGTGCCAATATTACAAAAGCAATTTCCTGAAATTGTCGACTTTTACCTTCCGCCAGAAGGATGCTCGTACCGTATGGCGATTGTAACAATGAAAAAACAATATCCAGGCCATGCCAAGCGCGTGATGATGGGGGTTTGGTCGTTCTTACGTCAGTTTATGTATACCAAGTTTGTAATTGTGTGCGATGACGATATTAATGCCCGTGATTGGGAAGATGTTATTTGGGCTATAACAACCCGAATGGATCCTGCGCGTGATACAACATTAATAGAAAACACACCTATTGATTATCTCGATTTTGCATCGCCAGTCTCTGGCCTTGGTTCAAAAATGGGAATGGATGCTACCAATAAATGGCCTGGCGAAACCACCCGCGAATGGGGCGAGCCTATTGTTATGGATAAAGACACCAAAGACCGCGTAGATGATATTTGGGAAAGCCTTAATATTGTTTAAGTGTTTATATGTAAGTACATAACAGGCTATAAAATAACCCTGCAGATATGCTAGAATCGAGTCATTCGATTGCGTATCTGCTGTTAAAAGCGCTGCTAAAAGGTAAAAAATGCAAACATTAAAAGCTGAAGTTGTAGCTATCAGCCCACTTACAGAATTTGTTCATAAAGTAATTTTAAAGCCACAACAACCTGTGACCTTTGAAGCTGGCCAATACATGCAACTCGTATTAGGCGAAAAAGACAAACGTGCTTTTTCTATTGCTAGCCGCCCTTCACAGTGCGATGCAATAGAACTGCATATTGGCGCATCTGGTGCCGATTCTTATGCAATGCAATCGTTAGAACATTTACAAAACGCCCATACCACAGGGCAATTAGTAGACATTGAAGCTGGCCTAGGTATTTCACAGTTGCGCCTGCAATGTGAGCGCCCTATTATTTTACTCGCCGGCGGTACTGGTTTTTCATACGCAAAATCAATGGCTGATCACTTAGCTGAAATTAAGTGCGACCGTCCTGTATTATTTTACTGGGGTGTAAAAGAAGAGTCAGCTTTATACGCGCACACAGAAATGCAAACATGGGCCGATAGCCATAAAAACTTTGAGTTTATCCCTGTGGTAGAAAATCCATCAGCGAATTGGCAAGGTCATACTGGCTATGTACACAAAGCCGTAATACAAGATATCGTATCACTTGCCCCATATGATATTTATATGGCGGGTCGTTTTGACATGATAGGTATAGTCCGCGATGACTTTATTACCCATGGTGCAATTCGTGAAAACATGTACGCCGACGCATTCGCATTTATCAAATAATTGAAATTTACTTTCAGTTATAAATAAAGGCACCTAATCGGTGCCTTTATTTTTATAACAACAAATATTTAATAGTTATAACCTATCAACCCCATCAATATAAACAATTTCCTAAATCCCTATCTATAAACCATACTTTGTATAGAACATCAGCGGGAGAGACCCAAATGCTAAATACAAAAGTAAAAGATTTTATGCAACGCAAGTTGCCAAATATCACACCAGATACAGAAATGACGACAGCCATAGCAGAACTACAAAAATTTAAACTACTTGGTGCACCAGTATTCGATAAAGATAAATGCCTAGTCGGATTTATTTCCGAACAAGAGCTTTTAAAGCCACTTATGCAAAGCAGTTATTTTTGTGATGGCATAGTAAAAGTATCGCAGCTTATGCAAACAGGAGTCGTTACTATAGATGGTGATACAAATATTATTGAGCTTGCTGAAAAAATGCAGCCTGGTAAACCAAAAAACTACCCAGTTGTAGATGGCATTAAAGTAATCGGTATGATCAGCCGGGCAGATGTACTTAAAGCACTTTACGATAATTACATAAGCTGCCAAACACACTAAATTGCAGATAACAAAATGCCGCTTATATAAAGCGGCATTTTTAATACTCTTAAATTAACGTGCGCTAACGATTGCCGAAAGCTCTTTTTTATCGCCATCGCTTAAAAATGCTATTTCTAATGCATTTGCTTGGGCTTTTTCCATATCAGCTTGAGATAAACCAGCTTGAGGTGCTGCAACTGCATATTCATACTCAATTTCAATCCCTTCAACAGCAGGATCATCAGTATTAATACACGCTAAAATACCGTGTTCTAAAAACTGTTTAAGTGGATGCTTAGCTAGGTCGCTCACTGTACTGGTTTGAATATTACTTGTTAAGCATGACTCAATACCAATGCGATTATCGCGTAAGTAATCCATGAGCTTTGGATCTTCAATAGCTTTAACGCCATGCCCTATTCGGCTCGCCCCTAATTCATTAATTGCCTGCCAAATACTCGGAGCACCAAGAGCTTCTCCAGCATGAATAGTCGATGCTAAATAGGCATTTCGTACCTGTTTAAAGTGCGCTACAAACAACTCCCCGGGAAAACCTATTTCGTCACCGGCTAAATCAACCGCTACTAAATCATTTTTAAATGCGAGTAATGCATCAAGCTCTTTCTGGCATGTTTTTACGCCATAAGTACGCGATAAAATACCAATTAAATTCGCTTTTATGTTTGCGCCTTTTGTTGCTGATTTAATACCATCAACAACCGCTTCTACAACCCCTTGCGGGTGTAAACCTTGGCTTTGTGCCATATAGTAAGGGCTAAAACGAAGCTCTACGTAATCAAGGCCTTGGGCTTGAGCATCTTCAATGTTTTCAATCGCTATGCGCCTACACGCATCGTAGTCGCCAAGTACTGCAACACCCCAATCTAACTTTTGTAAAAAAGCCATAAGATTTGGCTCAGGATCAATAACTTGAACATGAGGAATGAGTGCCTCAACATTATCTGCAGGTAACTCTATATTAAACTGACGACCAAGTTCTAATATGGTTTGCGCACGTACATTACCGTCTAAATGGCGGTGAATATCTAGCAAAGGTAATTTTCTATTGATCATAATAGCAACCCAGTTTAGTTAAATTTGCGCGCATGATACGCAGATATGGTTATTTTTCAAGTCTATATGGTTTGCGGTAAGTTTAAGCGGTCATATGTCTGCTTTTTGTGCAAAAATAACGTAACTTATTTATGTGATAAATGATGCCACAGTGTTTTAAATAGCGTATTAGCATCAATTGGCTTGGTTATATAGTTATCCATTCCACAAGCAACTGCTTTTTTAACATCATCATCATGCGCGTTGGCAGACAAACCAATAATAGGTAAATCAATCAGCCCTAAATCATTACGGATAACTTTGGTTGCCTGTAAACCATCCATATTTGGCATTTGAATATCCATCAGCACAATGTCATAACTATTGGTAGTCAACATTTTTATTGCTTCAAACCCATCACTCGCAATATCAGCTACACACCCCTTGGTCTTTAATATTGCACTAGCAACATGTTGATTTAAAGAATTGTCCTCAACTAAAAGCAGCTTATAATCAGTAAACGATAAGCTCTCAACATCTATCTCATTATATTGTTGCTGTACCTGCTCTGCTTTTGGTAGGGGGGAATTCAACGGCACACTAAATGTAAAAGTAGAGCCTTTACCCTCGTGGCTAGCTAAATCAATAGCCCCTCCCATCAACTCAACCAGTTTTTTGCAAATACTCAAACCTAGTCCTGTGCCACCATATTGTCGAGAAGTAGAACTATCGGCTTGAGAAAAAGGTTTAAACAACTGTTTTTGAGCTGCTTCACTAATACCAATACCCGTATCGTTAACACTAAAATAAGTCATCTTTTTTGATTGCCATACTTTAAGTGTTATGCAGCCTTGCGCTGTAAATTTAACTGCATTATTAAGTAAATTTAAAAGTATTTGTTTTAAACGAATAGGATCGGTATGAATAGTTAAGTTTGTTGTTTTATCGTAATCGAGATGCAATTCCAGTGACTTAACATCTACTTCAAATTGCATTAAATTCGTCACTTCATCCACTAAGCGACCCACATTAATGGGTTCTTGTACTAAATCAAGTTTGCCAGCTTCCATCTTAGAGAAATCGAGTACATCGTTTAATACCCTCAGTAACACACCAAGCGCACCATCCGCTTGCTCTATATAAGTTCGAGCCTGTGGCCAATCATTTTGCTGCAGCGCTAAATAATGCAGTCCTTTTATACCATTAATAGGTGTGCGCACCTCATGACTCATATTAGCTAAAAACTGGCTTTTAATATGGCTTGCTTCATCAGCTTTTTGCTTTTCTTGACGTAAAACACGAGTTTGTTTTGCCACTTGCTCACGAATTTGTATATTTGTACCAGTAACCGAAATCAAAAAAGTTATTAATAACCACACAAATAGCATACCTACTATTTGTGCAAGCCAATACATTAACCATGATGTTCTAACTACAGGCTCATGTAATTGCACTTGCCAGATCCGCTTGCCAATAAGTAATTGGTATTCTTTTAATAGTTCAAAAGAATGAGTATCGGCTGTGTAAATACTCTGTTTTTGATTGGGTAAAGTCACATCTAAAAAGCTAGCTGCAACGAGGTTATTTTGATCAAATAATAACGATTGCGATAATTTTTTAAGGCTTACTACTGCAACAACAAACCCTTTAAAGTCATCTTCAGTAGTGGAGTTTCCAAAAACAGGGTGCAAAAATAACACACCTTTTTCTTGCGTATTTTGTACTAAATCGATTGGCTCACTTAGCACTAGCTCATTTAAAATCTTTGCTTTGTGTAATGCTGCCGCCCTCCCTTTATTTGAGGCTAAGTCAAAACCAATAACACTTACATTACCAATCAATGGGTATGCATAAAGTACAGGGTAATAAAAGTCACGTGAACTTACTGGCTCCCATACCCCTTCTGACCATCTTTCTTTTACATAGTAATCATCAATGTATTGAGTATTTTCTGAGCGTTCAAAATCGGCTAATTGCTCTGCTGAAATGTAAGGTACCCATTCAAATGCAACAATTTCTTGACTATAACTAAGCTGTTTAGAAGTGAATAGCTTAAATTCATCAAAAGTCACCTCATCACTACTTGCAAAAAATGTTGCTAGCAAGCTTAGATGGGCTGACACTTCATCAATTCGTTGGCTTATAGCATCTTGAACAGACAATATTTTAAGCTCTTGTTTTTGTATTTCTTTTTCTTTTTTAAAATTAGACGCAGTATAAAATCCTGCACTAATAATGATATATATCATTAGAGAAGGAATAATAACCTGCAGCCTATTTTGAACTTGTTGATAGTTAAACCCAGCAAGCACCAGCGGAGTAAAAATTAATACTCCAACGCTATCACCTATCCACCATGCGATAAAATTATCAATAGCGCCATGTGCTGGTATTACGTGATTACTAACTAATAAAAACGTACCGACTCCTGCAGCCAGAACACAACACACTGGACCAGCTATAAATAAGCTTTGTATACAATGCTTTAAAGAAGAGAGATCAAGGGGGGCTTTTATAACTTTTGTAATAAATTGAGCGCCTATCCATGCTTGCAACACAGACGCTGTAGTAACTAACAAGGCTTGAATGGCAATTTGCCAATTGAAGATATCAGATGCGCTATCGAGGTTAACTATATTTGTTAATAACGCACCAATAATGATGCCAGGTAAAGCTCTACGATTCCACAGTAAAAGTCCAGCCAATGCAATGCCCGAAGGAGGCCATGAAGCAACGGCATAACCATCAATAGAAAGAAGAAGATTACTAGCAAATCCAGTTAAAAAGTAAGCACTGGCTAGGCTGAAAGTTAATACGAATAAATTTTTCAATACTCAGCTCCTATACCTGTACTTACATTTAGTTTAGTTTAGTTTAGTTTAGTTTAGTTTAGTTTAGTTTAGTTTTTCATATTTAAGCTCATTGATACAAAACCAGTGCTTTCTCAGTTTGTGCACTTTTACTATAGCTTAGCGCAGCTTGTTCCGCGTACTGTTTTTTATTTTCAGAGTTCAACGCTTTATCAAATACCCTTGCGGCTAAATCATAGTCACCTTGTGCATTGGCAAGGCAAGCAAGTGCTAGTAATAAAGCATTATTACTTTCATCTTTTTTAAGGCGCTCTTGAATGCAGGTCTGCAACTTGATTGCATCAGCATTGGCTGCGCCATTTAAGATATGGGCAAGTTGATTGTGCTGTTCGTTGTGTTTAACCATTTTTATCAAGTCGCCCTCAATTACAGCTAGCTGACCTATCGCTGCCATTTTCGCTAAATAAGCAGTATGCGCATAAGCTTGTAGCTTTTTAGGAAGCTGTTTATATTTATGTGTAATTTCTTCAATTGGCAGAGCTGAAAAGTAAGCATTAAAAACACATGTCCACTGCTCGCTTGAAAACACCTTTTTGCGCAACAATCTTGGTAAAATGTCTTCTAAAGCACTAAAGTGCTGCTGTTGCACCAACACTTCGGTATACAGCTTTAACTCAAGCGCAGTAGCTTTTTTAGATTCGGCGCTTACACGCATCTGCGATTCAATTGCGCTACTATCGCCACTTGCTAGCCAAAGTTTCGCGACTTTTAGTTGATGCTCAGGGCTTATTTCAAATAAACGCTCAAGTGCTTTATCTGTTTGATTATTAGCAAGCGCTGCTTTTGCAAGTAATGCTAAGCGAATATCTTCAAACTTATCTGGCACACTATTACCCGATAAAGCCTGCTCTACATGCTCATAATCATCGTTAATAGCACTCCACAGAGCCTGCTCAATAGCTGCTTGTTTGCGCTCTTGATTACGTGCAAAAAAGCCATGTTTAGTATTATGATAAATCGATAATAAGTAGCGGATTAGCTTATATGTAATAAATACGATCGCAGTAATAACAATCACTGTACCGCAAAAAGCAATCATAGTGCCCTCAACTGTATAGTTATTAAATGAGAAAAGGACATAACCTTTCTCATTTATAACGTAAGGAGCTACACCAATAACAAGTACTAACGCAATAACCAGTATTATTAGCCCTATCATTGCACCCACTCCTTAACCTGCTGTGTACTTTGAAGTGTTACTTTAGGGTTAAAGTTAAGTGATTCTTTTTCAAGACTAGCTATTGATTTTAAAACCCTTTGTGTAGCGTTATCGTCTTTCTTAAAATACTCATCAACTAAGCGTTTTGCTTCACTTAAAGTACTAAAGTAAATGCTAGCTTGTTTACTAAGTAACGCATCTTGTGCCTGAGTAATATAAAGCTTAATACGTTGATTAACGAGGTGACGCTCTTGCTCATCAAGAAATGGAGCAACTACTCCTCCTTCTCGATGGTGAAGTGTTAAAAAGCTGTCTAAGAAGCGACCCCAGCTGTTATTTAAATTCTGCTGCCAATCATTTATGTCTTCACTTAATACATTTTCATCTACTTCGGTAACTTCTTCTGGCAAATTAACTGCATTAAAAACTAAGTCGTCAATACTGCTTAGTACACTGTTTAGCTGTAAATAAATAGCCTCTGTTGCAACAGGTTTAAGGCTATCAAGTGTTTGTATGTCTTGCATAATAGCTTGGCGAACTTCAACTGTTCCTGGATGCTCACTAAGTAATCCATCTAAGCGTTTTAAAACAGCATTAGTGCCTTGGTAATCTTTTTCAGCCCATAGTTTAAACTCAGCCATACGTTGTAAACTGGTTACTTCTTGTGGGTTTAGAGACGAGCCTTGTTGCTGCGCCTTTTGCAAAGCGGCTTTCAATTCTTGCTGATTTTGAGCTGTACTTTCACTGAGGGCTGTGGCAATTTTTTTCTCACTATTAAACAGCGCTTGCTGTAAATTAGATTGCGCCGATTTAAGTGCTTGCAGCTCTTGAACGAGTAACTTATTTTGCTCGCTTAACTCATTAACGGCTAGGTTTTGCGCCTTACCAGCATTTAGTTTTTGATAAAACTCGTATCCAACACCAGAGGCCACAATTAACGAAATCAAAAGCGCAAGTGCTGCAACCTTACTTACCTTTTGTTTATTTTTGTCTGCCGTATTTTTTGTAGCTGCAGGCTCTTGCTTTGTTGATTTAGCTGAGGCTGTGTTAGCTGTTGTTGGTGTGGCTTTTTCTGCCGTAACTGGCTTTGACTGTTCGCTCATGTTGCTACCTTGCTGATTTATGCAGGTAAACATAGCATCATCGCTAGCCCCTGCTGCAATATGTATATTAGCCAAGCTTACTTGTTGCAGCTTTAAATAAGCGGCTATCCGCTCGCTGGCAACATAAAATTGGCACTGTTGTAACCATTGTAGTTGGTGTGCAGCAAGGCTTTTAAATATAGCATCAACTGCAGCATTACTTGTTATGACTATACCGTGTACATTCTGGCTTTTCCAGTGGTCTGTCCAGTTAGGGAGAATACTCTCTGTGGGTTCACGTTTGTACACAACACAATTATTTAAAAAAGCACCGCGCTCTTTGAGCGTTTTAGCTAACTCAGGGCGGCCACCTTGCCCCTTAACTAACACTATATTGCTGCCATCAACCTCTGCGAGTGATTTAAGCGCAAGCAACCCTTCTGAATCATACTGTTTTGGTAATGCTGCGCGTACACCAAATTGCTCATATATAATGTCGGCTGTTTGTTGCCCAACCGCATAAAATTGAGCTTTAGTATTTATATCGGGTTTTAATTGCGAAAGTGCACTAACTGCATCTTGCGATATAAATATTATTTTATCTGCATTTAACAGCGGACTAAGTTCAGTGCTAGAGGGTGTTAAATGCGTTATTTTTAATACCGGAAACAAAGACGCCTGATAACCCGCCTGCTCAAGTTGCTGAGCAAGGGCTGCGCCTTTTCCTTCGGGCCGAGTTATCAGAATATGTGTCATTTATGCGTCTCTATAAACTTCAGCTAATATTTTATCTGCACCTTGAGCTAGTAATTTTTTAGCAAGCTCAATACCTAATTTTTCTGCGTCATTTACATGACCTGTTACTTCGTCACGTAAAATTTCACTGCCATCCACAGCGCCAACTAAACCACGTAAATGTACTTGCTCGCCATCAACTAATGCATAAGCACCAATAGGAACTTGGCAGCCACCTTCTAAATAGCGGTTCATAGAGCGCTCTGCGTTTACGCGAATACGTGTTTGTGTATGCTCAAGTGGTGCAAGTAATGCTTTTGTTACTTCATCATCAATACGACACTCAATACCTACAGCACCTTGACCATTTGCTGGTAATGACACTTCTGGCTCAATGTAATCAGCAATACGCGACTCCATTTCTAAGCGAATAAGCCCCGCTGCCGCTAAAATAATAGCATCGTATTGGCCGTCATCTAATTTACCTAAACGCGTATTTACATTGCCGCGTAAATCACGAATATCTAAATCAGGGCGAAGCGCTTTAATTTGACACTGACGACGTAAGCTCGAAGTACCAACAATAGCGCCCTGTGGTAACTCGCCTAAATTAGCAAAGTTATTTGATACAAACGCATCACGCGGATCCTCACGCTCACAAATAGTATGTAGTTCCAATCCTTCTGGGAACTCTACTGGCACGTCTTTCATAGAATGCACAGCAATATCAGCGCGACCATCTAACATAGCTTGCTCTAGCTCTTTAACAAATAAGCCTTTACCGCCAATTTTAGCCAATGGCGTATCTAAAATTATATCCCCTTGCGTCGACATAGGGACTAATTCTACGCACACATCTGCATGAAAACGCTCAAGCTCTGCTTTCACAAATTCGGCCTGCCAAAGTGCTAAGGCGCTTTTACGCGTTGCGATACGTACTAATTTTGTTTTTTCTGTCATAAGGGTATCCAATTAATTACTGCGTTTAGCTAGTTTTAGTCTGCTAAAATTCTAAATTCTTTTTGAGCTATCAAGTTACCTTGCCCATCAACGACATCTACACGCCAGTGACCTGTTTGCGTGGCCATAATATTTTTCGTTGAGTATGTTCTGTAGCGAGTAGAGGTTACATTGAGCGAAATTTCAGCCATCGTAGTGCCCTCAAAAGACCACACATGCTTTACCTGCTGACCTTGTAAGCCTTTAAGTTCACTAAAAAATGATAATGACTCCTCAAACTGACTTAAACGAATGTCAGCAGCAAACACATTAGTAGGCTCACGTCGGCTTACTTTTCGAGTAAGTACTGCACGGCTAATTTTACCCGTGTCTATTTGCGCGCCCAATGCCACACTTGCAACTTGCGCGGTAGGCGAAAAACCTTCCGTGCCACTCAATGCGCCATCATCGTTTTCTAGCTCTAAGAGTAAGTCGCTCTGATTGGCTAGCTCAGCTTCATTTTGAGCTTCTGCGATTTCTTCTTGTACTTCATTATCAATATTTGAGTTTAACTCTATATTAATGCTTTCGCTTTGATCAGTAACAATATCGTTGTTAGCTAATAAAACCGTATTATTATTTACAAGTTCGACTTCGCCTAGTGTTTTACTTGAGATGTTTTTTTGATTTTCGTTTTGCGCAGCTGACAACGGTTCGATACTCGTCTGCGTTATCTCCACAGACTCATCAGGGATATTGTTTACCGATAATTCTGGCTCAACATCCGTTACTTCATCGCTTGTCTGGTTCTCTGCGTTATTACTAAAACTTAAAAAGTGCTCTTGCTCATTTGGATGCTCGCCTTGCTCTGCACTGACTGACGTTGTTAAACCATACACAACAGCTGCAGAGGTCATTAATACCAACATAGCAATACTCACAATACGACGCCAATTCCACTCGTAGCTTACCGTTGGTAAGCTCTCTTGTAGTTCGCGTTTAACATTTGCTTTAATAACTATTTTTTGACTCATATTGACCTCAGCGATTCCAAAATTAACTTAAACGAGCAACCAACCATTGGCGAATAGCTTGCAGTTCTTCTGCGCAAACTTGATGAGCCATCGGATATTCTTGCCAGCTTACATCCATGTTATGTGCTGTTAATACTTCAAACGCACTTTTACCTGCGCTATAAGGTACAACATTATCTTGACTACCATGCGCCATAAATACATTTAAATCGGTATGTTTTGCTTCATCAGCAAATTTTTGTGGCACACACATATAAGTAGAAAGCGCCATAACACCGCCAAGCTTTTGCTCAAAGCGCGGCGCTAAATGCAGCGACACAACACCACCTTGAGAAAAACCAGCTAAAATAATTTTATTAGCAGGTATGCCATTTGCTATTTCTGTGTTGATTAATTCTTCTACTTTAGCAGCCGAATCTCTCACACCTTGCTCATCAGCGCGTTTATCTAACTCTATAGATTTAATATCGTACCAAGAGCGCATTTCCATACCACCATTTATGGTGACCGGTTGCACTGGCGCATGCGGAAAAATAAACCGTATACCAAGCTCGCTTGGTAGGTTTAATTGCGGTGCTACTGGTGCAAAACCATCACCAGAGTCGCCTAAGCCATGTAACCAAATAACGGTCGCTTTGTGCTCACCTTGGGCTGGGTATTCTACAAATTCTAAACTCATAGTGTTGATTGCCATTTAACTTCTTGGCCAGCTTGGCGCGTTGACGCTTCATTAATAAATGCCCAAAATTCAGCGCCAGAGCGGTTATCAATCCATAACCCATCACGCATTTCAAAATGATGTCCGTTAAACTTAGTTGCAACCCATACTTGATGAAGAGGTGCTTGCTTATTGATCACTATTTTACTTTTATCAGGAAAAATAATTTCTAAAATACCTTGTGCCGATTCGTAGTCTAAATCAGCTTCGCAATCATCAACCTGCTCTTCAATAGTGAACATAAGAGCTTCGGCTAATTGGTGATATTCGTGTTCAGTCATTGTTATTTCCTTTGCAGGCGAGCCGCCTAATATTGGGTACGTTTTAGCTTTAAAAATGTGCAGCTAGTGTAACAGGAATAAAATCATCCGCGAATAGCTGCATTTTTTAGATATTCTGTTACTCTGCGATTATAAAGCCAGCAACCGTATTAATCTAATGAAAGCGACACATACCTTACAATTAAAAAGACTATTAATAAGCACTGTACTGTTAAGCGCCTTAGCTGGCTGCGGACAAAGCGGTCCGTTATATTTACCAGAGCCACAAACAGAGCAAAACCAACCTCAAAATACAGCTCAGCCAGCCACTACCGCAGAGCAAGCCAAAGCACAGCAAAGTCAGGAGCAATAAATGGATTATTTTAATTACAAAAACAACCAATTATTTGCCGAAGACGTCAGTGTGGCAAGCATAGCGCAGCAATACGGTACGCCATGTTATGTTTACTCGCGTGCTACATTTGAGCGCCATTACTTAGCGTTTGCTAACGCCACTAAAAATCACAAAAGCTTAGTATGTTACGCTGTAAAAGCAAACTCAAATATTGCCGTACTTAATATATTAGCGCGCTTAGGTTCGGGTTTCGATATTGTATCCAAAGGCGAACTTGCGCGTGTAATTAAAGCAGGTGGCGACGCCTCTAAAGTGGTTTTTTCAGGCGTGGCTAAAACGTCTGACGAAATAGCGTATGCATTAAAGCTGGGTATTAAATGTTTTAACGTTGAATCTGCCTCTGAGCTTGAACGTATTTCTGAAGTGGCTTGCGAGCTTAACCTAGAAGCGCCTATTTCTATTCGCGTGAACCCCGATATAGATGCAAAAACACATCCGTATATTTCTACCGGTTTAAAAGAGAATAAATTTGGTATTGATATTCAAACAGCAGTGAGTGTTTATCAACAAGCAGCGGCTTTACCTGGTTTAAAAGTAATTGGTGTCGATTGTCATATTGGCTCTCAATTAACGCAAGTCAGACCTTTTTTAGAAGCCCTTGATAAACTAATGGCGCTTATTGATGAGCTAAAAACTAACGGTATTGAGCTAACTCATTTAGATATTGGTGGCGGTTTAGGCGTACCGTACAACAACGAGCAACCACCGCACCCAAGTGAATATGCAGCGCAAGTTACCGAGCGCTTAGCTAATTACAAACACCTTGAACTAATTTTTGAACCAGGGCGCGCTATTGCAGCTAACGCAGGTATTTTAGTTACTCAAGTTGAATTTATTAAACAAAACCAAGACAAATTTTTTGCCATTGTCGATGCTGGTATGAACGATATGCTTCGCCCTGCGCTTTATCAAGCGTGGCAAAAAATCATTCCGGTATCCGTGCGCGATGACGAAACACCTACTCACAACTTTGATATTGTGGGGCCGGTGTGCGAAACCGGCGACTTTTTAGGAAAAGACCGCGAACTTGCCCTAAAACAAGGCGATTTACTCGCACAAAGAAGTGCGGGGGCATATGGCTTTACCATGAGCTCAAACTACAACTCGCGCCCGCGTGTTGCAGAAATAATGGTAGATGGTCAGCAGTATCATCTTATTCGCGAACGCGAAACTATTGAAAGCCTTTATCAAGGTGAGAAAGTTTTACCATAAACGTTTTTGTCTACTAGCTGCTCTGTGGCATGATTAGCACAGAGCAAAACCGAATTAGAGCGCTATGTTAGTTAATTTTTCCAAAATGCACGGCTTAGGCAACGACTTTGTTGTGATTGATAACATTACACAAAATGTTTTTTTGTCGCGAGATCAAATCAAAAAACTGGCAGATCGCCATTTTGGCATTGGCTTTGACCAATTACTGATGGTTGAAGCGCCGTACTCTCCCGATCTCGACTTTCATTATCGAATTTTTAATGCCGACGGTACCGAAGTAGAGCAATGCGGCAACGGCGCACGCTGTTTTGCCCGTTTTGTACGTATGAAAGGCCTTACTAACAAGCACAAAATTAGTGTATCGACCAAGTCGGGCAACTTAACGCTCTACATAGAAAAAGACGGTCAAGTAACGGTTAACATGGGTCACCCTAACTTTGAGCCAAGTAAAATCCCTTTAAAAGCCAGCAAGCGTGAGCTTACTTATATTATTAGAACGCAAGAGCACACGGTATTTAGTGGCGCGGTATCTATGGGTAATCCGCATTGTGTGCTGGAAGTTGACGATATCACTACCGCCCAAGTTGATATATTGGGTCCATTGCTTGAAAACCATGAACGCTTTCCGCAAAAAGCGAACATTGGCTTTATGCAGGTTGTATCGCAAGAGCACATTAAATTAAGAGTTTGGGAGCGCGGCGTTAACGAAACCCTAGCGTGTGGTACTGGCGCATGTGCCGCAATGGTTATTGGTCATATTCAAAATAAATTATCAACAACCGTTCAAGTCGATTTGCCAGGTGGAAGTTTGCAAGTGCGCTGGAGTGGCGAAGGTCACCCAGTACGTATGACAGGCCCAGCAGAGCATGTATTCGATGGACAAGTCGCGCTATGACCGAGCTAAATAAAGAGCAAGTTATTGATTACTTGCAGCAACACCCTGATTTTTTAATTCAGCATCCAGAACTACTAGTCCAACTTGAACTGCAGCAGCAAACTCAAGGTGCAACATCGCTAGTACATATTCAACAACGCCAGCTACGCGAGCGTAATACGCTTTTAAAAAACCAAATAGAGACCATGAGCCAACACGCTACTCAAAACGAGTTTGTTTATCGCTTATTTAGTCAATGTCATCGCCAGCTTTGGAGTAACTACGACTTCAATACATTAGCAAGTAACTTACAAAATATTATTTGCACAAACCCAACAATAAGCAATTGTAAATTATTAAAGTACAACAAAAATTATGATGAACTGATTGCTCACCGCCTAACTAATTCAAGCCATTATTTAGGCCGCATAGATCAACAAGAAAGCCTGTTGTTATTTAATGAAACAACACAATCAACGGCTATTTACTTAATTGGAGAGGCTGTAAACCCAATCGCCATATTGGCTTTTGGTAGCAATAATGCTAACCATTTTGAGCCCACACAAGATAATTTATTTGCTCTCGATTTTGTACGTTCATTACAACTACGCTTACTTGAACTAGCATGAGTGAAGACGCGCCTAACATTACCCAATTAAGCGACAATTGGCGCACACCCATAATGCTGTTTAGCGACTATTTAAAGTTTGAAAAACAATATTCAGCGCACACAGTTAATCAATACGTAAGCCAGCTTAGCTTTGCAGCTCTTTATTTTAACAAATTATGTGATGACTGGTTTGGCGTGCAAGGCGAGCATATTCGCCGCTACAGCATGGCACTGCGTTCAAAACAATTAAGTGGCCGTACTATTAGCTTAAAGCTCAGCTGCATTCGCAGTTTGTATAAGTTTTTAAAAGCAAAAAACATTGCCGAGCAATCGCATTACCATAATCCGGCAGTGGGTATAAAAGGCCCTAAGTTTGCAAAGCCTTTACCTAAAAACCTCGATGTAGATCAAATGGCACGCTTGCTCGAAATACCCGACGACGAACCTCTCGCTATTAGAGATAAAGCAATGATGGAGTTGATGTATTCATCAGGGCTGCGTATAAGCGAGTTAGTTGGCGCTAACATGCAAGATATTAGCGCTGCCAATGGCGAAATTTTAGTGCGTGGTAAAGGCAATAAAGAGCGGTTAATTCCGGTGGGCAAAAAAGCGTTAGACGCATTAAAAAAATGGCTCACAATACGCCCTCAGTTTGCAAAGCCCGATGAAATAGCAGTATTCTTAAGTAGCCAAAAAAACCGTATTTCGATTCGCCAAGTACGCCTACGCATGCAAGAGTGGGGAATAAAACAAGGCATTAGCTCGCAGGTTCACCCGCATAAGCTACGCCACTCGTTCGCGTCACATATTTTAGAATCATCTGGTGATTTACGCGCCGTGCAAGAGTTACTAGGGCACAGCAGTTTGTCGGCTACACAAGTGTATACGCATTTAGATTTTCAACATTTAGCCAAGGTGTACGACAACACTCACCCTCGTGCAAAAAAACGAACTGATTAGGTAAATAAAAATGATCCGATTTAATCGTGCTATTAAGCCATTTTCTGTCATGAGCTTTGATTTAGACGACACTCTTTACAACAATCACCCCATTATAAAAGCAGCGGTTAAAGCGCAGCAAGATTATTTAAATGCGCTCCCTAGCTACTTAGCCCAAGGCCCAAAATACTGGCAACAATGCCGCAATGAGGCCGTATTACAGTTACCTGAACTTGCTGATAACGTCACTAAATGGCGCCAACATACATTGCGCTTAGCCCTTTCTAAACTAGATTTGAATGAGGAAGAGGTAGAGCATCATGCCGATGCTGCCTACAACGCCTTTGCCGATGCGCGCAGTAAAATAGTGGTAACCGATGACGTACTAAAGCTGCTAGATAACTTAGCCCAGCACTTTACGCTGGTTGCTATAACTAATGGTAATGTTGAAATTGAACGCTTTAACTTACACAATAAATTTTCGCTCGTGTTACAAGCCGGTATGCACGGTAAAGCAAAACCTCACAGCACCTTATTTGATAAAGCTGCCGAGCACTTAAACGTTGCTAAAAGTGAAATTTTACACATTGGCGATAGCCTAGATACCGACGTACAAGGCGCAAATAATGCCGGTTGCCAATCGGTATGGTTAAACGATCAAGACGCCAATTATGCTTATAAAGGGCTAGCTGATATTGAAATAGCCAATATTCATGCCCTAACGCACTTTATTAAATAATACCAATTGCATTAAATAAGAGGTCACAATGAGCCACTATACCAAGCTAATCACCTTGCTATTAATTGGCTCACTTAGCCTTAACGCTTATTTATTATGGCCGCAGCCTGCGTTAACTCAAGTACAAAAAACGCAAGGTGCTGAAAAAAGCATATCGCCTAAACAGCAAAATACGCTATTAAATACGGCAAAGCAGCAGTTTAAAAAACACCAATTTGAAGCCGCACTTAGTAGCTATCAACAACTCAAAAGCAGCAATCCAGAAATCGCAATAAACCTTTATTCATCATGGCTAGTGCAGCTTAAAACATGGCTAAATAGCAATTTATTACTTAGCGAATCATTTCTCAATGCGCTATTAAATAACAACCCTTATAACGTAGAGTTACTTAATTTACAGGTTGAGTATTTAATAAATAGCGAGCAAACACAAAATGCCATTATTGCTTTATTTGAGCTTAATTCATTACTGCCTGCTGATCAGCAAAGTAACGTAAATACACGTTTAAATACGCTCACTCAAAACGAATTACACACATTAACTGAGCAACAAAATTGGCAAGCTATTATTGAGCAAACACAAATTTGGCTCGACTATAAAAGCGATAACGCACAGTTTTTATATCCGCTTGCGTATGCCTACTATCAGCAAGGCGATTTAATTAGCGCACAAGCAACCCTCGATCGAATGCCAAACCAGCACAATCTGAAAAGCCAAGTGCAAACACTGCAAGCTATGATCAATAAAGCACAATCGCAAGACGACTTCGTTGCTTTAACGCCTTACGGCGCGCACTACTTAATAAACACCGAAATAAATAATAATGTATCAACCGAACTAATGATTGATACAGGCGCAAGCGTAACCTCACTACCTACAAGTATAATTGAGCAAATTTCGCCACAACCTTTATATTTAGGCGATGTAACAGTCAACACAGCTAACGGCCAAATTGTTGTAAAGCGTTATCAAATTGAATCGTTTAAAGTGGGCTCGCAAATTATTTATGGTTTTGAAGTGTTGAGCATTGAAAACACTCGTGGGCAAGGTTTGCTAGGAATGAACTTTTTATCGCGATTTAAATTCAATATAAATCAGCAAACAGATGAGCTAGAGTTGAGCGCTAAATAATTAAAAATCCAAAGGTAACACATGACACTAAATAACTATTTAAAAGCACTTGCTGAAAACCCAAAAAGCATTCAATTTACCGATACAATGGCGGTGATAGAAGCAAATTACGACTTTACTGCATGTGGCTTTAATAACCATGGATTACTTAGCGCTGCGAGTGAGAACAACGGCTCGTGTAAAATTTTTGCGTTTGCTAAATTAAACGATTTAAGTAAACAAAATACGTTGGATTGTTTTGGTAAGTTTTACCGAGAAGACGTACTGCAAAACCCTAAAGGGGATGATCACATAAACATTCGCACGTTTATGTTAGCACCAGAGACAACACCTTTTTTAGGTATTACCTTTGAAGGCAAGCCACTAAAAGCAAAATAATCAGCAAAAAATCAAAGTGGCTTTTCCATAAAGTAACGCGTACCTGAGCGTGGATAATTATTAAGTTGATACTTAACACTATAACCGCGCTTTTCGTAAAAAGGTTTTGCTTGAAAATCAAGTGTGTCAAGCTGAGCAGTTGTTGCTCCTAGCTCAATAGCAGCTTGCTCAAGTGCCGTTAGCAATTTATCTGCAAGCCCTTTACCTCGCGCAATATCGCTACACCAAAGCCAGTTAATCATTAGCCAATTACCAAACACACACCCACTAATACCGGCAACAAGCTCGCCTTGCTCATCAGTAAATTTATAACCTAATGGCACTCTTTGCGCATCAAAATGCTGGGCGTTAAATTCAACCATTTGCGCGCGAAGCGCTACGTTTAACGCATCAGTATTATCTGCTGTTAATTGATACATGTGCCGCCCTTAAAGAGCTGATACTAGCAAACTAGCTCAATCAAAACAGATTATTTTTTCCAAATGGGACTTCAAGCATATTACTGGCTGTTTTTTCGGGTTGACCGCACATTTCATCGTAAGCACTTGTATGGCGTAGCATCATTTGTGCATAGGCTATTTTTTCAAAACGCTTTTGAATATGCAGTGGGCTTAGTGCTTTTATAAACTCACCATTTTCCTCTGTCACATAGTATTCGACATTATTTATAATTACAGAGACTTGGTATAATGCCATTTCAAGAGAATGCGCAACCACCTTTTGTAATGGCTCATGTTTTTTTAATTCTGAGAATTTCATACCCATAACAACCACCTTTTTTAAAAGTAACCTCATAGATACGCAGCTTTGCTATAATCGCGATCAAATTTTTATTAGCCGCTGGCGTCACACGTTATGAGCACAAAAATCCGACTCGCTAAATATATTGCCCATGCAGGTATTTGCTCTCGTAAACAAGCATCGCGTTTAATTGATGAAGGTGTGGTGACTGTAAATAATCGCCCAGCGAATCATATTGATCACGTTGATGAGCAAGACACAATAATAGTGAACGAAAAAGAAATTAAAGGCGCGGCCGATTTAGTTTATTTTGCGTATCACAAGCCGGTAGGCATTGACTGCAAATTAAATATTGATGACCCTGCCAGCCTTATTCACCATTTGCCTACACTTACCCGTGTTTACCCTATTGGTCGATTAGATAAAGACTCTCGTGGTTTGCTTATTTTGACCAACGATGGGGATTTTTGTAACCAACTAATACATCCTGATTTCCACCAGCCTAAACATTATTTAGTCACCGTAAATAAGCCTTTAGACGATGCTTTTTGTGACAAAATGGCAGCAGGCGTACCCGTTGATAAACACATAACCCTGCCTTGTGAAGTAAATAAAATAGCCAGTAATCAGTTTAGTATTGTTTTAAAACAAGGGCTAAACAGGCAAATACGTAAAATGGCGCATTACTGCGGATACAAAGTTATTGATTTATATAGATCGCAATTTAGTGACCTCACCCTTTCAAAACTAAACCTACCTGAAAACCAATATATACAAATTAATAAAACCGACATTTCAAAAATCTAATACCAAGTCACTTAACTACATCTCAAAAAGTTAAAAATAAACTTGCAATTATAGATTACAGGTGTAGTCTTTAATTAAAGATTACATTTGTAGGCAATAGCATGATTGAGTTATCAAAAGCAGAGTTTGACGTGCTCGACGCACTTTGGATTAACTACCCCGCCACCGCGAGCCAAATAATTGAGCGCTTAAGCGACGATAAGCAATGGCACGAAAAAACCATTAAAACCCTGCTAGGTCGACTAGTAAAAAAAGGCGCACTTACATTTGAAAAAGAAGGTCGCCAATATATTTATACTCCCTGTATGGAGCGCGCCGACTACACCCTAAAAGAAAGCCAAAACTTTATTGAGCGATTTTTTAGTGGGCGTATTGCGCCACTTGTAAGTGGCTTTGCTAAATCGGAGCAGCTTTCTCAGCAAGATATAAACGAGCTTAAAAAAGTTATAGATGACTGGGAAAAAAACCAAAAGTAAGGGATTAACATGGTTATTCAAACTGGGTTTAATTGGTTGATTGAGCAGCAACTACTATTAAGTATTTTGTTTTGTGGATTTATTTTACTCGAGCGATTTGGTTTAAAAGCCCTTGGCTCGCGATTTGTATATAAATTAGCATGGCTATTACCTGCGGCATTGGTGATTGCTAATTTACCAAACGCAATTAAACCACTGCAAAACAGTAATATTAGTCACTACTTAATCACCCCCAACCAATCTTTTACAAACGAGGTAGGTATTAGCTGGGCGCTCATGTATCTACTTATTACCGCAGGGTTATTAATAGCTAGCTTTATTACACATACCCGTTTTGTTAAAAGCCTGCAGTTAACTGAGTTAACCCAATTTGAAGGCACTCTTACCGCTGGTGTTAATGCCTATACCAGCCAATATGTGGCCACGCCAATGGTGATCGGGATTTTAAACAGCAAGCTAGTGTTACCGAGTAACTATAATGCGCAATTCGATAAAGCCACATTAGCGCTTATTTTAGAGCACGAAAACGTACACATTAAACGCAAAGACAACCTAACAAACGCACTTATATTACTGCCTACTATTTTACTTTGGTTTAACCCACTAGCTTGGGCTTGTTACGCAAGCATGCGCCGTCTACAAGAGCTGACTTGTGATGAACGGGTACTTGCCAATAAAACCACACAACAACACATTTTATACAGCAAAGCCTTAATAAGCTGTGCGGCAAATGCGCCCACAGGACTTATGGCTTATTCACACTACGGAGATAAAAAAACGATGTTACAACGACTTACTAATATAAAACACAGCGGAAAACATTCAAAGTTTGCTAAAGGTGGCTTATTACTTGTAGCAGCAAGTATGCTAAGTGGATTGGCGATTGCAAAGCAACCAGAGGCAATGACTAAAGAGGATCACATTTCACCGACAATGCGTATTGAACCCCTTTATCCGAAACAAGCAGCTCAACAAGGCATCAGTGGCTCAGTGGTATTAAAGTACGATATAACTCCCAATGGTGAAACCGCTAATGTTTCTGTTGTTAGTGCAAAGCCTGAAGCCATATTTGACCGTGAAGCTAAAAAGGCGCTAAGACAGTGGCAATATAAACCCTCATCAATGGGTTATCAAAACGTACTTGTACAGCTCGATTTTGCAATAAACAATGAAGTTGCTAATACCGATTTAATAGAGCGAATTAAAGTATCGCACTAACTTTATTAGATTTTTCAAGACTACAAAGCAAGCGCCCTTTTAGGCTGCTTGCTTTGTGGTTTTACGCTATAAAGTTATAAGCTCACCACAATCATGGCAATGGCTGACCCCAAACCAATAAACCACATAATTGAGCGAATAATATCAAGATTTAAGTAATAAAAAACACAAAATAAAACACGTGCAATAATATGTGTCATGGCAAGGGTTTCAGTCACTGCATTTGCATTGTTAGTACCTAAAACTACCGCAAGCGCGACCGCAAAAACAGCTAGCGACTCAAAGCAATTTTGATGAGCTGCCAAAGCACGTGCTCCCAAACCGGTTAATTGAGTTTGTTGTTGTCGAGGATGTTTATTATCGTATCCGCCGAGTTTATTTAACTCAATTACGGCAGGGATTCTAGCAATGTATGGCATTAATACAGCCAATAAAGCACAAACAATTAAAATAGTCATAGTGGTATTCTGAGTTATTGTTAATTAGATAAAATAACACAACCAATGTAAAAAAGCCGCCAGATGCGTTTTATGGCAAACTCTAGCGGCTAGCAATAACATCAGGCTTACTATAACTAAATTTATCTTCAATCTTGTGCGACATAATGTCGCAGATGATGAATATTCAACATCACGGTTAATGCATCGCTTTACTTCTCAAAGCTTGTTAACTTTACTGCCTTACATTTTAACGATGACGACCATGACCTGGATATTTTTCACTTTTTTAGCCGCCTTCATGCAAGCATGGCGTAATGCCCTGCAAAGTAAATTAAGTAACGATGTGAGTGTGGCTGGCGTAACCCTCTCTCGCTTTATTATCGCAGGCCCCATTGCTGGCGTGTATTTATATGGTTTGTATCAATATCAAGATACCGCCATGCCTACGTTTAATAATGCCTTTTGGGCATTTATTGTAGGCGCAAGTGTGATGCAAATACTTGCCACTGGTTTAATGGTTAAGCTATTTAAAATGAATAATTACGCCGTAGGTGCTGGGCTTGCCAAAAGCGAGGCGTTAGTAGCTGCCATTTTAGGCGTATTATTTTTTGGCTCGGCACTTTCTTTACTCGGTTGGCTTGGTGTGTTTTTTGGCGCTATTGCCGTATTGCTACTCAGCGGCATAACAAGCGTTAAACACTTTAATGCTAAAACAGCATTACTAGGACTGGCTTGTGGTACTTGCTTTGCACTTACATCGCTGTGGGTACGAGAAGCAAGCTTAAACTCAGGATTACTATTTCCTCACTCAGCAGCTTGGGTTTTGCTGTTTGTAATTAGCCTACAAACACTAATACTACTGGGCTATTTATTATTAAAAGAGCCGCAAACACTTAGTAAACTGTGGCAATACAAAGGTACTACAGCCGCAATTAGTGTTTTTAGTTGTATCGGCTCTATTGGCTGGTTTAGTGCAATGAGCTTACAGCACGTTGCTTACGTTAAAACACTTGGACAGGTTGAAGTGTTTTTTACCATGCTAATTGCTGTGCTTTGGCTAAAACAACCGCTTAAAAAGCAAGACACCGCAGGCTTAATCCTCATAGCCATTGCCGCTGTTTTGGTTATGTTGCCGAATTAAGGGCACAAAAAAGCGCAGGCTTTTATACCTGCGCTGTTATAATTTTTTATAGCTTTAAGAACTGATTCTAAGAGCTGATTTTTAGGGTTATCACACCACTAATAATCATTAATACTCCCGCAATACGACCAAATGTAGCGGCATCGTTATAAAACAATATCCCCACCAAAAACGTACCTGCAGCGCCAATACCTGTCCATACGGCGTATGATGTGCCCATTGATATTTGCTTTTGTGCAAGCCACAACATAAAGCCACTAGCGACCATAAATGCCACAGCTATTGCTATACCCTGCCAGCGAGTATCATCGTTTTGCGAAATTTTTAAACCTATCGGCCAGCCAATTTCAAGTAACCCAGCAATAATTAAGTACACCCACGCCATTAAACATCTCTCTTTTTCAAAATAACTTCGTATAAATCTTCGCGGCGATCTTTTAAGTTACGCACCGTGCCTTCGCTGTGAAGAATTTTAAGTTTATCCATATCAAGATCGCTAAATAATAGCATTTCGGTGTTTGGCGTGGCTTCGTTAAGTGTTGCATCGTGCGGGAACGAAAAGTCCGATGGCGTTAATACAGCTGATTGCGAATACTGCACATCAAGGCTTTCTACTTGTGGTAAGTTACCTACCGAGCCCGCAATAACCACATAACATTCGTTTTCTATTGCACGCGCCTGTGCACAATGGCGCACACGTAAATAACTATTTTTGGTATCGGTCCAAAATGGCACAAACAAAATATCTAAACCTTGTTTGGCCAATATGCGTGAAAGCTCAGGAAACTCTACGTCATAACAAATTTGAATACCTACACGACCAGCATCGGTATCAAACACGGCAATTTTATCGCCGCCTTGAATAACCCAATCGTTTTGCTCATGCGGGGTAATATGTATTTTACGTTGCTCGTCTATTTTACCGCTGCGGTGGCATAAATAACTCACGTTATAAATTTTATCATCTTCGGCAAGTGGCATAGAGCCTGTAATAATATTGGCGTTGTATTCTATTGCCATACGCGACATGGCATTTTTAAACGTTTCGGTATATTCAGCTAAATAACGAATTGCTTCAGTTTGGTTGCTTTGATTTCCTAAGCCCATTAATGGCGCGTTAAAAAACTCAGGGAATAGTATAAAGTCACTTTTGTAGTCAGATACGGTATCTACAAAGTATTCAACCTGCTTTAGCATTTCTTCAACCGATTCAACACAGCGCATTTGCCATTGCACAGCACCTACACGCACAATTGATTTAGTTGACTCAAGTACCGTGTCGGTTGGTTCATACATAATGTTATTCCACTCAAGTAAAGTGGCGTAACCAACTGACTCTTGATCCTCTGGTAAATACTTTTTAAGTAAACGCTTTACCTGAAAATCGTTAGATAGCTGAAAGCTTAAAATAGGATCGTATAGCTCTCTCTGATCTACTTTTGCAATGTATTCCATTGGCGTCATTTCACTGCTATGATTGTAATAACGTGGAATACGACCACCCGCTAAAATAGCGCGTAGGTTATATTGGCGGCACAGTTCTTTACGGGCATCATAAAGGCGACGACCTAAACGCATGCCTCTGTGAGTTTCGCTAATGGCAACATCTAAGCCATATAGTGCATCGCCGTCGGTATCGCTAAATACACGGTCGTGACCATCTGCAATGTCTTCGTATGTATGCGGGTTTGAAAAACGTGTGTAATCAACTTGTACGCTCAGCGCTAAGCCCACCAGCACGCTGTCATCTACAATACCTATTTGCCCTTCAGGAAATTGGTCTATTAACCTAAAAATGGTATGACTTGGCCACGCACCACCTAAGTCGGGATACGCTTGATCCATCAAGGTCTTAATTTGCGGATATTGCTCTCTGGTTAAGTTACAAATTTCAAGATGGGTTTTTTCTGCCGACATACACAACTCCTTTAGGCATAAGAAAATAAAAGCCGAATGCACGCTCGATTAACTCAAGAATACACTCAGCTTTGTATCATGTTTTTTACTTTAGATGTACTACTTTAAGCTGCGATAAAAAAGTGTGGTTACTTTCTCTTTTGGTAACCAGCCTGCGTATTCAAGATTCAGCTCAGCCAATGGATCGGCTTTAAGTACTTGCTCTAAGCTTGCATTATTTTGCATTGCTTTTAGCATTACGTCTTTCGCGTTTTGAACTAGCTTACCATACGCTATCAGTCCTGAACGGTCACTTACCTTACCGTGTCCTGGTATTACTTTAGTGTTGTCGTCGATTTGTTTAACTACATCGTCTACTGCCGCTAAAATACCATCAACGCTGCCGCCGCTATCTACATCAACAAACGGTAAGCTGCCAAAATTAAAGTAAATGTCGCCCATGTGCACTATGTTGTCGTTACTGAAAAAGATAACTGAGTCGCCATCGGTGTGTGCATGTTCGTAATGCACTACATGCGCGTGTTCGTTATTAAAATGCAGTTTTAAATCGTGACCAAAGCTAATGCGGGGTAAAAAATCGGACCCTTCTCCATGCTTTTCTTTTAAGCGTTTATGTACGTTGTCGTGCGCTATAACGTGCGCGCCCGCTTTAGCAAAGTTCTCGTTGCCACCGGTATGATCGCCATGATGGTGCGTATTAATAACAAACTCTGCGCTACCTGGTTTTAAATCGCTAATGGTTTTTTTGATGTCGTCTGATAACTTGGCAAACTGATCATCAATAATATATATGCCATCATCGCCTACACTTGCTGCAATATTACCGCCTTGCCCAAATAGTACGTATACATGGTCACTTAATTTTTGTGCTGTTACTGGACCTTCATCTGCTTGCACTGCTGTACTTAGTAATAAACCTGTTATTAATGCGGGTAATATTTTTTTCATTTTAGTTCTCTGTTGTTTTATTAGTAATTATATAGAACGTGTTTAGCTATACTTTAGTTCATTGCGCAGGCTCTATTACTATTTGATGTATTAATTCTTGCGGCAATAAAGGTGTATGTTTGCCCTCAACGTAATCACTAAAACCCGCTCTATAAAATTCAGATAATGGATGCCCCGATTGCCCACCAGGAATAGCCATAATTGCATGCTCTAAATGCCCAGGTTGAGCAATAAAGCGTTGCGATGCGCCAAAACTACGCCCTTGTACAGCAGGCATGTAACTATCACCAAAACCCGTAGCTGTAGGCATATTTAATAACTTAGCAAGTAACGGCATTTGCTTTGCAAATGGATGCTCTATCACTAACTCATTTACCTTGCCCCACTGCCAGCTTTGTACGTTATTGCCAAATTGTTCTGTAAGCTTAGTGATAGTTTGGCTAAATGCACCGTGTAATTGTGCATCCCAGCTCTTAAATTGTGGGTTTATCCATGTGTTGGGTTTGTTGTTAATAAGCTGCCAAACTGCGGGCTCTAAATCTCGTTTTACGTATTTAAGTGTGCCTTGTTGTTTATTTAATTCGTCTTCCATATTACTAAATACAATATTAATCACTTCATCGCGGTAGCGCTTAACTAAGGTATACCCTATGGAGTTTGAACATGCACATTGCTGCCAATTTTCGAGTGCTGTTATATATTGCTGATTTTCAGTTGTATCGGTTTTTAATTGCTTTAATAGCAGAGCATGCCAAGGCATTAAAAAGCGAGCTTGATTATCAAGTTGTAATGCGTAAAAGTCGCTCTCAGCAAATGTTTGTTTTTCAAATAATCTATCGCGAATTTGACTTGAACGCGCACCGAGTGCATAACCACCATTACCAAAACGCGCGTTATCTTCAGCCGATACCACGCGAGAATTACCAGTCCATAATCGCCCACTTTGTGGATTTTTAACAAAGGGCCGTTGTAATTCGTTTTGCTGCCAAAGCACGCTGTAATCATCGGCATTTACGCCAAGCTCACTTGGTGTTTTACGAGCCGGTATACCACCGATATTTTTCCACGCGGCGCTACCTTGGCTGTCTACCACCATTAAATTTTGCACCGGAATGCCCACATCGCTTGCTACAGCAAGTGCATCATCTACTGTTTTGGCTTGTTCTAACTTCACTAGCTGCATATTAACGGCATAAGATTGATGTGCAGTCCAGCTAAGTGCGTAAGGCTTTTCGTTAATGTATTTTACAGGGCCATATTCACTGAGTATTAATGAGTAGTTTTCGACCTCCCCATCGGGTAATGCAATCGATTCATCAACTTGCCATGTTTTACGCTCGTCATTTAAAGCAATCCAATCGGCAGTATCTAAATAGCCATTCGTAAATCCCCATGCAATATTATTGTTTGTGCCCACTACAATGGCAGGTGCGCCTGGCAGCGATACACCAGTTACTTGGGTAGGCGCTCCATTTTGCATGTAATTTAGCTGTGTTCTGTACCAAATTACAGGCACTGCCATCGATAAATGCATATCATCCGACACCATACCAGCACCTGTTTTAGTAAGCGTTCCCGTAACAGCCCAGTTATTACTGCCGCGCTCTTGATTGGCTTCAATACTTTTAACTGTGTGTTGTGTTTGAGTTGGAAAAGTAGGTATGCCGCCGCTATAAGGCGCTAATCTACTGCCATTAAGCGCGGCTTGGTACTTACTCGGCTGCGTTAAAAAATCAACCATTTGCTTTGTGTACGCTTGCTCAATTTGAATGAGTGCTTGGTCGCGCTCAAATGTGGCGCTTTGTAAATCTAGGTACATGCTAAATATCACAAGTAGGCTGTCTTCACTTTGCCATGGCTTTTGTGCTGCACCTGTTAGTAAATATTCAAAGCTTGAATACCCTACTTGCGCTAAACCTTCGTTTACACCTTGAGCGTAACGTTTAAGTAATTGCTTATCTGCCTCTGGCAGCGTTTGTAAAATAATTTGGCTGCGTTTACGCAATTGATGAAAGCGCATTTTTTTGTCGAGCCCCAGCGCTGCTTCGCCAAATAATTCACTTAGCTCGCCTGCTGCATTACGCCTTAATAAATCCATTTGAAAAAATCGGTCTTGCCCGTGTGCATAACCTAAACCATAGGCAGCGTCGTTTCGGCTATTGGCGTTTATTACTACTTGCCCTAATACATCGCGCGAAATTTTTACAGGCTCTACTACCGCGTTACTACGCCCGTTTCCATCAAGAGCGGGTAAACTTAAACTAAGTACGCCATAAACAACGGCGGTACTCGCCAACCCTAAAATAACAGTCAATAACAGTAACCATTTGATTAATTTAAACATCGGCCTTTCCTTTGATAATTTTCACCAAGCGTTGAGAGCATATGATAACCACAGTTTTATTAAATAATAATGTTCTTGCTCGCAAAGGGTGAAATAAACATCAAAATCCACGATAATGTCAGCTCCACACATCGTGCAGAACTAGTTGAGATCAATATGACTGAAAAAACATTTATCAAAGGTAAAGACCGCGACCTAGAATCGTCAATCTCTACCATGCAAAACAAGCTTAAAGCCCTAAACATTAATGTTGAAGAAGCGCTTTGGCTTAACCCTGTAGCTAACTGTTATTCGGTTCATATAAAAGACAGTGACTGCGGTGTTATGTTTACCAATGGTAAAGGCGCAACCGACAAAGCCTCTATTGCCTCAGCACTTGGTGAATACTTTGAGCGTTTAAGCTGTAACTACTTTTTTGCAGACTTTTACCTAGGTGAAGAATTTGCTAATGGCGAATTTACTCATTACCCAAGTGAAAAATGGTTTAAAGTTGAAGGCGATGAAGTACCACAAGGTATTATGGATGAAAGCTTATGGGATTACTTTGACCCAGAGCGCGAACTTAACGCATCACACCTTTTTGATTTTAACTCAGGCAATATTGATCGTGGCATTTGTACCCTGCCCTACACTCGCCAACGCGATAACCAAGACGTATACATCCCGGTAAACGTTATTGGTAATATTTTTGTATCTAACGGTATGAGCGCAGGTAACACGAAATTTGAAGCGCGCGTACAAGGTTTATCAGAAGTATTTGAACGCGCGATTAAAAACCGCATCATCGCCGAAGGTATTTGTTTACCAATCGTGCCTGAAGACGTTGTTAAGCAATACCCTAAAATTCACGAAGCGTGTGAAGAACTTCGCAGCCATGGCTTTCATTTACGTATTGCCGATGCATCACTTGGGGGCAAATACCCTGTAATGAGCGTAACGCTTATTAACCCAACAGATGGTTCTGTATTTGCTTCTTTTGGTGCTCACCCATCATTTGAAGTTGCGCTTGAACGTACCGTGACTGAGTTACTACAAGGTCGTCGTCTTGATCAGCTAGATGTATTCCAACCTGCAACATTTGATAACGATGAAGTAGCAACACCAGAGAACATTGAACTGCACTTTATTGATTCAAGCGGTTTGATTTCGCATGATTTCTTCCGTGCAAAACCTGACTTTGAATTTGTCCATTGGGACTTTAGCGGCACAACAGAGCAAGAATATAACTTCTGTACTGACCTAATTCACAGCATGGATCATGATATCTACATCATGGATTACACGCATCTAAACGTATACGCATGTCGTATTTTAGTACCGGGCATGTCAGACATTTACCCTGTTGATGAGCTTATTTGGCGCAACAACAACGAAGGCGCTAAATTCCGCGAAACATTCCTATCGCTTGATCAGTACGATGCAGAGCAATGGATGGACATTTACGACAGCCTTGAAGAAGCAGGCCACAGCGATATTATCCGCGCCGCAGAATTTATTGGCCTTGCAACCGATGCCGACACACCATGGCACACACTGCGTATAGGTGAGCTTAAAGCGCACCTATGTTTAGCTGCAGGCAGCGAAGAAGCCATTGATTGGGTTGACTGGATACTTCATACAGGCCAAGTAAACGAAGAGGCAATGCGCCACTTCCGCTGTTTAAAAGCAGTTCTTGAAATTAAATACGATGACGAGCGCGAATACGCAGATTACCAAGATGCACTAGGCTTAATGTTTGGTGCTAATAATGTAGCGCTGGCTATAGAAATTGCCGAAGGTAAAAAGCAGTTTAACGGTTTAACTTTCCCTGGTTTATCGCTTGAAGGCTTTAAAAAGCATGCGGCACTACTTGATGGTTACCGCAAGCTACATGTAGCAAAGCAAAATCATTGGGCGCGTGAAGTTAGCGATGCGTAACTAGTTAAACAACTAATTATAAAAAATAAACGGCGTATTTAAGGGCATGTTGACCTTTCAGGATTAATTTTTTAACCTCGAAAGACCAACAGGCTCTAGCGCTGTTTTCATTTTCGTAATAAATTAGCTATAGTTAATTTGCCTTAATTAACGCCAACATGCAGCTAATGCCACCATCGATTAATAATAAAAAAACGAATGTTCATAACTTTAAGCTGACCTTTTGGCTATCGCTTGCATTAACTGTATTGGTTTGTGTGGTACTTGAGCGTATTAACTATAATCGAGCAAAAGACGCCCATCGATTGCAAATCCTCTCCGAAGTAAGCACCTATCGCGCCCAGCTTGAATCGACTTTAATTTCTAATATCCAACTAGTGCGTGGCTTAGGTGTTGCTGTAGCCGTAGAGCCAAACTTAGAGCAAGAACGCTTTGCACAGATTGCCGCCCCTCTTTTCAATACCTCAAAAGAACTGCGTAATATTGGCGGCGCCCCAAATATGGTTATTCAAATGACTTATCCTTTAAAAGGAAATGAAAAAGCGATAGGTCTTAATTTTTTAAATAACAAAAATCAACGTGCAGATGCAATTAGAGCCCGCGACACAAACACGATCATCATGGCTGGGCCACTCACTTTAGTGCAAGGAGGTGAGGCATTAATAGCCAGAGTCCCTGTATACACCCCTCCTAAAAATGAATTTTGGGGTTTGTTATCAGTTGTGCTCGATATTCAAAAAATTTATACCAACTCTGGAATCTATGAACTTGAAAAGGAGTATCTCGTTGCCATACAAGGTCGCAATGGTTTAGGTAAAAAAGGGGAGTTTTTTTATGGGAACTCAAATATTATTGAACAAAACCCTCTTGAATTCACTTTGAACTTCCAAGGTGGAAGCTGGCAACTATACGTTACCCCAAAGCTCGGTTGGAATCCGCCTCATTCAGCTATTTGGCCATTGCGTTTGGCTATTATTATTATTTGTGGATTACTGACTTGGGCGTTTTTATTCTTTTTAAAAATGCTTAATCGCCAACAACAAAACGAGAAAATGCTCGAAACAATGAGTGATTTAGCACAAATCGGCGCATGGTCATTTAATTTAGAAACTCAGCAAGTGTATTGGTCAGATATGACCAAAAAAATATTCAAATACCCATTAAATACCCAACCTAAGTGGCCAATAGATTTGAGCTACTTTAAAAAAGGCACGAGCAGAGAAACCATTAAACCTTTGATTGAACGTGCTATAAAACACGGCGAAAAATACGAAGTTGAGCTGGAGGTAATGAATGCAGAAGGAGAGTCAATTTGGGTGCTTGTGCATGGTGAGGCAGAGCAAAAAAACGGACGATGTGTAAGAATTTTTGGATCATTGCAGAATATAGATACCCGAAAAAAAGTTGAATTAGAAAGTAGCTCTATAGCGTTGCATAACGAAATTTTAGCCTCGCTTACTATAAATAAATTAATTTTAAACGGCCAGCTAAGCCAATCCAAGGACATAATTACACAATCTATTTGCCAAGCATTTCAAATTGAGCGCGCCAGCATACGGTTTTTTGATAAAGGCAAAAGCCAACTAATTCCATTTGCCGTGCACAGTGAATTGAACTCAGCAGATAAAATAGAGTTACTTTGGCTTAGGAAAAACCTCCCAGACTTTTTTAATACTATTGACCATCAAGCTGTATTTAATGCTTCTGATGTTTTACAAAATTCAACCTTGGCGCCTCTCTCCACACATTATTTACTGCCGTTAGAGATCAAATCTATGCTGTGTGTAATTATACCTGCAGGCAGTGGTGTATTGGGTATTATTTGTGCTGAGCAATGTAGAATTAAACGTAATTGGACTAAAAATGAGGAAAGTTTTTTAATCGCTGTCGCCGCATTGATAGGTAGCCTACATTCTAGCCAGCAACGTATTGAAACTGAACAAGAGCTAGTAACGGCTAAAGAAACAGCAGAACAAGCAGTTGCCGCAAAAAGTGAGTTTTTAGCGAGTATGAGTCACGAAATTCGCACCCCAATGAACGGCGTGCTCGGAATGTTAAATATAATAAAGCAAACAAAATTAGATCAACAACAAGAACACCATATAGAGTTAGCCCAATCATCTGCTCAATCATTACTTAATATAATTAATGACATTTTAGACTTTTCAAAAATAGAAGCCGGTAAACTCGATATCGACAATGTACAATTTAACTTACCTAAATTATTAGGTGAGGTGGTTGAATCGTTCGCCTTAAAAGTAGAGCAAAACAATACCAAGCTTATTTTAGATGCCACTCAAATTACAGTCAGCGAAATAATTAGCGACCCAAACAGGCTACGTCAAATTTTAAATAACTTGATCGGTAACGCTGTTAAATTCACCTTAAATGGTGAAGTAATAATTGTGGCAAAAATAAATGACACAACCAACGGTTCATTTTTACAATGCTCTATTATTGATACTGGTATTGGTATCGACTTTAAAAAACAAGCGACATTGTTTAACTCCTTTACACAGGCAGATGCCTCAACAACGCGTCAGTTTGGTGGTACAGGATTAGGCCTTGCGATAGTAAAACAGCTTTGTGAACTCATGAACGGAGAGGTTGGTGTAACCAGCGTGAAAGGCCAAGGTAGCACATTTTCTTTCACAATAAAGATACAACCTCGACTCAGTAAAGAGCAAGATCTACCGAGTCATTTAATTAAAAATAAGCATATTTTAATAATTGATGAATGCAGCTTAAATGCTAATACAGCAAGTAAGCAGCTCTCTGTTTGGGGCGCTAGTGTAGAGTGCATCAATGACTATCAACAAATATTGAATTACTCACATAATGAGGTTCAAAATACTGATGCCATTTTAATTGATTACTACTTTTTTGAAAAAGCGTCGCCAGAATGCATTACTGCTCTAAAAGGATTTATAAATATACAAGGCTGTAAATTAGTAATAATGGCACCTATGAGCTACTCAAAAGAGGAATCAAAGCTAGCGATAAAGATTGATTGTATGATTTTTAAACCGCTAACGCCTTCTGATTTATTTGATTCACTCACTAATGATCAGTTTATAGAACGACAACAAAAGCAAGCTCAGTTGCAAAACAAACTCACAAAAATGGTCGCCACTAACTTTTCTCAACCACAAATTTTATTAGTGGAAGATAATAAAGTAAACCAAGTAGTCGCCTCAGCGTTATTAAAACAGGCTGGAGTGAGCTTTGATATTGCACAAAATGGGTTTGAGGCAATTGTTAAGCTCAATACAAAGCAAGGCGAGCCTTATGAGCTTATTTTAATGGACTGCCAGATGCCAGAAATGGACGGCTATCAGGCAACACAAGCGATAAGAAAAGGCGATGCAGGTAAGTATAATAAAAATATTACTATAATAGCCTTAACCGCAAATGCTATGCAGGGCGATAAAGATAAATGCCTTGCCGCTGGAATGGACGACTATTTGAGTAAACCTCTCGATCTAGCCGCTTTACAACCTAAACTTAGCCAATGGCTTGATACCCAATAAAAGTGTAAGCTAATAAAATACGCTTACTAATTTGAGATTATTTATGCAGTTATCAGCAAATCAACAACGTGTTATTGGTTGCTTACTAGAAAAGCAAAGTACGACGCCAGAGCATTATCCGCTATCGTTAAATGGCCTTACAAATGCATGTAATCAAAAGTCTAATCGCGATCCTGTTGTAAATTTCACTGAAAACGACGTACAAAATATACTTGATGAACTAATCGAACTGCGTTTGGTTACAATAGACGAAGGCCTTTCTGGTCGCGTAAATAAATACGACCATCGTTTTTGTAATACTGAATTTAGTAATTTACAATTTTCACAGCAACAGCGCGCTATTGTTTGTTTACTGCTATTACGCGGCGCACAGACACCAGGAGAGCTGAGAACTCGAAGTACTCGACTTGCTGAGTTTAATAATGTAAACGAAGTAGAGAGTGCACTAAATGAGCTTATTGAAAATGATTACGTAATAAAGTTAGAACGAGAACCTGGTAAGCGAGAAAGTCGCTATATACATCAGCTCGCAGACCAGCAAACTAACTTAACAAATAATACTCATGAGCCAAAAGTTAATGCACTTAAAAATAGTGAGTTAGACGAACTACTCGCAGAAGTTGAGCAACTAAAAACAGAACTACGTCAGATTAAAGCCCATTTAGGGCTTTAATTATTAAACGCTTAATCACATAATAAGTTTATATAAGACTATAGGAGCTGGCCATGCGCGCCGAAATTATGGCTGAAATGAAAGTTCAGCCAACAATTGATATAAACGCAGAAATAATCCGTCGAGTTAATTTTATAAAAGCACGCTTAGTGGCAGCTTACTCAAGGTCGTTAGTGCTCGGTATAAGTGGTGGCGTTGACTCATCAACTTGTGGACGTTTGTGCCAATTAGCAGTCAACCAGCTAAATGAAGAGCTAGACACTGATAAGTATCAATTTATTGCTGTTCGCTTGCCTTATGGCGTACAAGCCGATGAAGACGAAGCCCAAATGGCGGTTGATTTTATTCAGCCAAGTAAACGTATGACCGTTAACGTACAACCGGCAGCCGATGCGCTGCATGAGCAAGCGCTTGCAGCTATAGTTGATAGCGGCGAAGCCCTTCCTGAGCAAGCTCAGATAGATTTTATTAAAGGCAACGTTAAAGCACGCCAACGTATGGTTGCTCAGTATGAAATTGCAGGTTTTTGCCAAGGTTTAGTCGTAGGTACTGACCATAGTGCTGAAAACATTACTGGTTTTTATACCAAATTTGGTGATGGTGCATGCGATTTAGCGCCGCTTTTTGGTTTATCAAAACGCCAAGTTCGTGCGCTTGCAACTGCACTAGGTGCGCCAGCTTTATTAGTAGATAAAGCACCTACAGCTGATTTAGAAAGTGACCGCCCAGGCTTAACAGATGAAGAAGCACTTGGTTTAAGCTATGAGCAAATTGATGACTTTTTAGAAGGTAAACCTGTGTCTAATGATGTTGAACAAAAGCTTGTGAGTATTTACACGCGTACACAACATAAGCGCCAACCAATTCCGACAATTTACGATTAATGTTTTAGTAAATAAAATAAAGCAATTAATACCATTAATGATTAATTGCTTTTTTGATCGACAGTTCAAGAGACTGCGTATATTTTACTAAATTAACACGCTAATATTTATTAATTACCCGCCAAAGAGAACACTGCATTATATGACATCGCCCATTTTAATTACCGGCGCAGGCCAACGTATTGGTTTAGCGCTAGCTCAGCATTATATAGCCCAAGGGCAGGCTGTTATTATTACGTATCGTACTCGTCACGGCGCTGTTGATAAATTAGAGCAACAAGGCGCTGTATGTATTTATGCTGACTTTAGTACCGATGACGGTATTAGTGCATTTATAAATACGCTTAATATGCATACAACATCGCTGCGCGCTATTGTACATAACGCATCAAGCTGGGACTGCGAAGCTAACAACCCTGACTTCGCAGCACTGTTTGATAATATGATGCGTATACATGCCAAAACACCGTATTTAATTAATTTAATGTGCGCAGAGCTGCTTTTAAAACATCAGCAAAATGAAAAAGTACCTGCCGATATAATTCACCTCACTGATTATGTAGTTGAAACAGGCAGCCCTAAACATTTAGCTTACGCAGCAAGTAAAGCAGCACTCGACAACCTAACTAAATCGTTTAGCGCTAAATATGCGCCAAACATAAAAGTGAACTCGGTTGCTCCATCGCTCATTATTTTTAATGAACATGACGATGAACAATATCGCGCTAAGACCCTTAAAAAATCATTAATGGGCATTGAACCCGGATGCCAAGAAATTATCAATAGCATTGATTTACTATTACAAAGCCAATACATCACAGGGCGCTCTTTACCTGTAGATGGCGGTCGTCATTTAAAGTAAATAAGCTAAATAAACTGAGATATTTATGCATAATGAATTAAAAGAAAGTTACCAAAAAATCATCACCGCAGTAGGCGAAGATGCTAACCGCGAAGGCTTACTTGATACGCCGAAACGTGCTGCAAAAGCAATGGAATATTTAACGCAGGGGTATCGTCAAACACTTGATGAAATAACTAATAAAGCGGTATTTACGTCTGATGCTGACGACATGGTGTTAGTGCAAGACATAGAGCTTTACTCTATGTGTGAACATCATTTACTGCCTTTTATTGGCCGTTGCCATATTGCTTATATACCAAACGGTAAAGTATTAGGCTTGTCTAAATTTGCCCGTATTGTTGATATGTTTTCACGCCGTTTTCAAATTCAAGAACAGCTAACGCATCAAATCGCTAAAGCAGTTGAAGAAGTGACAGGCGCTAAGGGCGTAGGCGTTATTGTTGAGGCAAAACACATGTGTATGATGATGCGTGGTGTAGAAAAGCAAAATTCAAGCATGCGTACATCAGTAATGTTAGGTAACTTTAGAAGCGATCCTAAAACGCGTAACGAATTTTTGCAGCTTATAAAAGGTTAACCTATGGCTAATGCAATTATTAACGTTACTAATTTGCGACTGCGTACATTTATTGGCTTTAACCCCGATGAGCGTGAAAAAAAGCAAGACGTAGTGATCAATCTGGAGATTCACTACCCTGCTGATGATGCCTGTAAAACGGATGAAGTAGACCAAGCACTAAATTATAAAGTGATCACCAAAGAAGTGATTAGTTTAGTAGAGCAAGGGCACTTTTTACTGCTCGAGAAATTAGTTGCTGAAATTCTTGCGGTTTGTCACTCGCACCCAAGTGTTCATTACGCTAAAGCACGTGTTGATAAACCGCATGCACTGCGTTTTGCCGACTCAGTGTCGTTAACACTTGATTGGGCGAAATAACTTTTGTATCTAAATGAGTTTTTCGAATCCAACGGCAAGGGCGATAACCGCTAAATAGCGCGCGCCTTTGCCTAGCATTACTAGCAACAAAAAAGCACTAAACCGTACTTTAAATATGCCTCCAATTACTGTTAATGGATCTCCCACAACCGGTAACCAAGCAAATAACAAACTATATACACCATATTTATTAAATTGTTTTTGTGCGCTATCAAGCCCTTTTTGCGATACAGGAAACCACTTTTTATCTTTAAAACGCAGTACCTGCGTGCCTAACCAGTAATTAACGCAGCTTCCCAATACATTTCCAAGTGTTGCTACGCACCACATAAGCCATAAATTAACTTTACCTTGGGCAATCATTCCCACCATTATCACCTCAGAAGAGCTGGGCAATAATGTGGCAGATATAAATGCGCTAATAAATAACGTGAGATAAAGCATAATGCCCTTATAGCTAAACGTAAAAACCCAGCCTATAGCTGGGTTTATAATACCAATTTTATTAAAAACATGATCATTCTAGCGTATTAAATAACTCACTAACTACGTTTAAATTATTTATATAGAACAACTATGTATCATAATTTTAGCCTTGTTATTGAGCTATTTTCTCATCGCTATAATAGATCACTAATTTAATGCAATGGGTATAAAAATAAACTGTGTGTTTATTTTATCAAATTTAAACTAAACGGATAATTAAACTCTTTTCCTTCGTTAGCTTTAATACTCGCCAGTACAACCATTACAAACCCAAAAATTGCCACTAAAGGTAGTAATATTAAGCCTACTGCTACAAACATCAGTAAAAAACAAACTACATATGCAATTGCCATCGTTATTTGAAAGTTAAGCGCCTTTTTACCGTGCACGTCAACAACTGGCATTTCATCTTTTTTAATTAACCACACAATTAATGGCCCAATTATTGAGCCAAACGGCACAATAAATCCAGCTAATGCACTTAAATGACATAGCATAGCCCACGTACGGTCATCTTTATTAACTGGTTCAACCTGTTGATTTTCTTCCATAACACTCTCCTTTTTGTTTCATGTATGTTGCCTTTTAATTAAACAAATGTCCATAAATCAACTGCTGTATTAGCAAAAAATCACAACGTAAAATCTTGTGATAAAAAAGTGATAAGTTTGTGAGAGTTTCTGGAGACGATTATTCAATACTTAACTCGAATCATCACTTACAGGAAATAATAATGAAAGCTTCTACATTAACAATTGCAACTCTTTTAGCGGCAGCTAGCCAATCAACTATGGCCGCAGAGTTAGATTTAAAAATAACCAACTTAACTCAAGGCATCCATTTTACACCCGTATTAATAACTGCTCACGACAGTGAAGATAAACTGTTCGAAGTAGCAACGGAAGCCTCTACCGCATTACAAACAATGGCTGAGGGCGGAAATATTGCAGAACTAGTTGCACAAGCAACTGCCGCAGGTAGTGATATGGCTGCAAACCCGGCTGAAGGTCTACTTGCGCCAACAGTATCTGCAATGGCAACCCTAACGACATCTGATGGTAACGAATACCTTTCTGTTGCCGCAATGCTACTTCCTACAAATGACGGTTTTGTCGGTCTTGATAGCTGGAAAATTCCAACCGAAGCTGGAACGTATACTGTGTTTTTAAATGCTTACGATGCAGGTACTGAACAAAATAATGAACTTGTAGTAGAAGGTTCAGGTGCACCAGGTACGCCTGGTATTCCAGCTGCTCCTGGTGGTAATGCTGGTACCGGTGGTGCTGGTTTAACAAGCACCGATAGCAATATTAATATTCATATTCATCCTGGTAACTTAGGTGATGACGATCTAACCGCTGGTAATAGTGACTTAAGCAATACAGTGCACAGATGGTTAAACCCAGTAGCAAAACTAACCGTTACGGTTAAGTAGGAGCGCTATAATGTCATCTTTTAAAAACTTTAAAAAAAGCGCTTTAATACTAGCGCTTGCAACTACTCTTGCAGCATGTGGCGACAATGATAGCAACGAGCCTGATCAAGTAGTTGCACCAACACCAGCACCGACAGCTACCAGCTATGAATTTAACGTTACTGTAAGTAATTTAACTGCTGGTCAACCATTTTCACCAGTTGCCGTTATTGCACACCATGAAGGTACGCTATGGCAAATAGGCAGTCCTTCATCAGTGGCATTAGAAACAATGGCTGAAGGCGGGGATAACAGCCAACTCCTTACATTTGAAAATGGTATTGCTAATGCATCGAGTGAAGGCCCAGTTGGACCTGGTGCAAATACCACAATCACGATTACTACCGACACGCTCGAAGTACTAAAACTATCGCTTGCCACTATGATGGTGAATACAAATGATGGGTTTACCGGTCTTAGTGCTGTAGATGTATCTACATTAGCCGTTGGTGAGTCTATTATGCGCACCACCGTTGCTTATGATGCAGGTACGGAAGCAAATACAGAAGCAGCTGGTACATTACCGGGTCCTGTGGATGGCGGCGAAGGCTTTAATGAAGCCCGCGATGATGTTGATTTTGTAGCAAGACACCCTGGTGTAGTTACTAATGAAGACGGGCTATCAAGTTCAGTGCTAAGCCCTGAACATAAATTTGATAATCCATTGGCGAAAGTTGTCATTACTCGAACTCAGTAATTAATATTAACGATATTTACGCGTTGACATACCAGCTTGTAATGGGGAAGTAAGGGAGCACGGATGCCCCCCTTTTTACGAGGTTATACATGCGTCACGAAAAATTATTAGTAGTAGAAGACGACAGAGAAATAGGTAAATTAATTACCACGCAGCTTACTTCACTTAACTTACATGTTGATCATGTTGTGAGTGCCGAGCTTGCTTTAAAAAAAATAGCTAAGCACCCCTACGGACTCATTTTACTCGATATAAACTTACCGCAAATGGATGGTTTGAGTTTATGCCGAAAAATAAAAGAACATTATCCTACTACCTCTGTGATTTTACTGACCGCGCTCAGTAGCGATATGGACAGAGTGATTGGTCTTGAAATGGGCGCAGATGATTATATTTGTAAACCATTTTTTGCGCGTGAGTTACAAGCCAGAGTAAAGACCCAATTGCGCCACAGAGCACAATTACTTGCCAGTCAGAATAACGATAACTCACCCGTTGATAGCGAACAAACGCTAAACGTAGGCTCACTCCACATTGAGTTCAGTTCGCACCAAGTTTATTTAGGCAAGCAAGCACTCAACCTTACCGCCACCGAATTTGATTTACTTGTTTATTTTGCACGCCACCCTAGTCATGTTTTTAGTCGCCAACAATTACTCGATAAAGTATGGGGATATCAACATAGTGGTTACGAGCACACAGTTAATTCGCACATAAACCGCTTACGCGCCAAGCTAGAAGAGCACCAGAAAATGCCCATTATAGAAACAGTTTGGGGTGTGGGTTATAAACTAAACCCTAGCCAACTAAATTAAGACTCCTATTATGAAATTATCTTTGTACCAAAAATTAGCCATATCGTTAGTTGTTATATTTTGTTTTATTTGTGCACTTGTTTATGGCTGGAGCAAACAATTAGAACTTACTTCAAAACACCATGGTGAGCAAAATCTGCATTTAGCGTTAGCTGAGCATTTAGTACAAGATAACCCATTGATAAAAGAAGGTGTTTACGACTATAAAGCGCTCGAAAACCTTTTTCATACTTTAATGCTATTAGGCCCTGCGTTTGAATTTTATTTTGTAGACGAAACCGGAAAAATTCTTACTTACTCAGCAAAACCAGGAAAAGTTAAGCGTAACTATATCGATTTAGCGCCTTTAAAAAAGCTCATTAATGACCCTAAAGCAGCACCTATCTATGGTGATAATCCGCGCAATAAAGACCAACAAAAAATATTTTCGGTTGCGCCTGTATTTAATCACGACAAGTTACAAGGTTACCTATATGTAATTATTGGCGGTGAAGCCTACGATACCTCCCTCAATACTATAAAAAATAATGACAGGCTATGGCTAGCCGCTTTATGGCTTGGCTCCGCTTTAGCCTTTTTACTCATTGCAATGCTAATCTTACTGCGTTTTTTCACCAATCCAATACAGCGTTTAGCCCGTGATGTAAGCAATATTGAAGCGGCCAATTACAGCCTTACAGATACAAAATTAAGTAACTATTCAACACAAAAAAGCAATGAAGTACATAGTTTGGGTCGCAGCATTCAAGCAATGCTTACCCGTATTAATGAGCAATTTAAAGCACTTGAAGAGGGCGATAAACAACGCAAAGAGTTACTCACTCACTTATCGCACGACCTACGTACACCACTTGCATCACTGCAAGGATTTTTAGAGGTTTTAAATCAATCTGGTGAGCAATTAAGTCAAAAAGAACAACAAGAATACTTACAAGTGTCGCTTAATAATTGCGGACAATTAAAATTACTCATAGAACAAATATTTGAACTTGCCCATTTAGAAAATGGCGAAATAAACATAAATAAAGAAACCTTTAATTTAGGCGAGTTAATTTATGACTGCATTGCTAAATTTAGCTTAGCTGTAAATAAAAAGGGTATTCATTTATCGGTAGAACCTGCAATTTGTGATTTCCCTGTTGTAGCCGATATCGCAAAATTAGAACGCGTATTAAGTAACTTAATTGATAACGCTATTAGGCATACGCCTAGCGGTGGTAGCATTGCAGTACATGTAAAGCGCAGTGGCGACAATCAGCTATTTGTGCATGTTTCAGATACTGGCGTTGGAATAAAACAAGATGAACTGAGTGCTATTTTTAATCCTCACTATCAAGCAAGTAATTCTAATAAAGAGGGGCGTCAGCAAGGTGGTTTAGGGCTAGCTATATGTCGGGGGTTATTGAAACTGATGGATAGCGAAATATACGTGCAAAGTGAAATTGGCAAAGGCACTATGTTTAGCTTTAATTTGCCACAAAAAAAGGTGCTTTCTTAAAAAGCACCTTACATTTTTATTTATTTTAAATATATAAATTAACTACTTTTTAATACCCGCTAAATCAAGCATAAATGCATAGTTTAGCGCGGTATCTTCTAAGCGCTTAAAGCGACCCGATGCACCACCGTGCCCTGCTTCCATATCTATTTTAAACAATAATTTATTGTCATCAGTTTTATAGTCACGCAGCTTAGCAACCCATTTAGCTGGCTCAAAGTATTGAACTTGTGAATCGTGCAAGCCAGTCGTTACTAGCATATTAGGATATGCTTGCTTAGATACTTGGTCGTATGGCGAGTAAGATAGCATGTAATCGTAATACGCTTTTTCGTTCGGATTACCCCATTCGCCATATTCATTTGTTGTAAGCGGAATACTCGCATCAAGCATCGTGGTTACTACATCAACAAACGGTACCGCAGCAACCATGCCTTTATAAAGCTCAGGCGCTTGGTTTGCTACTGCGCCCATTAATAAGCCACCAGCACTGCCACCTAACGCAAATATTTCATCTTTTGCGCCATACTTTTGAGAAACCAATGCTTTGGTTACATCAACAAAGTCATTAAACGTATTCTTTTTAGTAAGTAGCTTGCCGTCTTCGTACCAAGGACGACCTAGCATTTGCGAGCCACGTACATGGGCAATTGCAAATACAAAGCCACGGTCTAACAAGCTCAAGCGTGAGCTGGAGAACGTTGGATCCATCGTTGCCCCGTACGAACCATAACCGTACTGCAGCAATGGATTTGTACCGTCTTTTTTAAACGCATCTTTACGATAAACCAAACTTACCGGTACTTTTATACCGTCACGTGCAGTTACAAAAATGCGCTCTGAGGCATAGTTGTCAGCACTAAAGTCGCCCAATACAGTTTGTTGTTTAAGTAATGTTTTGTTGCCTGTTGCTAAATTTACATCGTATGATGAATCAGGCGTTGTCATGCTTGTGTAGTAAACACGTAACGTATCGCTATCAATCTCATTATTGCCATAAGTGCTAATTGTATAAGCGCTATCGTTAAAGCTCAGTGGTAACTCTTTACCTGTTTTTAAATCACGCGCAATAAGTTTTGACTGACCCATTTCACGCTCTTGGTAAACTAAGTAGTCATTAAATAAATCAATGCCTTCGAGTTTAATACCGTCGCGCGCTGGGATCACACTTTGCCAATTTACTTTGTCGCCTGCTCTATCAATATCCACTTTCATCAGCTGAAAATTTACAGCATCTAAGTTAGTTACAATATAGTAAGTATTCCCTAGTTTAGATATTTCATATTCAAGCCCTGCTTCGCGCTCAATTAAACGCTTAGGCATTGCCTTAGCATCATCAGCGCTCAATACCGACACACCTGATGCAGCCGTGCTGCTGTGCCAAATATAAATTTCTGACTCATCTTTACTTTTACTCATACCCATGTAGTAACTGGTATCAGTTTCTTCGTAAATTAGCTCATCATCAGCTTGTGATGTACCTAATGTATGACGATAAACTTGATAACCTAGTAGAGTTTGTAAATCTTTTTTAATGTAGTAAACCGTTTTATTATCGTTTGCCCACACAATGCCACCGTTAGTGCCCTCAAGTGTGTCTTCGAGTAATTTACCGGTTGTTAAATCTTTTATTTTTATACTATAAATACGACGACTAACAGTATCTTCGCCATAAGCCATTAAATTGCCATTCGGGCTTACATCTAAGCCACTTACCGCATAATAATCATGGCCTTTAGCAAGCTCATTTACATCTAAAATAACTTGCTGATCGGTACCTGCAAAATCGCTGCTGCGTAAATAAGTAGTGTACTCGTTATCGCCACGTGTTTGCGTTGAGTAAAAATAATCACCGCTTTTAACTGGGACTGAATCATCGTCTTTTTGAATACGCCCTTTTAGCTCCTCAAACAATTCACTTTGCAGCGTTTTAGTATGTGCAAGCATTGCATCTGTGTATGTATTTTCAGCTTCTAAATAGTTAATCACCTCTGGCGCTTTACGTTCGTCATCACGTAACCAATAGTAATTATCTACACGTGTGCCACCATGGATAGTCATCTCATGAGGCACTTTTTTAGCAATAGGGGCTGCAGCTTGGACTACTTGAACCGTTTTAACTTGTGTATTACTTTTTTGAGTCTCTTCTGGGGCTTGATTACAGCCACTTAAAATAGCTAGCGATAATGCAGCAAGTGCGAATGGAGTACGTTTCATCAGTCAAAGTCCTTGTTGTATTTAATTTTTATTAAGTAATACCAACTTAATCAATTTGAGAGATTAAACCTGACGCTAACTGTGTTAAAAATTTCTGATATAGAACAACTAAATAACGAAATTTTGCCTTGTTATCGACAGGATTTTCTTAACTCAAAGTAGCTCATTTAATTAAGCAGATTGGTATAAATATATCTAAAATTAGAATTTGTCGTTATTTAATTTGAGAAGCCATGTAAAAAGGGAGCCGAAGCTCCCTTTATATAACAGTTAAGTTATAAAATTACTTTTGTTTACGACGACGCATAAATGCAAACGGCGCTACTAGTAATGTTAACCATGCAAGAGAACCAGAAGAGCTTTTCTTCTTAGTCTCAACAACTGGAGGTACTACCACTTCAGCAACGCTAACGCTAACCATTACAGGTTCAGAAACATTACCGCGTACATCAATTGCCACAACTTGAATTTCAGCTGATGAATTTCCAACTAACAACTCTGTATTTACAACAACTACTTGACCTTGCTCATCAACACCTAGACCAATATTGGTATTAGACTGAACGAAGTACTCCGAAACGTCTAAGTCAAAATCAGACTCCGTAATTGTTAATTTACCAACAACTGTGCCATTTTCTGCATCTTCAGAAACTGTAAATTCACCACCAACTAACATTGGGGCTTCAATTGCAGGAAGCTCTAAATCAGCACTTGCCATTGCTTTAACAACACCCAGGCCAGATGTTTGCGATAATGCAAATGGACCGCTAGCTTCAACAATCGCTTTTTCACCAGGTTTAAGTGATGAAACCACTTCGCCTGTCTCTAATGACGTTAATGCTACAGTAGGAGAAGTACCAAATAACGTTGAACCTTCAACGCTGTCTGTTTCAGAAAACACACCCGTTTGATAAGCAGGGCTACCTACTGAAGCTTTAAAGTTCATTTGCTCGCCAATTAGCGAAGCATCTACGTTAAATAAGTTTGTACACGCAGAGAATGTAACCGTGTTCTCACCCGCTGAATGAAACATCGGAGTAACCCATGCTAAAGAGTCGTTACCCGCACCATCTGTTGTTCCAATTACTGTACGGCTACGACCTGGGAATGCAGTTTGACGACCACGGTCGTTATAGTTTTGCATAATTTGATCATATACGCCGTCATTATCTGTATCTATTTCAAGTCTAACGCCAGCTTGGAATACATGAGTTAATGGGTCACGTAATTGGATAGAAGATGTTACAAAGATACCCGAATCACAAGAGTCATCAGCAAAAGCAGAGAAAGTAGTCGAAATAATATTAAATTCAGCTTCTTCTCGTGTTTTTTCAGTACCCATTGCAATAATGGTTTCTGCGAACGGCGTAATTTCTGTTTGACCACTATTTTCAACGATAAGTGCCATCTCGTTGTCTATAATTTGAGATGAAACACTTAGCGCTGTCGCTGCTTTTGGCATTACGTGATACACAACGTGTAAATCATGATCTGTATCTGTACTTGCATCATCAAATACTAATGCACCATCAAACTCTACTGAAGTAAGTGCTGCGCTTCTTGCTGCAATATCGTCAGCACTAAACGGGTTTTCTAATTCCCATACTGGCAGTTTTGTAGGATCAACAGTTAGTACCACGTCAAAATTCATTGACTGACCTGCAGGAATTGTTACTGATGCAGGGAAATCCCAGCTAATTGCTGCTGTATCTTCATCATTCTGGTAACGCGCTTCAGTGCGTAGTGCATACGTTTTAGCGTCTGATGAAAAGTTTTTAACCGTTACAGTCTGCGTTAACGACTCTGTTTCAGTCATAGACACCAGACCAAAAGAAAGCGCAGCTTGCTTAGTATTAAATTGTGTATTATTAACCCATGCAGCTACTGGTAAATTAACTGCTTTAGTTACGTCAACTAAGCCTGAACCAATCATACTAATTGGAGCAAGCTTTGAGTCAGGGTTAGTTGCTAGCGGCTCGTTGGTTACATTTAGATCAGCTGCATTCATGATCGTAGCTTTAATTTCAAATGCATTTCGCTCAGGGTGAGCTTCGCGAATCATCGCAACGGCACCGGCAGTTATAGGGCCAGAGAAAGACGTACCAGATACAGGGTTATTCTCAGTTTGCGTACCAGCTGCAGCTACTTCAATACTTGTACCTGGAGCTGTAATTTCAGGCTTTAATAAACCATCCATAGAAGGACCACGAGAAGAGAATGTTGCTACGGCTCCCGATGTTGTTTTAATTTTTACATCAATATCAAATGTTGCCGTATTACCTGCCGCTAATTGCGCTTTTAAAGCAGCACCTGCAGCAAAATTAATACCTACATTTTTAATCGTAACAGCAGCGTCACTGCCACCCATTGGTGCAGGGGTACCATCATCTGTATTGTTAGCAATCAGTACAAATTCAGCACCTTTTTTCTGTGCATTAAGTACTTTAACTGTAAATGCACATGCGCCACGGTCAATTAATACAGCTTTACCTGTAAAATCAACATCAGCGGCAAACTCATCACAACCATTTTGGTTGGCATCAGGGTAAACTAAGTCAATATCAGCGCCTGAAATAGCATAGTCAGCCTGCAAACCAAACCCTGAACCTTGGATATTACCTTCAACACCCGCAACAGTACCAGTAGCTATACTAACTTGAGTTGTTGGATGCGTCATCGCGCCTACAGATAGTGCATTTGGTGTTGTACTTGGACCACCAACACGAAATGGGTTATCGCCGTCATTACCAGCAGAGATAACCATATTTACACCTAGATCAACAGCACGTTGAATTAAATACTGCGCACCACCACCTGTGTATGTATCACCAAACTCGCCACCGAGTGACATATTCATTACATCTACACGATCAGAAATGTCACCATCTCCATTAGGATCCATCGCAGCTTCTAATGCTGCAACTTGTGCCGCACTTGGACAACCACCACCACAAACAGAGTAAACATACAGCTCTACATCAGGTGCAATACCACTTACTGAGTGTGAAGAAGATGTACCGTGATTTGTTGGCTCATCAACATCAGGAATAACAACAACAGGATCGTTTTCAATTGGGTCTGCATCATTGCGAATAAAATCGAAACCACCTTTTACAATACCTTGTGGCCAAGTAACTGCGGCAGGATCTTCCTGAGCAGCATCATATGCCTCAACAGTACCCGCGCCATCAAATGCTTTGTGAGTATAATCAATACCTGTATCTAAAACAGCTACTCGCTGGCCTTTACCACTTACAATACCCTCATCGATTAAAGGTTTAGCATGAATATAGTCCGACGTTGCAGCTACATGTAACTCGTTATCAAACATAGGTAATACTTTAGCTACACGTGAGTCTTTTGCTATTTTAGCTAATGCTTCTGGTGATGCTTGAACAATTAGTGTTGGTGCTAGTATTTTAGTTTTACCAATTACTTTCGCATCAAAATCTAAGCTATTGAGCTCTAAAGTCATTGTATCTTGAAGCTGCTCAATATTTGCCGTAATTTCACGGTTGTTTGATGCCTGATAAGTACCATTTACAAATCCATCAACAGAGGTCGTCGCACGAAGTACGATCATATATGCTGATGGTTCTTTCTGTGCAGAAACAGTATCTTTAACTTGCTCTGCTTGGTGATGAGCAATAGTAACTGTAGGTAAAGTTGTTGCACTTGCGAATGTTGCAATAAACGCACTTGATACTGCAGTTGCTATTGCAGTTCTTTTTATTATGTTTTTAGACATTATTTCCCCTGGGACGAGTTTTATATTATTGTGCTTATACCAATCGTAATTGGTTTGTAACTAGAATATAAAACTTTACACCCACCCTGAGCAACACCTTGATTACAAACAAATTACAATGCGTCTACACAAAGACAGAAAACAAGCCTAAGCAATTGATTTGAAGTAACAATAATTCAATCTAAATTTGTAAACAAGTGTAAACAAACCGACCTTTTTGAGACAAATATGAATAATGAAGTGATTAACATCTTAACTATGGCTAAAGTAATTCAAACCGCAGTGGCTCCTGTATTTCTCATAACCGGGATTGCTGCCACACTGGGTGTTTTATCTAATCGCTTAGCACGAATTACCGATAGGGCACGTCAATTAGAACGCAGGTTAAAGGTAAGTACAGATGAAGATTTCAATAAATCACTGGCTACAGAACTTCGCGCCCTTTTAAAGCGCTCTCGATGTATACATATCGCTTTTAGCTTGAGTGTTTTAAGTGCTTTGCTTGTATGTGCCGTTGTTATGCTGTTGTTTTTATCACATATTCAATCTATAAATTTAGGCGTTACAATTGCCTGCTGCTTTGTTGCAGCAATGGCATTGCTTATATGTGCCTTTATGTCTTTACTTGGCGAGGTATTTTTAGCAACTCGAAGCATGCGTCGCGGGATGATATTTGCTGACATAGACATAAACGATTAAATTTTAATTAAACCCATCGCATTTGCTTGAATAAATACGATGTTAGATACAATATACTTAATTAATAATTAAAATTTCCAACAGGGGCAAACATGAAATTAAAAAACGTATTAGCAACAATAGCGCTAGCAACGTGTGCATTTAGTGTATCGGCAAATTCTGCATTTAAAGAGCCAAGTGACGCAATTGAGTATCGCCAAGCTGCATTTTCAATGATCTCAGTACAAATAAGCGATATGGGTGCAATGCTAAAAGGCAAAGTACCTTTTGACGCAGAGCAATTTAAAATGCGTGCTAACAACGCAGCTGCACTTTCAAAAATGCCATGGGAAGCGTTTTACGAAGGAACCGATAAAGGCGATACAGCGGCACTTGCTGCTGTTTGGGCTGAAAATGCAACCTTCGTTGAAAAAGCGAATGCTTTTGCAGCAAATGCAGATAAGCTAGCGTTAGCTGCTCAATCAGGCGATAAAGCCGTAATCGGTAAAGCTTTTGGTGCATGGGCTAAAGGCTGTAAAGATTGCCATAAACAATTTAAAGATTAATTATTATTGTTTTAGCTGCTTGATGAAGTAACAATAAGTAATAAAAAAGCACGGAACGGTTAACCGTTCCGTGCTTTTTTGTATCTATTATTGAAATACATATATTACTTATTAAACTAAACCTTAACTGGGCTGCGTTTAAATATACGCTTAATAAGCCCCGACAAGCGCTTAAACAAGTTACCAATATCGCTTAATATGATATACAAACATGGTACCAATATAAGTGTTATTAATGTTGCAAACATCACTGCAAAACCAAGCGCTACCGCCATAGGTATTACAAACTTAGCCTGCAAACTTGTTTCAAACATAATGGGCAATACGCCTGCAAATGTAGTGATTGAAGTAAGTAATATAGGTCTGAATCGAGCACAACCGGCATCTATTACAGCATTTTTAATACTAACACCTGCTTTACGGGCTTGATTCACATAATCGGTCATAACGAGTGAGTCGTTTATAACCACCCCAGCTGCAGCAATAATACCAAAGCCAGACATTAAAGTTATATCCAAACCAAACCAGTAATGCCCCCATATTGCTCCCGTTAAGCTAAATGGAATCACCGACATAACAATAAGTGGTTGCGCATAACTCTTAAGGGGTACGGCTAATAAAATATACACCAAAATCATACCGCCGAAGAAAAACATCTTCTGCTGATTAGCTTGATCTTGTTGCTCTTCAATGGCGCCACCAAGTTCTGACTTAACACTTGGGTACTCTTCTTTAAGTTGTGGTAGTAATTTTTCTTTAATTTGATCTACAACTTCGTTTGGCTCAATCACTTCCTCATCAATGTTGCCATAAACATACACTGTACGATAACCCCCTTCGCGGCGAATATAACTAATACCCGGTGTTTCAGTGAGTTCAACTACATCGCCAAGCAGTACTTCACGGCCCTGCGGGGTAGTAACAACCGCATGCTTAAGTGACGAAAATGCCTCTCGAGTCAGTTTAGGGTAACGTACCATTACACGTACTTCCTCGCCTCGGCGAATAACACGTTGAGCCTCACCACCGTAAAAGCTTGCCCCAACTTGATTAGCAATAGAAGCCAAATCTAAACCTAAGTCGTAAGCGACCGGTTTTAGGCTCATTTGCACTTCTTTACTGGCAGGGTCTATTGTTGAGCTAATATCAAACAAACCTTCTTGCTGTTGCAGCAATTCTATAAAGCGACGACCAGCATTATTTAATGTATCAATATCTGAGCCATATAATAAATAACCAAATTCGCCGTCACTGCCTCCTCCATTTACATCATCATAAATGGTTAATGATTTAACACCGGCAATATCAGGCATGGCTTCGCGCCAACGGCGTGATAATTCAAACGCGTTATAAGGACGCACACTTTCATCAACAAGAGGTACAAGCACTTGGGCTTCGGTGCGCCCTTGGTTAAATACTAAAATATCTCTTATGAGTTTTTGACCATATTTGCGCTCGGTATCTTCATCAATCGCAATCACCATCGCCTCTATTTCACGAATAGCATTTATTGTTTGTATGTCTGATACATTGTCATTCATTTCTAGATTTATTTGTGGGTAGTCATGCGGAATTTTTGGCATAAACCCAGTACGAACTTGATTTGATGAGATTAAAGCAAAGGTCACGATCAACAGGGCGATAAATGAAAATAATACTGACCAACGCCATTCAACACAACGTACAACAAAGCGCTTATATGGGCCATTTACAAAACCAAAAAATCGCGTATTAAACCGATCTCGCCAGCCCCCCTCTTTTATTGGTGAAAAATGAGTGTGAGCAATATGGGCTGGCAGTATCAACTTTGATTCAATCAAACTAAATACTAAACACAACATTACCACCACTGCTATACCATAAAAGAAGGCACTTTCTGGGCCTGTAGATAACGTAAACGGAGCAAATACTGCAATGGTAGTTAGTACACCAAAAGTTGCAGGGGTTGCTACGCGTTTTGCGCCATTAATCACATTAACAACACCACCGCCTTTTTTTTCTATTTCGGTGTAGGCACTTTCGCCTATGACAATGGCGTCGTCCACCACAATCCCTAGCACCATAATAAAGGCAAAAAGTGATAAAATATTAATGGTTACACCAAACAATGGCATCATCATCATTGCGCCCAAAAAGCACACTGGCAAACCAATCATCACCCATAATGCCAACTTAAAGCGTAAAAAGATTGATAGCATAATTGCAACCAAAATAGCGCCCTGAATGAGGTTTGTAACCATCATGTCTAAGCGGGCATTTAGGTAATACGTAAAATCCATTAGTGGCTCTAAACGAACCCCCAGTGGTAGCTCTTTGTTTTTTAATTCTATAAATGCTTTTACTGAATCAGCAACTGGGATAATACTTTGCTCTTCAGTCGCTTTTACCGATATATATACTGCATTTTCACCATTGAATTTAAAGTAACGCTCACCTTCAGTGAACTGATCTTTAATCACGGCAATATCTTGCAGTAACACTTTAGCGCCATTAGCCCCTATTTTTACCGGTATTTGCCTAAATTCTTCACCTGAGTAAAACTGATTTTCGACGCGAACAGAAATAACACCTGCGTCTGTTTTTAGCTGCCCCGCCGAAAAGTTAGCTGAGTAACGACGCACTGCATTCATTACATCACTAAGGGTTAGGTTATATTGACGAAGCGTATCGGGTTCTATTTCAATTGCTATTTCATCAAGAGGAACATCGTTTACCACTAACGACACGTTAGATAGCTGTAGTAACTCATCCTCTATTTGGTTTGCTATAGGCTTAAGCTCAGTAAGAGGTAGGTCAGCAACAAGCGTCATACCTATTACATCTTGCCTAAACTCAACTTGACTTATGGTGACCGGTTCCATACCGGCTGGGAACGTTGCTATACCATCAACACGTAACTTTACTTTATCAAGCACATCGGTAAGTTTTGCATCGGTGTTTATTTCCAGGCTTGCTGTACCGCCATTTCTAAATGCGCGATACACGCCTTTTTTAATTTCGGTCACATCTTTTAGTGACTCTTCTATTTTTATAAGTATGCTTTCTTCTATTTCTTGTGGTGAAGCGCCAGGATAGTTAGCTTCAATATTAATGTAGTTAATTTCTACATTAGGGAACATTTGACGTTGGATATTTAGAAAGCTAATAATCCCCATCACCACAATAAAAATCATCATTAGGTTGGCAGCAACGGAGTTATTGGCAAAATAAGCAATAATACCGGTTTGTTTTTCAGCGTTAGACGCTGTATTTGGTAGTTCAGTGTTACTCATAACTCAGCCTACCTTTATAATTTTTCAGTGGAAGCATTTTCAAGTGCCTCTGTTTTTTTAGTATCTTGAAGGCCCGCAATTTTTACAGCCATGCCTTTTTGCGGATATTCTGGCAAAGTAATCACCAACTTATCATCTGCTTGCAAACCATCACTGATGTAAAAGTACTCACCCTCTTCACGAATAACTGTGACTTTGCGTGGCTCAAGTTGCTGCTCTTCATTAACGATCCATACGGTTTTGTTATTAACTAACTCTTGCGGTAAACGGTAAATATTATTAAGCATTGCACCTGCAAAATTTATCTGTACGTAGCTACCAAACTTAATCGCTGGTTGTTTATTTTTAAGACCGTATGGGTCTTCTATACGCACCACTAAACTGCTCATACGCGTAGCGTTATCAACAATTCCTAGGTCGCGGTCAATTACACCTTCTCGGGTAAAGCTGTTTAGGCCTTTTTGAATAATCGTTGCGGTAATGCCTTTAATACGTTCTGGCAAAAAAACGCTATCGAATCCTGCGATAGGAATAATCACTTCAGCGGTCTCAATATTATTGAGTTCAGCAACTTGCGAACCCATAGTAACAAATTGTCCAACACCTATATTTCGGCTAATCACCAACGCATCATAAGGGGCTGTTACATCACAATTATCCAAATCACGTTGCGCGCGCTTTAATGCAGCTTGCGCCGACTTAACAGATGCTTGTGCACTGAGCACTTGAGGTTTACGTAAAAATAAATCTGTGCGCGCTTTACTTGGAAAGCGCTTGGCTTCGTCTTCGGCTACTTGAGCTTGAGCTTGTTCTTCTATTAAACCCGCTTGCGCGCGAGCAAGCTCGGCCTCTGCAACAAGTACTGCAGCTTCATAGTTATCTTTTTCAATAGTAAATAGCGTCTCGCCACGAGCAACTACACCACCGGCTACAAAATTAGGATGCCAACTTAACACCTCGCCCGACACCTGCGCCGAAAGCTGTGTATTTTCAAGTGGTTTTACTTCGCCGTAGCTATTAATGATAACTTGGTGATCATTTGCTGCCACAGGCTCAACTTGCACCGTTGGACGAGCATCAATAACTTCTTTTTTTTCTGATTCTTTTGCAATAGCGTTAATTGCCATAAAACCAACGATACCTAAAGCAAGCGCGACGAATGGAAAAACCCATCTAAGTGAATTTGATCGCATATCTTATTTATCCCTAAAATTTTATTAACATCATAATACCAGAGCGATACAAAATATTAAGGTGACATTTGTAAGTAACTGTTGCAAATAAAGACAAATTACAACTATTTACGCCGATGAAAAACAAATAAAAGAGTAATTCACCTCATTTTGTATATTTTGTTACAAATTTTAACTACTTAATATCAACGAGTTACCAATAATTTCATAAAACTCATCGCGAAGATGTGCGAAATTAAATTAATTTACGTACAGTCCATTTAAATTAACAAACATTAAAAGCTTTAAAATGAAATTAACCACAATTACGCTTGCGCTTAGCTTAGCGCTTGGCGGGCATGCATTTGCAGCCGATAAAAAAGACGAAAAAGAGCCAAAAACACTTAGCGAAATGATCAAAGGACAAACCGAATTTGCCGGTATATTTAACCTTTATCAAGACGAAAAAACAGGTAAACACCTTATGGTGATTAGCGAGTCTCAACTTGATACGCCATTTGTATATTTTGCCCATACAGTTGATGGCGTTACAGATGCAGGCCACTATCGCGGAGCTTACCGCGAAACCAAGTTGATTGAATTTAGAAAATACTTTGACCGCATCGATATTATTAGTAAAACACCTCGCTATAAATTTGACGAAAACAGTGCAATTTCAAAAGCGAGTGATGCCAATATTAGTGAAGCGGTACTTGCGAGCATTAAAATAGAAAAAGAAGAAGGCGGTAAAATAGCATTCAACGTAAATAAATTGTTTTTAAGCGAAGCACTTCATAAAGTATCGCCTACACCAAATCCTGCTGATAAAAATGCTAAAAAGCGCTTTAAAGTAGGCAAGCTAGACGATAAAAAATCACGCATTATTAAACAGCGTCCATACCCTAATAACTTAGACGTGGTTGTTGATTACGTATTTACTAACCCAAACCCAACGGTACGTGGCTCAAATGCAATAAGCGATCCACGCAGCGTATCGGTAAAAGTGCAGCACTCGTTTGTTGCTCTACCTAAAAACGATTACCAGCCGCGCATGGACGACGCCCGTATTGGTTATTTCACAAATCAATTTGACCAAATGACATCTACCGATTGGGCACCTTATGAAGATGTTATAAAACGTTGGGATCTACAAAAGAAAGACCCAAGTGCAGCACTTTCAGAGCCAGTAAAACCAATTACTTGGTGGATAGAAAACACCACACCTCTTGAATGGCGCGATACTATTAGTGACGCTGTTTTAACGTGGAATACCTCTTTTGAAAAAGCAGGCTTTAAAAATGCTTTAGAAGTAAAAGTACAACCAGATGATGCAGATTGGGATGCGGGCGATATTAATTACAACGTACTGCGCTGGACTTCGTCACCTAAACCTCCATTTGGCGGATACGGTCCAGCACTTGCCAACCCATTAACAGGCGAAATACTGGGCTCAGACATTATGCTTGAGTTTGTATTTATGAAAAACCGCTGGATTTACGACACACTTTTCACGCAAGGAACAATGAGCCATGGTGAAACAACAAATACCGGTGAGCTAAATTGCTCACTAGGGCATGAGATTCAACAAAATCTAATGCTTGCCAAAGGTCTTGCTAGCGGCGACAAAATTGAAGATAAAGAAATGCTTCGCCAAGGTTTAACGCAATTGGTACTTCACGAAGTTGGCCATACTTTAGGTCTTAACCACAATATGAAATCATCTATTTTGTGGAATGAAAAAGAAGTACACGACAAAAACAAAACCCAAGGTATAGTAACCGGTTCTGTTATGGATTATGCACCCGCTAACATTGCCCCAATTGGTATGCAGCAAGGTGATATTTTTCAAACAAAACCAGGCCCTTACGATGATTGGGCTATTAACTATGGCTACAGCGTAGCACTTACAGATGAAGCTGCTGAGCAAGCTAGACTTGAAAAAATACTTGCTCGTTCAAGTGAACATGCCCTTGCCTTTGGTAACGATGCAGACGATATGCGCGCACCAGGTCGCCATATCGATCCACGTGTAATGATTGGTGATTTGTCGTCAAATCCTGCGGCCTATGGCGCAGATCGTATGGCGCTAATTAATAAATTATTTACTGAGCTAAAAGATAAAGCAACGGTTAAAGGCGAGTCTTACCAACAGCTTGTTACCTCTGCTAATAGCTTGTTTGGTCAGTACCGAGCTCAAGCGGGTGTTGTTTCTCGCCAAATTGGTGGTGTGTACGTTGAGCGTGCTGTAGTGGGTGATGCAAACGCAGATAAACCATTTACACCGGTATCTCTTGAGCGTCAAACACAAGCGATGGATATACTCGCAAAGTTTGTATTTGCACCAGACGTACTACAAAACATGCAACCTCTATATAGCTACTTGCAACTGCAACGTCGTGGCTTTAATCACTTTGGTAAAAATGAAGACCCTAAAGCACACAAAATGATTTTAGGTATGCAAAAGTCTGTACTTGCGCAGCTATTACACCCAGCCGTATTACTGCGTATTTCTGATACTGCTTTGTACGGCAATGAATATAGCCTAACTCAGTTTATGCAAGATTTAACCGCTAATATTTTTGTGAAAAGCAAAGACGCAAATTCTATTAGTCACAACTTACAAATTGAGTATGTTAATCAGCTAATCGCAATTGCAGGTCTTGGCAAAGCAAGTAAGTACGATAACTTAGCTAAAACAGCTGCGTTATATCAGCTAACTCAAATAGCCGATACCAGTGCTGCTTGGGGTGCAGATACAGCAACTAAAGCGCATAAAAAATATATTGATCGCTTAATTGCAAAAGCACTAGAAGCATAAAATATCTCTCATAATTGAGTAAACCAAGGCCACGTTTAACGTGGCCTTTTTTATAACTTAATTCACAGATCAAATATAAATAGTGCCTTTTAAATACCTTACAGCATGCCCCGTTAAGGTGACGGTTGTATCACCCACTTCACATAGTAAATACCCGCCTCTGCTTGAAGCCTGATAAGCGCTTAACGTAGTTTTACCCAATTGCTGCGCCCAGTAAGGTGCCAAGCCAGTATGAATAGAGCCTGTTACATAATCTTCGTCGCCACCGCTTGCAGGCCAAAAATAACGAGATATAAAATCATATTCAGCACTTGGAGCAGTGGCCACTACATCAAGTGGATAAAGCATTTTTAAAAGCTCTGAGCTAGTTTTTAATTCAAGTATTTGATCGGCGTTTTCATAAATAACAAAGTAGGCTTGGCGATTTTTAAGCACTTTACTCGGTTGTATAGACAGGCCATCAAGCAGTTGCTGCGGCACATTTTGCACTTCAACCGGTGCTTGTTTTGGAAAGGTCATTGCAAAGCTGCCATCAGCGTTTTTATTAACGATTAGCTCGCCCACCGCATCAGCAATAAAGCGAATTTGCGATATGTTATGCTCTTCACATAAAACATAGGCAGCCGCAAGTGTGGCGTGACCACAAAAATCGATTTCCATTAACGGCGAAAACCAACGAATAATAAAACTACCATCGTCTTGCAGGCAAGTAAAAGCAGTTTCAGATACGTTATTCTCAGCGCCAATCTTTAGCATTAAATCGTCACTTAACCACGATTTCAATGGGATCACTGCCGCATAGTTACCTTTAAATAACTCATTCGTAAACGCATCAATTTGATGAATAGTTAATTGCATTGTTTAAACTTTGTAATGATTAATAGCTTAAAACTGCCACACCTAAACTCAATTAGCACTTTTATTTTAGCTTTAAGCCATTACAGGTCGCACTCTATAATATTGCATACAGCCAAATTGCACAGCGTTTGTAAGCAACAACATAATAAACATAAGTAAGTGCGCAGTACTTGTGGCTGCATTTGAAAGCTCAACAACTAAGCCGCAAATACCAGCAATAAACTGCAAGCTAAAGTAGCGCGCGCTTAAATTACTTACATTACCCGTACGCAATGTTTTATAAGTTTGCGGCATAACACGTACCGAACTCATCACAAGGCCAACATACGTTAAAGCGCTTAATACCGTTGCAGTATCGAGGTTTGAATTCAAAAGCAGTGAAAAAGGCAGTAACGAAAAACCTAACATAGTAACCAGCTGTACACGCTCTCGTTTAGCTGCGTTGAAACGTGCAAAAAAATACAAAATAAGCCCGCTTAACGCACCGGTTACAATAAATGGTAATGCAATATAATAGCGCTCAAAGTAAATATTGTAGGTTATAAAATAAAGGCTTTGCGCTAACCCAAACGTCATCATCAATAGTGATAAACCTGAGACACTACGATTTTTTCGAATTTTGTTTAGTAGTGGTAAAAAACTAAAAACCAAAATAAAAGAAGACAATATAGGCAAATAATGCGCCAAAGCAACCTCACTCGTTACATAAATGTTAACTAGAAATGGAAATAAAAACATTTATTAAACATATGTTTTAAAAGGCTTTTACTATGAGCGCGGCATTGTAGAGCCGCGTAAATTTAACTCAACTAAATAGCAAAAACTTATTTTAGGTACTGGCAAGCTGAGTATACAAAAACCGTAGAATTAAGTTCACAGTTTGTTTGTTTTATTGAAATTCATTACTGAAACTTACAAATAAAAATGATAGTTGTTATCATGCGCAGGTCATTAGCTACTGCATATAAAACCATCCATGAGAAAAATACTTTTTAAGATCCACAGCTGGATTGCCCTTATTGCAATCATTCCACTCATTGTCATTAGTATTACAGGCAGTGTATTAGTTTTTAAAAGTGAAATAGATGGCTTACTTATGCCTGATAGTCACTTTGTTGTAAAAGCGTTGCCAGAGCGTATAGCAATCGATAAATTAATCGCTAAAGCAGAACATGCTTACCCTGAGTATCTAGTGGGTAGCTGGGAGATTTTTAACAATGATACTGCTGATCGGGTTTACTTAGTTAAACGCGGTACAGAGCAATGGTATAAGTTTCATTTAAACCAGTACACAGGTGATATTTTATCGGAGCCAGTAGGCACTAGCCATTACTTTACTGATTGGTTTTTAGAACTACATTACACATTTTTACTAAATGACTTAAAAAGTTTACCTGGGCAAACAGGTACTGTTTTAGGCTTCTTTTTTGCTTTGTTTTTATTAATCTTAGGCATTACAGGCCTCATTATTTATCGCAAGTTTTGGCAACGTCTGTTTAGTGTACGCTGGCGTGCGACACTACAAATAGTCCTTAGCGATATCCATAAAATGACCGGTGTTATTGGCTCCCCTATCATTATTATTTTAGCGATTACAGGTGGCTACTTTAACTGGGCTGTTTGGTATCACGAAGTAATAGAGCACGCAGAAGAAGAACATTTTGTGCTAACCAAAAAGCTACATAGCGCAGATATCTCGTTTCAAGATATTTTAGATAATAGCAAACAACAAATAACTACTTTTAATAGCACTTTTTTGGTTATGCCATTAGAACCGGATGAAAATATTACCGTATTTGGAGAAGTTAAAACTGCCAACCCGCTTGCCAGTGAATACGCCAATACTGTTACCTACAATAAATTGACTGGTGACCACATGGTCAACTGGGATATTCGCGAAGTTGGTATTGGCTGGCAAGTAATTGATAGCTTCAGAAAACTTCACTTTGGTTATTTTGCAGGTCTTACTAGTAAAATACTGTGGTGTGTAATTGGCTTAAGTCCAGTATGGCTAGCCGGAACCGGCTTTTACTTATGGTTTACCCGCCGAAAACGTAAAAAACAGTCACAAAAAAATCGCTTAAGTAAACGCAGTACGGCAAGTGCTTGATTATAAAAAGTTAAGAATTTCAGGCTAAGTTACAGCCCTTAGAGAGTAGCAAGTAACTTAGCCTGAATTCCCATACATTTAATAGCTTCAAAGCGAATAATAGAAGCTCAGCCAAGCACGCATTTCATCTTCAAAACTGTCGCCTTCTACTCGCGACAGTCCCATATTAAATGTTAAATCATTTACGCCCGCAGGCCCCATCCCAAAACTAAAATCACCTTGGTATTTTAAGCCGTAGCTTTGTGCGTATACGGTGTCGTCGAGTTGATGTTGCTTATAATAAAGCCACGGCATGCCTTCTTTAAAGCTAAAGCCGCCACCGTAGCCTTGATAGCGCTTTGCAGTTGCGCTGTAAAAGGGCAGATCAGATGAAAGTACATGTTCACTACTTTGTTGCTGATTAATAAGATTTGATCTAAAACCACCTAATGCAAGGCTATTGTCATCACGCTGTTTTTGATCAAAGTTTGCATAAAGAGGAATACCAAACGCCTTACCAAAAATTTTGGCGGCTAAATCGTAACCTTGCCAATTACTACTTTTACTACTGCCATCGTACCAACTCGCATAAACACTTTGGCCTATCGCAAAATCTTGACGATCATATTGCCAATTTTGAGCAACGCCTAAACGCGTCCAACTTTTATGGCTTATCTTATAATCAGTGTAATTGTAGGCAATCTCTGGCGTTAAACTTAGCTGCCCAAATTTAACTGGGTAACTTACTGCAGCAAAACCACCACGGGCATCTATGTCGGTATTTAAACTTGCTTGGTACTGGCGCGATGTATTTAAATCATAGTCAAACAGTGCAAGTTTCAGTTTTACATCAAGCGCATTATATTTTGCCTGCACATAACCACCGTGCAGTGCTCCATCGTGTAAATCAGTGCTATATCCCGCTTGCAAGTCGAGCTGCTTTAATAAGTCGCTACTTTTAATGCTTAAATCTAACAAACTGGTAGAAGCCGAATAATACTGCGTTCCTAGTGCAAAAGTAGCGTGCTGATCGAGTACGTTGTAATTTGTCTGCTGCGTTGTTTGGTGCGTATATATTTTAGCTTTTGGAAGCGTATGTTCGTTTACAATTAGCAGTGGTGCTTTTTTGTTAGCCGAAAATTCAGTAACTACAGTGCTCTTTATAGCTTTTGGCAGTGTTTTTATATTTGGCCCATCTGCGGTTATCGACAAATAGAGTAACGAGCCATCAGCCATTTCAATTGGGTGGGCAACGGCCTCTTGCCCTTGGGTTAACTTGGTGAGTGTTTTACTCTCTATGTTGTAGTTATAAATATCGGTGGAGCTATTTAAACCTGCAACAAAGTAAAGTGACTCGCCATTATGGCTAAAGCTTGGCTGACTTAAATATTGATACCCGTTTGGCATAGGTACTAGTTGCTGTTGCTCGCCGTTTACACCTTGTATATACAATTGCCAGTTTTCATTTAATGACGTTGATAAATAAGCTAATTTCGTTTCATCAAGACTGAGTATTGGGTAATCGTAAGTTGTCTCAAGGCTTTTTGTAAATAATGGTGTAATGGTTTGCGTATTTAGATCAACCTTTACTAATTCAGAGTAGCCATCTCTTATTTGCTCGCCATATAAGGTTTCACCGTTACTGGTTACGCTAAATCGTCGTATACCAGCAAGTTCGGTGAGTTGTGTAATATTTCCAGTGTCAGTGTTATAGCTAAATATGTCAGACACTTTGTTATAAATACCCGACTCTTCATTGCTGTACGCATTAAAATATAACGTTGTGTTATTTACCCATTGAGGGTTTGCAATACCGGCTTGGTTAATTTGATTAAGCACTTGTTTTTGTTCGCGCTTAAATACACTTGGCGCTGTATCGGGGATGTCTTGTGCATCATTTTCGAGTAGCTCTTTTTGCGCTTTAGTAAACTCTTCTTGCGCTTTAATGTTGTCATAAGTGCTATAAATTATAAGCTTGGTATTACTCTCTTTATCTCGCTCAACAATTGCAATTTTACTACCATCTTTTGAAAGTGCGGGGTTACTTGCATATAAATTAAGCTCAAGCCAAAGTTCACTATTAAGTAACACCTCCCCTTGCTCTATTTGCATTGCTTTATAGGTATATTCAGCTATAAATCGACGATATAGCTTGGCTGCACTTTGCCCAAACACACCGCCAAATGCCTCATCAAAATCCCGCGTTTTTACGCCTTGCATTCGCGTCCAAACACTATCGAGTGTTTGCTCTGAATAGTTTTGCTCTAGCCAATTTAAAAAGCGGCTCCCCATTAAATACGCCATTGAGCCGCCCATAAAGCCCTGCTCGCCATTTAATTGCCCATAGGTTGGCAAAGCACCTTGCTGAGCAAATTCTCGCAGTATTGACTCTGAGTAGTTATCAAATAAACGCCCACGGCCCGTCATTTTAGACTCAATCAACGTGGCATAACCTTCGGCTACCCAGCGCGGTGTATCACTGTAAGTTAAGTCGTATAAATCCCATATGCCACGTACTTTTTGCTGCCAGTCATTGCGTGTTGGCTGTGCTAAGTGTACTAAGTGAATATATTCATGCAGTACAAGTAACTGCTGCCAGCCAGCGCTGTTTGATATAACGGTGTCGGATTGTGGTGGGGTTGTAAAAAGCGCCATTACAGGATTATTTGAGGTAGGTAGCGCAAAGCCATTTGCCGCATTTAGGGGATCAAACACCACTACATCAACTGTTTTATCAAGTGCTCGGTTTTGCTGCTCAAGCACTTTGGTGCGTACTATTTCAAGCTCTGCTGCAGTTGATTTAGCAAAATCAGCATGCTCAACACTGTAGTGAACATTAAAATGTTCGGTATGAATAGTTTGCCAATCGGCTGCAAAGCTCGGTGCTGCTAGTAATAAAGCTGATGCGATAAGTGTTTTTTTCATGAGCGTCCCTAAAAGAATTCCTTAATACCATCTAGAGTATTATTAAATGTCTTTCATGGGCAGTAAGAAAGTGTAATAAAACATGTGAAAATGAGTATTTACACATGTTTTATTAGGGTGATTTACATCCAGCTGCGAGTATCTGACTCAATCTGTTTGATTGTAAAATCAATAATAAAGTCAGCATCTTGCTGCTTTATATAGGGCATAAATGCAAAGCCCGAAGCAAGTTGTATATACAGGCTTTTTAAGCCTGATTTTCTCATTAAGTACGTACTTATACTGCGTGCACTTTGCGCTTTATAAAGCTCAAAAACACGGTAATGAACGCCAATCATACCTTTGCGTACAACCATGTAATATCGGCCATTATCCTCATGCATGTAATAACCATAACGCTGATACGATAAAGTTACCAAGCCAGAAAGCACCACCAAAACACCAAGGCTAATCAAAGTATTAATATCAGCAATAAAACAAAAGCCAAACACGAGTGCACTGGGTAACAATGAATAAAAGCCTAAATTTTTATACAAAAGCGCTCGTTCTGCGCGCTTAAAAGCGAGTTTTTTACTATTAAACCACGGGTAAATCCACTGGCATACACTATCAACTTGCTCGCTATTTAATACGGGTAATACTAACGTTTGTTTATTTTTTTTAGCTGCAACACTGGCTGCTATTCCACCGCTACTTGCTTGTAAACACTCCACGGTAAATCGCTTTAGTAATCGCCCCATTAGGTTTTGTTTAATAACAATAGATTGCACCTTGTCCATGCTCATAGAAAGCTGATGGCGCTCTAACAAGCCAGCAATACGTTTAAACTTTTGACCTTTAAAATAAAGCTCAAAGTTATAAAAACGAATAAGCGACATAGTCACCGATAGCATCACAGCGACCAAAACTAGCAAAACAATTAAGGTGATCATCGCAAAAGTAGCAGCACTTGCCAGCATACCAAGCTCTTGTTGATAAAAGCCTTCTACTTTCGCAATAATTTGCTTCTCTAAAAAATCAACAATCAGGTTTATAAAAGGGGCAACAGCAGCGATTGCTAAAATAGCCATATTCGACATTAAACCAAATTTGGCTATTTCTTTATTACTAATGCTTAGGCTGTTTTCGATAGTGTCTGTTTCGCTTTGTTCAGTATTTTGTATTTCTTGCTGTTGCTGCGCTTTAAAATCAAATATTTGTTTACGCATTTGCTGTGCGTAATCTTGAGTAACACCAGGTAAAACAACTTCTTGTGACACACTGCCTGCGGCATCAAAAATACAATTAACTAAGTTTACGGGGGTAAAATAAAACGGCTCGGCAATATTAACGTTTTGCACGCGGCCAAATTTAAGCGTAAGTCGCTCTTTTTTAAATACACCTTTGTTAAGCAATATTTCGTTGTCGCTACTAATACTAAACTTAAAATTTAAATAATATAAAAATGAGTAAACAAGTAGCAAAATTAGTGCAATACCGCCTGCAACCTGTGCCCAAAATAATTTATTTTCTACTTGAGTAACAAACACCACAAGCATAGGCAGTAAGTTTAAAAGGCCATCTTTTACAAACCGCACACTAAAGTGCACAACAAAGTATAAAAGTGCCCAGGGCGATACTTTTTGCCAGTAAATAGGGCTCGCTTTATCTTCGATAATTGTATTACTCATCGACTAAAGTTGCCTGAGTAGTTGCGTCGTCTTGACGGTAATTTTGTACAAATTGGCGCATATTTTTACAATCATCATGGGTTAGCCCACTAATTTGTAAATCGGCACTTACACCGCCAGCGCTAAATAATTTAATGCTCGCAAGACTAAGTTTTCGCTCTATTGGCCCTTGGTGTATTTCCATATGCTGTACACGTGCTAAAGGTAATACCGTCACTTGTTGCCAAATAACGCCTTTTTTAAAAGCAATGTCATGATCTCGCACTGCAAAACCTCGCAGCCTCACACTTATTATGTTGTACGCCATAGATACGGCCACCAAAATTGGCATACCAATTAGCAAATACGTTTGTGCATTATTAGCAAAGGCTTTATTAAAATAACAAACAGCAATAAGCGCTCCAATTAGCGGTACATAAAACAGAAGCGAGCTAAGCTGTGTATGTAATAAGGCTTTATCAGCCAATGGCTTAAAGCTAATATCACTATGCTTTGGTAAATCCATTATTTGTTGATTGCTAAACACTATTTATCCCTATTACTGCTTTAATTACTTACCAACTAATGGTGGTTATTAAGGTGTGGCTTTGTTTTGGCTCAAGCGTTACTTTATCTGTCAGTACATTAGCGGCCTCTAGGCAGAGCATTGTTTTATATTCATCATCAGCAAAGTTAGATAAGCGTTTTGACTTTTCTATCCATGGATTCCACAGCACACACGAACTTGAGTTTTCGCGGCTCACATTAATAACACCTTCTGGCGTATTAATGCTTTGCACTGTACTTGCTTGTGTATAAACCATATCGGTTTCGCGATTAAAGCTTACAACATCATTTTGTACAAATGGCCCTTCACTAAACTCAATATATTGCGCGCCTTGCAAACCATCAACATGGGTATTTGTAATATCTGAGGTTGGAAAATAGGTATGCAGCGCTTGAGTAAAGCTAAATGGCACACTTCCTAAGTTAGTGGTCGTCAAGCGAACCTGTAACTTATCACTTAACACAAACTCAACTTTTAATGCGGACTGATGCGGCCAATACGTTGTATTAACAAGTTTCATGGGTAGCTTTAGACTAACTGTAATTTGCTCATCAGATTCGTGTACTTCATCGGCTTGCCATACGCTTGTGCGCGCAAAACCGTGGGCTGGCCATCCATCATTAGCATGTGTACCAAACCATGGCCAACAAATTGGAATACCACCTCGAATACTTACACCTTCTTGATAGGTTTCGCTCTGTGACACCCAAATAAGCGGCTTGTTATTTTTAGGAATAAACTCGGTAATTTGCCCACCTTGCAAAAATATTTTTGCATCGCACTTTGCACTAGCTATTTTAATAAACTCAAGACCGGTTTCGCTTTGCTCAATGCTAACTGATGGCGATAATTTCATACCTTCCCCTATAATACTGATACTAAAGATTTTTAATATTTGTGCAAAAACAATAATGCATGCTTAAAGTATACGCTATTGATATTAAATATTGATTGCTGAATTTGTTCATTGCCGATTAATACATCTACAGTAAACTCACAAACAATTACTTTGTACTAACAGCTGTAAATGAACAATACTAAAGTCTATGTAATAAGACTTGCCAATTATTCACAACCTACGTACTGTGCGCAACTTAATGTATACAAGATGCTAAGAATATTTAATAAATTTTGAACAATATAATTTTACATTAGTTTCTGCTCTAAGCATTAAAAACCAATAAAAGCGGGTTGAAATACAATATATAATTTGAATTCAATTTATTTGATGTGTAACATTTCGCGATTACGGCAAGCTATTGCTTTTTCGACGAGATAAAAAAATGCAGAAATATGACGAGTTATTAGTTTCTTTACGTAAAGTGATCCGTGCGATTGATTTGCACTCTAAGCAACTAAATAAAACAGCGGGTTTAACAGGGCCACAACTGCTTATTATGCAGGAAGTTTCCCAAACAAACGGCATAACTGCCAGTCGTATTGCTCAAAATGTCAATTTAAGCCCAGCAACCGTCACAAATATTCTCGATAGAATCGAAAGTAGAGATTTAGTAACACGCGTACGCAGTCAAATGGATAAACGACGAGTGAGCTTATACCTCACAGAAAAAGGAAAAGAGTTACTTGAAAAAGCACCTCAGCCATTGCAAGAACACTTTATTGAAAAGTTCTCTGCACTTGCTGAATGGGAACAGAGTCTTTTACTCTCGTCAATGCAGCGCGTAGCCGCAATGATGGATGCTGACAAATTAGATGCATCTCCCCTACTAGAAGTTGGTGCGCTGACTCAAGCTCCTAAAGAATAAATAATAAAAACACATAAGTTTTGTACTTACTCTAAACGTAAGGCGTTTTTTGACGCCTTGAATTTTTTATTTTTTAATCAACATCTGAGCAGCTACTATGACTAAACTCTCTAAATTAACGTTAGCATTAATTTTAAGTGGTGTTACTGGCACTTCTTACGCCACGGATCTCGACACCCTTCAAAACCAATTAAAACAACTAAAACAGCAAATGCAGCTGCTCGAAAATCAATTAATCGAAGAGAAATCCAAACAACAGAAAATCAATAAAAAGCATGAAGAGCAAGTTGCTAAAATTAGTAAAAAGGCTCAGCAAACAGGAACTGTTGTAGAGCCAGTAAAAAAAGACGACGGTATTAAATTCGGTGGTGCAATTCGCGCTAACTATAGCGTGGCCTCATACGATGAAGATAATAAAGATCGTGACGGTGATTTCGATTTTGATATTTTTCGTTTAAATGTATCAGGAAAAATTAACGATATCTCAGTAAATGGTGAAATTCGCTTTTTTGATTATATGACCGTAATTAAATATGCCTATCTAGGTTATGAGTTTACAAATGATTGGGAAGCGCAAGCAGGCATTACACAAGTGCCATTTGGTAACGGTCCTTATAATTCTCATAACTACTTTTTTAGCAGCAACTATTATATTGGCCTAGAAGATGATTTTGATTTAGGTGTTGTCGTTAAACGCAAATTGAAAGATAACTGGAAATTAGACTTAGGCTTTTTCAAAAATGACGAGCTTGGCGGTGTTGACGGATCAGCATCAGATAAAAGCCATCGTTATTCTTATGATATTGTTGGTAGCCGCAGTGCAAGCGAAGGAACATATGCAGAACCAGCTAATGAGCTTGGTGAGTACAATACCTTTGCTGGGCGTGCAACATATCAAATTAAGCACAATAAAAACATAACAACAGATATTGGTATTTCACTACTCAGTGGCGGCTTACATGACGGTGTAGATCGAGCAGGTAGTTATGGTGCATGGGCTGTACACCTTGATAGTCAGATTAATAACTGGAATATTCAGCTTCAACATGGCGAGTATGACTACGACTTAGACGATCAAAGTGACCGTATTTCGGTTGCAGCCTATGCCTATTACGATACGATTTCAAGCGAGGCAACTATGTCTAGCCTTAACGTTGCCTACAATTATTCGGTAGAATGGGGGCCTGTAAATGCCCTACAATTTTATAACGACTACAGCACCATATACGACAAATCAGACGATAGCGCCAATACGTGGATGAATATAACAGGTGTGAGTGTATCGGCCGGTGCCTTTTTTACCTACTTTGATTATGTTCAAGCGCGTAACCAGCCATTTATTGGCGGAACAATGATAGGAGATGGCGATACAGAGCGTCGCTTCAATATAAATTTAGGTTACTACTTCTAAAAAGTCGCACATAATCTATTCAACAATAAAAAAGGGCAAAATACATTTGTCCTTTTTTTATTGCGTGCTGTTGTTATTTCATACCAATCTGCTTATATATTTGGTCTATTTAATGATTAAAAACCTCACTAAAACCAAGCAAAAACTTTTAACGAAATGAGTCCACTATTTAATACTATATAATCATCATGTTTTTAATAAAATTGGCATAAGTACTTCGAATTACGCCTCAATTAGCCTACAATTTAATGTATCCGTAATTAAACAAAATGAGCATAAGTGAATATAAGAGCAGCCTTTGTTTGTTATAAAAATTTATGGCTAAAAATGCTAGGGCTGATACTGGTTGCACTTGGTATTATTGGCATTGTACTGCCTGTTATGCCCACCACTATATTTTTCATTTTAGCGCTCACTTGTTTTACTCGCTCATCGCCCGCGCTAGAACACTGGTTACTTAACCATCCTCGTTATGGGGCTACATTACAGCAGTGGCAAGCTCACAAAGTGGTTCCCGTTAAAGCAAAATGTTATGCCGCCATTGGCATGTTAATTGGGTTTATATTTTTACTGTACTCTACTGCCCCGATTTGGGTTATTTACCTCGTTGCAGCGATAGAAATATCGGTAATGATTTACCTTATCTTAAGGCCCTCTACTCCACCTAAGTACTAAACGTATACCTACAAATACCCTCCACTTGTAAAATCTTAATGTAAAGTTAAGTAAGTAAATTTGTAATGACTAATGCAAATCATTATCATGTTGTAAATTTTACAATATTAAACTATTTATGGCGTTTATTAATAAGCGAACTTTGTATAGTACAAGTCGCGCTCTACATATTTATATTTCTACAGCTTTATTTTTTCTGCTTATTTTGTTTTGCGTTAGCGGCATTGTGCTCAACCATATTGATTGGCTTAAAAACGATAAAGATAACGGTCAAGTAACTGCAACAATTCCAGCAGAGCTAGTTACCAAAGCCAATGAACAGCTAAATACGCTACCAACGCTTTACCCTGAAATAGAAGCTTACCTAGCCGAGCAATATTCACTTACAAAAGTAAAAAGCATTGAGTGGGAAAAAGAAGACGCGCTTGTCATGCTCGACTACCCACTGCCTGCTGGGTTTGCCTACGCAGAGCTTGATTTTACAACTGGCGAGCTAAATCTTGATTACCAAACAGGTGGCTTTTTAAGCCTTATTGGCGACTTACATAAAGGCCGCCACAGCGGTGAAGTATGGAGTTGGGTAATTGATATATCTGCCGTACTAATGATTTTATTTGCCATCACCGGCATGATTATTTTGTTTCAAAATAGAAAAAAACGCTTAGCAGGAATATGGATAACTTTACTGGGAGTGGCAACTCCACTGGTTATATATTTATGTTGGGTTCCACAAATAAAAGGAGTGTCTTAATGGTTAAATTTAAATTATTTATAAGCACCGCATTACTGCTCGTAGCTGCGTTTTTTCAAACAACGGCGCATGCGCAAACACCACAGCTAGAGGTTGAATTAACGCTTCCCGACTTAGAAGTACAACCGTATCACCGCCCATACGTTGCAGTTTGGCTTGAAACACCAGAGCGCAAACACGTTACAACGCTTGCACTTTGGGTGCAAAAAGCAGAATGGTTTAAAGACTTACGCCAATGGTGGCGTAAAGCTGGTAAAAGCGATGCCAACTTTGACGGCATTAGCGGCGCAACAAAACGCGCAGGTACTTACACCATAAATTGGCAAGGTAATGATTTAGACGGTAACCCAGTAAAACCAGGTAAATACTTACTAAATATTGAAGTTGTACGCGAAGAAGGCGGCAGAGACTACACCCGCGTTGAGCTCGATTTAACTAAATCAGGCAAACTGACAATTGATGGTAAAAACGAGTTTTCTAAAAGCTTCGTCACTGTAAGCACTAAGTAGCTGCTACTTAATCATTTGAATTTAAGGAAATACAATGAAAATTAATTTATTAAAAACGGCATTAATCGGCGCATTGAGCTTATCTGCTTTAGTGTCAACTTCAGCAAGTGCACACGGACGTTGGTTACTACCTTCGCATACATCTTTATCAGGCGATAAAGCGCATTACGTAATGATTGACGCTAGTATCTCTAACGAAATGTTTGCACCAGACAAAGCCTTTAAACCTAAAGAAAAAGGCGCCGAGTACGACGACACATTATTAATGGCACTTGCGCCTAATGGTGAGCCAGTATCTGAAACCATTCGTGCTTATTACTTAAAGCGTAAAAGCTCAGCTGCGGTAAGCTTAACAGAGCAAGGCACTTACCACATTGCAATGACCCAAAAGCCAATATACATGACCTTCTATAAAAACGAAGAAGGTAAGCGCAAGCGCGTATTTGGTAAAAAAACAGAAGCTGAGTTACCTAGCAATGCAAAAGATGTAACGACAACGAAAGTTGTTTCAACAGTAGATACATTTGTAAGCCGAAATGGCACCTCAAAACCTGCACAGCTAGGTTTAGGCTTAGAGCTTAGCGGTCCAACGCATCCAAACGATTTATTTGTAGGTGAACAAGCACGTTTTCAGTTACTACAAGATGGTAAATCTGCTGGTGAAGGCGTTGAAGTAAGTATTTTAAAAGGCGACACACGCTACCGTAATGAGCGTGGCGAAGTAAAAGTAACGACCGATAAAGACGGGATGTTTACAATTACGTGGAAAGAGCCAGGCCTATACCTAATCGAAACCTCTAACAAGGTTACCGTAAATGAAGAAGGCGTAGATGCAGGACGTTATGCATTATTTACAACGCTTGAAGTTGCCCCTGAATAATTTAAATTACTAAATTTAAAAAAATTGAAAGGCCAAGCATTTGCTTGGCCTTTTTACGTCTTACTAACTTTTATCTAAAATCCCCTTGAATTCGCAACCATTCGACACAAGATTGCAACTACAACGAGATCCAAACGCCTATATCGCGCGTAAACACTGGGGCGTGTTGGCCTTTGTGGATTGAAATTTGTTCAATCTAGGAGCGATTTAATCGCGGCGCGAGGTTTGTAACCTAGTGGGCTAAGTAAAAACTGAGTAACAAAGAGTTAATCGTTCCTAGAAAGAACCCAAAGGGCAGCGCATGTTTGGCATTTATGCTGCGTTATCGCCTATTTATGGGGAGTAACCACACTACATAGGCTCTGCCTTGCCTAAAAGCCAAACATACTGCTGCAAATTCAATCACCAAGGCAACACGCCCCAGCTTACTTGTTAACAACTTAGAATATCTTAGATAGTTTTTATCTTTGCACTAGGGTAGTCGCTTCTATATGATGCGCTCCTTTTTAAAATCAATAGTCAGCAGCCCTCAAGGGAATCAACATCATGTTAAAGCCATTATCAGCCAAAAAAGTAGCACTTAGCCTGGCCGTTTCTTCTGCACTTAGTGCACCCTATTCTTCTGTATTTGCTGCAGAACAAGATGTTCAAGCCGAAAAAAGCATTGAAGTGATTTCAGTAACAGGTACTCGCCGTAGCTTACGCAGTATTGCCGAAAGCTCAGTACCTGTAGATATTATTACCAGCGGTGATATGCAAAGTACGGGTCAGCTAGAAATAAGCCAAATACTAGCAAACCAAGTACCTAGCTTTAACTACCCAAGTGCCACTATGGGTGATGGTACTGACCATGCAAAACCAGCTGTTTTACGTGGATTAGCACCTGATCACACATTAGTACTTATAAACGGTAAGCGCCGCCATGCCGGTGCGCTATTAAACTTAGCAGGTGTTGTTGGTCGAGGTTCTACAGCTGTTGATTTGAACATGATTCCAACCTCTGCAATTAAACGTGTTGAAGTACTACGTGATGGCGCAGCCGCACAGTACGGTTCTGATGCAATTGCTGGGGTAATTAACATTGTACTTAAAGATGCCTCAGAAGGCGGCAGCGTTAGCGTAACGTACGGTAAATACGACACTCAAATGGCTGGCGTACCTCAGCTAGAAAGCACCTATGCAGATGCAAACGGCGACTTAGCGTTTAATACCGGTGGCGACAGAGAAGTAAACGACGGTGCAACACGCACTGTTAGTGCAAACTCTGGTTTTGCGTTATCTGATAACGGCTTTGTAAACGTATCAATTGAATACCGCGATAACGACTCAACGCAGCGCTCAGGCTTTGACCCACGCGAACAATACAGCCGTCTTGATGATGGCAGCCTAGACCCACGCGAATTTACTATCGATCGTTACAACCACCGCTTTGGTAAAGCCGACCTTGAAGATTACGCGTTGTTTTACAACATGGGTTACGATTTAGATAACGGCTTAAACCTTTATTCATTTGGTAGCTACTCAAAGCGTGAAGGTAATTCAGGTGGTTTTTACCGCCGTGCAAAAGACAGCCGTAACGTTTTAGAAGTGTACCCAGATGGCTTTTTGCCGCAAATTGAAACAGACGTACAAGACTACTCATTTGCGCTGGGCTTAAAAGGCGAAACTAACGACTGGACATGGGATGTAAGTACCAACTACGGCCGTAACAACTTTGGCTTCGGTGTTATAAATAGTATTAACACATCACTAGGTGCCGACAGCCCAAACGAATTTGACAACGGTGCATTGGTTTACGATCAGTTTTTAGTAAACGCAACGGCCAATACCACACTTGATTTAGGCTTACCTGATGACGTATTTTTTACCGTAGGTACTGAATACCGCCACGAAAGCTACAAAATTGAAGAAGGCGAAGAAGCGTCTTACATCACCGCACTTGATAGCGATGGTAACCCAATTGCAGCCGGTGGCGCGCAAGTACTTGCTGGTTTTGGACCAGAAAGTGCGACTGACGAAAGCCGTCATAACATCGCTTTATTTGTTGAGTTTGATACCTACTTAACAGAAAAATGGAACGTAGTTTTAGCGGGTCGTTATGAAGATTACAGCGACTTTGGTGACACATTTACTTCTAAGCTTGCTTCGCGTTACAGCATTACTGAAAACCTATCGCTGCGCGGTGCAATTAGCACAGGTTTCCGTGCACCATCTTTAGCGCAAAGCTCGTACCGCCAAATCTCTACTGTACTTGAGAACAACCAACCATTTGAAGTTGGTCTATTCCCAACCGATTCAGCCGCAGCGCAAGCGCTAGGCGCACAGCCGTTAGATGCTGAAGAGTCAGTAAACGTTACTGCGGGCTTTATGTACACGCAAGGCAGCTTTAGCTTAACAGTAGATGCATACCGTATTGATATTGATGACCGTATTGTATTGTCTGAAAACTTAGAGGGCGATGCCGTAGTAGAAATACTACAAAATGCCGGTGAGCTAAATACCGAAAGCGTACGTTACTTTACCAACGCGATTGACTCACGCACGCAAGGTGTTGATATTGTTGCTACTTATAACCTAGATTTAGACAACTTAGGTGATTTACGCCTAAACGTAGCCGCTAACTTTAACGATACCGAAGTAACACACGTAAACGACAACCCAGCACAGCTTAACTCACTAGGTGACGACTACGTAGTGTTTGCACGTCGTGAAGTAGGCCGCTTTGAAGAAGGCACGCCAGATAGCAAATGGAACTTATCAGCAGTGTGGAACTTTAACGAATGGCAAACAACGCTTCGTGCCACACGTTATGGTGAAGTCGCTGATATATCAACTACAGCTGATCGCGATGAATACCTAGACCCTAAATGGATCACCGACTTAGAAGTGGCATACCGTCCAGACGAATATTGGAAATTTGCCGTTGGTGCAAACAACTTGTTCGATCAATACCCACAAGCAACCGTGGATAACATTGGTTACTCTGACTTTGGCCAAATATTCCCGTACACACCGTATGCACCTTACGGATTAGACGGACGCTTTTTATACGGTAATATTACTTACAGCTTTTAATTAGTTTACTAATAAAAGCAGAGCAATTATAAAAGGATGCATCACGCATCCTTTTATATTAATAATTAGTTATTTTAACCACTTATTAGTATTTCAACTTTCATAAAAAACCACCACCCTATACAAAACAACAGCTTACATTTCGGCCTCATTTTTGCTCTATATTGTTTATATAAATACAAACAATAAATACCAAAGGACTAAACATGAGCTCATCAACTGTATCTAACATTACAAAACCACTTTCACTTATTGGCGGCATTTTATTATTAAGTGGCTGTGTATTTCATATATCGCCAAGCGTTGCCTCAGTAAAACAAACAAAACAGCTATCACTGCCAAGCAATAATTTAGAATATTTAAATGTGTTAAGCGGCGCAGGTAGCCTTGAAATAAAAGGCTCAAAAACGGCCACCAGCATCAGTGTTGATGCCACTATTTACACAGCCGACATTGAAGACGAATACGAGCTAACGCTAGAGCAAGACGGTAAACAGGCAAAGCTTGTTGCCCAAAATAAAAGTCGTAATGGTATTAGCTTTTACAGTGGCCAATCTCCAAGTATTAATTTAGTGGTTACTGTGCCAAGTAATCTAAATTTAGATATTGATGATGGCTCTGGCGACATTTTAATAAGTGCTATGCAAAGCAATATTGATGTAAAAGACGGCTCAGGAGATTTAACGATAAGCGGTGCTAAAAACCTAACTGTTGACGATGGATCAGGTGAAGTAAACCTTGAAAACATCGCAGGTAATTTAGAATTAACCGATGGATCTGGCAGTATTCACATTAACAACGTAAGCGGCAATGCAACTATTGACGATGGTTCTGGCGAAATGCACGTGAGCAACATAACCGGTTCGCTAAACGTTGAAGATGGATCGGGTGATATAGTAATAAGCCATATTAGCGGTGCAGTTAATGTTGATGATAACTCTGGCGACCTGCTTATTGAGCATATTGGTTCAAGCGTAACAATTGAAGACGGTTCGGGTGATATTCGCGTTAACCATGCAAAGGGGCTGACTATTACTGAGTCGGGCTCGGGCGATGTAAGTATCGATAATATTAGCGGCTCAGTAAAGGTAGCTGACTAACTTTATTTAAGCGTTATTCAACTGCCATTTAATACACTTTATGCCCTATCAATCTGGGCATAAAGCACTCCTCTCAAAGTATAAGTTATTTAAAAGCAACACTGTTTCGCGTTAACTATTTCCTAAAATAATGAAAATTTACTTATTTGATTTATTTTTTTGCTTTATAGCTAATTTAGGTACATATTAATATTCAACTTATTAAAAGGATATTAATATTATGAAATGGAAGTTATTAATTTTAATTACTGCTTTATTCACCCTCGTAGCTTGTGGCTCTGGAGGTTCAGACTCCAAAACAGTAACTAAACCAGTCAGTACTAACACAAAGCCTATTGCAGTTATTACTACCGAGCAATCGGGGTTTAAAGCTAATACCACCCTCGTTTTTAGCGCAGCACAAAGTAGCGACCCCGATGGCGATGCACTCACCTATCAATGGCAATTAACCAGCAAAAACGAACAAGTAGAAATACCGATTACGGTTAATAATGAAAGTACCGTTGAGTTTTCAGTATCTGAAGCACAAGAGTACCAATTAGTATTAACCGTGAGTGACGGTAAGCTTTCAAGCAGTCCTGCACAAAAACAATTCACCGTTACTGCAAGTACCCAACTAATTGCTAACGCAGGTAGCACACAAACCGTTAAACAAGGTGATGTTGTGCTTTTAAATGGCGCGCAAAGTAGCACAACCAGCGGCGCCATTAATCAATACAAATGGCAATTTATTACCAAGCCTGTAGCAAGTAATGCAACGCTTGAAAATGCGACTCAAGTTAAAAGCCAGTTTGTTGCCGACGAAATAGGCGAGTTTAAAGTTGAGCTTACCGTTACTGATTCACAAGGTGATACAGCAAGCACTGTCGTACTCATAAAAAGTGAATCGCTTAATTCTAATTCATCGCCACAAGCGGTTATAAACGTAGAAAATCAAACAATTGCCCCAAATGAAGTTGTTACACTTTACGGTAACCAAAGTACTGATCCCGATAAAAACGATACGCTTAGTTATGCGTGGGCAATTACAGCAAAACCCCAGGGCAGCACGCCTGCACTTTCAAACATGCAAAATCATACCGCTGGGTTTTCAGCGTCTACAGCTGGAGATTACGCGCTTTCACTCACTGTTACCGATCAACAAAACGAAAGTGATATCGCATCAGTTACTTTAACTGTTACCACAAGCAATAAAGCCCCAATAGCAACACTTGAATCCGAACGTGATATTACGTTAAACGAATCAACCACTTTGCAGTGCCAACAATGCAGCGACCCAGACGGAGATACGCTGAGTTATAACTGGCAGTTACAAGCCAAGCCTGTAAATAGTGCATCGCAACTCACTAACAACACATCAGCAACGCCCTCTATTGTTGCCGATAAAGAAGGCGACTACGTTGTAGTGCTTACAGTGTCTGATGGGCAATTAAGCTCAAACCAAGCAACCTCAGTACTGCATGTCAGTAGCAATAAAAAGCCTATTACTTTGGTAACTTATGAAACCTCTATAACGGTTGATGAACAAGTTTTACTTGATGCCTCAACTAGTTACGATCCAGAAGGCCAGTCACTAAGCTACCAATGGGAAATCATTTCGTCGCAAGGCCAAGCAACGCTTAGCAGTAATACAATATCAAAACCAACGTTTAGCGCATCAGTAGAGGGGCAAGTTGTTATTTCGTTACGCACTAACGATGGCGTGCAGTTCTCTGACACAAAAACCCTAACAATTGATGTAATACAAAATGCACTGCCAGTAATTAGTTTCACGGGGGAGCAATCGCGCTACGATGTAGTGGGCAATACAGTTAAATTTGATGTAAGCCAAAGTTACGACCCAGAGGGAACCACTCTCGATTACGCTTGGACACTATCAGCGCCTTCAGGTTCGAGTACCAGCTTAAGTAATACAAACCAAAGTATTACCGAATTTATCGCCGATATGACAGGTAGTTACACGCTAACAGTTGTAGCAACTGATGCTGATGGCTTTTCAAAAAGTGTGCAATTTTCAATTACAGTAACTAACTCTGCACAACTTACCGGTCGTATTAAAGGGCAACTCACTAATGTGCAAAAAGCGGCTATAAGCAATGCACAGCTAACAATTAATGGACAGCAGTACAGCACCAATACAAATGGCTTTTTTGATGAAGAGGTTAATTTAGCGCAAGGTGAAAAAATAACGATAACAACAGCAGATCAAAGGCTTGCAGCTGGGGAATACAACTCTGTAGCAATTACGCAAAGCAACTTTACTGTGGATATAGGCCAAAATAGCATGCCCGTTTTACAGGCTGTTGAGGTTTCGGTATTTGTGTGTGCTGAGTTTTCAGGCCCCGACACCGTTAGCCTGCGCTTTAACATGGTAGATACACTTTTAGCGTCAGATAGCTTTCAATTTAGCTTTGATCAAACAAAACCACTTACTTTACAAAAAAGCGGAAGTACTTACCTCGATAGCGAATTGGATATCGACCTACCTGCATCAGCCGAATTTGAAGTAACAGTAAATGAAACAACCGTTGAAAATACAATAAGCTCAAACATTACTATTTACCATTCTGATTCAGGCCAACCAAGCTCTGCAATTATAAGTATTTGTAATATTTAGCCCCCAAATAAGCCCTTCAACATAAAGTGCTATTTTTAGCCCAGTAGTTATAACCATTAGTGTTATAACTACTGATAAATAAGCAACTTTGAGCCATATAATCCATTGTATTTTATAAGCAGCTAAGCCATTCTAAAAGCCTTGATGTTATTAGGATAAACGCGTGTTAGAAATTGCTTTAATTTACTTAGCAGCAGCCATAGTAGCTGTCCCTATTGCTAAACGAGTCGGACTTGGCTCAGTATTAGGTTATTTAATTGCCGGAATACTCATTGGCCCTTATGCGCTGGGTGTTGTGGGCGATCAAACCGATGTAATGCACTTCGCTGAATTTGGCGTAGTAATGATGCTGTTTTTAGTTGGTCTTGAACTACAACCTTCGCGTTTATGGACATTACGCCACTCTATTTTAGGGCTTGGTGGCTTACAGGTTGTGCTATCGGCAGCGGCTATATTTGCATTTTGTTATTGGTTTTTTGCCATGCATTGGCAAACTGCACTCGCCATTGGTTTAATGCTCGCGCTCTCCTCTACGGCTATTGTGCTGCAAAGCCTTGAAGAAAAAGGCTGGCTAAAGCAAGAAGCCGGACAAAACGCTTTTTCGGTATTGCTGTTTCAAGACATCGCAATTATTCCTATTTTAGCCCTATTGCCACTGCTTGCATTTGCCCCGCAAACTAGCACAAAAGAAATCAGCGATTCGATTATTGCAAGCTGGCCTGTATGGCAACAAGTATGTGTTTCGGTTGCGGTTATTGCCGCTATTATTGCCGGTGGTAAATATGTATCGGCCCCGTTATTTAGATACATTGCCCAAACGCACATGCGTGAAATATTTACTATTTTTGCACTCTTTTTAGTAGTCGCTATTGCACTGGTTATGCAAAGTATTGGGCTATCGCCTGCGCTGGGGACTTTTTTAGCGGGCGTTGTACTTGCCGAGAGTGAATTTAAACACGAATTAGAAGCCGATATAGAACCCTTTAAAGGCTTACTTTTAGGATTGTTTTTTATAACGGTTGGCGCATCAATTAACTTTGAACTGCTATTTAACGAGTTTAGTACTGTTATTGGCTTAGTGGTTTTACTTATTGTAGTTAAAGCCTGCATTTTATTTGCCCTTGCCGTTACCTTTAAAATTAACAGTAAACAGCAGTTATTATTTGCCCTAGCCCTTGCCCAAGGGGGTGAGTTTGCCTTTGTACTGCTAAGCGTAACCACCACCTTAAGTATTTTAACGCCCGAGCAAACCAGCCTTGTTACCTTAGTTGTGGCGGTATCAATGCTAATAGCGCCGTTACTACTTATGGTTTATGAGCAAATACAAAAACGCAGCAGCAGTGCTCTGCCTGAGTTTGATAAGCCAGAGCAAATTAGCACCGCTAAGCACGTAATTATTGCGGGCTACGGACGTTTTGGTCAAATTATGGGGCGTTTACTGCACGCGCAAGGCTACGAAATTACCGTACTTGATCACAGCCCTAGCCAAATAGAATTACTACGCCGTTTTGGTAACACCGTATTTTATGGCGATGCCGCACGCCAAGAACTCCTTGAAGCCGCAGGCGCGCACACCGCGCAAATGCTGGTAATTGCAATTGATAACCCCGATAAAACTATTGAGATAATTAAGCTCGCGCATAAAAACTACCCACAGTTAAAAATTGTTGCTCGCGCAATCGACCGCCGCCATGCGTATCAGTTACTTAATTTAAAAGTAGATGCGTTTAACCGCGAAACAGTCGACTCAGCTATTAACCTTGCCGTAGAGGCACTCGAGTTATTAGGTAACACTAAGCAAGATGCAGAACGCGCCGGTAAGCTGTTTAGAGACCACGATCGCGCTGCGGTTGTGCAACTTGCTGCATTATGGGGAGACGACGCCAGCTACGGCGTAGCAGTTCGCCAACGCATGGAAGATTTAAAACAAGTGCTGCAACAAGATAAACAAGCACAAAGCGATTTAAATACCTGCGACAGCGGCGACTGCGAAGACGGCTTAACAGAAGTAGCGAGTAAGCCTAAAAAGCCTGATGATGCTCATTTGGAGTAGTTTAGGCGATTAGTAAACTATGATATTGCCTCGTTGAGAGGCAATAACGAATAAAATAATCTAGTAGTAGAAAAAGACGATTATTGTTCATCTGATTGAATAGCTCACTGTCCAGCTATTTGCTCTTTTTTTGAAATATTTAGTTCCATTTTAGAGTGAGCTTCAAGTAACTTTTCATGAAGCTCACTCAGACTAGCTACTTTTAGTCCAAAACCAATCTCTTTTAATAAAGAGCCCACCATTGAAGATATTGTTTTTAAAGCTTCTAATTCTGGCTGAAAATAATCGTCAATATTACTAAAGCGGTATCTCTCATTAATGAATCTTACGAACTGAAAAACCTCCTCGTTAGACCAAGTCTGAAGAGCTGCTTTGACAATATTTACATTAAGATTTTGAAAAAATGGCGTGTGCATCAAATTTTGGTGAGCCTCATTTTTTACACTAGCCCATGATGCTTGAAATTTTTGAGAAAATTCCGAGTTTTTATTACTAGCCTTTAAAGTTTCTAACTCTGCTTTCTTCAAGTTAAATCTTTTATCAACCTCTTCATTGTAAAAACTAATACGCCTTCTTTGATCAAAATCATCCTCTACTGCTGTAATTTTAAATTGATTAACGTCAATATCATCACATAATCTTAACAGGGTAGCTTTCGTATACGTTGTCGACTCGATCACTTTGTTAGTCTGCATATATATGTATATATCACAAGTGCTAAACCACTTGTAAATATCTATATCATTTTTAGAGAAGATGTACTCTTCTAGTAATTGAACTCCATGTTTAAAATCACTTTCTGATAATTGGTTTTGAACCCATATAGATTGCATAGCATCTAGGAGCGTCTGTCTCATTGGTAAATTTAGTTCAACTTCTAAGTTGGAAAATTCATAAAGCCCATCACAACAGTAACTTAATAACTTCTGATTAGATCCATTAATCGCGCCTTCAAATATTGCATCTAATTTTTTATAACCTTCAATTTCTGCTTCGTCATTACTTTTTTTTATTTGCCTTATAATTCTCGAATCAATTGCATCGATAATTTTTTCTTTAGAGAAGGAATGTTCAAACTTCGCACAACAAATTCTTACTATATCACTTAAAATTCTCGACAGTGCTTGGTCAAGCACAACATTTTTTATTTCAGATACTTCTCTTTGAATACGTGTAAACTTTGATAAAGCTCTTTTTAAAACTCTAATATTTTTAGAGTTTATTGCAGTAATATTTAAAAGAAGCTCGTTAGCTAATTGATCATCAAGATTTTCATATTCTACTTTAAGGATTGAAACCACCTCCTCATGTGTAAAGCTAAATTTATATTTATCCGCAAATACTTTTTCAATATCGTTTTTACAATTAAGTTTGTCCTCATTTGCAACAACAACTACTTTTATATTTTTTGACTCAGCTAAACTTAAACTCTCACCTAAAATATTTTTAATTAGCTTTTCATCAGCAACACGCTCCAAATCATCTAAAATCAATATACAATCATCAAGCTCACCATATAGTTTGTATTTATATGCTCCCGCAGCCCCACTTAATACAGCACCAATCCCTCTTTCCCCAAGGTTCTGTGCTGCTCCATCAATGGCTTTAGAGAAATACTTTGCGAATACAGAAGCCTCTTCTTTGTCAGTCAGCGATAATGAGATTATTTTATCTCTAAAGTCATCGATACTTGAAATACCATAAAGAGAGAAAAAATAGACTTTTTGACCAAATAGCTCTTCAATTTTTGCTCTTAAATAGTGCTTAATAAAGTGTGTTTTACCACTCCCCCATGCTCCATCAAGTAATACAACCTGAGGGAATGATGTGTCTTGTAATAGCTCTATAATTTGATCCGCTTGCTTCATTGTAGCCCCAATGATCACGATGTTAGTTGATATATTACCAAGGGACATTTTTCCTAATTTTATCGTATCAATGTCCCTATGATGAGAACTTCTATTAATATCAAATAGTATAAATTATTACCAACTATAAATATTATACGGCTGATGGTGTGTGTTTTATAAAAATAGGAAAGTGTTTGTTGTATTACCTGGGTGGGAATGGCTTAAATTAATCTATTTTTGAATATTGGCTTGTAGCTCATAGCGGCCTGTGATTTTTTAGCTATGAACTACAACATTTAAAAACCTAGTGATGGTGCCCGCCTTGAATAGCCTTGCCCTGCTGGTTATAAAAACCTGTTGCGCCGTGCTCAATAAAACCAAGGTTTATCATTTTAGCTAAAAATGGGTCGCCTTCGTTATCGCCAATATCGGCGTAATCGGTGGTTTGAAAGCGATCCCACTGTGCAAATTGAGCAATAATTAATGGCTCATCAGTGCTTACATTATTAAGGCTAAGTAAGGTGGTTGTTTGGCTTTTTTTATTACTAATACTAAATGTTTTAACTAATTTTGATTGCGTAATAAAGGCAAGGTTAAAGTCGTTGCCATTTTCGCTCAGTGTATAGTTTTTTACTTCATCACAGCCTGTGCCTTGTGTGCTTACTAGGGTCATTTTTTCGATTAGGTGGTTATCCACCAGCTGACTTTTAGCACTCCAATTTTGTACGCCGCGTACCTCAGATGGTTGATATTCAATACCGCGTTGCTGGGCATTAAAGTAACGTATTGGTCGTATTTGATTATTGGCTAAGTGCTGCCAAAGTTCGGTTATTACTTCACTTTGATGCGCTACTTGCTGATTGTTTCGCCAAAGGGTAAGTGACTCACTACTTTGCTGCGTTTTATGGCTGTTGGTAATTTTATAATCCGCTTTTAAATGCTTGGCATCAATATCACATTGCGAGGCAAAGCTACTTGTACTTACAAGCGTGGCAATTATTAATAACGCTTTTTTCATTTAGCTATCTCTTATTTATATTTCAAGTTTATGGCAATAACATAACGATTATAAATGTCAGTTTAATGACAAAAACCCCGCAAAGTAGGCGGGGTTTTTTATTTAGATATATTTAACTAAATTTATAGCTTGCCGGTATTTATTGCGCTAGTTTTTCGTCTGCGGTTTTTACAAAGTCAGCGGCAAAGTCCATTACATGGAATAAAAAACTTTGCTCGTTTGTGCCTGTTACCAAGTGTGCACCTGGCCCCATTGCATAAACGCCTACGTCTTCACCGGCATGTGTTTCTGAGCCCATTGGTACAAGTGCTTCTTGATGAAAGCCCGGTGTTGTTGTATCAACATCAGTTAAATCAACACGCCCTGTAACCGGTGCAAACGCGTAACCTGCATCGGCATTGGTCTCGCTACCTAGGTTTCTAAAGCCACCACCATTTGTGTAACCAACCGTTGTATAAGGCATATCGTCGGCAGCTAAGCTTGGCTCAGTTGCACCTACTGCAACCACTTTACCTAAAATTGGGTTACCGCGTTTAGGGTAACCGGCAATGGTAAATACATGGCTGTGATCGGCAGTTACAACTATTAATGTTTCTTCTGGGTTGGTGTTTTCCATCGCCACTTTAACGGCTTTGGCAAGCTCAATAGTGTCGTTTAACGCGTTATAAGCGTTACCCGCATGATGCGCGTGGTCAATTCGACCCGACTCAACCGTTAAGAAAAAACCTTGCTCGTTGTTATCAAGTACGTTTATTGCTTTTTCGGTCATTTGTGAAAGCGAAGGTTCGCCTGCAACATCGTTTGCGCGGTCAGCTTCGTACTGCATGTGGGACTCGTTAAATAAGCCAAATACTTTAGTGGCGTCGTCACTTATTGCATCAAAACCGGTTTGATCCATTACGTACGTGCCATTTGGATATTGCGTTTTCCACTCTGCGGTTAAGTCGCGATTATCTGTACGATCCCCTTCAACTGCACTTACTGCATCGGCTGAATTAAACGCGGCATCTTTTGGTAAAAAGTGACGACGACCGCCGCCCATTACTACGTCAATACCGTCTACATCAACACCACTAAAGCGTGCTTCTAGGTTGGCTTCAAAATTAACCAGTTGCGATGCAATGTCTTCACATGTTGCGGCACTTTCTGGCATATCGGAGATATCTTCCCAGTTACGCTCTGCCGATTTAGCATACGTTGCAGCTGGTGTTGCGTGAGTAATACGCGCTGTAGAAATAATCCCTGTTGCTTTGCCTGCAATTTCAGCAAGCTCTAACGAGGTAACAAGTTCGTGCCCTTTGCCTGATGCACAATTACCACGTTCAACCGCTTCATCTATACCAATAACGCCTGCGTCGGTTTTAACGCCCGATGCCATTGCGGTCATAGTGCCTGCCGAATCTGGCGTTTGCGCATCTACGTTGTATGTTTTTACAAAGCCTGAAAAAGGCATAGTTTCAAAGCTTAACTGGTGATCTTCACCCATTTCGCCCTCTAACTGACCCGCTAAAATACGTGCTGCGGTTATGGTAGAAATACCCATACCATCGCCAACAAATAAAATAACGTTTTTAGCTTTGCCTGATTCAGTAACAATGTTGCTACTGGCTGTTTGTGCAGCACCTAATTTTGTTTGTGCTTCACTAAACCAAGTATTACTAGTGAGCGAGGCTAACTGCTCGCTTGTTAGCGACGTTGCGGGTGCATTACATACTAAATTAGTTGAGTTAACTTCATCGCTGTCTAGCACGTCGTTATTATTGGTATCTGCGCCTACTTGCGTCTCTACGCCACCATTAATGCACTGCTCAGAGCCCACTGCAATAGTATTATCTACTGCGATAATATTATTTTCATTTTTGTTATCGTCACTCGAGCAACCTGCAAGCGCGACCATTACTGCCAAAGAAAGTACCGTTAATTTGTTCATGTTAGCCGCCATTATTGCTGAGTTAGTTCAAGAGCTTGATTAATTAAATGAAATACAACGTTTTGTTCAATTACGCCCTGTGCTAGCTGAGCACCAGGACCTTTAGCATGCAAAGATATGTCTTCACCTGCGTGTGTTTCTGAACCCATTGGTACGGTTGCTTCTTGGTGAAAACCTGGGGTTGTTGTATCAACGCCATTTAGCTCAACACGCCCTGCTACCGCAGCACTTGTGTAACTTGCATCAGCATCAGTCTCGTCGCCTAAGTTTCTAAAGCCTAAACCATTTGCGTAACCTACTGTGGTGTACGGCATATCGTCGGCGGCTAAGCTTGGAGTAGTTTCGCCTACTGCAACTACTTGACCTAAAATTGGATTACCACGCTTAGGGTAGCCTGCAATAGTAAATACATGACTGTGATCGGCGGTTACTAAAATAAGGGTTTCTTCTGGGTTGGTGTTATCTACCGCTGCTTGCACGGCTTTAGCAAACTCAATGGTGTCGTTAAGCGCGTTGTATGCATTACCCGCGTGGTGCGCGTGGTCAATTCTTCCCGACTCAACCGTTAAGAAAAATCCGTTATCGTTTTTACCAAGCACTTCAATTGCTTTAGTGGTCATATCGGTAAGCGAAGGCTCGCCCGCTACATCGTTTGCGCGGTCAGCTTCGTACTGCATGTGGGATTCGTTAAATAAACCAAATACTTTAGTGGCGTCATCCGCTATTGCATCAAAGCCTGTTTGATCCATCACGTACGTAGCATCTGGGTATTGTGTTTGCCACTCAGTTACTAGGTTGCGCTCGTCTGTACGGTCGCCTTCTATAGCGCTTACTGCATCTGTTGAGTTAGCTGTTTCGTCTTTTGGTAAAAAGTGACGACGACCGCCACCCATTACAAAATCAAGGCCGTCTACGTCGGTCCCTACAAATCGTGCTTCTAGGTTTTTTTCGAAGTTAACCAGTTGCGATGCAATGTCTTCACAGCCACCCGTTACGGCATCTTCTGGCATATCGGATACGTCTTCCCAGTTACGGTCAGCCGATTTAGCATACGTTGCAGCAGGGGTTGCATGAGTAATACGTGCTGTAGAAATAACGCCTGTTGCAAGGCCTTTAATTTCAGCAAGTTCTGTAGCTGTAAGTAATTCATTACCTGCCACTGTTGAACACACGCCGCGTTCAATATCTTCATCTACACCAATTACGCCAACATCGGTTTTAACACCCGAAATCATTGCCGTCATCGTGCCTGCTGAGTCGGGAGTTTGGGCATCTACGTTATACGTTTTAACTTGTGCAGAGTATGGGAACTCTTCAAAGCTTAAATAACCTTCTTCGCCAGATTGGTTATTACGCTGCCCTTGCAAAATGCGCGCTGCGGTAAGAGTAGAAATACCCATGCCATCGCCCACAAATAAAATGACATTTTTAGCTTTAGTGGCTTGTGTAGCCTGCGCTTGTGCTGTTTTTGTTGTTAGTTTAGTTTGCGCAGCGCTATACCAGCTGCTGTCTTTTTGGCTTTGCGGTAGTACATCTGCATGGCTCACTGCGCTAAACGCAAACGTTAGAGCGATTGCCGCAGCGACTTTTTTAATTTTCATTCATAATTCCCATTGTTTAGTGGTTATTTTTTGCTTGAAGTTAAAAATCTCAAATGAGTAACCGCTGCACTATAGAAAAAAGATATGACTAAAAAAGGTAATTTTGGTGAACAAAAAGTGACTAATATTTTACAAAAAAAAGACATAAAAAAGCGCAGCATGTTAAATGCTGCGCTTAAGCAATTTAATTAAATTTTATTATTTTAATTAACGACCATCCTCAAACGAAGCTGTTGCAGAAACTTTGCTCCACGTACCATTAGTATATAGTACAGTTGCCTCCGCTTTATAACCTCTAAACGATTTTATCGAAAATGAGCATGATGTACCCGATACACCACAAGATGATGCTGCATTTGACCAAACAACACTATCAATATCAGAGCCATTACCTACCACTCTAAATACTGCCGTTGCTTTACTTTTGCCATAAATTAACGCCGAACAATAATTAGCAGTATATTGGTCATATGCCTGAGTATCTATATAACACTCCATTTGATCAGCGCTCGCTTGTGCAGAAAAAACAGACGCTAAAATAATACCTGTAGAAATTAATATAGTTTTCATTTTTATCCTTAATTAAACCAAAATAGGAACAAACAGGTTAGGTCAACAATACAGTTTTGTACAATTTATTTACAATAAATATATAAAACCAACAAAAAACTAGATTTAAGTTAGGCTCAGAGTGCAAAACGCTACGCTTGCCTCTATAAATATAAAAAGAGGTAAAACTCATCAAAGTGGACATAAAATCGATTACTAAAATAATTACTGAAACGCTTTGGATTGCATTATTAGCACCTAAATTTGCAATTTAGAGCCAGTCAATTAAATAATCTAAGATCCATATAAAAATTAAACAGATAAGTGATAGACGTTTTAAGCACTTGAGGTTTCTATTTAATTCACTTCAAAGAACACCACATAAAACATAACAAACTGATTTAAAAAGCTTTAATTTAATTTTAAAAAACAAATCTGCATAGGCGTTAGTAAACTGGCTAATAATTAACAGATAAAAAAGTAGTACTTCTAAAATAAAATCACAATAAAGCTTGGTATACGGCTTAACTTACTGTTATCCTGCTTCGCATCGGGTTGATAGAAAACCCTATTTATTTGTAAGTACCACGTTGATATTAGTAATAATCCTTCGCGTTATCCTCAGTTAAATGTATGTTTTCTTCCTGTTAAATTGCCTTAATTTAAGGCGCACTTTTATTAATTCTTAGGATACTATTATGTCTAATACTACAACTGGTACAGTTAAATTTTTCAATGAAGCAAAAGGTTTTGGTTTCATCGAGCAAGAATCTGGTCCTGACGTTTTCGCTCATTTCAGCGCAATCTCTGGTGACGGTTTCAAAACTTTAGCTGAAGGCCAACGTGTACAGTTTACTGTTACTCAAGGTCAAAAAGGCCCACAAGCTGAAAACATCGTTAGCATCTAATTGCTTTCGTTAAATGGGTTAGCAATAACCCATTTTGAATACTAGTTTGAAAGAAGTTCTGTTTTATTTGTTAGTACCGAGTTGTTTTAGTAATAATCCTACACGATATCCTCAAGTTAACTATTTTTTCCGGCTCAATTGCCTCTTTTCAGGCACACTTATATTAATTTTTTAGGGTACATATTATGTCTAATACAACTACTGGTTCAGTAAAATGGTTTAACGAAGCAAAAGGTTTTGGTTTTATCGAGCAAGAATCTGGCGCAGACGTTTTTGCACATTTTAGCGCAATCTCTGGCGACGGTTTTAAAACTTTAGCTGAAGGCCAACGTGTACAGTTTACTGTTACACAAGGTCAAAAAGGCCCACAAGCCGAAAACATTGTTTGCATCTAATTGCTAAACAATTTAGTGGGTTAGAGATAACCCATTAATATTTTTACCTTTATCATTTTTTAGTCAAATATCTTCAAAATCCTCCTCTGTAAATATTTTCCAAGCTCAATCTCATTTGTATACACAACTCATTAATTAGTACATTTTTAAACACATTTACGACTATCTCTCTTGAGCGAAAGCTTTGTATTGCCTACAATAGCGCATACTTCATTCAATATAGAATATGACCATGAACGACACTACCGCAAAACCTGCTTTACCAGATCGCCTTTCTATTAATCCACGCAGCCCACATCATGTGGAAGACGTTTTTGAACACGATATTGGTATCACGTTCAACGGCAAAGAGCGTTTTGATGTTGAAGAATACTGCATCAGCGAAGGTTGGATAAAATTTGCATCTCCAAAAGGGCTTGATCGTCGCGGGCAACCACTTTTACTTACAAGAAAAGGCACTGTTGAAGCCTTTTACAAGTAAGCTAATAATGCTTACTAAAAAAGCGACACCTTATTAGGTAGTCGCTTTTTTTGTGTGTTTTTATAGTGTTTTTAAATTTAATACCAATCTGCTTAATTAAGTGAGCTATTTTTAGGTAAGAAAATCGTGTCGATTACAAAGCAAAAATTTCGTTATTTAGTTGTTATCACTAATTGCTCCTGCATTGCTCTATCTCCTGCATCCATGCAGTCGTATATCAGAAACTTTTAACACAGTTAGCATCAGGTTTAAGCCCTCAAATTAATCAAGTATTACTGCTGATTGGTATAAAACTCGCCTTTTAAAGCTGAGTCTTTAATATAAATCAATATTCATTTAGTCGATGAGAGCTATACCACCATAATATAGGCATTAAACTATTTGATCAGATTAATTACCTGAGCACGGACAATCCTCATCTTCTTTTTTAAGACACTGACGATAGTTAAACCAATGTGCTACAGCTATAAAAGCTGAGCCAGTTAAAGTTAGCACCTTTTCTGCACCTTCATGCCCTATAAAAATAGCAAGTAACATTAAGCACAACCCCACAATCCCAAAAGCCATATAACTAAACTGTTTATGTTTTTTACAGCCTAAGCTTAACGCAAGTAAACTTGTGGGTAGCACCGCCATTAATATCCATATATGAAACTGTTCGTTATCTAGTTGTAGTGCTGCCAAACTAGGTAAAAGTACTAAAATAATTGGCGTTGCAAAACAATGCACTGTACACATTAACGAAAGCCCTATTGCTAGACGATCCATTACACTTTGACTCGATTTCATTTTTTCCTCTACTAATCAATGTCTAAAAATAAATATTTACTTTTGCATAAGCATTTAAATAACAATCGTTAATTACACTTGCTACATTATAACATTTGAAGCACAATTGATACAATATAACATACCAAGAGTAAGGTAGAATGAAAAAAAAATCACAGTTAGCTCTTTTAATAGCCGCTTTATTTCCCGCGAGTGTGCTTGCAAAAACCATTCAAGGCACAGTGGTAAATACACAAGGCAGCGCTATAAGTAATGCTGTAATAGAACTTGAAGGCTCAGACATAAAAGTCACCACCGATAAAAACGGTCACTTTGTAATAGCCAAACTAAACAATGGACTCAAAGAGCTTCACATCGTTGCGCCAGGTTATGCGCATTTACATCGTGATATTACTATAGATACAGATGAAACACGCTCTGTATCGTTTACGCTTCAGCGCTCACCTATTGAAGTAATAGACATTGAGGCAACACCAATTCATATGTCGGCTATGGAGTCAGCCTCACCAGTCAGCGTTTTATCAGGCGAACAATTAAGGCGCGATCAAGCCGCTACACTAGGTGACACCCTTGAAAAACTCCCCGGTGTAAATACCAATTTTCATGGCAAGGTGGCGAGTACACCAATCATTCGTGGACTAAGTGGCCCCCGTGTACTTATAACTCAAAATGGCCTTGATGTAAGTGATGTGTCGCGCGTTGGCCCCGATCACTCGGTAGCATCAGAGGCTTCTACCGCACAACAAATTGAAGTATTACGCGGTCCTGCGACCTTATTTTACGGAAGTGGCGCTATTGGGGGCGTTGTAAATATAGTTGATAATCGCGTACCAACCGACAGCACAACACGCGGCGAATGGAACGTAGAGCACAACTCAGTAGATAATCAAAAAGTAGCCTCGTTTAATGCCACTACAGGTACAGACTCTTTTGCTTTTTATGCCGATGCGTTTTGGCGTGAAGCCGATGACTACGAGGTACCTGTCGCTGCCGATATAGACAGCGACGATGAAGGTCAAAGTGGTGACTATAAAGTTGAAAACAGTAATGAAGAATCTGAAGGTTTTACTGTTGGCGCTAGCTATTTAATGGATAACGGCTTTATAGGTTTAGCAATAGAGCAATTTAATCGCCAATACGGTATTCCTGGTCATTCTCATGGTGATGAAAGTGAGCATAGTGACGAGGAAAGCGTATTTGCCGATTTAGAGCAAACCAAAGTGCAATTACTAGGTGAATTCAATCTAAATAATAAGTGGCTAAACAAGGTAAATCTGCGCGCTGGCCATACCGACTACGAACACGCTGAGATTGAGGGTGGCGCTGTTGGCACTACCTTTAAAAACGAAACAAACGAATTACGCATAGACCTACTACATAACCAATTTAGCGAGTGGAATGGCGGCTTTAGTTTTCACTATAAAAATAGTGATGTAGAGGCGCAAGGTGAAGAAGCTTTTACACCGCCATCAGAGACCGAAAGCTTTGCTGTAGCGTTAATGGAAGAAAGGCACTTTGGCGACTTTTTAGTGCAATTAGGTGGCCGAATAGAGCGCGTAGAACTTAACGCAAGCAATGTATTACTGCCAAGTATTGATGCTCATGCACATAATGAAAGTGATGAACATGACGATCATAATCACGAAGAAGAAACCAATTTTACTCGCGTATTTGATGCAGAGCATGAATTTACGCCAGTCAGTTTGTCGGCCGGTGTAGTATGGGACTTTACACCTAACTATAACTTAGGGCTTTCGGTATCGCGCTCAGAGCGCGCACCTTCTGCGTCTGAATTATTGTCGTTTGGGCCACATATTGGCACCGCAACTTATGAAGTTGGCGCCTTATTTGATTTAGATGAAGATGGCCATTTAGGTTTGTCTGAGCAAACAACAGACCTAGAAACTGCCAATAATATTGATTTAACCTTTCGTAAAACCCAAGGTGATATTGGCTTTATATTTAACGCTTTTTATAACCAAGTAGACAACTATTACTACCAAATAAATACCGGCTTATACGCCGACAGTGGCCACAACCATGATGAAGATGAGCACAATCATGGCGACGAGGACGAGCACTCAGAAGAGCTTCCTGTTTATTTATTTAAAACAGATGATGTAATTTTACACGGGTTTGAAGCGCAAATTGCGTGGCAATTAACAGATGAGTTCAAGTTAGATTTATTCTCAGATTATGTACGTGCACGCCTTAAAGACGGCGGCGACCTGCCGCGTACACCTCCACTGCGTTTCGGTACTGAATTTAGCTACCAAACCGAAAAATTCAGTGCGCATATTCATGTAACTCGCTACCAAGATCAAGATCGCACGGCTCCTGAAGAAACTGCGACAGACGGTTACACCCTAATTGACGCCAGTGTGAGTTACGACCTATCGATACTTAATCAAGACCTATCTCTGTATTTAAAAGGTACAAACCTAACAGATACAGAGGCACGCGTGCATAGCTCATTTTTAAAAGAGATAGCGCCACGCCCAGGACGAAGTTTCGCATTTGGTATTCGCGGTTACTTCTAAAAAGAATTTTAAATAAAGGGAAACTAATATGACCAAATTATTCAAACTAAAATTGATAGCACTTGCAGTAAGCAGCACATTAATTACCGCCTGTGGCGATGCAGAAACCAACATTGTAGAAAAAGATCCTATTGCTGTGGTAGATGACGAGCATGAAAGTGATGACGAGCATGACGACGGCTATACCATAAGCTCATTTGGCAGGCTTGCTGTTCTGGCAGGTGACAGCAACGAAGCGAGCTTTTTTGATTTAGACGATAACGCACTACTTGATACGTTTGTATTAAACGATGACTCAAACACGTTATCTGCATCACCTGACTTTCGTTATGCTGTTATTGCTAATCGTACTCAAGATTACCTAGGGTTTATAGACGGCGGTATGTGGCGCGAAGATCACGGCGCTCATTTACATGATTACGAGCAAAGCCCGGTGTTTAGTAGTTACGAGCTTACAAGCGGCAGCCGCCCTACACACTTAATAACTCACGACGGACAATTAGCAATATTTTACGATGGCGATGCAGATTCAGGCGCTTCTGCTTCGGTTGAAGTATTAACCGATAACGATATTACCAATGCAACAGCCACACTTACTGGCATTAACTACGATATTAACATGCATGGTGTAGCTGAGCCTCGCGGTGAGCATTTACTCTCAACCATTCGTCGAGACGATGCAAGTAGCACATCTAATGCCAAAGTACTTCCCGATCAAGTGGGTGTATATCATCTTCACGATGGTAATTACGAACTAGAGCAAACGTTAGAAGTAACCTGCCCCGATTTACACGGCGCAGCACAAAATCACGATTATGTTGTATTTGGTTGTGGCGATGGTGTATTGATTGCTCACCAGCAAGGTGATGTATACAACGCTAAAAAAGTTGTAAATATAAACGCCGTAGGCGCTCACCGTATTGGTACTTTGTACGGCCACAAAAACAACGACACAATTTTTGGCATAGCCGCAGGACACGATGGCAGTGATTCAGTATTACTTAGCATTCATCCTGAAAATGCCGAAATGGAAGAAGTAGAATGGCAACTTGCTGATGGCGCAAGTGCTGTATCTTATTCTTTTTCAGCCAGTGGTGAACACTTTTTAGTACTCGACAGTCTAGGCTTTTTAAATGTACTTACAGGACATGACCATGACGGCGAAATGCACTGGGAACTCGCAGGCCAAGTCGATATTACTCAGGCAGACGTAACCACAATGCCCGAAGGTATGAGCTTTAGTATGACAGTGGCGCAAAATGGTCAGTTTGCTTATATTGCCGACCCAATTGCTCAACACATAGTGCAAGTGCACCTAGAAGATCTAGAAGTTGAAGGTGAGCTAGAGTTAACTTTTCCGCCTGCAAGCCTTACTTGGTTGGGGATTGCAGAAGAGGTAGAAGATGAAGGTCACGACCATTAATTTAAAACTAACGCTTTAAGTTAAAGCCACAAAACAAAAAACCCGTAATTAGGTTTACTAATTACGGGTTTTTACAGCTATTTATTTAGCTCTATTGTTACTTACGGCGCCAGCCACTCCATACATCATCTATATCATCGGCTTTATTTTTTTTCTTTTTCTTACCTGTGCCTTCAGGTTTTGCCATTGGCTTTTCATTTTTAAGCGCATCAGCAGCATCAAGATTAGCTTGGTTAACGGCAAAGCCGGTTACTTCTTCACGTTCAAGGCGAAGCTTGTTTTTCTTCTCGATTATTTTGAAGTGATGCAAATCTTCATAATCAATTAACGATAACGCTAAGCCCACTTCGCCAGCACGGCCACTTCGGCCAATACGGTGCATGTAATCAGCAGGGCTGCGCGGTAAGTTAAAGTTTATTACCACTGGCAGCTTTTCAATATCCAAACCACGTGCTGCAATATCGGTTGCGATAAGTACTTCGATTTCGCCCGCTTTAAATTTTTCTATTACGCGAGTACGCTCACTTTGGCCTTTATCACCATGAAATACCTGTGCGTTAACACCGCGTTTCTCAAGCTTAGCCGCTAAATGCTCACAGTCTTTTTTCGCGTTCACAAAAATCAATGCTTGGCGCCATTTATGTGTTTTAATTAAATGCGCTAAAACCGTGGTTTTTTCGCCTTTATTTACCGTAAACACGCGTTGAACAAGTGTGCTTTCATCTTTGTTTTGTACTTGTATTTCAACTGGGTCGTTTAACAGCTCTTGCGTTAATAGCTTAACTTGCTCAGGGAAAGTTGCTGAAAACAACATGGTTTGTTTTTTAGCAGGCATTAACGCTAAAAGGTCAGCCAGCTCTTCGGTAAAGCCAAGGCTTAGCATACGGTCGGCTTCATCAAGCACAAGCGTAGTTACATTATCGAGCTTAATCGCATTGCTTGAGATTAAATCGAGTAAACGCCCGGGTGTTGCCACTATAATATCAGCGCCACCACGAAGTGCCTGCATTTGTGTATTAACCGACACACCACCAAACACTGCAACTATTTTGATTGCGCCGTTAAAGTTAGCAGAATACGATTTAACGCTATCGGCCACCTGCGTAGCAAGCTCACGCGTTGGCACTAAAATAAGCCCTGTTACAAAATTACCCTTGCTGGCAGTACTTTTAGCGCCCTGCTCAAGGAAAGCTTTTTGCAACATAGGTAATGCAAACGTTGCCGTTTTACCTGAACCCGTATTTGCCCCTGCAATTAGGTCACTGCCCGCAAGCACACTAGGTATAGCCTTAGCTTGAATTGGCGTAGGCTGGGTATATTCCAAATCAGTTAAACGAGCTAATAGCTCTGGAATAAGGCCAAGTTCGGAAAAAGTGCTAGGGCTTGTGGCTGAGGTCATAAAAGTTATGGGCTTATTGCTAAAAAAGTAGCCTGTAATTTTAGCGTATTTAGCGCTTATTAAGTAGAGATTAGTGATTTAAATATGCATTTTAAGAGTTTGGGGGAAATTATCTCAACCCTTTATTAAGAATAATTATTCTCTAAAGAAACATTGCTTTAGTACCTTTAATAGGATTAAGTTTAGTTAGCATAAATCAATCACTGAATTAATATGATTAAACCAGACATAAGCTTTACCTCAATACTACACATACTAATAGTTCCAGACACTGATAGCCCCGAACATCAATCTCCTTTCCAAGGGTTTTTATTAGATTTGTTTAATGATAGCTATATCATGTTAATGCATTACATGAGCATACAACCATCTTCTGCTCTAGAAGTTTATATGGAGCAAGATGAACTAGTAAATTTCAGAAATACACTTTCTGTAAGTAACAATTTTTTATTAGATAAATCGAGTTTCTCTAAGCGCATCGAAGCATTTAACGGACACCCTTTTATTTATTGTTACTGTAGCAATTCAGACATAGTAACTTACGTAAATAAAGCTTGTGAGGACTTTAAATTTAAACCTATAACCGTCGGTTTCGATAAATCGTGTGATATATCTATAACACAAGATAGTAATGAATTTAGTACTTTTTTACTTGATGCATCTATAGCAAAGAAAATTGACAGCGTTAAAAGAAGCGGGAGACTACCAACCGAAATACTTAATTTCTTAAATAACAAAAATAAAAGAAATACTACAACAGTACCACTTAAACAAATATCTTATAGCCACGCAGTAACAAACCCAAGCGAAGCAGTTCTTTATGCTCTGGGGTATAACTTACCCAAAGTAAAAAGAATAACAGGCTCATCTAACAGAGATGTTTATATAAATGCAATGACCGAAGTGTCAGATACTGTATTTGATATTAGTATGAAAAAAAGTAAAGCTTTTACAAAATCAGATTTGATTGTTTATTCCCCTAGTATTTTCACTCATTTATATAACTTCAACAGCCAATTTTGGAACCATATAAAACGCATAGAAAAAAGTAAAAAAGTACGTGACTTTATTATGAAAGGGCTATTTCAAAATCCAAACTATTCAGGCTTTGATATCAAGGTAAATACAAAAGAAGAACTAGAAGAGATACTTAAGAGTAAGGTCATAAATCAAATAGTAGAAATAAGACAATCTGAGTTGGCACTATCTTCTGCCGCAATTAACTTTTTAAGCGTTTCAAATAACAGTCCAGCCTTAAGGCTTCCAAATTCAATAAATTTTTTTCACGCGAAACTCAAAGACATTGAAAGCCTATCTCAGTCAAACAAACCTAAATCAATTAATAATTTACAAAGAAAATTCAAAGATTTTACTTCATGCTTCAAACATGAAATAGGCGATACGCTATGTAATTACATCTCCAAAAATTCAAAGTCATTAATACTCTGTACTGACAGTATTTTAGATTGGGTTTCAATAGATAGAATCCCTTTGATGTTTACTCATGAAATATCTAAGATCAATACAACACCGGGAAATAAATTTCTTCAAGAATCAACTAATTTCTCTCATTTTAGCTTGAAGCAAAAAGATCTAACAAAAATTACCGTTATAAGATCCTTTAAAGATAATGACAAAATTAAACATATACTTGAAAATTCGCTAGATCATTATATTAATATAGATAATCAGATTGAACTGGAAATAATTGACGTTTCAACATCTGAAGAATTTATACATACGCTTAGTAATTTAAAAACAAGTATTTTAATTTTGGATTGTCACGGGAATCATGGTGGAAGTGAGTCTCATGGTTGGCTGCAAATTGGAGATGAACAAGTCGATATTTGGAGTCTACCTGTAGTATGTCCACCTATAATAATTTTGAGTGCTTGTTTAACATCTGCTATTGGAGGCTCACATGCCTCTGTAGCAAATGGCTTCTTAAGTAGAGGTAGTCTTTCTGTATTAGGAACATTGCTTCCTGTCGATGCTTTGAAATCAGCAATCTTCATTGGTCGGCTTATCTACAGGCTTAGTGGGTATTTAAATGCATTGAAAGAAGTAGGTGTAAAAACTATAAGCTGGAGGCAATTCATAGCTGGTTTTTTGAGAATGTCATTCTGTACAGATTTTCTATGCATTCTAAGAGATGAACATAAGCTATTAAACGAACGGCAATATAAAGAAATTCATGTTGAGTGTAATTATATAATAAATTCAAACTCACCTAATTGGTATGATAAAGCTTTGGAAGCAATTAATAACAATACAGGTTTGGATATTAATATGGTTGATGGTTTTATTCAAAATGTTGGTTTAACTGAAACAATGTATTATTCTCAGCTAGGTAGGCCTGAGAATATAATTATAGAGTTAGAATAAATACTCTACAATTAAATGATAGGTAGAAGAAGATCCTCTGTTGAGTGTAAAAAATTACACAACCTAGATACTGCATTTAAGCTTAAATACTAACCGCTACAATGCCCCTAAAAGTAAAATTATAAAGCGATATTCAAGGTCTTCATCCAATATAGTAAAATCATAAAAGACGCTTTCGCATCTTTTATGATTTTATAGCAATAACTCTTTGTTACTCAACCGTAACCGATTTAGCTAAGTTACGTGGTTGGTCAACGTCAGTGCCTTTAATTACCGCTACGTAGTACGACAGTAACTGCAATGGCAGTGTGTAAACAATTGGCGCAATAATATCGTCAGTGTGGTTTACGTTGATTACACGCATTGTGTCGTCTGATGCAAAAGCTGAATCTTTATCTGCGAATACGTAAATAATGCCGCCACGTGCGCGTACTTCTTCTACGTTTGATTTAAGTTTTTCTAGCAATTCGTTATTTGGTGCTACAACAATAATTGGCATGTCGGCATCAATAAGCGCTAGTGGGCCATGTTTAAGCTCGCCCGCTGCGTAGGCTTCTGCGTGAATATACGAAATCTCTTTAAGCTTAAGCGCACCTTCCATTGCAATTGGGTATTGCGAGCCACGACCTAAAAATAATGAATGGTGCTTGTCGGCAAACTCTTCTGCAAGATCTGCAATACCATCAGCGAGTAGTAATGTTTCTTCTAACTTAGCTGGAAGTACTTTAATTGCATTTACAATCGCGCTTTGATCAAGGCCTTTTTCTTGCGCGATAGACGCAGTAAGCATTAACAAACCAACTAATTGCGTAGTAAACGCTTTTGTTGAAGCTACGCCAATTTCAGCGCCCGCTTTGGTCATAAAGGCAAGGTCTGATTCGCGTACAAGCGATGAGCCAGGTACGTTACAAATGGTCATTGAGGCCATGTAACCTTGCTCTTTAGCTAGGCGTAATGCAGCTAGCGTATCGGCTGTTTCACCCGATTGAGAAATAGTAACTAGTAGGCTGTTTTCATGTACAAACGACTGGCGGTATCTAAATTCAGAAGCTATTTCTACATTACAGCTAACACCTGCAAATTGCTCAAGCCAGTAACGTGCAACCATACCTGAATGATAAGACGTACCACAGGCAATAATTTGCACATGTTTTACGTCTTTAAATATTTGCTGAGCGCTTTCGCCAAACGCATCAATTGCTACGCGATCGTCGTTTAAACGCCCTTCAAGCGTGTTACGTACAGCAAGTGGCTGCTCGTAGATTTCTTTTAGCATGTAATGGCGGTAGTCGCCTTTGCCTGAAGCATCTTGCGTAATGTTTGATTCAATCACTTCTCGCTCTACAGCGTCGCCATTTTCATCAAAAATTTCTACTGTGTCACGTGTAATACGCGCTACGTCGCCTTCTTCTAAAAAGATGAAGCTGCGAGTAACTGGTAATAATGCAAGTTGGTCAGAGGCAATAAAGTTTTCACCAAGGCCTAAACCAATAACAAGAGGGCTACCTGAGCGCGCTACAATAATTTCGTTGTCGTTGTCTTTATCAAATACAACGGTACCAAAAGCGCCTTCAAACTGTTTTACCGCAGCTTGAACAGAGGCTAACAATGTAGTGTGTTGTTGGCGTAATTGATGAATTAAATGCACCATAACTTCGGTATCGGTGTCTGATAAAAATTCATAGCCGTCACCTTTAAGCGCAGCACGTAAGCTTGCATGGTTTTCAATAATACCATTGTGGACAAGTGCAAGCTGGCTATTTGAAACATGTGGGTGAGCATTGGCTTCTGTTACGCTACCGTGTGTTGCCCAACGCGTATGTGCAATACCTGTATGACCGCTAACGCCTGCTTTTTCTAGCGCTGCTTCTACGTTAACTACTTTACCTACTGCTTTAACAGTATTAAGTGTGTTGCCATCAAGCAATGCTACGCCTGCTGAATCGTAACCACGGTATTCAAGACGCTTAAGGCCTTCAACTAAAATTTTGTTTACTGGACGTTCTGCAACTGCCCCGACTATTCCACACATAGTGTCTCCATTAATTTTTTAAATACTTGCTACTGAGTAGCTATTGTATAATCTCTGCGCAAATTAGTTTTACATCACACGCCTCAATTGCTTTGCGTTTATCGTCAGCTAAGCCGTTGTCGGTTATTAATGTGGTTACTATTTTCCACGGTAATTCTAAATTTGGTATTTTTCGGCCAATCTTGTCGGATTCAACCATTACGATTACTTCACGTGCCGCTTTTGCCATAACTTGGCTCAAACCCACCAGCTCATTAAAAGTGGTTGTGCCACGTTTTACATCTATGCCATCAGCACCAATAAATAGCTGATCGAAGTCGTAAGAGCATAATACATTTTCGGCAACTTGCCCCTGAAACGACTCAGAATGCGGGTCCCATGTTCCACCGGTCATCAAAAGTGTCGGCTCGTTTTCAAGTGATAGTAAACGACTCGCGACTTTAATGGCATTGGTCATAACAACTAACCCGCGTTTATTTGCAAGCTCAGGGATCATTGCGGCTGTAGTACGTCCGCTATCTATAATAATTCGGTTATGATCTTTTATGAGGGCAGCTGCAGCTTTAGCTATAGCCACTTTGCGCTTTGAATCTACTTCATCGCTAACAATCTCTTTAGGCAGTGCAATAGCACCACCATAACGGCGCAGCAATAAACCACTTTTTTCAAGCGCGGTTAAATCTTTTCGAATGGTTACTTCGGAGGTTTGAAACTGTTCTGCTAACTTTTCAACCACGACTTCACCTAGCTCATTAACTTGAACCAAGATATTGTGACGACGTTGCTGTGTGTTTCGTTTAGTCATAAATTAAGTTTCGTTTCGAAAGTTATTAGATTTTAAACGAAACAAGTTAAATGACAAGTGAATGAATGAAATTAAAGCAGCTTTAATCAAATAATAATAAAGGTAGAATGCCATAAGCTTTATTTTAAAAGAAACCACATGCAAGTATTTACTAGTTTAAACAAAGAATATTTAGCGCTGCGCAAACAAACTGGCGACACCTGCCGCCTATTTAATAAAAGTCCGAGCAAAGGCAACTTAAAACGTATTAGAGAGTTATTTTTGGAATGTGGTGAGGGCGTTATAATTGAAGCTGGATTTCACTGCGATTACGGCAATCAGATCACTATTGGTGATCGTACTTTTATAAACATTAATTGCACTGTATTAGATGCACCAATTGATGAAGGTGCAATAACGATTGGCAGTGACTGCTTAATTGGCCCTAATGTACAGCTATTAGCGGTATCTCATGCAGTTGAGCCCAAACAAAGACTACAGAAAGAAAACTTTGCAGCACCAATAACTATAGGTAATAACGTATGGATTGGCGCGGGAGCTATTGTTTTAGCAGGTATTACCATTGGCGATAATAGCGTGATTGGTGCCGGCTCGGTGGTCACCAAAGACGTAACCGCTAATACCGTCGTTGCAGGAAACCCAGCACAAAAAATACGTAACATTTAATAGTCACACAATCTTTATGACGAAAAGTTAATACTGTGTTACTTTTAATTTAACATAAATGCAACCCGTACTTAGTGATGTTTCTAAATATCGTTTTTATTATATTTTTACTTTTTTCTTATCCGGTATCGGCGAGTGTTTGTGAGCAGGATAAATCGGTTGATATAACGAGTGACATTTTAACCTGCAAGCAAAAAATCAGTAAACTCAAGCCACACTCAACAGCATCATTTGAGGCTAAATTAGAATTAGCTGTACTGTATAGGCAAGCTGGTGATTTAGCCTTAGCAAATTCAGAGCTTGAGCAACTACTTAGCCAAAGTTTAAGTATTTCACAGCAATATCATGTAACGCGACAACTCGGTATTAATGCATACAGACAAAGAGGTTATATTCAATCTCTTACTTATTTTCATAAAACACAAAAGCTTGCTACGCAGTTAAAAAACTTAAGTTATGAAGGTCAAACATCGAATGATCTTGCTAATGTATATCAAGCGCTTGGGGATTTAGACACCGCTTTAACTTTATTTTTAAACAGTTACGACATTGCTAAGCAATTAAACGACTTAAAACGCCAAGCAGTTACTTTAAATAATTTAGGGAATATATCGCGAGATATTAATCAATTAGATGATGCTATCGTGTCATTTCGACAAGCACATTTACTACATACACAACTTGGCAATCAAACAAAGGCAAACCATACGCTGATAAGCTTAGCTGAGGTGTTTTTTAAAAAGTTACAGTTTGATCAAGCTATAAATCTTATAAATTCAACGCTCACGCAGTTAAATAATAGTGGTGCGCATACTCAAGCTTCACGCGCCTACTTACTACTCGCTGAAATCGCTTTAGCTCAAAATAAACTTAATGAGGCACATAAATGGCTAGCAACACAAAAACGTACCCGTAGCCTTATTCAAAATGACAAAGTCGACCAACGGGCGCTATTAATAGAGGCAAAATTAAAACAACTAGAAGGTAATGACACTGAAGCACAAGTGTTATTAAAACAAGGATTAGCCAAAAACCACAATCAAAACAGCCAACTAACAGAGTTATTTTACATCGCACTCGCTCAGTCACAACAACAATCAAAACAATACCGTGATGCGCTAAGTACGCTTGAAGATTACAATACAATGTTACGCCAAAATCGAACAGATACGGCCAATCTATACCAGCTACGCTTGAAGCAAGCCGATATTCTCCCAAATAAGCCACAACATAACTATTTCACTCTTTATAATGTATTAGCGGTATTTAGTGCCTTTATGGCAGGAATGTTGCTCAGCTATAAATATTTAGCACAAATAAGCAAACCTCCAAATACAGTGAATAACGCCGCCCCCAACGAAGCTACCGACACAGAGCAAGACACTCGCCAATTAATTGTAGAAGTTATGACGCTATCGCTGAGTATTTGGGAACAAACAAGCTCAAAAACAAGAATTGAGCTAGCAGAAGAAAGTAAAATGTGGAAAGTAAACATTGATGATGGTCGGCTGCGGGTGCGTACATTAGAGCGTTATTTAGCGATTAAAACACTGCCTAAAAAACCTCGCTGGCGTAATATAATAAAAACCGCACATTATGTTATTAACCACTGCAATGAAGAGCATGATGATTTACATAAACTAAAACAACAAGTACAAAAGCTTGAAGTACTTGCTAAAGCCTCACCTCACTATTTAACCTGAACTCTGGTTAAGAGATTTACTAACATATTGAATCATGGTGATATTTAAATTTATTTTCTCTAGCCGGAGATTTTCAATGAAAACAAGGCGAATTTACGCGTCAATAGCGGGCCTATTGCAAGTAAATTCAACGCAGTTAGCGCTGAAAATAGCTGCTCGAGATAGATTTATTATCCAGAGTTCAGGTTACTTAACCTGAATCAGAATTAAAAAGCACAAGGTATCACTTATATCACCTCGTGCTACGGTTTAGCTATTTTGCTGTATCACAGGCATAACACGCTAATGTAACACCCATGTTGGCTTTAAATTTTTGATGATGTTCGTCCCCTTTAAATTCATAAGGGCCTTCAAAGCGAGTAAATATTTGCATATCTGGGTTTAATGTATTGTCAAAACGCATCATATTTGAGTGTAACGACTCACACATATTGTTTCCCATATCGTAAGCTAAACGCCAGTCATCAAACTGACCACAATCTAACATCGGGCTTTCTCGACCTGATGCTGAAAGCCTTTTTTCCGTACACCCACTACTTGTATCACTTTTTAAAAATGAAAACGTTCCTGTCGATATTTTCATTGAAGCGAGCAATATTGTTTGCTTTTTAGGGCAGTTTTGCGCATTAGCTTGAAGTTCTTCTTGCAACATTTTTGCACTATGAGCATGTGCAAAGGTTGTTAGTAACAGACTTGATATTAAAATTGTATATTTCATTATATTTACCTCCATTTATTTACTTGATCCTGTTGTTGAGACTGTATTTACATATCTATTAAATACAAAATCAACTCAAAAAGTGTGCATCAAAGAGAGGTAAATCACACTTAAAATCATGGGGCAATTGGGTAAAAACGGGTAAATTTATTTTTAAGCTTTTGTATTTAAAAATATATATATTTATTCAATTCAAAAAATAATGCCCAGCATGTTTACACCCCCTTACTTTTCTCACTTTTACCAAACTCGCCCCCTGCTGACCCTGCTAATTCCTTTCATGATGAAAATAAACAAGCAATATAAAAGGGCACATTATTTGTGCTTATTTATTATTTATGGAGGAATAAAAATGAAACGTACATTAATGACACCACTTGCTTTAGGTTCTCTTGTATATATGGCAATCATAAGTACCACTGCATTTGCAGGTACTGTTGAAAATACCAACCACCGTACTACCGCTTTAGAAAATGATTATGGTGCAATGGCACCTGCTCAAGTTAGCAAACAAACTTGGCAGACTATTTCAGCGTGGTCTACTGACTCGCTTTCTTTGCTTGATTTTATGGCTGAAAACGACGAAGAAGCGGTACTCAACCATTATATTGAAAAACTAACAGCAACTTATCGGGCCGAAGAAATCTTAAGCCAAATAAAAGAGATAGACGTAAATGCGCTTGATTTATGGTCTACGGTGCTTGCTGATCACTCACCAGAGGATAGCTATTACCTTGCACGCTACCTTATACAATATAAGCCGGCTCTTTTTAAGCAATGGTTAACAATGCAAAAAATGGTTTCGTTAGCTGAGTTTGTCGAAATAAACAATCCACGGTTATTTGAAGCGTGGTTTGAAACTTACGCGGCTCCTAAGAAAAAAGGGCTCTCTGTTTTAAGCTATAACAAGGAAATGGATCCAACTACTTATAATGAAATTAAAGAGTTATTAAATAAAGATGCAAAGGGTGGTCCAAAGTCAGCCTGTGCCTGCCAAATGGTAGTGCCAAATACAGGCTCTGGTACTGTGGTAACAAATTACCCTTCAACCCCATCATCACCTGCACCTGAAACGTCTAGTGACAATAAAGGAATGTCTAAACACGGACTTAACTTTACCAGTACTGCTTACGGCGCATTTCATTCAGGCGATGGTGAGCGTTGGTCAAAACACAAAGCCTATGGCTACGACAACACAATAAGCCATAACTCTACTGAGTTTTCGGTAAAAATGCTGTGTGCCGATAAAGCAGGTTTTGATTGTAATCAAAGTAATTCATGTTCAGGAAACTTAGAAGTTAGAGGCACTTATGCCTCGCGTTTCCATGTAAAAGGGACTGCAAGACAAATTTGGTCAAAAGCCACTAATGCACACTCTGCCGATGGCGCAAAGTTTGCCGTTGATTTACCTGGTTCTGCCCCTGAGATTGTATTGTTTAATAAAGCCGGTGGTGCAGCAATGAGCTTTAACACTGGATGGGATATTAACTCGGTGCTGGGCACTATAAAAGCAGCTTTAGGTATTACTGCTGCAATAGTGAATGACAATGCGGGCAGCTTACTCGATGCACAACTTGCCAGTGATTTAATTACTAATATTGCAGGCATAATTACCCGTTCGGGTAACGAAGCAAGCGTAAACTCGACGATGCGAGCTCGATTTGATTCATCTGACGTAAGTCCATTTTTGTTGCAACCTAACGAAGTTTACCACTTCACGCTGGACTCAGAAGCCCATGTTAAAGCACGAGGTTATGGCGGTTATTCTGATAGTCATTTTGAGTTTGGTAGCTCTGGCGCTGTAATGTATGCCGCTAATCACTTTACTTGTGGCCCAAATGTTACCGCACCTATGCCTACCGGTTTATGGTTTTATGCCAGCCAGTCAGGTCCTGATAACACCGCATCTCTTCGTAGTGATGTAGAAGGCTGGCTATCTATTCAGCTAAATCAAGGTGTTAATGCTATTCAGCAGCAAGGGGTTGTATATTAAGCACTGCGATCAAACTTATAAAGGGTAGGTGTTTCCTACCCTCTTTTGTATGTTTAAAGCAAAGGAACCATCATGAAAAAACTACTTACATTTTTTATCACTGCACTTACAATAACAGCAAGTATGCATTGTGCAGCAATAGCAAAACAATTCGATACAAGTACTCTACCAGTACTATTTTATGCAAACCAAGAAAGCTATTTAGCTCAAACACCTTGGTTTAATTTTACATACCTGCAACGTAAAATACAGCTACAAACTTGTAAGGAAGAAGCGTGTATTCAACGTTTACAATTTTTAGAACTCCAAGAAGGAGAGCAAAGCCATAAACAAAATAATGGCTCAGCTTTTTTAGGTAAAGCAGATAAAGTACACACATCAAATACCTATTCCAAACTCAGATTAGGCCAGAGTAATCACAATACATTGCATGTTAGCGGTAACCAACGGCGCATTCTTTTTTCTTTCGAGATCACTGAAAAAGGCACGCCATTACGGTTCAAATTTGAAGACGAACAAGATTCTCTAATCTCACAGAAACAACATGCCCTTGTTCGCTCGTCTAAGTTATGCATATCAAAGTGTGAAACAACATGGCAGGCATACAGTGTAGATAAGGAGGGTCAATACACTCCAATAACTTTCCACCAGCAGGCGCAAGATCAGTGGGTTGTTAAAGAATTAGATAACACTATTAGAATTGAATTAACCGCTTTATTTGGTCAATATTCGGCGCCTTTACATCAGTATCACAATGAAGAAACATCATTTTCTAGCTACCAAGTAAATAGTAATGCCATCATAAATACACTGAGTCATGATCAACAAAATCAATATAATTTTGAGAATACTAAAGTAATTGGTTTGAGTGAAAATACATGGCTTTTGCAACAAGATAGTACTCTACAGCTGACTGATAATAATGCAAAAATTATAAAGTCTCGCGAGCTATCAACTTGGAACGTAAACAAATTTATAAGCAGCTATATATCAAAAAATCAGATTTATTTATTAGCACAAGTGAGTGATAAGTACCTAACCCCACCTTCAAAGCAAACCGTGATAGCCCAGTACCCTAAGAAAAAGCAAAATAGAATGCGCCCCGTAGTGCTCTATGAGTTCGATTTAGCGCTTAACTTAATATCTAGCACCACACTCTATTTACCAGAAAGTGAACTACCGTATGCACAAATAACACTTCAATCGTGGGGAGTATTAGTAGGTACAGGTGAAGCCGCAGCTGCATCGGTTAATCACACTTATCAAAGCAACCAATCATCTGCAAATATGGCAAACTGCCCGATGATAAATGACGGCTATGGTTATGGCTTATTATGTTGGAAAGCATTGAACAACCCAACTACAAATTATACACCTAGTGCAGCTAGTAGCATGATCCCAGTAACGGTTGTCGACAATACAACGCCAAACCTACTTAACCAACTGGAGGCAAACCAACATGGAACAATATTCGATAACAGCGGCACTCCTGTTGATCCTGGCGGCTCATGGACACATGAAAATAACGTTGCAATAAACAAAGAGGACTTAGGCCTATCAATTGCGATGTATAATGAACGTTGGAATTCTCCTGTTGCGGCAAATATTATTTTCCCCGCAGGTAGCTCTTCTCGTCCTGTTATGTTTAGAGCTGTAGAATATTCTGCAGCAAATACCAGCAACCTTCCACATAATGTGTGCAATCAGTTTGCTGCCAGTTCTGGCTACCCTGAATACCAAGCCGCTGATGCATGTATGACGCAAGCAAACTTTGGCCTATTTAGTTTAGAAAGTCTGAAATTTGATCGCTGGCAGGCCGGTATCTACCACCCCGACCAAAGCGTAAGTGGCAATGATAATAGCTGGTTTCCGTGGTTTACTAATTTTGTTGGCGACCCTCCTGTCGAAGACGTTTTTACAGCTGAAGCAGTCCATGAAATGGTGGCTCGTATGCGTATTAACGCTGCAAATATTGGAACTTTAATACAAGATTCATACATTGACGGGCATTTGTATACCCAAGCACATGTACCTGGGTATTACATTTCGTATCAATAAACTTTATGATAAAAAAGGGTTAGTGTATTCACTAACCCTTTTTTAATTCACGGAGCTTTATTTACTCATAACGTAAAGTAAGCGATGGCCGTGTGCTTGCAGCTTTAAATGCAAGGCTTGCAACCGTGAGCCAAGTAAAGAGTGCGACCACAAGCGCCGCAACGCCATATACCCAAATGGCTTGCTCAATACGGTCGTTAAAACCTTGCAACCAATTATCCATTAGCCAATAAGCTAGAGGCAAAGCAATTGCCGTCGCTGCGAACACCATGATTAAAAACTCACGGGCAAGTAGATTAACTAAACTTAAACGGGTTGCACCCAATACTTTTCGAATGGCTAATTGCTTTTGCTGACGTTTCGCTGCAAACGCTGCAAGTCCAAATAAACCTAAGCAACTTAAAAACATGGCCAGCACAGAGAAATTTCGAATGAGTACAAATAAGTCATGCTCGACGCGATAAACCTTGGCTAAGTCTTGCTGCATCAGGCTAAATTGCGGATCGGCGGTTAAATTAAACTGCTTTAAAAGCTGGCGTAACTGATTAAATAACTGAGGAAAGTTTGCTTGTTCGGTCCTTATCACCAATCGAACGGTTGATTGTGAGCTATACCCTGCTGAAAATGACACAGGTAGCCAATCATCTTTCGCCGAGCCGACTTTAATGTCTTTTACCACACCGACAATGGTTGCATTAATGTTGCGATAAAGCCCCTGAACTTGCAGACCTACCACCTCATCCATATTATCGTAACCAGCACGTTTTGCCATTTGTTCGGTCACCAAAATAGCCACTGCTTGAGGGTTGTCTTCGCCCTGCTGCGCCCCAGTATGCTCATTAGTAGAGTGCAACCAATCGCTCTGGAACTGTGGTGAAAAGTCTCTGCCTGCAAGTAGTGTCAAACCCAAGGTTTCAACGGCATGGAAACCTGTGCCTATGGTCGGTGGCAGTTCACTTTCCTCATAGCCGTTTGGCCATCGGAAATAAAAGCTTTCAAGAATACTGTCGGTTAAGTCTGTGTCAGTAGTAGTTATTTGCACTACACCGGGCAACGCTCGGATCTCATTGAGTATCGCGTGTTCTTTTTCCATCAATTGCTTGCTACTTAAATCGTGTATCACAATGCGATCTGTCGCATCATAACCAAGCGATAAGTTTTGCAAGAACGTTAACTGTTGTAAGCTCACCATAGTACAAACAATTAAGGCCATTGCCATGGCTGCTTGAAATACTAACAGACCTTTACGCACCACCTGACCTGTTTGCAATTGCCCTGCAAGTAAACTTTTTAGCGGTGCGCGTGCGACACAAAAAGCCGGATAAGCACCAGATATAAAAGCCAATAAAAACACCACACCCAATACAGCTATCAATTGTGACCAACCCCAAACTAGCAGCAATGGGCGGTTTGCAAAGCCACTAAAACTTGGTAATAACATCTCAACCCAACACAACGCTAACACCGTAGCAAGGGTCACCATTAGTAAGGCTTCTAACAAAAATTGCAGTATTAATTGTCGCTTACTCGCCCCCAAGGTTTTGCGCATGGCAATTTCTTTGCTGCGATAAAGTAATTGCGATACCGCAATATTAATGTAATTGGCTGCAGCAATGGCGAGTAGTAACACGCTCAATATCAGGCTCAAGTTCACTAAAAAAGCCGACCCGCCAGGTTTAAATTCAAATGGCGAATGGGCTTTAAAGTACACCTCTCGCATCGGCACTAAACGATATTCAAGTTGGCTGTTCTTTATCTGATATTTTTCGATAAGACGACTAGCTAACTGCTTTTCTATGTCTTTTAAATCAGCTCCTTGCTGAGTTTTTAGATAAACATAACTCGATATATCATTATGTTCGGTGAAATCAACAGACACTAAAGCATGAAACAAAAAGTGGCTGTTATCGGGTAAATCATCAAAAACAGCACGCACAGTGACTCTTTTCTCGCCCATCAATAAGGTTTGTTCGAACGCATTGCTAACACTGCCGAATAACCTCGCAGCCTCACTAGCACTCAAGGCGATTTGATTGGGTTCTGAGAGCACTTGTTCAAGGTTGCCAGCCATCACATCTAGATGAATAAAATCACGTAAATTGGCCGATGCTCCATATAAATTACGCAGCTTAAATACTTGCCCTGCAACATTAATATGATCAGTAAATAAATCACTATCGACCACATCTGCCAGCACCAATAAGTCGCTTACATCACTACGTGAAGACACTGTCTGCGCAATGCTTACAACGGTTAATGGAATCTCTTCTAAACCCGGTACCTTTACATCAACATGCAGACGATATACTTGCTGGTGATCGGGCTGCATTTCATCAAACGACAATTCATACTCTGCGAATAAAGCCACTAACAGAGCTGCGGCAAGACCAATACTTAACCCAGAGACACTCAATAACGAATAAAGCTTATGTTGCTTAAATACTCTAAATGCTGTTGTTACATGTGATATCAACATATCTAACCTATAAGATTTTGTTCTCACCCAAAAATGGCCTACCTGTTACTCCGATAGACCATGGTTTTGACTAATAAATTTTATTTACTCATAGCGTAAAGTAAGCGATGGCCGTGTGCTTGCAGCTTTAAATGCAAGGCTTGCAACCGTGAGCCAAGTAATTACTGCAACACTAAGGGCTGCAATTAAATAAACCCACAGCGCTTGATCAACACGCTCATTAAAATTAGCGAGCCAATCGCCCACCAGCCAATAGGTTATTGGGTATGCAATGGCTACACTCACCAATACTAAAATTAAAAACTCTTTTGCCAGTAGGTTCATAATACTAATACGTGATGCGCCAAGTACTTTGCGTACCGCCACTTCTTTTTGGCGACGAATTGTGGCAAACGAAGCTAAACCAAATGTACCTAAGCAGGTTAAGAATACCGCAAGGCCCGTAAAAATAAGTACTACAAAAGAAACACGCTCATCAGCTTTTAAAACCGCTTTATAGTTTTCAGCTAGTAGGTTTATTTTTGGCTCATAAATATTAGACACCTCAGCCAAGGCTGCGATCACTTCTTGCTTTATAGCTGGGAGCTTTTGCAGATTAACTGTTAAAATCACTTCAGATACCGGTGCTAAATAGTTAAAGCCACATAAAAACATAATGTTAGAATTTGCATCTTGTGCATTACCAATTTTTACATCTTTTACAACACCGACAACCCGCATATCCACATTACGCCCTGTGTCTTTAATTGTTTGTCCAACAATATCAGCCACATTGCTATAACCAGCCTGCTTGGCAACGGTTTCTGTAATAATTGTACCCACCGTTGTAACCTCGTTTGCTCGCGTCGCCCAGTCTGAGGAAAACTCACGGCTAAAGTCTCTACCAGCAATGAGCGTAAGACCTAGCCCTTTTACGACATCAAAACCAGAACCTATCACAGGGGTTATTCCCCCTGATGATTCTCCATTGGGCCAAGTTGGCTGTAATGTATTATTAATTGAAACGGTTAAACGGGTATCAATAATCGTTGCTTGCTCTACGCCATCAATAGCCGTCAAGCGATTAATGAGTGCGCTAGGCTGCTGCGTAAATACCGATTGCACTGGCAACTCTGAAACCACTAAGCGTTGCTGTGTTTGATAGCCTAAAGGAAGACTTTGTAAGTGAGATAATTGGTTTAATAACGTAATCGAGGCAATGATCAGGCCTATTGCCAGTGAAGCTTGTAGGGTTAATAAACTTTTACGCACCCAAGTAGCTGTACTGCCTCGTTGTAAATCGCCACTTAATACTCGTTTAGCGCTAAATGATGAGATAAACAATGCAGGGTACAAACCGGCAAGTATGCCTACAGCAATCACCACGCTCATAATACCCAAACCAAAGGCTGAAAAATAAATTACGACTAGCTCACGATCGACTAACTGATTAAAGCTCGGTAATAACAGCTCTACTAATACACATGCAGTAATCATCGACAATAACGCAACCAACATAGACTCAGCTAAAAATTGCGTTACTAACTGCCCTTTACTTGCGCCAAGTGCTTTACGCACCCCAACTTCTTTAGCACGCCTTGTGGACTGCGCCACCGTCATATTGATAAAGTTAAAGCCCGCAATTAAAATAAGCAACACACTCAAACCCGCACAAATCATCACGACTTGCTTTGCGCCACCCGCTTTCATTTCAAATGGTGATTTGGCTATTAAATGTAAGTCTAATAGTGGGTGAAATTCAATGGCAATTTGCCCCGCCATTTGCCCATTAAAGTATTGTTTAGAAAGTGTATCCGCAAGTGCGATTGGATCGGCCTGTGGCGCTAAACGCATATAAACGTAGCTACTATTCATCATAAGGTTGCTCGGGTCATGTTTTACATACACTAGGTTTTTAAATGCAAAGTGAGTATTGCTTGGTAAATCCGCAAACACCGCCCGTACAGTATATTGCCCTTGTTCGTGCTGTAGCGTATTACCAATAACATTCACAGAACCAAAAATACGCAGTGCTTCAGACTCACTCAATGCTAGGCTACCAGGTGTACTCATAGCATTTTTTAAATCGCCAGCCAATGTGTTCATATTGATAAAATTCTCAATATTTGGAGTTGCTCCATATAAATCGCTGAGCTTAAAACCCTGATCGCGATACTGTACGTCAACCATCGCCTCTCTAGTCATCGACACCATAGTCAAACCAAAGACTTCTTCCACTTGGCTATACTCGACTGCCTTCGCTCCTTGTGAATAATTGAAGATTGGGATCACAAATAAGCCCAACTTCGAGAAGTCTTGGCCTACGCGGTAAACACGTTCAGCATGTGGCTGCTGACTATCGTAAGACAGCTCATTTTGTGCGAACAACGCCACTAAAATAGCTGAAGCTAAGCCAATACTTAAACCTAATACATTTAAAATAAAATGTTGTTTTTGCTGTTTGAACGAACGCAGCGCTGTAATAAAGTAACTTACAAACATGCTATGCAACCTCCACCGTTTGTTGTACGTTATTTGCTTTATCAAGCATCACTTGGCCATCAAGTAGGCGTACTAAACGATCTGCGTAATTACCCTCTTTATCAGAGTGCGTAACCATAATTACCGTGGTGCCTTCTTTATTTAATTCGCGGAGCATTGCCATTACTTCATCACCATTTTTTGAGTCTAAATTACCCGTTGGCTCATCAGCTAAAATTAGCTTAGGGTTAATCACCAAAGCTCGCGCTACTGCCACTCGCTGCTGCTGACCACCCGATAACTGTTGCGGTAAATGATCGCCTCGATGATCAATACCCACTCGCTTTAAAATGGTTTCAACACGTTCTTTACGCTCACTTTTTGAAATTTTTTGATATTGCAAAGGCAGCTCTACATTTTGATAAACTGTCAATTCATCAATTAAGTTAAAGCTCTGAAATACAAAACCAATCGAGGCTTTACGTAACTCTGCTAATTGTTTTTCGCTATAACCTGCAATGTCAGTACCTGCAAACTCAAAGCTTCCACTTGTTGGCGAATCTAACATGCCTAAAATAGATAATAAGGTTGATTTACCACAGCCTGATGGGCCCATAATTGCTAAAAAATCACCTTCTTTTACGGTTAGAGTAATATTGCTTAGTGCAGCTGTTTCAACATCTTGAGTACGAAATACACGGCTTAAATTAGTTAGTTTAATCATTATTGTTATCCTTAAAATTGTAGTTGTTGTGCTTTTTCGAAGTTGCTGTAGCTTGAGGTGATCACTTGATCCCCTGCTTTTAGCCCTTCAAGCACTTCAAAATAATGTTGATTTTTTTTACCTAAACGAATATCACGGCGCAGTGCTTTGTTGTCACCTTGCTCAATAACATACACCCAATTACCACCCGAGCTGGTGAAAAATGCGCCTCGATTAAGCAATAAGGCATCGTTTTTATTGTTGCTAAGCATCAACTCAAGGTCGATGCTTTGGCCACGCTTAATACTTTTAATGTTACTGGGTAAATCCACTTCGATTTGAAATTGAGACTGCTGTACGCGGCTATCAATCTTGCTCACTTTGGCAGTAATCGCGTCATCATCAAGTTCAATCATCACGGCCATATCGCGCTGAACTTGATTTAAATAAAACTCATCAAGACGCACCACTAATTTATACTCGTTAGGAATATCTATTTGTCCAAGGCGTGCGCCGCTGCTTTTTGATTCGCCAATTTCTACATCAAGCTCGCTTAAATAACCGGATACCGGTGCTTTTACTAATAAGTTATCGAGGTTTCGACGAGCAAATTGAAGGTTTTTCTCGAGCATTTTAGCGCTATCTGAAAGCTGTGCGACTTGCACTTCACGTATTGACTTTTCTTGCTTTTGACGCTCAAGCGTTAGCTCCTTGCGAGCATGGTAATAACTTAAATCTTCCTCAAGCTCTGCTAATTTATCTTGCGCCAACACCCCACTTTTAACTAATGGTTTAGTTTGTTTTAAACGGCGCGTTAAATGCGTAATCTTTAACTCTATTTCTAATAAGTCGCGGCGTAAATTTAAGCGGCTAGTTTCCATAGTCATTTGCGTATTACGTAAAAAATTTAGCTGCTCTGTTACTTGAGCCTCACGGCCCATAACATCAAGTTGCAAGTTAGTATTACTCAAGCGCACCAAGGGCTGGCCTGCTTCTACAAATTCGCCTTGCTCTACCAAACGCTCCTCAACTTGGCCACCGGCGATAGTATCAAGATAAATACTGGTTTTTGGCACCACTTGACCACGTAAGCTCAACGCATCTTTAAATGCACCTTGTTTAACTGTACTAACGGTGAGGCTACTGCGCTCAACATGTTGGCTACGACCTGTATCGCTAGTTTGCGTAAAGCCATACGCAGCCGCCGCAACACCTAAGGCCATCGTTGCAAAGATGAATTTTTTAAAATACTTTTGAGTAAATGAGCGTTCTATTTTCTTATCCATGTTGCCGCCTTAATACAGGTTTAATTTAACTAATTACCTATTGCTATTACAAAGCGTATGCCAACTTTAATTATTCTTTAATTACAACAGCTTGAATAACACTTTATACAGATAGATACTTTAAGTGTCCGTTTATAGAACACTTTTTATTTTAATAAGCGTCCATTTATGGACACTATTCCTTTTTTGTTTTAGGCTAAATAAAACTCTATAAAAATAAAAACCATGAAACACACAGGCTCAGTTTTAATTGTTGACGACAATCCCGATATTCTCATTGCAGCACGCTTGCTATTAAAGCAACACTATCAAAGCGTCAAAACTACTGATAATCCCTTTGATATTGCTGGCATTATTAGCAAGCAACGAGAAAGCGATCAGCCCATTGACGTGATCTTATTGGATATGAACTTTAGCCAAGATTCGATTAGCGGCAAAGAAGGGTTTTATTGGCTCAAAAAAATCATTGAGCAAGACGCTAATATTGTGGTGCTACTGATGACCGCTTACAGTGATATTCAGCTTGCGGTGGATGCCATTAAAGCAGGTGCGTCTGATTTTATTGCTAAACCTTGGCAAAATGAGCAATTACTTGGCGCGGTTGCTGCTGCATTCTCGCACGCAAAAGACAAGCAACAAGTTGGTAAACTAACTCGCCAAAAGCAGGGGCTTAATCAGGCATTAAACACGCCATCATTTGAGTTTTTAGGGCAAAGCGCAGCAATGCAGCAAGTATTTAATACCATTGAAAAAGCCGCAAAAACCGACGCAAATATATTAATCACTGGCGAAAGTGGCACAGGTAAAGAGCTCACCGCTCACGCAATTCATCAAGCAAGTATGCGCAGAGAACACACCTTTATGAGCTTAGATATGGGCGCTGTGGCACTAAACTTGTTTGAAAGTGAGTTGTTTGGCCATAAAAAAGGGGCATTTACAGATGCAAAAATGGATCGAATTGGTAAATTTGAGCTGGCTCAAGGCGGCAGCTTATTTTTAGATGAGCTAGGTAACCTACCTCTTGAACATCAAGCTAAGTTACTCGCCGCATTGCAAAACCGCCAAGTAACTCCGATCGGCGGCAGTAAAACAATTGATATTGATATTCGCCTCATTTGTGCCACTAACGATAACCTTGAGCAAGCCGTCGTCGACGGTCGCTTTCGTCAAGACTTACTGTATCGTATTAATACTGTTGAAATCAGATTACCTCCCTTACGTGAGCGCAGTGACGACATTCCATTACTAGTAGATTATTACCTAAATCATTTTTCACAAAAATACAAACGCGACTTAACCATTGCAGCAGATGATATGACATCACTTTGCCAATACTCATGGCCGGGTAATGTGCGTGAGCTAGCCCACTCAATAGAGCGCGCGGTAATATTAAGTGAAGGCGAAAATCTTGATGTGAGTTCAGTAATTGGCGCTACCGCTAACAACAATAATAATGCGAATAATACAGCCGTTAATAGCAATAATTCATACGATACTTTTGATTTAGAGGCACTTGAACAACGCACAGTTCGAGCTGCCCTTACTCATCATCAAGGTAATGTAAGCCACGCTGCCAAAGCGCTTGGTTTAACGCGCGGTGCTATGTATCGTCGCCTTGAAAAGTATGGATTATAAACATGCGACCTTACTTTTCCCTCGGGTTTAACCTAGTCGCATTAAGCAGCTGTAGTGCATTACTGTGCTACTTACTTATTAATAAAGGTTTCTCGGCAACATTATTGTTAATCGTCTTGGTTAGTATTGCGTTGAGCGCCCATATTTTCACACTATTTACTCGCCAACAAAAACAAGCTGAAATAGTTATTCGCGCACTCGCTAATGGCGATAGTACGTTAGGCCTTAGCCAGTATCACCCAATGCGCCAGCAGTTCGATCAAGTAAAAGCACAAATGCAAACCGCACGCTTTAATGCCGAGCAACAAGCTCAGTTTTTACAAGCATTACTCATTCATGTCGATTTGGCTGTATTGGTGTCTGATTACAGTGGCCAAGTGATTGAATCAAACCCCGCTGTAAGTAAGCTTTTAGGTAAAAACATTAAGCACTTGAGTGAATTGGGCGCTGTGGGTGATCTTCTTTTAAAAGCCGAGCGAAACGTATGTAATACCCTGCATTGGCAAACAGGTGAACAGCAAGATACATTATCAATTGCACTCAGTATCGCCGAAATTCAAGGTAAAGTTCGCCGCGTTGTCAGCATACAGTCTATTCACGACCAATTGCAGTTAAAAGAGCAGCAGGCCTATAAGCGCTTAACTAAAGTGCTAACTCACGAAATAGCGAATTCTATAACGCCACTTTCATCACTCGCTAACACGTGCACCACTTTATTACCACAAACGCTGTGCTTTGATGAGCTTGAAGATAAGCTAGACTTACAGCTCGCACTCACTACACTTGCGTCTCGCACTGAGCATTTAGGCGATTTTATAGCACGCTTTCGTCAAGTTAGTAGCTTACCTACACCTAAATTAGCGCCTTATAATTTAGCTAGTGTGCTCACACAAATAGTTGCATTACATCAACAGCAAGCATTTAGCCAAGGCACTACTTTTGAGCTTAATATTAATACCCAACAATTAGTGATGCTCGACAACAGCCAAATAGAACAAGTACTGGTTAACTTAGTAAAAAATGCACTTGAAGTACTCGCCACAAGCCACCAACATAACGCGAAAAATCCTAATAAAGCACCAACGATTCAACTCACCCTCGCGCAAAATCACGCACAACAGCTTTACATTGAAGTCAGCGATAACGGACCTGGTATTGCTGAACATGTTATCGATATGGTATTCGTGCCCTTTTTTACTACCAAACAACAAGGCTCGGGTATTGGTTTGAGCTTGTCGCGGCAAATTATGCTCAACCACGGCGGTGATTTGGTTTATGTACAAAAGCCTCAGGGGGCATGTTTTAGGTGTGTGTTTGGGTGAGTAATCAGTAGATCGTCGTTCACAGCAACAACATAAAGTAGCAACCCTACAGCAAACTTCTTTACGCGCTAAAGCACGTCCACTGTAGGTCGTCATTTATGGCGACAACACAGAGTAGCAACCCTACAACAAACCACTTTACGCGCTAAAGCACGTCCTACGTGTAGGTCGTCATTTATGGCGACAACACAAAGTAGCAACCCTACAGCAAACTGCTTTACGCGCTAAAGCACGTCCTACGTGTAGGTCGTCATTTATAGTGGCAGTACAAAGCAGCAATCCTACAACAAACTACTTTACGTGCGAAAGCACGTCCACTGTAGGTCGTCATTTATGACGACAATACAAAGCAGCAACCCTACAACAAGCTACTTTACGCGCTAAAGCACGTCCACTGTAGGTCGTCATTTATGGCGACAACACAGAGTAGCTTAACTCTACTACAAACTGCCTTACGCGCTAAAGTACGTCCACTCTAGGTCGTCATTTATGGCGACAAATACCTACAAATATACTGAATCCCAAAAAGGGTAATCACCAAGCTTGTTGACTATGCTACGCCTTAAAGGGTTCGCTGCAATGTACCTTGCTATTTCAATTCTATTTTCTTCTTCTCGTAAAGCATGATCATAATACGCAGGCTGCCACACGTTTTGACGAAATCCACGAACCTTATTTACTCGCCAAGATGATAACCCTTTTAAATGACCAACCACATTGCCTAACTTAGCCCCTTTAAGCTGTAATAAACCATGAAAGTGATCAGGCATAAGAACCCATGTTAACCAGCGGCACTGATGACTAAATTCATTATCAGCAATACATTTGCAAAAAGTATTGGCAAGCTCATAGTCACTAAATATGTTCCGCCTATTCTGGCATGTGATAGTAATAAAATATTCGCCGGTCTGAATTGATACTCGCCCTTTTTTTAAATCACTCCAACTCATCCAAAATTCCCTCTTCTAAACAAAGTTTCATTTAAAAAGGTAGCTCAGTTATCCCAAGGATGCCTGCTGTAGGTCGTCATTTATGATGAAAATACAAAGTAGCAACCCTACAGCAAACTACTTTACGCGCTAAAGCACGTCCTACGTGTAGGTCGTCATTTATGGCGAAAACACAAAGTAGCAACCTTACAGCAAACTGCTTTACGCGCTAAAGCACGTCCTACGTGTAGGTCGTCATTTATGGCGACAACACAAAGTAGCAACCTTACAGCAAACTGCTTTACGCGCTAAAGCACGTCCTACGTGTAGGTCGTCATTTATGGCGACAACACAGAGTAGCAACCATACAGCAAACTGCTTTACGCGCTAAAGCACGTCCTACGTGTAGGTCGTCATTTATGGCGACAACACAGAGTAGCAACCCTACAACAAACCACTTTACGCGCTAAAGCACGTCCTACGTGTAGGTCGTCATTTATGGCGACAAATTAAGATATTAAAATCAAAAACTAACTTTTTAACCCTAACTCAATTCTTAACTTTTCAATATCTTTATGTTGCTCAAAAAAGCTCACAATAGCTTGAACCTGTTGCAACTTTTGACCTTCAAAATTAGCTAGGTAATCTTTGATCTCTCTAAAGCTCCACTCTAATTCCATTTCCGCTGGGATTGCTGCTAAGGCAGCAAAAACCTCTTCAATCGTTTTATCGCCAAGTAAAAAGCGAATAAACTGCATTACAGCTAAAAACTGTTGGTCAGTTATGAACTCTTCAGCGTCTGTAACACGATTAAGGACTTGCTCTGGCGCCTCACAAAGTAAAGCCAGTTCAGCTATATTTGCTTTTGAATTAGCTATGATTTTTTTAATCTCACCATTTTCTGAGTTATGAAATGTTTCAAGCAACATTGAATGCGATTTTAGAGCCGTGGGGAAATCTTTGTTCAGGCCATATATAGCACTCTGGTTACAAATAGCTCCAGCAACCTGAATTTGAACCTCTTCATTCAACGAGTCTTTGTAATTCTCAATCAAGCCTGTGTTACTGTTGAGAGCATCTTCCAACCTTTCCTGCTTACGATAAGCAACACCTTGGTTGAGCATTGCTTTTGCTACAAATTTCCAACTCCCCTCATTATGTATACTTTTAAAGTTTTGAATTAACTCATCATAAGCTTTAAGTTCAGCATTTACATCTTGCAACATAGAATAGGCATTAGCTTTATTCCATAACAGCTGTGCATGAAGTTGAGTTTGCTTTTCACTATCTTTTAAAGTATTAATAGCTAAATTTAGATATTTTAGAGCCTCTTTATAATTCTTTTTCCCATAGCTAACACTTGCTAGGTTTAAATATTCACGCGCAGTTGTATGCTCTTTGCTTATTTTCTTCGTGCTATTTTCTAATATTCTTAATGACTCAGGGTTTGGCTCTTTTTTCTCTGCTATAGATTTTTGTACATCCTCTGCTGCGGCTTCCACTTCTTTTTTCTTTTCTTCGATAATCTGATGGGCTTCATCGATATATTTCTTTAAGTATTCAACCGATGCATTAGCCTCGCCCAATTGTTCTTGCAGAGAAGTCTGCGCATCTTCTAAAATTTGACCTGAATTTTCCATAATAAATTTTTTCATCTGCACGCTCGCTACATCTTCAGCTTCTTTTTTACTCTGTCTGTAGACTATGTAACCACCTCCAGCTAAAAGAACTGTTAATGTGAAAAACCACCAATTGAATGAGTCTTTCATATCTGCTGCTCGTTCATTAAAAAGGTTTGTCCGATCCGAATGTAACTTGTCCTGCGCATCTAATTTAGTCTGAAGACTGGCTAACTGTACTTTTAACTCTTGCTGCGCTCCTTCTAAGGTTTTAACATCATTACCGAGTGTTTTTTGTTGCTGTAGTTTTTCATCCAAACTAGCAAGTTGGCTGTGCATACTAAATAATTGCTGGTATACCAAATCATGGTTATTTTGCGTATTAGGCAACGAAGGAGCTATATTTACAGGAGGTGTGACTTGTGTGGCTGCGACAATATTTACGTTCAGCAAAGTCGATAAAAATAAAAAAAGTAAGATTAAACGCATCCATCATCCCTAAAAAACAAGCCCGTTTGGCCAATACTAAATCGATAACTTATTGTAACCCTATTAATTTAACTGAGTTTAACAATACATACCATCTAAAAATACTCACCTGTAAAATAGTTTAAACGGGTGATTATAGCGCTGTTTATAACATTTCCTATGTTAAGCTAACCGCCTTTTGGTTAACTGCATTTATATTACGGAGTAGTTTTTTACGTGTTTTTAAATCGATATATCGGCATTTTGCCACTGATTTTTATTTTATCTGGCTGTGAGACAACACCAGAGCAACCAGCCCCTAAAACAATTATTAAAGCTAACCCTGTTGTTAATCAACAAAGTAAAGCAATTGAACAAATCGCGCCTTTAAATCCTAAAGAGCTGGACGATGTTTGGCAACGTATTCGCGCACAGCTAAGTTTTACTAATTCAAGTCACCCCGCTGTGAACAAGCGTATTGCTTGGTACTTATCTCACCCTAATTATATGGATGAAATTAGCCGCCGCGCTACACCCTATCTTTATCATATAGTGACTGAAATAGAAAAACGAGATTTACCAATAGAGCTGGCATTAATGCCACTTATTGAAAGCGATTTTGATGCAAGCGCCTATTCTCATAAACATGCGTCTGGTCTATGGCAGTTAACGCCCTCTATTGCTAAGTATTTTAAAGTAAAAATTTCACCTTGGTATGACGGTAGACAAGACGTGATCGACAGTACCCGTGCAGCATTGGATTTTATGGAGTATTTATACAAACGTTTCGATGGCGATTGGTATCATGCTATTGCGGCTTATAATTTAGGTGAAGGCCGCGTTTTAAGATCAATTAAAAACAATAAAAGGCAGGGTAAGCCAACCGATTTCTTCAGCTTGAAACTACCTAAACAAACAAGTCAATATGTCCCTAAGTTACTTGCTGCAGCCCAACTACTCAAAAGCCAAAAAATGGTATTTCCTGCGATAGCAAACAAAAATACCATTGCGGTAATACCAGTTTCGGGATCCGTTATCATAGATAACAAAGAGAAGTGGCAACAACTCGAATCATTAAATTACGGTGTGATCCGCTTTCCAGCAGTTATTGATGCGCCTCATATCGTTGTTCTTGCCGATGAGCAAATAGAGTTTAAAGCAATGCTCGCAAATCAAAAAAGTAGTGATTACAGTCAATGGCAACACTACACTATTCAATCTGGCGACAGCCTCAGTGTCATAGCTAAACGCTATGCAATAACAGTTAATCAGTTAAAGGCCTTTAACAATCTAAAAAGCAATCGTATTCACGCAGGGAAAAAGCTGATACTCCCTATACTTGCAGATCAAGAAATCGAGCATAAAGTTAAATCAGGCGAAAGCTTATGGAAAATCGCCAAGTATTACAAAGTCAGTATTAATAAACTAAAACAATGGAATAACCTTTCAAGTGACCATTTAAAAATAGGTAAAAAACTTACTGTATTTTTGTCTAATAGCTAACTACTTGGCTGATTATTAAATATATGGGCTGATGAGTTTAGCAGCCCATATAGCCTTCAAAAAATAGTTTGATTATTTATCAATCATACCAATATCATTTATTAAGTGATTCGGTTTATCCATTTTTAAAATACATACATTTAAAACTGCAACATTTGAGCAAAACACATTTAATGCTCTACATACTTGCTCCACACAATACATAAGTTGTGACTGCAGGACCTCGAGTGAGTAATGTTCGCGATTCCCCTATATTTAAATTTTCTGCAGACGTAAAAAAGCCCGACTATTTCTAGTCGGGCTTTCTACAATGTGAAGTCGGTGCGTTACGCAGTAGAATGTCGTGGTACCCACAGCGGTGGAAAGTCACGTAGCAAATGCTACTTTATTGGGAGGTCGGACTGGGATAATGGCCGACTGAGATATTGAGGGGTTTTGTTGTGATTCTAGCGTCGGGAGTCGCTAGATTCGGGCTCTCTACAATGTGAAGTCGGTGCGCTACGCAGTAGGATGTCGTGGTGCCCACAGCGGTAGAAAGTCACATAACAAATGCTACACTATCATTGTGTCGGGGCGGCCTTCCGTAGGGCTCGCCTTCGAGCTGTTTGGTTTCACTACTGAGTTCGGTATGGGCTCTGGCTACCGCTTTTATTTTCACTTTTCTGCAGACGTAAAAAAGCCCGACTATTTCTAGTCGGGCTCTCTACAATTGGAAGCCTGGTAATTCTTAGTGCCCACAGCGGTGGAGAGCCACATAGCCAATGCTTCACTATCTTTGTGTCGCGATATGAGTGTGTGTTAAGTGTGCACATTTCACTTTTCTGCAGACGTAAAAAAGCCCGACTATTTCTAGTCGGGCTCTCTACAATTTGAAGCCTGGTAATGTCCTACTTTCACATAGCAAATGCTACACTATCATCGGCGCTGTTTCGTTTCACTACTGAGTTCGGCATGGAGTCAGGTGGGTCCAAAACGCTATTGTCACCAAGCAAATTTGGGCGTTAATACGTATTTCTGCGCATTAACTGAATTTGGAAAATATCTGATAATATTTTTTAAGTCTTTCTAAGTAATATCTACTTTAGTTATATTAACTTCTTCGCGTGTTTCACTATCACATAAAACGCGTTTGGCGTTGTATGGTTAAGCCTCACGGGTAATTAGTACAAGTTAGCTTAATGGCTCACACCACTTCCACATCTTGCCTATCAACGTTGTAGTCTTCAACGGCCCTTCAGAGACTTTAAAAGTCTAGTGAGAACTCATCTCGAGGCCTGCTTCGCGCTTAGATGCTTTCAGCGCTTATCAGTTCCGAACGTAGCTACCGGGCAATGCCATTGGCATGACAACCCGAACACCAGCGGTTCGTTCACTCCGGTCCTCTCGTACTAGGAGCAACCCCTCTCAATTCTCAAACGCCCACGGCAGATAGGGACCGAACTGTCTCACGACGTTCTAAACCCAGCTCGCGTACCACTTTAAATGGCGAACAGCCATACCCTTGGGACCGACTTCAGCCCCAGGATGTGATGAGCCGACATCGAGGTGCCAAACACCGCCGTCGATATGAACTCTTGGGCGGTATCAGCCTGTTATCCCCGGAGTACCTTTTATCCGTTGAGCGATGGCCCTTCCATTCAGAACCACCGGATCACTATGACCTACTTTCGTACCTGCTCGACGTGTCTGTCTCGCAGTTAAGCTGGCTTCTACCATTACACTAACCGTACGATGTCCGACCGTACTTAGCCAACCTTCGTGCTCCTCCGTTACTCTTTAGGAGGAGACCGCCCCAGTCAAACTACCCACCAGGCACTGTCCGTAACCCCGATTCAGGGGCCAACGTTAGAACATCAAAACTACAAGGGTGGTATTTCAAGGTTGACTCCAACAAAACTAGCGTCTCATCTTCAAAGTCTCCCACCTATCCTACACATGTAGGTTCAATGTTCAGTGCCAAGCTGTAGTAAAGGTTCACGGGGTCTTTCCGTCTAGCCGCGGGTACACAGCATCTTCACTGCGATTTCAATTTCACTGAGTCTCGGGTGGAGACAGCGTGGCCATGGTTACACCATTCGTGCAGGTCGGAACTTACCCGACAAGGAATTTCGCTACCTTAGGACCGTTATAGTTACGGCCGCCGTTTACCGGGGCTTCGATCAAGAGCTTCTCCCTAAGGATAACCCCATCAATTAACCTTCCGGCACCGGGCAGGTGTCACACCGTATACGTCATCTTGCGATTTTGCACAGTGCTGTGTTTTTAATAAACAGTCCCAGCCACCTGGTCACTGCGGCTCCCGTCCGCTTAGAGAGCAAGTCTCATCACAGATAGGAGCGTACCTTCTCCCGAAGTTACGGTACGATTTTGCCTAGTTCCTTCACCCGAGTTCTCTCAAGCGCCTTAGTATTCTCTACCTGACCACCTGTGTCGGTTTGGGGTACGATTCCATATAATCTGAAGCTTAGAGGCTTTTCCTGGAAGTATGGCATCAGCAACTTCATCACCGTAGTGACTCGTCTCGTGTCTCAGGTTTAGTGTTCGTCCGGATTTACCTAAACAAACGCCCTACTCACTTTCACATAGACTACCAACGCTATGCTTGCTTAGCCTGCTCCGTCCCCCCATCGCAATTATATCGAGTACAGAAATATTAATCTGTTTCCCATCGACTACGCCTTTCGGCCTCGCCTTAGGGGTCGACTTACCCTACCCTGATTAACATGGGATAGGAACCCTTGGTCTTCCGGCGTGGGAGTTTTTCACTCCCATTATCGTTACTCATGTCAGCATTCGCACTTCTGATACGTCCAGCATACCTCCCGGTACACCTTCAACCGCTTACAGAACGCTCCCCTACCACTCAGAATAAATTCTGAATCCGCAGCTTCGGTGCATAGTTTAGCCCCGTTACATCTTCCGCGCAGACCGACTCGACCAGTGAGCTATTACGCTTTCTTTAAAGGATGGCTGCTTCTAAGCCAACCTCCTGGCTGTCTGGGCCTTTCCACATCGTTTCCCACTTAACTATGACTTTGGGACCTTAGCTGGCGGTCTGGGTTGTTTCCCTCTTCACGACGGACGTTAGCACCCGCCGTGTGTCTCCCGGATATTACTTTACGGTATTCGGAGTTTGCAAAGGGTTGGTAAGTCGGGATGACCCCCTAGCCTTAACAGTGCTCTACCCCCGTAAGTATTCGTCCGAGGCTCTACCTAAATAGATTTCGGGGAGAACCAGCTATCTCCCGGTTTGATTAGCCTTTCACTCCTAGCCACAGGTCATCCCCTAACTTTTCAACGTTAGTGGGTTCGGTCCTCCAGTTGATGTTACTCAACCTTCAACCTGCCCATGGCTAGATCACCGGGTTTCGGGTCTATACCTTGCAACTATTCGCCCAGTTAAGACTCGGTTTCCCTACGGCTACCCTATTCGGTTAACCTCGCTACAAAATATAAGTCGCTGACCCATTATACAAAAGGTACGCAGTCACCCAACAAGTGGGCTCCTACTGCTTGTACGTACACGGTTTCAGGTTCTATTTCACTCCCCTCACAGGGGTTCTTTTCGCCTTTCCCTCACGGTACTGGTTCACTATCGGTCAGTTGGGAGTATTTAGCCTTAGATGATGGTCCACCTATATTCAGTCAAAGTTTCACGTGCTCCGACCTACTCGATTTCACTTAAAATGTCTTTTCATGTACGGGACTATCACCCTGTATCGTGGCGCTTTCCAGCAGCCTTCCATTAACACATAATAAGCTTAAGGGCTGTTCCGATTTCGCTCGCCGCTACTTTCGGAATCTCGGTTGATTTCTTTTCCTACGGGTACTTAGATGTTTCAGTTCTCCGCGTTCGCCTCGTTAACCTATGTATTCAGTTAACGATACCTGCAAGCAGGTGGGTTTCCCCATTCGGAAATCCTAGTCTCAAGCGCTTTTTACTAGCTTGACTAGGCTTATCGCAAGTTAATACGTCCTTCATCGCCTCCAACTGCCAAGGCATCCACCGTGTACGCTTAGTCACTTAACCATACAACCCAAACGGGTCTTTGTTTTGTGACAGTTTAACTTCGCCAGAAGTCAATATTGAATACTAAAGTAGATACCAATCAATTAACTCATAAGAGTTAACTAAATGGCACTCAATGGTACTGCTACCATTGTTTTTTTACTTTTGAAAACTCTTGATAAATACAATGTATTCATCAGAATTTTATTATCAGCTTTTCCAAATTTTTAAAGAGCATATTAATTAGTTATCCCAAAGGGACAAGCACTAATTAACAATCATCTGTGTGGACACTACGAACAAATAAGTTCTAAATCGTATAAGGAGGTGATCCAGCCCCAGGTTCCCCTAGGGCTACCTTGTTACGACTTCACCCCAGTCATGAATCACTCCGTGGTAAACGTCCTCCCGAGGGTTAGACTATCTACTTCTGGAGCAACCCACTCCCATGGTGTGACGGGCGGTGTGTACAAGGCCCGGGAACGTATTCACCGCGTCATTCTGATACGCGATTACTAGCGATTCCGACTTCATGGAGTCGAGTTGCAGACTCCAATCCGGACTACGACGCACTTTAAGTGATTCGCTTACCTTCGCAGGTTCGCAGCACTCTGTATGCGCCATTGTAGCACGTGTGTAGCCCTACACGTAAGGGCCATGATGACTTGACGTCGTCCCCACCTTCCTCCGGTTTATCACCGGCAGTCTCCTTAGAGTTCTCAGCATTACCTGCTAGCAACTAAGGATAGGGGTTGCGCTCGTTGCGGGACTTAACCCAACATCTCACAACACGAGCTGACGACAGCCATGCAGCACCTGTATCAGAGTTCCCGAAGGCACCAAACCATCTCTGGTAAGTTCTCTGTATGTCAAGTGTAGGTAAGGTTCTTCGCGTTGCATCGAATTAAACCACATGCTCCACCGCTTGTGCGGGCCCCCGTCAATTCATTTGAGTTTTAACCTTGCGGCCGTACTCCCCAGGCGGTCTACTTAATGCGTTAGCTTTGAAAAACAGAACCGAGGCTCCGAGCTTCTAGTAGACATCGTTTACGGCGTGGACTACCGGGGTATCTAATCCCGTTTGCTCCCCACGCTTTCGTACATGAGCGTCAGTGTTGACCCAGGTGGCTGCCTTCGCCATCGGTATTCCTTCAGATCTCTACGCATTTCACCGCTACACCTGAAATTCTACCACCCTCTATCACACTCTAGTTTGCCAGTTCGAAATGCAGTTCCCAGGTTGAGCCCGGGGCTTTCACATCTCGCTTAACAAACCGCCTGCGTACGCTTTACGCCCAGTAATTCCGATTAACGCTCGCACCCTCCGTATTACCGCGGCTGCTGGCACGGAGTTAGCCGGTGCTTCTTCTGTCAGTAACGTCACAGCTAACGGGTATTAACCGTTAACCTTTCCTCCTGACTGAAAGTGCTTTACAACCCGAAGGCCTTCTTCACACACGCGGCATGGCTGCATCAGGCTTGCGCCCATTGTGCAATATTCCCCACTGCTGCCTCCCGTAGGAGTCTGGGCCGTGTCTCAGTCCCAGTGTGGCTGATCATCCTCTCAAACCAGCTAGGGATCGTCGCCTTGGTGAGCCATTACCTCACCAACTAGCTAATCCCACTTGGGCCAATCTAAAGGCGAGAGCCGAAGCCCCCTTTGGTCCGTAGACATTATGCGGTATTAGCAGTCGTTTCCAACTGTTGTCCCCCACCTCAAGGCATGTTCCCAAGCATTACTCACCCGTCCGCCGCTCGTCAGCAAAGTAGCAAGCTACTTTCTGTTACCGCTCGACTTGCATGTGTTAGGCCTGCCGCCAGCGTTCAATCTGAGCCATGATCAAACTCTTCAATTAAAAAGTTTTATGTCTTTCGACAGCTCAATGAATTCTGAATTTTTTAATATCTTTCGATATTGAATTGACTGTGCCGAATAATTACCTAAATAACTATTCTGTTGGTCACTCAGTTTTCAATTGAGACTCTAATTTGTTTGCCTCGTTACTTGCTCAATAAAGAACGAAGTAGGTTGGCTGTTAGAACTCAATCTGTACGAGTGCCCACACAGATGATTGCTTTATATTGTTAAAGAACGTTTTGATTCGCTTTAGCGTCTCAAGGGATGCGAATAATACACCCTTTATTTTTCGAGTCAATACTTAGTTTTAAACTTTCTTTTGGAAGATTTAAAACCGAAGTTTTATTTAACTCTCTGAGTAGTTCGTGCCTCGCTATGCGTTGGCCTTTCCCGTCTCAGTGGGGTCGCATTATAGGGAGATTCGAGCGGGGGTCAATGTTTTATTTCAGCTTTTTGACAATTAAATGAATTTAGTATAAAAGCTATACAAATAAAGGGCTACAGGATACTTTTAGTTTAAAAAACACGCACAACATATGTATCTATTGATGAGGTATTAGTAAGGTTTAAACTAAGCTGTATGTTAAACAAACAACACACAGCTTTATTTTAAATTAAAGGTTTATTTAGATGCTATTTCCCATACGGCAATGGAGCCTGATATTTCATTTCCAACGATTAAGAGTGGGTTTCCTGTAGCACTCTGCTCTGCTGGAACGAATTCCATTCCTTCAGGCGCTAAATCGCCTGTAATATTAGCGTCTTTAATTAAGCCTCTATTATAGAAGTAGTCTTCAAACTGCACATTGTATGGATTAGTAATGTCGTACACCATAATGCCGCCCATACGCTCAAGCCCTATAAAAGCAAATGTACGATCGTCAATTTTACCAATAGTCAGCGCTTCAGGCTCTGCGCCTTTATCATCTGAACGTGAGTCACCTTTGTTTTCATCTTCATTATTGTTAAATGATTCACCATGCACAGATGCTGTTATACGTGCTATATCGTCGCCTGAATCAAAAACCACCAGCCCATTGCTATCCCAAATAGTAAAAGAACGTGCGCCATAGCCGTAAAGCGATTCGTATTGTCCGTCGTTATTGGTATCGCCTTTTATTGTTGTTACTTTTAAGCGACCAATATCATCATCGTCATTATTTAAGTAATCAAAGTTACTAGCAAGCGTTAAGTCTTCAACGCGGCTTTCATCTATATAAGCTAAGCAGCCATCGTCTTTATCGTAATCAAGTCCACCCTTTGCTATACAGTCTGCTTCATCCGTTGTATCAAAAAAGTATTCTCTTGCGTCACCTTCGTTGGCAGTAACTATAAAGTTAGCGCCTTTCCAACTAAAGCTTGAGATAGTATCGGGCTGGTACATACCATAGAGCCCTGGGTATGATTTAAAATTCACGCCGCCGTCTTTATCTGAGGCATCAAGTTGTAAGCTTGACCAATCTTTAAAGCCTAAGCCCTTTAGCTCAAGACTGTTGTCTTGTAGGTTAACTATTGTAAGTGCATTGTTTTCTTGAATAGATACATAAGCATATTTGTTATCTTTAGAAATGCTAACGTACTCGGGCTCTAAATCCATAGCTACTGTAGTATTTATTAGATTACCGTTAATAGTACGACCATTTGGGTTTGCAAAAACTACCCCTTGCGCTTCTAGTTCGGTTTGTTTGTTGTTATAGGCTTTAAAATCAATATTTATTGCTGTATCGGCTATTACATTATTTGTTATATCGATAATACTAATAGAACCTTCAGGATCTACGCTGTAGTCGCCACTTGGTTCACCTTCGTTAGCAACCACTGCCTTTGCGCCATCATGGGTGAACGTCACCATGTCTGGTAAAAATCCGACCGTTACGTTTTTAATAAATACAGGTGAGTCGCCGCTTATATCGTAAAAAGCAATTTGACCTGCATCCCCCGTGCTTTTAGCAGCCATTGCGACCGCGAGTAAATTATTGTTTTCATCAATAGCAATGCTGTTTGCATCGCCTTGAGTATGCTCGTTTAAAGGCAACGTAATAACGGATGTTAAATTTTTGCCGTTTATAACCCCTTCGTTATCTTTAACGAGTGCGGCAGTATCAAAGGTGTCGGCGGGTAAAATATCAACAACAGCGTCATCACCTGAACTGTTAATAGCGTAAATCCATTTTTTAGATGCTTGGTATGCAACTATTTCAGCCGCACCTTCTGGGCTTTGTGCATTTAGTACACCTCTACCCACAAGGTTAATATTTAATGCTGAATTAGCATTTACACCATTTACACCATTTATCCCATTTGCGCCTTGTTCTCCCTGTAATCCTTGAGAGCCGTTTTGACCATCGTCACCATCAAGTGCACAACCAGTAAGAATAGATATAAGTGACAGCGCAATAATTGATTTTTTAAACATATGATTTTCCTTAGTATTGTATTTGCTAAATATCAACACACAGGCATGACAAGATTATGGCAGTTTTAATACAGCCTCTTAGCCTAAGTAATTAGCTTATACGCTAGCGGAGTAATTAAAATTAAAGCGGCCGTATAACCAAGCATTTTTGCACTCGGGGAATACTCTCGTTTAATTGCAACCCCTAGCAAAGGTCTAAGTACATCAATACGTGTAATACTCCATGTTATAACCCCGCAGAGAGACCAAGTTCCTGTAATAATGATAAATGGCTCAACAACAGCCTCTAAATTTAAAGGTTGCAGTAAAAAACACAAAATAATCAAAATGCTTTGATGCAATAAATAAAAGGGAAACACCCATGCATTGAGCTGCTTTAAATAGTAGGTATTAAAATTTAAAAATCGGTGAGCGAGCGCAAGTACAAAAAATACACCTACAACACGTTGAATATTATAGCTAGCGCTTAAAATAAAATGAGGAAGAGTAAACATCTTCTGATAACTTAATATTATAAGTACAAACAAAACCGCAAAACTCAAAGCCAGTAATACCAAGTTTTTATTTAAGCAGTTCCAAAAGTAAGTGTTTTTGGCAAGTATGTATCCTGCGAGTAGCAGTATTAAGCCGTTAGTCTCTCTAATTGAATCGCCAGTTAAGTAATGGCTTGTAAATAGTACGGCAATAGTGAGCAAGGTAATTAAAAACCCAAATGACATACCCGCTTTAACAAATGTTTTTAAAGGCGTAATAAAAGGCAAGCGTGCAAAAAGAGTTAAAACAATAATGATCAGCATAAATTGCCACAACGAGCGCAAATACCATAAGTGATTTACATCCACATTCGGCCACACTCCAGACTGATAATTAATAAAAAGCGTATTGTTAGTCTCTATAAAAGCTAAATAAAATTGCCAATAACTAATATCAATAACATCGTGCTGCGACATTTCTGCAAACAGCTGTAAAGGCACTATTAACCATAAACCCACCAGCAAGGGTAATAGTAAAAAAATAGAGCGGTATAAAGTGAAATGTAACCAAGACTTAAAGCCACTTATTTTATCAATCATAAAACGCAGTGCTACACCCGATATAAACCAAATGAGCAACATACGCCAAGGTGAAAACACCAACATTAAATATTCAACATACTGTGATGTGTAATTACTTTTAAAATGAAATCCCCAGTTTTCGCTATACAACATGCCAATGTGATAAAAAATTAGCGACGCAAATGCGATTACCCTAAGCCAATCAAGATAATATTTACGCGAATTAACTAATGAAGGTTGTTGTGTTTGAATGCTCATGCTTTTATTACTTTATGAATTTTATGCGTTATTCATACCTAAAGATCTCGCTAAAACTATCTACAAGTGCTTATATTACAAGCAATAGTGATAAAAGGTGGTATACAGGGGTAAGCGTGCCACGTCAGCAATAAGCATACATTTATGAACCTACAGCACTTTCAACGTTTTCAAAGCATTTACGCATCAGTATTACTGTGTGCTTACGTATTAATTAATAATACAGTAAACGCTACAACCCAAATAATGGAAGCCCAAAGAGAAGGGGCTTTAACTTTTTTAATGTGGGAGCCATTTGTTTGGGAGTATTCAAGTGCCTTGAGTACTTTGCTTATATTCCCTATTTTAATTTGGTTTTTAAGACACTTATCTTTTAATTGGCAAAATATTACGGCCTCATTAGGTATGTACTTTGCTGCCTCTATTATATTTAGCGTGTTACACGTTGGTATTATGGTATGGGTTCGTAAATTCATATATTTGTTGAATGATGGGTCTTACAACTTTGGACTTAGCTGGTTTGAGTTTATTTATGAATACCAGAAAGACGCTATAAGCTTCGTGTTTTTCATTGTACTTATCAAAGTATATCAATATGTGGTGCAGCAGTTACTAGGTGAAGCTTCTTCAATTGAAGAAAGTGAGCAGCAAACAACATCGACCATAAATCGCTTATTAGTTAAAAAGCTCGGTAAGGAATTCATTATAAAAATAGAAGATGTTGATTGGCTTGAATCATCGGGTAATTATGTAAACCTACATATAGGCTCACGTATATATCCGTTAAGGGCAACACTTACAACATTGAGCAAACAACTTGAAAAGCAGGGGTTTTGTAGAATTCACCGCAGCCATGGCGTAAAACTCGATAAAGTGGAGTCCATTACACCACTACCCAGTGGCGACAGTGAAATAAAACTAACAACAGGTAAAGTACTAAACCTATCTAGACGCTATAAAGAGCAATTTAAACTAACGTTGCAATAATACAAATCAAACAAGCGATAATGGCTTACACTAAAATCAGTGGCCAAGTTTAGTTGGCCACCAGCTTATCTGACACACTTAACTGTAAATCAAGATCTGAAAGCGCATTATTTTGTTCAAACAAACTTAAAGAGGCTTGCCAAATATCGATTTGATGCTCATTTAATTGTAGTTCCAAGTTTTTAGCCTTTCACTCAGTTAAAAGGCTATTTAAATCACTGCGAATTAATATTTGCGGATTAAATAACTTTTGCGGTACATCAATTGGCTTAATTTCATCATAAGCAATCACTGTTTTTTTACCTGGCTGCATTTGATCGATTAACGACATAGAAATCACTTTAACTTTGTTGTTTCTCTCACCTCTTTCAAAGGTAGCCGTTTTGGCATGTTTGCCAGAACGAAGATACAACTCTGCTTGCAATGGAAATAAATCGGCTTTATCAACGGTAAGTTGAATTTTTTGATAGCTCGCCTTTTCTGAATAAGCCGTTAAATTAAACACTATGACAGCTTCATTCGTTTCATAAGACTCTATATCGTAATCTTGACTCCAACTAAGTGTCGCAATATCGCCCAGTGATGCCTCCCCCAATAATTTTTGTAAAGGGGTTATGCGTATTGGTCGTCGGCTTTTCGGCATGAACATCCAATAATCATTTTCCTTCATCAAGACCTTTTGTCCTTGCTCTGAAGCCGTTTTAAAAACAACAAGTGATTGTTTATTGATAGATGAATAAACATCATATTGCTTTTCACTTTTTAGCTTCTCTTTATCATATGCACTGACTGTTGCCGAAATTTTTACTGACTCTGCTTCACTTCGATAAGCATCAACGTTGACAAGAGCTGTTTGCAGATCAAATCCACCTTCGTATTGTTCATTTACAGTTTGCGCAACAGCTGATACAGAAATAAGCGACAGCGCACAGATAGATATAATATTTTTAAATTTAAACATGACTTAGTGCCTCTGTAATTGATTTTGAACTGCCTTTATATGCAGCCTTTAGTGCCGCTAATACACATACCAATACCATAGTAAGTAATACAATACCTGCTACTTCCCATGAGAAAGTAATGGTTAAAGGGTAACCCTGATTGCTACCAGGCGGTGGTGGCATTTCTAAACCTAAATAAACCAATCCCCAAGCAATGAAGGCAGATGCAACAATACCTAACGCCGCGCCAATGAACCCTATCATGCTTGACTCTAATACAAAGTTACGAATAATTTCCCATTGATAAGAGCCCATTGCCGATACAGTCCCTATTTCACGGGTTCTTTCACTAACAGTCATCGCCATCGTGTTTGAAATTGAGAAGAATACAAGTAACACCATAATTCCACCTAACAGGCCAAAAATACGGTTATAAAGATCTTTTACTGACTGATAATAGAATGCGCGCTTCCACCAAGGTGTAAACTCCAATGACTGGTCACGCTTCTGATAATCTAAAACTGTTTGTTGTGTTTTACTTATGTCAAATAAGTAAACCGACAATGAGCTGACTCTCTCGGTATACAACAATGATTGCGCATCTGATAGTTTCACATAGAGCTGTCGCTTATCTAAATCTGGCACACCTGTCGTATAAATTGTATTAGTTCAGACAAGATCTGACAATTCAACTTGAAAAAGTGAGAGTTACCCGTTTTGATAAAGGTGTCGAATCTTTAAATCAAAACAAACAAAAAGGTAACTCTCATGTTGCATACTAACAATCCAATCATAAAACACAAAGCTGGTTTACTTAACCTTGCCGAAGAACTAGGCAATGTATCAAGAGCCTGTAAAGTCATGGGCGTATCACGAGATACATTTTATCGTTATCAAGAACTCGTTAATGAAGGTGGTATCGATGCATTAATCGAAAAGAACCGCCGTACACCAAATATAAAGAATCGCGTTGACGAAGAAACAGAGCAAGCCGTCATTAACTATGCAGTTGACTATCCTGCTCACGGTCAACATAGAACCAGCAATGAGCTTCGTAAGTTAGGCGTGTTTGTCTCAGGTAGTGGTGTTCGTTCAATCTGGTTGCGTCACGATTTAGAAAACTTCAAAAAACGATTGAAAGCATTGGAAAACAAAGTCGCTAATGAAGGCATTATTTTATCTGACGCTCAAGTTGCTGCGCTAGAAAAGAAAAAACATGACGATGAAGCCTGTGGTGAAATTGAAACAGCGCATCCCGGTTATCTTGGCTCACAAGACACATTTTATGTTGGTAACCTTAAAGGTGTTGGTCGTATCTATCAACAAACCTTTGTGGATACCTACAGTAAAGTCGCCTTTGCGAAGCTCTACACAACGAAAACGCCAATTACAGCGGCTGACATGCTCAATGATAAAGTATTGCCTTATTTCGAAGGTCACAAATTGCCTATGCTTCGAATATTAACTGACCGAGGAACTGAGTATTGTGGGCGAGTTGAGCATCATGATTATCAGCTATATTTGGCAATTAACGACATCGACCATACAAAAACGAAAGCAATGTCCCCGCAAACAAATGGTATCTGTGAGCGTTTCCATAAGACGATTTTGAACGAGTTCTATCAAATCACATTCCGCAAAAAGTTGTACGATTCAATGGAAGAACTACAAAAAGATCTGGACGAATGGATGGATTACTACAACAATGATCGGACTCATCAAGGAAAAGTATGTTGCGGTCGAACACCACTTGAAACATTATTGGATGGAAAAACGGTTTGGGCAGAAAAGAATTTAGCTCAAATCTAAACTAACAGTCACCATTAGAAAAATGGGTAACTGTCAGATCAAGTCTGAGCTAGTACACCTAGAGCGTGTTGATCTTTCGAGTACACTTTCTAGCCAACCCACTACGATTCAGGTTTATCGTTGGAAAACAAAAAATCTCTTGTGTAATTGACTAGATTATCTGGTTTTTAAATAAAAACGGCTAAAGCAATCTTGTTTTAATTTTAGCGATTATACTCTGCTCTAATTTTCTGTATAAAAACTTTAAGCTCATTAAGCGTTGGCTCAATGCCTTTTTCATTATGCATTTCAAACCAATCGGCTATGTCGCTAATTTTTATAGAACCGTCTTGTAGACATAAATCATTATTTTTTAGCCAAACATCAGGCGCTCGAAGTGAGGGTCCAGTATACCAACTACAATAAGTGTAACCTTGGCTTTTTAAATTAGACTCTATGACAAGATTCGTCGGGATTGATAGAATTAATAAAACAATTAAACCTACAACTGCACTTTTAAATGCATTAATTAAAGTTAACTTTATATCAAACCCCAAAAAGCGCTGTAAAGTCGATAAAAACGTTAGAAATAAGCAAGGTAATAATAAAAAAGATAGCAGTATGGTGGCTTGCTCTTTGATAAAAAATTGAGGCCGACTAACTAAAAATATTGTTTCCACTTCGGAAAAAAAATTTAAGGCTATTTTATAGCACAGTCCTCCACTAACAATTAACAAGAAGAAAACAGAAGCTAATTCTTTCACATTTGCAAGGGATAACTTTTTATCTGCTTTTTTCCATTCTAAAATAGGCATTAGTTATAAGACCTAGTTTTTTTAAACATAGGAACTCCAAAGGTTTCATGTAAAAATTCATTTGGATTTTCTTTATATTCGCTATTAATTTTCTGCGCTCCAGCCTTAATTTTAACTACACCACTCTGTATCTTATTTTCAATATTTCTTAACTCATCAGAAAGTACTTTTACATAATCACTGGTATCCGAAAATGCAATTGAAAAAGCCACCCCAACGATTACAACAACCAACAAGGGCACTAATACTGTACCAGCAATTATTATTGCTAAACCTGCTGATGCTGCTGATGCGACACCTAATATTGTACTAGTAGTCACAATAGCAGCTCCAACTACAGCCATATCCACGGCTACACCTGCCACTAAGTCATGCCATGTTTTTTGATCGTTTAAAAGGTAGTCTGTAGCATGAAATGTCACTGAAATTGCTAGAGTGAGCACAAACCCACCCTTCATAGCTTTTGCAGCTTCTAATTTACCGACACCGATAGTAAAAAGTTTGGGGTTACTTGCTAAATAACGAGTACCCGTTAAATGAGCTCGGATACCAGAGTAAGAAGTGATTATAATAGCGGGGGAACCGTTATAAACTTTAATTTTAAACTTACCGAAAACATTACCTTGGCGCTGCATTGCAGCCGCTATAATGGCTAATGCCTTAATATCATCAAATAAAGGGTATAACCCACCTCCTGTCTTTAATGGTTCTTTAATTCGTTTCCATTTACTTGATAGTGAATTATGCTCTTCTAGTAACTCATCAAGCCAATCAACCACTTCTGAACGAGATTTACCTTGCTTCATCTTTACAGAGATAATGTAGTCTACAAACTCTGCTGAGTTCATTTGAATAAGAGTGTGGTTATTACCTGATAGAATGCTTTTTATTTGGCTTTGACGTTGCCTTTCGGCAATAGCACGGCGAGCATGAGCTGACATATAACACTTCCTTGAGTATATTTTAATCCATTATTTTATAGTCTACTTAATCAAGAAAATTTAGGCAATAAAAAGCGAGTATATAACTCGCTTTAAAAAGGTGTTGGCTTATTATTTTTTAACTGGGCGTTTCCAACCTGTTAAATTACGCTGTTTAGAGCGTGCTATTGCTAATTGGTCATCTTCAACGGTACTGGTGATCACAGAGCCTGCACCAATTGTTGCAGTTGCACCTATATTTACTGGGGCAACAAGTGATGAATTAGAACCAATAAAAGCATTATCGCCAATAATAGTTTTTGATTTATTAACACCATCGTAGTTGCAGGTAATAGTACCAGCGCCAATATTCACTTTTTCGCCAATTTCAGCATCACCTAAGTAACTTAAGTGGTTGGCTTTTGAGCCTTTGCCTAAACGGGTTTTTTTCATCTCAACAAAGTTACCAATGTGTGAGTCTTCTTCCATTACAGCACCAGGCCGAAGGCGGGCATAAGGACCCAACGTACACTGTGCGGCAACGCTTGCATCTTCAATTAAGGTATTTGCCTTTATTACCACGTTATCGCCTATGGTACAATTTTTAAGGACACAGTTAGGGCCAATTTGTACATTGCTACCAAGCGTTACATTACCTTCAAAAATAACGTTTACATCGATAAGTACATCTTCACCGGTGGTAACTGTTCCACGCACATCAATACGTGCAGGATCAGCAAGTGTTGCACCATTTAACATTAACTCTTGCGCTTGCCATGCTTGGTAAGCACGCTCAAGACCAGCAAGTTGTACGCGGTTATTTGCGCCCTCAACTTCCATTGCATGGTCTGGCTGAGCTGAAGTAATTTCTACACCTTCATTGTGCGCCATTGCAACGATATCTGTTAAGTAGTACTCGCCTTGTGCATTATTGTTAGATAAGTTACCCAACCATGTTTTTAATAGCTTACCGTTAACAGCCATAATGCCTGTATTTACTTCGTTAATAAGTAACTGCTCTGAGCTTGCATCTTTTTGCTCAACAATACCGACTAACTTACCACCGGCACGAAGCATTCGACCATAGCCATTTGGGTTTACCAAATTTACTGTTAATACCGCTAAACCATTTTTAGGTGTTGCAGCTAATAAACGCTCTAGTGTTGATTGTTTTGTTAATGGTACATCGCCGTATAAAATTAATACCGTGTCTTCATCATTAACATGAGAGTTGGCTTGCGCTACTGCGTGGCCAGTACCGAGTTGTTCTGCTTGGAGTACCCAATTTACATCGTTATCGGCAAGTTGTTGTTGTAATAGTTCGCCGCCATGTCCATAAACTAAGTTTGTAGTCGTTGCACCTAATGCCATCACATTATCAATAACGTGCTGTACCATTGGTTTACCTGCAACTTTGTGCAAAACTTTAGGTAGAGCAGAGCGCATGCGAGTACCTTTACCCGCAGCAAGAATAACAGTTGTTAGAGCCATTAAAACAATTTCCTTTTTTCGTTGTTTTAGCTAAATAAGTCTTATGTTTGTGCAGAAGATTACGTAAATCACTTCTTGTGCAAATACTCAGTAGGTTAGTTTATTAGTACTGAATCTTGACTGAAAAACACACTTAATTGAATAGCGTTATTGTAGCGAGGATTCGGAAAGGATATAAGTGAAAATTGCAATTACAGTACCCCTGTAGAACACTCATAAAAAATAATGCAAGCCATTGATTTTAAATGAATTATCAACATATTCAATAAGCAGAACAATAAATAGAGGTTTATTAGTAACTAGGTCACTTCACAAAAAACACTAACTAATCGCTTTCCTCTAATGAAAACCTCACAACTTCGTTATTTACTAGCTCTACTATTTCTAATGATAGAATGTTTCCTGAACTTGAAAAATTAACTTCTCGAATAACATCTTCTGCTTTACTAATCTCGAATACTTTATTAGGAGCGATATTAACGCCTTTGGAAAAATCATATTCGTATACAGCTTTCCCTGTTGAATGATAAAGTTTATTTTGGTTTGTTGATAAAGAGTGTTTATAGGCTGATTTTTTTACTTTAAAGCCTTTTGTTTGTTCCCCAGTTGATAAGTCGAAAAATATCAACATATCTAAACTATTCAAAAAAACGAGTTTGTTATTTTGTAACTGACCAAACCACACTGCATTTTTTACTGGTAACAATATACTATTAGAATTACTTCTATTAAAAATATAAGAGCTGCTGTTTGCACTAGGTTCATCCTGCACAATATAACCAATATTTTTATCTAGTAAATAATTAACCGAGATAAAATCACCTTTGGGGGTAATAACATCCTTAACGGATAACTCTTCATACTTGAGTATTTCTATTTTCTTTTCATCAACGCCAAAAGCTTCTTGGGAATCAGAAGATATTTTAAAGTCCTTATATCTTAAATTTACCTTTTTAGACGTGAGCTTACCGTCTTTGAATACTGTATTTAATTTAACAGATTCCCCATCACTACTTAAAAAAACAACATTTTCTCCAACTGTATTTGCAAAGCCACTTTCTAGCTTTGATACACGCTCAAAGTTTTCAGAAGTTAAATCGAACCTGTAAATATTATGAGAAAAAGGGTAAGTAAGCCCTAAAATATTTTTATTATCAATTGGATAGGTTGATGAGTAAACACTTTCACTATCCACTTTTGTTTTACTTTCTAGACGGTTATTTTTTAATGAGTATTGGTAAAGAATCTCTTCAATATTGTCAAACCATAGCAGTGAATCTGTCTCATTGTTGTAGTTAATTGACCATATTCTATTCTTAGTCTCATAAAGCTTTATTTGGGCACCACCTTCTAAATCCGTCATGTATAATTGACTGGAATTAAATTGGTGTCTTTCAAAAATAATTTTTTTTTGGTTTTTTATAAAATATAAAAGTTTATCACCATACGAATTTAAGTTTGGTGAACTTATTTGAAACTCCTCACCTGTACTTAGGTTTCTATTAACAAGGACCGATAATTCAGAGCGATTTCTGTAACCATATTTAGAATATATATAAGAGTTGTTACCTAAACTTACAACATTCATTAGGTTTGATGGCTCACAATCAAATAAAAACTTACTATCAGCATTACTTGTTAAACCGACTTCCCACAGCTCACATTTACCTTCACTTTCTAGACTATAAATTGCACGCTCACTATCAATAGACCAACCTGCAGGGAATATATTAGCATTAACTTCTGAGATTATTCTCTCTTGACCGGTATGTAAATTTTTGATTAAAAGCGATGAGTATAGTTGTTCTTTTTCGAGGAGTGTAAGTGCAACAGTTGAACTGTCTGGAGAAAGTACCATTCGGCTATATACGCCTTGTCGCCAAGATAGAACTTCCTCTTTAAATTTTTTATTAACAACATTTAAGTTTTTTGTTTCAACCTTGGGAGGCGTATTTTTTTGGCCAACTTTGCCTGGATCTAATACGTTTAAAACAATGTAAAAACCAATAAAAACGACCAAAGTGAATATAGCCAATAACTCAATTGATATTTTTTGTTTTTTATTAGGTGTTTCTTTTAATGCATTAACTTGGCTGAAAGACGAATTACCTTCTTCATAATATATAATCTCTGGCTCTAAAAAGAAGCTATACCCTTTTCTATAATGTGTTTTTACCACTAGGCCACGTTGCATATCTGATTTCAGTACTTTTCTAAGCTCTGAAATAGCTCGGTTAATGGCGTTATCGTCGACATAGTGCTGACACCATACGTCATCCATTAAATCTTGACGTGTGATAATCGACTCTTTATTAAGAATAAGGTAGCTAAGAATTTTGAACAGCAACGGTTCTAACTCCCTCTCAATTACACCATCATTAATAGTTTGCCGTCTGGGATTTAAACGCCAGGCTCCAAACTTAATTTCTGCTATTGATTCTGAGAAAGTTGACGGTTTCATTGGTAGGTCACTACGTCCTTATAGCTAATAATTCGATGTAAATTTAATTATTAAAATTAACTACTTAATATTGTTTAGATTATCAGTAAGGCCCGATAGAGTCATCTATACGAGTACAAAAAAGCCCACATAAAGTGGGCTTTTTAAAACCGGATAGGCTTACTTGTGACGTAATTGCTGAATTACGCGTAACTGAGCAACTGCTTCTGCCAGTCGCGTAGCCGCTTGTTGATAATCAAACTCAACAGCTGACGAATTCGCCATATGTTCTTCAGCTTCACGTTTAGCTTTTTGTACAGAATCTTCATCTAAATCTTCACCACGAACCGCTGTATCTGCAAGAATCGTGATGTGATTTGGTTGAACTTCTAATGTACCGCCAGCAACATATATCACATCTTCGTGACCAAATTGCTTAACTAAACGTACCATACCAGGTTTAAGGGCAGTTAGTAATGGAGCATGGCCTAGGTTTACACCCAGCTCGCCTTCACTACCAGATACTTGAATCGATTCAACAAGACCAGAGAACAAACTCTGCTCAGCGCTTACTACGTCAAGATGTACAGTCATAGCTGTCATACTACCCTCCTAGTTACATGCCTTTGGCTTTTTCTTGAGCTTCTTCGATAGAGCCAACCATGTAGAACGCTTGCTCTGGCATATCATCAAATTCACCGTTTAAGATGCCTTTAAAGCCAGCAATTGTATCTTTTAGTGATACGTATTTACCAGACGCGCCTGTAAATACCTCTGCCACGAAGAATGGCTGAGATAGGAAACGTTGGATTTTACGTGCACGAGATACAAGTTGCTTATCTTCGTCAGAAAGCTCGTCCATACCTAGGATTGCAATGATGTCTTTAAGTTCTTTATAACGCTGAAGAACTGTTTGAACGCCACGTGCTGTATCGTAGTGCTCTTGACCAATTACTTGAGGGTCAAGTTGACGCGAAGATGAATCAAGTGGGTCTACCGCTGGGTAGATACCAAGTGATGCGATATCACGTGAAAGTACTACTGTTGCGTCTAAGTGAGCAAAGGTCGTTGCTGGAGATGGATCCGTTAAATCATCCGCAGGTACGTATACCGCTTGGATTGATGTAATTGAACCAGTCTTAGTTGAAGCGATACGCTCTTGAAGCACACCCATTTCTTCAGCAAGTGTAGGCTGGTAACCTACCGCTGATGGCATACGACCAAGTAGTGCAGATACTTCTGTACCAGCAAGTGTATAACGGTAGATATTATCTACGAAGAAAAGTACATCGCGACCTTCATCACGGAACTTTTCAGCCATAGTAAGACCTGTTAACGCTACGCGTAAACGGTTACCTGGAGGCTCGTTCATCTGACCGTATACAAGCGATACTTTATCAAGTACGTTTGAATCGTTCATCTCATGGTAGAAATCGTTACCCTCACGTGTACGCTCACCAACACCTGCGAATACTGAGTAGCCGCTGTGCTCGATTGCGATGTTACGGATAAGTTCCATCATGTTTACAGTTTTACCAACACCGGCACCACCGAATAAACCAACTTTACCACCTTTAGCAAACGGACATACAAGGTCGATAACCTTGATACCAGTTTCTAAAAGCTCAACTGAACTTGATTGCTCTTCGTATGAAGGCGCTGCACGGTGAATAGACATACGGTCTTCTTCGCCGATTGGACCCGCTTCATCGATTGGCTCACCAAGTACGTTCATGATACGACCAAGAGTTGCTTTACCAACTGGAACTTGAATCGATTCACCTGTATTCATAACTAAAGCACTACGACGTAAACCATCAGTAGTACCCATAGCGATAGTACGCACTACACCGCCACCTAGCTGTTGTTGAACTTCTAAAGTCAAACCAGCTAAATCGCCATCTGTTACTCTTAGTGCGTGGTATACCGCTGGCACACTATCTTGTGGAAATTCAATATCCACAACGGCGCCGATAATTTGGACGACCTTACCTAAACTCATGTCTATTCCTCTCGTTAATCTTTACCTGAAGCATTAAACTGCTGCTGAGCCAGAACAAATCTCACTAATTTCTTGTGTGATTGCTGCTTGGCGAGCCTTGTTATAAACAAGCTGTAGCTCGTCCATAAGGTCACCTGCGTTATCAGTTGCAGCTTTCATTGCAACCATACGAGCAGCCTGTTCTGAGGCAGCATTTTCTACCACACCTTGGTATGCTTGAGACTCAATAAAGCGTACTAACAAAGACTCTAAAATAGCCTCTGGGTTTGGCTCGTATAAGTAATCCCATGTGTGAGCAGATACTTCTTCTTCAGCTTTTGGCAAAGGGAGTAACTGATCTATAATTGGCTCTTGCTTCATGGTATTAACGAATTTGTTATATACCAAGAATAAACGGTCTATTTTGCCTTCAGAAAATGCATCAAGCATAATTTTTACAGGACCAATAACGTCTTGTACTGAAGGTTTATCTCCTAGGCCCGCTTTTTTAGCGAGTAGTTGACCACCAAAACGTTGAAAGAAGCCAGCTGCCTTACTACCTAAAGTAGCAAATTCAGCATCAACACCTTTCTCTTTCCACGCTTTAACATCAAGTGCAACTTTCTTAAACTCGTTTGAGTTTAGACCGCCACACAGACCACGGTCTGTAGAGATAACAATATAACCAACTCGTTTTACTTCACGATCTTTTAAGAACGGGTGAGTAAAATCAAGATTTGCTTGAGCAACACGACCAATTACTTCACGTAATTTATTAGCGTATGGACGGCTTGAAGCAACGCGTTCTTGCGCCCTTTTCATTTTAGACGCAGCAACCATTTCCATTGCGCTAGTGATCTTTTGAGTGTTTTTAATACTCCCGATCTTGCTTTTAATCTCTTTTCCGCTGGCCATGACTCTCTCTCCGAATCAAGGTGTGCTTTAGTTTCCTAAAGCGCACCATTAATAACTAAATTACCAAGTTTGCGTAGACTTGAACTTCGTAAGAAGTTCTTTAAGCTGCGCTTCGATCTCGGCATTCAAGTTACCCGTTTCATTGATTTGAGCCACAAGCTCTGCGTATGTGCTAGTTGCATAAGAAAGTAAAGCTGCTTCAAAGTCACCGATTTTCGCGATTTCGATGTCTTGAAGGAAGCCTTTTTCAGCGGCAAATAACGACAAAGACATTTCAGCAACAGACATTGGCGCGTACTGTTTCTGCTTCATTAGCTCTGTTACACGCTCACCATGCTCAAGTTGAGCACGAGTAGCATCATCAAGGTCAGACGCGAACTGCGAGAACGCAGCTAATTCACGGTACTGAGCTAGGGCTAGACGGATACCGCCACCTAGTTTCTTAACGATTTTAGTTTGTGCAGCACCACCAACACGCGATACCGAGATACCAGCATTTACTGCCGGACGGATACCTGAGTTGAATAAGTCAGTTTCTAAGAAGATCTGACCATCGGTGATAGAGATAACGTTAGTCGGTACGAACGCAGAAACGTCGCCGCCTTGAGTTTCAATGATTGGCAATGCCGTCAATGAACCAGTTTTACCTTTCACTTCACCATTAGTGAACTTTTCAACGTAATCTGCGTTTACACGCGATGCACGCTCTAAAAGACGAGAGTGAAGGTAGAATACGTCACCTGGGTATGCTTCACGGCCTGGTGGACGCTTAAGTAGTAATGAAATTTGACGGTAAGCAACTGCTTGCTTAGACAAATCATCATATACGATTAATGCGTTTTCACCACGGTCACGGAAGTATTCACCCATAGTACAGCCCGCGAACGGTGCTAAGTACTGAAGTGCCGCAGATTCAGAAGCAGATGCAACAACTACGATAGTATTTGCTAGTGCACCATGCTCTTCTAATTTACGAACTACGTTTGCAATAGTAGATGCTTTTTGACCAATCGCAACGTACACACACTTAACGCCTGTGTCTTTTTGATTGATGATTGCATCGATTGCTAGTGCAGTTTTACCTGTTTGACGGTCACCGATGATAAGTTCACGTTGACCACGACCAACTGGAATCATCGCATCGATAGATTTATAACCAGTTTGAACTGGCTCATCTACTGATTTACGCTCGATTACACCTGGTGCAATTTTTTCTACAGGTTCAAACCCGTCGTTATCTAAAGCGCCTTTACCATCGATTGGAGCACCTAGTGTGTTTACAACACGACCAAGTAGACCAGGACCAACAGGAACTTCTAAAATACGACCAGTTGTATATACTTTTACGCCTTCAGTAAGGTCAGCGTACGGACCCATTACTACTGCACCAATTGAGTCGCGCTCAAGGTTTAGTGCGATAGCATAACGGCTGCCAGGAAGCTCAATCATTTCACCTTGCATACAGTCAGCAAGACCGTGGATGCGGATGATACCGTCAGTAACAGATACAATAGTACCTTCGTTACGAGCTTCACTTACAACTTCGAACTTCTCAATACGTTGTTTGATCAGATCTGAAATTTCAGTGGAATTAAGTTGCATGCTCTTTTTCCCAATTACGATTGTAGTGTTGTAGCTAAGCGGCTTAATTTACCGCGAATAGTACCGTCGATTACAGTGTCGCCAGACCTAATAATAAGTCCACCAACCACTGACGCGTCTTCACTACAATTCAGCTTAACTTTGCGTGCGAAACGTTTTTCAAGTGCCGCTACCAATGACTCTTGTTGCGCAGCAACAAGAGGAGTTGCAGAAATCACATCTACTTCGATTTCTTTATCGTATTGTGCTTTAAATTCAGCAAATAACTGTGCAACTTCAGGTAGAGCTGTCAAACGTCCATTTTCAGCCATCACCTTAACTAGGTTCTGACCTTGTTCGTTGAGCTGCTCAGCACAAAGTTGAATAAATAATTCAGCTTGTGCAGTAGCTGTAGGCATACCTGCTAAAGCAGATGATGCTTGTTCATTGCTGGCTACGTGGCCTGCAAAGAACAACATATCATTCCAGCTTTCTAGAGTGCCTTTCTCAACGGCAAGTTCAAAAGCCGCTTTAGCGTATGGGCGAGCGATAGTAGTCAAATTAGACATGCTCATACCCTCCTAATTACAGCTCAGCGACAAGTTTTTCAACGATGTCACTATGTGCGGCTTGATTAATTTCACGCTCTAAAATACGTTCTGCACCAATCACTGCCAGAGTTGCTACTTGCTTACGTAGCTCTTCTGTTATGCGATTACGTTCAGACTCAACTTCAGAGTGCCCTTGAGCAATGATACTTTCACGCTCTTGCTGACCACGAAGTGTTTCTTCGTCAACAATTAGCACTGCACGCTTTTTAGCTTGATCAATGATATCAGCCGCTTGAGCTTTTGCATCTTTAAGCTGTTCAGCAGCTTTCTTTTGCGCAAGTTCTAAGTCTTTTTCGGCTCTATCAGAGGCAGCTAAACCATCTTCGATTTTTTTCTGGCGAGCTTCAATTGCACCGTTTAGTGGTGGCCATACGTATTTCATACAAAATAATACGAACACCGTAAACGCAATCAATTCACCGATAAGAGTGGCGTTTAAATTCACAACCGCTCCTCCTTAAATAGTAAGCTGTTCAAAAAATAAAATTAAAGTACGAACAACAATACCATAGCGATACCAACACCAATCATTGCTACAGCATCGATTAGACCAGCAAGAATAAACATCTTAACTTGTAGCGATGGTGCAAGCTCAGGTTGACGCGCACATGCTTCAAGGAATTTACCGCCCATGTTACCAAAGCCGATTGCTGTGCCGATTGCACCAAAGCCGATTAGTAAAGCTACTGCGATATACTTAAGACCTAATACTAGTTCCATTTTTTTCTCCAAAGTTTCAATTGTAAATTAAAGTTAAATATTAAAGGTTATAAAAATTAGTGATTATCTGAGCTTGCCATACTTAGGTATACGATTGTTAGCATCATAAATACGAATGCTTGCAATACAATTACTAAGATGTGGAATACAGCCCAAACAAAATGCAATGGTAATTGCATAAATCCGATAGCGCCGATCAAGATGAAAATCAATTCACCTGCATATAAGTTACCAAACAAACGTAGCGCTAATGAAAACGGTTTAGAAACCAGCGCAATCAGTTCAAGTAATAAGTTAAACGGGATTAAAAGGATTTGTAGTGCAGTATTATTTGAACTAAACGGGTGAAGTGTTAGTTCTTTAATAAAACCACCGATGCCTTTTATTTTAATTGAGTAGCCTATCATTAAAATAAATACGCCAAGCGCTAGCGCAGCAGTCATATTAATGTCAGTCGTTGGTACAATTTTCATGTACACATCGTGTGAATCCATACCAAACGCAGTTTCACCAACAAAACCAGCTAATGCAGGTAAAAAGTCAACCGGTATTAAATCCATTAAGTTCATTAAAAATATCCAAACGAATATTGTTAATGCTAATGGTGCAATAAGCTTGCTTTTACCATGGAAAGTATCACGTACGTTGTCACCAACAAACTCTACTACCATTTCAATGAAACATTGAAATTTTCCAGGTACACCTAGTGTTGATTTTTTAGCGGCACTACGAAAGATCCATAAAAATATAAGACCTAAACCGATAGACCATGCGAGGGTATCTATATGCCATGTCCAGAATCCACTGTCCGTACATGCTTTATTGAAGGCGAGACCTGTATCGGTCGAGCACATCTTAGCATTGGTCAAATGGTGCTGGATATGGCCAGATAGAGTAACTTCTTCTGCTGCCATGTTATATCCCAAAAGTTAATGTTTAAAAAAAACGGGTGCGAACAATCCAGTAAAGAGCGCCAGTATATAAGTACTAAAAAAGGGTAATAAAATTACCGGAAAATGCTTCAGTACTAGCGCAAACAATACAATTGTTAGCATAAATTTTAATCCGTTGCCGCGTTTCAACGAGGCATACGCTTGATTTGCTCGACTTGCACCCATATACCTAAATGCATAAAGTGCAAATACAAAGTGCGGAAGTACTGCGACAAATCCACCAGCGAGTGATGAAAGCGAAGCATTGGCTCCCGAACTAAAAAAAATAATTACAGCAGCAACTAATGCTACAACACCCTGAAGGCAAATTAACTTTAATACGGCAAGTCTATATGGACTCGCTAACTTATCAGTCACGTTTAGTTAACCTTTATTGCGTTCTAATTGTTAGGGTGTGAAAACTGGCGAAATTATACTTAATCCTGCCAGTTTTGCAACTTGAGTAGACGGTTTGTAACACGAAATAGCTACAAATGTCTCTTTTTAGACATGTAGAAAACTAATGGTGGGTATTGTCTTGATTAATGCGATTTAAAATGCCGTCAAGTTCATCCAAATTAGTATAAGAAATAACAAGCTTACCTTTACCTTTTTTATTGTAATTTATTTCAACTTTGGCACCTAGGTTTTCAGCAAGTTGTTGTTCTAACTGCTTAACATCTGGATCTTTTTCGGTTATTTCTTTAGCTGGCACTGGTTCTAAAATTGAGCGAACTAGTTTTTCGGTTTCTCGAACTGTTAGTGCTTTAGCGACAGCTAAACGAGCAGCATCAGACTGCGCTTCGCCTTCAAGGGCTAACAGGCAACGCGCATGGCCCATTTCAATATCGCCATGCTCTAACAAAATCTTCACATCGTTATTTAAGTTATTTAAACGCAGTAAGTTAGTTACAGTCGTACGTGATTTACCTACCGCATCAGCTACTTGTTGATGTGTTAATTCAAATTCTATTAGTAAACGATTAAGTGCAACCGCTTCTTCCATGGCATTTAAATCTTCACGCTGAATATTTTCTATCAGTGCAATCGCAACGGCAGCTTCATCGGGTACATCTTTAATAATACAAGGTACTGTTTCAAGCTTAGCTATTTGCGCTGCGCGCCAACGACGCTCACCGGCGATAATTTCAAAGCTATTATGTGCAATAGGGCGCACAACAATAGGTTGAATAATACCTTGTGAGCGAATAGAACTAGCAAGCTCTTCTAGCGCCTCTTCAGACATGTCTTTACGAGGTTGGTATTTACCAGAGTGTAAAAACTCTATTGGAAGTTTTTGTAATTCACTGTTATTTGGCCCAGCTGCATTTTTTACAGCTTCAGTCACGTTTGATGTGTCTTGTTCCTTGCTTGCGCTCGGTGCAGGCTTTGACGAACTTAAAAGTGCATCGAGTCCTCGGCCTAAACCTCGTTTTTTAGCAGACATGTTATTTTTTTACCTCAAAGTTAGGCGACAACGGACGCTGTTTTTTCTTTTCTGCGTAACATTTCACCAGCGAGTGCTAAATACGCTTTAGCGCCACTTGATGCCCGGTCATAATACATAGCTGGAGCACCAAAACTGGGTGCTTCGGCTAAGCGAACATTACGTGGGATCACCGTACGGTATACTTTATCGCCAAAATGTTGTTTTAATTGTTCTGATACATCATTTGCCAAACGGTTACGCGGGTCATACATAGTACGAAGTATGCCTTCAATTTGTAAGCTCGGATTCACTAATCTAGCAAGCTGCGTAATCGTATCCATTAATGCGGTTAACCCTTCAAGTGCATAATACTCACACTGCATTGGTACCAAAATAGAATCAGCCGCAGCCATAGCATTAACAGTTAACATATTTAAAGAAGGCGGACAGTCTATAAAAATAAATTCGTACTGGTCCTGAATTTTTTCAAGCGCGTTACGTAAACGCACCTCACGGGCAAATAATTCCATGAGTTTAACTTCTGCAGCGGTTACATCACCGTTTGCAGCAATCATATGGTATTCGCCAGACGTTTCTTTGATGATAACGTCTTCTATAGGTTTATCTTCAATAAGTAAGTCGTAAATAGTTGGCACATCGCCGTACTTATCTACGCCACTCCCCATAGTCGCATTACCTTGCGGATCGAGATCAATTAACAGCACTTTACGTTTCGTTGCAGCCATAGATGCAGCGAGATTAACAGCGGTTGTAGTTTTACCCACTCCACCTTTTTGATTTGCTAATGCGATGACTTTTGCCACAGTGTCTCTGATCCCTAGTCTTTAGAAAGAATAATTAAATGTCGTTGTGCATCTAACTTAGGCACTTCTAATGCAATTTTTTGCTCAAACTTGACGCCTGCAGGTAATGACTCTAGCTCTTCGCTAGGGAACACGCCTTTAAGTGCTATAAATTTGCCCGAATGATCAATTAAGTGCGAACACCAGTCAACCATATCTTGTAATGAAGCAAATGCGCGACTAAGTACGCCGTCTAATTTAACACTTGGTTGATATTCTTCAACTCTAGACTGCACAGGGGTTACATTATCAAGACCTAGTTCATGTTTAACATGCATTAAAAATCGCACACGTTTACCTAAACTATCTAATAGCACAAAATGTGTATTTGGTAATGCAATTGCCAACACGATACCCGGTAAGCCAGGCCCTGTACCTACATCAATATAATGATGTCCGGGTAAATGAGGCGCAACAACTAAACTGTCCATAATATGCTTAATCATCATTTCTTCAGGTAAACGTACTGAAGTTAAGTTATAAGCTTTATTCCACTTATTTAATAACTCAACGTAACGGACTAGCTGTTGCTGTTGTTTTTCTGTTAGCGCAATATCAGTTTGCGCTAACAATGTAGTTAATTGTTGCTGTAACACTATGTACCCTTATCGTTACGCAGATTTGCGTAATAAGCCTTGCTTCTTCAGATACACCAATAATAGCGAAATCGCCGCAGGGGTGATACCAGAAATACGCGATGCTTGACCAATCGTGTCAGGACGTGACTCAATAAGCTTAGCAACTACCTCATTTGATAAACCAGATACGGTTTTGTAATCAAACTCTTTTGGTAAAATTGTTTGCTCATGACGAAGCTGCTTATTGATTTCATCTTGTTGGCGCGCAATATAACCTGCGTACTTAGTATGGATCTCAACTTGCTCGAGTGCTGCTTTATTTGTGAATTCAGATCCCAATCCGTCAATAGCCATCAGATCGTTGTAACGAATTTCCGGACGGCGAAGTAATTCTTCCAAGCTTGCTTCACGCGTAAGCGGGGTTTTAAGTAATGCGTTTACTTGATCTACAACGGCATGATCTTTGTGGATCCATGTATCTTTAATGCGTTGTTTCTCTTTTTCGATTACTTCCATTTTTTCGTTAAATGCCTGCCAGCGTTCGTCATTAACTAAACCAAGCTCACGGCCTTTTTCTGTTAAACGAATATCAGCATTATCTTCACGAAGTAATAAACGATATTCAGCACGGCTGGTAAACATACGGTAGGGTTCTTTTGTACCCAGTGTTGCTAAGTCGTCGATTAATACACCAACATAAGCTTCATCACGACGTGGTGTCCAAGAATCTTTGCCTTGCACTTTTAGCGCAGCATTCATACCTGCAATTAAGCCTTGTGCACCTGCTTCTTCATAGCCGGTAGTACCGTTAATTTGACCCGCGAAAAATAAGCCTTCAATAAATTTAGTTTCTAAAGACTGTTTTAAATCACGTGGATCAAAGTAGTCATATTCTATTGCATAACCTGGTCGACAAATATGTGCATTTTCAAAACCAGAAATAGATTGCACAATCTCAAGTTGTACATCAAACGGTAAACTAGTCGAAATACCATTTGGATATAATTCGTATGATGTTAAACCTTCAGGCTCAACAAATATTTGATGTTTATCTTTATCTGCAAAACGAACAATTTTATCTTCAATTGAAGGGCAGTAGCGAGGACCAATACCTTCAATAACACCTGAGTACATAGGTGAGCGATGTAGGTTTTTACGAATAACATCATGTGTTTTTTCGTTTGTGTAAGTGATGTAACACGGTATCTGTTGTGGGTGATCTGATTGTTTACCCATAAATGAAAACACAGGTGTTGGTGTATCACCAGGTTGTGCTTCCATTTTTGTAAAATCAACAGTACGTGCATCAATACGTGGCGGTGTACCTGTTTTTAAACGATCAACTCTAAATGGATGTTCACGTAAGCGATCAGCTAAAGCGATTGAAGGAGGATCGCCTGCACGGCCGCCTTTGTAATTTTCCAACCCTATATGGATTAAGCCACCTAAAAAAGTACCCACGGTTAAAACAACACTTGGTGCACTAAAACGCAAACCCATTTGAGTTACTACGCCAGTAACACGATCGTTTTCAACAATAAGATCATCACACGATTGTTGAAAAATTTTAAGATTATCTTGATTTTGCAATGTTGTTTGAATAGCCGCTTTGTACAAGGCGCGATCTGCTTGTGCTCGAGTTGCACGAACAGCAGGTCCTTTTGAAGAATTTAGTGTACGAAATTGGATCCCGCCTTTATCAATGGCCTGTGCCATTGCACCACCAAGCGCGTCAATTTCTTTTACCAAATGACCTTTGCCTATCCCACCAATTGCTGGGTTACAAGACATTTGACCAAGGGTATCCATATTGTGAGTCAGTAGCAGGGTATTCATCCCCATACGGGCAGCTGCTAATGCGGCTTCAGTGCCAGCATGTCCACCACCTACTACGATAACGTCAAAATTTTCGTGAAAAATCATTAATGGGATCCTACTTAAATCAAACCGGTAAACTTCAAAAGGGAGCGTATTCTACCTAGAAATTGGCAGAAGATAAATGATTAAACAGTGGGCAAGATCTAAGTATGTGATCTCTAATAATATAAAGGATCTTTTAAAGAGATCTTTTATTACTATTACTACTACTGATCGACTTTTCTGTTGATAAGGTTTAGATCTTCATTAAAAACATCAAATTAGATCAGATCTAAAGGTGTTAATATGATCGGATCATCCCGCAAATAAGCTCTGATCAAAAAGGCGCTTTATGCACAGGGCTGAATCAGTTAGATCTTATCCCATGGATAAGCATGCTTTAAAAAGCAGTTTATTCAATCTTTATCCACAAAATCTATTAAATTATTAGTAAATTGTGGGTAACTTTATATGTAACTTTTTACTTGCTCTCTCTATTTTAAGCCTGTTTTGGTTATCCAAGAGTCTAACCATGCTAATGCGGTGTCCTCTGGTAGTGCTTCATCGAGAATATTAAGCTCTAAGCGTTCTGCTACTTTTATAGCGCCTTTTTGAGCTAATAAGGCATCTATATTACGTCCAGCCTGGTTGTAAGTGTCATAACTGGTATCACCTAAAGCGATTACTGAGTATTTTAATTGAGATAAATCATTAGCTTGAGTTACATCTTCAACAAAGCTAATAAAGTTTTCAGGGTAATCACCTGCGCCATAAGTAGATGTGCAAATTAGCCAGATGGTATTTTGCTGATCAATATCGCTAAATTCAGGTTGATCATGTAGTTGTGTAGTAATACCAAGGTTATTTAGCGCGTCGCTTAGTTGCTCTGCAACATACTCGGCTGATCCCATTTGGCTGCCAACAATAAGATTTACTGAACTCATGAATATTAGTGATCACATTTGTTTTAATTGCTGACTATGATAACTGAGTGAGGGTAACAGTAAAGTTAAGAGTGCCATTTTGTATAACTATTTTTGCAGTAATTTTACACTCATTCAAAAGCGTTTCTTTAAGTTGTTGATAATATAAGGTTTAACAAATTATCTTTAAATGTAATCTTCTGATCAAGTTGTTGATAACAGTGGGGAAAGCTCTGTTTAAATAGGCTTGTTAGGTTGTTTTATATCCGCTAAGTTATTGATATTTCTAATCAGTAAAAAGTTGAAATAGTAATTTATATATTAAAAGTAGATGTTGATCATAATGTGGATATAAAGCCTGTTGATAACCTCAAGTTTAGATCTAAAATAAATTTTTAAAATGATCTAATAAAGCAGATCTAATGAAATTAATTAAAAATAAGCTCATAAACGGATAAATATTAATAAATAGTGAGGTTTTTTCAGCTTATTTACCTGTTTTTGGTATTTGTTTGAGCTGAAAATTAGGTATTGTGGATAAGTGATCTCGGTATTTTTAATTTTATGCGAATTTAGAGCTGCTATTTTTTTTAATTTTGCTGGTTGAGTTAGCAGATCAAAACTTTTTAATACTTAACAGTTGAGTTATTTTATTTAAAAATCACAATTATTATCAAATTATATGTTATCAAAAGTAAGTTTTTTAGAGTAATAATCAGTGTTTTTTAGCTCTTTAATTGAGCAAAAAGCATCATTCTTTGCGTGTATGAGGTGTGTTTTAGTGCATTTTTGTGGGCTAAAGTAAGTATAAGAAAGCCATTTATAACTAATTTTTGTATGAAGTATAACGCTTTAAAAGTGTGTTATTGTTTGAAAAATGTATCGGTTTTGTATTAATAATAGGGGTAATTTACGCTATTAATGTCGCTAAAGAGTATATTCCACATTGTTTAATCTACGTAATCAGACCTCTCTTAGCACGTAACAAAGGTAGCTTTGAATATGATTTATCGACTGTAACTCTCAGGTATTAGACGTATAAATAGCATATTTTAAAGCCTAATTTTTTATATGAAAAAGAGCACCTGAGTGCTCTTTATAATAAGAATATGCTTGTAATAAGGTGTTTATTTACCAATACAAAACGAGCTAAATATTTTGCCAAGTAAGTCGTCTGAAGTAAATTCACCGGTTATTTCATTCAAATATTGCTGTGTTAAACGCAGTTCTTCAGCCAGTATTTCACCGGCAATGTGCATTTCTAATTGTGTTTTACCGGTATCTAAATGATGGGCCGCACTTTCCAGTGCATCCAAATGACGGCGGCGCGCCATAAAGCCGCCTTCAGTTGCGCCCTGAAAACCTATACAGGCTTTTAAATGCTCGCGAACAAGTTCAATACCGTCAGCATTTTTGGCACTTAAGCTGATGACCGGGTATTGTTGCTCTTGCTCCATTCCTACTATATCGCCCGACAAATCGGCCTTGTTTCTGATGACTGTCACGCCCATACCTTCTGGTAATTTTGCCATAAACTCAGGCCAAATTTTGTGTGGGTCGGTATCTGTAGTATCGGTGCCATCAAGCATAAATAAAACGCGATCGGCTTGGTTTATTTCATCCCATGCACGCTCAATGCCTATTTGTTCTACGCGGTCTGGGCTTTCGCGCAGGCCTGCGGTATCTATAATATGCAGTGGCATACCATCTATATGTATATGCTCTCGTAGTACGTCGCGAGTGGTACCGGCTATTTCTGTTACTATTGCGGCTTCACGACCAGCTAGAGCGTTGAGTAGGCTTGATTTACCCGCATTTGGGCGACCAGCAATAACAACACGCATACCTTCGCGCATGATGCTACCTTGTTTTGCTTGGTTGGTTACGGTATTAAGCTGGGTAATAATGGCGTCTAAGTCGCCTGACACTTTACCGTCTGATAAAAAATCAATTTCTTCATCAGGAAAGTCTATTGCCGCTTCTACGTACATACGTAAGTGAATTACTTTTTCAACGAGTGTTTCTATGTGCTTAGAAAATTCACCTTGGAGAGACTGTAAGGCGCTTTTAGCTGCTTGCTCGCTGGTGGCATTAATTAAGTCGGCGATGGCTTCTGCTTGTGTTAAATCAAGCTTGTCGTTCATAAATGCACGCTCAGAAAACTCACCTGGCTTTGCTAAACGAACGCCCTCGATTTTACTAATTTCTTTAAGTAGCATATCAAGTACTACAGGACCACCATGGCCTTGTAGCTCAAGCACATCTTCGCCTGTAAATGAGTTAGGACCTGCAAAGTAAATGGCAATACCTTGATCAAGTTGCTCGCCAGCTAGGCTTTTAAATGGCACGTAATCGGCGTAGCGAACTTTAGGAATTTTACCTACCACTTTTTCGGCAACGCTTTTAGCAAGGCTGCCTGAAACGCGAATTATACCAACGCCACCACGTCCGGGAGCGGTTGCTTGTGCTGCAATTGTATCTTGATTGATCATGCTATTAATTTGCCAACGATGAGTAACTTTATGGCGGTATTGTAACCTATGAAATAAACACTCGCGAATACTCTGGTGAAAAACAGGCAATAAAAAAGGCGACCTAAGTCGCCTTTATATAAGTAATATACCCAAGCCATCTCAAGATGCGAGTTTCAGTTGGAGTTAAAAGCTATTTAGGCAAGGCATTGATTGAGAATAATAGTGGTTCTATTGTTAAAATCAATAACGCAGTATAAATCGCTTTTAAACCAACCCTTTGGGCGTTTCACAGGTACTTAATTTCATCGTTGTTACTTTTTAAAAGGGACTGCCATTCTTGCAAAGTAACGCCTTGATCTTAAGCCCCTGTGAAACGCTGAATTTTGCATCTCGATGTGGCTTGGGTATAGGCAATTAGCCTCTTACTTTAATTCCTTTCTTTTCCATGCCACGGTAGATGATTAACATCTGGACAATAGAAATAAGGTTAGACACTAACCAGTAAAGAACTAAACCCGATGGGAACCATAAGAAAAATACAGAGAAGATAACCGGCATAAAGGTCATCATTTTTTGCTGCATTGGATCAGTAACCGTCATAGGTTGTAGCTTTTGCGTCACAAACATACTCGCACCAAATAATATAGGTAATACGTAGTATGGGTCTTTCGCAGAAAGGTCAGTTAACCAAAAAATGAATTCAGCGTGGCGAAGTTCAGTTGACTCTAAGAATACGTAGAACAAGGCTAAGAAAATTGGCATTTGTAGCAAAATAGGGAAACAGCCACCCATAGGGTTAACTTTTTCTTTTTTGTACATTTCCATAGTTGCTTGGCCGAACTTTTGACGGTCATCACCAAACTTTTCTTTAAGGGCTGCCATTTTAGGTTGTAGGGCACGCATTTTTGCCATTGAAGTGTATTGCGCTTTAGTAAGTGGGTACATTAACGATTTAACGATAATAGTGATGGCAATAATTGCTACACCCCAGTTACCTAAAATGCTATGTAGCCATTTTAGCAATACAAATAAAGGTTGCGAAATAAACCATAACCAACCGTAATCTACAGTTAAATCTAGGTCTGGGTGAATCGCTTCAAGAATATCCGATTCTTTCGGGCCCATATAATAAATAGCAGTTAGTGTTTGCTCACTACCAGCTTGAATATTAACAGCTTCATCTTTAGCACCAATAATAGCGGCATTACTTTTTGTAATTAAGCTATAAATTGTATTTGATTGATCCTGCATTGGAACCCAAGCACTTACAAAGTAATGTTGAATAAAGGCAACATAACCACCTTGGGTGTTTTTGTTTAGGTTTTTATCAGCCATATCTGAAAAACTATACTTTTCGTATGGTTCTTCGTCAGTACCGTATGCAGCACCTAAATAGTTTTGATCAACCATGCTGCCTTTTTCTTGTACTGTGCGCTTAATTTGCGTGTATAGCTGTACTTGAAGCGGTGCGCTGGTGGTGTTGTTAATTTTGTATTCTAAGCCTACGTCATACTGACCTTTTTTGAATACATACGTTTTAGTAAAACTAACACCATTACGATCTGTAAACTGAAGTGGAACGCGAAGCTCATCACCCGTTAAGGTATATGACTTTTGTTCGGTATTGTAAGTAGGGCGACCGTTAGCTGATGCGTCAGGGCCATTTAAGCCAATTAAGCCACTTTGTGAAAAGTATTGTTTGCCATCAAACTCACCAAGCAACATAAAAGGAGTGTTACTTCCTTTGGTGTCTTCGTATTGAAGAAGGTCTGTTTCAACAATGTCACCGCCTTTGGTGTCAATTTTAACTTTAAAAACGTCAGTTGTGATTTCAATAACTGAACGTTTAGCTAAAGTTGCTGAAGTAGGTAATTCTGAATCTGACGATGAAGGAATATAATCATCCGACTCTGGTGAATTTGCTTTTAGTGTTTGTGTTGTGGCACTTGGATCGACTTTAGGCTTGTTGTAATCATTGTCCCATTCTTGGAACAATAAAAACGACACTAGCATTAGGCCAATTAATAAAAACGTGCGTTGCGATTCCATAACAGCTCTTATTTCTCGTGTTGGTGGTTAATATGGGTTAATTTTTCAGGGACGGGGTCGTCTCCACCTGAATGTAAAGGATGGCATTTTAATATGCGTTTCAAAGCTAACCAACTACCTTTTACCGATCCATGCAATTTAATTGCTTGAATAGCATAACTAGAACAGGTTGGATTAAAACGACAATGCGGACCTAACAGCGGGCTAATCCACTTTTGATAACCGCGGATAAATAACACTAAACAAAAAGTTGGTAAAGCAACAAGTGGTTTAAGTAACCTCATGATGTTTATGCCCCTACTTAAGTTTAGTGAGATAGATATCATGTATTTAAAGACTCAATTAGAAATTTTAAATGCATGATTAAAAGGTGAGCTAAAGATACATTAATTAACCCTGCAATTCTATTGCAATTAGGTTTGTTTATTAGATTTAGCTGATTTGTTTGGGCGTTTCTTAAAAGGTGGCGGTTTAGGTGCACCTGGTTTACAGCGTTCGTTAATTTTTCGCCATAATTTAGTAAGTTGTTTGGTTATTTCTTCATTAGACTGCTCATCAATACCATTTTTAACCATAAGCACAATATCAATATTATCGATGCTGTGTTGATTTAAACGAAAACTTTCGCGAGCGAGACGTTTAATACGGTTTCGTTGGCATGCCTTTTTTACACGTTTTTTAGCAACAGTAAGCCCTAACCTAGGTTTATCTTGGTCATTGGGTTTTGCTAATAGAGTAAAGAAAGGAGTTGCAGCCCGAGCGGGTTCATTAAATATGCGAGAGTAATGCGAGGGAGTTAACAGACGTAACTCCCTGCCAAAGCTAAAGTCTTCCACTTATAAATTAAGCAGAAAGAACTTTGCGGCCTTTAGCGCGGCGACGTGCTAATACTTTACGGCCATTTACAGTTGCCATGCGAGCACGGAAGCCGTGTGCACGTTTGCGTTTTAAAACGCTAGGTTGAAAAGTTCTTTTCATAACAATCTCATCCGATCGGTTAAAGTTAAAACATCCTATACAGGTCGCGATCCTGGCATAGGTGCCATTGCGAGCGCGAGATATTATAGATGAAGTGACTCAAAGTCAATCATAATTACAGCCTATACTAAGTGTTAGTTACTCTATTCATGGTGATCGAGAATTATGATCCACTAGGATCATCATAAATAAGAAGTTTTCCACAGCCCCTGTATAAAAAGTGAATAAAAGCAGGGGGAAAGTAAAATGGATCGTAAAATTGGTTCGCGATCTTAGTGTTATTTTGTTATGATCTGTCATCAGGCTTTGAAATAAAAGCTTATTTAAATCAGTCTGTTAATGTTTTTATACAGCGATATCAACAATTTTATAAAAATCAATCTTTTACTTGTGGATAAAGTGTCTTCATAATACGCGGCCTTGGGCCACTTATTTGGCTATTTTGACGCAATAAATGCATGATTTTTAATCATTAATGATGTGCGGGAATAAAAATTATATCTCTGGGAGTTTAACTGTGTATCTGTCGGTTTGGCAAAGTTGTTTATATGTATTGCAAGATGAATTGCCTTCGCAGCAGTTCAGTATGTGGGTAAGACCACTTCAAGCAGAAAGTACCGAAGATACCTTGACGATTTATGCACCTAATCGCTTTGTGCTTGATTGGGTGAGAGAAAAGTACCTCAATAGAATTAACGAACTATTAGTAGAAATTTGTGGTGTTGAAGCACCAGAGCTGCGTTTTGATGTAGGAAGTAAACCTTTATTAAACGCTCAAGCTGCACCGGTTGCAGAAACACAATCTGCGCCAAGCGCACACGCTTCAACAAAACAGCAACCTCGTGAGCAAAAGCCGGTGGTTGAGCCTGCACCTAAGTCAGGTTACAAATCTAATATTAAAGAGAACTATACCTTTGATAGCTTTGTTGAAGGTAAATCAAACCAATTAGCAAAAGCTGCGGCCACACAGGTTGCCGACAATCCTGGTTCTGCTTTTAACCCTGTATTTATATACGGTGGTACTGGTTTAGGTAAAACTCACTTATTACATGCAGTAGGCAATGGCATTATGGCAAATAAGCCAGACGCTAAAATTGTTTATATGCATTCAGAACGCTTTGTTCAAGACATGGTAAAAGCACTACAAAATAACGCAATTGAAGAGTTCAAACGTTATTATCGCAGTGTTGATGCATTAATGATTGATGACATTCAATTTTTTGCTAACAAAGAGCGCTCCCAAGAAGAGTTCTTCCATACCTTTAATGCATTGCTTGAAGGTAACCAACAAATTATTTTAACCTCTGACCGTTATCCTAAAGAGATTGAAGGCGTTGAAGACCGCCTTAAATCACGTTTTGGTTGGGGTTTAACTATCGCGATTGAGCCACCAGAGCTTGAAACACGCGTTGCTATTTTGATGAAAAAAGCACAGCAAAGTAAAATTAATTTACCACACGAAGTTGCTTTTTTTATTGCTAAAAAGTTACGCTCAAATGTGCGTGAATTAGAAGGTGCACTTAACCGTGTAATCGCCAATGCTAACTTTACCGGTCGTCCAATTTCGATCGATTTTGTAAAAGAAGCACTGCGCGATTTACTTGCTTTGCAAGACAAACTGGTTACGATTGATAATATTCAGCGCACCGTAGCAGAGTACTATCGAATTCGTGTATCAGATCTGTTGTCTAAGCGCCGCAGTCGCTCTATAGCAAGGCCTCGCCAAGTTGCTATGGCATTATCTAAAGAATTAACTAATCACAGCTTACCTGAGATTGGTGACGCATTTGGTGGACGCGATCATACGACCGTATTGCACGCATGTCGTAAGATAAAATCACTACGTGACGAAAGCCACGAAATTAAAGAAGATTATCAAAACTTAATAAGAACATTGTCATCTTAGGGCTGACTTTATTATGCAAATAACAATATCAAGACAACAATTTTTAAAGCCATTGGTGCAAGTGTCAGGTGCAATAGAGCGCAAACACACACTACCAATTTTATCTAACGTTTTGTTAGTGGTAGAAAACGGACAACTTTCAATGACAGGTACAGACCTTGAAATTGAATTAGTTTCTGGCGTATTTGTAGGTGACGATATTGCCGATACAAAACTAACGTTACCCGCTAAAAAGTTACTCGATATTTGTAAAAGTCTACCAGACGGTTCAGACATTACTTTAAGCTTGCAAGAGCATCAATTACTTTTAACCAGTGGTAAAAGCCGTTTTTCATTAACGACATTATCTGCTGATGATTTTCCTAATCTAGAAGAGTGGGACGGAGAGGTTGAATTTCAACTAACTCGTTTAGAGCTTCGTAAGTTACTCGAAAGCACGCATTTCTCGATGGCGAATCAAGACGTACGTTATTATTTAAATGGTATGTCGTTTGAAGTAGACAATACTGATATAAAAACAGTCGCAACAGATGGCCACCGTTTAGCGATTGCGCAAAAACAGCTAACGCAATCGCTTAATACTCAGCGTCAGTTAATTATACCTCGTAAAGGTGTGCAAGAAATAATGCGCCTTATGGTCGCTGATGACGAGTTAGTAACAATTCAGTTTGGCGCTAATCATATCCGTATTATCGATTTAGAGTTTACATTTACAAGTAAGCTAGTTGATGGGCGTTTTCCAGATTACCGTCGTGTATTACCGCGTGGTGGCGACAAAGTTATTACAGCTAACCGTGAATGGCTACGTAATGCATTTCAACGTGTGTCTATTTTATCTAATGAAAAGTTTCGTGGTGTACGCTTAAACTTATCAAACGGTTTATTAAAAATTACGGCTAATAATCCAGAGCAAGAACAAGCGGAAGAGGTTGTTGAAGTAAGTTACCAAGGCGCGGATCTAGAAATAGGCTTTAACGTGTCTTACGTATTAGATGTACTAAACACATTAAAAACAGAAGACGTACTATTTACATTAGCCGACTCAAACAGCAGTGCATTAATTGAAGGTGCAGGCGATGAAGAAGCAATGTACGTTGTTATGCCTATGCGTTTATAAGACTATAAATACACAATGAGCTTAAGTCATTTGAGCCTCAAATATTTTCGTAATATTGAGGCGCTGACGCTAGAACCAGTTAACGGCGTTAATATAATATATGGTGAAAATGGCAGCGGAAAAACCAGCCTTTTAGAGGCTATTTATTACCTTTCTCACGGCAAATCTTTTCGTACTCCAAAACACAAAAGTATTATCGCGCATCAGCAAGGTCAGTTTGTAATTCACGGGCGCAAAACAATACACGACTTATCTATTCCAATTGGTATTAGTAAAACCCAAACGGGTGAAACTAATTTAAAAATTCAAGGTAAGGCGAGCCGTAAAATATCAGAACTTGCTCAACTTATGCCGGTACAAATTATTACACCAGAGAGCTATTCTTTATTTTTTGGCGGGCCAAAAGAGCGCAGAAAGTTTTTAGATTTAGGTTTGTTCCACGTGGAACATGAGTTCTTTTTTTTGTGGCAATCGTTTAATAAAGTACTTAAACAGCGTAATGCATTGTTAAAAACTAAGCCAAAGAATTATTTTGACCAAATTAAGTTTTGGGACAAAGAATTTGTTAGACTTGCTGAGGAAATAAATAAATTAAGATTGGCGTATATAAGTAGGTTTAAGCAGCAGTTTTTTGATAAAATGTGTGCAGAATTAACGCTTGTACGCGATTTAGAAATGACCTTTAATGCAGGTTGGAAAGAGACTGAATCTCTTGCAGATGCGTTAGAGCAAAACTTTGAGCGAGATGCTCGCCAAGGGTTTACAAGTAAAGGGCCTCATAAGGCCGACTTTAGTTTTAGTGTCGCTGGCAACAGTGTGGAGAATACATTCTCACGCGGTCAATTGAAGTTATTACTATATGCGTTAAAAGTTACGCAAAATAGCTTAATTGAGTCAGAGACAGATAAGCAATCTATATTGCTAATAGATGATCTACCTTCAGAGTTAGGCGAAGATACAAAAGAGAAAGTGGGACAATTACTTGCTCACTGCAGTTCTCAAATTTTTATCTCTTCAATTTTATCTGAAAGTATTTCTGCTGTGGTGGAACCCATGCAACGAGAACTACAAATGTTCCACGTGAAACATGGCAACCTAATAACAAGATAAGTGGGATTAACCATGTCTGAGAATTATGACTCGTCGAGTATTAAAGTACTTAAAGGATTAGACGCAGTAAGAAAGCGTCCTGGAATGTATATTGGGGACACCGATGATGGCACAGGCTTACACCACATGGTGTTTGAGGTCGTTGATAACTCTATCGATGAAGCCCTAGCAGGTCATTGTGATGATATTTATGTAACTATTCACTTAGACGGTTCTGTCTCAGTACGAGATAACGGCCGTGGTATCCCAACTTCTATCCATGAAGAAGAAGGCGTATCAGCAGCCGAAGTTATTATGACGGTACTTCATGCTGGTGGTAAGTTTGATGATAACTCTTATAAAGTATCGGGTGGCTTACACGGTGTTGGTGTTTCTGTTGTAAATGCACTTTCAGAAAAACTAAAACTTACCGTTCGCCGTGAAGGTAAACTACACGAGCAGTTTTACACTATGGGTGTTCCAGATGCACCTTTAGCTGTTATTGGTGACTCAGAAACGACTGGTACAGAACTGCGTTTTTGGCCAAGTGGTGAAACATTCACAAACTTAGATTTTCATTACGAAATTTTAGCTAAGCGTTTACGCGAGCTTTCATTCCTAAATTCAGGTGTGAGCATCATTTTAAATGATGAACGTGAAGAAAATAAATCTGACCACTTTAAATACGAAGGCGGTATTCAAGCTTTCGTAGAATACTTAAACCGTAATAAAACACCTATACATAAAGGTGTATTCCATTTTACTCATGAACGTGAAGAAGATGGTATTAGCGTTGAAGTATCAATGCAGTGGAATGATGCATACCAAGAAAACATTTACTGTTTTACAAATAATATTCCACAACGTGATGGTGGTACTCATTTAGCCGGTTTTAGATCTGCGCTAACACGTACGCTTAACAACTACATGGAAAAAGAAGGCTTTAACAAAAAAGCTAAAACAACCAGTAATGCGACCGGTGATGATGCCCGCGAAGGTTTAACGGCTGTTGTTAGTGTTAAAGTTCCTGATCCTAAGTTCTCATCGCAAACAAAAGATAAGCTCGTTTCAAGCGAAGTTAAATCTGCGGTTGAGCAAGCAATGGCTGAAAAGTTCACTGAGTTTTTATTAGAAAACCCAGTAGATGCCAAAATTGTTGTTGGTAAAATCATTGATGCATCTCGTGCACGTGAAGCGGCGCGTAAAGCCCGTGAAATGACACGACGTAAAGGTGCAATGGACTTAGCAGGCTTGCCGGGTAAGCTAGCTGATTGCCAAGAAAAAGACCCAGCCCAATCTGAACTATATATAGTGGAAGGGGACTCTGCTGGCGGATCAGCCAAGCAGGGACGTAACCGTAAAAACCAAGCTATTCTTCCGCTTAAGGGTAAAATCTTAAACGTAGAAAAAGCACGTTTTGACAAGATGTTATCTTCGCAAGAAGTAGCAACGCTAATTACTGCATTAGGTTGTGGTATTGGACGTGACGAATATAACCCTGAAAAATTACGTTACCATCGTATCATTATCATGACCGATGCGGACGTGGATGGTTCTCACATTCGTACGTTACTACTAACATTCTTCTATCGTCAAATGCCTGAAATTGTAGAACGCGGCTATATTTATATTGCTCAGCCACCACTTTACAAAGTGAAGAAGGGTAAGCAAGAGCGTTATATTAAAGATGATCCAGCATTAGTTGAATACTTAACATCGCTTGCGCTTAATAATGCGGCTTTATATACAAGTGCAAATGCGTCGGCGCTTGAAGGTGAAGCACTAGAGACAATAGTTCATGATTACCAAAACACAGTTAAAGTAATCGAACGCTTAAAACGTAAATACCCAAGTACGGTAATGGAGCGTTTAATTTATCAAAGCGAACTGAAAAAAGAAGACCTTTCAGATGAAGCTAAAGTAATTGAGTGGACTAAAGAGCTAGTAGACGACCTAATAGCACGAGATGAAGATGCGACTATTTTTAATGCTGCAACAGAGCATGATACAGAGCGTAATTTATATTATCCGGTTGTGAATATTCGTCAGCATGGTGTTGATAAATCGCATGTGTTGAGCTATGACTTTATTACCTCACGCGATTACCAACGTATTGCTGTGACTGGTGTTAACATCGCAAATATCATTACAGAAGGCGCTTATATTCAACGTGGAGAGAAAACACTTCCTGTTGATAACTTTGTGGATGCTTTAGAATGGTTGATCGCAGAATCTAAACGTGGTCTATATATTCAGCGTTATAAAGGATTGGGCGAAATGAACCCAAGCCAGCTTTGGGAAACCACAATGGATCCTAGTGCTCGTCGTATGTTACAAGTGACGATCGAAGATGCCGTAGGCGCGGATCAATTATTTGCTACCTTAATGGGTGACCAAGTAGAGCCTCGTCGTGAGTTTATTGAAACTAACGCATTGCGCGTAGTTAACTTAGACGTATAAAAAGAATATTTACACCAAAAAAGGAGCCTGATGGCTCCTTTTTTATTTTCTTCAATTACACAAACTGCTTAAAACCTGAGTGTACACACGGTATACTAAAGGTAATTTTCACGCTACTTCTTAGATAGTAAAAAGCCAAATATGCAAAAATATGACGTAAAAACCTTTCAAGGTTTGATCCTGGCTTTACAGGATTATTGGGCGCAGCAAGGCTGTGTCATTATTCAACCACTTGATATGGAAGTGGGCGCCGGGACATTTCACCCGCAAACATTTTTAAAGTCTATTGGTCCAGAACCAATGTCGAGTGCTTACGTTCAACCGTGTCGTCGTCCTACAGATGGTCGCTACGGTGAAAACCCAAATCGCTTGCAACACTATTACCAATTTCAGGTGGTTTTAAAGCCATCACCAGATAACATCCAAGAGCTTTATTTAGGCTCTTTAGCGGCTATGGGTATCGATACACTAACTCACGAAGTTCGCTTTGTAGAAGATAACTGGGAATCACCTACGTTAGGTGCGTGGGGCCTAGGTTGGGAAATTTGGTTAAACGGCATGGAAGTAACGCAGTTTACCTACTTTCAACAAGTTGGCGGTATTGAGTGTTCACCTGTAACGGGTGAGATCACTTACGGCCTAGAGCGTTTAGCAATGTACATTCAAGGCGTAGATAGTATTTACGACTTAGTATGGGCAGACGGTCCACTAGGGCGCGTAACCTACGGCGACGTGTTCCATCAAAATGAAGTAGAGCAGTCTACTTACAACTTTGAACATGCAAACGTAGAAGACTTATTTGCACAGTTTGATAAATGTGAAGCAGAGAGCCAAAAGTTAATTGAAGCAAACTTACCACTACCTGCTTACGAGCAAGTAATGAAAGCATCGCATGCATTTAACTTACTAGACGCACGCCACGCAATTTCGGTAACCGAACGTCAGCGTTATATTTTACGCGTTCGTGCGTTATCAAAAGCGTGTGCACAAAGTTACTATGACAAACGCGAAGCGCTTGGTTTCCCGCTGTGTAAGGATAAGTAAGCATGTCAGCACAAAATTTATTAGTAGAAATTGGCACAGAAGAGTTGCCACCAAAAGCACTGCGTAAATTAGCAGAAGCCTTTGCTGCAAACTTAACTGCAGAGCTAGAAACACTAGAATTAGCACACCAAGGCGTAAGCTGGTATGCATCGCCTCGTCGTTTAGGTTTACAAGTAAAAGCGCTTGAAGCTAAGCAACAAGACAAAGAAGTTGAAAAGCGTGGTCCAGCTACTAAAGCTGCATTTGACGGTGACGGTAACCCAACAAAAGCAGCAATGGGTTGGGCACGTGGTTGTGGTATTGAAGTAAAAGACGCACAAACACTCGAAACTGACAAAGGCGCTTGGTTATTGCACATTGCTAAAGTAGCAGGGCAAGAAACTAAAACGCTAATGACAGGTGCAATTACTAAGGCATTGGCTAAACTACCGATTCCTAAACCAATGCGTTGGGGCGCGAATAAAACACAATTTATTCGACCAGTGCATACGGTAACTATCTTGTTTGGTGATGAGCTACTTGAAGGCGAAATTCTTGGTAAGCAAATAACTAACCAGCTTCAGGGTCATCGTTTTCATCACCCAGAAAAAATTAGCATAAACCATGCGGACGACGTTTTTGACGTACTTAAATCTGCTTACGTTATTGCTGATTACGAACAACGTAAAGCGCAAATTCGTGCACAAATAGAAGAGGCTGCAAGCGCAGTTAACGCTGTTGTTGCAATGGATGAAGATTTACTAGAAGAAGTAACATCACTTGTAGAGTGGCCAGTGACTTTAACGGCAACATTTGAAGAAGCATTTTTAGATGTACCGGCCGAAGCGTTAATTTACACCATGAAAGACGATCAAAAATACTTCCCGTTATTAGATCAAAACGGCAAACTTTTAAATAAGTTTTTGTTTGTATCTAACATCGAAAGTAAAGATCCAAGTGTGGTTATTTCTGGTAATGAAAAAGTAGTGCGCCCGCGTTTAGCCGATGCACAGTTCTTCTTTGAAACAGATAAAAAGAAAACCCTAGAAAGCCGATTAGAATCGCTTGATAGCGTATTGTTCCAAAAGCAACTTGGTACGCTTAAAGATAAGTCTGAGCGCATTAGTGAGCTTGCAGGTTATATTGCTGAGCAATTAGGTGCTGACAAAGACCTAGCACAGCGTGCAGGCTTATTAAGTAAAACTGACCTAATGACTGAAATGGTAATGGAATTTACCGATGTGCAAGGTGTAATGGGAATGCATTACGCTCGCCACGATGGTGAAGCCGAAGATGTAGCCGTAGCGCAAAACGAGCAGTACATGCCACGCTTTGCAGGGGATAACTTACCTACAAACTTAATTAGCTGTGCAGTAGCGATTGCTGATAAGTTTGATACGCTGGTGGGTATTTTTGGTATAGGCCAAGCACCTAAAGGTGACAAAGACCCATTTGCTCTTCGTCGTGCTGCTATTGGTGCACTTCGCATCATGGTAGAAAAAGAACTACCACTTGATATTTTAGACCTAGTAGCTAAATCGCAAACATTGTTTGGCGACAAGTTAACTAACTTAAATGTATCAACTGACGTATTTGAATTTATGCTAGGGCGCTTCCGTGCTTGGTATCAAGACGAAGGTATTGAAGTAGACGTAATTCAAGCAGTGCTTGCACGTCGTCCGACTAAACCTGTTGATTTTGATCGCCGTGTTAAAGCCGTAAGCCACTTCCGTACATTAGACGCAGCAGAAGCGCTTGCAGCAGCTAATAAGCGTGTAGGTAATATTCTGGCTAAAAACGACATTACCAGCCAAGGTAGTGTTGATGAGAGCTTATTAAGCGACGACGCTGAAAAAGTATTGGCATCACAAGTAGCAAAATTTGCCACTGACCTTGCACCACTTTACGCAGATGGAAACTACCAAGAGGCATTAAGCCAATTGGCGGGTATTCGTGAAAGTGTTGATAACTTTTTTGACAACGTAATGGTTATGGCCGACGATGAAGCTGTTAAGCAAAATCGTCTTGCGCTGCTAAGCCAGTTAAGCGGATTGTTTTTAGGTATTGCAGATATTTCTGTTTTACAAAAATAACACCGATTAACAATTTTAAAAGCCAGCGTTTTGCTGGCTTTTTAGTTTTCACTGTATGCAAAGGACACCATTTGATGATTTCTATGAAACGAATTTTAACCTTAGCAATTGCTGGTTTACTCACTGCCTGTACAAGCCAAATCTCTATTAACGATGTTTTACCACAGCAAGAGCTTGACCGCACAATTTACTTGCGTGGCGACTTTACACTGTGGGATGCAGAACCTCAGTATCAATTTATGTCAGTAGGTCCTGCGCTTTATCAAGCAGAAGTGAAATTTAGTACGCCTGGTAAAGTGTACGAATTTAAAATAGCCGATGTCGATTTTAGTGAAGGTTACAACTGTGGTTACAGCGACTCACAACCAGCAGGGCAAAAACTAACACTTGGGCAACCAGCACCTGCCGACTGTAATACTATTTATAACTACTTTAGTTACACACCAGCAATAAAAGGCACCTACATAGTAAGTATTGATTACAGTGACTACGATGAGCCGAAAGTGACGATAACGAAGAAATAGCTATAAGTTTAAAGCTATCAGTTTTTAGATGCCCGAAGGGCTTAAAGATTTGTGACAAGGACGTTGTATGAAAACTAAAGAATGGAAAGAAGAAGTAAAAATTAATGGCGTTACTTATCCTGCAGATCAACTAAATAGAAAACAAGATGCAGAACTGCTAACTAAAATTCTTGTTCGGCGATCAAACGCAAATAGTGAAAAGCCAAATAAATCTTCATATGTAATTAACGTTAATGCGGAATGGGGTGCAGGTAAGACTTATTTCATAAAACGTTGGGCTAAAGACTTAAAGTATGAACATCCTGTTGTCTATATAGATGCTTGGTCAAATGATTTTATGGATTCACCTATTATTACCGTCCTTGCTGAAATACAAGAGCAGCTTCTAAAAACAGTTAATCAAAGTTACTTAAGTAAAGAAAAGAAAAAACGTTTCAAAAATTTAGGTATGTCTGTTTTACCGAAAATTTTAGCGGCATTAGTTAAACGTTATGGTGGATTTGATATTGAAGAACTATTTGTAGACGAAAACTCCGACACAGATATTTCGTCATCAACACAAAGCAATAAATCATTAGATTTGTCAGCAGCTATGGAAGCAATGACAACACAAGCGTTTAAAGAGCATAGTGACTATAAGAAGGGAGTAAAAGAGCTAAAGGGTACAATTAAAGAGTTAATAAAATACTCGATTGAAAAGCCAAAAGGCTCGCTGGCAACAGCTCGCATTTATCCTGCGTTTATATTTATTGATGAGCTAGACCGGTGCCGACCAACTTATGCAGTAGAAATGCTAGAAGCTATAAAGCACATATTTGATGTTGAAGGGTTGGTAATTGTAGTATCAACTCATACAGAAGAGTTACAACACACTATAAAGGCTTTGTACGGAAATAACTTTAATGCTGATAATTATTTGCGGCGCTTTTTTGACACTAAATTTAATCTAGATGTTGAGGTTTCTGCTAATTTATTAGTAGCAAACTGTGATTTTACTGTATTAAATAATCACTATCTTGAACAAAAAAGTGTTTTACTGTTTCCGCTTTTATCACCTGAAGATATAAAAAGGCAACTATCTTCGCTTATTGCCAAAATTTCAAATTGGCAAAACCTAACGCCTAGATCGGCTATACAATTAACTGATAGGTTACTTACTTGTATTGAATTGATTAGCGATGAAAAAACAGTAGATGTGATAGTTTTATCTACTTTGGTTTGTCTTTATATGTTTAATAAACCTGAATACGATAATATGTACTCTGTTTTGAAAGAGAACTTATTTACAGTCGAAAGTAAGCTCGATTTGTACTGTAAACAGCTAAATCTACCTCATTACTTAAAGGAAATGGTTAGTTCTACAAGAGATTATGAGGGAGTTAAACAGTTGTTAATTCTAGGTGGATACGAGCGGGAAACTTTTATGTACCATAACTCTAATTTTGCTGATATAAATCTTATAACTTACTTCAGGAGCTTTCAGTGTGTATTAAAGAGAGCTGATAATATAAAGAAAACTAATTATATGAACACTTTTGGTTATAATGGAAGTGGCTCTGTTAGTGGTTCTCAACTTTTAGAAGCCTATATGACGTTTTTTGGAGTAAATAGTTTTACTGCAAATGACTACTTAAACCTAATTGGCCTAACGAGTAAATTTGCTGATAGCTGATTACAATCCTTTCTTCACCACATATCTATACGGTGCTTCTTCTGCATCTTTAGCCACCAGCGTGTGATCCATAAACGTACAAAAGCTCGGAATGTCGCGAGTGGTTGATGGGTCATCAGCAGTTATTAATAACGTTTCACCATCACTCATTTTACGAATAGCAGCACGTACCATCATTACTGGTTCTGGGCAGCGAAGGCCTATGGCATCTAATTGGTGATCGGGATTATCAAAGCTCATAATAAATTCGCCTGTTGAATTAAAGTGATTGCGGTGTACGCGAGTGCTTAGGTATAGCAATTAATAAGTTTGGCAGTTTAACGCAATTTTAAGTGTAATTTAACTATTTTACTTAATGCTTTTAGCGGTTTCAAAATACCTTATTTAATAATACGCCCGATCACATGATTACGCTGTTACATGCTTGCTTGATAAAGGGTCGTTTTCATAAATTGAAGCTAATAAAAAAGGCGAACTGAATAAAATCAGTTCGCCTTTTTAATCACCAAGATGGTTTTACATGTTTAAACTAATTAGTCTTGAACACGTTCAAATACAGTTGCAATGCCTTGGCCTAAACCAATACACATAGTTGCTAAACCGTATCGTACATTTTTGTCTTCCATTAAGTGAATAAGCGATGTGCTAATACGCGAACCCGAACAACCCAGTGGGTGACCAAGTGCGATTGCGCCGCCATTTAAATTCACTTTTTCGTCAACAACATCCATTAACCCTAAATCTTTCATTACAGGTAATGATTGTGCTGCAAAGGCTTCGTTAAGTTCTACTACGCCTAGGTCATCAATTGTAATACCGGCTTGTGCAAGTGCTTTTTTACTTGCTGGTACTGGGCCGTAACCCATAATTGATGGATCGCAACCAGCGACTGCCATTGCTTTAATGCGCGCTCGAATTGGTAAACCAAGTTCTTTTGCTTTTTCTTCGCTCATTACTAACATTGCAGATGCGCCGTCAGAAAGTGCTGAAGACGTACCGGCTGTTACCGTACCCGATGCAGGATTAAATACAGGGCGAAGCTTTGATAGGCCCTCTACAGTTGTTTCTGGGCGAATTACTTCGTCGTCTTCAACTAAGATAAGCGAACCATCTGCTGCGTGACCTTCCATTGCTAAAATTTCGCGACGGAAACGGCCTTCAACAGTTGCAGCTTGTGCACGTTGATGTGAGCGATAAGCAAATTCATCTTGTTGCTCACGGCTAATGCCATGAAGCGTAGCAAGGTATTCTGCTGTTAAGCCCATAGAGCCAGACGCTTGTGCAATTGATGTTGCAAGGCCTGGGTGAAAGTCGTTGCCGTGAGTCATAGGTACGTGACCCATGTGCTCAACACCACCAATTAGGTAAGTGTCGCCAGCGCCTGTCATTATTGCGCGTGCTGCGTCATGCAATGCTTGCATAGAAGAGCCACATAAACGGTTAACCGTAACAGCAGGAACGCTGTGCGGAATACCGGCAAGCAATGATGCGTTACGTGCTACGTTAAAGCCTTGCTCTAATGTTTGCTGTACACAACCCCAATAAATATCGTCAATTGATGCTGGATCAACTGCTGGGTTGCGATCTAGTAAGCCTTTCATTAAATGTGCGCTTAAATCTTCTGCACGTTTATGTTTGAATACACCACTTTTAGAGCGACCCATTGGTGTGCGGATACAATCTACAATTACTGGATTATTCATGATATTAACCTTCCACCTTATAGAAAACACGACCTTCTTCGGCCCACTTGCGAGTTTGCTCAGATACTTGGTAAATCGCACCTAGGTGAGCGTATTTGTCTGCTGCTGCAACAAAGTTAGCTAAACCAGTTTGATCTAAGTAACGGAACGCGCCGCCTCTAAATGGAGGGAAACCAACACCGTAAACTAATGCCATATCTGCTTCTTGCGGCGAGGCAACAATGCCTTCTTGCAAACACAGTAGCACTTCGTTAATCATTGGAATCATACAACGGTCGATGATTTCTTGTTTATCAAATTCTTTTGGTGCGTCTGTAATTGGGCTTAATAGCTCAATTGCTGTCTCGTCATGAGACTTTTTAAGACGACCGCGACGATCTGTTTCGTATTTGTAAAAACCGGCTTTGTTCTTTTGACCAAAACGTTTTTCGTTGGCAAAAATAGTCACAGGGTCTTTATCAGCACGCGCCATACGCTCAGGGAAACCGTCAGCCATTACGCCAGTACAATGGAACGCTGTATCAATACCTACAACATCAAGTAGGTAAGCCGGACCCATAGGCCAGCCAAATACGTTTTCCATTACTTTATCTACTTTTGCAAAGTTAGCGCCTTCAACCACTAATTTGCTAAAACCTGCAAAGTAAGGGAATAAAACACGGTTTACAAAAAAGCCTGGGCAATCGTTAACAACAATTGGTGATTTACCTAATTTAAGCGCGTAATCAACTACTGCATTAATTGTTTTATCTGAGGTTTTTGCACCACGGATAATTTCTACTAATGGCATTTTTGGCACTGGATTGAAAAAGTGCATACCACAGAAATTTTCTGGCTTATCTAGCGCTTGTGCTAGTAAATCAATACAAATAGTTGATGTGTTTGAAGTAAGTACAGTGCCTTCTGGCATGGTCTTTTCAAGATCAGCGAGTACTGCTTGCTTAACTTTAGGGTTTTCTACAACGGCTTCAACAATAATGTTGGCACTTTGTAGGTCTGACGCGTTAAGTGTTGGCTTAATTTTGCTAAGTGTTGCCAACATTTTTTCCATTGGCATGTGTCCACGCTTAACTTTTGCACCTAATAACTTAGACGCTTCACCCATACCTAAATCAAGCGCATCTTGTTGGATGTCTTTCATTATAATAGGTGTACCTTTATAAGCAGACTGGTATGCAATACCGCCACCCATAATACCAGCACCTAATACTGCGGCTTGCTTAATTTCTACATCGCTGTGCTTAGCAAATTTACGTGCTTTGCCTTTAATGTATTGGTCAGCTAGGAATATACCTGTTTGTGCAGCTGCTTCTGGTGTACGTGCTAATTTAGCAAAGTTGGCATTTTCGATTGCCATTGCTTCATCGCGAGTACAGTTTGCCGCTGCTTTAATAGTACGTACAGCCATAACCGGTGCAGGATAGTGGCCTTTGGTTTTACCCATTACCATACCTTCTGCCATAGCAAAGCTCATGCCTTGCTCAACACGGTTTAATTTAAGTGGTTGTAGTTTTACGTTACGTTTTGCTTGCCAATCTAGCTTGCCTGCAATCGCCAGTTCAAGTGTTGATACACTTGACTCTAAAAGTTTGTCAGCACTAACTACTGCGTCAAACGCACCTACTTTAAGTGCATCTGCTGCGCGGTTTTCTGCGCCTGAGGTAATCCACATCATCGCGTTATCGGCGCCAATGATGCGTGGTAAGCGCACTGTGCCACCAAACCCTGGCATTATGCCAAGTTTAACTTCTGGTAGGCCCATTTTAGCTGTTTCGCTTGCTACACGATAATCGGTAGCAAGTGCCCACTCACAACCACCGCCAAGTGCCATACCGTTTATAGCGCTTAGGGTTGGGAATGGTAAATCTTCAATTGCATCAAATACGTCGGTTGCGTTTTTGATCCACACTACTAATTCTTCTTCAGGTTTAGTAAATGTAGGTAAAAATTCGAAGATATCGGCACCAATAATAAAGTGCTCTTTATCACTGGTAAAAATCATGCCTTTGATATCAGTATTGGCGGCTAATTCTTTTAATGCTGCTGCGCAATCTGAAAGAGTTTTTTGAGATAGTGTGTTTACAGAACCTGCAACACAAAACTTAAACTCGGCGATGTTTTCCTTTAGGAAGCTAACTTCAAAGGAATCGCTTTTATATAACATTATTATTCTCCCTAGTTGACGAACTAAGACTGGTACGATGAGTTTGCATTTCAATCAGTGTGCTTGCTTTAAATTAAAAATGCAACGAAAAATTTAACTCGGTTACAATCGACTGGTTAAAATATAGCTGGTTTGGTGCTAAGGTGGTTGAAAAGTTTTTATTCACTACTTTAATTTTTTATTAAAGGACATTATGAAAAAATATTTATTAAGCATTGCGGCAGCTGCATTCATTTTCCCTCTTCATTCTGCCGAGGCAAGTATTGATAACGATGCATTTTTAGATGCTGAAAAAAAAGTCCGTCATGGAAGTTATCAAGATTTTAAACAAGCGGTTAGTAACCTTAACCATCCGTTAAAGCCGTATGTTGAAAAAACGTATTGGCAACGACATCCTAATATTAAATACCAGTCAGAAATAGAAAACTACTTAACTATTTATCAGCATACGCCCCTTGAATGGCCGGTGCGTAAAGCATGGTTAGCGTATTTAAAAAAGAAAAATAAAAAAGCGGCATATATTAATAATTACCGTGAAACATCAAATACAGAGCTTACGTGCACTTATTTGGATTTTCAGCTTGATTTAGGTGCACCTGAAAAAGCAATACTAAATCAAGTAACCGATCTATGGACTGTCGGAAAGTCGCAACCGCAAGAGTGCGACGGGCTTTTTTCAGTGTGGCGTAAAAAAGGTTACATGGATAAAGAAACTGTTTGGCAGCGAATTACGCTTGCAGCCGAAGGTGGCAAGCAAAGTTTATTACCTTACTTAAAAACGTTATTACCTAAAAATGAGCGCTACTTGGCTGATTTATATCTAAAGGTGCGTCGAGACCCTAGTGCTTCTGCTGGTTTATATCGATACAAAAAAAAGTCAGCTAAAGAAGGGCAAATAGCAATTTATGGTGTTAAGCGTTTGGTTTGGCGCGATAAAGCACTCGCTTTAAAAGCATGGGAAAAGATAGAAAAAATATTTAAGTACAGCGACGAAGAAAAAGCGGATGTCTATTACACCTTTGCGTTGTCACTTGCTTCAAGTGGGCATAAGCAAGCGAGTTTTTGGCTAAATAAAGTGCCAAAAGAGCGACTAGACAGCAAGCTTATTCAATGGCAATTGGGCAATATGCTCAAAACCCAAGATTGGGAGGGGATTGCTGCATTTTTTACAGGGAAAGAAAATTTAAGCCTCGGCCAGCAATATTGGTTAGCTTATAGCTATGCACAACGTGGCGAGCAGCAAAAAGCAGACGATATTTGGAAAAAAGTAGCGACTAATCGTGATTATTATGGCTTTTTAGCTGCCGCACGCTTGGGGTTGCCAGTTGATTTAAATAATGAGCCTTTAATAGTTGATAAGGTACTGGTAGATAACGTTAGTAATGCCCCCGGCTTTAAACGAGCAAAAGCGCTTTATGATCTTGAGCGCTTCACGTCGGCTCGCCGTGAGTGGAATTACTTAACTGATACCTCTAGTGATGAAGAAAAGCTAGCTGCATCACAACTATCTACAGATTTAGGCTGGCACGACAGTACCATTTTTACTTTAGCAAAAATTAAAGCGTGGGATAACGTAGAGCAACGTTTTCCGTTTGCGTTTCAAGATGTATTTGAACGCTACAGTAAACGCAGCAAAATAGATGTGGCCTGGAGTATTGCTATTGCAAGGCGTGAAAGCTCTTTTGCCCCTGATGCACGCTCTCACGCTAATGCACGTGGTTTAATGCAATTATTGCCAAGTACGGCCAAATATGTAAATAAAGGCAGTGTGTCGAGTAATCGATTATATCAGCCTAAAACAAATATTAGGTTAGGTACCAGTTATCTACAGTATTTAAAAAAGAAGAACCATGGCAACGAAATACTAGCAACGGCTTCATATAATGCAGGGTATCACCGCGTTAAACGCTGGCTACCTGATGAGGCTATTCCGGCTGAATTATGGGTGGAGCTTATTCCGTATCGTGAAACCCGTGATTATGTAAAAAATGTGTTTGCGTATCGTCAGGTTTACCATACTAGAATGGGCCGAGAAGGAAATGTTCTCGCGCCATTGCTTCAAATGAAAATGGGCGGTTAGTAAATATAAGTTTAAAGTGGGGGGGATATTTACATGCTAGATACCCCCTTTTTTGAGCGCTTTGCGGATAATACCAATTTTATTAAAACATGATCATTCTAGCGCATTAAATAACTCAATAACTACGTTAAAAATTATTTATATAGAACAACTATGTATCATAATTTTAGCCTTGTTATTAAGCTATTTTCTTATCGCTATAATAGATCATTAATTTAATGCAATTGGTATAAGTGGTAGACTCAGAGCAAGTTAAATTTAACAGATGGATTAACAATGGATAAATTAGCCGTTTTATACGCCGAACATATTGCAACACTGCAACAGCGTACTCGTACAATTTGTAATAGCGAAGGGTTAGAAGGATTAGTAATTCATTCAGGCCAAGCTAAGCGCCAGTTTTTAGATGATATGTATTATCCATTTAAAGTTAATCCACAGTTTAAAGCATGGTTACCGGTTATTGATAATCCTCATTGCTGGATTGTGGTAAATGGTAGCGACAAGCCAAAACTCATATTTTACCGTCCAGTAGATTTTTGGCATAAAGTGCCAGACGAGCCTCGCGACTTTTGGGCCGAGTACTTTGATATAGAGCTACTACTTCAGCCTGATCAAGTAGAAAAGTTATTACCATACGATAAAGCTAAATATGCTTACATGGGTGAATACATTGAAGTAGCGCAAGCCCTTGGTTTTAGTATTATGAACCCTGAGCCTGTACTTAACTATTTTCATTACCACCGCGCTTATAAAACGCAGTACGAACTTGAATGTTTACGCAACGCTAACCGCATTGCAGTAGATGGGCATAAAGCTGCACGCGATACATTTTTTAATGGTGGTAGCGAGTTCGACATTCAGCAAGCGTATTTAATGGCGACACGCCAAAGCGAAAATGAAATGCCGTACGGCAACATTGTTGCGCTTAACGAAAACTGCGCTATTTTGCATTACACGCACTTTGATCCAAAAGCGCCACACACTCATAACTCATTTTTAATTGATGCCGGTGCAAACTTTAATGGTTATGCCGCTGATATTACTCGTACGTATGATTTTAAAAAGCAGGGCGAGTTTGCTGAGCTTGTACAAGCGATGACAGTTCAACAAATCGAGTTAGGTAAAGGTTTAAAGCCGGGTATGCTTTATGGTGATTTACACGTTGAATGCCATAACCGTATCGCACAAATACTCAGTGACTTTAAAATTGTTAACCTACCCGCGACAGAAATTGTTGAGCGTAAAATTACCTCTACTTTCTTCCCGCATGGACTAGGGCATCACCTTGGTTTACAAGTGCATGATATGGGCGGTTTTATGAGTGACGAAAAGGGCACACATCAACCATCGCCTGAAGGGCATCCGTTCTTGCGTTGTACTCGCCTGATCGAAAAAAACCAAGTGTTTACTATTGAGCCTGGTTTATACTTTATTGATTCACTGCTTGGTGATTTAGCACAAACCGATAATAAGCAGTTTATTAACTGGGAAAAGGTAGAGTCATTTAAACCATTTGGCGGCATTCGTATTGAAGATAACATTATTGTTCACGAAGATAGCCTAGAAAATATGACACGAGATTTAGCGCTCGATTAATTCTAGTTAACACCAATTAGTTTATACACGTTAAAATACGTACATTATTTAAAGGGGCCTTTTGGCCCCCTTTTTACAAGTTTAAAATATGTCTGAATATAAATACCCTGCTGCTGACGTTTTTCATCAAGAAGAAATTAAAAAAAGTACGTTTATAGTTCACATTGCACACACCCCCGATTTAAATTCAGCTAAAGCATTTATTAAAAGCATTGAAGAAAAGTATAGCGATGCGCGTCATAACTGTTGGGCACATGTGGCAGGCAACCCCGGTGGCAGCCATGTTTATGGTTTTTCGGACGATGGTGAACCAAATGGCACTGCAGGAAAGCCTATGTTAAATGTGCTGGTGGGTTCAGGCCTTGGCGAAATCACAGCTGTCGTCACACGTTACTTTGGCGGCATAAAATTAGGCACTGGCGGACTAGTACGTGCTTATGGTGGCTCACTAAACAATGCGTTAGTGAAGTTGCAAACAGTGCTTAAAGTTCCCAGTGTTGAAATTACAGGGAGTAGCGAGTACAGCATGCAAGGCGCGATTGAGCAGTTATTAAAAACAAAGTATCAAGTGCTTAATATTGATAAGCAATTTACTGCTAATATTGAATGGGTGATTACAATAGATAGCCGCGAAGCGCAGCAAGCAATCAAAGATATTTTTGATTTAAGTCACGGCGCAGTTGAGTTAACGATTAAAGAGTAATAACCTACACAAATTGCATGTAATGCATATTCACTCTATTTAATTTGGTTGATACTACTCAACCTGAATTTACTAATAATAAAAGCGATAAGCTAAATGCAATTTCGTACCATCATAAAAATTCTTGGCCAACTCGTTGCGCTGTTTAGTATTACCATGGTGCCCCCAGCACTGGTGTCTTTAATATATAAAGACGGTGGTGGTGTTCCTTTTGTTTTAGCATTTATCTTTAGTGTTGTTATTGGCATGATGGCTTATTACCCAAACCGTCATGAAAATGGTGACTTAAAAGCACGTGAAGGCTTTTTAATTGTTGTTTTGTTTTGGTTGGTACTTGGGGCATTTGCATCGTTACCGCTTATATTTTTACAAGAACCGAATTTATCGCTCGCTGATGCGGTATTTGAAGCATTTTCTGGCTTAACAACCACAGGCGCTACAGTGCTTACCGGTATTGAGTATTTACCCAAATCGGTGTTGTTTTATCGCCAGCAACTCCAGTGGTTTGGCGGTATGGGTATAATAGTACTCGCCGTCGCTATACTGCCTATGTTAGGCGTGGGTGGTATGCAGTTGTACCGCGCTGAAATTCCAGGCCCGGTAAAAGATTCAAAAATGACTCCACGGATTGCTGATACAGCTAAGCATCTTTGGTACATTTATGTGTCGCTTACGTTGACATGTATGCTCGCTTATTGGGCGGCAGGAATGAGCTGGTTTGATGCTATCTGCCATGCATTTTCTACAGTGGCGATAGGCGGCTTTTCTACTTATGACGCATCGATAGGTCACTTTGATAGCCCTGTCATTAACTTTATTTGTGTATTCTTTTTAATTATTGCTGCAATTAATTTTTCGCTACATTATGCCGCTGTATCGAGCCGAAACGTAAGAGTTTATTTACGTGACCCTGAATTTAAAGTTTTCCTATGCATTCAGCTTGCACTTGTAGTTATTTGTTTTACGGTGCTTTCGTCAAATGAAATATATGCTAATGGCGACGAAACCCTCGATCAGGCTTTATTCCAAGCAGTATCAATGAGTACAACGGCAGGTTTTGCTACTGATAACTTTTCAACATGGCCTTTGTTTTTACCTATTTTACTTATATTTTCGAGCTTTATTGGTGGCTGTGCAGGCTCTACCGGTGGTGGTATGAAGGTCGTTCGCGTATTTTTACTTTATTTGCAGGGCGTGCGTGAGCTTAATCGTTTGGTGCATCCTCGTGCTATATATTCAATTAAGTTGGGTCGAAAGGCGTTGCCAGATAAAGTGGTAGAAGCTGTGTGGGGCTTTTTCTCTGCTTATGCGCTGGTGTTTATTATTATTATGTTAGCGCTTATGGGCACGGGTATGGATAACATAACGGCGTTCTCTGCCACTGCTGCTTGTTTAAATAATTTAGGTCCAGGTTTGGGTGATGTAGCATCGCATTATGGCGCGATAACTGATGGCGCTAAATGGTTACTTACTATTGCGATGGTGTTTGGCCGGTTAGAAATATTTACTTTACTTGTGTTATTTACGCCAACGTTTTGGCGTGGATAAAGCCAACTGTTTTATTTAAAAAATACATTACAAGGGAGAGAATATGCCAATAAGCAATCTTAATAATATAATTATTGGCAGCTTGGTCGACCTAGAAATTTTAACGCCTACCAGTAGTAAACGCATTAAGACTGAGATGGTGGGATTACTTGATGATAAATTTATCATTTTAAATTATCCAAGCTCAAAACGCTTACCTGCGGCAAGTGATTATTTACGTGACGGTATAACCGTTGTCGTGAGGGCTTTAATAGAAGGCTGCGGTGGGAAAGTAATTGCGTTTCGTCAGAAAATTATGTCTATTTCTTCTCATCCGGCTCGGCTTATTTTTATAAACTTTCCTGAACAGGTTCAGTTATTTAGTTTGCGTTCGCAAACGCGTATCCCTACTTTATTACCTGCAAAGCTAAAACTAAGTGACGACAGAGTACTCGAAGGTGTTATTAAAGATATCTCATTAACGGGAGTTATGTTTGATGTTAGAGGTAATAAAGAGCTTGAAAGTATAAAAGATATGCAATGTACTATTATGCTAGATAGCAGTGCGCAAAATTTTGAAGGCGAAGTGTGTAGCGTTAAAGAGCATGATGCGGGGATCAGATGTGGTATTAAACTATTAGCCAGTGAAGATGAAATGAATACCTTTATGAAAGAGCACTTTATTGATCCCTCCATGCTCGAATTCGAAGTCGGTTAAAAGAGATTTCGCTATTTTGCAACAAAATAGCGATTGCCTGCTTTATAGATGAAAATTATTTGGTTATTATTTTTAATAATTAAATAAATAATATAAAACAGTAACTTAAAATAATAAAAGATTACCGTAATCTAATTTCATGTAATAAACCCAACCCAAATAAAGCTAAATTTTTGCTTTAAACCTCATCTAAAATATCTAAATTCATAATTTGTGGTTTTTTAATCTAAATTAACCTCTTGTTTTTATGGTCTATTTTGTTTTTTCATATCGCTGTGTTGCTAAAAAGCAACAGGAAAGCACTTGAAATTTATCCATATCACGATTTTATACTGTTAACCAAATGAAAAATAACAGCTTTTAAAAGTTGGCACCTAAGTTGTAATAGTCATGGTGTACTGAACTTAAGCGTGATTTAAAGTAAGACACCTTAATCGCACACACATAAATTTGAAGGATACATATTATGAAACGCATTAATAAAGCACTAGCACTTATTGCTATTGCATCTTCTTCAGCCGCTTTTGCTGCAACAGACTTTGATACACTTGATGTAGACGGCAGTGGCACAATTAGCCAAGCAGAAGCATCAGTAGATGCAAAGTTAATGAGCATGTTCTCAGAACTTGATACTGACCAAAATGGTGAGTTATCAAAAGAAGAATTTTCAGAAGCTTAATTAACAAGTATTTATCCTGAGTTGCCAAAGACAACCTAAGTAGGCAAGGAGCTTACGAAAGAGGGTAACAAGGAAGTGAAAAATTACGTTTAAGCTAAACGAAGCAACTTTTTTGATAGAACATTGAAGGATTAAACTATGAAACATTTAAATAAAGCACTGGCACTTATAGCTATAGCGTCTTCTTCAGTTGTATTTGCAGCATCAGACTTTAATAGCCTTGATATAGATGGTAGCGGCACAATTAGCCCAAGTGAAGCGGCAGTCGACACCGATTTAATGGCTGAATTTATCGAGCTAGATACCGACGGTAGCGGTGAGCTTTCTAAAGAAGAGTTCGCTAATTACTAGTTAACCAGAGTTCAGGTTAATTAATCTTTTTTCAGATTAAACATTTTTCACAGTCAGGGATCTTTGAAAAGGACTTCCTCTTTATTATTTAGGAAATTATTATGAAAACATTAAACACAACACTGGCCGTCATCATTTTAGCATCGTCGTCAGCTGCGTATGCCGCCGTTGATTTTGCCTCTTTTGATATCGATAGTGACGGGGTTATCACCAAGCAAGAAGCGCAAGTTAACGCGCAGTTAGTGAAATTATTTGATGACTTAGACACTGACGGGAATGGTGAGCTTTCTAAAGAAGAGTTTGCAAAAGTACAGTAACTCTAAAATGATAATTAACACGCGATTATCAACGATTAAAGCCGCCTTCGCCAGCGGCTTTTTATACGTCATAAGACTACAAAAATATAGCACTTACCTGAAATAGTTTTTCTACCACATTAATGTGTTTTTTATCGATTAAAAACATAATAACGTGATCGCCTGACATAATAATGGTGTCGTCATGAGCAATGAGTACGTCGTCATTTCGTACAATTGCCCCAATCGTTGTACCTGCAGGAAGTTTTATATCTGCAATAGCACGGCCAACCACCTTTGATGTATTCTCATCACCATGGGCTACCGCTTCAATCGCCTCTGCTGCACCTTTGCGTAATGAGTAGACGTTAACAATGTCGCCACGACGTACATGTGTTAGTAATGCCGAAATGGTGGCTTGTTGAGGAGATATGGCAATGTCTATTTCTCCCCCTTGTACTAAATCAACGTAAGCACCACGCTGAATAAGTACCATTGTTTTTTGTGCGCCCATACGTTTTGCAAGCATGGCTGACATAATATTTGCTTCATCGTCATTGGTTACGGCAATAAATACATCAACTTGATCAATATGCTCTTCTGAGAGTAATTCTTGATCTGATGCGTCACCACAAAATACAACTGTGTTATCTAGCATTTCTGAGAGTTGCTCAGCACGCTCTTTGCTACGCTCAATTAATTTAACTGTGTGGTTTTTTTCAAGTGAGCGGGCAAGGCCCGCGCCAATGTTACCGCCACCCGCTATCATGATTTTTTTGTAAGAACGTTCAAGTTTTTGTAGTTCGTTCATTACTGCGCGTATATGTTTTGTAGCGGCAATAAAAAATACTTCGTCATCGGCTTCAATGACCGTTGTACCTAGTGGTTTGATTGCTTTACCTTGGCGGTAAATAGCGGCAACACGGGTTTCTACATTAGGGATGTGTTCTTTAAGTGCAGACAATGCATAACCGACGAGTAAACCGCCATAATAGGCTTTCACTGCAACTAACGAGAGCATGCCATCGGCAAACTGCAATACCTGTAATGCGCCAGGGTAGTCGATTAAGCGACGAATGTACTTGGTCACGAGTGCTTCTGGGGCAATGTAATGATCGATTGGCAAGTCGTCGTTCTGAAAAAGTTTCTCGCGGTATTTTAAATATTGCTCTGAGCGAATACGGGCAATTTTAGTGGGCGTTTTAAAAATACTGTACGCCACTTGGCATGCAACCATGTTTACTTCATCTGAACTGGTTACTGCAATAACCATATCGGCGTCTTCAGCTCCAGCTTGACGTAATACATCAGGATGCGCACTGTGTCCTACTACACCTTGTAAGTCGTACTTATCTTGAAGTTCACGTAATCGGTTACCATCTATATCAACGACTGTAATTTCATTCTGTTCGCCTACTAAATTCTCAGCGAGTGTTGCGCCTACTTGGCCAGCACCGAGTATGATTATTTTCATTATTTACCCGTGTTATAAGTAGCAATTAAGAGCCATTTTTAAATTATAAAAATGGCTAATTTACAGTTCATTAATTTTAGATTTTTTTAACTAGCTTAGCGTAATAAAATCCATCGCTTTCGCCTGGCAGTAGCTGTAATCCTGGCATTGTAACGGTGTCTTTATCATGCAGAGGAATATGCTCTGCATCGTCATTATTAGCTAAAAACTTAGCTACTTGTTGCTGATTTTCTTGTGGAAGAACCGAGCATGTAGCGTATACCAATGTACCACCTGGTTTCAGAAGCGGCCAAATACTATTGAGTATATCGCCTTGAAGAGCGGCTAAGTCAACAATGTCAGATGCGCGACGAAGCCATTTTATATCTGGATGGCGACGGATTACACCAGTGGCCGAACAAGGCACATCAAGCAAAATACGATCAAATAATTTTTCGTCCCACCAAGTATGTGGTTGCGAGGCATCACCACATTGTAGGTCTGCACCTAAGCCAATACGGGTAAGGTTTTGCTTAACACGTTCAAGTCGAGTTGAGTCGCTATCGAGTGCAAGTACGTCTGCGTCAGCAAGTTCTAATATGTGACAGGTTTTTCCGCCAGGTGCTGCACAGGCATCTAAAATAGTGTCATCTGCTTTAGGTTCTAAAAAGCGTGCTGCAAGTTGTGCTGCGGCATCTTGTACTGAACATGCACCTGTATCAAACTCTGGTAAGGAAAATACATCGCGTGGTTTAGCGAGCTTAATTCCGTCTATAAAGTCAGGATTTAAGGTATGTTCAATATCGTTCGCCGTTAGCATATCGCTGTATTCTTGCGTGCTATATTGTGCTTGATTCACACGTAACCACATAGGTGCTTGTTGTTGGTTTTCTGCAAGTATGTCTTCCCAGCTATCTGGGTAGGCCTCTTTTACTTGTTTGATAAACCAATTAGGGTGGTTGTATAAACACACAGGGATAAGCTTCGCTTTTTCTTCAAGCTCAATTTGCTGGCGTTGAAAACTACGTAATATAGCGTTAATAAGCCCTTTTAAACCTAAAGCACGTAATTGAGCAAGTGCATTTACAGTTTCAGATATTGCTGCGTGCGGCGGTACACGCATGTGTTGTAGTTGATAAATACCTACATATAATAAAAATTGAAATATTCTGCGTTTACCTTTTAGTGGATCTTCCACTAAATGTTGGCAGTAGTTTTCAAGGCTAGGTAAGTAGCGTAAAACGCCATAACAAATTTGTTGTAGTAGCGCTTTGTCTTTTGGTGGTAAGCCTTGGCTAGCAAATGGCAGTTCTTGATTAAGCGAAGCGCCTTTATCAACTACGTTATATAAAGTTTCAGCGGCAAGCGCTCGTACGTTTTGAACATTACTCATTGTTTTCGCCTAATACTGTGCCAGGGGTAACCCAGTCACTACGACCATTTAAAAAATCGTTAATTGCCATTGGTTTTTTACCTTGCGGTTGTAATTGCGTAATACATAAAGCATGTTCACCACACGCCACTATTACGCCATTTTTGTCGCTTGATAAAATTTGCCCAGGATTACCTGATTGCGAGGTAACCTGCGCTTGATAAATCTTTACTGTTTGCCCACTCATTTGAGTAAAGCACACAGGCCATGGGTTAAAAGAGCGAATGTTTCGCTCAATTTGCAGCGCACTCATGGACCAGTCTATATTAGCTTCCTCTTTAGAAAGCTTTTTAGCGTAGTTAGCAAGTTCATCGTTTTGAGGTTCAGGCGTGATCTCACCATTAGCTAATTTATTAATGGTTTCAATTAACGCATCTGGACCTAGCTCAGCAAGCTTGGTATATAAACTAGCGCTAGTTTCTGTCGTGCTAATAGGGCAGCGGCTTATATGTAGCATATCGCCGGTATCTAGCCCTTCATCCATTTGCATTATTGTTACGCCGGTTTGTTCATCACCTGCCCAAATTGCGCGTTGAATAGGTGCAGCACCGCGCCAGCGCGGTAATATAGAACCATGCACATTTAAACAACCTAAACGTGGAGCTTCTAAAATAGCTTTAGGTAAAATTAAGCCATACGCTACAACAATCATAATGTCGGCATTTAAGCTTGTTAGCTCTGCTAGTGCTTCATCATTTTTTAATGACTGTGGCTGAAAAACCGGTAAGTTGTGCTCAAGCGCTAGCGCTTTTACTTCACTGGCTTTTAATTTTTTACCACGACCGGCAGGGCGGTCTGGCTGGCTATATACACCCACTATTTGATGTTCGCTTTGTATTAGCGCTTGTAAATGACGTGCGGCAAAATCCGGCGTACCGGCAAATATAATGCGTAATGGTTGAGTCACTGAGTTTTCCTAAGGTGCTTATTACTGTTCTGCAAACTTGGCTTCTTTTTCAAGCTTTTTACGAATACGTTGGCGCTTTAATGGAGATAAGTAATCAATGAATAGCTTACCTTGAAGGTGATCTAGTTCATGTTGAATACAAATGGCCAGCAGTTCGTCTGCATCTAGTACAAACTCTTCACCGTTTTCGTTAAGTGCAGAGACTGTTACTGTTTCTGCGCGGTCAACTTTTGCATACGAGTTAGGTACTGATAAACAGCCTTCTTCGCTAATAGTTGAGCCATCTTTTTTGATGATTTGTGGATTAATTAATACCAGTGGTTCATCACGCTCTTCTGATACGTCAATAACAACAATTCGTTGATGAATATCTACTTGTGTAGCAGCAAGCCCTATACCATTTTCATCATACATAGTTTCCAGCATATCTTTAACAATTTGGCGTACTGTATCGTCAACTTGAGCAACTTCTTTTGCTATTGTACGTAAACGTTCATCTGGAAATCTTAAAACTTCTAACCTAGCCATAGTTACCTTTTTCACTTGTGCTTAATTTAGGGTATTGTATGCTCTTATTTTAGCCATTCACGTTCACCTTTAACAGGTTTTGGGCAATAATAATGAAAAAACAATACAAGGAAGCTCAATGAGATCCCCGTTAGTTGCAATCATGCTTGCATTAAGTGCTGCTTTTCCGGCAGTTGCAGATGTGTTGGAAATAAAAAAAGACGCGCCAAAACAGTATGTTGTAAAAAAAGGAGACACGCTCTGGGATATCTCTGGTATTTATTTAAATAAACCTTGGCTATGGCCAGAATTATGGCAAATGAATCCTCAAATAAACAACCCAAATCTTATTTACCCAGGGGATGCGCTAACATTAGTTTACGATGCAGACGGAAAACCTCGTTTAGTGATAAATAAAGCATACAGAAAGCTTTCTCCGCAGGGGCGTATTACCCCTAAAGGTAAAAATGCAGTTACAACATTGCCACTTGAACTAATTAAACCTTACTTGACGTATGAGCAAGCAATTAATAGCGATGAAATAGATAATAAGCCATATGTTTTGGGCGCAAATCAAAATACTAAAACACAGACACTGGGTCATATTTTATATATAAATGGTGATTTAAAATTAAATCAGGCTTACGCCATTTACCATAAAGGCGAACCTTATGTTGATCCTAAAACAAATACTGCACTAGCTAATAAAGCAAGCTTTGTTGGGGTGGTACGTGTATTTAGGCGAGGGGATATCACCAACGGTGTGCCAGCTTCAGTAAGGGTTGAGTCGGTTAAGCGTGAAATTAAACAAGGCGATTTTTTATTACCTCTAATGCAGGGACAAATGTTGCCAGCATACTTTAATATGCACCGACCTAAACAGCCTGTTGAAGGTGCGGTCATTGCTTCTGCTAATCACAGTCGGGAATTCAGCACGATGGACATTGTGGTGCTAAACTTAGGTTCAGAACAACAAGTAGAACCAGGTCACATATTAGATATTGAACGTCAATCACCAGGTGTAATTGATGGACGGCGAGGGCCTCGTTATCCTGAAGACTCCAGTAGCTTTGAAAAACTGGTATCAGACACCAGTGAGTTTTTAGGCTTAGAAGCAGACGAAAACAGTACCGTTTGGACTATGCCTAAAGAAAAAGTTGGTGAGCTAATTGTCTTTAAAGTGTATGACAAAGTAAGTTATGCATTAATAACTAAAAACCAGCACCCAATTCGCATTGGAGATATTGCAGTTATTCATTAAGAAGTAGCGAGTCGGTGCTCTAGGAGAGAGCATGGATCAGTCATCTGGCAAGCTAGCCCACTGGCTTGCCTTTTATATGTGTAAAGGGTTGGGTATAAAAACCCTTTTAGCACTATCTACAAACTATTCCCTTGGGTCGTTATTTGACTTATCTCATGACAAGCTTTTACAGCTTGGGCTAAGCGCTAATCAAGCGAGTAATTTACTCAACACCAATTGGCAACAAGTCAGTCATTATGAGCAATTAATAGCGCTGAACAACATTACTGTTGTCTGTATTTTTGATGCGCTTTACCCAGAAGATCTCCGGCAGATTGCCAGTGCGCCTTTATTACTCTTTTGCAGGGGAGATGTCTCGTTATTATCAACGCCACAAATTGCAATTGTTGGCAGCCGTAATGCTACCCCTACCGGGCTTGAAATAGCCTCAGAATTTGCATACGAGTTAACTTTGGCGGGTATTACAGTTACTTCAGGTATGGCGCGGGGAATAGATGGTGCCGCACATAAAGGCTCTCTTGCTGGTACGGGGAAAACCATAGCGGTGCTTGGTACTGGGGTTGATATTTACTATCCCAAACGCCATAAACTATTAACAGACCAAGTTTTAGAAAGCGGTTTGCTGGTGAGTGAGTTTTTACCAGGCACAGCTGCTCATGCGCATAACTTTCCGCGTCGTAATCGTATTATTTCTGGGTTATCGTTAGGAGTGCTTATTGTTGAGGCTGAAATTAAAAGTGGTTCGTTAATTACAGTACGCTATGCGCTTGAACAAAATAAAGAGGTATTTGCAGTACCGGGGTCTATTAAAAACCCGTTAGCGCAGGCAAGTCACTTTTTAATAAAGCAAGGTGCTAAGCTGGTAGAAAACGTGGCTGACATTCTTGATGAGGTGAGTTTCACTTACGACAATAATGTATGTAATAAAGAGCAGCCGATTCAAGCCAATTCTCAATGTGAGGTTTTAAATAGTATTGGCTTTGAAGTAACCAGTGTAGATGACATTGTGCGTCGTGCGCAGTGGCCAATAGATAAAGTACTTAGTAGGTTGCTCGATTTAGAGCTAGACGATCAGATTGAGCGCGTACTAGATGGTTATATTAAGTTAAGCGCAGGAAGGTAATATGTTTGATATTCTTTTGTATCTTTTTGAAAATTACATTCATAGCGAAGCGGATATATTTGCCGAGCAAAATGAGTTAACCGATGAGCTACTGCGTGCGGGCTTTCATAAGCCCGAGATATTTAAAGCACTCGATTGGTTAGAGCAATTAGCCGATTTACAACACAGCGACGAGTCTCCTTATCTTATTACTAACCCTAAAGATGCTGTGCGTATATTTACCGATAGTGAATGCCAAAGGCTCAGTGCTGAATGTCGTGGCTTTTTAATGTTTATTGAGCAAATAGGCGTAATCAATAATGTAACTCGTGAAATGGTAATGGACTGTTTAGCCTCTCTCGATAAAGCAACTATAAGCTTAGAGGATTTAAAATGGATTGTACTTATGATCTTATTTAATGTTCCTGGCTCTGAAGAGGCATATGAGCAAATGGAAGATTTGATTTTTGATGAACCCAGCGAACTTCTTCATTAGAGATAATTATCTTGATTGTACTCAAATTACTTAAACGGATAAGCACGGCATTGCTTGTATCTTTAAGTGGTTTGGGTATATTAGGCGAAAATTCACCAACCTATTAGGATCACCATGAGTAAAATCGACCATTCGCTTTTCTCGGCGAACAAGCACGCCCTCGAAAAAGAATACGAGATATGCCCACAGTGTGGTTCAGAGTTAGTGATCCGCAATAGTAAATCAGGCCCTTTTTTAGGATGCGCAAGTTATCCCAAATGCGACTTTATTAGGCCATTGGCACATCACGACAGCAACGAAATAAAAATATTAGAAGATTCAGCATGTCCTGAGTGTAGCAAACCGTTGGTGGTTAAAAATGGCCGCTATGGTATGTTTATTGGGTGTACGGGTTATCCAGAGTGTCATTACATTGCTAACGAAAATGAAGAAAAGCAAAGCGAAGATACTTTGCCTAGTTGCCCTAAATGCAAAAAAGGTCATTTAGTCGCGCGCAGTAATAAGTTTGGTAAAGTATTTTATTCTTGTGATTGCTACCCAAGTTGTAAATACACGCTTAATAATAAACCGGTTGAACATCCGTGTCCTGAATGTGATTGGCCTATCGTCATAGAAAGAAATATGGCAAACGGCATATTATTGCAATGCCCACAAAAAAGCTGCATGCATAAGCTCACCTCAACTGAATAACGTTTAATTATATCTGGAGACTACTTTGTCAGACCTTTCAAATACGCCCACTGCAATAACATGCTTAACGCAAGGCGAAGTTATTTTATACCCAACAGAAGCTGTATATGGTTTAGGTTGTGATCCAGATAATCAACAAGCCGTTGAAGCACTATTAGCTATTAAGCAGCGCCCGGTTGAAAAAGGGCTAATTTTAATCGCTGATAACTACGGACAATTATTAAAATACGTAGATGATGCAAAAATACCAATGGATAAACGCGCTGATATTTTTTCGAGTTGGCCTGCTGCAATTACATGGGTTATGCCTGCATCTAAAAATACGCCTAAATGGCTCACAGGGCAGTTTGATACCATTGCAGTAAGAGTAACAAACCATCCAACAGTAAAACGCTTGTGCCAAGAGTTTGGTAAGCCACTAGTATCAACCAGTGCAAACTTAACCGGTCAAGAAACGGTAATTAGTATTGATCAAGCCAAAGCGCAATTTACAGAACAAGTTGGCTTTTACGTTGACGAGGCGTTAGGTGGCAATACTCAACCAAGCACAATAAAAGACGCCATGACGGGCAAAATATTTAGAGGTTAATATGCAAAGCGAATTATTAGATCAAGTAAAAGCATACTTTATGGCTTTGCAAGACACTATTTGCAAAGGTTTGGAGGCTGCAGATGGCAGTGCTAAATTTATAGAAGATAACTGGCAGCGAGCAGAAGGCGGTGGTGGTCGCACACGTGTAACCACAAATGGTACTGTAATAGAGCAAGGTGGAGTTAATTACTCTCATGTATTTGGCGCCTCAATGCCTGGTTCAGCAACAGCACACAGACCAGAGCTTGCAGGGCGTAGCTTTCATGCGTGTGGTGTGTCGTTAGTTATTCACCCTAAAAACCCTCATGTACCAACAAGTCATGCCAATGTGCGCTTTTTTATAGCCGAAAAAGAAGGCGAAGAGCCAATATGGTGGTTTGGTGGCGGGTTTGATCTCACTCCTTTTTATCCAGTATTAGAAGACGTACAGCATTGGCATCAAGTTGCTCACGACATTTGTGCGCCATTTGGTAGTGAAGTTTATCCAAAATATAAAACATGGTGCGACGAGTATTTTTATTTAAAGCACAGAGACGAGACGCGCGGAGTAGGCGGTTTGTTTTTTGACGATTTAAACGAACTTGGTTTTGAAAAGAGTTTTGCGTTTATGCAATCGGTTGGTAATGGCTTTTTAGATGCCTATTTACCTATTATTGAACGTCGTAAAAATGACGAATACACAGAGCAACAACGTGATTTTCAGCTTTATCGTCGCGGACGTTATGTAGAGTTTAATTTAGTATGGGATAGAGGTACGTTGTTTGGGCTACAAAGTGGCGGGCGTACAGAATCTATATTAATGTCTATGCCACCACTTGCACGCTGGGAATATAATTATAAACCAGAACCAAGTAGCCCAGAAGCTAACCTATATCAGTATTACTTACGCCCGCAAGAGTGGTTAACTAGCCAGTCTAATGAATTAATCGCCAGAGAATGGCAATTATAACAATTACACAGTAATCAAAAAGGCGCTAATTAGCGCCTTTTTGCATTATGCTAAATATAAATTTAATGCTGATTGATCATGTGCGTTGCTAGTTGAGAGAATGATTGTTTTAATCCTTCACGTAACAACGGATTGTCTATTTCTATATCCAACGTTTTATTCATGCAGTACATCCACTGATCGCGCAATGCTTTGTCTACAGTAAAAGGCATATGGCGTTTACGTAGCATTGGCTGACCATGTTTTTCTGTAAATAGGTTTGGCCCGCCTAACCAACCAGATAAAAATTCAAAAAATACTTGGCGAATTCGATCTAATGGCAGAGGATGCATATCATATAACGGTTTAGCGTATTCATCTGACTCCATTATGTCGTAGAATCGATTAGAAATAGCACGCGCACCTTTCTCTCCACCTATTATTTCATACGGTGTTTTTTCAGGAGTAGGAGCCTGTTGCTCAGGAGCTGGCTTAGATTTAGAAAAAAGTCGTTTAATCATATTACTTATCATCGTTAATAGGCAGTATATAACTGCAAAGAGGTTGCTTTAAAATGGACAAATATGCGGTTTTTGGAAATCCAATTAAACATTCAAAATCCCCCACGATACATAAACAATTTGCTGTATCACTGGGTGAGCAAATCGACTATCGCGCAATATTAGCACCTATCGATAACTTTGAAAAAACAGTATTGTCTTTTTTTGAGCAAGGTGGTGTGGGTGCTAACGTTACAATGCCATTTAAAGAGCAAGCCTATGCAATGGCCGATGAGCTTACGCCATTAGCTAAAATTGCAGGGGCTGTTAATACATTAAAAAAACGAGATGATGGCACATTACTCGGAGATAACACCGATGGTGTGGGCTTTGTAAATGATTTACTTGCTAATAAAGTAGCCATAACTGATAAACGTATTTTAATTATTGGCGCGGGCGGTGCAGCTCGAGGCGTTATTTTACCTTTGCTAGAGCATAACCCTCAGGAAATAATAATCGTTAATCGCACAGCACAAAAAGCCAAAGAACTCGCAAAACTGTTTATTCAATATGGAGCTGTATCTGGTTTTGGTTTTGATGATTTACCAGTAAGCGATTACTCACTAATTATAAACTCTACCTCTAGCAGTATGAATAACGAACTTCCAGCTCTTGATGAAAAACACATAACTAACTGTGAAGTCGCTTATGACATGTTTTATTCACTGCAAAATACCATTTTTATGAATTGGATTGCACAGCATAATATTAACGCTAAGCTTTTAGATGGCAGCGGTATGTTAGTTGGTCAAGCTGCTCAAGCATATTATGTATGGCGTAATAAAATGCCAGAAATACTTCCCGTAGTGGATGCGCTCAAACAAGGAACGCTTAAATGAATCAGGCAATACAGTTTATAGATAGGCTCGAATTTAGAGAGCCCGATCATCAGCTAGTCTTTTTTGCACAAGTTAGTGGCATGCTGGTGGAATGCATAATAGAAGTAAATACACTTAAATTAACAGACGAAAGTCACGCAACAGAATATTTTGAACAGTATCGTTTTGATTATGAAGAACGTGCCGAGGAGCTTATCGAAGAAGAAAGCTATAACTCGGCAGGCCAAATTGAAGTAAGTTTATTAACTTAAGTTAGCTATTTCAGCTAAGTATTCATCTTTAAGTGACACATAGTTATCGGCAGATATTTTTAAAAAGGCAAGTTCTTGCTCTGTAAGAGGGCGGGCTTGCTTAGCCGGACTTCCTACATATAAGTAACCAGACTCTAAACGTTTGTTTGGTGGTACTAAAGAGCCGCCACCTATAATTACATCGTCTTCAACAACCACGTTATCCATAATAATAGCGCCCATACCTACTAGTATACGGTTTCCTAATACACATCCGTGCAGCATTACCTTATGACCAACAGTTACATCGTCACCTATAATAAGTGGATAACCATCAGGGTTGCTTTTAGTTGCACGAGATAAATGCAATACACTGCCATCTTGTATATTGGAGCGCTTACCAATACGTATATAGTTAACATCACCACGTGCAGCTACTAAAGGCCAAACACTACTATTATCACCTAAAGTAATATCACCAACCAAAACTGAAGACTCATCAATATAAACAGACGAATTAAACGAAGGTGTTATACCTTTATAAGAACGGATTGCCATATTTAGTACCTTTTAGATAATAGTTATTAGCTTTGAGTGTATCAGCAAGGTGATTTTTGTACCATACAGTGCACTGTTTGGTTACAAAACTATCAGTTTCAGGGTGTTTAGTTCAGATACTGACCGAACAGCATCTTTTTTTACTTTTTCTTTAAAAAAGTGCTTGCGTAAAAATCTGTTCTCCCTATAATGCGACCCCACTGAGACGGGAAACGCCGAAGCATAGCAAGGCATAAACTACTCAGAGAGTTAAATAAAACTTCGGTTTTAAATCTTCTAAAAAGAAAGTTTAAAACTAAGTGTTGACTCGAAAAATAAAGGGTGTATTATTCGCATCCCTTGAGACGCTAAAGCGAATCAAAACGTTCTTTAACAATATAAAGCAATCATCTGTGTGGGCACTCGTACAGATTGAGTTCTAACAGCCAACCTACTTCGTTCTTTATTGAGCAAGTAACGAGGCAAACAAATTAGAGTCTCAATTGAAAACTGAGTGACCAACAGAATAGTTATTTCGGTAATTATTCGGCACAGTCAATTCAATATCGAAAGATATTAAAAAATTCAGAATTCATTGAGCTGTCGAAAGACATAAAACTTTTTAATTGAAGAGTTTGATCATGGCTCAGATTGAACGCTGGCGGCAGGCCTAACACATGCAAGTCGAGCGGTAACAGAGAGTAGCTTGCTACTTTGCTGACGAGCGGCGGACGGGTGAGTAATGCTTGGGAACATGCCTTGAGGTGGGGGACAACAGTTGGAAACGACTGCTAATACCGCATAATGTCTACGGACCAAAGGGGGCTTCGGCTCTCGCCTTTAGATTGGCCCAAGTGGGATTAGCTAGTTGGTGAGGTAATGGCTCACCAAGGCGACGATCCCTAGCTGGTTTGAGAGGATGATCAGCCACACTGGGACTGAGACACGGCCCAGACTCCTACGGGAGGCAGCAGTGGGGAATATTGCACAATGGGCGCAAGCCTGATGCAGCCATGCCGCGTGTGTGAAGAAGGCCTTCGGGTTGTAAAGCACTTTCAGTCAGGAGGAAAGGTTAACGGTTAATACCCGTTAGCTGTGACGTTACTGACAGAAGAAGCACCGGCTAACTCCGTGCCAGCAGCCGCGGTAATACGGAGGGTGCGAGCGTTAATCGGAATTACTGGGCGTAAAGCGTACGCAGGCGGTTTGTTAAGCGAGATGTGAAAGCCCCGGGCTCAACCTGGGAACTGCATTTCGAACTGGCAAACTAGAGTGTGATAGAGGGTGGTAGAATTTCAGGTGTAGCGGTGAAATGCGTAGAGATCTGAAGGAATACCGATGGCGAAGGCAGCCACCTGGGTCAACACTGACGCTCATGTACGAAAGCGTGGGGAGCAAACGGGATTAGATACCCCGGTAGTCCACGCCGTAAACGATGTCTACTAGAAGCTCGGAGCCTCGGTTCTGTTTTTCAAAGCTAACGCATTAAGTAGACCGCCTGGGGAGTACGGCCGCAAGGTTAAAACTCAAATGAATTGACGGGGGCCCGCACAAGCGGTGGAGCATGTGGTTTAATTCGATGCAACGCGAAGAACCTTACCTACACTTGACATACAGAGAACTTACCAGAGATGGTTTGGTGCCTTCGGGAACTCTGATACAGGTGCTGCATGGCTGTCGTCAGCTCGTGTTGTGAGATGTTGGGTTAAGTCCCGCAACGAGCGCAACCCCTATCCTTAGTTGCTAGCAGGTAATGCTGAGAACTCTAAGGAGACTGCCGGTGATAAACCGGAGGAAGGTGGGGACGACGTCAAGTCATCATGGCCCTTACGTGTAGGGCTACACACGTGCTACAATGGCGCATACAGAGTGCTGCGAACCTGCGAAGGTAAGCGAATCACTTAAAGTGCGTCGTAGTCCGGATTGGAGTCTGCAACTCGACTCCATGAAGTCGGAATCGCTAGTAATCGCGTATCAGAATGACGCGGTGATACGTTCCCGGGCCTTGTACACACCGCCCGTCACACCATGGGAGTGGGTTGCTCCAGAAGTAGATAGTCTAACCCTCGGGAGGACGTTTACCACGGAGTGATTCATGACTGGGGTGAAGTCGTAACAAGGTAGCCCTAGGGGAACCTGGGGCTGGATCACCTCCTTATACGATTTAGAACTTATTTGTTCGTAGTGTCCACACAGATGATTGTTAATTAGTGCTTGTCCCTTTGGGATAACTAATTAATATGCTCTTTAAAAATTTGGAAAAGCTGATAATAAAATTCTGATGAATACATTGTATTTATCAAGAGTTTTCAAAAGTAAAAAAACAATGGTAGCAGTACCATTGAGTGCCATTTAGTTAACTCTTATGAGTTAATTGATTGGTATCTACTTTAGTATTCAATATTGACTTCTGGCGAAGTTAAACTGTCACAAAACAAAGACCCGTTTGGGTTGTATGGTTAAGTGACTAAGCGTACACGGTGGATGCCTTGGCAGTTGGAGGCGATGAAGGACGTATTAACTTGCGATAAGCCTAGTCAAGCTAGTAAAAAGCGCTTGAGACTAGGATTTCCGAATGGGGAAACCCACCTGCTTGCAGGTATCGTTAACTGAATACATAGGTTAACGAGGCGAACGCGGAGAACTGAAACATCTAAGTACCCGTAGGAAAAGAAATCAACCGAGATTCCGAAAGTAGCGGCGAGCGAAATCGGAACAGCCCTTAAGCTTATTATGTGTTAATGGAAGGCTGCTGGAAAGCGCCACGATACAGGGTGATAGTCCCGTACATGAAAAGACATTTTAAGTGAAATCGAGTAGGTCGGAGCACGTGAAACTTTGACTGAATATAGGTGGACCATCATCTAAGGCTAAATACTCCCAACTGACCGATAGTGAACCAGTACCGTGAGGGAAAGGCGAAAAGAACCCCTGTGAGGGGAGTGAAATAGAACCTGAAACCGTGTACGTACAAGCAGTAGGAGCCCACTTGTTGGGTGACTGCGTACCTTTTGTATAATGGGTCAGCGACTTATATTTTGTAGCGAGGTTAACCGAATAGGGTAGCCGTAGGGAAACCGAGTCTTAACTGGGCGAATAGTTGCAAGGTATAGACCCGAAACCCGGTGATCTAGCCATGGGCAGGTTGAAGGTTGAGTAACATCAACTGGAGGACCGAACCCACTAACGTTGAAAAGTTAGGGGATGACCTGTGGCTAGGAGTGAAAGGCTAATCAAACCGGGAGATAGCTGGTTCTCCCCGAAATCTATTTAGGTAGAGCCTCGGACGAATACTTACGGGGGTAGAGCACTGTTAAGGCTAGGGGGTCATCCCGACTTACCAACCCTTTGCAAACTCCGAATACCGTAAAGTAATATCCGGGAGACACACGGCGGGTGCTAACGTCCGTCGTGAAGAGGGAAACAACCCAGACCGCCAGCTAAGGTCCCAAAGTCATAGTTAAGTGGGAAACGATGTGGAAAGGCCCAGACAGCCAGGAGGTTGGCTTAGAAGCAGCCATCCTTTAAAGAAAGCGTAATAGCTCACTGGTCGAGTCGGTCTGCGCGGAAGATGTAACGGGGCTAAACTATGCACCGAAGCTGCGGATTCAGAATTTATTCTGAGTGGTAGGGGAGCGTTCTGTAAGCGGTTGAAGGTGTACCGGGAGGTATGCTGGACGTATCAGAAGTGCGAATGCTGACATGAGTAACGATAATGGGAGTGAAAAACTCCCACGCCGGAAGACCAAGGGTTCCTATCCCATGTTAATCAGGGTAGGGTAAGTCGACCCCTAAGGCGAGGCCGAAAGGCGTAGTCGATGGGAAACAGATTAATATTTCTGTACTCGATATAATTGCGATGGGGGGACGGAGCAGGCTAAGCAAGCATAGCGTTGGTAGTCTATGTGAAAGTGAGTAGGGCGTTTGTTTAGGTAAATCCGGACGAACATTAAACCTGAGACACGAGACGAGTCACTACGGTGATGAAGTTGCTGATGCCATACTTCCAGGAAAAGCCTCTAAGCTTCAGATTATATGGAATCGTACCCCAAACCGACACAGGTGGTCAGGTAGAGAATACTAAGGCGCTTGAGAGAACTCGGGTGAAGGAACTAGGCAAAATCGTACCGTAACTTCGGGAGAAGGTACGCTCCTATCTGTGATGAGACTTGCTCTCTAAGCGGACGGGAGCCGCAGTGACCAGGTGGCTGGGACTGTTTATTAAAAACACAGCACTGTGCAAAATCGCAAGATGACGTATACGGTGTGACACCTGCCCGGTGCCGGAAGGTTAATTGATGGGGTTATCCTTAGGGAGAAGCTCTTGATCGAAGCCCCGGTAAACGGCGGCCGTAACTATAACGGTCCTAAGGTAGCGAAATTCCTTGTCGGGTAAGTTCCGACCTGCACGAATGGTGTAACCATGGCCACGCTGTCTCCACCCGAGACTCAGTGAAATTGAAATCGCAGTGAAGATGCTGTGTACCCGCGGCTAGACGGAAAGACCCCGTGAACCTTTACTACAGCTTGGCACTGAACATTGAACCTACATGTGTAGGATAGGTGGGAGACTTTGAAGATGAGACGCTAGTTTTGTTGGAGTCAACCTTGAAATACCACCCTTGTAGTTTTGATGTTCTAACGTTGGCCCCTGAATCGGGGTTACGGACAGTGCCTGGTGGGTAGTTTGACTGGGGCGGTCTCCTCCTAAAGAGTAACGGAGGAGCACGAAGGTTGGCTAAGTACGGTCGGACATCGTACGGTTAGTGTAATGGTAGAAGCCAGCTTAACTGCGAGACAGACACGTCGAGCAGGTACGAAAGTAGGTCATAGTGATCCGGTGGTTCTGAATGGAAGGGCCATCGCTCAACGGATAAAAGGTACTCCGGGGATAACAGGCTGATACCGCCCAAGAGTTCATATCGACGGCGGTGTTTGGCACCTCGATGTCGGCTCATCACATCCTGGGGCTGAAGTCGGTCCCAAGGGTATGGCTGTTCGCCATTTAAAGTGGTACGCGAGCTGGGTTTAGAACGTCGTGAGACAGTTCGGTCCCTATCTGCCGTGGGCGTTTGAGAATTGAGAGGGGTTGCTCCTAGTACGAGAGGACCGGAGTGAACGAACCGCTGGTGTTCGGGTTGTCATGCCAATGGCATTGCCCGGTAGCTACGTTCGGAACTGATAAGCGCTGAAAGCATCTAAGCGCGAAGCAGGCCTCGAGATGAGTTCTCACTAGACTTTTAAAGTCTCTGAAGGGCCGTTGAAGACTACAACGTTGATAGGCAAGATGTGGAAGTGGTGTGAGCCATTAAGCTAACTTGTACTAATTACCCGTGAGGCTTAACCATACAACGCCAAACGCGTTTTATGTGATAGTGAAACA